>JALCKY010000011.1 GCA_022647575.1 Lachnospiraceae bacterium | reverse complement strand
CATAGACTGATCAACGGAAATGACTTTGAGATTCCGGAAGAGAAACGGGAAGACCGGATCTTCAGGAAGTCCGGGTACATACTTCCGCGGGAAAATCATCGGAATCTATCGCTTTGATAAAAATAACGGAATGGTTCGTCTGGTGAAAAACTTCTATGATCCTGATTAAAGAACTTGATAAAGTGAACAGTGAAAAGCCGACGGCAGTCACGCTCGGAAAATTCGACGGGCTTCACCGCGGACACCGGAAACTGATTGAAAAGACCGTGAAGGGATGCCGGACGGAAAGAATTCCGGCTGTCTTCGCCTTCGACATCGCCCCGATGACGCTTCTGACGAAGCGCGAACGCGCGGATGATGCTGGAGAAGATGGGCATTTCCATGATGGTGGAATGTCCGTTACGCCGAAGATCATTACGATGAGCCCGGAAGCATTCGTCCGGGATATCCTTTCGGAGAAAAATGCACGCCGAAGAAGTCGTGGTCGGACCGAATTTCCGTTTCGGATATGAGCGGAAGGAAAATGCCGATACGCTGAGGAAGCTCGGAAAGCAGTACGGCTTCACCGTGAAGGTCGTGCCGGTGGTCTGCGATGAGGAGGGCGAAATCAGCAGCAGCCGGATCCGGAATCATTTGGCAAAGGGAGAAATGGAGAAGGTCAATGAACTTCTGGGATACGATTTCTTCGTGACGCGCGAGATCGTGCACGGCAACCACATCGGAAGGACGCTGGGGCGTGCCGACGACGAACATCATCCCGGAGAAGGACGAAGCTTCTGCCGGCCGAACGGCGTGTATGCTTCGGAAACGAGGATCGGGAAAAGAATCTATCAGGGGCTGGACCGACATCGGAACCAAGCCGACGGTCGACGGACAGTTCGTCGGCGTCGAGACGTTCCTTTTTGACTGCAGCGAGACCTCTACGGCGAGGAAGAAGAGGTCCGGATATTAGCCATCTGCGCCGGGAAAAGAAATTTCCGTCCGTCGAAGAGCTGAAAATTCAGCTGAAGAAGGATGAGAAGAACGGAAGGGCCTTTTTCCTTGACTTCTCAAGGAAGGGGTATGCTATACTTTCTAGGTTGCACAGTCCGTTACCTTCATTCGGAACCCAGGCTTCTCCGGGCCGGCTCTTAATGACAGGCGAAGGCAGACAGATTCCAAAGGAGGAATTAAAATGATTACGAAAGAATTAAAGCAGCAGATTATGAAAGAGTACGCCAGGACAGAAGGCGATACAGGATCACCGGAAGTTCAGGTAGCCGTACTCACGGAGCGAATCAATGAGCTGACAGCGCATCTGAAGGATCATCCCGAAGGATCATCATTCCAGAAGAGGACTTCTGAAGATGGTCGGACAGAGAAGAAATCTTCTCGGATATCTGAAAGGCAAGGACATCGAGCGTTATCGTTCTCTGATTGAAAAGTTAGGGCTTCGTAAATAATGAAGAAAGATGGGACGGGATGACCGTCCCATTTTTTGGGTGTAACGGTATCTATTTTTACTAAGGATCGCCCAATCGGGCAGAAGGGTGGAAAATGGCAAATTACAAAACGTATTCCATGGAACTTGGTGGAAGGGACTCTTTCCGTCGATATCGGACGCGTGGGCAAACAGGCCAATGGCTGCTGCTTCATGCATTACGGCGGACACGCTGGTCCTTTCTACTGCAACAGCATCGAAGGAACCCAGCGAAGGAATTGATTTCTTCCCGCTTTCCGTTGAATTTGAAGAGAAGATGTATGCCGTGGGGAAAATTCCCCGGCGGCTTCAATAAACGTGAAGGGAAAGCAAGCACGCATTCCGTCCTGACCGGAGGCGGAATTTGTTCTGTAATCGTAGACTGCCTTGGCGACGTTGCCGGTGATCTTCGCCGTGCCGCCGACCGTGAAGGTCCCGGCGTTATACACGCCGCCGCCGTCTTCGTTTGCGGTGTCGCAGGAGTAGTTGCCGCTGATCTCGCCGCCGGTCATGGTGAAGGTCCCGTCGTTGTAAACGCCGCCGCCGCAGGTGTAGCCGCCCTCACCCGTCGCGGCGAGATTCGCGCTGATCTTACCGCCGGTCATGGTGAAGGATGCATTCTCCGCGTTGTAAACGCCGCCGCCCTTCTCGCCGTCGGCGTTTTTGGTAATAGTGCCGCCCGAGAGCGTAAGGGTACCCGCGTTATAGATGCCGCCGCCGTTCTTGCTGTCGGACAAGTTGCGTCCCGTATAGCCGCCGGTAATGGTGCCGCCGGTGCCGCTGTCACATATGCTCAGGGTGCCGAGATTGGCGATGACCCATCCGCCGTAGTCACTGCAGGGCTCATTCAGATTGCGGTCGATGGTAAAGCCGTTCAGGTCGAGGGTAATATGTTTGCCTACAGGAACGCAGACGGCGCCCTCACTGTTTTCAGTCGTTCCGTCATAAAATCCGACGCCGCTGCCGAAGCTGGTGCCGAATGATCGTTGTCCGTGGTCCGCCGTCCAGTCGGCGAAGAGCTTGACGGCGGCGGTCGATTTGTGCTTGTATCAAGGCCGACCGCCGCGTTCCAGCCGTCGGCGAAGTCGCCGTAGCCTGAAACGGTTCCGTCATGCGCCACGGCGATGATCGGGATCGCCCAGGCGGAAGCGCACGGCGGAGCCGGCGGTCGTTCGGACGCCGCCGTCGCAGGCGAACGACCTTGTCCGGAAACCGTGGTGGTTCCTTTACCGTTTGCCGCGCCGGTCGCCGCCCATGGCGGTGAGGGTCACGGTATCCGCAGCGGCTGTGCCAAGCTGGAAATCGGCGGGAGTTATACCGGCCAAATATGTGGCAATGCCGTAGCCGTCGCCCGCGGCGACGACATTTGCGCTCGCCGGAAAATGTTGTCGTACCGTAGGAGCAAGCGCCCGCGCTGACGCTGCCTGTGCCGGAGGCATGACCCGCCCACGGCAACAAGCTGTCCGCTGCTCACAGAGATTCCGGCGCCTGCTGCAGCGCCGGCGCTAAGGCTGCCGTCGCCTGCTGCGGCTCCGCCAACAGCGGTAACATCGCCGCCGGTCAATAGTTGAAACTTTATTGATGCGTTCCAGCCCGCAGCTGAAGGGTGCATTGCTTCCGCCGGCATCTCCGCCAAGGGCGATGACCTTTCCGCCGCTGACGTTAAGGCCTCCCGGTATCTACATCGTCCAGTAAGCAATCGAATGCCGCAGCTGCTGCCGCCGGCCTGTCTGCCGAGGGCGATAAGCGTTCCGCCGCCGCTGAGCGAAAGCCCATCCGCAACATTCGCTTCATCCATAATGCCGCAGCTGTCGCCGCTTTCTGACGTGCCGCCGCAGACGACGTTCACGCCCTCATAGACGATGCTGATGTCTTGCCCTCCCTGAATTCCGAAAGAGCCTTTATCCGATTCAGTTTCATTCGTACCGACGATGATCATGTTTTTGAGGGTGAGGGTCGATGTGGCTGCGTTCCACATCCAGCCGCTGCTGGTCTCACTGTTCGACCAGCTGTTTTTCACTATACCTTCATTTCCCAAGTCCAACGTAGAGGTGCGGATATGTGTCACTCGTGTACGTCGTGCTGTCGCCGTACACGGCGAGGTTGCTGTCATACGCAGGAGGGGACCCCGATTGAAGTCTATGAAAAACCGCAGGGAGCTTTCGTGGCTGATTTCATCGGTTCGATCAATTTCTTCCGTTCGGATATTCTCGGAAATGCAAATGTCGGAATCGACCGCACCCTGAGGGAAGAACTGGAGCAGAACAGCACGAAGCTCAAGGCCTGCCGGCCGGAGAATATCGAAATCGTGCAGGACGGTTCGCTGAATTCGTTCCGCGCGGAAGTGGTAAATGTGGAATTTCACGGCTACGGCTACCGACTTCTGGCAGCACTGAACGACAGCGGAAAAGAAGCAGCCGGCACAGACTGCATTTCCTTCGATCTTCCGGCGGAGCAGTACGAGAGAAGACCGATTGCCCGGGGCGAAATCATTTCAATCCGTTTCAAGAGAGGAAAACTTTACTATTTTGAAAACAAGGACGAAAACACCAATTTCACAGCGGTTTGACCTGAACGTTTTTCTGCAGAGGCTGATGATCCTCCTGATGCTTGTCTGGTTCGTCATCTTTCTCCTGATGCCGATGGTCATGATGTTCGGGCAGGTCTTTACGGATGACCTGGGCAGCTGGGTAGGGCTGGAAAATTTCCGCTCCTATTTCAGCAACCCGCTGCTGACCGGCTCCATCGTGCACTCGCTGACCGTTTCCCTTTCGACCGCATTCATTTCAACAGCCCTGGGTCTTCTGTATGCCTACGGCATTACCCGGACATGCATGAGGGGGAAAGTCTTTTACCGCTATGCGGCGCTGCTTCCGCTTTTCATTCCCACGATGGTTCACGGCATGGCCCTTGTCTATCTTTTCGGGAAAACAGGATTCGTGACGAACGTGCTGGGAATCGATATCGGCCTGTACGGGAAATACGGCATCATCATGGCTGAAATCTTCTATACTTTTCCGCAGGCTTTCATGATTCTTGCCGTCGCTCTCAACAATGCCGACAACCGTCTCTATGAAGCGGCCAGGGTCATGGACGTATCCCCTGCCCGGACTTTTTTCCGGATCACGCTTCCCTCCATCCGCTACGGACTGATCAACTGCTTCATCGTCTGCTTCACGCTGAGCTTCACGGATTTCGGCGCGCCGGAAGTGGTCGGCGGGAATTACAGCGTCCTGGCAACCGATATCTACCGGCAGGTCGTCGGACAGCAGAAGATGTCCATGGGGGCTGTCGTAGGAGTCGTGCTGACGATCCCGGCTTTCATTTCCTTCGTGATCGATCTGGCACTGAGAAAGAAGAATGAACAGAATGAACTTTCCTCGAAGGCGGTAGCCCTCCGCGTTGACCGCTCTGCCGGAAGGGATGTCTTTTATCAGGTTTTCGGCAGCGCGCTGCTGTTCTGTACGTTTTCCATGATCGCGTCGGTCGTGATGTCCGCTTTCGTCAAGCGCTGGCCGAACGACATGTCGTTCACGCTCCGGCATTTTGACTTCGGTGAAAAGCTGGTGGGCAGCGGCGCAGTCAGCTTTCTGAACAGCTTCCGCCTGTCGCTGGAAACGGCGGCATTCGGGACGGTCCTTGTTTTCCTGTTTGCCTATCTCATTGAAAAAACGAAACCGTTCCGGCAGCTGCGCAGCTTCTGCCGCTTCCTTTCCATGATGCCGATGGCTCTTCCGGGCCTGGTGCTCGGTCTCGGCTATATCATGTTCTTCAACAAGCAATGGATCCAGATTCCGTTTCTGGGAATCGAGATCGGGAATTCTTTCAGCGGACTGTACGGAACGATGGCCATCATGGTGTTCTGCACCATCATCCATATGTTTTCCGTGACCTTCGTGACAGGCGTGACAGCCCTGAAGAAGCTGGACCGGGAATATGAGAATGCCGCCTCTTCCATGAGCATTCCTTTCTGGAAGGTTTTCTTCAAGGTTTCTCTGCCGATGTCTCTTAATGCCGTACTGGAAATATTCCTGTATTTCTTTGTCAATTCCATGGTGACCGTTTCCGCCATCGTGTTTCTTTATACGCCGCAGAACAAGCCGGCAGCCATCGCCATCCTCAACATGGATGACAATGGAGATTATGCTTCCGCGGCCGCGATGTCCGTCCTGATCCTTCTGATCAATATCGCCGTCAGGACAGTTTATGAACTGCTGAACGCGAAAATGTCAAAGAAGCTGGATGCCTGGAAAACCGCCGGGAATTGAATAGGGAAGGCACAGTTGTTGCACGCTGCAAAATGAAGGAGGTAAGGAGTATGAGAAAAAAGAAATATGCAGGGATGATAGCGGGAGCGGTGATTGCTGCCATGACGGCGTCCATGCTGGGAGGATGCGCGGTGCGTTCATCGGATACGGCTTCCGCGGCAGCATCGTCAGCGGCATCGGGGACAGCCTCCGCGGCAGCATCTGCTACTGCCGGAACGGCTTCTTCTGCCACATCGGCAGGGACATCATCAGATGCATCGGGAAATGCCGCATCAGCGTCATCGGGGACGGATTCTTCTGCGACATCCGGCGAGCTGACCGTATACACCGCTCTGGAGGACGACCAGGTGCAGCAGTATCTGGCATCTTTCTACAAGGAATATCCGGACATCAAGCTGAACGTCGTACGGGATTCGACCGGAACAATCGTGGCAAAGGCCATCGCGGAAAAGGACAGTCCGGTTGCGGATGTTTTCTGGGGAACTTCCGCTTCGGTCATGCTGCAGCTGGATAAATACAACCTGATCAAGGGCTACAGTCCGAAAGGCATCGACCGCATTCTGGACAAGTTCAAGGATACGAAGAATGCGGATGCAAAATGGGTCGGAAATGATGCCTATGAGACGGCTTTTCTGGTCAACACGGATGTCTGCAAGGCCGACGGCCTGGATGTTCCGACATCCTTTGCGGATCTTCTGAAGGATGAGTACAAAGGACAGATCGTCATGCCGGATCCGACTTCTTCCGGTACCGGTACGCTGACGGTCAACGGAATCCTTCAGATCATGGGAGATACGAAAGGCTGGGATTACCTGACGAAGCTGAATGACAACATCATGAGCTACACGACATCGGGCTCCAAGCCGGCAAAGATGGCTGCTGCAGGCGAATGCGCAATCGGCATTTCCTTCGGATACCGCTGTGCGGAGCTTCTGCAGGAAGGAAATCCTGTCCAGGTCGTATTCCCGTCGGAAGGCTGCGGCTGGGATGTCGAGGCGAACTGCCTGGTCAACAAGAGCACGATCAGCCCGGCAGCCTATACCTTCCTTGACTGGGCGATTTCCGATGAAGCCATGGCAGAGTATGCAACCGAATACGGAATCATCGGCACCGGGGCGGTCAAGAACGTTCCGGAAGGCTACAGCGCGGATCCGATGTCGAATCTCTGTGATCTGGACATCGAAAAAGCTGCCGAAGACCGCGATTCGATCCTTGCAAAATTTACGCCTTTCCTGGCCGGAAAGGAGGCGTCCTCATAACCGAAAATGGGGATGGCCTGTGATCCTCCTCTGTTTAAGGCCGTCGGTTTTTTATAGCCGGCGGTCTGTTTTATGCTATAATGGTCGCATGAAAATTATCGGGATCAATGATATTGTCGAACTGAATAAAGAACTGAAAGCAGACGGACTGGATTATAAGATCCATCTGCAGGATTCCTGCGGCGCGCAGACCTGCCGCATCGAACGCCTTGAGAGCGGCGGATGCGAGGACCAGGATGAAGCCCTGAAGAAAAAGCTGAAGGCATTTTTCCGCAGGAGAGGCATGGAGATTGCCTACAGCCATGACGAAGAATATTTCTGGGCAACCAGCTGACGGCGGAACAGGCACGGAACAGAAAGCAGAGTCGAACGGAGGAAAAACGATGGAATACCGCGAACTTGGAAGAACCGGCCTGAAGGCAGGCGTCATCGGAATCGGATGCGAAGGCTTTCTGGGACGCAGGGAAGAGGACGTTATCAGCGAACTTCAGTGGCTGATGGACCAGGGCTGCAATCTTTTTGAGATGTACACCCCGGACCCGGCATTTCACCGGGCAGTCGGAAAAGCAGTCAGGGGACGCAGGGACAAAGTCATCCTGCAGGCCCATATCGGCTCGGTCTGGAAGAACGGCGAATACCTCAGGACACGGGACATCGAACTGATCCGGAAGGCATTTCCGGAACGGCTGGAGCAGCTGGGAACGGACTATGTCGACATCGGAATGATTCATTTCGCGGACAGCGAAAAAGACTGGAAGGAAATTTACGAAGGTCCGGTCATGGAATACGTCCGGGAAATGAAGAAGGAAGGGAAAATCCGCCACATCGGTCTTTCCACGCACAGTGCGACGACCGCGATGCAGGCAGCCAGAACCGGTGAAGTCGAAGTCATCCTGTTCTCGGTCAATCCCTGCTACGACATGATTTCCGGAGAGACGGAAATCGATGCGCTGATGGACGGCGATACCTATAAGGGAGGCGTTCAGGCGCAGAACAGGGAACGGCGCGATTTCTATGAATACTGCGAGAGAAACGGCATTGCCATCAACATCATGAAAGCGTACGGCGGCGGGGACATCCTGAGCGAAAAGCTTTCTCCGTTCGGAAAACCGTTCACGCCGGTTCAGTGCCTTCACTATGCACTGACGCGGCCGGCTGCCGTTTCGGTATGCCCGGGCTGCAAAACAAGGGAAGAGTGGAAAACAGCCCTTTCCTATTCGGAGGCGTCGGAAGAAGAGAAGGATTATGTCCCGGTTCTTTCGGCGGCATCCAGCTATACCATTGAAGGACACTGCATGTACTGCGGCCACTGTGCTCCGTGCACGAAGGGCATCCGCATCTGGGACGTGACGAAATACCTGAATCTGGCGCTGGCCGAGGGCATGGTGCCGGAAACCGTCGCCGATCACTACAGGGCTCTGGAATACCACGGATCCGACTGCATTCAGTGCGGAGCCTGCGAAAGCCGCTGCCCGTTCAAAGTAGCAATCATCAGGAACATGCAGAAGGCGGAAGAAATTTTCGGCATTTAAGGAAGCCGGCAGGAAAAGGCCGGCGGCGGAATGTCAGGCGGGAGACCGCCGGGACACGGTCCGTCATTCAGCAAAAGACATCCAGGAGGCTGTGCTATGGGCTTGAACGATACACCATCCGGCAACAGAACACACATCGGATTCTTCGGAATCCGCAATGCAGGCAAAAGCTCCGTCGTCAACGCGGTCACCGCGCAGGACATCGCTGTTGTATCCGATGTCAGGGGAACGACGACGGATCCCGTTTATAAATCCATGGAGCTTCTTCCGCTCGGACCGGTCATGATCATCGATACGCCGGGGTACGATGACGAAGGAACACTCGGGGAAATGAGAGTCCGCAAGGCCAGGCAGGTCCTGAACAAGACGGATATCGCCGTCCTTGTCGTGGATGCCCGGAAGGGACTTGGCGGAATCGACCGGGAACTGCAGGAGCTTTTTAAAGAAAAAGGAATTCCGTCTCTGACGGTCTGGAATAAAAGCGATCTTCTGGAAACACATCCGGAACCTTCGGAAAATGAAATCTATGTCAGTGCCGAAACGAAAGACGGCATCTATGAACTGAAGGAAAAACTGGCGCATCTCGTCCCGTCGGAAGAGGACAGGCATCTGGTTGCCGATCTGATCCGGCCGGGCAATCTTGTCGTGCTGGTCATTCCGATCGACAAAGCCGCCCCCAAGGGACGTCTCATCCTCCCCGAACAGGCGATGATCCGCGACGTGCTCGATGCAGGCGCGGTGTCTGTCGTGACGCAGGAAACAAACCTGGCGGAGACCCTGAAGCACCTGAATCAGAAACCGGCCCTGGTCATTACAGACAGTCAGGCATTCGGGCTGGTCAGCAAGGTTACGCCGGAGGATGTCCCGCTGACTTCCTTCTCCATCCTGATGGCAAGGTTCAAGGGAACGCTGGAGCAGGCCGTCCGCGGAGTTGCCGCCATTGCGAACCTGAAAGACGGCGATACCGTCCTCATTTCCGAAGGCTGCACGCATCACCGCCAGTGCAACGATATCGGGACGGTCAAGATTCCGAACTGGCTGCGGCAGTTTACGGGAAAGGATTTTGTCCTGGAGACTTCAAGCGGAACAGGCTTCCCGGACGATCTTACGAAATATGCCGCCATTATCCACTGCGGCGGATGCATGCTCAATGAGCGCGAAATGGTGTACCGCTATCACTGCGCGGAAGACCAGGGAGTGCCGATTACGAATTACGGAACCTTCATTGCGTACACGCACGGAATCCTGAAGCGGAGCCTGGGAATCTTCCCGGAGCTGGCGGAAATGATTCCGGAAAAATAAACAGGAAATCCGGCCGGGCAGAAGTCAGGGAGAATCAGGACGGGACAGAAAGGGACACAGAGGATGACAGGAAAAGAACGGGCAGTGATGTATCATGACATGGGCTACGACTGCGCACAGTCAGTTGCCTGCGCCTACTGCGAAAAGGCAGGCGTCGATCCGGAGACCATGTTCATCATCATGGAAGGCTTCGGACGGGGAATGGGAGGAATGGAAGGCACCTGCGGTGCCATTTCCGGAGCAGTGGCAGTCGCCGGCGCGATGAACAGTTCGGCCAATCTGGAGAAACCGGATTCCAAGCAGTCGACCTATGAGCTCTCCAGACAGATTATCGGGAAGTTCCGGGAGAAGAACGGAGCGACGGTCTGCCGGGAACTGAAGGGCATAGAGACGGGAACGGTCCTGCGTCCGTGCCAGGGGTGCATCGAAGATGCCTGCGACATTCTGGAGGAGGTCATTCCCGAAACAGGAGACTGAATCCGGACTTTAAAAATACAAATCTCAAACACAGAAAAAACAAGAAACCGGCTCATGATGAGAGCAGAATCATTCCTGAAGGAAGGAGGATGCCCGCACATGCGCCGGTTTTTTGAATTCATCCGTTTTACCGCTTCTTCGCTGGCCGGCTTCCTGGTCGACTACGGAATGTTCTTTCTTCTTTCCATGGCCACGCAGGGATTCGGGGCGTACAGTGTTCCGGTATCGAATATCGGGGCGCGCTTCGTATCCGCAGCCGTCAATTATACCCTCAATAAAAAAATCACCTTCCGTCACAAAGGCAGTGCCGTCAGGACCGGCATCCAGTATTTCCTTTTGGCATCCGGCATTCTGGCAGGAAACACGGTACTGGTCACCTGGCTGGTGAACGGACTTCTCTGGAACCGTTTCCTTGCAAAAATCTTTACGGAATGCGTTTTCTTCTCTGTCAGCTACCTGGTCCAGAAATTCGTGATCTTCCGCAGGACACCGGAAAAAGCAGATGAAAAAAGCTGCCGCGCCTGAGCCGGAACCTTCACATTTTTTTCATCCTTTCGACGAAAAATGAACGCACTTCCGGTTTAAGATAACGGTATCAAAAGCAGAAAGACACGGATACACGAAAGGAGGCAGCCCATGAATCACCCTATCAGAATCGCCCTGATTCCGGCTTATGAACCTGACCGCAATTTCCCGCATTTCGTTGAACGCCTTGCGGAAGCAGGCTTCTGCCCGGTTGTCGTGGACGACGGATCCGGTCCGGATTACCGGGCAGTTTTTACAGCCGTATCCCGCAGTGCCTACGTCCTCAAGCATGAGACAAACCGCGGAAAAGGGGCAGCCCTCAAAACAGGACTCACTTACATCCGTGACAGCATTCCGTTTATCCTGACGGTCGTTACCGTGGATGCGGACGGACAGCACCGCGTGGAGGATGCCGTGAAAGTGGCGGAAGCCTCCGAAGAAAATCCCCAGGCCCTGGTCATCGGGGGCCGGCGCTTTACCGGAAAGGTGCCGCTGAGAAGCCAGTTCGGAAATACGGTTACCCGCTTCGTTTTCAGAAAGGTTTCCGGAGTTTCCGTTTTCGATACGCAGACGGGACTCAGGGCTTTTTCCTCCGAGATGATCGGACGGATGCTCAGCATCAGCGGAGAGCGTTACGAATATGAAATGAACCAGCTTCTCTATTACGGAAAGCGCAGGCTGAAAATCATCGAGGTGCCGATCGTGACCGTTTATGAGAAAGGAAACAGATCATCGCATTTTGATACCATCAAGGATTCCTGGAGAATCTACACCAACATATTCAGATTCATGAAAGCGTGAGGGACATGAAGAAAAAGAAAAAAAGAGGACCCGTATTCGGACTTCTGTACGGCATCATCCTGACGGCATTTACGGCGTACGCTCTCCTCGATACTTTTGTGATCCCGAGAACCTATGCGGTTGTCAGCAGCCAGGCATCGACCGTCAGCACGACGGCTGTCTCCGGAGGAACCGTGACGGCTTCCTCAAAGACCTCTGACAGTTCATCGTCTTCTTCTTCCGCATCGGATGCTTCTTCTGCGACGGCTTCTTCTGCGTCGGATTCTTCAGAAAGCAGCAGTTCATCAGAAGAGAGCAGCACGGCCTCGTCGGATCCGGTCGTTACCGATACGACGTACAGCGACGGAAACATTTCCATCACGATCACGACCGAGCGTTATGAGAATACGAATGTCTATGTTGCGGATGTGACGCTGAGCAGTGCTGAATATCTGAAGACGGCTCTGGCACAGGGAACGTACGGGCGCAACGTGACCGAGACGACCTCGGCAATTGCCTCGGAAGTCAATGCCATCCTGGCCATCAACGGAGACTTCTACGGTTCGCAGGAAACAGGATATGTCATCCGGGACGGACAGCTCTTGAGGTCGGAATCCGCAGGAAGCGACCAGGAAGACCTTGTCATTTACAGCGACGGAACCTTCGGCATCATCAAGGAGGGCGACATCACGGCAGAACAGCTTCTGGCGGACGGAGCCGTGCAGGTCCTGAGTTTCGGCCCGGCGCTTGTGGAAAACGGAGAGGTATCCGTCAGCTCGGACGAGGAAGTCGGAAAGGCGATGGCATCGAATCCAAGAACGGCCATCGGCATCATAGACAGCCTGCACTACGTATTTGTCGTATCCGACGGCAGAACTTCGGAAAGCGAAGGCCTTTCCCTCTCGCAGCTGGCATCGTTCATGCAGGGACTGGGAGTGCAGACAGCGTACAACCTGGACGGCGGCGGTTCTTCGACGATGGTCTTTGAAGGCACGGTCGTGAACCGGCCGACGACAAACGGCAGCACCATTAAAGAAAGGAGCGTGAGCGACATTGTATACATCGGAGAATAAGAAACTTGCAGCGGTCACCTTCCGACGCTACCTCATCGTATCGGCATTCTGCGGGGTCTTCGGATTCATCTATGAACTTTTCAGCCATGACGTGTACTCTGCTTCCATGGCCCTGATGTTCCTCTTCCCGCTGATCGGCGGAGCCCTCCCGTTCGGCATCATGACCTTTACGGGGCATCCGTATTATCCCGGCAGGCTGGACAGGAATCTTTACGACTGCGGCATAGCCACGCTGACGGTCGGCTCCTGCTTCAAGGGCGTCCTGGACATCTACGGGACGACATCGAAATTCAGCAATGTCTATCTGATTGCCGGACTTGTCCTTACCGTTGCCGGTCTCATCCTTTACCTGGTCAGCAGCTTCTTCGTGGCAAAGCTTCAGCACTGAAAGAACACAGGGAAAACCGCATGCACTTGCTTAAAAAGCCTTTCCGAAATATAATCAGGGAAAGGCTTTTTTTTTGGGAGATGAAAATGGGAGAATTTATTCTGAAGGAAATCGACGACGGCACGACCGGCGCCATGAGCTATCAGGGAAATGATGCGGAAGTCGTCATTCCGGATGACGAGAACATTACGCTGCTCAACGATGATCTGTTTAAAGGGCATAAGGAAATCACGAAAGTGACGATTCCCGATTCGGTACGGATCCTCGGAGGCTTTCTGTTTGACGGCTGCGAGAATCTGAAAAGCCTGATCCTGCCGCAGACGGTTGAGGAAGCCTGGCAGTACTGCTTCACCAGAAGTGCGATCGAGCATATCGTCCTGCCCGGAACGCTGAAGACGGTTCCGATGTATGCCTTCAATGAATGCGAAAAACTGGAGTCGGTCACGATCGAACCGGGTGCCGAAAGAATCCTGGCATGGGCTTTCCGCGGCTGCAAGAACCTCCGGGAAATCTATATTCCCGAAAGCGTGAAAGAAGTGAGCGGGAAGGCTTTCCTGGACTGCAGCATCGTCAAGATCGAAAGATACTGAGCGGAGGAGCGATGGCTGGAAGAAAGCCCGGAGTTTCCATTATCATACCGGCCTACAATGCGGAGAAGACGATCGGCAGATGCCTGGAAAGCATCCGCCGCCAGACTTATACGCAGTTTGAAGCCATCATCGTCAACGACGGAAGCACCGATGCCACGGCGGAAGAGACGGAACGCTTTGCGCTGGACGACAGACGGTTCATTTTCATCAACCGGAAAATCAACATGGGTGTCTCGGAGACGCGCAACGAAGGCATTGCCAGGGCACGCGGAAAATACCTGCAGTTCGTCGACAGCGACGATTATCTCGAGGAGCATGCGACGGAGCGGCTGGTTACGGCATGTACGGAAAGCGGCTGCGAAATGGCCGTCTCCGATTACTACCGTATCGTCGGCAGGAAGAAACTGATCAAGGGAGACATTGCGGAAGGCGGTCTCATTTTACGGAATGAGTATGTCGGCTGCATGATGGAGGCACCGGCGAATTTCTATTACGGCGTTCTGTGGAACAAGATGTATCTTGCCGGAATCGTGAAGGGAATGTCGCTGAATTTTTCATGCGATCTGGACTGGTGCGAAGACCTGCGGTTCAACCTGGAGTACCTGCTCTATGTCCGCAACGTCTGCGTGATTCCGCATCCGACGTATTACTACATGCGGCAGAAGGGCAGCCTGTCTTCGGTTCAGAATGTGCGGAAGGAAAACGGAAAGGTCAAGAAGATTCTTTTCGGCTATTATAAGGAACTGTATCAGGCGGCCGATCTTTATGAGGAAAACTGGCTGAAGATCCAGAGATATTATTTTGACTTTGCAAGGGACAAGACGAAAGCGGTAGAGATTGACCCTGACAGGGTCCGGAAAAAACCGGAAAAGAAAAGCACAACGCAGAAATCCCTGTCCGTACTGGTCAGACAGAAGCCTTCGAAAGTACCGGCCGGACAGAAAGAGGCAAAAGAAGCCGGCGGCCATATACCTCCGAAAATACTGGTCAGACAGAAGCCGGTGAAAGCGCCGGTCAAGCCGAAGCCTGCGAAAGCATCCGTCAGGCAGAAGATAACAGAAGAAAGCGGAAAGAAGAAAACGACAGGCAGTTATATAAAAGATGTCTGGCCGAGAATTTCGGACCGGAGCGGCGGCATTTCCTGACGGAGGAAGGCCGCTGTTTTTTTGCTGTCCAGAAGATAGCCGGCGATTTCCTCCGGCTGAAAAAACAGGGGCATGCGGGGATGCACCGGCAGCATGGAATCATTGGCAGCTCCGGTCAGGATCACGAAACGCCCGGAAGGATCAAAAAAACCGGCCAGGAAAAGAAGTCCTTCCTCATTGCTGAAAAAGAACTTATCTTTCCGGGGATTCCATTCATAAAAACCGGATGCCGGCAAAAGGCAGCGCGAGGCGGCAAGGGAATTCCGGAAGGTGCTTTTCTGTCCGGCGGTTTCGGCGCGTGCATTGATGACCAGGCTGTTCTTCTGAAAACCCGGAAGACCCCAGCGCAGTTTCCGGACGGCCAGGTTCGTTCCTTCCGATACGACGGCAGGAGCCTCATCGCCCGGATGAATGTCTCCCTTCTGAAAAAGTCCGCGTACGGACGACGGATTCAGGGAAGGAATCCTCCGCAGGATCTTTTCCGTGATGTCGTCGTCAATGTAAAATCTTCCGCACATGTTCTGCAGCCTCCTTGCAGTTCTCCCTGATCAGACAGAAATTTCAGATGATTCCGGCCGCGGATAAGGCCGCTCCGACGGCTCCGGTCAGATCCGGGTGTTCCGTGATCATCAGCGGGGCGCCGAGGAACTTCCTCAGTTCTTCCGCGACGCCCGGATTGCAGGCAACGCCTCCGGTCATCATGAACGGAGCCCTGCCCTGCGCGCGCCGCACCATGCCGTAAGTCCGGGAAGCCACGGACTTGTTCAGGCCGTGGATGATATCGGCGGTATCCTGATTCTCGGCAATGAGGGAAACCACTTCGGATTCCGCAAAGACCGTGCAGGTGCTGGAGATCGTCAGATCCTTTTTCCAGTGCCGGGAGAGGGCATCCATTTCCTTCAGATCCAGTTCCAGCGTCCCTGCCATCATCTCCAGAAAGCGGCCGGTGCCGGCCGCGCATTTGTCATTCATGATGAAATTGATGATGCTTCCGTCACCGTCAAGGCAGATGACCTTGCTGTCCTGCCCGCCGATGTCGATGATGGTCCGGGCTTCCGGATTCATGAAATGGGCTCCGCAGGCATGGCAGGTGATTTCGGTTTTTGTCATGTCCGCGAAGGAAATGTATTCGCGTCCGTAGCCTGTCGCGCAGACGGCTTCAAAATCTTCCGGTTCCCGTCCGGTGTCGTCGCAGATTTCCCGGAGCGCCCGTTCCGCCGAATCTGCCGCCCGGGCTCCGGTGCGCAGCACGGTCCATGCGCGGATCTTTCCGTCTTTTCCGACCGCGACTGCATTTGTCGTCGTGGATCCGCTGTCGATGCCGATGTAAAGAGGATCGGCTTCATTTTTCAGAGTCTTTGTCTGTCCGGATCCCGTTCGATGAAACGGAAGCACTTTCTTTCGGGAACCTTTCGGCAAAAGCCTCAATCCTGGTCAGCAGCTGTCCCTCCGTCGTCTTCGTGTAATCGGTTTCCAGCTTGAGGAGCGGAACCTGGACGCTGCCGCGGAGTCCGGCATATTCGTATTCGTAGTAGTCGCAGAACTTGACCGTGTTGTAAATGATGCCGGCCAGGTTCGGGTTTTCCGTCAGCACCCTCCGGTTTCCGATTTCCGTCATGCGCATGCAGGGCATCTGGGAAAGAAGGGCGGAGGCGTATTCTTCCATCAGTCCGTCATCGGAAAGTTCGGCGGCATTTTCGGGCGGCGCGGCAAGGTTCCGGAAACCGCCGCAGGTCAGGTCGAAGACAGGCAGACTCAGCCGGCTCCGGATCATGGAAATGAGTCCGTCTCCTGCGCGCGCGCCGAGCAGCGCGACAAAGCGCCCGGCGGCCATCGCATGCTGACGGTCGTTCCATTCATGGGAATTTTCCGTCCAGGCCTTCAGGAATTTTTCCCGGCTGAAAGCATGTCCGGAATATGCTTCATAGAGACGGAGCACGCGGAACAGTTCCGTCTTCAGGCCGGCGACGGCGCAGAGGCTGTCGGTATGGGGAAGATCGATGATCTGACAGAAAGCGGGATGCTCCTTCCCTCCGCTGATGACATCGCAGACGCGGCGGACCGAATCGCAGCAGCTCGTCAGCACCATTTCCTGTGCACCGCGGGACGCGGTCAGAAGCTGTTTCGCATGGGAGCACAGGCTGCTGTGCAGCAGCGTTTCGGCATAGCTGAAATCAGAGACCTCCGTATTCGGAACTTCAAATTCCGCACCGCAGGCGGAGAACAGCTCGACGGGCGTGTACTTGCAGACATAGGTGATCATGAACGGCCCTCCAGTTCTTCCACAAAAGCCATGGCGCGCGTGACGATCTGCCCGGAGCCTCCGTTGCGCCGGTCGCAGCCGTCCCCGTCCAGGATCAGGGAAGGATAGCCTGCCTCTTCAAAGGCCTTCTTTGCCTCGACGGAAATTCCCTGGGTTTCCTTGCAGCCCCACTGGCAGAAAATCAGAATGCCGTCAGCCTGCATTTTTTCTGCCATTTCCAGCGTCCTGTCAATGCGGCGCTTTCCGGGTCCGTTGAAGCTGCCGCAGACGGCCCGCCGGGCCATGCTTTCAAAAGGCTTTTCCGGATCCATCCGGACAAAGCTGTCGTAGAACATATCGGAGGCAATGATTTCGACCCGGTGATTGTCAGGCCCCTGAAAGATTTCCTTGAGGGATTCCTGCCAGTTCGGAAGGACATGCATCCAGAGGATTCTTTTTTCGGAGGTATGGGCCGGTGCCTTTTTCAGGTCGCCAAGAAGCATCTTTGCATACTGCTCCGCCTCGCCGGAACCGAGAAGGATATGGTCGGAGAGGAGGTTCAGAAGTTCGGGCGTCAGGGTCTCGGGAAGATGACGGGACGGTCTCATTTTCAGGCTGCGGATCAGGCTGTTCTGCGTCCGGATGCTGCGGGCGACCGTTTCCTTCAGCCGGTCTTCTTCCAGCTTTTTTCCGGAGATTTCCTCAGCGGTTCCGGCCAGGGAACGCAGCTGGCCGGCGACGTACTCCACGGCACTTTCGTCGACGGTATAAGGGACGTCGATCACAACATGCGGCACCTGCCATTTTTCGGAAAGATGCCGGAAGGTGAGCTGGTTGGCATCGCAGGCCAGGGTCGTATTGGCAATCATCATCGGCTTTTTCAGGATGCCGGTTTCTTCAAGGCCGGTCAGGACTTTGTGATAGGAGCACAGGGTCTGCGGTGCTCCGGCTGCCTCGGCAGCTTCGGCCAGCACCGTGTCGACGGCGGTATTGACGGCGTAGCAGGCGAGGACTTCCGGTGCCATGATCGGAATCCCCATGGCATGGAAGATTTCGCACGGCAGGAAAATGTTGACGACAGCGGCATCGGACGGATCCTTCAGCGTGCGCGTAAGAAGGCCGGCGGTTTCCGACTGGAGATATTCACGGGAAGACAGGAATTTCTTTGACGGAAAATGTCCTGCCTGGAAATGAATCGCCGAATAGGCCGCTTCGAGAATTCCTCTCGCCTGTTCAGGATGTTCCGGCAGGCGGCTGCTGATGAAGGCTCCAAATTTTTCGATTTTCGGGTTCATTTTCCTCTCCTTTGACAGGAGTATTATAGCATAAAAAAACGGCCCCCGTACGGGAGCCGCTGAATGATAAAGCCCTGCAGATTGATCGGATATTTCCGGCCGTTGTCTGATTCAATGACCGCGTCCGCCGCCCTGCATGCTGGAATTGGGGTTGGTGAAATCGACGCCGAGGGCATTTGCCACAGCTTCAATGATGCCGTTGCTGGAGAAGGTCGCGCCGGAGACGGTGGAGACGTCCACGCTCTGCGCATCAAGGATCTCGGAAATAACGGTGCTCTTGGCGCGGTTGAAATACTGGCTGTCGTCCTGATAGGAGACGACTTCGATGGAGGAAATGACTCCGTTCTCTACGGTCACGGAAACTTCCGTCGTGCCGCGGAGGCCGGTGCCGGTTCCCGTGTAGGTTCCGTCCGTATACTGGCCGGAAGACTGCGAAGCATCGGAGGAACTTCCGGATGCAGAAGATGTATCCGCTGCGGAAGAAGAGTCCTGAGCTGCGGAAGAGGAATCAGCAGTTCCTGCGGACGCACTGTCCGAAGAGGAAGAAGTGCCGCCGGCTGCGGAAGACGTGCTGCCGGAGGATGCGGAAGAACTGCCGGAGATGGTGCCGGAAGCAGCGGAATCTGTTGAATCGCTGCTGGCTGCTTCAGAAGTAACCGTGGTCTGGGTCAGCAGGTTTCCGAAGACATCGCCTGTATAGACGAGGCCGGCGGTTGCGGCAACGGCGAGGGTCGCTGTCACGAGCGGCTGGGGATCGGTCACGGCATTTTTCTTCGGGCAGACGTCCGTGCACATAAAGCAGTCGATGCATTCGCCGGAACGGACGATGTCTACATCACCGAGGGGAATGCCCATGGAGCATTTGGCCGTGCAGAGGCTGCAGTTCCCGCAGTTGCGGCGGGTCTTCCGGATCCGGAAAATGCGTGCTTTCGAAATCAGGGAGAAGGAAGCTCCGAGCGGGCAGAGGTAGCGGCAGAAGAAACGTTCCACGAAGAGAGAAGCAATCATGATGGCCGCCAGAAGAATCAGTCCCGGAATAAACATGGAGAAGATCTGAAGGCTCCAGGAGGTCGGAACGGCAAGAACCGCGAATGCTGTCCAGGGACTTGCGGATCCGCTGAAGCTGAAAAGACCGAAGACCCAGTCGAGAAGGATGATGGCTGCCAGCAGGATATACTTCACATATTTCAAAGCGGAATCTGCCTTGCGGCTGATGCGGAACTTCGGCTTGATCGTGTGTTTGGAAATGAACCACAGAAGATCGCCCATCGCTCCGAACGAGCAGAGGAAGCCGCAGAAGAAACGGCCGAGCAGGAAGGTGATGGCAAAAAGTGCAGCGACGATGAAGAGGTCGGGAAGCATGGCTGTCAGCGTAAAGGTCCCTGCGACGGCAGCCTGGATGATTGAACCAAGTGAAAGAAATGCGGTGGCGAAGAGCCCCGGATATAGGATAAAGGCAGCAATCTGTACGATGTGCCGGACAATCTGCATGACTGGAATTCTTTTCCCTCTGGTTTCCATGTAATTATTCTCCTTTTGTGGTATAGTCAAATAGGAACTTCCTTGTTGAATGAAGTATAACAGATGAACTGTGTACAATCCGTGTACAGAATTGGAAAAGAATATGAAAACACTGTCGATTTCATTTCGTGCCCTCGGCACGGTAAACTCCATAGAAATGCCGGCACTTTCCGGTCAGGCGGACTATCCGGAAGAAGGCATGGAACTGCTCCGGGACATCCGGGAAAGGATGCAGGATGTCAACAGCCGCTGGTCTGCCTTTCTGGCCGACAGCGAAATTTCGGAACTGAATGCGGCGGCCGGAAACAGGGCGGTCGAAGTGCAGGAAGACACCATCCGGATCCTGAAGGACAGCGTGAAATATGCGGAGCTGACGAACGGAATCTTTGATATTACGACGCGTCCGCTCTCCATCCTCTGGAGCATCGGGAAGCGCGGGACGTATATCCCTTCCGAGGATGAAATCAAAAGAGTGCTTCCGCTGATTGACTACCGGGATATTGTCCTGAAAAAAGACTCGGCCTTCCTGAAAAGAAAAGGGCAGGCTGTGGACCTGGGCGGAATCGCCAAAGGCTGGGCGGTGGATACGGCAGCCGATTTTCTGAATAAGCATCAGATCAAAGAATATACGATTAATTTCGGAGGCACTGTCGCCGTCAGGGGCGGGGAGAGGAAAATCGGCATCCGCAATCCGTTTGCAGGACTTCTGGCTTCCGACCGCACGGCAGGCTACCTGACGGTCAAAGACGAATGCGTCGTGACTTCCGGAACCTACGAACGCTATTTCATGAAGGACGGTGTCCGCTATCATCATATCCTGGATCCGAGGACCGGACAGCCGGCGCATACGAATCTGGCTTCCGTCACGCTGATCGGCGGGAATGCGGAAGAGCTGGATGCCCTCTGCACGACGGTGATTCTCTACGGGATGAAGGACGGGACGAAGCTCGTCAAGGAGCGCGGCCTGAAGGGCCTGTTCATTTCCGAAGACGGAAAGACCTTTACGACGGGTCACGATGTGAAATACAATCTCTGAAAAACAAATGCCCCTCGGCACTTTTATACGGTAAGCGCCGAGGGACATAACCAATTGGGGACCGCTAGCATAGCCCTTCCAAATGGGATAGCTGTATTATATTCCAATCCATTTTCAAATGCAAGAACCGCGCCTTAAAAATCCTTTCTACAGTCCGTACATGGTGCAGGTGAAGGAAATGTATCCGTTCTTCCAGGAAGCGTTGATCTTTCCCCTGAACCGCGTGACGATATTCTGGGCAATCGAAAGACCGATGCCGTAGCCGCCCTTGCTGACATTATGGGACTCGTCCTTCCGGTAGAAGCGTTCGAAGAAACGTGAGAAATCCGTATCTTTTCCTTCCGCATAGGAGTTGCTGATGACAAGATGCATGGTCTTGCCCTTTTTCCAGAAGGCCACGATGATCTTTCCTCCGTCGTCGCAGTACTTGATCGCATTGTCGAGAAGGAGACGCGTCAGCTGGCGAATCGCATTCTCGTCCGTGTGCATGATGACATTTTCCTGAACCTCTTTATCCAGTTCCTTTTTCTGCTGTTCGGCAACGGGACGCATGGTCTCGCAGACATCCGAGATGGCTTTTGAGACGTTGAGATCGGTGATCAGGCCGGTGTCGGCCTGTTCATTTGCGCGGGAAAGGGTCACGAGATTCTTCACCAGTTCATCGAGCCGGTCGACCTGCTTCAGCGTGCTTTCTGTCCATTCGGTCTTTCCTGCCGTCATTTCACTGATTTCGGTATTGGCACGGATGACGGCCAGGGGAGTTTTCAGCTCATGGCTGGCATTCGTAATGAACTGCTTCTGCTTTTCGACATTTTCGATTTCCGGCTGGATGATGCGGTTCGAAAGAAAGTAGATGAACAGGAAAATAATCAGCAGTCCGCCGAGGCAGATAAAGAGGGAGCCGTAGAGCAGGCGGTAGTAGGAATGGATGCGGATCGCGCAGTCCAGGAACACGACGAGGTAGCTTCCGTCGGACTGCTTGGTGACTTCATAATAATAGTCGCCGTAGGCGCCGAAGTTAAAGAAGCGCCGGTAGACCAGGCGGGCATACTGAACGGCTTCGGTCTCGTCGACGGCGGCAATGCTGGCGGTGTTTGCGGAAGTTTCATTTCCCTCGGAATCCAGAACGACGGAAAAATATCTTGTCTGGTAGCGGAATTCGGGAGAATCGTTGCCGGGCGTGATCGTTGCCGGCGTACTCTGCGGAATCGTGCCGCCGTTGTCGGAAATGTAATCCAGCGTTTCATAAATTTCCGAACGGATGCTTGCGAAATTGACGCCGTTGATGAGAATGGCCAGCACGAACATGACGACGGCAATTGAAACCATCGAGATGAAGATGAATTTTTTTCTCAGTTTCCGGATAGAATCAATATTCATAAGCTTACCCTATGCATTCAGTGTGAAGCTGCCTCCGCGGTCGCCGGCGATCCGGACATGCGAGTCGATGGAATCCAGTTTTTTCCTCAGGTAGGAAATGTACAGCCAGACCGTATCGGAATTTGCATCCGGCTCCGTTGCCCAGATCCTGGCAATCAGGTAGTCGGTTGCCAGCGGATGCCCGGCGTTCAGGATCAGCGTCTGCATCAGCTCAAATTCCTTGATGGAAAGGCGCACGGTATTTTCCGAAGCCAGCTCGAAGCTTTCTGAATTCAGGCGGATGTCGCCGATCTTCATGTCCTTCAGGCTGTAGTCCGTTTTCCTCCGCGTCATGGAGCGGACGCGGGCGAGAAGCTCTTTCATGGCGAACGGCTTGGTCAGGTAGTCGTCTGCCCCCATATCCAGTCCGGTCACGCGGTCGTCGATTTCCGCCTTGGCGGTCAGAAGAAGCACCGGTGCGGTGATGCCGCGGCTGCGGATTTCCGTGAGAACCTCGAGCCCGGTCATTTTCGGCATCATGATATCCAGGATGATGCCGTCGTACGTGCCGGCCGTAATCAGCTGAAGTGCCTGCTCGCCGTCATAGGCGGCATCGACTTCATAGCCCTCGTGGGAAAGCACGGCGACTTCGGCGCGTGAAAGATCTATGGTGTCTTCTGCTAAAAGCAATTTCATTGGTAGCCCTCGCTCATGTCCATGTTTCCTGCTTCTTCACGGATCATGTCCCGGATCGTCTGCATGGAAGCGTCTGTCGATGCCAGTTCGTCGGCGCAGCGCTTCAGTTCCTGTTCGATAAGATTCTGATTCTGTACTTCTTTTTTGTATTTCAGCTGGTGCTCCAGAGCCGCCCACGTATCCATCGAGACCGTCCGCAGCTGCACTTCCACGAAGTAGCTATCCCGGACATGGAGGATGATGTGATAGCTGCGGTAGCCGTTCGGCTTGGCGTGCCGGATATAATCTTTTTCCTCCACTACCCGGCAGTCCGAGAAGGAATGCAGGTAGCCGATGACGGAATAGACGTCATTCACGAACGGACAGACGATGCGGATGCCGATGGCATCGTGGATTTCCGAAAGTGCGGATTCGGTTGTTTCCGGGAATCCCCGGCGGCGGCATTTTTCGCGCATGCTCTCTTCGGATTTGATGCGGGAGAGCGTGTGGTCAACCGGATCGGTTCCGGTCTCATTTTTCATGTGATCCCGGTACTGATCGATCCTGCGGAGCATTTCTTCCATGACCTTATGCATTTCAGGCAGGTGGCTGCCGTAAATACTGAAATTGTCCATGGTTCGATTATAGCATCGGATTGTGAATTTTCAATGAATATGCTAGAATGAAAGCGTGTCGGGAATCTTCCTGCGGAAGGAGAGAGGAGATTGAAAATGACAGCATTTCTGCCGTTTGCCTGGAACATCGATTTCAATCTTGCCGCTCTTGTCATCTTTATCATCATGCTTTTCATCCTCTTTGCAACAGGGAACCGCATATCCTGGCAGGACAGGATTTTCCGGAGAACCATCATCGCCAGCATCGCTGCCTGCGTGATGGAAATCTTCCTTTCCAATGCCTGTCTGACCTGGGGAAAAACGTACACGGGCGTGCTTTCTGTTTTCATCGTTCTGGACGAGCTGATGATTACGGCGGTCACGCTTTTCTTCTGTCTGAATTTTATTTCCATGACACAGACCAGACAGGCTTTCCGCCGGCAGTGGTACTGGATCCTCGTCGGACCGTTCCTTGCCGCATGTTTCGTTCTCCTGGTATTCGGACGCGGATTCTATTCCGTCCTTGAGGAAAACGGAACGGTGCGGATTTTCTGCTCCCAGGCATGGATCACCTTCACGGTAAGGTTCCTCTATGTGGCCCTGAGTCTTGTTTTTGCCATCCGGTATTTCCGCCAGCTGGACCTGATTCAGAGAGTGGCGTCTTTCCTCTTCGTGCTCCTCATGGCCATGTCCCTGATCTATTCCTTCCTGACCGGCGACCGGATCCTGACCATGTTTGAAACGGCCATGCCGGCCATGCTGATGTTTGTCACTCTGCAGAATCCGCTGGCTTATCATGACCCCTATACGAAGGCCGGAAATGAAAAGGCGTTTCATGACATTGCGAAATCCCTGATGGAGGACGGCAGGGCGTTTTCCGTCATCACAATCCATCCGGAAGGCTTTTCCGGGATCAGCGGGGCCATCGGGCGTGAAAACGGGGACAAGGTCCTCGAGACCGTGGCGAATTATCTGCTTTCTCTGAATAAGGAAGCCTATGTCTTCCACCTGATCGGCACGAAGTTTGCCATGCTTCTTAAAGGAGAGGGGGATCCCTCAGAGACCGTCGCGGCAGTCCGCAGCCGGTTTGATTCTCCCTTCCGGATTGAGCGTCTGGAGGTGCCGCTGACGGCAGTGATTACCTGCCTCCGTTTTCCGCAGGACGTCGATTCCATGGATGAACTTTCGCAGAGCATGGATTACGCGCTGAAGGTGGAAGTGGGAAGAACCGAATCCAGGGTTTTCTACGGCAGGGACTTTTCCGAAAAGCTGAAAAGGAGCGAGTCGGTCCTCCGCACGCTCCGGCAGGCAATCGAAGAGAGTACGATTGAAGTTTTCTATCAGCCGATTTATTCCACCGAAAAAAAACGGTACACGTCGGCAGAAGCGCTGGCGCGCCTGCCCGACGGCAAGGGCGGATACATTGCCCCGGGAGAATTCATCCCGCTGGCCGAACAGGAAGGCGACATCCTGAAGCTCGGGGAAATGGTGCTGCAGATGGTGTGCAGCTTCATCGCGATGTCCCATCCCCAGGATTACGGGATCGAGACCGTCAATGTGAACCTGTCCGCAATCCAGTGCATGCAGGAGCATATGGCGGACCGCCTCATTTCCATCATCGATGCGAACCAGATTCCGCACAGCATGATCACCTTTGAGATCACGGAATCCGTAGCGGCCGTCTCTTCCGACAAGACCGGGGAGCTGATCGGAAAACTGATGTCCGAAGGCATCCGCTTCGCCCTTGACGATTACGGGACAGGCTACTCGAATGCGGGGAATCTTCTGGCATATGATTACTCGGTCGTCAAGATCGACAAGAGTATTGTATGGGCGGCGCAGAGGAATGAGAAATCCCTTCTGACGCTGAAGTTTATCACGATGCTGATCAATGAACTGAAGATCGAACCTCTGGCGGAAGGAATCGAAACGCAGGAGCAGGCAGACCTGATGGATTCCATCGGCTGTCATCATTTCCAGGGCTTCCTTTATTCCATGCCGGTTCCGGGCGGAAAGTTCATGCAGATCATCAGCTATGTTAAAGCAGGGCTTTAAGAGGCGGAGAAAAAATGGATTGTCAGGAACTGTATTCATTTCTCAGAACAAAATTCAACCGGGTCATCGAGGACAGCGGGATTGCCGACGAGACCGTGAAAGTCAGCTGCAGCGGGAACGAGATGAATGCTGTTTTCAGAGGCGCAGTCGGTCAGGCCGAATCCTCCGTTCCGTCTTCGTTTGAGGGAACGGTCAGGGAAGCGTTGGAAATGAATCTGGAGGATGAGAGGCAGCGCTGCATTTTCACGGCAGTCCTGAATGCCGTCATGGGCGCACTGGGCTACGCGGCCCGGACGGCGCACTGCATGGGGAAAGAACCGGAATTCTGTGCGGAAAATATCCGGCGCTACGTCTGTGAAAATTACGGGAATCCGAAGATTGCGCTGATCGGCATGCAGGAAGACATCCTGGAATGCCTGAAGAAGAATTTCGAAGTGAAGGCGCCGGCCGGCACCTCTCTTGCGGAGGCGGAAACCAAAGAAGCCGTCGACTGGGCGGACATCGTGCTCTGCAAAGGAAGCGTGCTCTGCGACGGCACGCTCTGCGATTATCTCAATCTGGATAAAGAAGTGATTTTTTACGGAACCGCGCTGGCGGGCTGCGCCGAATGGCTCGGCGTCAAAAGGATGTGCTTCTGATCAGGCGTTGATGCCGCGGATGCCGACCTTCGGAATGGTCTTTTCGAGCAGCTTCCGGAATTCATTCAGCTCTTCATAAGTATAGGAACTGAATCCGTCGCTCATGACGTTCTCACTGTCGCGGAAGGCCTGAAGATAATAGGCCTGCGCACCCGCGATCCATTTCCCGATGGAAATAAAATCCTCACGTTCATGAAGCTCGCGGACGACAGTGGTCCGGAATTCGTACGGAAGCTTCCCTTTCAGAAGGAACTGCACGCTGTCGCCGACCGGAATGAGATCGATGCCCGGGACGCCGGCAGCCTTTGCGTAATGCTCCGGAGAGGATTTGATATCCATCGCGACGGTGTCGATGAGACCGGCTGCGGCCAGGTCTTCCATGACTTCGGGATGGGAACCGTTCGTGTCGAGTTTGATGAGATAGCCGAGCTTTTTGATTTCTTGCAGCAGGGGCTTCAGGTCAGGCTCCAGCGTGGGTTCGCCGCCGGTGACGCAGACTCCGTCAAGAATGCCTTTTCTTTTTTCAAGATATTTCAGGACTTCTTCCGGTTTGATGACAGGCTGGCTCATCGGGCTGATGACCAGCTCCGAGTTCTGGCAGAAGGGACAGCGAAAATTGCAGCCCCCCAGAAAAACGGTGGCTGCACATTTGCCCGGATAATCCAGGAGCGTTAATTTATTGAATCCATGTATGGCCATAGCGGAGAGGATGGGATTCGAACCCATGCACCGGCAAGCCGATGACCGCATTTCGAGTGCGGCTCGTTACGACCACTTCGATACCTCTCCATTTATTAAAACAGGATGGTCCGCTTCAGCGTTTTCCGAAACAGGACGAATCCGTTCTAAACATTTTCACCGGGCTTTCTGCCCGAGCAGCCCTTTTCCTTCCGGATCTCCATAAAGAAATCCTTCAGCATCGTGCTGCATTCTTCTTCCAGGACACCGGTCCGTATTTCCGTCCGGTGATTGAATCCGTCCGTCTGAAGCAGGTTCATGACGGAGCCGGCACATCCGGCTTTCGGGTTCATGCATCCGATGACGGCTTCGCGGATACGGGCCTGTACGATGGCCCCGGCACACATCGGGCACGGTTCCAGCGTAATGTAAATGATGCAGTCCTCCAGGCGCCAGTCGCCGAGTTTCCGGCAGGCCTTCCGTATGGCAGTCATTTCCGCATGCGAGAGCGTGCTTCCGTCCGTATTGCGGCGGTTATAGCCCCGGGCGATGATCCGGTCATCCTTCACGATGACGCATCCGATCGGGACTTCTTTCAGGGCATAAGCCTTCCGGGCTTCCCTGACCGCGGCGCGCATGTATTTCTCATCGGCATTCATACCCGGTTATTATAACGAATCCCGTCCGGAAAATCAATGGAATCTTGAGGAGAATGCAGACGGGCGGCACCGTTTAAGAGGGCTTCATTTGCGGACGGACTCATGGTATAATAGCACCCATGAAAAAGATGAAAAGAATCTCTCAATTGACAGCGGCAGTCCTGACAGCGGTTCTCCTGGTGTCCGGACTGGGCGCTCAGGATGTCCTGGCTTCCGATCCTCTTTCCAACCATATGACGAACTGGCCGCAGATGACGGACATCAGCTGCGGTTCTGCAGCGGTCATGGATGCTTCGGACGGAGCAATCCTTTATTCCCTCGACCGGGAGGTGAAACGCTACCCGGCTTCCATCACGAAAATCCTGACCTGTCTTCTGGTCATAGAAAACTGTAAGATGACCGATACCGTGACCATCGGGCAGGACGCCATGGACGTCGCCATTGCAGGCAACTCGAATATCGTGCCGGTCCTCGGCGAGCAGTTCACGGTTGAGCAGTGCCTCTACATGCTGATGCTGAAATCGGCAAATGACATCGCGGTCTCCCTGGCGGATACCGTCTCCGGGGACACGGCTTCCTTTGCCGAGCTGATGAATAAGAGGGCAGCGGAAATGGGCTGCACCGGTACGCATTTTACGAATCCGAACGGACTGCCGGATGAAAACCATTATACGACCGCGGGCGATATGGCTCTCATCATGAGCACCTGCATCCAGAATGAAACGTTCCGCAAAATCGTTTCGACGACGGTTTATACGGTGCCGGCCACAAACAAAACGGCGACGGAAAGAACCTATCAGAATCACAACAAACTGATCATCAAGGACAGCGGCTTTTATTATCAGTACTGCATCGGCGGAAAGACGGGCTATACGAATGATGCCCTGAGGACGCTCGTGGCGGCAGCGGAAAAAGACGGGAAGACTCTGACGGCGGTAACGATGTATGCGCCGACCAACCAGGACTTCACGGACATCGTGAGCCTTCTGGAATACGGCTTCAGCAATTTCTCGGAGCAGAACGTGACGGTTTCGGTAAACGGAACGGAAACGTCCGGAACGGTGACGCTTCCCTCCGGCATCACTTCCGATCAGCTGACGGCGGAAAAAGGAACCGACGGCAGCGGAAATACAATTTACCGCTATTATTATGAGAAGCTTCCGGTGGGAACCGGAACAGAAGTAAAAAAAGCGGAGCCGACTTCAGTCCCTGCAGCTTCCGCAGCGGATTCGGCGAATTCCTCATCTTCGGGTACTTCCGGAAAATCCGGAAAAGGCATTTCAGCGCTTCGCATCATCCTGATCATTCTTGCGGTCATCGTGGGTGCGGTCCTGGCCCTGATGATTTTTGTCCTGATCCGCAATGCACGGATCCGGGCGGCCAGAAGACGGAGAAGGAACAGACGCGGCAGGAGATAAAGCGCAAAGAATGACGCGGCAGACAGATAAAGCAGAATTGACGGCGCGGCAGAAGACAGAGCAGGATAAAACGGAGAAGGCAGCGTCAGGACAGACAGAAAAAATACGGCTTCCGGACTGAGAAATCAGCCGGAAGCCGTGTCTTTTTTTATGATCCGTGCGCCTCACTCCGAATCGGTTCCCGCAGACGGTACCTTCCCGGCCTGCTCGGTCCAGGCACTCCTGCGGCACACGAGAGCTCCTGCTTAGTGCTGCTGTGTTCCCACCCTGACACATTTCACAGGTTCCCATTGCGCAGGACCCAAACGTCATCACTGCCCTGAAAGGGCGGCTCCGCAAAAACGGACCCTCGGATCGGCATCACCCCTGCTGTAGCGGACTGCAGGTTACAGGGCCCCGCTGACTCCCCGGCTGCACGGACCTTTATTATAGCAAGAAGTCAGGCCATTCGTCAAACAGTATCGGAAACGATGGAGAAAAATACGGGAAAGCGGCGGATTGGAATTCGACAACTTTGAGACGACATGCTATACTGTACCTGAATTTTATTTTGAAAGAAGGTGCGGAAATGAAGCGAATCGGTATGCTGACAAGCGGCGGAGACTGCCAGGCGCTGAATGCGACCATGCGAGGTGTCGTCAAAGGACTGAGCCATAATATCCCTGAGCTGGAGATCTACGGTTTTGAAGAAGGCTACAAAGGAATGATTTACGGGGATTACCGTCTGCTGTCTTCAAAGGATTTCTCAGGAATCCTGACGCGCGGCGGCACGATTATCGGATCTTCACGCCAGCCGTTCAAGCTGATGAGAGTTCCGGATGCCAACGGACTTGATAAGGTAGAGGCCATGAAGCAGAATTACTACAAGCTTCGCCTCGACTGCATTGTCATTCTCGGCGGGAACGGAACGCAGAAGACCGCGAACCTTCTTCATGAGGAAGGACTGAATGTCATCCATCTTCCGAAGACGATTGACAACGATATTTACGGCACGGATCTGACCTTCGGCTACCAGACGGCTATCAACATCGCAACGGACTGTATCGACTGCATCCATACGACCGCTTCTTCCCACGGACGTGTTTTCATCGTCGAAGTCATGGGACATAAAGTCGGGTGGCTGACGCTGAATGCCGGAATTGCCGGCGGAGCGGACATCATCCTGCTTCCGGAAATTCCCTATGATACGAAGAAGGTCTGCGCTGCCATCGAGGCACGCCATACGAGCGGCAAGAAATTTACGATCCTGGCGGTGGCGGAAGGCGCCATTTCCAAGGAGACGGCCAAGCTTGACAAGAAGGAACGGGAGAAGGCCATGGAAAAACTCCTGAAGAAATATCCTTCCGTTTCCTACAAACTGGCTGAGGACATTACCAATGCGACCGGATACGAAGTGCGTGTAACGGTTCCGGGCCATACGCAGAGAGGCGGCACGCCGTGCGCGTTCGACCGCGTCCTTTCCACGAGGATGGGAGCCTATGCGGCACAGCTCATCATGAAAGAGCAGTACGGCTACATGGTCGCCCTTGTCAACAATGAGATCAAGAAAGTCAAGCTGGAGGACTGCGCCGGAAAACTCAAGTCGGTATCGCCGCACGACCAGACGGTCGAGCTGGCAAAGAGCATCGGCATTTCTTTCGGTGACTGATTCATTTTCAGAATAGCATTTCGGAGAGTTCATGTCTTACGTAGCCTTATACCGTAAGTTCCGTCCGACGACTTTCGAAGAAGTCAAAGGACAGGACCATATTGTGACAACTTTAAAAAACCAGATCAAGGCAGGCCGCATGCAGCATGCCTATCTTTTCTGCGGCACAAGGGGAACCGGAAAAACCTCTGTCGCGAAGATTCTGGCAAAGGCCGTGAACTGTGAGCATCCCTCCGACGGCTCTCCCTGCAATGAGTGCGAAATGTGCCGGTCGATCCAGAACGGCACGTCGATGAATGTCATCGAGATCGATGCGGCATCGAACAACGGCGTCGACAACATCCGGGAAATCATCGACGAAGTCCAGTACCGTCCCACGCAGGGGAAATACAAGGTTTACATCATCGATGAAGTCCATATGCTTTCCACGGGCGCGTTCAACGCCCTTTTGAAGACACTGGAAGAGCCTCCGGAATACGTGATCTTTATTCTGGCGACGACGGAGGCCGCGAAAATTCCGCTGACGATTCTGAGCCGGTGCCAACGGTACGATTTCCACCGCATCGGTATCGATGTCCTCACGGACCGCATGAAGGAACTGACGGCGGCGGAAGGAGCAGAAGCGGAGGACAAAGCCCTGCGCTACATTGCCCGTTCGGCGGACGGCTCGATGAGGGACGCCCTTTCCCTTCTGGATCAGTGCATGGCTTTTTACATGGGCCAGAAGCTGACTTATGAAAAAGTCCTCGACGTGCTCGGGGCAGTCGACACGGAAGTCTTCGGAGAACTGCTGAAGGAAATCATCCGCGGAAATGCCGCTGCGAGCATCCGGCTTTATGAGGAACTCATCGCGAACGGCAGGGAAATCGGTCAGTTCGTCAGTGACTTTACCTGGTATTTAAGGGACCTGCTTCTGGTAAAGACGTCGAAGGACGGAGATGTCGACGCGGTCGATGCTTCGGCAGAAAAGATGCAGGAGCTCCGTGAGATTTCTTCCGTAGCGGAGGCGGAAACGCTGATGCGCTACATCCGGATCCTGTCGGATCTTTCCAATCAGATCCGCTATGCATCGAACCGCCGCGTGCTGGTTGAGATTGCCCTCATCCGCATGACGCGTCCGCAGATGGAGAAGACGGAAGATGCCGTTTCGGACCGCATCCGCCGTCTGGAAATGAAAGTCGAAGAACTTTCCAGGCGTCCGGCTGTCTATGCAGCGCCGGAAGATGCGAAACCGGAGAAAGCAGCTGCCTCTTCCGGAAAAACGGCGGAAGCAAAACCGGATCCCGAAGTCGTGCCTCTTGCGGCGCCGGAAGATCTCCGGAAAATCAAAGCCGACTGGCTGAGCATTACCGGAAGACTGAAAGACCGTCTCCACCGGCAGATCCTCGGGGAGGCAGTTCCGCAGTATGATTCCTCAACGGCGGAAAACAAGCTTTATGTAGAAGTACCGGATACTCTCGGCGAACTCTGCGTCACGGATGAAGTGCGGGACACGCTGATGAAGATCATAGAACAGACTTACGGCAGGCATGTCGACTTGGAACTCCATCTGGCCAAGGATCATAAATCGAACCTTGCACCGATCGGAGATGTCAGTACAGGCATCAGCAGAATCAACATGCCGGTCGAAGAAACAGAGGAGGATGAAGAGGATGGCTAAGCACGGAGGCTTCCAGGGAGGAATGCCCGGAAACATGAACAACCTGATGAAACAGGCACAGAGAATGCAGCAGAAGATGCAGGAGAATCAGAAGGCGCTGGAGGAGAAGGAATTCACTGCCGCAGCAGGCGGCGGAGCCGTGACGATTTCCATGACGGGGAAAAGGGATGTGAAAAGCCTCGTCATTTCCAAAGAAGCGGTGGATCCGGAGGATGTGGAAACCCTGCAGGATCTGATCGTGGCTGCCTTTAACGAATGCATGAAAAAAATCGACGATGAAATGGCCAATCAGGTCAACTCCATAACGGGAGGACTCGGCGGTGGACTATTTTAGCGGGCACATCAGCGCGCTGATCGAACAGCTGACGCTGCTTCCCGGCATCGGAGCAAAATCCGCGCAGCGGCTTGCCTTTTATATCATCGGCCAGCCGAGGGAAAAAGTGGAACGGCTGGCAAACGCGCTGATCGACGCAAAAGACAATATTCATTTCTGCAGGGAATGCTTCACGCTGACGGACACGGACCTGTGTCCGATCTGCGCGAATGAACGGCGCGACCATAAGACAATCATGGTCGTCGAGAATCCGAGCGACCTGGCAGCCTATGAGAAGACCGGGAAATACAGCGGCGTCTATCACGTGCTGCACGGGGCGATTTCCCCGATGCTCGGCATCGGACCGGACGACATCCGGATCAAGGAACTGATCCGCCGCCTGGAAGGCGACGTGAACGAAGTCATCATTGCGACGAACAGCTCTCTCGAAGGAGAGACGACGGCAATGTATATCAGCAAACTGATCAAGCCCACGGGAATCAAGGTGACGCGGATCGCATCCGGCGTACCGGTCGGAGGAGATCTGGAAAACATTGATGAAGTGACGCTTCTTCGGGCACTGGAGGGAAGAACCGAACTGTGAGAGATCGGCACAGTCCGGACAGCAGCATGAGCGACAGGTTCAGACGGTTCAGGGAAAACTTCAAAGAGAAATGGACGGCTTTCCGCAAAAAAATCGAATTCCAGGAAGAGATTCCGGATAACGATGTCGAAGCTTACAAGGTGCGGATCCGCAATCACAGAAAGGCCATGTACGTGCGTACGGCCTTTCTTGTCGTTCTCCTTGTCCTGCTCGTCTTTCTGGTGAAGGCCCTGGCGGATCATCACGTCTATCACGGCTATGCTGTCGTCAGCGCTCTTGAGAAGACGGACAATGTTTCCGAATATCAGTATGTCAATGGCAGGATCCTCCGCTACTCCAGCGACGGTGCGGCACTTTTGAAGGAGAATCTCGATACCGTATGGAACGTGGCTTTTACGATGGAATCCCCGCAGGTTGATTCGTGCGGTTCCACCCTGGTCATTTACGACCGGAACGGAACGAATGTTTTTGTCTATGACGCAAAAGGCCAGATCGGAAATTTCCAGACGGACTTCCCGATCGTGAAGGCAAAAGTCTCTTCTGCCGGAAATGTGGCAGCCGTCCTGAGCGATTCGGATACGACCTGGATCAAGTACTACACGTCCGGCGGTTCGGAAATCGCGGCCGCCAGTTCCACCATCAAAAGCCCGGGATATCCCACCGACATTGCGCTTTCCGATGACGGACTGTTCCTTGCCGTTTCTTATCTGACCGTCAATGAAGGTTCGGTCGGGACGCATCTTGCCTTCTATAATTTCGGTGATGCCGGAAAGAATGTGACCGACCATATGGTGGCATCCGAAGATTACAGCGGAACGATTATTCCGGAGGTCGCCTTCGTCAGCAATGAAGAAGCCATCGCCTTCCGAGAAAACGGTTTTACGATCTACAAGGGAAGCAGCACGCCTGCCAAGACGCAGAGCGTCGACTTTGAAGACGAGGTCGTCAGCACGTTCTGCGATTCCCGCCATCTGGGTTTCATTTTCAAAAGCAAGGATGCTGATCATAAATATGTGATGAAGATCTACAGCATCAACGGCGCGCTGCTGACCACGACCTATGTCGATGTCATTTACGATACCGTCAAAGTCTGCGACGACCAGGTGCTTTTCAGCAACTCCACCGAGCTTTCGGTCTTTTCCCTGAACGGCATTGAGCGGTTTACAGGCGTGCTGGACGAAGGGGATATTTCCTACGTGCTGAAGATCGGCTGGAACCGATATCTGATTGTGACGGATACCAAGACGGAGACGATTAAACTGACATGAACTGGCTGACGCTTGCGGCCCTTCTTCTCTGGGCTCTGATTGTGTTCCGAAGTTTCCGGCGCGGATTCGTGAAGACTTTCTTTTCCATGATTTTTCTGATCCTGGTCATCATCTGTACGGTCAGTCTGACTCCCTATGTTCAGAAAGCGCTTTCCGAAAATGAAACCGTCAGCGAGTGGACGGAAGAACAGTGCCGGAATTACATCGACAGCAAGGCCGACGCGGACAGCAGCGGAAACGGGACGCAGGACGCTGCCGCCTATGCCTGGCTGAGCATCATTCCGCTGCCGGATAACCTGAAGGAAAATCTTGCTCAGGGAAATGAAGAAATCATCCGGCTGCTTCTTCAGTCTGACACCGTCCGATCCTATCTTTCGGAGAAGATGGCGGCGGCAGCCATCGGTGCGGCAGCCTTTCTGCTGACGCTGATCCTGTCTGCCATCGTGCTTGCCGTGATCGGAGCCATCCTGAACCGGATCGCCAATCTTCCGGTTCTCGGAACCGTCAACCGGATCCTCGGACTTCTGCTCGGCATCTGCAAATGCTTTCTGATTACATGGATCATCTTCGCCGTGATCGGACTGTTTCCGTCGACGCCGGCCGGGGCGGAACTGCTTTCCCAGATCAGGGGAAGCCTGCTTCTCAAACCGATGTATGAAAACAATCTTCTGGTTCAGTTTCTGCCGGATGTGCTGGAAAGCATTCTCTGAAAAGAGGCTTCGGACGGCACCGGAAACAGGTGTTGAAAAAGCTGCTGAAAATCCTGGTGAAAATATTTTGAAAAAGTCTTTTTATTTTCCTTGACTTTGTAAATCCCTGATGCTATTATAAGGTTCCACCCGATACGAAGAGGTGGAATTTTTACGGCCTTTTGCAGACTGTAAAA
>JALCKY010000010.1 GCA_022647575.1 Lachnospiraceae bacterium | reverse complement strand
GACGAATATCGTGAACAGGTAAATGCGCCGGCGGGAGGAAGTCATGAATACGGAGGAATACATTCAGTATAGGGAAACCAAGGTTCATGAACAGCCCGGATTTGCGTACAATACCTATCTGTGCACGATCCCCGCTTGACTTTCCGAAGGTGGCGCTGCACTGGCACGATGAAATGGAACTCATCTATATCAAGAAGGGCAGCGGCGAAATTACGCTCGATCTGAATGCGTATGAAGTATGCAGGCGGGAGCATTGCCGTCGTGCCTCCCGGATGCCTGCACTCCATTTCCTCGGAAGAACATATGGAGTATGAGAACATCATCTTCTCGGTCTCGCTTCTGGAGACGTCGGGGGGATGACTGGTGCAGCCGTGCCTTTTTCAGTCCGCTGAAAGAAGGAAGGCTTTTTCTGCCGCGGATGCTGGAACCGGGGGACGGAACTGCAGCGCAGGGCCTCTGCTTTTCTCGATGCGGCAGACCGTGCCTGCGATCGGAAGAAGGACGGCGCTATCCTCTGGAAGTCAAAGGCGAGCTTTTTCTTTTCCTTTCGGCACTGTACGAATGCCGTTCCGAATCGAAACCGGAAAGGGAAGGGAAGAATTCCGAGAAAATGAAACATATCCTGGCGTGGATACGGGAGCACTGCGCTGAGCATCTGACAGTCGCGGAAGCGGCGGAAGAGGCAGGGTATTCGCCGGCTCATTTCATGCGTTTCTTCCGGGAAAATTCCGGGCAGACTTTCATTGCATACCTGCAGGATTACCGTCTGTCTTCAGCGCTCCGGCTGCTTTCCGTGTCCAGTGAACCGATCAGCTCGATTGCCCTTTCCTGCGGTTTCGAAAATATTTCTTATTTCTGCCGGAGCTTCCGGAAAAAATACGGCCGTACGCCGCATGAAATGCGGCAGGAGGCACTTGACTGAAAAGCCGGACCATGCGGCTTTCGCGGAAAAAGATTGTATTGAACCACTCCCGGGAGTATGATACAAGCAAGCCGGATTACGGTTAAAAGACCTTGAGAGAGGGCGATTCTAATGTCTCTGAACGATAGAAAAGCAGGAATTCTGTTTCCGATTTTTTCACTTCCTTCACCTTACGGAATCGGTACTTTCGGCAAAGAAGCCTATGCTTTTGCCGACTGTCTGAAAAAGGCAGGACAGGCCTATTGGCAGATTCTGCCGATCGGTCCGACGGGCTACGGCGATTCGCCTTATCAGAGCTTTTCGACTTTTGCGGGCAATCCCTACTTCGTGGATCTCGACACCCTGAAAGAAGAGGGGGCTGCTGACCGGAGAAGAGATTGATTCGGTTTCCTGGGGAAGTGATCCTCACCGGGTGGACTATGCGGTGCTTTACCAGAACCGGGCTGCGGTCCTGGGGAAGGCCTATCAGAGGTTTTCGAAGGGAAAGGACTACGAAGCCTTCCGTTCAGACTGAGGGAGAGTGGCTTGACGGCTATGCTGATTTTATGGTCGGAAAAGAGGGCAGGACGAAAGAGTATTACTGCTTTGTGCAGTACGAATTTTTCCGTCAGTGGTTTCAGCTGAAGAAATATGTCAACAGCCTCGGCATTCAGATCATCGGCGATATTCCCATTTATGTGGCAATGGATTCCGCGGATATTCTTTCGAACCGGAAAATGTTCCAGTTCGATGCGGACGGAAGGCCGACAGCCGTAGCCGGATGTCCGCCGGACAGTTTTTCCGCGAAAGGACAGCTCTGGGGCAATCCTCTGTATGACTGGGACTATCATGAAAAAACGGGATATGCCTGGTGGGTCAGACGCCTGCGCCACTGCTTCCGCATGTATGACATTGTACGCGTGGATCATTTCCGGGGATTTGATGAATACTATTCGATACCTTACGGCGATGCCGATGCCTCCGGCGGCAGCTGGAAAAAGGGCCCGGGCATGAAGCTGTTCCATGTCCTGCGGAAAGAGCTCGGAAACAAGCCGATCATCGCGGAAGACCTGGGATATATCACGGCGTCCGTGCAGAAGCTGGTAAAGGATACCGGGTATCCGGGAATGAAAGTGCTGGAATTCGGTTTTGATTCCCGCGAGGAAGCGGATTACCGGCCGAACACATGGATTCCGAACTGCGCAGCCTATACGGGTACGCATGACAATCAGACGCTGGCCAGCTGGTTCCGTGAAATTTCCGAAGATGACCGGAAGATGGCCGCTGATTACTTGAAACGTTCCGTGGAAGACATCCTGAAGGGAGACTATGTCTATGACTTCATCCGGATGGCGATGACTTCCGTTGCCAATACAGCCATTATTCCGATGCATGATTACTGCCGGCTTACAAAAGAAGCCAGGATCAATACGCCTTCAACGCTCGGGACCAACTGGACATGGAGATTCCTGCCGGATCTGTCTGCGGATTCTGTGTGGGAAGAGATTGCGGCGGTGACGAAAGAGAGCGGACGCTGCTGAACAGGAAGGACTGACGGGGACAGCTATGGGAAGAATATTCAATTTCGACGGGCCGGTTTTTCATTTCCTCGAAGTATTTGCCAATCTTGTCATACTGAATCTGCTGACCATACTGCTCTGCATCCCGGTTATCACGGGAGGAGCAGCGATTACGGCACTGCATTATTCGGTGCTGCATATGATCCGGGATACGGACAACTATATCGTCAGAAACTTTTTCAAATCATTTAAAGAGAATTTCAAACGCGGTACGATTCTGTGGATTCCTGTCCTGTTTTTCCTGGCAGCCATTTTTCTGGACGCATGGCTTATCAGGAAGAATCCCAATGTTTTCCCTCCGGCGGCAAAGATTGCTTTCGGCGTGGTTTTTCTGCTGATTCTTTTTGCAATCGTGTGGGTATTTCCGCTGTTATGCCATTTTGAATATGAAAGCACCCGGTCCTATATCAGGAACGCCTCTCTGCTGGCCGTCGGGCATCTGCCGCGAACGGCCGCCATGGTGGTCTTTACGGCAGCTCCGCTTGTCTTTGTTTATATGCAGCCTTATAGATCCATTGTCTGGCTGATTCTTTTCGGCTTCTCACTGCCCGCCTGGGCTAAGGCGTGGCTCTACAGCCCGGTTTTCAAGGCAATGGAGCCGCCGGACAAAAAGGAAGAAGGGGCAGAGGATGGAAACGGCGGGGAAACGGAACAGTCAGGAACCTAGTCCGTTGTGCGCCTGTTGATGAGACGGGGCGGAATCAGCCTGTGAACCGGCTTTACGGGCTCACCGGAGTTTTCCTTATGACTGCGAATCTGGTCAGTGAGCAGTTCCATTGCCGTATCGACAAGGGCGTCTGACTGCTGGCCGATTGTTGACAGCGGAAGGACCGCTTCACGTGCCGGCGGAATATTGTCGAAACCGATTATACGGTAATCATCCGGCAGGCAGCCGTACTTGCGGAAGAGATAGTTCAGCACGATGATGGCTGAAAAGTCCGACAGGCAGAAGATCCCTTTTTTCTTGCAGGGGAAGGCGTCGATAATACTTGATTCGAGGACATTTTCAACCGCACGTGCGGTTTCATTGTAGGTTGCGCCTATGGGGTATTCATACATCCTGTAATCAAGGTGATGCTCGGAACAGGTGTCCAGGAATCCACGCACCCGGCCGTAGCTTGGAACATCCACTGCTGTCGGGGAGTTGAGCAGGATGAAAATGTCACAGTTGTTTTTATACAGCAGGCTTGCGGCCTGGATTCCGCCCATGTAGTTGTCGGTGTTGACCGATGAAATGTAGCGGTCCTCGCGTTCGATGGAGACGAGAGGAATCCCGTAGGAGGCCAGCTCCATGGAAGGAATGGTATGGGAAAGGACAATCAGGCCTTCCACTTTATAAGCCAGCAGTTCCCGGATGTACCGGCGTTCATTTCCTTCGGTAGGACTGCCGATAAAGACCAGAAACTTGTAGCCGTAACGCTCATAGGAAGCAAGAATCTTTTCCGTGATGCTTGAATAGAAGCTGTTGAATATGTTCGGAATAATAAGACCTATAAACTCAGTGCGTCCGTTTGCGAGAATTCGTGCAACCTTGTTTTCATTATAGTGCAGAGCCCTGAGTGCTGATTCAATTTTATTCCGGTTGGCAGGTGAAAGAGATTCCGGGCAGTTGAAATACCTGGAAATCGTGGTCTTTGAGAACTGAGTGTAATTGGCAATATCCTGGAATGTAACGTCCTTTTCTCTGGCCATATCGTATCTCCTTCGATGCAGTACTGTAAACCTGATGTTTCCTGTGCCATGATTCTGGAAACGGTGCCAAAGTCAGTATGACGGACTTTTTCATACTAATATAATAATTAAATAACCGGTTACATGTAAAATCAAGAGGAAACCTGTACAAAATGAAAGCTTGAAATTTAGCTAAAATACACGAATCTGAAAATAGTGTTGACATGGAGGAGGGTTTCAACTAAACTGAAGTCAAGTAACCGGTTACTGTGATACGGCCGGTTAATGATTCGGTGTAGATCACTTTTTACGGTTTTAAAGGGAAAACATTTTAAAGGGAAAAATAAGTAAGGAGGATGTAAAAAGATGAAGATGAACAGAGTTATGGCAGTAGTTTTAGCTGGAGCAATGGCACTGGGGCTGGCAGCCTGCGGCGGCAGCGCAACAGCAAGCACGGCAGCAAGCGGCAGCAGCAGTACGGCAGCAGCTTCCGGTAAAGGCATTACGCTCCTGAACGGCAAGCCTGAAATCGATACGCAGCTTCAGAGCCTTGCAAAGACTTATCAGGAGAAGAGCGGTGTGGCGGTTACCGTCATAACGGTCGGCGGATCCAATCAGGCAACAGCCCAGCGACACTCTGAAGAAGGATTATCAGGCAGGGACCATGCCCGATATCTTCGTATCAGAAGCAAACGGATTTGCAAACTGGACGGGAAAACTTGCGGATCTTTCCAGTGAGAAATGGGTCAGCAACACAGATCTTGCTTACAAAGAAGACGGCAAGGTTTACGGCTTCCCGTACATGGTGGAAGGCTGGGGCTTTGCTTATAACGCGGATATCCTTGAAAAAGCCGGAATCGACGCGACCAAGCTTACAAGCCCGGCAGCTTACAAGACAGCATTCGAAACCCTTGAATCCAAGAAGAGCGAACTCGGCCTTACGGCAGTTGTAGACTACGGGCGCAAACAACAAGAACCTTGGATGGTCAACCGGTACACATCTCTTCGGTCAGTATCTTGATGCAGGCATCAAATCCGGAGAAGATTCCAAGTACTTCGATATGCTGCAGGACGGCGGCCAGATCGACGAAACCAGAATGACAGATTTCGCAAACTTCATCGATCTTATCCAGCAGCACTGCGACAAAGACATCGCTACCAACGGAACCTATGATCAGGAAACAGCTCTCTTTGCACAGGGCAAGGCTGCTTTCGTTACACAGGGATCCTGGTTCGGCGCAAACCTTACCGCATCCACGGATTACAGCAAATTCAAATGCGGCATCGCTCCGTTCGCATTTGAAGACGGAATCGATACTATCTGCGGCGGCGCTACCTCTTACTGGGCTGTATACGGCGATGGCAATGTAGATGCAGCAAAAGCATTCCTTCAGTGGTGCTCAGAAGCTGATGCTCAGAAGATCTTCGTCAATGACTGCGGATTTGTTTCTCCGTACAAGACCGTTACAGATGTTCCGTCCGATCCGTTTGCAGCATCCATCAAGTCTTACATGGATAACGGCAAGCTCTCGAACATGAACACATTTATGAAGAAAGACGGCCTTCAGAATGAGACAGGCCAGGTCTTCGAAGACTTTGCAAAGGGCAATCTTGACGCTGCGAAGTTCGTAACTACGATGGCTCAGGTCATCAAGAGCTACTACGCTTCATAATGACAGATGCATTGAAGAATAAAGATTGAACGGATTGAGAGCGGCGGCGGGTCAGGCCGCTGCCCTCAATGCTTTAAAGGAAAAATGAATCAAGTTCTTTTATGAAAGGAGGGGAATCGCTGTATGAAAGAATTTTCAGTCGGGCGCAGGTTTGGTGCATATGCCGTTCTCGCGGCCGGAGTCATACTGATGGTAGTGGCTCTTATCATGGATATGAGCGGAAGCGGAAGCGCGTTAAGAGGCCCCCTGCTGGTCATGGGCATGGTGGGGATTATCGCCGGAATCTATCTTTTCCCAACACTTAAATATCACCGGGTACTGGTATATGTCATTTTCCTGTTCCCGCTGCTTTTCACATTCCTTATCACGGTCATCATTCCCATGATTGAAGGTATCTGCTATTCCTTTACCGACTGGGACGGAATCACGGTTACAGGCTTTGTAGGCTTTGCAAACTATTCAAAGATGTTCGGACAGCCCAGCTTCATCTGGTCGATCCTGATTACGTTCATCTTTGTTTTCATGAATGTCATTCTCGTCAATCTGATCGGGTTCATGCTGGCACTGCTCTGCACGACAAAGATCAAAGCTCTCGGATTCTTCAGGGCATCCTACTTCCTGCCGAATCTGATCGGCGGAATCGTACTTGGCTATATCTGGCAGTTCGTATTCAATGAAGTCCTGACCAGGATCACAGGTCAGGTGACTCTTTTAAATGCAACGAACACATCGCTGATGGCAATCATCATCGTTTATATCTGGCAGTACGGCGGCTACATCATGCTGATCTATATCACCGGACTGACCGGCGTTCCGGCGGATACTCTTGAAGCGGCAGCCATCGACGGAGCCAATGCCTGGAAGACCCTGATCAAGATCAAGCTGCCGATGATCGCACCTACAATCACGATCTGCACGTTCCTTACGCTGACAAGTGCTTTCAAGCAATTCGATGTCAACCTGGCGTTGACAAACGGTACCGGATCTGTTGCGGACTTCCTTGGCGCCTATATTACAAACGGAACCGAGATGCTGGCTCTGAATATCTACAGTACGGCTATTGCAGAGAATAATTACGCCGTATCGCAGGCAAAGGCAGTGCTGTTCTTTATCATTCTTGCCGTTGTCTCCATCATTCAGGTCAGGACGTCGAATAAGAAGGAGGTGTCGCTGTAATGAATAGGACACCAAAGAAATCGGTGCTGGTCATCGAGACTGTGATAGCCATTCTTCTTGCCGTTTACATTCTCTTTCCTTTCTACATGGTAGTTGTCAACTCTTCCAAGACGACGACGGCTATCGGAAGTGATCCTGTTACGCTGGCGGGGGCAAGTTTTCAGCCAGCTGATATCGAACGTTCATGACGTTGTCAACAATACGCATTTCCTTTTCTGGCAGGCATTTGCCAGCTCAGTTACGATAACCGTTATCTCCATTCTGCTGCTGAATCTTTTCGGCGCTATGGCGGCATGGGTTATTTCCAGAAATCAGAAGAAGAAATGGGCATCGCTGATTTACTTTACCTTTATTGCATCCATGATTATTCCTTTCCAGGTCGTCATGCTCCCGCTGGTGGCAACCTTCAGGGATATCGGAAAGTTCATCGGCATCCCGATGATCCAGTCCATACCCGGACTGATCTTCGCCTACCTGGGATTCGGCGGCGCCATGACGGTATTCATTCTGACAGGTTTCATAAAGGGAGTTCCTTTTGACCTTGAAGAAAGTGCAGCCATTGATGGATGCTCACCGGAAGGAACCTTCTTCAGAATCATATTCCCGCTTCTTCGTCCGGTTATCATGACCGTTACGATCCTGAACGGAATGTGGATCTGGAACGATTACCTTCTGCCGAACATGATGGTAGGAACCAGTGAGTATAAGACGATTCCTGTAGCAGTACAGTCTTTCATCGGCTCCTACGTAACAGAGTGGAACATGGTAATGGCAGCAGCTCTGATCGCCATTATTCCTATGGTTGTCGTATTCCTGATCGGCCAGAAGCAGATCGTTCAGGGAATGATTGACGGGGCTGTAAAAGGCTGAGTTCTGTTATGAATTCTTTGCAATTCTTTACTATGGGAACCGCCGGTGCAGATTCGTCTGTGCCAGCGGTTCCGCTTTACAGCAGGGAAAAGATTAAGAAGGCGGAAAAAAACGATGTCGCAGGAAAAAATGCTGCAGGAAGCGGTACCTCAGGAAAAGAGGTTTCGGGAAATGAGGACATGGTGGAAGGAAGCTTCCGCTTATCAGATTTATCCGAAGAGCTTCTGTGACTCCGGCGGAGACGGAATCGGAGATCTTCAGGGAATCATCAGCCGTCTGGATACAATCAGGGAACTCGGAGCGGACATCATCTGGCTGTCTCCGATCTACTGTTCACCGCTGGCTGATCAGGGCTACGACATTTCGGATTACTATCGGATCGACCCGCGGTTCGGTACGATGGAGGATATGGACGAACTGATTGCCGAGGCAAAAAAGCGCGGCATCGGGATCGTGATGGATCTGGTTGTGAACCACTGCTCCGATGAGCACGAGTGGTTTAAAAAAGCCTGTGAGGACCCGTACGGAAAATACGGAAAGTTTTTCTATATTGAAACAGTGAAAGAAGGGGAAAAGTTTCCCTGCAACTGGAGATCGTATTTCGGAGGACCGGTCTGGGAAAAGCTGCCGGGACACGAAGACGTGTACTATCTGCATGTCTTTCACAAAAAGCAGCCGGATCTGAACTGGGAAAATCCGGAGCTCAGGGAAGAAATTTATAAGATGGTCAACTGGTGGCTGGACAAAGGTCTTGCCGGGTTTCGCATCGATGCCATCATCAACATCAAGAAAACGCTGCCGTTCCACGACTATCCGGCAGACCGCAGCGACGGCCTGGCGGACATTTCCAATATGCTGAAGGAAGCGGAAGGCATCGGAGAATTTCTGGGAGAAATGCGCGATCGCTGTTTCCGTCCCCATAACGCCTTTACGGCAGGGGAAGTCTTTAACATCAGGGACAGCGAGATAGCGGAATTTATCGGTGAGAACGGTTATTTCTCTACGATGTTTGATTTCAATGCCAGTGTCTGCGGACGCAGCAGAAAAGGCTGGTATGACTGCCGGCCGGTTACTCCGGATGATTACAGGGACTGCTGCTTTGAAAGCCAGAAGAAAATCGGCAGGATCGGTTTTCTGTCCAACATTATTGAAAATCACGATGAGCCGAGAGGAGTCAGCCGCTATATTCCGAAAGAAGATCTCTGCGACGATACGAAAAAACTGCTCGGAGCGGTCAGCGTAATGCTCCGGGGGATTCCGTTCATTTATCAGGGGCAGGAACTCGGAATGGAGAATATCCCGATTGATTCCATTGAAGAAGTTGATGACATTTCTTCGCTGGATGAATATCAGGTCGCCCTGAAAGCAGGTCGGACTCCGGAAGAAGCCCTGAAGGCCGTTGCGGTGCAGAGCCGTGACAATGCACGGACGCCTTACCAGTGGAGCCATGGAGAAAATGCCGGATTTACTGCCGGGAAGCCGTGGCTTCGCATCAATCCGAACTACCGGAAAATCAATCTTGAAGATGAGCGGAGAAATCCGGACTCCGTATGGAATTTCTACAGGAATCTGCTTGCGCTCCGAAAAAATCCTGATTACCGGGAAACGCTTGTCTACGGAGAGCTGCAGCCGGTGATGACGGACCGGCCGAAGCTGATGGCATATTTCCGCAGATCGGAAAACCAGACAATCCTGATTGCGGCAAATTTCAGCAGGGAACCGCAGCGGATTCGTCCGGAGGGAGTCTGGGAAAAAGTACTGCTGAACAATCAGCATGAGTTTTATGCAGAAGACGGCAGCATCCTGCTCGGCGGCTATCAGGTACTGATTCTGGAAATGAAGAAGGATTTCGCAGAGGAGAGCTGTGACAGATGACAGCCATTCTGCTGATTGTCATTTATCTTGCCTTTATCAGTCTCGGACTTCCGGATTCCCTGCTCGGATCGGCGTGGCCTTCCATCTACGGAAGCTTTCAGGTGCCGGTATCCTGGGCCGGCATCATCAGCATGATCATTGCAGGCGGGACGATTCTGTCGAGTCTCGTAAGCGACAGGGTCATTCATCAATTCGGGACAGGCAAGGTGACGCTGGTGAGCGTTGCCCTGACGGCGGCAGCCCTTTTCGGGTTTTCCGTGTCGGGGGCTTTCTGGCAGCTCTGTCTCTGGGGTGTTCCGTACGGACTTGGCGCCGGAAGCGTCGACGCGGCACTGAACAATTTTGTTGCCCTGCATTACAAGTCAAGGCATATGAACTGGCTTCACTGCTTCTGGGGAATCGGTGCCACGGCAGGTCCCTATATCATGGGGTTCTGCCTGTCACTCGGACTGGCCTGGACGGCCGGCTATCGTACCGTCGGGCTCATTCAGGCTGCCCTGGTTATCGTGCTCTTTCTGTCCCTCCCGCTGTGGAAGCAGGAAAAACAGGAGCAGAAGGATATCGGAGCGTCCCGGAATGTCTTAAGTCCGAAGCAGGCGCTGAAACTGCCGGGTGCCAAACTGATTCTTGCGGCCTTTTTCTGCTATTGTTCCCTGGAAGCGGCAGCAGGACTCTGGGCGGCCAGTTTCTTTGTTCTGGCAAAAGGAATCAATGCGACGTCCGCTGCGAAATGGGCTGCATTTTTCTATCTCGGAATCACGCTCGGAAGGCTGTTTTCAGGATTCATCGCAGATCGTTTCGACGACCGGAAGATGATCCGCTGCGGGCAGATTATTCTTCTTGCAGGAATCTGTTTCATGCTGCTTCCGGCCGGAAAAACAGCGTCTCTTTTCGGCCTTGTCCTGATCGGGCTGGGCTGTGCGCCGATCTATCCGAGCCTTCTGCATGAAACGCCGAAGAATTTCGGAGCGGAAAATTCGCAGTCCCTGATGGGAATGCAGATGGCCTGCGCCTATATCGGCTCCACGCTGGTTCCGCCCCTTTTCGGCCTGATTTCCAACTGGACCGGGATGGCGCTGTATCCTGCTTACCTGCTGCTGTTTGCCGTGATGATGATCCTGGCCGCGGAAGCGGGGAACCGGAAAGTCCGTTCCGGGAAAATTTCCGCCGGCAGAGGGTAAAGTCACCACGAATCCATGGATAAGATGCACAAACCGTGGTACCATAAAAGAAAAGTCCACTGAAGGGAAAGCCGAACGGACAAAAGTTTTTCCTTATCAGTTTCTTGTTATTGAAATCACAGACAGCAAGGAGGAATCAAGATGAATCCACAATTCAGGGAGCGTCTGAACAAACACTATGACGAGCTGAAATGGCTTTACTGCGAACTGTATGGTGAAAACATTCCTGCGTTTGAAGGTCTGCTGAAAATGCTGGAAGATTCTTATAACAGGCGTTCGGAATCTCTGAAGGCACTCGATGAAAAAAGAGAGGCTGACCCGGACTGGTATAAGGGAAATAATATGCTCGGCATGTGTCTCTATGTGAAACCGTTTGCCGGAGACCTGAACGGAGTGCGGAAAAAACTTCCGTATCTTAAGGAATGCGGGGTCAATTACCTTCATCTGATGCCTCTTCTGAAAAGCCCGAGAGGACGGAGCGACGGGGGATATGCTGTTTCGGATTTCCGTACCGTCGAACCGGAGCTCGGTACAATGGCGGACCTGAAAAAACTCACGGAAGAATGCCATTACAGCCAACATCAGCGTCTGCATGGATTTTGTCATGAACCATACGTCCGAGGATCATGAATGGGCAAGGAAAGCACGTTCCGGCGATTCTTATTATCAGGATTTTTATTTCTTCTATAATGACTGGGGAATTCCATCGGAGTATGAAAAATACGTGCCGCAGGTTTTTCCGACGACAGCGCCGGGAAATTTCACCTGGCTTGATGATGCGCGCAAAATTGTCCTGACGACGTTCTATCCGTACCAGTGGGATCTCAATTACCGCAACCCGAACGTCTTCCATGAGATGACAGCCAATATGCTTTTTCTGGCAAACAAGGGAATTGATGTCATCCGGATCGATGCCGTCCCGTATATCTGGAAACAGCTGGGTACAAACTGCCGCAACCTTCCGCAGGTGCATTCGATTGTCCGGATGTGCCGCATGATTACCGAAATCGTCTGCCCGGGAACGCTTCTTCTCGGAGAAGTCGTCATGGCGCCGGATAAGCTGGCTCCGTATTTCGGAACGACAGAGAAGCCCGAATGCCATATGCTTTATAACGCGACGACGATGTGTACGACGTGGAATACGGTTGCCACCAGAGACGTGCGTCTTCTGAGAAGGCAGGTCGATCAGGTCAGTGCGCTGCCGAAACAGTACATTTTCCTGAATTATCTCCGCTGCCATGACGACATCGGCTGGGGACTCGATTTCCCGTGGCTTAAGCAGTTTGGCTGGAAAGAAGTGCCTCACAAAAAATTCCTGAACGATTTCTTTACGGGGAAACTGCCGCTGAGTTTCAGCCGGGGCGAACTGTACAACGATGATCCGCGGCTCGGGGATGCGCGCCTTTGCGGAACATCTGCCTCTCTGTGCGGCATTGAAAAAGCTTTTTATGAGCAGAATGAAGAGGCGCTCCGGAAAGCGCTGGATCTGGACCTGATGCTTCATGCGTTTTTGCTTTCGCAGACAGGTCTTCCGATTCTGTATGCAGGAGATGAAATCGGACAGCGGAACGATTATTCCTATCATGATGACCCGGAGAAATGGGCGGACAGCCGCTACATTCACCGCGGAAATTTTGACTGGGATCTTGAGAAGCTCCGTCATAAAAACGGCACGATTCAGGAAGTGCTTTTTGACGGTCTGAGGAAAATGGAAAAGATCCGTTCAGCGAATCCGGTTTTCAGGACTCAGGCGGATGTTTCCACTTTCTGGGCAGGAAGCGATTCGATTCTTGCCATCCGGAGAGAATATCAGGGGAAGACGCTGATCGCGCTGTTTAATTTTACGGACAGTGAGATTACGGCAGGGGTGGAATTTCCGGTATCCAAAAACCTGATGACCGGGCGGAAGACCGAGGCCGGAGACCATATCAGCCTTCCGGGAAAACGGGTTTGTCTGGTATCTGTACTGAATCCGCAGAAAGGCGGATGATCCGTCACAGCTTCAGGTCGATGCCTTCGTCCAGATGCTCTGAAATATATTTTCCGTCTTTTTTTCTCTGACGGACGCATTCGGACAGGAGATATTCAATCTGTCCGTTCACGGAGCGAAAATCGTCTTCAGCCCAGGCGGCGATGGCATTATATAGTTTTGGAGAGAGTCGAAGCGGTACTTGCTTTTTTTCGTCCGACATGAAGTTTCCTTTCCGGGATGCTTCCGTAAATGATCAGCTGATCATCACGGAAGCATCCTTTTTTATCGGAGATCCCGGTTTCTTTAGTAAAGGCTGCCTGAATTGACAACCGGCTGTGCGTCTCTGTTTCCGCAGAGGATGACGAGAAGGTTGGAGACCATGGCAGCCTTGCGCTCCTCATCGAGTTCAATGACATTGTCTTTTCCGAGCTTATCGAGAGCCATCTGGACCATGCCGACAGCACCGTCGACAATCATCTTCCTGGCATCAATGATGGCGCTGGCCTGCTGGCGCTGCAGCATGACGGCCGCGATTTCCGGAGCATAGGCAAGATACGTGATCTTGGCTTCCAGGATTTCGATTCCGGCGATATCGACCTTCTCCTGGATCTCCTTGCGGATCCGTTCCGCGACAACTGAGCTGGAGCCTCGCAGACTTCCTTCATCGGGAAGTCCATCGCCGGTCGTGTCGATTCCCTGTGCGACATCATAAGGATAAATGCGGACGATATTCCGTACAGCAGAGTCGCACTGCAGGGAAAGATATTCCTTGTAGTTATCGACTTTGAATACAGCCTTGGCGGTATCGACGACGCGCCACATGACCGCAATCCCGATTTCAACAGGATTGCCGAGCACATCGTTGACCTTCTGCTTGCAGTTGTTCAGAGTCATGATCTTCAGAGAGATTTTTTTGCTGGTCACTTCCTGGGCACTTTTTGCAGAGGAAGAGGACAGAAGAATCTTCGGCTGATGCTCGCCGCTGTCCACGTCGCCGCTCTGGCCAAGATGCGTCTGCGCAGCCGGATTGACTGCCTGACAGAACGGGTTCACAAAATAGAATCCTTCACCCTTCAGCGTGCCGATGTATTTCCCGAATAGGGTAAGAACCAGAGCTTCTTCCGGTTTCAGAACTTTCAGCCCGGGCACCAGGATCCACTCACAGGAGAACCAGACAAGACCGGCGACAAACAGCACGATGCGCAAGACGCTGCCGCTGTCCAGCCCCATGGAGCCGAAAATAATCAGAAATAGGGATACGATGCCTGAAACAATCAGCAGAAGCAGCATAGCCATGCCGTTTACTGCTTTTAACGATTTCTCTTCCATAATTGACCTCCGTCTCTAAAAAGAGAAGTTTAATAAATTGATATCATAATGATATCAGATTAATTACAAATGTCAAGACCTGTTTTATGGGGGAAAAAGTGTGCTAAGATAGAAGGCAAATTCAGGAGCCGGGCGGAACATAACTCAGAATCTGAACAGAATAAAACCCGGGAATCGGGGAAGGATAAAAGGCGGTACCGTATGATAGCCGGAATGACTTATTATCAGATATGCACGTACTTTGTAATCTATTCTTTTGCGGGATGGGTCATCGAAGTGATTTTCCACGCCGTGACACTCGGGAAGGTCGTGAACCGCGGGGTTCCTGAACGGACCGGTCTGCCCGGTCTACGGTTTCGGAATGCTGGCTGTCTTTGCCGTTTCGTCACTGATTCCGCAGGGGCGCCGGCGAGGAAATCGGAGTCCTTTATCTGTTCCTCGGGGGAATGCTGCTGGCAACAGCGGTGGAGTTTGCGGCAGGATTTCTTCTGGATGTTTTCTTTCATGCAAGATGGTGGGACTACAGTGACAAGCGTTTCAACCTCCACGGCTATATCTGTCTGGAATACAGCATCATCTGGGGGCTTTCCGTCGTGTTTGCGGTGAAGGGTCGTCCATCCTCTGATCAGCCGGGCTTCCGTGGAAGCGATTCCGGAAAACATCGGATGGTGGATTCTGCTGGTCATTTATGTTCTTTATTTCACGGATCTGGGCGTGACGATTGCGGAAATCAGGGGACTGAACGAAACACTGGCAGAAGTGGATAAGGTGCGGAAATCCATCCGCACGGTGAGCGATACGATGACCGAGAAAATCGCCTCCAATGCCATCCGGACCGCGCAGGTCATCGGCGAAGGACAGGTGCAGGGGGCCCTGGCCAAAGCGGAGCTCACGGATAAGATGGACGAACTGAAAGGCAGGATTTCCAGGACCCGTCTCCATGATATTAACGCGTATCCTGCGTGCGTTCCCGGATATGAAGCATCATCAGTACGGGGAGACGCTGGAATATCTGAAGAACAAACTTCTCCGCCGCAGCAATGAAGAGGAATCGGACTGACGGGAAAGCGGAACGGAAAACGGAACGGAAAACGGAACGGAAAACGGAACGGAAAACGGAACGGAAAACGGAATGGAAAACAGAACGGAAAACGGAAGGAAGATAAAACTGGCAGAATCAAAAATCATGTTTTTATAAAGTACATAAAATCTATATTGACAATATAATAACGAAGCATATATACTATGCCTCAGAAAGAGTGATAAAAATTTAACACACAAGGAATCACCAATATAAAAGGAGGCATACATCATGCAAAGATTTACACTTCCCAGAGATTTATATCACGGCAAGGGAGCCCTGGAGGCTCTGAAGAGTCTGAAAGGCAAAAAAGCAATCGTCTGCGTAGGCGGCGGGATCCATGAAGCGGTTCGGCTTTTTGGACAGAGCAGTCGGCTATCTGAAAGAGGCAGGAATGGAAGTCCAGGTTCTGGACGGAATTGAATCAGATCCTTCTGTTGAGACCGTCTTAAAAGGTGCCAAGACCATGATGGATTTCGGACCGGACTGGATTGTGGCAATCGGCGGCGGTTCACCGATCGATGCAGCAAAGGCAATGTGGATCAAATACGAATATCCGGATATTACTTTTGAAGATATGTGTAAGGTCTTCGGGCATTCCGGAACTGAGAAAGAAAGCACACTTCTGCGCAATTTCCTCAACATCCGGAACAGCAACCGAGGTGACGGCTTTCTCGATCATTACGGATTATCAGAAGGGCATCAAGTACCCGATCGCCGATTTCGAAATCACGCCGGATGTTGCAATCGTGGATCCGGAACTTGCGGAAACGATGCCGCAGAAGCTGGTGGCTCATACAGGAATGGATGCCATGACGCATGCCATCGAGGCTTATGTCTCAACGGCTAACTGTGCTTATACCGATCCGCTGGCCATTTTCGCCATCCGTACGGTCAAGGATGACCTGATTCCGTCCTACAGCGGAGACATGGCTAAGAGAGATTCGATGCATGATGCACAGTGCTTAGCCGGAATGGCTTTCTCCAATGCGCTTCTTGGAATCGTACATTCCATGGCACACAAGACCGGCGCTGCTTTTGCAGACCAGGGCGCGCACATCATCCACGGTGCAGCCAATGCCATGTATCTGCCGAAGGTCATTGCCTTCAACGCCAAAGATGAGACAGCAAAGAAACGCTACTGCGTCATTGCCGATGAAATGAAACTCGGCGGAAAAGACGATGATGAGAAGGTGAAACTCCTGATTGCCTATCTGCGCGGCATGAATGACAAGCTGAACATCCCGCACTGCATCAAGAACTACGGAGCAGACAGCTATCCGACTGAGCAGGGCTTTGTTCCGGAAAATGTCTTCCTTGAGAGACTGCCGGAAATTGCAAAGAACGCCATCGGCGATGCCTGCACAGGCTCCAACCCGCGTCAGCCGTCACAGGAAGAGATGGAGAAACTTCTGAAGTGCTGCTACTACGATACCGAAGTTGACTTCTGATTCTGACAATAAATTCGTAAAATGAATTCGTCAGCTGAATTCGCAAATCGAATCCGCAAACGGAATCGCAACTGAAAATAAAATCTGCCGGACACGGGAAACCGTATGCCGGCAGTTTTTTTATTTGCTTTCGGAAGGAATGGTTTTATTTGCAGCGGAGTCCTGTTCTGATAAAACGGAACCTGTTAAAGCTGCGGCGCCGGGGTCCTACAGATCCAGACTTTCTGCCCAGGCGGCCATGCGTTCTTTCGACAGGCCGTTCAGGAGCTTTCCCTGTTTCCATTTCGTATCTTTGGAACAGGACGGCTTCAGTCCGGCATCTGTCTTTCCCATGCCGCTGCCGCCGGAAGTGGCAAAAGGAATGACGGTTTTCCCGGAAAAATCGTAGCTTTCCAGGAAGGTGTTGATGAGGGTGGGAGCGATGCCCCACCAGATCGGGAAACCGACAAAGACCGCATCATAGGAATCAATCCCTGCATCTTTTTTCTTCAGGGCAGGACGGAAAGAGAGATTCTTCATTTCCTTCGTGCTGCGGCTCTGGTGATCGGTCCAGTCAAGATCGGCTTTGGTGTAAAGCTCCTCCGGAACGATTTCATACAGATCGGAATGGATGGCATCTGCCAGTTTCTCTGCCGCAGAAGCGGTGATTCCGCTTGCGGAAAAATAGGCGACAAGTTTTCTGCTCATGGTTCTTCTCCTTTATTTTTTTTTCTGACCGAGAGCCTCTGCACACCGGCTCAGCTCGTCACGGATATGGATGTGCTGCGGACATACCTGCTCGCATTTCCCGCACTTAATGCATTCGACGGCGTGCTTCCTCTGATGGCCGCCGACCAGCCAGTTTTCCCGGGAGGCGGCTGCTTTCGGATCCCCGTAGAGAGTCAGGATGTTCATGGAAGCGAAGGAGCCGGAAATCCCGATACCCATCGGGCAGACCTTTGCGCAGTAGTCACAGGAAGTGCAGGGGATGACCGGAATCGAATGCAGCAGGGCGCGGGCTTCCGAGACGGTTTTCTGTTCGGCTTCCGTCAGCGGCTGAAAGTCCTTCATGTAGGAAAGGTTGCTGTCCATCTGTTCCGTATTGCTCATGCCGGACAGAACCGTAATGACGCCGTCGAGGCTTGCCGAAAAGCGGATGGCCCAGGAAGCAAAAGGTGCTTCCGGATCGGCCTTCCTCAGCAGCTCCGCAACAGGGGCAGGAGGATTGGCCAGCAGGCCGCCCTTGACCGGTTCCATGACGACGACCGGCTTGCCGTGTCTTCTTGCGGTTTCATAGCAGGCACGGGACTGGATGGCGGAATCTTCCCAGTCAGCCCAGTTGATCTGAAGCTGGACGAATTCCATCTCCGGGTGGCGGTTCAGGATTTCCTCAAGTTCATCTGCCGTGGAATGGAAGGAGAAGCCGACATGGCGGATAAGTCCTTCTTTCTTCATTTCCTGCGCAAAGCTCCACATGTCGAATTCGTCGAAAAATTTCGTGCGGCCTTCCCCGAGATTGTGAAGAAGATAATAATCGAAGTAGCCGGCTCCGGTACGTTCCAGGGATGTCCGGAACTGTGCGGCGGCATCTTCCTTCGTGCGGCATCCGATCCAGGCAGCGAGCTTGGAGGCAAGGGTGAAGCTGTTGCGAGGATGCCTTTTGACGAGGGCTTCCCGGATCGCTTCTTCGCTCCCTTCATATGCCCATGCCGTATCAAAATATGTAAAGCCGGCGGCCAGGAAGCGGTCGACCATGACTTTTACCTGTTCCAGATCAATGACGCCGTCTGTCTTCGGAAGGCGCATCAGGCCGAAGCCGAGCTTCGGCGTATTTTCTCCCAGTTCTGCCATTTGAATTCCTCCTCTGATGAAAGTATTTAAAGCTGACTGGATGTCAGCAAAATCAGTATAGCTATTAGTTGACATTGTGTCAAGTATAGATTATACTTTTCGTGAAATGTAAGGGAGGTCTCCATGGAATTCAAAAGGGCCAGGACAGAAGAACAGGTTATGGACAGGAGGAAAGAAATCCTCCGTGCCTGTTCGGAAATGTACGGCAGGGAAGGCTTTGACGGCGTAACGGTCAAAACCATTGCGGAGCGGACCTCTTTTTCGCGCCCGTCCATTTACAATTATTATCAGACCAAAGAAGAAATCCTTCTTGACCTCCTGAAACAGGAATATCTGGAGTGGTCCGGAGATTTTCTTGAAGGAACCCGGAAAATCCAGAAGAATGACGCGGAAGCATTCTGCCGTCTTCTGACGAAGGCATACGGGAAACATGAAATTGTCCTGAAGCTGTTTACCTCCAATCTGGCGGTCATCGAAAATAACTCTCGTGATGAGTGCCTGGTTGACTTCAAAAAGGCGATGGCGAAAATCACAAATGATTTTGATTCGGCGATGGCCGGTTTATTTCCCGCGATGAAAGAGAAAGAGAGACAGCAGTTTTATTCGATGCAGTTTGCGTTTGTTTACGGACTCTATCCGACGACGCATGCCTCGGAGAAACAGGAGAAAGCGATGAAGGCAGCAGGTTTCCGGAAGCCGGCATCCTTTGAGAGCATGTGCTGCGAAGGCCTGCTGTTTCTGCTGAAAGGATATGAACGATGAAAAATACGACGCTCTGCTACGTTGAAAAAGACGGCCGGATGCTGATGATGCACCGCATCAAGAAAAAGAATGACCTGAATCATGACAAATGGGTCGGCATCGGCGGAAAATTCGAGGAGAACGAAAGCCCCGAGGACTGTCTTCTGCGCGAAGCGAAGGAAGAGACCGGACTGACGCTGACTTCCTGGCGTCTGCGCGGAGTCGTGACCTTCCTTTCCGATCTTTATGAAACGGAGTACATGTTCCTCTACACGGCGGACGGTTTTACCGGGGAAATGAGACAGTGCGACGAGGGAGTTCTGGAATGGATTCCGGAAGAAGAGGTCGGCGGACTTCCGATGTGGGAAGGCGACGCGGTTTTCTTTCGCCTGATCCGTAAGAACCATCCTTTCTTTTCCCTGAAGCTTCAGTACTGCGGCGACAGACTCGTACAGGCCGTGCTGGACGGGAAAATCCTGCCTCCCGGGACGGACATTCCGGGCGGAAGGAGCATTGAGAAATCATAGCCTCTCTGTTATACTGGACGGCATGAAAGGGAGAAGAATATGGACTTTGACGCCGTTATCATCGGAGCAGGCGCGGTCGGCTGCGCATGTGCCCGGGAACTTTCCAAATATGATCTGAAGACGGCCGTGCTGGAGAAATCTTCCGATGCTGCCTGCGGAACGAGCGGGCGGAATTCGGCGGTTGTCCATGCCGGCTTCAACAACCGGACCGGAAGTCTGATGGCACGTTTGTGCGTGGAAGGAAACCGGCATTTCGAAGAAGCCTGCACTCTTCTGGACGTCCCTTACCGGAAGACCGGTAAAATCCTGATTGCTTTTAATGAAGAAGATATGGAAACCCTGCGGCAGCTTGTCCGGCAGGGGACGGACAACGGGTGCGAAGGCCTCCGTCTTGTCGGCACTTATGAAATGCAGAAGCTGGCACCCGGCATACAGGGCATAGGAGCGATGGTCTCTCCGAACACCGCGATTACCAATCCGTTTCTCTATACGATTGCGCTGGCAGAAAATGCCTGCGCAAACGGCGTTCGCTTTTATTTCCGGAAAGAAGTCGTTTCGGCCCGGAGGGAGGGCAGCGGGGAAGATTCTGCCCGGAAAGCCGGCGGGAGGATTGTCCTCACGACGGCGGACGGAGAGGAATTCCGCACGCGCTATGTCATCAATTCCGCCGGACTTGCATCGGCGGATGTCGCAGCGCTTTTCGGCATCGGCGGATACCGCATCTATCCCTGCCGCGGACAGTATCTGATCCTCGATAAGAATGTCATGAAATACTGCGCTATTCCGGTCTACCCGGCGCCGAGAAAAGGCATCGGCGGCCTGGGCATCCACATCACTCCCACAACGGACGGCAACCTGATTCTGGGCCCGAGCAGCGAATACATAGACGATCATGACTGCGGGACGACGGCAGAGGTCCTGAACCGTCTTTTTACGGAGGCCAGGCAGATTCTGCCGGTGCTGAAGAGATCGGACATCATCGGCCAGTACGCCGGCCTCAGGGCGAAGCAGTCGCCGCCTGAAGAAGGAGGCTTCCGCGACTTCGTCATCCGGGAAGAGGAAAGCTTCCCGAATCTGATCAGCCTCATCGGCATCGAATCGCCGGGTCTGACCGCATCGGTCCCGATTGCGAAAGAAGTCGTGAAGATCCTTGCGGGGAAAGAGAGGCTGAAGGAGAAGGAAGGATTCATTTCCCGGAGGAAGGGACCGGTGAGGTTCCGGGAACTTTCGGAAGAAGAGCAGCAGGAGCTGATCCGGAATAATCCGGCCTACGGCGAAGTGGTCTGCCGCTGTGAGAAAGTGACGCGGCAGGAAGTTCTGGACGCGATTGAGAATCCGCTGCATACGGTGACTCTTTCGGGCATCAAGAACCGGACCCGCTGTACGACGGGACGCTGCCAGGGCGGCTACTGCCTGGCACGCATTGCCGAGATCCTGATCCATGAATACGGATACAGGCCGGAGGATATTCTTCTGAGGGAGGAAGGTTCCGGCCTTTTTGCGGGGTATGTAAAATGAGAGATCTGATTGTCATCGGAGGGGGCCCGGGGGGCCTCGGCGCGGCCTGCGGAGCAAGGGATGCCGGACTGAAGGACATTCTGGTGGTCGAGCGCGATTTCCGTGCCGGCGGAATCCTGAACCAGTGCATCCACGACGGGTTCGGGCTGGTCCGCTATCACGATGCGCTGACCGGTCCGGAATATGCCGGACGAAGTCTTCAGGAGGCAGCCTCTCCGGAAATCGAAATCATGACCGATACGATCGCGTCAGCCATTACCTTTGAAAACGGTGAGAAGACCGTGCATCTCCAGTCCCCGAAGGGTCTGGAAAAAGTAACGGCAAAAAGCATCGTCCTGGCAACCGGCTGCCGTGAGAGGACAAGGGGAGCCCTGGCAATTCCTGGCGAAAGACCGGCAGGAATTCTGACGGCGGGGGCTGTCCAGAAACTGATTAATATCCATAACATCCTTCCGGGAACGAAAGCAGTCATCCTGGGCTCCGGCGATATCGGCCTGATCATGGCCAGGCGTCTTACCCTGGAGGGTGCCGAAGTCAGGGCAGTTCTGGAACTCAATCCGTTTTCAGGCGGGCTCTCCAGAAACATCCGGCAGTGCCTGCAGGATTTCCGGATTCCCGTGCGCATCCGGGAAACAGTCATTGAAATCAAGGGCCGGGACCGGCTCTCCTCAATCGTGGCGGCGAAGGTCGATGAAAAGGGAACGCCGATTCCGGGCACTGAATATGAGATTTCCTGCGATCTGCTCATCCTGTCGGTCGGGCTGATACCTGAAAATGAGGTAGCCCGGGAAGCCGGCATTGCGCTGGAAGAAAGAACCAATAACGTTATTACGGATGCCTTTCTGCAGACGAACCTGCCGGGCATTTTCTCCTGCGGCAATTCGAGGAAGGTACACGACCTTGCCGATTATGTGACTGACGAAGGCGTTCTGGCCGGAAAGAATGCAGCGGCTTATGTGCTCGGGAAAACGCCGGAAGCGTACGACGAAAAGAAAAATGATGCGGTCGAAAAGGGAATTCCGGATGAAAAAGAAATGTTCTGCATCAACTGTCCGCGCGGCTGCCGCCTGACGGCAGAAACGGATACTTCGGGAAATGTTACCGTCCGGGGCAATAAATGCGGAAGAGGCATTTTATTTGCGAAGCAGGAAATGATCAGTCCGATGCGTACCGTCACGACGACGGTCAGGGACTCCGCCGGGAACCTGATCCCGGTGAAGTCGACGGTTCCGGTCGAGCTGAAGAAGCTCCGGGAATTTACGGAAGCATGCAGAAAAATCAGCGTCCGGGAAGGAGAGCTTCACGACGGGGAAGTTCTTTCCGTTGAAGGCTTTGAAGCCGGGATCCGTGCAACGGTATCCTGACTGAATCTTATTACAAAGAAGGCATGAAGCAGGAATGAAGAATAAAAGAAAACTTTCTCAGGCAATGGTCTTTATCATTCTGTTCGGCATCGTCAGTTTATTTTCCGATATGACCCATGAAGGAGCTTCCAGCATCCGTGGCGCCTATCTTTCTCTGCTGGGAGCTTCCGCAGGCACAATCGGGTTTATTTCCGGACTCGGAGAACTGATCGGCTATTCGATGCGCTATGTTTTCGGAAGAATCACCGACCGCACGAAAATGTACTGGCCGATGACGATAGCCGGCTATATCCTCGACGTGCTGGCAGTGCCGGCTCTTGCCCTGGTCGGGGAGCACGGATGGATCATGGCCTGTTTCCTGCTGGTCATCCAGAGGATGGGGAAGGCCATCAAGAAACCGGCCAAGGATACGATCATGTCCTTTGCCGCGACGCAGGAAGGGGTCGGGAAGAGCTTTGGAATCCAGGAAGTACTGGACCAGTTCGGAGCATTTCTCGGACCGGTTCTGCTGTATCTCGTCATGCTTTTCAAGACGGAAGGCACAACGTTTGAAATCTATTCGTTCTGCTTTGCGGTCCTGGCGATTCCCGGAGCCGTTACCATCATTTTGCTTCTCTTTACGAAGTTCCGGTTCCCGAATCCGGAGCGCTTTGAGCCGGAGCCGAAAGAATACATTCCGTTTAAGATGAAGAAAGAGTTCATTTTCTACATTGCCGGAATCAGCCTGTTTGCCTTCGGCTTCATCGATTATTCCATCGTCATCATGCATGTCTCGAAAACCTATATGAGTCTGGCGTCGGGCCTGTCGCAGACGTCGTCCCTGGTCAGCAGCGGCACGCTGCCCCTGCTCTATGCGGGAGCCATGCTGGTGGATGCCGTGGCGGCACTCTTCTTCGGGCTGATGTATGATAAGAAGGGCGTCAAAGCCCTGGTCTGGTCAACCCTCATTTCGGCGCCGTTTGCGATTTTTGTCTTTGCCTTCCATTCCGTTCCGCTGCTGCTTCTGGGAATTGCCCTGTGGGGCGTAGGAATGGGAGCACAGGAGTCCATCCTCAAGGCAGCCGTCACAAGCATGGTGCCGAAGGCAAGCCGTGCGACGGGCTATGGAATCTTTGAATGCTCTTTCGGCGTATTCTGGTTCCTCGGAAGCTGGCTCCTCGGAGTTCTCTATGACATCAGCATTCCGGCCATGACCGGCATCTCCGTTCTGGCACAGCTGGCGGCCATTCCGCTCTATCTTCTGTCCGCAAAGAAGAAAAATCAGGCTGAATAAAAGGCATCCGTTGACAACCCGGTCCCCCGAATGTTATAGTATCCTATGGGTAAATTGAATTTACTAATATGAGGGCAGGAAGATGGTTCGGGAAGAAAACAGACTGGGAAGAAACCGCGATGATTACAGGCGGAGCAACCGTGCACTGGTTCTTGGAATGATCAGTACCGGGCACTGTTCTTCACGTGCCGAACTGGCACGCGTCACCGGGCTTACGAAGATGACCATCACGAATATCGTGAATGAGCTGATTGAAGCCGGACTCATTTCTGAACGAAAAACCAATCATTTAAGCCCGGTCGGGCGTAAACCGATCGGGCTTGAAATTTCGCCGGAGGCGCCGAAGATTCTCGGAGTGACCATTGTGCGCTCCGGTGTCGAGGCAGTCCTGTGCGATCTGAGCCTCCATGTCCTGAAAAAGAAAAAAGCCGTACTCCGGGAGTACAGCGAAGCGGGGCTGCTTCGTCTGGTGTTCCGCCTGATCGACAGCCTGCTGGATACAGAAGATCGTGTTCCGGCCATCGGGCTTTCCTCCATCGGTCCGGTCGACCTGAATACCGGGACGATTCTCCATCCGTATTATTTTTACGGAATTGAAAATGTGGCCATAGTGAAGGCCATCGAAGAGCGCTATCACCTGCCGGTCTGTTTCGATACCAACAGTCAGAGTGCCGTCCTGACGGAAAAGCTGTACGGATACGGGCAGGAATGCGAAGACATCCTGTTCATCGGAATCAATGAAGGCATCGGCTGCGGAATGGTCGGGCAGGACAGGCCGTACCGGAACGCGGGCGGGTTTTCGCCGGAATTCGGACATGTCAGTATTGATGAAAACGGACTCCGTTGCGTGTGCGGAGCGAAGGGCTGCATTGAACTCTATGTCAATTCTTCCGTGCTCCTGCAGAAATTCCAGCGGGCAACGGGAAAGAAGAATGCCTTCTACAGGGACTTCTGCAGAATGGAAGAGGATGCCGCCGTCCGGGACATTTTCAGAGAGGCTATGGAGAAACTGTCCATTGCGGCAGTCAGCGCGGTCAACCTGCTGAATCCGGAACTGATCGTTCTCGGGCAGGACTGCGTCTACTGGCCGGACTGGTGCCTGCAGCTTCTCGAAGAAAGAATCAATGAGAAGAAATTTGTCAGCAGCAGGCATGAAGTTCCGGTGAAGAAAGCCTGCTTCGGGGAAGACGAGGTCGTGCTCGGTGCAGCCTGCAACTGCATATATGAAATCTTTCTGGGCCATTCCCTGTTTGATACGCTTGAATCGGAGTAAGGAGGCGTCATGGATCTTTATGCAATCGGCGAAGTCGTAATCGACTTCATTCCCGGACAAGAAAAGCGCAGCTACATCGCCAATGCGGGAGGCGCTCCGGCAAATGTGGCCATCGCGATGTCACGGAACGGATTCTCAGCCGGCGTGTGCTGCAGTGTCGGAGAAGATGACTTTGGTCATTTCCTGATGAAGACCTTGAAGGAGAATGGCATCCGGATTCTTAATCCGGCTTACTGCACGAAAGCCGTCACGACGATGGCTTTCGTAAGCCTGGATGAGAATAATGACCGCTCCTTCACTTTTGCGAGGAAGCCCGGCGCAGACATGTTCATCGAGCCGGAATTCGTGAGGGAAGAAGACATCCGGGACAGCGTCATTGTCCATGCAGGCTCGTGTTCCCTGTCGGCACAGCCCGCCCGGGAGGCGACGAAGCGTGCTCTCATGCTGGGTGCCGGGAACGGGAAAATGGTCAGTTTCGATATTAATTACCGGAACCTGATGTGGAACGACGACAGGGATGCCTGCGCCGCGGCGGTTTTTGAAATCCTGCCGTTTGTCGATCTGCTGAAGATATCGGAAGAGGAAGCCGTGATGCTCGGCGGCGAAGAGAAGATCCCTGAGGTCATGGACCGGCAGAAGATTGCGGTGACGGTCGAGACGCTGGGAAGCGAAGGCTCGCTGGCTTATTTCGCAGGAAAGAAAATCCGGGTGAAGGGAAAGAAAGTGCATGCAGCTGATACCACGGGAGCGGGAGATGCTTTCTGGGGAGGCTTCCTTTCGGGGCTCCGTCTTCAGGGAATTGAGCGCGCCGGACAGCTGACGGAGGAAAATGTGCGCAGGGCAATGCGCTACGGCAGTGCTTCCGGGACCATCTGCTGCCAGCACATGGGAGCGATTGATTCGCTGCCGACGCGGCGTGAAATTGAAGAGGCACTTGCGGAAGAAGGAAATGAAGATGCCTGAAAGAAGAATCATGTTTTCTCCGTCGCTCATCACGCTTGACATGACGAACCTGGAATCACAGGTCCGTGAGCTGGAACAAAGCGGAGCGGAGATGCTGCACGTGGATATCCTTGACGGACATTTCAGTCCGAGCATGCCGCTCGGACTGGATACCGTCCGGCAGCTGAGGGAGAAGACAGAGCTGCCGTTCGACTGCCATGTGATGGTGACGGAGCCGGACTTTTTCGTGGACGAACTGCTGGACATCGGCGTGCAGCAGGTAGTCTTTCAGGCAGAAACCGCGCCGCACATCGACGGACTGCTGAACCGGATTCATGCGGCAGGAGTCCGTGCGGGAATTGCCCTCAAGCCGGCAACCACGCTGGATACGCTGGAGTATGTCCTGGAGAAATGCGACACGGTTCTCCTGATGCTGATCAATCCGGGCTATGCCCAGGTAAAAGGCGAGAAACAGGTTCCGTATGCGGACCGGAAGATCCGGGACCTGCGGAAGATGATTGATTCCCGCGGACTGGATACGAAGATTGAAATCGACGGCAGGGTTTCACCGGAAAATATTGCCGCCTATGGCGGCGGATGCGTCGATCTCTTCGTCTGCGGAAGCACCTGCATCGACCGGAAGGATATTCCGGGAAGCATGAAGAAGCTTCTGGAGATCCGAAAAAAATAAAAGCCGGAATGGCGAAAAAGATATCCGGATATACAAACACACGAAGAATTGCCGGATTTTTCGAATCCGGCAAAGAGACAGGAGACAGGATGGAACAGGATTTTGCAGCAGCATACCGGGAAACGGAAAAAGCCGTGCTGACTGAACTGACGCACACGCTGGACAGCATCGACCCGGCATCGCTGGAGAGGCTGAAAAACGATATTCTCTCCGCTGACCAGGTGTTTTTTGTCGGTGTGGGACGCGTCATGCTTTCCCTGGAAAGCATCTGCAAGAGATTCTCCCATCTGGGAATCCGGGCACACTGCGTCGGCGACATTACGGAACCTCATCTGAATCCGGAGGATCTGCTGATTGTCGGCTCCGGATCCGGGACGACTCTTTTTCCTCTGTCCATTGCAAAAAAGGCAAGGGAGACCGTAGGCTGCAGGATTGCCCATATCGGGTCAGCCCTGAACAGCCCGGTGGATGACTATGCGGATTACCTGGTGCGCATCCCGGTCCGCACGAAGCTCTACCTGGAAGATGAAATCGATTCCTGCCAGCCGATGACCACGCTGTTTGACCAGTCGCTGCTTCTGACCGGGGATATTCTCGCAAAGATGATCATCGATGAAAAGCATCTGGATATGAAGTCGCTGTGGCAGTATCACGCGAATATGGAATAATCACAGAATGGAAAAAATCACAGAACAGGAAAAACCACAGAACAGGAAAATCGGAGGTAAGAAAATGAAACGTTCGGAAATCAATGCCGTCATTAAAGAGTTCGAAGCCCGGCTTCGGGAGTACAGGTTTGCGCTTCCGCCCTTCTGTTTCTTTACGCCGGAAGAATGGCAGACCAAGGGACATGAGTATGACGAAATCCGCGACAACATGCTGGGCTGGGACATTACGGATTACGGTCTCGGCGATTTCGCGAAGACGGGACTTTCCCTGATTACGCTGAGGAATGGAAATATCAGGAACCCGAAGTATACGAAAAGCTATGCCGAGAAGATCATGATGACGCTTCCCGGACAGATTTCGCCGAATCATTTCCACTGGAACAAGATGGAGGACATTATCAACCGGGGCGGCGGAAACGTCATTTTCCGGCTGTGGAATGCAACGAAGGACGAGAAGCTGGATACAACGGACGTAAAGGTGTTTTCAGACGGACGATGCTATACGGTGCCGGCCGGGTCGGACATCGTGATCGCACCGGGACAGTCGCTGACGCTTTATCCGTATTATTATCATGAATTCACGGTTACCGGAGAACCGGCGCTGATCGGAGAAGTTTCGAAATGCAACGATGACAATACGGATAACCGTTTCCTCGACATGCCGGCACGCTTCCCGACCATCGAGGAGGATGAGCCTCCGTACCGTCTGCTGTGCAACGAGTATCCGCCGGCAAAAGACTGAACAGGAGTTTCAGAAGGAGAACAGAATGGAGAAGATGACTTTTAAAGTCGGATTGGTCGGGAGCTCGCAGCTCAGCTTTCCGGGCGACAAGGAAAGTGCTTTCCGCAGGGCGGTCCGGAAGATCAGGAAGCTGGCGGAAGAGTGGGATTTCGAACTTTACGTTTATAAGAAAACTGTCATTAACGCGGAAGACGGATATGCGGCACGGAAGGTTCTGGAAGAGGAGAAGGTCGATTTCGTCCTGCTGCAGACAACTTCTTTTTCGGCAGGTTTTCTGGCGCCGGTTTTTGCCAGGACCAAGGGAGCAAGACTCGGTCTTTGGGCAATCCCCGAAGGGGCGGAGGACGGAGCGATGCCGTTCAATTCCCTGTGCGGCATCCATATGTATTCCGCGATTATCGGACATTACCTGAAGGATTATCACAAGTCTTTCAAATGGTTCTTCGGTACGGCCGACGATCCGCTCTTCCTTGAGCGTTTCCGCATCACGATCCGTACGCTGAAGGCCATTAAGAAAATGGAGCATTCCAGCGTTGCCCTGGTCGGAGGCATTGCTCCCGGTTTTGACGATCTTTACGATGACGAGCGGAACCTGATCCGTCTTTTTGACGGAATGAAGATCAGCCGTCTGCACGAATACGACGAGCTGAAGAAAGCAGCGCTGGCCGTCCCGGATAAGGACGCGGAAGCACGCGCGGAAAAGGAAGCCCGTCTCGGTGGCGGATTCCTTCATCCCACTGCGAAAAAGATGATGAATCTTAATGCCCGTTTTACCATTGCCTATGAACAGTTTGTGAAGGAGAACGGCTATGATGCCGTGGCCGTGAGCTGCTGGCCGAAATTCCAGGATGACTTCCTGTTCAGCAGCTGTGCGGTCATCGGCGAACTGAATGACGAAGGAACCGTAACCGCCTGCGAAGGAGACCTGACGTCCGCCATCAGCATGCTTCTCCTGAAATATTTATCGGACGATATTCCGACGCTTATGGACCTGTCCGCGTTTGACCGGAAGGATGAGACAATCCTGCTCTGGCACTGCGGACCGGCCAGCAGGAGGTTCTCGGAAAAGAACGGATTCTGCTACGGGCTCAATTATTCCGGCTCGGCGCATGAAAAGGATGAGAAAGAACCGGGCGGCACCGGTGTCGTGCGGGACATGATCATGGATCCCGGACCCGTTACGATTGCCAGACTGACCGGAGAGAGCGACAGGATGTTTGAAGCAACCGGAAATTTCATTGACTACGACAAGCCGAGCTTCCGGGGTTCCCGTGCATGGACCGGCGATCTGAAAATCGGAGGACAGAGCGTCTCTTCACTGGATTTCCTGAATACGGTGCTGGTCCAGAGATTCCAGCATCATTTCCCGATCGTCAAAGGCGACTGCAGTGCCTGCGTCCGGGAAGCGATGTCCTGGCTGGGCCTGAAAGGGGTTAAAGTGATTCCGTATCAGGATTATCTGCAGAGCCCGGAGGAATGAAGGGTATGATGAAGGACTCCATCCTGAGCCTGCTCCGGGAAAGGCCGGACAGCTTCGTATCCGGCGAGGATATCAGCCGGCAGTTCGGCATTACCAGGGCATCGGTCTGGAAGTATGTGAAGCAGCTGGAAAGCGAAGGCTATCAGTTCGAGGCGGTATCCAAGAAAGGGTACCGTCTGCTTTACAGTCCGGATCTTCTCATTTCCGAAGAGATCCGGCCTTATCTGAAGACCGGTATGATTGGGCAAAAAATTGTCCATTACAACACAACCGTTTCCACCAATGATGAAGCAAAAAAACTGGCGGGAAAGGGCGAGCCGGAGGGTACCGCCGTGATTGCCGAGGAACAGACCGGAGGCAGGGGGCGCACGGGAGGCAGCTGGGATTCCGAAAAAGGGAAGAGCATCCTGATGTCCCTGATCCTGCGGCCGGACGCACCGCTTTCCGAAAGTGCGGCCATCGCTTCGAAAGCCTGCCGGACGATCGGGAAAGTGCTGAAGACCTACGTGCCGGAAGTGGAAGTCCGGGTACCGGATGATGTTTTTATCGGAGGGAAGAAAGTCTGCGGAATCCTGACGGAGACGGCGGGGGAACTGGACCGCATCCGCTTCATGATCCTGGGAATCGGAATCCTGGTCAACGAAGAAGAGGGCGGCCTGCCGCCGGCAGGAAGTGTTCCTTTCACCTCTCTGCGCCTGGAAGCAGGGAAGGAAATCCCGCGGCAGCAGCTGACTGCGCAGATTTTCAATGAGTTTGAGAAGAGTTATTCCGGCGGAAGGCGCTGAAGGGCTGTCGGTAAAAAAATGTGCGTCCGTCTCTCATTCTTGTCAGACGGACGCTGTTTTATGCTATAATTTACTTCTGAGGGAGAAAGGAGCATTCTATGAAATACGGAATCTATTTCGCCTATTGGGAAAAAGAATGGAATGTCGATCAGTCGAAGTACATCCGCCGGGTCAGGGATCTGGGATTTGATATCCTGGAAATCTCCTGTGCGATGCTGAAAGATATTTCGGATGAGAAAATTCTGGAAATGAAGAAACAGGCAGAAGACGCGGGAGTCATTCTGACTGCCGGATACGGACCGGGTGCCTCGGAGAATCTGGCCTCAGCGGATCCGGCCGTGTCGGAATATGCGGTTTCTTTCTACACGGATCTTCTGAAGAAGCTGAATCTTCTCGGCGTGCATACAATCGGCGGCGGCATCTATTCCTACTGGCCGGTCGATTACAGCAGACCGATCGACAAGGCGGGAGACCGTGCGCGGAGCATCGCCAATGTCCGGCGGGTCGGAAAAATTGCCGGGGATCTCGGCATCGACTACTGTCTGGAAACGCTCAACCGTTTTGAAGGATACCTGCTCAATACGGCTGAAGAATGCCGCCGCTTCGTGGATGAAGTGGACGTGCCTGCTGTGAAATGCATGCTGGATACCTTCCACATGAACATCGAAGAAGACAGCATGCCGGACGCGATCCGGACTGCAGGAGAAAAGCTGGGTCATTTCCATGTGGGAGAAAATAACCGCAGGGTACCCGGCAAGGGAGGCCTCAACTGGTTTGAAATCGGCCGGGCCCTGAAGGACATCGGCTACGACGGACCGGTCGTTATGGAACCGTTCGTACAGTCTGGCGGAGGCATCGGTTCAGACATCAAGGTCTGGCGCGACCTGAGCGGCGGAGCGGACGAGGCAAAGCTCGACGCAGACGCGGCAGGATCCGTGTCATTTTTGAGATATGTATTCGGGAAATGAAACTGCTGCAGGATAAACAGACATGACTGCCCGTCGGAGAACGGGAGAAGGAGCCAGTATGATTAAGGCAGATGCAGCCGTCATCGGATTCGGAAAAGGCGGCAAGACAATCGCAGGAGCCCTTGCAGGCAGCGGAAAGACGGTTGTCATGATTGAGAAATCGGACAGAATGTACGGCGGAACCTGCATCAACGTCGCCTGCATTCCGACAAAGTCCCTTGTTCACAGCGCGGCGCTTTCGGCAGCGCAGGGCGGCAGCTTCAAAGAGAAGGCGGAACGCTATGAAAAGGCGATTGAAGAAAAAGACCGTCTGACGGAAATGCTGCGGGGAAAGAATTACCATAAGCTGGCGGATAACGGAAATGTGACCGTCCTGAACGGGACGGGGTCATTTGCCGACAGCACGCATGTTAAAGTGAAGATGGCTGACGGAAAAGAAGAGGAAATCGAAGCCGGAAAGATTTTCATCAATACCGGCGCAAGACCGTTCGTGCCTCCGATTCCCGGCCTGGACGAAAGCAGATATGCTTTCGTGAGCGAGGAACTGCTGGATCAGAAAAAACTTCCGCATTATCTGACAATCGTCGGCGGCGGATATATCGGCATGGAATTTGCGTCCATGTATGCAAACTTCGGCTCACACGTCACGGTTGTCCAGGACGGCGCGCAGTTCCTGCCGAGGGAAGATTCGGAGATCGCGGATGCGGTTGAAAAGAGCCTGGAAGACCGGGGCATCGAAATTCTGAAATCGACGAAGATCCTCAGGGTGGAGGACCGCGGCGGACAGGCGGTCATGACCGTGGAAATCGCCGGCGAAGAAGGGGCAGAGCCGGATACCGAGGAAATCTACTCGGATGCGATTCTTGTGGCGACGGGCAGGCGTCCGAATACGGAAGACCTGAATCCGGAGGCTGCAGGCGTTGAACTGACCGAGCGCGGAGCCGTGAAGGTGGATGCCGGTCTGAAAACAACGGCAGACAACATCTGGGCGATGGGAGACATCGTCGGCGGGCTGCAGTTCACGTACATTTCCCTCGATGATTTCCGGATCGTAAAATCACAGATTCTGGGAGACGGCACAAGGAGCACGGAAAACCGCGGCGCGGTTCCGTACAGTGTCTTCCTGGATCCGCCGTTCTCCCGTGTCGGCATGACCGAAAAGGAAGCTCTTGACAAAGGCTATCAGGTGAGAATCTTTAAGCTTCCGGCAGCCGCCATTCCCAAGGCACAGGTCCTCCGGAAACCCGCGGGTCTTCTGAAGGCCGTGGTCGATGAGAAAACCGGGAAGATCCTCGGAGCGCATCTGTTCTGCGAGGAATCCTATGAAATCATCAACCTGCTGAAGCTGGCGATTGACCAGGGAATTCCCTACACCGTTCTCAGGGACAGCATCTATACGCATCCAACGATGACCGAAGGGCTCAACGATCTGTTTGCGGGATAAATGACAGGATAGACGGAATCTTGACGGAAGAGGTTTGAACAAATGCAGTTTTCTTACCCTGCGGTATTTAAGAAAGTGAAGAATGATTGCTACAAGGGTTATTTCCCGGATCTGGACGGAATCGAGGTGACGGGGTATTCCCTGGATGATGCGATCCGGAATGCCATTCTGGCGGAAAACGACTGGATCCTTCTCGAACTGGATGAGGAGGAGCCGCAGCTTCCGCCTCATACGGAAATTGCGGACATGGAACTGAAGAAAGGCGAGATTGCCCGTAATATCGGAGTCCATATCCGTTTCTTCGAAGGCTGGGACGAATAAAAGAAAAAAGAACCGGCACCCCCGTCCCCGTGGTTCCTGGAACCACGGGGACGGGGGTGCCGGTTCGCTTTGTTTATTCACCCATGACGGTGATTTTGCATTTCCGCGTACGGGGATGCGTTGTGTCAAAATCCACGAAATAAACATAGCCTGTTTTTCCGACGCCCATCTTCCCATCCGAGACATCGAATGTCTGCGAGGAGCCGATCAGTGTTGCGCGCAGATGGGCATCGCCGTTGAACAGGTCTTTCTTTGTGCCGGTCGGCAGATAGTCTGCCGCTTCCGGCCATTCGGAGACGGCTTTGAAGTGCTCGTCGCCGGGATAGCGGTAGTCGTCTGCACTCCGATGGTCCGGAAGAATTTTACGGAGCGCATCGTTCAGGTCGGCCTGAAGGAATTCGTCGCCGTCTTCCGTCCTGTCGTGGACATATTCCTCATAGAATACGGAACAGGTCGTATGCGGGGAAATGACGAAGCATACGCCGTCGGAAATTCCGCTCTCCGCGATCGCTTTCTTTACCTGTTCGGTGATGTTGACGTAGGTGGGTCTCTCTCCGTGCGAGTGAAGCTCAATCTGATGCTTGAACATTTTCATTTTTCCGATTCTCCCTTTTTGAATTCAGCGGCGGCAGCGGCCATTTCCATGACGCGCTGTGCCGGATCCGGTGCTTTGATAATGCCGCTGGTGGCGCCGGTTCCGTCGGCTCCCATGCGGATGACCTTGCGGACATCGTCCGCAGTTGTGATGCTGGAAGCAATGACGACGAGAACGTCCGGACTCTCCCGTCGGATTTTTTCAGTCGCGTCCGTAATGTAGCTGTCGTCTGCAATTTTGCCGACGCCGATGAGATCGGTCGGTTCGCAGAGGATAATGGTCGGATGCAGCCGGGAAAGGGCGATGCCTTCGGCGACGGAATCTGCGCAGACGATCGTGGCAATGCCCGTTTCCTTCGCCCGTTTCATGGTTTTGTACAGCTCATTGACGGTCAGCGGATGCTCGGCATGGTTGAGAAAGACGGCTTCAACCCCTGCGTCGCGGAGCGCTTCCGGAAGAACATAGCCCATGCCGCGTCCCGGTACGAGAGAATCCATGTGCTGCGCGGTCAGGATCAGATGCTTCGTGTGCTCTTTGATCAGGCGCAGGTCGGAATACGGACAGGTAAAAAATACATCGATGCCGTACTGCCCGGCAGCCCGGTCAGCCGCCAGTGCCAGCTGCAGGCTTTTCTCCCCATAGAGATAGGACTTGGGATTGACAATCAGGAACGGTGCCTTAATCTGTCTCATGATTTTCCCTCCGAATAACGGACGGTTTCAAAGACATGAAAATAACGGTCCAGGCATTCCGTCAGGCCTTCCCGCTGGATGCTGCGGAGCTCGTGATAATCCTTCGGTTTGGAAGTCATCGCCTTTTCGTAGGCAGAGGCGAACAGATCCGTGTAAATGTTGATTTTGCTGATGCCGCCGGTCGCGCACTTCTTCAGGTTCTCATCGCCGGAAGAAGAGCCGCCGTGCAGAACGAGCGGCGTGTCAATCGCAGCGCGGATTTCGGCGAGACGTTCGAAGTCGATGTGCGGCGTGCCTTTGTAGGCGCCGTGCGCCGTTCCGATGGAAACGGCCAGGGAATCGACGTCTGTCGCTTCGACGAACTTCTTTGCTTCTTCGACCGTCGTGTAGACGTGGCCGGCATCGCCTGCCGCATTGTAATCGCTGCCGGTTCCGACGTGGCCGATTTCCGCTTCGACGACGGCACCGCGCAGGTGCGCATATTCCACGACTTCCCTGGTCCTGCGGACATTTTCCTCAAAAGGATCGGAAGAGGCGTCGATCATGACGGATTTGAATCCGCTGTCGATGGCGTCGAAAATCAGGGATTTCGTAGTGCCGTGGTCCAGGTGAAGCACGACCGGCACCTTTGCCTTTTCGGCATAGTAGCGTCCGATTTCAAATGCATCCGCGGGCTCGATGAATTCCTTCAGAACTTCCGCAAAGCAGAGAAAGACCGGGACATTCAGCCTCTCGGCTTCTCTGACGATGGCGTCAGCCGAAAGCTGGTCGATGTAGTTGAACGCGGGATAAGCAAAATTTTTTTTCCGTGCGATCCGAAACAGTTCCTTTGATGATACGTTCATTTTTTTTCTCCTTTATCCTTTTAAAACTTCAGATGCAGTATCTTCGTCCGTGATCAGGACGTTGATGAAGTGACCGCGAAGAACGGCCAGAATCGGCTTGATCTTATTTTTTCCGACCGCGGAGCCGATGCGGAGCGGAATCTTTTTCAGAGTGTCCATGTCGATGGCAATGACACGTCCGTTGAGGACGGTATCGCAGACGGCTCCGTTGATGTCGATTCCGGTGCCGCAGATATCCGCACAGACATTGCTGCTGAGGAGAGAACTGATTTCTTTCCGGCTCAGGTTTCCGGAGCAGATCAGGGAAGAGGAGCTTTCGTTGCTTCCGATGCCGAGCAGCGCGATGTCCGCCTGGGCCAATTTCCGGAAATGCTCCCTGAGCATCGGTTCGGTCAGAAGGACGTCCTTTGTGTTCTTTGACGAGACGATCATCGGGGCATTGAGGGAGTAAGCCGTGCCGGTGAAATTGTTTTCCAGCATTTTCGTCAGCAGCTGTCCGTCAGAGGCAGGAGACGAAGCAACTGTTCCGCCGAGGCACTGGATGACGTCGATCCGGTAGGGAACGGAGGAAGTGAAGCGGCTGACGATTTCATAAATCATCGTGCCCCAGGCCAGGGCAATCAGCATGCCGCTGTGAAGATTCTCCTTGAGGTACTCACAGGTTTCGATGGCTGCCCGGCCTTTCAGCTGGCTCAGCGACCCGCCCGAAGGAACGATGATGACCTTCATCAGGCCGAATTTCTTCTCCATCTCGGCTGCCAGCTGGACGCGTTTTTTCGTGGGAACCTTGATGCGGAATTCGATGATTCCCTCTTCGACGCAGATTTTCAGAAGACGCGAAATGTTCGTGCGCGACTGGTGCGTCAGATCGGCGATGTCCTGCTGCGACATCCCGTTGATATAGTAAAGCTCGGCAATTCTGATCAGATCTTCTGTCGTATACATATCCGTCATCTCCTCTGGTGCAGTCGGCTAAAAAGTTCTTTTCAAATGAATCATAATATGCTATAACGAATATGTCAATTGACAATTTGAGAAAAATAAATTCACATATGACACTTATCCGTAACAAATCATGCAGGAGGAAAGATCATGGCGGAATATGTAATCGGATACGATCTCGGAACCGGCGGGCTGCGCGCGGGCATCTATGATTTTCAGGGAAATGAAATCGCCTTTGCCTCAACGGAGTATGAAACTTTCTACCGGCACTCCGGCTGGGCGGAGCAGAAACCGGACGACTGGTGGAAGGCTTTCGCTGAGGCGACGGCTGAAGCTGTCCGGAAAGCCGGCATCGATAAAAGCGCGATCATTGCCCTTTCCTACGATGTGACCTGCTGCTCGGTCATGCTGTGCAGAAAAGACGGCACACCGCTGAGAGACTGCGTGATGTGGATGGATGTGCGTGCTTCGAAAGAAGCGGAGGATATCAAAAACACCAATGACGAGGCGCTGAAATTCAACGGTTATGGAAATGTATCGGCGGAATGGATGCCGTGCAAGGCGCTCTGGCTCAAGCGGAATGAACGGGACCTTTACGATCAGGCGGACGTGGTCTGCGAGTGTGCAGACTGGATCACGTACAAGCTGACCGGGAAATGGACCGCGAACCTTTCCGAGACGGCGATCCGCTGGTATTATGATTCGAGGAACGGCGGATTCCAGAGATCCCTTTATGAAAAAATCGGATTGGAAGACGTCCTTGATAAGTTTCCGAAAGAAATGCACAGCATCGGCGACAGCCTCGGAAACATTTCTCCGGAAGCGGCGGAATTCCTCGGGCTTTCCGAAAATACACTGGTCGCGCAGGGCGGCACGGATGCCTACATCGGAATCCTCGGCCTGGGCGCGACGGATGCCGGCAAGGTTGCCCTGATCACGGGCTCTTCGCATCTCATCATGTGCCTGACCGATCAGTATCACTATTCCAGAAGAAGCTATTTCGGACCGTTCCCGGACTGCGTTCTGAAGGGCCTGGGCGTCGTCGAAGGCGGGCAGACCTCTTCGGGTTCCATCGTGAAATGGTTCAAGAACAATTTCTGCAAAGACCTGGAAAGCAACGGCGGCAATGCCTACCGGACGCTCAATGAAGAAGCGGCGAAAATCGAACCGGGGGCGGACGGACTGATCGTGCTCGACTGGTGGCAGGGCAACCGCACGCCGTATACCGATTCGCAGATCCGCGGCATGATCTACGGGCTTTCGCTGGAACATACGCAGGCGCATCTTTTCCGCGCCATCATGGAAGGCGTCGCCTTCGGAACGGAAAATGTCTTCCGCTCCTTCCGCGATGACGGCTATGAAGTGAACGACATCTACATGGGCGGCGGGACGACGAACAGCGATCTCTTCATGCAGATCCACGCGGACGTCAGCAACGTCGTGATCCATGTGCCGTCGAATCCGCAGAGCTGCGTGCTCGGCTCCGCCATCCTGGCAGCCTTTGCAGCCGGGAAATTCGGAAGCATTCCGGAAGCAGCCGGAAGCATGGTCCATTATGCCAAGGAAGTCAGACCGGATCCGGAAAACCATGAGAAATACCAGAGGATCTTCGCACAGTATGCCAAGGCTTACGAAGAGTGCGGGGACTGGATGCACGAGACGACAAGGACCCTGAAGAATGTCTGAATACGACCTGGGGATGTATGAAAAAGCGGTTCCCGATTCCCTGCCGCTGGAGCGGAAGATGGAGATCGCCAGACGCTGCGGCTACGATCATCTGGAATTCTGCGTGGACCTCAACGCGGAGCGGGCGGCGCGGCTGGACTGGAGCCGGGATGAGCGGAAACGCTGGAGGGACATTTCCTGGGAAATGAACCTGCCTTTCACGACTTTCTCCTTAAGCCTCCTCCGCCGTACGCCTCTCGGACTTCCCGACCGCGCAAAAAATCAGGAAGCGTTTGAAGTGCTGGAAAAGAGCGCGGAACTGGCGCGGGACCTGGGAAGCCGCATCATTCTCATCAACGGCTACGACGTCTACGGCGAGCCGTCGACGGAAGAGACGCGGAAAAGATTTTTCGAGAACCTTCCGAAGGCCGCGGAAATCTGTGCGAAGTACGGCGTGACGGCCGGGCTGGAAAATGCCGAGATGCCGTTCTGCGATACAGTGAAAAAAGCGGCGGACATCGTGGACCGGATTCATTCCCCCTATCTGAAAATCTATGCGGACATCGCCAATACGGCCAACGTCAATGACGGAAACGCAGAGCGCGCAGCCGAAGATTTGCTGTACGGGCAGGGAAGAATTTTTGCGATGCACCTGAAGGACATGGTGCCGGGAGATTTCCGCTATACGAAATACGGAGAAGGAATGGTCGATTTTCCGCGCAGCATCCATGCCGCAAAGAAGCTCGGCGTCCGGATCTTTACCGCGGAACTTTTCTGTGAGGGAAATGAAGGCTATGAAGAAAAGGCGGCACAGGTCTGCCGTTTCCTCAGAGGGTACCTGGATGCGGAATTCAGGGCTGCTCCGATTCGCCCTCAAGATCTTCCTTGATGAACATGATGATAAAACCGATGAAAAGCAGGGCGCAGGAAACCCAGATGGTTGACTGGCCGAGATACCTTACGAGAACCGAGCCGATGCCGGCGCCGAAAGCGAAAAGCAGGATGACGCTGAAGTACTGAAAGGCTTTCCGGAGCGCGGAACGGTTTTTCAGGCGGAACCAGACAGCCAGCGATTCCATGCCGCTGCGGATATTTCCGATGCACATCGTCGTGGCATAGGAATTGCCGTTGAGCTTGCGGAAGGCCTGAACCTGCATGGCGCAGGAGAAAGAAATCATCGAGTTCGCGATCAGGTCCATTTCCGGAGGCATGAATCCGACGAAGAAAAGCAGGATCACTTCGGCAGCCACGATGATCTGGCGCCAGTGCACGGGCCTCAGGCTGCGGAAAGACATGCGGATCAGCTGGCAGATGAAAATGCCGAAAGCGAAAAAGAGGAGCGGAATCAGATAGCGGATGATGCCCGGGATATCACCCTTGAAAATGCGGGCGCTCATCAGAACGATGTTGCCGGTCTGCGCGTTCGCAAAGACATTCCCGCGGATCATGTAGGAGTAGGCATCCTGCAGGCCGCCGGAAACAGTCAGGAAAACGGCAAGGACGATAGAATCGGAAACCTGGCCGTGAGGTTTTTTGATCTGAAAAGGTTTCATGCGGAACAGTATAAAACAATTGACGGATTGAATCAAGACAGTCAAAAAAGCATCCGCTATCCCCAAATGCGGAGGTTTGTGGTATATTTAATCTAAATCTACCTGTGAGGTCAAAGTCCGCCGGATGGCAGCTCCCGTAAAACGAAAATCAAAAATCCATTCACCGCTGATCCTGGCGGCGGAAATCATCCTGACGATCGGCGTCAGCGTGGCATTCGTTTTCTCCGGACTGGCAACTCTGGAAAACGAAGGCCGGCAGGCTGCCGGGGAAACCAAGCAGGATTACGCGAGGATGGAACAGAATTACATTTCCAGTTTCGAAGCACTGACGATTCCGATCAAGGAGAAAGTCGATGAGGGCATCTCTTTTGATGAAATGCAGGCTTATCTCCGTTCCAATGATGAGAAATATGCCCAGGCAATCGGTGAAGGTGTTTTTGACGGCATCGCCCTGACCTACAAGGGCGGCTATGCCCGGAGCTGGAGCTACGGTGACTATTCTGATTACGATCCGACGAAACGGATCTGGTATCAGCGGGCACAGGAAGCGGGCGGTGAGCCGGTCCTGGTGCCGCCGTATGTCAGCTATCTCGGTACAAATGCCCCCAGTGCGGATCAGGTCATCGAAATCACGGTTGCGCAGAAATACAGCGATGAGGTCAGTTTTGATCTGGATCTGAAGCTTAGCGAAATCAGCACCCTGATCAAAAACAAGACGGCTTCCTATGACGGTGCGTCCGTCCTCCTGTATGAAAAAAACGGATATATTCTGGCAGCCACCGACAGTGCTCTTTACAGCCATAATGTCCTGGTGGCCGACAGTGCCGTTACCGAAAGCCTGATGAATGCACTTACTGCTTCACGGAACGCGCAGGAGCAGCTGAGGTTTGCCATTGTCAGCGGCCGGGCAGAGTACCTGTATACCTCGTCTGACGGCGAAGGCAACTGCTACGTCATCCTTGTGCCGTTCCTTTCCTTCTTTGTCGAAAACATTCTGCTGGCCATGCTGATCACCATTCTTCTGATCGCACTGGAATGCATTATCTTTATCAAGAACCGGCAGGTCATCAGCGGCATGAACAAGGCTTCGATTCTGCAGCGCCATGTCCTGGAATCCATTGCCTATCACTACGAAGCGGTCTTTATCGGAAACTCCGTGACAGGAAGAAACACGGAAATCCATTCCGTGCACCGGATGAAAGGCATCCTGGAGAGCATCGAAAGAAATGAAAAAGAACTTCAGGATTATGCGGATCAGCATGTGAAGGAAGAGTACCGGCAGGAATTTGTCCGTGCGCTTCTGCCGAAAAATGCTGCGGAGACCCTCCGCGACAGCTCCTCTGCCTTCGTGCGGGTGCAGATGACAGATGAGCACTGGTATTCCATCCGCACGATCCGCGACAGGGAGTACGAGAAATCGCACAGCTATTTTACCTTCATCGAAAATGCCGATGAGGAAATGGAGCATCAGCTGAAGCTCCGGGAGGCGCTCGACAATGCCAACGCGGCAACTGCGGCGAAGACCGAATTCCTTTCCCGCATGAGTCACGATATCCGTACCCCGCTGAATGGAATTATCGGCATGACGTTTCTTGCAGACAAAGAAGACAATCCGCCGGCTACAAAAGAATATCTTGCCAAGATCGATACTTCCTCCAAATTCCTTCTGGGGCTGGTCAACGACATCCTCGATATGTCGAAAGTGGAAAGCAACCGGGTGGAACTGAGGCCGGAGCCCTATACGTCCGGCATGCTCGTGAATTATCTGAATGCCGTCATTACTCCCCTGTGTGAGAACAAAGGCATCTGTTTTGTCCGGGATCTGCAGCCGGATCCGGATCACACGCCGCTCATAGATCCTCTCCGGGGCAACCAGATTATTTTCAATCTTTTTTCCAATGCCGTGAAATACACGCCGGAAGGCGGAACCATTCTTTTCCGCTTTTATCAGAAAATGCTCCCGGACGGAAAGCTGCAGATACATATGGAAATCACGGACAACGGAATCGGCATGAGCAAGGATTTCCAGAAAGTTCTGTTCGAACCGTTTACGCAGGAGAACCGTGACGATGCATCGGACAAGAGAGGAACCGGGCTGGGCCTTGCTATCGTGAAAAAGATGGCGGAGCTCATGGGCGGAACCATTTCCGTGGAAAGCAAGGAAGGGAAGGGCACCACCTTTACGATGGACGGCAGCTTCGACTGCATTTCCAATGACCGGCTTCCGAAAAATGAGAAGATGTCACGCAGCGAATATTACAGCAGCGGAATCCTGACGGACAAGCACGCCCTTGTCTGTGAGGACCATCCGATGAATCAGGAGATCATCCGGAAGCTCCTGGAAAATGAAAAGATGAAAGTTGAGATTGCGGGAGACGGCGCCGACGGCGTGAAAAAGTTCTCCTCTTCGGCGGAAGGAACCTACGACGTGATTCTGATGGATATCCGCATGCCGAACGTCAACGGATATGAAGCGACGAAAATCATCCGCAGCCTGAACAGGGCGGATGCGAAGACCGTACCGATCATAGCCATGACGGCGGATGCCTTTGCCGAGGATATCCGGAAATGTCTCGATGCAGGAATGAACGAACATATAGCAAAGCCGATCGATCCGCTTCAGCTCACCGACGTGCTGGCACGCTTTTTATCGGGGAACGTATGAAAAGAAGATACGAAACGCTTGATCTGGTCCGAGGCCTCTCCCTTGTCAGCATGATCCTCTATCATGCGTCGTGGGATCTGGTGCGGACATTCGGAATTCCGTGGCCGTGGTTTGATTCAGCCGGCGCCGAAGCGTGGCAGAAGAGCATCTGCTGTACCTTCATCCTGCTTTCGGGAATCTGCTGGCCGCTCGGGAAGCATCCGCTGAAACGGGGACTCACGGTTTCTGCCTGCGGTGCCCTGATCACTTTTTTCACGGTTGTTTTCATGCCGGAGGATACGATTATTTTCGGAATCCTGACGCTCATCGGAGCTTCGATGCTGGCCATGATTCTGCTGGACCGTCTTTTCCGGAAAATGAATCCGTCTGCCGGAGCAGGAATCAGCTTTTTCCTGTTCCTGCTTTTCTATCATCTGAATTCACAGGTCTGCGCCCTGTTCGGCCATATCTTTTTCATCTGGCCGGAGCAGCTTTTCCACGGCATCGTGATGACCTTCCTCGGCTTCCAGGAACAGGGGTTTTATTCCGTTGATTATTTCTCCGTGCTTCCGTGGATGCTGCTGTTCATCACCGGATATTTCCTGTGCAGGGCATATCAGAAGCATGCGGGAGAAAAGGAAGATAAATGGCTGCATCTGTCTTTCGCACCGCTCAATTTCCTGGGAAGATATTCTCTGATCGTGTATATGGCCCATCAGCCGATCGTGTATGGAATTCTCTGGCTGATCTTCAGTCCGTAAGATCCCTGCAGAACTGGGCAATTTTATCGGAATTTTCCGGCGACTGTTTCCGCAGCGGATCGATGAGCCCCATTTCAGCCGCGACGGAATCCGTACGGAGTTCATTCTTCATGGACGCAAGGCATTTTTCCGCATTGCCTCCTGCGCTGCAAGCAAAGAGGGCAAGACGCTTCCCTGAAAAATCATTTCCGCGGATAAAGGTGCGAAGAGGCGGAGCCATGTTCGAAGCCCAGACCGGCGTACCGAGCACAATGCAGTCATAGCTCCTGACGTTTGCCTGATGAGGGATGAGCGGAGGTGCCTCGTGCGTCGAAGCCTTCATCCCGCCCACCAGGAATTTAGCCGGTCCGTTTTTCGGATATGCCTTTACAGGCACCAGTTCCAGCAGGTCGGCGCTAAGATTCTCCGCGATCTTCTTTGCGGCAAATGCCGTATTTCCCTCGAGTGAATAATAGACGACTAAAGTTTTCATAAAAATCTCCTTTGCATGAGTCGGCAGAAATTATGAAATGATTATACTTCTTTGCAGAGAAAAGAGGAAGACCGGGCAGATGCCCGGCCTTCCGAGATACAGGAGAGATATCAGGATAGGAGCTTATCCAACAGCTGATTTTACCGCTGCACGGACGGTGTCCGGAACGGCATTGACGCCGCCGAAGATGGAAACCTTGACGACCGACGAAGCATTGTCTTTCAGGTTCTTTTCAATGCATTCCAGGTTTCCGTCATCGGCCAGAAGCAGGACCGAATTGTTGGAACCGCAGTATGCGGAACCTGCCAGGGCATCGGCAAAGCCTTTGCCTGTTGAAACCGCCGGCCGGGCGTAGGTCAGCCTGAGCAGCGGCTGGATCGCGTCGTTCGATGCGCCGACTGCCCATGCGTCAAATTTACTGCAGGTATCATAGCGGTCTTTTCCGCTGAATCGCTTGGACGGGATCTTAAGCTGCGAGCCATCGACGCTTTCCGGAACGGCTTTTTCTCCTCCGGCGATGATGGCATTCGTGAAGGAGCCGCCGTTAATGGCTTTCAGGGCTGCTTCATTCAGTGCGGCCTTTTCACTTGAAAGGAAAATCGGAGATCCCGATGCATAGGCATACGGAGCGATGGAAAGCGCGTCCGCATAATTCTCGCCGTCCACGATGATGGCCTGTTTGCTCCAGGCAGTTCCGCCTTCCGCATAGATCTTCATGGCTGTGTCAAAACGGTCCACGCCGTCAAAACGCTTGAAGCTTGCATCCGGGACAATTGCCCTGACCGCATCGACAACTTCCGGAGTGACTGCTTTTTCACCGCCCGCGATATAGACCGATGTCGGAATCAAAGCCTGGATCAGAGCCCTTGCCTCAGCGCTGAGAGAACCCTTTGCCGTCAGGATGATCGGAGCCTTCTTCAGCCCTGCAAATCCGGCTGCGGCAAGAGCGTCCGCATATCCTTCGCCGTTTGCGATGACGACCGATCCGCCTGCGTCATAATCATTCGGGTCAACGAGCATCTCCATGGTTTCATAGCGCGTATCGCCCGGAAAGCTGAGCAGCTTGCCGTCTGCGGTCGGAGTCTTGACCCACTGTGCGTAAAGCGTCACATCTGCCTTGACCGCGGCAACCTTTCCACCGTTGCGATAGGAAGTACCGCTTCCGTTTTTTGCCGTGTTCCATGTCAGGAAGTTATGGCCGGTATACGTGAAGCCCATTTCCGGAAGGGATGCATCCGAACCGGACGTGACGGAAACCGCATCCATCGTGCCCGTGCCGCCGTTGGCATCGAAGGAGACCTTGTAGGTGGTGGGGACTACAGGGACAGCTGTCCACTTTGCGTATAAAGTCGTATTTCCTGTTACGGTGTCATTGTCAAAGTTCCAAAGATTTGTTAGTGCGGATTCCTTGTACCAACCGCTGAAAGTATAACCGGATTTTGTCGGATCGGCGGGCTTGGTTAATTTCTCACCGGACAGAACATACTGATTAGAAACGGTTGAACCGCCATTTGTATTAAATGTGACAGTCAAAGGCGGTGTTGTGTATACTGTCATCGCGCTGAAGTCATTTACATTCAAAGATATAGAATCTTGGGTATTATTAGAGATATTGTAACGGAAGGTTGTCAAAGTAGACTGGTTTTCATCAGTATGCGTATATTTATCATATGTTCCGTTGCTTTTTGCATGGACTATAGAATCGAGTTGAACTTTGATCGGTAACGTTACAGTAATAGGATCTTGTTTTAATGCTTTATCAATAATTGCAGGGTCGGAAATCACATTTGTTGAAGTTGCATTATTTTTTGTTACGGTAATTTTTGCCTGCGGAGCAACATCAAATGTCAGTGATGAAACTTTACCACTATCTGTCGTTATATTTTCAACATTAACATCGACAGTCATATGGACGTCAATAGCAGTTACATCTGCAGAAGGGGTGCCACCAGAAGTAAGTAAAGAAGGATCAATTGAATTTATTATTTTTGCTGTATCTACAGCTATATCAAGTCCGTTGACTTCTGCTGGTGTATTTGTGCCTACAGTATTTTCCACTACTTTTTTTTCTGTATCAGATAAACCCGAAGTGTCTACAGGAGCGCTGGCTGTTGCTTCGACAGTCACGGCACTTGAATTGGAACTAGAAGTGATATTCCATTGGCCACATTTTGAAATAGTCAATATATAAGGCGCGTTGGAATTTGTAGATTCTGCAAAGGAACTGTTATTTGATCCAAGCGGTGTTAAGGCTAAGCCGCCGATTTCTGAAGAGGTATTCGTCAATTGATATGTGGCATTATTACTCCCTAGAGTAGTAAAATTCTCATAAGCACGGGTTCCTACACCTTGAATTTCTGCAAAGAGTACACCATAATACTTTTGAGTTTTTTGTAGATTGCTATTACTAGCATACACGGTAACAGTGGTTGATGTTACGGCATTCCCGTCTAATTTTATGGAACTTGGCTGCAGAATATAACCAATCAGACCTGCTGCTTTTCGATAGGCGGTAATATTCGTGCCAGTAACTGTATTATTGGTAATGATTTGGGTTCCGCCCTGTGTACGTCCGATTAGCCCGCCGGCTCCGTTTTGATTTTCAGCTGTCGGTGCAGTTTCATTTTTCGGCAGATGAATCGTACATCCTGATACATCACAGTTTTTAATCGTAATATTTCCATGCTGTCTTCCAATGACGGTACCGGCATTTTCGTAGGCACCAGTAACGGTAGAAGCATCAACATCTACGTTATCAACTGTGCCGACCCCCATAGTGCCGATTACTGCAGCTTCTGCATTCCAGCCTGTAACAGCAGCGCCGGAGACTTTTAAATTTTTAATGGTTCCATTATTTACATAGCCGAAAAGACCTTTTGAGAGATTATCAATATCTGTATTGTATTTGTAATCATTGCCGGAAGCGTTTTTAGCAGTATCAAGTCCGGTGTTTGCTGCTATTTCCGCAGGTGTCTGTGAAACGCTGAAATTTGAAATAGTGTGATTCTGTCCATCAAAAATTCCTTCAAAAGCTCTGTCAGGATCAGTTTTCGTATTGTGAGCACTATCTGTAAAATGTCCGATACCAATTGGTGCCCATTCAGCATGATTGAAATTAATATCTGACATTAATTTGAACGTTTTTCCGCTGAATGATTCACCTGCATTTACGCGATTGGCGAACCATGTTAAATTAGAAAGATTGTTGATTTCGTAAATGCCGTATGATTCAGTCATTTCTCCAGAAGAAGAAATAACGCTGTAAGTATTATCAGAGTTCTTATATGCTTTGCATGCATCTGAAACATATATTGAAGGATCTGACGAGAAATTTCCGCTGCTAATATCTAATGAAGCGTTCCCACCATCATATTGATAATAGCCAATGGCAGCTTTCGTTCCGATATAAGAACCGCCCTTTATATGTAAAGAAGGATCACCTCCGGGGTAATTACAGGCATCTACAACCAAGGCATCTCCTGTCGCATTTGCACCGTTTCCCCAGTAGCTATAGTTGGCTGGACGCATAGTGCCTTTTAAAGCAGAATTTTCAATGGTTAAATCACCGGCTTTTACATAGACGGCCGTGGCACCTGTTATTGTGCTGTTGACAATCTTAAAGCTACCTTTACCATTTAACTGGATTCCGTTGTCTGTAGGACTTGTAATAGTCGCATCAGTAATCGTTACATTAGAGTCTAGGCAAGTACCATTAATGTGCAAAACAGTTTGATTATTAGTACAATGATAGTATCCTCCGGTAAGAACTGCACTGCCGTTATTATTGGATGCTATTCCAAGATTGATACGCCCATATAATTCTGAATTAGTTGTTGTGCCATTAACAGTTAGTGTGGCACCATTGATTATTTGAATGAAGCTATTTCCATCATCTTTGCTAGCTTTGTGGCCATTTAAATTTAGAGTTATGTTTTTATCAAGCGTTATCATGCTGCTTACTGATGCATTTTCAAGTAATGTAATTGTTTGCCCATTGACAACTCCAGAAAAAGCCCCTGCAAGCGTCGTGTAAACAGTGTCACCAATTTGAGCAACATTGTTTTCGCCTTCCGCACTTACCCCAATCGCCCCCAAGCTTTGTCCGCCCAGTACCATTGCTGCCGTCATCATGATGCTCAGCCATTTCTTCCATTTCTTCATACCCTGCACCCTCCATGCATTTTTTGTTCCCATCGGCTGGGAAATCTGGACTGGTTATTTTGCCGGCAAATAAAAAAGGACCCTGCACGCAGAGCGTACGGATCCCACAATGAGCAGTAAGATTCCTGCAAATGCAGCTGGCTGCCACCCTCATGTAGGCCCTTTAGCTTTGCGTCGCTGCCTTTCGGCAGGTTTGCTTTTTTATTTGTCATTCATTTAAAAACTAGGTTTACCATATCATAAATCAGCAAATTGCACAATAGCGTTAATTGTAAATTTAAAAGCTGTGTTTGCATCTGTAACCGTACCGTTATGTGTGCCGTTTATTGTTCTGAAAAGGACTGCCTCTTGCCGTACAAGTGCTTGCGCGAATCCTGTCCTGACGGTATTCTTATCCTGTACCGGCGGCGGATAAGGAGGCGCCATGTCAAGTTTCTTTACTTATGAGGAACGCCTTTTCCTTCAGAAATATCTGAAAGAAGGTCTTTCCTTCAAAAAAATCGCAGGCCTGCTCGGCAAGAACGACACTACGATCTCACGGGAAGTGAGAAAGCATATGAAGGTAATTGCCACCAGCCGGCCCGGCTGTATTTATAATCCATGCCGCAGGAGAAGTGCCTGCAAGCGGCGCGGGCTCTGCAGGGACTGCCGCAGGAGCGCCGGATCATTCTGCCGCTTCTGTCAGACATGCCGGGATGTCTGCCCTGACTACATCGAAGAGGTCTGCACCGCACGGTTCCATGTGCCGTATGTCTGCAACGGCTGCTCCCGGTTCCCAAAATGTCCGCTGGCAAAGAACTTCTATGATGCCGAGAAGGCACATCTGGAAGCACATGCATCGCTCTCCGCGGCGAGAAGCGGACTATGCGTCTCGGAACAGGAGATCAGCCATCTGAATGCTGTCATCAGCCCTCTTGTGAAGCAGGGGCAGTCCATCCATCAGATCTATCTCCATCACAGGGACGAGCTCATGTGCTGCGAGAAGACCGTCTACAATTATATCGACGCCTGCCTCATGGATGTCCGGAACATCGACCTCCCCAGGAAGGTACGTTTCCGACAGCGCTATAAGAAGCCCGAATTCAAGGTCGACCGCGGCTGCCGTATCGGAAGGAGCTACGCTGATTTCCAGAGGTTCCTGGGATCAAGCCCCGAGACGGCTGTCGTCCAGATGGACAGCGTCATCGGGACGCCCGGCGGGAAAAGCCTCCTTACGGTCCACTTTGTGGAATCCAGTTTCATGCTTGCCTTCCTGCGGGATGCCAACACCTCACAATCCGTGATCGATATCTTCGACGGTCTTTACAGCCTGATCGGGGCGGATGCCTTTACAGAACTCTTCCCCCTGATCCTTACGGATAACGGAAGCGAATTCTCAAATCCGAAGAGGATCGAGTTCGGTCCGTCCGGCAAAGGCCACCTGCGGACCCGCGTGTTCTACTGCGATGCCGGCAGCCCATTTCAGAAGGGCGCGATCGAGGTGAACCATGAGCTCATCCGGCGCATCATTCCGAAAGGGAAGAGCTTCGACAGCCTTACGCAGGAGGATGTCATGCTCATGATGAACCACATCAATTCATACAAAAGAAAAAAGCTGAACAACCGCAGTCCCTACGACGCGTTCAGCTTTTTTCATGGGGAAGGAACTGCAGGGCTTCTTGGCTGTTCCCCGGTCGCACCCGGGGACATCGTGCTGAAGCCTGCCCTTCTTCAGAAATAGACAGATAAAAGCAATGCCGCCGGTATCTCAACAGGAAGACCGGAGGGGTAGATTCTCAGGCTTCAAAAAAAGCCGGCAGGGAACTTACCTCTTAAAGGCATATCCGTCTTTTCCATCATACCGCTTCCTTCGCCGCAAAGCAAACCCTGTATGATACCGGAAGCTGCATCTCCATTACAAAAACTGCATCTGCCTTACAAAGAATCTGAAAAACTGCATTTCGTTTACAAAAGTAAATGTTTCGTTTTCGAAAAATGCATGTCACGTTACAAAATGGCATCCCGACTTACAATTCAGCAAATTGCACAATAGAATTTAAATAATTTGTCAATAAATTGTTGATTATGACCTATTTTTTGGACAAAGAATTTGGACAACAGGTAATATTTCATGTATAATGAA
>JALCKY010000009.1 GCA_022647575.1 Lachnospiraceae bacterium | reverse complement strand
CAACGAGAGATGGAAAGCCACCGTCGGCATCTGCGTCGGGGAAACGGACAAGCTGATCACCGCGTTCGGCGCCGACATTGCCGGAACGGAAGAGTACACGACGGCAAATGAGAAATATGCCTACTACAAGAGCGAAGGCTATAAGATCTACTGCAACTGCTGGGGAACCTGGGCCTGGTGCCAGTTCGGACCGGACTATCTCCGCACCGGCCGTTTCGCGATCGACGGGTTCACCCTGTATCAGGCCATTACGCCGGACGGCAATTCCTACAAGAACTGCTCCTACAATTACGGAAAGCTCGGCGTGAACAACATTGCCGACTTCTTCGACCCGAACCGTACGACTCCGATTGACGGAGAATAAAATAAAGAATCACAGACAGGCACGAAAAGGAATCGACGGCAGACAGGAATCAGCAATCAACTGTGAGCAAGACCAAGAAAAACCTTGCATATTTCCGGCAGCTATAGTATATTACTAGGTACGGCCGGTTGGTCAAGCGGTTAAGACGCCGCCCTCTCACGGCGGAATCGGGGGTTCGATTCCCCCATCGGCTATCAGGAAGCCTTTTATCGGAAGCAATTCCGGTAAAAGGCTTTTTGCATATTTCACAGGATTTCATGCGTAATATTGTATAAAATTTGAATTGACATTGTTCAGAAGAGGAATTAAAATTAATTCATAGAAACGAACAAAGTCAAATAAGTATTTAATTTAATATCAGCACAACCGGAGTGATCCGGCGTCGCAAAGCTTTAGGGTCTATCAATTTAGACAGCCAGTTGCACTGTTAACGAAGCTGCCGGATCCGGCAGCGTTTTTTTATTCTGAGGGTGATTTCATGGAATATAAGACAATCAGTCAGAAAGCCGAGGAATGGGGCATTTCCGAAAAGCGGGTACAGGTGCTCTGCCGTGAAGGCAGGATCCGCGGAGCCATGCGTTTCGGGAGAGTCTGGGCGATACCTGCCGAGGCGTCCAAACCGAAGGACAAACGGGTACGCACAGGAAAGTACGTAAACTGGCGCTTAAAGACTGATGAGCAGGCTTATCTGCAGGCAGCAGGCGGACAGCAGTAGATCGGCAAAGCAGCAGGGATGGAGACGCAGGGATGATCGGTAAGAGAAAAATCAGGCTGGGAGAACTTCTTCTTCAGAAGAAAGTCATTACCCAGGATCAGCTGGACAAAGCCCTTTCCGTACAACAGTCGGAAAAGAAGAAACTGGGCGAAGTCCTGACTGAGATGGGTTTTGTGACAGAAGAGCAGATTATGCGCGTCCTGTCGCAGCAGCTGGAAATTCCTTCCATCAACCTGACGCTCGTGGCAGTTCCGGACGACATCGTCGCCCTGGTAAACCCGCAGATCCTGCGGAAGCACGTGATGATTCCGTTTGAATACGCGGAAGGCAAGGCGAACACCATGCGGGTGGCCATGGCGGACCCGATGGACGAGCTGGCCATCGATGATTTTTCGATCATCACGAATATGCAGGTCGAACCGGTTCTCGCAACCTCCGGCATGATCCTGCAGACGCTCGACAAGTATTACGGAAATGCAGAAGCCCTGGTCGCCGCCGAGAAATTTACGGCGGAGCTGGAAAAGAAACAGGACGAAGAAGCGGAAGCTGTCAACGAAGAAATCCTGAATTCCCCGATCGTCCAGCTCGTCAAGGTCATGATCGAGCAGGCCGCCCGGCAGAGGGCTTCCGATATCCACGTGGAAGCCGGGGAAAATAAAGTCCGTGTCCGCTACCGCATTGACGGTGCGCTGTACGAACGGTTCACCTACGACCTGAACCTGCTTCCGGCCATCGTCGCACGAATCAAGATCATCAGCGGCATGGACATTTCCGAGAAGAGGAAACCGCAGGACGGACGTCTGACCATGGCGGTCGACCGGAAAGAATACGATGTCCGAGTTTCGGTCCTGCCGACGGTCTACGGCGAAAAAGTGGTCATGCGTCTTGCCCAGAAAAAGGCACTGACGAAGAGCAAGCAGGAACTCGGCTTCAAGCCGGATGAGCTGGCAAAGTTCGACCGGATCCTCCAGAATCCGAACGGCATTATCCTGGCAACAGGACCGACCGGTTCCGGAAAGTCCACGACACTGTACACGGCCCTTTCGGAGTTAAATAAAGAAGACGTCAACATCATCACGGTTGAAGACCCGGTCGAGGCGAACATCGACGGCATCAACCAGGTGCAGGTCAATACAAAAGCAGACCTGACCTTTGCAAATGCCCTGCGTTCCATCCTCCGGCAGGATCCGGACATCATCATGATCGGCGAGATCCGTGATGAAGAGACCGCACAGATTGCCGTACAGGCATCCATCACCGGCCATCTGGTCGTCAGCACGCTCCATACGAATTCCGCAGCGGCGACGATCACGCGACTGATCGATATGGGAATCGAGAGCTACCTTCTCGCGGATGCCATGGCAGGAGTCATTGCCCAGAGACTTGTACGAAGACTCTGCGAACACTGCAAGAAGCCGAGACCGGCGGATGAACACGAAAAAGAGCTGCTGTGCGTACCGAAAGACCAGGACCTGACAATCTACGAACCCTGCGGATGCTCGCTCTGCAACGATACAGGATACTACGGCCGGATCGGCGTCTACGAAATCATGCCGATCACGCACGACCTGAAGGAAATCATTTCCGCACACGGAACGACCGACCAGATCCGGGAGACCGCGCTGAAGGACGGCATGAAGACCCTGCGGATGGCGGCGACGGAACTGGTGCTGGACGGGACGACTTCCATAACGGAAATGCTCAGGGTTTCATTTGAAAACTGATGCTTGCAGAAAACGAAACTTCAGGATACAGATGCAAATATAATTGCCTCAAATAGAATAACAGATTTCGAATTCTCTTGCTGCGAGAGGTACGAATTTGGATAACTACGGACAGGAACAATCGAATATCCCGGAAGAGTTCAATACGATCGACAAGATCCTTGCCGAAGCGCAGAAAAGAAAAGCTTCCGACGTCCACATTACGGCCAACCGCGCCATTACCTACCGGATCAACGGCGAGCTTACCTGCGTCAATGACTACAAGCTGACGGCTGTCGATACGGAAACGATCCTTCGACCTCTTCAGGACGAGAAGATCATCGAAGAACTGAAAGAGTACGGCGAATCCGATTTCGCGCATTCCATTTTCGGAGTCGGACGCTACCGTGTCAACATCTTCCGTCAGAGAGGTTCCCTGGCCGCGGCCATCCGTATTCTCCCGTTCGATGTCCCGGATCCGGCCTTTCTCGGACTTCCGGAATCCATCGTCAAGCTGACGGACAAGAAGAGGGGACTTGTGCTGGTCACCGGAGCAACCGGCTCCGGAAAATCGACCACGCTGGCCTGCCTCATCAACATCATCAATCATAAGTATGCCAAGCACATCATCACATTGGAAGACCCGATCGAGTACCTGCACCGTCACGATATGTCCATCGTGAACCAGCGTGAAGTCGGACACGATACGCAGTCCTATTCTCACGCACTCCGTGCAGCCCTCCGTCAGGATCCGGATGTCATCCTCGTCGGAGAGATGCGAGACCTGGAAACGATTTCCACCGCCATTACGGCAGCCGAGACCGGACACCTGGTGTTCTCAACCCTGCATACGAACAATGCGGCAAGCACGATCGACCGTGTCATCGACGTCTTCCCGACGTCCCAGCAGCAGCAGATCCGGATTCAGCTGTCGTCGGTGCTCGAAGCGGTCATTTCCCAGCAGTTGATTCCGCTGGAGTCCGGAAAGGGAAGAGCAGCCGCCATCGAAGTTCTTCTGGCAACCGGTGCGGTCAGAAACCTCATCCGTGAGGCCAAGTCCTTCCAGATCCCGACGGTCATGCAGACCAGCAAGGCTCTCGGGATGCAGACCATGGACGATGCCCTCCTCGATCTTTACATGCAGGGCAGGATCACAGCAGAATACGCCGTCGGCTATGCGCTGGACCCTAATGCCCTGAGGAAGAGACTGAATCAGGGAGATCTCAATTAAATATGCAGTAACAAAGGCTTTACGACAGAAGAATTACTTCTTATAATAATATTTAGTGAATCAGAACCAACGGAAATCGGACAACCGGAAATGATGAAGGGGAAGAATCTTGGATAATTTCGCATACGTAGCCATCCTTCCGAACGGCAAAGAGAAAAAAGGAAGTCTTCAGGCAGAAAATGAAGAATTCGTGCGGAAGTCCCTCAAAGTCAGAGGGAATGATCGTTACGCGCATCACGAAACAGAATGCCATGACCAAGGATCTTTCCTTCACGCTCTTCAAGAAGAAGATCAAGCCGCGTGACCTTTCCGTTTTCTGCCGTCAGTTCGTCAGCATCATCGGCGCCGGCGTCCCGATCGGCCAGGCCATGGACATGCTGCAGGAGCAGACGGAAAATAAGAGACTTGCGACGGCCATCAAGAATGCCAACGAAGGCATCCGCAAAGGCGAGACGCTGTCGAGTTCCATGGCAGCGCAGAAGGACGTCTTCCCGACGATGCTGGACAACATGGTGGAAGCAGGAGAGGCTTCCGGAAGCATCGATGTCGCATTCGACCGCATGGGAACGCAGTTTGAAAAAGATGCGAAGCTGTCGGGAATGATGAAGAAGGCCATGATCTATCCGTGCGTGGTCGGAGTTGTGGCAATAGCAGTTATTATCGTGTCTAATGGTCGTTGTGGTGCCGACGTTCTACCGAGCATGTTTGAGCCAAATTGGAACAGAACTGCCGGGACTGATGAAGGGTAATAATTGCTACCAGTAATTTTATTGTTAATAAGTTGGTATATCCTTATTGCCGTCTGTAGTGGCATTAGATTGTTGGAATCAAGACTCTTTGCCAAATCAATTCAAAGGTCAGGAAGTTTTTGGAAAACTGGCAATGAAAGCTCCGATTTTCGGAAAATCTGACAATCAAAATCTGCCTGTTCGAAAGTTTGCGAGAACGATGAGTACACTTACTTGCAGCAGGGAATTCCAATGATTGAGGCTTTGGATATTACCTCGACGAAACATGAGCAAATATTCATTTTAAAAGAGCTCTTGAAGAATGCGGAAGATGATGTGGCAAAAGGAATCCCGCTTGTCGGTTTCACTGACCTAACTGCAAATATTTTTCCGCCAATGGTTAATCATATGATTAAAATTGGTGAAGAGACGGGAAACATTGAGATCTATGCTGGATAAGCTTAGCAGATTACTATGATGAAGAAGTGGAACTTGCCACACAGGCTGTCATGGCGGCTATGGAACCATTGATTATTGTTGTGATGGCACTGATTGTTGGTACGATTGTAATTGCTATCATACAAACAATGGCGGCTATGTATGGAGGACTTGGTAACGTTTAATTATAAAGGTTAGAATTCCTCATGAAATAGGGCGTGAGGGTTTTAATAAAGGTTATTAAACTATGCAAAAAGAAAAAGGAGAAAAGAAACTATGTTAAACAAGATGCTGAAATGGAGAAAGAAAAACAGCAAAGGATTTTCACTGGTAGAGCTTATCATCGTTATTGCTATTATGGCTATACTTGGTAGGTATTCTTGCACCGCAATTTATTCAGTACATTGAAAAGTCAAGAGCATCTAAAGATGAAAAGATGGTTTCTGAAGTTCAGAATGCAATCCAAGTTGCTTTGGCAGATGAAACTGTATATGCAGGACTTGCAGATACAACAATTACTTTTACGGCAGCTAAACAGACTAAGATTGGATGGGATGCACTTGATACAGCAGTTCAAAAAACCATTTCACTTGCATGAATACTGCGATATAAGTTCAAAAGTACATATACTGGACAACCGGTAGCTTTAGTGACAATCACGATAACAAAATCTGATGGTTCAGTTAAAGCGTCGATGAAGCCTTCAAATGGATCTGGATTGACTACAAAGTACCTTCTAAAACAATCTAAATATTTATTATAAGGAGATTTATTCCCTATTCAAATGTTGTGGCAGAACCCTATTGTGGCCGCAATGTAAAAAGCAGTGTTCATAAATGATGCAAGTAATTTTTGCTTTTATTACGATAATTAATAGTGCTGGGTAAAGATAAGCTTTTGATTAATGCTTAGAGTAGCTTATCTTTACCCAGCAATAAGTGTTCAAGTAACTGTAATTAACGTAAAATAAAAGAATAAGTTTCTAAGATATTACTTGTAAATTGGAAAAAGAGGGATTTGCAAATGGTTGGTAAATTGCTAGTTATTGAAGTTGGATATTCCCTGACAAAAGTAGTTGTCATGGATGCCAAGGGATCAAAGCCCAAAGTATACCAATGTTTTCAGTTTGAAACACCGGTAGATATGTTTGAAGACGGAACGGTAAAACCGTCTGAGACTTTCCGCGGGCTTTTGAATGCCGAATGCTCAAAAAGAAATGTCACGACAAAGAATGTGATTTTTACAATCGCATCCAATGCCATTGCCAGCCGTGTTGTCATGATTCCCTTTGTAAAAGAGAAGAAGATTGCCGAGATTCTTTCTGCCGGGATGGATGATTACTTCCCGGTGGATATTTCCATGTATAAGACATCCTGGAAAATCCTGGAAGTTATTTCCGGAGAAGACAAACAGAAGAAATTTCGTATTAATGTGACTATTGTTCCGAATGAACTTGTATCTTCTTATAAAGCACTTGCAAAGATGTGCGGTTTGAATCTAATCGCATTGGATTATATAGGGAACAGTGTATGCCAGGTTGCTAAAGGAATCTTTCCGAAGGGCTGTACGGCAATTTTAAAAATAGATGAACAGACTTCCATGCTGACCGTAATTAAAGACGGAAAGTTTGACATGCAGCGGAATCTTGCTTACGGCATCGATGATGCGCTTGCAGCTATTATGAATGACCCTTCAGCAGAAACGACGCGTTCGTATAACGACGCACTGAACATTGTCCGTCATAAGACCTGTATTAGGCAGCACCTGAATCCTACTGAGCATAATTTGGATGATGATGCTGAAGAGTATTTAAAAGTCAGAGACAGTGCTACGGAAGGGCTCCGACCTTTGGTAACAAATATTTCACGAGCACTTGCTTATTATGAATCCCAGAATAAAGAAACTGTACTGGAACATATCGCCGTAGTAGGACAGGGCGCCAATTTCAGCGGTCTGACAAAACTCCTGACAAATGAACTTGGACAGAAAGTAACAGCCATGCTTTCTCTTGATTCCATGAAAGATACCGGAGCATTTCTCGATGAAGGTACGAGTATGAGTGCTTATGCAGCCTGCATCGGAGCAGGGATGTCTCCGCTGAATATACTCGGCAATGATATTGTCGTGACAGGAAAGGCGGAAGGCGGAAAGACCGCCGGAGGTAAAGAATTAAGCCTCGTTCCTGCCTTGATTGTATGCGGTGTGGGTATTGCTGCCGCGGCTGCAATGCTTGTGTATGGAATGATTTCCAGCACGATGATTCAGACAGAAAATCTGGATCTGCAGACCAAAATCACACAGCTGCAGAGTGCACAGTCTGCCTATAATGAATATACGGCTGCAGAGGCCAGGGTCCAGAATTATCAGAAGATGTATGCTTATACGGAGAATCAGAATAATCAGCTGAAGGCATTTATCGATGAACTGGAAAAAAAGATGCCTTCGGATATCAATATTGTTTCTTTCAGTGCAGATGATACAGGCATTGCCATGACGGTTAATGTAACTAGTAAGGAATCCGCTGCCTTGGTTCTGCAGCAGCTGAGGTCCTTTACCAGCATTACGGATGTCACAACCGGCGGAATCACGGAAGATACGGCAGAAGGCGTTGCTCCTACAGTCAATATGTCTGTCACCTGTTCCTATCCGGTAACGGATTCTTCTGCAGATTCAGGCACACAGTCAGGACAAACTACTGAATCTGTGCAAAGCACATCGTCAGGGTCATAGGGAGGATACTCATGGACTTGAAAATCAAAAGAAGAGACATCATTATTCTCCTTTATTTAGCGGGCATTGTTGCAGCGGCGCTCGTTTATTTCCTGTATTTTTCCCCGAAGATGGAAGAAAATGCAAGTGCCCAGGAAACTCTGACGCAGCTGGAAATGCAATATAACAGTACCTCTGCCTTGAAGGCAAAACAGACTGATTATGAGGCAAAGACAGCATCGGATAAAGCTGCAATCAGCCAGATGATTCAGGAGTTTCCTGCCGATGTAAAATCTGAAGATGAAATTCTGTATGCAAGAAAACTCGAGACAGATAACGGACTAACAGTTTCCAGTGTTGGGATCACCGATCCGATTATGGTTTATTCTCTCGCAGATGGTGCACCGGGTGAGAATGACGGGACGACAGCAGCATCGACGACATCATCTGCAAGTACAACGACGTCAACGGATACCATGGAGTCGGATATTTCTGCTGCAGCTACAGGAACCGGAGAAACCGTAAACGGAACACTGGGAGGAGACGCTGCATCACAGGCGGCATCTGCGCTGCAGAATGCAACCGGCACCGGTGCTTCGGCAGAAGATACCGGAATCCTTTATAAGACACAGCTGAATATGACCTTTACATCGACTTATGAAGGATTTAAAAGCATGCTGAATTCCATTCCGACAGATACGGCAAAACAGTCGATCAGCAATGTAACGGCTTCATTTGACACAACAACCGGAAATTTGATGGGAACGATCGTAATTGATAAGTTCTATATGACCGGAACGACTCAGGGATATGTGCCGCCAAGTATCAACGATGTTTCTGTCGGAACAGACAATGTTTTCGGGACGGTTACGCCTGCGGCGGATTCTGCAGCGGAAGAAGCGGCAGCAGAATCAACAGCAGAATCAACAGCAGAATCAACAGCTTCATAAGATTGAAGGTACATCATGAATCAAAGCAGGAATAGAAAACTGAATAAATCAGAGAAAGGCTTTACTTTGGTAGAGCTTCTGGTTTCAATTACCATTCTTGCGATTATTGTTGTGCCGGTTCTCACGGCTTTTATCAGTTCTGCAAATGCCAACAGCCGCGCCAAGCGTAAGCTGGAAGCAACAACGGCAGCCCAGAATGTGATGGAGAACATAAAAGCAGTAGGAGTGAAGGCTTACCTGGACAGTCTGAAAATTGGAACAGCAGAAAGCGGCTATACCTATGCGGCGCCGGACGCGCAGGGAATTTATACGCTTGACAATTCATCAGAAACTGCAGCAGGGGTCTTGGTACCTCAGCAGGTGATTAATAACAGGTCTTTCCGGTTCAAAGCGGTTTTCAGTCCTGCGGCATTCTCAAATGAAAGCGGGACAGGCTATAACGATGCTTCGCTTGCCAACATTGATAATATGAATGTCCTCCAGGATGCCTTTTATGTGTCCGGCGAGGATGCGGATCAGAAGATTGTAGATGAATATTTTTCAATGCCGAACATTACCAATACCTATACGACAGAAACAGCGATTATTAATGCCCTCAGCAGAGAAATAGACATTACGATCCTGCATACCGGTGACGAAGATACCGGCATCACGAAAGTACGGGTAGATTGTATCTACAAACTTGATAATAATGCGGCAACGACAAAAACAGTTTCAAGTACAGTTTACGACAATTCCGATATCGTGAACGGTAAACTTCGTTCGGTCTACCTCTTTTATACTCCCCTTTATGCAATTAAAAATGCGGCGGCAAAGGATACCATAAAAGTTTTTAACAATACGACTTCTTCAGAGACGAAACCTTCTTCCATTTCCGCAAAGGTTTATCTTGTCAAGCAGCGGACGACAGATGCGCAGGAAGTTTTTGAGAGTACCTATAAAGTGAATCTTGAAGTGGATGAAATCAATCCGGATCAGCCGGTTGCCTGGTCTCCTCCGGATGATTATCGTGCTTTTACGACAATCCTGACAAATATCGGGACAAATATGCTGACTGATCTGAAGACTGAACAGTTTGATTCAATTCTGTTTAAATCAGGAAGCCAGTCTCTGAGCCTGATAGAGAAAAATAAAAAATACCTCGGAATAACGACGATGGAAGATGCAAGCAAGGTGACAAGACTCTATCAGATAACAATTGATGTATTTACAGAAGGCAGTGAAGAGTCTGTTTATACCATGACAGGTACGGCGGATGCCTGACGGAGCTGGATGAAGAAATTATATCTTAAAAACAGAATCAATAATCATGGAGCAAGCCTCGTTTTCGTGCTTGTTACATTTGCCATATCTACGATTCTGGTGACTCTTGTTCTGATGGCCAGTCTGTGGAATATCAAGATGAAGGCAATCGACGCAAATGCCAAGAATTCATTCTACTCCTGCGAAGGCGTTGTCAGCGAAATCAAGGCAGGGCTGCAGAATCAGGTATCGACAGCCTATACGGAAGCTTATACGAATGTCATGGAAAGATATACGTCGATGGATCGTACTCAGCGCCAGGAAAAGTTTGAAAACTTATATATTGATACATTAAGAGCTGCACTGAAGGAAACAGGCACTCAGTCTTATTACAGTCTGGATCTGTTAAAAGGATATGTTACAAAGACACCTCTGAAGACAGACACAAGTGTTTCCGGAGCCGAAGTGACGACGGTCTTTCAGACTGCAGGCGAGACAGGTCAGGGAATGAATTATCTGACTCCTGTAAAAGACGGACTTGCCCTGAAGAATCTGAGAATCCGCTATACAGATGAAAAGGGAAATCTTTCCCAGATTCGAACAGACATTATTCTGGAATATCCCTCTGTGAATTTCACCCAAACGTCGGCAGTACCGAGTCTTCTTGATTTCACCGTTCTTGCTGAGAATTCCCTGATTAATGATACAGGGGCGAGCACGATAGCCGGGTCCTTATATGGCGGGGAAAACGGAATAAAACTTAATGCAGGAAGTCTTGCGGTTTCAAAAGCAGATGTAGCTGTAACCAATAAACTGGTTGATCTTGCTGCAGGTACAACGTTTTCTACCGATTCCAAGACAAATCTTTGGGCGGACGGAGTCAATATTGTTTCAGCAGCATTGAATCTGAATGGATCAACTTATCTTCAGGATGATCTGACAGTCACAGATCAGAGCGGAAGTGCCAGCAGCATTACGGTCAGCGGAAATTATTTCGGATATGGGAACCCGGTCACAGCAGCCAGGGCTGCCGAAGAACGACTGGGCACTTCTTCTGATGTTGAAGCCATTAAAACAGATATCACGGCAAACCCGAACAATTACAGCAGTTCGATTGTCGTGAACGGTACGAATGTTACGATGAATTTTTCGGGGATTGAATACTTGATGCTGAGCGGAAATGCTTACATCAGCACGAAGGCGAAAAACACAGAAACGATAACAAATGCTGCCAACGTCATGACGGGTGAATCCCTGACCGTCAAGAGCAATCAGCTGGCTTATCTGGTGCCCTCATCTCTGATCGGACAGAAATATACAAACGGCGGACAGAATCCTATGACAGCTGATACCTATGAAGCTCTCAGGAAAGAAGCGGGACTTACCACGGAAAATGACGATAAGCTGGTTGCTTTGGATTCAGTCAAGAGCCTCGGCGCTTCCTCTTATGAAAAGGCTTATTACCAGGCTTACAATTCCTATATGGTATATTTTTATCTGAAATTCGATACGGCACTGGAAGCTGCGAAATACTTTAAGACCTATTATGCTGACAGCGCCAATCAGACGGAACTTAACCGGTATGTTAAATTCTATTTACAGGGCGTTACAATGAATTCCGCAAGCAGTGCAAAGTTTGACCTGAATGGAAATATTCTTTCTCAGGTCGATACGACAAACAATACGGTAACAGAACAGTCGGATACTCTGACGGACGGAGCTGCGAACACAACGGCTGCACTGACTGAAAGACAGGTCAATCTCCAGAATAAATTTGCAGCTTACCGCCTGAAACTTGTCTCGAATTACAGTGCTCTGAGTGAAACAGAAAAGAAGCAGAATGTTTTTAAAAATCTTGTGGATCTGACGAAGCTGACGACGGATCTGAATAATGTCACGAATCAGACGATGACTTTCCAGACTGAGAAATCGAGCCTGAGCGGGATTCTTACGGAGAAAAATGTTGTTGTGAAAAACGGCACGGGTACCAACAGCCTGTCCGATGATGTGCTGACTGTATATACCGGTTCAGGAACTGCTGCATCACCATATCTCAGGGTCATCATTTCAACAGGAAATGTCGTCGTTGAAAACAGCAATTTCAGCGGATTAATTATTTCCAATGGGACAGTTACTCTGAAAAATAATTCATCCCTGCAGTCAGCACCGGAGGAAGTAGCCAAGGTCCTGGAGACAGAAACAAATAATAATAAGATCATGAATTATATTTATGATGCTTCCAGTTATATTATCGGTGGAGCGACAAGCGGAAATGCAGGAAGTGTCGATTCTGCCAGTATTGAAGATTTAATCGTATATCAGAACTGGGTTAAACAGTAAACGGAGCCAGATGACAGAATGAAAAGAAACGTCAGGGGATTTTCGTTAATCGAGCTGATTGTCGTGATTGCAATCATCGGCATTCTGTCAGTCGGGGCGGTCTCGGCTTTCTTTTCACTGTCCGGATGGAATGTGCGTCAGGCGGCCATCAGCATTGATGACGGACTTAAGAAAACAAAAGTTTATGCCATGACCAGAGAGAGCAATGCAGCACAGTTTATCCTGACCTGCGGAAGTGACGGAAAATATTCGATATCCGTGGCAGGAGAGGATGGTACGAAAGAAGCTGCTTCTTCGTCAATATCAATCAGTTATACGGATACGCAGAGTACGACGGAGGTACACCAGATTTCAGCAGGTTCATCGCTTACACTTGGATTCGACCGGAGTTCTGGTGCATTTATGCCAATCAGTTATACAAACGGCGGATCGACAGCTGTTTACTGCACCTCCATTATTATTGAACAGGGAAGCAGTAAGAAAACAGTCGAGCTGGTTCATTTAACAGGAAAAACTTATATTGATGATTAAGTAATTGACAGGGGAAAACAGATGAATTTTCTGAAGAAAAACAAAGGACTGACATTGGTGGAGCTGATCGTAGCGATTGCGATCTCTGTCATTGTGTTCGGCTCCATTATTTCTTTTCTTCTTGTCAGTACGAACCTGTTCAAAAATTCCAATACCGAAACAAATATACAAAATGAAGCACAGCTGACAAGCAACAGACTTCACGATATGCTTGTGGATGCATCTGCGGGAGTTGCTTATTACGTTGGCAGCAATGTTAAAGTCTATAACGACACGGACGACACAGCTGAGTCAAAGAAACTTTATATTTATGACTGGGATGAAGACGTCAATGGTGGTTCGGATAATTCTAAGGTAACTGTTTACTGTATCACCTTTGACAGGGCAGCTAAAGAACTTCAGTATTCCTTTTATCAATATGTAGCCGATAAAACTGAGCCGACGGTGGAATCAAATATCCTGGCACAATATGTGACGGATTTTAAAATGCAGCTTTATGATCCGAACAGCACAACGAATACTATCAGCAGCAATCAGGTAAAATATCAGATTACCTTTACATTGAATGACAGAAGCTACAAGACGGAAAACACAGTTACCCTGCGTAATAATGTTGCCGTAAACCGTGATCTTGCAGATGTTGCGGTTCCGGTTGTTCCTTATGTATCGACGGTAACAGCAGTCAATGTATCCCCGTCTTCCGCACAGGTTGTACAGGGAGGATCCAAGAAGTTTGAAGCAACGGTATCCGGGGTCAATCATCCGGCAACGGATGTAACCTGGCAGGTAAAGGATAATAAAGATACTACCACAACGATTGATTCAGACGGCACCCTGCATTTGGGTATAAATGAAACAAGCCAGAATATGATTGTAACGGCAACTTCCGTATTTGATACGACGAAAGTTTCCACGAATTCCGTGGTTTCGGCAAGCTACATGGAATCTGCAGGTCTTGCCCTGAAAGAAGGAACCTATGATGCGAAGGCAAGAACCGTAAAAGCGACATTGAGCGTTTCCGGATTCTTCCTTGATCAGACTGTATTTGACGGGCAGGTGGTTCCTGCAAACTTTAAACTGACGGATGCGGCTGGAAATGCTGTCAGTGCAGCTGTTTCCGTGGAAGCGGCGGACACGTCAACAAAAACTTATATCTCCTGGCCAATTACAATCAATTACTCGGGAATAGCTGATAATTCGATTATTAATTGTTCTATTAAATTGAATTATCCGGCAAATATCACAGATGGTGACCACAGCAAAGAAGCAAGTGTTTCTATTACTGTTCCAGCAACCCCAGCGGCAAATCCGAAGATAGTTGCTGTTCGCATTGCAAGGACTGATGCAGCTGCACATGGTACCGATACTTTGTGGAGAGGTGAAACGGGAACTTATCAGGTTTATGTGACACGTGAAGGACAAACAGAGACGACTATTTCTGCAGATGGGAAATGCAGCTGTGAATGGTCAATTGATTTATCAAGAGATTATTTGGAACTATCAGGTGAGAACACAGAAACAACCTATGTCAATGTAAGTAAAGATTCTGGAAAGTTGCCGTTGGCGCAGGCTGAAACTTTTAATCTAGATGTTACCGTAACAGATATAGATGACGAGTATGATAATTCAAGTGCATCAATCAAGCAGGATATCAGCAAGGTAACACTTACTCAGACTGATAAGAATTCAAATTATATAAGCTATATAACATCAACCAATGGATATGGCGGAACAATAAAAAAAGTTGCAGACAGGGTTATTGTATTAAAATCAGAAGGTATCGAATTTTCAGATACGTCTGAGGCTCTTGGATATGTAGTGGCGACAAAACCTTTAGAAAATTATCAAATCACTTACAGAAGCAATGAATACACAGTAGTATATACAACTCCGACAAATTCTGTCAGTAATAAGGATGTCATTATTGGTATAGATACTGGTACAAATATCCAATTGTATAATGGCGCTTACGCTACAATTTCTTTGAAATATAGATTGGCCAATGTTTACGGAGATGATTCAAAGTTAGTCAATTATTATATTCCTATACCAGATAGTGGAATAAGTTATTCGGCGAAAACCTGTGATGGAACAGATTATTCTGTCACCTACAAAAAAAGCAGCGGAAAACTTGTACTTTCCTTGGATTGGAAAAAATATTATTCATACACTTATTGGGATAATTGGTATTATTCATAGCAGTGAAACGGAAGGATTTATGATGAAAAACAAACGGTATATTAGTAGACATAAATTTGCAAAGATAATTGTCGCTTACTTGGCAATTATTATTGCGATTGCCCTGACAAGTTCCTCAATAATCAGTATTACGGCAAGCAATATGCTTCCTGGGTTGGAAACTGTTGTTTCAAAAATCGAGAATTCCGAATCTAAAACTTATAAAATACTGGAAGTAGTTCCAAAAGAAGGTCTAGGTGAAATTGGATATCTTGCTGACGGGCAGGAATATAATTATATTACACCTTTGATGAAACAATATATATCTGATTCATACGCTTCCGGAACAGCAATTGGTATTACAGAGAGAAAAACGATTTTCAATAATATCATCAATCAGCTGGAGATAAATTCAATATGCACGGAAGATTCAGCGCAAAAGGATAGTTATCCTTTATTTTATAATAAGGATACTTATGCGGAAAAAACTTATCTTGAAAGTACCGATACAGGATATCATTTACTGCAATTCCCATCAGGTGTCACTGAAGATATACAAGATAACGGGACATTTTCTTTGCTTGCTGCAGACAGCAGTCTTACGGACAAGATTGTTTATTCTTTAATGACAACTGCTTCCGGAGGTGTAATACCTTCAGATTCAGCATCTGGGGATCCAGAATCTTTTTCGCAGGATACAAATGGCGGATATCAGGTGGTGTTTCAGGAAGGTCAGGATAATGCGAAGACTCAGTACGGAACTTACACGATTACAAAGGATGCAGCCGGAAATCAGATTCTGACAAAGACAGATAGTGTTCCGGAAGGAACAGCAGCCTATTATGTGAAATCATTTTCTGAAGTTGCTGCGCCGACACCAACGGCAACTCCGACGCCGACGGCAACGCCTACACCGACAGATACCCCGACGCCGACGGCAACGCCGACACCAACAGATACTCCGACACCGACAGCCACACCAACAGATACCCCAACACCGACAGAGAGACACCTGCGGCAACGGTGACTCTGTCTTGTGATGCACAGTATTTTTCATACAATAGCAGTCCAATCAGCACAGCTGCAGATAATTATGTGTTTCAACATGGAACTGCTTCCGATAAAACTTATACCGTAAAGATTAATTCCGTTTATTATACATGCGGTCTGCAGAATAACCGCTGGCTGGAACAGAAAGTATTCGGTGTTACTGCTGCGACTGATTCTTTCAAAGTATCGGTCGATACTTTGACACCGAAGGAATTGCAGGCTAAAACGCTGGATGACATCTCGGGATACAATTTTGTATATATCTGCGGAAACAATATAGGCTTGAAGGAAAATGGAAATCTGGTAACTTATGAAAATCAGTTAGGCAGTTACGACAGTACGTCAGAGGCATTTACGAATGATATATCATTCTCAGTACTGAAGTTCCTATGCGGAGCCATTGCAGACGATTCCATGAGATGGCCCTGCGTTGTAGATGGAAGTATTTTTAAAGAAACTGTTGATTATAATACGAAGCAGTTTTCAAACATACACAAATTGGCAATTCTGGCAGGCCAAAAGGATATCAATACGACTTTTTTGAAGTCTTTTTTGAACATAGCAAAAGAATCTGAATTGGATTCTGCTATTAACTGGGAAGATCTTTCTGATTCAGTGGTTGCGGATAATAATTATAACTATGTAAAAGAAAATGTTTACTGCATACAGAAAATTGCAGCAGGAGATGTCAGCAGTACAACGGATATTTCCGATATCAATCGCTCATTGGCGAGCAAAGACTTTTCAATGAAATTTACGACAAATGATTCTTTAAATACAGGGTTCTTCGAGATTGCTCAGCTGATTGCCAGTGAGAATACGATTCGTACAAAAACGGAAGATATGATCTCAACGGATATTTCTCAGGCAACCGCACTTCAATATATCATTAACTTCAAGGATCGCAGACAGATTACGAAAAAAACGGCATTGAATGTTCTTGAAATAGAACCCTGTGCATCTTTTGATTTAAATAAAGATGATGTCAGGGCATTCAGCACCGAGTACGCAGATTTGCCAGATGAAAGCATTCATATAACGACGATGTCTGCTGCTGAATTTATTGGCAGAATTGAGGACTTGAATACAACTTACGATGTGATTTATATTGGATCAAATGTCGGACAGATGTATACAGACGATTATGGAAAAACAATTTATAATGACACTTCCATGAATGGTCTGATCTATACGCATACCGGAGATTCTGTTACCTGCATGCCGAAAATCGGAGGCCTGCTTCAGACGGATTATCAAAACAATAATTGGAATTCAAAACTTAAAAGTCCTGCATCGACGGCATATGTCGGACAATATAGATATTCAGGAAATGATATTACAAAAGAAAATCTTGCATCCCTGAAAGAATATATAGCCGGTAAATATGCACTTATTGTTGACTCGAAATTTTACAATAAAGACAGTGATGGAACACCAATCAGCGTAAATTCTTCTTATATAGATAATACATCCTATATGTATGATTTCCTTGAGTCGTGCATGAATATGGATAATACGGCAATTGCTTCGGTTAATAGAAACGCTGACGGGACTTCAATCAGGGGAACAGATGGAATTGCTGTAACGCTTAATAAAAAGCCTACATTCTACTATTACGTCAATATGCCGAAACTCAGTCTGTCTGTAAATAATTCTTCTGCTGATTCGGTAAATTCTCTGACAACACTTACCTGGGATCTTGATTTATCCAGTAAAACTGAAATCGATCTGGATACTTACTATGCTGTTCATCTGTACTTCGATTTAAACGCTGACGGCAAATATTCTACAAAAGAAGAGATGACCGATATAACCGTGATGCAGAAACAGACAGACGGCAGCTATTCGGTTGTTGATAAGAGTGCCAACGGCATGTATCTTCTGAAAACAGGCACTTACCGGATTACTCGTATTCTTGTCGGAGATTACGTGGGCGAACTTCCATGGAAGATAGAAGCGACGCAGTCATCACCGGTGAATGATAATATTCGCGCTTCACAGAACGGATATCTGAAAATTAAAGTCGGCAATGCTCCGACAGTAAAAATTCTTCAGATCATGCAGAGAGGCAGCGATGGTAACTGGAATATGCAGAAAGATACCAAATTCCAGACACTTCTGTCTTCTGTAAAAGATTACAGTATTCAAATCACGTCCATACGTTCAAATGATTTTGTGTCCCAGTTCAATACAAATGCCTCGGCGCCGGTACCTGTGAATATTCTTGATGATTATGATATGCTTATTTTGGGATTTGCTGATGTCTATCAGGATATTTCAAATACTGTCGTAACCGGAAACAAATTGAAAATCGGGCCGGTCACTGCTATTGAGAACTTTATTAATGACGGCAAGAGTGTCTTGTTTACGCATGATACGACGTCCTTTATTAATGTGGCAACCAGCGACCAGTATAAAACGGACAATACAGGTACATATAAAACATATTGGCATGACGGCGTACAATATTATTGCTCCGATACGGACGGCATGGCTGCCTACTGGGGATACAATATCAACACAATCATGCGAAATATTGTTGGAATGGATCGCTATGGGATTACCGGTGTCAATACAGACGGATCATTGAATGCAACGGCAAAGCTTTTGAGAGAGGGAAATAATCTAACACTTTCACAAGGAACCGGAGGCCTCACCTCGAAGAATGCAGCCGGAAATACAGTACAGCTGACAGGCAATGATTTTGCTTATAAGGCGAATGATGCTGAATCAACTTACAGCACTACTCAGGGCTATACGAATGCTGTGTTGAATATGTCGAAATTATACAGTACAGAACAGTATAATCTTAATCCTAAAAAGGCAGCTGGACTTGATACGGATATCGGGGGAAATGGTGCCTTTTCCAAGATGTATGCAACAAAAATCAATACCGGTCTTATTACGCAGTATCCGTTTGCAATCAGTGACAAGCTTTCAATTGCCTCAACTCATTTCCAGTATTATCAGTTGGACCTTCAGGCGGATGACGACCATGACGGAGAGAGCGATATCGTTGTCTGGTATACGATCGGGGGCAGTGATTCTACTTCGAATACTTTATATACAGCTTCTCCAAAAGATGTGCGAAACAATTATTATATTTACAGCAAAGGGAACGTCATGTATTCCGGCGTCGGACATTCAGCTGTAACCGGAAATTCAGAAGAAGCGAAACTGTTTATCAACACAATTGTCGCAGCCTATAAAAATGGTGTACAGAATCCTATTGTAACATCTTTAAAGACGCCTTCACTTGGAGCAGCGGTGGAGAATACGAAATATCTAACCTATGATCAGGCCATGGCATCCAGCGGGTCGGATTCAAACAGCGGAAACATGGACGGCAATGTGGAATTGTATTATTCAGTATTTGATTCAAACATGGCGACTTCTCCGAAGAACATGACAGTTACCTATTATAAAAAAGATGATGTCAATGGAAAGGAAACGATTATCAACGGTGTCAAACTGACTGAAATTACCGGACTGACAACCTATGTGGGAGCTTCAAATACTGAAGTTTCGGAAAGCAATCCAATTTCGTCCGGAAATGTGTACCATACGACACTTACAAATCCATACGCTTATCTCACGGATTCATCGAATGCGGAAATCTATATTGTTGTACGGAACTCCTTCACCTATTATGGGAAAACTTATACAGATTTAATAGGTTATACAAAAGTAACCTTGATGAAGACCCAGCTTTTTGATCTTGACTGAAAATATTTCTGACAGGCGGATAATACTTTCATGATGACCGGAATCTTTTCAATCGACTTATGCATCTACCTCATTGCCGCGGTATTCGGGATGTGCATTTTCTCTTTCCTGAACGTCGTGATCTATCGTGTACCGCGGAATATTTCCTATGCGAAAGGGTTCTCGATGTGCCCGACCTGCGGGCACCGGCTTTACCCGAAAGACCTGGTGCCGGTCTTCAGCTGGCTTTTCCTGCGCGGGAAATGCCGCTATTGCGGGACGAAGATCTCTCCCCGCTACATGGTCGTTGAGCTTCTCGGGGCAGCCTGCGCGGTAGGAGACCTCTGGGTTTACGAACTTTCCTTTGCAGCCGTTACGGTGTTTATTTTCCTTGCTATCCTGACGGTCATCGCTTTCGTGGATGCGGATACGATGGAGATTCCGAACCGCTTCCTGATCACGGTCATCATCGCAGCGCTTTTGTCGCTGGTGACCGGACCGCAGGTGCCAATCCTGGAGCGTGTCATCGGTTTCTTCTGCATCAGTGCTCCGCTGTTCCTCATTACGCTGATCATCCCGGATGCCTTCGGAGGCGGGGACATCAAACTGATGGCACCGGCCGGATTCCTGCTGGGATGGAAGCTGACGCTCATCGCCTTCTTCATTTCCCTGATTACGGGAGGAGGCTGGGGCATTTACCTGATGGCCGGGAAGAAGGAGAGCGGTAAGGCACATATGCCGTTCGGCCCGTTCCTTGCGCTGGGGATGGCAGTTTCGGTTCTTTTCGGAAATAATCTTCTCCGCTGGTATCTCGGTCTTTTCGGACTGTAGGGGAAAACCGTTATTTTGCGCATCAAATCCGGACTGTGCCCCACATGTGGTACTTTTTCCGTTGAAAACAAATGTTCGCTATGGTAAAATGAACCTCGTCGGAACGCAGACGGGGTTTCTCTGTGTCCGGACTCATTTTTTGTTAAGGGAGAGGGGTTATTTTTTATGGCAAAAGCTCAGAAATATGATGAGAACAGCATTTCCGTGCTGGAAGGGCTGGAGGCTGTCAGGCGCAGGCCGGGAATGTATATCGGCTCGACTTCGCGGAAGGGCCTGAATCATCTGATCTATGAAATCGTCGACAATTCGGTTGACGAGCATCTGGCGGGTTACTGCACGGATATCGAGGTCGTCCTGGAAAAGGATGGTTCCTGCACCGTGACCGACAACGGCCGCGGCGTTCCGGTCGGCATGCACAAGAAGGGAATGCCGGCGGAGCGTCTCGTCTATTCGACGCTGCACGCGGGCGGCAAATTCGACAACAATGCCTATAAGACTTCGGGCGGCCTGCATGGCGTCGGATCTTCGGTCGTCAATGCGCTGTCCACCTATATGGACGTCAAGGTGAAGCGAGACGGGGCCATTTGGCACGATCATTATAAGCAGGGCAAGCCTGACATGAAGCTGGTGGACGGACTCCTGCCGGTAATCGGAAAGACGAAGGAGACCGGGACGTGCGTGAACTTCCTGCCGGATCCGGAGATTTTTGAGGTCACTCGTTTCTCCTCGACGGAGGTCAAGTCGCGACTGCATGAGACAGCGTATCTCAATCCGGAACTGAAGATTGTTTTCCGCGACCTGCGGCAGGACGAACCGATCGAGATTCTCTACCACGAGCCGGACGGCATCGCGGGTTTCGTGAAGGAAATGGACAAGAACTCGGAAGCGCTGACGGACATCGTGGTTCTCCACGGAGAAGACGAGGGCATCACCGTCGACGTCGCTTTCCAGTATGTCAATGAGTTCCATGAAAATGTGCTGGGCTACTGCAACAACATTTTCAACGCGGACGGCGGCACGCATCTGACGGGTTTCAAGACGGCCTTTACGACGGTCATGAACAACTACGCCCGCGAGCTGGGGATTCTTAAAGACAAGGACATGAATTTTACGGGCGCCGACATCCGCAACGGCATGACGGCAGTCCTTTCCATCAAGCATCCGGATCCCCGTTTCGAAGGGCAGACGAAGACGAAGCTCGACAATCCGGACGCGGCACGCGTCGTCGCGAAGATCACGGCGAAGCGGCACCGCATTATTTCGACCGGAACCTCGAGACGCTGAAGGCAGTCCTCGGCTGCGCCGAGAAGTCGGCGAAGATCCGCAAGTCGGAGGAGAAGGCGAAAACCAATCTCCTGACGAAACAGAAGTTTTCATTTGACAGCAACGGAAAGCTCGCGAACTGCGAGAGCCGCGATCCGTCCAGATGCGAGATTTTCATCGTCGAGGGAGATTCCGCCGGCGGCTCTGCCAAGACGGCCCGCGACCGCAATTACCAGGCCATCCTGCCGATCCGCGGCAAGATTCTGAATGTCGAGAAGGCCAGCATCGACAAGGTCCTGGCCAATGCCGAGATCAAGACGATGATCAACAGTTTCGGCTGCGGCTTCTCGGAAGGCTACGGAAATGACTTCGACATCACGAAGCTGCGCTACGACAAGATCATCATCATGGCTGATGCCGATGTCGACGGCGCGCATATCGGCCACGCTGCTCCTGACGCTTTTTTACCGCTACATGCCGGACCTCATCAATGAAGGTCACGTCTACATCGCGATGCCGCCTCTTTACAAGGTGGAACCGCCCAAGGGTGCGGGAGAATATCTCTACGACGACAAGGCGCTGGACCGCTACCGCAAAACGCACAAGGGTGAGAAATTCACGCTTCAGAGATACAAGGGCCTCGGGGAAATGGATCCGCAGCAGCTCTGGGGAGACAACGCTCGATCCGGCAACCCGGCGGCTGCGCCGCATTGAGATCGGAGATGCGCGTCTTTCTTCGGACGTCACGGAGATCCTGATGGGGACGGACGTTCCGCCGCGCAAGGATTTCATTTACGACCACGCGCAGGACGCGGAGCTCGACGTCTGACATTAAAAATTCGGAGGGGTTATGGCAGCAAAGACTGAAACGCCGGAAGATCATATTATCCGGACGGATTATTCCGACATCATGCAGAAAAATTACATTGATTACGCGATGAGCGTCATCATTTCCCCGTGCACTGCCCGACGTGCGCGACGGACTCAAGCCGGTTCAGCGCCGCGTACTCTATGACATGCAGCAGCTCGGCATCCGCTGGGACCGCCCGTACCGCAAGAGTGCCCGTATCGTCGGCGACACGATGGGCAAGTTCCACCCGCACGGAGACAGCTCCATTTACGACTCGCTCGTCGTGATGGCGCAGGACTTCAAGAAGGGGCAGATCCTGGTGGACGGCCACGGCAACTTCGGCTCGATCGAAGGGGACGGCGCCGCTGCCATGCGTTACACGGAAGCGCGTCTGGCGAAGATCACGCAGGAAGTTTTCCTGGCGGATCTCGACAAGGACGTCGTCGACTTCATGCCGAATTTCGATGAGACGGAGAAGGAGCCGACGGTGCTCCCGGTCCGCATTCCCAATATTCTGGTAAATGGCGCAGACGGCATCGCGGTCGGCATGGCGACTTCAATCCCGCCTCACAATCTTTCGGAAGTCATCGACGCCGTCAAGGCGTACATCAAAAACAACAACTGCACGGTCAAGGGACTGATGCATTACATTTCCGGACCGGACTTTCCGACCGGCGGCATCATCGCCAACGCGGACGACCTGAAGGAAATCTATGAGACCGGTACCCGGCAAGCTGCGCGTGCGCGGCAAGGTCGAGGTGGAAAAGGGAAAAGGGCGGGAAGCAGTCGCTCGTCATCACCGAGATTCCGTACACGATGATCGGTGCGGGCATCGCCAAATTCATGAGCGATGTGGCGGCGCTGGTCGAAGGACATGTGACTTCGGACATCGTCGACATTTCCAACCAGTCTTCCAAGGAAGGCATCCGCATCGTGCTGGAACTGCGCAAGGGCGCGGACCCGGAGAAGCTGAAGAATCTTCTTTATAAGAAGACAAAGCTGGAAGATACGTTCGGCGTGAACATGCTGGTCGTCTCGAACGGACGGCCGGAGACGATGAGCCTCAAGCAGATCATCGAGGCGCATTTCGATTTCCAGCTGGAGATCGAGAACCGCAAGTACGAGAACCTGCTCGGCAAGGAAAAGGAAAAGAAGGAAATCCAGGAAGGCCTCATCAAGGCCTGCGACGTCATCGACCTGATCATCGAGATCCTCCGCGGATCGAAAGACCAGCAGATGGCACGCGACTGCCTGATCCGGGGCATTACCAAGGACATCCGCTTCAAGTCCGAGGAAAGCAAAAAGGAAGCCGCCAAGCTCCGCTTCACCGAGAGGCAGGCGACCGCCATCCTGGAAATGAGGCTGGCAAAGCTCATCGGCCTGGAGGTCGAAGCCCTCATTGCCGAGCACGAGGAAACGCTGAAGAACATCACACGCTATGAGGATATCCTCAATAATTACGAATCGATGGCTAAGGTGATCATCGAAGACCTCGATGCGATCAAGAAGGAATTCGGAAGACCGCGCCGGACGCTCATCGAGAACCAGGAAGAAGCCGTGGTGGAAGAGCCGAAGATCGTGGAAGAGGAAGTCGTCTTCGTGATGGATCGATTCGGATACGCGAAGCTTCTGGATACGAACACGTATGAGAAGAATAAAGATGCGGCGGATGCGGACTACCGGTACATTTTCCGGCTGATGAATACCGACAGGCTGTGCATCTTCACGGACAAGGGCAAGCTGCACACGGTCAAGGTCGCCGACCTGCCGTCCGGAAGGCTGAGGGACAAGGGCGTGCCGATCGACAACGTCAGCAATTTCTCGAATGCCACGGAAGAGATCGTGCTGATTTCGCCGCTGTCCCTGGTGAAGGCCTCGAGTCTTTTCTTTGCGACGAAGACGGGTATGATTAAGAAGGTTAACGGTGCGGAATTCGATTCGACGAACCGCACAATCATGGCTTCGAAGCTCGACGAGGGCGATGCCGTGATCCTGACGGGCATCTGCGACGACTCCGAATACGTCGTGCTGCAGACGCACGAGGATTATTTCCTGCGGTTCCCGGTATCCGAGGCGCCGGACCTCAAGAAGACGGCGAAGGGCGTGCGCGGCATGAAGCTTGGCGGCAGCGACTTCGTTGAACACGGCTATCTTCTGCAGAACGGCAAGGATTTTGCGATCGAATTCAAGGACAAGCATCTCACGCTCAACCGCCTGAAGCTGGCAAAGCGCGGCGGGAAGGGAAGCAAGGCGAGATAAAAAAGAGCAGCGGGAACCACGGGGACGGGGGTGGTGGTCCCGAACTGCAGGGACCACCACCCCCGTCCCCGTGGTTCCACCGGAATCCTCGAAGAATCCGCTTGCGTTTTCCCAAAAGCTGTGGTATGCTGTCAGAGCATAAAGAATGACATCAGTGAGAGCGGGCCGCAGAGGTCCGCTCTCATTTCGCGAAGGAGATCCCTTTGACAAAGAAAGAGAAAATTGAAGACCGGGCCTGGAATGTCATCCGGCCGATTGCCGCAGAGAAGGGATACGTCCTGGTCGATGCCGAGTACCTCAAGGAGAGCGGAGGAAACGTGCTCAGGCTCTACATTGACAAGGAGGGCGGCATCACGATTGACGACTGCGAGGAAATGAGTCATGCAGTCGACCCCGTCCTGGACAGCGATGATTTCATCGGTGAGCCTTATGTGATGGAAGTCAGTTCGCCGGGACTCGGACGGGTGCTGAAGCGGCCGCACGATTTTGAATTCGCGATGGGAAAAGATATTGAAGTGCGGACCTATAAAGCGGTCGGTAAGAAAAAAGAATTTACGGGAAAGCTTACGGCTTTCAGTGAAGAATCGATCACCATTGTAACGAATGACGGGGAGATCACGATCCCGCGGGCGGATACTTCGCTTATCCGTCTGACATTTGAATTTTAGAGCAGGAGGAATCAACAAAAAATGAACAGCGAGCTGGTAGCGGCAATCAAGATGCTGGAAGAGGAAAAAGGGATTCCGAAGCAGACGCTTTTAAGCGCCATCGAGCAGTCTCTTCTTCAGGCGTGCAAGACGAACTTCGGAAAAAACGACAATATCAATGTTTCCATCGACCCGGATACCTGTGAGTACACGGTGACGGCCGAGATGGAGGTCGTGGACGATGTCATGGATCCGAACATGCAGATCACGGTTGCGGATGCTAAGAAAATCGAACCGGATGCAAAAGTCGGCGACATCATCACGAAGGATATCAACTCAAAGTCTTTCGGACGAATCGCAACGCAGAACGCAAAGAACGTCATTCTTCAGAAAATCCGTGAAGAGGAGCGCAATGCGGTCTTCAACCAGTACAGTGAGAAAGTCCGCGGCGTCGTAGCCGGCACGGTTCAGAGGATGCAGGGCAAGAGCTACATCATCAACCTCGGCAAGGCGGATGCCCTCCTGAATGAAAATGAACAGGTCAAGACGGAAACGTTCCGTCCGCATGACCGCGTCCGCGTCTATGTGCTCGATGTCCGCAATACGACCAAGGGACCGAAGATCCTGGTTTCCCGTACGCATCCGGAACTGGTGCGCTGCCTCTTTGAAGAGGAAGTGACGGAAGTCCGCGACGGCACGGTCGAGATCAAGAACATTTCCCGCGAAGCGGGTTCCCGTACAAAGATGTCCGTCTGGTCCAACAACCCGGATGTCGATCCGGTCGGCGCCTGCGTCGGCATGAACGGCAGCCGTGTCAATGCGGTCGTCAATGAACTGTGCGGCGAGAAAATCGACATTATCCAGTGGGATGAGAATCCGGCTGTCCTGATTGAAAATGCACTGAGCCCGGCGAAGGTCATTTCCGTCGGCGCGGATCCGGACGAGAGAGCGGCAACGGTCGTCGTCCCGGATTACCAGCTTTCCCTGGCCATCGGCAAGGAAGGGCAGAATGCCCGCCTGGCTGCCAGACTGACCGGCTATAAGATCGATATCAAATCGGAGACGCAGGCACGTGAGTCCGGCGAATTCGATGATATGTTCGCGGAAGACTTCGATGAAAACGGCGAATTCTACGGAAGCCTCGATGAAAACGGGGAAGAGGGATTTGCGGAAGAAGGATTCGGCGAAGAAGGAAATCTGTCCGGTGAAGCAGCGGATGCAGCATCTGCTGACGGAGCACCGGCTGATGAGACACCGGCTGAAGGAACGCCTGCTGAGGGAGCGGCGGAAGAAGATCATCCGGCGGAGTAAAGGAGCTGCATTTGGAAGAAATCAAAAAGCAGCCGGAAAGAATGTGCATCGGCTGCAGGACGATGAAAAATAAAAAGGAACTGGTCCGAATCATCCGGACACCGGAGGGCGGGATTGAACTCGACCCGGGCGGAAAGAAGAACGGCCGCGGCGCTTATCTGTGCAGGGATGTGAAATGCCTGGAGAAGGCCTGCAAAAGCAGAGCCCTTCAGAGAGCCCTGAAGACAGAGGTGCCGGAGGAGTTCTTGGATTCCTTAAGAAAGGGGTTCGAAGATGGCGGGAGTTCCTAAATACCTTTCTTCTCTCGGGCTTGCGGAAAAGGCAGGCAGGGTAATGAGCGGGGAATTGATGACGGAGAAGGCTGTCCGGTCGGGAAAGGCAAAGCTTGTCTTTGTCGCAAGCGACTCATCGGACAATACGAAAAAGAAATTTACGAATCTGTGCGACCATTACAATGTGCCGGTTTATTTCCCGGACACGAAGGATGTCATCGGGCATGCAATCGGAAAAGAATTCCGGGCTTCGCTGGCGGTCATCGATGATCGGTTCGCGGAGTTGATCGTACGGAACATTAACGGGGAAGCAAAGGGAAGCATCGGAGGAAACAGGTAAATGCTTAAAATCAGGGTTCACGAGTTAGCAAGAGAACTGGGCAAGGAAAATAAGGATATCCTGGACTACCTCACGGAAAAGGGGTACAAGGGAAAGACGGCAGTCAGCAGCGTCCCGGACGACGAGGCAGATTTCCTTCGTTCCAAATTCGGCGCACCGAAGCAGCAGTCCAAGCCTGCTGAGAAAGAGGCACCGAAGGAAATGAAGAGTGCTCCGGTTAAGAAGGCCGAAGAAGCGGGATCGCCGGAAAAGAAAAAGAAGACGATTATCCGAGTCTTCCGTTCCCAGAATGCCAGCGGCCAGCTGCAGCAGCACAGGCCGCAGAAACCGATGCCCGCTCCGGCACCGAAGCCGGCAGAACCGGTGAGAAAAGCACCGGAAGAGCCGAAGGCGGCACCTGCTGCACAGGCAGCTCCGAAGATTCCGGAAGCTCCGGCCGTCAAGCCGGAAGCGGTGAAGAAACCGGAAGCAGCGGAAGTAAGGAAACCGGCGGAAGCAAGTGCACCGGCTCCTGTAAAGGCAGCACCGGTCACGGAAGAAGCAAAGAAACCGGTCCAGGAACATACGGCACCGGCAGTCCATACAGTACCGGAAACGCATACCGCACCGGAAAGCCATACGGCACCGGCTGTTCATACGGCACCTGCTGCATCACCTGCGGCATCCTCTGCACCGGCAGCTGAAAAACCGGCACCTGCAGCAACGACTCCTGTTCAGGCATCAGCACCGGCTCCTGCCGTTCAGCATCCGTCAGCACCGGTACGTCCGGCGCCGACATCGCGTCCTCAGGGACAGCGGACACCGTACAGTCAGAACCGTCCTCAGGGACAGGGAAGATCTTCCTACGGCCAGGGTCAGGGCAGACCGTCCTACGGTCAGGGCCAGGGCAGACCGTCTTATGGTCAGGGTCAGGGCAGACCGTCCTACGGCCAGGGTCAGGGCAGACCGTCCTACGGCCAGGGTCAGGGCAGACCGTCCTACGGCCAGGGCCAGAGCAGACCGTCCTATGGTCAGGGCCAGGGCAGACCGTCCTATGGCCAGGGCCAGGGCAGACCGTCCTACGGCCAGGGTCAGGGCAGACCGTCCTACGGCCAGGGTCAGAGCAGACCGCCTTACGGGCAGGGTCAGAGCCGTCCGCCTTACGGACAGGCAAAGGCTCCGGAAACAGCAAACTCCGACGGCGCACTGGCGCACAAGACAACCAGGGATTACAAGGGCAAGAATTACGAAAAAGCCCATGAGGACAGAAGAGAGCTCGGCAAACGCGGCAGCAACCGCAGCGGACAGACTGCGGGACGTCAGTTCAGCCGCATTCCGAAGGCTCTTCAGAATCAGAAGCCGAAGGAACAGGAACAGAAGAAAGAGGCAGTTACCGAAATCAAGGTTCCGGAAAGAATTACGATCCGCGATCTTGCCGATAAGATGAAGATTCAGCCGTCCGCAATCGTGAAGGAGCTTTTCCTCAAAGGGGAAATGGTTACCGTGAACCACGAAGTGGAATTCGACAAGGCGGCCGAAATCGCGCTTGACTTCAACGTCATTGCGGAACCGGAAGAAAAAGAAGACGTCATCGGAGAGCTTCTTGCCGAAGGCGAGGAGAATACCGACGAAATGGTGGCTCGTCCGCCTGTTGTCTGCGTCATGGGCCATGTCGATCACGGCAAGACTTCCCTTCTGGATGCCATCCGGAACACGCATGTTACCGAAAAGGAAGCAGGCGGCATCACGCAGCACATCGGTGCCTATATGGTCACCATCAAGGGGAAGAAGATCACCTTCCTCGATACGCCGGGACATGAAGCATTTACCGCCATGCGAATGAGAGGCGCGAAGTCTACGGATATCGCGGTCCTGGTCGTCGCAGCGGATGACGGCGTCATGCCCCAGACCGTTGAGGCCATCAACCATGCCAAAGCCGCCAATGTCGACATCATCGTTGCGGTCAACAAGATTGATAAGCCGAATGCCAATATTGAAAGAGTCAAACAGGAACTTTCCGAATACGGACTGATTTCCGAGGACTGGGGCGGTCAGACGATTTTCTGTCCGGTCTCCGCACGTACGCATGAAGGCCTCGACAACCTTCTGGAAATGATCCTGCTCACGGCCGAGGTCGACGAGCTCAAAGCCAATCCGAACCGCAAGGCCAGAGGCATCGTTCTGGAAGCGAAGCTGGATAAAGGCAAAGGCCCGGTGGCAACCATTCTGATCCAGAAGGGTACGCTGCATCAGGGCGACTTCATTGCCTGCGGTTCTTCTTCGGGCAAGGTCCGTGCCATGACGGATGAGAAAGGAAAGCATCTGCACAAGGCAACTCCGTCAATGCCGATCGAGATCATCGGTCTGTCTTCCGTACCGGAAGCAGGCGAAGTGCTGGTGGCACTCGATACAGACAAGGAAGCCAAGGACTTCGCGGCGACCTTCGTTACGGAAGGAAAGAAAGACCTGTTGGAAGAGACGAAACATCAGATGTCTCTGGATGATCTGTATGACCAGATCAAGGCTGGCTCCCTCAAGGAACTGCCGATCGTCATCAAGGCAGACGTACAGGGCTCGGTCGAGGCAGTGCGTCAGTCCCTGCTGAAGCTTTCGAACGATGAGATCATCGTCAAGATCATCCACGGCGGCGTCGGCGCGATCAATGAATCCGATGTCGAACTGGCAGCGGCTTCGAACGCGATCATCATCGGCTTCAACGTGAAGCCGGATGCGACCGCCAAGACGATTGCGGAACAGCAGAAAGTGGAAATCAAATTATACAGCGTCATTTACCAGGCAATCGAAGACGTCGAGCGCGCCATCAAGGGCATGCGTGCGGCAGTCTACGCGGAACAGGTCATCGGCCATGCGGAGATCCGTCAGATCTTCAAGGCGTCGGGCGTCGGAAATATTGCCGGCTCCTACGTCAAGGACGGTATTTTCGAACGCGGCTGCAAGGTCCGTGTCTTCCATGACGGCGACAAGATTTATGACGGCGAACTGGCATCCCTGAAGAGATTCAAGGACGATGCCAAGGAAGTCAGGGAAGGCTTCGAATGCGGTCTTGTCTTCAAGGATTTCAACGATTTCCAGGAAGAAGATACCGTGGAAGCCTATAAGATGGTAGAGGTTAAACAGGATTGAGAAAAAACAGCATAAAAAACAACCGATTAAACCAGGAAGTGATGCGCGAGCTTTCGGACATCATCCGCAATGAACTGAAGGATCCGCGCGTCGGAATCATGACGACCGTTACGGACGCCATTGTGGCGCCGGATCTGAAAACCTGCAAAGTCTTCATCAGCGTGCTCGGCGACGAGGACGTGCGAAAGAAGACGATGCAGGGCTTAAACAGTGCGGAAGGATTTATCCGTTCGATGCTTGCGAAGAACCTGAATCTGCGGAACACGCCGGAACTGACTTTCGTGTCGGATCATTCCATTGAATACGGCGTGCATATGACGCAGATCATCGAAGAGGTCAATCATGGACAGAATCAGTGAGATTCTTACCGGTGACGTGAAGACGATGGCCATTGCCGGACACATCAAGCCGGACGGCGACTGCACAGGCTCCTGCATGGCCCTTTATCTTTATGTCAAAAAGAACTGTCCGTGGATCGATGTCAAAGTCTATCTGGAAACACCGAAGCCCGAGATGATGTTCCTTCAGGATACCTCGGAAATCATTTCGGAAAATGCACCCGACACCGAAGCGCCGGATCTTTTTGCCGTACTCGATGTCAGCACCCGCGACCGCATCGGCCTGGCGAAGAAGCTTCTTGATACTGCGAAGAAGACGGTCTGCATCGACCATCACGTCAGCAACGGCGGGCTTGCGCAGATCAATGTGATCAGGCCTGAAATCGGATCGTGCTCGGAAGTCCTTTATGAACTTCTGGACGAAGAGAAGATTGACGAGGGCATTGCGGAAGCGCTCTTTACGGGAATCATCCATGACACCGGCGTTTTCCAGTATACGAACACGAGACCTGAAACGCTGCGCATCGGCGCTGCCCTGATGGAAAAGGGCGTACCGGCCAGTACCATTATTGACGAGACCTTTCAATAAGAAAACCTATAAACAGAATCAGATCCTGGGACGTACCCTTCTTGAAAGCATGCTGATGCTGGACGGGAAATGCATCGTCGCGTCGACAACCCTGAGGGATATGCGCTTCTACGATGTCACCCAGCAGGATCTTGACGGAATCGTTGCGCAGATGCGGCTGACGGAAGGCGTGGAAGTGGCGGTCTATATCTATGAGACGCAGCCGCAGATCTTCAAGGTCTCGCTCCGGAGCAGCGGCAAGGCAGATGTCTGCAGGATCGCCAGTGCCTTCAAAGGCGGCGGCCATGTCAAGGCAGCGGGCTGCACGATGCAGGGAAATGTGCATGACGTCATCAACAACCTGATGGGCGTCATTTCTGAGGAAATCAATAAGATTTCATGATCAACGGAATCCTGAATGTAAAAAAAGAAAAAGGCATGACTTCCTTTGACGTGATCTACCGTCTGAGGAAGATTTTCGGGCAGCAGAAAATGGGCCATACCGGGACGCTGGATCCGGAGGCGGAAGGAGTCCTTCCCGTCTGCATGGGCAAGGCGACCCGTCTGGTTTCCATGCTCACCGGCACGACGAAGACCTATGAGGCGGTTCTGCTTCTGGGCGTTTCGACGGACACGGAAGACATGACCGGAAAAGTCCTTGCCGAAAAAGAAGTGACTGCCGGCGAAGAAGAGGTTTCTTCGGTGATCGCTTCCTTTGCCGGAAAGCAGATGCAGATGCCTCCGATGTATTCCGCGGTCAAGATCGGCGGGCACAAGCTGGTCGATCTGGCAAGGAAGGGCGTCGAGGTGGAGACGGCAGCCGCGCGAGGTGGAATTTTCGGAGCTCGAAATCCTGGAAATGAACCTGCCGCGGGTTCATTTCCGCGTGACCTGTTCCAAGGGCAGCTTCATCCGCACGCTGTGCGCCGACATCGGGAAAGAAGCTCGGCTGCGGCGGAGCAATGGAATCGCTGGTCCGGACGCGGGTCGGCGGCTTTCATCTGGAAGACAGCCTGACGCTTGACGAGATCCGGAAAAAGAAAGAGGAAGAGGACGGGGTGACGCGGAACGCGGCAAGTCCGTACAGCTTCCTGATTCCCCTGGAGGAAATGTTTTCGGAAATGCCGGTCCTGACCTGCCCTCCGTCCATGGACCAGAGACTGATCAACGGAAATGACTTTGAGATTCCGGAAGAGAACGGAAGACCGGATCTGCAGGAAGTGCGGGTACATACTTCCGCGGGAAAATTCATCGGAATCTATCGCTTTGATAAAAAATACGGAATGTTCCGTCTGGTGAAAAACTTCTATGATCCTGATTAAAGAAACTGATAAACTGAACAGTGAAAAGCCGACGGTGGTCACGCTCGGAAAATTCGACGGGCTTCACCGCGGGCACCGGAAACTGGTTGAAAAGACCGTGAAGGATGCCGGGACGGAAAAGAATTCCTGCTGTCTTTGCCTTCGACATCGCGCCGATGACGCTTCTGACGAAGCGCGAACGCCGGACGATGCTGGAGAAGATGGGCATTTCCATGATGGTGGAATGTCCGTTTACGCCGAAGATCATTACGATGAGCCCGGAAGCATTCGTCCGGGATATCCTTTCGGAGAAAATGCACGCCGAAGAAGTCGTGGTCGGACCGAATTTCCGCTTCGGATATGAGCGGGAAGGAAATGCCGATACGCTGAGGAAGCTCGGAAAGCAGTACGGCTTCACCGTGAAGGTCGTGCCGGTGGTCTGCGATGAGGAGGGCGAAATCAGCAGCAGCCGGATCCGGAATCATTTGGCAAAGGGAGAAATGGAGAAGGTCAATGAACTTCTGGGATACGATTTCTTCGTGACCGGCGAGATCGTGCACGGCAACCACATCGGAAGGACGCTGGGCGTGCCGACGACGAACATCATCCCGGAGAAGACGAAGCTTCTGCCGCCGAACGGCGTGTATGCTTCGGAAACGAGGATCGGGAAAAGAATCTATCAGGGCGTGACCGACATCGGAACCAAGCCGACGGTCGACGGACAGTTCGTCGGCGTCGAGACGTTCCTTTTTGACTGCAGCGAGGACCTCTACGGCGAGGAAGAAGAGGTCCGGATATTAAGCCATCTGCGCCGGGAAAAGAAATTTCCGTCCGTCGAAGAGCTGAAAACTCAGCTGAAGAAGGATGAGAAGAACGGAAGGGCCTTTTTCCTTGACTTATAAGGAAGGGGTATGCTATACTTTCTAGGTTGCACAGTCCGTTACCTTCATTCGGAACCAGGCTTCTCCGGCCGGCTCTTAATGACAGGCGAAGGCAGACAGATTCCAAAGGAGGAATTAAAATGATTACGAAAGAATTAAAGCAGCAGATTATGAAAGAGTACGCCAGGACAGAAGGCGATACAGGATCACCGGAAGTTCAGGTAGCCGTACTCACGGAGCGAATCAATGAGCTGACAGCGCATCTGAAGGATCATCCGAAGGATCATCATTCCAGAAGAGGACTTCTGAAGATGGTCGGACAGAGAAGAAATCTTCTCGGATATCTGAAAGGCAAGGACATCGAGCGTTATCGTTCTCTGATTGAAAAGTTAGGGCTTCGTAAATAATGAAGAAAGATGGGACGGGATGACCGTCCCATTTTTTGGTGTAACGGTATCTATTTTACTGAGGATCGCCCAATCGGGCAGAAGGTGGGAAAATGGCAAATTACAAAACGTATTCCATGGAACTTGGTGGAAGGACTCTTTCCGTCGATATCGGACGCGTGGGCAAACAGGCCAATGGCTGCTGCTTCATGCATTACGGCGACACGCTGGTCCTTTCTACTGCAACAGCATCGAAGGAACCCAGAGAAGGAATTGATTTCTTCCCGCTTTCCGTTGAATTTGAAGAGAAGATGTATGCCGTGGGAAAATTCCCCGGCGGCTTCAATAAACGTGAAGGGAAAGCAAGCACGCATTCCGTCCTGACGAGCCGTGTCATCGACCGTCCGATGAGACCGCTTTTCCCGAAGGATTACCGCAACGATGTGACCCTGAACAACATGGTCATGTCCGTGGATCCGGAATGCGATCCGGAAATCCCGGCTATGCTCGGATCGGCTCTGGCCACCAGCATTTCCGATATTCCATTTGACGGCCCCTGTGCAACCACGCAGCTTGGCATGATCGACGGCGAGTTCGTCGTGAACCCGGGCTATGAGCAGAAGGCAAAATCAGATCTGGCCCTGACCGTCGCTTCCACGCGCGAGAAGGTCATCATGATTGAAGCCGGAGCCAATGAAATTCCGGAAGCAAAGATGATCGAAGCAATTTACAAATGCGACGAAGTCAACAAGGAAATCATCAAGTTCTTCGATACGATCATCGCAGAATGCGGCAAGGAAAAATCAGAATATCAGCACTATGAGATTCCGCAGGAACTGAACGATGCCCTGAGGGAAATCTGCCCGCCGGAAGAGATGGAAAAAGCTGTCTTCACGGACGACAAGCAGACACGCGAGAAGAATATCGCGGCCATCAAGGATCAGTTCACGGAGAAATATGCGGATAAGGAAGACTGGCTGCCGCTGGTCGGCGACGCTCTTTACCAGTATCAGAAGAAGACCGTCCGCAAGATGATCCTTCAGGACCACAAGCGTCCTGACGGCCGTCAGATTACGGAGATCCGTCCGCTGGCAGCGGAAATCGACCTGATCCCGAGAGCACACGGATCGGCCATGTTCACAAGAGGACAGACGCAGATCTGCGACTGCGTGACGCTGGCTCCGCTTTCCGAAGCCCAGAAGATCGAAGGCCTGGATCCGTACATCACGAAAGCAAGATATATGCATCAGTACAATTTCCCGTCCTATTCGGTCGGTGAGACAAAGCCGTCCAGAGGACCGGGCAGAAGAGAAATCGGCCACGGCGCTCTTGCTGAAAGAGCCCTGATTCCGGTTCTTCCGTCCGAGGAGGAATTCCCGTATGCAATCCGTGCGGTCTCCGAGACATTTGAATCCAACGGCTCTACGTCACAGGCTTCCATCTGCGCATCTTCCATGGCACTGATGGCGGCAGGCGTCCCGATCAAGAAACCGGTTGCCGGCATTTCCTGCGGACTGGTTACGGGCGACACCGATGACAACTACATCGTTCTGACGGATATCCAGGGACTCGAGGACTTCTTCGGGGATATGGACTTCAAGGTTGCCGGAACGCATGACGGCATTACCGCCATCCAGATGGATATCAAGATCCACGGACTGACCCGCCCGATCGTCGAGGAAGCAATTGCCAAGACGAAACAGGCAAGAGAGTACATCCTTACGAACATCATGGAGCCGTGCATTCCTGCTCCGCGCAAGGAAGTCTCCAAGTGGGCTCCGAAGATTGTCCAGATCAAGATCGATCCGGAGAAGATCGGCGATGTGGTCGGCCAGAGAGGCAAGACCATCAATACGCTTATTGATATGTATAAAGTCCAGATCGATATCGACGATGACGGTTCTGTTTCCGTCTGCGGCGAGGATCCGGAGAACATGAAGAAGGCTCTGGAAGCTATCCAGATCATTACGACCGACTTCGAAAAAGGCATGATCCTGACAGGAAAAGTCGTTTCCATCAAGGAATTCGGCGCATTCCTCGAATTTGCCCCGGGCAAGGAGAGCATGGTCCACATTTCCAAGATCGCCAATACGCGCATCAACAAAGTGGAAGATGTCCTCAAGGTGGGCGATGTCGTCCGCGCAATCTGCCTCGGCAAGGACAAGATGGGACGCATCAGCTTCTCCATCAAGGACTGCCCGAAGGGTGACGGAAGCGAAATCGGAAAGGTTGTCGCAACAGCGGACCCGGAAGATCTGGAACCGGTCGATGCCAATGAAGATGAAAATGGAAATGAGCAGGATAGCTGAATTCGAAAAGGTAAGCTTTGAACAGTTTCAGGAAGGATGGGTCGGCTCTTTCGGCGAAACGCCAACGGAGACGATCCGTACCGCCTATGAGAAGCACGCCTCTTCCCAAAAGGGCGACGGCCGGATCGGCAGGATATGATTTCTGCCTTCCGGTTGACATAACACTTGCACCCGGGGAAACGGTGAAAATTCCGACCGGTGTGAGGGCACGGATGGAAGAAGGCTGGGTCCTGATGCTGTTCCCGAGGAGCGGACTGGGATTCAAATACCGGCTGCAGCTCAACAACACGGTCGGAGTCATCGACAGCGATTACTACGGGTCGGATAATGAAGGCCATATCTTCTCCAAGATCACGAATGATTCCAACGAAGGGAAGACGCTTTCCCTGAAAGCCGGAGAAGCTTTCATGCAGGGAGTATTCCTGCCGTTCGGGATTACGGAAAGCGACAGCGCATCAGAAACCAGAAACGGCGGTTTCGGAAGCACGTCGAAATGAATAAAATCTTTTGATTTTCAATTTTATACTATCTGAAGTCTGAGACCATTGCGAAAGCGATGGTCTTTTTTTTGTGTTCGGACATGCCTCATTGTTTTGATTCTAAGAAGAAGATATGGTAACAGAAGGGATAAAAAGGAATGAAAAAAATCTTGAAAAATCTGATGTTGTTGTTACTGCTTGCAGCCGCAGTTTATGGAATCGGTAAATCTGCAGTTTCCATTTACGCGGATACAGTCGCGGTACCAGATGTGAACAGCTCGGCAGCCTGTTCGCTGACAATAACGATAGCTGTACACGATGATTCTGTGACAACAACGGTATCGGGCGAAAAGCTGGCGATCTACAAGGTCGCATCACTTGCGACGCATGGTGGTTCTCCGGATTATATGCTTACATCGGATTTTGCTTCGACGGGTATTAAGTTGGCCGGTATGACGGTAGAACAGTCTATTAGCTATGCAGCAACACTGCAGAGTTATGTAAAAGAGCACGGCATTATCAACGCAGGTGTTGCGACGACTGGTAATGGCGGCATTGTGAAATTCAGCGGTCTAAGCGTTGGAATATACCTAGTGACAGAAACAGGACGAACAGGAGATGCTGATAATTATAATTCGTTACAGCCTTTTTTAATCCTGGTCCCTCAGTTTTCAGGAAATTCTTGGGTTTATGATGTGACAGCGTTTCCGAAAATCCAACAAAAGAAAACGGATAGCAGCTCGAAAACAACATCCTGTACATCAAGCACAGTAACCACAGCATCCACGACATCCACTGTGAGTGCGATCCAGGTGACCTCGAAGGTTAAAACCGGTGATGCAAGCAATGCATCTTTTTGGACTGCGGTCTGTGCAATCACAGTGGTTCTTTTCCTTGTCGTTCTTATTTTTTTCCATACCGCCGACATGAAAACATAAGAAGGGTAAACATCAAAAAGAAGAAATGATATTGCCATGAAGTGTAGATATTAAATAAATAAGAATTTCTTTTTATACCTTAGGAGTAAAATAAGGTACAACATACCGGACAATCGGCAGATTTAGATAATCAGGCAAATTATAAATACCCTCTGAACTGAATCAAACAGTAAGGAGGGTATTTTTTAAAAAATCGTCATTACTGATCGGAAGAGTTGTCCGGATCTTCTTCGTCAAATTCGTCCTCATCCAGGAGTTCGTCGAAGGCATCGGCAGCCGCTTCATATTCGGCGTCATCTTCGATGTTCTCGAGGTCAGGATCTTTGTCCGCACCGTTATCGACATAACGGTAGATGAAGACGTCTTCATCCTCTTTGGCCTCGCCGTTCTCATCGATCGGCAGAAGAGCGATGTACTGTTTTCCTTCCACCGGATAGATGGCCAGGATGGCGCATTCGACATCCGTATCATCTTCCAGAGTGAGGGTTACGGTTCCGAGATCCTCTTCCTCATCACAGCAGCAATCTGCATCATGCTGGTGCAGTTCTTTTTCATTTTCAGACATAGGTTTCCTCCTTGGCATTTAAGCTGAATTCAGAATATCAGATAACGGAAGGATTTGCAACGACTTCAAAAGAGATGATAAAAAGAAGGAAATCATGTTATAATCATTTCATAACTGAAAGATCAATGAATGCAGAACATACGCGCTGACAGAGGAGGGAATATGGAAGACAGCAGGAACCGATTTAAAACCCTTCCGGGGAAATTCGAGGTTTACGGGACAAAGATCGAAGGCGGAAACGTTTATTTTACGGTATCTGTGCCGGACGAGGCGGAAGCTCAGCTCGTTCTGACGGATGCGGCAGGAAAAACGGTTCTGGAGAAGGTGTCTCTGCCGGCATCGGAAAGGCGCGGGTCGCTGAGTGCGGTCGGCCTGGAAGGTCTGGCCGGACAGAATTTCGGCTACTATTATCTGGTGGAAGGGAAGAAGGTCCTGGATCCTTATGCGAGGCGCCTGTCGGACGGCATCTGCTTTACCGACGGCAGCGGGTATGACTGGAAGGAAGATACGCTGCCTCTGACGCCTCTTCATAAAACGATCCTCTACAAGCTTCATGTACGCGGCTTCACGAAAAAAGCAGGATCTTCCGTCAAGGCCAAAGGGACTTTCCGCGGCGTTTCGGAAAAACTGGACTATATCCGGGACCTCGGCTTTACGGCTGTTGAGTTCATGCCGATGTATGAATGGGACGACACGCTGAAAATGACGCCGCATTCCTACACGGAGGAAAAGCCTGCGGATCTTCCGAAGAATTACTGGGGCTATTCCGAAAAGAATTTTTATTTCGCACCGAAGCAGTCCTACTCCAGCACACCGGATTCCTGCAGGGAGCTGAAAGACCTGATCCGGGAAATGCATGCCAGGAAGATGGAATGCATTCCGGAGTTCTTTTTCCCGCAGGGCACGAACCCGATGCTCGCGCTGGAAGCGGTTCATTTCTGGGTTGATTCGTATCATGCGGACGGCTTTCATTTCGTAGGGGCGGGCGTCCCGACGGAACTTCTGATCAGGGATCCGTATCTGACCCGCACGAAGATGCTTTTCGAGAACATCGACGCGGACTGGATCTACGGCGGACACAATCCGGTGCGCCGCAACCTCATGGAATACAACGAGTCCTTCATGATGAACGGCAGGGCTTTCCTCAAGGGCGACGAAGGCCAGCTCGGCAGCTTCGCCGATCACGTGCGGCGCAACCGCACGACGCACGAGTTCGTCAATTACATGGCAAATGTAAACGGTTTTACTCTGGCGGATGCCGTGTCGTACGACTGGAAGCACAATGAGAAGAACGGAGAGGACAACGAGGACGGGCCGGCAGTGAATGCCAGCTGGAACTGCGGCGCCGAGGGACGGACGAAAAAGGCTTCCGTGCTTGCGCTGCGGAAGAAAGCAGGAAGAGAATGCGCTTTCCTATGTCTTCCTTTCGCAGGGCGTTCCGCTTCTCTATGCCGGAGATGAATTCGGCAATTCCCAGGGCGGAAACAACAATGCCTATTCAAGCAACAATTCCGTCGGCTGGCTGGACTGGAATGAGATCGGGAAAGAGAAAGACCTGACGCTCTTCGTGAAAAAGCTGATTGCTTTCCGGAAGAACCATCCGATCCTGCACATGAAGTCGCCGCTCCGCGAGAGCGATTATCTTTCTGTCGGCTATCCGGACGTTTCCTTCCATGATACGAAAGCCTGGTACTGCCCGTACGACAACAGCAGCCGTTCCATGGGCATCATGTACTGCGGGCTCTATGCGAAAAAGGAAGGGGCTTCCGATGACTTCCTGTATGTTGCCTACAATGCCTACTGGGACAAGCATTCCTTCGCCCTGCCGTCTCTTCCCAAGGGGATGAAGTGGTTTAAGGAAATGACGACGGAAGCGAAATCCGGCAGGGAATTTTCCGACGAGGCTTCACCGCTGGCGGACCAGAGGTCCTATGCGGCGGCAGCCCGGAGCGTTACGATTCTGGTCGGGAGGGCGGAAGGCTGAGGATGAATATCATCGGTCATCTGAAAACCATTACGAAGCATCACCACCTGGTCATGTGCTTCTGTTTCCGGGCGGGACTTTACCGGCAGGGACTTTTCCACGACTTCTCGAAACTGGAGCCTTCGGAATTCTGGGTCGGTGCGAAGTACTACCAGGGAGACCGGAGCCCCAACAATGCGGAGAGAGAGGAGACCGGGGTTTCCAGGGCGTGGCTGCATCATAAAGGGCGGAACCGCCATCACTACGAATACTGGATTGACTATTCTTCGGATCCGGCGGATACCCTGGGACTGGCCGGTGCAAGAATGCCGAGGAAATACGTGGCGGAAATGATTTTCGACCGCGTCTCCGCCTCCAAGGTCTATCACGGCAGCACCTATGCCCAGACGGATCCTCTGGCATACTTCATGAAGAACCGCGACAGGAGCTGGTACATCCATCCGGAAACGAAAAAGGAGATGGAGTTTCTTCTTCGGATGTGGGCGGAAAAAGGGGAAAATGAGACGGTCCGCTATATCCGCGATGTTTTTCTCAAAGGCGGGAAGATTGAGTAAACAGGCATTGTTTTAAGCGCTTTCTGATGTTAAAATAATACTGTATATCTATAGTGATGAGGTGACGATATGACAGAATTACTGGACAGGCTGCAGGACTGGGGCTGCAACATCCCGGAAGGAATGAACCGTTTCCTGCAGGATAAGGATCTTTATGTGAAATGCCTCAAGTCTTTCGTGACGGACGAAAGCTTCGCCAGGCTGTCGGATGACCTGAAGAACCGTGAATTCAAAGGCGCTTTTGAAGATGCGCATACACTGAAGGGTGTGTCTGCGAATCTTTCCCTGACGCCGATGTATGAAGCCATCTGCAGGGTCGTGGAAGATCTCCGGAACGGTCCGACGGAGAACCTGGATGAAGATGTAAAGGAATTTGAGAAAACGCATCAGAAATATCTGTCCATCATGGAGGATGCGGGGTAAAAGGGAGAACTGAAGGGGTTATATGTCAGGCAGAATCAGCGGGAAAAACCGAAAGGGAAACCCCGATTATTATGACTACAGTCTGCTCGCAGTCGTAATCCTTCTGACAGGCTTCGGGCTCGTCATGCTGTACAGCACGAGTTCGTATGTGGCGGAAGTCAAATTCGGGAATGATATGTACTATTTTTCGCGGCAGGCACTTATCTCGCTGGCCGCGATTGTCGCAGCCATTCTGATTTCCCGCATCGACTATCACATCCTGATGAAGCTCGGAGGATGGCTCTTCCTTCTTTCCATCGCCCTGATGGCACTTGTCCGGACAAGGTTCGGCATCACCATCAATCATGCCAGACGCTGGGTCAAGCTGGGGCCGTTTCAGTTCCAGCCGTCCGAGATCGCAAAAATTGCGATCATCGTGTTCGTGCCGCTGCTGATCGTGAAAATGGGGAAGAACTTCAAAGGCTTCCGGGCCTGCGTCCTTCCGATGCTGTCGGGAATTCTTCTGGCCGGATGCGCTTACGTGCTGACGGAGAACCTGAGTACGGGCATCATCATTTTCCTGATTACGTTCTTCATTATTTTCGTGGCACATCCGAAGACGGCTCCGTTCATCATCCTCATGGTGATCGCAGCTGCCGCAGCGGGCCTGGGAGTCTGGGCACTGGTGCATTATTCCGTGAGCGGAAGCTTCCGCATCCAGAGAATCCTGGTGTGGCTGAATCCGGAGAAATATTCGGAAGAGGGCGGCTATCAGATCATGCAGGCGCTCTATGCGCTGGGCAGCGGAGGAATTTTCGGAAAGGGACTTGGAAACAGCACGCAGAAGCTGGGGTCGCTTCCGGAAGCACAGAACGACATGATCTTTTCCATCGTCTGCGAAGAGCTGGGCGTTTTCGGGGGAATCATCCTGATCCTGCTTTTCGTGTATCTGCTGTACAGGCTCTTCTTCATCGCGCGCAATGCGAACGATCTGTACGGTTCGCTGATGGTAACAGGAATCTTTGCCCATATCGCCCTGCAGGTGATTCTCAACATCTGCGTGGTGCTGAACCTGATCCCGACGACCGGGATCACGCTTCCCTTCGTCAGTTACGGAGGGACGTCGGTGCTGTTCCTGATGATGGAAATGTCGATTGCGCTGTCCGTTTCCAGGGGAATCCGATTCCAGAAAGAGGAGAGGGATCTCTGGGGTTCGGTTGTTGAAGAGGAATACTAAAAAATTTTAAAGGAGGAGAAATGATGGATCTCAAGCATCTTGAAGACGTCATCCGCAACAGCGGGCATATCGTCTGCCTGATGGGCGTAGGAGTCAGTGAAGACTGCGGATGTCTCAATTACCGCAGCGGGGATAATGCCTATGCGATCGAGACGAAGTACGGGTATTCTCCGGAGGAAATCTATTCCACCGGTTTTTACAATACGCGTACGAAGGATTTCTTCACCTTCTACCATAACGAAGTCCTGGCAAAGCTCGGCGAGCCCGGACCGGAACTGGCCACACTGAAAAAAATGGAAGACGACCGCAAGCTCTATGCGATCATTACGAGAGAGATTTACGGACTGGCAAGCCGCGCCGGCTGCCGGAACGTGATTGCCCTTCACGGATCCGTCTACGACAACAAGTGCCCGCACTGCGGCACGCGCTACGACATCGATTTCATGATGAAGTCCAAGGGAATCCCGCTCTGCGAGAAATGCGGCCAGCCTATCCGTCCGCAGATCGTCCTCACAGGGGAAATGATCGATAATCAGCTGATGACGCAGGCGGCAAACGAGATCTCCAAGGCGGATACCCTGCTGGTTCTCGGATGCAGCATGCATTCGCTTCTGGCATCTACCTGCGTTAAGTATTTTGAAGGCGAACGGATCGTGCTCATCAATGACCGTGAAAATTATTCGGACAACATTGCGGACATGGTCTATCACGCAAGACCGAGGGATATTCTCCCGGAAGTATATCATTGAGGTGAAATGAAAATGGTTAAAACAAGATTTGCTCCAAGCCCGACAGGCAGGATGCATGTCGGGAACCTTCGCACGGCCCTTTATTCTTATCTGATCGCCAGACATGCCGGCGGTTCCTTCATGCTGCGCATCGAAGACACGGATCAGGAACGCTTCGTGGAAGGAGCCCTGGAGATCATCTACAAGTCTCTCAAGGATGCCGGCCTGGAACACGATGAAGGTCCGGATAAGGACGGAGGCGTCGGTCCTTACGTCCAGAGTGAAAGATGCCGTCTCGGCATTTACGACAAATATGCAAAGCAGCTGATTGAACAGGGCGATGCCTATTACTGCTTCTGCACGAAAGAGCGCCTGGAATCCCTGAAGCAGGAAGGCACGGATAAAGAATACGTCATGTATGACAAGCACTGCCTCCATTTGCCGAAAGAGGAAATCGAGGAAAAGCTGGCAGCAGGCGTGCCGCATGTCGTGCGTCTCAATGTACCGAACGAGGGAACGACGACGTTCAGCGACGAGATCTACGGCGACATTACCGTCAACAACGATGAGCTGGACGACATGATCCTGATCAAGTCGGACGGCTTCCCGACCTATAACTTTGCCAACGTCATCGACGATCATCTGATGGGCATCACGCATGTCGTCCGGGGAAATGAATACCTGTCTTCGGCACCGAAATACAACCGCCTCTACGAAGCCTTCGGATGGGAAATCCCGACCTATGTGCACTGCCCGCTGATCACGGATGAAGAGCATAAGAAGCTCAGCAAGAGAAGCGGACATTCTTCCTTCGAGGACCTTCTGGATCACGGCTTCCTGGCAGATGCGGTCGTCAACTACGTGGCGCTCCTCGGATGGAGTCCGGAAGACAACTGCGAGATCCTTTCCCTGCCGGAACTGGTGGAGAGATTCGATTACCGCAAGATCAACAAAAGCCCGGCTGTCTTCGACGTCGCCAAGCTGAAATTCATCAACGGGGAATATATCCGCAGGATGGATGACGAAAGCTTCTTTAAGAAAGCGGAGCCGTACCTGAAGAGCACGCTGACGAAAGACATCGACCTGCACAAGGTGGCGGAGATGGCGAAGTCCCGCATCGAGACATTCGAGGATATCCCGGCGCTGATCGGCTTCCTGGAAAAAGTTCCGGAATACGACAGCTCCATGTATGAACATAAGAAAATGAAGACGGACAGGGCCATTTCGCTGAAGGTGCTCAGGGAAATACTCCCGGCTCTGGAAGCGCAGGAAGATTATTCAAACGACGCCCTGTACGCCATGATGGTTGAATTCGCCAAAGAGCATGAACTCAAGAACGGCCAGGTCATGTGGCCGCTTCGGACAGCTGTTTCCGGCGAGGCAATGACGCCGGGCGGTGCGACGCAGCTGATGGAAGTCCTCGGAAAAGAAGAGAGCATTTCCCGCGTCCGCGCGGCAGTTCAAAAACTTGAGAAGGATGCCTGAACAAAACAAGATCAGAACTGCCCGGATTGCCTTTGTCCGCATTCCGGACGGTGCGGACCGGAAGCCGTCCGACCTGCACGAAGCGGCCTGCAGCCTGACAAGATTCGTGATCGGAAAGTACTGGGCGGCCGATCCGGGGAGCCTGGTCTTCGGCACCGGGGTAAACGGAAAGCCTTACCTGCCTGAGCATCCGGAAATCTGTTTCAACTGGAGCCATTCCGGAAGCTATATCGTTACCGCCGTATGCGGCGTGCCCGTCGGAATCGACATCCAGGAAATCATGGGCTCTGACATCGGAAAACTGGCAGGGAAGATCCTGAGTCCGCAGGAGTTTCAGGAATTTTTACAATCGGAAGACAAGCGGAGTTATTTCTTCCGGAAATGGGTCCTGAAGGAAAGCTATGTGAAATGGACCGGCGAAGGGCTGACCCGCAGCCTGCAGCAGCTGCCGATGGACGGCTGGGCGGCAATGATTGAAATCGATAAAGAATATATGTGTGCGATCCGTGCGGATGCGCCGCTGGACATCCGTATGGAGGAGGTTTTATGGCAGCAAATCAGGAAATAATCAAAAGAAGGACATTCGCGATCATTTCGCATCCGGATGCCGGCAAGACGACACTGACGGAGAAGTTCCTTCTTTACGGAGGAGCCATCAATCTGGCCGGCTCCGTCAAGGGCAAGGCAACTGCCCGTCATGCGGTTTCCGACTGGATGGAGATCGAGAAGCAGAGAGGAATCTCCGTCACGTCATCAGTCCTGCAGTTCAATTACGGCGGCTTCTGCATCAACATTTTGGATACGCCGGGACATCAGGACTTCTCGGAAGACACTTACCGTACGCTGATGGCGGCGGATTCAGCCGTGATGGTCATCGACGGCGCCAAGGGCGTCGAGGCACAGACGAGAAAGCTCTTTAAAGTCTGCGCCCGCAGGCACATCCCGATTTTTACCTTCATCAACAAGATGGACCGCGATGCGCGGGATCCGTTCGAACTGGTCGATGAGATCGAGCACGAGCTCGGTATCCCGACCTGTCCGGTCAACTGGCCGATCGGCTCCGGCAAGGCTTTCAAGGGAGTCTATGACCGCGAAACCAGAAAAGTCCTGCTTTTCTCGGATACCCAGAAAGGCACGAAGGAAGGCACGGAAGAGGAAATCAATCTCGGGGACACGTTCCTCGATGAACTGATTTCTTTCGATGAGAAAGAGACACTGGGAAATGAGATCGAACTTCTGGACGGCGCTTCGGAATCGTTCGACCAGGAAAAGGTCAGCAAGGGCGAGCTGTCGCCGGTCTTCTTCGGTTCGGCTCTGACGAATTTCGGCGTCGAGACATTCCTGAAGCATTTCCTGAAGATGACGGCACCGCCGATGGCGCGCATGTCGGACCAGGGAATCATCGATCCGCTGACCAGGAATTTCTCTGCTTTTGTTTTCAAGATTCAGGCCAATATGAACAAGAATCACCGGGACAGGGTCGCCTTCATGAGAATCGTCTCGGGACATTTCGATGCCAACATGGAAGTCTGGCACGTACAGGGGCAGAGGAAGCAGCGCCTTTCGCAGCCGCAGCAGATGATGGCGGACGACCGCCATGTGGTTTCGGAAGCGTGGGCCGGCGACATCATCGGCGTCTTCGATCCCGGCACGTATGCCATCGGCGACACGGTGTGCACGCCCGGAGAGAACTTTAAGTACGGCGGCATTCCGACCTTTGCGCCGGAGCATTTTGCAAGGGTGCGCCAGATCGATACGATGAAGCGCAAGCAGTTCATGCAGGGCGTCACGGAAATCGCGCAGGAAGGCGCCATCCAGATTTTTCAGGAGTTCCATACCGGCATGGAGGAAATCATTGTCGGCGTCGTCGGTATCCTGCAGCTCGACGTCCTGAAGTTCCGTCTGGAAAATGAATACAAGGTGGAGATTGCGATGGAGACTCTTCCGTACGAGTACATCCGCTGGATCAGGAATCCGGAAGAAACGGATATCGAGGCTCTGGAAGGCACGTCCGACATGAAGAAGGTCAAGGACATGAAGGGCCGTCCGCTCCTTCTGTGGGCTCATGAATGGAGCATCGGCATGACGCTCGACCGGAATAAGAACCTGAAGCTTTCCGAATTCGGAGACTGGGACGAACAGGGATAAAAAAGAAACAGCCGCAGCCGGGAAGCTAAAAGATCGACATTGCGGTTTGCGGCGCGGTTTGGTATAATGGGTTTTGTTCGGAGGTAAGGAAAATGGCAGATAAACGCAATTTATTCACGATCCGCGAACAGGAAAATGTCGGCAGCGTCAAGGTCACGGAAGAAGTAACGGCGATCATCGCCGGTCTTGCCGCGACGGAAGTCGAAGGCGTTTCATCGATGGCCGGAGGCGTGACAAAGGATCTGATTGCCAAGCTCGGCATGAGAAGCCTCCGATCAGGCGTGAAAGTAGATGTGCTGGAAGGTGTCGTCACGGTCGATCTGACCCTGAACATCGCCTATGGATATTCCATTGTCGATGTCAGCAAGAAAGTTCAGGAAAAAGTCAAGACGGCAATCGAGAGCATGACCGGCATGGAAGTATCGGACGTCAATGTAAGAGTGGCGGACGTCAGCGTTGAAAATAAATCGTAACACCCATCATTCATGAGCAGAAGAAAACTCAGAGAGCACCTTTTCAAATTAATATTTCTTGCGGAATTCAATTCCGCCGAGGAAATGCCGCAGCAGACGCAGCTTTATCTGGAATCCCAGGACGGGATTACGGAAGAGGAAAGCGCGTTTCTTCGTGAACGGTTCAAAACCATTGAACCGCTGATTCCTGAAATCGATCAGAAGCTGAACCATACATCCAAGGGATGGAAGACGAACCGCATGTCGCATGTCGATCTGGCGATTCTCCGTCTCGGCACGTATGAGCTTCTCTATGATGAATCCATCCCGGGAGGCGTTGCCATTTCGGAAGCCGTAGAGCTGGCAAAGCGTTTCGGAGGCGACGATTCCCCTTCTTTTATCAACGGAATTCTCGGCACCCTGGCGCGCGTATAGGAGTCTCCCATGGAGAAGAATATCTACTCCGTCGGTCAGGTCAATCACTATATCAAAGGCATCTTCAGCGGGGACATCCTGCTTTCTTCCATTTTCGTCAAGGGCGAAGTCAGCAATTGCAAATACCACACATCAGGACATATTTATTTCTCATTGAAAGATGAGACCGGTACGCTTTCCTGTGTCATGTTCCGCGGGGAGCGCAGGGGCCTTGCCTTTCCTATGAAAGACGGAGACAAAGTCATCGTGGGCGGTGCCGTCGATGTCTACGAGCGCGGCGGTTCCTACCAGCTTTATGCCCGGGAAATCAGCCTGGAAGGCTCCGGACTTCTTTACGAACGCTTCCTGAAAATGAAGCGGGAGCTGGAAGAAATGGGAATGTTCGATGCCCGCTATAAACAGCCGATCCCGAAATACAGCCGGCGGATCGGCATCGTGACGGCTCCGACCGGAGCAGCCATCCGGGATATCCAGAACATTGCCCACCGGAGAAATCCGTATGTGCAGCTGATCCTTTACCCGGCCATTGTCCAGGGAGAAAATGCAAAGGAATCCATCGTGCGCGGAATCGAAACGCTGGACCGGGAAAATCTGGACGTGATCATCGTCGGAAGGGGCGGAGGCTCGATCGAAGACCTTTGGGCCTTCAATGAAGAAGAAGTCGCAAGAGCCATTTTCGACTGCCGGACGCCGGTCATTTCCGCTGTGGGACATGAGACCGACACGACAATCGCTGATTTTGCCGCAGACCTCAGGGCACCGACTCCGTCGGCCGCTGCGGAACTGGCTGTTTTTGATTATGCGGAATTCCGGAATCTGACCGGAAGCTATGCGGAAGCTCTGACGCAGCGCCTGAACCGGAAGATCCTGGCTGCCAGAAGCCGGGCGGAATCCTGCCGGGTAAGGCTTGCCTACTTAAGTCCGCAGAACCGGATCCGTGACAAGAGGCGGCGGGCGGCGGACCTGGAAGAGGCGATGAACGGGGCCATTTCCGAAAAGATCAGCAGCGCCAGAGACAGACAGGAACGTCTGCTGGAAGACCTTCAGTCCGCGATGACGGAAAAAGCCCGGAACCGCCGGCAGAAACTGGAAATGCTGATTGAGCGCTTCAAAGGACTGAATCCGCTGGACAAACTGAAGAGCGGGTTCTCTTATGTAAGAAATGCTTCGGGCCTGGCCGTGCGTTCCGTGAAGCAGGTGAAGACGGGAGAAGGTTTGACCATCCGCGTCACCGATGGTACGATGGATGCAACAGTCGGGAAAATCGAACCGGACAGAGGAGTCTGAAATGGCGGAAAAGAAGGAAAAGAGCATCGAAGAGAGCTTTGCGGCTCTGGATGAGATGGTGAAAAAGCTGGAAAATGAAGACATTTCCCTGGAAGAGTCCTTTAAGACTTATGAAGAGGGAATGAAGCTTCTGAAGGATGTCAACGGCAGTATCGATACCGTTGAAAAGAAGATGCAGAAAATTGCCGGGGACGGCACGACCGAGGAATTTACGTGAAGAAAAGACTGGATATCCTTCTGTTCGAAAAAGGCCTTGCCCCGTCCAGGGAAAAGGCGAAAGTCCTGATCATGGAGGGCATCGTCTACGCGGACGGAGTGAAGGAAGACAAGCCCGGAACGTCCGTTGACGAGACGGCTGCGCTCGAAGTGCGCGGCAGGACGCTCCCGTATGTGAGCCGCGGCGGACTGAAGCTGGAAAAAGCAATGAAAGTCTTTCCCATTTCCATGGAAGGAAAGACCTGTCTGGATATCGGAGCCTCCACAGGAGGCTTCACCGACTGCATGCTGCAGAACGGAGCCGTGAAGGTCTATTCTGTGGACGTGGGATACGGTCAGCTTGACTGGAAGCTGCGGAACGATCCGCGCGTCGTGTGCATGGAGAAAACCAACGTACGCCTCATGAAGCCGGAAGACCTGCCGGAGAAAGCAGATTTTGCGAGCATCGACGTATCGTTTATTTCCCTCCTGCTGGTACTGGGACCGGTCAGGGATCTCCTGAAGGAAAACGGAGAAATCGTCTGCCTGATCAAGCCTCAGTTCGAGGCGGGCAGGGAGAAAGTCGGAAAGCACGGTGTCGTGCGGGACCCGAAGGTTCACCGCGAAGTGATTGAAAGAGTCATCGGCGCTGCGGACGGACTCGGACTGGAGCCGGTGATGCTCAGCTATTCGCCGATCCGCGGACCGGAAGGAAATATCGAATATCTTCTTTACCTGAAAAAGAAAGCTGCGGAAGACAGCCCGGGAAACAAAGCGGAAGATAAAACGGAAGATAAAGCTTCCGGAGAACTGCCTGAAGATTCCATACAGAAACCGGGGGACGGAAATGTTACCGGTCAGATGATAGATGAAACCGTGCAGCAGGCACACGGGGAACTGGATGGACAAAAATGAGAAAATTCTGCATCCTGAGAAACACGGTCAAGGATCCCAGCGGGGAATTTACCCGCAAGGTTACGGAATATCTGAAGAAGAATGACCGGATCAGCACCGTCTCAAATGACGGCGACGATATCCCGGACGATGCCGACTGCGTGATCGTGCTTGGCGGAGACGGTACGCTATTGAGGGCGGCGGATAAGGTCGTGGACCGTCAGATTCCTCTGCTCGGCGTCAATCTGGGCACGCTCGGCTATCTGGCAGAAGTGAACCGCGCGATGATCCTGCCGGCTCTCGACAAAGTCATGAACAACGATTTCGATATTGAAAAGCGGATGATGATTTACGGTACGATTTATCATGACGGCATCAAAGTCTGTTCGGGAAATGCCCTGAATGACATTGTCATTACGAGAACCGGACCGCCGCGCATCCTGAAATTCATGAACTACGTCAACAATGAATTCCTGAATTCGTATCAGGCCGACGGCATCATCATTTCCACGCCGACCGGTTCGACCGGCTACAGCCTGTCGGCAGGAGGACCGATTGTCTCGCCTCAGGCGGACCTTCTGATCCTGACGCCGCTGGCACCGCATACCATTAATACGAGAAGCATTATTTTCCCGAAAAGCGATGAAATCATGGTGGAAATCGGACCGGGGCGCACGCCGCAGCCGGAAGCGGCCACGGTGAACTTTGACGGGGAAGGCGACCACAGGGTGGAAACCGGGGACCGGATCGTCGTGAGGATGTCCCGGAAGGGAACAAATATCATCAAGATCAGCAACCTGAGTTTCCTGGAAGTCCTCCGGAAGAAAATGAGCAGCGACTGACGGAAACTCCGTGACATTCTGACCTGAATGGCCGGATGGTACCCCCCCCCCCCCCCCCCGAATTCCGTGACAGTCTGACCTGAATGGCCGGATGGTACCGAATTCCGTGACAGTCTGACATGAATGGCCGGACGATACCGAATTCCGCGGCAGTCTGACCTGAACAGCCGGATGATGCCGGATGGGAGAGAAAAATCATGAAAAACGCGCGGCATGAGCAGATACTGGAACTGATTACGCAGCACGACATCGAAACGCAGGAGGAACTGGCTGACCAGCTCCGCAGGGCGGGATTCAACGTCACGCAGGCTACGGTCTCGCGGGATATCCGCCAGCTGGAACTGAGAAAAGTTTCCGCCGGAGGCGGACGCCAGAAATATACGACGGTCAACGGCGGCAGCGGCTCTTTGTCGATGCGCTATCAGCGGGTCCTCAAAGATGTCTATGTGTCGCTGGATATTTCGTACAACATCGGCGTGGTCAAGACGGTTTCCGGCATGGCGATGGCGGCGGCAGCAGCTCTTGATTCCCTCGACTGGAGGGAAGTGCTCGGATGCATCGCAGGGGATGACACGGTCATGCTGGTCCTGCGTTCTCCGGAAGATGCCGGGACGCTGCGGAAGAAACTTGAAGAGATCATGAAGGAAGCCTGAGAACGTTTCAGAAAAGCAGTCATGAAGAAAGCCTGAGAACGTTCCAGAAAAGCAATCGTGAGGAAGCCTGAAAGATGCTGAGAAATCTCCATATTAAAAATTTAGCCCTGATTCGGGAAATCGATGTTGATTTCGGAGAAGGCCTCAATATCCTGACCGGTGAGACAGGAGCCGGAAAATCAATCATCGTGGGTTCGGTCATGACAGCGCTGGGCGCGAAGTTTTCCCGCAGCATGCTTCGGGAAGGGGCGCCGTCTGCTCTTGTGGAGATGGTCTTTGAAACGGAAAATCCTTCCGTCCTGAAAAAACTGGCGGAACTCGGAATCGAACCGGAAGACGGCGTCATCCTCATTTCCCGGAAACTGGAAGAGGGGAAATCGGTCTGCCGCATCAACGGAGTCACCTCGACGACGGCTCAGGTACGGGAGTGCGGGGCCTGCCTGATCGATATCCACGGGCAGCATGAATATCAGCAGCTTTTAAGGAATGACCGGCAGCTGGAGCTTCTGGATGAATTCGGCGGAGAGGCCGTTTCTTCCGCAAAGGCAAGAACAGCGGAAGATTACCGGACTTATTCTTCCCTGAAGAAGCGGATGAGCGAAACGGGAATGAGCGAGGAAGAACGTCTCCGTACGCTTTCTTTCCTGGATTTTGAGATTCAGGAAATCGAAGAGGCGGATCTTCAGCCCGGAGAAGACGAAGAACTTGAGAAGCTTTACAGGAGACTTTCCAACAGCAAGCGCATTGCGGAAACCGTCAATGCCGTGCATACGATGACCGGCTACGACAGCGACGAGGGAGCCGGTGAAACCATCGGACGGGCGCTGAAGGAACTGGAAAGCGTGAGCGAGTTTGATCCGGCTCTGGAAGAACTGGAGAATTCCCTGCGCAGCATGGACTCCCTGCTGAATGACTTCAACAGGGATACGGCTGACTATATCAGCGGACTGACCTATGAAGCGGATTCTTTTGAAGAAACAGAAGAACGGCTCAACCGGATCAACCGGCTGAAGGCAAAGTATGCGGATTCAATCGAAGGAATCCTGAACCTGCTTGAAGAGAAGAAAAAGAAGCGCAGCGAACTGGAAGATTACGCGGAAGGCAGAAAGCATCTAGAATCGGAATTCCATGCGGCAGAAGCTGCCCTGAAGAAATCCTCGGATGCCCTGACTGCCGTGAGGAAGGAAACGGCTGCTTCATTTGAGAAGGCAGCGCAGCAGCAGTTCCTTGACCTGAATTTTGCCAGGGCGGATTTTGAAATCGGATTTTCTGTCGGCGGGAATTTCTCGGCGAACGGACAGGATACCGTCGATTTCCTGATCCGCACGAATCCCGGCGAACCGAAGCTTCCCATCAATAAAATCGCATCGGGCGGCGAACTTTCCAGGATCATGCTGGGCATCCGCACGATGTTCGCTGCAAAAGACGACACGGACACGCTGATCTTTGATGAAATCGATGCGGGCATCAGCGGACGCACCGCCCAGAAAGTGGCCGAAAAGCTTTCGGTCGTCTCCAGGAGCCACCAGACTCTGTGCATCACGCACCTTCCGCAGATTGCCGCCATGGCGGATGAGCACTATGCCATCACGAAAGAGGTAAGCGAAACGGAAGCCGTGACGAGGATCGATGCGCTCTCGGAAGAAGAATCCGTACGGGAACTGGCCAGGATCCTCGGAGGCGCAAAACTGACGGAAAGCACCTTTGATACGGCACGGGAAATGAAAGAGATGTGTCGACAGTATAAATCGGATGCGCTATAATAAGGGCATTAAGCGGAGGTGAATGATCTCATGAAAAATATTCTTTTTGCTGCTTCCGAATGCGTCCCGTTTATCAAGACAGGAGGACTTGCCGATGTCGTCGGCTCCCTGCCGAAATACCTGGATAAAAGATATTTCGACTGCCGCGTCGTGCTTCCTCTTTATTCCTGCATGGCCCAGAAGTACAAGGACATGCTGAACTACCGCACCTCCTTCTATATGGATTTCGACTGGAGATCCGTCTATGTCGGCATCCTGGAATGCGAGTATGAGGGCGTTCATTTCTATTTCATCGACAATCAGGATTATTTCACGTGCGACAAGCCGTATGCCGGAATGCCGTACGATATTGATAAGTTTGCCTTCTTCTCAAAGGCCGCGCTTTCAATCCTGCCGGTCATTGAGTTCCGTCCCGATATCATCCACTGCCATGACTGGCAGACAGGCCTGATCCCCGTTTATCTCAACGGAGATTTCCAGGCCGGGGATTTCTACCGCGGAATCAAGACCGTCATGACGATCCACAACCTGAAATTCCAGGGCGTGTGGGACGTCAAGACCATGAAGGATATCGTCGGACTGCCGGATTATTATTTCACTCCGGACAAACTTGAATACAAGAAAGACGGCAACCTTCTGAAGGGCGGCATCGTCTATGCCAATGCCATCACGACGGTGTCCCGTACCTATGCAGAGGAAATCAAGATGCCGTATTACGGGGAAGGCCTCGACGGCCTGATGCGCGCACGCGCCAATGATCTCCGCGGCATCGTGAACGGCATCGACTACGCAGAATTCGATCCGCAGACGGATAAGGAAATCTATGCAAATTACAGCCCGAGGACTTTCCGCCGGGAAAAGGTGAAGAACAAAACGGCGCTGCAGCAGGATCTCGGCCTGACCGTGGATCCGAAGACGATGCTGATCGGCATTGTTTCCCGTCTGACCGACCAGAAGGGCTTTGACCTGATTGCCTATGTGATGGATGAAATGTGCCAGGATGCCGTTCAGTTCGCAGTCCTTGGCACGGGCGATGAGCAGTATGAAAATATGTTCCGTCATTTTGCCTGGAAATACGGCGGCAAGGTGACAGCCCAGATTTATTACAATGATGCGCTGGCGCATAAGATTTATGCGGCGTCGGACGCATTTTTGATGCCGTCCCAGTTTGAGCCGTGCGGACTTTCCCAGCTGATGTCCCTTCGCTACGGAACGATTCCGATCGTCCGTGAGACTGGAGGACTGAAGGATACGGTAGAGCCGTACAATGAGTTCGAAGGCACCGGGACCGGCTTCTCCTTCACGAATTACAATGCCCATGAAATGATGGCAACGGTCCGCTACGCGGAAAAGGTTTATTACGATAAGAAACGCGAGTGGAACAAGATCATCGACCGTGCGATGGCGAAGGATTTCTCCTGGAACCATTCCGCACTGCAGTATCAGGAACTGTACGACTGGCTGGTCGGCTGACATCCGTACGATCGGCTGCGGCCGGAAATCTGATTTCCGGCCGCCGTATTTCCATATCTGAAAGCCCGTTCGGGCATTGAAATTCCTTTTGTGAGATGATGACGAAGGAAGGGGGAAGTATGCTCTTTTTAAGCTGATTTTCCGATTGACAATTAAGACCTTGTAGTGTACTATTATCAAAGGACGAACAAATGTTCGTATTTAAAAGGAGAACCGAAAAGTGAAAGAAGATAAAAACAAGGATCAGAATAAGGTTCAGGAAGAGAAAGAAAGAGCCCTGGAAGCTGCCATCGGGCATCTGGAAAAGGAATTCGGAAAAGGAGCTGTCATGAAGCTCGGAGAATCCGGTGCTTCCATGAATGTGGAAACAGTTCCGACAGGCTCGCTCTCACTGGATATTGCACTCGGTCTCGGCGGAATCCCGAAGGGACGAATCATAGAAATCTACGGACCGGAATCTTCCGGCAAGACGACCGTGGCCCTGCATATGGTGGCGGAAGTCCAGAAGAGGGGCGGCATCGCCGGTTTCGTGGACGCGGAGCATGCACTCGATCCGGTCTATGCCAAGAACATCGGCGTGGATATCGACAACCTCTACATTTCCCAGCCGGATTCCGGCGAGCAGGCGCTGGAGATTACGGAAACGATGGTACGTTCCGGAGCAGTGGACATCATCGTCGTGGACTCCGTGGCTGCCCTGACTCCTCAGGCGGAAATTGACGGGGAGATGGGAGATTCCCATATGGGACTCCAGGCCAGACTGATGAGCCAGGCCCTCCGGAAACTGACGGCAACCGTCAGCAAGACGAAGTGCATCGTCGTTTTCATCAACCAGCTGCGTGAGAAGATCGGCGTCATGTTCGGAAACCCGGAGACGACCACAGGCGGCCGGGCACTGAAGTTCTATGCTTCCATCCGTCTGGACGTCAGAAGGACAGAAACCCTGAAGGCCGGCGGAGAAGTGATCGGCAACCGGACCAGAATCAAGGTCGTGAAGAACAAAGTGGCGCCGCCTTTCAAGGAAGCCCAGTTCGATATCATGTTCGGCAAGGGCATTTCCAGATCAGGAGACATCCTCGACCTGGCAGTAGAAGATGATATCGTGGAAAAGAGCGGAGCATGGTTTGCGTACAAGGGCGAGAAGATCGGCCAGGGACGCGAGAACGCCAAGCAGTATCTTGAGGAAAATCCGTCTGTCATGGAAGAAATCGAAGCTCAGGTGCGTGAGGCAAGAGGCATCGGAGCAGACGGAGCCGCAAAGAAAAGCGACGGGGCAAAGGCTCCCGCACAGGATATAGAAGAAGTTCCGGAGGATGAAGAGTAATCGGCCATGGATGAGATAACCAGGGCAAAGAAGCGGGCGCTCTATCTTCTTACCGATATGGACCGTACCGAAAAGGAACTGTACGATAAGCTGAAAAAGGCCGGATACTCCGAAGAAACAGTCGATGAAACGATGGAGTATGTCAAAAGCTTCGGCTATATTGATGACCGGAAATACGCGCAGAAATACCTGGAGTTCTATCTGGGCAAGAGAAGCCGTCAGCGAATCCGCTTTGATATGGGGAAGAAAGGCCTGCCGAAGGAAGTCATCTCGGAAGCATTTGAAGAGATCGAGCCTTACGACGAAAGGCCGCTGATCCGTTCCCTGGCTGTAAAGAAGCTCCGCGGCTTAAAGGAAGAGGATCCGAAAAAGGCACAGAAAATCGGTGCGGCACTCCAGCGGCAGGGCTTTCGGCCGGGCGACATCCGCTCCGTACTGGAAGACCTGGATCTGTTCAGAATGGATTAACAGATAAAGCCGGACAAACTTTCGTTTGTTCGGCTTTTTCATGCTTTCGTTTGCTTGACATAAAATAGAAAACCATATAAAATGTTAAATGTTGTATACCCGTACAATGAAAACTAAATAAGGAGGTGCTCCTGTAGCATGAATGTATTAACCATTATACTGATTGTTGCAGTAGTCGTCCTGCTGATTGCTCTTCCGGTTGTATGGAAGCTGGCTGTTGCCAACAAGACTAAACAGGATTCACAGAAGATCGGCACTTCTGATAATCTTCTTCGGCAAAATATCCGCCGGCGCTTGCCAGCAGTTCGGAAGCACGGCCGCGGCTCTTTATGTACGGATGCAGTTCCTCGACGGCATCCAGTTCCAGGAAAGAATCGCCGTCGAGATCGATATAATAATCACAGAAATAAATCCCGCCGAGCGAGGAAATAATCCTTGTCCGTTCGGTCAGGGACGCAGCATTTTTCCGTGCGGCAAAGCTTGTGCGGACAAACATGTTGATGACGTTGGCCAGCAGGTCTGCGGCAGACTGGATTTCTTCCTGCGAGCGGATATTGACTTCATGAAGCGCCTTCAGATAAGTATCCCCGTCTATCCCCAGCTCTTCCGCCGTTGTACGGAATTTCGCTTCGTCCGGCTTTTCCGGCAGTACCTGTCCGCCGATGATGCTGCCCAGCAGGGTTCCGTCTTCCAGGGTAATCGGTGCAGAAAAATCCACCAGCCCTGCATGGCACTGATAAATGCCGGTTCCCCTGCGGTCGCATTCCAGGCATCTCCGGAGGCCTTCCGGACTTCTCCGCGTCAGTTTCTGGCAGAAATCCGTAAAGTTATAGCAGCCGCTGATGTATTTCCCGTCACGTCCCG
>JALCKY010000008.1 GCA_022647575.1 Lachnospiraceae bacterium | reverse complement strand
TCCTCCGAAGCTCATCACATCATGCAAATATGAGAAAATGATGCAGTATCGTCATACTCTGCCCCGGCCAACAGCTTAATACGTGACTTTTGCGATTACGCTTCAGACAGATTCTCAGCCGCTGACTAAATTGTTTCACGTGAAACATTCAATAAGCTTAATTGAACAAATTGAGATTATTATTCAAACTGTTTCACGTGAAATATTCAATAAGCTAATTGGTCAAATTGAGATTATTATTCAAACTGTTTCGCGTGAAACATGCAATAAGTTAAATTGGATAAATTGAGACTATTATTCAAATTGTTTCACGTGAAACATAAATCGGGCAATAGAGACAAGTACACCAGAAATATTTTAAATGCCAACAGGAAGTAAACTCTGAATGTTTCACGTGAAACATATAAGATGATTTGAGGTATGATTTGGAATAAAGTAAATGATGAATTCGAATTGATATGAGCCAGGGAAAGAATTAAAGGAAGGAATTAATGACAAGAAGTAAAAACAGGAAATGATGACAGGAAATAAAGGCAGGATATAAAGGCAGGATATAAAGGCAGAACAGAAAGGAAATGGTTTTTATGATGCTGCAAACAATACTATATATTATCATACCTCCTCAACGAATATTGAAGCCAATTGCGAATCACGGCCTATGAATATTGATTCCCGGATCATGATCTATGCATAATGATTTCTAAATCATGACCCGTGTATAATGGTATTCCAATCATGACCTCCAAAAGCCAGCTATTTTGTCTAAGAATTCCCTTTTATTCCTAGCAGCGAAGGATGAAGGAGGAGCCGTGAGGACAGCGTGTTCCGTGCGAGGGCGTCCGAGGAGGCCGGTACACGGCGAGGTATTTTCGAGCCGATGTACCGCTGCACGACGAGCGAGCGGGAGCGTCCCGAGCGCGGAATATGCTGTTCTCACGGCGTACCCATTCCTTCCGAGCCATGTTTCACGTGAAACAACTCTATTTTATAGTGCAAATCCATAATCACCGTGCTATAATACACCTATCTCTCGAGGAGACTGTTTAAAATGAGTAAAATTATAGCAATTGCCAATCAGAAGGGCGGCGTCGGCAAATCGACGACCGCTATCAATCTTTCAGCATGTCTTGCCGAAGAAGGAAAAAAAGTCCTTGTCATTGACCTGGATCCTCAGGGAAATACGACAAGCGGCTTTGGCGTTGACCGTTCCAGCGTCGACAAGACGGTTTATGACCTGCTGATTGAGGATAATGTCTTTACGAATTCCTGCCTGATCCGCACGGAATTCAATGGACTGCGCCTGATTCCGTCCAATGAGGAACTGGCGGGTGCGGAAATCGAACTGTTTGATTTCGAGAACCGTGAGTATTTATTAAAGAAGAAAATCGATCCGATACGTGGGGAGTATGACTTCATTATTATAGACTGCCCGCCTTCGCTTTCCATTCTGACGCTGAATGCGCTGACGACAGCGGATTCCGTCCTGATTCCGATCCAATGCGAGTATTATGCTCTGGAAGGTCTGTCCCAGCTGCTCCGGACTGTCAATCTGGTCAAGGAGAGGCTGAATCCGGATCTTAAGATCGAGGGGATTGTTTTTACGATGTTCGACGGCCGGACCAATCTGGCGCTGGAAGTCGTGACAAATGTCAAGGAAAACCTTGATGCCAGGGTATTTGATACGATTATTCCGCGCAATATCAAGCTTGCGGAAGCACCGAGCTATGGTATGCCGATCAACAAGTATGATCCGAAGTCGACCGGCGCGGAAAGCTATCACTTCCTTGCTTTGGAGATTATGGATAAGGAGAACGGATAATGGCTAGACACACAGGACTTGGCCGCGGACTGGATGCATTGATTCCGGACAGAACAAAGAAGAAAAATGACGAAGCGTCCCACACAGCTTCCGATGAACTGAAGCAGGAAGCAAAGCACGGGAAATCCGATGCGTCGGAAAAAGAAGCGGATCATTCTTCTCCGGATGTGAAAGCAGATGCCGTTTCGGCTGAAGAGAAAACGAAAGCTTCTTCTGAGGTGAAGCCGAAGTCTTCTCCGTCTGAAGCGAAAGAAAAACCCGGGAAGAATCCGGAAGATGAAAAATCTGCTTCTTCTGCCGAGACGATGGTTCGCATTTCCCTCGTTGAGCCCAACCGTTCGCAGCCCAGAAAGGTCTTCCAGGAAGAGCCCCTGAAGGAACTGTCCGATTCCATCCGGAAATTCGGCATTATCCAGCCGCTTCTGGTTCAGAAGAAAGACGGATATTTTGAGATTATTGCAGGAGAAAGACGCTGGAGAGCCGCTAAAATGGCGGGTTTGAAGGAAGTTCCTGTAATTATCAAGGATTTCACAAATAAAGAAGCCGTTGAGGTGTCCCTGATTGAGAATATCCAGCGTGAGGACCTCAACCCGATTGAAGAAGCGAAAGCTTATAAACGGCTGATTGATGAATTCAGCCTGAATCAGGAAAATGTAGCGGACCGCGTTTCCAAGAGCCGCACGGCAGTCACGAACTCGATGCGTCTGCTCAAGCTGGATGAAAGAGTTCAGAATCTCGTCGTGGACGGATCCATTTCCGAAGGACATGCACGCGCGCTTCTGGGCATTCCGGATCCGGAAGTCCAGAACACCTTTGCACAGAGAATCGTAAAGGAACATCTGAATGTCCGTCAGGTTGAGAAAATGGTCCATGATCTGACTGCGCCGGCCCATCGCCCCGTCAAAAAGAAAGATGCTCAGATGGAAGTCATTTACAAGAGCATTACCGAGCAGCTGAAGGGAATCCTGGGCACAAAGGTGGAAATCAATCAGATCGGAAAGAACAAAGGCCGCATTGAGATTGAATATTATTCAGAGGAAGAACTGGAAAGAATCTACGACCTGCTGAAGAGCATTGAGGGAGTACAGGCATGAGCAACGTTTTTAACAGCATGGGCATCGATGTCGGAATCGTCATCATCCTGCTGATGATCATCAGCATCGTTCTGATTGTCATGATGATGATTAATTTCAATACGACGAAACGGCTTCAAAGACAGTACAAATCATTTATGAAGGGAATGGACGGCGCATCTCTGGAGAAGCTGTTTCATAAAAGACTTCAGCAGATCGACCGCATGGCCAACACGCAGGATCAGCAGGATACGGAAATGCAGCTGCTGCATGTCGTGCAGGACAGGGCTCTTACAAAATACGGAATCGTGAAATACGATGCCTTCGAGGATGTCGGAGGGAAGCTTTCTTTTGTCCTGGCACTGCTGGATAAAAATAATTCCGGAATCGTCCTGAATGCCATTCACAGCAAGGAGAACTGCTTCCTCTACATCAAGGAAATCGTAAAGGGCGAGTCCTATATTATGTTAAGCAACGAAGAAATCGAAGCTCTGAGAAATGCCGAGAAATTCGGGGACGGAGACGATATTCTGGCAGGGCTGAAAAACGATAAAATATAGTTATGTAAACCTACAAAATTCAATCGGAGAAGAGAAATGATCGACATTAAATTAATCAGGGAAAATCCGGACATCGTCAGGGAAAACATCAAAAAGAAATTCCAGGACAAAAAACTTCCGCTCGTGGATGAGGTCATCGAGCTTGATAAGAAGAACCGTGAGATTATTCAGGAAGTCGAGACGCTGCGTTCGAAGCGCAATAAAGTTTCCAAGGAAATCGGCCAGATGATGGCTCAGGGGAAGAAAGACGAAGCAGCTGCCGCCAAGGAAGAAATCGCCAAGGACGGAGACCGCATCGCGGAACTGACGGAAGAAGAAAATAAGACGCAGGAAGAAATCAAAAAACGCATGATGGTCATTCCGAACATCATCGATCCGTCCGTCCCGATCGGAAAGAACGATACGGAAAATGTCGAGATTGAAAAATTCGGAGATCCGGTCGTGCCGGATTTTGAGATTCCGTATCACACGGACATCATGGAATCATTTGACGGAATTGATCTGGACGCGGCAGGACGCGTCGCCGGAAACGGCTTCTATTATTTAATGGGAGATATTGCCCGCATTCATTCTTCTGTCATTTCCTATGCGCGCGATTTCATGATCAACAGGGGGTTCACCTACTGCGTACCGCCTTTCATGATCCGCAGCAATGTCGTGACGGGTGTCATGAGCTTCGAGGAAATGGACGCCATGATGTATAAGATTGAGGGCGAGGATCTTTACCTGATCGGAACCTCCGAGCACAGCATGATCGGAAAATTCATCGATCAGATTATTCCGGAAGAAAAACTTCCGCTGACGCTCACGTCCTACTCTCCGTGCTTCCGCAAGGAAAAAGGTGCGCACGGCATTGAGGAGAGAGGCGTTTACCGCATTCATCAGTTTGAAAAGCAGGAAATGATTGTCGTCTGCAGACCGGAAGACAGCCCGATGTGGTTTGACAAGCTCTGGAAGAACACGGTCGATCTTTTCCGCACGCTGGATGTCCCGGTCCGTACGCTGGAATGCTGTTCGGGAGACCTTGCCGATCTGAAAGTGAAATCGCTTGATGTCGAGGCATGGTCGCCGCGTCAGAAGAAATATTTCGAAGTCGGTTCCTGCTCGAATCTGGGAGATGCGCAGGCACGCCGCCTGAAGATCCGTATCGCCGGTGAGAACGGAGAAAAATATCTTGCGCATACGCTGAACAATACGGTCGTTGCACCGCCGCGTATGCTGATCGCATTTCTTGAAAACAACCTTCAGGCAGACGGAAGCGTTAAGATTCCGGAAGCCCTGCAGCCTTACATGGGAGGAACGAAGGTCATCACGCCGAAAAAGAAATAAGTTTTATTTCCCGGGAAGGGCGGGGTCATTTTCCGGAGAAGTTTCGGCATTCTGAAAGGCATATTATGCATGCATACCTTGAAGCAATAGGGTTTTCAAATATACACTCGCGCCGTTCGATGGAGCTTCTGCAGGACGACACGGTTGCGCATTATACGGAAAAAACGGTTTTTCACAGCGAGGACGGAAGGCTTCTGGCGGAATATTCGCGCGACTATGCGCAGGATGTCGGCCTGACCGTCTGCGGTGAAATCGACGGGGAAAATGTTTTTCACGCAGAATATTCCTATCCTTATCTGCGAGGCGAAGGCGTCAGCACCCACGAGGAAATCAGCATTGAACGGCATGCCGGCAAGGACTCCTATGCGGGTGCCTGCGACGACGTGCGCATCGGGATCACGCTCATTTTCTACCTGCTCAACATGGGCGAATACCGTGCGGCGGAAATGAAGAAGAAAATGGAGGGCAAGAAATCGGTTGCTCTTTCCGCCCTTGCAAAAGAGGGGACGATTCTGCTTCCGACAAACAAGGATAAAGACCTGGAGCGCGTCAGCAAAAAATCGGCGGCCAACCGGAAGAAGCTGATCAACGCAGCGCGCGACGGGGACGAGGACGCGATGGAAAGCCTGACGATGGATGACATCGATACGTACTCGGTCATTTCGCAGAGGCTGATGAAAGAAGACGTCTTCTCGATTGTCGATTCCTATTTCATGCCGTATGGAATCGAATGCGATCAGTACAGCGTCATGGGTACGATTGAGAAATGCGAAATGGTGAAGAACGGCGTCACCGATGAGACGCTCTGCAAAATGGAAATCGAATGCAACGATCTTGTCTTTAATGTCTGCATCAATAAAAACAGGCTGCTGGGCGAGCCCGCTCCCGGAAGAAGATTTAAAGGATTAATTTGGCTTCAGGGACTGGTATATTTTGAAGATTCGTAATACAATGTAAAATGCCCCGGCGGAAAGCCGAGGATCTGTTTCCGTAGCTCAGTAGGATAGAGCGTTCGCCTCCTAAGCGAAAGGCCGGCGGTTCGAATCCGCCCGGGAACGCGCAGGTAAAGAGAACGAGACCCGGATGCCAAGCATCCGGGTCTCGTTTTTTCAGGCGGGATTCTGATGCAGCCGGGAAAAGGTCTTCCGTATCCGAAAACAGAACTTATTTCCCGGAAAATACCATCGGGAAATTTAACCGGCAGTCATCTGCAAATCCCCTTGACTTTATCTCTTTACGGGACTACTATGTTTTTATCAATTGAATATATGTTCAAATGAACAATAGTTCAATAATATTTCATGTTTCATTTCTTCCTTAACGGAGGCATCTTATGAAAAGAGAAGCAGAGGTCTGCAGCACGATTCATGTGCATGAGGAAACGGTCAGCGCACTCACGGAAAAAATGCCGTCTTCGGATACGTTCCGTCTGGCAGCGGAATTTTTCAAGGCTTTGAGCGATGAGACCAGGACCAAGATTATCTGGGCGCTGGACCAGCAGGAGCTCTGCGTATGCGATCTGGCAGCTGCGCTGAACATGACGGTTTCCGCCATTTCCCATCAGCTGGCAACGCTTCGCCGGGCGAATCTTGTTCGGAACCGCCGGGAAGGCAAGGAAGTTTTCTACTCGCTTGCCGACGACCATGTCAGACGCATGCTGGAATCCGGCATCGAACATACGCAGGAATTATAAGGAATAGGAACCACGGGGACGGGGGTGGTGGTTCCCTCCCGCCCGGAGAGGAGAACCACCACCCCCGTCCCCGTGGTTCCGCGGTTCCGAAAAAGAAAGGCAGAATGATTCTCATGGAAAATGAAAACAGGATTCGCCTGATCCGCATTATCGCCGCATCCGTGCTTCTGGCGGCAGTCACGGTCTTTACGCATTTTACGGCGCTGCCGGTCTGGGGGCAGCAGCTGCTGTTTCTTGTTCCGTATCTGACCGCAGGCTATGACGTCCTGTGGGAAATGATTGAAAACATTTCCCACGGCGAGGTTTTCGATGAAGATTTCCTGATGGGCATTGCGACCATCGGCGCGCTCTGCATCGGGTTTCTGCCGAATGCGGAGACGCAGTTTCCGGAAGCGGTTTTCGTCATGATCTTTTTCCAGGTGGGAGAGCTGTTTGAGGAAATCGCAGAGGGAAGAAGCCGCCGGTCCATCTCCCAGCTGATGGATATCCGTCCGGATACCGCGAATGTCGAGCGGGACGGAAAGATCCTGACCGTGAAGCCGGATGAAGTCGCCGTCGGCGAGACGATCGTGATCCGTCCCGGGGAGAAGGTTCCCATGGACGGCGTCGTGCTGGAAGGAAACTCCAGTCTCAATACGGTAGCCCTGACCGGCGAGAGCGTGCCGCGCGATGTCGGTCCGAATGAAACAATCCTGTCGGGCTGCGTGAATTTAAGCGGCGTGGTGCGCGTGAAGACGACAAAGGCGTTCGGGGAATCGACCGCCGCGAAGATTCTGAATCTCGTGGAAAATGCCGGGGAAAATAAGGCAAAGAGCGAAAATTTCATTACGAAATTTGCCCGCTATTATACGCCGGCCGTCGTTTTCGCCGCTGTCGTTCTGGCGTTTCTTCCGCCTCTTGTCTCGGGAAATTTCCTGAATACGTTTTCGACCTGGCTGTACCGGGCACTGACCTTCCTGGTCGTTTCCTGCCCGTGCGCTTTTGTCATTTCCGTGCCGCTGACTTTCTTCGGCGGAATCGGGGGAGCCTCGAAGAACGGCATTCTCGTCAAGGGCTCCAATTACATGGAAGCGCTTTCCAAAACGGGAACGGTTGTTTTTGACAAGACGGGGACTCTGACCAAGGGAGTCTTTCAGGTAACGGCTGTCCATCCGGACAAGATCACGCCGGAGGAGCTGCTTCATATGGCGGCTCACGTGGAACGTTTTTCGACGCATCCGATTGCGGTTTCCCTCCGCCAGGCCTATGCCCACGAGAAGGATTCCTGTGAAGTTACGGATATCCATGAAATCGTCGGGGAAGGCGTCAGCGGCAGGATCAACGGCAGGATCGTGGACGTCGGAAATACGAAGCTGATGGACAATTCCGGTGCGAAATGGAAGCAGTGTACGCACGTCGGGACGATCATCCATGTCTCCATCGACGGAGAATATGCAGGCCACATCGTCATTTCGGATAAGATCAAGGACGATTCAGAAAAGGCGGTTGCCGACCTCAAGGCAGGCGGCGTCGAAAAAGTCGTCATGCTGACAGGCGACCGCGAAGAAGTCGGAAAAGACGTCGCGGAGAAATTAAAGCTGGATGAGTATCATGCGGAGCTGATGCCGGAAGACAAGGTCAGGCAGGTGGAAGATCTGATTGCGAAGAAGACTCCGGGAAAGACGCTTGCCTTTGTCGGCGACGGAATCAACGATGCACCGGTGCTGGCGCGCGCCGATGTCGGAATTGCCATGGGGGCGATGGGCTCGGATGCGGCAGTCGAGGCAGCGGATGTGGTCCTGATGGACGACAAGCCCTCGAAGATTGCCCTGGCCATCCGGATTGCCAGACGGACGCTGACCATCGCAAAAGAAAACATCGCTCTTGCCATGATCGTCAAGCTTACCATTCTTGTTCTGGCTGTTTTCGGTCTTGCCTCGATGTGGCTTGCCGTATTCGGCGACGTAGGCGTCACGGTCATCGCCGTCCTGAATGCGATGCGGGCGCTGTATACAAAAAAGACAGAACAGACAAAGCAGACAGAATAGACAAAGTAGACAGAGCAGACAGAGCAGACAGAATAGACAGAATAGACAGTTTTACAGTCAGGCAGATCAGACAGCCGTCCGGTCTGCCTGATTTCTGTCTGCCGTCGCTTCATCGATCATCTGCTTTAAGGTAGAAGGATTCTGATCGAAATGGTCTCTCGAGGAAATGCCGGCTTCCAGCCGGATATAGCCGGAATCATGTACGGAATACGGCAGTTTCCCGGCTTCCTTCCGGAACTCTTCCGCCTTTGCGGCAGCTTCTGCCTGGCCGCAGCCCATCAGGATGACAAGGAAGTCATCCCCGCCCATCCGGACGACGCGGTCCTGTTCCCTGATGTTCTGCATCAGGATGCGGGCTGTCTGTTCCAGGATCATGTTGCCGGTGAGACGTCCGTATTTCAGGTTGATATTCTTAAAATCACCGATGCGGATCATGATGACGGCCATGCCCGTATAGTTGATGCTGGTTCCCAGGTCAATCATCAGAAGCCGGTTCAGATAGCTGCGGTTGAAGGTCTTCGTCAGCTTATCCCGGTAGATCAGATCGTCCGCCGGAATCGTCATGTATTTCTTGCGCTCTTTTTCCGTCAGGGTGTCGGAACCGATGCAGTTGATGATCTCGATGACCAGCATCAGGTTCAGGCCGCCCGCATTGACCGCCACCGGGGCCGAGGTCACGAGGAAAGTCTGGTTTCCGAACACTTCGTACTTGATCTGCCGCTTATTGGTTTCGACCGCATGGCGGCTGGTGCAGTTGGAGCATCTTTCGTTTTTTCCCCATACGAGGTAGCAGTTCTTCTTTTTCCGGATCATGGAACCGTCTTCGGTAAAGGTGACGGTGGAGCAGTCGACCGGGTCGACGATGCGGACGGAGTCGCTGAAGGTTCCGATGAAACGGAGCGCTTCCTTGATGGCATCGACGCTTACGACGGTGCTTCTGTTCTCTTTTCCGATTGCCTGCATCAGGATGGAAGAGGGCGGGATTTCATTTGCCTGCACCGTACCGGTATCGAGATGCACGAAGGTGGCAATCAGGATATAGGAAATGTCGGTTTTTCCGAGATACCTCAGGGACATCCGGTACAGATCGGTATCTCCCTGCTTGTTGATCCGCCGGTAGTCGCAGCTGGCGGTACCGCGGATATTGATGGCCTCCCAGAAGGTATTGATGATTTTGACCCGGCTTTCGGAGGTCAGGTATTCGTTGAAAAGAATCCGGTTGTTGGCCGGAATTTCCCTGCTGTAGCCGAAGGCAGACTGGAAGGAAGCATTCATCCGCAGGATGGAGAGGTCTTCATTTTCAAATTCATAAATGGCCATCGGCTGAGGCAGCGCGTCGATGAGATAGTTCAGTTCCGGACTCGATGACCAGACGACATTGGCCGCTTCCTTGATATCCGAGCGGTAAATGTAAGCGGTCTGTTTAATGCCCGCGATGAGATTCTCATAATCCGAAACGGTCATCGGCTTTGCGAAATAGTAGCCCTGGATGTAGCCGCATCCGATGCTCTGCAGGAATTCATACTGTTCCTTGGTTTCGACGCCTTCGACGATGACGGGCAGGTCGAGCCAGCCGGCCATGCGCACGACGGAGGCCATGACGCGTTCGGAGCGGGTGCTGCGGATGTCGCCCTGGATGAATTTCATATCGATCTTCAGGTAATCGACCTGGATATCCTTCAGCATGTTCAGCGAAGAATAGGCGGATCCGAAATCATCCATCATGATGCAGAATCCGAGCTTCTGCAGTTGGTGGATTCTTTCTGCCATCAGCTTCGGGTTGTCCATATAGGTGCTTTCCGTCAGTTCGAGATTCAGAAGTTCCGGCTTCAGCTTGTATTTGCGGATCAGGGAGCAGATCGTATCGACGATGCTCGGATTATAGAGATCGGCTCTCGACATGTTGACGGAGATCGGTGCCGGCGCGATGCCGTCATCGATCCATTTCCGGAGCAGCCGGCAGACCGTTTCCCAGACATAGACGTCCAGTTTTCCGATGAAGCCGTTTTTCTCGAAAACGGGAATGAAGAGTCCCGGGGAAATGAGTCCTTTTGTCGGATGGTTCCAGCGTACCAGTGCTTCCGCGCCGTACGGCGTGTTGGTCTGGAGATTGTACTTGGGCTGCAGATAGATGATGAACTGCCCGTTTGAAAGAGCGGTTTCCATTTCATTGACGATGCCCTGCTCGCGGACCAGAGACTCGCCCATGGAAGGCTGGTACTCACAGGTATAGTGATGGTACTGGTCGGAAATGGTATGCATCGCGATGGAAGCGTTCAGGTACATCTTCTCGACCGGCGTCGTATGATTGTCCGTGCGGTAAATGCCGATGGACGGTTCAATCTGGGAGTTGCGGTCATAATCCGACAGGCCGATGATCAGGTCGTTGATGGTCTTGGAAAAACTGTCGCGGTCATATTCTGTCAGGAAGCAGAAGGTCGAGGAATCGGCAAGGGCATAGCGGCCGTACGGATAATCGCTCATGACCCGCCGAAGCAGGGTCGAAGTATAGAGCATGAACCGCTGGTATTCTTTTTCGCCCCACATGGAGCGGAGAATCTGGAAACGATCGATGCTGAAGCAGGCCAGGACGAGTTCCCTGCCGGCTTCATTCTGGAGGAGCTTCTGCGCCGAGCGGAAGAAATGAGCCTGGTTGTAAAGATCCGTAAGAGGATCGTGCTCCGCCGCATGCTGGATTCTCTGCAGGTAGCGGACCTGTGAGCGCGCGATGGCATTGCCGAGACGGCTCAGAAGAACCATCGGCTGGTAAGGCTTCAGGACGAAGTCGCAGGCGCCGGCATGCAGCGCTTTTTCTTCGGTATCCGGATCGGTGTTCCCGGTCATGATGATGACCGGGATTTCACTGTAGGGTTTCTTTTTCAGTTCTGCAAGAAAATCATAGCCGTCCATGACCGGCATCATGATGTCGAGCAGGATGGCGCTGACGGAGGTACTTTCGATATCCAGCAGGTTCAGGGCTTCGAGACCGTTTTCCGCTTCCAGTACCCGGTAGTCATTTTTCAGGATGCCCTTCAGGATATCACGGTTGATCTGGCTGTCGTCTACCACCAGAATGCATTCTCTTTTGTCTTCCATCAGGATCTCCCGTCGGATGAGTCATGAAAAGCAAAGAAAGCACAGAAGATTTTTCTGCCCTGGACCATTCCCATAAAGGAAAGAAGGACGGTCATCGGCCTTTCCTGTCCGTCCCTGTCAAGATAGGTAACGGCCAGATTGATTTTTAAGTTTTCAGGGCCTGCCGCTTCGCAGAAGTCCAGGATCTTTTCATGATCTTTTTTCGGGAAAATGCAGCTGTCGCGGTCAAAATTCAGCAGCTCCTTTTCATACCCGAAAGTATCGTTCAGGGCTTTGTTTACCCGGACGGCATAGGCGTGGCGGCTGTAGTATTCGAAGACGGCAGCAGGAAAAGCAAAATGATAAAGGAAAGCGGTGCCTTCTTCGGAGGTGTTCCAGACACGGTCGCTCAGTTCGAGGCTGCTCTCTTCGATATCCGGATCCGTGACTTTTTCCCGGATCAGGCGTTCATATTCTTCCGGGGGCATCGGCTTCCCGTAATAGTAGCCCTGGACAAAATTGCATCCGACGCTCTTCAGGAATTCGACCTGTTCGCGCGTCTCGACGCCTTCGACAATGACAGGAATGTCCAGCCATCCGGCCATCAGGATCATCGAAGCCAGAATCTTGCGGCTGCGCGGACTCTTGTCCGCATCGCGGAGAAAGCCCATGTCGATCTTCAGGATGTCGACCGGGATTTCCTTCAGCGTATTCAGGGAAGAATAGCCCGACCCGAAATCATCCATCATGATGACGAATCCTTTTTCGTGGAGTTCGCTCATGACTTTCTTCATCATGTTCGGGTTATCCATATAGGCGCTTTCCGTCAGTTCCAGATTCAGGGAACTTGCCGGGATGCGGTACTTCCGGATCAGCTCGCAGAGGATCTGGACGATATTCGGATTATAGAGATCGACCAGGGAGACGTTCACGGAAACGGGAATGGGTTTATTTCCCTCATCCATCCAATGGCGGATGATCCGGCATACGCTTTCCCAGATGCAGTAGTCCAGTTTGCTGACAAAGCCGTTGCGCTCAAAAATCGGAATGAACTTTGCGGGAGAGAGAATCCCCAGCGTCGGATGATTCCAGCGGACCAGTGCTTCGGAGCCGCAGGGCAGTTCGGATTTCAGACTGTATTTCGGCTGCATCCACGGAATGAATTCCCCGCTGTCCAGCGCCTGCTGCATCCGGCTGGTAACTTCCTGCTCCCATTTCAGTTCTTCATGGGCATGGCGGTCATAGTAGCTGATGAACTGATTGTAGGTGCCCTTGCAGGTCTTGGAGGCAATGGCTGCCTTCTCATACATCGTCTCGACCGGCTGCCCGGAATCCCGGATGATGTAGATGCCGAAGGTGGGCTTGATGAAATAGTCGTTCTTGAAATGAAGCAGCGACTTGCGGATGTTGTCCGTCATGGTCAGCAGCTTCTCTTCATCGTACGGAGCGCTGAAGCAGAAGATGTCCGAATTGACATGGCTGTAGGTGCAGATTTCAAAAGCCGTACTTTCGCTGCGGAGGCAGTCGGCGACATATTTCAGCAGACGGTCGCCTTCTTCTTCTCCCCAGAAAGAATTAATCAGGCTGAAGCGGTCGATGTCGATCCGGATAAAGACAAAGGTCGTCTCCGGATTTGCGTCGATCATTTTTCTTGTTTTTTCGAAAAAATTTGAACGGTTATACAGACCGGTCAGGGCATCATGCTCTGCAAGGGCTTTCATTTTTTCGTACATGCCCATCCGGCTCCGTGCAATGGCATTCTTCAGACGGGTCTTCAGAATGACGGGCTGATAGGGCTTGGTAATGAAATCCCAGGCACCCTGGTCGAGGACTTTTTTCTCTGTCTCGTCATTTGCTTCTCCGGTGAGGACGATGATGGGGATGGAAGCAAACTGCGGCCTGCTGATTTCCGCAAGGAACTGGAAGCCGTCCATGACAGGCATAATAAGATCGAGCAGGACCGCACCGATCTCATTGATATTCTTTTCCAGAACGTCGAAGCCTTCTTTACCGTTTTCTGCTTCGAATATGGAGTACTCTGAACTGAGGATGTTCCTGAGGATCATCCGGTTGATTTTTTGATCATCAATAATCAGAATACTTGTCTTCTCGATACCGGACATCGCGGCCCTTTCGGATGCAGGAGTCTTTTTTGCACAACTAAAATGAAGCCCTTCTCTATTCGCGATAATTGTATCAAAATTTGGACAGCGATACAATCAGCAAGTAAAAAAAGAAAAAATTTCGCCGCTTTTACTGCCATATGTGCAGATTTCTTGAATTGAGTGCTGTTTTATGGTACAAAAGGGACATGAACTATATTGTCTTCGACCTGGAATGGAATCAGTGCCCTTATGGGAAAGCTATGGAAAATGCACAGCTTCCTTTTGAGATCATCGAAATAGGGGCGGTCAAACTGAATGAGAAAAAGGAAATCCTTTCTTCCTATCACCAGTATATCCGTCCGGTCATCTACCGGCAGATTCATTTCCGTACAAAAGAAGTCATCGGAATCACGATGGACGACCTCAAGGAAGGAATGCTGTTTCATGACGCGGCTTCCGATTTTTTCAAATGGTGCGGCACCGGATTCCGTTTCTGCACCTGGGGAACCCTGGATCTGTTTGAGCTGCAGCGGAACCTGAAGTACTATTATCTGTCCGAGCTTCTGACGGCTCCTGTCTTCTATGAGGATGTCCAGAAACTTTTCGCGCTCTCCTATGAAAACCCGAAGGAGCGCAGGTCCCTTTCCTATGCCGCCGATTTCCTGAAAATTTCCAGCGAGGGCGACTTCCATCACGCCCTTGACGACGCCATGTACACGGCCCGCATTTTCCAGACGCTCAGCGATGACGTCATTCTCGGAAATTACTCGATCGATTATTACCAGAATCCGAAGAGCAGGGACGAAGAGATCCGCATCCGCTATGACAGCTACGAGAAATACGTGACCCGCGAATTCGACACGAAGGAAGATGCGATGGAGGACCGGGAACTGACTTCGATGCGCTGCTTCGTCTGCCATCAGAACGTCAAACGGAAAATAAAATGGTTTTCGAACAACAGCAAGAACCAGTACGCCGTCGCTTTCTGTCCGGAACACGGCTATGTCAAAGGGAAAATCCGGCTGAAAACAGCGGAGGACGGAAAGATTTTTGCCGTGAAGACGACGAAGATGATCAGTGAGGAAGAAGTGGAGGAAATCAGCAAAAAACAGTCATTTCTGCGGCTTAAGAGACAAAAGAAGAGAAAAAAATAACAGCCGTTTTAATGACTTTTTCATATGTTTATGCTATACTGCTTTACATAATTAAAGAAGGGAGTGATGCCATGATCAGGCGGAAGGAGCTGGCGGGAATGATTTTCGCAGCCGGTTTGACTTTCGCTCTCCTGAGCCCGTGCAGTATCTGGGCTGAAGAAGCAGTGGCAGGGAACGCCGCATCAAGTGCGGCAATACAGGTTGGCACATCGTCACCATCCGATGGGGAAGCGTCGGATTCATCAGGCAATTCTTCTGATCTGCAGACAGAGACGGCAGCACCAGTTGCGACAGACTCTGTACTGACAGATTCTGTACCGGCAGATTCCGGTTCATCGGCAGATTCTGATTCAAAAGATGATGCGTCCGCAGCCAATACCTGCACACTGAAGATCGAATATGTAAACGAACAGGGCGCTGCATTGCTGGATCCGACAGCGGAGGAATATCAGGAAGGCTCCGATTACGAAGTGCTTCCGGCTTATATTCCGGGATATGAACCGCAGGATTCGGTAATCTTCGGCACGATAAGTTCCGATACAACTGTCACATTCGTCTATACGGAAAATGAGCAGCATACGCTTACGATCCGGTATCTCTATGAAGACGGAACCCAGGCAGCGGAATCTTACACGGCGCAGCTGCGCAAAGGTGAGAGCTATCAGGAAGCAAGCCCGGCAATTGCGGGTTACACCCCTGATACGGCAAATGTAAGCGGAACCATGGATGCGGAGGATATTTCCGCAGACGTCACTTACAGGCTGAACAGTTATCTGCTGACGGTCAATTATATCGGGACGGACGGAGCAGCTGTTTCCGCACCGGCAACCCAAATTGTCAGACAGGGCGACGCCTACAGCATCCCCTCACCCGCACTCGAAGGAATGACGGCGGATCAGACCGCTGTCTCCGGCATCATGGGAGCGCAGGATACCTCATTCAATGTTACATATTCTGTCAATCAGTATTCTCTGACCATTCTATATGAAGACGAAGACGGAAACGTCCTGGATTCCTATGACGGCACTTATTCGTACGGCGAAGAATATTCTGTTTCATCGCCGGATATCAGCGGATATGACGCGGATGAATCTGAAGTTTCGGGCTTCATAACAGGAGAGACAACGCGCACCGTACTTTACTATTCCAATAAGACGGCTGCACAGTCCAGCACAAATTCTACTGATTCAAACAAAAACCAGACGAACTACTCGAATTACAGAATACCGACCTTCACAAGAGTGGACAAAGTTTATGCGGTAGCACAGGGCAATGTCTACGTCAATGTCCGTGAAGGCAAGAGCACGACAAGCAGAATCATCGGTACCTTGGAGACAAACGGCTTATGCTGTGTTCTGGCTGACTCCGATTCGGATTGGGTCTACATTGAATCCGGAGATGTCAGAGGATTTATTTCCCGGAAATGTCTTTTAATGGGAAATGAAGCGGCGGCTTTCGTTGAAAAGAACGGTGAGAGCAATCTGAAAACAGCTCAGGAACTGATAGCAGGTTCGCAGAACGCGGCTTACAGATACACGCTGACGACGACGAAGGATCCTTCTTCAATGTCGACGGCACTGCGGCAGCTGATCATCTCGTATGCGGAACAGTTCCTCGGAAATCCCTACGTATGGGGCGGCACAAGTCTTACCAATGGCTGTGACTGTTCCGGCTACGTACAGCAGATCTATGCGGCATTCGGAATCACCCTTCCAAGATGTTCTTACGAACAGGCGGAAGCAGGAACGAAGATTGCTGTCAAGGATGCGGTTCCGGGCGACCTGATCTTCTATGCGCAGAATGGAGTTGTCTATCACGTTCTGATGTACATCGGGGATGGCAAGGCAGTGAATGCCGCAAGTTCCTCAACAGGAATCATCATTTCCAATGTCAATTATTCAAAAGCATGCTGGGCATGCAATTTCCTGAGCGACATAGTCTGCAGTTCAACACAGGCGTCCAACTGGGCAGAGATCGGCAAGCAGGCGACGGCGGGCGACACCTCCGCGCAGACGCAGATCATCAATGTCCTGGCGCAGGCAGCGAACAAAGAGTGGTATGAATACGGATTCTGCAGATCGGTTCTGATTGCACAGGCGATACAGGAGTCAGGATGGCTTTCTTTCTCGGGAGCTTCCATTGGCGGAATTCAGCCGGCGGACAACAACATCCTCGGCATGAACGCAGATCTTCTGAATGATACCTGGGTCAGCAATTGGAACGGGACGGCAGTGAGCCGCAACGTGCCGCAGTCCGTAAACGGAGTCGATGTTTACGGGTATGAGCAGATGAGGACTTATTCCGATATTGAATCCTGCATGGAAGACTATGCAGCCTATAAGACAGGCGTCCACCCGGATATGAAGGGCGTGACGGATACGGACAAAGTCATTCAGACAGCGCTGAAGGGCTATGCATCGGATCCGACATACAATGACTCGATTAAAGAGATCATCAAGAAGTATAACCTGACTAGATTTGACACGCAGGGATTCTATACTTCGTATGCTACGGACACGACAGGCTACACGGCAGATGAGATGAATGAGATTTATGCCATCGTGGCGCAGGAAGATGATACTTCCTACGAAGGCGCTCTCGCCGTGATTTCATGCGTAATGAATCGTGCGGATTTAAATTACGGAGGCTATGGAACGACAGCACTTGCACAGCTTACGGCTTCCGGACAGTTCTGTTATTCACCGAGTATTTCCGATCCATCTTACTGGAAGAGCCGTCTTGACGGAAATGTGGCGGATTTTGTAAAACAGGCCGTTTCCGATTGCTTGACGCAGGGCATCAGAAATCACGGTTATTTGAATTTCCGCAGTACTAACCGGACGGGCAATTATATCCAGGTAGGATCGAACTGGTACTTTTAACTGAATATCGGATCAAGCTGCAGCCGGCAGGCATCCGGGTTTCCGGAAACGCCCGCGGCTGAAACATAAAACTTCAACTTAAAACCTTCCCAGGCATCCGCCGGGAAGGTTTTTTGCTGCCGCCCTCCGTGCCGCTTTGCGCCCCCGGAGAACCCCTCCCCTTTCGCCCGCTGCCCGGACAGGGCAGAGCGCACGCGGACGATAGCGCCAGCTTCGCAGTTCTTTCCGCGCGATGCGATGGGCTGCGCAGAACTGTCTGAAGCGGGCTCTTTCCTTGACTGTCAGCAGGCATCCTCAGGAGACAGGGCCGCTCTGACACGCTTGCTTCTGCCGTTTCTGCACTCGCCGATGGATGGGCTGCTCCGAAAACTTGCGGGCTCCCTTCATTGATAACAATCCTCCGTGAGAGGCACTGCCTCTCACGGAGGACCGTTACATGCATGGGAAGGAGCCCGCTTCGGACAATTCTGCGCAGCCCATCGCATCGTGCAGAAACGGCGACGAAGCTGACGCTATCGTCATAGCGGCCCTGCCTCCTGACGCTGCCTGACAAAAGATCAGGAGAGCCCGCTGAGTTTTCGGAGCAGCCCATCCATCGGCGAGCGCGGAAAGAACCGAAGCAAGCGTGTCTGCGTGTGCTCTGTCCTGCCCAGGCAGCGGATGACAGATGGGAAGGGAGCTCCGGGGGCACGAAGCAGTACGGCTGCGGCCGGTTTTCTTGACAATCCCGCCTGTTCAACCTTATAATATAGTTTCTAATATTCTGGAGAGGTGTAACTATATGTATAAAAAAGTAGATACAAACCTCGATTTTGTCGACCGCGAAAAAGAGACGGCAAAATTCTGGAAAGAAAACAATATTTTTCAGAAGAGCATAGACCAAAGGGAAGGATGCCCGACCTACATGTTTTACGACGGCCCGCCGACAGCCAACGGCAAGCCGCATATCGGCCACGTCCTGACCCGTGTCATAAAGGATATGATTCCCCGCTACCATGCAATGAAAGGGGAACTCGTTCCGAGAAAAGCCGGATGGGATACCCACGGACTGCCCGTGGAAATCGAAGTTGAGAAAATGCTCGGCCTTGACGGCAAAGATCAGATCGAACAGTACGGAATCGATCCATTTATCCGCAAGTGCAAGGACTCCGTGTGGAAGTATGAAGGAATGTGGCGCACCTTCTCCGATCAGGTCGGATTCTGGGCGGACATGGACAATCCTTATGTCACCTATCATAACGACTTCATCGAATCCGAATGGTGGGCTCTGAAACAGATCTTCGACAGAGGACTTCTGTATCAGGGCTATAAAGTCGTGCCTTACTGCCCGCGCTGCGGAACCCCGCTTTCTTCTCACGAAGTCGCGCAGGGATACAAGGAAGTCAAGGAAAGGTCCGCAATCGTCAGATTCAAGGCCAAAGGCGAAGATGCCTATTTCCTGGCATGGACAACGACTCCCTGGACGCTTCCTTCCAACGTTGCGCTCTGCGTGAATCCGGAAGCGGATTACGTCAAAGTGAAGTCCGGTGAATTCACCTATTATATGGCGGAAGCACTGGTTCCGGCCATCCTCGGCGACGGGGCGGAAATCCTTGAGCATTATAAAGGAAAAGATCTGGAATACCGCGAGTACGAACCGCTCTTTGATTTCACGGCGGCAGCAGCTGCGGCAAAGAAGAAAAAAGCGCATTATGTGGTCTGCGACACCTACGTCACGCTGACAGACGGTACCGGAATCGTCCATATCGCTCCGGCATTCGGCGAAGACGATGCCAACGTCGGACGCAAATACGATCTGCCGCTGGTTCAGCTGGTCGACGACAAGGGCGACTTATGCGGAGGCACGCTGTGGGACGGTACATTTGTCAAGAAGGCAGACCCGCTCGTCCTGGACAAGCTGAAGGAAATGAACCTGCTGTTCTCGGCACCGGAATTTACGCATGACTATCCTCACTGCTGGAGATGCGGAACGCCGCTGCTTTACTATGCGCGCGAGTCCTGGTTCATCCGCATGACGGATGTCAAGGAAGATCTGATCCGCAACAACAATGAAATCAACTGGATCCCGAAGAGCATCGGCCAGGGCCGTTTCGGCGACTGGCTGGAAAATATCCAGGACTGGGCGCTTTCGCGCAATCGCTACTGGGGCACGCCGCTGCCGATCTGGGTCTGCGACGAATGCGGCGAACAGACCGCCATCGGTTCCATTGCGGAGCTGAAGGAAAGATCGGACAACTGCCCGGACGATATCGAGCTGCATAAGCCGTACATTGACGCGGTCACGATCCGCTGCCCGAAATGCGGGAAGCCGATGCACCGTGTTCCGGAAGTCATCGACTGCTGGTTCGATTCCGGCTCGATGCCGTTTGCGCAGCATCACTATCCGTTTGAAAACAAAGAACTGTTCGAGAAACAGTTCCCGGCGAATTTCATTTCCGAAGCCGTCGACCAGACAAGAGGATGGTTCTATTCCCTGCATGCCATTTCGACGCTGATCTTCAACAAGCCGTGCTACAAGAACGTCATGGTCCTGGGCCTTGTCCAGGATGAGAACGGCCAGAAGATGAGCAAGTCCAAGGGAAATGCGGTCGACCCGATGGAAGCGCTTGAAAAGTACGGCGCCGACGCGATCCGCTGGTATTTCATCGTCAATTCCGCTCCGTGGCTGCCCAGCCGGTTCTACGGCAAGGCGGTCCAGGAAGGACAGAGGAAATTCCTGGGGACACTGTGGAATACGTATGCCTTCTACGTGCTTTATGCGGATATCGATAGCTTCGATGCCACGAAATATCAGCTGGAATACGACAAACTGCCGGTCATGGACAAATGGATCCTTTCCCGCCTCAATACGACGATTAAGGAAGTCGATACGGACATGGGCTCCTATAAGGTTACAGAGGCCGGCAAGGCTCTCGGCGATTTCGTCGATGAGATGAGCAACTGGTACGTCCGCCGCTGCCGTGAACGCTTCTGGGCCAAGGGCATGGAGCAGGACAAGATCAATGCCTACATGACGCTCTATACGGTCCTGGTCACGACTGCAAAGCTGGCCGCTCCGATGATTCCGTTCATGACGGAGGAAATCTATCAGAACCTGGTGCGCGGCATCGATGCCAATGCACCGGAAAGCATCCATCTGTGCGATTACCCGGTCTGCGATGAGAAGCGGATCGATGCAGATCTGGAAGCCAACATGGAGCATGTCCTGGAGATCGTCATCCTCGGGCGTGCCGCCAGAAATGAAGCCAACATCAAGAACCGCCAGCCGATTTCCCGCATGCTTGTGAAATCGGAGTTTGAGATTCCGGAGTATTACGAAGACATCATCCTGGATGAGCTGAATGTAAAGAAGATGGAGAAGGTTGATTCCGCGGAAAGCTTCATTTCCTACACCTTCAAGCCGCAGCTCAAGACAGTCGGACCGAAGTACGGAAAATTCCTCGGAGGCATCCAGAAGGCGCTTTCTTCCATTGACGGAAATGCAGCCATGAAGGAGCTTAAGGATACCGGACTTCTGAAGCTGGATATCAACGGAAATGAAATCGATCTTGCGGAAGAGGATCTTCTGATCGACACCGCGCAGACGGAAGGCTTCGAGACGCAGTCCGATTCCGACCTGACGGTCGTCCTGGACAAGACGCTTACGCCGGAGCTGATCGAAGAAGGCTTCGTCCGCGAACTGATTTCCAAGATCCAGACGATGCGCAAGGAAGCCGGGTTCGAAGTCATGGACCGCATCAGCGTCTATGCGCAGGGCAATGAGAAGATTCAGAAGATCATGGAAGACAATGCAGAAGAAATCCGGCACGATGTCCTTGCGGACAGTCTGAGCTTTGATGCGGCAGACGGATACGTCAAGGAATGGAAAATCAACGGGGAAACCGTAACACTGGGTGTAAAGAAGAACTGAGAAAGGAAACCGTCTGACGGAAACGCGGACGGTTTCTTTCAAGAGGTGAGAATGCCGATGTTAAACAGCAAAGGGGAAAATATGGCAAAATCGATTTGGAAACAGGGCAGACACGGAAACGACAGACATGAATTCGACAAGGAAGCTTTTGAAGAGGAAGTCAAAGACCAGGTCAAGAAGCTTTACCGCCAGGATATCAGCGAAGTGACCGAGACGCAGCTTTTTCAGGCTGTCGGCAGCGTCGTTGAGGATCAGATCATTGACAAATGGCTGGATTCCTGCCGCGCCTTTAAAGAACAGAAACCGAAGATCGTCTATTATCTTTCAATGGAATTCCTGATCGGACGCCTTCTGGGAAACAACCTGCTCAACCTGGGCGAGTATGACGGCGTCAGGGAAGCACTGGAAGACCTGCACTGCAATATCAATGCGCTGGAAGATCAGGAGCCGGATCCGGCACTGGGCAACGGCGGCCTCGGAAGACTGGCTGCCTGCTTCCTGGATTCTCTGGCGACTCTCGGATACGAAGCCTACGGCTGCGGCATCCGCTATCATTACGGAATGTTCAAGCAGCAGATCCGGGACGGCTATCAGATCGAAGTGCCGGACAACTGGCTGAAGAATGTCTATCCGTTTGAACTGAAGCGTCCGGAGCATGCCAAGGAAATCCGCTTCGGCGGGAACACAAGGATTGAATTCGATTCGAAGACGGGAAAGAACAAATACATTTACGAAAATTATTCTTCCGTCCGCGCCGTGCCGTATGATATTCCGGTGCTCGGATACAAGAACGGCATCGTCGATACGCTCCGCATCTGGGATGCGGAAGCCATCAATGACTTCGAGCTTTCCAGCTTCGACAAGGGCGAATACGACAAAGCCGTCGAGCAGGAGAATCTGGCGCGCACGATTACGGAAGTCCTGTACCCGAACGACAATCATGAAGCAGGCAAGGAACTGCGTCTGAAGCAGCAGTACTTCTTCATTTCCGCCTCGATCCAGGAGGCGCTGGAAAAGTACAAGGGAATGTACGGCGACCTTCACAAGCTTCCGGACAAGGTGGCTTTCCAGCTGAACGATACGCATCCGACGGTTGCCATTCCGGAGCTGATGAGACTGCTCATGGACGAGAACGGAATGGAATGGGATGAGGCGTGGGACATCACGACCCGCACCTGTGCCTATACGAACCATACGATCATGCAGGAAGCGCTGGAGAAATGGCCGATCGAGCTGTTCTCGAGACTGCTGCCGCGTATCTACCAGATCGTTGAGGAGATCAACCGCCGCTTCTGCGAAAAGATCAAGGCTCAGTATCCCGGAAATGAAGATAAGATCCGCAGTATGGCCATTATCTATGACGGCCAGGTCAGGATGGCGTATCTGGCCATCGTCGGCGGACATTCGGTCAACGGCGTCGCGGCGCTGCATACGGAAATCCTGAAGAAGGATGTCCTGAAGGACTTCTACGAAATGATGCCGGAGAAATTCAGCAACAAGACGAACGGCATTACGCAGAGAAGATTCCTCCTGCACGGGAACCCGCTGCTGGCAGACTGGATCACGGATAAGATCGGCGACGACTGGATTACGGATCTTTCAAAGATCGGCAATCTGAAGCTCTATGTCGATGATCCGAAATCCCAGCAGGAATTCATGACCATCAAATTCAAGAATAAGCAGAGACTGGCGAAATACATTCTGGAGCATAACGGCATCGAAATCGATCCGCACTCCATTTTTGACGTACAGGTCAAGAGGCTTCATGAATACAAGCGCCAGCTTCTCAATATCCTGCACGTGATGTACCTGTACAACGAACTGAAGGATCATCCGGATATGGAATTCTATCCGCGCACCTTTATTTTCGGAGCCAAGGCTTCAGCCGGCTATCAGATCGCAAAGCTGATCATCAAGCTGATCAACAGCGTTGCCGATGTCATCAATCATGATGAGAGCATCAAGGGAAAGATCAAGGTGGTCTTTATTGAAGACTACCGCGTCAGCAACGGCGAAATCATTTTTGCGGCGGCCGATGTATCCGAGCAGATTTCCACGGCCAGCAAGGAAGCTTCCGGTACCGGCAACATGAAATTCATGCTGAACGGTGCACCGACCCTGGGCACGATGGACGGCGCGAACGTCGAGATCGTCAAAGAAGTGGGCGAAGAAAATGCCTTCATTTTCGGACTGAGCTCGGATGAAGTCATCGGCTATGAGCACAACGGCGGCTACGATCCGAACAGGATCTTCAACAACGACGGGGCTATCCGCCGCGTCCTGATGCAGCTGATCAACGGGACCTATTCGCAGGATTCGGATCTGTTCCGTCCGATTTACGATTCGCTGCTTTCGAACAAATACGGAAATGCAGACCGCTATTTCATCCTGGCGGATTTCTGGTCCTACGCCGATGCGCAGAACAAGGTGGAACAGGCTTACCGCGACCAGAACGGCTGGGCAAAGAAGGCCATGATGAATACGGCATGCTCCGGAAAATTCAGCTCCGACCGTACGATTCAGGAGTACGTCGATGACATCTGGCATCTGGACAAAGTTACCGTGAAATAAATGCCCGGAATCCATGAAACGCCCATTCCGTTCCAGACAGACGGGACAGGCGTTTCTTTTTATTTATTTTTCTGAAAAATCTTTATTTTACAGGCTTCGACGGCTTTACACGGGCGGTGTGACATGTTACAATTCTATTAAATATGGGTTTTTGTCTTTTTTTGGCAGACAGCTGCCTTTGAGGAGAAAAAATTGGACAAGGCGGAGTATAAAATCAAGCTGGATCAAATCAATAATTTGGCGGAAAATGGGGATTTTTCGGGTGCAGCCGCCATTACGGACACGATTGACTGGAGACATGTCAAGAATATCCGCACGCTGTGCATGGTCGGGGAGATTTATGAGGCCAACAAACGATATGATGATTCAATCCGGGTCCTGAAATATGCATATAAACGTTCCGGCGGCGGCAAGACCATTCTTTACCGCCTGACAGAACTTTCCGTCAAGGTCGGGGATCTTGACGGAGCCAAACAGTATGAGGAAGAATTTGAAGAAAGCTCTCCGAATGATTCCTCGAAATACATCCTGCAGTACAAGATCATGCGCCGGGAAGGCGCGCCCCTCGATGAGCAGATCAAGGTGCTGAAGGAATACAAGGATCACGAATATACGGAGCGCTGGGCTTATGAACTGGCCAAGCTTTATAAAAAGAACGGCCAGAACGATAAATGCGTCACCGAATGCGATGACATGATTCTGTGGTTCTCCGAAGGCAAGTTCGTCATGAAGGCCATGGAGCTGAAAATGGGACTGACCTCTCTTACGCCGGATCAGCAGAAGAGATACGACAGCCGCTATGTCCGTCCGTCGTCTGTCGTGGCAAAGTCGGTTCCGAGACCGGTTCCCGCGAAATCCGGAATCGATGAAATTGAAAAAGTCCTTTCCAAAACGGATGAAGATGAAGAGCCGGCACAGAGCATCGATTCTGCGGAGGCCATCAGCAAAATGTCTGCGGCAGCCAGCCGGACGGTTCCGGATGTGGCGGCACAGGCAGCCAACAGGATCAATACGCCGAACGTCAAGGTCGACGCCCGCAGGACATTTTCCGAGACAAATAAAGAGGATGTACAGAACAAGCTGGCTGACAGCATCCGTGCGGTCTTTGCCGGAATCCAGAAGCCGGGAATGGAAGAGGCTCCGGCAGCGGAAGCTCCTGAGATGCCGGAAGAAGATTTTTCCGATGAAGACATCAAGGAATACAATCCGAGCCATACCGAGGATCTTTCCCAGTATAAAATCAAGAAGCTGGAACCGGAATCCATCAATACCGGTGCCGTGAAAGCGGCCAGGACAGCCGGTGAAAATGAGAGCGAGCAGCTTACGCTCGACGAATACATGAAGCCTCAGAAAGACAAGGAAGCAGATCTTGATGCCCTTTTCGCTGAGACGAAGAATCAGCTTGCCAGTGCCGTTGCCTCCGGCAACTTTGAAAAAACCGATACGCTGATGGATGAGAAGGCAGCCGCGGCAGCAGATGCGGCACGCAGTGCCGCACAGGAAGAAGCCAGGGCGGCGGCGGATACGATTCTTTCCGGAACCAGTTCCGCAGAGGAGCCGTCATCTCCGGCAGAGTCCGAAGCACCGGCAGCCGCAGCTGCAGAAGCGACGGGAAATGCAGCAGGTATGACAGCGGCGGCAGCCACGGCATCCGTGTCGGGAACGGCGGCGGGTGCAGCATCCGGGGCAGGAATGACAGCGGCAGCCGCAGCTTCTGGCACGGCAGCAGGTACAGCACCGGCGGAAGATCTGCTCGGCAAGGAGACCGATGAGTCTCTGGGACTTACGCGGGAATTCAATTTCCACGATGAGCTTCAGAAGGCCATGGTATCCGGCGATTCGATTTCCGAGGCGGCAAAGAAGGTAAGCGCCAGGGCGGAAATGGAAGCATCGCAGGCCGTCGAAGGCGCGGCGCCGACTCCGTTTGCAGCAGATGAGACGCAGGATATGCCTCAGGAAATCCCGCAGGAACTGCTTGCGGATGAAAATGATGTTCCTCAGCAGAGTGAAACGGCCGTCAGCGGATTTTCGGCGGAAGACGAAGAGGAAGACGACGAGCAGGATAAGTCCATCATCGAAGACATCATGGAAAAACCGGAAACAATGGAAATCCTTCCGGTTGAACCGAGGAAGCTCGATGACGATGAAACAAAGATCTTCTCCTATTTCGCAGCGATTCCGGGCGTCAGCGAGCAGGTCACGCAGACCATCGCGGACGTGCACAACAACGCCGGCGACAAGACTTCAAGAAGCGGAAACATTTTACTGGTCGGACGTCAGGGCTCGGGCAAGACGACGCTGGCAGACAGCGTGATCCTTGCCATCTGCAAAGACCTGAATATCAAGGCAGCCAAGATCGCCCATATCGTTGCCACGGATTTCAACCAGAAAGATCCGGCTTCGGTCGTGGCGAAAATGTCGGGCGGGTTCCTTGTCATTGAAGGCGCCGGCGCTCTTTCGGACGAGTCCATCGACAAGCTTTCAAGAGCCATGGAATTCCGTACCGATGACCTTGTCGTGATCCTTGAAGATGAGAAGGCGGATCTGCAGGCCATGCTTGCCGGCCATCCTTCACTGGAAGAAAAATTTACCTCCTCCATCATCATTCCCGTCTTCACGAATGATGAGCTGGTGACATTTGCAAAGACCTACACTAAAGAACGCGGATACAAGATGGATGAAATGGGAGTCCTTGCCCTGTACACGATGATCGGCGACAACCAGAAGGACAAAGAGCCGGTTACGGTCGCAAAGGTCAAGAACATGATCGATACGGCGATTGAACGCGCCGACAAGGGGACGAGGAAGCTCGGCAGGAAATTCTCCAAGAAAGCGGTCGATCACGAAGGACGCATCCTGCTTCACGAAAAGGACTTCGATTTCTAAAGGAGAAAGGCATGGAACCATATCTCGGAAATCCTGTCCGCTGCGAGGCGGTGCTCCGCCAGTACGGGTTTGTATTTCATAAGAAATTCGGACAGAATTTTCTCATCGATGCCGGCGTGCTGGAAGGCACGGCCGAGGCGTCGGAAATCCAGCCAGACGATGTCGTACTCGAGATTGGGCCAGGGATCGGATCCCTGACCCAATATCTTGCTTCGCGCGCAAAAAAAGTCATTGCCGTGGAGATTGACAAGACGCTGATCCCGATTCTGGAAGACACCCTGAGCGGATGGGACAACGCCGTCATTTTAAACCAGGACATCCTGAAAACCGATCTGCAGAAAATTGCCGATGAGGAAAATGAAGGCAGGCCTTTAAAGGTCGCGGCGAATCTTCCCTACTACATCACGACGCCGATCATCATGAAGCTCTTTGAAAGCGGAGCTCCTGTCGATACCGTAACGGTCATGGTCCAGAGGGAAGTCGCGGACCGCATCGAAACCGGACCGGGATCGAAGAATTACGGGGCGCTTTCTCTTGCGGTGCAGTATTATGCAAAACCGGAGAGGATCATGGAGGTGGAGCCGACGAGCTTTGTTCCGCGTCCGAATGTCGGCTCGACGGTCATCCGGCTGAAGCGCTTTGAACATCCGCCGGTCCAGGCGGACGATGAAAAGATGATGTTCCGCCTGATCAGGGCCACATTCAACCAGAGAAGAAAGACCCTGGTCAATTCCATTGCCAATTTCGAGGGACTTTCTTTTCCGAAGGAAGCGGTCCAGAAGGCGATTGCAGAATGCGGATTCCGTCCGGATGTACGCGGGGAAACCCTGACGCTTGCCCAGTTTGCGGAACTTTCCAATGCCTTTTCCCGCATTCTTGCGTAACAGATCCGAAAATTTTTCTAAAATCCCTTCACAGAACTTTAAGAATCATCTCTTGACAGATGGGTTATAATGTTGCGGTAACTTTTAAGGGAGTATTTAAAAAGGAGAGTATATGAAAATCAGAAAGCAACTGGCGATTGCCATGGCAGCAGCTGCGGCCATTACCTGCATTTCGGCGCCTGCTGCAGTTTCAGCAGACGACAGCAGCACTTCGGCAGCTGTTCAGAACAAGACGTATGTTTCACTCGGGGCAGATCTTTCGGCAGATGAGAAGGCCAAGGTTCTGGAGCTTCTCGGAATTTCAGAAGATCAGCTCAGCAGCGACATCACGGTTTCCGTAACCAATGCGGAAGAGCATCAGTATCTGGATTCCTACTTGGATTCTTCCGTCATCGGAACGCGCGCGCTTTCTTCCTGCAGCGTCAGGGAGGAAGCTTCCGGAAGCGGCATTCAGGTCGAGACTCATAACATTACCTACGTGACGCCTGCCATGTATGAAAATGCACTGGCGACCGCCGGAATGAAAAATGCCAGCGTCGTCGTTGCCGGACCCTTTGATATTTCCGGAACGGCAGCCCTGGTGGGGGCAATGAAAGCTTATGAGAAAATGACCGGCGATGTCATTCAGCCGGAATTGGTGGATGCTTCCAATGATGAGCTGGTTACGACCTCCCAGGTGGCCGCAGACGTCGGGGATTCCGACAAGGTCGCGCAGATGATCGCCGCAATCAAACAGATCATCGTTCAGAACAATTATACGTCGGATGAAGACATCGGCAAGGCCGTGGATGATGTCGCAGCCCAGATGCAGATTACCCTGTCGGACAAGGACCGCGAACTGATCATTGAATTGATGAAAAAAATCTCTTCGCTTAATCTTGACGTGAATACGCTGACCGAGCAGGCCCAGAACATTTACAACGAGATCAAAAACGGAAACCTGGATCTTTCAAAGTACGGCATCACGGAAGAGCAGACGCAGGGAATCCTTGAGATTTTCCAGAAGTTTTTCTCACAGATCACGTCATGGTTCAGCAGCCTGTTCGGAGGCTGAAAACCGAATCGGGCAGAATAAAACAGAACCAGACAGAATTCAGCAGAATCAGACAGAAAATAAACAGCCGGCCTCCGTTTTTCGGAGCCGGCTGTTTTCATAAACTGCTTTCAGGGGCAGATCAATAATTCGTTGCCCTTCTTTCAAAATAAGCACGCGGATGAGCGCATACCGGGCAGATTTCCGGAGCTTCTTTTCCGATGACGATGGCTCCGCAGTTCCTGCATTTCCAGACCGTATTCTCATCACCGACGAACGTATTGCCGTTCTGGTAAGTTGTCAGGACCTGATTGTATCTTTCTTCATGTTTTGCTTCCACACCGGCGACAGCCCGGAATTTTGCGGCAAGATCGGCAAAGCCTTCGGAATCGGCTTCTTCTGCCATTTTCTTGTACATGTCAGTCCATTCGTAGTTTTCGCCTGCAGCTGCGTCTTTCAGATTCTCTTCCAGATCGCCGATGCCGTGGAATTCCTTGAACCACATTTTCGCATGTTCTTTTTCCTGATCGGCTGTCTCAAGGAAGATGGCGGCAATCTGCTCGAAGCCTGCCTTTTTGGCAGCGGAAGCATAGTAGGTATATTTGTTGCGTGCCTGTGATTCGCCTGCAAAAGCTGCTTTCAGGTTCTCAAGAGTTTTTGTTCCGTCGTATTTGGACATTTTATCTTCCTCCGGTTATGAAATGATGATTGGTTTCTCAGGTTCAGGTATTATTTGAAATATCTGTCAAGGAATCCCTTAAATGCCTTGCCGTGTCTTGCTTCATCGCGTGCCATCTCATGAACGGTGTCATGGATTGCATCAAGGTTCTGCTCTTTTGCACGTTTTGCCAGATCGACCTTGCCTGCTGTCGCGCCGTTCTCGGCTTCGACTCTGAGCTGAAGGTTCTTCTTGGTGCTGTCCGTAACGACTTCGCCGAGAAGTTCAGCGAAACGGCTTGCATGATCTGCTTCCTCAAAAGCTGCCTGGCGATAGTACATGCCGACTTCCGGATATCCTTCGCGCATAGCGACGCGGCTCATTGCAAGATACATGCCGACTTCTGAGCACTCGCCTTCAAAATTGGCTCTCAGGTCTTTCTTGATGTCATCCGGTACGTCTTTGGCAACGCCGACGACATGCTCTGCTGCCCATGTCATTTCCGTATCCTGTTTGATGAACTTCTCTGCCGGTGCTTTGCAGATCGGGCACTGTTCCGGCGGATTCTCTCCCTCATATACATAACCACAAACGCTGCATACCCATTTTGCCATGATTGTTTTCTCCTTTTCAATATGATTTATTTTAGTTTGTTTTAATACTAGGAATTATTACTGATATTAATTTACCATACTTGAACTGCCTTGTCAATAGAGTTTTGCGTTTCTTTTTGAATGGCTTTCTGTTTCTTACGATTTCGGGAGACAGTCTCCGCAGACTCCGTAGAAAATGGTGCTGTGTCCATCTATCCTGCCGTCAAAATCCGATTCCTGCGCTTTCTTGTCGTAATCCATGTCGTCCATTTTCAGATCGATGATCCTTCCGCATTCCCTGCAGAGGAAATGATTATGGGGTTTCGGATTGCCGTCAAAATGATCTTTTCCGTCCCCGGTCGTCAGCTTCCGGATTTCTCCGATGTCGGAAAGCAGTGCAAGATTGCGGTAAACGGTTCCAAGACTGATGTTGGGGTAGGTCTTCCGCATGTTTTCGTAGACAACGTCGGCCGTAGGGTGATCGTAGCGGTTGGCGAGGAATTCCTTGATGGCTTCCCGCTGCCTGCTGTATTTCAAAGCGGCCATAGGCACCTCCTTTCAAATTAATAACAATAACAATTACTGATATCAGTATAGCACGTTTCATGGACATGTCAAGAAAAAAAAGATATAATCTTTTCGGAGGTTTTAAAGTGCTGAATATCCTGATCTGGTGGCTGGTCATACTGCTTCTGGGCATTGTGTTCCTGCCGCTTTCCAACCTGCTGTTCCGGCGTTTCCGCGACGGCGGATGGCTGTTTTCGAAGACCATCGGCCTCTTTATTTCCGCATGGCTTCTGTGGGTTCTGAACTGCATGCACGTCCTGGCCTTTACGCAGGTCAATGCCATGATCACGGTCGCGGTCTTCCTTGTCCCGGGAATCCTCCTCCTGCGTGCCGTTCTGCGCCGGAACAGGGATGCTTTCCGGGAAATGAACCTGAAGCTGGTCATATTCGAAGAGCTTCTTTTCCTCGGCATTTTTCTCATCTGGGTCTGGATGATCGGCTTTAAGCCGGAAGCCTACGGCACGGAGAAATTCATGGATTACGGCTATCTGACGTCCCTGCTGCGCAGCGAATGGATGCCGGCGGCGGATCCATGGCATGCCGGTTCTTCTCTCAATTATTATTACGGCGGCCAGTACATGACGGCATTTCTGGTGCGGATCACCGGCGTACCGGCCGGAGTCGGCTACAATCTCATGCGGGCGACGGTCACGTCATTTTCCTTCGTCCTGCCGTTCTCCCTTGTGTTTGAAATGACGCGGCAGCACCGGCTGACGGTATCCGGGAAGCCTTCCGCGTCCGTGAAGCAGTCTGCATCCGGGAACCCTTCCGTACTCGTAAATACCCTGGCGGGACTTCTGTCCGGGGCAGCGGTCGCCTTCTGCGGAAACTTCCATTATGTGATCTACGGCATTCTTCTTCCGATCGTGACCGGCGGCAGCTATCATTACTGGTTCCCGAACTCGACGCGCTACATCGGCTACGATCCGGATATCGACGACAAGACGATTCATGAATTCCCGAGCTATTCCAGCGTCCTCGGCGACCTGCATGCCCATTTCCTGAATATCCTTTTCGTGATCACCGTCGCGGCGATCGTCTATGCCTGGGCGCTTTCCCAGAAGGACAGGAAGCTACGGTCCGATCCGGACAACCGTTCCCTTCTGGCAGAAGGTCTGCTTTCGCCGTATATCATCCTGATCGGCCTGATGACGGGACTGTTCCGCTGGACGAATTTCTGGGACTTTCCGATTTATTTCGTCGTCTGCGGCTTCGTCATTTTCTTCATGAATATGAGGACCTACCGTCACGACCCGTTCCGCTTCCTCTTCATCACGCTTCTGAACTTTGCGGAAATCGCGGTCATCGGCGTACTGGCGGCGCTGCCGTTTACGCTGAACTTCAGCATGATCTCCTCGGAGATCCGGCTGACTTACAGTCATTCCGCATTCTATCAGCTGGCAATCCTGTGGGGACTTCCCTTTGCGGTCGTCATTGCCTTCCTCTTTACGCTGATCGGGGAATTCCGCAGAAGAAGCAGGGCAGTCTCTGCGGATGAAGCATCCGGCAGCGAAGAGAAGAGAAAAAAAGCCCGCGGGAACGCTTTTATCCGCATGCTGAATTCCATCGACGTGACGGACCTGACGGTCGTGCTCTTCGGGTTCTGCGCGATCGGCCTGGTCATCCTGCCGGAGCTGATTTACGTGAAGGATATCTATACGGCCAGCCATTACCGCTCCAATACGATGTTCAAGCTGACCTACCAGGCTTTCATTCTATTCGGGATTTCGATGGGGTACATCCTGATGCGCGGACTCACCGGCGGCCGGAAGAAGCTGCGGTTCTTCGCGGGTGCGGGCGTGATTCTTTTGCTGCTTATGGGCGGGTACATTTTCAGCAGCTGCAGTGCCTGGTTCGGAAATGTATTCGATGCGTCGAAAAGAATCAGCACGGATGCCTCCGTCTTCATCAGCGAAGATTTTGCCTCGGATTACAAGGCCATCCGCTGGCTCAATGAAAATACGGAAGGGCAGCCGGTCATCCTCGAAGCGAACGGCGACAGCTACTCCGATTACGGCCGGGTTTCCGTCTCGACCGGGCTGCCGACCGTGCTGGGCTGGTACGTGCATGAATGGCTCTGGAGGAACGATACCGACGAGCTGAACCAGAGGGCTGCGGACATAGAGACGATTTACACGTCGGACGACATAAATACTGTAAAATCGCTCATTTTGCGGTATAATATTTCATATATCTACATCGGACAGCTGGAACGTGAAAAATTCGGAAACCTGAATGACACGCTCCTTCAAAGCATCGGTACCGTTGCATATTCTGACGGAGTGACGACCTATATTCTGAAGGTCAGCCCGTAGATTTGAGGGAAACTGCGGAAACAGCCGGGAGGAACATCGCATGAGAAGATCTTTCATCAGGAAAATGACAGCAGTCTTGACAGCCGCGGCGCTTGCTGCGTCCGTGCCGGTCTACGCCGATACCTTTTCATCGGGTACCGGACATCCGGCAAATGCCGTCACGGAACTCGGGAAGACCGAGTCCGCTGCAGAGCCGGTTCTGTCTTCTCCGGAGCCTGCTGTATCTTCTTCGGAGCCGGAGGCGGCGATCAGCGAAGTCTATGACACCGGTTCATTCAACGGCCGGGTCTATATGATTTCGACAGTCCTGAACGGGACGTCGAAAGTCAATGTCTATAATACCTATGATTTCAACGGAACCAATATCCATCTGTGGGAAGCGAATCAGACGCAGGCGCAGAAATTCCTCTTCGTTTATGACGGGGACGGCTACTACCATATTCTGAATGTCCATTCCTGGAAGGCAGTCGACGTCGAGGGAGGAAATGCAAAGCCGGGCGCCAATGTCCAGCAGTGGACGTACAACGGATCAGCGGCCCAGAAGTGGAGAGTGGTTGAGAACAGCGACGGAACCGTGACATTCAAGAGCAAGCTCGGCACGGTCCTCGACGTCGCAGGAGGCTCCGCGGATAACCTGACGAATATCCAGACGTATACCTACAACGGAACCGCTGCGCAGAAGTGGAAAATGACCCAGGTCAGACTCAGTCTGGAAGATGCGTCGGTCAGCCTCTCCATTTCCCAGAAAGCGTATACCGGATCGGCGGTGACGCCGGGCGTGAAAGTCAAATTCAACAGCCGTGTCCTTGCCGAAGGCGATGATTATTCCGTTGCTTATGCAGACAATGTCGAGCCGGGAACGGCTTCGGTCACGGTGACCGGAAGCGGGCTTTATTTCGGAACGAAGACGGCGAACTTTGACATCATTGAAACGGAAGACGGAATCGATGCAGGCGGCACCTATGTCATCGTATCGAAAGCCGATCCGAATCTGGCCATCGACGTGACAGGCGGCGGCATCGTGAAGGGTACGAGAGTGTGGCTCCACGGAAAGAACCAGACGGAAGCCCAGATGTTCACGCTTACGAAGAACAGCGACGGCTCCTACCAGTTCGTCAATGAGAAATCGGAACTTTCCCTGGATGTCTCAGGCAACAGCCAGGCGAACGGAGCGGCCGTGCAGGTCTATGAACCGAACTACACGAACGCGCAGAAATGGAAATTCTTCCGGAACACCGACGGAACCTATACGATTGCCAACAGTTCTTCCGGAAAGGTTCTTGACGTGCCGGGCGGACGTTCCGTGCAGGACGCCTATCTGCAGATGTATGAACCGAACGGAACGGATGCGCAGAAATTCGTCCTGATCGAAACGGATGCCGAGAAGCATGAGTACGACGGAACGTATGTGATTTCCTCCGCGGACAATACGGAATACAGTCTGGACGTTGCCGGCGGATCAAGGCTCAACGGCGCGAACGTGCAGACCTGGCAGGTCAATTCTTCGGATGCGCAGAAGTTCGATGCGATCTACAGCGGCGATGGCTACTACCGTCTCATCAATTCCAATTCCGGGAAAGCCCTGGACATCGCCGGCGGCAGTCCGGCATCCGGAGCCAATATCGGGCAGTATGAATGGAACGGCACGGCGGCGCAGCTCTGGAAGATCACGAAAAATGAGGACGGCACCTATATGCTCGAGAGCAGGCTCGGCAGTGTTGCGGACATTGCCGGAAATGCCGGCAGAGGAGCCAATGTCCAGGCGAATGCGCCGGACGGCAGCAGTACCCAGAAATGGTATCTGGTTCCGACCGGACGCGATGTCTGTCTTTCCTCGGCGCCGGGACAGCGCACGGTCCTTTCCCTTCTGCAGAATGCGATGAAGCCGGTCGGACGCACGCTTTACATCCTGGACGGCGGATGGAACTACGGCAACATTCCGGCAGACCCCGTCGATGCACGGATCATCGGCTATCAGGATGCCTGGTGGAATTTCTTTAAGCAGAATGCAAGGCTGGGATATGATTTCAATCAGTTTACCTTCCAGCACGGAAACGGACTGGACTGCTCGGGTTATGTGCACTGGGCGGTCTACAATACGCTCTTCAGCACGAACGGCGAGAATTACGAACTGCAGCGGTCCTTCGATGTCGCCAATGAATATCAGAATTACGGCTGGGCGACGACTTCGGATCCGACCCTTCATCCGGGCGATATCATGAGCGTCGATGAAGGAAACAGTGCGGGTCATGTCTACATCGTGCTCGGCGTCTGCAGCGACGGTTCGGTCCTGCTGGCCCATTCGACCCTTGTTCCGTACGGAACGCAGGGAGCCGGTGTACAGATTTCCGGAACCTCTGCGCCGGGAACGGAAACCGACGCACAGACGATGGATTCCGTCGCGGCGAAACTGGCGGCTTACTATATGGCGAAGTATTTCCCGGAATGGCCGTTTGCTCCGGTCGAAGAGCCGTACAGCGCCTATGTATCCGGCAATGTCGTCAAGGCAACGTGGATCACGAACGGCGCATCGGCGATGAGCGATGCGGCCGGCGTGCAGAATATGTCCGGGGAAGCGGTTATGAAGCTTCTTCTGGGCCAGTGATTTTCGGAGAGAAAGCAGTATAAAATATCATTGCAGAAATGCTTCGGGAGGACTTATTTTTTATGACAGACAAAGGAAAATATTACATTACGACCGCTATTGCCTATGCATCCGGAAAGCCGCATATCGGCAACACCTATGAAATCATCCTGGCAGATGCCATTGCCCGTTTCAAGAGGATGGAAGGCTACGATGTCTTCTTCCAGACCGGAACCGATGAGCACGGCCAGAAAATCGAGAATAAAGCGAAAGAAGCCGGCGTGGAGCCGAAGGCTTACGTGGACCGCACGGCAGCCGAGATCCGCCGCATCTGGGATCTGATGAATACGTCCTATGATAAATTCATCCGCACGACCGATGAAGACCATGAGAAGCAGATCCAGAAGATCTTCAAGAAGATGTATGAGAAAGGCGACATTTACAAAGGCGAGTACAAGGGAATGTACTGCACCGAATGCGAGTCGTTCTATACGGAGTCGCAGCTTGTCGACGGCAAATGCCCGCTTGACGGATGCGATGTCCAGCCTGCTTCCGAGGAGGCCTATTTCTTCCGGATGAGCAAGTATGCGCCGAGGCTGATCGACTACATCAATACGCATCCGGAATTCATCCAGCCGGAATCCCGTAAGAACGAAATGATGAACAATTTCCTCATTCCGGGCCTGCAGGATTTGTGCGTGTCGAGAACTTCCTTCAAATGGGGCATCCCGGTGGATTTCGATCCGCAGCACGTCGTCTATGTGTGGCTCGACGCCCTGTCGAACTACATCACGGGCATCGGCTATGATGCCGACGGAAACAGCACGGAACAGTTTAAAAAATACTGGCCGGCGGACCTCCACCTGATCGGAAAGGACATCATCCGTTTCCATACGATTTACTGGCCCATTTTCCTGATGAGCCTTGACCTGCCGCTTCCGAAGCAGATCTTCGGTCACCCGTGGCTTCTTCAGGGCAGCGGAAAAATGAGCAAGTCCAAAGGCAATGTCATTTACGCGGACGACCTGGCAGACATTTTCGGTGTCGATGCCGTACGCTATTTCTGCCTGCATGAAATGCCGTTTGAGAACGACGGGGTCATTTCCTGGGACCTCATGGTCGAGCGCATGAATTCCGAACTGGCGAACACGCTCGGCAATCTGGTGAACCGGACCATCGCGATGAGCAACAAGTATTTCGGCGGGGTCGTGACGCAGACCGGGGAAATGGGACAGCTGAGCGATACCGATGCCAATCTCAAGGAATGCGTGACCGGAACCGTCGCAGCCGTCACCGCCAAGATGGATGAGCTGCGCGTCGCGGACGCGATTACCGAAATCTTCAACCTCTTCAAGCGCTGCAACAAGTACATCGATGAGACGGAGCCGTGGAAGCTGGCCAAGGACGAGTCGCAGAAGGCGCGTCTTTCGGAAGTACTGTACAACCTGACCGAAGGCATTTCCACCGGCGTCTCCCTTCTTGCGCCGTTCATGCCGGAGACGACGGAACGCGTGATGAAACAGCTGAATTCTTCAGCGGTCGAGTACGACAAGCTGAGTGAATGGGGCAATTATCCGTCCGGAAATAAAGTGACGGATGCACCGGAAATCCTGTTCATGCGGATGGATCTCAAGGAGGTCCTCGAAAAAGCGCATGTGGCGCCGGAAGCGGCGGATGCAGGAAAGAATGAAGCGGCAGCCGGAAAGGCCGGCAGCGGGACAAAGAATACGGAAGGCGTTTCGAAAGATGCCGCGGCGGACGGAAAGAATGAGGGAGCCGTTTCAGGAAATGAAGCATCCGGCAAGCCGGAAATCGTCTACGAGGACTTCGACAAAATGGAATTCCGCGTCGGCGAAATCATCGACTGCAGGATTGTGGAAAATTCGAAGAAGCTGCTCTGCAGCCAGGTGAAGATCGGGGATAAGACCGTGCAGATCTGCTCGGGCATCCGCGCAGCCTACTCGCCGGAGCAGATGATCGGCAAGAAGGTCATGGTCATCGTGAACCTGAAGCCGCGTAAGATGGCCGGTCTGGAATCGCAGGGAATGCTGCTGTGCGCAGAGGATGCGGACGGAAAGCTTTCGCTGATGACGCCGGACGACAGCTCGATGGCCGCCGGATCCGAAATCTGCTGAGACGGATAACGGCCGGAACTGCAGGCCGCGAAGGAATGATGCGTACCCGCTCCTGCGGAATGCCATGCATCCCGGAGCTGCGGGTTTTGACTACAATCATAAAGGAATGACGACATGATATTCGACACCCATGTGCACTACGATGACTCGCGCTTTGATGAAGACCGCGACGAACTTCTGGACTCTTTCCGGGAGAACGGCGTCGGCTGCGTCCTGAATGTCGGTTCCGATGTTCCGTCGCTTCCGAAAGTCATGGAGCTGGCGCATTCCCGGGATTTTATTTATGCGGCAGTCGGAATCCATCCGGATGAAATCGGAGAAATCACTCCCGGTATCTGGCAGGAAATGCAGCAGTACATGGCGGATCCGAAGGTCGTCGCAGCCGGCGAGTTCGGACTTGATTACTACGGCGAAGGAAAAGAAGATCCGAAGGTCCGGGCATTCCAGATGGAGTGGTTCAGAAAACAGATCGAACTGGGACGGGAATTCAAAAAGCCGGTCCTGATTCATTCCAGGGAAGCTGCCGAAGATACGATGAATATCATCAGGGAGTATTACGGCGACCGGAAGACAGAGCATCCGGGAATCATCCACTGCTACTCGTATTCGCCGGAACAGGCGAAGATCTACGTCGGCATGGGTTTCCTGATCGGTGTCGGCGGCATCGTAACCTTCAAGAATTCAAGAAAACTGAAAGAAACGGTCGCACAGACGGATCTGGATCATCTCGTTCTGGAGACAGACTGTCCGTATCTGGCACCGGAACCATTTCGGGGAACAAGGAATTCTTCCCTCAATCTTCCGTACGTTGCCCTTGCGATTGCGGACATCAAGGGGACGAGCGAAGAAGAGGTCATCGCGCGCACGGAACAGAACGCGAAGACGCTGCTTGGAATTTCATAGAGACGTACCTTTCGGTGCAGTGCACCGTAAACAGGATAAGCTTCGTCCGAAAAGACGATTCGTTTGCCGGCACCCGTAAACCCCCAGGAGGAAAAATATGAAACTCGAGAAGTACATCGGATGTTCCAAAGCGGCAAGGAAACTCATTAAGGCAGACCTGGTTCTGAAAAACGCTAAAATCATCAATGTCTTCACCGACCGGGTAGAGGAAGGCAACATCGCCATCACCAACGGCATGATTGTCGGCATCGGCGATTATCAGGGCAAGAAGGAAATCGATCTCAAGGGACAGTATGTGACGTCCGGACTGATCGATGCCCATCTGCATCTGGAATCGACGCTCGTGAATCCGCAGGAGCTGATTTCCCAGGCAGCGCTGCACGGCACGACGACTTTCATGGTCGACCCGCATGAGGCGGCAAATGTATCCGGTACCGACGGCATCGACTATATCCTGGAGCAGACGAAGAATTCGCCGGCCCATGTCTACGTCATGATGGCTTCCTGCGTCCCGGCGACCCCGATCGACGACAACGGCTTCCGGCTGACGGCCAAGGAAATGGCCCCGTATCTTGAGAACCGCCGTGTCCTCGGTCTCGGCGAAGTCATGGATGTCCAGAGCGTCATCAACGGCGATCCGGAAATGAATAAAAAACTCGAGCTGTTCAACGGCAAGGTGAAGGACGGCCATGCGCCGGATGTCCCGGATCTTGACCTGGCAGCCTATGTCATGGCCGGCGTCACGACCGATCACGAAGGCACGACGTATGAATACGTCATGCGCGAACGCGCGATGGGCATGACCTGCCATATCCGTGAAGGCTCCGCAGCCCGCAACCTGGAAATGATCGTCAAGGGCATCGTGGAAAATAATACGAATACCGAAGGCTTCTGCTTCTGCACCGACGACAAGCATATTGAAGATATCCGCCGGGAAGGCGATATCGACCACAACGTCCGCAAGGCGGTCAGCATGGGAATCAGCCCGATCGCAGCCGTCAAGATGGCGACGATCCAGCCGGCAAGATGCTACGGCCTCCGCCGGACCGGAGCAGTGGCGCCGGGCTACGATGCGGATCTGGTTGTCTGGGATTCCATCAAGGACTTCAATGCGCAGATGGTCTTCTACAAAGGCCAGCTGGTCAACGGACACACCAAAGTGAAGCCGGAACCCTGCCCGGAAAACCTGATGGACACAGTCCATATCGGAACGATCGATGAAAAGAAACTTATCATGAAGCAGACCGGCAAGAAGGTTCCGGTGCTTCAGATGGAGCCGGGCCAGATCACGACGAAGAAAGTCATGGCAGTCCTTCCGGGAGAAAAAGTCTTCGAACCGAACGCAGAATTCGCAAAGATCGCCGTTTTCGAACGTCATCACGCGACAGGCAAAATCGGCGTCGGTGCCGTGAACGGCTTCGGAATCCGCGGCGGTGCCATTGCCTCTTCCGTTTCCCATGACAGCCACAACATCATCGTCATCGGCAGCAGCGATGAAGACATCCTGACGGCCGTACACGAACTGGAACGCACCAAGGGCGGCTACACCATTGTGGAAAATGGGAAAGTCTTCGATACCCTTGAACTTCCGATCATGGGACTCATTTCCGACAGGAGCTACAGCTACGTTGACAAGAAGCTGCACCGCATGATCTTCAAGGCGCACAAGATGGGCATCCCGAAGGATATGGATCCGTTCATCACGCTTTCCTTCATGGCGCTGCCGGTCATTCCGGAAATCCGCTGCACGCCGAGAGGCATGTACTCCGTGACGGAAGGAAAGTTCCTGTAAAGAATTCCGGAGCCGGAAAGCCCCATCCGTGAAAAAGCTATACAGACGGCAGAAAATGTTTATGTTTTTTGCAGGCGTTCCATACTATAATGAATTCAAGAATATGCACCCGAAAGGACGATCCGATGAACACGAAAAAGACGGTTTCCGAAACCAAGGAACGTGCACCGCGCAAGCCGGTCAATGAGAAATATCTGGAGTTCACGAAATACGACCAGTATCTTTTCGGGCATGCTACGCATTATGATCTTTACCGCAAGCTCGGTGCGCATCCGGCAGAACGCGACGGAGTCAAGGGAACGTATTTCGCGGTATGGGCTCCGAATGCCCGCGCGATTTCGGTGGTCGGCGACTTCAACAGCTGGAACGTCGAAGCGAACTTCATGACGAAGAAGGATGAGCTGGAAGTCTGGGATACGTTCATTCCCGGCGTGCAGGAAGGCTCTCTCTACAAATACTACATCATCGGCGCGGAAGGGCAGCATCTCTACAAGGCCGATCCGTATGCCAATCAGGCAGAGCTCCGTCCGGGAAATGCCTCGGTAATCTGGGACAGCAGCCGTCTGAAATGGACCGATGACAAATGGATGAAGCAGAGGGAAAACTTCAACGTCGACAAGGATCCGATGGTCATTTACGAATGCCATCCCGGCTCCTGGATGAAGCACCCGGAATCGGACGGCATCCCGGACGGCTTCTACAATTACCGCGAATTTGCGGTCCGCATCGCGGATTATCTGAAAGACATGAATTATACCCACATTGAGCTCATGGGAATCGCCGAGCATCCGTTCGACGGCTCCTGGGGCTATCAGGTGACGGGTTATTATGCACCGACTTCTAGGTACGGCACGCCGGACGATTTCCAGTACATGGTCGATTACCTGCACGGCAAGGGAATCGGCGTCATCCTTGACTGGGTACCGGCTCATTTCCCGAAAGACGATTTCGGCCTGGCGAATTTCGACGGCTGTGCCCTTTACGAGCATGCCGATCCGAGAAAAGGCGAGCATCCGGAATGGGGCACGAAGATTTTCAACTACGGTCGTCCGGAGGTCAAGAATTTCCTCCTGGCAAATGCCCTCTACTGGATCGAGTTCTTCCATATCGACGGACTGCGCGTCGATGCCGTGGCGTCGATGCTGTATCTGGATTACGGAAAATCGGACGGCCAGTGGGTGGCCAACAAGTACGGCGAGAACAAGAACCTGGAAGCGATTGAATTCTTCAAGCATCTCAATACGCTCGTTCAGGGACGGAACAAGGGAACCGTCATGATTGCCGAAGAGTCCACGGCATGGCCGCAGGTAACCGGCGATGTTGAAAAAGGCGGACTGGGCTTTGGACTGAAATGGAACATGGGCTGGATGAATGATTTCCTGGAATACATGAAGCTCGATCCTTATTTCCGGAAATTCAATCATTACAAGCTGACGTTCTCGACTTCCTACTGCTACAGCGAGAAATATGTGCTCGTGCTTTCCCATGATGAAGTGGTTCACCTGAAATGCTCAATGTGGCAGAAGATGCCGGGCATTTATGAAGACAAGTTCTCGAACTTAAGAGAGGCCTACACGTTCATGTGCGGCCATCCGGGAAAGAAGCTTCTCTTCATGGGACAGGATTTCGGCCAGCAGAGAGAATGGTCGGAAGACCGCGAGCTCGACTGGTTCCTTCTCAATCAGCCGCTGAACAAGGCACTCCTGGACTACGTCCGCGAACTTTGGAAAATGTACCGGAAGTATCCGGCACTTTATGCAACCGATACCGATCCGAACGGCTTTGAATGGATCAATGCGGATGATGCAGACCGCAGCATCTACAGTTTCATGCGCAAGTCGCCGGACGGCAAGAAGAATCTTCTGTTTGTCCTGAACATGACGCCGATTGAGCGTCCGGACTACCGCTGCGGCGTGCCGGTGAAGAAGAGCTACAAGCTGATCCTGAACTCGGCAGACCCGAAGTTCGGAGGCACGGCGGAAATCAGGAAGGTTTCCTATGCGGCCCAGAAGGGCGAATGCGACCGCCGGCCGTACAGCATCGAGTTCCCGCTGCCGGCATACTGCGCGGCGGTGTTTGAGTGGTAATGCTTGTCGATGAATAATCTGCTGAGCGTGAGAGTTCACTGCATATTCTGTGCAGGGAACGCTCCCGCTCAGATCCTCGTGCAGGGGTGCTAAGCCCGGAAAGACATCAATCGAACGCTCCTTGCTGAATTATGTTCTCTGCAGGGCGCGCTCCCGCTCAGATCCTCGTGCAGGGGTGCTAAGCTCGATAAGACCTCGCTAAGCACCCGCCTCGTCAATGTCCCTGCAGAGAGCATAGTTCAGCCGGAGCTGACGATGATGTATTTCTGCTAGGAAGACAAAAAGAATTAAACAGAAAGAAAAGACAGAAAGAAGATAGAAAGAAAAGACAGACAAAGACAGACAAAGACAGAAGCAAAGGTATTGGAATTAAAGAATGACATGATATTATACTGGCAGCCCATGAGGGCTGCCGGTTTTTTTAGCATAGCGACTGAAGAGGAGTGAAGCAGGGCGGGCATGTGTTTCGTGAGAGGGCGTCCGAGGAGGCCGGTACACGGCGAGGTATTATTGAGCCGATGTACCGCTGCACGACGAGCGAGCGGGAGCGTCCCGATCACGAAATATATGTCCGCCCTGCACGCCATCTTCAACAAGCGACCTACTGATAGTATTTTGGTTTCTTGGGTTCTTCCGGCGGACGTTTTTTACGTATGGCCCGGACACGCTTCTGTTCCGCAAGGAACCAGTCCGTGAAGCGGTTGGCCAGTTTTGAGAATTCCACGATGAGCCAAAGCGTCAGGGCACCGAGAGGAATCAGAAGAAGGGACCACCACATTCCGATCGGGGCCATGTCGTAGAAATGCGGCAGGAAAATAATCGCCAGGATAAAGACTCCGGCGCCGGATCCGAAAATGAAGCAGTGATAGGGATTCATTGGCCACAGAACCTGGAGCACGACCAGCATGCCGACGAGGCCGCCGAGCATGATGGAAAATGTCGCATAGATTTCCATGTTCCATCCGAAGGCAAACCGCAGAATCTGCACGACCATCATCATGACGACCATGGTAAAGGCAGATGGCACGGCGACGCGCAGGACGTGGTTTAGGAAGCCTCCGATATAGACTTTCTCCTTCTGTTCGAAGGTCAGGAGGAAGCTCGGGATGCCGATGGCGGTCACATTGATGAGTCCGATCTGCAGGGTCGTGAACGGATAGTCTGTTTTCAGCAGAATGAAAATCAGGCACATGATGGAAGCGTAGATAGTCTTCGTCAGATACAGGGAAGAGACACGCTCAATGTTGGCAATGATCGTGCGGCCTTCCTTCACGATGTCCTGCATGGAGGCGAAATTCGAATTCAGCAGAACGATGTGGGCGGATTGTTTTGCCGCCTCCGAGCCGTTGGCCATGGCGATGCCGCAGTCGGCATCCTTGATGGCAAGGACGTCGTTCACGCCGTCGCCGACCATGCCGACGGTTTCTCCGTTCGCCTGCCATGCCTTGACGAACAGCTGCTTCTGCTCCGGTTTCACGCGGCCGAAGACAGTATAATTGGAAATGACTTTCTGCAGCTCCGGCAGGGTGTTCGGAAGAGTCGTCGCGTCGATGTACTTGTCTCCGTTTTCAACGCCGGCCTTGACGGCGACGGCTGAAACGGTTCTGGGATTATCGCCGGAAATTACCTTCACTGCGACTTTTGCATCTGCGAAATACTTGAAGGTTTCCGCCGCATCGGTCTTGATGATATCGGAAATGACGATGGCGGCGACCGGTTTCACGCTGCTGACGGAATCGTCGGCCGATGAAATCGCTGCGCATTTCCCGAGCATCAGGACACGGTAGCCCTGGTCGGAATAATCGTCGATCATGTCGAGAATCTTCTGATTGTCCTTCACCAGAAATTCGGGAGCGCCGAGAGCATAGCTCCCGTTATCGCCGAAAGCGGCGGCGCGGAATTTCCTTGCCGAAGAGAAGGGGATGCTGTCGGAAATGGACCAGTCGTTCTTTTTTCCGAAGTATTTGATCAGCGCGTCCTGCGTCACGTTGACGTCGCTGAAGGCGCCGTTCATGGCGGCCATGACTTCACGGATGTGATCTTCATCCATATCGGCAAGAGGGATGGTTTCGGTAACCTGCAGGTTTCCGGTCGTGATCGTGCCGGTTTTATCGGTGCACAGGACCGTGACTCGCGCCAGCGCTTCAATGGATTCCATTTCCTGGACAAGGGCATTCTTCATGGCCAGACGGCCGACGCCGATGATGAAGGAAACGGAAGTCAGAAGAACCAGGCCTTCGGGAATCATGGAAAGGACGCCGGAGCAGGTACGGACGATGGCATTGGCCATATCCGTGGGAGAAGCATGGACCTGGCTTCTGTACAGAAGCAGGCCGAGCGGGATGATCGCGATGGAAACAACCTTGATGATGCGGCCGATCGTCAGCTGCATTTCCGAAGAAGCACGGTGCTTGACGGAAGCTTTCTCAACAATCTGCGCTGCATAGCATTCATTTCCGACCTTTTCAACTTTTTCAAGGCCGGTGCCGGCTACGATGAAGGAGCCGGAATAAAGCGAGTCGCCGTAATTCTTGTGCACGGGAATGGATTCGCCGGTCAGCATGGATTCGTTGACTTCCAGGCCTTCGGACTTCATGACCTTGCCGTCCGTTACGATCTGGTCGCCGACCGACAGATGGACAAGGTCATCGACGACAATCTGGTCAATCGGAATTTCCTTGTCATTTCCGCTGCGGATGACGGTCACCTTTGATGCCGTGATGACGGTCAGCTTGTCAATGAGCTGCTTGACGCGGAGCTCCTGGACGATACCGATGGCCGAGTTGAAAATGATGACGCCCAAAAACAGAAGGTTTTTATACTGGCCTGTCAGGAAAATAAGGACGCCCAGTACGATATTGATGAAATTAAAGTAGGTCAGCGTATGGGCGCGTACGATCTGTCCGACCGTCCGCTGTCCCTTTTTGATGGTGACATTGACCTTTCCGGCTGCTGCCCGGTCGGCCGCTTCCTTGTCTGTCAGTCCCGTCATAGCTGTCTGCATGTATTGTATTTCCTTTCATCGTGCCGATGAATAAGATGCAATGTATATGTCTGCTGCCTTCAGGGAGGTGCCTTCTCCGGCTGCGGCTTCCATACCGACTGCCTGCGGGGCACTGCCCTTGCAGGATGCAATCTGCACAAGCCTTAGAATCCCTTAGCGCTTTGAGGAACACCTTAAAGCGGTTTCGAGGACTGTCTGAGCGAAGCGAGTTCCGCAGAAACCGCTTTGGTTTTCGTGTTCAGAAAAGCGGTTAGGGATTCTTGGCGCGGAAGCCGCATCCGGTGAGGGCAGTGCCCTGCAGACAGAGGCTGGCTTGACTATGCCTTAATTATATCGGCAGATGAAGGAAAATACAACAAATGCCGCGGCTATTTGGACATAGAAATCCGTTATTTCTTACGAGATTGAAAGGTTATCTGCCGCGTGCTTTTACGGAAGAGTTGCAAATGCGGCATTTTTTGATATAATATGAACGATACAAAGAGACAAAAGTGGACGAAAGGAGACAGAACCATGAAAGTTTCCAATATCAAGGACATCGACAAATTCTTCGAAGTAGTAGACAGCTGCAAGGGCAAAGTTGAACTGGTAACAGGCGAAGGCGACAGACTGAATCTGAAGTCAAAGCTTTCCCAGTACGTTTCACTTGCAAACATCTTCTCCAACGGTGAGATCCCGGAACTGGAGCTGATCGCAGCTGAACCGGAAGACGTCGATAAATTAGTCAACTTCATGATCAACCAATAATCGGTGGAAAATGAAGTCATGCCGGTTACCCTGGTAACCGGTTTTCTGGAAGGTGGAAAAACAACCGCGGTCAAGAAAATTCTTGAACGCGGTTTTGGTGATTTTACAGGGAAAACTATTCTGATAGACTGCGAGGAAGAGGGTATTGAAACATATGACCCCGACCTTCTGCGCAGACGAAACGTCACGCTCATCGACATCGACGGACCGTTTCATTTGAATAAGGCGTACTTCAAAATCATGGAGGAAGCCTATCATCCGGAGCAGGTCATCATTGAATACGGAGGAATGTTCCGCGTCAGCTATCTGGACGGGATTAACCTTCCGAAACGATGGAAGATCGTGCGCCAGCTTACGGTTTTTGACGGCGGCGTCTTTGCGAAATACCTCGAGAACCTGAAGCCGTCCATCGAGGACATGATCAAATATTCCAACATCATTCTTTTTAACCGCTGTGAAGAAAAGCCCGGCCGGGGAAATGAAGCCGACCGCATCAGCTGGAAAGAATATCTCCATTCGAAAAATCCGAAGGCGGAAATCGTCTTTGAAGATACAAAAGGAAAGGTTGTTGCACCGTGATTGCTGTGATTGGGCTCGGAAATCCGGGTAAGGAATATGAGGGAACGCGCCACAACATGGGGTTTGAAGTGATTGACGCGCTGATTGAACGCAGCAGGATTCCACAGGCGGGAAGCAAATTCCACGCTGTTTACGGAACAGGAATCATCGGCGGACAGAAGGCCGTGCTGGCCAAACCGCTGACCTATATGAATCTCTCCGGAACGACTGTGCGGGAACTCTGTGACTTCTATAAAATCGAATCTTCCGATCTGATTATCGTCAGCGACGATATCGATCTTGCCCCCGGGCAGATCCGCATCCGCAAGACCGGTTCGGCCGGCGGACACAACGGACTCAAAGACATCATCCAGAAAATGGGAACACAGGATTTCATCCGCGTCCGGGTCGGGACCGGCGCAAAGCCGCAGAACTGGGATCTGGCGGACTATGTGCTCGGACATTTCTCAAAATCAGACCGGAAGCTGATTGATGAAGCCGTCATCCGTGCGGCCGAAGCGGTCGAATGCATTGCCTCGGAAGGCACAGATGCAGCCATGAATAAATACAATGTACGGCCGGCGAGAAAGCGTGCAGAGCACAGAAACATACAGGCAGACACTGCAAAGAACGGCACCGTACAGGTAGACACTGAAAAGAACGGCACCGTACAGGCAGACACTGCGAAGAACGGCACTGTACAGGCAGACACTGCAAAGAACGGCACCGTACAGGCAGAATCAGCGGAGTGCACGTCGTCCCCGGATCAGACGGCTGAAAGTAAATGAAGACATATCTGGAACCCCTCTCGGAACTTGCGGAATACCGTTCCCTTCGGGAAAAAATCAAGACCGGGTCCGGAATTTATTCCCTGACCGGATGCATCGATGCACAGAAGGCCCATATGGTATATGGGCTTTCTTTTGATGTGCCCTGCACCGTGGTGGTTACGGAAAATGAACTGACGGCCAAAGCTTTTTATGAAGACTTCCGGTTCTATGAACCGGAGGCAGCCGTCTATCCGGCGAAGGACCTTTTGTTCTATACAGCGGATCTTGCAAGCAACCTGCTGGATAAGCAGAGGATGAATGTCCTCGGAAACCTCACCAGGAAAAAGAAGAACGCCGTCATCCTTCCGGCCCAGGCCCTCATGGACCTGATTACCGCGAAAGAGGAAATGGGCGCACAGATGCTTCATTTCAAAACAGGTGAGACGGTCAGCCTGGAGAAAACCGAGAAGAGTCTTGCGGGTCTTGGCTATTCGTTCGAGGCGCAGGTCGAAGCCCCCGGACAGTTTTCCGTGCGCGGGGACATTCTTGACGTCTGGAACCTGACCTCGGACAAGCCGATGCGCATCGAGCTTTTCGGAGACGATATTGAATCCATCCGTACTTTCGATCCGGAGACGCAGCGCTCGCTGGATCCGTTTGAATATACGGATATCTATCCGGCAAATGACCATACTTCCGAAAAGAAGATGGGACTTCTTGACTGGTTCGATCCGAAGAAGACAGAATTCTTCCTGGATGAACCGGCCCGCATCGAAGAAGCCCTGAAGGCGGCGGAAGCCGAATTCCGGGAGAGCATCCAGAACCGTATTGAACAGGGAACCTATGACGAAGAGGAAGTTCCGGACATCCTGGGTGCGGAAGAAATCATGGCGAAGTTCGGACGGATGAACTGCGTGGCCGTTTCTTCCCTGGACCTGCGGAAAGGGCTGCTGCATGCCTCAGAAATCTATCAGACGACGGCCCAGGCAGTGAATTCGTATAACAGCAGCTTTGAATTTTTAGTGAAGGATCTTGCGAAATACCAGAAGATGGGATACCGCACGGTTCTGCTTTCCGGTTCGCATACCAGGGCGCAGAGACTCTCGTACGACCTGAATGAAAACGGACTGCACGCATTTTATTCGGAAGACGGAGACCGCGTGCTGGAGTCCGGGGAAATCATGGTGCAGTACGGCCATGCCAGCAGGGGATTCGAATATCCGATGATCCGCTTCGTCCTCATTTCCGAGACGGATATTTTCGGCGAACGGCAGAAAAAGAAGAAAAAGAAAAACTATACGGGCCAGAAGATCGCTTCCTTTTCCGAACTTTCGGTGGGCGACTATGTCGTGCATGAGAACCACGGACTGGGCATTTACCGCGGAATCGAAAAGGTGCCGGTCGAAGGCGTGCTGAAGGATTACATCAAGATCGAGTACAGCGGCAGCAATCTCTATGTGCTGGCGACGCAGCTCGACGTCCTGCAGAAATATTCCGGAGCAGACGGGCATAAGCCGAAGCTCAACCGCCTGGACGGCGCCGAATGGAAAAACACGAAGACCCGCGTGCGGAAAGCGGTTGCGGATATCGCCAAGAACCTGGTCGAGCTGTACGCCGTGCGCCAGTCGACGGAAGGCTACCGCTTCGGGAAAGATACCGCCTGGCAGCGGGAGTTTGAAGAGCTCTTTCCATATGAAGAGACTGACGACCAGATCGCGGCGATCGAAGATACGAAGAGGGACATGGAAAGCCGTAAAATCATGGACCGCCTGATCTGCGGGGATGTAGGCTACGGGAAGACGGAAATTGCTCTCCGCGCCGCGTTCAAGGCCGTGCAGGAAAGCAAGCAGGTGGCGTATCTCGTGCCGACGACGATTCTGGCGCAGCAGCATTACAATACCTTCGTGCAGAGAATGAAGGACTTCCCGGTCCGGATCGATCTGCTGTGCCGCTTCCGGACGCCTGCCCAGCAGGCAAAGACCATCCGGGACCTGAAGAACGGACAGGTCGATATCGTCATCGGGACGCACAGGCTTATTTCCAAGGATGTAAAATTCAAGGATCTCGGACTGCTCGTCATCGATGAAGAGCAGCGCTTCGGGGTCGCGCATAAAGAGAAAATCAAGCAGCTGCGGAAAAATGTGGATGTCCTGACGCTGACGGCCACGCCGATCCCGAGGACTCTTCATATGAGCCTGATCGGTATCCGCGACATGAGCGTGCTGGAAGAACCGCCGCAGGACCGCGTTCCGATTCAGACGTACGTCATGGAATACAACGCGGAAATGGTGCGCGAGGCAATCTGCCGCGAACTTGGCCGCAACGGCCAGGTGTATTACGTCTATAACCGCGTGGCGGATATCGCGGACATGACAAGACGCATCCGCGCTCTGGTGCCGGAAGCGACGGTAGCCTATGCGGACGGACAGATGGAAGAGCAGCTGCTGGAAAATATCATGGTCGACTTTATCAACGGGAAGATCGACGTGCTGGTAACGACGACCATCATCGAAACCGGCCTGGATATCCCCAATGTCAACACGATGATCGTGCACGATGCAGACCGCATGGGACTGGCCCAGCTGTATCAGCTCCGCGGCAGGGTCGGACGCTCCAACCGGACGGCCTATGCCTTCCTGATGTACCGGAAAGACAAGGTCCTGCAGGAAGTGGCGGAAAAGAGGCTGTCGGCTATCCGTGAATTCACGGAGCTCGGCTCCGGAATCAAGATCGCGATGAGGGACCTGGAGATCCGCGGCGCCGGAAACCTTCTGGGCGCCGAACAGCACGGGCACATGGAAGCCGTCGGCTACGACCTGTACTGCAAGCTGCTTTCCCAGGCAGTCAAGACTGCAAAAGGTGAAAAAGAGAAGGAAGACTTTGAGACAGTCGTCGACCTGACGCTCGATGCCTACGTGCCGGATACCTATATCACGGATGAGTTCCAGAAGCTGGATGTCTACAAGCGCATTGCCGGCATCGAGGACGAACGCGACTTCAACGACATGTCGGATGAACTGATGGACCGTTTCGGGCCGCTTCCGAAGCCGGTGCGGAACCTTTTGCTCATTGCGGACCTGAAGGCCTGCGCCCACAGGGCATCCATTACGGAAATCAAGCAGTCCGGCGACGATGTGAAGCTTTCGGTCTATGAGAAACCTTCCTTCGACGTGGCGAAACTGCCGAAAATCTTGGATGCCTATGACGGGGACATCCAGTTCCACAGTTATGCATCCGGCCCCTGTTTCCTCTATCATACGGAGGGAAATGAAGCCGAACTTCTCAAGGTATTGAAAACATTTGTCATTTCACTTGCCCAAACTTGTGAAACAGATTATAATGATTGAGCATATTTTTTAAAGGAGGTTGGCTTCATGAAGCTATTTCACAGAATATCAGCGGCGGCACTGTGCGTCGTACTTGGCATAGCGACACTGACGGGCTGCGGATCATCATCCAAGATCGACGGAACGAAAACCGTCGTGACGGTCAATGATGACAAGGTACAGCTGGGAGTTGTTTCTTTCCTTGCGAAATACCAGCAGGCATCGACCTATGCAATCTATTCCCAGTATTTCGGCGGTTCGCAAATGTTTGATACCGTGGAGGATTCCTCGACGGGTTCCACTTACGGCGATGAACTGAAAAGTTCAGTCCTTACGCAGATCGAAGACCTGGTTCTCTGCAGACAGCACGCATCGGATTACAGCGTTGTCCTGACGGATGACGAGAAGGCAAAGATTGAAACGATTGCACAGAGCTACATCGACAAGAATACGGAAGATGTCCGTGCGAAGGTCGGTGCCAGCAAGGACAACGTGATCGAGCTTCTTGAGCTTATGACGATCAAGTCAGATATGATGGAGCCGATGGCTGCCGATGTCGATACGAACGTCACGCAGGAAGAATCCCAGCAGACGACGGTTTCCTATGTGCCCATCGAAATGGCCACGGATGACGACAGTTCCACGACAGCCAGCACGGACAGCACCGGCAGCACGGTGACGGATCCGGAAGAGGGCATGACGACGGACGAGAAGAATGCTTACCGTCTGGCAAATGCACAGAAGGTCCTGGATGCCATGAATGCCGAAAGCGATGTTGCCACGGCGGACATGTCCACGGTTGCCCAGACAGTTGATTCGGATTACGCCGCTGCCACCGGACAGTTCACGACCAACAATACGACTGATACTTATCTGGATTCCTCTATCGTGGATGCGGTTCAGGGACTTACGGACGGAACGATGGTCGACCATGTCGTGACCAGCTCCGACAATACGAAGTATTATGTGATACGTCTGGATAAGGTAAATGATGAAGATAAGACGACAAGCAAAGTCACCAGCATCATTTCCCAGAGAAAGACAGACAATTACAACCAGCTGATTTCCGACTGGACGAGCGCAGCAAAGATCACGGTTGATCCGGAAGTCTATGCGACACTCAAGATTACGGATTCGGATCCGGTTACGGTCCAGTATGATGCTTCCTCTGCAGCAGACAGCACGGCGGCTTCCACGGCAGACAGCACGGCAGCTTCCGCAGCAGAGAGCACGGCAGCTTCAACAGCTGACAGTACAGCCAGCAGCGTGGCAAGCTCCACAGCAAGCTGAACCGATCATCATCAGCAGGCATCCGTTTCATAAAAGAACAGAATCTGATAAAGTCAAACGGCCGGCACCTTGGGGTGCCGGCCGTTTTTGTACGGGAGTTTTATCGGAGGAGTCCAATCGGAAAAGTTATACCGAAGGAGTTCTGCCTGAGGAGTTCTTTCGCAGAAGTTCTACCGGAGCTTCCGGCTCAGGACATCCGGATTATAAGCGTAGTTCAGGGCGGTTTCACGCGTGATCTGACCATGCGCATACAGGTCCGTCAGGTTCTGATCCATCGAAACCATATCCGAAGAAGCCGAAGTGGCGATGACCCCGTCGATCTGATGAATCTTGTTGTCGCGGATCATCGTGGAGATTGCCGGATTCACGGTCATGATCTCAAAGGCCGGAATCAGCGCTCCTCCGACGGACGGCACCAGCTGCTGGCAGACGACTGCGCGCAGCACGAGGGCCAGCTGGACGGCAATCTGTCTCTGCTGCTCCGGCGGGAAGACGTCGATGATGCGGTCAATCGTGTTGGCCGCTCCCAGGGTGTGCAGCGTGGAAATGATGAGGTGCCCGGTTTCGGCAGCGGTCATCGCCGTTTCCATCGTCTCATGGTCGCGCATTTCGCCGAGGAGAATGACATCCGGACTCTGACGGAGGGAAGCCTTTAAAGCCGTCACGTAGCTCTCCGTATCGGTATAGATTTCACGCTGGCTCACAATGCTCATGGCGTGCCGGTGAAGGTATTCCAGAGGATCCTCCAGCGTGATGATATGGTCTTCCTTCGTGTGGTTCACATGGTCGATCATGCAGGCCAGCGTCGTGGACTTGCCCGAGCCGGCAGGTCCCGTCACCAGGACAAGACCGCTCTTGAAGTCGGCCATGCGGATGACGGTATCCGGTATATGAAGACTCTTATGGTCCGGAATATCGAAGGTAATGACGCGGATGACGGAGGCAAGAGACCCCCTCTGCCGGTAGGTGTTTACGCGGAACCTGGAAACGCGCGGCACCGCGAAGGAGAAATCATCATCTCCGGTATTGAGAAGCCGGTCGATGCTGCGGTGATTTGCCAGGTCATAAATCGACTGAATCAGGCTTTCCGTATCAGACGGCGTCATCATGACCGCTTCTTCGTGGACGATGCTTCCGTTGATTTTGAAGGTCAGGGGAAGGCCTGCGACGATGAAAATATCGGAGGCACCCAGTTCGACTGCTTTTTTCAGAATTTCATTGATATCCATCATCAGCCACCTATCACATGGACGGAATTGTCGGGGTTCCATTCGGCGACATTTTCCGTTTCCCACCCTGTAATTTTATAATACCATGGATTGCTTCCGCCGGGATAAAGAATTTGCACGGTGACATGCAGCACCTGCGAAGCCGACAGATCTTCCGTAAAGACAACCGCCAGATTTTCTTTGCTGTAGCTCTGCTGATACGACGGGTCGGATGCGAAATATTCTTCCGCCGCCGCAAAATACGCTGCCTGATTTCCGTACGAAGCGGCGATGGAAGAAAGTTTTTCATCAATCACCGCCAGTTTTTCATTTGCCCGGCTGCAGGCATTGTAATAATCCGCCGTGTTCTCGCTCACTTTCGAAGAGAGGCTGGAGTCGGCCTTCGCGCTCACATAGGACAGAACGGAGAAGGTCACGATGCACAGAATCACGAAAATGACCAGGATGGACGTAATGCCGAGTCCGAAATGAATTCTTTGCTTCGTCATGACGCTTCCCTCCTCTGATGATACAGGACTTCAAGACTGAAGAGGGTGCTGCCGTCGGAAATCTTCTGCACCGTGATGGAACAGACGGGGTCATTTCCGGATGAGGCACTGTCTGCCGCGGAACTCCCGGAGGTGCTGTCTGCCGCGGATCCTTTTCTGCTCACGGAAGCATCCAGCTGGTAGACAGCCTTGCTTTCGGAATCCGTTTGGATCCAGTTCCTGTCAAAATATTCCTTCGTGTCGGAGAGAACCCCTTCGCCGGCATAGAATTCCTCGGCCTTTTCCTGGGTAAGCAGGACCGCCTTGCTGGTGTCGACCGTCCGGACCGACAGGGTGTCGGCCTTGACAAACATCTGCACGCATACGGCGCTCGCAAGGGAAAAGAAGAGGAGCGCGATGATCAGTTCCAGAAGAAACAGGGCAGATCCGGAGTGCTGTCTTTTCATGATTCGCTCCTGACTGCAACGGATGTTTCTTCCGTGCTTCCGTTTTCATCCGTAACCGTAAGATGCAGGAGCCGGCCTTCTTTTTCGGCAGAGAAGCTGCCGATCTCCATGATGGTGCGCCCGGCGGAGGCCTTGAATTCCGCGTCCGTCTTCTGCGTCAGTTCCTTCAGCTCGTTCCCCTCTGCGTAAATGTAAGTCGTGTACGCCTCGCCGCTGTAGGTTTTCTTCAGGGCCAGGACGGACAGGCCGTCTTTTTCGGAAACGGAGATATTTCCTTCGGAATCGCTCTGATGCACCATTTCCGTGATGTAGGCAAGGGAAGTGCGGACGGTGAAATTGCCGGTCATGTTGGCAACGGTTTTCTGATAGACGCCGGCACCGAGCAGCACGACCGAAAGGGCGCAGGCCGTGAAGAGGATCAGCAGGATCAGGACGGCAAGAATGTCGACGATGTGACGGGAAGGCTTCTTTGTCATGAGGTGCCTCCCTTCAGATCGATGACCGTGATTTCCGGCATGATGTTTTTGGCGACGGGCTGATAGTCGACGTAGAAGCGGCTGCTGTCATAGGTCAGGCCGTAATGCTTCTCAATCCAGTCAAGGCTTTCCGGATAGACGCCTTCCGTTGCGTAGCAGTGGATGACGTCGCGGTTAATGGCGGCAGTCAGGCTTTCCATCTGCTGTTTCGAGGAAGAGGCACCGGCATTTCCCAGACCGTACAGAAAAAGGACCATCGCGGTGGCAAAGCCGGCGGCGGACAGAAGAACGGTACGGAGGAGATGCGAGGAATGCCTGCCTGTAAAGCGGTTCATTTTACGTCCTTTCCTACAGCGTCGACATGACGGACATCAGGGGCAGCATGACGGACAGAAGAATCACGCCCACGATGACGGCCAGGATAATGACGAGCGTCGGTTCAAGAATCGACAGCAGGCGCGTAATCCTGCCGTCGATGTCTTCTTCGTAGAGGTCGGAAATGTTCGACATCGCCTCATCGAGGGAGCCGGAACGCATACCGATGTCCGTCATGCGCGTATAGACGGCCGGAAAGACTTCCGATTTCCGGACGGCTTCGGAGAAATCGGATCCGTCTTTGAGAAATGCCCTGCATTTCGCGATGCGGGAGGAAACCAGGGGATGGTCCGCCAGCTTCTCGACCAGATCCATGCTTTCGTCGGTGTCCAGGCCGGACTGGAGGGTGAGCGCCATGCCGCCGGCAAAGCGCGCTTCGGCGATTTCCCGGTAGAGAGTGCGGCTCAGGGGGAATTTTGTGCGGAAGCGGCTGTTCGTGCGGAGCAGAATGAACAGGATGATGAAAATGACGGCCAGCACGGCCAGCACGCCGGCCAGGTATTTTCCGGAATTTACGGAAAATGTCAGCAGTGCCCGGGCAGCTCCCGTCATTTCCGTCCCCAGCTGCTGATAGACGCTGTTGAAGATCGGGAGCACGCGGACGATCAGGACGCCTACCACGGCGAACATCATCAGGATCATGATGAGAGGATAGGTGACGGCGTTCTTGATTCCGGAGGCGATGTCATCCTCCCGCTTGTAGTAGGCGGAAAGGGAGCGCATGACGTTTTCCAGCTTGCCGGACTGCTCGCCGATCCGGATCATGTCGGCGGCATATTCCGGGCATTCCCCGGAGTCCTTCAGGGCATCCGCCAGGGAGCCGGTTTTCTCGAGGGTTGAATAAACGCCGTCAAGAAGTTCCCTGCCCTTGTCCGTGGCAGCATCATTTCGCATGATTTCCACGCCTTCCAGCGTGGAAATGCCGGATTTGAGCACCATCGCCATCTGTCCGCAGAATGAAGACATTTCCAGATTCGTGAGCATCGCGCATCTCCTGTTTTATGACCTGTGCAGCATTGCCATTCTATGATTTATGCAGCATTGCCTTTTCTATGACTTATGCAGCAGTACGGTTTCCATGACTGATGCATCAGTAAACATATTTCGTCTTATAGTTCGAGCCGTCCCCGATATAATCCTGGACGCCTTTTTCACCCTTCGAGGCGGCGAAGGTCGGATCCATCATCGTCCAGTTTTTTCCGTCGAACTGGATGATGCCGTTGACCCAGCCGATTTCGTCCACGTAGCAGGAAACCCAGGCATGGTAAGCCGTGCCTGCGTACCCGACTTCGAGACGGGTCGGAATTTTCTGGGAGCGCAGCATCGTCGCCATCAGGGCCGCGTAGTCAAAGCAGATTCCCTTGCAGCTGGAAAGCGTCCGGTCAGGGGAAGGCGTGTAGTCCGACTGGACCGTCTCCGCTTCGCTGTAATCGTAGGTGACCGTGCCGGCCACGAAGCTGTAGACATTTCCGATGACCGTCAGATCGTCATTTGCGGTGTAGGCCAGCTCCGCTCCCTTTGCCACGGCCTTCGAGTCCGCATTGAAATCCACATACTGGCTCGGATAGAGATAGGGGGTCAGGGGATCCGCGATGGCGGCATTCAGTTCTTCCGTAAATTCCAGGGCGTACTGGTCTGCCTGGATATTTTTCAGGATGGAAACGGTGTATGTCCCGTCTCCGGCGGTGAGCGGAAAAGTTTCGTACTCACCGGAATTGTGGAGATGGTAATAATAATTGCTGCCGTCCGGCATGGCGATGAGGATTTTCGGATCTTCATCGGTTCCCGTGTACCGGACCATGAGATATCCCTTGGAAATGTTGCTGGAGTCGACGGTCACGATGTCTGTTCCGTCCGCGGCGCTGCCCGATGCTTCCGGCATAAGGACATCCGGCGTATTGTCCCGGGTTCCCTTCACGGTCGAATCCGTGACGGAGGTATCCGGCACCCGGATGGAAGATCCGTTTCCGGAAGAAGAACAGGCTGAAAAGACTGCCGCGGAAATCAGAAGCGCGGCAGGCAGCAGGAACCTTCTTCTCACCCGGACGAAGAATTGCTGTTTGTTCATCTGCTATTTTGCGCTGAGAAGGAGCTGCAGCACATTCCCTTTCGTATCAGGAATATAGATATTCAGATCTCCCAGATCAAGCGGGAAAGTAACCGTGCCGGCTTTTTCATCCAGGGCCGTCGGCGTGATCTTCGTTCCGTCGGACGTCAGGGCATAGATCCCGGTCCAGTCGATCGGATAAGTGCCGTCTCTCAGCTGAATGACCAGGTCGGAGCCGTTTTTATAGTCGCCGACATGGACAGGTTTGCTGACATCGACATTCTGGACAGTGCCGGTGGAACTCCCGCAGGAGCGCACGAATACCGGGACGGCGGTAAGGAGAAGGACGGCAAACAGGCACACGGAAATGAACGCGATCAGGTGCATCGCGTGCGACTGCTTATGGGCCTTCAGCTCCAGGATCTCGACGGGAATGGTATTGGGCTGTTTGCCGGCTGCCTCAAAGATATTCTTGAGGGCGTCGTTCTTCAGGGAAGTCGGGATCTCAATCTTGGAATAGTCATCGGAGAATTCAACATCTCCTTTTTTCAGCCTGCTCATGGTTCATTTCCCTCCTTCCGTCATAATCTTTGTCAGATGCTGTTCGCCCCGGTTCAAGTAGCGTGTAACCGTACTGACGCTGACATTCATCGTTTTTGCGATCTCTTCAAACTTCATTTCTGCGGAATATTTTAAAAGCAGGGCTTCTTTTTCTTCAAGCGGCAGTTTATTCAGGGCGTTGTTCAGGTCCTGGTTTTCGAACAGCCGCATGGTGCTGGCTTCCGGGTTGTTCGAAATGTTTTCATCGGCGATTTCGTTCATGACCTCGTCATCCTGCTGTTCTTCCGGATGCTCCTTCAGCTTCCGTGCCATATCGTAGCAGACCCTCAGATTGATCTGCCGGATCCAGGCCGGAAAGACTCTTCGTTCCTTCAGTTTTAGAATGTTCTTCAGCGCAAGTATATAGACTTCCTGGACTGCGTCCTGCGCAAGATAATCGTCTCTCAGGTAATTCCGTGCGAACAGGTACTGCTGCTTGTAAGGCATCAGATACAGTTCGGCGAAAGCATCGGAATCATTTTCCTGAGCCCGTTTGACCAGTGAGGCTACATATGCGGGGTTGATTTTTTCCATCAGCCGCCTGCCTTGAATCTTTTGTTTGCTTTATATGCTGCCTGGCTTCAATTTTGCAATCGTACAGGCAATCAGTTCCGAAATCGTCTCTTTCTTTTCTTCGCTGTTCAGTGAATAGACAGAATCGTATTCAATCGGCGTATCGAAGGCATCCACGTTATAGTCGCTGACGGACTTGCCGACCTTTTCTATGAAATCATCCGCGAAAGCGCGGCTGACATCCGGGAAATAAACCACAAAGCGGTCCGGTATATTTCTCGTGACGAAGCCTCCGTCCCGGACCTGCATTTCCAGCAGGGAATAAAACATCCGCAGCAGGCGGTCGCCTTCCTTGTAGCCTGCCGACTTATTGATTTCAACCAGGTTCGTGATGTGGAAAATGAAGCAGCCGCCGTTTGCGACTTTGCCGTCGGCTTCATACTGCTTCGCGAGGATATCGGTGCTCGTGCGGTTCAGACCTCCGGTAACCGGGTCCAGATAGGAAAGCTTGTCGAGACTCTGCTTCTCGACTTCCAGCTTGGAAAGGAGCAGAAGATCGATGCAGATGCCGGCAATCAGAATAATCAGGGCACCGATGAAAACATAGTACATGACGGAAAATGGGATCAGATCCTGATGCATGGTCTCGGGTGAGGTCCTGCGGAAAATAAGGATATATCCGATGACGGCAAACAGGGTGATCAGGATGAGCTGTATGATCTTGAAGTTCCTGATTTTCTTCATGGGGAATGGCTCCTTGCTGAGGCACGGATTTTTTTAAGTATACAAATGAATTATACGCAAAAAGACAGGAAATTACAAGAAATTGGGAGCTCACACAGAATATTGATTCTTGGCGGCTGGGATCGGAACCCGTGCCGCATCGCATCTGTATTCCGCGTTCGGGACGCTTTCGCTCGCTCGTCGTGCAGCGGTACATCGGCTCGAAAGTACCTCGCCGTGTACCGGCCTCCTCGGACGCCCTCACACGGAACACAGATTCTCTGCGGCTGGAGTTGGAACCCGCGCCGCATCGCATCGATATTCTGCGTTCGTTCAGAGGGATAGCTGGTATGGGAAGGGAATCGGGGCTAAGGGGTCAATTCTCGCCACGCACGGAGGAAGGTATCGGCGAGGATGCGGTGTCCTTCGGTGGTGAGATGGATTCCGTCGAGGGTGATTTCATCAAAGCCGAGCGCAGAAACAGCCGTATCCAGCTTTTCCTGAAGAGGCAGGAAGCGGAGACGGAAGCGGTCTGATTCATCCTGTTCGATGGCGGAAATCGATGCCAGCAGCGGACGCCATGCGGCGTATTCGGCCGGCCGGCTGAAAATGAAGGGTTCAAGGACAAAAACCGGGCAGGAGCAGGTCTTCCGGATTTCCTCGATGAGTGCCCGGAAACCGATCCGGAAATCGTCAAGGGAGGCAGAGAAGGCATTCCTGCCGGCAGAACCGGGCAGGGAGGCAGATGGTTCATTTTCCATGATGACGCCGGCATCGTTCACGCCGATCAGGATGGAAATGGCATCCGGCTGCATTTTGGTGCATTCGTTCTTCCAGAGGCGGAGCAGCAGCGGAAGGGTGAAGCCGTCGATTCCCTTGTTGGTCACGGAGACTTCTCCCTGGCCGTAGTGCAGGGATTCGGCAATCATCCGGACATATCCTTCGCCCAGGCTGTCGGAGTCGAAATTGTGATAGCAGTCGGTGAGGCTGTCACCGAGAAAGAGGAGTTTCTTCATGGCATTCATTATAGCATAATGGTATAATAGTTTTACAAAGAAAACGGAGGTACTCCATGCTGGATTTAATCATTATCGGCTCGGGACCGGCAGGGCTGTCGGCGGCCATTTATGCGGCACGGGCAAGGCTTGATTTTATCGTGATCGAACAGAATTTCATCAGCGGCGGACAGGTGGTCAACACTTATCAGATCGATAACTATCCAGGCTGCCCGGGTATTTCGGGGATGGACCTGGGACTGAAAATGAGAGAGCAGGCAGAAGGTCTCGGAGCGAAATTCGTGACGGAGACCGTGCAGGAAATCAGTCCGGAAGGCAGTACAAAGACGGTCCGGACGGATCAGAATACTTACGAAGCGAAGACGCTGATTTTCGCGACGGGAGCAGATCATCGCAAGACTCGGCGTCAAAGGCGAGGAAGAACTGGCGGGAATGGGCGTTTCCTACTGCGCAACCTGCGACGGAGCCTTCTTCAAGGGATCGGATGTCGCGGTCGTCGGAGGCGGGGATGTTGCCGTCGGCGATGCGATTTTCCTGGCAAGGGGATGCCGGAAGGTCTACGTCGTGCACAGGAGGCACGAGCTGCGGGCGGCCAAGTCGCTGCAGGAGAAGATGCTCTCCCTTCCGAATGTGGAAATGGTCTGGGACAGCGTCGTCGATTCAATCGAAGGAGAGAACCAGACGGGCGCCCTCAGGTGCCATAATGTAAAGGATGACTCGACAAGGGTGCTTCATATCGACGGCGTCTTCATTGCCGTCGGAATCCTGCCGAATTCGGGGCTTCTCAAGGGCAAGGTCAGCATGGATGCGAGCGGGTACATCATGGCCGGAGAAGACGGCAGAACGTCGGCTGACGGCGTATTCGCGGCAGGCGATGTACGGACAAAAACCCTCCGCCAGATCATCACGGCCTGTGCGGACGGAGCAAACTGCATCGATTCTGTCCAGGATTATTTAATACGAAACTGAGATTTAGCAGATTTTACAAAATTTTGCACAAAAAGGAAAAGGCGGTTTCCGTAATGTGACAGCGGAAACCGCCTTTTATCGACACTTTGAAAAGGTAAAAATGTTGATTTCAAGGGGTTATGCACGAAATCATCCACATTATCCACAGAAAAATGCGGCTTTTACTGTCAACCGCTCAAATCGAATGTGAACATCTGTTTTGTAAAAACTGCCAATTTTCAGAATATTCGATCAGGCATTTCATAAAAAAAGCAGGCCTCAGCCTGCTTTTTCTTTCTCTTTTTTCTGCCGTTTGATGACTTTCAGCCTTGTGAATTCCTCACGTTCCTTTTCCTCGAGGGCATTGGAAATGTCCTTGATCAGGCCTTCATAGTGAGGAATCGTGATATTCTTCAGGGCGTTTGCCCTTTTCTGCGTTCTCTGGATGTTCGAAGCCAGCCGGTAGGCGGAAATCTCCACCATGGAAAGCTGGATCGTCAGGTTCTTGACCTCCTCAAAGGCCTCACGCGCCTGGTCGAGGGAAGTCCTCGTATGGTAAAAGGCATAAGGCGGTTTCTGGCTTCTGGCGGCGGTATCGGCGCGCACAAGAGGGATCTCCGTGCCCATGATGCTTCGTGTCTTGATTTCGATGGAGTTTTCCTCCGGAATCGTGAGGGAAAGTGCCTGGACGTTGTCGATTCCCATTTCCATGTTGGCCTTCTGGAGCGACTGATAAGCCGCCGTGAAAGTCGTATTGATCTGTGCCTGGATGCCTTTGGCCTGATCGATCAGCTGCATCAGCTCGCGGATCAGGATGTTGCGCTTTTTATCCATCAGATCATAGCCCTGCCTGGAAAGGGCAAAGCTGTTTTTCGCACGCATTAAATTGCCTTTGGTCGGGACCGCATTCGGATCCATGACATCACCTCCCGGCAAATGAACCGGCTTTATTTCGCCGGCTTGTAGTATTTATCAAGAACTTTCGTGTCAATACGGTCAAGTTCGGACTTCGGAAGGATTCCGAGAATCTTCCAGCCGATATCCAGCGTCTGGATGACCGTACGGTTTTCCTCATGTCCCTGGCCGACGAACTCTTTTTCAAAAGCCGTGCCGAATTTCAGGTACATCTTGTCGATGTCGGAGAGCTCATCCTCACCGATGACGGAAGCAAGAGACCTGGCATCTGTCACCTTTGCGTAGGAAGAGAAGAGCTGGTTCGCGACAGCCTGATGGTCTTCACGCGTAAAGCCCTCGCCGATGCCGTCCTTCATCAGACGGGACAGGGACGGCAGCACGGCGATCGGCGGGTAGATGCCCTGTCCGGTCAGGTTGCGGTCCAGAACGATCTGTCCTTCGGTAATGTAGCCGGTCAGGTCGGGGATCGGGTGCGTGATATCGTCATTCGGCATGGTCAGGATCGGGATCTGCGTAACGGAGCCCTTCTGCCCCGCGACGATGCCGGCGCGTTCATAAAGAGTCGCCAGATCGGAATACAGATAGCCCGGGTAGCCTTTTCTGGAAGGAATCTCGCCCTTGCTGGAAGAAACCTCACGCATGGCCTCGCAGTAGGAGGTGATGTCGGTCAGGATGACAAGGATGTGCATTCCTTTTTCAAATGCCAGATATTCCGCTGTTGTCAGGGCGACCTTCGGTGTGATCAGACGCTCGACGACAGGGTCATTTGCCAGATTGAGGAACATCGTGACGTGATCGGAAACGCCGCTTTCTTCAAATGTGCGGCGGAAGAATTCCGCGACGTCGTATTTGACGCCCATCGCTGCGAAGACGATGGCGAATTTCTCATCGGAATTCGATCCCAGCGAAGCCTGCTGCACGATCTGTGCGGCCAGTTCGTTATGAGGAAGGCCGTTGCCCGAGAAAATCGGGAGCTTCTGTCCCCTGATCAGAGTCGTCAGTCCGTCGATGGCGGAAATGCCGGTGTTGATGTAGTTACGGGGATATTCCCTCATGCACGGATTCAGCGGCATGCCGTTGACGTCCAGCCTCACATCCGATTCAATCGGTCCGAGACCGTCGATCGGACGGCCGATTCCGTCGAAGGTGCGTCCGAGGATTTCATCAGACAGAGTGATTTCCATCGGATGACCCGTCAGACGCGTATGCGTATTCTTCAGGGACATGCCTTCGGTGCCTTCAAAGACCTGAATAACGGCCTTGTCTTCATAATCTTCAATGATGCGGCCGAGCTTCTTCGTTTTTCCGTCGATCGTGAATTCCACGATTTCATCGAAGGAGGCGTCTTTAACGCCCTCGAGAATTACGAGCGGGCCGTTGATCTGACTTAATCCAAGATACTCGATTGACATGAAAACCAACCCTCCTTAACCGTTCTTCTCCAGGACCCTGCTGTAGAAATCGTCGATCATCCTGTGATAATCATCGAACATCTCAAGCTTGCTGTTGGGAACGTCGTATTTAATCGCGATGACCTTCTCGAATATGTCTTCCTGTTTCAGAACCGACATCGGGTGGCCCATCGTGACAAGTTCTTTCGCTTTCTCATTGAGGTAGAGAATCGTTTCCATCATGAGGAACTGCTTCCTCAGAGGTACGTTTTCATCTTCCGGATGGAAGGCATTCTGCTGCAGGAATCCCAGGCGGATTACGCGGGCGATTTCCAGCGTCAGCTTCTGGTCATCCGGCAGGACGTCGGAGCCGATCAGCTTGACGGTCTCCATCAGCTTGTCTTCGGAGTGCAGGATCGCAACGATCTGCATACGGTCATCCACGAATTTCCGGTCGACATTTTCCTTATACCAGGGTGCCAGGTCGGAGACATATTCAGAATAGCTCTCCATCCAGTTGATGGCCGGATAATGGCGGGCATAAGCCAGTGCCTTGTCCAGTCCCCAGAAGCAGCGTACGAAACGCTTGGTGTTCATCGTGACAGGTTCAGAGAAATCGCCGCCCTGCGGGGAAACAGCGCCGATGATGGAAACGGAGCCGTTGTAGCCGCTTAAGGTCTGCATCTGTCCGGCTCTTTCGTAGAACGCGGAAAGCTTGGAAGCAAGATAAGCAGGGAAGCCTTCTTCTGCCGGCATTTCCTCCATACGTCCGGAAAGCTCACGGAGAGCTTCTGCCCAGCGGGAAGTCGAGTCAGCCATGATGGCGACGTCATAGCCCATGTCACGGTAGTATTCCGCAAGCGTAATGCCGGTGTAGATGGAAGCCTCACGGGCTGCCACAGGCATATTCGAAGTATTGGCAATCAGGGAGGTACGGGCCATCAGCTTGTTTCCGGTCTGCGGATCTTCCAGCTTTGAAAAGTCTTCCAGAACTTCCGTCATTTCGTTTCCGCGTTCGCCGCAGCCGATATAGACGATGACGTTGGCGTTCGAGAACTTCGCGATGGAGTGCTGCGTCATGGTCTTGCCGGTACCGAAACCGCCCGGGATGGCTGCTGTGCCGCCGCGTGCGATCGGGAAGAGGGTATCGAGGATTCGCTGTCCGGTGACCAGAGGCTCGGAAGCCGGCTCACGGTTCAGCGTGGGACGCGGCACACGGATCGGCCACTGCTGGGCCAGGTAAAGATTCTGTTCGGAACCGTCCGGAAGAGTGACGACGGCGAGCGGTTCGGTGATTGTATAGGCCCCGTCCGGGGAAACGGATTTGACCGTTGCCTTTTCAATAAGCGGCGGAACCAATGATTTATGGACGATGGAAGGCGTTTCCTGGCATTCGGAGATAATCTGTCCGCCGTGGAGCACGTCCCCCGCCTTGATTTTCATTGTGACATTCCATTTCTTATCCGTATCCAGGGAATTGACGGAGACGCCGCGGGAAATGTATTTCCCCGACTTCTTCGCGATTTCGGAAAGCGGACGCTCGATTCCGTCGAAGATGTTGTCGAGGATGCCGGGGCCCAGCGTGACGGACAGCGCATAGCCTGTCGCTTCCACCGTTTCTCCCGGTTTCATTCCCGAGGTTTCCTCATATACCTGAATCGTCGTTGTTTCGGAAGTCAGCGAAACAACCTCGCCGACCAGCCTTTGTTTTCCGACGTAGACCATTTCATTCATCTTGAAGCCCAGATTGCCCTTCAGATAAATGACAGGTCCGTTGATTCCATAGATTATTCCGGTTCTTGCTTCATCCATTTGCCTGTACCTCGATCATCAGTCGATTGAGAATTTTGCTTTTTCTTCTGCCGTCAGAGTATCGAAAGAGTTGTCGATCAGGATGTGCTTCGATTCAATGACCGCGCGCATGCCTCCGGTGAACGGTGTCTTGGAAAGAATGACATCGCTTCCGGTCGCTGCCTTGATCTTATCCGTCAGGGCAGAGTCAGACGGATCGATGTAGATTTTCATCGGATCATCTCCGGCAAAATCCTTTGCATCCTTGATTTTCCGGATCACGTAGTCGGCGTATTCCGGTCTGGTCTTGAAATCCTTCAGTTTATCGGCAACCTCGGAAAAGAGGGAAGCTTTCACTTCGCTCTGCTTTTCAGAAAGGGCGCGCTTGATTTTAATCTGCTCGTCGGAGAGGGCCTTGTTGCTGTCACGGCGCAACTTCTCTGTCTCGTCACGCAGAGTCATTTCCGCCTGATCGCGCTTCATGGCCTGATGTTCGGCAAAAGACTTGTCAAGGCTTGCCTGATATTCCTTCAGGACCGATTCGCCTTCCGCTTTTGCGCTCTCCATGGAGAAATCATAAAAATTCTTCAGCTTTTCTTCTATTGTCATAGTTTCAACCCAATCGCCTCATTAACGTAGTCGGTAATGAAATTCGGGCTCCGGCCGGTACCGTGCCGATCCGGAACATCCAGAATCAACGGCAGCTTGTGATTCAGTTTTGCATCATTGACCACATCGGGGTATTCCTTCCCGAATTTTTCCGTCAGAAGGAGGACTCCGATATCCTTATCCTGAAAAGCGTCCTCGAGGGCCTTTTTCAGCTCCTCACGCTCATGGACAATGACACCCTTCACGCCGGCAAGCCGCATGCCGGTCAGCGTGTCTACGTTATCGCTGATAAGATACATTTTCAAGGAAATATGCCTCCGGTGTTTACGTAAGGGAGCCGAGGATCATGAAGGAAATGATCAGGCCGTAAAGGCAGACACCTTCTGCCAGTCCGACGAAGATCAATGACTTGCCGAGGATGCTCTGGTCTTCGGAAATGGCTCCGAGGGCTGCCGATGCAGCGGATGCGACTGCGATGCCGCCGCCGATGCAGGAAAGACCGGTAACAAGCGCTGCGGCCAGATAGCCCATGCCTGTTGAAAGCCCTGCGGTGGAAGTGGAGTCAGCAGCAAGTGCCGGCTGGTTTCCGACCAGCATCAGGACGGTCGCGACCAGCAGGATTCCGAAGAAGAAGAATACGTTGACTGCCAGGGAAGTCTTGAAGCGTCCGCGGTTTCTCTCTCCGATTAGATAGACGCCGAACGGAATGATGATGCTGAGTACAAGTGCAATGACGAGTAAGATTTTGACTGCCGTTGTGAACATGAGAATGTCCTCCTTAGTTTATGATGCCTTATTTTCTTTCTTATTATGCAGGGACGGCGTGAAAAGCTTGCCGTCGCCTTTGTAGAATCTTGAGAAAAGCTCGTAGTACTCGAGACGGAGCACCTGGATACCGACGATCAGGCCTTCCAGACCCATGACGAAAATGTTGCCGATGACGATCGCGATCCAGTTGATATTTCCTTTCGTTGCTCCTGCCAGCATCAGGACGACCTGCATCATGGCGGCGTGGCTGACGGCAAAAGCACCGATACGGACGAAGGAAAGAGTATTGCTGAAGTAGCTGAGCAGGACTTCGAACATTTCAAAGAAGCTCTGCGTAATGAACATGCCGACACCCTCGCCGATCAGCTTCTTCTTCCGGTCGACCAGATTCGTCAGCGGTTCCTTGAAGAACATCACGACGAAAGAGCCGATCAGCAGGAACAGGAAGATTCCGCCGGAAGTAATCGTATGGCCGGACATGAAGAGCACGATGGCCGCGACCAGCGTGCCGTAGAAAATGAGACCTGCCAGTGCATTCGTATCGAACCATTTCCCTTCCGTATTCCTCTGGCGGAAGGCATTGATGATATGCATGATCATCGTCAGGATGATCAGGAACATGCCGAAAGCCACCGCGACGACGAAGACGGTATTCAGCTTGCCGATAAACGGCAGCGTTACCATGGCCTCCGTAGGCCGCAGCCACACGGCCGGGATCACGTCCTCGAAACCGAAGAAGGATCCGAACATCACACCGAAGAAAGTCGAGAAGACGCCCGCCGAGGCAATGATTCCGGCAAGCGGCATATGCTTTTTAAGGTACAGGAGCAGGCCGCCGATCAGGAGGCAGAGTCCCTGGCCGGCGTCGCCGAACATGGCGCCGAAAATGAAGCTGTAGGTGATCGCCACGAAAATGGTCGGGTCGAACTCATGATAGTTCGGAAGGCCGTACATCTTGATGTACATTTCATACGGCTTGAACAGCTTCGGGTTCTTCAGCTTGGTCGGAGGCACGGTATTCGGATCGTGCTGATCTTCGCCTACCACGCAGAAGACCTTTTCATCGTTTTCAATGTCCTTCTGGAAGGACTTCACATCATTTTCCGCCATCCATCCGCAGAGGATATAGAAGGTGTCGACGTCAGCGTTCGTGACGGCCGCCATCTTGCGGATATCGAAATTCTGGGAAAGAGAATCCAGGCGGTTGCGAGCGCCGAGAATACGGGGTGCATCCTTGTCGAGGATCGCCTTCATTTCCACCTTGGCGGCGGAAATCTTCTTCATGACATCGTCGTATTCCTTCGTCAGCCCGTCATAGGCTTCCTGAGGCTTTCCGTCATACTCGTCCGGAATGAAAATGCGCTCGAAATGCATGGAATCATAGACCGCGTCGATCTTGTGGGCTTCTGTCGAAGGCACGAAATAAACGCCCCAGACGAAATCCTGATCCGCCTTGCACTGATGGAAAATGGTATCGACGTTATCGTAGATGTAGGTATTGAACTTTGCAAAATAACTGACCGGCATGCGTCCGAAGCGGAAATCAACATGCTTGAATCCGAGAACCGATTTGACATCATAGTTCATGCCGACGAACGGCTGAATCGTCTTGCGGGAATCATCCAGCTTTTTCGCGCGGTCTTCCATTGCGTTCAGGACCTTGTCCTGGGCCGTCAGATGGCTGTCGAGCTCTTCAATAAGGTCGATTGAGTCAGAAAGAGGAATGTCTTCGGGGGTGACCGGAGACTTATCATTGCTTACGAGGGAAGCGAATTCATTTGCCTTGCTAAGCAGATCTTTATAAGGGTTCGTCTGGATGTACGGAGAAAGATTGTGCACGGAAGAAAGCTCCGTGATCGTATTTTCCAGATGAATCTCATATTTCGACAGATACTTGTTCGCGACGCGATCAATATCCGCCTTCGGCCCCGTAAGGCTTAAGAACTTCATTTTGACTATCAAGGGCAGTACCTCTTTGTATTCAGACTTAACGCCTCTCCTATAAGGCGAGAATCAGCTTCATAGCTTCATCGGACGGCATTCCGTACCGGACACATTCAACGGCAATGGTCAGCCGGGCGATTTCGTGCTCCTTTAAATAAAGATAATTGTGCAGCGTCGCTACAGAATAAGGATCCTCGCGGGACAGTTTATTTAAAATGTGGCGAAGCACATAATTATATTCGGAACCGAGATTCTCGGGGGCCATATAATTTTTATAGACCCGCCCGAAATAAGTCTTCTTCAGGGCACTTTCATACGCATCGGACGAATCCGCCTCGACCAGTGCCTGAACTTCCTCTTTCTTCAGCTTGTAGCTGATCGGTATCAGCATCGCGTACATATCCGCGGCCGACATATGGTAATGATTCCTTGCCCGGTTGATCCAGATCAGGTTCAGCATGTCGATCTTGGTGCCGAAAATCTTCGTGATGATCGACGTGTTGAGCTTCGTCTTCATTCCGCCCCGGTCATCCCAGATCTGTGCGAAATAATACTGGTCCAGCGCCGTTTCGTAATCGAAAAGCGTCATCCCCGGGTTCTGGGAAATGCGGTTCAGCGGCTCGTAATAATGAGTTCCCTTCAGCGCATCGATAACAGCCCGTATATCCTTTGCTTCATATAAGGCATCCAGGTCCAGCTCGGTGTAATGATCGAAGAAATCCTTGTAGACCTTGATATCCGGGGTCATCTGCGAACCGTTGATGGCGGCGTTCATGCACCGCTTCAGCAGCTTGACCTCGAACCGGCGGCCGTATTCCCGGAGGAACTTCCGCTGCGCCCCGTTCGCGAACTGATAGATCGAGGCGAAGTCGGAGTATGTTGCATTTCCTATTTCAAACTCAATCTGGCCGCGGTGAAGATTGTTCTCATCCAGGTGGGACAGCACGTCCGCATAGGAAGGAACCTTCTTCAGCCAGGAAACAATCGAAGGCACATCCGGCAGAGAAGTAATCTCCCGGAATTGCGCATCGGTCAGTAAATTTTTCTGCATCGCGCGGATCTTCGTCGTGATCCCGCTGTATGCCATCAGTCCCGTCATGCAGCTGCCCCAATCACTTTAAAATATCTTTCACAAGTTCATCAGACCATTCACTGTGGCTCTTGTCGAAACGCTCCTGGATAGCTGCCAGGTCCGTCTTGACATTCCCGCGCAGCCTGACCAGCTGTGCTTCCGTGTCCTTCTGAAGCTGTGATTTGATATCGCTGATTTTCTTCTCGGTTTCGGCGTCGCAGGCGGCATCGAAATCTTCTGTTTTTTTCTTCATCGCGTCGTTCAGTTCTGATTTGCGCGCAACCGCATCATCGAGAACCTTGCCGGCACCCGATTCAATTTGTGCGAGTCTTGAAATGACAGAATCCGAATCCATAGCGGCCTCCGTGTTTTCCGATAAGCGCATTTTAAACAATGCATGGCCGTGTCTTCAGTGCGGTCCATGATTGTCTGCGCATGTTTCAATATTTGTACCGATTATACATCTTTTTATAAAAAAAACATAATTATTTGCGAAAAAGAATGACGAAAATTCAGGCTGACAAACCTTCCTAAACCTCAATATTTACTGTATAATGGCCGCATGAGACTGAGAAATATTCCGGAAGCGCCGGGCATTGTCGCAGACAGCCCGTACGTGATCCATGAAAAGGCGCCGATCGAAGGCGGAATCGCGTCCTGCTTTGCGAAGCAGGCGGAAATTTATGCGGAAATCGGAACCGGCAAGGGAAAATTCCTGATCGAAAGCGCACGCTTGAATCCCGGCATCAACTACGTCGGAATCGAGCGCTACGAAAGCGTGCTGTTCCGTGCCTGCCAGGCTTTGGAAGAAAAGACTGCGGACGGGGAAGAGGACGGAAGCGGGGAAAAGCATGCGGATGAAGGAAAAGACGGAACGGCAGAACAGCATGCGGACGAGAGAGAAGCCGGAAGCGGAACGATAGAATCGGACGGAGAGCAGAAGAATCCGGGGAGGCTTGAGAATCTGAGGTTTCTGTGCATGGATGCACGGGAAATGCCGCTGTATTTTGCACCGGGTGAGATTTCGGTTCTCTATCTGAATTTTTCCGATCCGTGGCCGAAGAAAAAGCATGCCAAGCGCAGGCTGACGTCGCATCATTTCCTGGAAATGTATGAGAAAGTGCTGAAGGACGGCGGACGGCTGGAGTTCAAAACTGACAACCGTGCCCTGTTCGACTTTTCGACGGAAGAGCTTGAGGCGGCGCCGCACTGGGAAATCACCGCGAAGACTTATGACCTGCACCGAGATCCGGTGCTGAACGAAGGCAATATCATGACAGAATATGAAAGAAAATTTTCGGCACTCGGGAACCGGATCTGCAAGCTGACGGCAGTGTTTCATGCGGAAAACTGACGGCAGGCTGCGGGACGAACAAATCATAAAATCTTTGTTAAATAGGGTTCATTTCCCGCGGGCAGTATTGTCAAACTTCAGGGTGCAGGGTAAAATAACATTTAAATAAGAGAATTCAAGGAGGTTCCTATGGTTACAGTCGTAACGAGCGATAATTTCGATCAGGAAGTCATGAAGTCTGCGCTGCCGGTTTTTCTGGACTGCTACGCTGACTGGTGCGGGCCGTGCCAGATGATGGCTCCGGTTGTTGAAAAGTTCTCCGAGCAGTACGGCGACAAGGTGAAATTCTGCAAGCTCAATGTTGACACGGACGGCGATGCAGTCGCAGCCTACAAAGTCATGTCTATTCCGAATTTCCTGATGTTCAAGGACGGACGGATGGTCAAGAACGCCATCGGCGGCATGAGCCCGGCGGATTTCGAAGATCTGATCAAAGGTCTGCTGCAGTAAAAGATTTCAAAGGATTTTCGTATTTGAAAGAAAATCCTTGCTTTTTGCAATTAGCCTTATTATAATAATGGTTGCGCTGTGAAAACAGCGCAGCCAATGCATTTGCGCTTCTAGCTCAGTTGGTAGAGCACCTGACTCTTAATCAGGGTGTCCGGGGTTCGAGCCCCCGGAGGCGCAGGATTAAAAAACGTGATAGATAAGCCGAAAAGTGGCGTATTTATCACGTTTTTTTCATGTCTATCCGGTCTTTCCATAATCCATTCAGAGCCACCCAGGAACAGTGAAAATATGTCTTCTGACACCAAATTTCAACCTTAATGTGTCATTTTGGTGTCACCATGTTTCGGCAATACAAGAATTAAATTGCCGAAACATATTGTTAGCGCAGAAAGGGCATGATAAAATGAATTCAGGTATATAAATGGGTGGAGATGGCAGAAATGTTCTGGTATGAAGAAGCAATTGAAAATCTTCCGGATAAGGAATACAGCCGCAGGGAATTATTGGAATATCTGCAGGAGCTGCATCCTTCGTTAACGGCAAACACATTCTGCTGGATCCTTGCGAAGACGTCCCGTGACGGAAAGCTCCATAAGATCGGCCGTAACAGCTATGCACGTAAAGCGGCGGACAGCAGGAAGCCTTTTCGGCCAAATTATTCAATGCAGGCGCTCCGTGTCCGGAACAGCATCATGAAACAGTATGAATGGATGGATTTCTGCCTCCTTGAAACAAATCTTCTGGAGAAATCGGCAGCTGCGGCGCTTAAATGCAGTGCCATTTTCGTGCAGGTACGGAAGGAATCTTCCAGAACGATATTTGAACTCCTGAGACGGGATTTCAAGAACGTCTTTTATAAGCCGAGCCGGAAAGAAATAGAAAGCTATAAAACGGATGATATGATCATCGTCGTCGATAAAATAAGTGAAGCACCCCGTAATAGGAAACGTCCTTACGATATTGTCCTGGAGAAACTTCTGGTCGATCTGATTGCAGAGAAGAACATAGGAATATTTGTGCCGGAAGAATCTTATCTGATGTCATTGAAAGCGGCATATGAAAAATATCCCATTGATGAACTGAAAATGATGCGTTATGCGAGGAGGCGCGGCGCGTCCGTCAGGCTGAAGGAACTGCAGGAAGAAGCCGGTCTGGAAAGCCAGAAATTGGAGGAAAACACAAATGGGAGTTCCTGAATATGATGAAGATAGAAGGAAAGAACAGAAGAAGATCCAATATTTTGAAACGATGGACCTGATGGAGGAGGAAGAGTATTTACTTTCGACCGAAACAAAACTTTCATCCGAAGAGGGAATCATGCTCAGCGGAGTCAGGATGACCTTGAAGAAGGGCATTTCAGATGAGGAATATCTGATGTGCAGAGACGATGAGGATGGCGAGAACGGTTTAGAAGAAGATCCTCCGCATTCAGGCCTTCGCACCGTTCTCAGGATGACACTTGGATCCGTTATTCCGGACGCAGAAGGGATTGCGTTCAGCGATTACGATAATCAGATGGACTATTGCGACACCCTGAGCGCCGACTGTGCTGCGATGTACGTATCGCTTACAGATTATCAGGAAGATAATGAAGATGGACAGTATATCCTGAAGGAACATGTTGCCAAAAACATGAAACTGACGGACAGAAAGGCAGAACAGTATGCGTTTTTTCTGATCGGAGACATTGAAACGAAAGAACTCAGCACGCTCAAGAACTTCCTTATCATTCTGGAGAATGTCGGCATTGATGCCGTCCCTACAAATGCGGAAAGGGATGTCATCACGGCAGTTATCATCGGCATGCCTGATGAAGTACGCAAAATCGAGGTATTTAAAAAGCTTGGATGGAGCTGTGAGCCGATTATTGAAGACGAGGAAGAAGATGCAAAATACATGCATCCGGGAGCATACTGTCTGTATAAGCTGCTGAGGAAAAGTTGATCATATTCAACCAAGGGTATTGAATTAATATGAAATAGGCGTCAAGAGAATAGTGCGGCTAAAATATATAATAACCGTATATTAGCCGAACTTTTGATTGAAGTATTTATAAAATACATCTATAATGAAATCGAACGAGTTTTTGCCATTATTAAACGGTGCAGAAATGGCGGTGTGCTATGTCATATATTAAACGTCATATGGAAGACCAGGTACTTGAACTCAGCAAAACCTGGCCCGCATTATTAATAACCGGCCCCAGACAGGCCGGCAAGACAACGATGCTGAAAAATCTTTCCCAACGCGAAGGCATCGGCCGGGAATATGTTTCCCTAGATGACCTGAATCTGCGGGAGTTGGCAAAGTCCGATCCCAAGATGTTTCTGCAGCTGCATAAGCCACCGATCCTGATTGATGAGGTTCAGTATGCGCCGGAACTTTTCACTTATATTAAAATCCTTGTGGATGAGTACCATGATCCCGGGGCATTCTGGCTGACCGGATCACAGATTTTTCGTCTGATGCAGGATGTGCAGGAATCCCTGGCCGGACGCGTGGCGCTGCTGCATATGTCGCCGCTCTCCCAAAGGGAAATCACCGGTGCGGAATGTGTGCCGTTCAAGACGGATTTTGATATGCTGGCGGAACAGAGCAAGAAATTACAGCCGGTGGCAGTTCCGGAACTTTTCATGCGGATATGGAACGGCTGCATGCCGGGCCTGGTCAGCAATGATTTCTCAGGACGGGACATCTTCTATTCATCTTATCTATCCACTTATATGGAACGAGATGTCCGTGACCTTTCAGGTACGGTGGATGCCTTGAAATTTGTCCGTTTTATCACAGCGGTGGCCGCACGCACGTCGCAGCTTGTCAATTATAAAAACATAGCGGACGATGCCGATATTGATCAGGTGACTTGCAAGAACTGGATGAATATCCTGGAAACGCTGGGCATCATTTTTTTACTGCATCCGTATTCCAACAATGTTCTCAAGCGTACAATCAAAACACCGAAGGTATATTTTTATGATACCGGTCTTGTCTGCTATCTGACGCGATGGTCATCACCGGAGGTGGCTGAGAGCGGTGCCATGAGCGGTGCACTTCTGGAAAATTTTACGGTATCCGAAATTATGAAGAGCTATCAGAATGCAGGATTAGAGCCGTACATTCACTACTATCGTGACCGTGATGCCAAAGAAATCGATGTGATCCTTGAAGGCGATGGGAGACTCTGTCCGTTGGAGATAAAAAAAACTGCTATGCCGGATAAACGTCTGGTGCGCAGTTTCAATGTAATTGATAAATCGCCGCTTCAGATTGGCACCAGTGCCATTCTTTGCATGGCAGATAAGCTGAGTGCTTTTGACCGTGATAATCTGATTGTGCCGATCTGGATGATTTGAGAAATAAGCAGGAGCTGTTTTGCATTTTATATGTTTTAAAACATCGCACATTTTAATTTTGATGATGTATGTGAATACGTAAAAAGTGAGAATGTGGAGGGTTCGAAGTGAACGCAATTGATTTATTTGCAGGGTGCGGTGGCCTGTCGAAGGGATTTATGGATGCCGGATTCAATATCATAGTTGGAGTGGACAATGATCAGGCTGCTTTGAATACATTTGAATTAAACCATAATGGGGCAAAGGCGCTTAATGCTGATTTGTCCAAGCATGAGACTTTTGACGAGATAAAGAGAATTGCCGGTAATCGTCATATTGATGTGATAATTGCAGGCCCTCCCTGTCAGGGATTCTCTCTTACCGGTCCAAGAAATTTTGACGATAAAAGAAATCAGCTGTATTTGGCAGTTATACGTATGGTTAAAGAATACCATCCAAAAGGATTCATTATTGAAAATGTACCAGGGATGGCAACCTTGTATAATGGTGAAATAAAGAATGAGATTCTGAAACGCTTCAGAACAATGGGATATAATATTGAATGCAAAATACTGGTAGCTGCTGATTACGGTGTTCCACAAATGAGGAAAAGACTGATATTTATGGGAGTAAGGAAGGATATTGGCGCTCCCCATTTCCCTGAACCAAAATTTACGCCGCAAACATATCGTACCTGCAGAGATGCAATAAGCGATCTACCTGTCAGAACAGATCGTTTGGGAGAGGAAGCTGATGAATACTCCAGAGAACCGAAAACGGAGTATCAGAAATTGATGAGAGGCAATTGCAAAGTACTTCATAATCATGTAGCTACAGATCATAAACAGTTTGTGAAGGATACTATTGCTCTTGTTCCTGAAGGTGGAAACTATAAAGATCTTCCGCCAGGATGGGGAGAAAGCAGGAAATTTCATATGGCATGGACAAGGCTTAATGGAAATACTCCATCACGAACTGTAGATACCGGGCACAGAAATATTTTCCATTATGAGTTGAACAGAATTCCGACAGTTAGGGAAGATGCGAGAATTCAGTCATTTCCGGATGATTTTGTTTTTACTGGAACGAAAACACAGCAGAGCCGTCAAGTTGGAAATGCAGTGCCTCCGTTACTTGGCCGGGCTTTAGGAGAGGAACTCCTTAGAATTATTTCGGAGGGCGACAATGAACAGAAAAAGAAGTAAGACCATCAAATCCATTGATTTGTTTGCCGGATGTGGTGGTCTGATGGATGGATTCGAGCAGGCAGGATATTATGACACAATTGCTGCTGTTGAATGGGAAAAAGGACCATGCATCAATCTGGCAAACAGATTGAAAACAAAATGGGGATATAAGGATGCGTCTGAACGAGTCCTTCAGTTCGATATTCAGAGAACTGATGAATTGTTTTACGGGTGGAATAATGACGAGAATTATGGGTCTTCAGAGGGCTTGGACAAACGGATACAAAAAGCAGGAAAACTTGATATCATTATCGGCGGACCTCCTTGTCAGGCATATTCCATAGCAGGCCGAGTTCGCGATGAGTATGGGATGAAAAACGATTATAGAAACTATTTATTTGAGAGCTACCTTAAGGTTGTTGAAAAATACAAGCCAAAGATGTTTGTATTTGAGAACGTACCGGGAATTCTTAGTGCTCAGCCAGGCGACAGACCTATCATTGAAATTATTCAGGAGAGCTTCCAAAAGGCAGGATACAGCGTCCTTTCAGACTTGAATAATGCAATTATTGATTTTACTGACTATGGTGTACCACAGAATCGAAAGAGAATGATTATCATAGGGCTTTCTGTAGATTATTTCGGTAAGGATAACTGTGAGAATATGCTGAAGCTCTTTTATGAAAATTATCTCCCTAAATATAAAACTAAAAAGAAAATGACAGTTGCTGAAGCAATTGGGGATTTGCCAAAGCTATATCCGTTGGGCCATGATGAAAAGTATAATGGAAAAAGAATATCGCATTCTATTCCAAAACCATTTGTCCCAAATCATATTGCAAGATGGCAGAGCAAACGTGATATGGAGATATTTCAACTGCTGACTGAAGATATTGAGTCAGGAAGAAAAACGAATATGTTTCGACGGATTCTTTAAAAAATTTGTACACTGAAAAAACAGGACACACTTCAAATGTACACAAATATCATGTGTTGAGATGGGATGAACCAAGTAATCTAATTCCTGCACATTTGTACAAGGATGGTTTAAGGCATATTCATCCTGATTCCAAACAATTAAGAAGTATTACGGTTAGAGAAGCAGCAAGACTGCAGACATTCGATGATGACTATATTTTCGAAGGAAGTAATGTTGAAACATATAAGATGATTGGGAACGCTGTACCTCCCAAATTTGCCAAATGTCTGGCGGAAGCAGTGTTTGACTTACTTTCTGATTTTGATAAAGGGAAAAAATGAATCAGAATAGAATATATATAGGCCCGCCTGGTTCGGGAAAAACATATTTAGCAAAAAGGGCAGTAGTTGAAGTTATCTGGGAAAAACTATCTGATACGGATAAACATGATCCGAAAATGAAGTTTTATAACCCGGATAACTTTTGCGATGCTGCATTCAATTATCTTGAAGCAAATTATAAGCCGGGAATAAGGCTTGTTTCCCTCCATGAGGGGATGACGACTTATGATTTCATTGAAGGTATTTCCATTATTACAATTAATGGAACTACTTCGTTCGTTCAAAAAGACAAGATTGTAAGTGAACTTGCTGAGAAAATGAAACAATCAGAAATGCCGGGATTTCTGATACTCGATGATATACATCGCGTTAATATTTCCAGTGTTCTTGGAGAGCTGATGTATGCGTTCTCCCACAGAGGGGAATCAATAACGCTTGCATCAGGAAAGACACTGTGTATTCCTGATAATATGTATGTTTTTATGACCTCTAATATACTCCATCCGGAATATAGCCTTGATGCAGATCTCCTTGCTGCTTTTGAGGTATGTTATGCTGAAAGTACAGAAGAAAAGCTTAGAACTGCAATAAGAGACAGCTTTTATAAGAGTGCTTACTATAATATCGATCCGGGGCTGATTGTACAGTTGGAAGAGCATAGACTGGAATGGGAGACCTTAAAGGCAAGGTACAGAGAAGCTGAATGCCTTTCATCACCGATAAAGGATGTAGACACTATTATTGATGCTGTCCCGGATTTTTCTGTTTGTCCGACGCCGACGGAAGCAGAGGCAATTTTGCATTCGGGATATCCGTTAGTATGGACAGACAGCTCAACAGTTCGTTACAAAAGTGACTTTAACACATTTGCCAAAAAGCTGTATAAAACGATAAATGATATCTGCGAATTGTATTTTCAATTTTACTCAAAAGAAACGGTGGGACTTCTTGAAAAGTTCACAGGTGAAGCAGTCGAAAAATACAGTTATTACAACGGGTTTCTTGATTATATAGCACCTGATTATGGTGATGAAAGACATAAATATGTAATTGGTTTTACTTATTTTCTTCCAGGAAACGGTTTTTCAATGTGGAATGCAGAGAGAATGATGCAGAATAAAATTAAAGCTCAAGTTCTGCCGCTTCTCAGACAATATAAGAAAGAGGGGGTTATATTAACAGAGTCGGTTCCGGATGCTGAACATACATATACTCAATACACACGCAGAAGAGCCGATGTCATCGAGGATAAAATTGTACTGAAACCGAATGAAGAATACAGGCAGATATTTTTGGATGTTCAGTCAGGTGCTGCTTCTGCAGAGGATATAAGATTTCAGGGTGGTCAGAGATATAATTTGAACTATGGCATTCTTTTCGAAATAATAAATGATATGGTCACGCATCCATTGATAAATAATTGGGAAATTATGGATTTGTTGATGTATGACCGCGAAATATATTATAAGCTTGATGAAGGTAAGGCTTGGGGCAGCTGTCTTATTTGTAACAGCAATTTGAGTAAGTCTGTTAGATTGGGAGCAAGTGACAGCTTTTTGGGAAATGACAATGGAGTATACCGCGAAGATCTCCATTCGATTTTCTATAAGGGAAAAAAGTACTATCTTGTATCAAAAATAAAAACTGAAAGCAGCACTCGGGCTGTAAGCATTGATAAATGCCGACTGCGAAAAGTCGTAAAAAGAGAGATATCTCTATATACAATGTCAAAATTGCTTACATACAAATATCTCAGTGCATATCTCCGGAACCTTAAAGCATATAAATTAATTGCATCATCTGATCCGGTGAGTGACGGAGAAATAGCTGCAGTAGAATCGGATCTCAGAGCGTTAGATAAAATGGCATTACATGGAACATCAAATGATGAACTGAGATTGAATTTGCTTAATGATATCCGTTCTTTACCCACATGGCAGGCGATGGTGGATGAAACAATAAAAGGAGTGTACAAAACGATGGATGATAGATACCAATCAGTAATGGAAAGCACCGGAATTCATCAGATGATATTGCAGGGGCCACCTGGAACATCAAAAACCTATGGAGTCAAAGAGTTTCTTGCTGAACAGGCAGGCTTTGGAAAAGACTGGAGCGAAAAAAAAACTTAAGAATATCCAACTTATAACAAAGGATGATGAATATGAGCTTCCAACAGAAAATGTTCAGGAGAATAATCTGATTTACTGGGATATAATACAGTTTCATCCTTCTTATACCTATGAAGATTTTGTAAGAGGTATATCAGTGTCAGCGTCTGAAGCCAATGCATCTGAGATAAATGGCAGAATAATCGAGGGTGATACTGAAAAATACAAGTTCATTTACAGTCAGCCTGTTCCGGTAATGTATAAAACGGTAAATAGAACGCTTGGTAAGATGGCAAGAATTGCAAGGCAGTATTATAATTCTGAGAATCCCGAAAATAGTAAGAAATTTTATCTGGTTATTGATGAGATTAACAGGGCTAATTTGGCTACGGTATTTGGAGAATTGATTTATGCCCTGGAATACAGAGATAGTGAAGTGGCTACGCCTTATACGGTTGAGGGAGATGACAGACTGCAGATTCCAAATAATTTGTATGTTGTAGGGACCATGAATACTGCGGACAAATCCATTGCGTCAATTGACTATGCCATTAGAAGAAGATTCCTGTTTTTCCCTGTTCTTCCTGATATTAAAGTCGTTTTTTCTAAGGTCGATAATTGGGAAAATTCAAAGGAACTGCGACTGTTTCATTTTGTGGATCGAATTTTTGATATCTATAGAATACAGACGATTATAATCGTTCTGACGTGCAGATTGGACATACTTATTTCATTCGGAAAAATACTGAGAATGCAGAAGGTCAGATGCGTGACCGCTTCTTATATCAGGTTGTCCCTGTCCTGAGAGAATACCACAATGACGGAATACTTATGGATGAGTTTTATGGAAATGAACCTGAGAATTATGAAATACCTGCATTTGACATAGTGGGAAAGATGGAAAAATGCTCAGATTCAGACGAGTTGGAAACCTTGTATAATAGGTTGCTAACAGAACTTGAAAAAGACGAATACACAGAATCTATCAAGAAGGAATTAGTGGAAAAAGCACTGATTGATGCATGAAAAAGCGGAGGCATAAATGCAATCGGAAGTCAAAGTAATAATAGGTCTGAAAGACTGGTCTCCCGATGCAACCGGTTTAATACCCAGAGGAGCTGCGTCTGCCAGAAAGATGGACGGCGCTGTTCCTGAAGAAATGGGGCTCTACACTGATGAGAAAGGTAACTATCACACCAGTGGCACTGTAGGCGTAGGCTGGATACGGGATGATCATGGGAAAATAATCACTGATCCTGTAACACAGGAAAAGTGTGCTCTGATCATTAAACCAAGATATGCCCTGAATCCATGGAATATGCTTATTAAGGTTATGAATGATCCGGAGTACGAATTATATGTTTCCGGATCAAACGGTGATTTTTTCAAGATATACACTGATCAGGAAATGATTCCGGTAAAGAATGCAGAGAAAGGTGGAGAACTTCTTGCAGCCATATCACTTGTTAAGGAATGCGAAAGAATTTGCAAGAAGTATTTGCATCGTTCAATGGCTTTCAAGGAAGAGAACTTCAATGGTAAAGTTGTTGGAAATATACAGGTTTCAAAGCATATCAAGACGAACATAACTCAGGGAAGAGAAGACCGAGTTTTCTGCAGGTATCCCATATTTACAGTAGATACACTGGAAAACCGTATTATGAAAGCTGCATTAAAGAAAGCTCACGAGATCTTTAGAAACAGCGGACTCCCCTTAAAGTCTATTGGACGGATTTATTCATACTGTGAGAATTCGTTAAAGGAAGTTTGTGAAGTGAGGATTGCCAGGAATGATTTTGGTAAAGCTAATGTCACAGGGTTTAATTCGGTTTATAAGAAAGTAATTGACCTTGCGAAAACAGTGATTCTTGGAAATGGTGCAAATGATCTGTTTAATGCTGAAACCGGAGATATAAGGTATATTATCCCCTATACCATTAATATGGAGGCGCTGTTTGAGTTTTATGTCAGGGCAACTATTCGAGAATACATTAAAACCAAACCGGATTCACATGTACTTTTGGATGAATATCGGATTCCTAAAAAAAATCCGTTGTTTACGTTAAAAGATCCGGAGCATCATGCATATCTTATGAACAACTATGTTCCAGATATTGCACTGATAGATGATTCGGGTAATGTAAAACAGTATATAGCAGTCTTTGATGTTAAATATCAGAATAGTACAAGCAAGGTATATAAAGATGCTCAGAGGCATAATTCACACCAGTTATTGTTTTATACACTGTTGCTGAATGTGAAACGCTGTGGGTTTATCTTTCCATGTGACAGGGATGATTCAGAAATTCCTGGCCTGAATATGTATGAACTGAATATTCAGACTGGAGATGCTATGGATGAGAGTAATCGGGAATATACGCAGTGGATGGTGGATATGTGCTGCGATCAACATGAAAAATTTGCTGAAAGAATTATGGCTTATGTCAAAGGAATAAATGGAAACAGCGGATTCATTCAGAAGGACGATTAAATGGATACACTTACTTCAGAACAACGGCATAAGAATATGCAGCAAATACGGAGCAAAGATACTAAGCCAGAAATAATTGTAAGAAAGTATCTGTTTGGTCGGGGATTTAGATATAGGAAAAATGACAGCAGACTACCAGGTCATCCTGACATCGTCTTGCCCAAGTATCATACGTTAGTATTTGTACATGGATGTTTTTGGCATCGGCATCCTGGATGCCCAAAGGCGACAAATCCAAAGAATAATCGGGAGTTTTGGCAGAAGAAGTTTGATATAAACATTAAGCGTGATACAGAAGAGCGGAAACAGTTGGAATCAATGGGGGTGGCATGTAATTATAGTCTGGGAGTGCGAGATATCAAATAAGAAGAAACAAGAAGAACGGCTTCGAGTATTGGAAGAGGAAATAAGGCAATACGAATATTGAGGATCGATATTAGACCCTTGTATGGTCAAAAATTTCAAGTGATTGTTTATTGTATTTTAAATTAGTGTTCGCCATAAACGCTGGCGGCGTTGAAAGAAGGTTGATAAGAACATTCCGGAGGAAATGTTATATGGATTGATGAAATATTGTGCTTATTATCAGACAAAACCCTTTTTATAATTTATCATTAGATGTTCCAATGCACGGCTGATACTTTTTGAAATAGCGCAACTTCTTTTTTGTTGGATTGGAGTTTGGACAACATTGTGGCCGTTGGCACTGGCATTC
>JALCKY010000007.1 GCA_022647575.1 Lachnospiraceae bacterium | reverse complement strand
GTTTCTTATGCTTTCGCCGTTTCTCTTCCGTCCCGCAAAAATCCGGTCGGAACTCTCCGGAGCAGGATGGCTGCGCATCCTTGTCATCGCGGTCTGCACTTTCCTCGGCTATTTTCTGGTACTGGCCGCCATGCAGACCACAAATGCCAGCTACGTTTCCGCCATCCGCGAGGTTTCCGTCGTCATGGTCGCCGCTTACGTCGTCCTGCGCACGAAGGATAAAAACTTCCTCCCGAAGGTTGTCGGCGCCGTCATCATTTTCATCGGCATCCTGCTGGTTTCCATCCTGTCCTGAAGCCTGTTCCGTTATTTTCCGATTACGGCAAAGACCGGCTTCAGCGCCGGATAGATCAGCCTGTACTGCTGATAGCGCTCTTCGTATTTCGCAGCCAGTTCCGGATCCGGTTCTTCCGTACCCGTCACCCTGACGATCTTCTCCGCCGCTTCCTCGACCGATGCGTATTCGCCGCAGGCCACTGCCGCCAGCATCGCACCGCCCAGCCCCGGTCCTTCCTCGGACTCAATCGTATCGATCTTGATGTTCAGGACATTGGCAACGATTTTCCTCCACATCGGGCTCTTGGCGCCGCCGCCGCAGATTTTCGATCTCTCGATCGTGATCCCGAGCTTCTTCGCGATCTCATACATATCGCGCGTTGCAAATGCCACGCCTTCCAGGACCGCCTGCGTCATATCGGCTCTCGTCGTATCCATCGTGATTCCCGTAAAGGTTCCCCTTGCGTACGGATCGTTGATCGGCGAGCGTTCGCCCATCAGATACGGCAGGAAATACACATGGTTCCCGCCGAGCTTCTCAATCTTCTTCTGCTCGCTTCCGTAGTCCTTCGTCCCGATGATTTCCTCTTCCCACCATTTGTTGCAGGAAGCCGCCGAAAGCATGCAGCCCATCAGATGGTAATGTCCGTCTGCATGGTCGAAGCTGTGGATGGCGCAGTTCGGATCCACGCCGAATTTGTTGCTGGAAATAAAGATGGTCCCGGACGTCCCCAGGGAAATGTTGCATTTCCCGTCGCCGACCGTTCCGGTTCCGACCGCGGCTGCCGCATTGTCCCCGGCTCCGGCCGCGATGACGCATTCCGGATTGATGCCGAGCGATTCCGCCAGTTCCGGCCTGATCTTCCCGACCGCCTCAAAGCTCTCATAGAGCTTCGGAAGCATCTCTTCTTTGATGCCGCAGATTTCAATCATTTCCTGCGACCATTTCCGGTTCTTCACATCAAGCAGAAGCATGCCGGAAGCATCGGAATAGTCCGTGCAGTTCACGCCTGAAAGCATATAGGCAATATAGTCTTTCGGCAGCATGATCTTGCTGATCTTCGCAAAGTTCTCCGGCTCATTTGCCCTGACCCAGAGGATCTTCGGCGCCGTGAAGCCTGCAAAGGCAATGTTCGCCGTGCATTCGGAAAGCTTAGCTTTTCCGATTTCGTTATTGAGATAATCTGTTTCTTTCGTCGTGCGTCCGTCGTTCCAGAGAATAGCCGGACGGATGACCCTGTCCTCCTGATCCAGAATGACAAGACCATGCATCTGTCCGCCGAAGCTGATGCCGGCAACTTTCTTTCCTGCCTCTTCGGCACTCTCGCCGTCAACTCCTCCGATAAGTTCCTTCAGCCCTGTCTGAACCGCGCTCCACCAGTCTTCCGGTTTCTGCTCGGACCAGCCCGGATGAGGGAAACTCAGCGGGTAATCTTTTGATACGATATTCCGGATTCTGCCGTCCGCTTCCATCAGAAGCAGCTTGACGGCTGACGTTCCCAGATCGACACCGATATAATACATTTGCATCCTCCTGCCTGCTGACACTTTGATTGTAAGGTGCTGGTTCTTTTGATTTACTGCGCTGGTTTCTGATTGTACTGTGCGTTTTCTCTGAAAGAGAAACCGCCTGCATCCGCGGCAGTTGTTCCTTCCGCAGACCGGCGGTTCCCTGTGCTTCAGCTCGTCAGTCAGAATTGATACGGATTCTCCGTCGGATAGAGATCTCCCCTGACTCTCGGGAATCCGAGATCATCCGATGCAACTCCCAGATACTTGAAGACTTCGAAAATGCTCTTGCCCCAGTGTCCGAAGGCAACGGCGCCGTGATGCGGGAATCCTTTCTCGATCAGGACATGGCGGTAGAACCTGCCCATTTCCGGAATCGCGAAGACGCCGATGGAACCGAAGGACTTCGTAGCGACCGGAAGGACTTCTCCGTTTGCCACATAAGCACGAAGCTTGCTGTCCGCTGTAGACTGCAGGCGGTAGAAGGTGATCTTTCCCGGCTTGATGTCGCCTTCAAGCGTTCCGTTCGTGACTTCTCTCGGAAGCGAGCGGGCCATGATCATCTGGTAGCTCATGTTCGGGCTGCAGAGAAGCTTGCTGCAGGTGTTGCCGCAGTGGAAGCCCATGAAGGTATCCGTATGGGCATAATCGAACTTGCCCTTGATGGACTCTTCATACATGTCATCCGGTACGGAGTTGTTGATATCCAGGAGCGTAACCATGTCGCCCGATACACAGGTGCCGATGAACTCGGAAAGTGCTCCGTAGATATCGACTTCGCAGGAAACCGGGATGCCCTGGCCTGTCAGGCGGCTGTTGACGTAGCAGGGAACGAAACCGAACTGCGTCTGGAAAGCCGGCCAGCATTTGCCTGCAATGGCAACATATTTGCGGTATCCCTTGTGGTCCCTGACCCAGTCAAGGAGCGTGATCTCGTACTGGGCAAGCTTCGGAAGGATTTCCGGAATCTTGTTTCCCTGGCCGAGCTCTTTTGCCATATCCGCTGCAACGGTCTTGATTCTCTTGTCGTTTGCATGCTTGTTGAAGGACTCGAAAAGATCCAGTTCGGAATTCTCTTCGATTTCAACACCCATATTGTACAGCTGCTTGATCGGAGCATTGCATGCCAGGAAATTCATCGGTCTCGGTCCGAAGGAAATGATCTTCAGATTGTGAAGTCCGTCAACCGCTCTCACGATCGGAAGGAAGTCGTGAATCATGTCCGCGCACTCTTCAGCGGTACCGACCGGATATTCCGGAATATAAGCCTTGACGTTGCGAAGCTGCAGGTTGTAGCTGGCATTGAGCATGCCGCAGTATGCATCGCCGCGTCCGCCCTTCAGATCGTTCTGTGTCTCTTCCGCTGCTGCGCAGAACATGACCGGCCTGTCGCCCCAGTGTTTTGCAAGCAGCGTCTCGGAGATTTCCGGTCCGAAGTTTCCGAGGAAAACGCAGAGTCCGTTGCAGTCATTCGCATTGACATCGTCAAGAGCCTTGACCATATCTGTCTCACTCTCGATGATCGTGATCGGGCATTCATAAATATCGGCTGCCTTGTATTTCTTTGCATAGGCATCGACCAGGGCTTTTCTTCTTGTCTTGGAAAGAGATGCCGGGAAACAGTCACGGCTGACAGCTACGATACCAACTTTTGCTTTCGGGATATTCTTCATTTCTAAATCCTCCTTTTGGATTTTCGGCGGTGCGGGATATTCCCTGTCCGCATTCATTTACAGGTTAATCAATGGAAAGGTTTTCACCCTTCAGCCCGTTCCAGGCTCCGTCAATTCCGGCATCCGGATGGGCAATCAGCCATTTGTTTCTGGCAAAGAGGAGTCTGTCTTCCGGCGTGTCGCTGTGTCCGGTTTCAATCTCCGTGTTCGTTCCCTTCGGAAGGACCACGACGGCACGGAAGCCGCCTTCTTCGACGTTGCACGGTGCATAGTGAAGCGTCGTCGCATAAACCTCGATCATGGTTCCCTTCGGCACAAGGAAAGCCTCCATCCTGGACGTATCATAGGTAAAGTCCTTTGCGACATCCGCCAGCTGCCCTAGGATCAGGACCATGTCATTGCAGGCAATGTTCGTCTCTGAATCGCGGTGATACTCCGCGGCATTCAGTTTCTTGTTGTGTCCGTTGCAGTAGCCCACTTCAATCGGCATGCCGCCGTACACGGAATACCGGATCTTCTTCACGCTTTCGCAGGCTTCGATTCCGGGATCGGACGGGGTATACATCGTATCATCCGGACACGGCGTTTCCTTCATGGCTTCAAGGATATCGCTTACATCAATGCCCTTGATTACCTTTCCGTATTTCCGGAAAGCGTCGTCGTTTACATTCTGAATCTGCATTCCGCAAACTCTCCTTTCACTTTGCTTTTTATTTTGTACTAATTTGTTTACTCATTAAACTAATTGTGCTATACTTATCATATTACAAGGCATCAGGAACGTCAAGAGGAACTTCAAAAAGTTCACTTTTTCTTCAAAAACAGGCGGAGGACAGTCCATGCAGACAGGCAGCAAACAGCTTATGAGGGATATGAACACGACCCTGGTCGTGCGTTCCATCCTGAAAGCAGGAGAGATTTCGCGGGCGGACATCAGTAAGGAGCTCGGACTGACCAAGGCGACGATTTCCGCCATTGTGCAGACCCTGCTCGACCGGGGAATCGTCCTGGAAACCGGTCCGGCCGAAGCCTTAAAAGGCCGCAAGCCGATTCTTCTGACACTGAACCGGAACTGCGGCTACATCATTTCCATCAATATTGATTTCATGTCGATATCAGTCCTGGTGGCGGATATAACGGGCGGAAGCTGCGCGGTCCGTCTGTTTCCGAATACCTATAACGAAAAGCAGATCGTGCCCGCCATGAAAAAGCTCATCCGGGGTCTGATGGCTGAACAGCCGGAAAGTCTCTTCGGCATGATTGGAATCGTCTTCGGCATCAACGGCGTCACCCACAACGGACAGATCGTTTTTACTCCGTACTATCACTATGCCTCGATCGACTTCGTCGGCATTTTTCGGGAAAGCCTTCAATGTTCCCGTCATTCTGGAAAATGAATCCAATCTTTCCGCCATCGGAGAGCATACCTACTGCTATCCGACGCGGGACATCATCAGCATTTCCGTCCATACGGGAATCGGTCTCGGGCTCATCCTGAACGGACATCTCTATACGGGCCACTCCGGCTATGCCGGAGAATTCGGCCACACGATTGTTCATCCGGACGGACGTCCCTGCCCCTGCGGAAACAGCGGCTGCATCGAGCAGTATGCTTCCGAGCTGGCCATCCTGCGCGAAACGGCAGCCCGGATGAAAAAAGATTCCGTTTCTGCAAATGAATTTGCAAAGCTCTATGCCGAAGGCAATCCCATCGCCGTCGATGAAATGAATGTTTTCATCCGTTATATGGGAATCGGCATCAACAATATCATGAATTCCTTCAACCCGGAAATCATTGTCATCAACTCTTCTTTCACGATGAACTGTCCGGACGTCATCACCGCCATCGAAGGCGAACTGAAAAACAGGATGCGCCACACCTGCACCATTGCCGCTTCCACCCTTCAGGATATGGCAATCCTCCTGGGCGGCGTGGTTCTGGCAAGAAACCAGTTCCTCGGCATCTGACATCCGTATTCCGCAGCGCAAAAAAGGGACCCGGTTTCCCGGATCCCTCCCCTCTGTGAGAAGGAAAGAGTCTTATGAACTCTTTTTCTTGGATACAACGTCAAAGATAACAGCTGCAAGAAGAACGCCGCCCTTGACGACTTTCTGCCAGTTGGCATCGACGCCGGCAATTGTCATGCCCATGTTGATGACGCCCATTAAAGTAGCACCGATGACCACGCCTGTTACGGTACCTGTGCCGCCGTATGCGGAAGCACCGCCGATGAAGCAGGAACCGATGGCATCCATTTCGTAACCGTCGCCTGCGGTCGGGTTAGCGGAATTCAGACGGGCAATCGTAATCATGGCTGCAATCGCTGCAAGGAATCCCATGTTGGCATAAGCGATGAAGTAGACTTTCTTGGTGTTGATACCGGAAAGCTCTGTAGCCTTTTCATTGCCGCCGACTGCGTAGAAATAACGTCCTGTCGTCGTGTTCGCGGTAATATAGCCGTAAATCAGAGTGATGACCAGTACCCATACCAGGTAAGCCGGAATGCCTCTGAATCTGGAGAGCTGGAACATGTAAACCAGGATCAGTGCGCTGATCAGGACAACTTTTGCCAGATCTCCGCCGAGCTTCGGAACTTCATATCCTTTCTTCTGCTTGGTCATTCTTCCTTTAGCCCATAAGAAGACAAAGATCACGACCGCGATGACTGCGATGATCATGCACATCACGTTGAAACCCTTGATTCCGAACGGATCCGGAACATAGCTGTTGAACAGAAGGTTATAGCCGTCCGGCATAGGAGAAATCGTCAGACCGTTCAGAACGATGTTGGAAAGACCGCGGAACATCAGCATTCCTGCAAGGGTTGTAATGAATGGCGGAATCTTGATGTAGGCAATCCAGAATGCCTGCCATGCACCGACTGCCGTTCCGATGATGAGCATGCTGATAATTGCTACCGGAATTGGGAAATCCCATTCGCACATCATCTTGCCGCCAACCGCTCCGACGAAGCAGACCACGGAGCCGACACTCAGGTCGATGTTGCCGCCGGTCAGGATGCAGAGCAGCATGCCGACCGCAAGCACGAACACGTAGGCGTTCTGTGCGATCAGGTTGCTGAGGTTCTGCGGAAGAATCAGTTTCCCGTTTGTAATGATGCTGAAGAAAATGACGACAATTGCAAGCGCAAGCACCATGGTATATTTCTGTACGAACGCCCGCACGTTGATTTTATTTTCCATAATTAACTATCCCTCCTCACGCATTTGCCTCAACCTTCGCATCCGAAGATTTTTCAATCTTCTTCCCCGAAGATTTGAGGATGTAGGACATAATCAGCTCCTGTGTTGCTTCCTCGTGTGTTACTTCGCCGACGATTCTGCCTTCATTCATGACATAGATTCTGTCAGACATGCCGAGGAGTTCGGGAAGTTCCGAAGAAATCATGATAACCGATTTTCCTTCGGCTACCAGATTGTTCATAATACAGTAAATCTCGTATTTTGCACCGACATCGATGCCTCGGGTCGGCTCATCCAGAATCAGGACGTCCGGTTCCGCAAACATCCACTTTGCCAGAAGGACCTTCTGCATATTGCCGCCGGAAAGGTTTCCGACCAGCTGGCGGACCGAAGGAGTCTTGGTCTTGAGTTTCTCTTTGTACTCGACGGCAGCGGCATATTCTTTATCGAAGTCGATGACTCCGAGCGTCTTGGAGCTGATGGCATCCAGATTCGCAAGAGTCGTATTGATGGAGATCGGGTTGGAAAGAATCAGTCCGTTTCCTTTCCGGTCTTCCGTTACATACGCAAGCTTATGTCTGATGGCATCTCTCGGATTCTTCAGTTCTACCTTCTTGCCGTTCAGGAAAAGCTCGCCGCTGATATCCGTCCCGTAGGATTTTCCGAAGACGCTCATGGCAAGTTCCGTGCGTCCTGCTCCCTGCAGTCCGGCAATACCGACGATTTCACCCTTGCGGACCTTGATGCTGACATTGTCATCCACCTTGCGTCCTGCATAGACCGGATGGTAAACCGTCCAGTTTTTGACTTCCATCGCCACATCGCCGATATGGGATTCTCTGCCCGGGAAACGGTCTGTCAGTTCACGGCCGACCATGCCCTGGATAATGTGATCTTCGGAGCAGTCATCTTTTTCCTTATCCAGCGTCTCGATGGTGGAACCATCGCGGATGACCGTAATCCTGTCTGCAACATAGGCGATCTCATTCAGCTTATGGGAAATGATGATGCAGGTCATTCCCTGTTTTTTAAATCCAAGCAAAAGATCGAGCAGATCTTTCGACTCATTTTCATTTAAGGAAGATGTCGGCTCGTCGAGAATCAGAAGACGTGCGTTCTTGGCCAGTGCCTTGGCGATTTCTACCAGCTGCTGCTTGCCTACGCCGATATCCTTAATCAGGGTGTGTGACGATTCCTTCAGTCCTACCTGACGGAGATATTTTTCGGATTCTCCGAAAGTGGACGTCCAGTCGATTGCGTAGCCCTTGCCGCGTTCATTGCCCAGATACATATTCTCGGCAATCGTCATATAGGGGACCAGAGCCAGCTCCTGATGGATAATGACGATACCCTTCTCTTCGCTGTCCTTGATCTTATGGAACTTGCAGACCTCGCCGTCATAGATGATGTCTCCGGAGTAGCTTCCGTACGGATAGATTCCCGACAGGACGTTCATCAGCGTGGATTTGCCGGCTCCGTTTTCGCCGACAAGCGCGTGGATTTCGCCCTCTTCTACTTTCAGGTTGACATTATCAAGAGCCTTGACGCCGGGGAACTCCTTGGTGATATTCTTCATTTCCAGAAGTATTTTGGCCAATTGCATTCCCTCCTCTCACAGAATAGTGCACATTGATTTTTCAGAACGACAGGCGGACGTTTGTCCGCCTGCCGGTGTATATTCAATTCCTCTGGTTATTTCAGTCGGTAGGATTATTTCAGCTGATCTGCTGTGTAGTATCCGGAGTCGATCAGGAGTTTCTGATAGTTGGAAGCATCTGCGAATTCCGGTGTGCAAAGGTATGTCGGGACATCGATCTTGCCGTTGTTGTAAGCGCCGCCTTCGGTGACTTCAACCGTTGCGCCTGTAAGAATCTGGCCAACCATCTTAACAGTCTGTTCTGCAAGTTGGCGTGTATCCTTGAAGACTGACATGGACTGTTTGCCGGCGATCATGTTCTTGACATTGGCAACGTCGCAGTCCTGGCCTGTGATGATCGGCCAATTGGAGCCTGCATAGTTCTGCTCAAGAGAGTTCTCAACACCGAGTGCTGTGGAGTCGTTGGAGCACATAACAGCATCCAGCTGTGAGCCGTCAGCATAGTAAGAAGAAAGAAGGTCATCCATTCTGGACTGAGCGGTCTCTGTCTTCCATTCAGCTGTTGCGCAGGAAGCGAAATCCTTCTGGCCGGACTTAACAACAAGAACGCCGCTGTCGATGTACTGCTGCAGAGTATCTGTGATGGCACCCTTCCAGAACAGCTGAGCGTTGTTGTCGCCCGGGTCGCCTGTGAAGAGCTCGATGTTGAAAGTCTTGCCGGAAGCATTCTTAAGATCCAGCTTGTCGACAATGTACTGGCCCTGAATCTGGCCGACTTTTTCGTTATCGAATGTTGCATAGTAGTCAACTGCTTCGGTATCTGTCAGCAGACGGTCATAAGCGATGATCGGGATTCCTGCTGCCTTTGCATCAGAAAGCGGTGTGGAAAGAGAAGATCCGTCGATGGAAGCGATGACTAAGCAGTCAACCGGTTCAGCGACCATGTTCTCAATCTGGGAAACCTGTGTATTGATGTCGTTGGAAGCATACTGGATGTCAACCGTGTAGCCTGCTGCCTCGAGCTGTTTCTGCATGTTCGCGCCATCCTGGTTCCATCTCTGCAGATCCTTGGTAGGCATTGCAACGCCGACGACCTTGCCGCCGCCTGCTGCTGTGGAAGCAGCTGTAGAAGCAGCCGTTGATGCAGCTTTGGATGCAGCCGTTGATGCAGCTGTGGAAGCAGCCGTTGATGCAGCTGTTGATGCAGCTTTGGATGCAGCCGTTGATGTTGCCGTAGAAGCTGCTGAAGATCCGCAGCCGGCCAGCATGGAGCCAACCATGGCAGCCGTAAGGACAAGACCGATTAATTTCTTTTTCATTTCATATCCTCCTAAGATATAAGTGAAATTTTTACTACAGTGGTATCGTACCACCCGTCAAAGCGAAATGGTTTGCGAACTCCCGCACATTTTCGGGAAAATAAAAAAATCCCGTCCGGAGACAGGATTTTTTTGCCATCGAAAATCTGCTATTGACTTTTTGCGCTTTCTGCCGCCCTCTGAAGCATTTTTACCGGAAGGATGTCTTATTTCTTCGTATTGACATATACTTCATCAGCCGTATGAAAATTATCGGCAATAATCGTGGCATCCATGTTCGCTTTTGTCACGGCTGTCGGCTCCAGCCCGATATACGGGACTTTGTAGGTGCCGTCATCCATCACAGAAGCTCCCTGAACGGCGGAATCCGTGCCGGCGGAATCACCGCTGCACAGTTCGACAGCAACTTCAGCCGCTTTTTCCGCCAGTTCATCAACCGGCTTGTAGACCGTCATGGTCTGCGTGCCTTCCACGATTCTCTGGCAGGCTGCAAGGTCCGCATCCTGACCGGTCAGTGCGACCGACCCGGCCAGCCTCTTCTCCGAAAGAACACTGAAGGCCTGACCGGCCAGATCATCATTGCCGCACATGATTCCTTTGACATCCGGATATTTCTGAAATCCGTCCGTTGTGAAGGTAAATGCATGCTCTGCCAGCCAGGCATCGCAGTTGTACTGCTGGGCAACCCTGAGGCCGCTTCCTTTCAGGGTTTTTGCAAAGCCCTTGTCCACCAGGCTGACATTGTTGTCCGTGGTGGGGCCGTCGATCTCCAGGATATCGCCCCCGTCCGGAATCGCGTCAATCAGGGCCTGCGCCATCAGCACTCCCACCTGTTCATTGTCGAAGGAAATGTAGAAGTCGACATTCGCATTCCGGATCAGACGGTCATACGCAATGACCTTGATGCCCGCCGCTTTGGCTTCACTTACGGCATTGACCAGCTGGTCTCCGTCGGTCGCAATGATGACGATCGCGTCGACTCCCTTCTTAATAAAGTATTCAATCTGCTTGATCTGCTCCGCCGCATCGCCGTTTGCATTCTGAACATTGACATCGGCATCCAGCTTATTGGCCGTGGCGACAAATACATCCCGGTCGCGCAGCCATCTCTCGATGACGAAGGTATCAAAAGTAAGTCCGATCTGGATTGACCGCTGGCTTGTCGAAGTCGTGACGCTCTCCGTTACCGGTGTCTGCGCGCACCCCGCCGTCATGGAAACTGTCAGAACCGCCGCAAGAACCAGCGCTGTCAGCCTTGTTTTCCTCATTTCATGTTCTCCCTGTACTCGCTGGGCGTCACACCTTCATATTTCTTAAAGATTCTTGAGAAATAATTCGGATCGCTGTATCCCGACATCGCGCACACTTCCTTGATGCTGATGCCCGGATCCGCCAGAAGCTCCTTTGCCCCCCTGATGCGGGCTTCCGTCACATATTCGATAAAGTTTTCTCCCGTTTCTTCTTTAAAAAGCTTGCTGAAATAATACGGGCTGATATTGACGATTTTCGATACCTCATCCAGCGAAAGATCTTTCCGGTAATTCTCATCGATGTACTTTTTCGCCTTGGAAACAGCAGAGTCCGTCATGGCCTTTGGCTTGACCGCGATGTTCGTGCACGCCTGCGTCAGCTTGCTGATGTACCATGCGCGCAGCGTTTCCATATCCGGGGCTTCCGTGACTGCCTTCAGATAATCCTTGCGGTAAAGGAAGCTGTACTGCAGGACTCCTTTCGTGAAGACCTGTCTTTCCGCATGCATGACAAATTCAAGACACTTCAGGCGGATATCATCGATATGGCTGCCGTAAGTGGTTACCATCCAGTCAAAGAAGGCATTGCCGGCATTTTTTGTTCCGGTCATATCCGCTTTTTCAATGCAGCGGAACAGTTCATCCTCCACATCTTTCGGATAGTTTTCTTCATAATAAGGCTTGTTCGGAACATCCTGGAACTGGGCGACCCTCGTTCCGGCCCCTGCCAGGGATTTCAGCGCTTCTTCATAGGAATCCCGCAGTTCGACAAAAGGCTTGATGTCTCCGATACCCGCCTTGAACTTGACATCGATCCTGGAGTCCAGCTTATGCATCATGTTGCGGGATCTCTCCACGATCTGGGCTCTTTCGTCATAGGTGAATTCGCTGTCTCCTGCCGGAACCAGCAGCACGATCTTATTTCCCATGATCGGTCCTACGATGCATTCGAAAAAGCCCTTGACGATTTCCCGGAATTCCGGATAGAAGGTCTGAGCCTTCACGCTCATGCCGACGGCATTTTCAAAGGTGCCGTCTTCGCTCCAGGCGCCGAATTCCACAATGATGACAAAGCCGTAATCCTGCCGGATTTCGAGAAGCGACTTGTATTCATTCGCGGTCTGGGGATCCTTTTCCTGAAAGAGCAGCGTGTTGACAAGACCGCTTTCAATCATCGGAACGACCGAATCGAACTTTTCCTTGATTTTCAGGTTCTCCGAACGTTTTTCCTTTTCCGCGTCGACCTGTCTCATTGCCTTGATCAGGACATCGATGATGGTTTTCTTGCTGACCGGCTTGGTCAGGTAATCCAGCACGCCGAGGGACAGCGCATTTTTTGCATAATCGAATTTATCATAGGCCGTCACGACGATAAAAATTGCCGATGTATTGAACTTTTGTATTTCGCGGATGGCATCGATGCCGTTGATTCCCGGCATCTGGATGTCCATGAAAACAATATCCGGCCGGAATTCTTCCGCCTGCTCGATTACGGTCCGGCCGGTCTTGGCCGTCGCAATCATGCACTCATCCGCAAAGTTCGACAGGATGATCGTCTTCAGCGATTCCAGCATGATTCCTTCGTCATCAGCCAGCAGTATCCGATACATTTCCCGATTCCCCTTTCGTTTCCTGTTCTTCTTCCTGCAGAATGTCTTCTTCCGGCTCTGTCAGCGGGCTGCCTTCCGGCTCATCATCTGATTTCAGCGGCAGGATCAGTTCAACGGTCGTCCCCTGATTAATTCCCGGGCTGGAAATCGTCAGGAGTCCCGTTTCATTGTAATACAGTTCCAGGCGCTTGATGACGTTGTCCAGCCCCACGCCGGTAGAACCGGAATCCGATTGGCTGTCCGTGCCTCCGCCGGACATGACCCGCTCAATCTGCCCGGGCGTCATGCCGATTCCGTTGTCCGTCACCGTCACCAGCACGCCCCGTTCGGTATGCCGCGCCGTCAGTGAGATTTTCTTTTCCCACTCAATGTCCCGGACTCCGTGGGTGACCGCATTTTCAACGATCGGCTGCAGGATCATGGAAGGGGAATTTTCCCTTCCGATTCCTTCTTCGACGAATTTCGAGAAATGCAGGTCTCCCGCAAACCGCACGTTCAGGATGTAAAGATAATTGTCGACTGCCTCGATTTCCTCGGCCAGCGTCGTGTCTTCCGACATTTTGCGCACATTGTACCGGAAGAAATCCGCCATCCGCTGCATGAAGGTATTCGTCTTTTCCGCATCTTCCATCATCGCCAGCTGGGCTCCCGCATTCAGGGAATTAAACAGGAAATGAGGATTGATCTGGGCCTGCAGGTATTTCAGCTGCGCATCTTTCAGATGGGTTTCCATCAGGAGTTCTCTTTCTTTCATCTCCTGTTCTTTTTCCATCGATTCCTTCTGCTGAACGATGTAATTCCGTACGGAGCTTACCATTCCGTTGAAGGCACCCTGCACGACACCGACTTCATCCTGGACTTTCGGCTGTTCCAGAGGAACATCGAAATTCCCGCCGGAAACTTTATCGGCTGTTCTTGCCAGTGCTGCCAGCGGCTTCGTCATATTTCTCAGGAAAAGGGCCATGAGGGTAATGGAAACCAGAATCACGATGATAATGACGGCAACGCTCAGCAGTTCGATCGTATTCAGGGTGTTCTGCAGGATCCTGTAGCTTTTCGCATTATTGGCAAAAAGCAGGTTATTCAGTTTCATGATCATGGTGCTGATGTAGCCGTAGGTCTCCTCGGATTCCGCATAGGTTTCCTTGTACTGTTCAATAAAGCGGCCTCGCTTTGCCTGTATGGTCTCTTCTGCTTCTTTGATGTAGGTATGCGACATGTTGTAGATGTTTTTTTCCAGCAGGTCCTTCTCGCTGTCCGTCGTCGTCTGGTTCAGACCGCTCACCAGGTTCGTAAAATCCTGGTCGTATTTGTAGAACTGATTCAGGGAATCCGATCCGCGCGTATTGAGATAGCCCAGCATGTTGCTCCGCACGTTCTCCAGCGTACCGGAAATCTCATTGAGGGAAACATTGCTGGAATAAAGGGAATCGATCCGGCTGATCATGCTGTTGATCTGAGAAAACATCATCAGGTTGATTGCCAGGAAGACCAGCGATATTGCCGTGAACGCCAGAATCAGACGCGTATTGATGGATTTCTTCCAGTCAACCGCGTTTCTGTCACGGACATTCGTTTTCTTCCCTGCTGTTTTAGCCGGCACTGTCCGCACCCCCGCTTTCCGTCTTCAGCGAAGTGTCGTACTGGTCGACATTGTCCTTGTTGATGATTTCCAGCTCCACGCTGAAATAGTTGCTGACATAGCCCATCGTCTTGTATTCATTGACAGCATCCACGCATCTTCTGCCGAGGTCATCGGCATTGATGGAAACCGTGAAGGAAATGACATCGTTGCGGATGGCCGAAAAGATCGTGTCCGACTGATAATAGCCGACCAGTGCCGTCCGCCCGACGCGGTTGTAATCGATCAGGGCCTGATAGGCTGACTCCGTATTCGTGACGTCAAGACACACCAGCATCCCCGGTGCATCCTCGGAAGTAATGATGTTCCGGATATCCTCCTCTGCATCAAAGGTATTGGACGTATCGATTGTTTCGGAATTGACATAGGCAACAGGCGGACTGCCCAGATTGGACATGATGGTTTCTTTCATCTGCGTAAACATCAGGGATATCTCTTCCTGACTCCTGTTTTTGTCCAGAAGCGTCAGGATGCTTTTTGTTTTGTCGGTGACTCTCTTGGCGACTTCCGTGCCGTATGTATTTCCCAGTTCATAATCATTGACGCCGACAAAACTGACCCGCTTGGAATCACTGCTGTCCTGCATCATCGTAATGACGGGAATGCCTGCATCATTTGCCGCATCGATTTCCTGCCGCATCTCGTCGGTGCCGTCGCCTTCCACAAGGATTCCGTCCACATTCGAGGCAATCGCGATCTTCATGAAGTCCACGGCTGTATAGGATCCGGTGCTGTCATTTTTGAGATATTCCAGATAGGCATCGTTTTTTGAGGCTTCCTTGGCTGCGCTCTCATAGACCGTCTGCCACAGGACGGAATTGGAATCCGAGGTGATCATCGCATAATGCCAGCGGTATTCCTTGGTCTCGACGCTGCTGCTGATGGCCGACTGCCCGAGCACATAATTATAGTAGCTCCAGCCTGCTATGGTAAGCACCAGGATCATGAGCATCACTATTCCGATTATCCGAACTGTTTTATTCATTGTTTTCCATTATACAATAGAATGATTTTCTTGACATCTTTTCTTTTCGGGTGTAATATGCTTTTCATAGCAAGGGCGCTAAGTCATCAGGACTTAGCGCTTTTCTTTTTACCGGCGGGTCAGCAGAACCCGCCGGACAGCCCGGCAAAGATGCTGACCCCATCTGAAGCCGGGCTTTTTTCATGCAGAACCGGCCTGTGCGAATAACCACGGCCCTTGAAACAGACATTCTCCTTTTATTGATTCTCCTATTGGAAAAGCCCGGTGCTTCGGCCCCGGGCTTTTTCTCCTCTTGATTGAAATCTAGCCACCTATGTCCTGAATCCGCTGCTCACGAGTCTTTTCAGAAAAGGTCAAAGCCTTAGAAAGACCAAAACGGATAAAGTCGATTCCAGTACCATTGCACATCTGTTGATGTCCGAGCCAGACTTGAAGCCCTACTCGCTGACATCATACCATAATGAGGAACTGAAATCATTAACCCGCTACCGTTTTACCAAGGTCCGGGAACTGGCGAAACTGAAGACGTCCATCGCAAGGCTCGTCTGCATCCTCTTCCCGGAACTCGAAGCCCTGGTCCCGACACTCCATCTGGCCTCTGTTTACGCCCTTCTTGCTGAATTTCCGGGCGCCTCTTACGTCGCTTCTGCCAACCTGACACACCTTGCCCATCTCCTGTCCGTGTCCTCAAAGGGACATTACGGCAGGGAAACTGCCGTGACAATCCGTGAGGCTGCAAGGCATTCCATCGGCTCCACAAGGCGTGCAGAATCGCTTGAGCTGAAGCATACCATCGAGCTCATCCGCACACTGGATCAGGAGACTGAGGATATCGAAAACGAGATCAGGCCGCTGGTCGATGAACTGCATTCCCCGATCCTGTCCATCCCAGGGATCAGCTACCGCATGGGTGCCATGATCCTTGCGGAGATCGGCGACTTCGGCCGTTTCGATTCCCCTGACCGGCTACTTGCCTTCGCGGGTCTTTCTCCCACGACCTACCAGTCCGGGAAGCTTGCTTCGACTTACTCCCGCATGGAGAAACGCGGCTCGAAATACCTGCGCTACGCCCTCTTCAATGCCGCTAAATATGTCTGCCATTGGGATCCTGGATTTGCTGCCTACCTTGCAAAGAAACGGAAGGAAGGGAAGCATTACAACGTCGCCATGTCACATGCCGTGAAGAAGCTGGTGCGTCTCATATTCCACCTCGTCAAGACAAACGAAGTCTTTGTAAGCGCCGCCTGATTTTTTTATGACAATAAAGTTCATTTCAGAGCATCGGTCCAGATGCTCTAATCGTCATGCAGTTTTCAAGGTGCTGATTTATCTAAAATGCATTCCTGCACTTTATTCAAAAAATGATGATTTCATGCTTGACTTCTAATAGTCTGTTTCTTTATTTTATCAGTCTCTTTATTTTATCTGTTTCTTTGCTTTATCTGTTTTCTTTACCTTATCCGTTTTCTTTATCTTATCTTTTTTCTTTGTCTGATCTGCTTCTGCCTTATCTTTTTTCTTTGCCTGATCCGCTTTCTTTGCCTTATCTGTCTTCTTTTCCGCTTTCTTTTCCTTGTCTGCTTTCTTTTCCGCGGTGCCGACAGCTGCGGCATCTTTTGCGTCCTTCTTTTCCTGCGGATCCTTTTTTTCTTTTTCTTTCTTCTGCTCTTTCTCTGCTTTTTCTTTCTTCTGTTCTTTCTCTGCTTTCTCTTTCTTCTGCTCTTTCCCGGCTTTCTCTTCTTTTACATTCTTCCTGCCATCCGCCGTCTTCCCGTTTCCGCCGGACTTTCTGCCTTTTACTTCGTTCATCCGGGCTTCGATGGCGTTCACGACGGCTTCCAGGACCTGGATCCTGGCTGTATATTTGTCATTGCCTGCCACGATGATCCACGGTGCCTTTTCCGTCGAAGTCTTGACGATCATCTCGTCGACCGCTTCCTCATACTGATCCCATTTTGCACGGTTGCGCCAGTCTTCGTCCGTGATCTTCCACTGTTTCTCCGGCGTATTCTGACGTTCCGTAAAACGGCGTTCCTGTTCATCCTTGTCGATCTGCATCCAGAATTTCAGGACGACATAGCCGTCGTTTGTCCAGCAGGATTCCATCTGGTTCATTTCCGCATAGGCTCTCTTCCATTCCTGCTCCGTGCAGAAGCCTTCGATGCGCTCCACCATGACGCGGCCGTACCAGGTCCGGTCGAAAATGGCGAGGTGTCCGAACTTCGGGACTTTCTCCCAGAATCTCCAGAGATAATGATGCGCTTTCTCGATGTCATTCGGAGCCGCCGTCGGGCAGACTTCATAGCCCCTCGGGTCAATGGCTTCGGTAATCCGTTTGATGGCACCGCCTTTTCCGCCTGCGTCCCAGCCTTCAAAGGCAAGCACGACCGGAATCCGGTGCTGATACATTTCATTGTGGAGATACTTCATCCTCTTCTGGAGCGTCTCCAGTTTTTCCTTGTACTCTTTGCGGCTCAGCTTCTGCGTAAGATCCACGCCGGCCAGCACGCCGTTCCGGAAATCATTTTTTTCTTCTTTTGCCTTCTGTGCTTCCGGGGATTTATCTGCTGCTTTGGCCGCCTTGGCTGCCGCTTTCGCCGCATTGGCCGCTTCCTTTTTATCTGCTGCCGCCTCCATGGCCAGGACTGCCGTAGACAGGATCTTCGCCGCCGCATATTCCCGGTCCGTCGACTCCACGACCGTCCACGGCGCATACGCCTTGTCGGTTTCGATCAGCAGCTTGTCATAGCGCTGTACCCAGCTGTCGTAATCTTTATTCTGTTCCCGGTCCCGGTCGTTGACGCGCCACTGGGTCGCATCGAGCGATTCCAGCTTCTTGAATCTCCTGGCCTGTTCTTCTTTCGAGATGTGCAGGAAAAACTTGATGATCAGCGTTCCGCCGGTCGCAAGCTGTTCCTCAAAGTTCGTGATTTCGGCAATCGCATCCTTCTTGTCTTCAAAGAGGGCCCTCTCGTACCAGCTCTGGTCGAAAATATGAATCCGGCCGCTGGCCGGCGTCCTTGTCCAGAATCTCCACATGAAAGGCCGCATCGCTTCGTCTTCCGTCGGCTCCTGAATCGTGAAGACACGGAATCCGCGCGGATCAAGAGGCTGTATCAGGCGATTGATCAGGGTTCCTTTTCCGGATGCGCCCCATCCTTCAAACAGGATGATGACCGGAATTCCCAGGGCTTTGCAGCGCCTCTCCGCGAGGGCGATACGCGGTTCCATTTCCTTCATCTGTTTCTTGAAATCTTCCTTGCTGATTTCCTTATTCAGATTAATCTGATCAAGCATCTGACCTCTCTCCTCTCATGACAGATCACCAAACGCTTCCGGGTCCGGACCTGCCGCCGTCTCCGGTGTATCTTTCCTTTTTATCTTACCACTCTCCCCGCAGAAAAGCATTGTATACTTGCGGAAGACCTTCCTTTCACGGGGAATCCGATGTAAAATCAAAGCATCACTTGCAGGAGGCTTTTTCAATGGAAAATGCAGCAATCGATCTCAACGAAGGATGGCTTTTTGCCGGGGAATGGGACAGCCGCATGGCGGAGTCCGGTTTCGATTCCTCAGCGATGGAAACCGTCTCGATTCCCCATACAGTCACCGTCACTCCGTTCAACTGCTTCGACGAACACGTCTATCAGATGCTCAGCGGCTACCGGAAAATTCTGTCCGTTCCTTCTTCCTGGAAAGGGAAGACGGTGCTGCTGACGATCGACGGTGCCGCCCACGATGCACAGGTCTTTGTAAACGGAAAGGAAGCCGCACACCACAGCTGCGGCTATACCGCTTTTACGGCTGATATCACATCTGCCCTGCAGATTCCCGAAGAAGGTGAGCAGGAAAATGTTCTCGCAATCCGTCTCGACAGCCGAGAGAGCCTGAATATCCCTCCCTTCGGAAATGTCATCGACTATATGACCTACGGCGGCATTACGCGCAGCATCACCCTGAAGCTGCGCGAACCGGCCTATCTTGAAAACATCTTCGTGACGACGCCGGGGGCGGAGGATCCGTCCGCTTCCGCGGACGTACAGAGCCTCATCACCCTGCATCTTCCGCATGGGAGGAAAGCGCATTCCGCCGGCACGGGACACATCCCTATGAAATCACGCAGACCCTGATCCATGGAAATGGAACCGTTCTCAAAACCGTCAGCGAGGAAGTCACTCCCTCCGCAGGCGGAACGGTCACCGTCCGGTTCCCGGCAGGTCCGGTCGACCGCTGGGACATCCGCCGTCCTGTGCTCTACAGACTCCGCACGCGCCTTTCCTGCGGCGGAAAGCTGCTGGACGAACAGGATGTCCGGTTCGGCTTCCGCGGGGTGTCTTTCCGGGCGGACGGCTTTTATCTGAACGGAGAGAAGATCCGCCTGCGCGGCCTCAACCGTCATCAGTCCTATCCCTACGTCGGCTATGCCATGCCGGACCGCCTGCAGAGGGAAGATGCCGATATCCTGAAATACGAGCTCGGCTGCAATGCCGTCCGTACCTCGCATTATCCGCAGGCCCAGTCTTTCATCGACCGCTGCGACGAGATCGGCCTTCTGGTCTTCACGGAGCTCCCCGGCTGGCAGCACATCGGCAATGAAAAATGGAAGAAGGCTGCCTGCACGAACCTCCGGGAAATGATCCTGCAGTACCGGAATCATCCGGCAATCTTTCTGTGGGGCGTCCGCATCAACGAGTCGCAGGACGACGATGCCTTCTATACGGAAACAAACCGGATTGCCCATGAGCTGGACCCTTCGCGTCCGACCGGAGGAGTCCGTTTCCTGCAGAAGTCCCATTTGCTGGAAGACGTCTACACCTACAACGATTTCCTGCACAACGGAACCAATGCGGGCTGCTCGCCGAAAAAAGAAGTGACATCCGACATGTCCAAAGGCTATCTCATTTCCGAATACAACGGACACATGTATCCGACGAAATCTTTCGACTGCGAAGATCACCGGACCGAGCATGTGATGCGGCACCTCACGGTCCTGAACGCGGCCGCCTCGGAACCGGACATCGCCGGTTCATTCGGATGGTGCATGTTTGACTACAATACGCATAAGGATTTCGGAGCGGGCGACCGCATCTGCTATCACGGCGTAATGGATATGTTCCGCAATCCCAAAACCGCAGCCGCTGTCTATGCCTCGCAGTCCGACGATAAAGACGTCTTCGAACTGACTTCCACGATGGACATCGGAGAGCATCCGGGGGGAAGTCTTCCGGAAGTGATCGCCCTGACCAATGCGGACAGCATCCGGCTTTACCGGAACGACGAATTCGTGAAAGGAATTCTTCCCTGACAAAAAACGCTTCGGTGCCCTGCCCCACCCGCCTGTCTTCATCGATGACTTTGTCGGCGGACTGATCGCCAAGCATGAGAAATATACCGAAACCCAGGCAGAAAAAATCAAGGAGGCGCTCAGCGCGATCGCAAAGTACGGCCAGAACGGCCTGCCTCTTCGCCACAAAGTGAAGATTGCCTCCCTGATGGTCTTCCAGCATCTCACGATGGAAGACGGGCTGCGTCTTTATTACGGCTATGTCGGCAACTGGGGCGGCAAAGGTCATTACCTACCGCTTTGACGCGATCCGGAGCGGACAGGTGACTGCCTCGCGGATCCGGACGCCTTCTTCAGCGGACCATCTGGAAATCCGGGTCGGTACGGGCAGTCCTGAAGCTCCGGGACAGGAACCGTCTGCGGCCGTGCATGAGCTTGTCATCGGCCGCACCTACGATGCCGAGAGCCTGCGCTTCCGCATGCTGGACGGCAGCGGCAACCTGCTGCCTTATTATCAGGAATGCCTGCAGCTGCATGCGGAAGGAGCCGTCTCGCTGATCGGGCCCTGCCTCATTTCCCTCAAGGGAGGAATGGGGGGAACCTATGTCCGCACGAACGGAAGCACGGGGGACGGCACGCTGAAAATCGAATGGGACGGACATCAGGAAACGGTACATTTCCATGTGTCGGAGGACAAAGGAGGATAATCCATGATTCTTCAGAGCGGGAAGGTGTTTCTGCTTCAGACCGGAAACACATCCTATCTTTTTCAGATACTTCCTTCCGGACATCCGGAGCACCTGTATTACGGAGAACGTTTTTTTCCGCAGGACTTCGGCAAAGAAGATCCTGCCGCACGCCTTTCCGAAGCAGCCGCGGCGCTGACGGAGAAAAAAGAATTCGCTCCCGGAGACTGCATCGTCTATTCCGGGGAATATCCGAGCCTTGCACTGGAAGACCTCTGCCTGGAAATGTCTTCCTACGGCAAGGGCGACATCCGGGAGCCATTCCTCGAACTGACTCACGGCGACGGCGTCACCTCCTGCGACTTCCTTTTTGAGAAAGCGGAAATTTCAGACGGCAGCTGCGTATCCGACGGCCTGCCGTTTTCATACGGTGCTGCACAGACCCTGACGCTGACCCTGAAGGAAAAGGCCTACCCGGACCTGACGCTTCTTCTGAGGTATTCGGTCTATCCGGACTGCGATGTCATCACCCGCTCCGCAAAGCTTCTCCGCAGCGGTCACAGAAACATTGCCCAGATCCAGCGTCCTGTCATCATCCGGAAATTCATGAGTCTGCAGCTGGATTTCCAGGACTGCGGATACCGCATGGTGACCTTCAGCGGTCACTGGGCACGCGAGATGGACATGAATGAAACCATCCTGAAAGCCGGCCGTCTGGTAAATGAGTCTGTCTGCGGCTTCTCGTCCAACCGCTCCAATCCCTTCGTCATGATCGAGGATCCGGACTGCACCGAAGAACGCGGACGATGCTTCGGCTTCAACCTGGTTTACAGCGGAAACCATTACGAGAGTCTTTCCGTCAGCGGTTTCCGCAAAAGCCGCTTTGTATCCGGAATCAATCCGGACGGTTTCTCCTGGAGCCTGATGCCGGGGGATTCGTTTGAAACGCCGGAAGCCGTCATGACGTTTACCGCGGAGGGGCGCGGCTGCATGAGCCGGCAGATGCATCATTTCGTCCGGGAACACATTGTCCGCGGGAAATGGCAGCACCGCAGCCGTCCGGTCCTGATCAACAGCTGGGAAGCAAGCTATTTCAAATTTAACGAAGCTTCCCTGCTGCGTCTGGCAAAAGCGGCGAAAGAGACCGGCATCGAGCTTTTCGTTCTGGATGACGGCTGGTTCGGCACGCGCAATGATGACCGGCAGTCCCTCGGCGACTGGACGGTCAATACCAAAAAGCTGCCGGGCGGACTTCAGAGGTCTCTCCTCGAAAATCAACGCCATGGGCCTGATGTTCGGAATCTGGGTCGAGCCGGAAATGGTAAATGAAAACAGCGATCTCTTCCGCGCCCACCCCGACTGGGCTGTCGCCGCGCCTGACCGTGAGCAGTCTCTAGGCCGGCACCAGATGCTGCTCGATCTGACGCGTTCAGACGTCTGCGATTACATAGCCCAGGCGATGGAAAACGTCTTCCGCAGCGGCAGTATTTCCTATGTCAAATGGGACATGAACCGCGTCTTTTCCGATGCGTTCTCCCCGAAGCTCCCTCCTGACCGACAGGGAGAATTCTATCACCGCTATATCCTCGGGCTCTATTCGGTCATGAAAAAGCTGACAGAGGAATTCCCTGAGATCCTTTTCGAAGGCTGCGCCTCCGGAGGATGCCGCTTCGATCTTGGAATCCTCTCTTATTTCCCGCAGATCTGGGGATCGGATGACACGGATGCCATCCGCCGTCTCTCCATCCAGCGCGGCTACAGCTACGGCTACCCGGCCTCCTGCATGGGCGCGCATGTCTCCGGCTGCCCCAACCATCAGACGATGCGGACCGTGCCGCTGGAAACGCGGTTTGAAGTCGCCGCCTTCGGGGCCTTCGGCTACGAGCTCAATCTGACCGAGCTTTCTGATAAAGAAAAGAAAGAAATCTCGGAGCAGGTGGAATTCTATAAGAAATGGCGGAACATCTTCCAGTACGGCAGCTATTACCGTCTCTCTGACGGAAAATGGATGGTCGTTTCCGAAGACCGTTCCATGGCTGCCGGCTGTCTGATCTGCCGGGAAATGGAGCCGAATACCTTCTTTGATGAGTTCCGGACAGAAGGCCTTGACGAAGAGGCGCTCTACCGCGTCACCAGCCGCGCCGCCGACCACGGCATCGAAGATTTCGGAAGCCTGATCAATTACATTGCCCCTGTCCATATCAGACAGGACGGCATCGTGCACCATGCCATCGGACACTTCGTGAAGATCAATGCGGAAAAAGACGACTGCCTCATTTCCGGAAGCGTACTGAATCTCTCCGGCCTGCGTCTGAAGATGGGATACGGTTCTACCGGCTTCAATGAAAACACCCGCATCATGAAGGATTTCGATTCACGGATGTACCTTTTCGAAAAGCAGTAAACCGCTGAAATTCACCCCAAAATCAGCCCCTTTCAGGTCAAAAAAAGATTTTGCCTGAAAGGGGTTTACTTTTGTCCGAAAATGGACTAGATTGTAATTAAGGGAAAATATTTTTTATCCCAACCAAAAAAATTTAATAGGAGAAAGAGGGTCGAACGAGGTATGGACAAAACGTATAATCCTTATGACAACGTCGTTGCAATGATTACCAACGCCGCAAAGCTTTTAGGGTATACCAAGAGCCAGTATGAAGCCGTCACCTACCCGGAGCGGGAACTGAAAGTCAACTTTCCCGTAATCATGGATGACGGAAGCATTCGTATCTTCGAAGGCTTCCGCGTACAGCATTCCACTGTCCGCGGACCGGCAAAAGGCGGTATCCGTTACAGTCCTTTTGCAAACATCGATGAAGTCAAGGCGCTGTCCGCCTGGATGACCTTCAAATGCGCGACCGTCAACATTCCTTACGGCGGCGGCAAGGGCGCTGTCGTCTGCGATCCGAGCACGCTTTCCGACGCAGAGCTTCGCCGCATCACCAGGCGCTACACGGCTGCCATCGCTCCTCTGATCGGACCGGAACAGGATATCCCGGCTCCGGATATGGGAACAAACGCAGAAATGATGGGCTGGATCATGGATACATACAGCATGCTCCAGGGCCACTGCGTACCGGGTGTCGTTACGGGCAAGCCGATTGAACTGGGCGGTGCCCTCGGGACGTACGCCGGCGACCGGCCGCGGCGTCGTGATCACCACTCTCAATACCATGGAAAAGCTCGGCCTCTCCTGTAAAGGATTCCACCTTCGCAGTCCAGGGCCTCGGCAATGTCGGTTCCAACACGGTCCGTTTCCTGCATGAGCAGGGCGGCTGCATCGAAGCCGTCAGCGACATCAGCGGAGCCATTTATAAAAAGGGCGGTCTTCCGATCGACGCGATCCTGGAACACGTCTCCGTCCGCGGAAATCTTCTTTCCGGTTTCAAGGACAAGACCATCAAGCGCATGACAAATGAAGAGCTGCTGGAACTCCCGGTCACCGTTCTTATTCCGGCTGCCATGGAGAACCAGATCAACAAGAAGAACGCTTCCAAGATCAAGGCCAAACTGATCGTTGAAGCGGCTAACGGCCCGACGACCGTCGAAGCCGACGAGATTCTCAACAAGAAAGGCATCCCGGTCGTTCCGGATATTCTTGCCAATGCCGGCGGCGTCGTGGTCTCCTATTTTGAATGGGTCCAGAACATCCAGTCTCTCTACTGGAGTCTTGACGAAGCCAATGACAAGCTGAAGACCATCATGGACAAAGCGTTCGAAGGAGTCTGGGACATTTCCCAGGAGAAACACGTCTCCTTAAGAACAGGTGCTTACCTGATCGCGGTCAAGCGTGTCGTCGATGCGAAGATGATGAGAGGCATCTGGCCCTGATTTTTAAAAAGAACAGATTATCAAAGGCGGCGGAGCATCTGCTCTGCCGCCTTTATTGATTCCGTTACTTCTTTGTTTCTATTCTGTTCAGCTGCGCATCACAATCGGTGCAGCCTGCTCTTCAGCGCCCTGCCCGTATTTTCCAGGATCTCATCCGGAGAAGTTTCCAGAAGGGACGTGACGCCCTTTCCGTCGTTCGGATGATAAGCGGAATGAAGGGCATCGGCACCGAATGCCGCCAGCAGAATCACGCACACGATCACCTGTGCCTTCTTCGGAATCCTCTGGATCAGCCAGTCGTCGATCCGCGGTGCCAAAAGGTAAATGAAAAGCATTCCCCCGACCCCGAAGGCAATTCCGCCCTTCAGGCAGATCCTTCCCTGGAGATTCAGGAACTCCGTCGAATAATCCCAGTATTTCTTGTGCCACATGACCCAGAGGACCAGCGCCGTGAAATATTCCACGGTCAGGCTGACCGTAACGATCAGGGCGAATGTGAGGACCGGCTTCTTCAGCCATTTCCGCAGGAAGAGCACCATGATGACTCCGCCGGTTCCGTAAATCGGAAGCCACGGTCCCGTCAGCACGCCGCGGTTTGCAAACTCACCCGTCTGCGCCATGCAGTAGCTGACTTCCCAGACCCATCCGACAAATGAAAACAGGAAAAACATCAGGATATAGGAGCTCACCGTATATTTCCGGTCCGCACGGATCGGCGTCAGCAGCACCTTCTTGGCCTTCTCCGTCGGCTGAACAGGAGAAATCGCCATCGGATAGACATCTTCATTTCCGAAGACACGGATCTGCGCTCTCATGGCATTGGCCTGATCGCGGGTCAGCGTCGCGCCGTCGGCATTGAAGGCTTCCGTCAGATCTGCCACGACTCCGGAACCGACTTTCTTTGCTCCTGTCGCCAGAAGCGAAGCCGCATTTTCAGCACCGACCTTGATTTCGGAAGCAACGGATTTCACGCCTCCGATGAAGCCTGCCTGCGCACTCTGCGGAACAAAGGAAGGACGCTCCGTCAGATAGAGATCGCACAGCTTCTCCGCACCCGGACCTGCATTGCGGATATAGCGTCCGCGAAGTTCAAAATACAGTTCCGTCCAGCTCCCTGTCTGATAGGGATTGAGGAAAAACAGCTGGACGAGGCCGAAGGTCAGGAATCCGAGGATCCACCATCCGATGAAAGAAAGATCCATCAGGAAGGCATGCCACTTATGGCCGCGCATCATTTCCTTCGACATCCTGAAGCAGGTCTTCCAGTCAATGTCGGGATTTTCCGCCAGAATATACGGAATCATGGAATATTCATAATACTTGATCGGCCCGCCGATAATGGTCAGCATCCACAGGATCTGGAAAATGTTTCTGAGCAGCATCGTAAGTGCCGAATTCCCGATCCGCCCGATCTGATACGGATAGAACAGACGGTAGATCTTCGTATCGTGGTACGTGCGTGTTTCCATGAAGAAACGCTTTTCCCCGATTCTGAGCATATTGAACAGGAAGATATCCAGCAGCACTCCCAGAACCATGAAGATAATAAAGATGGCGATGGTGATTCCGGCGTAGGCTTTTCCCGCCATGGCCAGACCGCGGAGCATCATGTTCCCGATCGTCGGGTTCGGGAAAAACATGGTGATGCCGGAACTGATAAAGGAAGCAACGCTGCTGCCGCTGAAGAATCCGCTGTTCCCGAACGTCTTTGAATAGTTATCCGAGATCTCTTTCAGCAGTTCTGCATTGGACTGCGAAGCATACGGGTCAAGTGCCTGATTCTCATCCGTCTGCTCATCATCTGCCGTCCCGCCGCTGAAGGTCCTGGCAATGTCCGGATAATCATCGATCAGCGCCGTCGTATTCGAGTACATTCCGCAGACGACAGCCATGATGAAGCATACCGCGATCATTCGCCAGTAGTCTTTTTTCAGGACTGCTTTCGTGCTGCGCTTAAAATTTCCGATTGACCATTTTTCCATGGAATTTCTCCTGCTGTCCGTTAATTCAGTTTACATCACTGCTTTGGCATGCGCTTTGGCAAATTTCGGAGACAGTTTTTCAAGCTCGCCGTAAGACTCTTCCTGCGGCGGGTTGGCAACTCCGGCCTGCATATAGTTGCGAAGAACTCCGACCAGAACGAACGGACGGACAAAAACCGAATGAAGAATCGACCAGATGACAACGGCAATCAGAATGGAAGAAACAACAAGCGCCACCGTCGGGTCCGAAACATCGATGTCCTTGTATGCTTCATGAATGGCCTGGCTGATTGCACTGACCGCCTCAGGGAATCTGCCGAGGATGTTATAGGCTCCGACCGCAAGGGCTCCGCCGATGATAATCAGGGATACCAGTCCCAGACCGAAGATTCTTCCCAGGTTCTTCAGAAGCGCCTTCCAGTTTTTAAAGAACAGAACAGCTCCGTCGCAGGTGCTCTTAAAGGCATTCTGCTGTCCGTGCTTAAAGAAGACGTAGCCGAGGCAGCACTCCTCCAGATAGCTGACAACGACCTGGATCACCGAGCTGATGGTATCCGCGACTTCCGTCCCGCCGCTGCCTCCCATTTTGCCCAGGGCATTGATGCCTCTGGTTATCTCGTGGAAGATTCCGCCGATGATTCCCGTAACCGCGTAATAGGCTGCTACCGTAAGAAAATTCTCTTTGACGGCCTGTTTCCCGGCCTGGAAAACGTGTTCCGGGAGTTCATCCTCCGTCACGCCTTTCGTCATCATCGCAATCTGCCCGGCTTTCAGCAGATAGCCCAGAAAATGATTCAGGATAATCCAGATGACAATTCCGACCAGCGCTCCGATTCCGAGTCCGACAGCCTTCTGTCCCGAGACCAGGAATCCGACAGCTCCGGAAGCAAATAGAATAACGAGACAGATGACCTGCAGCAGAAGCCTTGCCCATGAGAAGCAGAAGGTTCGCCGGTAGATTGCCCCGTTGGATAGTTTTGTTTTCTGATCAGCCATGATAAATCCCCCTTTTTAAGTCCTTAATCAAAAAGGACTAATGAATATTTTATTGCCTGACACGGATAAAGTCAATCCCGGAGCCTGCGGCCTTGCGTCCCTGTTTTCGATATGCTATTCTTGAAATCAGCTGCAGGGCACTGCCGGACAGGCAGTCACGGAATTTCCACGGGAGGAAGACATGATTGAGATCAAGGATGTCAGCAAGACATACGGCAAAAACAAGAAGGCGGTCGACCATCTGACCTGGACTGTCCGCGACGGCTCCATCACCGGCTTCATCGGTCCGAACGGGGCCGGAAAGTCGACAACCCTGCACATGATTACCGGCGTGCTGAATCCTGACGAAGGACAGATTCTGATCAACGGCCTGGATATCCAGAAACAGCCTCTGGAAGCAAAGAAGCAGTTCGGCTTCGTCCCCGATGAGCCGGATATCTTTCTCCGCCTGACCGCCCTGGAATATCTCAATTTCATCGGAGACATCTACGGCGTCTCCACCGAAAAGCGGAAAAAATTCATCGACGAAACGGCTCCCCGCTTCGACATGCAGAATGAAATGGGACGCCAGATCTTAAGCTTCAGCCACGGCATGCGGCAGAAAGTCATGGTCATGGGTGCACTGATTCACGAGCCTTCCATCTGGATTCTGGATGAGCCGATGGTCGGCCTGGATCCCAAAGCCGCATTTACCGTAAAGGAAATGATGCATGAGCATGCCGCCAAAGGGTACTCCGTCGTCTTCTCGACGCATGTCCTGGAAGTGGCCGAGAAACTCTGCGATCAGATCTGCATGATCAACCACGGCATGAAAATCTACGACGGCACGCTGGAGCAGCTTGAAGAAGAACACAAGGGGGAAAGCCTGGAAGACATCTTCCTGGCCATGACAAAATGAACAAATACCTTCCTCTCCTGAAGACTCTCTTCATCTGCGGCTCGAACATGACCGGTTCAGAAACGTCCGGCAGCAAATGGGGCGGGAAATATTCCGGCCTTTTGTCCGGTCTTTTGACGCTCGTCGTCTTTATTCCGATCCTGACGCCGATTGTCGCCTCGATGCGCCTGATGTATTCGCTTCTTGCCGCAAACGGTACGCAGGACACCATCCTGAGCCTGGCTATTTCCTTTGCGCTGCTGACCTGCATCATCACAGGTTTTTCAACCATCATCATTTACTTCTATACAACGACTGACCTGCCGACTCTTCTGGCGCTGCCGCTGACGCCTTCCGTCATCGTAGCCGCCAAGTTCACTCTCTGCCTGACTCAGACTTATCTCTACGCAGTCCTGACGGCAGCTCCGATGCTGATTGCCTACGGACTTTCTTCCGGAGGAAATTTCCTTTACTGGTTCATTGCCGTCATTATCTTCCTGATTCTGCCGGTCATGCCCCTTTCCTACGCGGGCATCATCGCCATGGCGGTCATGCGCTTCTTCAGAAGCGTCCGCAACAAGAATGTCCTGACGATTCTCTGTTTCATCGTGTCTTACGGAATGTCGATCTTCATCATCCTTCTTCAGCAGGGTTCGATCACTAAAAGCGCCGAAGCCCTCACCTCGGCTTCCGGCCGCCTGCACGCACTCTTCCTGATTTTCCCGAATGCGATTTTTGCGCAGAAAGCCCTGGCCGGATCCGATCCGGTTCAGCTTCTGCTCTATCTTCTCGTAACCGCCGCGGCCGTCGCCGTCTTCCTGCTGGCTGCAAAGCTGCTTTATTTCAAAGGAGCTGTCGGCATGACGGAAACTTCTGCGGGACGCGACCTGACAAAAGAAGAAGCCTCCCGGCAGACCCGCCAGGGTTCCTTCCTGAAGACCTGCGCCGCCGGCGAGCGGAAAAAGATACTCCGGAACCCGACTGTCCTGGTATACGGAATGCAGATGGACATCATGCTTGTCATCGTTGCCGCCATCAGCCTCTTTACCGGGAATCAGTCTTCCGGTGAGGACGGAGTCCCCCTGAGTCAGAAGCTTCTGAATCTCCTGACCGTAAATGCCTCAAAACCGGCCTCTCTCGGCACGGTCTTCTTCATTTCCATACTGGTCATCCTGATCCTGGCTGCCGGGAATTATCTTCCGGCATCGGCAATTTCACGCGAAGGAAAAGGCTTCTTCGTCATGAAGACGATTCCGGTTTCCTACACCGACCAGATCAGGGCAAAAATCCGTGCAACGCTGCCGTTCGGTTTTCTTGCCGGTACGGCTCTTTCGCTGGTTCTCTGGATCATCTGCATCCTTCACGGCATGCCGCCGCTGATTCTTCTTTACAGTCTGGCTTTTGCAGTGCCCGGCGTCATCACGGTCGCTTATATCCAGATCTTCTTCGATCTGGCTTATCCGAAACTGATCTGGGAAACGGAAGCAAAGGCCATCAACGGCCTTCATCAGACAGCCGGCAGCGCAGTCGGCTTCCTGCCAGGACTGACCGTCGTCATCATCGGACAGATTCTGTATCACCTGCTGAAAATGAATTTCCACGCTGTCGTGCTCATCATGTTCCTGCTGATGACCGGAACGATGCTGCTGGTCAAAAAGCTGGTTTCCTCCTATGCAGAAAAACGCCTGCAGGTTCTCTCCTGAGCGTTCTCTCTGAGAGACTCCATTACAGGCCGTGCTGTCCGCCGTCTTCTTTGTATCCTGTCATGATGAAGGAAATCATCGTAATATCATCAAACTGCGGTGCTTCTCCCGCAAAGTCATCAATCTGTTTTTTCATGAAATCAAGCTGTTCTTTCGGTTCCAGTGTCCGGCAGCGGTTCAGTGCCTCCAGCATGCGGCCGGTGCCGTACAGTTCCAGCTGACTGTTCGCAGCCTCTGTCACGCCGTCTGTATAGACGAACAGCCTGTCGCCCGGTTTCAGTTCCATCGTATATTCGCTGCAGCTCGTTCCCGGCAGGCCGCCGAGGACCATTCCGTGCTTATCCTTCAGGAGCTCATAATCTCCGTCTTTCCTCATGACAGCCGGATACTCATGTCCCGCATTGGCGCACGTCATGACTCCTGTCGCAAGGTCCAGGATTCCGATCCAGGCCGTCACGAACATCTCTGCCTCATTTCCATCGCACAGCTCATTGTTCGCAGCCTTCAGGATTCCGGCCGGAGAGCGTCCTGTTTCCGCAAGATTCCTCAGAAGAGTCTTGCTCTTCATCATGAAGAGGGCTGCCGGGATTCCTTTCCCGGAAACGTCGGCAATAATCAGGACAAGATGCTTTTCATCCGGCAGGAAGAAGTCATAGAAATCTCCGCCGACTTCTTTCGCTGTTCCCATATAGGCAGACAGGCGGAATTCTTTTCTCACAGGCACCGCGGAAGGCAGGGCGGAGTACTGGATTTCCTTTGCAAATTCCAGCTCTGCATTGATCCGGTTCTCGGCTTCCGAAATATAGGTCTTCAGCGAAGTAACCGTCAGATTGATATCCTTTGAAAGTTTCGTGAATTCCCTGCTCTCTTCTGCCGTTACTTTTTCTTCCAGATTCCCGTCTGTGATCTTCTCCAGGGAATGATTGACTTTCCTGAGACTCCGGACAATCACGGAATCCATCAGGATATCCACGCCGATGAACAGGGCTGCAAACAGCAGGATGTCGTAGGCCAGATAAGACAGGATGCTGACGGTCATGTCATCCAGGATATCGGAGACCGGGATTCCCAGAAGGATCAGCCGCTTCCCGTAGTTCACGGCATAGCAGCGGCATTCTGTCGAATCCAGCTCAGCCGTGAAAAGGCTTTTATCTTCCGGCGTTTCCGCAAGTCCGATTTCCTGAAGCGTCGCACCGATTGGAACCGTCCCGGAATTCGTACTGACCGTCCTGCCGTTTTCCAGGATATAAATGGCTCCGTCGCTCCCCGCATGACGTTCCGCGGCAGCGTTCTGAAGCTCCTCCGGGTCGGACCCAATCCTGTCAAGCGCATCTTCCAGATCGCCGGCTGCGGCATACATCGAATTGTCAACCCTGTTCCTGGTGTAATAGTCCTCATTCAGAACGGTCAGGAACATGGTAAATACGAAAACTCCGGAAATGACGATCAGAAGTTTCTTCTTGAAGGTTGAAGCGATCGGCGTATCCGAAAGCGGCCGCTTACGGAACAGCTCTTTCAGCTTACCGTCACGAGCAGTAAAGAACAGCGAGATCAGTAACATTCCGGCAATGACCGGCAGGAATATCGGCAGGAGGGAACTCTGTATGAACTTTCCCGCTGCACCGGAATTCGAAAAAGTTTCCATCACGGAAAGGAAACAGAGCACCTCGCTGATGAGCCCGACAGCCATGCAGGAAAGCGGATTCGGAATTTCCCTGCGGAAGAGGAACTTCCCCAGAAAGAAGGAAACCAGGCCGGGAAGAAAAACACCCAGGGAAAGAGACAGGACATCCGGCCAGAATGCGTCATAGCTGATTTCCGTCACCATCCGGAAAAGAGCACTGACGGTTCCGGCAATCAGTCCGGAGAAAGGTTCAAAAAAAAGACCGGCCGCAAGCGGTGCCAGATCGCGGGCACTGACCAGGAGAGCGCCTTTGGAAACCTCTGCGTCCGCGGTCGGAAAGTCAATGGAAAAAGAAAGGAACAGGATTCCCATCAGTCCGTAAAGGATTCCGATGATTATGGTTCTGCGGCGGCCGGACTTCCCAAACCAAGCCCTGCGGTCCAGCTCATGCAGGCCCGCCGTCACGCCGACGGCCGCCAGCATCTGTATCCAAAGTCCCCCGATTCCTTCCGGCATTCATTTTCCTCCGTACTTCTGCCCTGCTGCAATGCCTGCCGGCTTGATTCCGTGCCTATTGGTTTTCTGCAGTTCCTGCTTCTTCCGTATTCATGCCGACCTGCTGGCGCGCCACCAGTTCGGAAAAGATTCCATGCTGTGCAGCCAGTTCTTCATATGTTCCCTGCTCTGCAATTTTCCCTTTGTCCAGGACCAGGATCCTGCTGCAGTTGCGGATGGTGGACAGCCGGTGCGCAATGATGAGCCTTGTGCATTTCAGCGAATCCAGGGACTGGGAAACCTGCTTCTGCGTCAGATTGTCAAGTGCCGAGGTCGCCTCGTCAAACATCAGGACCTTCGGCTTCGGCGCAATCGCCCTGGCGATCAGAAGCCTCTGCCGCTGTCCTCCGGAAATGCCGCCCGTCCCTTCGGAGATCAGGGTCTGCATGCCCATCGGCATATTCTCGATATCCTCTGCCATGCCGGACATCCGGGCAGCTTCCCAGGCGCCGTCCATCGTCAGATCCGGTGCAGAAATCGAAATATTCGAAAAAATATCCCCGTTGAATAATCTGCCGCTCTGAAGGACGACGCCGATTTTTTTCCGCAGGGATTTGATATCCACGGAATTGATATCCCTTCCGTCGTAATAGACCGCGCCTTTCTGTGGCTTCTCAAAACCCAGCAGTATTCTCATGAGCGTTGATTTTCCGCATCCGGTTCTTCCCACGATGGCGACGTATTCTCCCGGGCGGATCTTTAACGACAGATTGTCGATGACATTCGGCATGTCATCCGCATAGCGGAAAGAAACATTGTTCATTTCAATCGCTCCGCTGATTTTCTCAATCACGGGTTTCTCAACGGAAATCTCCGGTACGGCTTCCAGAATCGGCTTCGCCATCTCAAAAGCAGGGATGGCGAGCGAAATCTGCGCTGTTCCCGCAGCCAGTGCACTGAAGGCACCGCTTACGACACCGTAGGAAGCGACAAAGGCCATGTAGTTTTCCACGCTGACTCCGTCGCGTATTGCCAGCCAGTAAATCGCCAGCGTCCCGAAAAGCGTGACGGCAAGCGACAGTGCCGGACTCAGATACAGGAAAAGGCTTCTGTTGTAGCTGATGCCGGCAGTCCTGGAATACTGACCGGCCCATTTTGCAAATGCCCTTTTTTCAGCTCCCGCATTCTTGATTTTTTCTACGCCGCCGAACAATGAATAGACCATGCCGTATTCTTTGGCTGCTTCGGGCAGGTATTCCTTGTTTTCCTTCATTGCCCGAAACGAGGTGATAACCGTCAGGGCAAAGGTAATCAGGATGATAAGAAAAGCCGGCATGCTCAGCGACGGAGCATACGCGAAAATCTCGCCGATGTAAATCAGTGAGAAAACGGCCGTCAGTCCGCTCGAGACTGCCGTGTCGATCAGGATATCGCTCAGGCTGTCCAGCGCGGCGGCACGATTGGCCAGATCGCCGGAACTGTATTTTTTGAAGAAGTCGACCGGCAGTGCCAAAAGCCTCATCATGGCAGCCGCTTCTGCCGAAAGATGCACACGCAGCTTGAGCGTATCGATTGCCGATGTCCGGTAGACCGTCAGAAGAGCTGCCGAAAGTCCCGTCAGGAAAATGACCATGACTGCCGACATCAGAAGCATGCTGCTGCCTCCGGATACTTTGCTGTACAGATACTGCGTGGCAGCCGGCACCGCAAGTCCGATCACCGCGACAGCCGCTGCTCCTCCGATCAGGATAATCAGGTCGCTCCGGTGCATGGTTCCGAAAACATATTTTCCGAAATCATAAAAATTCATTTTCCGGACAGGCATCGGACGGTAGAAGCAGATGGCCTCCCGCTCAAAAAGATCTTCGCTATCTTTGCCGACAGCGGTCCTTTTCCCTGTTTCCGGATCATTGAAATAGTAGCCCGATAAATGTCCCGGTATCAGGGCTACCGCACGTCCGTCCCTGGTGGAAGCCAGCATGGCTCCGTAGGCATCCTTGTACCATTTTTCCGTCAGCCTGACCGTTCTCCGCATGACGCCCGACGGACGGAGCAGGAACTCGAGGGCTTCGTTCAGCTTTGTCACCGTATCCGGAAGTTCCCGGCTTTTAATATGATAAAATCTCAGGATTTCGGAAATAGCCTCCTGCGTATGGATTCTGTCGGAATCATATGCCTGGGAAAGCGGATGTCCCGTGATGGCGGAAGCCATTTTCTCATAGGCTTCCTGCATCATGTCTTCGTCATCCCGGATTCTTTCTCTTATCTGTTCATCAAACCATCCCATTGAAAGCTCCCGTCCTTTACGCGAAATCAAAAAGTTCTGCCGGCGCCGCCGCTACTCGCTGGTAATCAGTTCTTCATAGGCACCATGCTTCTGCATCAGCTCATTATGCGTCCCGCGTTCCAGAATTTTTCCCTTGTCCATGACAATAATCTCGTCGCAGTCGCGGATGGTGGAAAGACGGTGGGCAATCACGATGCAGGTAATGCCGCGGTCATGGACAGCCTTCACGACATCGTATTCCGTCTGCGCATCCAGGGCGGAGGTCGCTTCATCCATGATGATAATGGTCGGATCCTGTGCAAGCACCCTGGCGATTTCGATTCTCTGTCTCTGCCCGCCGGAGAAGTCTTTGCCGCCTTCCAGCATTTTGTAATTGTAGCCGCCGTCCCTCTGCATGATGTCTTCATGAATCGAGGCATCCCTGGCTGCCAGGATAACTTCGAAATCTTCAATAGAATGATCCCACATGCGGATATTGTTTCCGATCGTATCTTCGAAAAGCGTAATATCCTGATTGACGACCGCCAGCGAACCGGTGAAGACATTCCGGTCTATTTCCCCAAGCGGCTTTCCGTCAAATAAAATCTCCCCGCTCCACGGCTGATACAGTCCGGAGATCAGCCTCGCAAGCGTGCTCTTGCCGCAGCCTGAACTGCCGATGAAGGCTACTCTCTTTCCCGGCTCCACCGTCATGCTGAAATCTTCAATCAGCGCCGGCGCCAGCGGAGAATAGCCGAAAGTCACGTGCTTCAGCTCCACCTTTCCCTTCAGCTTGTCATAGACCGCGTCCTGGTTCTCTCCCGAATAATTCACGTCCGTCCGGTATTTCATGACATCGTCGATGCGCTCGGTATTGACGCGCATGGTGCGTATGGTATCCTGTGCAGTGATCATGCCGTTGACAGGTTCCTGAAGGGTTGTCAGAAGCGTCTGGAAAGCCAGAATCAGACCGATGCTGAACTGGCCCCGGATGGTGAACAGAATTCCCAGCGCCAGGATCAGGGCATCGACCGTCTGTGAAAGAAAGGTTGAAATGACAAGATAGAGGCTGTTCAGCTTCGTCAGTTCGCCGTTCTGCCTGTTGACGGAAGCCTGATAGCCGGCCCATTTGGCAAAAATGCCGTCCTCCGCTCCGCTGGCCTTGATGGTTTCCATCATGTCGATGGCCGAGATTGCCGTTCCCTGAAGCTTGGCTTCATCCCGCATCATGACACGGCTGAGATTCATCCTTTTATCGGAAATGAACCTGACCGTCAGCAGGTTCAGGGCAATTCCCCCAAGCCCGATCAGGGTCAGGATCCAGCTGTAGCGCAGCATGATGAAAACATACAGGATGACCATAAAGACATCCAGGATCAGCGGTGCGGCCGTCTCGACGAATTCCGAAGCAATCGTTTCACTGTTCTGCTTGCGCATCGCCACATCGCCGACCATCCGCTGGGAGAAGAAATCCACGGGCAGCCGCAGGACATGCCACATGTACCTGGCATTGGCCGAAACGGCAAGCTTGCCTTCGATCTTCACGGAATAATAGGAATTGATGATGCTGATGACGACCTGCACGAGAGAAAAAGCCGCCAGTATCAGGATGAACCCGTTGACAAGCCCCGGGTTTTCACCTGTCAGAAGATGATCCAGAAAGACCCGCGAAAAGACCGGGTTGATGATATTGATCGTCGCTGCGGCAACCGTAACGATGGTAAAGAAAAGAAAAGCCTTCTTTGTCTGGGACATTTCCCCGCGGAAGAAATCGAGGGTTCCTTTTTTCCGGCCTTCTTTCTGAAAACGCTCCGTCGGAGACATCATGATGCAGATGCCGGTAAAGGACTCGTCAAATTCTTCTTTCGTCACTTCAATCCTGCCCCTTGCCGGATCATTTAAAACGGCATGGTTCCCCTTAAAGCCGTCCAGGACGGTGAAGTGATTGAAGTTCCAGTGTATAATGCACGGGAAAGAGCCGGCCTCCCGCAGGGCATCCGGCTCATAACGATAGCCTTTGGCCTCCATGCCGTAATTCCTTGCGGCATAGAGAATATTTTTCGCCGATGAACCGTCTCTGGAGACTCCGCAGTCCTTCCGGACCTGCTCCAGGGAAATCCATTTTCCGTAATAAGCCAGGATCATACTGAGGCAGGCTGCACCGCATTCAAGTGCTTCGAGCTGAAGGATGACCGGCACGTTTGCAACTTTTCCGCCGCTGACCGGCTGTCTGAGTTTTTCCCCCATTCTTCCGTCCCCGCCTTACTGCATCAGAAACGAAACCGGAGTCACGCTCTCAACCGCTGCCTGACCGTCCGTAACCGTGCGCACATCGATTCTTCCCATGAACCCCCATACGACCGCAGCCGCGATCAGCAGGAGGATCACGATCAGCAGGATCCAGGTCTTCGGACGGACGACATGAATATAATCATCAATCTGTTCGGGTGAAGAAATTCTATCCAGACTTTTTTCTCTGAAAAGTTCTTTATTCTTCAAGTTTCCTGCCTCCGTCTGCGCTGCCTGTCTTTTCCGTTTCTCCGAACACTTCACGGATCAGGCTGTCGTATTCTTTCCAGGCCGGGTATTCTTTCAGCTCCGGCATGGCATCCGCAATCGCACGGTAATACCAGTGATGCTGTTCGGGATCCTTCTGGTTGAAATTCTGCCAGACCGCATCTCCCATTTGCAGCAGGTCATTCCGGATCGACCGCATGTTGGAAAGCTTGTCGCCCAGAAAAACCATCTTGACTTCGATATCCGAAGTCTGCCTGAGGAACTCCACCGACTCTTCCTTCCGGATTCTCCAGGTCTGCGCCGGTGGCAGATTCCGTCTTTTATCTTCTGTTTCAGACATGACCAGTTCTGCGGTACGCTCTCCGAAACGTTCCTTCAGTTCATCGCAGGACACGCCTGCATCTTCAATGACATCATGAAGAACTGCTGCCGAGATCACATCGCAGCTGTCCGTCATGCCCGAAACGATCACTGCCGCTTCCAGCGCATGCAGAACAGCCGGTTTCCTGCTGCATTTCCTTTTCTTTCCATCAAAGGCATCTGTCGAGAAATGAATCGCTTCGCTGATCTTCTCCATTTTCCCTGTCTTCCGAAAAGATTCAGTCCCCGGATCAGGACCCGGAGACTGAGATTTCATCTTAAGCCTGCTGCCGGGTTTCCGGATCTTTGGAGCCTTTGACCATGAAGGCAAACAGGATCATCAGAAGCGGAAGGACGGCAGTGAGGATGATTGAGGCAATCAGGATGCCCATGCCGTACGCTGAGGTTCCGAACATGAAAATACTGACTGCAGAAATAACGATGCTCAGGCAGCTGAGAATAATGATCGGGAGCATTTTCGAAGGAATGCTGTTATTCTTCACGGCAAGAATTCCGCAGATAATCTCAAGTACCGAGGTAAGAATGCCGAGTCCCATCGTATAGCCGAAAAATCCGGCTGACTGGACCGCTGTCGCTCCGAGCATGGTCGTAAACATAGCCGCTCCGGCAAACATGAACAGCTGGCTGATGACACTGAGAATTCCGAAAATGATAAACAGAATCCCGATGACTTTGACGCCTGTTGAACCCTTTCTTTTCATTAATGTTCCCTCCTGCATCAGAAAAAGTTTTCAGCATGTATCGGGAATATCATAGCATATTTCGCGGCACTGGTAAATTCTAACCTGCCTCCCGCCGGAAGATTCTGTACACCGTCAGGCCCAGGATTCCGCCCAGGGTATTGTCCAGGATATCGTCCGTTTCAAAAACCCCGATCCGTCCGAAAAGCTGGATCAGCTCGATGCCGCAGCTGAAAAACAGGAAAACAAGAATCATCTGCCAGACTTTCATTTTCCGGAAAACCGCCGGCAGCATGAAACCGAAAGGAATGTACAGAAGAATGTTCAGAAGAATTTCCTTTAAATAAAACGTCTTGCCTGCAAATGCCTTTCCGTATGACCAGAACGGGATCAGTTCAAAACGCATGGCATCCTGCTGCGAACGGAACAGAACGGTCTCATACAGAATGACGAACAGACACAGAAGTAGAAGGATGACCCGGATGAACAGGCGCACTCTTCCGAACCGTCCTTCGAGCAGCACGGATGCCGTCACAAAAGCCAGCATGAAAATCAGCAGCAGAATGGCGATGACAATGACATGGTCCATTTTTCAGATTCCTTCGGACAGTTCCTTCAGCAGGGATTCATAAGGATCCTCTTCCCAGGAAAGACGGGGAGAATTCTCGCCGCCTCCGTTCGTGCTCCGCTTCATGGCGGCATACATTTCTTCTCCCGCATCCACGATTTCGATGGGATAGATCTCAAAGCCGCACCGCCTGCAGATTCCGCAGAACGCCAGGCGGGGATCCGCTTCCTTTTCCGTCCCGAGGATTTCGGACTTCAGGGCCGGATCCGACGAAGCTTTCTTCTTCATTTCCTGCATAATTTCCTGAACATTCATTTTATGCACTCTCCGCTAAGATACTGTCAGTATACCATAAGAAAGCCGTTAAATCCGACGTTTCTTTTCTGCCTGCCTCAGGGAAAAATAGCATACCGGCGTAATGTACAGGGTTGCCGTAAGCCAGGCGGCCTGATCCGTCCAGCAGATTGCCTGGTATCCGAACATCGGGACAAAGATCATGGCGACCGCGCTTCTGGCAAGCATCTCGATTACGCCGGAAATCATGGCACGTCCGGCATAGCCGATTGCCTGCGTCACCATGCGCGTGACATTGAGAATGCCCAGCGCCCAGTAGAAAAATCCCATGCAGGCAAGATACTGCGCGGATGCCGTCAGGATCTCCGTCTGGTCCGGTTTGAGGAACAGGAGCGACATCTGCCTCCCGAAGAAGATCAGGACGAGGCCGATGCCGGCACCGTACAGGATTCCGATCAGGACGCCTTTCCTGACGCCGATCCTGATGCGGTCATTCCTGCCGGCTCCCAGGTTCTGGGCGCAGAAGGTCGAAACACCCGTTGCCAGCGCATCGAACGGACACATGGCGAACTGTTTGATTTTCATGCCGGCCGTAAAGCCGGATACATATATGGTGCCCAGTCCGTTGTTGGCGGCCTGCATGACCATGGAGCCGATTGCCGTAATGGAAAACTGAAGTCCCATCGGGACTCCCATCAGGATCAGGCGCCGGACGATGCGTGTTTCAATCCTGCGTTCATGCTTTTCAAATTTCAGGAATGTGAATTTCCGGATGATGACCGCGGCGCACAGAACGCCGCTGATGCCCTGTGAGACAACAGTCGCGATGGCCGCACCGGCAACGCCCCAGTGCAGGGTCAGGATGCAGAAAAGGTCAAGGAATACATTCAGTACCGTTGAAAGGGCCAGAAAATAGAACGGCGTCCGGGAATCGCCGATGGCTCTCAGTATTCCCGCACAGAGGTTATAGAGCAGCGTGCAGGGAATACCGAGGAAAATGACAAAGAGATAGGCATAGGCGCCGTCAAAAATCTCCTGCGGCGTCCTCAGCAGGGAAACGATCCAGCCGCACAGGACTGCGGTCAGAACTGTCAGGACCGCGCCGATCACGACTGTCAGGAAGATTCCGTTAAAGATGTATTTCCGCATGACCGAATAATCCCTGGCACCGAATTTCTGCGCCACCGGTATGCAGAATCCCACTGTTGTCCCGATACAGAAGCCCAGGACCAGGAACTGGATACTGGATGAAGCACCGACGCCGGCCAGGGCATCGGAACCGAGGAACTGTCCGACGATTGCCGCATCAACGATGTTATAGGTCTGCTGGAGAAGATTTCCAAGCAGGAGAGGCAGCGCAAAAGTCAGGATCAGCCTGACCGGACTCCCTTCCGTCATATCTTTCATAAGTTTTCTTCTTTCATCCGGATCACGGCTTCCTGAACGGGTTGTAGAATCTGCTCCCGTTCCTCCAGGTAATGACCAGTGAGACGGCAAGGAACGCCGCTGCAAAGACAATTACAAGAATGTCCCGTTTCCGGAGCGGTTTTGCCGAATACCAGGTACGTTTTTTCTTTTTTCCGAACCCGCGGAGTTCCATGGCCCGGCTGACGACATCAATCCGCTGCATGCTGGAAAAGAGCAGCGGAAAAATGATTGCGGAAATATTCCGGATGCGGTCCTTCAGCTTTGCCTTGGCGCTCATCTCAATGCCGCGGGCTTCCTGCGCATTCTTGATGCGGTGATAATCTTCCTGCACATCCGGAACGTAGCGGAGCGCGATGGCAATGGAATAGGCGAATTTGTAGCTGATGCCGATTCCGTTCATGGAGGCGGCAAACTCACTGGGGTCCGTCGTCACAAGGAACATGAAGACGGACGGAATAATCGTAAAGTATTTAATGACGACATTGAAAAGGTAAAAGAGCTGCTCCGAAGTCACGGAGTAATTGCCGGCAATGTGAAAGAGCACGGTCTTGGATCCGTAAATGTCACAGCCCTGATACGGCGAAAACAGAAAAATAAAAATAACGTTGAGAATCATGAAAAACATGACAGCCTTGAAAACCGTGCTGACCTGTTTCCATTCCGTCTTCGAAAAAATGAAAACGGCCGCGATAATCGCAATCATCGTCAGCAGGACGCGGGTGTCGTACGTCAGGGCACTCGTCAGGCACCACAGGATGAAAAAGACCAGCTTGGTGACGCCGCTCAGGGAATGGATCCAGGTATTTTTCTCCACGTAGGAAAGCATTTTCCGGTTACCCATCGGCTGCCTCCCTCTCAAAGGAAATAAACCTCTGGGCAAACTCCGCCGGACTGTCGATGCCGCACTTGACCGCAAGGTCAAAAAGCGACGTCTTCTTCAGATAAGCTCTCTCCGTGATTTCTTCGCTGCACAGGACATTGGCAGGCGTATCGTCGCAGATCAGCTGCCCTTCGGAAATTACGATGGCGCGGTTGGTATATTCCAGCATCAGATGCATGTCGTGCGTAATCATGATGACCGTGATGCCTGTCTCTTCATTCAGCTTCTTCAGGAATTCCATGAACTCCGTGTAATGACGGTAATCCTGTCCGGCCGTCGGCTCATCCAGGAAAATGATTTCCGGTTTCATGACCAGGATCGAGGCAATCGTCACGCGCTTCTTCTGTCCGAAGCTGAGCGCGGAAACCGGCCAGTTGCGGAACGGATAAAGACCGCAGATTTTGAGCGTCTCATAGACGCGCTCCTTCACTTCCTCTTCCGGGACATTTCTGACCGTCAGGCCGAGTGCTGTCTCGTCGAAGATCATCGGCTTGCTGATCATCTGATTCGGGTTCTGCATGACAAGTCCGATCTTCTCTCCTCTCTGCTTGATGGAAAGAGGCGAGATATCCTCTCCGTTCAGATAAATCGCTCCGGCATTCGGCACATGGAACCCGCAGATCAGGCCGGCCAGCGTCGACTTTCCTGCGCCGTTGCGGCCGACAATGCTGACCATCTCGCCGCGGCGGACGGAAAAGGAAATATCGGAAAGGACAGGTTCATTTTCCAGATAAGAGAAGGAAAGATTCTTTACTTCCAGAACCCTCTGCTGACTGTTTTCAGGATGATTCACAGGAACTTCCAGAAACCATTTCCGTACCTTTTCCTTATACGGTTCCAGATTCATGGTCTCAATGTGCTGCGGCCGGTCCTCTGCCTTGATCCGGCAGCCCGCATGGCGGATTGCCGAAAGATAGAGCGGTTCACGGATTCCGGATTCCCCTAAAAGATCTCCGGAGAGCAGATCGTCCGGTTTCTGATCGGCAAGGATTCTGCCTTCCCCGATCACGATGATGCGGTCGACGTCCCGGTACAGCACATCTTCCAGACGATGCTCGATAATCAAAACTGTGACATTTTCCCTGCGGCGGATCTCATCGATCAGCGCTATGGTGCGTTTGCCCGTCGCCGGATCCAGATTCGCAAGCGGTTCATCAAACAGCAGGATGCTGACGTTGTCAATTAAAACGCCGCCCATCGAAACACGCTGCTTCTGTCCTCCGGAAAGTTCTCCCGGAGCGTGGTGCAGCAGATGATTCAGATCGACGACCCCGGCAATCTGACTGACGCGGCTGTGCATTTCCCCCTGGGAAACTGCATCATTTTCCAGAGCGAAAGCCAGATCCTCGGCAACCGTCAGGCCGATGAACTGTCCGTCGGTGTCCTGAAGGACAGTCCCGACTTTTTTGGACATGCCGAAAATCCCGAGCTGGCCGGGATCCTCTCCTTCGACTCTGCAGGTACCGGACGTCTCTCCCGTAAAGGAACACGGAATAAGACCGTTGATGCAGTGTGCAAGGGTCGATTTTCCGGAACCGGAAGGTCCGATAATCAGGACTTTCTCACCCGGCATGATTTTTAAATTGATATCCCGAAGGGAAGGTTCCTTCTGCGAACGATAGCGAAAAGAGAAATGACTGAATTCGATGGCCGGAACGTCAGACGTTTTCCGGCTTTTTTCTTCTTTCGCAGCGATTTGTGTCATAGAGGCATTTCCTTTACTGCATGATCAGTTCCGGGCAGGACCGAAGTCCTGCCCGGATGCTGCGTCAGTCTTCTTTGGAAAGGCTGGAAGATTTTCCGCCCAGCTTTGAATATCCTGCAAGCAGGATGGTACCGAGTATACAGATGATGATAATGTTTCCAAGGAAAGCAAATACTCCCTGGACAAAGACTTTATTGGCCGGTTCCGCATAGACCAGGATATCCAGTACCGGAGCCACGAGAATCCATGCAGCCGCATTGGCGATCATCTGGATGATATTGAACCAGATGATCTGCTTCTTATCGAAGCCGCCCTGCTGAACCGCGAATTTTGAAGCAAACAGGCCGATCGGAATCGCAACGACTGCCTCCGGGAAAACCCAGCTCCACCAGACGCTGCCGTAAAAAATCGCATCGCCCAGGGCATGTCCGACCAGACCGATAATGGCACCGACAACCGGGCCGAAAACCGCAGACATAAAAGCCAGGATGGCCATGCGCGGCTGTAAATAGGTATTGGGTATGCCGATTGGAATCTGGACCTGCGTGAGAACGATGAACAGCGCGGTTCCGATGCCGGCTGCCACTACTTCCTTGATGCCGAATTTCATTTTCATGATAATGCCCCCTTCTCCGGTGCCTGCCGCACCGTTTTTCATGCTCGATTATACGCTAAGCACCAATCCATGTCAAAAATCACTCCCCTGCCTTTTCCTCCGGACGCTCCGCCGTTTTTTCACCCGGACACTCCGCCATTTTTTCGCACGGACACCCCGACGTATTTTCACCCGGATTCCGGCTTTTTTTCCAGACAGCCCAGGCAAGAACGGCAATTCCTGCCGACACTGCGCAGATAAAGATTTCCACAGCGGCGATACTTGCGATATAACTGTTCAGAATGACTGCCGAGGCATCCAGCAGAAGATGCAGCAGGATGGCCAGCGGGAAAAGAAGCCTGCTCTTTCCGCCGTTCTTTACCGCAAACCATACGAGTACCGACATCCCGATCTGAGCCGTTATGGCCGCAAAGCGCTCCACCGGACTGACAAGGAACAGATACGGAGACGTATTCGTCAGCGACGTCAGTGCCGACTCGACGGCGGCTTTCGAAGCCTCCGGGAGATTGGCCGTCAGGGCAGATGCATTTCCCGCATTCAGCATCAGCGAATAGATCAGGTTGTTGATCATGCCGACAGACAGAAGCATGAACATCTCGAAGCCGCCGTGGCCTGCGCCGTACATCAGGGCATTGTGATCCTCCCCGCGCACATTTTTCAGCACCGTCTTAAAGGCGGCAAAACGTCCGGTCTCTTCGAAGATTCCCGCCATCAGGCCTCCGTAGATTCCGTAAAACCAGATATTGCCGGTAATGACCGGGCCGGTCGGCAGCACCTGCAGGAAAAGGATGTGCACCAGCTTTTCCAGCAAAAGGGCAAAAAGCAGGAAAACCACGCAGCCGGTGAAGAAGGCCTTTGGACTGCAGCGGTATTTTTTATAAAAGAACAGGAACAGGATGACCGGCACGGCAATGCCGATGACCAGATCCACGATCATGAAAATGATGCTGAGAGTCGGGACCGCTGCGTTCATTCTTCTTTCCCTCCTGCTTTCTCCAGTACTTTCCTATACGGCATGATGATTCCTTCCGTCATCCGGCTGCCCATTTTCTTTTTCAGCTTCGGACTGGCGTTCATGGCTCCGACCAGATACATCAGCAGAATTCTTCCTTTATGCTTCTGCGGAAAATCATAGAAACCGTGCTCTTTATAAAAGCGGTGATCGGCTTTCATCAGTCCCCTCATCTGATAGATCAGATCCCGGAAAATCTTGAGTCCGCCGACGCCGTAGAAAGTGTGCGGCTGTTCCAGATGATTCTGCAGAGCATAGGAAAGCACGGAGGACAGACGGTGGATCCCGTCTTCATCCTCCGCGATGCCCGCAAGGAAATTGCCGCCGACATCCGCCCGGGCTGTCAGGACCATCCTGAGGTTTTCTTCCTTTTCCATTGATCCGCTGACCAGATAGCCGGTCGGCTTCCCCATCGTGACTGTCCGGTGCCCGTTGCAGAACTGCCGGTCGTCATACATTTTAAAGAGGGCTCCCATGCTGTGATCCCGTACGGAAAATGCATAGACGACCGCCGGTGCCGTCTGGATTTCCTTCCTCAGAAACGAATCGAAACCATCCTGATAAATGCAGACGCCGTCTGAAGCGCAGTGGAAGCATCCCAGGCACCCGCCGGCAATCTTCATCTTTGCCAGGTCCACGACTTTCGTGCTTCCTCCGTAGTTCTTCCGGAAGCAGTCGATCATCTCCTGCAAACGGTCCGCATCCTGCGGCCGCAGCGGATTCCGTGACAGGTCCGCAACAATCACGGTCGCCGGTATTTCACCGGCGGCTTCCGGACTGCCCGTCTTCTGCCAGAGTACATAGCGGAAAAACTGCTCCGCTTCTTTTCTTCCTTTTTCCGAAAGCAGGTCCTCCATGTCTTCCGAAAGGCCGCCCAGATACTGAAGCTTCAGATCGCCGCAGTTTTCCCGGATATACCGCAGGGCCGTCACATCGTAAAAATGCTTGGAGGTTGTAATCTGCGCGGCTGCTTTTCCGCAGACGTGCAGCTGCCCTGCCTGCTCCGCCTCCTTCATCAGTTCAATGAACCGCTGCAGCTGGCTGGGGGCAAGAAAAGTATAGACCGGATAGCAGAACAGAAGCATTTCCGCGCGGTTCAGCGCCGCGGCTGCCTCCGTGAAATCCCGTTCATATTTTTTTATGACAGAACCTGCATGAAGAGTCTCCCACTCATGTCCCGGAAAACATTTCTGCAGATAGAGGACTGTCTGCAGGGTGATGCTGTTTTCACCGGCCGGGCTGCCGGAAATCACACAGATTTTCATTCATCTCTCCTTGAATGTGCGCACCTTTCAGTCGGAACGTCCTTCGATATCCGCACTGATCTCATCGCCGGTTTTCTTGGCATCCAGCGTTCCCCTGCTGCTGTCTCCGGAAAGGCAGGCATCCGTTTTAGAAACCGCCTTTGCTTTCTCCGAATAATCGATTGCCGTTGCATCTCCGACTCCGATGATTTCTCCGGCAACCCCCAGGTGCGTCAGCACATCGGACATATCCGAGGGAAGGAAAATCTTCGTTGCCCTTCCGTCAGCCACCTGCTTCAGGGCTTCAATGCCTTTCAGACGGATGACCGTGCTGTCGATTCCGGCTTCCTTGATGCGCCTTAAACCTTCCGCCTCCGCGGTATAGGTCAGTTCAATCGATTTTGCTTTTCCTTCAGCAAGACTGATCTGCGCCTGTTTCTCTGCTTCCGCCGACAGGATCTTCGCCTGCTTGTCGCCTTCTGCGCGGGAAACCACGGCTTCCTTATGGGCCTGGGCTTCAAGGACTGTCTGGCGTCTTTCGCGTTCTGCACGCATCTGCTTTGACATAACCTCGGCAATCTCCGCCGGCGGCTGGATGTTCTTGATCTCTACGCGGGTCACCTTGATTCCCCACGGATCCGTTGCCTCATCCAGAATCTTCAGCAGCTTGGCATTGATCTCTTCCCTAGACGTCAGAGTCTGATCAAGTTCCATATCGCCTACGACTGAACGAAGCGTCGTCGCCGATAATTTCTCAAGCGCATCGATCGGGTTCGTCACCCCGTAGGCATAAAGCTTCGAATCAAACACCTTGCAGAATACGACCGAATCGATCATCATCGTCACATTATCTTTCGTGATGACCGGCTGCGGTTCAAAGTCACAGCAGATTTCCTTCAGGGACACTTTTGCAGCCACCCTCTGGATAAAAGGAATCTTCACATGAAGACCTGCCTGCCAGGTTCCGGAATATTTTCCAAGCGTTTCCAGGACAAAAGCATTGGCCTGCGGAACAATGCGGATGTTGTTGATCAGCAGGGCGAGTACTGCAATCACTATCAGAATGGTAATAATTAAAGTGGTCATTTTCTCCTCCTTCTGTATCGTTAAAGAATGACAGCAGCATCAAGACATACTTTCAATGCCAGGGGGAAAGAATCCAGGCCCCAGTTCCTGTCCTCATGTGATTCGACATTTGCAAGAGTATCTGCCGTAAAAAGAATCTGTCCGAAAACCGCCTTCCGGAATTCCGCACAGGCAGCCAGGGAAGCGCATTCCATCTCCACGGTATCGAAGCCTTCCGATTTCCTGTACCCGACCATTTCTTTCGTTTCCCGGAAAAAGCCGTCAGTCGTCCAGGTTCTGCATCGTCTGCAGCGTATCCCGTTTTCCTTCAGTGCGGTTTCTATGGCTTCGACCGCCGCCGGGCTGACGGACACGGTCCTGGCCGGAGGAAGATAATGATACGAAGTTCCTTCGCACCGCAGCGCTTCGACGGGAACCAGGAATTCATTTTCCGGAAGATCCTTCAGCGTGCCGCAGCTTCCCGCCGAAATGATTTTCTTAACACCGTACCCGATCAGATAATCCATGATCTGGACAGCGGCCGAAGCACCGACCGGAGCCTGGCAGAGACAGATCTGCTTTCCCCGGAATTCCGTGACAAAGATCGGGTATATTTTCGTGGCACTGATGAACTCACCGATTTTCCGGCAGTGATTCTGTTCCGCGTATTTGTCGACTTCATCATACAGAAACGGAAAGACCGCCCTCTCGGGAAAAGATGACGTCCTGTCCCGGTCCGGCATAATGACCGCCGTCTGTTCATCATCGTATTCCAGTATCGGAATTTCATTTTTAATCAAAGTCATACAGGATCCTCTTCTGCCTCATCCGGGAAAATCTTTCTGCTTCATCAGCGGAAGATCAGCACGCGCTTGGAGATGTCTTCCTTCTCCTTTGCCTGCGGCTCCGATACAATTCCGCCGAAAGGCATCTGGGCAATCAGCTTCCAGCCTGCCGGCAGAGAAAAGAGCCTGCTGACGGTCTCATCAATAACCGGATTGTAATGCTGCAGGGAAGCGCCGATTCCCAGTTCCCTCAGACCGCTCCAGATTGAAATCTGCAGCATGCCGTTTGCCTGCTGTGCCCAGATTGGGAAATTGCCGGCATACGCCGGGAATTTTTCCTGCATCGATTGTACGGTATCCTGATCATAGAAATAGAGGATCGTGCCGGCACCGGCCCGGAAGGAATCAATCTTTTCCCTGGCCACTTTTCCTCCGAAAGCTTCATAAATACCGTCCCACAGCTTCCGGTGAGCATCACCGAATACTGCCGCCGCGCGGGCGCTCTTCATGTTGAAGGCATCCGGCACAAGTTTCGTAAGTGAGCTGACCAGTTCCTCTACCTGTTTTTCTTCAACCGGAAGCGTACTGTCAATTGAATAATAAGTTCTGCGATTCTGAAGAGATTCCTGTATTTTCATTTTTTTCCTTTCTGCGCTGATTCCGCATGTCCCGTTTTGAATATCCTGCCGGCATTTCTGATCATCCGTTTATGTCATTGATAGTCGACTTCATTTTTTAAGAAACTGCCGGATTCCAGATCCGAAAAAGCCTGATTCAGTTCTTCCTGTGTATTCATGACAATCGGTCCTCCCCAGCAGACGGGCTCCCTGAGTGCACGGCTGCTCATAAAGAGCACGCAGGCCGGACTGCTTCCGTTTTTCATGGTCAGGGAAGTTCCCTCCGTCAGATGCACTGCTGTTTTTTCAGGAATCCTTCTGCCCCCGACACTCACTTCTCCCTGAAGCGTAAAGAGCATGACCGAACTTTCCTGTTCCGTATCCATCCGGAATTCCGCCCCGGGGTCCAGATGGATGTCGTAATAATCAAGCGGAAGATGTGCCGGCTGATAGCCGGAAATCCCGTTATACGTTCCGGAAAGGATCCGGATCAGTCCTCCGCTGAAAGCCTTCTCCGGAATATTTTCCCGGCGGATGCTGCGGTAGGAAGACGGAATCATCTTCTCTTTGGCCGGCAGGTTCAGCCAGAGCTGAACGCCGAGCAGCCGCGGTGCTGCCGGAATCAATTCTTCGTGGAGAATGCCGGCTCCCGCGGTCATCCACTGTACTTCTCCGTCATGAATGTCATCTGTATTTCCCAGGCTGTCTTTGTGTCTCATCGTGCCGCTGACAACATAGCTGATTGTTTCAATTCCTCTGTGCGGATGCATCGGGAATCCGGCCGTATAATCATCCGGATTGCAGCTGTCAAAGGAATCCAGCATCAGAATCGGATCAAAGTCCTGAACCGTATCGCCGCCCAGCACACGGACAAGATGCACTCCTGCCCCGTCAACGGTCTGAAATCCCTGTACCGCTTTTGAAATGGTCCTGTCCATTCTTGATCCTCCTTATCACGGAAGAAACCTGTTCTATTTTTTCACGCAGTCAGTTCCTGCGTATGTATCTTCCGTCCCTGACCTCCAGAACCAGATCCGTTTCCGGACGGTCCTCCAGAACCAGGGATGCATTCCTGCCGTCAGAAAACTCATAAAAGTCTGCCGCATCTTTTTCTGAATGTCCGCTGGCCACCTTTCGCTCAATCAGGCGCTTTTTCAGCACGGCCGGGTCCGCATAAAGATAGATGCCGTAATCACAGAACTCCCGGGCGATTTCCTTCCACGGCCGGCAGTTCAGAAGCAGATAATTTCCTTCCACAATCAGGATTTTTTCCTTAATTTCGATAACATCTTCCAGTACATCGTGCTCTGTACGGCTGTACACCGGCCAGCAGAGTTTTTCACTGAGACTGGCTTCCCGAAGCTTTCCTGCAAGCTTCTCCGTGTCAAAAGTCTGCGGTGCCCCTTTGATGTCATCCAGCAGAATGGTTCTGCCGTCTCTTATATCCGTATGGCTTTTCAGATAAGCGGCCGTGTGATGAAAGCCGTCCATTCCTGCTGCCTGCACCGGTGTCAGCACTCCTTCTGCATCCGGTTCCCGCGACAGTTTCTCAAGGAACGCAGCCAGGGTTGATTTCCCGCAGCCGGGAGGCGCAGCCATGAAAATAAACATTCTCCGGCCGAGTTTTTTCTGGCGCTCTGTCCACAGCCGGAGCAGCGGCATGAAGATTTCACGGACATCCTGTTCGTGATAAACAGCGTCAACCGAAAGTCCGGTTACCGAAAATTCTTCTCTAATCCATTCTCCGCTGTTCATGTTCTTTTCATCCTTTTTTTCATTTTAACCGATTCCTTCTCCCGGGACAATAGGGTCCTCATTCTGCCCCGGAATGCCATTTTCTCACCAGGGCTATTTCCCGCCTATACCCATCGAGATCATTCGGTGTTTCCATGTAAAAAGGAAGATTCCGGATCAGGGGATGCGTCACGATTCTCTCAAGCGCTTCCGCACCGATGCATCCCTCACCGAGTTTTTCATGGCGGTCTTTATGGCTGCCGCAGGCATTTTTGCTGTCGTTCAGATGAACCGCCTTCAGGTACTCCATGCCTACGATCCGGTCAAATTCAGAAAAGACCCGGTCGGGATCATGGACAATATCATAGCCGGCATCATGCACATGGCAAGTATCGAGACAGACGCCGATATGCTCCCGCAGTCTGACTCCTTCCAGAATCTGCCGCAGTTCTTCAAACCGACCGCCGATTTCCGACCCTTTTCCAGCCATGGTTTCCAAAAGGACTGTGGTATGCATATCCGGGGTCAGAAGACGGTTCAGGATGTCCGTGATTTCCGCTATGCCTTTTTCAGTTCCCTGTCCGGTATGGCTGCCGGGATGGAAATTATACAGGTTCCCCGGAAGCATTTCCATGCGTGCAAGATCGTCACGCATCATTTCTTCCCCGAAAGTCCTGATTTCCGGATTTGATGAACACAGATTCATGGTATAGGGAGCGTGTGCCAGAAGAACGGGGAAAGAATGCTCCTGCATGATTTCCCGCAGGCCGGCCGCATCTTCCGGATCCGCTTCTTTCGCATTTCCTCCGCGCGGATTCCTCGTAAAGAACTGAAACGTGTCTGCCTTCAGGGAAAGAGCTTCCTCTCCCATATGCACAAAACCTTTTGAAGCTGACAGATGACATCCGACAGCAAACATTCCGCATGCTCCTTTCCCAGCCTGTTCTGAAAACATCTATTCTTTTGCGGCAGAAGATTCTTTGCGGTATCTCCCCGGTGACATTCCGTATTCATTTTTAAAAACTTTACCGAAATGTGCGCAGTTCCCGAGACCGGTCTCAAGGGCAACTTCCGTAATCTGATGATCCGTATCGGTCAGGATTTCACAGGCACGCTGAAGCCGGTAAGAAAGAAGATAATCAAAAGGCGTCCGGTCCAGATTCTTTTTGAAGCATCGGAGGCATTCCCGCTTGCTGACCCCGGCAGAAGAGGCAATCCCCTCAAGGGTAATGCTTTCCGGGTAATGCTGATGGATATAGGTCATCATGCTTAAAATCCGTTCTTTATCCTGTGAATCGACCGGGATGCCGGAGACTCCGTTTTCCTGGATTTCACGATAAAGAAGAAGCCAGATTTCGGAAAGGAGGCAGCGCGTTTCCATCTCCACGTGCTCCTTTTCCTGAAGACGGTTCAGGCACAGAAGTTTCTTAAGCATTTCTTTTCCGTAGGGAATGTCTTCCGTTATCACAATGCCTTCAATCTGGGGATTCCGGATAATCGGATTGATATAACGCGTTTCAAAAACACTGTGAAAGTGTCCGGACAGAAGAACCGGATGAAAAATATGCTCCGCTGAAACGGATGCCTTTTCCCCTTCTGTCCTGTATGAACAGGAAAGAACATTGCTGTTCAGGAAAAGACCTTCACCGGCATGGATCCGGTAAGTCGTATGGTTCGTGACAACATCGGAACAGCCCTTCATCTGATATTTCAGTTCCACGGCCTCATGCCAGTGCCAGGGGATCCTGATTCTGGCATAGTCCGTGACATGCATGGCATAAGGATATTCGTTCGTCAGTCCCCTGACCTTTTCAAGACGGTTCTCATCCAGATCAAGCTGCTTGACAACCGGCAGAATCATTTCCGAATTCCTCCCCGAAAGCAGATTTTAAAAACTGATTTTATATAAATGGCGTTTTTAGAATATTTTTAATCCAATTCAGTCGCTTACAGTTCATATTCAGGCGTTTACAGAGTATTATTGTCCCTTTTCCAAGCTTATAATAATCCCAGATTCAAATAAAAGCAAATGATTCTTGAAAAGGAGGAATCCAATATGATGATTTTAGAGCCGCTGGCAATTCTTGCTGCTGTGATCGGTATCAACTATCTCGAAGGATGTCTGAAAACATGGTCGGGGAAATCCGGACGCAGGGTACAGAAGATCAATAAACATCCGGAAACCGCCTACGGAAAATACGGATACGTCTGACTTAAAAAATCTGCGCCTGCAGATGACTGACGGGAATTTCTCAGTACAAAAAAAGAAGGTACCGGTCCTCCGGGGGTACGATTGAACTGTACCCGGAAGACCAGTACTTTTTTTAGAGCTTTCAGGAGTTCCCCTTTCCCGCTTTTTCTGTTTCCGCGAAATATTTCTTTGCGACTTTCATCTTCTGAACGCATTCCAGCGTACCGACATATTTTCCATCCTGATTTCTGACCGCCATATAGCGGACAAGAAGCGGACCGCCGCCTTTGGTCATCCATATATCCACGCTGTCCTGAACTCCGCTTTTCAGTTCGTCGATGATCTGTCTGGCCATCGCCGCATATTTCGGAGGATGGCAGAGAAACACTTGCCTGCCGATTGCTTCGTCCGGACGCTTGAATACTTTCTTCCCCGCATTGAAGAAACAGTTGATGTTATTCTCATCAATAAAAGTCAGCTCCATCGGAATCGTATTGAGAACGCATTCAATCTGTTCGGGCGTCATATGACCGCTTCCCAGCGATACCGGATTCTCTGCACCGGCTGCGGATCCGCCCTCTTTGGCCGAACCCGCTGTTCCCTGCCCATGGACTCGCTTCAGTTCTTCGCGTCTGCGTTCAGCCGCCTCCCAGACAGGCAGTCCGCCGGAAAGCGTATGCTCATAAGCAGAAAGTTCATAGTAGATCCGCATCCAGTCCTCATCGGTAAAATAATTCTTTCCGGATAGTCCGGCAGCAAATCACCGGCTTCAATCAGAAATTTAGTTTCAACTCTGATCTCGTCATCCACTGCCCACATCACATCCGCCGGGCCGGTTACACCGTATTTGCTTTTCAGAAGAGGATAGATCAGATCCCCTTTTTCAGCATAATGCACGGACGCAGCCCGAAAGGCCTTCAGTTTTTCCGATACAGCTGTCCGGCCGGCGCCGGCTGCCAGACATTCCCTGACTTCATAGATTTCCCGGGAAATGGCATCATTTTCGGCAGCAAAGATATTTACCGGATGTCCTGCTATCTCTGCACCGGTACTCTTCTCTTCCTGCACAGCGCCGTGAAATAAGGCTGAATGAACGTCGCAGAGCTTCTGCACCTTGGCAGGCGGCATGCCTCCTGAAATCAGATTCTGCTCCGCCTTCATGATTTCCGATGCATCCACGCTCTGAAATTTTGAAACAAAATCTTTTCTTACCGCTGCCAGGCTTTCTCCCTGACTCAGCCTGGTCACATATTCTTTCAGAAGAGCCTCACGGTTCTCTTCTGAACTGCCGTTCTTATCCATTCCTGTACCTCTTTTCATCATGCCGGCACAGCTGCAAAGTTTCTTCCGAATTCTCGCGCTTCCTCAGGAGTTCCGGCATAAACCTGTCATCTGAACAGGCTGCCGTCATACACGCCGGAGCTTTTCAAAGATTCCTCAATTCTCAGAAGCCTGTTGTATTTGGCTACCCGCTCTGTCCGGCAGGGAGCACCGGTCTTGATCTGCCCGGCATTCAGCGCTACGGCAAGGTCCGCAATCGTGGTGTCCTCCGTCTCACCGGAACGGTGTGAAATAATCGTGCGATAACCGGCACGCTGAGCCATCCGGACGGCGTCCATCGTCTCGGAAACCGAACCGATCTGATTCAGCTTGATCAGAATGGCATTGCCGCATTTCCTGCTGATACCTTTGGAAAGCCTCTCCGTATTGGTCACAAAAAGATCATCTCCGACAAGCTGAAGTTTCTTTCCGAGACGTTCCGTCATAGCTGACCAGCCGTCCCAGTCTTCCTCGTCCAGACCGTCTTCAATCGAAACAATCGGATACTTCGATGCAAGTTCTTCCCAATGACTGATCAGTTCTTCCGCTGTGAATTTCCGGCCGCTCTTCGGAAGCAGGTATTTTCCCCTGCCGTCACCTTTCCATTCACTGGAGGCGGCGTCCAGTGCAAGAACGAAATCCTTTCCGGCCTCGTATCCCGCTTCACGGACTGCTTTCAGGATATGCTCAATGACTTCCTCATCACTCTTCAGGTCCGGTGCAAAGCCGCCTTCGTCGCCGACGGACACGGCAAGCTTTTCCTTCTTCAGGATTCCCTGGAGACAATGATAGACTTCGGCCGACTGTCTCAGTCCTTCCCGGAAATTCGGCGCACCGACCGGCATGATCATAAACTCCTGGATATCCACTGTGTTGGAGGCATGCACGCCTCCGTTCAGGATATTCATCATCGGAACCGGCAGACGGTTTCCGTTCACACCGCCCAGGAACCGGTATACCGGTATTCCGAGACTTGCGGACGCAGCCCTCACGCCTGCAATGGAAACTGCAAGAATCGCGTTCGCTCCCAGATTTGACTTGTCCTTCGTACCGTCCGCTTCGATCATCAGACGGTCGATTTCATAAGTCTCCGATGCGTCATGTCCTTTGAGCTGCCGGTCGATTACCGTGCTGATATTTTCAACTGCCTTGCTGACTCCTTTTCCGCCGTATCTCCGTTCATCTCCGTCCCGGAGTTCCAGGGCTTCGAACTCTCCTGTAGACGCACCGCTCGGAGACATTCCCGTCCCTGTCGTTCCGTCTTCCAGGATCACCTCTGCTTCCACGGTCGGATTTCCTCTTGAGTCAAGAATCTCTCTTCCGTGGACCTCTGCTATATTCCGTCTGTTCATCATTTCTCCTTTCCGGTCTCCGGTTCAGGATTCCCACGAGATTGCAGATACCGGGCATCCGTCAATCGCTTCCTGGACCGCTTCTTTTTCATTTTCTTCCGGTTCTTTATAGGCTTCTGCCTTTCCGTCATCATTCATGCGGAAAACAGCCGGTGCTGTTCCCGTGCACAATCCGCATCCGATGCATTGTTCCTGATCTACTGCTGCTTTCATACTGAATTCCTCCTTATCGTGTGATAAATTTTCCGCGGATGTTTTTCAGACATCCATCCTGGTTCCTGTTAAAAAGTATCACAAAATGCGCAATTTTTATGTTGTTTTTACAACGTAAGACATCTTCTGCTCACACAAAAAAGCCCTGAAAGACATTGCTGACTTTCAGGGCTTTCTTAATCCTCTGCTGTTTAAATCATAGCTTCATCGTTTTTTCCAGCCGTGACACGGTATCCTTCAGGCAACCATCCTCAAACGGACTATTCAGCCCGACCTGCTTAAGAAGGCCTGTAAAGAAATCCGATGCGGATAATCTGCAGAGTTTCAGATAGCTTTCCCATGCCTGACGGTAATCCCGGTCCATCCATGCCTTATACTGAAGAGCATCCGTCTGGGCGATGACGTAGTCAATGTAATAAAGCGGGAAGGAATAGATGTGATGCTGATGCTGCCAGTAGCCGCCTTCCTGCAGATAATCGCAGCCTTCATAATTCAGATGCGGTTTATATTCCCGTTCCAGCTCGCGCCACGCGGCATTGCGCTCCTTCGGAGTCAGATTCGGATTCTCGTAGGCAATGTGCTGGAATTCATCCACCATGGTTCCGTACGGAATAAAGATCAGGGCATCTTCAAAATGCATGTCCCTGTATTCCTGTGCATGCTCTCCGAAGAACAGCTCCATCCAGGGTTCCGTGAAAAATTCCATGGACATCGAATGCGTCTCCGCAGTCTCCATCGTGATATCCTGATGTTCCAGAATCGGATCATCCGCAATGACGAATCCCTGGAACGCATGCCCGCATTCATGCGTGATGACATCCGTGTCCGAACTAGTCCCGTTGAAATTCGCGAAAATAAACGGCGACTTATAATCCGGAATGTAAGTCATGTACCCGCCTGTTCTCTTATCCTTTCTGCCGAATACATCGAACAGTTCGTTATCGCACATGAAATTCATGAACTTTGCCGTCTCGGGCGACAGTTCTTTGTACATCTGTCTTCCGGCTTCCAGAATCTGCTGAGGCGTACCGACCGGTTTCGGATTGCCGTTCTTTGAGAACACACCCTCATCAATGAAAGACAATTCTCCGATGCCTAACCTCTGTCTTCTTCTGTCCGCGATTTTTTCGGCAAACGGGACAATATCCTGCTTTACCTGTTTCCGGAACTCTGCCACCATATTCCTGTCGTAGCAGTTGCGGTTCATCCGGTAATAGCCGAGCGTCAGGTAATCGTCATAGCCCATTTGCCGGGCCTGGGCCGTTCTGTTATGCACCAGCTGATCATACAGGTCATCCAGTTCTTCCGCATTTTCTTCAAAAAATGCGGCGTATTTTTTCCATGCCTCCGCACGGATTCCGCGGTCTGAGCTGCGGAGATACGGATTCATCAGAGACAGGTTCAGCTTTTCCCCGTTCCAGTCGATCTTTGCCGATGCCAGCAGGTCTTCATATTTCGTAACCAGCACATTTTCTTCCTGCATCAGAGGAATCAGCCTGTCGTCCATTGCCTTTGCGGCAATCTCCATATTCCTGAAGGCGACTTTTCCGATCCTTGCTTCCAGCTCCGGACGGAATTCCGTCTGCATCAGTTTGTTCTGATAAGCGACGACCAGGCTCTGGAGCACAGGTGCATTGGCATCATAGAAATCTTTCTCCGCTTTATAGAATTCGTCTGCCGTATTTCCGTCATGCCGGATGTCCGCGATGGTCATCATGGACTTTGCATGACTGATGATTTTATAATATCTTTCATGTACCCTGAACTGCTCCGCCCCGCTTCCGGCCTTGTCAAAGTCCGCCGTCAGCTGTGCGAAGTCTTTCTTCAGTTCTTCAAAATCCACTCTTTCATAAGGCATTTCACTGAACTTCATCTTCGTACCCTCCTGCCCCTATTCTATACGCTTTACTCCTTTTATGATATTGTTTTTTGCAGGCAATGGAAGGTTTCGCTTTCATCCAAGCTTCCACTTCTGTGCAGACGTTCCGTTCTTCGTCCAGCACTGAATATTCGTTCCTTCTTTCGTGCTGCCGCTGCGTCAATGACATATCAATGCCTTACAGCCGTTTTACGGTTCGTACCGCATCCGGATTGATCTCATCCTTAATCTTCCGGGATTCTGCTCTCTTCCGGGGTTCCTTTTCCTTCCGCAGTTCCTCTCTCTTCTGCGATTCCTCTCTTCGATCATTCATGTTTTTCCGTTCCGGCAGGGAACCAGGCCTGCGTCCTGTTAGCAATCTTCACGAGCGTCAGCATGACCGGTACTTCCGTCAGGACTCCGACCGTCGTGGCAAGGGCTGCCGGACTGGTCGTCCCGAAAAGCGCGACGGCTACCGCAACTGACAGTTCAAAGAAATTCGATGCCCCGATCATGCCGGCAGGAGCCGCGATATCGTAAGGCAGTTTCAGAATGCGGCAGGCAGAATAGGCAATGAAGAAAATCAGATAGGTCTGCAGAATCAGCGGCACTGCAATCAGAAGGATATGAAGCGGATTCTTTAAGATCACTTCGCTCTGGAACATGAATACCATCACCAGGGTAAGAAGCAGACCAATCGTGGTCACGCTGTCGAATTTATGGACGAATTTCTTTTCAAAATACTCAGCACCGCGCCGCCGGATGACCAGTACACGTGTCAGGATTCCGGCTGTCAGAGGCACCACCACAAAAAGCACGACGCTGAGAATCAGCGTACTGTAAGGGACGCTGACGTTGGATACGCCCAGCAGGAACTTTACGATAGGGACAAATGCAAACAGGATGATGAGATCGTTGGTCGCCACCTGAACGACAGTATAGGCCGGGTTGCCTTTTGTCAGCGTGCTCCAGACGAATACCATCGCCGTGCAGGGCGCCGCGCCGAGCAGCACCGCCCCGGCCAGATACTGCGTTGCAAGTTCCGGCGCAATCAGACCCTTGAAGATGACAAAAAAGAACAGCACGGCGATGCCGTACATCGTAAACGGCTTGATGAGCCAGTTGGTAATCCATGTGATGTAGAGTCCCTTGGGATTCTTCCTGACGTTCTGCACACTCTTGAAATCGACCTTCATCATCATCGGATAGATCATGATCCAGATCAGAATGGCCATGGGAATGGAAACCTTGTAATACTCAAACTGATTCAGAAACGTGCCGACAGCCGGAAACCAGTGTCCCAGAAGGACACCGATCACCATGCAGAGAATTACCCATACAGACAGATACTTCTGAAAAAAACTGATTCCTTCATTTTTACTCTTCGCCATATTCTCCTCCCATCATTTCATATCGAATATTTTCGACCTCTGCCGAACACTGATACGGACAGCTTCATCCTACAAGGAACGGCTGAAGCACATTGAAAAGATAACCGACGATAATGATTCCCACGGTGCAGATTGCGATGAACAGTCCCAGCAGCTTCGGTTTGACAGCCTTCCGGAGCATGATGAGCGAAGGAAGCGAAAGCGTCGTGACCGCCATCATGAAGGACAGTACGGTCCCAAGCTGTGCGCCTTTGCCAAGCAGGGCTTCCGCAATGGGAATGGTGCCGAAAATATCCGCATACATCGGTACGCCGATCAGCGTAGCCAGCACGACGCCGAACGGATTATTGCCTCCGAGAACGGCTTCCACAACACTTTCCGGAATCCAGTTATGAATAACGGCACCGATGCCGACACCGATCAGAATATACGGGAAAACCTTCTTGAAGGTGCTGACAACCTGATCCTTTGCATAAACCAGACGGTCGCGTACAGTGAGTTCCGGAGATTCAACGTCGATTCCGCCGGCATTTTTTATGAAATCCTCCACATAGCGCTCCATGTGAAGCTTCTCAATAATCGTACCGCCGACAACGGCTATGATCAGACCGAATATGACATAGACAACGGCTACCTTCGCGCCGAAAATGCTCATCAGCAGCACAAGGCTGCCGAGGTCGACCATAGGCGAAGAGATCAGGAACGAAAACGTAACGCCCACCGGAAGTCCCGCACTGGTGAATCCGATAAAAAGCGGAATGGAGGAACAGGAGCAGAACGGCGTCACCGTACCAAGCAGTGCCGCAATGGAATTAGCCCCTATCCCGTGGAAGCGTCCGAGAATCTTCTTGCTTCGCTCCGGCGGGAAAAAGCTCTGGATGTAGCTGATGATAAAGATCAGCAGGCAGAGCAGGAAGGTGATCTTCAGCACGTCATACAGGAAAAACTGTATGCTCCCGCCCAGACGGGAGGTAATATCCAAGCCTAAAGCAGAAAGTGCAGAACCGATGATTTCATTTAGCCATTTCAGGCCCAGAACCTGATTCTGAATAAAATCCCATACACCCATAAAAAACCTCTTCTCTTATTTTATCAAATCAATATTTTTCGATGTTTTTTTCAAAAGGAAAGCCATCCGGAAAGATGGCTGCTGCCTTCACATCAAATCAATTTCTACTGATGTGACAACAGTACTCCCCAGATCAAGATTTGTCAATATGATATTTCCGTACCTTTCAAAAAAAGACGCCGCAGATCACTCTGCGACGCCTCGGTCAACTTCACTGGAAAATATCCGAGTTCTTTTTCGAAAAACCTGCAAGTGCATGATTGCAAAGCATTGTCTCTTAAATGAGCATTTCAACAGTCGTCCGGTTGGTTTGGTATGACTACATCAGGACTGGTCCCGCCGCCGCCTGCCACAGAATTCAGTTCTTCATCCTGCAGTTCGTTCCCCTTAAAAAACTCAAGTGCTTTAATGGTTTCCTCCTGTGTCAGCTCCAGGCCGTTTTCTTTCGCAAGATTTTGAATCTCTTCCACGTCTGAACATGCTTTGAACTTTTCTACCAGTTTCCGGTTGGCCAGAAGTTTTTTTATGCTCTGTTGGTTCATCGGATTTGTCCCTTTCTAATCGTATGTTTCGTGAATTCGATCATGATTATTCTATCACAGTCAATCTGTCTTGTCCTCAGCATCTGCATCAGCTGCATGGCCTGCCCTGCACCTGTTCAAGCTGAGAATCCTTCAGCTGCGCCCGCTTTACGCGTTTGCCCGAATTTTCCTCTTCAGAATTCATCTGTTTCAACTCATTTCGCCTTTTAAACGTAACTTTTTCGGAATACGGCCCGGACATTCTGGCAGAGCCATCAAACTCTTTAAGATGGCATATATGCATGAAATATGGTATAAATTATTTATGATAATATCAGGATCCTCTATGAAACGGAGGCTTATCTTTTGACTGAATATTCAATAAACCTTTCGCAGGCGGGAATCTGGCAGAACGAGATCGTCAGCCGGCACAGCGCGATCAATGTCATTTCCGTGAAAATGAAGATCGACGGCTTTCAGACAGATGCGGTCAGACAGGCAGCCGACAAAGTCCTGCTTTCCGCCGACATCTTCCGCGCATCCCTGAAGACCGACGGAAGTCGGGCTTCCTTTAACCTGAATGACGCACCGGTTTCCCTGACAAATATCCTGGGTGAAATGACAGCCGATGACATTTCCGTCTACACCGGCCGAATGGATAAGACTCCGTTTGCCGAAGGCGAGCTGTACCGCATCGAAGCGATTCCTGTTTCAGGAGGCGGCGTCATGCTTTATGCCCGTTTCCATCACCTGATCATTGACGGATACGGCATGAGCCTTTTCTGCCAGCGTATCATCGATGCACTGGAAGGGAAGGAACTTCCGGAATCTTCATTTTTCACCGATGAGAAAAACTCCGTACCGGAAAATGATAAAGACTTCTGGCTTGAATATTTTGAAAATGCCGATTTCCGGCCTGCCCTGTTTTCGGGGGAATCCTCAGCAGAAAAAACCGAATATGCCTATACGCCGGATCAGGACCTGAATTCCGCCGTTGAAAAATTCTCTGCGGAAAACGGCCTGAATCCTGCCTATGTCTTCCTCGGTGCACTGGCTCTCTACATGGCAAAAGCTGCCGGAAAAAATGATGCCGTCATCCTGATGCCGCGACTGAACCGTACCATTTCACAGAGGCAGACCCTCGGATGCTATACGCTGCTGATTCCCGTACGGGTCCATGTTTCAGGCTGCCGCGATTTTACCGGTCTGTGCCTGAGTGCACAGTCATCGGCACGCAGCGCGGCGCTTCATAAGCAGTACGGTTTCGACGAAATCCTGAATCTGTGCCGCGAAGAAGACCTGACGGAAGACAGCTTTTCGGAATATGTCCTGAACTATTACAGCTGCAGGCTTGAGGGAAATGTCCGCGCCGCCGTCGATGTAAGCGTCGCCGGTGAAATGCGCAATCACCTGACCTGGAATATTTTCAACTTTGACGGCACTGCCCGCTTCTCCTTTGACCTGAATAACGGTTTTTATGATCAGGAACGCATTCACTTCTTCATCGACAGCATCCTCGGCATCATAAAAGACGGCCTGTCCGGAAAGCCTCTCCCGGAAATCCCGATTGTCGGCGCCAAAGAGAAGGAGCGCCTTTATTCCGTAAAAGGAAAGACTGTTCCGTTCAGCCAAAAAGACACGATTGTTTCTATTTTCCGGAAAGCGGTCAGGGAAAATGCCGACAGGCCGGCCGTTTATGCGGGAAATGAAACCCTCACTTTTTCCAATCTTGATGAACTCTCCGACCGGATTGCCGGCGGACTGGAAAGTCACGGCGTCAGATGCGGCGATGTCGTCGCGTTCATTCTGCACCGGAACCTCTATATGATTCCGACGATCTTCGGTATACTGAAAACCGGCGCGGCCTTTGTCCCGATTGATTCCCAGTACCCGACAGAACGCATCGAAAATATCCTTTCCGACAGCGGGGCAAAATTCCTGATTTCCTCGGACGATGTGGAAAATGCACCCGCCGGCTTTCTGGAAATAAAAGAGCTGGCCGGATCCGAACCGCAGGCAGCGCAGCCGGACATCGATCCGCGCTCTCCGGCCTATATGATCTATACATCCGGCAGCACGGGCAAGCCGAAGGGCGTCATTCTTCCGCACACCGGCATCGTCAGCATTGTCCTGCCTGACAGCAATCCGTTCAACCGCGCCATTACGGGCCTGGACGGCAGCGCTCCCTGCCATGGCATAACCGCCGTGGGATCTATCGGCTTCGATATTTCCCTCTACGAGATTTTCGTGCCGCTGATGAACGGCATGTTCGTCGAGCTGACTCCGGAAAATGCCCTGACCGATCCTGCTGCCCTGGCGAAAATCATATCCGCTCATCACGCCGACATCCTGCACTGCACGCCGTCAAGACTGGCTTCCTATCTGAAGCTTCCCGCTTTTACGGAAGTCTTCGGCGGCATACGCGCCGTCCTTTCCGCAGGGGAAGTCCTGCTCGGCAGTTTCGTAAATGAACTGAAAAAGAATTACGGCACAAGGATTTTCAACGGCTACGGGCCAACGGAAACGACCATCGGCGCCACCATAACAGAAGACGGGGACAACCGTTCGATCGGCCGGCCGATCGCGAATACGGGCCTCCTGATCCTGAACAGGAATTCCGAGCTGATCCCGTACGGAGCCTCCGGCGAAATCTGCATCTATGGAGCAGGCGTCGGACTCGGATACAAAAACCTTCCGGAAATCACGGAGAAGAAATTCTGCATTCTTAACGGTCTTTCCATTTACCATACGGGAGATCTGGGGTATCTCGATAAAGACGGCTGCCTGATCTACCAGGGACGTAACGACCGCCTGATCAAGCTCCGCGGCCTGCGCATCGAGCTTCCTGAAATAGAGAACGCGGTCGGTCAGTATCCGGGCGTCCTTTCCGATGCCTGCATTGTCCGCAAGTCCGGAAAATCCGAATACCTCGTCTGCTTCTATACCTCGGAAGAATCGGCGGAAATAAAAGAAGATGATCTGAAAAAACATCTGCGCGGCCAGCTGCCGCCCTACATGGTCCCGAACGCGCTTGTCCGCCTGGAGGAAATGCCGCACACGATCAGCGGAAAAACAGACCTCCGTGCCCTTGCGGATTATCCGGTCGAATTCAGTCAGAACTATACGCCGCCATCAAACGACAGCGAAAAATTCATCTGCGAAAAAATGCAGGCTGTCCTGAAATGCGACCGCATCGGCGCCGCTGATAATTTCTTCGAGATGGGCGGCACTTCGCTCGATACCGTCATGCTGATGATGGAGCTGGAAACCCGTTTCGGCGAAGGCAGCCTGAATGTGCGCATGATTTACGAAGCGCCGACTCCCGCCGCCCTTGCAGCAAAGCTTGCAGACAAGGCTCCGGAAAATGACGAAGCCGGACTTGGAAACCTGGATTACGAAGGCATCCCTTCCGTACTGAACTATCATCCGGAAATCCTTCCGGAAAAAGAATTCCTCGGAACAGTTCTTCTGAGCGGAGCAACCGGATATCTCGGCGTGCACATCCTTCTTGAGCTGATGAAACATCCGGACAGGTTCAATAAAGTTTTCTGTCTGGCCCGCTCGGACGGAAAACGCGCGCCTGAAACAAGAGTCCGCACGGCCCTGTTCTATTACGGTGAAAACGACTTTGACGATCTGTACGGGACAAAATGGGAAGTCATCGAGGGCGATCTGTCAAACCCCGGCATCTTTGCCGCCCCCTTCACGGAAAAGATCGACACGGTCATCAATTCGGCTGCCATCGTCGCGCATTTCTCGCACGACAGCACGCTTTCCGAAACCAATACGGAAGGCGCCAGAAGGCTGATTGATTTCTGTATGGAGAAAAACGCCCGCCTGTGTCAGGTATCGACCATCAGCGTCGGCGGCTCTTTCCCGGCTGACGGTAAAAAACACATCCTGACCGAGCAGGATCTCTACATCGGACAGGATATCCGCAACCAGTATATCCTTTCAAAATACATGGCTGAATATTCCATCCTGAAAGCGGCTGCCGGACGCGGCCTCAAAGCCTCGATCATGAGGGTCGGAAACCTGCAGGGCCGTATCCGCGACGGTGAGTTCCAGATGAACATGAAGACCAATGCTTTCACGCGCCAGATGTCTTCCTACGTGCGCATGGGGGCAGCTCCGGAGTCCGTCTGCCGCTCCGCGGCCAATTTCTCGCCGGTCGACGACGTAGCCCGCATGATTGTCGAACTGTGCGGTATCCGATGCGGCCTGACCGCTTTCCATGTATATCCGCCGGAAGAGATTCCGTATGCGGAAATGTTCAGGACCCTGAATGACCTGGGCATCCCGGTCAGAACCGTGGACGATGCGGCATTTGAAGAGATGCTCCGGGACTACAGGAAGACCGAAGAAGGAAAGAAAATCATCGAAGGGCTTTTGATGGAACGTCCCGACATCCACTGGAAAATGACCGATACCGACAATTCGCTGACGCTGGAAGTCCTGCACCAATGCCATCAGGAATGGACGCCTGCTTCGGAAGCTTATCTGAAACAATATTTCAGCATCCTGCGTGATATGGAAATGTTCTGAGGAGGGAAAACATGTCGACCGTCATACTGCTTTGGAGCCTTGCTGTTTTTCTTGCATCCGTATTTGCCGCCATCCTGACAGGAGTCACGCTGACGAGAAAGCACAATGTCATCATTACTTCCGCTGTCTGGGCAGCCGCAGCCGCGGCCGGCTATGTCCTGACCGTCCTTTCTTACAGCGCCAACCTGACCAATGATTTCTTCGGCATCCTGGGACTTTCAGCCATCATCTGCGCGGTGTCCCAGTTCCTGTATCAGGGCTCCTGGTCATCCAAGCTTTTCATTTCACTGACGTCCTGCCTCATTGCCAACGTGTCGACCTTCATGTTCTGCGGAACGACCGACACCCTTCTGGCCGGCCGCCTCGGACTCATCAAAGAAAGTCCGTATGAGACGCCGAACCTGATTTTCTTCATCGGAGTCAAGCTGATCGTCTATACCATCATTTTCATTCTGTACTGGAGGGCACTCCGCCTGAAATTCAGGGAAATGATCAAAGTCCTGAACGGCAGGATGGATGCTTATATCGCGGCGCCCCTGGTTTCCGTCGTCGGTTTCTACGTCATCAATCTTGTAACCAACTCCCTGAGCATTTTTCCGGGCTCTGTCTGGTTCCTTCCCCTGTACGCGACGATCTGCGTCATTTTCCTCATCGAGTTCTGGCTTCTGATTTCCTCCGTCCTGCAGAACGCGCGCGCCATGAAGAACGCTGCCGAGCTGAACGTTGCGACAAATATCCAGAAGTCCATGCTTCCGGGCATCTTCCCGGCTTTCCCGGACAGAAAAGAATTCGACATCTACGCAGCCATGCGTCCGGCCAAGGAAGTCGGCGGCGATTTCTATGATTTCTTTCTGGTCGATGACGACCATCTGGCCCTGGTCATCGCGGACGTTTCCGGCAAGGGAGTCCCGGCAGCCCTGTTCATGATGATTGCCAAAACGCTGCTCAAGAATGCTGCCCAATCCGGCCTGTCCCCGAAAGAAGTCCTGGGAAGGGTCAACTACCGGCTCCTGGAAAATAACAGCGCCGAAATGTTCGTGACCGTATGGCTCGGCATCCTGGAAATCTCCACCGGAAAAATGATCTGCTCCAATGCCGGGCACGAGAACCCGATGATCAAACGCAAAGGCGAACCCTTTGAGATGTTCAAAGACCCCCATGGCTTCGTGCTGGCCGGCATGGAAACATCCAAGTATAAAGAGTATGAACTGCAGCTGAACCCGGGTGACATCCTTTTCGTCTATACGGACGGCGTAACCGAGGCGACAACGAAAGACCTGCGGCTTTTCGGCACAGATGGCATTCTCAAGTCCCTGAACAGCCGCGACGGCATTCCGGTCAAAGAACGCATTATCGCCGCCTATCAGGACATCGACGCCTTTGTCGGCAGTGCTCCGCAGTTTGACGACATTACCATGCTCGCCCTGGAAATCAAAGAGAATCGCAGCCATCAGAGGAAAATGACCTATCCGCCCGCCGTCGAATCCATCGAACCCGCCACGCAGTTCGTGGACAGCGTCCTGACGGCAGCCGGTGCACCGCAGAAGGTCCTGACACAGGTTGACGTCGCGATCGACGAGCTGCTTTCCAACATCGTCTATTACAGCACCGCTGACAAGATGACCCTCGGCTGTGAAGTCTCCGGCAGTTCCGCAACCATCCGCTTCGCCGACAACGGCGTCCGCTATGATCCTACGCAGAAGAAGGATCCGGATATCACGCTTCCGCTGGAAAAGCGCCAGGCCGGAGGTCTGGGAATCTATATCGTAAAGAAGACAATGGACAGCGTCAAATACACATTCGAAGGCGGCTGGAATGTCGTGACCATCATCAAGTCATGGTAATCCTGAAATTCAGCATGGCCTTGAACAGATCCACGTCGGTGTCAGGGAAGCTTTTTCGCCGTCAAGTTTTACACATTCGTCCGCCCCGGCGGTCAGTCCCATCACCTTGTCATTGTCCTCGCTTTTTGCCGTCAGGAGGATGACCGGGACATTGCTGTTCTCCCGTATTTTTACCATGACGGAAATGCCGTCCATCTCCGGCATCATGATGTCCATCAGGATAAACTGAATCTTCTCGTACTGCATGACCTCCAGGGCTTCTTCTCCCGAATAAGCCTCGAAAATGTCATACTGCGGATCCGAAAGATAAATTCTCAGTGCATTGACGATGTCGCGATCATCGTCGCAGATCAGGATGTTGTACATTTTCCGCCTCCTCATGGAACCATCATACCCGAAAAAAGATGAAGAATAAACTATGCAGGACCTTAAGATTTCCTTAAGACGCATACAAAAAAAGACTTTCCGGAGCATCCGGAAAGCCTCAGAATTTCTGAACATCAAATAACTGCAGATTTGAGTCCTATGCCCATTCTATTACAGGTCAGGATCAACTCTTATTTGTTTTTTCCCAAATTGCGTTATATATGGAAAAGCAATACTGAACAATATCAAGAAATGTAAAAGGCGGCTGTCAAACTTGACAGCCGTCTTAAATTCATTCAATGGCACACCATTTTAAACACTTTATTCTGCCTCAGGCTGTATGCTGCTCCTTCCCAGAAGTCTGTCCATTAATTTTGTCATTGGCCTGCCGATTGGTTTGGAAAGCAGCCCCACGAACATCGCCGCCGCAACTGTTCCTTCCCTTACCCCGAGCACTTTGCCTCTGGTGAAAATACCGATTAAGACAGCAATCGCTACTAACATGCAGTCGAAGCAAACCTTCATGCTGCTGAATTTCACAGGTGCGACTTTACAGACTGCTAAAACAAGTCCCTCACCTGCCAGAGTTACCACATTTGCCGTAACCTCCATACTGACACCTGCTGCAACCATTACAATGCCGACAATACAAAAGAGCCATTGCATAAGATAGGAAGAGTAATGTATCCCGTCTAAAAGCCATACTGCAAAGTCAATCATAAATCCAAAGGCAATGGCAACGGGAAGCTGCATCAGCTGGACCGGCTGGTACTTCTTTCCTAAAATCAAAACCTGTAAAAGAATAAATATACAATGCATGGCTATGGTGATTTTCCCTACTGTTATCGGCACAACAAGACTTAATACATAGGGTACGCTTGAGATAGGCGATGTACCAAGATCTGCCTTAATGGAAAAAGCAACCCCAACAGCCATAGCAAATAAACCCGTAAAAAAAAACAGGTATTTTTTAACATATTCAGTTTTCATGAACGCTTTCTGTCCTTTCAAATTATTCTGTTATTTTGAAAGGATGGAAACCATCTCCCTTATTTCTGGGAAGATTTGGTATTTCCCAGACCCAAATAACTATACTTTCCAAATCACACCTTTTTCAGCCGCCTGTTTACCCGATATGCCATTCACATTCCTCGCTGTCTCGGCATATTTTTATTGTCGCCGTTTATTTACATACAGGATACCATCCACTCCCATATAAAACCGATTTTTCTTTTCTGCGGTGACAAAGAGAAAAGACGCTGTCATTTCAATCTGATTGTTAATCAGCCGGCCTGAAGGCGCCAAGCATCTTTTCCTGGTCTGAAAGGCTCATGTTGAAATAGCGAATGCCCTTGTCCAGTGCCCGTATACGGTTCATTTCCTCCTCCGTCAGCGCAAAGTCAAAGATGTCGAAGTTGGCACGGATATGTTCCGGATTCGTGGATTTCGGGAAGATGATATTGCCTTCCTGGATATGCCAGCGCAGGATGATCTGGACGTTGCTCTTTCCGTATTTTTTCCCAAGTTCCGCAAAGACCGGTTCGCCGATCAGCCCCTGATCCCCATGGCCGATGGGATACCAGCACTCGATGGCAGTGCCGTAAGCTGCGACGCGCTTCTTCAGCGCCGTCTGCTGGTAATAGGGATGGCACTCCACCTGGAGCACGGCCGGCTTGATTTCAGATGCGAAAGCACTTCCTCCAGACGTTCCGACTCAAAATTGGAAAGTCCGATGCTCCGCACTTTCCCCTCCGCCACGGCCTTTTCCATGTCGCGCCATGCGCCGAGATAATCGCCGAACTGCTGATGCAGCAGAAGAAGATCGATATAATCCGTTCCCAGTCGGGAGAGCATTCTGTCGATTCCGGCCATGGTCTTGCCCTCGCCGTATTCGCTGGGCCAGAGCTTGGAGGTGATCCAGATCTCCTCACGGGGTATGCCGCTTTCCTTTACGGCCGCGCCGACGCCGCGCTCGTTCTGGTAGGCATGCGCCGTGTCGATATGGCGGTAGCCCCTCTTCAGGGCATCAAGGCATGCCTGTTTCGCGGCATCATCGCCTGCAATCATATAGACGCCGAGTCCGAACTGCGGGATTTTCTCATTGTTGTTCAGCGTGATATAAGTCTGTTCCATTTCATGTTCCTCCTTTTTTCGATTTCATATCTCACGGATCACCTTCGCCGGATTTCCTACAGCAATGCTGTTATCCGGAATATCTTTCGTCACGACACTGCCTGTGCCGATGATTGCGTTTTCACCGATTGTGACCCCAGGGAGGATGCTGACGCGTGCTCCGATCCACGCATTCCTTTTAATGCGGATCTTCTTCGTCATGACGACCCGGATGTTCTTCGGTTCATAATTCACGGTAAGCATGGCAGACTCCGGACCGATCATGACGCCGTCTTCTATCTCGATGCCGCCGAGGGCCATCATGTCTGCATTGTGGTTGATATAGACATTGCTTCCGAGCCTGACCTGACTTGCGCAGTCGATATTGAAGGGTGGCGTCAGGAAGGTCCCTTCTCCCTGCGTGCCGAGGAACAGTTCCTTCTCGAGTCCGATGATTGTTTCCGTTTCCAGAGGATCGGTCTGCCGGATCTTCCAGCAGATATGGTCGCAGCGGCTGATCTCACCGTGGACCTCTTTCTGGTATTCCGGCTCCCGGATGTCACAGGCTTTTCCGCCCTGCAGCTCATCAAATATACTCATGACGCACCTCCGCTCTTTCCCGGCTGCAAAGGGCCGTAATAGTAAGAAGCCGTTGCCCCTCCGTCTGCCAGGAACGTGGAGCCCGTAATAAATGCACCTTTATCAGACATCAGGAGTTCCGCTATATTTGCCATTTCATCCGCCGTACCCGGTCTTCCCGCCGGACATTTTGCAAACATGTTCTTATAGAAATCACCGCGTATGCCGTTGAACTCATCAATCGCCAGCGGGGTCACGATGATACCGGGAGCGATATCATTGATCCGTGCTCCTCTTCCGCCCCATCGGACCGCCTCATACATCACGCGCTTTTCATTGGCGCGCTTCGACAGCTGATAGGCGTAAAGCGTATCCTTCACATTTTCCGGGCGAAGGAAATCAAGGGAAAGCAGTTCTTCCGTCGGGGTCATGGCCAGCGCACGGTCCTGCTCCGGGGTAAGAGAGGGCATCCTGAAACCGGACTGGCTGGAAATCTGGATTCCCGCCCCTCCCTCGGCGATGACCTTTCCGACCTCTTCCATCAGAACGGCGCTTCCATACAGATCAACCTTCAGGATTGCTTCTATGGACGCCTGGCTCGGCGACATGCCGGCAGCATTGATGAGGTATTTGATTTCCCCATACTCCTGTCCTTTTTTTATCATGAAGTCAATGGATGCCCTGGAGGAAAGATCCATCCCGACGGGTTCCGCATCAAACCCGGCATTCTTCATGATCTCCGCGGTTCCTTCTGCATTCTTCTCATTCTTATCTCCGACCAGAATCTTCTTCCCATATCCGACACGGCGGGCGATTGCCATTCCGATCTGTCCGGCACCTGTCAAAAGCATGACTTCCTTTTTACGCATGCGCATTCTTCCTTTCAGTTATTCTCTCTGTTACCCTCTCTGTTTTTCTTTTCGATTTCATCTTATCTGTGTCTGCTCTTCGGAGCAATTCGATTTTGGCCCCTTTTCAATAAGATAAACTTATCGTTTACCCCTGACCGTTTTTCTGCTATGCTTACGTTGAAGGAAGGAAATATACATGATCCGACAGATTAAATATTTCCATGCAGTCATCCGGTGCGGCAGTTTCGCAGAAGCCGCTGAGGAATGCTGCATCTCGGAATCGGCCATATCCCAGCAGATCAAGGCTTTGGAAAAGAACCTGGGCGTACAGCTCCTGAAGAGGCAGAACCGGTCTTTTATCATGACACCGGCCGGGGAATACTTTTATGAGAAGACGCAGAAACTGCTGACTGACTTTGACAGGATCTGCACGGAAACTTCCCGCATCGACCACGATAACCGGGCCGTGATCAAGATCGGATACCTGAAATGCTACGGAGGACTGGAATTCCAGCAGGCACTGGCTGCATTTTCCGAAAAATATCCGAAGGTAGATGTCCAGATCAGCTACGGCAATCATGAAGAGCTTTATGATGGTCTGCGGAACGGTCTGATCGATCTGGCCTTAAACGACCTGCGCAGGAATCCGTCCGACCTGTACGTCAACTTCCATCTGGTTGATGCCGCCTGCCGGATCGAGATCTCCAGCCGGAATCCCCTTGCAGTGAAAAAGCATCTTGAGATCAGCGATCTTCAGGATCTCACCTGCGTCCTTGTCGCATCGCCGGACCAGAAACGCGAAGAGGAGAATTTCTACCGCAAGGATCTCGGGTTTGACGGAAGCGTCCGGTTCGCCGACACCATAGAAAATGCCAGGATGCTCCTGCTCTCCGGCAATGCCTTCCTTCCCATGGAAGGCGGCAGCGAGCCGGTGCAGTACGTCGGCGCCATCCGCAGGATTCCCCTCTTCCGCAATAAGAAGCAGGTGACACGGAGCTACTATGCCTTCTGGAAGGCAGACAACTCTGGGTACTATATCGAAGAATTCGCCGACATCCTCAAATCTTTTTTCAAATAAATCCTGCTATCTGCCTGCAGCCTTATTCACCGCAGCAATCGCATTCAGGCTTCCCGGATACCCGATGTAGGGCACGCACTGGGATATCACATCGATCAGGAACTCCCGGCTGTTCCCTATGCCCATATTTCCGCTGGCATGCGCTGTCAGCTGTGCCTCGCAGCCGCCCAGACCGGACAGGAAACAGAAGGTAATCATTTCCCGTTCTCTGATGTCCAGCCCGCTCCTGGTGTAATAGTCCCCGAAGCAGTTGTCCGTAAGCCACCGGTTGATATGTCTTGTCTCTGTGGGCCCGGAATGGGAAAATCCCTTCATCCCTTTTCCAAAGACAGCTATCTGGATCTGCTCTCCCTTTTCCATCCTGTTTTTCATGGTCGTCTGCGACTGCGCTTCAAGCGGAAGCTTCACGCCGATTTTTTCAAATACCTCATTGGCTGCTTTCAGGAACGGGAAGACCCTGCCGATTCCCAGATAGGCTGCAGCCTGATAAACGATCTCCTTTGCCTCGACCGGGGTGACTCCCATGTTCAGGGCAGCCGGAAGCATGACACGGAACTCATCAAGTCCCTGACAGCCCACAAGAACTGCAAGGATTGCCATGAATCTTGTCCTGTCATCCAGGCTGCTCTCACGGATCACTTCATCAAATGCAAAATTGTCGAACCGTTCGATGAACTCCGGATCCGTCGTTTTGAAAAAAGACCTGTATTCCGGGAACATACGGGCATGGTACTCTGCCGCTTTTTCTGAAACAGACATTTTCCTTCTCCCCTCATCCGGTACATTTCCCGGCCCACGCAGCAATCTTTTCCTCACTGCGCGCTGTCGCCGTCCCCTGTACCTCAAGCCCTGCCCCTAATACCGCTCCCCTGCAGCTGTTCCGGATATCCTTCTCACAGCTTCCGAGACCGCTTCCTTCATGAGACATGAACGGGAATACCTTCTTCCCCGTGAAGTCCAGTCTTTCAAGCTGCGTAAACACCGGCATCGGGCATGTCCCCCACCAGCACGGGGCCATGACGAATACATTGTCATACGCGGAAATATCATCCAGATATTTCTTAAGTTCCGGTCTGGCTTTTGATCTCAGTTCTTCCTTTGCCTCCCTCGTGCAGGTCATGTAATCCCCTGAGTAGTTATAGACCGGCTCGATTTCAAAAAGATCGCCGCCGACAGCCTTCTGCACATACTTCGCCGCAGTCTCGACATTTCCGACCGGCAGGTTCCGGATGCTGCCATCCGCATAATTCTGGCCTCTTCTGGAATAATAAATGATCAGATTCTTTGACATCTCTGAATGCCTCCTCTTTTCGTTTATGGCAACACTTTACCCGAGGAGGCGAAACGAATCAATTTTGTTTTCCGGCATTTTTGATAAGAAATTCTTATAGAAGGTTGAAAGTTCTATGAGGCATAACGGAAGCAAAAAAAAGAGCCCTTCAAAGCGAAGGACTCTTTCCTGTCAATATTCCTGTTGAAGATAAAGATTCGTTTTTTCACCGGTCTCTTCCGGGTTCTCCTAAGAAGACGCAGGATTTCTGAAGATAAAACTTTTAATGCATGACAGACCCGCCGTTTGAATCGCGGAAGCGGTACATCCGTGCCTCATCCTTCAGGCGGTCTGCTTCCGTATAGGCATCCTTCGATGAAGTATCCGGGACATGCTCATCTGCTTTCATTTCCCGGATCGGCTTCTTCCCCGTCACCTGACGCCTGAAATCTCTTTTCCGTATGAAGATGCCCACGACCGGTGCAAGAATGACGATGGCGATGATGATAATGGCAATCAGCAATGATTCATTCATTTTCACGGCCTCCTTGTATGATTCAGTATATGCGCCTGATATGTACAGATTATTGCCCAGCTGTAAACAATTACTCTTCTGAAGATATTTTCTGAGGAAATGAAAATCGGGGAATTCCGATAATCCGCAGAACGCCTCCAAGAAACAGGCAGACATAGGGGCACAGGAAGCTGACATAAGCAAGCATCAGCATGCCGGGGAAATAAACTTCAGTGATATGAAAAACAGCCTGAAACAGGATAACGATATTCGGCAGATTCAGGATGACGCAGAAAAACAATATAATATCGATCATATATCCCCTGTACGGATACCCTTTAGTAATCGTATCAGTGGTGGCATGATGGCATTCGCCGACTTGTGTCAGGATAAGTCAACACATATTTTTCGCCATATTTTTGATAGCTGGAATTACTTTCTCAGATTGTTCTCTTTATTGAAAAAAGCTGCTTTCAACTTAGCATATTCTGCCGGGGAGCATACTTCTTTGCACTGTTCCTGCGAACATGCAGATCTTCGGAGCATCTCCCGAAGTTTGTCACATTGGAACTCAGGACACTGATTGCATTTCTCAACTCCATGAGCATTGGTACATTCTGTCAAACCATACCCGCATTGCTTTCCCGGATAACAGCCGCTGCACCTGATCTCATCATTGGAAACGACATGATTCCGATATCCTGCACGATACCACAGTTCAGCAACTCTTTGAAGTTCCTCATCACTTTTCGCAAGATATCTGGGACATTTGAAGCAATCATCTCCGCACAATGAAATTTTCATGTCTAGACTCTTCTCAAGAACCACCATGTCGGTCAGTTGTTTCCCGGCCTCGAATATAGGATGATCATAATTGTCCGTGAAAAAGTTCCTGATCCTTGATGTCTCACGGAAACCGCACTTTTCATAAAAGGGTATTGTCTGCAGGCTGTCCCCGGTTCCGACTCGCAAAACATGATAATCATTCCGTCCGGAATAGGTCTTCTCCACATAGGATATCAGTTTTCTTCCATATCCGTATTTCTGTAATTCCGGCAATACTGCTATATTCTTTACCTCAAGAATTCCATCACCTTCATCTGTAACAACACATTCTCCCCGAACACTTTCATCTTCCTCCAGGATATACATCGTTCCTCTTTCAAGGTAACGATCTACCATATCCTCCTGCTCATCAGCAAGAAGCAGCAGATTAAGATAATTCTTTTTATTTTGTTTTACCTCTTTGATCTGATACGATGTGCTGTCAGTCTTCCTCATGTTTGAAGCCCCACTTCATGATTTCATAGAAAATCGGCATCAGGTCTTCTCCCTTCTGCGTAAAAGAATATTCCACATGGGGCGGGATTTCATTGAATTGGACACGCTTGATGAACCCGTCTTCCTCCAGCTCCCGCAGAGCACCCGTCAGCACTGTATTGGTAATACCGGGAAGATCTTTTTTGATCTGACCAAACCGCGCAGGATTCAGAATGCACAGTTCATACAGAATCTGGCTTTTCCATTTCCCCTGCAGTTTCTGAAGAAGCGGTGTGACCGGACAGTTTCCCTGATCGGTAACGATTCCTTTTTTTACATCCACGAGATATTGTTCATAAGACATGATTGTTTTCATTTTCACGCTCTCCCTGCTAAGTCCGGTTTCTTATGCGTATATTGTATCAAAATCGTACCATAGAAACAATAAGACTTCCGCATGGAACCGGTCTTTCAATGTGTCAGAATCCAGCGGTATCCCTTTGCCATACGCAGGACCATATCCCGGTAATGATTGCCCGGATTCAGTGCAAACACAGAGGCAGTCCCACCGTGCCGCTCATTTGGTGCCTCCGTCATCCAGTTTCAGGTAATTCTTCATCGGAATGAATCCAAGCCCTTCATACAGACTTCTTGCACTGTCAGAGGACTCCAGATAGATCTTCGTGATTCCCTTCGCCCTGGCCTTTTCCACCAGCCAGGTGACAATCTTCCTTCCCACGCCGGAGCCCCTGCAGGATGGCCTCGTATAGATATTCATCAGGTAAGCGCACCGGCCGCAAGGATTGTCGGGCGAGGGCATCTCACGAAAAAGGCAGACACCGCCGCAGCCGACGGCTGTTCCGTTCTGCTCAGCGAAACAGGCGATATGGCTTCCATCCGCCAAAGCGGTGTGGTAATACTCTTCGTTTGCCTTGCGCAGTGCAGCCAGCGGATCTTTATCCGGGATGTCGAACACCGCATGGAGGACCTCCATCCGCCACTGCATGAGGGTTTTCATTTCCGATGCGTCTGCCTGCCGGATGCTTATCTCCTCCTTCATGCGGCAGATCCCTCCTTCAGGATGATGGGGAGTGATCGCGAATCGATCTTTCCGTTTGCATTCAGCGGCAGATCCTGCAGCCAGATAAAGAACTCGGGAATCATGTAGGCAGGAAGGAACCGAGCCATCTCCTTCTTGATTGTGGAAAGTGCCGCCTGCGGTTCCTTCGTGACGATATAAGCCACCAGATAGGAAAGATGCTGTTCATCCGTGTAAGCCTTTACCGCTGCCTTCTCAATCTCCGGGCATCTGCAGAGGACACTTTCGACTTCCGTCGTTTCCACGCGCCTGCCGAGGATCATGACCTGCGTGTCCCTGCGGTGCAGGAAAGCAAGATTGCCGTCGGGCAGCACATAGCCGAGGTCTCCGCTCCGGTAAATGATGCTGCCATCGGCCCGGTGCACAAAGGCCCGGTTTTCAATTTTACGGTCACCGGTATATCCAGCCGAGACACCGCCGCCGGTAATGCACAGCTCTCCCGTACTGCCGTCCGGAACCGGATTCAACTTTTCATCCAGGATCACAATATCGGAGTTAAGCACTGGCCTGCCTACCGGATAGGTGCCGTCTGCGAGAAAATTCGTCCCGCTGCACCGGAAATAGGAAGCGCAGACCGTGGTCTCCGAGGGACCGTAGGTATTGTAGACGGCAGTCCTGCCCACCAGATGATCGACATAGGATGCCCGCAGCACATCGCCGCCGCTGATGAGCAGGCGCAGGCTGTCAGGGAGTTCCTTCAAATGATTCATTTCCAGAAGAAGATACGGGAAGCCGCTGATTTCCGTGACATGATGCTTCTTTACGAAGGCCATCAGATTTTTGATGTTCTTCCTGTCTTCCTCGGAAGGAATCGCCAATACAGCACCGTTCAGGATGGTGGTGAAGACTTCCTCCACGAAAATGTCGAAAGAGCACACGGAATACTGCAGCATGGTGTCATTTTCATCCGGATGGAATTCGTGCTCAAAGGCACGGACATAGTGGCAGACATTCCGGTTCATGACGGAGACACCTTTGGGCGCGCCCGTGGAACCCGAAGTATAGAGGATATAGGCAAGGTCATCTTCCGCGGCACGGCTTTTCGTCTGAACACCGGACACGGGAAGTCCGGCATCCACGATGATCCGCCGGAAACCTTCCAGACGGCCGGCATACTCCGTATTGGTGATCACGGCGTCGGCTCCGCTGTCCTCCAGCATGAAGCGGATCCGGTCGTCCGGGAAGAACGGCTCGGCCGGAACATAGGCTGCGCCGGATTTCAGGACGGCAAAGATGGCCGCGATCATCTCGACGCCATGGTTCATCACGATACCGACCCGTTTTGTTCCCGCAGGGATCTGCAGGGCAATGGTATCGGCCAGTGCATCCAGCCCCTTCCTGGTAAGAAAGCGGTTCCCATCATAGACCGCGGAAGCTGAAGGGTTCTCCCGGATTTTATCTTCGAACATTTCGTAAATAACATGATTCATGATATTCATCTCCTGTAAGATCTTTAACTGTGCTTTATTTTTCTTTTCGCGGATGGAATGATCTCCTCATGGAAGAAGTAGTTGACCACCGCCGGCGGCGCCGAGAACGGCCGCTTCATGGAATCATCGTCCCGGACATAAGGAAGGCCTTCTTTCGCTGTAAATTCACGCATTTCAGCATCCAGCTGCGACCAGAAGCTGCGGTCTTTTTTCTCATAGATATCCTGATACAGCGTAAGCAGTTCCGGATGATTCTCTTTCATCCAGTTCATGATCACGCCCTTGTACGCATCGCGCAGGTTCAGGTTTTCCAGCCACACCAGATTGCACTGATCCATCGTGCGCCGTATGATTTCCTCCGGATCGGTGATGCCCGGAAAGATCGGGGAAATGAAGCAGGTCGTACGTACACCGGCATCATGGAATATTTTCATGGCTGCGATCCGTCTTTCGATGCTTACGGCGCAATCCATCTGAGCGCGGAATCCTTCATCCAGCGTATTGATGCTCCAGGATACACGGGCTCCGGGAAATGTTTTGATAAGGTCAAGATCACGCACCACGAGATCCGATTTTGTGGCAATGCTGATTCTGCAGCCCGACCCCTGCATCTCTTCCAGAAGCTTTCTGGTCCTCCTGCAGGTTTCTTCCAGCGGCTGATAAGGGTCTGTGACAGAGCCGATGAACAGCTCCTTCCCCGCGCAGCGTTTTGGATTTTTGATTTCCGGCCAATGCTTCACATCCACGAATTCACCCCAGGGCTCCGGGTGATTGGCGAAGCGTTTCATGAATGAGGCATAGCAGTATTTGCATCCATGAGCACACCCTACATAGGGATTGACTGAATAGTCTGCAACCGGGAGATTCGATTTTGTAAGAATACCGCTTGCATCAATATCTCTTATCAGCAGTTTCATCTGATATTCCTCCGTACCATTTCCTCTTGGTACGACTATCATATCAGAGCCGTAATGTATATCAAGTACGCAGAATTAAGTGACATAGTATACAAAAGCATACCATTTAAGCTGAAACTGACTTCCCAAATTCAACTGCTGTTCTGAACAGGTTTAACATTAAAAAGACGCCGCAGATCTCTCTGCGACGCCCTGATCATCCTCATTGGAAAACATATAGAAGGTCTATGTTCTCCTTTCCTCGATATTTTTAGTGTTAGTCAGCGTTAGTCAAAATCCGCTGCCTGTTTTTCAGTTTTAATTCTCGATAAAGCCGTTATTTGCAATAAAAAATCGATGCGACTGGATTCGAACCAGCGGCCTCTGCGTCCCGAAGGGGTGGAACGCCGCAAACAATCGATAACATTTAAGAACATGAAGTAACGAATGTTGCGTAAACAAAGCATTATTTCAAGTGAAAAGTTCATTTAGTATGCGTTTTAGTAACGGATTGAAACAGGTGTTTTTTAGATTATTTTTTAGATTCTCAAAAACACCGTTTCACCTCCTCGGATCATGTCAACACGCTTTTCTGCAAATTCTTTCTAATTAAATAAATGCTGCCAGAACTCGAACTGAGTACCATATCTGAAATCATTGAAAAATCGGAGGACTATAAGCATCGTCCTGCCAGTATAATCATGTTGCAACCAACGAATTTTATCCATATCGCAGAAGATTTTAATATATATTACGCTTATTACCATGTCTTGTACTAGAAGCCGAATTACAATTACTATTTAATAATGTACTTCCTTGTGCGCCATTTTCCACTAAAATAGTAAATGCTACCAATGAGTAACGGTGTAAATCCTGCCACAGCATCACCATATAGGAATCCAATCCATCCCATTCCCATAGCCAGACCAAATAATAATCCGAAGCCGATTCTATTAATGATTCCATCAAATAACGCAACGACTATATTCAGTTTAAAGTTCCCGCTTCCATCAATTAGCCCATTATTTGGCGAACGTACCGCACTTCCCATAAAGATCAAAACAATCAAAGGAATCATCAGCATACATGCGTTTATCACTTCGTTGTCAGATGTGAATATACCAAATAACATTTTCGGGAAGAAAATAACAATAAAAGATAACATCAGCGCTATCGTAAAAACAATTGCAAATGCCGATTTCATGATCTTAGGTACTCTGTCATACTTTTCTGCTCCAACATTCTGACCAATCATAGTACTGCATGCCATATTAATTGCATTTGCAAAAAGATTGCTAATAACATTCATTTTGCTCTCTATGCCGGATGCACTGGATGCAACAACGCCATATGAATTTATCCACGAATCAACAAACAATTTCGAGAAAGTGACAGATGCCGATTTTATAGCCATCGGGAATCCAAGTTTCATAAGCATCCCAAGTATAATACGGTCAGGAATAAAGCTGTTCAAACTCATAGAAAGCCCCATTTCCCGACGTTTACAGATAAGGAAAGCAAGACCCCATATAAAACTTATCCCCTGCCCAATAACCGTTGCCAGTGCAACCCCAAAGACCGCCATATGGAAATTAATAACGAAAACAAGGTCAAGAACAAGGTTTATAATGGCTGCTGTCGCTATAAACATGAAAGGGTGCCTGGAATCACCCATACCTCTCAGAACTGCACTGACTACATTATATCCATAGATAAAAACAAGACCCAGGATACATGTCGTTACATAGTCAAGTGCGTAATTCCATACTTCGTCCGGAGTATTCATCCATAAAAGGATAGAATTTCTCATATTAAAGCATACGATGCTCATAATAAGAGCGCCCGCAATAAGGAAAGTAAATAAGTTTGCTACAATTTTTCCAATTTTTGCCTGTCTTCCCGCCCCTAAATGCTGAGCAATGATGATTTGGCCGGCATTGGAAAATCCCATGGCAAGAAACGTCAGAAGGTTAAGAACATCACCTCCGATTGACACTGCAGAGAGTCCTGTTTTTCCTACGAACTGACCGATAACAATCATGTCAACCATGTTATAAACTGCCTGTAAAAGGTTAGAAAAAAAGGCTCTTCACTAGCTTGTGTGGGTAAAAACTAATCTGAAATATCGGCCCGATCTTATTCTATATGGAATTATGGACGGTTCGGCAGTGGGATGTTTAAGTTGGAGCAAACGAGCAGTACCATGTCGAGCATATTCTGGATATTCCGGAAGCCAAACGAGCGTCGAATAATCAGCTTAATCTTGTTGTTTGTGGACTCGATTCTAGCGTTGCTTACCTGCAACTGGATGGTATTGAGGATATGATCCTTGTGCCGCATAATCTTTCGTTGCAGTTCAACAAACTCAGGGATCCGGCAATGCCGTGCCCATTTCACCCAGCGTGTCAGTTCACCTTCAGCAGTATCCACATTAGTCATCTTCAATAGGAGCCGCAGCATTTCTTTCAGCTTATACGCGCGGTAAAGCCGGTTATCCGAAAGCTGTATCATTTCCAGTTTGGCTTCCTGCGTCGTAGTAAGGTTCTCAGGTGCTTTGCCTAAAGCATAAGCTGATCCCTTGATATCCTGAGATCGCTGCCTGGCGGCGGAAGCTGCTGCATATTCTTCATCAGCTGCTTTGGGATGGCCTTTCCGTCGCTTGCCATAACTTTCGGCAACAGATTTTGCTTCATGCCAGCTTTGACGGCGGACATTGTCGAGTGCTTTCATCGCCCATTCCACCACGTGAAAGGCATCGACACAACGGATGCAGTTCGGCAGATATTTCTCAACACAGGATGTAATCCATTTTGCACCGTCGCCAGTGACGACCCGGATGGATTCTCGCTGCTCCTTCGTCAGTTCTTCCATGAATAGCGTCAGGATGGCTTTGCCGTGTCCCTTATGTGCCCATACAACGGTATTGGTCGCATGGTTCACGACGACCGTGATGTACTTATGTCCCTTACGGTAGCTGGTCTCATCAATGCCGATTTCCTTTAGCCCATCCAAACGGCTCTTAAGATTCGGTTCGATGTCCTCACGGACGCGGGAAATGATTTTGCCGACGGTATCCCATGAGATACGCATATATTTGGCAACAGCACTCTTATTGAGCTGCGTTGCCAGCCAAGCGGTACTGGTTTCAAACTCTTTAGTAAAGCGAGAGCCGGGATAAGCCCAAGGCACACTGGCGACATGGACGCCATGGTGCGGACATTCAATGCGCGAGGTGTCTGCAACGATCTGTACGATGACGCCACCAAAATCAAGGGCTCGCCAAGATCTGCTGATGCGGCCAGTGTCGTAGCCCGGGCACTTTGCTCCGCAAATAGGGCAACGATTTTGATCTTTCTTGTATGGCTTAGCATTGATTGTGAGATGGCGAACTGTATCTTTGTCCGTCCAAAGTTTTACATCCTCAATCATGATGTTCTTGACATTTAAAAGATTTTTGCATAATGTAGAAGTAGAGACCACTTGCATCCTCCTTGGAATGTTTTGGTGTAGGAACTTCTACATTACCACGGATGCAGGTGGTTTTCAATTTATTTAGTTAGCGGATGGCTTTTCTACCCACACAAAGTAGTGAAGCCTCGAAAAAAACAGAGGGACTGCAAATTTCATCATTTGCTTTCTAATGTTTCCCTCTGTAAAATCAGTCGTTATTTTAGCATTCATCTACTCGCCAATCTTTCTTATTCAAGTCCTATCCATTTTGAGCTTTCTTCATATAACCTCTGCAATGTTTCAGGTTTATCAGCACCTGCCCATTTTTCGGAATTTTTCATGCCACCAAGAAAGACTCCTCTTCGTACAGCCATGTTCCAATTAATTGGTCTGAACTGAAAAAGTTCTTCTCTCGGAATTTTAAAAGTGCTGTCCTGAAAAACAGGATCCATTCGATCTTTTTCATAAATACCTTCAAAATAGCATATTTTCCATACCCCATCTCTTTTTTCCACACGATAATGCATGCGGCACCAGCACTGCGTATCCATCCATTCCCATGCCAGTTTATTCCGGAAGCTGAGAATGCATAGCATTTCTGCAATGGCACGGCTCTCTTTCAGCCAAACGACCGTATTATTAATCCGATGGCCATGTGCCTCTCTGGGCCCATCTGCAGGAGCCGGTTTGGGTGCAACTGTCGGATTGCCTATATAATCACTGATACTGCCATTAAACCATGTTGTAAACAGCTTGCCGTCTTCCCACCAAAGATTTCTCTCCTCCTCTTTATGGCCATAATCACAGCAATATCGATCAAATTCAACAAGTTCACGAATACGCATTTTCTCTATCATTTCTGCATTCGATAAATTTGCCATTGGAAGTTCATAAAACATTCTCACGCTAATTCTCCTTTTTTAATGCATTCGCATTATATGGAACGACTGCCGTACCTGTTCTATGGCACCACATGTCATAAGTGAATTCTTCAGGATCCATTAATTCTTTCGGCAAAAAATCAAACGCTAACGTAAAATGCTCATCGCCCTGCGTTCTGCCTTCTATAATTTCTTTAAATGCCTGCTTTATATACAGAAGTCTTGAAATGCCTTCTGTATTTGTTCCGTGTCCGCTGTATAAAACAACGTCATATGGCAAAACTGATATAAAATAATTGTATGCGTCAAAACTTTCCTGATAATCCTTACATCTCCCAAAACTGCTTGTTGTCAATATTGCATCTCCGACAATTGCATAGTTTTCCTCTCTATTGAAAAAGGCCAATGACCCGGGAGTATGTCCAGGAAGTTTATAGACTTCAAATTTCATATTCCCAAGATCGATTGTATCCCCATTATTAATGTCTCTGACATTCTTTTCAAAATCTTCTTTATGGACATAATTTTCGTGTATAAAGGACATAATGTTCGGATCATTCCCACAGAATTTTCCGGTTTCTGCAAAAAGTCTTTCCGGGTTCAAATGGTACTTCAATTGCGGATAGTCGCGATGATTCAGATAATATGAATCAAACAAAACTGCACTTCCAATATGATCAATGTCTCCATGTGTTAAGTAGCATTCTATTGGATGATGAACTGCAATATTTCTTTCTATATAATTTCGAAGATCACTTGTGAATCCCATACCGGCATCAAAAGCCACACTTTTCCTGCTGCCTGTGGCAACGAATATGTTATAGCAATTGCAGCCTATTTTTTCATGAATAACATATAGTCTGCTATTTAGTTTTTCATATGAGTAAAAATCAAACCCGTTCATAAATATAATCCAAGTCCTCCTGCGTCAGAGTGATCTCCATACCCTTTATTGTTTCCTTCAGCTGTGCCTCACTTGAACATCCGATAATCGGAACAGTAAAAAAGTCCCCTCGCTGAACCAGTGCAGCAATTGCAATTTGTGTAATTGAAGCCCCTTTTTCCTGTGCAATCTTTTGAAGCCTGAAGCACATTGCGGCATTATAATCATTCAGATATTCTGATTTTAGACCATCTGCGAGAGCATCTTCTCCTCCTGATGCATACTTTGCAAAAAAACCATGAGCCTGTGAAGCATATGCAAAAACCGTAAGATCCTGTTCTTCATAATAGGCATACTCTTCATGTGTCATAGCAACACCCTGTTTATCATAACGGTTTTCCATATTAATCTGCGCAACACTGTAAAGAATCTGACTTGCAATAATCGGTGCAAACGAATGAGATTTCATGTAATTTAATGATAAATCCATTCTATCTGCCGCCATATTGGAAATTCCAATAAATCTGGCTTTCCCGCTCTTAACGATTTCATTCATTCCATCGAGGACTTCGTCAACAGGCTTTGTCGGGTCATCTTTGTGTATCCAATATAAATCCACATAATCCGTTTTCAAGTTTTTCAGACTCTGATCTATATCTTTAAATAGATCCTTCTTTGAAAAACGCGGCAGATTCTCATCCCAGTAACGCGGATGGCACCCTTTTGTGGCTAAAACGACATGATTTCGATTTCCTAGCTTTGACATCCACTCACCGATAATTTTTTCACTACGGCTTTCATCACTGATGGAAGAAGAATAAGCAAGGGCCGTATCTATTAAATTCCCACCTGCATCAACATAGGCATCAAGAAAGTGAAAAGACTGCTGCTTGTCATATTTATTGCCAAACTGTGCAGTTCCAAATGCAAGTGGGCTGATCAGTAAATCTGTATGCTTCAGAAGTATATTGTTCATATATCCTCCGTATAACTGCTTTATTCTGCATCCTTGTCGTAAATCAATTCAGGATTCCATCCAAGATAATTCTTGCCTTTGCAGATCATTGTAACATCAGGTCTGCCAGACCACGGTCCCCAAAAGCTCTTTACCGTTACCGGGCTGTATGTTCCGTCAAGGAGCTGATGACAAAGATCAATAACATTGTCCAGACAATCTTCACCAAGAGGCGCGCCAAGCGGTCTGAAATCATGGTGCCCATTCCAGATTCCATCATACTGATTTTTCATATCCTTGATTTTTTCCAAATAACGGACATCTGTTTCAATCGGCTCCTGCCTTAGCTGCAAATTATAATTGAGTGCATCCCCTGCAAAAAGCATGCGATCCGTAGCATCTAAGAAAACCATTTCTCCCTTTGTATGCCCAGGGCATTCATATGCCCTGATAATCCGATCTCCTAAATCGAACTCCTGACCATCTGTCAAATCATGAATAACCGGAACAGGCTCTGTCGGTTCGCGAAGATCCGTATCAATATCGTATGGATAATTACCTCCCTGGCGCAGGGCAACACACCATGTATCTTCCCTTCTTCTTTTCAATTCAAAAGGTATCGAATCATTTTTGTCTTTTGGATTCATCCATATTTCTCTGAATTGACGTGCGTTGCCTGTGTGATCGGGGTGGGAGTGAGAAATAACAACCGTAAGCGGTTTATCCGTAAGCATTTCAACTGCACCTTTAAGATCACCAACACCCATCCCGCAGTCAATCATCATAGCTCTCTCACTGCCAATAATCAGAAAAATACTTGCAAGATCAAACTCATCTATTTCCCATATATTTTTTTTTATCTGAACCATTGGAAATAATTTCGTGAGCATCTATGCCTCCTTCTTTTCAATCTTCCCTGCGCAGTCTTTCTTCAAACATTTCCATTAATGCTTCCGTAGAAACCTCTTCAGTCATTGCGTCTCTTACGCCATTGCGGTAATAGGATGGAGTATGATGTTCATATCCCCATTTATCGACAAGATATGGTGCACCTTCAATGCTCTTATCTGCACAGGTAATAATCATGAGATTCTTAAGTGGTGACTTCTCTTTGATTCGGAGTCCGCTTTCACACATAAACTCGAAATTGACACCAAATAGTGCAATATCATCCAATGTAATCAGTTTCAGCCGCAGATTATAGATCTTATCATCATCTACATTATGGATTTTGCTCTCATCGATATTTCTATCATCACAAAGCTGTTCAAATCCAAATCCCTCAACCTTTGTCCCTGGAACCTGCAGCTGACGATCAACCACTTCAATTTTCATATCATCATGGGTCTTCGTCATGCCGCTCATAATTTTTAAAGCATCCATTCCCTGTTTCTGTGCAAGATGCTCACAGAGTTTCCACATATACGTTCCGGAATAATGATTATATCTCTCATCCGGAACATATGTCCCATCCGGATGATATTCATGAAAGAATTCCAGAATAGCTGTCTGATTTCCAGCGGCTGCAATCGTCCATGCCACAACCGCATTGTCTTTGCTATATGCTTCCTCCATGAATTCACATATATCGCCGGCGAGATCACCTGAAACACACATATTTCCATTTTCATCTTTTACACGAAAGCACATGGTGGCATGCACTGCATAATTCATCAATGCTGCAATCAAATGTCCTTCCATATCTTCAAATTTCAGTATGGCTAATGTCTTATCACTTGGACGTTCAAAATTTCTTCCAAATATCCACCGTCCATTATTTAATTCCTCGTCACGATTGCAGTTGATATAACTGTTTCCCGTGGCATATGCATAACGGGCAGGCTGCATGTTTTGAAAAGCTTCATTTGCACACTGAATTTCCAGATCCATGACATATTTGCTGTATTTAAAGACGACTTCAGGTACGTCATGATCCCAGTCAGTATTGTGATAATCAAGATCCAGCGTATTTGTTGCTGAATGGTTATGACTATTGCACATAAATACATTTTCTTCCGGAATATTATTCTTTTTCGCTACTTCTTTACGTATGGTCAGCACATTCGCATTGTTTGTTTCCGTCACAATAAAAACCAGTTTTTTCTTTCCATTATCAATTGCAATGGCTCTGACATAGATGTCCTTGCGTACCCAGGTATACTGCGCATCGCCGTTCAATACAGCCTGCGGAGACGGCAGCATATCCTCTTTTGGAGATATACACTTCTTTGAAGCACCGACTTTCAGATTTCCCATTTTTTCTCCTTCTACATACAGTTCTGATCATATACAACTTTAATGTCTCCGACAAAATGCATCATATTTTTTTTCTTATCGTGCGTCATTTTGAATCGGCTAGGTCTAGGGACGTCCTTCTCAAGGTTTCTTCCGCTAATTACATCATCAAGCCCCTGCAGCATCCATTTCGGTACATCCATTGTATGAATCAAAGCATCATGCCCACTTCCGATCTGCAAATCAGCCGGCATTGATTCTATAAATTTGTTCAGCTGCAGATAGTATTCTTTAAGGGCATCTATTCCACCGCTGTATGAATTCAATATCTGAAGACAGTCGCCGCTCAAAATGTAATTTTCCTTTTCGTTATAATACCCGACCGAACCATGCGTATGCCCCGGTATTCTAATTACTTTCAGGCTAATTTCACCTAAATCAATCCTTTCTCCATCTTCTATCAGATTAATTCTTTCTTCAGTAAGACGAGGAACACAATGCACTTTGCAGAATGTCTGAACATCCTCTCTGTAATCCGCGAAAAGTTCAAGATCGCTCAAACGCCGTTCTATATTTGTATTCCATTCCAGATCCCACAGTTCTCCCGGATGCATGAATATTCTTTCAAAAAGCATTGAACCGCCTACATGATCCGGATGTGCATGCGTTAAATAACATTCGATTGGTTTGTTTTCAATCGGAAGATTCTTTTCTATATATTTGCGCAGACCGTCCACTGCTCCGAGTCCTGCATCAATAACGGCAATTTTATCCATACCGATTACAACATATATATTGAAACGGCTACCATTCCCTAAACCGGGATCCGTGCATGGTGCATAGCTTTCTACTATTTGATATAGATTTTCGTTTATTTTTGTATGAGAATAGAAATCCAGTTCGTTCATCCTTATGCCTTCTTCTCCGTCAAATCATTTAATTCTTCTGCCCTGCAGCAGGAGACGAAGTGGTTTGGCAATATCTCTTTCAGTTCCTGATGCTTATGGCAAGCCTCTTTCACATAAGGACAGCGTGCTGCAAATCTGCATCCTTCACCCGGATTGATCGGAGATGTTATCTCTCCCTTCAATGTAATTCGTTTATTCTGATTATGAATATCAATAGAAGGAATAGCTGACAGTAATGCCTTTGTATATGGATGAATGGGATGCTTAAACAATTCCTTTGACGGACTGGTCTCGACAAGCTGTCCCAAGTACATAACGCAGATATCATCTGAAATATGTTTTACGACAGAAAGATTATGTGTTATAAATACAAAAGTATATCCATATTTCTGCTGCAATTCTTTCAAAAGATTTAATACCTGAGCCTGAATTGATACATCCAGAGCTGAAACCGGCTCATCACAGACAATAAATTTGGGATTAAGTGCAAGTGCACGTCCTATTCCTACGCGCTGTCTCCGGCCACCATCTAATTCATGCGGATAAGCAAGGCGAAGTCTTGCTTCAATACCGACAACATCCATAATCCGCTGTGTTTCACTGCTCAATTCTTCCTTGCTTAACTTTTTAGAGCGTTTTAATGGTTCCTGAATTACATTCTCTACTGTCATGCGAGGATTCAAAGAAGAATACGGATCCTGAAAAACAATCTGCATCTGTTCTCTGAGTTTCTTTAATTCACTGTTCTTTACCTTGGTGATATCTCTGCCTTGAAAAAAGATCTGTCCATCCGTTGATTCAAGTAAATGTATCAGCGTTCTTCCAAGAGTTGATTTTCCGCATCCGGATTCACCAACTATCCCCATTGTTTTTCCTTCCTGAATTGAAAACGAGACATCGTCTACTGCATGAAGTGAACCGGAAGAAACATCAAAATATTTCTTTAAGTGCTTAACTTCAATTAATGCAGACATATTAATTCTCCTTTTCTTTCAGGCAGCGGCAAAAATGTCCGGGCGCAATTTCTTTCAATTGAACATGATCTCCTTTGCAGGCATCTGTCGCATACGGACAGCGAGGATTGAAACAGCAACCATGCGGCAGATTTGTCGGATCCGGAGGAAGTCCTTTAATCGGATCCAGCCACTCAACATCTTTATTAATATTGGGAAGTGCCTTAAACAGCCCGACTGTATACGGATGCTGCGGATGATCAAAAATATCCTCCAACGTGCCTTCTTCAACTATCTCGCCTGCATAGACAACTGCTACGTTATCACACATTTCTGCAACAACTCCGAGGTCATGCGTAATCAAAATCATAGAAGTACCGATTTTAGTCTTCAAATTGTTAATCATTTCCAAAACCTGCGCCTGAATAGTAACATCCAGGGCAGTTGTAGGCTCATCTGCAAGAAGCAGCTGAGGATTGCATGCCAGTGCCATTGCAATAACAACCCGCTGCTTCATTCCTCCGGAAAATTGATGCGGATATTCACCATAACGGCTTCCGGGAATACCAACCATTTCAAGCATCTCTTTTCCTCGCTTGACTGATTCTGCTGCGGTCATCTTGTCATCATGCAGAGAAAGCACTTCCGAAATCTGTTTTCCGACCGTCATTACAGGATTCAGCGATGTCATAGGATCCTGAAAGATCATCGATATTTCCTGTCCGCGGATGCTATGCATCTCAAGTTCATTTAAAGTAAGCAGATCTTTTCCGTTCAGCTGAATTTCGCCTGCTTCTACAGAAGCCGAAAACTTTGGCAGTATACGAAGAATAGATTTCGCAATCGTCGTTTTCCCGGCGCCGGTCTCTCCTACAAGGCCCAGTGTTTTACCCTTCTCCAACTGAAAAGAAACATTGTTTACCGCATGAATAATCTGTCCTTCGGACGTATATTCTACCGTCAGATTTCTGACCTTTAAAAATGGAGTTTCATTGTTTGCATTTCCCATCTTAAAGCTCCTTTTTACTTCTTCAGTCTCGGGTCTAGTGCATCACGCATCCCATCGCCAATCATATTGAGACACAGAACCGCAATGATAATCGCAATGCCTGGAATTAATATAGTAAGAGGTGCTTTTGTAATATATTCCTTTGCTGAATTCAGCATTGCACCCCATTCAGGGGTTGGCGGCTGTATGCCCAGTCCAATATATGCAAGTGAAGAAGTTGCAATAATCTGTCCCGGAAACTGCATGGTCATTTGAACAATAAGCGGTGCCATTGCGTTCGGAATGACATAACCCATAAGTATCCGCGGTACACTGCAGTTCGTTGCAACGGCCGCTTCGATATATTCCATCTTCCTGATACTGAGGATTTGTGCTCTTAGAACCCTTGCGTAACCAGGAATAGCAACAACTGCCAGTGCGAGCACCAGATTGAATGCATTATTTCCCAAGACAATCGCTACGACGATAGAAAGGAGAATGCCCGGAATCGATTGGATTACATCGAAGATCCGCATAATGATATTATCTGCCATTCCCCCGAAATAACCAGCTATAGAGCCAAAAACCATTCCAATGAAAAGAGCAATAACCGTTGACAGTGAAGCAATTCCCAGTGAATATCTTGCTCCGAAGATAATGCGTGTATACATATCCCGTCCTAATTCATCTGTCCCGAGTATATGTGAAAATGAAGGCAGAGCAAATGAATGGAGTAAATCAGGAGTTGCATAATCATACGGTGTAAGAAGAGGTGCAAAAACAGCTGCAAGCACCATAATTACAAATACGATAATACCAAACCGGGCACCCGGTGCATTCCAAACTCTTGACCATACGACTGAAGCGGCAGATTTATGCTTCTGTTTCTTATTATGCATGGGCCTTCTTCACCACCTTTGCCTTAACAAACTGTGCCTTGATTCTCGGATCCAGATACGCATAAATAATATCGATTGCGAGAATAATAAGACTGAATGTAATCGCAATGACAATAACCGCGCCTTGTACCGCATAGTAATCACGATAGCCAATTGCATTCACCACATACTGTCCGAGTCCCGGGATGGAAAATACATTTTCAATAATGACCGTACCACCCATCTGAGCTGCAAAACCAGTTCCCAAAGCAGTGACAACTGGAATCATCGTATTCGGAAAAATATGTTTCCAAAGGACTCCTTTTTCTGTTACACCTTTTGCTCTGGCAGTCGTAACATAATCAGCCTGAACAACTTCAAGTACTGCCGAACGTGTCTGCCGTGCCTGTGTTGCAATACCCATACAGGCATTCGTGATGCCCGGCAAAATAAAATACTGCCATCCGCCTATGCCTGAAGAAGGAAGCCATCCAAGTGTGACCGAAAACAGAAGGACCAGCATTAGGCCAAGCCAGAAGCCAGGCATTGAAACTCCAAGCAATGCGAAAAACATTGAAACATTGTCCTGCCATTTCCCATTATGCAGAGCTGCTGCGATTCCAAGAGGAATGCCAATGATTATCGAAAGAATCATTGCAATCATGGCAAGCAGGAAAGTATATGGAAAGCGTGACAGTAGTGCTTTTGTAATTGATGTCCCATCTTTCAGCGATTTTCCAAAGTCAAAACGGAGAAAGACATCATACAGATATTTGCCGAGCCGAACGATGTATGGCTGGTCAAGACCCAATTCAGCCCTTTTCGCTTCAAGTGCCGCCTGTGATGCATTGTTTCCAAGCATTATCTTTGCAATATCACCCGGCACAAAATACATGATGGTAAAGATAATGACAGCAACTGCAAGAGTTATGGGAATAATCCATAAAAGTCTTTTAATAATGTATTTTGTCATTGCTTCTACTCCTTGGCAATCCGTACAGCACTGCTTTGTGCTGTACGGATCGTAAGTAACTTATGAATTCCACGTAAAGGTGCAGGCATTCGGTACAATATAAGGCACATCACTGAATTTAATTCCCGTTACCTTGCTGTCGCCAAGAGCATAAGAATATGCATTCCAGATTCCATATGCATAACATTTTTCTTTCAGATATTCATGGAAAGCCGTCATGCTGTCATCATTGTGCTTATCCGGATCAAGGCATGTCTCCAGAAGGGACTGAAGCTGATCATCAACGGCAAAGTTTGCTGTATGGCCATCACGCATACGTGCATCAAATGTCCAGCGCCACATACTTGCAAGGTAATCACCGGCACCGCGATATCCCATAAACATGTCCCATGCGGAAGCATCTTCGCAGGTTGATTCAAACAATGCGGTTTCATAACTCTGAATGTTTACTGTAAGACCTATCTGAGAAAGGTATGCCTGAATAATCTCGCACGCACGCGTCTTATTCGGATCAGTTTCGCAGATAATCGTCAGTGCTCTTGATGTATCATAACCGGAAGATGCAAGAAGCTGTTTTGCTTTATCAAGATCCTGCTTATAATAATCTTCATCTTCCCACGCCTTTACGAAATCCGGGAAGCATTCACCGCCTACTGTTGAACATGCGATTCCTTTACCGCCTAAAACACCGTCTACAATCGCCTGTGTGTCAATAGCGTATGCAATAGCCTGACGGAAATCCTGATTATTAACCGGACTCGAAGAATCGCAGTTGAAGAAAAGAATATTGGTTGCAGCACTTAAAATCGGCTGTACATAATACCCATCTTTTGCATTATTGCTGTCATCCACAAAATCAGAGATATTGGTTGCAGAAACGCTGTTTGCCATATCAATTTCACCGGACTTTAAAGCATTTGCCATCTGTGTTGCATCCGCAATCAGTTTAAATGTAATATTATCTGCATTTGCCTGGCTTGACTGAGGAATCTTGGTTGTATCTGTCTGCCAATAATCATCCCTTTTTTCCATTGTAATCGATGAGCCTGAAACATATTGTGTAACTTTATACGGACCTGTTGTTACAGGATCTTCAACCATCTGATCAGCACTTGCTTCATAAGCTTTCTGTGACACAATGGGGAAATCGACCATAACTGTCGCTAGAGAGCCAAGCTCAATATTCTTGAATTTCCAATCCGTCGTATAGTCATCAATAACTGTAACTGAGTCAACATTTTCAAAATTTGCATCATTTCCGGTTGCCTTATAAGCATCAAAGCCCCATTTAATATCAGCAGATGTAATATGATTGCCTGCTGAATCATATACATTATCAAAAATCTTAATACGATAAGTATTGTCATCCGTCTGTTCGTATGATTCGCCGACATTCGGCTGTAATTCTCCGCCCTGTTCATTCATTGTAAAAAGGTATTCGTAAAGAGTAGGATATACTTCATGCATCCCTGTGCTTGAAACGACATAAGGCGCAAGGCTTCCCGGATCCGCATCAATACCAACAGTAACTGATTTATCACTTGCATCAGTAGATGTCGATTGTACCGTCGCGGCAGCTGTTGATCCTGCCACCGATGCAGTACTTGTAGATGTCGCTGTACTGGCAGCACTTCCAGACTGTCCACACCCAGTAAATAAAGATACCATCATGGCTGCACTCAATACCATGGCTATAACTCTTTGTTTCATTTCCTTTTTCCTCCGACCTTTTGACTTTTGTTAGTTACCTTTCTATTTCGGTCTGGGCTGCAGCAACCAGAATAAAATACTTGAATTGACATTTATTAAAAAAAGAAATACAGTTATTTAAAAGATTTTTTTCGAGGATATATTATGCGAATCGAATTATTGAAAGAATTTTTAGTGTTGACTTCTTCCAGCAATTATGCGGAAGCTTCTGAGCAATTATTCTTATCACAATCTTCATTATCAGCACATATAAAAAGCCTGGAAAACGAGTTAGGTGTAAATTTATTTGTACCTAATTCTCACACTAATGAGCTCACACAATATGGAAAAATTCTCATTCCTTACGCCTCAGAGATCGTCAGCTCCTACAACAGTTGTCTGATACATATTCAGTCGGAGCTTAAAATGGATAAACGCATTTTCATTGCAACAATTCCGAATCTTGCAGCCTATCATCTGACGCAACTTTTTTCAGCTTTTCGTTCTCAAAATCCCGAAATTTCTTTAGACATCAAAGATCAAAAAGTAAATGATGTTGAAAAGCTGTTATTCTCAGGCCAGATAGATTTTGCATTTATGGCCCGGGAAGCCATTCCAGGCCATATGGCATCCGATATGATTTGTACCCCGATTTGCACCGATTATCTTGTTGCTGTCATACCTGAACCAAATCCTTTATCCGACAGATCTTTTGTAGAATTGAGCCAGCTTGCATCTGAAGACAAAATTCTTTTAGCTGAAGATAGTCTGGCTTATGGCTGGTATTCCCATTTTATAAAAGGTCATGATATAAATCCGGAAAATATCAGCTTGCTTGAACGCGAACAGTCTATTATTTCTCTTTCTTCTAAAGAAAATACAATTGCATTAATGCCAAAGATTCCCGCTTTATATTTCCTTCAAAAAAATCAAAAAATTGTTCCCTTATACCCTGAAGTGCCTGTTACAATCAGTCTTGTTTATAGAAAAAGTAAGAAACTAAATTCTGAGGACATCTCATTTATGAAATTTATTCTAAATCAGTTAAGAACTTCTCTCTGAATGCTATTATAACAATTCACTTTTTTCTTTATCAACTGAGGTTTTCAAAAGTATTATGTCATTTCTGCATAAAGCATTTATTTCGAAACATCAATAATTACTTTCATGGCTTTTTCTCTGTTTTCATCAATAAATTCATATGCTTTCAAATAATCCGTAAAATCAAAATGTTTTGAAATTAGGGGTCTTAATTTAATTTTTTCTTCATTTACAAGACGTATTGCATCCGCATAGTCTTCTCTTAGATACATCATTGTTGTATTTAGGTCTAACTCATGATCATTTAAGATTGCGAGGTCAATTTTTGCTATGCCAGCATATACCGCAACCAAGATAATCGTACTTCCTTTTCGTGCATTCCTTATCGCCTGCCCCATGGTAATATCATTACCAGCGCAATCATAAATCACATCTGCCTTATCCGTTCCAAAGCAGGAAACCATAGCTTCTCCAAAATCCTGCACCGATGTATTAACTATATAATCTGCTCCGCATTCTTTAGCTTTATTCAGTCTCCAGCTGCTTATATCTGTAATCATTACTTTTTCAGCTCCAAGACCCTTAACACTTTGAGCGACAAGATTTCCAATAGGGCCTGCGCCGATAACAGCAACCTTCGCTCCATCAAGATTCGGAAATCGCTTTGCAGCATGTACGGCAACAGCAAGCGGCTCAATCATAGCACCCTCATCATAGCTCATATCATCAGGTAGCGTCATGGCCTTGGCAGCATCAATCGCAAACAATTCTGAAGCAGCTCCAGTAGTCTGAAAACCCATAACTTTCAAATTCTCACATATATTATATTTTCCATGTGTACAAGGATAACAATTTCCACAAACTACCTGTGGCTGAAAAGTCACCTTTTGACCAATCTGGAAACCGGTTACATTTTCTCCTACAGACAAAACCTTTCCTGAAACTTCATGTCCTTGTGTTACCGGATAAGATGTAAATGGATGAGTTCCGTGATAAACATGAATATCCGACCCGCATATTCCAATACGCATGACTCTAATCAGAATCTGTCCAGATCCAGCAGCAGCATCCGCAATTTCTCTAAATTCAATTTTTTTTGGTGCCGTCATAACTTCCTGTAACATTATTTTCTCCTTCACTTGCTGTTGAATTTCTTTTCAATGGAGCTAAAGTTACTTTTGAATAAAAGCACTAAAACAAATGCAATCCCAATCGGTATGATCATCAGACACCACATCGCTTCATAGCCAAGTATTTCGATAATCAAGCCTGCAACAATAGGACCAACAAGATTCCCCAAATCATTGCCAATATAATTTGTGCTGCTAGCAACTCCCCTTCGATCAGCTGTGACACTTTTCATACAAATTGATTGAATCGCCGGCTGACATGCCCCAAATCCAAATGCCGATACAAATGCCGCCAAGAGAAACGTCCATATATTTCGAGAGAAACTAATAACAATAAATGACAGCGCGAATGCAGCCATTGCAGGAAGAATAACTTTTACAAAACCGAATTTATCTGAAAGTTTTCCTATCAAAGGACGAGTTATCAAGAGCATCCCTGCATAAATTGTAAAGAAGTATCCTATGTTCTCAACATTCTCTTTTCCTGCATAAATGACTAAAAAAGAAGTTATCACAGAAAATGTCATGCCCAGTAAGAAAATGATTATTGCAGGCTGCAGCGCCTCAACCGCGAAAATACTGTTCCATGAAATTGAAAACTTTTTTGTTTTAGTGTGTTTAATACTAATAAATAATGCCAAAATGATTGCCAGAATTTCTATGCTCGCTGCAATTAAAAAGGTAAGGCGATAGCCTAATTTTTCAGCCAGTGTAAGTCCTACTGTAGGACCGATTGCCTGACATGCTGCCTGCGCTAATGTAAATATTCCTATGCCAGAACCGAATTTTTCTCTTGGCAGTGCATCTGCTGCAAGTGCAAGACAGCAGGTAGCTGTAAACGCTTGTCCGCAGCCTTGTATAAGACGAAATAGCATTAGACCTGAAACGCTTGTTGAAAGCCCCATTCCTGCAAAAGAAATGCCAAGAATTGCTAAAGCTCCCATCAAAAGATATTTGCGGTTAAACGTATCAATTGCAGGTCCTGAAATAATTTTCAAGACTAATGCCGTTAAAGCAAATAAACTGGACACGATTCCAACCACTGCAGCCGATGCGCCCATATAGTCTGCATATTTTGATACCAATGTATTTACAATCCATTGTCCAAGATACATCGCAATATTGGTTAAAAAGATACTTGTGAACGTTTTATTCCATACCCTGCTATTTGATTTTGTATCTGCTGTAACTGTTTCAACCTGATGCATTTGACTTATCCTTTCTTTCTTCCATACTCTCAACAGCATTTTTTAGGCGGAGCAACATTCTCGTATTATGATAAGGACATTTACGTGGGCCTTGTTTAGGTTCCGGAAGAGTTTCACTTCCTGTTCTTGAAACGCACCAACGCCAATCTCCTTCCGGCATAATTAAATAGGTACGTATAAACTGCCAACACATATACGCAGCTTGTAAATATTTTTCTTCTTTCGTTATGAAATAAATACTTAAATAGCCATTTACCGCTTCTGCCTGAGCCCACCATTCTTTATTCCGAATTGTCCCACGCTGGTCCTTTTCCAAATACATACCGCCGCATTCTCTGTCAAATCCATTTTCCAGAGTATGATTTGCAAGAATAACTGCTGTTTTTTCGGCTTCTTTTCTTAATCCAGCCTTATTAGCAAGAATATTAGTGCAGTCCAGAATTTGCCAACTCACTTCAAGTTCATCGCCGAAGTTTTCATATGCCTCAATCTTCTTCCAATTCCTTGAAAAGAACTGATATAGTTTTCCTGTTTCTCCATCGGTAAAAGTTTCACAAATTTGTTTGGTAAGCCAAATCATCCTATTCTTTACCTGTGTATTTTTGTATACGGAATATAAGTTCGTACATGCTTCAAGCATATGCATATGGCTGCGCAAGGTCTTTAAATCAGGGGCAGAAGAAGTACCACGCCTCCGACATTGCGTAGGCATTTTCCATTCTCTTGTAAATAAATCAAAGTAGCCACTTTCTTCATCATCCCATGCATGACTCTCAATATTCTGAAACAGCTGAAAAGCAATATTCCTGCATTCTTTATCACCAGTCAACTTAAAATACTCCGCCAGAGCATATATCAAAAAGGAAATTGAATATACCTCTTTATCCGTTGATGTTGCTTCGCCTCTGTATGAAACCTCTTTATAGGCACCACCGTATTGAATATCCAGAAATTTTTCTTTAAGATAGCGATACGCCCGCTCAGCAGCTTTTTTGTAGCTTAATTTCAAATTGCCTGCAGCCGAAAATGCGTATAGCAAGCGTGATGTCACAATCAGTGAACGATCTGCTTCCTTTTGGATTCGATTTCCGCTGCTGACAGTATAAAAACCTCCATGCTCTTCATCTGTGGTATACTTGACCCAGTAATCTAACAATGCAAAAACGGAGTGATTGATGTTTGTTTTATTAAAATCGATTTTTGATGTTTGCATTGCTGTCAGCTCCTTTTCCTCAAAATAGGATGGTATATATCATGAATCTGGACTATGTATTTGAATTCATTACTCTCACTGAAACGAAAAATTATTCTACTGCCGCAGAAAAGCACAATATTACTCAACCACAGTTATCCAGACATATTCAAAAGCTTGAAAGCGATCTCGGTGTTTCCCTTTTTGTAAGGTCAACGCAAAACGTAGAAATCAGCAACGATGGTCTTCTTTTCCTTCCTTTTGCCACCCGAATGCTTCGTGCCTATGAAGAATACCATTACAGTAAAAATACACAGCGACACGAACGAAATCTGATTCTTGGAGTAAGCTACGGAAAACTCGATTATGATATTTACAATACAATTAAAGATTTTTCGAAGGAAAAACATATTAACGTAAAAATCATTGAAGATCAGGATGCTAATCTAAAGGCTAACCTACTACAAAATAAATGTGATTTTGTCATTGTACGTGAATCACCTGAAATATCCATCTCAAATGATTTTGTTCGCTTGCCTTATACGTGTGATGAGGTCTGTGCAATTCTGCCTACCGATCATCCTTTAGCCCGAAACGAACAAATCCAGCTTACGGATTTAGCTAATGAAGAATTTATTATTCTCAATGCTCCAATGCTGCGTTTTTTGGTCATGAACGCGTGTAAAAATGCTGGTTTTCAGCCTAAAATTGCTTATACTATTAACTATGGCACGAATTTATTTGATATGGTTGCTCATCATATGGGTATCGCCCTTATGGTCAGGCATCCATCTATTCAAGCTGACGTAGCGGTTATTCCCATTCTTCCAAAAATTATTACTCATGTTAATATCGTGTATCGCAATTCACCTACACTTTCTCTTGCTGTTACTCAATTTCTTTCATACATGAAGAAACATTGATTTCTGATAAACAAAGTATAAATTTCAAACAATACCACTTCAATCTCATCTATTTTTTTCTTTATGCCTTTTTTACATAACAGAAAGAAGCATGAATCAATACAGCGATTCATGCTTCTACTATTTCAATTGCAATATTCAGTCTTTTCTATCCAAAAACTCTTTTTCTATTCTGGAAATACGTTTTTTTGATATAAATAAAATGATAATTGCTGCTAAAATCGGTATTAATGTAAGCTTCCACATGAGTTGGTAAGCAGCTAATTCTGCATATATCTTTGCATTTGTCTCAGAAACACCTTGAGAAATATATCCGGCAAGTTCTGAATTTGTATTCCAGGTAATGATTGTACCTGCTAAAACCGGGCCCAGCATTTGGCCTATATCAGAGCCTATATAATTTGTTCCACTTCCTGCACCTCTCCTGGCAGCAGGCACACATTTCATCGACAATGCCTGCATAATTGGCATACAGGCTCCATACCCAAAACCTGAAATAAAACCCGCAAAAAGAAACATCGGTAATGTATTTGCGAAACTTATAAGTATAAAAGAACAGGCAAAAAAAATGATTGCAGGAATTGCAACTTTCACCGTTCCGTATTTATCACTTAGCCTCCCTATTACAGGTCTAGTAAAAAGAAGTGTGCACGCATATACAGTATAATACAAACCAATCTGCGAACTTGGTACTCCCTGCAGTTCAGAGTATATCGCAAGATAACTATTAATAAGCGGGAATACCAAAGCAAGACACATCACAACTGAAGCAGGCAATATCGCTTCTTTTGCAAACATATTGTGTAATGATATTTTAAATTTCTTGGTCTTCTTATGTTCTACTCGCATCATTAACGTAATAGCACCTGCAGCAAAAAGCATAACCGAAGTTAGACCAAATGTATATCTATATCCTGCTACATCCTTCATCCAAAGGCTGATGGCTGGCCCTATTCCTGACGCGAGAGCCTGCCCAAGAGAAAATATCCCAATTCCAGATCCAACCTTGCTTTTAGGCAATACATCAGTTGCAAGTGTCAGGCAGCATGTTGCTGTAAATGCGAGGCACATTCCTTGTAAAAAACGACATATCATTATTGTCATTATAGAATTTGAGAAACCATAACCGGCAAAAACAAATCCCAGCCCTATCATCGCAATTGCAGCAACAGTTTTTCGATTAAAAGTATCTATCGTCGGTCCAGAAAAAATTTTAAATATCATTGCTGCAGCAGCATAAAGTCCTGCGATAATACCTATAATCTGAGTAGATGCCCCTAAATCGTTTGCATATTTTGTCACAAGAGACTGAATCATTTCCTGACCTATATAAAGCATTAAACTGGCAGTCAAAATCAGCACAAAGTTCCTGCTCCATATACTTTCTTTTCCTGAAGTCTGTTCCATCACAATTCTTTTTCCCTTTCTAACATTAAACTAAATCATAAATGGTCATGCGGCAAATATTTTCAATGATTCAGTACATAACATTTTCAAAATCAATTTGTTTTGAGCCAAAGTTTCTCAAAGGCATCGATTTATATGCCTCACTTTTCAAATAATATTTAATCTTTATTTATCTGATTTTTATATCAAAGACATGTCATTCACTTATATCCAATAACTATTGCATCTTCAGATTTTTTATTAACATTTTGTATCTGAATGTATCTCATTTTGATTTCGAAGTTATAACTAACTAAAAGCGCGACTATACTTGCTGTATATTCTAATTCTGCGCCACCCGAACTTGCGCTAAAAAATTGTCCATTCAGTATACCGCATAGGCAACTACCGACTAAGACACATGCTACAAAGCACATTTCAAATATCAGAATTTTTTTATAATTTTCAACACCCTCATGGTATTCAAACATCGTCATGCATCGGTTGGATGTGCAGTATGTATAAAGTGCCCACAAGAGCCGAAGATATCCAAGAACCGCAGCTGTTCGAAATATTACTACATACCATACTTTATTGCTGATAGAATCAGGTAACGCCGCAATTGAAAACATGGCAACTGAAATCAAAGCCAATACAGGAAACATAATTTTATTTAAAACCCACTTGCGGTTACTCTGATCCAACTTATGATATATCCCGATATATACCCTTTTTATCCTTATCTTACCACTGTTCTCAAGAATTCTCTGTTCTTCATAATCCTGAAAATAACGGTAATAAGCAAGTTTATGAATTCCCTTTTTATTAATTTCTAAATTTTCATCGCCAGGATCGTAAGGTTTACTTTTCGGTATCGGTTTCCACATATTAATCACCCTTGAGTGAAATGTGCGATAATTCTGCCCATTTCATTATATAAACTTTCCGTCGTCGCTTTCGTATCATAATTGAGCGCATAAATATCTTTATCTGTTTTTATGATAATAACTGCGTCAATTTTGGGATCATAATAAGCTTTATAAAATCCATAAGTATCATTTTTCCATAATCCGTAATGGATACGGTCACCTTTTTCACCCGAAATCATTTCCCCGGCATCCATCTTATTAATCAGATCATAGTCTTCTATATCGCTATATTTAATCAAAGAGTCTTTCTGCCCACTGCACGTTATCAACAATCCCTCCGTATCAATTTTCAGCATGATACTTTTCCCACTGAAAAAAGCGAAGTATAAAGATACACCGACAAAAATAGTAATCACAATTAATGCATTCAGTAATCTTGTATTCTTTCTCATTATCATTCTTTTCAAAAGATCACATCATTATTCTCGTTATTGGATGCAATTAATTCTTTTATAAACAACTGTATCTGTTTGATAAACCATTGAATATTCTCATCAGACTGTTTTTCTTTCCGATTTCCTTCACCTGCTTCCATTTGTATACTGTGCTTTTATCCTGGGATCAATAAATGCATACATCAAATCAGTAATCAGCATGGCAATTGCCGTAAAAATTACCAAAATAAGAACTGTACTTCTTACAACTGGATAGTCATTATTATTAACTCCTTCAAGCATATAAAGTCCTATTCCGGGTATAGCAAAAACGCTTTCAATAATAGCTGACCCGGCAATAATTCTCGTAATAGTCCTTTTTTATAGGTTTAAAATGTTTTACTCAAAAACAGAAGATATCTTCTGCCTTCTGCAGCTCAAAATGTACCTGATGAGTCACGAAAGGTAAACAGCTTACTATTCAACAGCAGGCGATCTACCTTCTCAATCTTCTGCTATAAGCTTTTATACCTCATTGTTTCATTTTTTTATATATAAAAAAATCCCAAGAGACAATTTCTGCCTCCCGGGTCTCCTGTTATCTTGCCATTGCTTTTTCAGTTTCCTTTGCCTTTTGTCTGTCCTTTATAAGTTCATTCACCATTTCTTCGGTCTTTCTTTCCGCTTCTTCCTTATACTTATTGATAATCATTTCGTTCAGAGTCTTCGTGAAATTCCTCTTCATCGAATAGCAAAGATCCTTATAAAGATCCTTTCCTTTTCGTCCTGCTTTCCGGTTCTATAGCTGGGCATAGACACGAACTGGTTGTCCTTTGCATCTTTCCGAATGATGATGTCATTAATCCGAAATGCATTATTCAGTGTGATGCTGGCAATACCTACGATCTTCGAAAGATACATCTGTCCATCCTTCCGCTTCATAAGCTTGATTCCATTCACGCGCAACTTCCACGCAAATGTGACATTGGCGAATCCGACCAGGCTGCTTCCTTCTTTCTCGATCTTCCTTACCTCGATATCTATCTGCATTTTTCTCTCCTCCCTGGCAGGCTCTCTTCTATTTTCGGTTCCAGTTTTGCTATCTCTTCTGTTCTTTTGTACTTCCGTTCATAGTTCCCGATAATCCGCTCCGCGGTGTCCTTAGCATCCGCATGTCATCCAGATTGATCTTCAGATCCGTCTCCGTGAAATAGCGCCCAGTTCCATCCGCAACTCTTCCATCGCATAGTTCGGGGTGCCGAACATGTTCACGATCGGACGGTTCAGCCGGTCAAAATGTCCGGTAGAACGCCCCAACTCATACAGGACGAACCTGCAAAAGATAAGCCAGTCCCGGAAAGATGACCACAGCAACACATAGATAACATCCTTCAGCGGCAGGTAAAACGACTGTACTGTGCCACTTCATGATTTGGTTATTAACTTCTGAAGTCGACTCCGCGTCGACCTCATGTCGACTTTAATGTAATACGGTTTGCAAGATACGCCTTTTGTATGTACAAAACGCAATCTTGTCAGGGTGGCCCCTGAAACCCCTTCCTGAGTCGACTTCAGGTATACTTCAAGTATACTTCGGGTCGACTTCACGTCGGCTTTTTTTTGCGCATGATACTCCGGGTATCACTTTTCTGTCATTTTGATACTCCGGGTATCACCTTTTTTATTCTGATACTCCGGGTATCTCCCTTTTTTACTTCTGATTCTCCGGGTCGACTTCCCTGTCGACTCATTTTTTAATAGGGCTTTTTTCTCCTGATGTAGCATTCACGTGATTTGTAGCGGCTTATATATGAAGCCAAAAATAAAATACAACAGGATTGAAAGGAGGATGGATGAACACAAATAAAAACAGAATATGTGTGCAGCTGCGTTTTTCCAGTAAACGGGACAACACCAAAAAGGCTGAGGAATACATCCGGAACTGTACGGCCCTGGGCTATGCAAACCGCACAGAGTTCGTAGAGGATGCCGTCGTGGAATACTACCAGAATCTCAGTAGCAGAATTTCTCCGCATTTTTCGGAAACCGGGGCAGGAATAAAAACAAAAGAATGCGACATGGCGGATGCAGCAAAAAGTGAACCAAATAAAGATTATGAAGATGCTCTTCGATATTTTGAAGAGAAAAGAAATCGAATATAAGGAGGCCGGAATGAAGATCATTAAACATATGACGGAGGATCGCCGTCAATATATCAACGTAGATACGCATATCCTCCTGAACCGCTCTGTAGGTCTTGACGAACGCGGTTTGCTTATCACCCTGCTGAATCTCCCTCCCGGTTGGGAATTCAGCATATCAGGTCTCTGCAGACTCACAAGAGACGGGCCTACAGCCATACGCTCCTGCCTTGACCGTCTGGTCCGGCATGGCTACGTCTGGATTATCCCCCGCAGAAATAAAAAAGGCCGTTTCTCGGCATCGGAACTTCATGTCTGTGAAGTGCCAAAAGAACGGGATACAAGCCATCTGCATATGGAACATCCGCCTGCGGAAAAGCCGTAAACGGAACACGCATACAATATATTACTTAAGAGAGAGTATTTATCATACATTACTTAAGAAAAAGATTTTGTTTCAGAGAAGAATCTATTAGATACACTGGAGGATAAAAATGAGTATAAATATAACCAATAAAGTAATCAAATGCAGTTTCTCATCATACCCGGACATTCTGGATGCTCATGATCTGGCTCATCTGCTGAATATCGCCATGCCTAAGACTTATCACCTGCTGCGTTCCGGAGAGATTCCCTGCCGACGTCTTGGGAATGAATACCGCATTTCCAAGCAGGCTGTCATAAATTATTTAAGCAATGATGACTCACCAGTCCTGTTGGTCCAAAATGAGACCAGTTCGGTCTCATGCGATTGATAACAGTCCTGACGCCATGCTATAATGTCGGCATGCAGAAAAGTGCGTGCGACATCTGAGGAGAAAGGAGGATATATGTCAATCGCACTGAAAGAAACAACAAAATTGAATAGGGAAACCCCCAAAGATACAGGCAACAGCAGCATAACGGCATATCCGGCAGAGCGCTTCTGTGACAACTACCCTGATATCCTTACAGCTGAAGAAGCTAGAAAGCTCCTTCATATCTGCAAAGGAAAAATGTATACATTGCTTCTTGATGGTACTATCCCGTCTAAAAGACTTGGCGGCGAATGGCGTATTTCAAAGAAGCAGCTGATGGCATTTATGGACGATTGCACTTCCGATGATGGGAGGTGCGAATAATGACAGGAAGCCTTCATATACGGAAAACAAAAAAAGGGCAGGTATACGATGCCGTTCTCTCTTATCTGAATCCAAATACCGGGAAATGGGTAACCAAATGGGTTTCCCTCGGTATGCCGGTAGAGGGGCACCGGAAAGCCGCCAAAGACAAGCTCGCAGATATTATTGACCAATATTCCTACCTGGAGAAAAAGACAATCATCAATAAGGACATCCTTCTCACCGATTATCTGGATTTCTGGGTCAAGAGAAAAAAAGGTGTTGGGATCCGCAGTACAACTTATGAGGGATATATCCATTATCTCCAGCACGCAATCGATTATTTCAGGGATATCCGGCCGATCAAACTGGTTGACGCCACATTTAATGACTGGCAGGATTATTTCAATTATCAGTTCCGCTATGGGAATCGAAGCCAGAAAGACGGATCGTTATCCGGGCTGTCTGTGAGAAGCGTTCGCAGCCAGGCAGTCCTTTTAAAGGACGCCATGAGCGATGCCATCATTGATGGGCTGATAAACGTCAATTGGATCGGAATTAAAAAGATCGGCGGAAAACGGACGAACAAATCTTTCTCCAAACCTTTTGTTCTCCTCAGCAAGAAAGAAATCGTCGATTACCTGATGCTGGTCAAGAAAATGTACCCCGAGCTGCTTCCAATGGCTTATATCGTCATCTACTATGGCTTCCGCCGCAGCGAGATACTGGGCCTGAAATGGGATATGGTCGATTTTGACCGCAAGACAATCCATATTTCCCGCACGATAACACGCATGGATGAAGAAGTCGAGAATGACGAGACGAAAACACCGGCAGGAAACAGGGAATGCGAATTCCTTCCCAATACGGAAGAACTGCTGAGCGCCATGAAACGACAGCAGGAAGAGAACAGGACATTTTATGGCGACTGCTGGCACGATGACGGTGATTATGTATTCCGGAAATCTGACGGAGAAAAATTCAACGCGGATTTCATCTCCAAAGCCTTCAAGAAGATTGCTATCGCTTACGGCCGCCCGGAGCTGACACTGCACAAACTTCGTCATTCCTGCGCTTCTATCCTTCATGAGCTCGGTTGGGGCGTCAAGAAGACTGCCCAGTGGCTTGGACATGCGGATTGCTCTGTCACCTTGGAGATTTATACCCACATCGAGCAAAACCGTTCCGAAACCGAATTAAAGGGCCTGAATAATGAACTCCCGAAGTTCACGGAAATCGCCTAAAATCAGTGTTTTTTAGATTTTTTTCTTGATTTTTTACTGGAGTGGCCTATGGTTTCTAATTCGGCAGATAAAAAGAAATCCCGCGAGCCCAGTATTTACAAGGGTTTGCAGGATTTCCCACGAGAGTCGATGCGACTGGATTCGAACCAGCGGCCTCTGCGTCCCGAACGCAGCGCTCTACCAAGCTGAGCCACGCATCGATACCGTTTCAGAACTTTCGTTCTGTCAGCGGCAAATGTAATTATATGTATTCTGCCCGAGAAAGTCAAGGCAAAACATGCAGATTATGAATGAAAAATCATCCTACCTGGTAGACTTCCGCGTACTGCACGCCGAATTCAAGGCAGGCGCTGTGGGAAGACATGAAAATATCGACATGGCCGTATGGCGTTCCGAGATCTTCGACCGTATAGACCGTCCCGTTGATCAGAAGCTTTGTTCCGAACGGAACACCGGCCATTGCTATCGTATGGTTCGGAGTAGGCATGACACCGCTTGCCGTCGGAGCATTGGCACGGCCGCAGCATTTCGCACATGGGCAATAGGCTGTCAGCATAAAAGTGCCGAGATAAGTACCGCCGGTTGTTTCTGTATCTGCTGCGGACGTCGATGATGACGAAGAAGTGTCTGACACCGCCGCTGCTGTCGATGCAGAACTTGATGAAGTATCCGCCGATGATGCCGCGGAAGCGGCTGCTGAGTCTGATACGGTGTTTTCGAAGCCTCAGCTTGAGCCGCTGCTGCAGCCTGCGCTGCTGCAGCTTCTTCAGCTGCTTTCTGTTCTGCCAGGGCTGCCGCTGCCGCCGCTGCTGCTTCGGCCTGTTTTCTTGCAGCTTCTTCCGCTGCTGCTTTTGCCTGCAGATCGGAAAGGAGTGTCTTCTGTTCGCTGATCTGTTCCTGAAGGTTGGATGCCTGAAGTTCCTGATCGGAAATATTCGCCGTGTACTCCGAGATTTTTTCATCCGTTGAAGCAGCGAGATCCACGACTTCCTGCTTCTTCTGCTCTGCATTTTCCTTAAGGGCCTGCAGCGATGCCTGATCATTTTCCAGGCTGGTCTGTTTCTGTTCAATACTCTCTGCAGGTCTCGATATACTCATTCAGGCAGTCTCTGTCATACTGGCTGATCTGAGAGATCTCATCGGCACGATTGATAAAATCAGAAATGCTGTCTGATGTTACCAGAGTGCTCAGGAGATCGGTATTGCCGTTTTCGTACATATACTGGATACGGGTTTCCATATCCGCATACTGGTTCTCTTCATCATTCTTTGCACGCACGACAGCTGCTTTCGTATTTTCGATTTCCGTGTTCTTCTGGTCAATCTGGTTGTTCAGATCGGTAAGACTGTCAGAAAGCTGTGTCATCTGTGCATTGAGCTGAGACAGATACGTCTGCAGGCTATCTTTCTGGTCCTGCAGTTCATTGATCGTGCTGTTCGTATTATCGAGATTTTCCTGTGCCGTGCTCTGCGCTGCCTGTGCATTTGCGATATCATCCTGAGTGTCCGCATATGCCGGAACCGTCAGAGTCATCACCAATGCCGCTGTCAGGATAAATGCTCCCAGTCGTTTCTTTAACATAAATATCTGCTTCCTTTCATAGCCACCTGATTATATCATCAAATGTTACGGATAGGAAGTAAATATTTAATATTTCGTAATAATTTTGACAAATTAGTGTAAAAAACAAGGCAAAAGCACAAGATATAGTGCATTTTGCCCTGTTTTTAAGTGTATGCTCATCTCAAATGTATAGCCAGACCTGAATTTTATCCTTCCGGCATTCCTTCCGCTTCCCGGAGCTTCAGCTGACGGAGCCTCTTCCGGAACTGCTTCGGAACTGTCCTGCAGCTTCCGGCTGCTCATCTGTCTCTGCTTCTTCCGCCGCTAATGTCTCTTCATACTTCTGAAGGATGATTTCCTGAATCTCGCTCCGCGTCTTGGAATTGATCGGATGCGCAATGTCCCGGTATTCTCCGTCCGTAGCTTTTCTGGAAGGCATGGCAATAAAGAGTCCCTTTTCACCTTCGATGACTTTAATGTCATGTACGACAAATTCATCATCAATCGTGATTGATACGACAGCCTTCATTTTCCCCTCTTTGGTGACTTTTCTGACCCTCACATCTGTAATGTTCATGATTAGCCTCCTTTTAGATGACGTATCTCTCGTTCTTCTCAATGACGATCTTGATGCCATTCTCACCGCAGTGATAGGAGTTCGCGCGGATCGTGTCCCGGCTTTCGACGATGCAGTTCTCTATATGGGTATTATCGCCGATATAAACGTCGTTGAGTATGATGGAATTCTTGATGTAGCAGTTGGTGCCGACGAAGACTTTCTTGAATATGACGGAGTCTTCTACTGTGCCGTTGATGATGCAGCCGGATGAAACCAGACTGTTGCGGACCTGGCAGCCCGGATTGTATTTCGCAGGCGGATTGTCGTCAATCTTGCTGTAGATGCTCGGCGACTGACGGAAGAAATAGTCACGCACTTCCGGTTTCAGGAAATCCATGTTGGTCTTATAATAGGATTCCACAGTCGAGATATTGCTCCAGTACGTATTGATCTTGTAGCCGTAGATCCTCTTCAGGTCCTTGTAGCGGATCAGGATATCCTTGACGAAATCGTAACGCTCTTCCATGGCGCATTTTCAATCAGTTCAATCAGCTGACGGCGGCGGATGACATAGATGCCGGCGGAAATGACATTGGATTTGCTGACCATCGGCTTTTCGTCGAATTCCTCGATACGGAAATCCTCGTTCATTTTCAGGACGCCGAAACGGCTGACATCATCGTCATGGCACTCCGTGCAGACAACGGTCACGTCTGCTCTCTTGGAAATGTGGTATTCCAGCACCTTGTTGTAGTCAAGCTTATAGATGCCGTCGCCGGAAGCAATCACAACATACGGCTCGTGGCTCTGCTTCAGCCAGGTCAGGTTCTGATAAATGGCATCTGCGGTACCGCGGTACCAGAAGCTGCTCCGCGAGGTAATGGTCGGCGGGAACAGGAACAGTCCTCCCTGCTTTCGGCCGAAATCCCACCATTTCGAAGAGCTCAGATGCTCGTTGAGCGATCTTGCGTTGTACTGCGTAAGCACCGCAACCTTCTGGATATGCGAATTCGTCATATTGGAAAGCGTAAAATCGATGCTGCGGTAAGAGCCTCCGATCGGCATCGCCGCGATAGCTCTTTTATTGGAAAGTTCGTGCATGCGGTTATTGTTTCCGCCCGCTAAAATGATTCCGAGTGCCCTCATGCCTGCTCACCTTCTCTCTCGTTTTCCGCTGCCTCTTCCGGATTCAGGGAGTGAATGATTGCTCCGCCGGAAGGAAGCTCTCCGTTCGGATAGTCCGAAAGGTCCGTCTCACCGATGATTGCCGTATTTCTGCCAATCCGGACTCCGCCCGGAATAATGGAATTTTCTCCGATCGTGACCAGTCCGAAAGCATAGACCTTCTTATTATATACGTTCGGTGCATCTTCGCCGCAACCTACGATGCAGCGGTCTCCGACGGCAACTGACTGCGCAATCACCGCATGGTCAATCTGGGCGCCCTTTCCGATAAAGGAATCCTGCATGATGATGGAGTCGCGCACGACGGCGCCCTCCTCGATTCTTACACCCGGACCGATGACGGAACTGTGGACTTCGCCGTAGATTTCCGTCCCCTCGCCTAGGATGCATTTGTCGACGACCGCACTGCTGGAAATGAAATCCGGCGGTATAATGTCTCCTCTTGTATAAATCTTCCAGAATTCCTCATAGAGGTTGAATTCCGGAATCACGTCGATCAGCTCCATGTTGGCCTGCCAGTAGGAACCCAGCGTGCCTACATCTTTCCAGTAGCCGTTGAATTCGTATGCAAAGAGACGTTTTCCGCCTTCCCTGCAGTATGGAAGGACATGCATGCCGAAGTCAAGGCCGCTCTGGTCCTTCAGCGCGATCAGGGAATCGCGGAGAACCGGCCAGCTGAAAATGTAAATGCCCATGGATGCCAGATTGCTCTTCGGATGTTCCGGTTTTTCCTGGAATTCCGTGATTTTTCCGGTATCATCGGCAACGATGATTCCGAAACGCGGAGCTTCCTCCATCGGAACCGGCATAACGGCAATCGTGACATCGGCTTTGCTGGCTTTATGATAATCCAGCATGACTTCATAGTCCATTTTATAAATATGGTCGCCGGAAAGGATCAGCACATAATCCGGATTGTACTGTTCCATATATTCCAGGTTCTGGAAAATGGCATTCGCCGTTCCGGTATACCAGTCCGTATTCGTACTCTTTTCATATGGCGGAAGTACCGTAACGCCGCCGACATTCCTGTCCAGATCCCACGGAATGCCGATGCCGATATGGGTATTCAGCCTCAGCGGCCGATACTGAGTCAGTACACCGACGGTATCGATTCCTGAATTGATGCAGTTGCTTAAAGGGAAATCAATGATTCTGTACTTTCCGCCAAAGGAGACTGCAGGTTTTGCTACATTATCTGTCAGAACTCCGAGTCGGCTGCCCTGGCCCCCCGCCAGAAGCATGGCAATCATTTCTTTCTTAATCATAAGCTCACCTCACTCACGCCGATAATCAGGATAAAATCAGTAACAGTAACCCTCTTAAAAATTATAGCACATCAATTTTCAAGTGTGAACAGATATTACAAATCTGGATTGATAAAAAAGCTTTTTTTGTATATTTTGACGATATTTGCAAAAAACATGATTCGGCGTATAATCGAATGCGAACTGTGCAAAAAGGAGAGAAAAATGTATCAGATTGATTTTAAAAAACCGCTTCACCTGCATTTTATCGGCATTGGCGGCATCAGCATGAGCGGTCTCGCCGAAATCCTGATGCAGGAGGGCTTTCATATCAGCGGGTCGGACTCCAAGGAATCGGAGCTGACCGACCATCTCGTCAAGCTCGGCGCAAAGATCGTTTATGTGCAGCAGGCGGAAAATATTGCCGACGGCATCGACGCCGTCGTCTATACGGCAGCCATTCATCCGGACAATCCGGAATTTGCCGCCGCCAGGGCAAAGGGAATCCCGATGCTCAGCCGCGCGGAACTGCTCGGGCAGATCATGAAGAACTATAAGACCCCGATCGCGGTCGCCGGCACGCATGGCAAGACGACCACGACTTCGATGGCCTCTTACATTCTCATGACCGCAGGCTTTGACCCGACAATCACCGTCGGCGGAATCATTCCCGCCATCAAGGGAAATATTCGTGTCGGACACTCCCAGACGTTCATCGCGGAAGCCTGCGAATACACGAACAGTTTTCTTTCTTTTTACCCGAAGATTGCCGTCATTCTCAATGTCGACGCGGATCATCTCGATTTCTTCAAAGATCTTGATGACATCGCTTCTTCCTTCCACCGGTTTGCGCAGAATGTCCCGGATGACGGAACCGTCATCATCTGCCGCGACTTCGCGAAATATCCGGAAGTCATCAAAGACCTGAAAAGCGAGGTCATTACCTACAGCATGACGGATGCGGAAGCCGACTATACTCCGTCTGACATTTCCTATGACGAAAGAGGCTGCGGCACCTTTACCTGCCTGGAGAAGGGTCATCCGATCCTGACCGTTACGTTAAATGTACCCGGTGTCCACAACATCAGCAACGCTCTTGCTTCCATCGCCCTCGGGCGGAAAATGGGCATTTCCGGCGAAGACATCCGCGAAGGCCTGCAGAGTTTCTACGGAACCGAGCGCCGCTTCGAGCTGAAGGGGAAAATCGGCGGCGTCACGATCATCGATGACTATGCACATCATCCCACGGAAATCCGGGCAACCCTGACAGCAGCGAAGAATTATCCGCACCGTGAGCTCTGGGTCATTTTCCAGCCGCACACCTATACGAGGACGAAGGCCCTCTTCTCAGAATTTGCGGATGCCCTGTCTCTTGCGGATCATGTCATTCTGGCGGATATCTATGCCGCACGGGAGAAGAACACGATCGGCATTTCCTCGGACGATCTCCGGAAGGAACTTGAAAAGCGCGGCGCAGATGCCGTCTACTTCCCGTCCTTCGGCGAAATTGAGGATTACGTCCTGACGCACTGTGTGGACGGCGACCTGTTAATAACCATGGGCGCCGGGGATATCGTAACCGTCGGCGATGAGCTTCTCGGAAAGCAGATGTCCACCTAATCCACATCTTTCACAGCATGAATGCTTTCTTCATCCACACGCCTCCATCCGGCGTGTGGATTACTTTGTGGATGCACAAATCCTCCGATATGCTATACTCTTTCCTGTATTGATTCTGAGGGGCGGACAGCTTATGAACAATTTGAAAATCCAGACGTGCTTCCCCCGGGAAGCCACGATTGTGTCCAATGAGTTCCTGGACAATTTTATGCCGCGTGCCAACGGCGAATTCGTAAAAATCTATCTTTATCTTCTCCGGGCAACAGCCCGTACGGAAGACGGACTGACCCTGTCTGCAATTGCAGACCGCATGAACTGCACGGAAAAGGACGTGCTTCGCGCGCTCCGCTACTGGGCAGGCGAAAATGTCCTGCGTCTGGAAACGGACGCCTCCGGCGAAAATCTGACCGGCATCATTTTCCTGAATTTCTGCAACAGCGACCTCTCTCCTAAGCAGGTCGTTCAGTCGGAACAGGTTCCTCTCCTGTCAAATGAAGAGGACGGCGGCAAAGTCACGATGGACCGCGCAGCCCAGCTCAAGGGAAATGAAGATATCAAGGAACTTCTGTTCATTACCGAAAAATATCTCGGAAAACCGCTGACGAAGACAGAGATGCAGAAGCTGCTCTATTTCTACGACGGTCTCCATTTCTCGACGGACCTGATCGACTACCTGATCGAATACTGCGTCAGCAACGGCCACAAGGTCTTCCGCTACATCGAGAAGGTTGCCTACAACTGGCATGCGGAGGGCATTTCCACCGTGCGGGAAGCACGGGCTTCCGTCAACAATTACCACCGGGATTACTATGAGATCCTCAAGGCGCTCGGCATCACGAACCGGAGTCCGGTCGAGGCGGAAATCACTTTCATGCGGAAATGGATCGAGGATTTCGGTTTTCCGATGGACGTGATCCGCGAGGCCTGTTCCCGGACGGTCATGAAATCCGGCAAGGCTTCTTTCTCCTATGCGGACGGAATTCTCTCCCGCTGGAAAAAGGAAGGCGTTACGGGCATTCCGGATATCCGCGTGCTCGATGAAGAACATGAAAAGAAAGCCGCTGCGTCAGGGCAGGAAAAGACCGCGGCCGAAAAGCCGGCACGTCCGAATTCCTTCAACAATTTCGAGCAGCGCCGCTATGACTATGATTCCCTCGAGGAAAAAATACTGAAAGGCACTGACTGATGGCTCTTTTGAATTCCCAGTATGATGAGATCATGCGGAGCTACGACCACATCCGCATGCGCCACGCGCAGGAACTTGCGGAACGCACCCGCGAAGTCTATGAAAAGATACCGGAAATGAAGCAGCTCAGCGACCGTATCGGCACTCTCGCGTCGCAGAGCGCGAAGGCCCAGATTCTCGGCGGCAGCGCCGACCTGGCTTCATTTGACCGGGAAATCGAAAAAATCGCAGAAGAAAAGAAATCGCTTCTGAAGGCCGGCGGCTATCCGGAGGATTATCTGGAAATGCAGTACGACTGCCCCATCTGCCGCGACACCGGCTTTGCCGGCGGTAAAAAATGCGTCTGTTTCCGGAAGGCGGAAATCCGCATCCTCTATGACCGGTATGAACTCGGGGATATCTTAAAAGAAGAAAACTTTGCGCACTTTTCATTTGACTGCTATTCTGATAGTATAATAAATGAAAAGACCGGTAAATCACCGCGTGAAACAGCGCATGAAGCGTATGCCGCAGGCCGGAAATTCGTGACGGGAATCGGAAACCCGGACAACAATCTTCTGCTGTACGGCAATACCGGAGTGGGCAAGACCTTCCTCTCTCACTGCATTGCAAAGGAAGCTCTGGACCGCTCTTTTTCCACGCTGTATTTTTCAGCACATGACTTCTTCCGGATCATGGCGGACGCTGAATTCAGCCGTCACCCGGAGGACGGGACTTACGGTCAGATGATCGAGGGATGCGATCTTCTCATTCTCGACGACCTGGGGACGGAGCTTACCAATTCGCTCGTTTCCGTCCAGCTTTTCCGCGTCGTGAACGAAAGGATCCTGAAGAATCTTTCAACGATCATCTCCACGAACCTTGGCCTCAATGAATTCGCAGACCATTATTCGGAAAGGGTCTTTTCCAGAATTACCAGCCACTATGAGATCATAAAGCTGACGGGCGAAGATATCCGCCTGCAGAAAAAGTTCCAGGGAGGCAGACAATGAACACCGCAACAACCGACACTCAGGTCACTCCTGTATTATCTTCGGCGCCGGACGGCCGCCTGGCGATCATCCCGCTGGAAAGCATTTCGGGAATCGGGAAAAAGGTCAATGACTATCTCGTCGAATGGCGCAGCAACCGCGTCCGGACCGGAATCGTCAAGAACGAGAACGGCTATGCCCGCGACACGTATATCATCGGCAGCGTCGTACCGCGTTTCGGTTCAGGCGAAGCCAAGGGAATGGTGACCGAATCGGTCCGCGGCGACGACATCTATGTCATGGTCGACGTCTGCAACTATTCCATGACCTACAAGCTCGGGGGCTTCGAAAATGCCATGTCTCCGGACGATCATTTCCAGGACCTGAAGAGGATCATCGCCGCCGTCAGCGGCAAGGCCAAACGGATTTCCGTCATCATGCCCTATCTCTACGAAGGCCGCCAGCAGAGGCGTTCAGGACGTGAGTCTCTGGACTGCGCGGATGCCCTGCAGGAAATCACCGCCATGGGTGTGGAAAACATCATTACCTTCGATGCCCACGATCCCCGCGTCATGAACGCGATTCCGCTCCACGGCTTTGAGACGGTTTCGCCGACTTATCAGTTCATCAAGAACATCCTCCGCTACGCTCCCGACCTCCAGGTCGACAGCAGCCACCTGATGGCGATCAGCCCGGATGAGGGCGGCATGAGCCGCGCGATCTATCTGGCCAATGTCCTCGGAATCGACATGGGCATGTTCTATAAGCGCCGCGACTACTCGACTCTCATTTCCGGAACGAACCCCGTCGTCGCCCATGAATTCCTGGGTGCCGAGGTCAGGGGCAAGGACATGATCATTATCGACGATATGATTTCGTCCGGCGACACGGTCCTGGAAACGGCACAGCTGCTGAAGAAAATGAAGGCAAACCGCATCTTCATCTGCTCGACTTTCGGAATCTTCACGAACGGGCTGACACGTTTCGATGAGGCTTACAAGAAGGGGCTCTTTACAAAGCTCATCACGACGAACCTGGTCTATCAGACGGATGACCTGCTCTCCAAGGAATATTACGTCAGCTGCGACATGAGCAAGTTCATCGCGCTGATCATCGATACGCTGAACCACGACAGCTCGCTCAGCGGCCTTCTGAATCCTGTCGACCGCATCAACGGGGTCCTTGAGAAGCACAGAAAGCAGCAGAAAATCTAGCGCGAACCGATGAACCGCCGCGGAAACAGCAGCATTCTTCGGCAGCCGGACTCAGTCCTGAAGACCGATGTTTGAACGGTCCGCCGGGGGAGAAGGGTTCCGGAGTAAAACATGGATGTTCCTGCCCTGATTTTCGATTATCTGCGAACAGAATATCAGCCTCTCCGAGGACTGTCTGAGCTTGAAGACTTCCGTCTTAGAAAGCATTCAGACGAGTTCCGCAGGAGAGGCTGATCTTATATTCTGTGAACAGATGATCTGAAAATCGTGGCAGGGTTATCCGTTTTACGATGGTCCCTTCTTTCCCGGCGGACCGCCTGATGCAGTACTTCCGGACGGAGCCCGGCTGCTGCAGAACCGTATCTTCTCCGCGGCGGCCATCGGCCGGCCGCGGATTCTTCATGCTTTCAGTGCATCGATTTCGTCCAGCCAGATGCGGGCGCAGGCATCCGAAGGCATCCTGAGATCGCCGCGCGGGGAGACTGCGACCGAGCCGACCTTCGGTCCGTCCGGCAGGCAGCTCCTCTTAAACTGCTGTGAGAAAAATCTCCGGTAGAAATTCCTGAGCCATTTCAGGATGACTGCTTTCGTATACACGCCCTTAAAGGACAGGCAGGCGATCCGGTAGATCTTCGCCGGCGGGAATCCGAACCGAAGCATATAGTACAGGAAGAAATCATGCAGTTCATACGGCCCGATCAGATCCTCCGTCTTCTGCGAAATCTTCCCCGACGGATCCGGGGGAAGCAGCTCCGGTGAGACCGGCGTGTCAAGCACGTCCAGAAGAATCTTCTGAAGTTTTTCCTCACCGCAGGTGTCCGCATAGTAGCGCACCAGGTGCCGCACCAGCGTCTTCGGAACCGAACTGTTCACGGCGTACATCGACATATGGTCGCCGTTGTAGGTCGCCCATCCCAGCGCCAGCTCGGAGAGGTCTCCCGTCCCGATGACCAGCCCGCCTGCCTGATTGGCAATGTCCATCAGGATCATCGTGCGTTCCCTGGCCTGTGAATTTTCAAATGTCACATCGTGCACGCCGGCGTCATGTCCGATATCTTCGAAATGCTGAAGCACGGCTTTTTCGATATTGACCTCGCGGAAATCCGCACCGGTGCAGCGGATCAGCGTGCAGGCATTCTGATAAGTGCGGTCCGTCGTTCCGAAGCACGGCATCGTCACCGCGATGATTCCTTTTCTCGGAAGCTTCAGCATGTCAAATGCACGCACCGTCACCAGCAGCGCCAGCGTTGAATCCAGCCCGCCGGAAATGCCGATGACCGCGCATCCGCAGCCTGTATGCTCCAGACGCTTCTTCAGTCCGATCGACTGGATATTCAGGATTTCATCGCATCTCATATCCCGGTCGCTCTTGCCCGACGGCACGAAGGGATGCGGGTCAAAGGTTCTGGTCAGCTTCGTTTCCGTGACCTTCAGCCTGAACGGCACCGTTCTGTACCCCGCCGGTTCCTGTACCGGGAAGGTCGTCATCCTTCTTCTTTCGGAAATGATGCGGTCCGTGTCCAGATCTCCGTAAACCGTCTCATTCGTAAAGCGCACGGCCTCCGCCAGCACCGTACCGTTTTCGGCGATCATGTTCTGGGCTCCGAAAACCATGTCCGTCGAAGATTCGCCTTCTCCTGCCGCCGCGTAAATATACCCGCAGATGCAGGAAGCCGAATGGCTTTTCACCAGCTGCCTCCGGTAGGAATCCTTGCCGACAAGTTCGTCCGAAGCAGTCAGGTTCACGACGACTGTCGCTCCTGCCAGCACGTGACGGACGGACGGCGGTGAAATGACCCACAGGTCCTCGCAGATCTCGGCAGCCACTTTCAGATGCGGCATGGTCCCGCAGGAAAACAGGAGATTCGTTCCGAACGGAACCTCTTCATTTCCCAGGATGACCGGCGGCAGCTCCGCCGTCCCTGCCGTGAAATGACGTGCTTCGTAGTACTCGTTGTATGTCGGAAGGTTGCTCTTGGGCACGAGCCCCAGGATTTTCCCGCCGCTGACGGCTGCGGCTGCATTGTACAGCTTCCCGCCGTTCTCGATGGGAAGTCCCACGAAAATGAGGGCATCGACATCTGCCGTGTCTTTCGCCAGCCGGACCAGTTCTTCTTTCGCGGAATCGAGAAGCTCCTGCTGCCAGAAAAGATCCCTGCATTCATAGCCGGTCAGGCACAGTTCCGGAAAGACCATCAGCCTGGCCTTCTGCTTCTCCATTTCCCGGATTTTCTCTTCGATCGCCTGACGGTTGAAGACCGGATCCGCAACCCTGATTTTCGGCGTTCCCGCCGCTGCCTTTACAAATCCCTGGCGCATATGTCTCTCCTTTTATTCGTTTCTCATCATGCTGACGATCCAGCGGCCCGAATCGCTCAGCTCTGCATCGCTCCACCCGGAGGTTTTGGAGCAGGACTGGGAAATCATGGCCGATGTCTCATTTTTATTTGACAGATTCCAGGCGCAGAAACTGATGCCGTAAGTGTTGAGCATGCTGATCCATGTCTGGGCGGAACCTGTGTCGATGCCGCCGGAACCCGAAGCATCGCAGATGCCGTACTCCGTCACGAAGACCGGAAGGCCCTTGCCGACGGCATACGTCAGCTTCTGCTGCAGCCATTCCTTATGCGTGGCCGCATAGAAATGAAGCGTGTACACAATGTTCGAATAGCCCGTGAGAGGACTGTCCGCCGCCTGGTCCACGTACTGAGACCAGTTCGGCGTTCCGACGATAATGACGGAGTCCGGTGAATTGGCCCGGATTGCCGGGATGACCGCATTCGCATACGACTTGATCTGGTCCCAGCTCGTTCCGCCGTTCGGCTCATTGCAGATTTCATAGATCACATTTCCGTAAGAGGCATATTTCGCAGACATTTCCCGGAAGAAGGAAACCGCCTCGCTCTGATGATCCTGCGGATTGGAATCGCTTAAGATGTGCCAGTCGATGATCACATACATGCCAAGATCCGTCGCTGCCTGCACGCCCCGGTCGATCAGGTTCTTCAGACTGTTCTGATCGCCGCCGCTGCAGTAGCCGCCGTACTCGGCTGTATACATCGCAAGCCGCACGACGTCTCCGTTCCAGCTGTCCCGGACGGAGGCAAAAGAATCTTCACTGACGTAGCCCGGATACCAGGCAATTCCGTGCGTGCTGATTCCTCTCAGCTGATAAGGGCTGCCGGAACTGTCGCACAGGCTTGCACCCTTCACCTGAAGCTTTCCGTGCGTATCGTACGGAGTCTCGCTGTTCTTTGACGTTTCCGCAAAAGAAAACGCCTGGGCTTTCGTGCCGTTTCCGGACCAGAGCTGCACGTTTCTTCCTTCTGATGCAATACCGCCGTCGACGTCCATATAAAGTCCGCTCCCCTTTGCCATGATCGTATAGGTACCGTCTCCCTTTGCCCGGATCTGCCACTGCTGGGCATTCGTCCCGTTCCATTCATACTGCTGCACATTGGTTCCGGCCGAAGTTCCCCCGCCCGCCGCATCCAGGACCTTTTCCGTCTTCACGCAGGCGGCCTGGTAATAGGTATTCCCGAGATAGGTCAGGCGGAATTTCTGCGCATTCGTGCCGTTCGCGCTCCAGAGCTGCAGGTTGATTCCGTTCGCCCTCTTCGCGCCGGCAATGTCCAGGACATAGCTTCCGTTCAGGGCGGATGTCACGGTATACAGACCGTCCGGAAGCGGCCGGAGACTGTCTTCTTTTTCAAAGATGAATTTCTGGGCTTTGGTTCCGTTCGGGGTCCAGCAGCGGAGGTTCGTCCCGTCAGCCGTCCTGCCTTCCGCCGCATCCATGACAAGTCCGCTGCAGGAAGCCTTCAGCGTATAGGTTCCGTCTCCGTTTCCGGAAATGACCCAGGACTGGGCAGCCGTTCCGTTTGCCGCATACTGCTGGATATTGGCTCCTTTGGCTGAAGAAGCACCGGCCACGTCCAGTACCTTCCCTGATTTTTTCACAAGAATCCGGTACGTTCCGTCGTCCTGTTTCCGGACGTCATATTTCTGCGCATCCGTTCCGTTGCTTCCGTAAAGCCGGAGGTTGGCCATGTCGGCCATGCTTCCTCCCTCGATATCCAGCACCGCGCTTTCATTTGCCGAAGAAGCAATCGTGTAGACGCCGTCTTCCGGACCGCTGTCTTCCGCAGATGCTGCCGAAACAGGAACATCTGACAATGAAAAGGAAAGAACCATCGCGGGTACAAGCAGGCATGCCAGAATCCGGACCGAATTATTCTTCATCTTCATTTCCCCCATAGATGTCTCTATTATAACAAAAACCTGCCTGTTTGCCACAGGCAGGTTTGAAAACCATGATCTTTTTATCCGTTTGACGGCACCGTCTCGACCGGTCCCTGGACATAGGCATCCAGCTTTCCGTCCTTTGCATCCACGATGATCTTTGAACCTTCGTGGACATTTCCGCCGAGGATCAACCTTGCGGCCAGGGTTTCGATGTTTTTCTGCAGATATCTCTTCAGCGGCCTTGCACCGAATGCAGGATCGTATCCTTCGTCGATCACCCGCTGCTTTGCATCATCCGTAAGACTGATGGAAAGTTCCTGGCCTCCCAGACGCTTGTTGAGATCCGCCATCAGAAGATCGACGATCGATCCGATGTTTTCCTTGGTCAGAGGCTTGAACAGGATGATTTCATCCAGACGGTTGAGGAACTCCGGACGGAAATGGGCACGCAGATCGTTCTGCACCATTTTCCGCGTCTTCTCGTCAATCTCACCCTTGTCGTTGATTCCGTCCAGCAGGTACTGTGAACCGAGGTTGGACGTCAGGATGATGATCGTGTTCTTGAAGTCGACCGTGCGTCCCTGACTGTCCGTAATGCGGCCGTCGTCGAGGACCTGCAGCAGCACGTTGAAAACGTCGGGGTGGGCTTTTTCGATTTCATCGAAAAGCACGACCGAGAACGGCTTTCTCCGGACGGCTTCCGTCAGCTGACCGCCTTCGTCGTAGCCGACATATCCCGGAGGCGCACCGATCAGACGCGATACGGAATACTTCTCCATGTACTCGCTCATGTCGATACGCACCATATTGTTTTCGTCATCGAAAAGATAGGCGGCCAGCGTTTTTGCAAGTTCCGTTTTCCCGACGCCGGTCGGACCCAGAAACAGGAACGAACCAATCGGCCTCTTCGGATCCTTGATGCCTGCCTTTGAACGCAGGATGGCATCCGCGACCTTCGATACAGCCTCCTCCTGGCCGACGACGCGTTTATGCAGTTCGCCTTCCAGTCCGAGGACTTTCGCCTTTTCTCCTTCCGTCAGCTTGCTGACCGGAATGCCGGTCCATTTCGAGACGATCCTGGCGATCTCATCCTCGGTAACCGCCTCATGCACCATGGACAGGTCCTTGCCCTGCACTTTTTCTTCCGCGTCTTTCAGTTCTTTCTGAAGCTTCGGCAGCTCGCCGTACTGCAGCTTGGCCGCCTCTTCCAGATTGTAGTCCCTCTTGGCGATTTCGATCTTCGAGTTCAGCTCGTCGATCTGCTCCCTGTATTTCCGAAGACCCAGAAGCGCATTCTTTTCATTGTCCCACTGGGCTTTCTGGGTATTGAAAGCATCGCGCATTTCACCGAGCTCCCTGGAAAGATCTGCCAGACGCTCTTTGCTCAGGGTATCGGTCTCTTTCTTCAGGGCTGCCTCTTCGATTTCCATCTGCATGATTTTTCTCTGCTGCTCATCCAGCTCCGTCGGCAGGGAATCCAGTTCTGTCTTGATCAGGGCGCAGGCTTCATCCACGAGGTCGATTGCCTTGTCCGGCAGGAACCGGTCCGTAATGTACCGCTGGGAAAGAGTCGCCGCCGCCACAAGGGCTGAGTCCGTGATCTTGACGCCGTGGTAGACTTCATAGCGTTCCTTCAGTCCCCGCAAAATGGAGATTGTCTCATCCACTGTCGGCTCGTCCACCATGACCGGCTGGAATCTTCTTTCCAGAGCCTTGTCTTTTTCAATGTATTCCCGGTATTCATCAAGCGTCGTCGCTCCGATGCAGTGCAGCTCGCCCCTGGCCAGCATGGGCTTCAGCATGTTGCCGGCATCCATGGCGCCTTCGGTCTTTCCTGCTCCGACGATCAGATGCAGTTCATCGATGAACAGGATAATCCGGCCTTCGGATTTCTTCACGTCTTCCAGAACCGCCTTCAGACGTTCCTCGAATTCGCCGCGGTATTTCGCACCGGCTACCAGAGCTCCCATGTCGAGAGCCACGATCCGCTTATCTTTCAGATTGTCCGGAACGTCTCCGCGGACGATTCTCTGCGCCAGGCCTTCTACCGCTGCCGTCTTGCCGACGCCCGGTTCACCGATCAGCACAGGGTTGTTCTTCGTCTTTCTGGAAAGGATCAGGATTGCCTGACGGATCTCATCATCCCTGCCGATGACCGGATCCAGTTTCTGCATCTTTGCCTTTTCAACCAGGTCTTCGCCGTACTTATTGAGGGCGTCGTAGGTACCTTCCGGATTGTCCGTCGTAACCTTCTGGTTTCCGCGGACCGTGCTCAGTGCCTGCAGGAAGCCGTCCCTGGTAATGTTGTATTCCGAAAACAGCTTCTTCATCGACCTGCTCGGGTATCTCAGCATGGACAGGAAAAGATGCTCGACGGAGACATACTCGTCCCCCATTGCCTTTGCTTCATCATCTGCCTTGATCAGAGCTTTGTTCAGGTCCGCACCGATATACGGAGTGCCTCCCTGTACTTTGACCTGCGCTTCCAGGGCATCTGAAACGGATTTCTTAAATGCTTCCGTATCGATTCCCATCTTCTCCAGAAGCTTCAGGATCAGGCTGTCTTCCTGATTGATCAGATTATATAAGAGGTGTTCTTCTGTCACCTCCTGATTTCCGTAATCATAAGCGACCTCTTCCAGTTTCTGGACCGCTTCTACGGACTTCTGCGTAAATTTATTAATATTCATGATTTTCGCCTCCTCTTTTTCGGCGTTGTTCTATCAGGAATATAACATATCACAGTTTGTTAGCACTGTCAAGCGTCGAGTGCTAATTTTCTGAAAAATAAAAATTGTCTCTCAGCTCTGCTTCCCCATCTCCATCGGGGAAAGTCCGTTGCTTCTGGCGACGCTCTTGAAATGATAATTTGCCCGCATGACATACCGTTTTTTTGACATGTCCGGCGAACAGAAGGTGCTGAGGCTGGCATGTCCCTGGGCTGCTGCCTCGCAGAAAGCGGTCAGTTTTCTGGCATAGGTTCTTCTTCGCGCAATGTTCAGATAAGCGCGTCTGGCGTCTGCATAGATCGGTCCGCCTCCGATGCCGATTCCTCCGCACCAGCGGTATCCGCATTTCTCGCTCCACAGACGAATCATGGAAAGAGCGGGGAGTGCTTCATTTCCCTCATAAAGACCCCCGTTGGCAATGGCGTAAATGCTGCGGGGCGCCTCGCCGCCTGCCGCTTCCTCAATATTGATCATGAAGCGGAGCATGTGGGCCGGAATGCCGCCTGCATAGATCGGGAAGGAAAAGATCCAGGTATCGCACGCGAAAAGCGTCTTCATTTCCTCCTCGGAAAGTGAAAACGTCTTGAGATGGATGTCCTCCATGTCATGGGCATGGAACCGGCGCAGGTATTTCTTGACGTCGGACAGGATCGCATGGGAAGCACAGGGTGTTTCCTTCTCCATGACAAGTTTCGGACTGCAGTTTATCAGGGCTATCTTCACAGGACTGTCTCCTTCAGTTCATCGACTGAGGAATGGAATTCAACGGCTGCGGCAGAAGCTTCCAGCGATTTGGAAAGGACCTCCAGATAATCGTAGGCGGTCTTTTTATCTTCCTCGCCCAGATCTCCGTAGAAATGCACGGAAATCCGCAGGCGTCCGGGGTAGCGTACTTTGAAGTGCGTTTCCTGATCCCGCAGTTCAATGCCCGGCACCAGGTAGCCGATCATGCGGTCAAGGGCATTCTTGATGAACGGACTGACCGACCCGTACCGGCATCTGGAAATGAGGACCAGTTCGTCGGTTGCGGAAAGGTCTTTTGCGATGCGGGAAAAGCGGTCCTTCATCGGACATTCGCCGGGGGTCCGGAACCAGCATCCCAGGCATCCGATGCACTGGTGAAAGGTTCCGTCGTCTCCGACGATTTTGCAGTTTTCCGGATCGGTCGGAAATACCCTGCGGTAATCTTCCTCCGACAGATCGTGAATGATCATTTTCATCGGTCAGTCTGTTTCCTCGTCTGCACGCCGTATCGTCAGCTGCGGATTCTCGTCCGCCGAATCATAAAGCACCCTCAGGCAGCGGATGGCGCATTCCGGAAGCTCCGGAAGAGTCTTCCCCTCGTAGTCGATGTGAATGCAGGTTTCTTCCGTAAGAGAAGTCAGCATGTCATGAAGCGCGTCGAAATTCCTTCCGTACCAGGAAGGGAATTCAAAGGTTTCGGTAAACAGGTTATGGATATCATCCGGCGTATCGAAATCGCCGATGTTCATATAGACGTCCGTCATGGTTTTCTCCCGGCTTCCTTAATAAAGCTGTTCGAACGTTTTATAGTGATCGTCCGTATAATAGATCCGCCCGTCTGACGAATAGATAATCCGGTCAGCTCCGCGGTAGCCGCCCGTATAGCCGATATCGCATTCTTTATAGGACCCGTCCGGAAGCTGTCCGTCATAATTTCCGAACCTGCTCCCGCCGATGCTCTTGCCCGGTGCGACTTCATCAAGGTTCCCTTCGCTCGAATTCCATCCGAGTTTCTGGGCCTCTTTCTTCGTGATGTAATTGGACGGAAGGTGGCCGTAGAGATGGATGTAAAGAGCTACCTCATCCTTCGAAGTGTATTCTCCGTCTTCCGTGACGCTGACGGAGTTATCCTGGCCGCTGCTGACCGAGACATCCTGCCTGCTGACCGAAGCGTTCCCGGAAGAGGTTTCAGCTGAAGACGGCGTTCCTCCCGCGGACTGCAGAACCGCGCCGCAGCCGAAAAGGAAGCAGATGCACAGCAGGAAAACCGCGACTGCCGAAATGCGTTTTTTCATCAATTCACCCTGTTACCCTGCCTGATAAGGGTTTTCCCTGCCCGCTGCATCCAGCACGCAGGCATAGACCGAACTGTAGACCTGGTCATGTACGGTCGTATCGGTATAGAACGCCATATGCGGCGAGACGACGGCATTCGGAAAGCTCCGGAGAATCGCCAGCTGTTCATGATCCAGGGGACGGCTGCGGAGATCATAGTAATAAAGATTGAACTCATTTTCCACGCAGTCCAGACCCACACCACCGATTTTACCACTCTCCAGCCCTTTTATCAACGCATTCGAATCGATGAGCCCGCCGCGCGCGGTGTTGATGATGCGCACGCCGTCCTTCATCTGTGCGATTGCATTTTCGTCAATCATGTGGAAATTGTCATCGGTGAGCGGCATATGGAGGGTAATGATGTCGCTCTGGGAAATGAGATCCGCAAGCGGCACATAGGACGCCATCTCCCGAGCCTTCTCATTCTGATAAAGGTCATAGGCCAGGATCCTGCATCCGAATCCGTGCAGCGACTCGATGACCTGCGTCCCGATTCTTCCCGTTCCGATCACGCCGACCGTCTGGGTTTTCATGTTGATGCCCATGATTCCTTTCAGCGTATAATCCTGTATATCCGCGCGTCCGAGAATGGCTTTCATTTTCCGGTTCACCATCAGCATCAGCATGACCGTATAATCCGCCACGCAGTCCGGTGCGTAAATGGAACGGCTGATCCGGATCCCGTACTTTTTCGCGGCTGCGGCATCAATATGGTCGATGCCGATGGAACGCGTGCAGATCATCCGAATGCCCAGGTCATGGAACTGCTTCATCAGTCCCTCATCAACCGGCGTCGTAATAATGCTGATGTAATCCGCGCCGGCGGCAAGATCTGCCGTCTCCGGCGTCGGATTCATTTCCGTCGATCCGATCTCAATGCCGAATTCTCCGGCAAACCGGTCGAAGAACTGCTTCTCATCAAAATCCCTCTCGTTATAGATAAAAATCTTCATTCTCCGCCTCCATAAAAAGATTGCACATGCCTGCGCATGTGCAATCCGAAATCTCCTCATTCAATTCCGATTATCCGACACGCCTTACCGCAACGATGGTTCTGTAGGTTGCCGGCGATGTATATTTGATTCCTTCTCTTTCGTTGCTGGCATTGACGATCGTGTCTCCGCCGATGTAGATGCCGACATGTCCTGAATAGCAGATGATGTCGCCCGGCTGAGCTTCGGAATAGGAAACGCCGACGCCGACCGAAGCAAGATCTCCGGAGCTGTGCGGCAGATCATATCCGAAATGTGCAAAGACCTGCATCACGAAACCGGAGCAGTCGCATCCGTTCGTAAGGCTTTCGCCGCCCCATACATACGGATTGCCGACAAACTGGCAGGCATAGGCAACGACTGCATCGCCGATGGAGGAAGATGCCGCTCCCGACGGAACCGTAATGCTTGCGGAATCCGAAGAAGATGAGTCCGACGAAGAGGCTGCCGGAGCTGCCGTTTCATTTTCCTGTTTGGAAGAAGCTGCTGCAGATGCCGTCTGCTGGGACTGGGTTTCCGCTGCGGCTGTTTCCTGTGTCTGGGCTGCTGCCGGTGTTTGAACTGCCGCCTGAACGGCTGCCTGCTGAGCTGCTGCCTCTTTGGCTGCCGCTGCTTCGGCTGCTGCCTGTGCCTGAGCTGCCGCTGCAGCCGCTGCTGCTTCTTTCTCCTGACGGATCTGGACGATCTGGGCATTCTGCTCGCTGATGGATTCCGTCAGGGCGTCTGCCTGTGCCTGCAGATTCGCAATGTCGCTGTCATAGTCTGCGGAAGTTGCTTTCTTCTCCTCAAGCCTTGTGGTTAAATCCGACTGCTGTTCTTCCAGGTTCTGCTGTTCTTCCTCAAGATCAGACTTCGTCGATTCCAGACTGTCCTTCAGGTCGGAAACCGTCTGCACCGTCTGCAGGAACTGGTTCAGCATTTCACGGTCATACTTTTCCATCTGCTGCGTGTAGTCTGCCCGGTTGAGCATATCCGTAAAACTCTTGGCCTGCAGCACATAGCGCATCCACACGGCATCCGTACCGCCGTTTTCATAGATATAGGACATCCTCGTCTCCATATCTTTGTACTGGCTTTCGTAATCCTGCTGTGCTGCCGCAAGTTCTGTATTCTTATCGGAAATCTGCTGTTCGGTATTGGAAATGTCCCCTTTGAGGACGTCGATATTGGACATCAGGGTAACCAGCTGGCTGTCCATATCCGTAATTTCGGACTTGATGGCCGTCTGGGCATTCTGCGTATCGCTGAGCTGGCTGTTCGTAGAACTGAGAGCATTCTGATTCGCCGCCTTGGCTGCTTCCAGATCGCTTTCCGTATCCGCATAGACCGGCAGAGCAATCGCCGCAGTCAGTATAAGACTGAGCGAAATACAGAGAAATTTTTTCATCATTGGAAAATAACCCCCGTTATTTTACTCCCCGAGAAAAGCAACAAATGTAAAGGAATAATAATAATTCTGTTAAATACTAGCATACATTATTAGGCTTTACAACCCTAAATGTGGAAAAAACGTAATAATTCGTAACTATATTTAGTAATTTGTAACATTTTTACGACTGCATCATTTCCACATTCACTTCGTTCGAACCGGCTGTCTGTTCCTCCCCAGAAACAGTCACCGTTCCGTCGGCCAGCTTGGCCGCTTCCGCCTTGTACATGTCCTCCGTAAAGCCCGTAAACGTGCTGAAATCAATTGCCAGTCCCACGCTGTCCTGCTTCAGTCCGTATGCCGTCGTGCTGCCGCCCTTGAAGTCTTCCGCATCGCTTTCCTTCAGTGCCGCCGCCACCGCGCTGGCGCCGTCCGTTCTCATCCCCATCCGGATGGTGCCGGACTCAGACCTGGCATCGGTGTCTGCTGAAATAATATATTTCCCGCACGCCTCCGCTGCCTTTACGACCGCCTTGCGGATGTTGTCCCCGCACGTCATGATGATCTCGCATCCGGCGCTGTACATATCCAGTGCTGTTCCCATTCTTTTGGGTGTCAGTTCATCGGTTCCCGCGTAGTAAACCCTGACGCTGACGCTTCCGGCAGCCAGCCCCAGATCCGAGGCTGCCGCTTCCGCACCGCTGACAAAACCGGCTTCATACTGGACCGCCTCGTCCGTCTTCACGCCGGCCATATATCCCAGGTTCCGGTATCCTTCGGCAATGCTGCCGTATCCGGCCAGAAAAGATGCCTGATCCAGCGCATAAGTGACGCAGAGCGTATTCTCACCGACTTCGGATTTCCCGTCCGTCTTTTCTTTCGGCTCGCCTCCGATCAGAATGATTTTTGTTTTACCGTATGCCTTCTGGGCAGCGTACGCTGCTCCTTCCATATCCGTACCGACAAAAACCAGTGTCTTCGCTTCCGCTTTTACGGCGTCATCCACCGCTTTTTTATATCCGTCCGCATCATCGCTTTTGGAAATGAACCTGCCTGCCGCCGCGGTTCTGCCGCTCACATAAGTCTCGATGCCCGTCCAGATTTCGGAAGCTGCCTGATCTGTAAGCCCCTGCGAATTCGTGACAAAAGCATAACCGACTTTCTGTGTCTGACTGCTTCCGCAGCCCGATGCTGCCAAAAGCATAACGGCTGATAAAAACACCGCCAGCACTCTTTTCTTCATTGCCTGCTCCTTATAGTCTATTCCCCAAATAAATCTTTCAGCACCTCCGCTGCACTCATGTTCTTGTACCCGTCCGGATCGGTAATGACGCCGCTCAGGGTATTCCAGTCTGCGAAGTTGTTATAATTAAGATAAGAAGAACTTACGGATGCGGTGCCGAATGGCCACTCAAAGAAATACTTGTCCATATACTGCTTGGCCAGACGGTAAGCCTCGCTGTCCGCCTCTCCCGCATTGTTTGATGTTCCGCTGATCTGCACGCCGCCTCCGGTCGCACTGCCCGCCGGCGAAGAATGCACCAGTACGACGCTTCCGTCGCTGCAGACGCCGATGACCATCCAGACGTGCCCCGTCATGCTGACGACGTCTCCCGCCTTTAAGGCGGATGTCGAACTTGATTTTCCAAGATAAGCCCACTTCAGAGCCGACAGCCTTGTCGCCAGAAGCGTGGAATTGTAATAGCTGCCGTCCTCTTCCAGAAGATTGATCTGACCGTTGGACGTATACATCGTGTTGTAAATGACCCAGGCCATGAATCCCGAGCAGTCCAGGCCACTGCCGTAGCTGTTCTCGAAATTATGCCGGTTATAGGAGGCCGTTCCGTTGGCCAGGAAGAAATTCTCCCAGCTCGGATAGTAGCCGATCTTCTGAGTATCGCTGGAATCCCATCCGCCGCCCCAGATATAAAGAGTGCGTCCGCAGGCCAGCATCGCATTCTGAAGCAGATTCTTCACCGTCCGCTTTCCGGGCTGGACGTTCTCAAATACGGTCGTCAGAGTTGCCATCGTACCGTCTTCTTTCAGACGGTTCGTTCCGATGACGGTGGAATACTGCATCTTTCCGCTTCCGTCAAAATAGTACCAGTTGTTTCCGATTATATTCCATCCGGTCTTCACGTTTCCTCCGGTGTAATAGGATCTGGAGTGCATGTCCGTTGAATACCAGCCGTTTCCGTTAAAGGATGTTCCCGTAAAATAGAACTTCTGGGCCTTCGTCTGATTGCCTGTGTAAATCTCGACATTCGTGCCGTTGGCGGTCATTCCGCCTGTAATATCCAGATATTTTCCAAGACTGCTGACAATATAATAACTTCCCATTCCATCGTTCGAGGAGACGATCTGCCATTTCTGCGCATTGGTGCCGTTCGGTTCATAAAGCTGCACGTTCGTGCCGTCTGCGGAAATGGCGCCGGCCACGTCAAGGACTTTTCCGGTCGCCGCATTCTGGATCGTATACCATCCGCTTCCGTCCGAGACCAGCCGATACTGCTGATTGGTCTTGGAGGCACTTTCCGTCGATGACCAGATCTGGATATTCGTACCGTTTGACCAGCTGCCGCCGGCCACATCGATCACCTTTGTATCATCCAGTGCGCTGCTGATCGTGTACAGGCCGTCGGAAGGAGCCGTCAGTTTGACTTCTTCAAGATTCCATTTCTGCGCTGCGGAACCATTTCCCTCATAAATCTGTACGTTGGTTCCGTTTGCCGAAGAGCCGCTTGTCACATCGAGGTATTTTCCGCAGGCTGCGACGATGCTGTAGGTGCCGTCGCTCTGCGCGACAAACTTCCATTTCTGGGCCGCCGTGCCGTTTGCCGTATACTGCTGGACATTTGCCCCGTTGGCCGTACTTCCGCCGGTCACATCCAGCACCTTTCTCGAACCGAGATTGCGAACCGTATAATAGCCGCTGCCGTCGTCAGTCACGATGAACTTCTGGGCTGATGTACCGTTGGAATCATAAATCTGGATGTTGCCGCCCGAAAGCATGCTGCCGCCCGCCACGTCCAGAACCTTGGAGGAAGAAAGCGACGTTGAGATGGTATAGATTCCGCTGCTTAAGGGCACCGTTACCTGGGAAAAGCTCCACTGCTGGGCTGCCGTGGAATTCGAATCATAAAGCTGGACATTCGTGCCGGACACGGAAGAGCCCCCCGCGACATCCAGTACCTTGCTGCAGTAGGATGCAGCGATCGTGCAGTATCCGTTTCCTGCATCCAGGATTTTCCACTGCTGGGCGACCGTGCCGTTTGACTGATACTGCTGTACATTCGTAAAATTCACCGTGCCGGCGCCCGCCGCATCAAGAACCATTTTGGAAGAAACGTTTTCGATGGAATAGAGTCCGCTGCCCAGTGTCTTTACGGAAAAGATCTGGGATTTCAGGCCTGAAGCGCTTCCGATATTGATGTTGGCACCGCTGGCGGAAGAACCTCCTTCAACCTGAAGGACCGCTGACGTGCTGAGCTTTGAAACGATGGTATAATAGCCGTCCGCGATGCCGGCATCGGATGCTTCCAGATAGGTGTCCTCAGAAACAGATGCTGCCGTTTCTGCGGTCTTCGTGCTTTCCGCTGCAGAAGATTCCGTACCTGACGCTGCAGATCCGGTTTCATTTTTCAATTCATCTGAAGTGCTTTCCGCAGGAATTCCTTCAGAAATAGAAGAAACCGCAGATTCTGTCTGCGCGTTCTCATTCGACGCTCCTGCCGGATAAGCGGTCAGGATCATCGTAACGGACGTAAATAGACATACTGCGGTTTTAAACAGTCTGTTTCTCTTCATGTATGCTCCCCATTGAAATCATCCGCAGGGCCGAACTCCCCAGTAACGTGCCTTCGAATTTAGATTATTATAGTTCACATAATATGATTCTGCAAGCAAAAAAGGCCCAACAGCGGCCTTTTTTTAATGTTCTTGAATTGTAATTGTAATCTCCATGTCCCCAAAGCCAGGTATGGCGCTTGACTTTACAACCCTGCCTATGGACATTCGCCTGACAAATGGATTAACATCCTTCTTGTGATGCCGGCAGTAAGGAGGATGCCGATATGGCAAAATATCTCAGTCTATCAGAAAGAATAAGAATCGAGAAACTATTGGAATCCACCCGTTCCTTCAAGGCGATTGGCCGCGAACTGGACCGGGACTGCAATACCATACGCAACGAGATCACCCGACATACCATCAGGCAGCAGACCGGTTGTTTCGGTCACGCATTCAACGACTGCGCCAACCGTTTTTCCTGCGACATCCGATGCCTGTGCGGAAACTGCACCGACAGGCACGCCTTCTGCAGGTTCTGTGGAAGGTGCCATCTGCACTGCCGTGATTATTTCAAGCTCGAATGCAGTCTCCTGAATCATCCGCCTTATGTCTGCAACGGCTGCAGCAAACGGTCGAAGTGTACCCTGGAGAAACGGGTCTATTCCGCCCAGGCTGCCCAGGCCGCACATGTATCGCTCCTGTCCGGGATCCGCTCAGGCATCTGCCTCAGCGAGAAAGAAGCCCGGGCCCTGGATGACCTCATTTCCCCGCTGATTATCAACGGGCAGTCCATCCACCATATCTGCACCACGCAGAGGGACCGCGTCATGTTCTCAGAAAAGACCATCTATAACTATGTCAATGCAGGACTCTTCCGTGCCAGGAACATCGATCTTCCAAGAAAGGTGCGCTATTCCCCGAGGCGCAGCCGGCACGACTCCTTCAAGGTGGACAGGGCCTGTCGGTGCGGCCGCAGCCTGACCGATTTCGGGGTGTTCCTGACCTCCTCCCCGGATACACCCGTCACGGAAATGGATTCCGTTGAAGGTAGGCGTGGAGGGAAGGTGATCCTCACCATCCATTTCGTCAAGCCCGAGTTCATGCTGGGATTCCTGCGTGACAGGAATACCGCCTCCTCCGTCGCCCAGGTCTTTGACGGCCTCTACAGGAAGCTCGGCCCGGATGTCTTCATGAAGCTCTTTCCCGTGCTCCTCGGCGACAACGGCAGTGAATTCTCAGATCCCATCTCCATCGAGATGGATCCCGAAAACAACCGCCGTACCCGGGTCTTCTATTGTGACCCGGGTGCCCCTTACCAGAAGGGGGCTGCGGAGAACAACCATGAGTTCATACGCCGCGTCCTGCCGAAAGGCTGCTCTTTCGATACCCTTGCACAGGAGGATATAGACCTCATGATGAACCACATCAATTCCTACAATCGGGAGAATCTAGGGAACAGAAGTCCATACGAGGCCTTCTGTTTCCTCTACGGCCGTGAGACAGCTGAAGCCCTGGGTGCAGTCCCTATCCCCGCAAAAGATATCGTGCTGCGTCCAGAGCTTCTGAGAAAAAATAAATAACCCTGCCTGCTTCCACCGGGAAACACAGGGTAGCGTCCGGCATCACATCGCCAAGAACCACAGCTTACATCCGGGGTGGAGGTTCCCGTTCCAAAAGAACAGGTTTTCTGCACCTGCGCTTGCTGTCGCCCAAAAACAGGCAAAATACCGGACCGGTACGAACAGCATAGCATAAAACAACGGCAGATGGACTGTTTTTTTCATCACAATTCCTTCTGCCGTAGATTTATGTTTTACAAAATGGATGTTAGTTTTTCATTTCACCTTTTTTTAATGTTTTTCCATATGTTGTGTTCATTTTGTTATGTAAACACAATTTTTCAGCCTGCGTAGCCGTGTCCCTTGCCCGGCTCGGACTGACCGTAGGTCTTGAACTTTTCAACGACCTTCATCATTTCCTTATTGGAAAGAACCTTCGGCGTGCCGGCACATTCGCATCTCCACTGAAGCTCCGCGCACCATTCGCAGGCAACCATCAGTCCGTAAGCTGCCTTCATGGAAGCTCCGCAGCAGACGACGCCATGGTTTGCCATCAGGCACGCATCGCTCTTCCCGATTGTCTTCTGGACATTTGCTGCAAGTTCCGGCGTCCCGTACGTTGCATACGGTGCAACCGGCACCTTCGCGACCTGTGAAGAAGCCAGCGCATAATGGACGGCCTTGATCGGCTCGCCGAGGCTGGCCAGAGTCGTGCAGGCCATCGAATGCGTATGCACGACGGCGCGTGCTTCCGGTTTCACCTTATAGATTGCCGCATGCAGACCGCACTCGCTTGACGGCTTCTTGGTGCCTTCAATGACCTTGCCGTCCAGATCGGTGATCACGATGTCTTCCAGTTTTGTTTCTTCATAGGGAACGCCTGACGGGCTGATTGCCATATACCCCGTCTTCGGATCGTAGACGCTTAAATTTCCGGCGGTCCCGGATGTCAGTCCCGATTCAAAAAGCATTTTCCCGTAATCGACGATTTCTTTCCTCGCCTGTCTCATCAGCATGATATTTTTCCGCCTTTCCATAAAAGAACCATTTTCCAGTACACCGGCATCATAGCACCCTGTACCCTGAAAAAGAATGCAAAATCCTCCGTGAATTTTTCATTTTTCTCCGACGGCGCACAGCCAGTTTCCTCTGATATCCGTCCGGACATGCGTCAGTCCGGCATCCTGGAACGCGGACATGAGAGCCGAAGCTCCCGGAACATTCATGTGAAGGATTGCCTGGTTGTGTTCATAATCCTCATCCTTTTCCATATCCGCACGGTACTCGAGCACGATCAGAAGATGTCCTCCGCTTTTCAGCACGCGGCAGATTTCCCGAAGTCCCCTGTCCGGATCCGGCCAGAAATAAAAAGACTCGATGCTGACGACGGCATCCATGGAAGCATCCGGAAAAGGAAGATCGGCGACGTCGCCTTTCTGCAGTTCCATCCGTCCTTCCTTCACGGTCTCTTCATTCATTTTTGACGCTTCGGAAATGCACAGATCCGAAATATCAATGCCCCGGCATTTTCCCGGTGCATTCATTGCGGCAATTTTCTTCAGGGCAGCTCCGCCCCCGCAGCCTACATCCAGCACGCTGTCGTTCTTCCTGATTTCAAGATGGGAAAGTCCCCAGTCCGTCAGGGACGCATGGCTTTCATTCATCCTCTCAATGGTCTGCCTTCCCGCCTCTCCCTGCGGGTTCCTGCAGCTGCGAATCAGGTCGTCATGTGATATTTCCATTTCTTTTTCCTCCTGTTTCCTCCGCCGGAATCATTTCTATATTCAGGTTCCGAACCTTCTGTCAATGTCTTCCGTGATGTCCGGATCGATTGTTCCGTTATCCGCCATTTCCTTCATGATTCCGATCGCCTGCGCATGCGTCATGCCCAGCCGGTACGGACGGTCTTCAATCAGCGCCTGGTAAATGTCGATGCAGCACATCAGCCGTTCATTGCGCGTCAGCTGATCCCCGCGGATTCCGAACGGATAGCCGCTGCCGTCCAGCTTCTCATGATGGCGGCTGGCAATGAACGTGACTTCCCCGAAGCCGCGGATGTGATGCAGGACGTCCCACGTTACATAGGCGTGCCTCTTAATCTCCTCGAATTCTTCTTCCGTCAGTTTCCCCGGCTTGTCGAGGATGGCCGTGCTGACTGCCAGCTTCCCGATGTCATGCAGAGCTCCCGATGCAAAGAGGATCTCGCATTCCTTTTCACCGGCATGGTAATACCGTCCCATTTCCCTGGCCTTCTCCGCGATGTCCCGTGAATGCGTATAAGTGAAATGAGACTTATAGTCGACGATCCTTGCGAAGACCCTGGAAATATTTTCCGTCTGCAGGGCGCTCAGGTCCATTTCAAAATCCGGAACGAGCTTCCGGAGCGTTTCATCGATTTTTCCGTCCGACAGTTCTTCGAAATTCCCGGCCATGTAAATTTCCGTAAAGGCAGCCGAAATTTTCGGGTTGAACCAGGAGGCATTCTCACGGAGGAAATCGCTGATCCGGTCCTTCTTGGCCGCATCGATTTTCCCGAGGAAAAATGTCGCATCGACGATATCCGCGAAATGAATCAGCTGTGCATAAAGCGGGATTTCTTTCTCCGTCAGACGGAACGGCCCCGTCCCGTCTGAATTCTCATGATGATAGAGAATGACATTGTCGAGATGGTCATCGAACGGCATCAGCCGGAAATTCCGTTCGCCGATTTCACAGTGGCGTCCGAATTTTTCCTGGTTCTTCCCGTCTGAATCCGGTTCAAAATTCAGTTCGGAAGCGATGTACTCCGTCAGTGCATTGTCATGCATGACGGCACAGGAAGAAAGCTCTGCCGTTTCCTTTCCTGTCAGTCCGTATGACTCCTGTCCGATGACGGAGGCAATGCAGGCGACTCTTTTTCCATGATTCGTATGAACACCCAGGAGGCTGTTCTCAACGCTGTCCAGCGCATACGAAAGCGCAAACAGCGTGTCTGTGATATTGATCAGCATCGGATTCCCTCAAAACAGCATAGATTTATCTTCACCGATACCCTGCATGCCGTCCAGGACGATGGTGTTTCCGTTCTCATCCCGCAGATAGCCCGACAGTTCTCCGAAGACAACATAATAATCAATGGCAATCACTGCCGCGTGCACGACCATCCCGTGAACCGCCTTTACGTGAAAATCGGCATGGACCATATCGTGTTCATCGCGGATTTCCCACAGGGAGTCTCCCCGGAAATCTTTCGTCTCAACGCTTCTCCTGAATTTTACCGGCGGGAGCAGACTGTTGCCGCCCTCCAGGAAAATCAGGTTCTCATTGTATTTTTCAGGATCGGTCGACTGGTTGTCCGTCAGGTTGAAGGACAGGTATTTCTTTTCCCCGCCGATCAGGCATTTCCCCATCGTCGCCGTCCAGTCGTAATGCATTCTCCGCGGATAGAAGCCCCGGTGGTCGTCGATGACTGCCGTCGAGTCTTCATCGACCGTAAGGACACGGCCGTTCAGCACCAGCCTGCCCTCTGCCCGGAAGAATTCCTTTTCCGTATACAGCGGACGGTTTTCCCCGAACGGAATACTGACGACGGAAGGCTCAGCGATTTTCTTCAGACGGAACTCGAATTCAACCGAATCTGTTTTATTTTCCGCCCTGCCGAAAAGAGCCGCTTCCCCGTTTTCAAAGTGATTGGCGAACTTTACGAAATGCTGCTTTTTCCTGGCAGACGTCACCGAACCGTCCAGCAGATTCGGAGCAATGCCGAGTCCGCTTCCGGAAACATTCTCACTGAAATAGAAAATCTGATTGGACTCCCGGTCCCAGAACTGGATCATGTAAAGTCCGAAGACCCCCATGTCGCTGACTGCCGTCAGGAGGATGCCTTCCTTTACATGGACTTCGCAGGCTTCCCAGAGCGTCAGCTTTTTGCTGTTCAGCCACTGCGGCGCATGGGTCGGCTTCTTTGTCTTTACCAGATCCATCGAGCGGAACTCGCTCTCAAAAGTACCGAAGACACTCTGACCGTCCGGACCGATCAGATGATCCGGCGTCGGCACGCTTCTGCGTGCAGGATTAATGAACTGACTGAATCCGCTCAAGTTCCGTCCTCCTATCTTTTACCTGTCCTGATTATATCATACTTCCCTCAGGCAATCCTGTGTTTTCGCACATAGTATTCATAGTAGAAAATAAAGAGCAGCGACGTCACCGTCCAGGTAATCGGGTAGCACAGAACGACCGTACTGATGTCGTACCGCAGAGGCACTGCGACAAAAATCCACAGGATCCTCAGCACGCAGACGCCGAAGCAGGTCAGGATCATCGGAATCAGGGCATCGCCGAGACCTCTTAGGGCCGAAGCCAGAAGTTCGATAGCCAGGTATGTGAAATAAGTCGGTACGATGAGGTTCATCATTTCCGTGCCGATTGAAACGACATTGGCATCCGTCGTGAAAAGCGAAAGCAGCGGCGCCGGGAACAGCAGAAAGACCGCGACGATCACCGCCGAGGATATCGCCAGCAGGACGCCGGACTGACGCACGGTCTGGCGGACCCTCTTCATTTTCCCCGCCCCGAAATTCTGTCCCACGAAAGTCGTGACGGCGATGCCGAAGGAATTCGTATTCATCCAGAAGAGGGAATCCAGTTTCCCGTATGCCGTCCAGGCTGCCATGGTATCGGTCCCGAAGCCGTTGACCGAAGTCTGCACGATGACATTGGAGGCCGTGTACATGATGGATTCAAAAGCTGCCGGGAGACCGATCTTCAGAATCCTTTTCAGCATTTCCGGATAGAAGCGGATCTTCCGGAGATCAAGGTGATAGCTGTCCTTCGTGCGCATCAGGGCGGCCACCGTCAGGACCGCGGAAATGACCTGGCAGATGACCGTGGCCAGCGCCACTCCGAAGACGCCCATCCCGAAGGCAAGGACGAAAAGAAGGTCCAGGAAAATGTTCGCAATCGTGCTGATGATCAGGAAATAAAGCGGCCGCCGGGAATCGCCGACTGCCCGCAGGATTCCCGCCCCGACGTTGTAGATCAGGTTGGCGGTCATGCCCGCAAAATAGATGCGGAAATAGAGGATGGAATCTTCAATGACGTCTGCCGGCGTATTCAGCGCCGTGATCATCGGCCGGGCAAAGAGGATGCCCGCAGCGGTAAAGATCAGTCCGCCGACAATGGAAAGCGCCATGGCGGTATGCACGGCCCTGGAGACATTCTTCTGGTTTCCCGCCCCGTAGAACTGAGAAATGGTCACGGTTGCACCGGAAGAAAGTCCGATGAAAAAAGCGAGAAAGACGCTGATCAGGACGGAGGAAGTTCCCCCGACCGCTGACAGTGCCTGCTTCCCGACAAAGCGTCCGACAACGACCGCATCGACGGTGTTATATAGCTGCTGAAAAAAAGTGCCGAAAAGAAGCGGCCAGAAATACCGCAGGATCTGCTTCCAGATGACACCCTGTGTGATCTTGTTCTGTTCCATTTCACCAAAACTCTTTCGTATTATTTTCGGACGGCCGAGTCGACGGCAATGACATCTTCCCCGTCATAGGACTCCGGATATTCGACTTCCACGCTGTCGCCTGCCGTCACGGCAACAATGGTTTCATCCGCGGAGACGGCAATCTTATAGACCGTTCCCTCTTCGGACACCAGATAGGCAAAGGTATTTCCGTCCGTATCGGCAAAGACAACCGACTTCACCCTGATGGTCTTCTTCATCGTCGCGCCTGCTGTTCCGCTGCCGGAATCCTCGCCCGACGCAAGCTTGCGGCTGTAATCCTTCAGCACGCCGGCAAAGGTCGTTCCCACGGAAACCACGGTATAGTTGCTGACGTTCACGATGGAATATTCTTTCACCAGTCCTGCGCTGTCTTTCAGCACAAGCGCATAGGACGGAATTCCGTTAACGGTGACAAGGGACGGGAAGGACGCGCTGTATCCGAAATCCTGCACGACGCCTTCGGCGGCCGACATGGCCGAATACTCTTCCGCTCCGGCACATTCCACATACGTGCAGGCACCGGTCCTGGCATCAACCATAATGAATCCCAGATTCGACTGATCCGCTGCAACCGAAGTGATGCCCGTGTAAATATAGAGATCATTTCCCTTCGCCAGATATCCGAAATCAGATGTCGTCTTCAGGCAGCCCTTTTGTCCGATCCAGGAATTGATCCAGCCGTTTCTCAGCATGCCGTAGGAATCATAAAGTTCGCAGGCAAAATCCCCGGTGTAGACATTGTCCACCCATTCCGGAATATTCTGCGCTCCGTCGTAATAAACGCTTTTTCCCGTCGAGGGATCCGTATCGATCGCACCTTTGATATATTCTCCGCCGAACAGGAAAAGATGTCCGTAGACCGGTGTGATCCAGTGTGCCTTTCCCTCTTCGTCGATTTCAAACTTCGAATCGCCCATCATCGCGGTCGGATACTGGAAATGCAGATGTCTTTTCAGATAGTTGAAAAAATAGCCGCTCGGACTGTATTTGATTCCGCTGTCCAGACGGACGAATTTCGCATCGAAAGACTGCGTATCCACCATGACGTATCCCGGAGTTCCGGAGCCGGCATTGTTGAGAAATTTGAAGAAGCCGCCGTAATTCAGAGGGGCGATCTTCACGATGGTATCCTGATAGACCAGCGTCGTATAATCATCGGAAACCTCGAACTGCGAAACCAGATCGCTCAGCGAACCGATCACGCGGTCTCCCAGGATAGAGGCGCTGCCTGTATCCATCAGGGAAATGTGGTCGACGTCATCCGATGTCGGCAGATCCGAAGCCGACCCGTCTGTCGGAATCATCCGTGAGGAATAGGCTCCCGCATGGAAGGCCGACCAGGACAGGAAGCCTCCGAGGATGATCACGGCAAGGATTCCGACCGGAATCATCGTGACCCGGAACGGAATTTTCCGCTCCTCCTTTTCCGGCTCCGGTTTTTCATCTTCCCGTCGGATCGGCGTGATCTTCGCATGCGAAGATGAACGGGACATCGAACCGAACATGACTTTCCCGCCGAACCGGAAATAGAGAATAAACCAGTCGATGCCCAGGCTGATCAGGATCCACCACCAGAAGCCCGGCGACAGCGGATTGATCGCCGGCAGGTTGAACCAGTACAGAACCGCAAGTATGATGACCGCACCGATAATCGCGTACAGAAGTTCCTTCTTCTTCATATTCCCGCAACCCCTTCTGCAAAACTTTCTTCCTTTGGAAAATCATACCACATTTTCCCGGAAAGAGAAATCCTGGCACATTTTTCTTGACATGAACACTTTATTGTGCTAAAGTGTCCGTAAACCGATGAGGAAGAAATAGTACGCTTGCCTCTTTTCCAACAGGGAGCCGCAGAGAGTGGAACCGCGGCGGGAAATGCATCCGGAATGGTCTTCCGAGGGCGATCCGAATTACAGTAGGTGAGCCGGAGATGGATCTCCGTTATCAAAATCCCGCATATGAAGGTATGCATGAGTGGGTGCGAAAGCACCAAGTTGGGTGGCACCGCAGGAGTTCGACTCTTGTCCCTACGAAACCGTAGACGGACGAGGGTCTTTTTTTATCCCTTCGTCCAAAACTCAATTGAAAGGAGAAACGAACATGAGCACGATCCCGAAAGATTTACCGTACAAGCTTTACCTTACCGAAGATGAGATTCCGGACACATGGTACAACGTCCGCGCGGATATGAAGAATAAACCGTCGCCGCTTTTAAATCCGGGAACTCTGAAGCCGATGGCTCCGGAAGAACTGAAACCGGTATTCTGCGATGAGCTGATCAAGCAGGAGCTGGATAACGATACCAGGCACTATCCGATTCCTCAGGAGATCCAGGACTTCTATAAAATGTATCGTCCCTCTCCTCTGACGCATGCCGTCTTCCTGGAGCAGGCTCTCGGCACGCCGGCCCATATCTTCTATAAATTTGAAGGCAACAACACGTCCGGATCGCACAAGCTGAATTCCGCGATCGCGCAGGCTTATTATGCAAAGAAGCAGGGACTGAAGGGCGTCACGACAGAAACAGGTGCCGGACAGTGGGGCACGGCTCTCTCCATGGCCTGCGCTTTCTTCGGCATCGACTGCAAAGTCTACATGGTCAAAGTCTCCTATGAGCAGAAGCCTTTCCGCCGTGAAGTCATGCGGACCTACGGAGCATCCGTCACGCCGTCTCCTTCCGATACGACAGAAGTCGGACGGAAAATGCTGGCGGAATTCCCGGGCACGACCGGATCTCTCGGCTGCGCCATTTCCGAAGCAGTTGAAGTTGCAACCCATTCCGAAGGCTATCGCTATGTACTCGGATCCGTCCTGAACCAGGTCCTGCTGCACCAGAGCATCATCGGTCTGGAGACCAAGACGGCCTGCGAGAAATACGGCATCAAGCCGGATATCATCATCGGCTGCGCCGGCGGCGGTTCCAACCTCGGCGGACTGATTGCACCGTTCATGGGCCAGAAGCTCCGCGGTGAGGCCGACTACCGCATCATCGCCGTGGAACCGGCTTCCTGCCCGAGCTTTACACGCGGAAAGTTTGCCTATGATTTCTGCGATACCGGCATGGTCTGCCCGATGGCAAAGATGTACACCCTCGGCCATGACTTCATTCCTTCGCCGATTCACGCAGGCGGCCTGCGCTATCACGGCATGAGCCCGATTCTTTCACAGCTTTATGATGACGGCTATATGGAAGCCAGAACCGTTACGCAGAAATCGGTATTCGATGCAGCAGAACAGTTTGCACGCACCGAAGGCATCCTGCCGGCTCCGGAATCCAGCCATGCAATCCGCGCCGCCATCGATGAGGCGCTGAAATGCAAGGAAACCGGCGAAGAGAAGACGATCGTCTTCGGTCTGACCGGCACAGGCTACTTCGATATGGTTGCGTACCAGCAGTACAACGACGGGAAGATGAATAATTATGTCCCGACTGACGAAGATCTTGCAAAAGGTTTTGCAAGCATTCCCAACGTAAACATCTGATTTCGAAGGAGGCGGTCCGTAAGGACTGCCTCCTTTTTTTTGATATCATTTGAATTCATGCGGAAAAGAACTATAATGAAATCACATTTCAATTCTGAAAGTGAGAAGCCTTTGCTGAAAAAAGCCGGTTCTTTTCTTACATACGACATCATCTGCGTCCTGATTTTTGCCGCATATATGACTGCCTTGATTCTGGGCATCCGTCCGGAGAATACGATTATTCCCTTCAGCAGCAAAACCCTGACCGATCTCTCCGGCGGCTGGTCCGCGGACAGCGGGGAAGAAATCAGTCTGCGTGCCCTCGGCGGTCTCATTTCCGAAAAAGGGCAGACCATCGTTCTGAAGCGTACGCTTCCGGATTCCATTCCGGAAAATACGGACCTCTGTTTCCGGAGCAAGAATATCTATTTCTCGGTTTCCCTGGACGGGCAGACCGTCTACGACTTCCATCCAAACATCGGGATCATCGGCAGCCGTTCCTACGGAAGCACCTTCCACCAGATTTCCATTCCTTCCGGCATGGCCGGAAAAACCATAACGATTACGGCACAGCCGATCTACGACGACAACAACTGCTTTTTTGATATGATGAAAATCGGCAATTCAGGTGCTTATTACCAGTGGTTCATGCAGACCCATTTCCTGGCCTTCGTGCTGTGCCTGATTATCGTCATCTTCGGCTTCGTCACGCTGATTCTTTCCTTTACGCTCGGAAGAAGCGAACTGACTGCCTACAATCTCCGTTCCCTTGCCTTTTTCTCCATGGGTGTCGGCTCCTGGACGCTTCTGGAAGAATCCCTGATTCCCCAGATGATGACCGGGCAGCTTTCCTTTATTCATGGATTCAATTACATGCTCCTGATTTTCATGGGCTATCCTGCCGTCCAGTTCGTCAATTCCCTGATGACCAGACCGAACAAAGTATTCACCCGGATTGCCCTGGCCGTCACTCTCTGCGATTTTACGGTGTGTGCCCTGCTGAACGGACTGGGCATCATGGATTTCCATGAATGTCTTCCGCTCATCCATGCCTGCCTCTTCGCTGATGTCATCATGATCATCTGGATGTTCATTTCCAATGAAATCACCTGCAGAAAAAATCATATCCCGAATTCCAATGTCCTCGTCTTTGCCGCTTTCTTTGTCTTTGCGGTTTTCGGTGTCATGGATCTTTTCCGCTACCGCCTCTCCAGCACCGGCGTCGACGATGCCGGATATTTCCTGCGGATCGGACTGCTTCTCTTCTTCCTTCTGCTTTTCGTCCGTTCTTCCATGCTTCTTTTCCGGAAGCTCCGTCTTGCATCCGAAGCCGCCGCAATCCGGCAGATTGCCTATACCGACACGCTGACCGGAATCGGCAACCGTGCCGCCTTTGTTGAAAAAGAAGCCGAACTGGAGAAGGCCGTCACGGACGGGTCTCTGAAATCCGTCATGGTCTGCCAGTTCGATGCCAACGACCTGAAGAGCGTGAACGACCGTTTCGGACATGCAATCGGCGACAGCTTCATCCGTGCCGTGTCCGACGCCATCCTGAATTCCTTCGGAAAAGAAGGTTTCTGCTACCGCATCGGCGGAGACGAATTCACGGTTTTTCTGACGAAGGAAAACCTGCAGGAAAGTTTCCTGCGCTGCAGCAGGGAAATGGCCGAAGCCGTCGACCGCTTCAATCATTCTCCCGACGCCAGGGAAAAACTTTACATTGCCTGCGGATGCGCCCTTTACGAAAAAAAAGAAGGCCTCACGCTCGAGGATGCCGAGAGAGAGGCCGACCGGAAAATGTACGAAGACAAAGCACGTTCGAAGAAAAACTGACTGTCCTTCAGTCATGATCGAAAATTGCTTTTCCTTCCAGATACTGCGCATAGTTTTTCTTCCACTGCTTGTGGGTTTCGCATTCATCGTAGGCGCTCAGCGCCGACGGTTCCATTTCGATTTCAATCAGCAGGTCGTAGCGGTTCGGCCGCTCAACCGTATTCGGGATGACCGCAACACCGTGAACCCCTTCCACGGAAAGGACTCCCTGAAATAGATTCCTGACTTCTGCTTCCATGGCTTTTTTATCTGTCACGGTTTCATTGTATTTCACCAGAATATCGTGTTTCATCCACAGCCTCCTCTTTAAAGAAAGACTTTACCCAATACTTTTTTGCTGAGGACAAGCAGCAGGATCAGAATCACCAGCTCCGGGCAGAACAGGACCAGGATCAGCACCCGGTTTTCCAAAATCAGATAGGCCGTACCGGCAATGAACCCAAAGATTCCCAGGAGAATATCCAGGATTCCTCCGGTCTTTGACCATTTTGCAGCTGCTTCTTCATCATCCGTCTTCTGCTTCAGGAGTTCATAATGACTGCCTCTCTTCCGAAGCAGCTGAATGCCGAGATAAATGAATTCTCCGCCGACGATGCCAAACATGACGGAAGAAAAGAGATACTGCTGATTCATTTTTAACCCTCCCTCTGCAGGACGATGCAGTCATAGCGGATGGATGTTCCTTCAAGAGAATAATCCGGCCTGTGTCCTGAAAGATACGGACCTTTCAGCGGACGCTTGATGATGATTCTCCTCGGCCGGGCTGCGATGGAAGCTTTCAGGAGTTCCTCCTCATCCGGGCAGGGGCTTTCCAGCTGCTGCAGGAGCTGAAATTTCTTTTTAATGAGTGCGCTTTTCTGACGGGCAGGAAACATGGGATCGAGAACGATGACATCCGGTGCTTCCGTCAGCTCCGGAAATGCCCGGAGACTGTCTTCCGCATGCAGCGTCATCCTCGCGGTAACCGGCGCAAGCTCCGGGTCGGAGGCTGCCCGCCGCAGGGCATCGCTAAGAAGTGCCGCGATGACGGCATCGCGCTCATAGAGGAAGACGCGAAATCCTGCTGCTGCCAGCAGAAAAGAATCTTCACCGAGACCTGCCGTCGCATCGGCAGCGGTCAGCGGGCCTTCAATGCCTTTCAGCCTGGCGGCCTTTACCAGCAGCTCCCGGTTGAGGTTGTTCGGGACAGCACGCCTCAGCATTCTCCGGAAATCGCCGCGGACCGCCTGACCGTTTCCTTCAAGCGCAAGTCCCTTCTGACCGAGCACCAGCACCGGAACATCTTTACTACCGTCTCAACGTGGCACGATCGCTCCATCTTGATGTCCGATTATTGACCTGTTACCGTGAACAGGCAAAAGTCAGCTCCGTTCGTACGCGGGAATATATCCACGCGGGTATTTTCCCTTATCTCAAGCGGATTTCCGATAGATTTATTTCCACGTACCGATATGCTTTTTCGGTTCATCAGAACATATCCAATGTACACTAATACCCGCAAACGCTCATTTTATCAGCATTTCTCAATTTCATAGGTTGAGGCTGTTGACATCCATTCTGAACACTCCATCAAGTGGCCGCTGGATGAATCCGTCAGCAATGAAATGCTTAGGGACATCCTTTTCCCCGAGAAAACTGCAAAGGCTGTCACCTATGTGATGCCGGACTTCGCTGACATTCACAGCGAGCTGGCCCGGCCGGGCGTGAACCTGATGCTGCTCTGGACGGAATACTGCGGCAGGTGTGAGCGCGAGGGAACTGCGCCGTACATGTACACGCAGTTCTGCGAGAAATATCGGCAATGGGCGCAAATCACCAAGGCGACCATGCGCATCCAGCACAAGCCCGGCGACGCCATGGAAGTCGATTGGGCCGGAAACACGCTCGATATTCAGGACCCGGTCACCGGAGAAATCTCGAAAGCGTATCTGTTCATTGCCGTGCTGCCCTGCAGCGGCTTTGCCTATGCGGAGGCGCGTGAGGACATGAGGCTCGAGAGCTGGCTGCAGTGTCACGCCCACGCCTACAGCTACTTTGGCGGCGTGACCCGACTCTTGATTCCGGACAACCTGAAAACCGGCGTGAGCGCCAACACGCGCTACGAAACCGTTCTCAACCGCAGTTATCAGGAACTGGCCGAGCACTATGACACAGCGATTGTTCCGGCCAGAGTTGAGCATCCAAAGGACAAGCCGCATGCGGAAGGAACAGTGAGGGTCGCGTCCACATGGATTCTGGCCGCGCTGCGAAACGAACGTTTTTTCTCCATCCGCGAAGAGCAGGCGGCTGTGGCAGAGAAGCTCGAGGAACTCAATGACCGGCCGTTTCAGAAGCGGGAGGGCAGCCGACGGACGGCGTACCTCTCAGAGGAGCAGCCATATATGCGGCCGCTTCCCAACACGGACTATGAGCCAGCCGTCTGGACTTCGAACCTGAAGGTCGGCAGCGATTATCTCGTTTCCGACGGTCTGAATAAATACTCCGTACCGTTTGACCTAATTGGAGAAACGGTAAATCTGCGGCTGACGCCGAATGCTGTTGAGGTTTTCTACCGCGGGACCCGTGTTGCTATGCACGTCAGGAGCCGCGTCGCTCTTCGCGACCCTATATTAAAGCCGGAGCACATGACGCCGGAACACCGCAAATACCTGAGCTACAATGAGGATGATTTTACCGCGTGGGGCAAGTCCGTCGGCGAACACACCGCAGCGGTAGTCCTGTACTTCCTCACAGGCGGCAAAGAAGCGGAGCAGGGCTACAAGGCCTGTGCCAGCCTGACAAAGCTGGCGGAGCGTTACGGCTCTGCACGTTTAGAGAAAGCCTGTGAGCGGCTGCTGTCCTTTAGCTCGACGCCCTCCATTCGGACGCTGAGTACAATCCTGAAAAACGGACAGGACAAGCTTCCTGTTGAGGATTCAACTGCAACTGCAATGTCCTCCGTCCAGCATGGTATTACCCGCGGAGCAGATTACTTCCGCAAAGGAGGTGCTTCCGATGAGTAACCAGTCTACGGTTGACACATTGAGGGCCATGCGCTTTAGCGGTATGGCTGCGGAGTTTGAGCGCCAGATGAAGGACCCCGGCTCCTTCAGCCAACTCGGCTTTGAGGACCGACTTTCCCTGGTGGTTGATGCGGAATGGAACCGGCGGCAGCAAAACAAGCTCATCCGCTTCATCCACGAGGCCCGCTTCGCCGCGCCCTGCGCTGTGATTGAGGATATTGAGTACCACGCCGACCGTCATCTTGACAGGGCTCAGATTCTTCGCTTCGCAGGCTGCGGATACATTGAGGAGGGTCACCACATCATTCTGAAGGGAGCCTCCGGCAGTGGCAAGACGTTTCTCGCCTGTGCGCTGGGGAACGCGGCCTGCCGCAAGTACAAGTCCGTCCGTTACATCCGCATGCCAGAGTTGCTAGACGAACTAAGTATGGCCCAGGCCGGCGGGGAATTTAAGAAGGTCATAAAAGCTTACCAGAAAGTTGATTTACTCATTCTGGACGAGTGGCTAATTCGCTGCCTGACGCCTCAGGAGTCCTACAATCTCCTGGAGATTGTTGAGAGCCGGTGCAGCCGTGGTTCTACCATCTTCTGCACGCAGTATGACACCAGCGAATGGTATGAGCGGATTAACCCAAGTGGTGAGGACCGAAGCCCCATCTCTGAGGCGATTATGGACCGCATCGTCCACAACGCCTACGACGTCCTCATTGATGGCGCCATCTCGATGCGGGAGCGTCACGGGCTGAAAAGTCTGGAGACAATGGCTGCTGAGGCGGGTGAAGTGAGATGACTGTCGCCGGACTGATGGGCTATCTGGACAGCTTCTCACCGCAAGAGGAGCTGTCGATTGAAATCCCGAATATTTTCTCACAGGCCCTCGTGGACGTGACCAGTGACATTACCGTAAGCGGCGACACGCTGCATCCCAGTCTGGTCATTGCCATTGAGACGCAAAAATTTGATTCTGGCAACTGACTCTGCCGGCAAAAGCGGTGGGGAGACGACAGTCTCCCTGCCGTGTGGGGCTCCCGCCGTGACGGTGGGGCTAAAAGTCCGTGCAAGCGGGGCTCTCCGGCCGAAATATACAATGAAAGTTATTGCTATAGGAGTGCAGAGGCCAAAGGAGTGCAGAAAAATAGAAGACTCTGCATTTTGCAGCCAAGGTTTTAACGCCTCGTTACCTTCTAAAATCAGTATGGAACAATAACTTGGAAAGGGCAATGCGGAGTTTTTTGATATTTTATCTCAAGATGTGTCGGATTATTTTGGGAATGTAAGGTAATGCAGCAATCAAATATACAAAGTGATTTTTGCGCAAAAAATGATATACATTTTGTTACATAGAAAGTCAATGGAGGAGGATATTTTGATGGCAAAGAGTTAAGAATTGACAGACATTTTTTGTTTATAATAGCAGGGAAGCTGCCATTATGCGCAAAGCTGATTAACAAAAGCATGGCCGTTACTGCACAGGCTGAAATCAGGAGTATCATTATAACCGAAAAGTGCGTGGCTTGACAATACTATATTACAGGTTCTCTCAACGTATTGCAGAATCTCAAGGCATTCAAGGATAAATGTCAGTATCATACTAGCTTTCGTAATTATTTCATTCAACTATTCAACCAGGCAGCGTGGCATCGGTATTTTGGACGCTATGAATGCTGAAATCCCGAGAGGCACTATATAAGTCACCGGGAAGCACAGCAGAAGCACAGCGATAACTGTCACAGGCTTTCTCATTATATATCCATATATGGCACCGCACACAACTGCTACTGCATATGCCCCATCCATTCCTGTCATCAGTGCAAAAGCAAATCCAATGGCTACTCCCGAGAAAATTATAGGGAATATGCTTCCACCTCTCCAACCCATATTCAGGCAGAAATTGACCAGGAATAGCTTGCACACTGCGATAACGAAAAGCACCGATACGCTCATTGTCTGCCAATCTGCCATAATTGTACCCATATCGGTTTCTCCCGACAACATTGTAAGGGGTACGTACCAGCCTACCAAAGCAAGCACCGCTCCGCCAAGCATGCATCTTACAATTATGTGATCTTTCAACTTATTGCCAATCATTGATGTCAGCTTATTGAATATCAAATATATAAATGCTCCGGCAATACCTGCGAGTATCAATGGGATTATCCATTTCCACTGTTCAATGCCGTAGCCATGTGCTCTGTCAAATCTTGAAAGGCCCATTCCGCCGCCAAGGACTGCAGTCAGTCCTTTTACGATCAACATCCCCCCTGCTACTCCGCACACATAAACAAATATTCTGGTTTTTTTATCGACAAGCTTTGCCTTGTAATGTTCGTTTTCATTATCGGGTTCAAGGCTGTCGATTATTCCAAATAACGGCGATCCAAAAATCACTCCCAGCGTAGCGGACATGCCTGTTTCCGCCAGCGCAGCCACTTTTTCTCCTTTGTACCTGAGTCTGTCACCTACCAGGCAGCAAAGCCCGGCTATTATGCCGGTAAGACCTGCTTCAGGTCCTAATGCCCCGCCGAAGATCAACGGGAGCAATGCAGACACCGCCAGAATATGAAGATTATCATATGGGTATCTACCGTCTTTGTGAATCTTTCCCAAAACTACAGGCAGCTCATCTGGAAGCAGTCCGTATTTTTTCTGCCACAAACCTATAAGGCATCCTCCGATGAGGCATACCGTCATGAAGTATATCAGGCTGCCGTCAGCGTTGAACTTTTCCGGCAGCCAAGTCCAGAAAAACTCAATGCCAAGATCCATTATTTTCAATATCAACCATACTATCGCCCCCGAAGCAGCTCCAAGTATAAATGATAAAATACCAAAAGCAACTATACTGATTATTTTTTTCATCATTCAATTCTCCAATATTATATAGCATAACACTTGCAAATCAATTATTCCATTGAAATCATATCAACAAAATCGAAATTTAACAATGCGATTTTTTAAGTTTTTACGCATAAAATCCAACTGACATTCTATCAATGGCTTTGAATTTCTTTGGTATATAATCATTTGTAGACAAAACGAACAGTAGTCTTTCCTTTCGTAATTTGATATCCTGCTTTATGAAACCCATTTTTCTCGTAAAAAATAATTCCATTCAACCGTTGCTCACGGTTTTCTTTTATCAAAACCGAAGAGGCTTACTTACTGCATCAAGACAGGGTAATAATATTTGTTATGCACTCATACAAGGCCTGATGAACATTTTCAAGCACAGGCAGCTTCTCGTCAATATCTATTTCAATAGGAGACTTGAAATTTTTTAGTGCAAATCTTTCGTCAGGCAGTTGCCCGCTTGTTTTATTCTCTTCACTAAGTGGAACCAAAAACACCTGAAATGGGTCATCAGGTTCAGAATACTTATAGTCTATTCCGCCTTTATGCTTTATATAGTTAGCCCATGTTCGCACTTCCTCGATCTTTCCTGAACAGGAAGTCAGCTGCTTTTTTACATCTGTTAATCCTTGTTTCTTTAGCTCTCCAACAACAAACTCATAGGTGCAATAAGTCATTGTCTTCTTTGCATCCCATGTGTCATCATATTTGTTGCCATCTCTGTCTTCAACAGAAGCATATAAGCCATAAGCCCAATACACTGCTTGGAGGAGTTGGTCAAAAGTATTTGAATACCATGTTGACGCAGTTCCAAAGTATGTACATCTGAATAAATAATGCGGTACATATCCTTGAGTCCAGGGAAGATTAAAATCTGTATCCAATATCAAGAGACTTTTCATCGTGAAAAATCTTCCTGTCCCATGACAATCCATAGCTTTTTTCATAAAATATAGTGATGCACGCAATGATGGATCCGGAATAATCATAAACGGATTGAATTTTACAAACTGCATTGAATTTGCCCGATTGGAATAATCATCTATAAAGGCTTTATGCAGCTTAGTTGTTCCACGATACTCTACCATGCAGTCATCTATTTCTTTTTCAGTAGCATCAGGATGTCTGGAAATTAACTCATTGATAGTAACCAGTTCTTCCTGAGGCCATTGGATTTTCAAAAAATTCTCACATTCAGGTACTGTTTTTGCAGTAATTTCAAATGTTCCCACTCACAACTCCTCCAATTCTTTTTTTAAACGTTTCAATTCTTTATTCATCTGCATCTGACGATTCAGCTGTTTTTCTTTTTTTATTTTTGCCTGAAACTTAACAATTTCCTTTCTCAGCTCCTCGGCTCGTTCATCTTTTTCTACGGACTCCTTCAGCGATTCCTCATGACTTCCCTGAAGCGTTTCTCCAGCTATCTGTCTCACAAAATTCTCATAGACCACATCTATGTTCAGTCCTTCAAGTTTTATCGGAAGTTCTTTTTCCGGCAGCCATTCCGTGTGGTAATACCTATTGACCTTAAATGCAGCGGTTCCGGAGCCTGCGGCTTCCTTGTATCCGATCCAAGCCTGAAACTTATTCTCGTGTTCCAGAATAAACAGAATATGATACGGTATCTCACGATCAATCTGTTTCAAAACGGCTTCGTCGAGTGTAGGCACATTCAATCGGACTTCAAATACCTCTATTTCGGTTACGTTTTTCCCCTCAGCAAGGTTCAGCGTCGCAGCTGCTATTTTATTTGCCCAGTAGATTACCTTAATTTGGTCAATAAAGCTACGTTTTAGCGCAGGGCTGACGTTCAGGTTATCATAAAATTTCTGCTTCGGGATTCGCTTATTGAATTCCGTAGACTTAGGCAATCCCAACATAAGCTCCTCCTTTTATTTCACGACAAGGAAGCAGATCAGTTCAAAATCATCAATACCGGAAACCTTGGATAACAAAGCTGAAGTGCCTCCGCTCTTAAACAAACTGTCAATATCGCTTTCTTCCTTCGTATCAATAATGGAATTGATAGATTCTGACAACAGCGCAGACATCTCAGCCATATCCCTGCCGTCGTTCGTTTCCTCATCGAACTTTTCATACAGTGCTTTGACAGGCGCCTTCTTTCCTCTACATAGGAGCCTCATGTTATCAAGCAGTTTCTTCGGATTCAGGTAATCACAGACAATTTCGCCGTCAATCCCCATGTAAACCATATAGAATGGATGTATGCGGTTCAGGCTATCGATATTGACTCCGTTGTTTCTGTTCTTAAGGACAAAGATCACGCCCTCCGGCAATTCATCCGTCTGCCCGACAACAGCGTGCATGCCCAACGGTTTATTCTCCAGATCTGGATGACTTTTTATATACTCGAGCAAATCGAGTCTGAACTCATTTAGTCCCAGATCCATTATGGAAATACCCGTGGACATATCCTCAATATCAACAACTTCTTCCTGTAGCTTTTTCAACTGTTGCATACGATACTCAAGGTCGCCCTTCTCTTCTGGGCTGATAGGGTTATCGTCACCGGTGGAAGTCAGAACAGATATCTTCATCCTTGTCTCGACGCGAGCTTTCAAATTAATGTATTCATCCAAATCCAAATCCGGCCAAAAGTTTACCAACTGGATTTGAGCGTTGTGGCTACCGATACGGTCGATTCGTCCAAAACGCTGAATAATACGCACCGGATTCCAGTGAATATCGTAATTGACGCAGTAATCACAGTCCTGCAGGTTTTGTCCTTCAGAAATACAGTCTGTGGCAATCAGTATATCAATTTCCTTCGTGCTGCCCGGCATCAGGACATCTCTATCTTTTGACACAGGTGAGAAGCAGGTCAGATATATTATTGAAGGAAGCTTTCAATCCCTTTACCGTCGTCCTGCCATCCACTGTTCCGCTGATCATTGCAGAGTTTAATCCATACTTCTGCATGATGTATTTGCTAACGTTATTGTAAAGATACTCCGCAGTATCCGAAAAAGCTGAAAAGATCAGTACCTTTTTATTCCCAGGATTGATAGGATTCTCTATCTTCTGCGAGATCAACTGCAGTAACGTCTGAAGCTTTGTATCGTGCTCTGGTGTAATATCAGAAACCATCAATACCAGGAGCTCAAGCGTATCTGCATCCTGCTTCAGTACATCACGCCAGCTTTTATAGTCCATATCGGCAAGATCAATCTTCACCTTCTTGCCGACAGTAAAGTAATCGGTGTTCTGATCTTCCATATCGAAATCGGAGGTGTCTGCCTCATACATGTCGATATCAGCATTTCCGCATTTCTCATAGTTGTCGATGGCTTCAATCGTTTTGACTATAAGAGCACGGATACGATCAAGCGTAAGTCTAAAGGAAGCCACTGAGCTTTCCAGTCGCTTTAGAAGGTTTACGCTCATGAGCCTTCTGATACCCTCCTCACGACCGGACTGGGTCAGGTTATTTTCCTTGTTATGGGTGAGGTCGATGTATTTCTGCATCTTGCTTGGGAAGATGTATGCTGAAGGTGTGTAAATCTCAAGCTGCAGCTGCATGAGCTGCTCGTAGATCTGGTTATAATTTATCGCCGTCGGAAGATCCGTAAGACTCGGCCTCTTCGATATAGGCTTGCGTCTTTCCGGAAATTTGCCGATCTTCTCAGTGTTGTAATATTTTTCGATATGCTTTCTGGATCGGGCAATCGTAACAGAATCCAATACTTCAAAGAAATCAAAGTCCAGCGTTTTAAGGAGACTGTCCATAGTACGAGCCTCCATTGGCAGTTTGCTCCATGCATTAAAAGCAGTCTGTGCTTGACGAAATATTTCATCGATGGACTTTGATGTATTCAGCTTCTCATCGATCAATTCCGGCATGCCTTCATAAGCAAGCGCCAACTGGTTTTTCAGGTCGTTGAACCGGTTATTTACCGGTGTTGCAGACAGCATCAGCACTTTTGTACGGACGCCTGCTCGCACCACCTTGTTCAGAAGCTTCAGATAGCGGTTTTCTTTCTGATCCTCTCCTGAAACCTCTCCTCCATTTCGGAAGTTATGAGACTCATCAATGACAACCAGGTCATAGTTTCCCCAGTTCAAGCGATCGAGGTCAAGGCCATTCGAAGTGCCGTGATCACGCGACAGGTCAGTATGAAAAAGAACATCATAGCGAAGGCGGTCTGCTGCTATCGGATTATTTACATAGTTGTCTTTATACGTGTTCCAGTTCTCTGACAGTTTCTTTGGGCAGAGAACAAGGACGGATTTATTTCGATTCTCGTAGTATTTCACAACGGCCAACGCAGTGAATGTCTTACCAAGACCGACGCTATCTGCCAAGATGCATCCATTATACTTTTCGAGCTTATTGATAATAGCAAGAGCAGCATCCTTCTGAAAATCGTAAAGCATGTTCCAGATCTTGCTTTGCTTGAAACCAGTCGCTTCATTCGGAAGCACGTCCTCGGAAACATCTTCAAGGAACTCGCTGAACACATTATAAAGCGTAATAAAATAAATCAGCTCAGGAGAATTCTCATTGTAGGCAGTCGTTATGTTTTCGATGACTACATCGGTGACATCCTGAAGCTTGTCTTTATCATTCCAGAGCGTATCAAACAACTGAATGTACTGCGTGGAAAATGGAGCCTCCATGCTGTTGACCATGTTGTAGCTGTTGTTTCCACGCTCGCAGCCGATATCTACGGTTGTAAATCCGTTCAGTGGCATATAAGCTGTCTGTTCGTCCTTCGAGTCTACGACCATAAAGCCGCCCATATTCTCGCCAGTCGTGTTGGATCTGAATTTTGCTTTCCGGCGAATCCAGTCAGCACATTCTTTTGCAATTGCCTTCTGGGTCATCTCATTACGGAGTTTTATTTCAAATTCTGTGCCATACAAACTTTGTTCTCGTGAGAGCCTCGGGATGTAGAACTCTCGTTTCTGCTTCTCGGCTTTTTCCTTAATAAATGTCGGCGAGGTAAAAATAAAGCGAAATTCATCGATGCTCTCCATCTGCTTCTTCAGCTCGTTATATGCATACATCGAAAAACAGGCCGCAGCGACAGAGACCTTACTATTTCGCTTTATTGTTTTTTCCATGTCGTCCCGGACTATCTCCGTGACATTGTCAAAGATTTTCATAAATTGTCTGTCCTTTGCCTGTTATTTTCAGTCTGCTTCTGCGATCATTCTCTTAAAGTGCTGGCCGTGTCCCATTACCTCAAATATCGTACGGAAGACATCCCTGTACTGATCGCAATCAATACTCTCGTCCACAAAATGCATACCATCATTAAATGTATCCGATCTGTTGATATAAGAGAGCATCGCTTGAGCCAAATGGTACTTTGTATAATCCGGAACACCACCTGCTGCGTCATCTGTGATTTTCTTTTTAACTGCATCCAGAACTGTCGTGCTTAGCACATTGTTATCGACTGCACAAAGCTGGATGAAGTAGTATTCAAGGATCCTTCGGATTACATTCATCAGCGGAATCGGTGAATCCAAAGTCTCGTACTCACGCCAGAGCGCATTATATGAATTCTGTACAGGATTATAGTTCCGGTCTTTCTCCGAAACCTTTACGGCCTCTTTAACGCATTTCTCAACAGACGAAATGTTGTTCTTTTTATTCACCTTAAAGAATGAAACATACCGATAGTGACTTACCTGGTTATATGTGATCTCCCGATGAAAGAAAGCGTTATGCGTCAATATGAACAACTGCTGAATATATTTTCCTTCGTATTCTGTTCCATTGTCCCTTAAGGCATCACCGCTCACATTATTACTGCAAACTCCGATCATTTCCCGCACCAACGCACTGACTATGAACAGGGCACTGGAATCCATGCTGGAAACCGGATCATCAATCACGACGATTTTATCTTTGCCGGAATCTGTTTCTGATTGGCTTCCCCGGACTACATGATAGAAGTATAGAAACGCTATAAAATTTCTCTCTCCCTCGCTCAGGTGATCAGCAACCTGACCATCTTCACGAATAACCTCATAGGTTCCTTTCACACCTTCCTTTTCACGAAGAGTAAATCCTTCAAATCCGGAATCTTTCAAATGAGCATTAATGCTATCAACTGTGGCAGCCGTATTTATCACGCTTGAATTAAGTGTTGTAATCTCTCCGGATAGCTTTCTGTACTCTCCCTGAAGCGTCTTGACCCTGCCATCCAGTTTTTTCGTTTCCGCTTCAATATCCGCGTTGCTCTTCTTGTAAGCTGCTATATCATCTTTCAATAGAAAGGCAATTTCCTCCCAGACCATGTTGAAGCATTCCAGTTGCTTATCTGGCTTTGTGTCAACTATGTCATTGTTGCCCTGAATAGTATTGTTAATCTCCGTAATCGCAGCATCAAGATCTGCAATGATGGTATCAGTATCCTTTAACTCAACTGGCTCTCCCGGTGCTGTACGCTTCTTCGCTATAAGCTGCTCGTCTTCAGCAACAAGCGCCTCAAGCTGAGCCACCAGCTTTTCATAATCTGCCGTCTTCACCTTTGGTAATACAGCTGTGAGATTATTTTTAAACAATTCAATCAGCGCTGACATCTTAGCAGTGTATTCCGTTTCCAGCTTTTCCAGCGCATCGAGTGCTTTCTGGTAGCCTTCATCAAAGGCCTGCGCTATATCTGTTTCAAATGTATCCGGCAACTTTCCTTGGCAAAATGGGCACTTTCCTTCAGTGTGGCCAATATAATTTGCGTGCCCTTTTTTAACCCACTCCGTTGCGTTCAGTGCCTTCATGAATTTTGCAAACTGAGTTTCGCTACGGCTCGTAACCTCTTCGCCAAGGTAACTGACTCCGGAAAGGTCATATTCGCCTTCAAGATCCGTTGACTTTTTGAACAGCGGGTATTTTCGAGCATCCGGGTCATAAGCGATCTCGTATAATTTCTGAATATCCTCTTTCTTATGCTCGACAGCAGCATGGTGACCGGCCAAAACCTCATCTGCAAATTGCAGCTTCTTTTTCTTTCCGTTCTGGGTCTGGTCAAAACTTTTTCTGATATCGTCAGTCGTGTTCCAGCATGTAGATTCGAATGCATCCCGCAGCGGTTTCAGCTCACCGTTTTTCTTATCACGGTCTTCCGCAGCCTGCTTACCATCGGACACTACTGTTTTTCTCTCTTCGATCTTTTCATCGATCCGCCTTCTGGTTTCGGCATTTTCTTCACTTAACGTGAATACTCCTTTCAGGTCTCCATAGTCTGCGAGATTGCGAGTTATGAAGTTCTGATCGTACACAAGAATTGTATAGTCCGCAGGATTGACACCTGTCTCCCAGTCGAGGCACTCCGGGTGCCTGAACGCATCGGCAAGTGTGCTCTTTCCGGCTCCGTTCTTCCCGAAAAATAAATTTACATACGTCGGATCTACCTTCTCTCCATGAAAGGTGGCAGTATCAAGTTTTATCAGTTTTATTGAAGACGTCATCTTTTCAGTCATAATAAATCGCCTCCTTCTATAGAGTTCTCAATATTGTTCAATCCGAAATCTTTCCATCCCGGAGCCAAGCATCTACTTCAGAAATCTTGAATTTATACCGTTTGCCAGCTTTATAAAACGGCAGCTTACCATCCTTGATCCAGTTTCTAACTGTATCTGTACTGACACTCAGATGATCTGCGATATCTTCAAGATTAACCCATTTTTCCGGCATTGCTTCTGCTGCAGTGCTTTCTAATTCGTTACTCATGATTTCCTCCATCACTTCAGTGTGAATCTCCAATAGTAAATACCGGTATCTGAACTCCTGCTTCGAGAAGTTCCTGTATTAAATCGCAGCGTTTTATCGACCAGTGAGTCCTGTTCATTTCATTAAATCTGTTGTCTCCTACGAGCTGAAGTTCATCCAGCAATTCGTTAAGCCTCCACTGCGGAACATCAAGTCTATAGCCACAAAAATAAGCTTTCACATAATTGTCGTATACCTTGATATCGGGTATGAACCCGTAAATCACATTTTGACTTTCATCCGCTTTTCCATATTTATTATTCTCGGCCATAAAGAGTGACGGCATGGTCTTTATCTGTGTACGATTTTCTTCTGTCAGTGATGAGAATTTTACCATCGTCTCCTCCGTCATACATTCATTCAAAGAACGATCACGAGGAACCTTGACATATGGCCTGTCAAACTCTTCTCCAGCCAGGACAAAAATATTGTAGTATTCGCGATCCACTCTCGGAGGAACATAAATATTTCCTCCAAAATATGGCATTGAAACTGTCTGCTGCGTGACCTGCATGTTTATGGTGCCGTAATTCGGTATCATCACAGCATCTTTGCCGCTCTGAGTGTATTGCGGCTGACCGGTAGAAGGAGACAGCGATGCAGAAATCACTTTAATTTCGTCACTCATTATCACCGTCGCCTTTCTTGCTAAGGTCAAGATTGATCGTCCCGTAATTTGGAATGACGGTACTGTTTGCTCCAGACTGCTGAATAATCAATGGATTAAAAATATTCTGTGTTGTCGGAGGTGGTGTTTTCCCCTCATCTTTATCACCGAAATCATAAGTTTGATTTTCTTCCTTATCTTCATCTCCGAAGTCAAACACCTGATCCTCTTCTTCATCACTTGTAGGTTTTTTTCTCGAATTCATATTTTGTGGCATATATACATCAATTTTAGTAGCGATATTTTTACCCATACCACCTGAGTATGTTCTTGCAGCTCTACCTTTTTCAGGACACCATTCATCGTAGGTGTCACGTCCTACGCTATTATCCTTTCTATTTATAACCACATAGTGCCAAACCCCCAGTAGGAATGCTGGAAGGCATATCTTTTGAAGACCGCCAAGCGCGGTCTTTTTTATTTTCCCACCATTTTCATCGATATAGAACTCATCATCCGGCTGGATGCTGTCATCCTGCTGGATCAGATCAATCAGCGCTTTCACGAGGCGTACGTCCTTCTGAACTTTCGTACCGGTCTCAAGGAAAAGAGCAGCAAACCTCGCCATCGCTCCCAGCGCGTCCTGATATTCATTCTTGACCCGCAAATCAAAAGTCTCAACCTCCGGCGTCTCGCCAAACGGCAGATACTGACCAGTTGAGGTCTTACAGGATTTGAAGTCGTTTGTTTTTCCCTTAAGGGCTCCTTCTCTTGGCTCCTGATACTCAGGATTGATTACTTTGATCAGCCCTATCAAAACTTCCGGATCTGAGAGACCATCTCTCTCGCCCTTATAGTGCTGCCTCGATTTGACACGCTGCTTCAGTGCCTGAAGAACCAGAACAAAGAAGGTGCCACCACAAAGCCGTGGTTTTTCATCTGTTGTCACTGTTTTTCTCTCCAAATTTTCAAGTTGAACCTTAGTAACCTTAGGAACCATAGCAGCCGACCTACCGAACGATTGGATAGCTCTTGTGAAGTAATCACAGGGGCTAAGTGTCTTCTAGCATCGGCTCGATATATGGGTTCCGTGGTTCGTGTTAATTCCAAGTGCTTCATACTAATTCCCATTATATCGAAATAGTCTGTAAAAATCAATCTGCAAATACGGACAAACGATGAACGAGCTATGAATTTTTCCCCTGCGATTGCTCACAAACAGCAAATCACAGGAGGAAAAATTTATGTCAAAAGAAGAAAAACAGTATTTCATCTTCATCCGTAGCACCGGCGAAAAGGTTCCCATCTCAAAAGAACAGCACGACGCTTTCTATAAGGAAGCCGACCGCATCCGTCACAAGGAACAAGATCACGGCAGGTGCCTGTGTCCATACCGCTATGCATGGAAATGCGATGGTGACTGCATCGGTTGCGAATACCATGCAGCAGGGGACACCCTTTCTCTTGACGTTACAAATCCGGATGGTAACGGCAATATGTACGACTATCTGCCGGACAACGACACTCCAATCGAGGAATTCATCTCCGACCGCATATTATTGGAGCAGCTTTTTGCACGCCTGCGCGAACTTGATCCGGAAGCGGATACCATTATTCAGCTCTGGATGGATCATCCGGAAGGCATCTCCGACAGAGCCATTGCAAGAGAACTCGGTCGTCCGCAGAAGACCTTCGCGGATCAGATGAAGAAGTACAGAACTGATCTGCGCAGGATCACCGGTGACAAGTAATACCCAGACCACGAACCGCAGCAATTCCGGCCACTGTCCTTCAACAAGATGGTGGCCGAATTTTTTTATTTTTTTCTCCGCTCAAATTGTCTGCTCATCTCCAGTGGAACTTGAAGGACAGAGAAAAGACCTTCAGGAAGCGAGGTGAACACGATGAAATCAAGTTACACAGACACCGGAGGGAACGTCCGCGAGGAGATTCAGCTTCTGAACTCCATCAGCCACGTATCCGCCCGACTGGCAAGAAATCTTTCAATTCTTGCCGCGCAAAGACAATCCGAGAAAGGAGAAAGAACCTATGAGCAAAATGGCAGACATGAAACAGACAATCGAAGATCTCCACAGTGCTGCTGCCGCTATTAACGACGCAGCCGACTGGCTTTACCAGCAGTTCTCCGGCACAGACGATTCCAATAAGCAGCAAATTTCTGAAACTGCTGCTACAAAAGAAGAACCCAAGCCGGAATTAAAGCTGGAGGACGTAAGATCCGTTCTCGCCGGGAAATCCCGCGCAGGACACACTGCTGAGGTACGTGACCTGCTCCAGAAATACGGAGCGACAAAGCTCTCCGCTATCGACCCGGCAAACTATGAAGCCCTGATGAAGGACGCGGAGGCAATCGGAAATGGCAAGTAAGCAACACGCGATCCTCTCCGCCTCCGGCGCTGACAGATGGATTCATTGTCCGCCATCGGCACGGCTCTGCGAGACCTACGAGGATAAAGGAAGCGACTACGCAGCGGAAGGCACTGATGCTCATGCACTCGCGGAGTTCAAGCTTAAGAAAGCACTGGGGCTTCCGGCAGACGATCCGACAGATGGACTTTCCTGGTATTCCGAAGAGATGGACGACTGCACCAGCGGCTATGCCGAATTCGTGCTGGAGCAGGTCGAGGCCGCAAAGAAGACCTGCGCTGATCCGGTTGTCCTGATTGAGCAGCGAGTTGACTTCTCCCGCTGGGTAGAACAGGGCTTCGGTACCGCCGACTGCGTCGTCATCGCAGATGGCACGCTCCGGGTTATTGATTTCAAATACGGCCTCGGCGTTCTTGTTTCCGCTGAAGAGAATCCGCAAATGAAGTGCTACGCCCTCGGGGCTCTTGAACTCTTTGATGACATCTACGACATCGATCAGGTCAGCATGACCATCTACCAGCCAAGACGGCAGAATGTCAGCACCTTCGATATCAGTAAGGACAATCTATACCGCTGGGCAGACGAAGTCCTGAAACCCACAGCAGAGCTTGCCTTTGCCGGAGATGGAAACTTTCTCTGCGGAGAATGGTGCGGCTTTTGTAAAGCAAGAATGAATGCCGTGCCAGGGCCGAAGCCAATCTGAGCTGGCACAGTACGATTTCAAACTCCCGCCGCTCCTGACGGACACCGAAATCGAAGTCATTCTTTACAAGGTGGACGAGCTGATCAGCTGGGCATCTGACATCAAGGAATATGCCCTGCAGCAGGCGCTCTCCGGGAAGGAATGGAACGGCTGGAAGCTGGTCGAAGGCCGCTCCAACCGTAAATACAGTAACGAGGCCGCTGTTATCCAGACGGTCGAGGAAGCAGGATTTGATCCGTATGAAAAGAAGCTGCTCGGCGTCACTGCCATGCAGAAGCTCCTCGGAAAGTCCCGCTTCGATGAACTCCTGACGGCTTACATCGAAAAGCCGCAGGGAAAACCCACTCTTGCGCCGGAAAGCGATAAACGCCCGGCCATGAACACAGCAAAAAATGATTTTATGGAGGAAAAACATTATGAGTAAGAATATGAAAATCAGCAATCCCATGAAGGTTATCACCGGTACCGACACCCGTTGGAGCTACGCAAACGTCTGGGAACCGAAGTCCATCAACGGCGGCACACCGAAGTACAGCGTGAGCCTCATTATCCCGAAGTCTGATACCAAGACCATCGCCAAGATTCAGGCTGCCATTGAAGCCGCTTATAAGGAAGGCGAAGCAAAGCTCAAGGGCAACGGCAAGACCGTCCCTGCGCTCTCTGTATTGAAAACCCCGCTGCGTGATGGCGATGTTGAACGTCCCGGATGATGAAGCCTACAAGAATGCCTACTTTGTAAACGCCAATGCCACCTCTGCTCCCGGTATTGTGGATGCAGACCTGAATCCCATCCTGACCCGTTCCGAAGTGTACTCCGGCGTCTATGGCAGAGCCAGCATCACATTTTATGCTTTCAACTCTTCCGGCAACAAGGGAATCGCCTGCGGCCTCAATAACCTGCAGAAGATCCGTGACGGCGAGCCTCTTGGCGGCAAGGCAAGTGCTGAGTCTGACTTCGTCACTGATGACGATGAAGACTTTCTGAATTAAGGGAGGTGAAATAATGAACGAAGTAATGATCTCTACAATTCTCTGTAACATTCTCGTCGGTTGCTTCTGCGTGCTTGTCCTCACATGGATAGCTGTAGCCGTAGAGACAATTTTCAATGACCGCAAAGAGGAAAAGCGCCGTATGGAACATGAACAGCGCGAAAAGGATCAGGCAGCTCGTGATCTCGAATATCACGAAAAACGCATGAAATCCTTAGATAAATAATTTACGGCAGGCGGCAGGGAACGATCTCTGTCGCCTGTTTGATTGGAGGCGAGTATTTGAAAATAGAAATATGGAAAGACATACCTGGATATGAAGGTCGATATCAGGTCAGTACAGAAGGCAGAATCCGCAGTCTCGACAGACGAGTTCCCTGCAAATGTCATTACGCAGGCAAATTATTCTACCGAACTGTGAAAGGAAAAATTCTCAGCCCGGGTAGGTACTGCAAGGCAGGACATCTATCCGTTGTTCTCGGTCATGGGACTGCGGGAAGACCTGTTCATCAGCTTGTCATGCTTTCATTTGTCGGGCCTCCGGAAGAAGGCATGGAAGTGCTGCATAGAAACGGGGATCCAACAGATAACAGGCTTGAAAATTTACACTACGGAACCCGTTTGGAAAACATTCTTGATGTGTACCGGCAAGGAGGCAAATGGAAAAAACTGTCGGTCGATGACGTTCAAGCAATTCGATTCGGATTCTGCTGCGGAATTAAAGGAGTTGAGCTTGCAGCAATGTATGACGTAACGCCAACAATCATCAGTGCAATAAAAACGGGGAGGAATTTTGCATGGCTAAAGTGAACAGTTTGTCATTGGATCTGGAGACATTTTCCAGCGTGGATCTGTCCAAGTGCGGTGTATACAAATACGCAGAATCTCCAGACTTCGAAATTCTGTTATTCGGATATTCCGTTGACAACGGCGAGGTCAGGACAATCGATCTAGCTCAAGGAGAAAAAATTCCACAGGAGATCATCGACGCGCTTGTCAGTGACGAAGCCATCAAATGGGCATACAACGCGAACTTCGAACGCGTATGCCTGTCAAGATACCTACGTGATTTAGGTATAAATCTCGACCCCTTCCATGATACACACCCTCTTTCGCAGAAATGTTCCCGCTTCTTAAATCCTGAAAGCTGGTACTGTTCTATGGTCTGGGCAGCCACAATGGGACTGCCGCTTTCCTTAAAAGGTGTCGGCGCTGTACTGAAGCTTGAAGATCAGAAGATGGATGAAGGTAAAGCTCTCATCAAATATTTTTCTGTACCATGTGCCCCTACCAAAATAAACGGTGGTCGCAGCAGAAATCTTCCTGAAGATGCTCTTGATAAATGGTCAGTGTTTAAAACATATAACAAAAGAGACGTAGAAGTCGAAATGGGTATCAAGAATAGGCTTGCAAAATTCCCTGTGCCAGACTCGGTCTGGGATGAATATCATATCGACCAAGAAATCAATGATCGCGGTGTACGCCTCGACATGGATCTGGTGCAGAAGGCCATCGAAATGGATACCCGCTCCCGGACGGAGCTGACCGCAGCAATGAAAAAGCTCACTGCCCTTGATAATCCCAACAGCGTCCAGCAGATGAAGCAATGGCTCTCCGAAAACGGGCTCGAAACCGACACACTTGGCAAAAAGGCCGTGGCAGAGCTCTTAAAAACTGCCTCGCCAGAGCTGCAGACCGTTCTCACACTTCGCCAGCAGCTTGCCAAATCCTCTGTTCGGAAATACCAGACGATGGAACGCGCCGCATGCGATGACGGCAGAGCGCACGGCTGCTTTGCTTTTTACGGAGCCAACCGCACAGGCCGCTGGGCAGGCAGACTGATTCAATTACAAAACCTACCGCAGAATCATCTGGAGGATCTCGCAGATGCCCGCGCACTTGTTAAATCCGGTGACTTTGATGCTGTGAAAATGCTCTATGAGGATGTGCCGGATACGCTCTCGCAGCTGATCCGCACTGCTTTTATTCCGAAGGATGGCTGTCAGTTTTATGTTTCCGACTTCAGTGCCATCGAGGCAAGAGTCATCGCCTGGTATGCGGGTGAGACCTGGCGGCAGAAGGTCTTTGAAGATGGCGGCGACATTTACTGCGCCAGTGCCAGTCAGATGTTCCGTGTTCCTGTCGTGAAGCACGGCATCAACGGCCACCTGCGTCAAAAAGGCAAAATTGCAGAATTGGCGCTCGGCTATGGCGGCTCGGTCGGTGCACTCAAAGCAATGGGTGCCATCGAGATGGGGCTTTCAGAGGACGAGCTTCCTCCGCTGGTAGACGCTTGGCGGCAGACAAATCCCGCATATCGTCCAGTTCTGGTGGGATGTCGACCGTGCGGTCATGGAAGCGGTCAAGCATAAGCACACAACCAGCAGCCACGGTCTGACCTTCTCCTGCCGCTCCGGGATGCTCTTTATCACGCTTCCTTCCGGCAGGAACCTTGCCTATGTGAAGCCGAAGGTCGGGACGAACAAGTTCGGCGGCGAATGCATCACCTATGAAGGCATCGGCTCCACAAAGAAATGGGAACGACTCGATTCCTACGGCCCGAAATTTGTGGAAAACATCGTGCAGGCAACCTCCCGCGACATCCTCTGTTACGCCATGAAGACGCTACGCTGCTGCTCCATTGTCATGCACATCCACGATGAACTGGTCATCGAAGCCGACCCGCGTATGTCGCTTGACGTCCTGTGTGAACAAATGGGCAGAACACCGCCGTGGACTCCCGGTCTCAAGCTCCGTGCTGATGGCTACGTTACAGACTTTTATAAAAAAGATTAAAAATCATCCGCTCAAATCAGGCGTTCATCTCCAGTGGGAAATTAGAGGTGGACGCCTTAAGTACACCCGCAGAAGGGATGAAAATTTTATGTCAAACGAAATAACAACATTTACAAACGCGGAGTTCGGATCTATCCGGACAATCACGATTGCCAACGAACCATGGTTTGTTGGGAAGGATGCTGCCGATATTCTCGGCTACAGCAATACTCGTAAAGCACTGATTGACCATGTGGATGACGAGGACAAGGGAGTAACGAAATGTGACACCCTTGGCGGAGTGCAGGACATGACGGTCATCAACGAGTCCGGTCTGTATTCGCTTATCCTCGGCAGCAAACTTCCCGTAGCAAAGCACTTCAAAAAGTGGGTAACATCTGAAGTATTGCCTTCAATCCGCAAACATGGTCTCTATGCGATTGATGACATTCTGGCTGATCCTGATCTTGCCATTGCTGCGCTGCAGGAACTCAAAGCTGAACGTGAAAAACGTAAGTTTCTTGAAAACACGGTTGCCGTACAGACACAGCAGATTGCCGAAATGAAACCAAAAGTCAGCTATTACGATGTCGTTTTGAATTGCAAGGATCTCGTGGCCGTTTCGATTATCGCCAAAGACTATGGTTGGAGCGCCAAGCATATGAACAAGTGGCTGCACGACAAGAAAATTCAATTCAAACAGCCAAGTGGAATCTGGCTCCTTTATCAGAAATATGCCGACAGAGGATACACGTCTACCAAAACCACTACCTATTCCGGTTCGGATGGAGAAGTGCATACTGCCGTTCATACTTATTGGACCCAGTCAGGGCGTCTCTTTATTTACGACCTTATGAAAGCTGACGGGAATCTTCCACTCATCGAACAAGGAAATTAAAAATCATCCGCTCAAATCAGGCGTTCATCTCCAGTGGAAATTAGAGGTGGACGCCTTAAGTCTGCCCGGAAAGGAGAATTCTCGTTTGAGTAACAATTATCGCAACAGCGAAGGCTATCCTGACCCGACTGCCGGTGAGGCGCTCTCAAGAATAACAGCAAATGAGAAGCAGTCCCTGCGTGCATTCCGGCCTATCGTCTACATCTGCTCACCCTATTCCGGTGATGTGGAAGGAAATGTAGCCGCCGCAAGACGCTATTGCCGCTTTGCCGTGGAGCAAGGATATATCCCCATCGCCCCACATCTGTTGTTTCCGCAATTTCTGGATGACAACCGCTCGGACGAACGGGAACTGGGACTGTTTTTTGGGAATGCCCTCATGAGCAAATGCTCGGAGGTCTGGGTATTCGGAAGTCGCATCTCGTCCGGAATGGAATCAGAAATCAAACGCGCCAAGTGGAAGAACCACTGCCTGCGCTATTTCACAGAAGAATGTCAGGAGGTTTAACGCTATGTATGAAGTTAAAGAAAATCGCAGAAAGCTGCAGGACGGCACAGAAATTACGACCTATACCCGTGACGTTGTAAGCGCCAATATTCTCGAAGTTGAAGCTGGGACAAACGGCTATCAGGGCGGCGATACCGGTCATGGCAGCCGCACCTATTTCCGCATCTCCGATGAGGCCTGCACAGATATTCATGTCACGCCTTTCATGGACAAATACGGCTGTAATGGTTTTGAAGTCACCCTCGGCGGTGACTGCGAGCTGGAAACCATGATCCGGGCGCTGAAATTTATCACAAAGGTGCTCGAAGACGAATCCGGGGAGGTGTATGACTGATGTTCACACTTTATAGTGCTGATTTTACCGGAAATCCCGGCAACTGCTCCTACCCGCACAAGACCGTCGTCATGAATACGGACAACCTGAGAGAGGCTGTCTGCCATGACTATGTTTGCGCCGAATACAAGAACCACTACCGCAACGGTGAAAACTTCATCTCCGCCGACTGCCTGCCCGTTGACTGTGATAACGATCACTCGGAAGATCCGAAGGATTGGGTCACGCCTGCCGATGTGCTGGAGGCATTTCCCGGCGTGAGTATTGCCATCCACTACAGCCGCTTCAATAACCGTGAGAAAAACGGAAAGCCCGCAAGGCCGAAGTTCCATGTGCTCTTTCCCATCGACCGGATGACAGACGCCACCCTTTACAGCGACATGAAAAAGCTGGTCAATTCCATCTTCCCGTATTTTGATACGAAGGCTCTGGATGCTGCTCGGTTCTTTTTCGGTACACAGGAGCCAAATGTAGAGCTCTATCCTGGCCGCATGAATCTCACGGAATTCTTAAATAACGACGAGTTCGATGCAGGCCTTCCCGGTGGGCATAAAAAAGACGCAGTTATCCCGGAAGGCAGTCGAAATGCTGTTATGTCCCGCTTTGCCGGTATTGTCATCAAGAAATACGGTGATTCTGAAAAAGCCTATCAGAGTTTTCTGGAAAAAGCCGCGACCTGCGTCCCGCCGCTGGATAACAATGAACTTTCTACCATCTGGCACAGTGCCCAGCGCTTTTACTTAAAAATCAGCAAGGAGGACGGCTATGTCCCGCCCGAAGCCTACAACGACGAAAACAGCTACAAGCCGGAGGATTTCTCCGATGTCGGTCAGGCCGAAGTTCTGGCAAAATACTTCTCCGGCGAACTCCGCTACTCTCCGGCCACGCACTTTATCCGTTACAGCGATCACTATTGGCAGGAAACAGAGCCCGGCGCACAGGCTGTCGCCCATGAGCTGACCCGCAGGCAGATGAACGAATCAGCAAAAGCAATGATTGATGCAGCCCAGAAGCTAAAGAACTGCGGAGCGCAGGACATTCTGGACAATACATCCAAGGCCAAGGCTGAACAGCTCATGAACAAAGACCAGATGGAAGCCTATCAGGAATTTCTCTCCGCCAAGGCATATCAGAGCTTTGCTGTCCATCGCCGGGACTCAAAGAATATCACATCCACGCTGAAGGAATCCCATCCGATGCTGGAGATCTCGCCGCGTGATCTGGATGCCGACTGCTTTTTGCTCTGCACTCCGGAGGCGACCTATGACCTCAGAAAAGGAATGGCCGGTGCGCGGGAGCATTCCGCGAATGACTTTATTACAAAGAGAACCTTTTCATATAGCGCATCTACCCAGAGTACAGGGTAACACGACTTGTCCAAAGCACGGCTCCGAAACTCCTGCACCTGCTCGTTGAGCCCCTTTGTCATCTCGCTGACCTGACTTCGGGAGATGCTTTCAATGCCGAGGCTGTGCGCCAGCTTCTCCATCTTGCGGGTGGACACGCCCTGCACGAAAGCCTCCTGTACGACCTGAATCAGGGCTGCTTCGCTACGCTTGCGCTCTGTCACGAAGAACGGGATGTAGCCTTGTCCCCGCAGCTTGGGCACCATAAGATACATTGTCCCCATACGTGTATCCAGCCGGCGGGGCCGGTAGCCGCAGCGGTAGTCGCTGCGAGAGGCGCTGTGTGCGTTCTTCTCGGCTCCGGTGAGACCGGAGACCTCCGCTTCCATGAGCTGGGTACAGAGCCACTCCAGCATACTGAGCATGGGATCCGGTTCCCCAACGCATTTCAGTAGCAATTCTGTCAGATCTGTGCTATTCACTAAAAGGCAAAAAGCATCATTTCTGCAGCAGGAAATGCCTCGCCAACTTCAGCAACAAAAGAAAGAACCCAGATGGCTATGCAAAACTCAAAGACTATACAAACATGAGTCTCCACATGACTCAGCTAAACGAAGACATGAATCCTACAAGGATGTCGTCGGAGACAAGATACAAGTTAAGGCAGGCACGATTAGGAAAAGGCAGATGTGATGGATATTCCAAAATCTACAACAAAGCCGCCCACCGTGTTATCGCCGAGAAAAAGCTCGGTCGCCCTCTTCGTGATGGTGAAATTGTACATCATCGGGATGAAAACAAATACAACAACAATCCCGATAATCTTGTGGTTTTCTCATCACAGTCGGCTCATGCCAAACACCACAATGAATTGAGATGGTTCATTTCAGAAATAAAGAAAATCGAGGAAGGAGGTGATGCCGAATGAAGTTCATACCGCATGATTATCAGAAATACGCAATCTCTTATATCGAGAAGAAGCCTGTTGCTGCAGTCCTGCTTGATATGGGCTTAGGTTGAGGGCAAAACAGTGATTACACTTTCTGCCATATCCGACCTCTTGTTTGACAGCTTTGAAGTCCATCGCGTTCTGGTGATAGCTCCTTTAAGAGTCGCCCGCGATACTTGGCCTACAGAAATCCAGAAATGGAGCCACCTTAGAAGTCTCACCTATGCGGTCGCAGTCGGGACACTGAAGGAGCGTAAAGCCGCCCTCATGCAGCGAGCAGATATTACAATCATCAACCGCGAAAACCTGCAGTGGCTGATTGACGATTCCGGATTCCCATTTGACTTTGACATGGTGATCATAGATGAGCTCTCATCCTTCAAAAACCACAAGGCAAAACGCTTCAAGTCCCTGATGAAGGTTCGGCCCTATATCCACAGGATCATCGGTCTTACCGGCACGCCTTCTTCCAACGGACTGATGGATCTTTGGGCAGAATTCAAGCTGCTGGATAAGGGGCAGCGCCTCGGTCGCTTTATCACACAGTACCGCATGAATTATTTCATTCCGGACAAGCGAAATGGCGAAATCATATATTCCTATAAGCCGCTACCCTATGCAGAAGATGCCATTTACCGGAGGATTTCAGATATCACGATTTCCATGAAGTCCACCGACCACCTGAAAATGCCGGAGCTCATTTCCACGCAATATGAAGTAGCGCTTTCGGATGCCGAGCGTGACCGATATGAGAATTTAAAGCAGGAGTTAATCCTGCAGCTGCCGGATGGCGAAATAACCGCCGCCAATGCTGCCGCGCTGACAGGGAAGCTCTCCCAACTTGCGAACGGTGCCATTTATTCCGATACCGGCGAGATCATGGAGTTCCATGACCGGAAGCTGGACGCTTTGGAGGATATTATCGAGGCCGCAAATGAAAAGCCGCTTCTGGTGGCCTACTGGTTCAGACACGATCTGGCCCGGATCAAGAATCGCTTCAATGTCCGGGAGATCAAGACAAGCCGCGACATTGCTGACTGGAATGCGGGAAAGATTCCTGTAGCAGTCATCCATCCTGCCTCAGCCGGACACGGCCTAAACCTGCAGGCAGGCGGTTCCACTCTCGTCTGGTTCGGGCTCACATGGTCGTTGGAATTATACCAGCAGACAAATGCAAGGCTCTGGCGGCAAGGCCAGCAGTCTCATACCGTAGTCATCCAGCACATCATTACCAAGGGCACCATTGATGAACGCATCCTGAAGGCACTCTCCAAAAAGGAGCTGACCCAGTCCGCTTTGATTGATGCCGTCAAGGTGGATCTGGAGGTGCCACGATGACAAGACCGTATGAAAATCTTATCAATGCCATCATTCTGCAGGCAGTGAAGGATTATCGGGATGCCTTAAAGCGCCTGAAGAAAAAACCACAGAATACAGACGCCATGTCCACTGCGATGGAAATAGAACGATTTTTCCATTCTGCCTGGTATCAGACCATCACCAGTGTAGATGGCGACTACCTGATACAAAAGCTGCGAGAGGAGGCGAAGTCAAAATGACCGTAAAAGAATATCTTCATCAGGCTTATCGCCTTGACCAGAAGATCAAGTCCGACACGATGGAAGTACAGAACCTCCGGGTGATGGCTGGCAGCGTGTCGGCAATCCAATATGACAAGGATCGTGTACAGACCTCTCGATCTACGGACGCACCCTTTATCCGGACGCTGGAAAAGATGTGGGATCTGGAAAACAAGATCGCGGCAGAGCTTGAAACTCTCTCCGACCTAAAGAAACAGATCCGTGAGGTCATCGAGGCTGTGCCGGATACAGATGAACGCATGGTTTTAAAGTATCGTTACATTCATGGACTTACCTGGGAGCAGATCGGCATCGAGCTTTGTGCCGACGCCCGCACGATCCGTCGCTGGCATGGCAAGGCTCTGCAGCATGCCTCTCTGCCGGAGCATCCCATCATCATATGAAATGCGCCCGAAATGTCCTGCTTTGTCCAAAGATGTCCACCCCGCCATTATGATAGTATATAATCAGCGAAACAGAATAAAGAACGGCTGCACGCGCAGCCCTAAGCCTTGCAGGAAACACTGCAGGGCTTTTCTTTTGTCCGGAAAGGAGGCAGCCATGCCTATGAAACCAAAGAGGCCGTGCCGCTACCCCGGCTGCCCGAAGCTGACCGATGGTCTGTACTGTGAAGAGCATGCCAAGGTTATGCAGCAGCACTATGAGAAGTTCACGCGCGGTTACTCCTCCGGCAAGAGGTACGGCAGAGCATGGAAACGAATCCGTGACCGCTACGTTCACAAGCATCCTCTCTGCGAGATGTGTTTAAAGCAAGGTCGCTACAAACCAGTCGAGGAAGTCCACCACATCATTCCTCTCTCCGAGGGAGGGACAAATGATGAGAGCAACCTCATGAGCCTTTGCCGTTCTTGTCATGAGAAGATCCATAAAGACCGAGGAGACCGCTGATGATCTTCGTGGTCTTTTCTTTTGCCCAGATTGGAGTGTTATGAATGGATGTTGAACTGAAACCTGTAATTGATTATCCCGGATATCTTGCAGGCAGCGACGGGAATATATATTCCACACGGAGCGGGACACTGTTATGTCTTGGCCAGCGAATACACCGTGGTTATCTACGCGTGAATGTACTTTCTCCGGATGGCAAGAAACGTTCCGAGCAGGTGCACAAACTTGTACTGAGTGCGTTTTCAGGTTCAAGACCGGATGGTCTACAGTGCAGACACCTCAACGGCAACGCGACAGACAACCGTGCGTCCAATCTTAAGTGGGGAACGCCGAAAGAAAACATGCATGACGAAATGGTGCAGGGTACTGCAGCCTGCCTGCGGTGCGGAGAAGATAGCAACGCTGCCAAGCTGACCATCGATGACATCTATGAGATCAGAAGGCTCCATTCAGAAGGAAAGCTGCTTCGAGAAGTCAGTGAACGGTTCCATATATCTACAAGACACGTCAGAGACATAGCAAATGGAAGAACTTGGGTAAAAACAGCACCCCTGGGGCGGTAAGAATCTCTGTGGAAAATGCTGCGGAAAACGGCGCCCCCTCTTGCGTGCAAAAAAGGCGATTTCAAACGGGTAATAAAGGAGGCGGTTAAAAATCATGCCGACAAAATCAAATAACACAGGTGGTCGCGGCGGCAGACGTCCCGGTGCGGGCCGGAAAAAGACCGCCGTCAAAGAAAAATACGAAAACGGAAATCCAGGCGGCAGAGATCTCACTGTGCTGGACATACCGGATGTCGAAGGCGAGGACATGCCAACCCCACATGACTTTCTATCTGCCAAACAGCATGACGGCTCCACCCTGGAAGCTGGTGATATCTATCGGGAAACATGGGAATGGCTGGATAAGCTCGGCGTAGCAAAAGCGGTGTCTCCACAGCTCTTAGAGCGTTACGCGATGTGCTCCGCCCGCTGGATTCAGTGCGAAGAGATGACCACTCGGCTCGGATACCTTTCCAAGCACCCGACGACTGGGAAGCCGATCCCTTCACCCTTCATCAACATTGGCATCAACTACATGAATCAGGCAAGCCGCCTGTGGAATGAAATCTTTCAGATCGTCAAGGAAAACTGCTCTGCCGAATACAGCGGGCTCAATCCACAGGACGACGTGATGGAACGACTCCTGCAGGCCAGAAAGGGAATGTAAATGAACACACAGAAATTGGAACAGGTACCCATTGATAAATTGGTGCCTTACGCCCGGAATGCCCGGACGCATAGTAAAGAACAGATTGCACAGCTTCGTGCATCCCTCCGGGAATTTGGATTTGTAAGCCCCGCCGTTATTGACGCTGACTACAACATCCTCGTCGGACACGGCAGAATCGAAGCCGCCCGCGCGGAAGGCTATGAAAACGTGCCTTGCGTCTTTGCCGAAAACCTGACAGAGGCACAGAAACGCGCCTATATTCTTGCGGACAATCAGCTGGCCCTGAACGCAGGCTGGGATGAAGAAATGCTGTCCGTGGAATTATCCGATCTGCAGGATTCCGCTTTTGATCTCTCGCTTCTCGGCTTTGGTGCCGATGAACTGGAGAAACTCCTCGATGGCGGTGCGGATAAGGATGTCAAGGATGACGACTTTGATCTGACCGCCGCTCTGGAGAAAGCCTCCTTTGTGGAACGCGGCGACATCTGGACTGTTGGAAAGCATCGTCTCATGTGCGGCGATGCCACCTCTGCCGACGATGTGAACCTGCTCATGGATGGAAAGAGTGCCAACCTGATTCTGACTGATCCGCCCTACGGCGTTTCCTTCAAAGCCTCAGACGGTCTGACCATTGAAAACGACAGCTTAAAGGGCGAGGAGTTTTACAACTTCCTGCTTGCCGCATTCAAGAACATGACCGACCACCTCGAAAAAGGCGGTGCCGCCTACTGCTTCCACGCGGATACCGAAGGGCTCACCTTCAGGAAAGCCTTCATTGACGCAGGCTTCCACCTCGCCGGTGTTTGCATCTGGGTAAAGAATTCCCTTGTGCTCGGTCGTTCCGATTACCAATGGCAGCATGAGCCAATCCTCTATGGATTTTTACAAAATGGTAAACATCCGTGGTACTCCGACCGCAAGCAAACAACCATCTGGAACTACGACAAACCGAAGCGCAATAAGGATCATCCGACTTCAAAGCCGCTGGATCTTCTGGGCTATCCCATCCAGAACTCTTCGCAGGAAAACTCTGTAGTGATTGATACCTTCGGCGGCTCTGGCAGCACACTCATGGCCTGCGAGCAGCTGAACCGCATCTGTTACATGATGGAGCTTGATCCAAAGTACGCTTCTGTTATTCTGCGCCGCTATGTAGAGGACACGAATGACGCGGAAAATGTGTATGTCGTAAGAAACGGCGAACGGATCAGCTACTCCGAGCTTGCCAAGCAGGTGGATTTTGAGACTGTATAATACACAAATTCCGCGTCTGATATTCGTCGATGTTTTACTACAGAATATGCCCGGTATCGCTTGCTAATAAAGGCTTTCAGAGTGATATATGTACGTACCGAAAGGCAAACAGGAAGCCTTCGGAAAACAAAATAAACGGAGGTACATACCATGAAAGCAAACTACAACGTAACCGGAGCAGCAAGAAAGGCACTGGTGAGTGCCATCTCCAACATCACAGGCGACAAGGCCATATACAAGCTCATGCCGACCTGCGCCTATGAAATCGGTGACATCACCGTCAGCAAAGAAGGATGCGTCAGCTGCGAGGATGCTGACAAGCTCGATCGCCTGATGCACAACCTGATCGCAGACGGATTCACACCGGAAACTGCAGACGCTCCTGCTGAAAGCGCCAGCGAAGACGATGCTCCGCAGACAGCAGCCGACAAAGGCGCTGGCCTTACCGTTGCCCTTCCGCTCGACTGCGCAGACGTCGGAAACCTTACAAACCTTCTCGAAGCCAAAGGAAGCCTCATCAAAAAGGCACTCGGTATTGATGATCTCGGCTTCTCCATCGAGGATGACAAAATCAGCTTCCCTTGGTTTGAGGCCATGCTCCCGCCAGATGAAATCAAAACCTACCTTCACTTCGTTGCCGCCCTCTGCAAACTCAGCAAAGATCAGAAACGGATCAACGCCACAGAGAAACCGGTCGAAAACGAGAAATACGCCTTCCGCTGCTTTCTTCTGCGGCTGGGCTTCATCGGAAATGAATACAAGGCAGAGCGTAAGATTCTTTTAAAGAACCTCTCCGGCAACTCCAGCTGGAAGAACGGCGCTCCGGACAAGGAGGCGGCAACATGCGAATGATCAGACAAAATGAGCTTGACGCTCTCCGCTCCCGGTATCCTGCTGGCACACGTGTGGAGCTTCTTCAGATGGACGATGTGCAGGCACCGCCCATCGGTACCAAAGGAACGGTGACCGGGATTGATGATACCGGTTCCCTCCTCGTAAACTGGGACAACCGCTCCGGCCTCAATGTAATCTACGGAGTCGACCTTGTCCGGAAGGTGGCAGATTGACATGGAACAGAAAATCAAAGAACAGATTCTTGCCATCCGCGATACCGGCCTTACCAACATGTTTGACATTGGCATGGTTCAGCGCCTTGCCTATGAGCGTGACTTCTATGAACTGGTTCTCTACCTCGAAGATCACCGGTCAGAATATGCACACTTCATCCTGACCGGCGAAGGCTAAAATACACAGTTTGGCCCTGTGATTTTTCCGCAGGATTGTCACATATATTTTGCCTGAATTGCTTGCTAATAAAGGGCTTCAGAGTGATATATGTACATACCGAAAGGGAAACAAAAAGAAAACGGAGGAACCACCATGAAGTACACAATTGAAGCGATTGAAAACGCAAAGACCGGAATGAAATGGAGCGACATCGGAGTGCAGTGGACACTTGCGCAGGCTTACCTTTACAGCAAGGATGCCGGGAACGAGCTGCCGAACTTCGCCGAGGTCATCTGGGACGAGGATATTGAAACCATCCTTGCAGACTGCAGAAGGCTTGGCGTGAAGGAATTCACCATCAGCTCCACCTTTTCAAGCCTCATCGAAACCATTGCAAGGTTCGAAGATCTCGGCTGCACGCTGGACGGAATCGTAAGAGTCAAGGAACGCTGCACCCACTTCGGAAGCGACGAGCATGCCCTGATTCCCGCATTCAAGATGACGGTGAAGGAGGCATAAACCATGTGGAGCGAAGGAACCATCGGAATTCCTGATGCGGCTGACAAGAACAAATACACAGCCTGCCATTACTGGGTAAAGCACTATGACGAGCCCAGCGAGATCTACGGTCTCAACAAAGGCAAGATTTCCAAACTCATGATTAAGATCAACGGAACGGTCGCGGCAAACTACGACAGAGGCTGGGACATCGAGCCCACCTGTAAGGAAGCAGAGCTGGCGCTTTGCATCCTTCTGAACAACTACAACTAAGCAAAACCTAAGAATGAAAATTCCGGGAGACAGGAGCCACGCGGCTCTTTCTCTCGTACTGATAAAGATTTGAAGATCGCTTCGGCGGTCTTTTCTTTTGCCCTGAAGGAGGCGGACTGTATGGCAATGCGCAAACTGAAAAAATACAAGCCGACCCGCTTCATGGCCAAGACCTCCACCTACAGCAAAGAGATGGCCGACTATGCCGTCATGTTCATTGAAAGCCTGACTCATACCAAAGGCACGTGGGCCGGAAAGCCCTTTGAACTCATTGACTGGCAGGAGCAGATCATCCGCGACCTGTTCGGTGTTTTAAAGCCAAACGGATACCGGCAGTTCAATACGGCCTACATCGAAATTCCAAAGAAGATGGGAAAATCTGAGCTTGCCGCTGCCGTCGCCCTGCTCCTTTGCTGCGGTGATGGTGAGGAACGCGCCGAAGTCTATGGCTGCGCCGCTGACCGCCAGCAGGCAACTATCGTCTTTGATGTTGCTGCTGATATGGTGCGGATGTGCCCGGCCTTAAACCGCCGCGTGAAAATCCTTGCTTCCCAGAAGCGGATCATCTACGAGCCGACCAACAGCTTCTATCAGGTGCTCTCCGCTGAAGCCTACTCAAAGCACGGCTTTAACATTCACGGCGTGGTCTTTGACGAACTGCACACGCAGCCGAACCGAAAGCTCTTTGATGTTATGACCAAAGGCTCCGGCGATGCCAGAATGCAGCCGCTCTACTTTCTGATCACGACTGCTGGAAATGATACAAACTCCATCTGCTATGAGGTTCACCAGAAAGCGCAGGACATTCTTGACGGCAGGAAGCTTGACCCGACCTTCTACCCGGTCATCTACGGGGCCGAAGCAACCGAGGACTGGACTGATCCAAAGGTCTGGAAGAAAGCCAATCCATCCCTTGGTATCACGGTCGGCATCGACAAGGTGGAAGCCGCCTGCGAATCTGCCAAGCAGAATCCCGGTGAGGAGAACTCCTTCCGGCAACTACGCCTGAATCAATGGGTAAAGCAGGCCATCCGCTGGATGCCAATGGACAAATGGGATGCGTGCGCTTTCCCGGTCAGCGATGATGACCTTGAGGGCCGTGTCTGCTATGGCGGCCTTGACCTCTCCTCCACCACAGATATTACGGCATTCGTTCTGGTCTTCCCGCCGCTTGACGAGGATGACAAATACGTGGTTCTTCCATACTTCTGGGTGCCGGAGGATACGATGGATCTCCGCGTCCGGCGTGATCATGTCCCATACGACCTCTGGGAGAAGCAAGGCTTTCTTGAAACCACAGAGGGAAATGTCATCCATTACGGATACATTGAAAAGTTCATCGAAGGACTCGGCGAACGTTTCAACATCCGGGAGATTGCATTTGACCGCTGGGGAGCCGTGCAGATGGTTCAGAATCTGGAAGGCATGGGTTTTACCATTGTTCCCTTCGGACAGGGATTCAAAGATATGTCGCCACCTACCAAAGAACTGATGAAGCTGACGCTGGAAAAGCGTATCGCCCACGGCGGCCACCCGGTGCTCCGCTGGATGATGGACAACATCTTCATCCGCACTGATCCTGCCGGAAACATTAAAGCAGACAAGGAAAAATCCACAGAGAAAATCGACGGTGCCGTGGCAACCATCATGGCGCTTGACCGCGCGATCCGCTGTGGCAACGATAACGGAGCCTCCGTGTATGACACGAGAGGCATTTTATTCATATAGGCAATGAAATGATTCTACTGACACTGATCGGCTTTCTCGTACTCCGGGAAGCCATAAACGAAATGGAGGGATGGCTATGAGCATATTTTCTGGACTTTTTCGGAGCCGCGACAAGCCGACCGATTCGACGACCGGCAGCACCTACCGCTTCCTATTCGGCGGCACAACCTCTGGGAAAGCCGTGACAGAACGGTCTGCCATGCAGATGACGGCGGTTTATTCCTGCGTCCGGATTCTCTCTGAGGCGATTGCGGGACTTCCGATTCATCTGTACCGAAGCGATGACGACGGC
>JALCKY010000006.1 GCA_022647575.1 Lachnospiraceae bacterium | reverse complement strand
TCCGGATCAGAGTCCGGTACAGGATTTCCGGTTCCACCGGCTTGGCGATGTGGTCATTCATTCCCGCTTCCCGGCATTTCCGGATATCCTCTTCGAAAACATCTGCCGTCATGGCGATGATCGGGATGCTCATCGCATCCGGGCGCTTCATTTTCCGTATCGCCCTGGCCGCTTCGAACCCGTCCATGACCGGCATTCTTAAATCCATCAGGATCAGACTGAATTCATTCAGTTCCGACTTCTCAAACTGTTCCGCCCCGACCTGTCCGTTGACGGCATTGACCGCCGTCATTCCCCTGTTCCTGAGCAGGGCATCCGCGATCTGCCGGTTTGTTTCATTATCCTCGCAGAGCAGGACTTTCTTACCGGCCAGGACCGAATCATCCGCCGCTGTTTCCGTATCCTCCCTGACGGCTTCCGGTTCCGCCGTTTCCGGGAAATGAAGCTGTACCGTGAACACGGTTCCTTTTCCTTCCGTGCTCTGAGCCTGTATGCTCCCGCCCATCAGCGTAGACGATCCGCTTCACGATCGGAAGCCCGAGACCCGTTCCGGTTCCCTCGTATCCCCGGCGCTGCTCCTGCACGAACGGTTCATACATCCGCGTCATGAATTCCGGACTCATGCCGATCCCGTCGTCTTCCACCGTAAAGAGCATGTCCGTGCCGGACGAAGCGGACGGAACATCCCTGACGGCAAAGGAAACATGGCCTCCTTCCGGTGTGAACTTCACGGCATTGTTCAGAAGGTTCAGGAAGATTTTCTGAAAGTTCAGACTGTCCGCAAGGATGGTGCGCGGGCGGTATCCGCTCCTGTCGACCCGGAACGTGATGTGCTTGGCCGATGCGATCTCACTGATCGGCGCCAGCACGGATTCAAACAGGCTTTCCGTATTCACCGGCTCCGGATTTTCCCGCAGCTTTCCGCTTTCAGCCTTGGAAATCGTAAGCGTGTCGTTAACCAGGTCCAGCATCATTCTTCCGGAGGCCTTTATTTTTTTTAGATAGACATCTTTTTCCTCCGCATCCGTACCCGGCATCTGCGCAAGGGAAGAGAAGCCGATAATCGCATTCAGAGGCGTACGCATGTCATGGCTGATGTCTGAGAAAAATGCATTCTTTGCCTCGACTGCCTCTCTCTCCCTCTGCACCGTGCAGTAAAGTCTCCACAGAGTCACGCTCACAAGGATCCCCGCCGCGAAAACCAGGCCTGCCATAAGCAGGTTCATCCAGGGATGCAGCGGCACGATGGAAAGCGTCCATTCATGGTTCGGCACCTGGATGATCCCGCTGACTGCCCCGGAGGTATCCAGTGATTCATTGCCCTCGATGACGATTCTTTCTCCGTTTTCATTGACGGAGAAAAGCTGGAAATCATATCCCGACTCCGGGAGACTGCCGAGACCGACGCTGGCCAGCGCATCCGGAAGATCCAGGACGATTGCCGAAAATCCCCAGAAGGTTTCTTCACCGGCTTCATTTTTCAGGAAAATCGGATTGCGTGCGACCAGGCCGAGACCGCCCTGAATGAGATTGTACGGTCCCGAAAGGGCGATGCTTTTCGTGTTGATGGCCAGCAGGCAGTCTTCTCTCCGCTCCGGAATCTCCAGGAAATTCTTCCCCATGACCGCTTCATTTCCCACCAGCGGATAGGAATAGGTGACCACCGCACCCGGCATATACTGGATGCCGCGGATTCCGCTGTTTTCCGTGTATACGATGCGGGCGATTTCATCAAAGGTCGCTTCCGTGATATCCCCGTTCTCCAGTTTGACGACCGCAGCAAGGACATCCGTTTTATGGAAAACGGAATTGATGAAATTCTCCGTACGCTCGGCATAGAGCGTACGGATCCTTTCGATGTCTTTCAGCGACTGCTTCTGCATGGCTGTATAAAAGACAGCCGAAACGGCAAGCGAAACGAGAAGACAGAAAGCAAGAACGCCAAAATTGTGTTTTCCTGCTGTGTCCTTTTTTTTCATATCAAGCCCCGGCGAGTTCTATCAGCAGTTCCGCCGCTTTCTCCATTTCCTGAATGCTGGCATATTCATATCTGCCGTGATAGTTGTAGCCTCCCGTGCAGAGGTTCGGGCACGGCAGGCCGCGGTAGGTCAGGCTCGCTCCGTCAGTCCCTCCCCGGATCGGAACCACGGAAGGCTTGATTCCCAGCTTCTTCATCTTCTCCACCGCCCGGTCGATCAGGTCCATATGCGAAGCCATCAGCCCCGCCATGTTGTAGTACTGGTCCCGGATTTCCGCGACGGCGGTTCCCTCGCCGTATCGTGCGTTGATGAAATCCACAGCCCTCTGCATGGTCTCTTTCCGCTTTTCGAAAAGCTACCCGGTCATGGTCGCGGATCAGGTATTTCATCAGGGCGCTGTCAACCGTTCCGTCCATTTCCTCCAGGAAATAGAAGCCCTCATATTTCTCCGTATGCTCCGGTCTCTCCGACGGCGGAAGCAGCGCGTTCAGCTCCATTCCGACCAGGACGGCATTGACCATCAGATTCTTTGCATCGCCCGGATGGACGCTCCTGCCGCTGATGCGGATGTTCGCCGACGCGGCATTGAAATTCTCATACTCAAGCTCTCCAAGCTTTCCGCCGTCCACGGTATACGCTTCCTTTGCCGCGAAAGCGCTCAATGTCAAAATGATCCGTCCCGCATCCGATCTCCTCATCCGGCGTAAAGGCGATCCGCACCGTTCTGCGGCGCTCATCCGGATGCTTCATGCAGTACTCCGCAAGGTTCATGATTTCGGCAACGCCCGCCTTGTCATCCGCCCCCAGAAGGGTCGTCCCGTCCGTCGCGATCAGTTCCTCGCCGATATGGTGCGCCAGCTCCGGGAACTCTTCCGGCTTAAGCAGGGAATCCTTCCCGTCGTAATTTTCGAGGATCCTGGGCTTGACGCCCGCTCCGCTCACAGCCGGGGAAGTATCCATATGAGAAATGAATCCGAGAGCCGGAAGTTCCGGGTCTCCCGGTATCCCCGCATAAAGATAGCAGTGCTCTTCATCATAGTCGACGTCCTTCACTCCCATCTCCTTCAGTTCGGAAGCAAGCATTTTCGCCAGATCATGCTGCTTCATCGTGGACGGCGATGTCCCGGATTCTTCCGAAGACTGCGTATCCACTTCTGCATAACGGATAAATCTCTCGATCAGTTCTTTGTTCTTCATTTCTCTCCGCTCTTCCTGCCGGATCCTGTCCGGCCGATTTTCTCTTACGTATTGGACAGAATAATACTGGCAACCGCATCCGCCGCATGTTCGCAGGCATCGAAGCACTCTTCCACGCAGTCGTAGATTTCCTTCCAGGCCATGACTTCCAAAGGATTGCCGGATGCCGCAAACAGGTGGCTGACCGCATTGAAATGCAGCGTATCCCCCTCCGACTCAAGCGTATTGACCCGGATGATCTTTTCCTTGATCGATTTGGATTTCTTAAAATGCTCGAATTCCCTGATCAGGTCCTGCAGGGCTCCGATGATATCGATCAGTTCCTTCGAGAGACGCTTCATGTCTTCCCGCATCTCTTTGATCCGGAACATGCAGATCCGCCGGTTGACCTCATCAATGCCGTCAACGACGTTGTCCAGTTCGTCCATCAGCGTCATGATGTCGTCCCGCTCGATCGGCGGCAGGAATTCTTTCGCCAGGTTTTCAATCATCCTGTGCTTCACGGTATCCGACTCGTGCTCGATCCCGTGGATCTCATTCATGGTCGATTCCGCTTTTTCCTCACTGTAGGAATCAATCAGCCTGCTCAGTGAATTTGCAGCCCAGAGCGCACAGTCTGTGCAGTCCGAATATCCTTTGAAGTAGCTGTAATGTTTTTTCTTCGGCATTTTTCTGCTCCTTTACAACCTCATGAAAAGTTCAGCCATGATAAAACCGAGGAGACCGCATCCGGGGAATGTCAGCACCCAGGTCAGTACCATGTCCTTGACAACGCCCCAGTTCACGGCCGAGAGCCTCTTTGCCGCACCGACTCCCATGATTGCCGTGGTCTTCGTATGCGTCGTGCTCACCGGAATTCCCGTAACGGAGGAAAAAAGCAGGCAGAGGGCTGCTGCCACGTCTGCCGAAAATCCCTGATACGTATCCAGCCGGACCATGTCCATCCCGACCGATTTGATGATGCGGTATCCGCCGATGGATGTTCCCAGTCCCATGACGCAGGAACACAGGATCATCAGCCAGACCGGTACGACGAAATCCGTGCTGCTGTTCCCGTTCGTCAGTGCGATTCCCAGAAGAAATACGCTCATGAATTTCTGTCCGTCCTGCGCTCCGTGCATGAAGGCCATTGCCGCGCCTCCGAAAATCTGCGCTCCCCGGAAGGCACCGATCGTTTTCCTTCTGTCCGCGTTCCGGAAAATGAACCCGACCGTTTTCACGACAAGGAATCCCAGTACGAACCCCAGCACGGTCGAAAGCAGAAGTCCGTAGAGAACTTTGACCCATTCCGACCAGTTGATGCCTTTCATACTTCCCTGCAGCGCAATGGCTGCACCGGACAGTCCCGCGATCAGCGCATGGCTTTCCGAAGTGGGAATTCCGAATTTCCATGCGGCAACAGCCCAGACGACGATGGCGACAAGCGCTGCGCAGAGAGCCCTGGCTGCATTTCCCGAATCTCCTCCGAAATCCACCATATTGTAAATCGTCATCGCGACATTGGCGTTGATCATCGTCATGACAAATACGCCGGCCAGATTCAGGACAGCCGCCATGAGAATTGCCGTTCTGGCCGGCAGCGCCCTTGTCGACACGCAGGTCGCGATGGCATTCGGCGCATCCGTCCACCCGTTCACCATGATGACCGCCAGGGTCAGGACCGCTGTAATCAGCATCATGGGGTTGTTCATGACCAGTGTGAGAAACTGCAAAAAACCGATCTGCAAAGCTCTGTCCTCCGATTTTCGTGTTGTGGAATCCTGCAGGGCAGTCCGACTTTCAGTTGGAGTTCGTCACGGTTGTCACAGCCGTGCAGCAGATGATCGAATACAGGATGATTTCCTCCATGATGACCATGGCGATCATGCCGGTCACCGCGGCTGCCTGTACGCCGTCTCCGCGCCCGTCATCCCGGAGCAGCATTCCTTCGATCATCAGCCTCTGTGCCTTCGTCGTCATCGAAAGGAATCCGAACCCTTTCTGTTCCTTCAGCCAGCCGTCCATCTCGCTCATTTCGCTGACCAGGACATCGCTGTCACGGCCGCTCATGGCAAGATACCCGAGGGAGCACAGTTCGTAGCCGCTCCCGAATTTCAGGTTTGCCCCGCGCATTTTCTCAAACAATTCCATGGTCCTTGCGCACTTGCTTTCCGCATCTCCGTCCTGAAGAGCCAGGATGTGGCTCAGCATCTGCACGGAATTCTTGTCAAAGAAATCCCCCTCGAGAATCCGGTAGCATTTCTCATCATCATCAGTAACCAGAGAGGAATCCCGTTCTGAGACAGCCATCATGACACAGAGCGGGCTGTCCTCTTCTCCGGTCAGGAACGGATGCCTGTCCTTCATCTCGTCGTAAATGAGTCTGGCCCTGGAGGCGATTCCTTCATATTCCTCTTCAGAAAAATCCTGCGCAATCGAAAAGGCCGCAAAGGGAAGATACGTGCTCCAGAAAAATTTTTCCTTCAGACAGTCATAAGCGCTGATCGCACGCTGCAGGTATTCTTCCGGATTGTCCTGAGACGCCGTCATGCAGATAAAGATTTCTTCTCCGTAGAGCCGTATATCGGAAAACATCCCGACTTTACTGCGCAGCAGATGCCTGGCGCTCTTGATTCCTTCCGCCGTCGCTTCTTTCCCGCGCATCGTAAAAACGGCCGCCCCGGCCAACTCCACGGAACTTTCCGAGAGCATAAAGCATTTGCCGACCGTGTCCCTGTTCTTCAGTAAAAGCTGTGCTTTTTCCATGTAACGGTTTTCCATATTCATCCCCTCCATGTACAGAACGGACTGCTGTATTTCCGTTTCTATTTTAACACGGCAGCTGTAGGATTGTCTCTGTAAATCACATAGAATCCATGAAAAGGTCCTCCGGAAAAGGATCCTTCAGCCTTCTTAAAAGCCTTGCTTCCCGGCTGCCTGTTCCTGTATAATTTAGAAAAAAGAAGGAGAAAAAAGATGAATAAAAAAAGTCTGCCGTCTGTCCTTGCTGCGCTGGTTTTTGTCCTGACCCTGTCCGCCTGCGGAAGCAGCCGTCCTGCGTCAAATGATTCCGGTTCCGTAAAGGGAGATCCGTACACGGTCATCAATGCTGAAAAAGCGAAATCCATGATTGATGCCGGGAACGTCACCATCGTCGACGTCAGGACGCCTGACGAATTTGCTGAAAAGCATATACCAGACGCGATCAATATTCCGGTTGAAAGCATCGGCACCGAAAAGCCTGACGGACTGCCGAACCTTGATGCCGTCATCCTTGTCTACTGCCGCACCGGCATCCGCGCTGCCAACGCTTCCGGAAAGCTGGCGGATATCGGCTATACGCAGATCTATGACATGGGCGGAATCGTAGACTGGCCTTATGATACGGTGGTCGGCTGAGGCTGCTGCCTCCTCCGTCCGCCTGCTGTTCTTTACCGGACCAGTGCCTGTGCGGCAAAAACAGCCGCAATTCCGACGGCAAGGCTCAGCGCCATATAAAGGACGGAAATCCATGTCTGTCCGTTCTTCAGAAGATCCGCATTTTCATAGGCAAAGGTGGAGAAAGTCGTAAATCCTCCGCACAGCCCGACCTTCAGCATCAGCACCAGATGACGGTCCATTGATTCATTTTTTACGGCAAGGGCACTGACCAGCCCGATCACAAATGCACCCAGAATATTGATGGCAAGCGTCTTCCACGGGAAGGCGCTCCCGTTTTTTACCGGAATCAGCCCGATCAGATACCTGGCAGCCGTTCCGACAAACCCTCCGATTCCAACTAAAAATACATCCAGCATATGCAGTCTCCTTTTTTATATGATAGCATGACCTCATCCGCGAAAAAAGGTCTCCCTGCATGGAAGTTCACAGCAGATCCCCGTATTTCCGGACATACACTTTCTTGACTGCCCCCCACGAAAAAAGCATACGAAACCACCGCCGCCGCAAGATACAGGAAATAAACCGGCGGCAGAGGCTGCGGGCCGGACCCGAATCCCAGAAGCACGGCAAGCGAAGTGCTTGCCAGAATGCCCGCGCCGCTCATGATGAAAACAGGAACCGAGGCATGGCTCTGGAGAAACGGAATCTTTCCCGTCCGGAGGCAGTGCACGACAAACGTCTGCGTCCACTGGGATTCCACGAACCATCCGGCCCTGGAACAGGGCGGCAAAGGCCAGTTTTCCTCCGGCATCCAGGGTGCCGTACGCCCCGAAGATTTTCGGACAGACGGCAAAAAACATCACAAGATACGTCAGGATGTCAAAGGCTGAGCTCACAGGGCCGAACCAGAACATGAACCGGCTGATGGAACCTGCATCCCATTTCCTGGGTATCTTCAGGTAATCGGCATCCACGCGGTCAAAGGGAAGCGCCAGGCAGGAAATATCGTAAATAAGGGTTCAGGATCAGGATCTGGACCGGAAGCATCGGCAGGAACGGCAGGAAAATGCTCGCTGCCAGGATGGAAAACATGTTGCCGAAATTGCTGCTGGCCGTAATCTTGATATATTTCATCGTATTGGCGTAAGTCCTGCGCCCTTCGATGATTCCCTGCTCCAGGACATTCAGGTCTTTTTCCGTCAGGATGATATCCGCCGACTCCTTGGCAATGTCGACAGCCGTGTCGACGGAAATGCCGACGTCCGCGGCCTTCATCGCCGCTGCATCGTTGATCCCGTCACCCATGAATCCGACAGTATGCTTTTTCCGGAGAGCCGCGACCACCCCGTGTTTTCTGATCCGGACTGAGTTTGGCAAAAACGCTGGCTTTTTCCGCCGCATTTTCCAGTTCCTCATCCGTCATGCCCAAAAGCTCCGACCCCAGAAGAATCTTCCCGTCCGGCATGCCGACTTCTCTGCAGATATGTCTCGTAACCGCATCGTTGTCTCCGGTCAGGATCTTGACGGAAACCCCGTAGCTGTGAAGATTTGCGATTGCTTCGGAGGCACTGGCCTTCGGCGGATCCAGAAACGCCAGATAGCCAATCAGCACCATGTCCCTTCTCTTCTTCCGGAGAGAGGCAATGCCCCTGCGGTCGGACGGGTCTTATGGGCGATGCCGAGGACACGGAATCCGCGTTCATTGAATTCCCTTGCCTTTTTCAGGATAATCTCTTTCAGCTCCTCCGTAACCGGCTCGACCCTGCCTTCATACTCGGCAAATGAACAGGACTCCAGCATCTCTTCGATGGCGCCCTTCGTGATCATCTGCGTCTTGCCGTTTCGGTCCTCGACCACGACGCTCATGCGCCGGCGGTTGAAATCAAAGGGGGATCTCGTCCACCTTCCGGTATTCCTGACGGAGCGGCACCATCTCTTCTTCATCCGCATGACGGATAATGGCATCATCCATCAGATTCCGGAGACCCGTCTGGAAATAGCTGTTCAGGAACGCGTGCCGCAGAACCCTCCGGTCCTCCTCGCCGTGAATGTTGCAGTGATACTCCAGCGCGATCCGGTCTTCCGTGAGCGTTCCTGTCTTATCCGTGCAGAGCACATCCATGGCCCCGAGATTCTGAATGGCTCCGAGGTTCTTGATGATGACTTTTTTGCGGGACATGATGACCGCGCCTTTTGCCAGATTCGCCGAAACGATCATCGGCAGCATTTCCGGCGTCAGGCCGACCGCGACAGACAGTGCAAAGAGAAGTGCGTTCAGCCAGCGTCCGCTTCCGGTCTTGAACAGGCCGTTTACCAGAAAAACCGTCGGTGCCATGACCAGGATGAAGCGGATGAGCATCCAGGAGACGCGGCTGATTCCTTCGTCAAAGCTGGTGGATTCTCTTTTCCCGGTCAGCTTCTCGGCAATGCGTCCGAAAGCCGTCCCGCTTCCGGTTACGGCAGCAATTCCCTCCGCCGAACCGCTGATGACGTTGCTTCCCATGAAGGCAAGATTCCGGCATTCCATGACCGACCCCGGACGTTTCTGATCCGGTTCGGCGTATTTCTCGACAGGCTCGCTTTCACCGGTCAGTGCAGACTGGTTGATGAAAAGGTCCTTCGCCGCAATCAGGCGCAGGTCCGCAGGAATCATGTCCCCGGAAGCCAGAAAGACATGGTCTCCGGCCACCAGCTCTCCCATCGGTATCTCCATCCTTCTTCCGTCCCGGAGGACGGAAGCCGTATTTCTTACCATGGAAGACAGTTTTTCCGCAGACTTCTCCGAGCGGGATTCCTGGATGAAAGTCATCAGCCCGCTGATCATCACCATGGATACGACCATGATGACCGTCATATAATTCCGCTGGTCAGGCGGCGGCAGGAGAATATCCGTGAACAGGGAAATTCCCGTCAGGACAAAAAGCACGACGGTGAAAGGAGTGACAAAAGACAGCAGCAGCCTCTTCGGCAGGCTGTCTTTCTTTTTTCTGGCGATTTCATTGCTTCCGTATTTCTCACGGCGCTCCGGGATTTCTTCTTCCCGCAGTCCGTTCTCATCCGATTCAAATTCGCTGAACAGGGCGTTCCTGTCCATCGCGGAAACAGCAAGAAGACGTTCATCCGTCTTCTTCATTTCCTGCATTCCTGCAGCAGGCATCATGGCACGGGCTCCTTTTCCGAAGGGGTTCATGCAGGAGGCGCAAAGGGTCAAAAATAGCGCATCTGCGGAACTGACAACCGTCCCGACAGATGCGCCCTGGATCTGCCATCCGCTGCCGCTGTCCTGCGGCCCGGCCCCACGCCCTTCCGGGCATCGCCTGCTCAGTTTGTACTGTCGTTTTGCATTCCTGTTGAACCAGTATGTAAAGCAGTGCAAAGAGTTGATTCCTGTATATCACAGAAAAGCAGGCGGTGTCAACCAAAAGATTTTTGGCGGGTTGATTTGATTCACCGGTTATACTTTTTATAAACCGCATAGAGCAGGATCGGAAAACCGATATCGGCAAGAATGCTGACGATATACAGGAAAACCGCTGTCCCGTTCATGCTCCATTTCAGAATGGTCATCAGAACGGCAAACAGACTGGCAATTGCCCATACCGTAAATCCCGATTTCCTGTTGCCTGTGTACAGAAAGGGTCAGCAGTCCGGCTACCATGCAGATTTTTACGATGACGAACAGAAAATTCAGTGCAGGCGTTCCGATCGGAAAAAGCAGGAAGGCTCCCGATACGGCAAAAGCCACCGCAATCCATGCTGTTATGCGAATATGTCTGTCCATGAACCCTCACCTCCTTCTGTCATTTTTCCGCTGCGGATTCTCATTCCGTTTCTTTTGCCTGGCCTGTCTTCAGTTCTTCGTCCCAGAGCTCTTTGGCAATCGGCGCCCAGCCTTTTGCGAACTCTACGCATCTTCCGGTCAGTTCCTTGACATCATCCTTCTCCAGCATTTCCGTCGAATGGGCTCCGGTCTTTTCAACCATGAGCGTCAGCCTTCCGGGATTGTCGACCAGCGGGCAGGGACGGAGCATGTTCCTGTTGAACGGTTCATTTTTCTTGAATTCCATGCACAGCGGTTTCTGCAGCGCATCCAGGAGCGTATCGGTCCGGATATTGGAATCAGCGAAATGAACAAATGCACACGGGTTCAATATCTCCGTTGGCATTGATATGCAGATAGGTCCTGCCTCCTGCAATGCAGCCGCGGACATATTTGGCATCGTTGTAGAAATCCATGGCAAGGAGCGGCTTTTCAAGACGCAGGCGGCGGATATTGTAATACATGTACTTCCGCTGCTCCGGCGTAATCATCAGTTCCGGAACCGCGTTCCTGCCGATCGGCGTATACGCGAAGCACCACATATATTTGGCACCCCAGCCGATGACCGTGTCAAAGTAGGCATCGCTGCCGATCAGTTCCGCGCTTCTGCGCGTATAGCAGCAGGAAGTGCCGAACATCAGCTTTTTTTCCTTCATGATCTGCATCGCTTTGATGACTCTTTCGTAAGTTCCCTTTGCCGCGTCTGAAATCCGTATCCTCTTCATATCCTTCAATGCTGACGGCCGGGATGAGGTTCTTCACTTCCAGCATGTGATCGGCGAATTCCTCATCAATCAGCGTGCCGTTCGTAAACAGCATGAAAGCGCAGTCCTGATGTCTTCTGCAGAGAGTCAGGATATCGTCTTTCCTCATCATGGGCTCGCCGCCCGCCAGAAGGAACAGATAGCAGCCGAGTTCATTTGCCTGCTTGATGACATTCTCCATCTCGTCAATCGTAATGCTCAGGGGTATGGCCGTACTCTGCTGCCCAGCAGCCGGTGCATTTCAGGTTGCAGGCACTCGTCGGATCCATCAGGATCAGCCACGGAATATTGCATCCGTATTTTTCAGCATTCTTTTTCCGTTCATGGGAACCGATCAGCGAGCCGTCGACGACGATTGTCTTCAAAAAGCTTCCGGCACTGTTCATTGTCAACGTCCCGGTAGATCTCAAGGATTTCCTTCAGGACCATGTTGTCCGGATTGGACAGGACTTTCTTCATGGTGCTGGCCTGATCATAGACGGCCACCTTCCCGTCATCCATGCTGATCAGTTTATTCAGCAGGTTCGGGAGGTTCTTTTCCGGGTTTTTTGCCATGATGTCATAGGCTGCCATGGCTGCTGTCTTTTTCAGTTTCTCGCTTGCGTTCATTTTTTTCTCTCTCTTTTTTATCTTGTTTTTCTGTGCGAAAGGCACAGTCCATATACTTGGTTTACTCAGGCAATTTCTTCCTTGCGGCTCACATGGTTCCCGGCCGGACGGCTGTAATGCCGAAGCTTGTACATCTGCGTGGTTTTCCAGTTATGCGAAGCTCCTCTTGCCGCAGCGACACCCAGCCTGAAAAAAATGGCCAGGGCAAATCTGCGCATCCCGTATTCCGGTCCGAATGCCTTCCAGATGGCCGGGATTGATTTGAAGTCATAGAAATGGATGGCCATGCTGTAAAACAGGTTCTGCAGTTCCCACGGACTCATGCTCTTCGGAAGGAAGGTGACATCCATCATATCGAACATCGTCCAGTCGGTCGTGATCATCCTGTTCTCGGCGACCATCTGCCGGTAAGTATCCGTTCCCCGGATACGGAGTCAGGATGGCAGGCTGCAGCTGGTAGGGGCATTGCAGCTCTTGACGAAATCGACGGAATGCATGATGTCCTCTTTCGTATCCGTGTCGATGCCGAGCACGATGCTGGCAATCAGACGGATTCCGTGCTTTGCCAGAACTGCCGTGCATTTCTTGATGTCATCCACGCTCTGATGCTTGTTGACGGCATCCAGCGATTTCTGATTCAGCGATTCGATTCCGACCAGTACACGCGTTAAATGAGCCTCTCTCAAAAGGTCGAGCATCTCTTCGTCTTTCGCAAGATCCGTGCGGCCGAAAAAGAAAGTTTCCCTTGAAGGTCAGGCCTTCCCGGATCATCCTCCTGCAGATTTCCTTTGCCCTCTCACGGTCAGCCGTAAAGTTGTCGTCCTCAAAATTCATATAATGGAATCCGAGCTTCTTATAATACCGGAGCTCTTCAATCACGCTGTCGACGGAACGCTGACGGTAGGGATGGAACATCCTGGATGTCGTACAGAAAGAACAGCAGAACGGGCATCCTCTGGTTGACATAATATTTGCACTTTTGCACGGCGTCTTCAGGATGGAATAGTCGGGAAACGGAATCCGGTCCAGATCTTCCGGGCAGGGAGCATTGACGATTTTGTCCGTGATTCGTCCTTCCACGACATCCAGGATAACGGACTCCCCTTCTCCCACGATGACCTGGTCGGCATACCGTGCAGCCTCTTCCGGAAGAGCGGAGGCATGAATGCCGCCGATCAGCACTCTGGCATGTGTATTCGCGTGGAACCACTCTGCCAGTTCATAGGCCCGCGGCGCCGAACAGGTCAGGGTATACAGGCAGACGACGTCAGCGTCTTTCAGATGCTTGTACGGCACGCTCCCGTTCAGTTCTTCGTAGGCTTCTACCTCATGGCCGGCTTTTTTCAGAATTCCTCCGAGAATCAGCGGGCCCGTAATGGAATTGGACTGCCCGTAGGCTTTTCCCGCCAGCCGGTACGGCGGAAATCTTCTCAGTGCACTTGCAGGTGTAATCATAATTATTCTCATAGTTTCACCTCATTTTAAGCATAGAGTGGTGAGGTTCTTCTCACAATGGGCAAAAAAACCGCAGTGTGAGGTTTTCCCACACTGCGGATGTTTTGTCCGGATATTGATATTTTCATGAGCGGATATTCCGTCCGGTTTTTTCTTCCCGGAAACGGATCTGCCGTCCGGATCTTAAATGTGATATGAAAGAATTGCCTTCGTCAGGCCGTCGATGGAACGGAAAATGCTGCGGATATTTTCCTGGAAATCGTCCGGCATGTCGCTTCCGACCCACCGGAGCGAAAGCCCGGTCAGGGCTGCCGTATAGCAGTCCGTCACGCCGTGTATCATTTCCGGCGTGCAGCGGCATCCTTCTGCCTGTTCCGTTACGTACTGCGCCATGCGTTCATGGCTGAGCTTGTAGGTATAATCCTCCAGTGCCCGTGCACTGATGGAATGATAGGCGTGACGCGTGGCCTTCCGGTTCTGCTTCAGGAAATCGTAGACGGCAAGGAATTCTTCAAAAATCGTCTGGTCGCCTGTAAACTCTTTCCGTCTCTCATCGATCTTTTCCCGGAACATCTCATCAGCCAGTTCATAGGTGTTATGGAAATAATAATAAAATGTTTTCCGGTTGATTCCGCATTTCTCAACGATTTCCTTCACGGTAATCTCATTGAAGGGCTTTTCGTCCAGAAGAATCAGAAAATTATCAATAATTGCTTTCTTCGTAAAGGCTGCCATCCTACTCTCCTATTCTGAAATCTTTCATGGAAACCGATTCAATGAAAACAGCAATCCCGCCGACAATCAGATAGACGGCAAGAATATAATTCAGGGCAATCGTGGAGGCAAGCGGCAGGCAGAGGAAGAAAACCGAAGCCACAATGCTGATGACGCCGGAGGCAATGACCCATCCGTAATTCATGACATTGAAATAAGCCAGCTTCCCGGATACGGCAAGCAGATCGATGCCGAAGATCATCAGCAGGAATCCGAAAATAAAAGCAAAGGAAGCAAGCGTCACATAGGCAGGAGAGATAATCAGCAGAATCCCCAGGAAAATATTCAGAATCGCATTCATCAGAAGGCCGCCGCGTTGAAGAATGACCGGCAGATGAAAATAATCCGTCAGTTCATAAATTCCCAGAGCCATAATGAGACAGGCTGCGATGACTTCAATGACCCGGATCGACTGTCCCGGGAAAATGCAGAGCACGATGCCCAGGATCACCATCAGAACGGCCACGGCAATTCCGGCTGTCCGAAAAGATTTCAGTCTTTTATTCCAGTTATCGATAAAGATGCCGGCCAGATCATCGTTCCCGTCGTCCCTGTACGTTCGCATGCTTCTGTCCTCCCTTCAGATTTTCAATCTGCCATCATTATAGGGAGACAGTTTCCGGAAGACAATTTACAATCTTCGGCACATGTCGGAATTTGAGATACAGTTTTAAAAAGTTGTCATCAGATTTCAGAATCCGGGGCATTCTTTCCGTTCTTTTTGAAAACAAGGATTCCGATCAGAAGCAGAACCGGGAAAATGACGGCAGCAAGAATGCCTGCTTTCAGATTGTCATTCCATGCGCCGGAAACCAGCCCGACCACTGTCGGCCCCGAAGAACAGCCGATATCTCCGGCCAGCGCCAGCAGCGCAAACATGGCCGTGCCTCCCTTCGGAAGAGCTGCCGAAGCCTTGCTGAAGGTCCCCGGCCACATGATTCCGACAGAAAGACCGCAGACCGCACAGGCGAAAAGACTGAGCTGAGGAAGCGGGAAAAGGGAAATTCCGAGATAGGAAAGGATGCACAGACAGCAGCTGTAAACCATGAACCGCTCCAGATGGATCCGTTCTCCGTTTCTTCCGTAGAACACTCTGGAGATTCCCATGCAGACGGCAAAGGTCATCGGACCCGCAAGATCGCCCGCTGTCTTGGATATCCCGAGACCTTTTTCCGCAAAGGCCGAAGCCCACTGGCTGACCGCCTGCTCGCTTGCCCCGGCACAGATCATCATGACCATCAGGATCCAGAAAATCCGGATGCCGAAAAGATCCCTGATCCGCATCCCTTCTTCTCCTTCCCGGATGAGGGAAGCGATCGGAACCTTCGTAAAGACAAAAGCATTGCAGATCGGAACGAGTGCCCAGAGAAGCGCCAGTATTTTCCAGTTCCCGATACCGGCCGTATAGAAAAACAAAGTGGAAATCAGCACGACTCCCACATGTCCCCAGCAGTAAAAAGAATGCAGCATGCTCATTGCTTTTTCTTTATTATCGGACGGGCAGGCCTCAACAACCGGACTGACAAGCACCTCCAGCAGGCCGCCTCCGACCGCATAGACCATGACCGCCGTCAGAATTCCCGCAAAGGGAGTCGGCATTGCCTCCGGCAGAACCGTAAGAAGGATCAGCCCGGCTGCCGAAAGGACGTGCGCCAGAATCATGGAAGCACGGTATCCGATTCTGTCCACGAACGTGACGGAAAGCAGATCCACGATCAGCTGGATCCCGAAGTTAAACGTTACCAGCAGCGTAATCTGTGAAAGTGGAATCTGATAATTTTTCTGAAAGGTCAGAAAAAGCAGCGGCGTAAAATTATTGACGATGGCCTGTACGATGTACCCTGTAAAACAGGCTGCCATCGTCTTATTGTATTCATTTTTCAAGGGATTCTGTCTCCTGCCCGTTTTTAATCAAGATAGGATTATATCGCATTTTCCCGCGGATTTCATTATCTCTTCAGCATCCTCCGTACTGCGAGGCATGGACTGCATTCTGCGGAACACATTTTCATCACAGTTGGATGCTACGATACCGTGATTATGGACACTTATTACATTGAACACTACTTTGATCTGAAAAATGCAGGCTCTTTTCTCCTGGTATCCTTCAGCGGACTCTTTGCGGTTCTTGCTGTCATGCTCCTGTTCGCCAAGGAAAAGCAGAAGAAAAAGCGCAGGAACATGTCCCAGGAATACATTGTCAGCGACATGAAGGAAAACGGAACGCAGCCGGTGCGAATTGCCGAAAGTTTTTATGAACTTGTCTTTTCAAGCACATCCGTACTCTTTTTCCTTGCGCTCTACTACCTCATTGACGAATATGTGCCTTACATTTCCGGCTTCTGGACGGAGTACCGGGATCTCATCCTGCTTGTCTTTATCGTCCTTTCCGTCTTCATGACGAACTGGTTCGATATTATCCTGGTCCGTCTGACCCATATCAAAGAAGACCAGAAAGTGTCGCTGCGGCTGCTGAGTACCTTCTATATCATTTTTATCCTTCTCTACATCCGCTTCATTTACCAGGACACCAACTACAACTCCCTGATCATCTACTTTATCAGCCTGGCGATCGGACGTTTTATTTACTTTGACTTCACGCTGAAAGAATTCCGGAATACGATGAAGGGCCTTGCTGCAAATGTCCCTCTTCTTCTCCTGCTCCTGGCTTATTCCGCCCTGATCTGCTGGTATGGTTTTAAGAACGGCTTTCTGCTGACTTCCAACGGCGTCATCGTCAGCATCCTCATTGCCCATCTTTTCATGGACCTTTCCATTGTCGTGCTCCACAAAACGAAGCTGCTTCACCTTTTCCTCTGAACCCTTTTCCAAGACTCCGGCTCCGTGATTCTGATTTTCAGCTCATGCCGTCGTCCTGTAAAGACTGATGATTCCGTTCAGAATTTCTTCATGCGTGAAATCCTGATTATAAACGATGTTTGTCTCTCTGACCATGTTCAGGTTTTCAATCGGCATAACCGTGATTTTGCCTTTTCTGAGTTCATCCATGCAGGCACTTTTCGGAAGAATGGAAACCCCGAGATCTTTCCGGATGCAGTCCTTGATGGTGGCAATATTCTCGACTTCGAGAATGACATTAAAATCATCAATTGTCTCTCCGACGCCCTGAAGGGCTGATTCAAAAAGGCTGCGCGTCTCCGAACTGGAAAGCCGAAGGATCAGTTTTTCATTTTTCAGTTCTTCAATCGTGACCATCGATTTTACGCTCAGGGGATTGTCGTTGGACATGACGCAGACCAGATAATCGGTATCCAGCATGAGTGAGCACAGCCCGGGGTCATGCGGCCTGCCGCCTACAACTGCCAAATCAATTTCATAATTTTCAATCATATCATAAAGATTTTTTATCGTGTCTGTAATAATCATTATATTCATGCCCGTGTTTTCGCTGCTGTATTTCGCCAGCACTTCTGCGACTTCATTGCTTTCAGATGTATGCGTAATTCCGATTTTCAGCCTGGTCAGATGCGAAGCCTCCGCAGCGATTTCTTCCTTCAGGTTTTTGTACATCGCTTTCATGCGCCGTGCATATTTGACCGTAATTTCGCCTGCATCCGTTAATTTCAGGTCGCCTTTTCCCCTGACGAAAATTTTTGTCCCGATTTCCTTTTCCAATTCGCTGATGTGATGGCTCACCGCCGGCTGCGTCAGGGAAAGCTCTTCTGCTGCCTTCGTAAAGTTCCTTTTTTCGACAACAGCCAATAAAGTATTGACTTTCTGATCGATCATTTTTTCTCCCTTATCATAAATATATTTTATCACGATAAAATATATAATAATTTGTATTTATTCTTAGTAAAGTATAGCATATGCGGCAGAACCTGAAAAGAGATGTTTTATAGACGGAGGAAAATGAATATGATGATGGATCTGCTGTACAGTAAAATCTCACCCACGTCCCCGGCGGCTGTCATTATTTCCGTGGCACTGATGATGATTCTCGGGTTTATCATGACAAGAGTGACCGGAAAGCTTCGTCTTCCGAATGTTACCGCTTATATCCTGACCGGCATTTTCATGGGTCCCTATATGCTGAACCTGATTCCTGAAGAAATCATTTCGGGAACGGATTTTCTTTCGGATATCGCCCTGGCCTTCATCGCCTTCAGCGTCGGTGAATACTTCAAAATGTCAACGCTCCGGAAGAACGGTCTCAGGGTCATCATCATAACCGTATTCGAAGCACTCATCGCATCCGTCTTCGTATTTCTCCTGACCTATGTTTTCCTGAAACTGAATCTGGCCTTTTCCGTCGTACTGGCTGCCCTGGCCTCCGCTACCGCTCCGGCTTCGACCCTGATGACCATCCGGCAGACCCATGCAAAAGGCGACCTGGTCGACACGCTTCTTCAGGTCGTAGCACTGGATGACGTTGTCGGCCTGCTGGCTTTCAGCGTTGCGATTTCCATTGCGCTGTCTTCGATTTCTGTTTCCGGAAATGAGAGTATATTTGTCATGATTGTTACACCGCTTCTGACCAATACAGGTGTGCTAATCCTCGGCGGACTCTTCGGCCTGCTGCTGAAATTCCTGATGGGGAAGAAATATTCAACGGACAACCGCCTGATCATTGCCGTAAGCCTTCTGCTTTTTTTCTGCGGCATCTGCTCGCTCCTGAATATTTCGCCGCTTCTCGGCTGCATGTCCATGGGAACGGTTTATATCAACAGCACGGATGATGACAAGCTTTTCAAGCAGCTGAATTATTTCAGTCCGCCGATTCTCCTGCTCTTCTTTGTCCGCTCCGGACTGAGTTTTAACCTGGATTCCCTGTTTTCTTCTTCTGTCCGCGTAGGAAATTCTTCCCTGCTTAAGATCGGCGTTTTGTATTTCATTGTCCGGATCGTCGGAAAATATGCAGGCTGCTGGCTGGGCTGCCTGATCACGAAGAAGTCGGAAAGTGTCCGCAATTACCTGGGTCTTGCCCTGATTCCGCAGGCCGGCGTTGCCATCGGTCTGGCTGCGATGTGTTCACGGATTCTCGGAGATCAGATGGGCGGCAACCTTCAAACCATCATTCTGGCCTCAAGCGTTCTGTATGAACTGGTCGGACCTCCCTGTGCAAAGCTTGCCCTGTATCTCTCCCATTCATACGGCGGCAGTCTTGAGGAAATCACGACCGTAGAAACCGTAACCGCGGAAGGAATCCCCCGCTCGCCTGTAGAAATCATGACGGAACGCATCCGGCAGATTCAGGAGGAACTGAAGAACCGAAATTCCGTAACCGAAGAAGAAGCTGCCTTTACAGAGGCAGCTGAAGAACAGGATAACGTATTTGTCCATTTCAGGAACGGCCGTTTTATCAACTGCTGAGAAAACTATAAAAAAACACGAGGAGGTAAATTTATGAAGCAGATTATCACAGATCCCATTGCCGGGTGGTTCGGAACATGGTCCATTTCCCTGAATGCTGCATCGATTCTGCTGCGGATTGCGGTCTCCTTCTTCCTGTCAGCCGTTATCGGATGCGAGCGTTCCAACAAGCGTCACTCTGCCGGACTGAGAACTTTTATTCTGGTCTCACTCGGTTCCTGTACCGCCATGATGACGGATATTTATCTTGCGGAAAATGCAGGAGCTTTATTTCCCGCACTGTCAACTGCAGCCGGCATCGGTGTTGCCATTATCAGTACCTATTCCATTCTGTACAGCTCCAAAAGCCAGATCAAAGGACTCACGACGGCCGCAGGACTCTGGGCCTGCAGCTTTCTCGGTCTGGCAACGGGATGCGGACTTTACACGGCTGCAGCCGCGGGTTTTGCCGCCGTCCTGTGCACGCTTTCCCTGCTGCCGTCCCTTGAAATCTACCTGAAGAACCGTTCCAATCATTTTGAAATTCATCTGGAACTGAAAGACAAGCATAACCTGCATGACTTCATCACGACGATCCGGAAGCTCGGACTGATCATCGACGACATTGAACTGAATCCTGCCTACCTGAATTCCGGACTCAGCGTCTTTTCAATCTCCCTTACGATCATCGCACCGGAATTAAAAAAGTATAAAACGCACAGGGAAATCATCGACGCCCTGAAGACACTGGAATATATCAGCTACATCGAAGAAATCCGCTGAAAGGAGGCCTTACCATGAGAAAAACAAAAAAGACCATTTACATGAATGATTCTCTCATCCTGCTTTCCGAAAAGACGAAAGGAGCGAGCCGGCGGACAGGACAGTTTTCAGGGCGGCTCGCCCGGATCGTCGACCGGTATATGCTTTTTCTGGAACTTACTCCGGTTCCTCCTCTGACCGCATCGGAAAACGAACTCCTGGCTAGCCTCATCAGTAAAAAGAAACCTGACCGTCAGCTGCTGGACTCGCTTCCCAGTCTGATCCGGGAAAGCACTCCGCCGTCCGAAAATGTCCGCACGGCACTCCTGAAAAAAACGGAAACCCTTTCCTGCGCAGAGCGTCTTGCCCTGATTGAGGAGGCAGAACCATGAAAATCACGGGAACAATTCTGTCAGCACCGACAGACATGGACGGATACAGCACCGTTTTCCTTCTCCGGAAAGATGAACAGGAAGAAAACCAGAACCTGCTTTTCTGTATCTGCGAAGGGGCTGAGGAAAACAGAAACAGAAAGAAGCTTTATGAAGGAGCAAGAATCATGGCATTCGGGAAACTCACGATTTTCATCAGCCACGGGGAGAACGGAAACAAAAAGATTTCACACATCTTCAATATTGAGCGCCTGTGCTGAACCTTCCTGCTTCCTGCAGCCACTCCAGCAGAACGGATGCATTGTTGAAGGTTTCGTCCTTCGCTGCGTACAGCAGAGTAACCGGATTCCCGGCAAGAGCTTCTTTACAGGATTCTGCAAATGAAAGCGCATCCGGGTTTGCCTCCAGTTCCCTTCTGTATGCTTTCCGGAATTCCGGGAACCGTTCCGGCTGATGTGCAAAACTTTTCCGCAGTTCATTCGAAGGCGCAATGTTTTTTACCCAGGCGTCAAGACCTGCGTCCTCTTTTCTGATGCCCCTCGGCCAGAGCCTGTCCACCAGGATACGCATGCCGTCCTCCGGTTCCTGCGGAGCATAGATACGTTTCATTTTTATCTGAAAAGCCATTTTCTTTTTCCTCTCTTTCCATGGCGTTTACGGGATCTGCTTCTGACTGTACGATAGCATAAAAAGAGCCCGGCTTATGTTGGAATCGCAACATAAACCGGACTTATTTCAGCTGCATTTTCTTTTCGGGCAGCCGTTCATGCACTTTCGCATTCCGCTCTCGCCGCACCGCATTCCCTGGCGCTCACAGGTTTTCGGAACTGTTTCCGACAGAAGGACAAGCTCCTCTCCCGTCTTTCGCAGAAGTTCACGGTTAACGCTGTAATGCGTATGGTAGCCGATCTTTCTGGCTTCGACGAGACCCGCTTCCTGCAGGACCTTCATATGCTGCGAAACTGCCGGTGCGGAAATTCCAAGGATCTGTCCGATGACTCCCACGCAGTAGCTCCGTCCCGAAAGAAGTTCCAGGATTCTCATTCTGCTCGTATCCGCAAGTGCCTTCAGTGCATCACCATATTCCATTTTATTCTCCTGTCAGGCTGCCGCGGCACCCATGCCTGTCTTCTCCGCATTGTCCGCCGCCTGAATGGCCGCAGGCACCGTCTTCATGACCTCCGCATGTTCCCGAATCATGATGATGGCTGCACATTTCATCGGGGTTATAAACCAGCGTTCTGCCAAGAAGAGCCTGTACTGCTTCATCCGCATTTCCGGACACTCCCGGATACAGTTGAATTCCTGCCCCGGCCAGCGCTTCCCGTGCTCCGCCTCCGATGCCGCCGCAGATCAGCACTTCCGCTCCGAGATTTTTCAGAAAACCGGCAAGTGCCCCATGGCCGCTGCCTTCCGTACGGACCGTTTCTGAAGATTCAACCTTTCCGTCTTTCGTTTCATAGATTTTGAATTCTTCACAATGCCCGAAATGCTGAAACACTTCTCCGTCTTCATAAGTAACTGCAATTTTCATAGATTCCGCCTCCGTTTATTTAAGTATCTGCTTAAATACTAGCGCAGAAATCTATTTAAGTCAACACTTATATAAATTTCTCATACAGAAAATTCAGCTTTCCTTTCCGGCTGGTTCCGCTGCTTCCGAGATAGCGGAACTTTCCGTATCCCCTTGCGGAAATCACCTCTCCGCTTTTCAGAAGACAGGAATTGTCCTCGCAGATCCGTCCGTTGATGAAGACTTTTTTCTGACGGCAAAGCTCCAGGCTTTCCGTTCTGGAAAGACCGCAGATTTTTGAAAGGACAGCATCCAGCCGTTCCGATGCTGCCTGTCCCTGAAGCTGCTGCACTGCGGGGCGGAGATTTTCAGGAACCGAATCCGCAGGCAGGCACCGTACATGCGTATGCCGGACCTGCGTCAGATTTTCACAAAGGAAGGAAGAAAGCTTTTCTTCGCAGAAAATGAAGCCCTCTTTTCCGTCCGTCAGAATGTCTCCGACGACACAGCGTTCGATGCCCAGAGCCATCAGTGCACCGAGATAATCCCGGTTTTTCATTCTTTTTTCATTGTAGCATAATTTTCATTCTTTTTTCATTGTAGCAGCCCCGGTACATGCCTGAATGAAGAAGATTCAGACGTACCGGGGCTTCGCTGAATTCTGAATGCAGCTTAAAAAATCCTGGTTTCTTTATCCGCCGATGTTCTTATCAAAGAATGCCAAAATGTTCCCCATGAATGTCGTGTCCAGCTCGAAACCGGTCTTTTTGTCGAACGGGTGATCCGCATAATAGGCATCGCGGTTTTCGGTCGTATTCTGCAGGCCGTTTTCTTCGAAATAGGCCGCCCGCGCCGCATCGTACGCCTCATCATACTTCCTTGCCGCATCCGTATAGAAGATATACAGGTGTCCCCTGTCCGTGTACTTTTGGAAGGTGAACCGGCTGTTATCCTTGTACTTGTCATAATACAGGTCATATCCGGTCGAGATCGGCACATTCTGATCATCCTCGCTGTGAATGACCATGATATCGGCATCTGTTTTCTCAAAACCTTCCATGCCGGTGAGGAATGCATAACTGCCGAAAAGTTTCCATTCAACATACCAGCTGTAGTAAGGAACAAGGCTTCTGCCGAACAGTGTTTCCAGCAGATTCTGCGATTCATTGAATCCCGAAATCTCTGCCACGGCCTTTACCTCCGGATGGAGCTTCAGGACGGCAGATACGCAGTAGGCGCCCCAGCTGTGTCCGTAAAGTCCGATCGGAAGGCTCTTCATTACGGAATCCTGTTCGACGTAACTGATTGCCTTATCCAGATCCAGGACTCCCTGCTGTATGCCGATGCAGGAATCGCCCGCGCTTCCGTCATTTCCGGTCGCATCATAGGCAAAGACGAGATAGCCGTTCCTGGTGAAGTAATCCGCCTGGTCCATATAGACGCACTGGCCGCCCGGGCCAAGGCCATGGGCCATGATGATGACTCCCTTCGGCACAATTCCCTCTCTGGAATACTTATACCCGGCAAGTTTTGTCCCCTGATACGATATGAAGGAACATTTCCCGCAGATCAGTCCGGGGAATTCATCGACCGTGCGCAGGACCGGCTCAGCAGTCGTCTTGCGCTCCATCATTCCCGAATAAATCGCGCTCATCTGGGCGAGAGGATCGCTGACGGCGGCATCGTCGATTGCTGCCCTGGTCGCTTTCGACAGCGCGCCTTCTCCGCCGACCGTCGCTGCACCGTCAATAGTACGCAGACTTTGTATGATGCTGATCTGATCCTTTGTCAGGGAACCGTTCCTGCCGTTGATCAGGAGAATTGTACAGTCGCAGTCCCTTAATGAGACGGCAGCCGTAAGGGCATCCGGAAAGTTCTCGCCGGAGACCATAGTGAGAAGATCCAGGCCTTCCGGGTAAAACTCATTAACAACAGCAACGCTCGTGGCATAGCGGTCATTCCCGAATAAGCGCACCGGAACAGCGGCCCCTGCCGACGACAGCTGGCCCTCGACATCCTTGCTTACGACAGCCCGTTCCGCCGATGATATAGATTTTGGCAAAACCTTTGGCCATAGTAAGCGATGCACTGCTCAGCGTCCCGTTTCCCTGCGTCAGCAGGATGGGCACCTGTGCCTGTTCGCATAGGAAGCAATGGAAAGTGCATCGGGGAAATTGTTGCCCGAGCAGATGAAACAGGTATCCGCCGGGCTCAGAGCCATCACGGCTTTTTCAACCTCTTCGGCTGTTTCCACCCGGGTGTCGCCCTTGATCCGGTCAATCAGATCGGCCGGGATGCCGTTCTTCGTCGTCAGGGCATCCTCAACGTCCTGCGACACGACATCCGTCCCGCCGATTATCCTCACATTCGTTATGCCCAACTCGTAAATGAGGTCAGACGTCGTCTGCGTGAGTGTATTATTCTGCGTAACGAGCAGCGGACACTCCATGGCGCCTGCCAGTGCTGTCGCCGTCAGGGCATCCGGCCAGTTCTCGCCGGAGGCCAGGATTGCCGTATCCGCCCCGTCCGGGAATTCATTTTTCATGAGCTTTGCGGCTGTCGAGTATCGATCGCTTCCGTTAAACCCTGTTACAGCAAGCGGAGTACTGTAATACCAGGGATTTGATTTACCCCACTCGTCCGCAGAAATCGCATGTACGGGCATGTCTTTCGGCAGGGTAAAGGGTCCGCTGTAAAGGATGCCATTGTCCGTATCCGGCAAATCTCCGTTCACCGTGTAATAGATTTTCGCATTCTTATCTGTCGTTGTAAGCGTAAATGTTCTGGAACCGTCAGCGTTCTTTGTCACCTTGCCCTTGACGCCGTCATAGGTGATCTTAATGCCGGCATGCCGGATATCTGCTCCATCCGCCTCCTCATTTACCACGATGGTACCGGTACAATTGATCTTCGTCAGGCAGGCGGAATAGCCGCCCGGAAGCTTCTGCGGAGTCTGCGTGGCTGTACAGGCTTTCGGAATCTCAATCGAGGAAAGATCGATGCCATCAAGTCCGCCCAGTGAATAGACGCCACTGTCCTGGCGGAAGTAAGTGGCCAGGACAAAGTTCCGCAGCATTTCGCTGAAATCTCCTGCCTTTGCATTTTCCCCGGTCCCGAGATAGCCCATGGCAGTCAGGGCCTTTTCTGCCGTATCGCTGTCGCATTTTCCAAGTGTATAGGTCTCTCCGTTTTCTTCGAAATTTTCCCTGTCCGTATTAAATATGGTTTTGTAGATTTCATCGCCGCCGCCCGTATAGCCTTCTGTCTGGGCGGAAAGATACCGGCCGAACAGATACCAGTCTGTGTAGATGCCTGCTCTGAGAGGAGTGCTGCCCGGTACAAAAATTCCCTGGAACGCAAAAGGCATAGAAAGACTCTGATCATACAGGTTCAGGAAATCATTTGCCTGTGCAATCTGCGGTTTTATGCTTTCTTTGGCATATCCGTTGATTCCTGCCGAACTCTGGGAAAAGCTCTCACCCAGCCAGGAAAAGGTTCTTGAGCTGTACTGGCTTTCGGGGTCTTTTTTTGTTACATTCATTTCTCCGCCGGTCTGACTCTTATTGATCAGATGCTGCCACTCGTGCACCAGGATGCCCATCAGGTTTTCCGTCTTCATGCCTTCGCCGGTTTTATGCAAATCTTCAATATTCAGGTTCAGCATGTCCATCTGATTGAGTGTAAGATCACCGTCAAAGAAGAAGCCTCCCAAATTCGGAGTGGACATAGGATAAAAAACAAAAGCCACTTTTCCATCCTGGTCGGTGTCCAGCCGGTCAGAATCTCCGAATACTGTTTTCATTCGGTCTGCACAGGCCTGAAGGGTCGGTGCAAGCGAGATGATATCTTCTTTTGTCGCCGCATTTTCCAGACCGGCGGCGGTATTGTACCATAAGGTGCAGCTGTCCGTAACGGCAACGCATTCTGCCGTATATTCTGCAGGTGTGTACATTGCCTGTCCGTAGTACATATAAGTCGTGAGCGAAAGAGTATCCCCTGTATGATAGGTCTTTGCTGCCGTCCCGGTAAGAGAACCGTCTTCCGTGCCTGTCAGATTCAGCATGTCGCCGGCATCCGAAAGAATTTCAGATGAGCCGACCGTACTTTCCTTTACCGCTCCGTCTGCACCGGCCGCACCAATGATGCCGGTTTTCTCCCAGCTGTCATCCAGCGCCTGGTCCGGATTCGCTGTTCCGTTGTAGGTCAGGTAATCCACTTTCCCGAATGTATTCCAGGTCAGCAGATAATCGCCGGTATATTCCGGGCCGTCGGTATCCAGCGTAATCGTCTGTGCAGATACGGATGCCGACGGAATCATAAGCAGGGTCATTGCCGCCAAAGCGGACAGTATCATTTTCCACTTCATCTTCATATTCATTCCTCCTGATCATGATTCCGTCATCCGGTTTTGTGCTTCTGTTCGATTTCTGATAATTTCCTGTCCTGTTTCATTGACACGATGATTCCGTTTCAGCTATCCCAGTTCGTTTGCGATGGCATCCTGCGTTTCGTCCGTGATGCAGGCTTTCCCACCCAGAATCGTAAAGTTCGCAGCACCTTTTCCGCGTACTTCATGACCCGTCAGATAGATGCCTTCGTTTTCACTATTGTCCGCCAGAATGATTGCTGAGTTCCTGCTGCCCTGAAGCATGCAGCCCGTCAGGGAATCGACAAGATGGCCGTCATTTCCGGAGGCATAGGCAATGTTTCCGTAATCCGCCCCGTCTGTCGTCTTAAGGAAATACGACGCGACACTGGCCGATGTACCATACCGGTCATCGCCGCTGAGCCTCATGGCTCCCTTTCCGAGCGCTGCCAGTGTTTCCGAGGTAATCCTCACATTGCCGCCGATCACATATTTATTTGCAAAGGCAGAAGCCGCAGCCAGGGATTTGTCAGACATCGTTCCGCTGTCGCCTGCCAGGAAGACCGGCCAGCCGTTTCTGTAGCTCCACGGAGATGCCGAAATCGCGTCCGCAAAAGCGGCTCCGCTTGCAATGATGCAGGAATCCTTTGACTTGAAGGATCCGTCCTTTACACCGTATTCATAGAGTGCCTCTGCCGTCAGGTATCGGTCATCCCCATACACGCGGTCGATTGAATCTTTGCTGATAGCCAGCGTATTGGTCAGCGTATCCTCAACATCCTGGGAAACTGCGCTCGTTCCGCCGACAATCAGAACCTGTTCCACACCCAGGTCATTCAGCAGTTCCATTGTCTCCTCGGACAATGCATTGCCATCCGTGATCAGGATCGGAAGCTTGTTTGCACCGGCGTACCCGCTCGCCGTCAGAGCATCCGCAAGCGATGTCCCGGAAACCAGGACAGCCTTCTTTGCACCGTTCGGGAATGCAGCCCGGGCTATGGCTGAAGCCGTTGCATAACGGGAATCTCCGCAGTACCGGACCCAGGTCACATCGGGTTCGGTTTCGCTTACGGTCACCTTGCAGCTTGCGGTCTTCATGCCTGCCATTGCCATGATTTCCGCTTCACCTTCCGAAACGGCCGTCACATTTCCGCTGTCATCCACAGTCGCCACTTCAGGATTCATGGACTGCCAGCGCACGATTGCATGCGCGCTTGCCGGAATTGCCTTGGCTTCAAGCTTCAGCGTGCTTCCGCTTGCAATGGTCTTTCCGGACAGATTCATCATGACAAATTCCGGATCCGGAGCTTCATAAATTGCAGTTTCCGTATTATCGCCGTAATCCGACTCAGTGTCATCAGATTTGATCACGAGGCAGTATCTGACCCATCCCTGTTCCTGTGTAACTCTTGAAAGCATAGCCGGATCGTCAATGACGACCTGGGAAAGAGATCCGGGGCTTGCAAGACCGATGTCTTCCGTTCCGATCAGTTCGCCATCCGCCGTATCCAGATGAAGTTCAACTTTGACATTGTCGGCATTGCAGGTTCCCGTATTGCCAAGTACGGCAGAAACCTGACCATTGTCATTCGGGAATGCTTCTGCCTTCACATCGGTCAGTGTCAGATCCGGATATCCCAAAACGGAAGAAGCAACATTGTCTGTATCATCATTCTCCGTCTTGTCCGGAATCGTGACTTTTGCATTGATCTTATAGCCATCCAGATTCCCCGGCATATGATGCGTAAAGGTGATATCCTTTGTCTCGCCGACTGCCAGAGGCACATTCGTGATATATTCACCGGCAGCATTGCCGGAAGCATCCGTCAGTGTAATCTTTTCCCTGTCGACCGGTTCCGTGCTGTTGTTCAGGACTGTTACCGTCAGGTCTGCATCTTTATCATTTTCGATAGAATCCGGATCGTAATAAAGAGTTGAATCGACGGAAAGATCATAACGCGGCGTAATTCCGGTAAACAGAATATCACTGTTTCCGTAAACTTCACTGCTCCCCAGATTCAGGATATCGCTCCCCTGACTGAGGGCCGTCACAGCGTCCTCATTGACATCGGCCTTGCAGGGCGCAATGATGATATTTCCGCTCGTATCCGTTTCTGCATCAAACGAACTTAAATAGTCACCAAATGCCGTCTGGGCAACCGGCGTCGTGAAGTTCCATGTCCGGCCTTTTGTCATGTAAAGTTCACTCGTCAAGCCGCTTCCCTGAATGAAGAAAACGGTAACCGAACCGTCGCCGTTCCCCACGACATCATACTGCGCGCCGCAGCTGGCTCCGGTATTAAAAGGACCGTTATAATAATTCAGCTCATAGAGGGAACCTGATCTGTTCCAGTAAATCACTCCGTCAATCATCCTGATATCCGAATCGTTGCTGTAGCCGTCCGTTAAAGCACTGACTTCTCCTGTGCTGCTGATCCGGTAGATGGCATTGTCATCGGAAGTATCCCGGTTATCATCCGAATCCTTGCTGACATAAAGATCGCTGCCGTTCTGTCCCATCACGATGCTGTTCAGGTAACCGGCATCCTTGCTGTAAGTCAGGATATCGCCCAGGACTCCGTTCGTCACTTTCCTCACATAGAGCTGATTCTTCCCGGCCTTCTGATACTGGGAATTTGCATCGTTTTCACCCCAGGCAAAGGTGACATCCGTTCCGTTTGTCGATGCGACATAGAAGAGCGGCAGATAATGGGTGCCGCCGCTGACCATCACCGGCGCTGAAAATCCGGAGCCGTCATAGATGCTCATATACAGATCCATTTTCCCGACCATCTCGGAAAGAGTGATATCGTCAGATACCTTCTCACAGGCGCGTTTCCAGAAAATGTAGCATTTGTCTCCGGATACAACGACATTCGGCGCAAACTCAGCCTTATCGTCTGTCGGATCCATTTCACCGCCATATGTCCAGATGCCGTCGGTCGAACGGATCGCGTACATGATTCTGGTGTAATTCGTCTTATTATTCTTGTCCCCGTTGTCTCCTGTCCATACGCAGAGGATCCGTCCGTCGGAAAGCCTGACCATTTTCGGCTCCGCCTGCGGGTAAACGTTCTTCATTTCATAAGCTTCTGTATCCCCGCTGTTCAGTGACACGAAATCATCAGATGCCCCGTCGAGATAATCACGGAAATCGAGGGAATAATTGGAATAATCCGAAATAACATCGGACATTTCCTCACCCCCTGAAGAATTCAGGTTGGCAACTTTCTTCGGATAGACCTGCCATACCGATTCATCGCCGTCAGGCCACTGGTATTCTCCGGACCAGAAAAAGACTTTGTATTTTGCATAGAAGTATCCATTGAGTGTAATCTTAAGCGGATCGATTTCCTGTTTAGGATCGACTTTATTGGAACAGGTGATCGTAACATCCGCTCCGAAGCTTCCGCCGCCTTCCAATCCGAGGAAAGACATCCATCCGATGCCGGCCCCGAGGGTAATCTGGCCATGCGGCTTAATGGAAAGCGTATAGGCTACCGAACTCGGCGCAGAATCATCTCTTTCCAGCTTCAGAGATCCGTCAACGCCCAGGGTTATATTAAAATGCACAAAGACCAGACCCAGTGCACCGGCCGGCCGCCAGGTTTTATCCAAAGCTGTTTCAAAGGATACGACAGCTCCGCCGCTCGTCAGATAGGGCTCACTGTGCCGTTCATCCGGAAAACCGAATTCGCAGTAGCCTACCAGGGAACCCGATGCCTGAAATCCGACTGTCGCATTCTGTTTTTCATCAAACAGAGTCTTGAAGCGTTCCTTTTGGAAAGTAGTCAGGTTTTTGGCTTCGTCAATCAGTTTCTTTGCTTCATCGTACGCCTTGGATTTATCATCATCCTTCGTACCGCCGAAATTCTGGTTTGTCGACAAAGTGATCTTGTACCTTTTTTTCTCGGTATCCACTGAGACTTTGGCCTTGACCGGTCCAAAATTCAACCCGTTCGACGTCAGGAAGGATGTAAAATTAAGACCCGGAATCTTTACTGCCGGTCCTCCGGATTCAACTGTATCACCGTTCATCGAGGATAGATCCGGTGCCAGTGCTTCAACGTTGACAAAAGGCAGATAAACTGAATTGACCATGTTCGCCTTCAGGCTTCCGGAGTTAATATTCACGCTGGCATACATCTGCTGCGTCGTATTATCCATATCCTGGGAAGAAATCTTAATCGTGATATTGGAATTTTTATCTGTGGCCTCAAGCGTAAAATCAACATAACCGCTTTCGGAAGAATAGGTCTTTCTATCAGAAGAATAATTGCTAATGACATAAGCCTGCACATTGTTCAGCAGTTCCTTTGACTCTTTGCCGTATACGGCAATGCTGTATTCACTGCTGTTAAACCGGCTGTCAAAATTGGAAAGGTCCTGGTCGCTTAAGTGTTTCCCGCTGATTTTCGCGCTGATTCTTTGTTTGAGACGGCCCCAATCCGTTTCCGAACCTTCATAGTACAGACAAACCCATTGAACGTTCTCAAAGGCGCCCCCGTCAATTCCCAGAAGCGTATTCGGAATTCCTACGCTTGACAGAGCCCTGTCATTGAAAAAGCTGCACGCCGGGATATAGACAAAATCTCTCGGCCATAAAACGGCCTGAAGTCTCGGATTCTCTGAAAAAGCATAGGTTTTAATATCACAGCCCTTGCCCTCAAAGACAATGGATTTCGGAAGACGCAGCGAGGTCATATTCGAGTTTCTGCTGACTGCACCCTCTCCGATATACCTGACCGAATCCGGAAGGACGATTGACTTTATGGAATCCATTCCGCAAAGAGCATAATCGCCGATATAGGTGACTGTTTCCGGAATATAGATTGACGGCAGACCCGTACAGCCATCAAATGTATTATTTCCGATATAAGTCAATCCTGAAGGCAGATGGATGTACTTCAGCTCAGTACAGCCTTTAAAAGCACTGGTAAGGTTTTTAACACCCGACGGAAGAATGACGGATGTGATATTGGATGACTCAAAGCAGCGGTAAAGTCCCGTTACCGTATAGCCTCCGAGTGAAGACGGAACCGTCACTTTTCCATAGACTTTATTCGTCTGTGTTCCGATATAGCTTTTCGTGATGGTCGCTTCTCCGCCGCTGACGGTGTAGACCCATGTGATACCGGTTGTCGGTTCCACATAAACCTGCGTACCGGAGGGATCATTCAAAAAATCATTTGAATCCGGAGCCCCGCCCTCATCCATCAGTTCAGCCCAGGCCTCAGCATCATAGCCCGGAACTTCCTGACCGGAAGAATTCTGATTATCGGCAAAGACCGTAAGATTGACTGAACTGAAAACCATAAGAATGCAAAGCAGGATGCTGACGGCTTTTTTAGACAGACTTCTAACTTTCTTCTCCATAGTCATTTCCTCCCTGATATAAACCTACCATGCTGATTATGTCCGGATTTCTACAACAAATGTATTACAAATAAAGGTTTTTCACCGGCAGAATAAGCTGTCCGTATCCTGCAGGAACGGTCATTACGGGATTCCCTGATTAGTTCTTGACAGAGCCCTGATAAAAACGATAGTATAAGCATGACTTCTGAAACATCAGTTGAATTCCAGCCTCCTGCAGGCATCTTATTTGAAAGTGTCGGTGCTATGGACAATGCTTACCTGACATACATTATTACAGAAGCATTCTGCCTCTCTTTTTCCATTGTCCTGATGCTGCGCCTTAAAGAGGGCATCAGTCCGGAAAAAGGAATCCGGATGCTGAAAATCATGTTTCTCTTCAATATCATCATGCTCGCAGCGGATATGATCTGGGCGTTTACGGATAGCGGCTTCCTGCATCTTCCCGTTCTCCTCAACGCTTCTGTCAATGCCATTGCCGACATCTCCGTCGCCTGCGGCTGCTATTACTGGTACCGCTTCACGGACGAACGTCTGCATTTTCCGTTTCACGGGAACCGGACTGCGAATATTCTGATGCGGATCCCCAATGTTGCCGTCTGTACCCTCGATATCATCTCGATTTTCACAGGACTGTTTTTCTATATCGACGCAGAAAACCATTATCAGGAAACCGAACTTTTTACGGGTATTCAGGGCACCGTTAATTTCTTTTATCTGATGATTCCGACCGTTTTCTCGGTTCACAGGATGATTCATGAGCATTCCAGACAGAAAAAAGGCGAATATCTGGCCTATGCCCTGTATATTCTCCTGCCCGTCTTCTGCTCGCTGTTTGATGATACTGCGGATCATCGTCCCGATCCTCGCACTGACTGTATTCGCAGCCATGCTGCTTCTGTTCCTGGTCATCTATGTCGACCGTGAAAGAGAATTCCTGGAAAGCCGGCGTGAGCTTTCAGAATCCCGCGCAGCGGTCCTGCAGAAGGAACAGGAACTTGACCGTTCCCGCATGGCAATCATGCTCAGCCAGATACAGCCTCATTTCCTGTACAATACACTGACAGCCATCCAGACGATGTGCCATGGCAAAGCTCCGGAAGCGGAAGAGTCTATCGTCCAGTTCTCCCATTTTCTCAGGGGCAATCTGGATGCCCTGTCCCAATCGGATCCCATTCCGTTCCGGAGCGAACTGGCCCACACACAGAATTATCTGAATCTCGAAATCAAGCGTTTCGGTGAGAATACCCTGCATATCAAATACAGCATTGAATCAGAAGATTTTCGGATTCCCACGCTTACCCTGCAGCCTTTGGTGGAAAATGCGGTACGCTACGGTGTCATGCAGCGCGAAGAAGGCGGAACCGTATGGATTTCGTCTGTTGAAAGAAGCGATTCCTTTGTCGTCACGGTCAGGGATGACGGCGCCGGTTTTGACGTGAATGTACCCAAAGCAGACGGACGGACGCATATCGGAATAAACAATGTACGCAACCGGCTGGAAAAGATGTGCGGCGGAACGCTGGTCATCACAAGCGTACCGGACAAGGGGACAACCGCTGTCATTACGATCCCGAAGAATGAATCTCTGTCCGCAGTATAGATTTCATGATCATGACGGACGTAAAAGAACCGGGGCTTCCCCCCCGGTTCTTCTTTTGGTTATTTTATGAATGCCCGTGTTTCTGCTGATTCAGATATTCAAGTACGAATTCACCCCACTCATACTGACTCATGTATTCACCTGTGTAGGAATTGACCGCTGCCAGATCCATTGAAAGGAATCGGTAAAAATCGCAGTCGATGCAGGCTGTATTGACTGCAAGCGCGCCGAATGTGCGGATAACGGCCGATTCCGCGCCCACATTCCTAAGCGACTGGGTCATGCTGGTTATCAGAGTCTGCAGATAATTCTGACGCGCCAGATCGTAAGGCATGTCTTCAAAAAGCACCGCAGCCATCTCTCTTGTCGTACAGACGGCTCCGCGTTTATGCACCAGATAAGCAAAAAGTTCTTTTGCCTTTTTTCTGGTGAAAACCACCGGCACCCCTGCCGAAAAAACCTCAAAGTTCCCGAAGCAATGCACCTGCAGGATTTTCTCCGGTTCCTTTCCTGACGGAGTCCTTCTTTCAATCAGATTCAGTTCCTCCCGGATGTCCTCCTTCGTAACCGGCTTCAGCAGATATCCGCTCGCATGGACATTGAATGCCTCCAGAGCATACTGGGAATATCCTGTCACGAAAATAAGCCATGTTCCGGGAGATGCCTTCCTGATTCTTCCCGCCAGTTCAATGCCGGTCATCCCGGGCATTTCAATGTCAAGGAATGCAACATCCGGACGGTAATGATCCTTCTCAAGTGCTGCAAGCGCCTCTGAAGCGCGCGTAAAACTCTTCAGCAAGGCACCGGGTTCAGCCGCACGGACTGCATTGTTGAGACTCTCAAGTGCAAGAGATTCATTGTCAAGTGTAAGTATCTTCAACTGGTTTCCCATCCCTTTTCAAGTGAATGTCTTCAGATTTTCTAATTGAATACCTGTTTATTTTTCGCGCTTATTTTAACGCGCGTCGTTACCGTTTTCAATCAATAAGAGTCATGAGGAAATCGTGAATTCTTCAAATGAAGCAGCTTTACCCGAATGCCGCCGTCTGGATTGCCTGCCTCATTTGCGATGAGATAACAGCGCTTCCTCCCAGAACACCCACCTTCTCTTTATCGGTCCGGGCCCTGATGATGCGGATCTGATCTTCCGTAAGGGAAGAAGCATTTCCATCCACTAAAAGCACCGGGCTTCCGCTGCTGTCCTGCAGGGAAGAGCCTGTCAGTCCGTCAGGATAATTTTCCCCCGTCACGATGCTGACAAAGGAATAGCCGTCCGGATAAAGCGTGCTGATGACTTTCCGGTTCGTCTCGAAACGGTCTCTGCCTTCAATGCGGACAGGCCTGACAGAGGCGAGCTGTTCCCCGACTTTCGTGCTGACTGCCTTTTCGCCTCCGATGATGTACACCCTGTTGAATTGATTGGCGATAGCCGCGCTGGCTTCCGTAAGCGTTCCGTCCTCCTTTGTCAAAAGGATCGGGCTCTGATTCCGGTAGGCATAGGATGAGACGGAAATGGCATCTGCAAAATCATTCCCTGAGCAGATAAAACAGGTATCGGACGTACCGGTCTGCATGACCTCCGCCGCGACCGCATCCGCCGTCTGCGTACGGTCATCCCCTGATTTACGGATGATGTTCTCTTCGGAAATCCCTATGTCCTGCAGCACCTCAGGGACCGCCCTGGTCATCGCGTCTTCTCCGCCGACGATGAAGACCTTGGAAACCCCCAGCGTAATGATTTCGTCTGATGTCTCTGTTGTGACATAATCCCTGCCCGTCAGCAGGATCGGACAGTGATTTGCCCCGGCCAGCGCGGAAGCAGCCAGAGCATCCGGCCAGTTCGCTCCCGCTGCAAGCACGACCGTACTGCTGCCGTCCGGAAAGACCTCATTCGCAGTATTGACTGCGGTTTCATACCGATTGTCCCCGGCTGTTACCATTCCCCGGATGACCAGGGTTCTTGCGTGCCCATCCCCGGTTACAAATGAATACCTGCCGTATTTCTCATTGACCAGGGAAATGGTCACCGCCTCATCCGCTGCATCCCATCCCCTGCCCGCTTCCGTACAGCCTTTGGCAGTCCCGACGACTGCCGTGATATCGGATGCAATCACGCCGTTATCTGCGCCCATGGCGAACACATCCGCGGAATTGCAGGTCAGCTTCTCTTCTATGTACATTCCGCAGCTTCCTTCATCCTCCATCGGATCCGCTGCCGTATCCGCGGTGGTCCTGACAAGACCGCTGTTCAGATTCAGGTCTTTGCGTACATTGATTCCGATGCTGGAGACCTCATTGGTGCATCCGCTGGCAGCAGTCAGAGACTTGCCGCTCATCGTCATGTTCCCCTCGGACATGATGCCGAACGATCCTCCGTAGGGCGGACGTACGGATGCTTCTCCTTTTCTTTTGCTGTCCTGCGCAGTCGCTGCGATCCAGGCCTTATCCGTAATCGACAAGCTGCCGTACGAAATGATGGCCGCGCTCTGTGCCTCGCACAGGACATTCTCTTCCGTCCCTGCCGTGCTTTCCGCATTGGTTTTGCCGGCATCTGCCGTTATCCCGGCAGACCGCTGAACGTCCATATTTCCCTCACAGAGGATTCCGGTTGACATAACATACAGGGCTTTCGCATTGCCGTAATCATCGTATCCGCTGCCTTTCAGTGAAATATCTCCCGCCTTTGCTTCTACGGCGGCATTCTCGGTAACTCTGAGGTCTCCCTTTGCATACAGGGCTTCGCTGCTGATATAACCGGTCACATCGTTTGTGACATCAAACGCCGGAGCCTGCAGGCTCAGCGAACCGGACCCGAGAATCATCAGGTCTTTCTCACTTTCCAGTGTACGGCAGAAAATACTCTCCTCCGTTCCCGTGCTCTGACTGCTGCAGACGATGCTGTTGCTTCCGGAAAGCCGGATGCCGGCAAAATCCGCCGCGATGTACAGGGCGACTTTTGCAGAAGTCTCGTAATGAAAGCCGCTCAGTTTCAGGACGTTTCCGTTAATGGATGCTCCCTCCGGAGTGACGATTTCGGTATAAGATTTATCCTTGACAGACTGAAAATCCGGTGCCTTATACAAATGATATTCCCCATTGCCGTCGCAGGCAAAGACCAGGATGCCGTCCTCCGCCGCCGAACTGTCTTCCGACGATGTACCGTCTTCCGTCAGACTGCTCTCTTCTGCCGGCTGCAGAAGCTTCTGCTCCGCAGGAATGCCCCCGTTCTCAGAGACGGAAATTTCCGAACCTCCCGCATAGACTGCCGGACTCATGCCCAGGGCCATAAAAGCTGCCATTGCCGCTGCAAAAATCATTCGGACCGGACGACGATGCTTCATGATATGCCTCCTCCTGCTCATTGCTTAAAAGTGCTGTAAACAAACTAACATCCAACCCGCAACAAAACTCTGACAAAACCTTCTGCTGAATGTTGTACTTTTGTTGTAGTCAAGTATTAATATAATAAATAATACTTATTCAGCCAATTCTTACACAGACAAAGAACTGAACAGGGGGCTCAGATGATGAAAAGGATTCTGGCTTTATTGTTGGTCGTCACGATGGGATGCACGCTTACGCCTGCCAATGTATTCGCATCGCCGGACGGCAGCCCGGCAGATGCCGATCCGGCTGTCCCGCAGACAGAACAATTCGAATCCGGCACATCGGGAAATGAGTCGTATACGGAAGGAGAAGCCCTGGTTCTTTACCATGCCGGTACTGCATCCGGACTCCTCTCCTCCTCCGGCGATGAATCGCAGATTCTGACCTCAGCGGGCTTCAGCGTCTCAGAAACCCTGGACTTCAGCGCGGTCGATGAAGCCGGATCCTCTCTTCAGTCATCTGAGGAAAATGAAGCTGATGCTTCTTCCGCGGATATCCCTTCCGGAACGGATCTCCGGATTGCCGTCATAAAAAGTGATACGCTGAGCACGGAGGATCTGGTCAGTCAGCTGGATTCCCTTTCCTGCGTCGAATGTGCCCAGCCGAATTACACGCACGAGCTTTCCGATCTCCCGGAAACCGCAGAAGAATCAGCAATTCTGACGTTTCCCACGGAAGATATGGAAACGGCAGAATCGCCAGCCTCCGCTTCAGCAGACGCACAGGCGGCTTCTGATTCCGTGTCTGCGGCAGCGGATGATGTTCCCTCTTTCGCTTCGTCTTCTCCGGATGACCCGCTTTATCAGTCCGGTCTCCAGTGGGGACTTGCCGACAGCTCAGCGGGCGTCGATCTGCCTGCGGCCCTGAAGGCGGACGCAGCCTCCTCTGTCGCAGAGGACAATATTGTGGCAGTCCTCGATACGGGCGTCGATTATACCAATCCGGACCTTGCCGGCAAGATGTGGAAAAATCCCGGGAACATAGGTCTCCCGGGACTGTACGGCTATGACTTTGCCCAGATGGATGATGATCCCATGCCGGGACGGGGAGGCGAGCACGGCACGCACTGTGCAGGTCTTGCAGCCGCACAGTCGGACAACGGCACGGGAGTGGCTTCTGCAGCCCGGCATACAAAGATCATGGCCCTGAAAGGCAGCTGGGACGATGGAAACGGGCCGTTCGACATTGCCTGCATACGCTCTTATCAGTATATCATCACCGCGAAACTTGCCGGACAGAACGTAAAGGTGATTACCAACTCCTGGCTCATCGGCTCCTATGCGCCTGTCCTCGACTATGTCATAAACCAGGCAGGGAAGGCAGGCATCCTTTCCTTATTCGCCGCCGGAAATGAAAATAAGGATACCCTGGATGATTATGAAGGCGCGCCGCTTTCAGTGGAAAGCCCCTATGCGGTCGTCGTCGGTGCCAGCAACCAGCAGAACAAGCTTGTCAATTTCTCCAACTACGACAGCACGGCAGTCGACGTTGCCTCACCCGGGGCCTCAATGCTGTCTACGGTTCCCGTTTCCTCGGAGACGAATCCTGCCCTCTACGATTATGACCCGATGGTCCAATATCTGAACCATGAAACCGGTGCTGTCTATACAAATCAGCTGGGTGACCTGCTGACGTCGGAGAAGTTTACGAACCTTAACTGTCATCTGTTCCATGTGAACAGCAGCAACCGGTTAGAAGCAATGACAGAATCCGATGCTGCACATTTCAGTATTACGGAAGAGGATGCGGACGGTCTCCGTACCATCCGGGTCAGGGTATCCGGTCTTAACACCCTGTCGGATTCAGAATTGTGGAATTACCGGATTTATTACACCTGGACTGAGGAGAATCCATTATACGGATTGTCCGGCCCGGCATCTGATTACGTGTCCGGCGTCAGCTGCATTCCCTTCGGCGGTGAGGGAAATGAATCAAAGTACGCCGAGGCAGGATTCGCGGTCGGCACCAGCCTTTCCGAAATCAATTCCCTGCGCAATTATTCCTTCGGGACTGCCTCGACCTCTCATAAGAGCAGCCTGGACGGAGCCATCCCGGATACGGTCCTGTCGAGCAATACCCTGAGCTGTATACTTATGCTGATGATGGAGCAGCCGGCGGACGGCGGAACGGAAGTGACCGCCCGGTATTCCATTGCCGGTATAACGAAGAAATCTGACATTTCAGCCTATGGCTTCATGAGCGGGACATCCATGGCCACTCCGTTCCTTGCAGGGTGCTGTGCCGAACTTGCCTCGCTCTATCCGGATGAATCCCCGCTGGAGCTGAGGGGACGCCTCGTGGGCGGCACTGTCCCGATGGCAGATGCCTACAGCAGCGAAGGAGCAAAAAAGGCGATAGCATGCCAGGGACATTTCTCATTCGACAAAGCCCTGGATACCAGGGGAAGCGCGTCAGATTCCGCCATCAATGCCAGTACCTGGTCCATTTCCTGCAGCGGGAATGTCATCACGGTCAGCGGCTACGGGCTGGGGGACGCCTCGCTTTATGTCGATGAAACCACGCATCAGAAGAAAGCTGCCGTCACTTCGCAGGACGAGGATTCCATCGTCTTCACGGCAGGCGATGCCCTGTTCGACGGCGGGAAGCACCGGTTCGACGTCGTCGACAGCTCGACCGGACGGACTTACAACGCCTCCTATACCGTGCCCGAAAAAAATTCTTCGACGCTTGTACGAATCGGTGCGCTTCCGGGTTCTGGCACGGAAATGACCAGCGGCGTGCTCGTCGCCGGATCAGACAGGATCTTCTTTGCAGATCAGGACGGGGAATTCCTGTACAGCTGCACGGATCCCTCTTCTGCCTCCTCCGCTTCGTCATGGACGAAGCTTTCGTCTGCTGAAAAGATGATGGAAGGCTGTACCGGGCTTCCGGAAACGATGCTCCGCTATGCCTACCGGAACGGAAAACTCTATGCCTTCAATGCGGATGTCCGTGAGACTGACGGGAAAGAAGAAACGGATGTCTTCTGTTCCGAATACGATATCGGTAAGAATACCTGGTCCGACGTAAAGAAAATCGGGACATTCGATGTCGGACGGCTCTACGAAAACGAACCTGTCTTTTTCAACACGGCCGCTTACAGCGCACAGGGAAAAATCTGTCTCATCATGACAGAAGATTTTGTGGATCTGGGAACCGGAAATGCACTGACTTCAACGGTCTTCTTCCTGGATCCGGACAGCGATGAATTCCAACGGACTGAAATACCGATCAGTACAATCGGAAAGATTCAGGGGATTACGGGATACTTCCGAAACGGCACGACCGACTATTTCACGGCAGTCGATGCCGGGCAGCCGTCAATCGTCACGCTTGCCTATGACGGAAGCAGCTGGAAGAATCTCGGCATCCTTTCCGGTGAACCGGAATGGAAGACGGAAACCTGCTTCAACCAGATCCGTTATGTCCGCGTCAACACCGGAAACGGCATTCTGCAGTTAGGACCGGATACCTTTTCCGGAATCGGCGATACGGTCCTGGTTGATCCGGTCAGCATGACCTGGAAAGGCCTGGGAACAAGTCTCGGGACTTCTGTTTCGGAAATCATTCCGACCGGTGCGGCCATGCTGGGCGGAAAAGTCTATGTAGCAGGGCTGGAGGGAAATGCCGGCACATTCTATACGCTTCCGGACTCTCTGGCCGGCACCGTCACGACGACAGACATCACCGTCAGCGTAAATGCCGAGCAGAACGGGAGCGCACTGATCTCAGTTGGCGGCGCTGCAGGCTCCTCCAAAATCACCATGCGGAGCGGGGATACCGCTGTGCTTACGGCGACTGTCCCGGAAGGCTGTTATCTGATGGACTGGATCAAGGATGGGATCTCGATCGGATCCGGCTCGCCTCTGGCCATCCCGCTGTTCACCTCCGGAACCATTACCGCAAGGTACCGCACGTCACCGTACAGCCGGATTTATGGAGCTACCCGCTATGATACGATGGCAGCAGCGGTGAAAAGTGCTTTCCCGGACGGCTCTTCCACGGTCATCGTGGCTTCCGGGGAGAATTGGCCGGATGCTCTGGCAGCCTCGTCTCTTGCGGGAGTAAAAGACTGTCCGGTCATATTGACGGAACCGGATCAGCTCACGAAGCAGACTTCCGATCTCCTCACATCTCTCAAAGTATCAGACGCGGCAATCATCGGCGGAACGGCAGCCGTTTCCGATGACGTGAAAGCTGCCATCGAAAAAATGGGCATCCGGACAGACCGGATCGGAGGAGACGACCGCATGCAGACGGCTGAAAAGGTTGAGGAAGAAATCATGAAATCATCCTCTTCCGATACGATCATCATCAGTTCCGGACAGAACTTCCCGGATGCGCTTTCCATCTCATCCTATGCGTATGCACAGAAGGATCCGATTCTGCTGACGGGAACCGATGGGAAACTGACCGGTACATCCCTCACCATTGCTAAGAAATTCAGGAATGCCGTCATCGTCGGAAAAGAAGGTGCCGTAAGCGGCAATGTCGAAACGCAGCTTTCGGGAGCTGCCGTAAAGAGATACGGCGGCAGCGACCGCTACGGTACATCGCTTGAAATAATCAATGGGCTCTTCGGCGGGAAGGCTGCCGCACTTGCCGTCTCGACAGGCAGCAGCTATCCGGACAGCCTTGTCAGCGCAGCCCTTTCCGGTAAATCCAACGGAGCCATCCTGCTCGTTGACGGAAAAGGCACCTCGCTCACGGAAAATCAGAAGACCGTTCTCAAAAATGCGGGCAGCGTCTGGATTCTTGGCGGAGACAATGCGGTATCTGCCGTGATGAAGACTTCCATCGACAGCGCGCTCCGTTAAAACACGGCTTCGGATTTCAGTATTTCCGGTAAAAGCTCAGGATGTCTTCATAGAAAACCCGGTCAATTTCATATCCGGCAGTTTTATCGAACACATTCGTCCGCCCGAATTCCGACAGCTCCAGGCTCTGTTCACAAATATAAAAGCTGCGGTCGTACTCTCTTGCTTTGTCAGTATAGAAAATAAAGAGATGGCCGCGGCTCTTATATTTCCTGAACAGGAACCGATCGTCATCTTTATATTTTTTGTAATAAAGATCATACCCTGCTGATGCGGGAACGTTCCGGTCATCTGCGCTGTGAATGATCATGATCCCGGCTTTCGTTCGCGCGAACCCCGACATTGCCGTACAGCCGGAATATTTTTCGAAATTTTCCTTCTCGCGGCTGACAAAATAGGAAAAGAAATCCGGGTTCTCCCTGCCGAACAGCTCTCTGTAATAATCCTCCGGGCAGTTGAATCCGGAAATGGAGACAGCTGCCTTCACCTCCGGATGAAAATTCAGCGCGGCACAGACACAGTAAGCTCCCCAGCTGTGCCCGAACAGCACAATCGGATAATTTTTCAGCAGGCTGTCGTGCTCGACATAATCAATGGCACAGTTCAGATCAATAAGCCCCTGTCCCATGCCGATCACCGAATCACCTTCGCTCCTGTCCGTTCCGGTTGCGTCATAGGCAAAAACCAGATATCCGTTCGATGTAAAATAATCGGCAGAATCCATGTAGACACACTGCCCGCCGATGCCGAGGCCGTGTGCCATGATGATGACGCCCTCCGGCTCCGTATTCTCTTTTGAATACGTGCAGCCGAAAAGCTTCTGTCCGAAATTGGAGTAAAATGAACATTCTTTTACTTTCAGTCCCTCAAATTCAGAGACTGACCTTCGCTTCATTTCAGACGTGCTGACACGTTTGAAAGAGGAATCGTATTCGGCCTTTGCTTCTGATTCTGAGGCCTGCAGCTGACCCTGCCCTGCTTTTTGATTCTTGTGCATGAATAATCTCTCCCTGTTTCGCAAGGCTTACCCGCCGCGGAGCAGTCAATCCATTCCGGTTTCCGGTTTTCCTTTTTTCTTTACCTCATAAACAGCATTCTCTTCGGCTACCAGCCCCGGTCTGTCTTCCTCTCCTGCCCCCAGACGCGACTTGATATACTGCTGCAGATTTGAATCTTCACAATAGATATAACAGCCTTTCTGCCCGCGAGTCATAAGGACTTTATAGGTATTCCGTATGATGCGGTCCACTTTTTCGGCATATTCCGGGCGATTCTTGATCCCCCGGAGGCTTGCATCCGACTTGGCCCTTCTGGAGGGATCTGTTATGACTCTCCCGTTTTCATATCTGAGATCTTTGCCGATAATGATGCCGATATAATCGAATTCCAGTCCCTGCGAAGTATGGATGCAGCCCACCTGTTCAAAGGAGTCCGGATCAATAGCCCATGTAGATGTACTGTTGAAATTCCATCGTGCCTTGAAGCCTCCCGGAAGTTCGATGTCATATACATTCAGGTCATTTGAATTCTTTGTGATCCATTCATAGCAGTAGCCTGCAATCATCCGGGCTTTATTATTGATTTCATTCTTTTTTCGGAGCTCCTCTCTCATTTCCAGAGGATTGTCGAATATCCTGAAATCGAAATCCAGATCGAAACCATCTGCATTTGCCGTTTTTCTGATGCCGAGAAGGTCATCGAGAAAAGCAACATATCCGCTGCTTCCGTTGCAGCGAAACTGTGAAGTGAGTTTAATATCATCGTCTATAGCAAATCTCGCTTCCGCAGAGCTTTGCCCATTTTTCAATCTCACAGACAGATCCGATATCACTCGAGGTAACCACCTGGTCTTCATCAATGAAGAACACGCTGACCTTTGATGCGTCAATGATTTCTTTGATCTGGTTGACGCCTTTATTTTTATACATGCCGGATTTTTCATTCAGCCGGTGTGCCTCATCCACGATCAGACAGTCAAAATCATTCTTCCTGCTTTCAACAAAAGAACCGGATCCTTTAAACAGGAATTTCACATAATTATTCCTGAACTTTCCCTGCTTCAGTTCTTCAAAATAGACATTTCGCGGGGCAGCATTTTTTGTCACGTAGCATGCTGTCCTGCCTTTTGTGATCAGGTCAGCCAGAAGACTGACTGCAACAACACTTTTTCCGGTTCCCGGGCCGCCTTCCACGATAATGGTATATTTCTTATTGTTCAAAAGCGCCAGTTCAACAAGACGTCTGACCGTTTCATAGGCAACTTTCTGCTCATCGATGAGAATGAATTCCGGGTTCCCGTGCATCATACTGGCAAGGGTGTCCTGCAGTGCCTTGGATGGCCTGATCTTACCATTATCGATTTCAACCATCAGATTGCTTTTCGCTGCCGACCGGACATAACGGCCGATAAAGTCTCTCAGCTTCTTTAAGTCATTCCTGATAAAAAGAGGTGCCTCATCCAGGACCTCCTGATAGGAGTCATTGACCAGTTCATCAATATAGCTTCTTGAATAGTTGTGGAGATAGGCACACGGATAAAGTGAAATCGGCTTATCCTGCACGGTTGAGCAGAAGTTCTCGATGGTCTTTGCATAAGAATATGCCTGATAGGACGGGTGTGCGACGACCCGCGTCATCCCACCGGTATAGGCTGACACAAGACCGTCCCGCATCGTGCGCTGTGCCCTTTCCCACTGTTTCAGTTCCACGATAACGACATTTTCTTTTCCTTTTTCGTCAGCTCCGGAGACAATAAAGTCTACCCGCTTTGCTGTCTGAGGCACCTGATACTCGACGGCAACCTGGACATCATCTGAAAAACGGTCATCCTCCAGGACTTCATCCATTTTGACCAGAGAATTTTCCCAGGAAACAAATTCGCGGTCATTCTCATCGAAAATCCCGTGATAAAATAAACTGCTCTTGATAACCTGGGCAATATTATGATTGACGACATCATCATGAAACTGATATTTCGCAGCCGAATAAACCAGCATAATTATTTTTCGTCCTTTTTTCCAAGTTCTGTGTACTTTTTACTGGAGCCGTATGCCTGCTTAACAGGATATTTCTCGGCATTGCGCTTAATCTTCTCTTCCACGATTTCATCCAGATCCAGTCCGCACGCGTCAGCCATCAGCACGCAGTAATTCACGACATCTGCCAGTTCCTCTTTGATTTTATCCATATGAGAATCAGCGCTGGTGTCGGACCCGCTCCACTGAAATACTTCAAGCAGCTCGGCCGCTTCCAGACTGATGGAAATTGCCAGGTCTTTCGGGTTATGAAACTGCTTCCAGTTTCGGTCATCACGAAATTGAATAATATCCTGTATGGTTTTAGAATTCATGATACGTCCCCCCTGTTGATCAATTGGATTTTCATTTTCGTTCTGCGGCTTCCCCGCAGTTCTGATTCAGACAGAAGCATAGAACTTCAGGGCTCTCTGATACCAGCCGCAGGCTTCCTTTCCGTATCCCAAAGAAAAGCCATGGCCGCCCGTACGATAGCTCTCAAATACATGGCTGACACCCGCCTCTTCCAATGCATGGCAGAAGCGCTGCGAAGTTTCATAAGGAACCAGCGGATCGTCTTCATTATGAACAAAGTAAACAGGGGGATATTCCCCGGTCACATGGTATTCCGCACTGAAATCCCGGATTGCCTCCTGCGTATACGCAGGTCCTCCCATCAGCCTGAGATAGGAGTCCGTCATTGCCTTTGCCTCCGGATAGCGATCCATTTTCGTGCCCTGCAGAAGTTCATAATAAATCTCAGAGGAAAGAGCCGGGTATCCGAGAATCAATGCCGAAGGCGCCGGAAGCTGATAATGCGCATATCCGTATTTCCTGCTTCCCCAAAAAGCTGCCAGATGTCCGCCGGCAGAGAAGCCGCTGACGCCATAGTTTTCAATATCCACCTGCAGATCACGGCTGTTCTTTATAATAAAAGTAAGAGCCCGGGCCAAATCCTCCATCGGCTTCGGCATCAGCTGCTCGGAGGCTGTGCATGCATAATCACAGCGATAGACTAAAACGAAGGCATGATACCCCTCTTCCGTAATTGCCATCGCCGGCGCAACGCCCTCCAGCCAGGTCGCCACATGGGTATAGGCACCGCCGGGACAGATGATATGAAATTTCTGCCCGGGTTTTCCCTGGAAATACAGCAGCTTTACATTCTTCTTGTCCGGATTCTCCGCGCACTCTTTCTCTGAATAAAGATCAAACAGTTTATAGCGGCCTGCACGGATCCATTCATCCCATCTTTCAAAAGCCCGCCGGACATCAGGGCCCTGTCCGTAGGCCTCTGTTTCAAGTGATCTCTGTAAAAATCCTGCCGGGAGGCATTCCTTCGGCCACGAACAGGAATCCCAGAAAACAGGATTCTGCCGGAAGAGTTCTCCAAGATTCAAAGCTTCCATTCCTTCACGCTTTCTGTCAAGACAGGTTTAAGCCCGGGTCATTTCCGCGGCTTTCCAATTATTGTAGCATACCTGCTCCATTTCATCCAACTGCAGCAAAAAAAAAGCGTTCTTTCGGATCTTCATCCAAAAGAACGCCTCCGTTCATCCCTTTTATCCGGACTGCTCCTGTGTTCCGCAGGCTGCCGCTCTTCCCTGCGTCAGCTTCATGGCCGCAAGGGAACCGATCAGAACCAGCGGGAACACGCTTCCTGCCAGCATTCCGGCATGCAGATTGTCATTTGCATTCTGCGTAATGTTTCCGACCAGGCTTGGACCAAAAGCTCCGCCGAGGTCTCCGGCCATTGCCAGAAGGGCAAACATGGCCGTCCCTCCGGTCGGCAGACGCTTTGATGAAATACTGATGGTGCCCGGCCACATGATGCCGACAGAAAAGCCGCAGAGGATGCAGCCGATCAGGCCCATCATCGGATTCGCGGACAGGGCCGCCAGCAGATAGCACGCAAGACATAAAGCTCCGGAACAGATCATGAAAACCATCAGGTTCAGTTTTTCTCCGTATTTTCCGTAAATGACGCGGCTGATGCCCATCATGACAGCGAACATGCACGGACCTGCCAAATCTCCGATGGTTTTCGAAAGTCCGATAGCCGACTCCGCATACGCGGAAGCCCACTGTCCCATGGAAAGTTCTGACGCCCCGGCGCAGACCATCAGAACAATCGCAATCCAGAACATCGGCACTTTCATAAGGTTCCTGATTCCCATCGACTTGCCATCCTCAACAAGCGGCTCGATCGGACAGGTCATGAAATTGCAGACATTGCAGAGAGGGACGAGTGCCCACAGGCAGGCAAGCCACTTCCAGTTATCGATGGAAAAAACGGCGAAGAACAATGTCGAAAGGACAATAACCCCTACGGAACCCCAGCAGTAGAAAGAATGCAGAAGGCTCATCACGGATTCCTTATTTTCAAAAGGACAGGCTTCCACGATCGGGCTGCACAGGACTTCGATCAGGCCGCTGCCGACCGCGTAAATGATGACACTGATGAGAATTCCGGCAAACGGCTCTCCGCATAGTTCAGGAAGAAATGCCAGTCCGACCAGTCCTGCCGCCGAACAGATTTCCGACACTACGACACTCTTCCGGTATCCAATCCGGTCGACGAATTTCGCACAGAACACATCGATGAGAAGCTGCGTAAAGAAGAAGACTGTCGAAATCAGCGCTATCTGTCCTAAAGGGATGGCATAGGCCTTATGGAATTTCAGGAACAGAAGAGGTGCAAAGTTTGCTGAGATTGCCTGCGTGATAAATCCTAAATAGCATGCCGCCAGCGTTTTCCGATAGTTCTTTTCCATATTGACTTTATGCCCCGCTCTTTCTATAATTTATTAAAACATATCGTATCCAAATTGGATGTTCAATGAATAAAAGCGTATATTTATTACACAATGTCATATAATTTGAGCATTTATTCATTTTTCATTGGAGAGTGCGCAAAGGCGGGAAGAAAGATGCATAATTCCTATCCGCGAATCCTGACAGACGAAACAAGCCGTGAGAATGTCTCCCACGGCGATGAAAAATATCCTTTTATGTTTTATCTGGAGGACATTTACCAGTTTGATTTTCACTGCATAGACTGGCACTGGCATCCGGAGCTCGAATTTGTTTATGTCGAAAAGGGAACCGTATCCGTTTCCGCGGGAAATCATCAGTTTACCCTGACAGCCGGGGAAGGTATCTTTATCAACAGTCAGATCATCCACCGCTTTGTATCCGCGGAGTCCGCCGTCATCCCCAACATCGTATTTTCCCCATCGCTGCTGGCACCGAAGGAAAGCCTGATCTATCTGAAATATATAAAGCCCATCCTTTCTTCCTCTGCAGACATCCAGATTTTCACCCCGGATGTCCGCTGGCAGAAGGAGTGTCTTGCAGTCCTGAACTCAGTTTTTAAATTGCAGAATGACGACCGTCCGTGTGAAATACAGACGGTCCAGCTGCTTCTGAAACTTTGGCAGATCATGTATGAGAATATGGAAACAGACAATGCCGGGCAAAACCGCAGAACAGATATCCGGGATCAGGCCAGACTGCAGATCATGCTGCAGTACATTCAGGATCATTATCAGAAAAATGTTTCTCTTGAAGAACTTGCCCGGGCTGTCTCGCTCAGCAAAAGCAGCATCCTGAATATTTTCAGCAAATACGTTTTCATTTCCCCTATCGATTATGTCATTCATTACAGATTAAAGCGTGCAGCCGGCCTGCTTGAGACAACAGAAAAAACCGTATCCGCAGTCGCAGGAGATGTTGGCTTTGAAAATACAGGATACTTCTGCCGGAAATTCAAAGAGGTTTTCAGCCTGACTCCCAGTCAATACCGGAAATCCAGGAATCAATCCCGCTGATGCAGAAAATCATTTTTTCAAACGCATGCATGAGTCGATGGCGGCAGATGCAAAAGCTGCACACCCTTTCCCGCCGGCCCTGTCGATATTCCCTGAAAACTCTGCATCCCCCGCATACATTTTTCCAAGTCCGGACAGGATTTCATCTGTACAGCGGTAAAAATGATCCGTAATATAATCCTGCAGTTTCTTTACGAGTTCCTGCACTTCCGCACTTTCAGGTTCCCGGTCTTTCATCTGACCGAATTCCTTAAAAATATTCATAAGCCCTTCGTTGATTTCCATGCTTTCTTTGACGCTTCTGCCTTTGCTCTTCTGTTCATACTCCCGGTAGGCATCGGTTTTTCCCCACTCTTCTTTTGCCTTTTTTGTGTATTCATCAATTTTCGCTGTATCAAACGCCTTGAAATCCATCTTCTTTCCTCCTGTTGATTTTATTTCACGGGCAAGGAGAATCAAAGCATCCAGATGTTCCTTCTTCAGATACAGAAGCCTGATCTGCTGTTCGATTGCTTTCTTCTGATCGAAGTCCGGGCTGTCAAGAATTGCCCGGATATCCTTCAGAGGAAACTCAAGTTCGCGGAACAGCAGTATCTGCTGAAGCCGGGCCAGTTCACTTTCACCGTATTTTCTGTACCCCGCCTCTGTAACTTCCGAAGGATGAAGAAGCCCGATCTGATCATAATAATGCAGCGTACGTATACTTACGCCGGTCAGTCTGCTCATCTCTTTAACTGTCATCATTTTTCTCCTCCGTGTACCCAAAGCATATTCCATGACGCAGCGTCAGAGTCAACAGGCAAATTAAAAAAATACGCTCTTCCGGATATTTATCCAAAAGAGAGTCTCATGGGATAAAGGTATCCAGCGATACCTGCCCAAAGTTTCGCTCCCAGTACATGCTTCCGGCAGGCGTCGCCCTGACCGATGGAAATGCATAGCGGATCATCGCACACAGAAGCCTTCCTTTCTTCAGAAGATTCGGATAATCTGCATCCCATGATTCTCCGTTATCGTGTACTCCAAGAAAGAGGCTTTTAAAGATCTCCGCGCGGTCTTCTTCCGGCATGGTCCTGGCATAAGCATCCTCAAACCAGATATCATCTTTTGCCGCCGTCGGATCGTCCAGCGTGTACTGCCCCACCCACGTTTCACTGTATGTATTCTGGTAAGCCCTGTCGGTACTTTCAGGCGGCACCATGGAATCCCATAAGGACATAACGCTTTTTCCGCTGATGAAGGTACTTTCCAGCCGCATGCCTATGGCATGCATCATTTCATGGATCATGGTCTCACCCAGGGAAACATCCTTTGAAGCCGGAATCAGATTGCCGGCATCATCATAAGCAGAACCTGTGCTGAAAGCCATATAAAACTTTCCATCCGCGGAAATGGTAGAGGTAAGCCCTGCGGCTGACATGTCCCCTGCCAGGCAGATCGGAAAGAGGCCGGTTCCTTCAGGCTTTATCTCTTCCGTCATATGTTCGGGAAAATACCCAAGGACCGTGTTCAGTTCAAGCAGCGCCGCATATTTTCTCAGATTGCTCGTAAGCGGCTGCGGCTGGAATTCTTCCCCGATCATTTTTTCATCCATGACCGTGATCTCCGTACCTGTCCTGCAGTTCCTGCCGTCTCATCCTGTATCCTGCCTTCCAGATCGCTGATCCGGCTGCTCTTTGCATTAGAAGCGGGGCTGCCTTCACCTTTCCACCGGTAAACGGTTACGACTCTCCCTTTGCCTACTGCAATGAAACGGCCTTCCCTGCTGATTGCCGAAGATACCCATTCGTCTGCAGCGGATGAGAACGGAACCTCCAGAAGCATACGGGATGCATCAGCATCTGTCAACTGCAGGCTGTCTCCGGTTTTCAGCAGAAGCAGGGAACCGTCCGCATTCATGATGTCGGCATCCTTAACCGTGTAAAGCATGCCGGGATTCTCCCATGGAATCAGAAGTTCGGAATGATACAGGACAGACTTGTGACCATATGGCTGATCGGTGCCTTTTATCCAGTCTGCAAACTCTTCCGTCTCAGATGTCTCCCGGTTCAGCCTGCAGATTGTCGAGTTATAGTCCGATGGTCCCGTGCGTTCATAGTAGCCGGCTTTTGCATAACGGTAATACAGATAAGGTCCTTCCGCATAGATCAGTTTGAAAACGGCATCCGGCATCTTCTGCTCTTCCGCTGTTCCCTCTGCATTCTTTTCAGGGTGTCCCTGCTCATATTGAATATGGTTGACATAAAAATTCTCCGTGCCGTTGTGATCGGGTTCTGTCATATCCTGCGCATCCCAGATTCCTTCCCCGTTCTGGTTGGGAATCCCGTTCCTCGATGCGGCATAGACGTTCCTGACCGAATCATCCGCATGTGAATAAATCTTCATTTCCTGATTTACGGAGTCCAGCGTATAATAATCTCCGTTCTTAAGGAAAGCCCCTCTGGCATAACCGTCCGCACGCAGGATTTCACGGAAAGAACCATCCTCTGTATCGAGCATGGCGATGACATACTGCTGCTGCAGATGATAGGTAATCAAAAGCCGGCTGTCATAGGCAGACAGTATTCCGATTTCCGCCCCCTGCGGTATTTCTGTCTGATAAACCTCTTTTTCTGAAAATGCATTGCCTGTTTCTTTTGATTCCGCCGTACTGGCCGGATCCGTATTTTCTGAAACAGGCGGATTTACCGTACTTTCTGTCTCAGCCGTGCTTTCCGCAGCTGCCGTGCTGCCATCTTTACCGGCCGGCTGTGCCGAAGCGCATCCGCAGAAGGACAGGCAGGCAAGGAGCAGGACACAGGAAACAGTCAGTCCTGACCGATGCATTCTCCGTCTTCCCGGCAAATTCATGACTGCCCTCCTGCTTCAATCCTCCCATCACGGATCCTGATCATCCGGCTGCTGTATCCTGCTGCAAACGGGTCATGGGTGACAAGCACGATGGTTACCTTCTGCTCCTTGTTCATGTACGTCAGGATTTCCAGAAGTCCTCTGGCCGATGCGGAGTCAAGCGCCCCTGTGGGCTCATCTGCAAAGACAATGGAAGGATTCATGATGATGGCCCTTGCCGCCGTGACACGCTGTTTCTCCCCGCCGGAAAGTTCAGCAGGATACTTGTCCAGCAGTTTCTCAATGCGGAAGACTCCGGCGAGCTCCTGCGCCCTCTTCATCTGTTCTTCCTTTCCCTTTCCGGAAAGAAGGACGGGAAGCGTCAGGTTCTCATAGATATTCATCTGATCCAGAAGGTTGTAATCCTGAAAAATGAAGCCGAGTTTCTCTCTCCTGAAGGCAGCCAGTTCGTCCGCCTTCAGGGCAGACACATCCCGCCCGTCGATCAGGATCCTGCCTTCCGTCGGGCAGTCGATGGTCGCCATGATATTCAGCAGCGTGCTTTTTCCTGCGCCGGAAGGTCCCATGATGCTTACGAACTCACCTCGGCGAATCGAAATGCTTACATTTTCAAGGGCCGTGAAAGAACATCCTTTCCTGTAATAGGTCTTGCCAAGTCCGATTGTCCGAAGGACAGTTTCTTCATCCATTTTCAGCCTCTTTCTTTTTCACTGGACATTGCTTCTCTGTATCGCCGCAAGAAGCGTATTGCCGTTCCGTACGGCCAGTGCACAGTAAAGGATATATATGGCGGCATATCCCGCAATGCTGATAACCACCGGAACAGCACTGCCAAGGACATTGTTCCTGATAATGTAGAAGGTGAACATCATCGTATGGAAAGGCACCGATCAGATACGGAACCAGAAACATAATCGTAATCTGACGGCGCAGGATGCTTCGGAGCGCGGAACGGCCGGCTCCCAGTTCATAAAGAGCTTCATAATTCTTCTGTCCGCCGTATAATTCCGACAGCACCTTGAAATACAGCATGCTTGCTGTTGCGGCAACAAAAGCAGCACAGACCAGAATCAGGAGGAACGCCATGGCTGCTGTAAGATTCAAATACACAAGCGCCGATGCTTTCTCTTCTGCGCCTGCCGCATGCTCAACCGCCAGCGTGCCGTTTTCGTAAATGCTGTAGGCAGCCGTGACTGAACTCATCGAAATGGCAATCAGAAGCGAGACCGATGCCCACGATCCGGTATAACGGCGGATACGGTACAGGATTCCCGTCACGCTGACCCTTGCCGGAAGACTCTTTGCGCACAGTGCTGATTTCCGCAGATGCTTTGTCACAAACCCCGTCCCCTGCTGCACAGCCAGATAGGTCCCGAGCAGGACCATGCCAAAACCGATGGGCAGAAGGTAAATATTCGATGCCCCTTTTACGCTGAAAATGCTGACATATCCGGCAATGAGCACAATAAGCGAAACGGCGGCACGCCAGGTACTCAGGGTAAGCGGCTCCTCTTCTTTCTGTTCCGCCTTAAACAGCTCGATCAGCTGACTTTTTCCCACCAGCCTCGCATTGTAAAGAGCCGACAGAATGAAGATTGCCCAAAAGCATGCCAGCATCACGGCAGAATCCGCCGGGGACAGGATGCACGCATCCTTTGACCCTAATATCGGCATCTGCAGGAGCGGTGCTGTCAGAAGCCCTGCCGTGAACCCGACAGCGGATGCCATCATTCCGAGGACAGAATTTTCTATGACCAGCAGGAAGCATACACGGCTCTTTCTGATACCCATCAGAAGATACATGCCGATCTCACGCTCCCGTTTCTCAAAGAACCAGGTCGTGGAATACAGAACGAAAATGCCTGTAAAAATCAGAAGGAGTCCTGCAGCCATCAGGAAGAGTACCTGGTACGTCCGGCTGTTTCCCATGACCTCTTTGATTAAGGGATTCCTCAGGAAAGAAACGAAGACAGTATACGTCCAGGCACAGAATACGACCGTTGCCAGGTAGACAGCATAGCTCTTCATATAGTATCGTATGTTCCTGATTGCCAGATTATGAAGCATAGTGTTCCAATGCCTCCGCTGCCTTTTCCGGAATTTCTTCCTTCTTGATCTCTTTATAGGAAATCACGCCGTTGTCATCGTTGTAAACGATGGAAAGATAGGCATCCTTCTTCAAAGCACGTTCCCTGTTGCTGTAGAAATCGAGATCAATCCGGTTTCCATTCTCATCAAATCCCGGTTCATGATACTCATACTCAACCGAGTACTGATCCATGACCTCACCGGTTGCCGTGCCTTCATGGATAATCTGCGTATAGTATGTTTTTCCGGAATGGTCCTGTGCGATCCGGATGCCGACAGCCGTCAGTAGTATGATAACCGCGGCAGCAGCAATGATGATTCCCTTTTTTATTCCTTTCATGGTTTGAATTCCTTTCTGATGTGCCGGATAAAAAAACAATGAGGGCAATCCCTTGATTTCATACAAATCAAGACCGCCCTCATTTTTTATCTCCCGGTTCTGCCGGTTACAGATCTGTTATCCTTATGCTTTCAAGCTCTTTATCCTCTTCCCTTTTCTTTTCCGCTTCACGGTCCTTTGAAACTGCCAGGCAGATAAGAAACAGTACAATGGTTGGAATGTTCAGAAGAAGGAATGTCACAATGTATCCGCCCGCACCGGCCTCGCTCCCGTTCATGAAAAGATAAAGGAAAAAAACAGAGAGCAGAAGGGTCAGTCCGGGAAGGACAAACCCGGTATATTTCCCGCCCTTATTCACGGCCCGGATTTCAAGCACGATGGCAGCTGCTGCCAGGACAAACATAAAAATGATCAATGAAGATATCATGATTGCTGTGCCTCCTTATATGTATTGCGATATTCACCCACAAGCTGTTTTGCGGCATCGAAGGATATCTCGTTTTTCAGGGCAAGATTCTTGATCAGGGTGATATAAGGATCTTCCCCGGTCTTCTCACCAATCTCGATCTTCTGGATAAGCCGGTCAAGGTGAAGCCTCACAGTCGGATAGGTTACTTTGTACTGCTCTGCCATTTCCTTCATCGACCCGGAGGCAAGGACGAACTTTCTGATAAAAGCAAGATCTTCTTCATCCAGGTTCTTCATCCAGAGCGGAATATTCGTTATCTCCATTATTGCGTCCTCTCTTTAATATAGTTAATGTATCATTGAATTATTTTAAAGTCAATACATCTGTTAAATTTATTTTTATTTACAATATTATTGAATGTGCCTTTCCTTATACCCGTTATGCCCGAGCGTTGCACCCGAGCGTCATTCAGGCCAGTCAGACGGCCGTCCGGCATTGGGATTCTATGCCTGCCTGTAAAAGCTTTCCTTGGCCGTCAAAAGAGCATATGTTTTTGAAAGTCCTGCATAGCCGCATAGAAAAACCGGATTCTGTCTTTTTTACAGACAAAATCCGGTTCGTAAGCTTACTTTAATCAAGCACGCAAATATGTTTGTTTGCGAGGTGTTGATTCTTCTATTAACTAACGCAATCCAATTTCTCTTTATTTATTTTTGCAACAATTTCAATTAGTGCTAATGTCCCGGCTGCTATCATAATTATACTTGAAGACATACTTCTTCCTGTTGAAATAAAAATAATCCATGCTGCTGCTAAAAATAATTCTGTAAATTTATCCATATTTATTCCTCAATGTTTTGCTCTTTCTTATGTCTTTTGCCTGACCGATTTACAGTTTCCTACTTAAATATTATTATAGTGCTTTTTTTCAATATGTCATAAAAAAAAGTGCCAAAAAGAAAGTTGGCATATTTTCATGCCAGCTCATGCACTATATCATTTTACTGAGTTTATTGCCAAATTGCAGCAAAAACGCTCTTCCGGATTTTCATCCAAAAGAGCGCCTTATATCCAGCTGCTTCCGGGACTCGGAGCCTGAAAGGGCTGAAAATCATTGAAAAATGGAGGTTCCTGCATCATCCGCGGAGAGGCAACCGGAATAGGGTAACCATTCCGTCACTTTAAACACGTCCGTGTTGCACTGCTTTTCTACTCCATATCTGAAAGAACCACTTTATTATAGCCGCCTTTTTTCTTATCTTCCGGATGAGGTTCCAATCCAATCACCGTGATATCCATTTTCCCCGGTCCATATACCCAATACATTCTCATTGGAGAACTCTTTCGATTTTCAAGGTAAGACTGCCAAACTTTTACACCATACCTCTTAGTTAATGGCGATATTTCATGGGTCTGAAGACCCGGATAGTTTGGATCCATTGATAAATGTTTTAAGGCACTGCCCCATTTTCTATATATCAGCTGTTCCGTTTTTGAAATACTTCCATCAGCATACTTAGACGTAAGGGAATCCCATAATTCTTTCATTTCCGGAATTCCCATCCTTATCGTATAATACCCAGGCATATACCATTCCCTTCAGAAGTTCGACAAATCGACAGGTTCTGAAGCTTTTCCAGCTTTGAAATTTGAAATTGCCCTGTCCATATCTTTCAAAGTTTTTTCAGATATCTCAACAGAATGCAGCTCCTGCGGTTCAAGCAGGATGCATCCGTTCACATATTCATTTACTTTGTAATACTGATACCTGGCTCCCCGAAGAGTAATCCTCTTTTTGGAATCAAGATGAGTTGTATAATCATTTATCGTTTTCATTTCGTGCCTCCTTGTGGGATATCCCACCTGGCGTCAGTTTATCATACAAAGGTTCTTCCGTCAATAAAAATGATACTTTGTCGCAATATGCCATACTTTTCAGGACTATTGCTGATGGAATCGAGTAGGAGGCGGTGATTAGCCGCCGTCCTCTCACAGCACCGTGCGTACCGTTCGGTACACGGCGCTTTCAACAAGTTTCATGCACTGACTGATACGCGACGGGATAGGTCATAAGAAGCCCGAGCGTATCAGTCTTTCTTTAGTTAGGCCCATATTGATAGCGACCGTATTCGTTTGAAATGAACCAGTAACCTCCTGCGTGAGTATAGCCTGCCTGAAAGGCGGCATAGTGCATCCGGCACCCCGAGCTTAATGAAGATTTCTCATCTTCGTTTCCCGGTTTCTTCCATTGTTTCCAGATGCACATGCGTATTCGATGATACAGCCAGCCGTTGATGTACCTCTATGGGGGTTCTTCATATCTGCAATTCCGTAGTAGTTCAGCCATCCTCTGACATACACCTTCAGTTTATCCAATGCCGGGCGTATGCTCTGAACGTTCCTTCGGGAACTAAGGTTTTTCAGATTTGCTTTCAGCTTCTTCCATGACTTTGCATGAACGCGTACATAGATTCCTTTTCCGTTCTTTCCCAGCGCAAAGCCAAGGAACTTAAAATTTCGGATTGCAAACACGCTTACCGTTCTGCTCTTCTCCCGATTCACCGTCAGTTTCAGCGTCTCCTCAAGATATTTTGTGCTGGACTCCAGAAGTCTTTCGGATGCCCTCCTGCTTTTCGCCAGCAGGACGATATCGTCTGCATAACGGATGCACGGCACCCCCCGTTTCTTAAACTCCTGGTCGAATTCGTTGAGGTAGATATTCGCCAGCAGGGGCGATAGGTTCCCTCCCTGCGGTGACCCTTCCTCTGTTTTCGTCACCACGCCGTCTTCCATCACTCCGCTTTTCAGGTATCTCTTTATCATCTGGATTACCCGTTCATCCCTGATGTTTCTCCTCAGGATGTTCAGCAGGATTGTGTGGTTGATTGTGTCGAAATATTTGGACAGGTCAAGCACCACTGCGTATGTATAACCCTGTTCCGCATACTCCTTCACTTTCCGTATGGCGTCCTTTGCACTGCGTCCCCGGCCTGTACCCATAGCTTCCATCCGCAAACACCGGCTCATAGATCGGCATCAGCTGCTGTGCCATTGCCTGCTGGATGATGCGGTCGATGACGGTGGGAATGCCAAGCTTCCGCATTCCGCCGTCCGGTTTCGGGATCTCCACCCGCCTGACCGGGTTCGGGGTATATTTCCCCCCTGCATATCTTCCCGACCAGTTCGTTCTGGTTCTCCCGCAGATACGGGAGTGCCGCTTCAATCGTCATTCCATCCATCCCCGGCGCTCCCTTGTTTGCCTTCACTCTCTTGTAGGCCCTGTTCAGGTTGTCCTTATCCAGTATCCTTTCCAAGAGTTCCGGCTGTGCACTGTCCCTTCCCTTCCATATCCGGTTGAAGGAGCGATGCGCTCTCACATATCCTTCGTGTTCCGCACTATCCTTTTGCGAGCAGCTGTCTCTGTTTTCTGCATCCATTCCGTCCTTCTCCTTTCCCAGTCGTTCTCAGGACTCCTTGTTGATTCGGCCCTTTGCCTTCCGGCTACTATGGCCTCTGCTGACTTCTGCACGTTCAGCACCGCCTCGTTTCCTTGTGCGGTGTTTACCCCTTTCAGGGCCCGCATGCAGACCTCCCCGGGTACCACACGTCTCTTTCTCTCCATCCATCTGCCCCATTTACCATGCATGATTCCGTGTAGTTACCGGGCTTCGACTTGTCTGGCAGCCTTACCCTCATGCATGGCCTGATGTGATTCCTGTTCGTCAGACCAGAGATTTGCCCGTCGGTTAGTATGTTTCCGACATCCGGCTTCCTTCAGATTCCACCTCGCGATGGACACCCTTGCCTTCGGCTGTATCCTTCCCCCTACCGGGCGGATTCCGGACTTTCACCGGTTAGAGACGTGCGCCGCCAGGCGCACCAGAAAAAAAGCGCTCTTCCGGATTTTCATCCAAAAGAGCGCCTTATACCAGCTGCTTCCGGGATTTGGAGCCTGAAAGGCCTGAAAATCATTGAAAAATGGAAGTTTCTATATCACCCGCGGAAAGGTAACCGAAACGGGCAACCATTTTCTGAATGCATCCATTGCTCCTTAGTCATACAATTTACATGTCCGACCCTGCTTTCACCCATGAGCGGCACCGGTACATCCTGGCATGTATGATGGTAAATAAACCCGACTTTTTCCTGCACTCTTTTCGATTTTGTATTGCCGTCATAGTATCCGCACCAGATCACGTTCATACCCAAGTCTTCGAAGCCAAGGCGCAGCAGTTCCCTTGCAGCTTCCGGAACCAGCCCTTGTCCCCAGAATTCTTCTCCGATCCAGTAGCCGAGCTCGCATTCATCCTCTTTTTCTGTCATATCCGTATGCCCCTTCAGTTTCAGCTCGATGCTGCCAATCGGCGAATCATCCGGTTTCCGGCAAATGGCATAGCACTCTTTTCCGCAGAGTACATTCCTTATGACTTCGCGGCTTTCTTCAACGCTTTTATGAGGCGGCCATCCGGCAATCGGTCCGACATCCGGATTCTTTGCCTGCCTGAAAAGGCTTTCCGCATCTTCTTTCCGCCAGGGGCGCAGTATCAGTCTTTCTGTTTCAATGATCATCGTTTCATTCCCTGTGTATGCGTAACGTTTACAATGCATTCATTTTCAAAAAATCTTTCAATTTATAATGACACACCGTACTCGTGGAATAATCCAGTTCATCATTTGTGATGATAATCTTTTTAACCAAATTATCAATCCCGGCAAATGCTGAGAATTCTCTTTCATATGTTTTATCCTCCGCTATGCTGTACGCAGCCTGAATCAGATAAATTTTTCCATCTTTTTCAGCCCGGAAATCAATCTCCCGCCCGCGGTTATGATATACATTTACCTCATATCCCATATACAGCAGTTCATTCAGAATCACGTTTTCCATGTTGTGTGTAAGATCAGGCCGTGTTCCCGGCCGCCTTATACTGTTAAAAGAAACGTCCTCATCATAAAGCTTCATGTAATAAGACATTTTTGCCTTCGCTTTTGCCGAATACTGCGGGACTTCATTGATCGCATAGGCTTCTTTCAGATACCCCAGATATTTGATAACCGTGGGTACAGATATCGTAACATTCTGCCCCTTCATATATTCGCTGATGGCCTTTGCACTTGCAATTCTGGCATTAGATAAAAATACATAATCCGTTAGCTTTTCAAAGATATCCTTTTTTCTGATTTTATATCTGTTTTCAAGATCATTGAAAATAATCGTATCGTTCAGATCAGACAGATACCTCTTCAGACTTTCCTCATCCGACTGTTCAATGGCTGCCGGAAAACCGCCCCACGTAAGATAATCAGAAATACTGTAAGTTTTTCCAAGTTCCTCCGCATACCGACAGGCTTCCCGGAATACAAACGGCCGTATCCTGAATGAAACATAGCGTCCGCTGAACTCCTTTGTAAATTCTGACGAAAGAAGTTCTGAATTACTGCCGGAAATGAAAACAGAACATTTCCGAAGTCTCAAGGTACGGCATGCTTCATTCCATTCTTTCACATTCTGTACTTCATCCAGAAATAAATAACACGTCCCCTTCCCGCGTTTCTTTTCAACATAGTCAATCAGGGCGTCCGCATCCGGTATCTCTTTTCTGACCGGCCTTAAATCAAAATCCAGAAACAGACAATGTTTCCCCTGGGCTATAAGTTCATCATGGATCTGTTTCAGCAAGACAGATTTGCCGCAGCGCCGTATTCCGGTAATTATTTTTATCAGGTCACTGCTGTAAAACGGTCTTATCTGGGATAAGTAATGTTCACGCGCAATCATAGCTTTACCTCCGGACATCACATGACATTTTTCTTTGTTCTTTATTATACTTTAAGATTATTCTCTAATCAATATTTCTTTAATTATTATTTTATTTTTTTGCTTTATATGATTAATCTTTAAATTGTAAAATGCTTTGAAACAGCTGGCAATTGCAGTTCCCGATCATTTTCTTTGTAAAAGCTGATGGCACCAGCAAAAAACGCTCTTCCGGATTTTCATCCAAAAGAGCGCCTTATACCAGCTGCTTCCGGGACTCGGACCCGGGACCTCATCACTACCAATGATGTGCACTTCCACCTGTGCCAAAGCAGCCTGTGCTGAATCACACGCAAAATATTATATCCTAAGCTTCAGGTTTTTGCAATGCCTTCTTCGCAAGCGCGACATAAACCTCTGCATTCTTCTTGCTGGCTGCAAGGGCCTCGTCTGTGATGCTGTGCTTAACCTTCGCCGGATTGCCGAATGCCACGGAATTATCCGGAATTTCGGTGCCCTGCGTGACCAGCGCGCCGGCTCCGATAATGCAGTTCTTCCCGATCATTGCGCCGTTCAGGATAATGGCGCCCATGCCGATCAGAGTATCGTCACCGATGGAACAGCTGTGCACGATCGCGCCGTGTCCGATGGTTACGCCGGATCCGATGGTCACCGGCTGGCTTTCATCCACATGCACGACGGCATTGTCCTGGACATTGCTGCGGTCGCCGATAAAGATCGGTGCCTCATCGCCGCGGATCACGGCATTATACCAGACGCCGCAGTCCCTGCCGATGGTCACGTCTCCGGTAACGATGCTTCCTTTTGCCAAATAAACACTTTTGTCAATCGTAATCATTTTTCAATACTCCCTTAGAATCAGTTCTGTTATTCCGGGGTTGTCTCCGCCTGCAACACGCAGGACTTTAGGCTCGCGCCCGTAACCGAATTCTTCTTCCGCCATCCGCTTCAAGTCGGTCCCCCGATGATAGCCGTGAATGAGACGGATGCGATAGACGCTGCTGTCCGCTCTGAGCACTTCTTTCCGGACGCGCGCATAAGCTTCCTCATATCTCATTCCGTGAAGATCGATTTCGATAATTCCGCCTGTCATTTGGATTCCCCCGTTTTTGTATCGCCGCTGATTATATCATATCGCGCCTTTTCTGCAAACATTTTTTCATCGCCGGCTTTCCGCCGTTCCCCGCATGGCGCCTGATACGCTTGTTTCCCGCATTCGGCCTTCCCTTTCCCTGCAGTTTTTGCAAATGAACCGTTTATCGGTTACAATAGCATCATCATTTCCGGCGGAACAGATGCCGGGAGGAAAGAGGTATTCAGATGAAAGTACTGATGATCAACGGCAGTCCTCATGAAAAAGGCTGCACTTATACGGGACTCTGCGAAATTCAGAAGGTCCTCGAAAAGGAAGGCATCGATTCCGAAATTTTCTGGATCGGTACGAAGCCAATTGCCGGCTGCATTTCCTGCGGGAAATGCGACGAACTCGGCAGATGCATTTTTGATGATCCGGTAAATGAAGCAGCAAGGAGGGCCGCAGCCGCCGACGCGCTCATCGTCGGCTCGCCTGTCCACTATGCAGCCGTCAGCGGAGCCGTTTCTTCCTTCATGGACAGGCTCTTTTATTCTGCCGGCAGCGTTCTCAGGGGCAAGCCCGGTGCGGCTGTCGTATCCTGCCGGCGCGGCGGAGCTTCCGCGGCTTTCGACGAAATGAACAAGTATTTTTCCATTAACTGCATGCCGATCGTCACTTCCCAGTACTGGAACCAGATTCACGGAAGCACGCCGGAACAGGTTCTGGAAGATGCTGAGGGAATGCAGACTCTGCGCACGCTCGGAACCAATATGGCCTGGCTGCTGAAATCGATCGACGCAGGCCGCAGGGCCGGCATCCCTGCCCCGCAGTATGAGAAACATGTCTGGACAAATTTCATCCGCTGAACCAAAGAACTCCGGCCGTTATTTTCGGCCGGAGTATTTTTCATCTGCTGCTTATTCTGCTGCCAGACACTCATCCAGTTCTTTCGTCAGTTTTTCCTGATCCATATGCCGGCCGATCAGGACCAGTTTGACCATGCGGTCGCCGACTTTCGGATCCCAGAGTTTTTTGATGTCCGGATCGGACAGCGCCATTTTAATCTGCCCTTTTGTTGAAGAGGCAATCCAGCGTCCTCCTTCCGACTCCTGCACCAGGATTCCCGCACTTTCAAACATGACCGACATATCCGGATCTTCCGCGTACCACAGGACGCCTTTGCACCGGATGATTTCCTTCGGCCAGTCTTTGCTGTAAGCCCACAGTTTCTCCTTGATGAACGGACGTCTCCGGAAATAAACAAAGGAACTGATTCCGTACTCTTCTGTCTCGGTCTCCTCCTCCGGGTTTTCCAGTGCCGCTATCCAGCCGGCAGACATGCTTGCTTTCTTAAAATCAAAGGAATGCGTATCGATGACTTCCTTCAGGGGAATCTGCCCGAACTGCGTTTCAAAGATCGGTGCTTCCGTCTGAAGCTTCCGGATGACCGCCTTGATCTGACTGAGCTGTTCCGCCGTCACAGCATCTGTTTTATTTAAAAGAATGCGCGTGCAGAATTCAATCTGCTGGATCAGGAGATTCTCGATATCATCTTCCGCGATTTCATCCTTTTTCCGTTCCAGTTTCTTTCCGCATCCGAATTCCGCCGCAAGACGTGCCGCATCGACGACTGCTATGATTCCGTCCAGACGCGCCGTCATTTCCCCGTCCTCGTTAATCTCTGCGCAGATGCCGGAGACCGTCTGTGCAATGGGCACCGGCTCGCAGATTCCGCTGGCCTCAATGAGGATGTAATCGAAATTCCCGCTTTCAGCAAGGTCCCAGATCTGATTGGAAAGGTCCGCTTTCAGGGTACAGCAAATGCACCCGTTCGTCAGCGGGATGAGATTTTTCTCCCCTTCCGAGACTTTCCCCGTTTTTGAAATAAGCGAGGCATCCACGTTGATTTCACCGATATCGTTCACGATGACGGCAACGCGGAAGCCTTCCTGGTTCTTCAGAATGTAATTGAGAAGCGTTGTTTTCCCTGCGCCGAGATATCCTGTCAGCAGGGTGATTTTCACTGTGCGGTGCTGCATTTCTGTCCTTCTTTCCTGTTTCTGTATGTCATATATGATTCCGTCATTCCTGTGCATCATTCCTGATTCCGTCATTTCTGTGCGTCATTCATGTTTCCGTCTTTTTATGTTTTCGTCCTGCGTTTTCCGCACCCGGTTCCTGAAGCAGGCTTCCTCTTACGACTGCCTTCTTTCCATACTCATTCCGGATCCGGTCTGTCATCGCATCGAGCCTGCGGCGTTTTTCCCGGCGCTGCGTTTCCTTTTCATCCTCAAAAAAGGAGAGCTGGCGGCAGTCGCTTTCATCCAGGCCGGAAACCGTCACCCCCGATCAGCCTGACCGGCGTCTTTCCGTTCCAAAGTTCATCAAAGAGGCGAACCGATGTCTCATAGATCTCATCGGTGGAATCTGTCGGTTCCTCAAGGCGGATCTGCCGGCTGTGCGTGACAAATTCCGCTGTCTTCAGCTGAACGCTGACCGTCTGTCCGCGGCGTGCATCTTTCCTCATCCTTGAAGCGACGCTGTCGGAAAGAGCCAGCAGTGTCGGTGCCAGAATGCGCCCGCGGTTTGCCGAAGTCAGGTCAGCGGAAAGAGTCGTGGAATTTCCGTAGCTTTTTTCCGCTTCATGCTCGGCGGACACGGGGGAATCATCCAGTCCGTTTGCCGCTTCATGCAGATAAGTTCCGCCTTTTTCCCCGAAGACTCTCTTCAGGCGGACCAGGTCCGCCCGGGCGGCGTCCCCGATAGTCCGGATATGCAGCTGCTCCATTTTCGGAAGGGAAGACTTTCCGACGCCGTAGAGGTCTCCGATGGGCAGCGGCCACATCTTCGCCTGGATTTCCTCAGGAAAAAGCGTGTGCACCTTATCCGGCTTTTCAAAGTCCGATGCCATTTTCGCCAGCAGCTTATTGCTGGAAATGCCGACGTTTACGGTAAATCCGAGTCTGTCCCTGATCTCGTCCTTGATCTTGTGCGCCATGGCCTCAGGATCGCCGTACAGTTTTTCGGTGCCGGTCATGTCGCAGTAGGCTTCGTCAATGGAAACCTGCTCGACGACCGGTGCATATTTTTCCAGCACGGCGATAAAGGCTTTCGAGCTGCGGCTGTAGATTCGGAAATCCGGCGGCACGAGGACCAGATCCGGACATTTTCTCAGGGCCTGCGCCACCGGTTCTCCGGTATGGACATCGAATTTCTTCGCCGGGATGGACTTCGCCAGAATGATTCCGTGCCTTGTCTCACGGTTTCCTCCCACTGCAGAAGGAATCAGGCGCAGATCGACCGCTCCCGGCTCTTCCTCAAGCCGCTCGGCGGCGGACCAGGACAGAAAGGCGGAATTCACGTCAACGTGGAAAATGACCCTGTCTTTTTCACTCATTTTTTTGGTTTATCCTTAAAATCATTGCATGAAACCGGTAAATTTATTATACTATGAAACATGGAAGCAGTTAAGATGATGGATAAAAATAGTTTAATCGAAAAGTTTACTGACCTCTACGGCGACGGCAGCGAACCCGCCGTTTTTTTTGCTCCGGGAGTTGTCAATTTAATCGGTGACCATACCGACTATAACGGCGGTCACGTTTTTCCGTGCGCGCTGACATACGGTACGATCGGGCTGATCCGGAAGCGTGCGGACCGGCAGATCAATTTCTACTCTGTCAATTTTGAAGAAGACGGAATCATTTCCCGCATGCCTGATGACCCCGTGCCGTCAGAGAATCATTCCTGGACCGATTACCCGATGGGCATCTTCCGTACATTTGCCGATAAAGGTTTTGAAATTCCTTCCGGCGCAGACATATTGATCAGCGGGGACATCCCGATCCGTTCGGGACTTTCTTCCTCTTCTTCGATAGAGCTGCTGACCGCTCTGATGATCCGGGACGCTTTCGGCCTGACCTCCGAACTGACGCGCATCGACCTGGCGCAGTTCGCGCAGGTTTCCGAAGGACGCTACAACGGAATTGCCTGCGGCATCATGGGACAGTTTGTTTCTGCCATGGGAAAGAAGGACAATGCAATCTTCCTCCACACGGACACGCTTCATTTCCGGTATGCACCTTTCAAGCTGGACGGCATGTCGCTGGTCATCGCCAATACGAATATCCGGCACAGCCTTTCGGAGACGGCATACAGCAAGCGTCAGGAAGAATGCGCCCTGGCGCTGCATGACCTGAAGAAGCTTCTGCCGCTGCATAATCTGTGCGACATTCTCGGAGAGCAGTATGAGGAGTACCGGACCTGCATCCATGACCCGGTGGCCAGAAAGCGTGCAAAGCACGTGATCTATGAAAACCAGCGGACGATCCAGGCTTCTTCCGCACTGGCAGCCGGCAACCTCAAGCGTTTCGGCATGCTGATGAAAGATTCGCATATTTCTCTCCGGGATGACTTTGAAGTCTCCTGCCCGGAGCTTGATTTTCTTGCTTCGCTGGCCTGGGAGCAGCCTTCCTGCATCGGCGCACGCATGACGGGCGCCGGCTTCGGAGGCTGTACTGTCAATATCGTAAGGGATGACGGAATGGAGGATTTCATCGGAACCCTCGGCGAAGCTTATGAAAAACAGTTCGGCAGAAAAGCGGAATTCTACTGTGCCGGCGTCGGCGACGGCGTACGCGCACTTTAACCTGATTCATTTTCCAGAAGGAGGGATGTGAAATGAAGATTCTTGTTACCGGAGGCTGCGGCTTTATCGGCAGCCACACCTGCGTGGAGCTTCTGAAGGCAGGTTACGACGTTGTCATCGCGGATAACCTCTACAATGCCAAGGCAATGGTTGTGGACCGCATCGAACAGATTGCCGGAAAGCGTCCTGTTTTCTATCAGGCTGATGTTCTGGATCATGCAGCGATGACGGAGCTGTTTGATAAAGAAAAGATCGATGCCGTGATTCATTTCGCAGGCTACAAGGCCGTCGGCGAATCGACGCACAAGCCGATCGAATACTATCACAACAACCTGGAGACAACTCTCACGCTCTGCGATGTTATGCGTGCGCACGGCGTCAAAAAGTTCGTCTTCTCTTCCTCCGCGACGGTCTACGGCGATCCGGCTTTCGTGCCGATTACCGAAGAGTGCCCGATGGGCGAAACGACGAATCCGTACGGTGCAACGAAGTCCATGCAGGAGCGCATCCTGACCGATATCTGGAAAAGCGATCCGGAATGGAACATCATGCTGCTCCGCTATTTCAATCCGATCGGCGCGCACGAAAGCGGCCTGATCGGAGAGGATCCGAAGGGAATCCCCAACAACCTGCTGCCTTATGTCGCACAGGTTGCAACCGGCAAGCTTCCGTTCGTGCATGTCTTCGGAAATGATTACGATACTCCCGACGGCACGGGCGTCCGTGACTACATCCACGTCGTCGATCTTGCTGTCGGCCATGTAAAAGCGATTGAAGGCATGGAGAAACTGAACGGTGTGAATATTTTCAACCTGGGCACCGGTGTGGGCTACTCGGTCCTCGATGTGATCAAGGCTTTCGAAAAGGCCTGCGGGAAGGAAATTCCTTATACCATCGAAGCCCGCCGTCCGGGTGACATCGCGACCTGCTATTCCGACCCGAAGAAGGCAAATGAGATTCTGGGATGGAAGGCGGAGCGGGGCATCGCCAAAATGTGCGAGGACGCCTGGAGATGGCAGTCGAACAATCCGGACGGCTACAGGGAATAAGCTCGCAGCCGTCTGATCTGTCTTTGTACCGGCCGTCTGATCTGTCTTTGTGCCGGCGGAAGGATTCTTTGACAGCCTGCTGTATAAATCCGTTTCGCCCGGTCCGTACCCTCTGCGTGAAAACATGATGGACGCGTGCCTGATTTTCGGCAATCTTTGAATAAAGTATGAGCCTCTCCGAGGACTGTGTGAGCTTGAAGACTTCTGTCTTCGAAAGCATTCAGACGAGTTCCGCAGGAGAGGCTCTTGTTATACTTTATGAAAAGATTGTCAGAAAATCGTGCACGCGGGAATCGTTTTCACGCAGAGGGCACGGGCCGGACGGAATGGATCTGTATATCAGATTTTCCATTGAATCCTGCCGCCGGCAAAAAAGTCGGATCAGCCGGCAGATACTTCTACCAGCGCCGTCCGGATTGCTTCGGCTGAAGCCTTCACGGAGCCCTGGATCATCGCAGGTTTTCCTCCGCCTCTTGCACCGAATTTCTCTGTCAGGATCCGGCCCGCTTCACGTGAATCGCACGTCCGGGAGCCGATGATGAAACTGTAACCGTCGGAATCATTTCCATTGAAGAAGGCACAGATGCCTTCATGCTTTTCGACAAGGGAATTCACCGCGTCCCTGACTGCCTTGCCGTCTGCTCCGTCCGTAAAGAGGCAGACATTCTTCAGATCCGGAGAAACCTCCGCGACTGTCCGTTCCATTTCCGAAGATGCTACCCTTGCTAGCGCGCTCTTCTGCCTTCCGTTCTCCTCCTTCAGCTTCACGACCGAATCGTACGCCAGGTCTGCAGAAGTCGTCAGATAATTCGAAATCGCGGACAGGCTGCCGTGCTCCCTGTCGAAAAGCTGCAGGGCTCTCTTCCCGCACAGGATGCTCACGCGGACCCCGCCCTTGTAGTTCTGCAGGCTCACGACCTTCAGGATGCCGATTTCGCCGGTACGGCGAACATGGGGTGCACAGCAGGCGCAGACATCGATGCCCGGGAACCTGACCAGGCGCGTCTGCCCTTCGATCTCGATCTTGCTGCGGTACTCGATCTGCTTCTCCTCTTCCTTCGTCGGGTAAAGAATCTGCGTTTCAAGATTCGCGAAAATAGCCTCATTTGCCTGATGCTCAATCTCAAGAATCTGCTCATCCGTAATCGGACCGTTGAAGTCCAGCGTCACTTCCCGGTCGCTCAGATGGAAGCCGACGTTGTCGTAGCCGAATTTCTGATGGACGAGCCCGGAGAATAAATGCTCGCCCGAATGCTGCTGCATATTGGAAAAGCGATGCCTCCGGTCCACGGCGCCCCTGACGGTGCTGCCTTCCTCAAAAGCCTTCCCGGTCATGTGGGAAATAACCCCGTCCCGGATCTGCACGTCGGTCACCGCCGTTCCGTTCAGCGTTCCCAGGTCCGGCGACTGGCCGCCCTCCTCCGGAAAGAACATCGTCTGGTCCAGAATGATTTCATAGACCGGACCGGAAGATTCCTGCTGCTTCCCGGCCGGCTGCTTCCCGTCCGTTTTCTCCCTGCAGGAAATGACCCTGGCTTCAAAATCCGTCGCATAGGCGTCGTCGTAGTAAAGTTTTCTGGTTCCGTCTTTGATTGTATCTGCCATTATTCATACCTCAGTGCATCGATCGGATTGAGATTTGCCGCCTTCATCGAAGGAAGCAGTCCGAAGATGATCCCGATTGCCATCGAGAAGGCAACCGAGAAAACAATTGCCGGGACGCTGATCGCGACAGGCACGGACGATACCCTGGAAATGACCTGCGAGAGAATGATCCCGACGATAACGCCCAGAACGCCCCCGATGCTTGTCAGCACGGCGGACTCCGTCAGGAACTGAACCATGATCCGCCGCTTTCTTGCTCCGAGCGCTTTCTTCAGGCCGATTTCACGCGTGCGTTCCGTAACCGACACCAGCATGATGTTCATGACGCCGATGCCCCCGACCAGCAGGGAAATGCTGGCAATCCACAAAAGCTGGCTGTTCGTGCTTTCGGAAAGGGACTGCAGGTTGCGCGCTGTCTCAAGGACATCTTCCGCCTGGTATCTGACCGTTGCATCGGCTGCGGTATTTCCGTTCAGGATATCCGCCGTCTGCTTGCCGGCCTTGCTCATCATTTCCGTGCTGACCGCCCTGACGACTGCATTTTCCGGTTCATCGTAGGAATAGGTGATCGGCCAGGAGGCAATCGGCATGCAGACCATCCCGCTCTCCGCCTGATGATAAGTCTGGTAATCTGACATGCTGTTGATGACCGGCTCGACGAGATTCGTTTTCTCGATGACGCCGACGACTGAGAACGGCTGTCCCTGAATCTCAATGGTCTTTCCGACCGGATCTTCTCCAGCAAAGAGACTGTTCGCGGCAGAAGCATCCAGCAGGACGACTTTCCGGTAAGCCGTATAGTCGCTTGTGACAAAGGCCCTTCCTTCGCGGATCGCGTAGCCGCACGTCTTCAGATAGGAAGCGTCGATTCCCAGAACCTTTCCGCCTTCCAACGCCGTCGAATTATAATACACCCCGTCGGCATAGTTCCGGGCGCAGTAAAGAGACACGGAACTGACGGAATCCAGTTCCTGAATCTGTGAAACCTGGTCTGCCGTAACCGGGGAAAATCCCTTCGGCTTGCCTTCGTATCCGATTTCGTAATCGGAATCTCCCTCTTTCAGGCTGACCGTCACGGTATTGTTCCCGGAACCGATCAGGTTCTGCTTGATCTGTTCCTGCGTTCCCTTGATGGTCGAAACAATGGAAATGATCGAGGCGATTCCGATGATGATTCCGAGCATCGTCAGGAAAGACCGCATCTTGTGCGACCAGATTCCCTGAAATGCCAGACGGATATCTTCAGCCATTCGTTCCTCCTAATATAGTGCAAAATCACTTGCCGGCGCATCGACGGTCCTGGCGCCGTCCTTCACATCGTTCCCGTAGGGGAAGGCAATTTTATCTTCCGCCGCAACGCCGCTTTTAATTTCCAGATAATATCCGTAAATGGTTCTGCCCGTGGTCACGTCCTGCTTCTTCAGCTTTCCTTCACTGTCTGCTTTATAGACATAGGAAAGTCCTCCCTGCGTCCGGACAAAGGCTGCCGGGATCAGGATCATGCCCGAATCTTCGGCACCGACTGTCAGGTTGAAGGAAACGGCTTCATTTTCCTGAAGACCGGTCGGGTCCGCGACAAAGGCAAGGAACGGATAATAAGATTCGCGCGAGGAAGAAGAGGCCGTATCCGGATAGGGCGAGATTTCCCTTACTTCCGCTGAAAAGGAAGTTCCGCTTTCATAGGCGGTACCCGAAATCTGCTGACCGACGGAAAGATCTCCGAGACGGAATTCGGAAACGACTCCCTTGACGTAATAGCCGTCGCTGCTTTCCACGACAAGGAACGGCTGTCCCGCATTCTGGCTGGCCGTCGGATCCGCCAGGGTCTTTACGGTGCCTTTCACCGTACTTTTCACGGTTCCCTGCTGAAGGGAAATCTGCATATTTGCGATATCCAGATTGGACTGCTTGATGTCCAGAAGCACGCCGCTGAGCTCTTCCTGCTTGTCCCGGATGGCTTTTTTCAGTTCAGACACGGTATAGACTGTCGCCGCAGAGGCCGTCGAATCAAGCTCCTGCACATCCGGTTCTTCCTCATAGGAGTAAACCTCCGTGATCGTCGTTTCAGTATCCGATTCCGGTCCTCCGGAAATGTCCGCAGATGATTCGTTGGAATCTGCCGAAGAATCGCCGGAAGCAGACGGGACCGAAATGTCCGGGGATGTCGAACTGTCTGAACCAGCCGTCCCCGATGAAGCGGAGGAGCCTGTCGGGTCCGTGCCGGATGAAACAGATGATTCCGTCGGGTCCGTGTCTGATGAAACAGACGATCCCGTCGAGTCCGCGACCGATGAAGCAGACGATCCCGTCGAACCCGTACCGGATGAAGAGGATGATGCATCGGTACTCTTCGATGAAGTCGGTTCCGAAACGGATGTTTCTTCTGATGAAGCATCCTCAGAAGGAATCTCACTGACCGCAGGTTCCGGCGCCGGAGTCTCCTTCGGTGTCGGAGTCGGATCCGGAACCGGTGTCGTACTCTTCAGTTTAGTCAGTTCCTTCTCAAGAGCAGCCTGTTTATTCTGCTGGGACTGCAGACTGATCTGCGCGCTTTCCAGCTCCAGTTCCTTCAGCGTCATGTCATACTCAACCAGCGGCGTGCCGACATCAACGGCCTGCCCTTCGGCCACATCGATTTTTGAAATGACTTTATCGTCAGAGGCATAAATGTTCTGCGTAACGGATTTGGAAACATTTCCGTTCATGCTGACATCCGTGCCGTACCATTGTTCCGTAATCTCGCTGACGGCAACAACCTTGACCGGTGCCGTATTGGCTGCCCTGACCGCACGGATCACAAACACGGTAAGAACCGTGCATACAATGCCGATGAATATTCCGAGCAGGGTCTTCTTCATCTTCATGATCCGTCTTCCGCCTTGTGCTCCGCCGTACCGGCCGTTTCCGGTCCGGACGGACTGTTATCCGCCCCGTGATCCGTTCTGTTTTCCGTTCTGTTTTCCGTTCTTTCTTCCGACATATAAGCGCCTTCGGAAAGGATTCCGTCGCGGATGTTCATAATGATCCCGGCATGGGCGGCAATATGGGCATCGTGCGTAATCATCAGGACTGTCATTCCGCCTTCATTGAGTTCCCCGAACAGTTTCATGACCTGCTCGCCCGATGCGGAATCCAGGGCTCCGGTCGGCTCGTCTGCCAGCAGAATGACCGGGTGATTGACCAGGGCTCGCGCAATCGCGGCCCTCTGTTTCTGTCCGCCTGAAAGCTGCGTGGAATTAAAATTCATGCGCTCCTCAAGTCCGACTCTCGTCAGCGCCGCGCGGGCCATTTCCCGCCTCGTCTTTTTGGGAATCCCCGCATAAGTCAGCGGCATCTCAACGTTCTGAAGCGCCGTCAGCTGCGGAAGCAGCTGGAAATTCTGGAAAACGAATCCGATTTTGGAAAGACGCAGGTCCGCCATATCGTTGTCCGTACATTTCGCGATATTTTTCCCGTCAAGAATCAGGGTGCCGGACGTCGGTTTGTCCAGACATCCGACAATATTCATCAGCGTCGATTTCCCGGAGCCGGAGGGTCCCATGATTGCCGCATACTCCCCTTTTTCCATTGAGAAGTTTACGTTCTTCAGCGCCGGCACTTCAATCTGGCCCTGCTGATAGGTTTTGCAGATGTTCGTCATTTCCAGGATCATGATTCCCCCGCTGAAGCACTGTCTGCCATGGCAGCTGTATCCCCGGCAGCCGTCCCGCCGTCCGCCGCGACGCCCGTATCTCCGGCAGCCGTCCCGCCGTCCGTCAGGATGCTTTCTTCCCCGGACATCATGTCCGCTTCGCCGGAAGCAGAATCTCCGGAGGAGGTCAGTCCCATTTCTCCGTTTGAACCAAGCCCCGTCGTCATGCCTTCCGTCAGCGTGTCCTCCGGATACGTGATTTCGTCATCTTCCGTGAGTCCGCCGGTGATTTCATATTCCATCAGGTTTTCGTCATGAGCTCCGAGCACCACCGGTTTTTTCACGAGTTTCCCGGCGCCGTCATCCGCCCATACATAGGGAGATGAATCAATATCCGCAATAAAATATTCCGACAGCCACAGCCCGGTCTTCACGGCATCCTGCCCGCTGTCCGGCTCAATGTAGACATGCTGGCCGAGCATCAGTCCGTCCGAAGAATCCAGCGCAACATAGAACGGATAATTCGTTGACGTCGAAGCAGAGTCCGTCGTGCCGCCGTTGTACATCATGTTATTGGAACCGGAATTCACCGAAGCCTGCGTATCGACTTTTCCCATCGTCCCTGTCCAGGTCTTCGCCGAATCCACCCGGGAGCGGATGATGACTTTCTGACCCTCCGTGACCGAGGAAACATTCTGTTCATTGACCGTTCCCTTGACGCGGAGTTCCCCGGTCGTCAGGATGGAAATGAAAGCTGTTCCTGAACTGTCCGTCGAAGATGAATCCGTCGAGGCGACCGACTTGACGATGCCGGCAATCTGCGACGTGACGGTGGCGCCGGAAATCGCTGTCTGCAGCTTCTCGATCTGGGCCGTCTTGCTCTTCTTATCGTACTCCGCTTTCTTGATATTCATCTGCGCTTCGCTGATCTGCGTCGTATAATTCAGCTTTGCGTCGTCGGAAGCCTTGTCGCGCTCCGCCGTCAGTTCCGCGACCTGTGCATTGTAGTTGCTGATGTCATTGTCCAGTTTCTCGGAATCAAGCTGTGCCTGTGCCAGATCGGTTTCCGCCTGTGCGGTGTCGTATGTGAAAAGCGGAGTTCCTGCCTGAACTTCGTCGCCTTCCTTTACCAGAACCTCTTTAACGGTTTTTCCTTCCTGAAGCTTGACGTCCCAGGTCTCCTGCGGTTCCACGACGCCTGCGAATTTATCGGTCGTCCCGTTCATCTGAGACATGATCAGGGAAACTTTGTTGACATAGACAGTCGGCGTTCCCGAAGAAGACGTGCCGGTGAAATGTCTGTATACAAAAAAGGCGGCAGCAATGGCCGCAGCGGCAAGAATCACCCCGATGACAACTTTCTTCTTCATAAAAACTCCTTAAAAAAAAATGAGCCGCATGCACAAACGCATGCGGCTGATCACGTGAGTGACAAGATTCGAACTCGCGACCTTCTGGTCCGTAGCCAGACGCTCTATCCAGCTGAGCTACACTCACACAGGCAAATGAACCTTACTGCAGGCTGCCTTTATCACCGCAGCAAAGTACATTTTACCTTTGTTTTATCTTTTTGTCAATTATTCCTGAAAAAGTGCTGTCGAATAATAACGGTCTCCGGAATCCGGAAGCAGTGCAACGATGGTTTTTCCCTTATTTTCCGGACGTTTTGCGATTTCCAGTGCTGCATAATAAGCTGCTCCGGAAGAAATGCCGACCAGAACGCCTTCCTTTTTTGCGATCAGCTTCGCTGCGGCAAAGGCATCCTCATTTTCCACAGAGAAAACTTCATCATAGACTTTGGTATCCAGTGTTTCCGGAACAAACCCGGCACCGATGCCCTGAATCTTGTGGGGACCGCCGTGTCCTTCGGAAAGAACCGGTGAACTCTTCGGCTCGACGGCAACAACCTGCACCTTCGGATTCTGCTCCTTCAGGTATTTTCCGGTTCCGGAAACGGTGCCGCCGGTGCCGACGCCGGCTATGAAGACATCGACTTTCCCGTCTGTATCCTTCCAGATTTCCGGGCCGGTCGTCTCATAATGCGCCTTAGGATTGGCCGGATTCACGAACTGTCCCGGAATATAGCTGTCCGGTGTTTCCTTCTGCAGTTCTTCTGCCCTGGCAATGGCCCCCTTCATTCCTTTTGCCCCGTCCGTCAGGACAATTTCCGCACCGTAAGCTTTCAGGATGTTCCTGCGCTCGACACTCATTGTCTCCGGCATGGTCAGGATGATCCGGTAGCCCTTGGATGCCGCCAGGGCCGCCAGGCCGATTCCGGTATTTCCGGAAGTCGGTTCAATAATTGTCGATCCCGCCTTCAGCAGTCCCTTGCTTTCCGCATCTTCGATCATCGCCTTGGCAATACGGTCCTTGACGGAGCCAGCCGGATTGAAATACTCCAGTTTTGCCAGTACATGGGCTTCGATGCCCTCTTCCTTTTCAATGTTTGCGAATTCCACCAGCGGTGTATTTCCGATGAGCTGTGCTGTTCCCTGATAAACTTTTGCCATGACTGTGTCCTCCTTGGTTGACTTGCATTTTTAATTTCATATATTTCCTATTGAATTTATATGTATTATAGGCAATCCATTCCTGATTGTCAATCCTTTTCTGAAAATAAATTTCCAAGCCCCGTCACGCTGCGGAAATAGTGCTCCACTGTCTCCGGGGATTCTTTCATCCCATCCTCTATCCACCAGTTCAGCGTGTCGACAAAACTGCAGGAAATATGATGGTAAAGATAATCTTCCGGCACATCCGTCTTCCGGAGCCGGCCGTGAAATTCATTTCTGAAGATGCCTGTCAGGTACTGTTTGAAATAATGCAGGAACAGGCTTCCGCTTTCACCGTGAAGGATGCCGGTAATGTTATAGCGGTTGTCCTTCACATGATACAGGATATGCGTGATCATGGAGTCCGTGTCATTTTTCCCGCCTGAAAAGTCATGTGTCTTCTCTGCCTCGGCATGATCGCGGACCACATGGTCAAAGAGGCTGGTGCACACCTCTTTCAGCAGGGCGTCTTTTGTGTCGAAATGCGCATAGAAGGTACTGCGCCCCACATTTGCTTTTTCCGTGATATCCTGCACGGTAATCTCTGAATATTCCTTCTGCATGATCAGACTGCTGAATGCTTCAAAGATCGCCTCTCTCGATTTCTTCTGACGCCTGTCCATCATTTCCGCCTTTCCGCACAGTTTGGCCGTTTTGTCCGTTAACGCACAGAGCCGGCCGACTGTTTCTTGCATTCATCCCGGTTTTACCGTACGCTGTGTTCTGTAACGGACATATTGTATGGTGCGCATTCCGGAAAGTCAAGGAACCTGCGCGGAAGGATAAAGACATGCTTCTGAAAAACTGGGTGACCGGCGAAGCAAAGCCCACGGGTTGTCTGCGCCCTGATATCGGCGGCGTCACTTATTCTGTCTCTGGGAGGATGGCTCTCAGCCCTCATCCCTTTTGACGTCGCCTGGGCTGCCATCGTGCTCTGCGGAATCCCGATCATTTTCGGCGCCGTGACGGCCCTGATCAGAGAACATGACATCAAGGCAGATGTTCTGGTCTCCATGGCACTGATTGCCTCCGTCTGCATTCACGAATATTTTGCCGCAGGAGAAGTTGCCCTGATCATGCAGGTCGGCAGTCTTCTGGAGCAGTACACTTCCCGCAAGGCAAGGCACGGCATTGAAAAACTGATCAAACTCACTCCCCAGACTGCACGTATAAAGCGAAACGGATCCGACAGCATCCTGCCTGCTTCCGAAGTCCGGGTCGGCGATCTCCTGACGGTTCTTGCCGGTGAAACCATCCCGGTCGACGGCGTCATTCTTTCAGGCGAAACCTCCATTGACCAGTCCGTCATGACCGGGGAGTCCATTCCGGTGGACAAAAAAGCCGGCGACAGCGTCACGAGCGGAACGGTCAACCAGTTCGGGACATTTGAAATGCAGGCCTCAAAGCTCTGCACCGACAGCTCCTCTTCAGAGAATGATCCGTCTCGCCGAAGAGGCGGACGCAAATAAAGCACCCATTGTCGGACTGGCCGACCGCTGGGCAACCTGGATGGTCATTGCCGCCGTGACGATTGCCGTGATTACCGGGATTGCGACCCGTGAAATGATTCGTGCGGTCACCGTCCTCGTTGTTTTCTGTCCCTGCGCCTTCATCCTCGCCACGCCTACCGCCATCATGGCCGGTATCGGAAATGCAACAAAATTCGGCATCCTGATTCGTTCCGGCGATGCGCTTGAACGGCTGTCGAAAGTAAAGACGATTGCCTTCGACAAAACAGGCACGCTGACCTGCGGCAGGCCGGAAGTCACGGCAGCTGTTTCCGTCAGCCCTGCATACAGTGAAGCAGATATCCTGCGCTTTACGGCGCTGGCCGAGCAGAAAAGCGAGCACCCGCTGGGGAAGGCCATTCTCGCCCGCTATACGGCAGAGAACGGACTGCTCAGCACCGCAGGATTCTTTAAAATGTACGCCGGGAAAGGCGTGACCGCTGAAACCGAAGGTCATACGGTCACTGCCGGCAAACCGGAGCTGATGGAGGATCTGCAGATTCCGCTTACGGAAGAAATCAGGGCAGATACCGTTCCGTACTATGCGGCAGGAGCCACGGTCATCTATACGGCCATCGACAGCGAGCCGGCCGGTTTTCTTGCACTGGCAGATGTCCTGCGTCCCGATGCCGCGGAAACAGTCCGGAAGCTGAAAACTGCAGGCGTCACTCCCGTCCTTCTGACGGGTGACAATGAAGAGGCTGCCGGCAGTATCGCTGCAAAAGCCGGCATTGACAATGTACGGGCCAACCTGCTGCCGGAAGGAAAGATGCTGATCATCCGGGAATACAATGAGAAAAAGGAACCAGTCTGCATGGTGGGAGACGGAGTTAACGACGCGCTGGCTTTGAGCACGGCCTATGCCGGCATTGCCATGGGCGGGATCGGCTCCGATATCGCCGTCGAATCCGCTGACGCAGTACTGGTCAGCGATGAGATCCGCCGGCTGCCCTACCTGTTTCATTTAACAAAAAAAGTGATGCAGAGAGTCAGTCAGAATATCATCCTGTCTCTCTGCATCAATATTGCGGCCGTCGTGCTGGCCGTCTGCGGGGTGCTCAATCCGGTCACGGGCGCCCTCATGCACAACTGCGGAAGCGTGCTCGTCGTCGTCAATGCCGCCCTGCTCCTGCGGGAAAAAGATTCGTAGTCTTACAGCGTTCTCCGCAGGCTAAATCCTGTTTTCCATCCAGCGGATCGCATCCGCAATCACTTCATCCCTGCACCATTCGTTGAAGATTTCATGGCAGCAGTTTCCGTAGATCTTCATCTGCTTGTCTTTCGATGCCGCCGCATTGAAAAAATCAATCGTGTCCTGACGGTTCACAAGACCGTCATTTTCACCGTGCATCATGAGGACCGGGAAGGCGAAATCCTTTTTGTTTTCACCGAACCATTTGATCCCGTCGGAAATTGCATAGGCAAGCCCGGCGCTGAATGATTTGCGGTTCAGCGGATCCTTTCCGTACCAGTCCGTGACTTCCCTGACTGAACAGACGCCGGACCCCAGCTGGTTCGGCAGCTGCATATGGACATCCAGTCCTTTCGGGATGCCTGCGATGAGTCCGCCGGAATCTTCCGTCAGGGCACCGGAGGTAATGATGCCGCGCAGGTATTTATCCGGGTATTTGGCACCGTAAAGGGAAACAGCGAACCCTCCCATGCTGTGTCCGAGAAGGAATACGGGCTTGAACGGATTTTCCGAAAGTGCCTTGCCGACAAAAAAGTTCACATCATCCAGCATCTCATCATAATTATTGACGAATGCACACTCTCCTTCGCTCTGCCCGTGGCCGCGGTGGTCGAACCGGTAGGTGCCGATTCCCGCCTCGTGCATTTTCTGCGCCAGGTAATCATACCGGCCCTGATGCTCGCACAGGCCGTGCACAATCACGCAGGCAGCCCTGTCATTTTCAGATGTTTCCTGGTTGCAGAACAGCTTCGTGCCATCGTAGACTTCTGTCATTTCTCCGCTCATTTTTTCTCCTTTCTGAGAAGCAGCCTTATCTTTTACATGACCTTTTGCAGCCGGTCATGAAGAGCTCTTTTCCTGAAAGCCGCGGGGCCTTGCCACAATGAAATCCTTGATCACGGCATTGTCTTTCCCCTGGCTTTTGCTGTAGCGGTAGCCGATGACGGAAAAGACAAGGGCACCGATGAAATTCACAAAGAGATCTTCCATGGTGTCGATCAGTCCGATGTCCAGATATCCGTCAATTCCGAGATTTTTTCCGTTCACGGCCGTACCCGTGATCCCTGTGATCAGGTAAGGGGTATTTCCATGCGCAGGATCCAGCGTGATGCTTCCGATCGTATGGATAACCGTATCTTTCTGCATGTCCAGATTGAAAAGACAGTCCATCCCGAATTCAAAAAATTCCCAGAAAATTCCGATTGTCATGGAAAAGCAGAAAGCAACCAGGGCCGTAAAGGCAGGCGACAGGGCGAAAGTCAGTTTCTCATTTTTATTGAGAAGCGTGACAAGCGAATAGCCGACGCCTGCCGCAAGGAACCCGTTGAAGGTATGCAGGATGGTATCCCAGTACGGGATGATGACGTAGAACTTATTGATCTCGCCCAGCACTTCCGCGGCATAAATCGAAACCAGCATGGCGATTTCAAATCTCTGCGGCACCACGACGTTCAGTCCGACTTCAATCGTACTCGGCAGGATCAGGAGAAGCAGCGTCAGGATGCACAGGGCAAAGCCCTCATAGTTTCCGGACACGAACTGGCGGATCATGCAGAGGATCACAAGTCCGCAGAGAATGAAAAGCACTTTGCGCGACTTCGGATGGCTGATCTGCTCTGCTTTGACGGCATTTTCAAATGCCTCGACTTTTTCCATCCGTCCTTCTTTCGTTCCGCGCATCTTTTTCTCTTCTCCCATTCAGATTTCCTCCCCTGTCATTAACCTTATCACACCGGTGCCTTTTTTCAACCGAATCCGCCGCCGATTGCCTCACCCGGCATGAATTGTGGTATAAAATACCGGCCGTTTTCCAAAAAAGACGGCCTCCCCTCCCGGGAAAGCCGTCATGGTTTCAGGGCCGCACCGATTCTTACTTCATGCTGATCTGCACATGCTCCGATTCATCGATGTACTCATAGGTTGCCATGTCTTCAATGTCGAATACGCAGTCCAGTACGGACGGATCCGTCAGGGTATCCATAAAGGTGATGCCGGAAACGGCTTTCTTGCCGGGCAGCAGATCGATATAAAGAGAAGCATCGACCATGGTGTCATCGACTGAGGTCTTGTCCACCGAAATTTCAATCGACTTGTCCGTCTGGTTGTCCGCGAAAATCATGACCGCCTGGTTCATGAAGGCATCCGTGCCGTATCCGAGGGAAATGATCCGGACTCCGTCCTTATTGTAGAGTTCCGTTCCGTCATCCCGGTCTTTCTGCGTATAGCTGCCGTAAGCGGAAGTCTTCACCGTGATCGGATCCGACGTCACGACAGTCGAATAGTCTTTCGGATTCACCAGGCTGAGCCGGAATTCCATTTCCGCAATCGTATCGATTCCCGCATCCTGGAGATAGGTGACCGGCAGATAGATCTCTGAATTTGCCTTTTTGCCTGCTCCGACCTCTTGCCACAGCTGATAGGTAATCATATAGCCGTTGACGGAAGAATCCGAAGTCTGGACAGCGATATCCTGATCAGAACTGTTGACAATCTGAACCTCCAGGGCCGGTCCGTAATAATCCTTGTCCGAATAGCCGGTAATGGAAACCGAAACGCCTTCCTGGCTGAAGATTTCGGAATTCTCCACCGTGACAGGCACCAGCGTAAAAGCGGAGGAATCCGCCGAAGAGGCGGTTCCTGTACTTTCCGTCATCATGGACGCTGCCGACGATTCCGTCTGACCGGAAGATTCCGCAGAAGTGCCTCCTGCTGCTTCATTTCCCATACTGCTTTCACTTTCACCGGTCGTGCTTTCACCGGCTGCACTTTCACCTGCGGATGCGGAAGCCGGAATGCCGGCAGCGATCTTCTTCGCCGCATCCGAGCCGTCTCTGACCAGCGTAATCGTATCCTCTCCGTTTTTCAGGACCATTGTGTCCGCATCCGTAAGTGTTCCCGTATCCGTCTGTCCGCTCTCGTCATCAACAATCGTGATGGTTCCGTTCTTTTCCGTCCATTTTCCGGTCGCACTGTTTCCCTCGCCGCCCAGTTTGGCTTTTCCGTCCGAAGTAAACTCCATCGTAACGACATCCATGCTGCCGAGCTGGGCTGCCGTCATTTTCTCCCCGCCCGATTCCATGGAAGAAAACAGCCATTTTCCGACAAAACCCGGCTTTGAAGCCGCTGCTCCGCAGGCTGCCTGAAGAAGCATTGCCAAAAGAAGTCCGCCTGCACAAAGAACCCTGGTGAAATGCCTCATCTTCTTCATCTTTCTTTTCCTCCTTCTTGATTCACCGGTTTGACTGCTGTATCATGAAATCAGCAGGAACCTCTTTTTATCTGACAGATTCAGCATAGGGATGTTCGCACGGACTGTCCCTACCCTGAACCGCAAAAAGGGTAGGGAAAACGGATTTTTTTTATGAGAAGGAGCCGTTTATGAAAAAGACCGCCTTTCTGCTGGCTTTTTTCCTTTTCCTTTCCTTTCTTTTTTCCGGCTGCTCCGGTTCTGCCTCCGGTCTTTCTCCGGATGCGCCTGTCACCCTGACGATGTGGCATGTCTTCGGCGAGCAGGCCGAATCACCGATGAATGTCCTGATTGAAGAATTCAACAATACGGTCGGACGCGAAAAGGGCGTTCTGATCAACGTGACTGCCATGAGCAATGCTTCCGCCATCGGTCAGCAGCTTCTGGATGCCAGGGATCAGAAACCCGGTTCCGGGATAATGCCCGATCTTTTCTTCTGCCATCCGTCCAATGCCGAAGCCCTTGGCACCGGCAGCCTGACAGACTGGAAAGACTGCTTTTCGGAGCAGGAACTGTCCGGTTTCGTGCCGGATTTCCTGAAAGAGGGAACCCTGGAAAATCACCTGACCGTTTTTCCGGTTTCAAAATCGACCTTTCTCCTGTTTCTCAACGGTACGCAGTTTCAGCGTTTCTCATCCGCCTGCGGGATTACGGAAGCTGACCTGTCAACATGGGATGGCTTCTACAGGGCTGCAGATGCGTATTACAAATGGTCCGGCGGCAAGCCTTTCTGCGCCTTCGATTATCCCCTGATCTCGGAAATGCTGGAGGCGGAAGCCTCAGGCTCCGATGTCATCCGCTCCGACGGCTGGTTCGACCCGGAAAATGATTCCTTCCGGAAAGCTGCGCTGCGCTTCGGGAAAGCCCTTGCGGAAGGCACCGCGGTACTCTCCGACCAGTATTCCAATACGCAGGTCATGACCGGCGAAGTCCTTGCCGGCATCAGTTCCTCGGCCGCCATTCTCTACTATAACGACACCGTCACCTATCCGGACAACACCTCCGAACCGCTGAATCTGAAGATTCTTCCGCCTCCGGTCGCTTCCTCCGGAACTCCTTATGCCACCCAGGCCGGCGTCGGTCTCTGCGCCCTCCGCGCCGACGGGAAGAAACAGGAAGCCGTTTCCCTCTTTGCTCACTGGCTGACCGAAAGCAGGCGCAATCTTGATTTTGCGGTCTCTGCCGGCTATATGCCGGTCCGGACGGATTCGTTTGAACAGATCCCCGGACATTCCTTTGCAAATGAAGCTTATGCTTCCCTTTATGACGCCTTATCCGAAGTCAGGAATACCTGCACGTTCCGGACGGATCCTTCCAATCCGGTCTTCTATCAGAATATCGAAAAAGTATATGCCGCCGTCCGTGAGAAACAGGCTGCCTGGCACGCCCGCTTTCTCAAGGGCGAACAGTCCGATGCGCTGTCCATGGAATACTGGCAGGTCATTGTCTCTGCCGGATAAGGAGGCTCTTTCATGGAAGCCATGAAAAGGAAACTCTTCGGCTATATGGTTCTTCTGGCCGCGCTCCTGGTTTTCGCCGTCGTGACGGGTCTCTTCCTGATCGGCCGTTTTTCCGATGCCCGGGCCGAAACCTTCAGCATGCTGGATCTCCATCTGTCCGTCTTTGAAAAAGAAGTTTCCGTGCAGTCGGAGAATATGGCCGCCGCAGGCATCCAGATGTCCGAGAAAATGACGCAGGTCCTGACGGCCTCCCTGGAAGAACAGAACCTTTCCTTCTCTGACCTGAACGATTCCGAAGAAGCCATCCGTTCCGTTCAGGAATCGCTCTTTGAACCGCTGCGGCAGTTCCTGCTGCGTTCCGGCTGTTCCGGCGCTTTTGTGATTCTGGATGCCACTGTCAACAGTTCCGCGAAAGAATCCGCGGATTCCCGCACCGGTCTTTATCTGGAGCTCGGCGGCAGCACTTATCCGGAAAATGTCCTTCTGTACCGCGGCATTTCCGGCATCGGAAAGCAGCACGGCGTCCTCCCCCACAGGAAATGGCGTCTGGAATTCCGGACAAATTCATTTCCCGGATATCAGAAAGTCCTCTCCTCCGGCGCCGCTTTGGAGCATTCCTGCTGTTTCAGCCGTCTGATCACGCTTCCCGGTACTTCCGAAAAAGCAGTGCTCCTGCTGCTTCCGGTCAAAGGACCCGACGGAAATTCCTGCGGCGTCTGCGGCTTTGAAATCAGCCAGAGTCTTTTCAAGACCCGTTTCTCGCAGCCCTCCCGCTTCTCCCGGATGACGCTCCTCCTCGATCCCGGTTCTTATGGCGGCTCTGTTTCCTCTGCCGGTTATGCTTCCTCTGCCGGTTATGCTTCCGCTGCCGGTTCCGCAGCTTCCGGCAGCACTGCTTCCCTTGACGGTTCCGCATGCCTGAGCAGCGGCATCGCCGGAGGCTATTACGAAGCCGTCTCCGGGAAATGCACCCTTTCTCCCGCCGCCGGAAATCTCCTTCTTTTTACCGGAGCTGACACCTCCTATATCGGCATCAGCCGGACGGAAAGCTTCCTTCCCGAAGGAAATTCTTCTGCTCTTTACGTCCTGATTCCGAAAGCAGATTATGACAGCACCGTCCGCCGGAACTGGACGGCTATGATTCTTCTCGTCCTGCTCCTTGTCTTTTTTGCGGTCACCGTCAGCCTGTTTTTCAGCCGCCGGTTCCTCTCTCCGATTCACCGGGAGATTACCGAAATCCGGGCAAAACAGGCGGCCTCGGCGGAAGAAGCCGTAAAAATAAAACAGGACCTTGAGCGGCTGGCGCCCAAGGTCCGTAATGAAATCGATGATGACAGCTATGCGATTTTCAAGGAAAATCTGAAAAAGCTGACGCCGAAGGAAAAGGAAGTTTTCGGCCTGGTCATGTCCGGTCATTCTTCGAAGGAAATCACGGAGATCGAAGGCTTCACCATCAATGCCCTCAAATATCATAACCGGAATATCTACAGCAAGCTCGGCGTTTCTTCAAAGAAAGAGCTTCTGAAATACTCAACGCTCGTCCGCCGCGAAGGCAGCGGAACCGCCCCTCTTAATTGAACCGGCCCCCTTAACTGAACCGGCTCTCTTAACTGAACCGGCCCTCTTAAATCATATAATCGTTCTGACCGGCCAGATACCGGTCCCTCAGGTCTTCGAGCGTCACGCCGTCGACATAGTCGTTGATGACTTTCGCAAGACCTTTCCAGAACGGGAGGGTCGGACAGAACTCTGCCCTCGGACATTCATTGGCTTCATTTTCCAGACAGGCAACCGGCGAAAGCGGCCCTTCCATGACGCGGAGGATATCCCCGACCGTATACTCGGAAGGATTTTTCGCCAGCCGGTATCCGCCGCTGGAACCCCGAAGAGAAGTCACGTAGCCGGCCTTGGAAAGCGGCGTAATGATCTGCTCCATATATTTCAGCGTGATCTCCTGCCGCTTCGCGATATCCTTCAGCGGAATCAGCGCACTGCTGTCCTGCATGGAAAGATCCAGCATGATCCGCAGCGCATAACGGCCTTTCGTAGAAATTTTCATGAGTCAGTCTCCATTTCATACAGATATGCTATGAATATAATAACGCCCCGGTAGACTTCCGTCAAGGGTACAGTCCCGCCGTCCTTTCCTTCCGTCACTCCGGACGGGGAGCGGCTTTATCTTTCCGGCGCACGGAACGGTCAAGCAGGAACATTCCCGCAGCACCGGCCAGCATGCAGGCCGCCGTCAGGAACCAGCCCGTACGGTAATCGAAAACCGTAATGAGCATGCCCATCAGAAGAGGCCCCAGGGCTCCCGCCGCGCCGCGCGTAAAGTTGCTGACCGCCGCAATCCGGGCACGGCACTCTTCCGGCGCATAATGGTAAATGAACGGACCGGTCCGGATCGCCGTCCAGATTTCCGCGATCGTGAAAAGTTCCCCTAGGAAAATGTAAGCGATGTACGGTCCCTGCAGTCCGAATCCGATATAGGCTGCCGTGTACAGAAGACCGGAAATGCCGATGGCAAAAAGAGGACGGAGATTTTTCTCGATCTTCGTGACGACCGGCGCCAGCACGATGACCGTCACCGCATTTACCGAGCACAGGTAGCTGTAGAGTCTTGCCCCGTCGTCCCCGAATGCCTCTCCGAACTGAATCGGCAGAAGGAAATTCCACTGCGTGTAGGCAAAATCAAACAGGAACATCAGGCTGAAGAAAACGGCCAGGACCGGCACCTTCTTCAGTGCCTGAAAAAGAGTCATTTTCTTCGGAGCGGCATCGGAAGATTTGCTTTCCTCTGTTCCGCCTTCTCCGTTTTTCCGGGAAGCGGGATTCGTTTCCTTGATGAAAATGAATACGATCGCCACGCACGAAAGCGTCGTCAGGGCATCGAGAAGAAACAGCAGCTGCAGATGGTGAAGGAACAGGATACCTCCGAGAATCGGACTGACCGCCATGCCCATGTTGATGGCCAGATACATCAGGGAAAAGGCCGGCTGCCTCTGGCTCTCCGGAGCCGCGTCCGCCAGCATCGCATCCTCGGCCGGAATGGCCAGTGCCACCATGTCCGCCGAAAGGATCAGGAAAAAGATCATCGTCTCTCCTGCTGCCCCGAAGGCGCAGACCAGATAGAAGAACGCACCCAGACAGCAGCCGACGGCAAATACGATCTTCCGTCCGAACCGGTCGGCCAGTTTTCCGCCTAAGGCCAGACAGGGAGCCTGCGTGATGACCAGAAGCGCCACCAGGCGTCCCGCTTCCGCTCCGGACATCAGAAGCTTCTGTGTCAGGATCAGGGTAATCAGCGGATTGATGAAAGAGCCGAGGCAGTTGATGAATCTTGCCGCAGCCAGAACATAGACGTCTCTTTTCATCCCCGCATAGGCGGAAAAATATTTTCTCATAGGATTCTCTTTCAGAAAAAGATCTGCAGGAGGATGCCTGCCAGAACCGAGATTCCGTAAAGCAGGAGCGTGATGCCGATATCTTCTTTCCTGTTCCGGTTCATCCGGAACAGCATGACCAGTCCGAGACCGGCAGCGGAGCAAAGCCCGGCCACGATGGAGCCGAAGCTGATGACGCCTTCAAGATAAAGCTGCGTCAGAACGACCGACGCCCCGCAGTTCGGAATCAGACCGATCAGGGCCGCCAGCACCGGCTGCCAGACCGTGTCTGCCAGCATGATTCTCGACAGGCTGGCGATTCCGATCAGGGACAGCAGCACATCGAGTACGAAAGTGAAAATGAAGAGGAACAGGAAAACCTGCAGCGTATGCTTCAGCGCCGGCTTCAGGATTCCTCCGCCTTCCTCATGGCAGCCGCATTTCGCATCGCGGCACAGATCGCCGATTTCTTTCTTCTTTTCCGGATGCCTTTTCCGTATCACCGCGGAAATCAGATAGACGGCATATCCGGCAACGATTCCGATTACGATCTTCACGCCGATCAGACGCAGGATGTCCCCGAAATGTCCGGCCGTCGAAACCAGGATGACCAGCGCCTCATCCGAGGTCGACAAAAAAACCGCAAGCAGCGTCCCCAGAGAAATGACGCCGCCTGCGTAAAGATCCGATGCCATGATGGAAAACCCGCACTGCGGAATGCAGCCGAGAAGTCCTCCGATCAGCGGCCCGAAGCTTCCTGCCTTCAGAAGCAGACTGTTCATTTTCTCCGACGAATGATGCTCGAGCGCCTCGAGCAGAAGAAACGCCAGGAAAAGAAAAGGCAGCATCTTCAGGCAGTCAATTGTCGTATCCAGTAAAGAATCTAAAAAGATCATCCGTTCCCTTGTGCTTTGTCATCCCAATAGAGATGTTCTTTGATGCCGGCAACTTCCGAAGTAAACGGCGTGCCGTCATGTTTCTTGTAATGTTTCGTAGCCTTCATGACATAGCGGAACCCGACGTAAAGAATCGGGATATTGCAGAAGACGATGCAGATATTTGCCAGATCCGAGAAAGCCCAGATCTGGGAAAGGTCATAGCCCGCGATCTTGCTCAGGATGCCGAAAGCGCAGATGGCCAGATCGACGATATGGATCGTGGTGATCCATCCCTTCTTCTGGCTGATTCTGGAGCCCGCGATTTCCGAGAACGAGAACATGCCGAGCAGCGTCGTAAAGGCAAAAAGCATGAAGCATACCAGCAGCAGGACGCTGACGACGACGGTAAACGGTTCGCCCGGTTTCAGTCCTGAAATGGAAATCTGGAAATACTGCAGGCGGTCGATATCCGCAAAGTCGTTGACGGAAGTCCACAGATGCGACATGACGATGATGAAACCTGTCAGCGTGCAGATGACAATCGTGTCCAGGAAAACGCCTACGGAAGCAATGCATCCCTGGCTGCACGGATGATCCGCATCGGAAGCGGCCGCGGACATCGTAATGGTTCCCTGGCCTGCCTCATTTGACATCAGGCCTCGTTTCACGCCCTGTGCCAGGGCGGTTCCGAAGGCACCGCCGAAGATGGCTTCCGGTTTAAACGCTCCGCCGAAGACCGATGAGAAGAAGTACGGGATCTGATCGAAGTTGATGACGATCATGACGATGACAACCAGGAAATAAACCACGGCCATGACCGGAACGGCCATATCCGTAAACTTCGTGACCCGCTTGATGCCGCCGAAGGCAATCACGGCGACAAGGGCAATCACCAGAATTCCGACGATATAATAGAACGGAGAATTGCTGGGCATCTGAGTCCCGGCAATCGTATCGACGATCGTTCCGATTGCCGTAACGGAATAAGATCCCTGAGAAGGCAGGCAGCCTACCGCATACAGCAGGTAAATGACGCAGAGGATGACGCCGACTGCAGCGCTGTTCCCGAGAAGGCGGCGTCCGTAGAACGGAAGGCCTCCGACAAACTCCGTCCCTTTTTTCTCTTTAAAGATCTGGGCCAGAGTCGCTTCAATATAGGCAGTCGCCATTCCGAAGAAGGCGGAAATCCACATCCAGAAAAGAGCTCCCGGACCTCCCGCTACGATTGCGCCCGTAACGCCGATGATGTTGCCGGGGCCTACGCGCATGGCCGTGCTCAGGAAGAAAGCCGCGAGCGGAGAAATTCCCGTCCGGTGCTCTTCTTTCTTGGCCAGATATTTCACGGTCCGGTTGAAATGAGTCACCTGAATAAAACCGAGCTTGAAAGAGAAGAAGATTCCCGACCCGATCAGCAGGATCAGCGCCAGGGAAAAGTTCCCCAGGACCGGGATATTTGCCCACCAGTCGAAGTTCTTCGGGAAATCCCAAAGCGCATCTGAAATAGGCGTCACAAAACCGAAGACATTGTTGATCGCGTTGAAAAGACCTTCCATTTTCAGTTCCCCCCGTGCGCATTTTTCACGCTTCTCTCATTATACGCCGGGGAGAAATCAATGTCAGCATCTTTTTGATCCTGCCTACTTGAGCTTCTCGATAATGCCGATCAGCTCGTCGATTTTCTCATCGCCCCTGCCCTCTTCCATCGCTGTTTTGACGCAGCCTTTCATATGGGCTCTGAGAATCTCATTATTTGCCTTGCGGATAATGGAATCCGCCGCCATCAGCTGGTTGCAGATATCGATGCAGTACTTGTCTTCATCGATCATTCTCAGCACACCGTCCAGCTGCCCGCGTGCCGTCTTTACAAGACGCGAGATTTTTTCGGGATCTGCCATCATGGCAACTTACCTCCTGTCTTACTGCACGCCGAGGACTTCATAGCCCGCATCCGTGACGGCTTTTTTCAGGGCTTCCTCCCCGACTTCCCCGTCCAGGGTCACCACCGCGTTCTTTTTCTCCAGCGAGACGTCCGCGCTCCTGACGCCGTCCACTTTTTCCAGTGCTTCCTTCACATGCGCCACGCAGTGCTCGCACATCATTCCATTGATACTGACTGTTTTTTCCATTTTCTTATCCTCCGTTTTTTCGTTAAGTTCCGCAGGCATTTCCGTTTCCGGTGCCCGGGTGATTCTGTTTTCTGCAGCTGAGGGATCCGGCTTGAAGAAGCGCAGACGCAGCGCATTGGTTACGACAAAGAACGAGCTGAGACTCATCGCGGCTGCCCCGAACATCGGACTCAGTTTCAGTCCGAAAGCCGGATACAGGACGCCTGCCGCAAGCGGTATGCCGATGGTATTGTAGAAAAATGCCCAGAACAGATTCTGTTTGATGTTCCGGATGACCGCTTTGGAAAGCTTCACGGCAGATACCGCATCTGTCAGGTCGCTCTTCATCAGGACGATGTCCGCCGATTCGATGGCCACGTCGGTTCCGGCGCCGATGGCGATTCCGACGTCTGCACGGGTCAGGGCCGGCGCATCGTTGATGCCGTCGCCGATCATGGCAACCTTCCGTCCTTCGGCCTGCAGCTTCCGGATCTCGGCATCCTTATCCTGCGGCAGCACTTCCGCCACCGCGCGCCCGATTCCCATTTTTTTCCGGATGGCTTCCGCTGCCTCTTTCCGGTCTCCCGTCAGCATGACGGTCTCAATACCCATTTTCTTAAATTCGGAAATGGCCCCGGCTGAGGTCGGCTTCGGAGTATCCGCGACGGCAATCAGACCGATGACCATCGTTTCATCCGCAAAATAAAGAACCGTTCTTCCTTCCTCATTCAGGCGGTCTGCGCTGACGAGAGCGGTGCCTTCGGAAATGCCCCGTTCCTTCATGAAGGCTTCATTTCCCGCATAGAATTTCTGACCGCCGACCGTGCCTTCGATGCCCCGTCCGGGCACGGCATGGAAATTCTCCGCCGCCGAATAAGGAACCCGTCTTTTTTCCGCCTCTTTCACGATAGCTTCCGAAAGCGGATGCTCGGAGTTTTTCTCAAGCGAGGCGGCAGCGGAAAGAAGCTGCGCTTCCGAAACCATTCCCATCGTCAGGATGTCCGTCACAGCCGGATGTCCTTCCGTGATCGTGCCGGTCTTGTCCATGACGACCGTGTCGATCTTATGGGCCGTTTCCAGGCTCTCGGCAGATTTGATCAGGATTCCCATCTCGGCGCCGCGGCCCGTCCCGACCATGATTGCCGTCGGCGTCGCAAGTCCGAGTGCACACGGGCAGGAAATGACGAGGACAGCAATTCCGCAGGAAACCGCGAACTCCGGACCCGCGCCCGCAATCAGCCAGACGATGGCTGTGACCAGGGCAATCGTCATGACCACCGGAACGAAGACACCGGCGATTTTATCCGCAAGCCTGGCAATCGGCGCCTTGGATCCGGAAGCTTCTTCGACAAGCCGGATGATCTGCGACAGCGTCGTATCCTCCCCGACTTTCTCCGCCCGGAACCGGATGACCCCGGAGCCGTTGACCGTTGCACTCATGACCTTTGAACCGGGTCTTTTTTCAGCCGAGATGCTCTCTCCCGTCAGGGCGCTTTCATCGACCGACGTACTGCCCGAAAGGACGGTCCCGTCAACCGGAACCGAAGTCCCCGGCTTTACGATCACGATGTCGCCCTTCCGGATTTCCTCCGCCGGTATTTCGGTCTCTTTCCCGTCTCTTTCCACAAGAGCCGTTTTCGGCGTCAGGTCGATCAGCTTCCGGATGGCATCCGACGTTTTTCCCTTCGAACGCGCTTCCAGATATTTTCCGACGGTAATGAGCGTCAGGATCATCGAGACCGATTCAAAATACAGGTCCATGTGGTAATGCATGACAAGCGCTTCGTCCCCGTGTCCGAGGCCCCAGCTCATGCGGTAAATGGCAAAGATTCCGTAAACGAAAGCTGCACCCGATCCCACCGCAATCAGGGAATCCATATTGGGAGCGCGGTGGATGAGGGCCCGGAAGCCGCCTGTATAAAATGCACGGTTGATGAACATCACCGGCAGGACCAGAAGGAACTGCGTGAAGGCATAGGTTACGGCATTTTCCGTTCCCTGAAAAAAGGAAGGCATCGGCCATCCCCACATCATTCCCATGCTGAGAGCCATCAGGGGAATCAGAAAGCAGACGGAAAGAATCAGGCGGTGCTTCATTTCCAGCGCCTGCTCTTTGGCAATGTCGCGCACGGGCGCCCTGCCCCTGTGAGGCAAGCCGTCTGAAACCGCCGGCGTCCCGGCCTGCCGTGCGGAATCTTCTTTTACGGCAGCCCCGTATCCTCCCGATTCGACGGCGCGGATAATGGCTGCATCGTCCGTTCCGTTTTCATCGTAATCGACTGTCATGGAATTCTGCAGCAGGTTTACATTGACGTCCCTGACGCCCTCAACTTTTTCCACGCTTTTCGTGACGTGGGCCTGACAGGCAGCGCAGGTCATTCCCGTGATATCATATTTTTGTTTCATACCGGCCTCCTGGGAATATAATACCCCCACGGGGTGTCGGTGTCAAGCCCGGTTCTCAGTCCAGGTATTCATTGATGACTTTCCACTCTGCTTCCAGTTTCTCCAGAGACCAGGCCGCATTGGCCGGGCTTGTCGAAGGCAGGCGGATCGCCGGAACCTTCAGCTCCGGCTCCAGGTAGCGGTCGTAAAGTTTTGAGGCCGTCGCTCCGTTTACGAAAATGGCGCGGATCTCCGCTTTCTTCAGGATCGGCTTCATGTCCGCAGGAATGACATTCGTGATGGAACTGTCCGAGGAACCGTGGATATCGCACTCTTCAATGACGTCATAGAGTGCGATCCGGTTCCGGTGCAGGAACTCCCTCTTCTCTTCCTCGGATGACGGAACCGCACATTTCCGGAGTTCGGCTGTCACCTGCCAGAAACGGTTGCGCGGAAAACCGTAAAAGAAGCTGACTTCGCGAGACTTGACCGACGGGAACGACCCGAGGATCAGGATTCTGGATTCTTTTTCATAAAACGGCGGAAAGCCGTGCGTAACATGATTCAGCTGTTTCATTTGCCGGAAGATCCTTTCTGTATCTTATCTCATCCGAAAACAGCATAATTTTCTTCCGTCCGTTTGTCAAACCCTGCCTCATCCGCTATAATGAACGCATGAATCTCTCCGATGTCCTTTCCACTTTTCAGTTCGGAAAGAAGAAAACCGTACCGAATAAGCTTCTGACGAAATGGGGAAGGAATCTCCGTCCGGATTCCGTCCTTCCGGAATACCCGCGCCCGCAGATGGCAAGGGCTTCCTGGAAATGTCTGAACGGAACCTGGGAATATGCCTTTTCCCCTTTCTCTAAAGAAGCTGCTGAACCGTCTTCCTATGACGGACGGATTCTTGTGCCTTTTTCCCCGGAATCCATCCTCTCCGGCGTAGAGAGGCAGCTTCAGCCCGATGAATTCCTGTGGTACCGGAAAACCGTCGTACTGCCGGAAATTCCCCGCGGGCACCGCCTGCTCCTGAATTTCGGAGCGGTCGACCAGATCTGCGAAGTCTTCCTCAACGGGCAGAAAGCCGGCAGCCACTTCGGCGGCTACCTGTCCTTTTCAGTTGACATAACTTCATTTGCCGTGCCGGGAGAAAATACCCTGACGGTCCGCGTCCGGGACATTTCCGATACGGCCTGGATGGACCGCGGCAAGCAGAAGCTGAAGCCGGGCGGCATGTTCTACACCGCGCAGAGCGGAATCTGGCAGACCGTCTGGATGGAAGAAGTTCCCGATGTTTTTATCCGCAGCCTGAAGATCACTCCGCTTTTCGACGAACAGTCCGTCTGCATCACGGTCCGCACCTCTCTTCCCTGCCGGGTCCGCATTCAGATGCAGGGAGAAGAAACGGCTTCCGCCGAAGGCTTTTCCGGAAAGGAAATCCGCATCCCGGTTCCGCATGTCCGTCCGTGGACGCCGGAGGATCCCTGCCTGTGTCCTTTTGAAGTCACGGCCGGCGAAGACCGCGTCACTTCTTATTTTGCTATGAGGAAATTCTCCGTAATCCGCGACGGACGGGGCATTCCCTATCTGGCGCTCAACAACCGGGCTTATTTCCAGGACGGCGTCCTCGATCAGGGCTACTGGTCAGACGGTCTCTACACCGCCCCTTCCGACGAGGCGATGATATCCGACATCCTTTCCATGAAGGAGCTCGGCTTCAACATGATCCGCAAGCATATCAAGGTCGAGCCGATGCGCTGGTATTATCACTGCGACCGTCTCGGAATGATTGTCTGGCAGGACATGCTCAACGGAGGCGGACGCTCGCTCATGACTTTCATGCTCTACCTGCCGACCGCGCTGCCTTTCATCACCAGGCGTTTTCCGGACAGCAATTACCCGATATTCTCGCGCGCTTCGGAGAAGGGCCGCCGTGCCTGGCTCAAAGGCTGCCACGATACGATGGAGCAGCTGTACAGCTGTCCCTGCATCGGCCTGTGGACCGCTTTCAACGAAGGCTGGGGACAGTTCGACGCAGAGAAGGTCTTCCTGAAAATGAAGCAGTGGGATCCCACGCGTCCGGTGGATCATGCCAGCGGCTGGTATGACCAGGGAGCCGGCGACATCGTCTCCCTGCACAACTACTGGCGCGCCCTGACCGTGAAGCCGGAAAAAGAGCGTCCGTTCTGCTTCTCGGAATACGGCGGACTCTCCTGGCATGTCAGCGGACATTCCTATTCAACGGAAGATTTTACCTATACGAAAGTGACGGATCCGGAAACGCTCCGCAGATCATTCGCGGAACTGAAGGAAAAGATTCATTCGCTGGAAAAGGACGGCCTGGCCGCCGCAGTCTATACGCAGCTCTCGGACGTCGAAGAAGAAGTGAACGGCATTCTGACCTATGACCGCGAGGTCAATAAACTCCGGCCATAGATAAGAACCACGGGGACGGGGGTGATGGTTCCTTTTCGGAACCATCACCCCCCGTCCCCGTGGTTCTTTCTTATTCTTCCTTTTTCCGTCCCTCGTTCAGCGTTTCCTCAATGATGAAACGCGGGCGGCCTTTTGTTTCCAGATAGATTTTCCCGATGTACTCCCCGACGACGCCGATGGACAGAAGCACCAGTCCCCCGATTGCCCAGATGGAAACAATCAGGGAGCTCCAGCCAGGCACAGTCACGCCGCGCAGGTGCTGTACGATGCCCCAGATCAGAAAGACAATGCTGACAAGAAAGACGAGCAGTCCGAGATTCGTGATCATGCGGATCGGCTTGACGGAAAGCGATGTGATTCCCTCAAAAGCAAAATCGATCATTTTCCTGAGAGGGTACTTGCTCTTTCCCGCAAAGCGCTCTCCTCTTTCATAATAAACTTTATCCGATTTGTATCCGATCATCGGAACGAGTCCGCGCAGGAAGAGATTGACCTCCCGGAACTGTGAAAGCCCGATCAGGGCCCTGCGGCTCATCAGGCGGTAATCTGCATGGTTGCTGACCGTGGAGGCGCCGAAATGTTCCATCAGGCGGTAGAAGAACATGGCCGAGCCGCGCTTGAACGCCGTATCTTTTTCCCGGCTGGAACGCACGCCGTATACGATGTCGCAGTCTTCCTCTTCGAATTTCTCCAGCATCTGATCCGACGCTTCGATATCATCCTGCAGATCGGCATCCATGGAAATGGAGACGTCGCAGTAATCTTTTGCCGTCATCAGTCCCGCCAGCAGTGCATTCTGATGTCCGCGGTTGCGGGAAAGACACAGGCCGGAGAAAACCGGACTCATTTCATGGAGCTTCCGGATCATTTCCCAGGTGCGGGTCAGAGGAACCGTCGTTCACAAAAAGAATGCGGCTTTCCGGACTGATCACGCCCTTCGCCGTCAGCTGATTGTATTTTTCAAGCAGACGCTTCGAAGTTTCCGGAAGCACCTCTTCTTCGTTGTAGCAGGGAATCACGTAATAAAGGATTGGATTTTTCATGGATAAACTCCAGTGAAAGAAATAAAAAAAGGAATAAAAAGGTTCGATGCCGGTGATCGGACTCGAACCGATACGGATTTTACTCCGAGGGATTTTAAGTCCCCTTGCGTCTACCTATTCCGCCACACCGGCAAATAAAACGACCCAGAGGAGACTCGGACTCCTGACCTCCGCCGTGACAGGGCGGCGCTCTAACCAACTGAGCCACTGGGCCAAACGAGGTTCATATTCTTCGGTAAGTGGATCTTCGGGGACTCGAACCCAGGACCGACCGGTTATGAGCCGGTTGCTCTAACCAACTGAGCTAAAGATCCAAAAAAAATGACCCCAAGCAGATTCGGACTGCTGTTACCGCCGTGAAAGGGCGATGTCTTAACCGCTTGACCATGGGGCCAGATTGCCATGCAGATCATGGCAGCTCCCCGAGTAGGGCTCGAACCTACAACCCCTCGGTTAACAGCCGAGTGCTCTACCATTGAGCTATCGAGGAATAAAACTCTTTCCTACATTATACATGATACAAGAGCAAAATTGCAATGGGCTTAAGTGGACTCGAACCACCGACCTCACGCTTATCAGGCGTGCGCTCTAACCAGCTGAGCTATAAGCCCACGGACGGAGAAGAAGGGATTCGAACCCTTGCGCCGCTATTAACGGCCTGCACCCTTTCCAGGGGTGTCCCTTCGGCCAGCTTGGGTACTTCTCCAAGATGCTCGAACATGTATGAATGATTGTGCTGTAGAAACAGCAAAGGTAATTATATCAGAGCCCTGAACGATTTGCAACAAAAAAAATAACAGAATCATGATGTCCGGCTCCGGCCGCAGAAAACCGCCGGAACCGGGTTCTTTCCTTACTGAACCGAAAGGTTCGAATAGCCCATGAGATCGCAGTCGACCGCATAGGCCGCTTCTCTCCCCTCACGGATAGCCCAGACGACGAGGGACTGGCCGCGGTGCATATCGCCGGCCGTAAAGACCCGATCCGCCGACGATGCATATCTGCCGGGCTCCGTCTCGACATTCGTCCTCGGAGTCAGGCTGACCCCGAAGGCATCCGTCACGTATTTCTCGCTTCCGAGGAAACCGGCTGCAATCAGCAGCAGTTCGCAAGGCAGTGTCTTTTCGCTGCCTTCCACGGGCACCGGGTTCATTCTTCCGGTCTTTTCATCTTTTTTCCATTCCAGTTTCACCACGGTCACGCCGGACAGTTTTCCCTTGCCGTCCTTCAGGAATTCCTTCACCGTCGTTTCATAAATGCGCGGATCCTTTCCGAAAACGGCAATGGCTTCTTCCTGGCCGTAGTCGGTCTTCAGGACCTTCGGCCACTCCGGCCACGGGTTGTTCTCCGCTCTTGACTTCGGCGGGCACGGAAGCATTTCAACCTGCACGACTGACTTGCAGCCATGGCGGATGCAGGTTCCGACGCAGTCATTGCCTGTGTCCCCGCCGCCGATGATGACGACGTTTTTCCCTTTGGCAGAAACAAAATCCCTGCTCCCCGAATCCGGATCCAGCAGCTTTTTCGTATTTGCCGAGAGGAAATCAACGGCAAAATAAATGCCTTCCGCCTCTCTCCCCGGTGCGCTGATGTCGCGTGCCTGCTTCGCTCCGCAGGCCAGGATGACCCGGTCGAATTTTTTCAGGATTTCCTTCGCCGCCGTATTCTTTCCGACATCCTCTCCGGTCCTGAAAATGACCCCTTCTTTCTTCATGAGCTCAATTCTTCTCTCAACGATTTTCTTGTCGAGCTTCATGTTGGGAATGCCGTACATCAGAAGGCCGCCGGGACGGTCGCTGCGTTCAAAGACCGTCACCAGGTGTCCCCGTTTGTTCAGCTCGTCGGCTGCTGCCAGCCCGGCCGGTCCCGATCCGATGACGGCAACCGATTTCCCGGTACGCGTCTTGGGCGGCTCCGCCCTGACCAGGTCCTTCTGAAAAGCATTTTCAATAATCCGGTATTCATTTTCCTTCGTGCTCACGGGATCGTCATAAAGCCCGCACGTGCAGGCTGCCTCGCACAGCGCAGGGCAGACCCTGGAAGTGAATTCCGGGAAATTGTTGGTCTTGGCCAGTCTTTCATAGGCCTGCTCGAAGCTTCCCCTGTAGGCCAGGTCATTCCATTCCGGAATCAGGTTATGAAGCGGACAGCCCGATGTCATGCCCATCAGCATCATGCCGGACTGGCAGAACGGCACGCCGCAGTTCATGCAGCGCGCGCCCTGGATCTGCTGTTCCTCCCTGCTCAGGTAAATGTGGAATTCCCCGAAATTTGCGATCCGTTCTCTCGGATCGACCGTCTGGGAAACCTCCCTTTCATATTCCATGAATCCTGTCGGCTTGCCCATCTTCAGGCCTCCTTCTTTGCGGCATAGAATGCCTCGATCTGGGCCTGCGATTCCGACAGGCCTTTCTCTTCCATTTCCCCGATGCGCTTCAGCATCTTCTCATAATCGTGCGGAATGATCTTCTTGAACTTCGGAAGATACTCCTCGAAATGAGCCAGGATCTCGCTTCCTTTTACGGACCCCGTCCTCAGCACATGCTCTTCCAGCATGCCCTTCAGTTCCGCTACGTCATATTTGTCGGACAGCTCGTAAGAGGCGATCATCGTTTTGTTGAGGCGTGTATAAAGATCATTCTTCTCATCCAGCACGTAGGCGATGCCGCCGCTCATTCCGGCCGCAAAATTCTTTCCGGTCATGCCCAGGACCGCAACGCGGCCGCCGGTCATGTATTCGCAGCCGTGGTCTCCGACGCCTTCGACTACTGCCGTCGCTCCGGAATTCCTCACGGCGAATCTCTCCCCGGCCACGCCGCAGATAAATGCTTTCCCGCTCGTCGCTCCGTAAAGCGCCACATTTCCCACGATGATATTCTCATCCTGCCTGAACTGGCTGCCCTTCGGCGGATACAGGACCAGCGTCCCTCCGGACAGACCCTTCCCGAAATAGTCGTTGCTGTCGCCGGTCAGTTCGAGCGTCAGTCCCTTCGGGATGAAAGCGCCGAAGCTCTGGCCGCCCGCACCGCTGCATCGGATCAGGTACTGATTTTCCATGGCCTTTTTCCCGAGCTTTTCCGTGATGACCGAGCCCAGGATCGTACCGAAGGCGCGGTCCGTATTCCGGACGTCCACTTCCAGCGATTTCGCTTCGTTCTTTTCGATCGCCGGCTCCAACTCCTTCAGCAGGACCTTTTCGTCCAGCGTCTTCTCGAGATGGAAATCATAGACATGCTTCGGATCGAAAATGCAGGCTGTATCCTTCTTTCCCGCATACGGATTTTCCAGGATCCTGTCCAGATCGATTTTCTGTTCATAGTCCGCAAGATTATCTTTTTTCTTCAGCAGGTCGCTTCTTCCGACCAGCTCGTCGATCGTACGGATGCCGAGTTTCGCCATGTACTCGCGCAGATTCTCGGCGATGAATTTCATGAAGTTCACGACGTATTCCGGCTTGCCGGAGAAACGCTTCCTGAGTTCCGGGTTCTGCGTCGCGATGCCCATCGGGCAGGTATCCAGATTGCAGACTCTCATCATGACGCAGCCCATCGTGATCAGGGGCGCCGTGGCAAAACCGAATTCCTCCGCGCCCAGCATGGCCGCGATGCAGACGTCCCGTCCCGTCATCAGCTTGCCGTCCGTCTCGAGGCGCACCCTGCTGCGCAGTCCGTTCAGGATCAGGGTCTGATGGGTCTCCGCAACGCCGAGCTCCCAGGGAAGTCCCGCGTTGTGGATGGAGTTCCTGGGCGCCGCCCCGGTTCCACCGTCATAGCCGGAAATGAGGATGACCTGTGCTCCCGCCTTGGCAACGCCGGACGCAACCGTGCCGACGCCGGCTTCGGAGACCAGCTTCACATTGATTCTTGCTTTCCTGTTGGCATTTTTCAGGTCATAGATCAGCTCAGCCAGATCCTCGATGGAATAAATGTCATGATGCGGCGGCGGCGAAATCAGCGCCACGCCGGGCGTCGAATGTCTTGTCTTTGCCACCCAGGGATATACTTTTCCGCCGGGAAGGTTTCCGCCTTCTCCGGGCTTGGCTCCCTGCGCCATTTTAATCTGGATTTCCTTCGCGGAGCACAGATACTCAGAGGTGACCCCGAAACGCGCCGAAGCGACCTGCTTGATCGCCGAGCATTTATTCGGAGCGCCCGGCCGCACGTTCAGCCGTTCTTCGTCCTCTCCGCCTTCCCCGGTATTCGACTCGCCGTGGATGGAATTCATGGCAGCGGCCAGTGTCTCATGGGCTTCTTTGGAAATGGACCCGTAGCTCATCGCCCCGGTCTTGAATCTCCTTACGATGGAATCCACGCTCTCGACTTCTTCGATCGGAATTCCTTTTTCCGGATATCGGAAGTCCATCAGTCCGCGCAGGTTCATGATTGAAGAATTTTCATCAACCAGTTTCGTATACTGCCTGAACAGATCATAGTTTCCGGTCCTCGTCGACAGCTGCAGCAGATGGATCGTCGCAGGATTGTAGAGATGCTCTTCCGCTCCGCTGCGCATGGAATGATCGCCGATGGAATCGACCGTCAGGTTGAGGGAAAGTCCGAGCGGATCAAAAGCCTTCGAATGTCTCTTCTCGACTTCCTCTTCGATATCCTTCAGGGAAAGGCCTCCGACGCGGCAGACCGTATTGGTGAAATACCGGTCGATGACATCCTGGTCGATGCCGATGGCTTCAAAAATCTGCGAGCCCTGATAGGACTGGATCGTGGAAATGCCCATCTTCGATGCGATGCGGACAATGCCGTTCAGAATCGCCTTGTTATAGTCGTTGACCGCGGCATAGTAATCCTTGTCCAGCAGTCCGTCGCTGATAAGGCCCCGGATGGTTTCCTGGGCCAGGTACGGATTGACCGCACAGGCTCCGTAGCCGAGCAGCGTCGCGAAATGATGCACTTCGCAGGGTTCTCCGGATTCCAGAATCAGCGCGACCGACGTCCTCTTCTTCGTGTTGACCAGATGCCGGTTCAGGGCGGAGACTGCCAGAAGGGACGGAATCGCGACATGGTTCTCATCGAACCCTCTGTCCGACAGGATGATGATGTTCACGCCGTCCCGGTAGGCACGGTCCGCTTCCACAAAAAGATGCTCAATAGCCTTTTCGAGCGACGTGCTGGCGTAATACGTGATCGGCAGCACTTCGACCTTGAAGCCTTCGGCATGCATGTTCTTGATCTTCAGAAGGTCGGTATTGGTCAGGATCGGGTTGTGGACCTTCAGCAGGTTGCAGTTCTTCGGATATTCCTCAAGAAGATTGCCGGACGTCCCGATATAGACGGAAGTCGACGTGACGACTTCCTCCCTCAGCGCATCGATCGGCGGGTTCGTTACCTGTGCAAACAGCTGCTTGAAGAAATGAAACAGCGGATGGTAGCCCGGATTGAATACCGGGAGCGCCGTATCGACGCCCATCGATGCCGTCTTTTCATTTCCCGTCTCAGCCATCGGCAGGATGCCGTCGATGATTTCCTCGTAGTTGTAGCCGAACGCCTTCTGCATCCTCTGCAGTTCTTCGCCCCTGTATTCCGGGATGCGGTTGTTCGGGATGCGCAGGTCCTTCAGGAAAACAAGGTTGTTGTCGAGCCATTCGCCGTAGGGCTGCTGCGTCGCATACTTCTCCTTCAGTTCGTTGTCGTCGATCAGTTTTCCTTTCCGCAGGTCGACCAGCAGCATCTTGCCCGGACGCAGGCGGTCCTTGACCAGGATATCCTGAGGCCGGACCGGAAGGACGCCGACTTCGGAAGAGAGGATCAGCCGCTCATCTTTCGTGATGAGGTACCGGGAAGGACGCAGGCCGTTGCGGTCCAGAACCGCTCCCACGACGTCTCCGTCGGAGAACAGGATCGAGGCCGGGCCGTCCCACGGCTCCATCATCGTCGCATAATACTGATAGAAATCCCGCTTCTCCTGGGAAATATTCTTGTTGTTCTCCCACGGTTCGGGAATCGTGATCATGACCGCCAGAGGCAGATCCATTCCGCTCATCGTCAGGAATTCCAGGGTGTTGTCAAGCATCGCGGAATCGGAGCCCGACGCATTGATGACCGGCATGATCTTCGGCATCTCGCCGTGAAGATTGTCGGAATCCATATTTTCCTCGCGGGCATACATCTTGTCGGCATTTCCGCGGATCGTGTTGATTTCCCCGTTGTGCACGATGAAACGGTAGGGATGCGCCCTCTCCCAGCTCGGGAACGTATTCGTCGAGAAACGGGAATGCACGATGGCAATGGCCGTCTCATAGTCCGGGTCCTGAAGGTCGCTGTAGAACGTCCTCAGCTGCCTGACCAGGAGCATTCCCTTATAGACGATCGTCCGGCTCGAGAGAGAGACGACATATGTATTGTCATTGGACTGCTCGAAAACGCGGCGCGCGACATAAAGCTTCCGGTCGAACTCCAGTCCTTTTTCCGTGCGGGGCGGCTTTTCCACAAAGCCCTGCATGATGCACGGCATGCATTCCAGCGCCTTGGTCCCGAGGACGGAAGCATCCACCGGAACTTCTCTCCATCCGAGGAAGTTCAGTCCTTCCTTTCGGATGACGACCTCGAACATTTTCTTGGCACGGCTGCGTTCCATTTCCCGCTGGGGAAAGAAAAACATGCCCACGCCGTATTCGCGTTCATTTCCCAGCACGATGCCCAAAGGCTTCGTCACCTTCTGCATGAACTTGTGCGGGATCTGGGTAAGGATTCCGACGCCGTCGCCGGTCTTTCCTTCGGCATCGCGCCCGGCACGGTGCTCCAGGTTCTCGACGATCTTCAGCGCGTCGTCCACATTGCGGCGGCTTTTCCTTCCCTTGATATCGACGCATACTCCGATGCCGCACGCATCATGCTCGTACGAAGGATCATAAAGCGGCGGAACCGGAAGCGGATTTCTGACTTGAAACATTTGACAGCCCTCCTGTGTTCAAAACATAAAAAAAGGGTCGCAAAGAAGTTCGATGCGCTTCTTTGCGACCTTTTGAGAAACTATACAACACAACTTTTCAATTGTAAAGAGTTCGCGGGAAAGTTTTCTGATTTTCAGACAATTTGCTGAAAATCTGTTTTCCGCAGGCCCCGGGGTATCCGATTTTCCGAAAGTTCAGGAAGTCTGGACTTCCTCCGGCATTTCCTGTAAGTTCAGGAACTCAGGATTTCCTCCAGCAGCTTCCCGGCCTCGGCAGGATCGGCCTTTCCGTGCGTCTCCTTCATAACGCTGCCGATCAGGGCGCCGACCGCTTTCTTCTTTCCGTTCCGGAAGTCCTCGACGGCCTGCGGGTTCTCGGCAACTGCCTTCTGCACAGCCACCTTCAGAGCTCCTTCATCCCGCACGATCAGCAGCCTGTGTTCTTCCGCATATTTCTCCGGATCGCAGTCATCCTCATACATATGCAGGAAGATCTCTTTTGCGGAACCGGAACTGATCCTGTTCTCCGACGTCATCCTCACAAGCGATGCCAGGTGCCCCGGACTGAAGCGGAGATCCTCCGGATCTTCTTCCTTTTCCTTCAGCAGCTGCTGCGTCTCGACGATCAGCCAGTTGGCGGTTTTCTTCGGCTCTCCCGAAAGAGCCGCCGACTTTTCAAAAAGATCCGCCAGATGCCGGTCTCCGGTCAGGATGGCAATATCCTTTTCCGGCAGCCCGTACTCTTTCTGATAACGGAGTGCCTTCGCCTCGGCAAATTCCGGCTGCTCCTTTCTGATTTCCTCCAGCATTTCGTCGCTGACATCGATCGGCACAAGATCCGGGTCCGGGAAATAGCGGTAGTCTTTGGCGTCTTCCTTGCTTCTCATCGCCTTCGAATACTCTTTGTTGTCATCCCAGCGGCGGGTTTCCTGAACGACTTCCTTCTTTCCCTCCAGAATTTCGATCTGTCTTTCCCGTTCTCCCTCGATGCAGCGGGCAATCGCCTTGAAGGAATTGATGTTCTTCATTTCCGTCCTGGTCCCGAGCACGTCGGAGCCGAACGGCCTCACGGAAATATTCACGTCTGCCCTCATCGAGCCTTCCTGCAGCTTGCAGTCCGAGGCTCCCAGATAACCGATGATGCTCTTCAGCTTCTTCAGATAGGCAATGACTTCTTCCGGACTTCTCATGTCCGGTTCCGAGACAATTTCAATCAGGGGCACTCCCGAACGGTTGTAGTCGACGAGCGACGTGTCCGTCCACTCATCGTGGACCAGTTTCCCCGCGTCCTCTTCCATATGGATTTCGTGGATGCCGACGCTCTTCTTTCCCGCCGCCGTCTCGATCTCGATATGTCCGTTCCGGCAGATCGGCAGATAGAGCTGCGAGATCTGATAGTTCTGCGGGTTGTCCGGATAGAAATAATTCTTCCGGTCGAATTTGCTGTGACGCGTGATTTCGCAGCTGGTCGCCAGTCCCACCGCGATTGCATACTTCAGCGCCTGGCGGTTCAGGACGGGCAGGGAGCCCGGCATGCCGGTGCAGACAGGGCAGGTGTGGGTATTCGGCGCTCCTCCGAATTCCGTGGAGCAGCCGCAGAACAGCTTCGTCTTCGTTGCCAGTTCGACATGGGTCTCCAGGCCGATAACGGTCTCATATCTTTCAGACATCCTTCCGTGCCTCCTTCCCCGCGCATTCATAGGCATAGCCGGCACGGATCAGCTTTTTCTCGCAGAAAGCGTCCGCGGTCAGCTGCAGTCCGACCGGCAGTCCTCTGGAATCTTTCCCGCAAGGGACGCAGAGTCCCGGGAGACCTGACAGATTGGCCGGCACCGTATAGATGTCGCCCAGATACATCTTCATCGGGTCCGAAAGACTTTCCCCGATGCGCGGCGCGGTCGTCGGGGAAGCCGGTCCCAGGATCAGGTCGTATTTCGCAAAGGCTTCGTCAAATGCTTTCTTGATCAGGGCTTTGACCTTCAGTGCTTTCAGATAATAGGCATCGTAATAGCCGGAGCTCAGGACAAAGCTTCCCAGCATGATCCGCCGCTTCACTTCCGGACCGAAGCCTTCGCTTCTCGTCCGCCTGTACATGCTGTGCAGGTCCTCATACTCTTTGGTCCGGTAGCCGTACTTGATGCCGTCGAATCTTTCAAGATTCGAGCTGGCTTCCGCATCTGCGATGGTATAATAGCAGGGCACGGCGTAGTTTACATAACTTAAATTGAACTTCTCGACCGAAGCTCCCTTTTCCTTCAGCACGCCGGCTGCTTCCAGCACGGCTCTGGAGACTTCCGGATCCAGGCCTTCTCCGAAGTATTCCTCCGGCACTCCGATTTTCATTCCCTTCACGTCGTCCTGAAGAGCCGAAAGGAAATCGGTGTCCTCTCTCCTGACGGAAGTTGAATCCTTCGGATCATGTGAGGAAATGATTCCCAGGACAGCGGCCGCATCGGATACGTCTTTCGTCAGAGGCCCGATCTGGTCAAGGGAAGAACCGTAGGCAACCAGTCCGAAGCGGGAAACCGTTCCGTAGGTCGGCTTGAGGCCGACGATGCCGCAGTAGGAAGCCGGCTCGCGGATCGAACCTCCGGTATCGGAGCCGAGCGCCGCAAAGGCCTCTCCTGCTGCCACGGCGCAGGCAGAGCCGCCGGAAGAACCGCCCGGCACATAGTCCGGATTGACCGGATTCCTGGTCGGTCCGAAGGCAGAAGTCTCGGTCGTGCTTCCCATCGCGAATTCATCCATATTTGTCTTTCCGATGATCAGGGCTCCTGCTTTCTCCAGGTTCCTGACCGCTTCCGCCGTATAGGACGGACGGAAATTCTCCAGGATCTTTGAAGAGCAGGTGCACGGCATTCCTTCCACGCAGAGGTTGTCCTTCACCGCGACCGGCACTCCGGCCAGGGCTCCGCTGAGCTCGCCGCTTCCGACGGCGACCTGCAGGGCGTCCGCTTTCTCAAAAAGCTTCTCTTCGTCTTCCTGCGTCACATAGCAGTGATTGATGCTTTCCTTTTCGCGGATGCTTTCCAGCACCGAGGAAAGTGCCTCCTGCACCGTGCATTCCCTGTTCCTGATTTTTTCCGACAGCTCAAGGGCTGTCATCTCTTCCAGTTTCATGGCAGCCTCCTATTCAAATGTGCGCGGCACCTGATACATGCCGTCTTTTTCCGCCGGCGCATTGGCCAGCGAATCCTTTTTTCCGTCACCGTTCGTCACGACATCTTCCCGCATCACATTGACAAGGGGAAATGCATGGGACATCGGCTCGACGCCTTCGGTGTCCAGTTCCTTCAGCGTATCAATATAGGAAAGCATTTCCGAAAGATCGGACTTTGCCTGTTCCCGCTCCTTGGGCGACAGCGTCAGCTTTGCGAGGATTTCAATCTCATCAATCGTCTCATCCGTAATTTTCTGTCCGCTCATGGTTCCAGCCTCGTCATATCCCTCGGGAAGAGCGTCGTCTCCCTGACATTTTCTTCATTCAGCATCTGCATCGTGAATCTTTCCAGTCCGATGCCGAGTCCTCCGTGAGGCGGCATGCCGTGCTTAAAGGCCATCAGATAAGCATCCATTCCTTCCGCCGTCATGCCCTTCTTCTCAATCTTTTTCATCAGTTCGGCGTAGTCATGGATTCTCTGCCCGCCGGTCGTGATTTCCAGTCCGCGGAACAGACAGTCGAAGCTCAGCGTGAATTTCGGATTCTGCGGATCGTCCATTGCATAGAACGGTCTTTTCTTCGACGGGTAATGCGTCACGAACACGAAGTCCGCATCGCACTCTTCCTTGAAGTAGCGCCCGATCAGGGCTTCCTCCTCCGGCTCAAGGTCATACGGGTTGCGGATCGGCCTCCCGTATTTTTCCGACACCAGTTCCTTGGCCCTGTCAAAGCGCACGGACGGAATCCGGTCGGTCTTCGGCAGCTCCGTCACGCCCAGAAGCTCCAGCGGCTTCTGATAGTTTTCGGCCAGCATCGAAACCATCGAGCGGATGACGCCGGTTTCCATTTCCATGATGTCGTAGAAGCTGTCGATATAGGCCATCTCAAAATCCAGAGAAGTATATTCGTTCAGGTGCCGCTTGGTATTGTGCTTCTCCGCACGGAAGACCGGTCCCACCTCGAAGACCCGGTCGAACACGCCGACCGTCATCTGCTTCCAGAACTGCGGACTCTGTGCCAGGACTGCCGGACGGTGGAAATATTCCAGCTTAAAAATATTGGCGCCTCCCTCGGCGCCTCTGGATGAAATCTTCGGTGTATGGATCTCCGTAAATCCCTGCTGATACAGATAATCACGGAAGCCCCGAACAATTCCTTCCTGCACCCTGAACTTAGCCCTCTCACGCAGATTGCGAAGCGTGACAGGGCGGAGATTCAAATTCTTTTCCAGCGAAATGTTCATTTTCAGTTTGGAAATCGGCACCGGCAGAGGCTCCGCCGGAACGGAAAGCACCCGGATGGAAATGAGACTGATTTCCACCCCGTTCGGGGCTTTCTCATTTTCCTTCAGAATGCCGTTCACCTCGACAGTCGATGCCTCGGTCAGGCTCTCCAGACCTTCGGGTGATTTGTCCCCTTCGGAAACGCACTGGATCAGGCCGTCCCGTTTTCTCAGCACGAGAAACGTCACGCGGCTTAAGCGGCGGATCGTGTGCACGGCTCCGCGCGTCGTGACGGCTGTTCCGATCTTTGACGGGTTCAGGAGCTCCGCCATTTCCAGATTGCGATTATTTTCCGTGACACCTTTCATATAAATGATTTCACTTGCTGCCATTGCTCCATCCTCCTTTCAAAGATGTTTCAGTCTTGCAGAACTTCTATTGGAAAAGATCGAGGACCATCTGTGCGGTCTCTACGAATCCTGTTCCCGTATCCATGGCGCTTTTCTGGATGTAGCGGTGCGCCTCCGGTTCAGTCATGTTGTTCCGGTTCATCAGGACGCGCTTTGCCTCGAGGATGATTTCTTCTTCCTCTTCCGTATGCATGCGCGGCCGGAGCTTCCGTTTTTTGATGCGGACTTCGACATTCCGCTGCATCATTGCAACGGTATCGACTAGATCCTTCGCCCTTGCCGGAAGCGGCAGGCAGACGAGATCATTGTCCCGGAGCGCCGGAAGCACGTCTTCCTTCGCCATCAGAAGCATTTCAAAATCTTCCGGCAGGTTTTCGCGCAGTTCGGAATACAGCATATCCGTCAGACGGTATCCGCAGATAATGATTCCGTTCTTCAGATTGTCGATCTGTCCGATGGTCTGTATTCCGGTGCTGCTTACGGACGTGGAAGAAAAGCCGCTGCGCATCAGGATATTCTTGATATTCCTGGCGTCTTCGATTTTTCTGAAAACCACGATGATATTAACCAAAAGGCGCCTCCGGCATCAGAATCTGTTCAGGTACTGATCAATCTCCCATTGCGTAATCTGACTGCAGTACTGCGACCACTCCAGCTGTTTCTGTGAAAGATATTTATCGGAAATATGGCTGCCCAGTACCTTCTGGACAAAAAGATCTCCCCGGAAATCCGCAAGGGCCTGGTTGAGTGTTCCCGGCAGCATCTCGATCCCCTGCTTTGCCCTCTCAGCCTCGCTCATCTGGAAAATGTTCCGGTTCACGGATGCCGGCGGATTGATCTTATTCTTAATGCCGTCAAGTCCTGCGCGGAGGCACAGGGCCAGAGCCAGATACGGATTGGCCGAGGAATCCGGACTTCTCAGTTCGATACGCTTCAGCTCCTCATTCGGTGCATAAGGGATGCGGATCAGCGGGCTCCTGTTCTTGGCGCTCCACGCGATATAGACCGGTGCCTCGTATCCCGGCACCAGCCTCTTATAGGAATTCACGAGAGGATTCAGAATTGCGCACATGCCCTTGATGTGCTGCATGATTCCTCCCATGAACCAGTATGCTTCTTCCGAAAGTCCTTCCGGATCCTTCGGGTCTGAGAAAATGTTCTTGCCGTCCCGGACGAGGGACATATTGATATGCATGCCCGATCCGTCCACGCCGGCCTTCGGCTTCGGCATGAATGTCGCATGCAGGCCGTGCTGCTTGGCAATCGTCTTGACGGCCAGCTTAAAGGTCATGATGTTGTCCGCCGTCGCCAGTGCATCGTCGTAGCGGAAATCGATCTCATGCTGCGCCGGTGCGCTTTCATGATGGGATGCTTCGATTTCAAAGCCCATCTCCTCAAGCGTCAGCACCATGTCGCGGCGTGCATTCTCGCCGAAATCAACCGGGCCGAGGTCAAAGTATCCGGCCTGCTCGCGGGTATCCGTCGTCGGCACCGCATCGTCATCGGTCTGGAAAAGGAAGAACTCGCATTCCGGTCCGACTTCCAGCGTCAGCCCCATTTTGTCGGCTTCCGCCACCGCCAGTTTCAGGATGTGGCGGGAATCTCCTTCGAACGGAGTGCCGTCGGTCTTATAGACATCGCAGATCATCCTGGCGACTTTGCCCTGCTGAGGCCTCCACGGGAAAATGCAGAAGGTATCGAAATCCGGATGCAGATACATATCGGACTCCTCGATACGCACGAAGCCTTCGATGGAAGAACCGTCAAACATGCATTCGTTGTCCAGTGCCTTTTCCAGCTGGCTCGACGTGATGGCCACGTTCTTCAGCGTTCCGAAAATATCCGTAAACTGAAGCCGGATGAAAGCAACGTCCTCTTCCTTGACCAGATTGATGATGTCTTTCTTCGTATAATGCTTCATGGTATCACCCCTTTGTGATGTTCGGCCTCAGCCTTTTCTAAAAAATATCACTAATCTTAATTCCTCAGACCTCAAATAGCAAGTCTGAATAAGTCGGCATCGGCCAGATTTCCTTGTCAATGATCCGCTCTGCCTCATCCACCGGTTTCCGGAGCTCCGCCATGGCCGGGATGACATCGTCGCGGAACCGGACAGCCTGCTCTCTTCCTTCCGGTGCTGCCTGCGCCTTCCGGACTGCCTTCTCAAGTCCGGCCTTGGCTGCTGCGCTTTCCTTCAGGTATTTCGTGACTTCCGAAAGAAGTTCCTCCTGGACCGAGGCATCCCCGCCGCAGTTCTTGACTGCCAGGATCGTATCCGCCAGTTTTGCGGTCTCCTTCATCATCGCCGGAATAATCTTTTCACCGGCCATCTGCAGCATCGTCAGCGCTTCAATATTGATTGCCTTGGAATAAGCTTCATATTTTACTTCGACTCTCGACAGCAGTTCTGCCTTCGTGAAAATCTTCAGATCGCCGAACAGGCTGACAGCTTTCTTGGAAGTCAGGGTCGGAATCGCATCCACCATGGAAGTAATGTTCGGAAGTCCCCTCTTCTCCGCTTCCTTTACCCATTCCTCGGAATAGCCGTTTCCGTTGAAGACGATTCTCTGATGATCCGTCATGTATTCTTTGATCAGGTCGTGCACGTCGGTATCAAAATGCTTTGACTTCTCGAGCTTGTCGCAGGCTTCGGCAAAGGATTCCGCCACGATGGCATTCAGCACCGTGTTGGGTGCCGCGATGGAATCACGCGAACCGACCATGCGGAACTCGAACTTATTTCCCGTAAAGGCAAACGGCGAAGTACGGTTGCGGTCCGTCGCATCCTTGTTGACGTCGTTCAGGGACATGACGCCGGTCTTCAGCTTGCCGCCCTTCAGGGAGCTCTTGGCGGATCCGCTCTTTACCAGTTGCTTCATGACATCCTCCAGCTGCTCTCCGAGGAAAATGGAGATGATTGCCGGCGGCGCCTCGTTTGCTCCGAGCCTGTGGTCATTTCCGACATCGGCTGCGGATTCGCGGAGCAGGTCTGCGTGCGTATCGACTGCCTTCAGGATGCAGGCCAGCACCAGAAGGAACTGGATGTTCTCGTGAGGCGTCTTGCCCGGCTCCAGCAGATTGATGCCGTCATCCGTCGTGATCGACCAGTTGTTGTGCTTGCCGGAACCGTTCACTCCGTCGAACGGCTTCTCGTGAAGCAGGCAGCGGAGGCCGTGACGGGTCGCCACCCTCTTCAGCGTCTGCATGACGACCTGGTTGTGATCGATGGCCACATTGGCCTCTTCATAGATCGGAGCGAGCTCGTGCTGGGCAGGAGCCACTTCGTTATGCTGCGTCTTGGCAGGAACTCCGAGCTTCCACAGTTCCGTGTTGACGTCTTTCATGAAGGAGGCAATCCTCGGACGGATCGTGCCGAAATAATGATCGTCGAGTTCCTGTCCCTTCGGCGGCATCGCGCCGAACAGCGTTCTGCCCGTGAAGATCAGGTCATCCCTCTGCAGGTATTTCTCACGGTCAACGATAAAATACTCCTGCTCCGGCCCGACCGAAGGAGTTACTTTCTTGGAAGTCGTATTTCCGAACAGGCGGAGCAGTCTCAGAGACTGTTCATTGATTGCCTGCATGGAACGGAGAAGAGGCGTCTTCTGGTCGAGCGCCTCGCCCGTATAAGAACAGAAAGCCGTCGGGATGACAAGGATCGCGCCGCTCTCGTCGTGCCGGACGAAAGCCGGGGACGTGCAGTCCCAGATGGTATAGCCGCGTGCTTCAAAGGTTGCACGGAGACCGCCCGACGGAAATGAAGAAGCATCCGGCTCTCCCTTGATCAGTTCTTTTCCCGACAGGCTCATGAGGACATGCCCGTTCGGCATCGGAGAGGTAATGAAGGAATCATGTTTCTCGGCCGTCGTGCCGGTCAAAGGCTGGAACCAGTGCGTATAATGGGTCGCACCCTTTTCAATAGCCCATTCTTTCATTTCATGGGCAATGACATCGGCCGTTGCAAGATCGAGCTCCGCGCCGTTTTTCTGAACCTGCTGCAGTTTCTTATAGGCGCTCTTCGGCAGCCTTTCCATCATGACGGATGCGTTGAATACATCTTCTCCGAAAAGATCTGCTGCGCTTTTCACTGTTTTTTCTTCCATAGCACTCATCCTCTCTGGTTAATTGATTCTCTGAGCGCTCCGGAAAATAAAAAAAAGGCGCTCAAGATTGACTTGAACGCCTTTGTTCGGGGATAATAATACCTTCCCGTCCCCAGTCTGTCAAGAGTGCATTTCTTATGTTCTGATTTTCAGACAATTTAGCCGTCGCCGGATCCGGAATGGATTCTGACATTTTCCTCTTATTGACTTTGTCTTTCCGCGACCGTAAAATATAAATGAACAGCCATTTAGAAGGGGGACAAATGATGGCATCTTCTCAGATAAAAGTCAATCCCGTAGAGAATATCCGCAGGACGGTCCTCGTCGTCGACGATGAGGAGATCAACCGTCTGATCCTGACAAATCTCCTGAAAACCGATTACAATATCGTGACCGCGACCGACGGAATCGAGGCCCTGAAAATCCTTCGCTCCGGAAAACGGATTGCGGCTGTCCTTCTCGATCTCAAGATGCCGAACATGAACGGCTACGAAGTCCTCGCCGCCATCCAGAAAGATTCTATTCTTTCCGCGATTCCGGTAATCGTCACGACGTCCTCCGACGGCGATGAGGATGAGATCAAGGCGCTCTCCCTGGGCGCCGCCGATTTCGTAACCAAGCCCTACAACCAGCAGATCATCAAATACCGCGTGGCCAACACCATCAATCTGATGGAATCCACCGCGATCATCAACATGACCGAGCACGACGCGCTGACCGGTCTTTATACGAGGGAGTTCTTCTACACCTACTGCGAAGAGCTGATGTCGGAGCACAGCGACACTTCCTACGACATCATTGCCATCGATGTCACGAATTTCAAGCTGGTCAATGACCTTTACGGCCGCAGCATCGGCGACCGGGTCCTGCGGAAGATTGCGGACAGTGCCCGCGATTCTGTTCACATGACCGGCGGCATTGTCTGCCGCACCGGAGGCGACCATTTCCTGATCTTCCTCCCGAGGCGCAGCGATTATGCCCAGTTCCTTCCGTATCTTTTCCGCGGCGTTGAAACAGACCCGGACGGACCGCGCATCCGTTTCCGCTTCGGTCTCTATGAAATCACGAACCGCGGCATTCCTTTCAGCACGATGTGCGACCGCGCTTTCATTGCCTCCGACTCTGCCAAAGATCAGTACAACACTCTCTTCGTCCGTTATGATGATGAGATGCGCCGCAAGCTGATGGATGAGCAGGCACTATCCGGCAGTCTGGAAAATGCCCTGGCGGAAAACCAGTTCATCGTCTATTTCCAGCCGAAATACCGCCTTTCAGACGGAAAGCTGGCAGGTGCCGAAGCCCTGGTCCGTTGGAATCACCCCGAACGCGGCCTCATCCCGCCGAACCTTTTCATCCCGCTCTTCGAACGGAACGGTCAGATTTCCTCCCTGGATAAATACGTCTGGAAGAAGACTTCCGAATCGGTCCGGGGATGGATTGACAAATACGGCAAATCGGTGCCGGTGTCCGTCAACATTTCCCGCGTCGATGTCTACGAGCCTCTGCTTCCGGAAGTTCTGGAGAAGATCATCACGGACAGCGGCGTGACTTCCGAAAACATTTATCTGGAAATAACGGAAAGCGCCTACACGCGAGATCCGGAACAGCTGATCGACATCGTGAAGAAACTGAAGGAAAAGGGATTTACGATTGAGATGGATGATTTCGGCTCCGGCTATTCGTCCCTCAACATGCTGAACCGCCTGCCGATCGACGTGCTGAAGCTGGATCTGAAGTTCCTCGAAAACAGCAAAATCACGATGGAGGATCCGGGGCTGATGACTTACATCATGGGTATCGCCAAATGGATGAATGTCCCTGTTGTCGCGGAAGGCGCCGAAACAAAGGAACAGGTCGATCTGATGAAGCACCTCGGCTGCGAGTATGTGCAGGGATATTATTTCTCGAAGCCTCTCCCGCCGGAGGAATTTGAAAAGCGGATGGTGAAGGACAGCTGAGAGCTTCCTTCCATCTTTGGACTGAACTGAAAAAAGGATGCCGGGCATTTCCGCCCTGCATCCTTTCGTTTATTCTGACAGTATCTGCGCAATGATATCAACGGTATCTTTGATATACTCGCTGACTTTCATTTCCCGGCTGCCGGCCACTTTGACATGGCAGCGGCTGACCGGTATCAGTACTTTTTCCGCCGGGCTTTCGGAAATGGCCGCAGCCATGGCCGGCGTGATTTCTCCCAGCAGGGAATTCGCGGCAATGATTCCGATCGGGCCTGCGATGATGTCTGCTTTCGGCGCGTTCACGATGATCGGGTTTTCACCGGAAGCGCCCATCGCTGCCCCGGCCTTCAGCATCTGTGCCGTCGCCTGGCTGTTGGTGCCTATGGCCAGAATGCTGCAGTCGATCTTCCTCGACACGATTTCCTCGATGATCTCGCAGCCGATCCTTCCGCCCTGTCCGTCTACTACCATAATCTGCATAGTCCTTCTCCCTTCATCCAAAAAAATGATCCTTGCCGTCCAGCGCCGGAACTGACATGCATGCTGACACGCTTGCCCCTGCCATTTCTGCGCGATGCGATGGGCTGCGCAGAACTGTCTGAAGCGGGCTCATTCTGCAGCCTGCAGCAGGCATCCGTGCAGGGCAGTGCCCCTCTGACACGCTTGCTTCTGCCCTGCACGGATTCCTGTTATATGCATAAAGAGAGCCCACTGAGTTTTCGGAGCAGCCCATCGCATCGCACAGAAATGCCGACGAGGCCGGCGCTATCGTCAGCATGCATGTCGGTTCCGGCACAGGCATCGGTGACGATCATTTTCTCAGGATGCCGAAACGCGTCCGATTTCGCTCTGGATGAACTCGCCGGCGCTGGCAGCCAGGTCGGCGATGTCGCCGATCCGGGCGACATCCTCTCCGAAAATCTGGCCGGCTGAAGGCCAGTCCATGTCCGAGCCGTAGAAAATGCCGGCGACCCTCACGCCGTCCTTCCGAAGCGAGCGCACCTCGACGGCGGTGTCACGGATTCCTTCCGCTGTCGTGTAAGCTTTCGAACGGATCGGCGAATCCGACGAAGGAATCCGCCTCTCATCATTCGGCGCCGAATCCGTCAGCATCAGCAGCAGGTTGTTCTTATATCTCTTCCGGTCGATCATTTTCGTAATGCCGCGCAGCGCCAGGCCGTCGCGGTTCCAGCCGACCGCCGCATAGCGGAAGATCCTGCGGTTCTCCCTTGCGGAATTTTCAGCCGTCTCCCGTCTCTCCTTCAGCCGGTTCAGCACCGTATAGCCGCCCGTGCTGCAGTAGGAAAAGATCTGCGTCGGTATTTCGCACAGGCGGAGCGCCTCCGCGATGATATAGGCTTCCGCCGCAATGATTTCCTGCCGGTTGATCTGCGAAGCCGAAGCATCCAGAAGCAGCGTCACGCAGAGATTGCCCGAATTGAGAATTTCCTTCTTCAGGAAAACTTTCTCTTCCCGGAAAGCGATGCTGCGCCAGACGCGGGCCGAATCCAGGATGCCGTTTTTCGAACGGTAGATTTCATCGGTCTGCTCCGTCAGAAGCACGTTCATGATTTTCTCGTAGAGTCTCGTGACGGCACTTTGGAATTTTCCGTGATACTCGCTGTAGAAGTCGAGATTCCTCTGCTCCTGTCTCTGCACGCGGATCTGCGTTGAATCCTCGTAGAGGCTGTGCGGGATGTTCGCATCCGCAGCGGCGGAACTTCTCTGTCCGTCGGTGTAAAGCAGGTGGCAGCCCTTATGGCTTCCGGTGCACAGCATGCGGTCGATGGCCGCATTTTCCTTCCGCCCGAACAGGGAAGCCCCGAAATATTCGACCAGCTTCTGCCGTACCAATTCATCCTCTTCTTCCCTGGCCCTGGCACCGAAGAAATGCTTCTTCTCGCTCTGCCTGCCGCCGGTTTCCTCGGTATCGGCATCCTTGTCGTGATAGCCCGGATTCCTCAGCACCGTATGCCCGGACGGAATCCATTTCATGAAATGAGGCAGGGTGACGCGGATGGTGTCCTTCGTTCCTCCGTCGGTGATGTGCGAACGGAAATAGACAGACAGCAGCGACTGCAGCTTCAGCTTCATTTCCGAAGAAGTCATGTCCGGTTCGAAACTCAGGGCATCGAGCAGTGCCTGCTCCCGTTTCGGAAGAAAAAACCTTTCATTCAGAATCCTGTGGAAATGTCCGTCCAGGATGATTTCATACATCTGCTCTTTCGTGCGTCCCCGGCTGATCTGCAGGCCTTCGACGGCGTAAGCCCTCCGGAGTTCGGGCAGGACCGGCCGGTATTTCTTTTCTTTTTCAAAGGCCGCATTTTCCAGGGCGATCAGCGCCAGCGTGTCGTACTGCACCTGAAAGGCACTGCCCTCGAAGCTCCGGAACAGTTCCAGGAGCGGTCCCTCGTCATACCATTTATGCACCAGCCCGACAATCGTGTTGAGGTAGAAATCCGTATCCTCATGAACCGTGCACGAAAGAAACACGGGATTGACGTGATAGTCCTCCGCCGCGTTCCATACCGCATTCAATGCCCGCCGGTTTGCTTCCTCATACGATTCCATCAGTCACTGAACAGCTTGTTCCGTTCCAGTTTTTTCGGGATTCTTGCCTTGATCATGTCCCGGACCATTTTCTTCTCAAACGGATCGAACGACTTGTTGGTAATTCCCATGTCCAGGGCCAGATTGGCTTCGAGACCGCTGTTCATCAGGTCGATCGCATCGAGAAGTCCCCGTAAGTCAAGCGGCTTTTCGGAAATCTCCCCGTTGTCGCTCTTCTTCTTGATATCAAAAAACAGCGCCCCGAACTGCTCCGGATAGGGATTGACCAGTGCCGGGAACTGCCTGCGGATCAGTTTCTGAAGTCCGTCCGCAGAAATAAACGGCATGGAAATGACGACGAACCTGGATTCGAGAGCATCATTCAGTTCCCGTGTCCCCGCATAGCCGTAATTCATCGTCGCAATGAAGCGAGCCGCATCGTCCACATGGATCCGGTCGTAGCCGGGCACATCGATGATCCTCCGGTAATCGAGAACGCCGTGGAGAACGGAGATTGCTTCATTTTTCGCCATGTTGATTTCATCAAGGATGCCAAAGCCGCCGCAGGAAGCGCAGCGCATGACCGGGCCTTCGCGGAAAATGACGTTTCCGTCCTTCAGCGTATCTGCCCCGATCAGGGTTGAGGCATCGGTATTGACATGAAAAGAAATATCATAAGAAGGGCGTCCGAAGACGGCCGCGAGATTTTCGGAAAGGACGTTCTTTCCCGTTGCCTTCGGTCCTGCCAGGAGAAGGTTCTTGCCGCACAGCAGGGCAGAAATTGCCTGCTCCCAGATATCCCTGCCGTAATAGCGGAACTTCGGATCGGGAATCCTGCTCTTCTCCTCTTTCGGAACGGAATGATTCTTCCGGAATTCTTCAACTCTTGCAATCAGATGGGAATCTACTTTTTCTTCTTTTAAAAAGTCAATCATGAATCAGAGCCTCATTCGTCTTAAGCCAGTCGGTGGCCCAGTTCTGGATGGCATCCAGTGTCGGTTTGAGTGCCCTGCCTTTTTCAGTCAGGCTGTACTCGACCCGCACGGGCGTCTCCGGAAATACCTTTCTCCGTACGACCCCGCATTCTTCGAGTTCACGCATGCGGTCCGCGAGCATCTTCGCGGAAATCTGAGGAATTGTCCTTGAGAGTTCAGAAAAACGCCTGGGTCCTTCCATAAGAATACGAAGGATTAAAGGCGTCCATTTCTTGCCGATTATAGAGATTGCCTGTTCAAAATAGGGACAAAGTTCAAAGTCAGCCATATCATCACCCCGCCGATTTCTTTTCACATCATATCACAACACGCGCGAGGTAACAACTAGAAACTAATATTTTTTTCGTTATCAGGTCATTTTTCTATTGCAGGTTACCATAATGTGGTAAAACCTCAGTATCTTCTCTGACGGCCGCACACTTCAGCCGCCGCACGCCCATAGGCTTCCGCATCCAGCGGCAGCTGAAGGATCATGGCAGACCTCTTTTTCCATTCCGGCGGCACGTGTCCTCCCGCCGTGACCAGCACCAGCGGAATCTGGTTGGCCCGGCTCATCCGGTCCAGTTCCTGCTTCAGGTTCGTGACTGTCCAGCTGTCCGGTTCATAATGGATGAAGACAGCCGAAAGACCGTTCTGATAGCGTTCGATCGTCGCCACGGTTTCCCGCAACGTATCCGCACGCAGCACGTGGTATCTCTTTCCGAGCGCGCCGGCGGCAACTTCCATTTCCTTTTTCGGGAAATCCACGGTCAGGATATACGGCTTCTCCTGACGGTTATCCAGGCTGACCGTGACAAGGGCAGAATTTCCGCCGTTTTCCTTGACAGCATAGAGCATGCGGTCCGCGGACAGAAATGCCGCCGAAAACGGCACGTCCGGTCTCTTCAGGATGACGGCGCCGATGCTTCCCGTCACGGGAATGCCCGTGCCCTTTTCCAGCTCCCGGGCCATTTCCGCCAGAAAATTCCGGAAGAACTTTTCCGTCTCTTCGCCTCCGGCGGTGTTCTTCAGAAGGATGACGAATTCATCCCCGCCGAATCTTCCCTTTTCCGCATCGGCAGAATCCGGAAATGCCTTGTTGATGACGGCAGTCACTCCCTGGAGCGCCAGGTCTCCTGCCAGATGTCCTCTTTCATCATTGATGGCCTTGAAGCGGTCGATGTCCATGATGGCCAGGGCATAGGCATGTCCGGACGGGACTCTCCGCGTAAATTCATGGAAATAATACTCAAAAGTATTTTTATTGAGGAGTCCGGTCATGGCATCCACCGAGCACATTCTCCGGAGCTGAAGACGCGTTTCGAAACTTTCGATTTTGGTATTGAGCGATGCGAAATAGGAAATGGTTCCGATGCAGTAAGCCGCGACGGCTGCAATCGTATCCACGCCGGCCAGCAGGGAGGATTTGGTGAGAAAGACGCAGAAAATAAACAGAACCGTGTAGACCGTCAGTTCCGTCACTTTTTCCCTGGGAGGCATGATGTAAATCTGTGTAAGAAGGATCAGGGCAATCGGGAAAAACCAGGCGCTGTTCTCTTTAAAAATGAAAGCCCCGAGCCCCACGGCTTCGGCGATGATCATGCCGCCGAAAAAGAGTATGATTCCGTTTTCCGCAAAGGATGATTCCGGACGCTCTTTCTTTTTCCAGACCAGAAGACTGTAGATGCCCTGCGCGGCAATGGCCGCAAGAACGGCCGTCGTCTGGGTATCATTTCCCCCGGGAAGACAGACAGCAAAAAAATAGACTGCCAGAGCAATCAGATAAATGCCGGTCATCAGACGGACACGGCGCCAGTTATGTTCCTGAATTCCATCGGCATCCATCGCGAAATAGCGGTCGGAGCGATGAAACAGCTGCATCATTTTCCTCATTTTCCCGTACCTGAATGATTCATGATAACAGGAAAACAGGGAAACGTCAACAAATCCGGGCCGTACCCGGGCCTTCGCCGGACTTCATCTAAGCCTTCGCTTTTTCCCCGCCCAGGACACTGCCGATGTAGCTGACGACCTCGTCCGGTTCGATATCCATAACGAAAGCAATTTCCCCGTGAAGGATCTTTTCCGCTTCCTCCATAATGCCCTGATCCTCCGCGTAGAACTTCTTGCCTTCCTTTTCTCTTTCGTTCTTCTTCTGATACAGCGTGGAAATGAGACAGATCAGCTTCTGCGGATCGTCGCTCTTCAGGACGTCCCGGTAATACTGCCGGCGCTTCCGGTCATCGCTGATCCAGACATTTTCCTGCCCGGAAACATTCTCGATCAGGCTCTTGATTTCCCTGGCCGTCAGCAGGCGGCGCAGCTGGTCATGCTCTTTCGATGTCGGGATATAAATCGTCATGCCCTTGTCGTATGTCGGTTCCAGCACATAATACTGCTGTCTTCCGGCACCCAGATCATCCTCCCGGATGGCTTTCACGCGGCAGACGCCGCTTGTCCTGTGCATGACGCTGTCATTGATTTTCAGCATTTCAGCCTCTCTTTCGCTTTTATTTTATCATTTTCGCAAACAAATTGCATGAGGCTGAATTTCATTTTTTTATAGCCATGCTTTCCTGCATCGGTTATAATAACATCATATTTTTTTCGCCGGATCGGAACCGGCTCAAAAGTCAGGGGGGAAACCATATGGACTTTTCTTCTATCATCAGTACGGTCGATAATTTCCTTTGGGGATGGCCGCTCATCATCATGCTGTTCGGAACACACATCTACATGACAGTCAGGACAGGTTTCATCCAGAAAGACATCTTCAAGGCGATTAAAATGTCCTTTCAGAAAGACCCCGATGCAGAAGGCGACGTCTCGCAGTTCGGTGCGCTGACGACCGCTCTTTCCTCGACCATCGGCACCGGCAACATCATCGGCGTCGGAACGGCCATCGCCCTCGGCGGTCCCGGATCCGTCCTCTGGATGTGGCTGACCGGCATCTTCGGCATCGCCACCAAATATGCAGAGACCCTGATTGCGGTCAAGTACCGCGTGAAGAGTGAAAACGGGACCATGATCGGCGGAGCGATGTATGCGCTCGACCGCGGCCTCCATGCCAAATGGGCCGGCATCGTTTTCGCTTTCCTCGCTGCCGTCTGCGCCTTCGGAATCGGATGTACCGTTCAGGCAAATGCCGTCACGGCCAACATCACGACCAACTTCCCGCAGGTCAGCCCCATCGTCGTCGCCATCATCATGGCAGCGCTCGTTGCCCTCGTCATCATCGGCGGCATCCAGTCCATCACATCCGTTTCGGAGAAACTGGTTCCCTTCATGGCCATCTTCTATTTCGTCGGCTGCCTCTGGATCCTGATTCTCAACCGCGACGTCCTCGGCCAGACGGTCCAGACCATCTGCTCCGCAGCCTTCACAGCAAAGGCGATGGGCGGAGGCTTCGTCGGAAGCACGGTCATGGTCGCCTGCCGCTACGGCTTTGCCCGCGGACTTTTCAGCAATGAATCCGGCATGGGTTCCGCTCCGCTGGTCGCGGCAGCAGCCCAGACACGGAACCCGAAGAGACAGGCAATGGTCTCCATGACCGGAACCTTCTGGGACACTGTCGTCATCTGCCTGATGACCGGCCTCGTCCTTGTCTCCTGCATCATCAAATACCCGAGCATCAACGGCCTTTCCGGAAACGGCGCAGAACTGACTTCTCTTGCCTTCGCTCAGATTCCGCTGGTCGGCACGCCGATCCTGATTGTCGGTCTCGTGACCTTCGCCTTCTCCACGATTCTCGGCTGGTATTATTACGGCGAACGCTGCGCCGTCTATCTTCTCGGCGAGAAGATCATTTTCCCGTATAAGATTCTCTGGGTCCTCGGCGTCTTCGTCGGCTCCGTCGCCGAGCTCAATCTTCTGTGGAACCTCGCAGACCTCATGAACGGCCTGATGGCCATCCCGAACATCTTTGCCGTCCTGCTGCTTTCAAAGGTCATCGTTTCCGATACCAAAAAATACAGCGGCGAACACCTGATGGACAAAGACACGACCGAAATCCCGGTCCTCAAGAATTCCAGAAAAGGCGTTCTTTAATCCATGAAAAAACCGGCAGCGATGCCGGTTTTATTTTTTTTGCATTCTTCCGAATTCTTCCCCGACCAGCAGATGCTTCGGGGACGGGCCGACCGTATATTCAAATCCCGTCCTTTTCTCAAACAGCATCATGAAGTCCGAGCCTCCGTACAGAAAATGCCCCAGCGGATCTCCCTTCCTGACTTTCTTTCCGATCTCCAGTCCGCCGGTGAAATTGACGGAGGAAACCTGGCACATCCCGATCGGGATAACGGCAACATTTCCGAAGGATTCCGTCTCAACGATGACGCAGCCCCTCGTCTCGATCGACTGCCATTCCGGTTCCCCGAGTTCCAGGTTGTATCTCTTTCTCTTGGTATCCCAGAACATGACGCCTCCCGCCGCATCGAGCGCCGGTATGAGGCGGACTTCCCGGATGATCCCGCTGACCGGAAAATGATAGCGGTGATAATCCGTAATGCCGAGAAAGGAATGCGTCATTTTCCCGCCGGCAAAACAGCCGGCATACGCACTGTCCTCTCCGAGGATCGAAGCCACGCTCCGGAATGTTTTCGACTTGACGCAGACGCCGTCATCCGCCGCAAGGACTGAATCTTCCCCGATGTCCCAGACGCCCTGGAATTCCGAATCCGCCGGCGAGACGCAGACCGCATCATTTTCCGGCTGCGAAACCGGACGTACCGAGGGATCCCTCAGCTTCCGCGAAAAGAAATCATTGAAGGAATGCCAGTTCGACGGATCCTCATACCAGCCTTCCTGCATGCGGAAGGCCGGCGTCTCCTGCACGTAGGCCAGCGTGCTGTCCGTCCAGGACTGCGGAAGCGCCAGGGAACGTCCCCAGGCCGACACGGCCTCATTGACCCAGTTTCTCATCTCCTCTGCATACACCAGGCACGGACGGAACAGACCGCGTCCTTCCAGTCCGGGCAGCGGCTGATCAAGCAGGAAATAGAAATAGGCCATGGCCTGATCGATGGTTTCCGTCAGTTCTCCGCTCTGTGCAAATTTCATTTTCTCCCAGGGCAGCGGACACTCCGTCCAGTCCAGATAGTCACAGAAAGTTTCCAGATCATGAACCGGATTCTTTTCCGGATCCGGATTGACTGTCCGCCCGGCCCGGATGGATTCCGCAAGAAGCTCCCCGATAGCCGGATTGTCCCGGATCAATTCCTTCAGTTTTTCTGCCGTTTTACCGTGCATAGAATCCTCCCGGCTTTCATTTATTTTCCGTAAAAGAAAAATCACAGAAGCGCACATGGCGTTTCTGTGATTTTCAGCGGAGAGGAAGGGATTCGAACCCTTGCGCCCCGAAGGACAAACGGTTTTCAAGACCGCCTCGTTATGACCGCTTCGATACCTCTCCGTAGCCGTGCTTTTCACACGGCATGATGATTATAGCAAACGCCGGACGATTTGGCAAGAACACAATTGCAGACTGCCGTCAGGCAATCGCAGACCGCCGTCAGGCAGCTGCGGACCGCCGTTAAGCCGTCGGTACGTCCCGCGTCGCGATAAAGCTGACCCCCGTCCCGCCGGCGTCCTTCACGACCTCATCTCCGATTTTGATCGGAGCCTTCACCGTGACGCCGTCAAGGGATTTCATGCAGGCAAAGATCTTATCCTTCGGAACATCGGAAGCGGTCTTCACGGGAAGCATGTCAAATGTCCCGCCGGAAATCCGCACCGTCGAAGTAACGATTCTTGTCGGATGGGTCACTTCCTTGCGGGCATAGATTTCTCCCCGCTTACAGGTGTTTCCCGCAACCGAAATAATATTCCCGTCTTCCATCTCCACGGTGACCGTGCATCCCATCGGACAGCCGATGCAGGTCAGCTGCTTGTTTTCCTTCATCGTCATGCCTCCTCGATCTTCACCGTCATGCGTTCGACAGGTCCGCCGGAAATGAACTCGTCTTTCTTAATAAGGACAGTTTCCATTTCCCCCGGTGCCAGGATCTGCTTCTTTTTATGCAGTACTCTGCGGTCATCCAGATAGACGCTGATAAAGGAATTGCGGTAAACCGCACCGACGCGGAAACGCACCGTCAGGAAATCGCCGAGGCGTTCAGGATGGACCTTCACGGGCACCGTATAGCGCACGCCGCCGGCTGCCTCAATCGGGACAGTTGCCGATTTCTCTTCCGGTGCCGCCCCTTCTTTCAGGCGCCGCACATAAGCCGCCGCACAGCGTCCTGCCTCCGTCGCTTCTTCGGAAACATAATCGACCAGGTCATGGACATGCAGCACATTTCCGCAGGCGAAGATTCCTTCGCGTTCCGTCTCCAGTTCTTCATCGACCAGCGGTCCCGAAGTCACTCGGGAAAGCGCAACGCCGGCATCTTTTGAAAGTTCGTTTTCGGGAATGAGTCCGACGGAAAGGAGCAGCGTGTCGCAGTCGTAGTCCTCTTCCGTTCCCGGAACCGGCTTCATGTGCTCATCCACTTCGGCGATCGTCACGCCGGTCACTCTTTCTTTTCCGCGGATATCGACGACCGTGTGCGACAGCTTCAGCGGAATGCCGAAGTCGTCGAGGCACTGAACGATATTCCTTTTCAGCCCGCCTGAATACGGCATGATTTCGGCTACGACTTTCACCTTCGCGCCTTCCAGCGTCAGGCGTCTTGCCATGATCAGTCCGATATCCCCGGAGCCGAGAATGACGGCTTCCTTTCCCGGAAGATATCCTTCCATATTGACAAGCCTCTGGGCCATACCCGCCGTGTAGATGCCGGCCGGACGGTAGCCCGGGATATTCAGGGCGCCTCTTGGACGTTCGCGGCAGCCCATTGCCAGGATCACGGCTTTGGCATCGATCGTAAAGAGTCCGTCTGTCCGGTTCATAGCCGTGACATGACGATCGGAATCGATGTCCATAACCATCGTGTCCAGCATGATTTCGACATTTGCTTCTTCTGCCATCCGGATAAAACGCGCTGCGTATTCCGGCCCGGTCAGCTCTTCCTTGAAGGTATGCAGTCCGAAGCCGTTATGGATGCACTGGTTCAGAATGCCGCCGAGGATGCTGTCCCTTTCGATGACAAGAACGGAATCGATGCCGTTCTTTTTCGCGGAAACAGCCGCGGCAAGTCCGGCAGGACCGCCGCCGATGATCACGATGTCGTAGGATTTCTTTTCACCGATCATTTTCCTTGGTCCTCCCTTCCACGATTTCCGAACCGGCTCCGGTCTTCGTGATCTCCTCCATCGGCATTCCCAGTTCACGGTTGAGGATGGCCATCGTCTTCGGGCTGCAGAAACCTGCCTGGCATCTTCCCATGCCCGCTCTCACGCGCCGTTTGACTCCGTCCAGGGATCTTGCCCCGAGCGGCCTGCGGATCGCGTCCAGGATTTCTCCTTCCGAAACCGATTCGCAGCGGCAGATGATCCGGCCGTAGGAAGGTTCCTTTGCAATCAGTTCATTCCTTTCTTCCGCCGTCAGTTCGGACGGTTTCAGGATACCTTTCCGGACAGGATTGAAATCCGGATTCGGAGACAGGTTCATTTTCAGGGCAATGCTTTCCGAGACCGCTGTCCCGATTGCCGGTGCACTCGTCAGGCCCGGGGATTCAATGCCTGCGCAGTCGAAGAAGTTTTCCGCTCCTTCCGCTTCGCCGATCACGAAATCATCCGAATCCTCATGGGCGCGGAGGCCTGCAAAGGAAGTGATGAAATCGCGCCGCGGCAGATTCTTGAGATTGTCAGCTGCCCTGTCGATGACATTTTCCATTCCGGCCGCCGTCGTGTTCGTCGACTCCCTGTCCTCCACGTCGACCGCCGTCGGTCCGATCATCAGATTGCCGTGAATCGTCGGCGTGATCAGGACGCCCTTTCCCATCGGATTGGGAAGTTCAAAAATCACGTGTGAAACCAGGTTCCCGTCGCTCCGGTCGAGAAGACAGTACTCGCCCTTGCGTGCCGTAATCCGGATCTTCCGGCTGCTGACCATGTTGTGGAAAACGTCTGCATAGACGCCGGCGGCATTGACGACTGCTTTGGCAAAATATTCACCGCTGCCGGTTTCGAGACGATAGCCGCCTTCCGCCTTTTCAATCTTCAGGACCTTTGTATTGAAACGGAACTGCACGCCGTTCGTAAAGGCATTTTCGGCAAATGCAACCGTCATCAGGAACGGATCGACGATTCCTGCCTTCTCCGCGTAGAGAGCCGCTACCGCTTTCTCCGTAATGTTCGGTTCCATGGCTGCGACTTCTTCCTGTGACAGGATCTTCAGTCCGTCAATTCCGTTCGCCAGTCCTTTTTCATAAAGGGCCTGCAGCTTGGGCAGTTCTTCCGTGCTCTTGCACAGAACGAGGGAACCGATCGGCTTGAATGGGAAATCCAGTTCCTTGGAAACTTCCGCCATCCTGCGGTTGCCTTCGCGGTTGAAGCGCGATTTCAGCGTCCCGGGTTCCGTATCGTATCCCCCGTGGCAGATGGCGCTGTTGGCTTTCGAAGTCCCGTCGCAGACGTCTTCCTCTTTTTCCAGAAGACAGGCATTCACATGATAGCGTGACAGTTCCCGTGCGACGGCGCAGCCTGTCACTCCTCCTCCGATGATGATCACATCAAATTTTTCCGCCATTTCTTTCTCCTTTTCCAAGGTCTTCCGCAGTGGTGATTTTGATGTTTGCATAGGAACCTTCCACGAGCATGACCTTTCCGAGTCCTGCCCGCTCAACTGCCATGGCATCGTCCGTGATGCCGTTCATTCCTTTTCTCATCATGATGTCGTAAGCCTGTCGGATCAAAGCATATTCAAATACCTGGGGCGTCTGCACGATCCAGACGCGGCTGCGCGGCGGCGTGCTTTCAATCGCTCCCTCATCGTCCGCGATCTTGACCGTATCCTTCGAAGGCATTCCCGCGACGCAGGCCCTGTGGGAAATGACGCAGTCATAGGTCCGCTTCACGATTTCCTCCGTCACATAAGGCCGTGCGGCATCGTGGATGAAAACATACCCGCAGTCCCTGCAGGCGCAGAGGCCGGCATAGACAGAATCGTAGCGCTCCGCTCCTCCTTCAATAATGCCGGTGACCTTGCTGAACCCGTATCCTTCGGCGATTTCCTTCCGGCAGTATTCCATCCAGTCCGCAGAGGTCACGATCAGAATCCCGTCGATTTCGGGACTTTTCTCGAAGACGCGCAGGGACTTGCAGATCAGGGGCTCCCCGTCCAGGACAAGGAACTGCTTCGGCAGCGTGCCGCCCATTCTCCTGCCTTCTCCGGCTGCAAGGACAATGGCGATATTTTTCATATCCGCTCTCCCAGTTTCAGATTCGGGATGGCATTGAGGTCCCATCCGCTTAAATGACCTTTCTGGTATTCATAATAAGCTGCCACGCCGATCATCGCCGCATTGTCCGTGCAGAAAATCGGCGACGGAATAAAGAACGAAAGTCCCGCATCGCTGCAGGCTTTCCGCATGCCTGCCCTCAGGGCGCTGTTGGAGGCGACTCCGCCTGCCATGGCCACCTGCTTCATTTCAAATTCCTTTGCCGCTTCCACGGTGTGTTCGCACAGGACGTCGACGACCGCTTTCTGGAAGGAGGCAGCCAGGTCCGCACGATTGACTTCTTCATGCGTCATTTCCGCGTGGTTCAGATAATTCAGGACAGCCGATTTGAGACCGCTGAAACTGAAGTCATATTTCGATCCGTTGACTTTCGCCTTCGGGAATTCGATGGCATCCGGATTTCCCTCTTTCGACAGCCTGTCGATTTTCGGTCCTCCCGGATAGCCGAGGCCGATGGCGCGTGCCACCTTGTCAAAAGCCTCGCCCGCCGCATCGTCCACCGTTCTTCCGAGAATCCGGAACTTCGCGGGTTCCTCCACGATGATCAGGTGCGTATGGCCTCCGGAAACGACGAGCCCCAGATACGGCGTCACCAGATCCGGATGCTCGATATAATTGGCGGAAATGTGTCCTTCGATGTGATGCACGCCGATCAGCGGTTTTCCGGCAGCCCAGGCGATCGCTTTCGCCTCGGCCACGCCGACCAGCAGGGCGCCGACCAGTCCGGGCCCGTAGGTCACGGCAACCGCATCGACATCCGCCAGCTTCATTCCCGCATCGGAAAGCGCCTGCATCACGACGTAATTGATCTTCTCGATATGCTTCCTCGAAGCCAGTTCCGGCACGACGCCTCCGTACAGCGTATGCAGGTCGATCTGCGAGGAAATGACATTGGAAAGGACTTCGTGCCCGTTGACGACGACCGATGCCGCCGTTTCATCACAGGAACTTTCAATTGCCAGAATCTTTACATCACTCATCTTCATCCTCGAAATTCAGAACCGCAGTCCTGCCGTCTTTGGCGGCAGCTGCATTCGGAAATATTTTCCTGACCTTCTCCATATACTCGGAAGGACGTACCAGCGACGGACTGTAATGCGTCAGCCACATTTCCTTCACGCCGGCATCCCTTGCAAGATTTGCCGCCTCTTCCATCGTCATGTGACGGTAATCTTTTGCCTTCGCCTCTTTCTCCGGATCCCCGTACATTCCTTCGCAGATGAAAAGATCGGAACCGGATGCATTGTCGACGATGGACTTCGTCGGACGCGTATCCGTGCAGTATGTCAGCTTCAGTCCTTTTCTTGCGCCGCCCATGACCATGTCCGGCGTCAGCGTCCTGCCCTCATACTCAATCGTGCTGCCCTTCTGGAGAGGATTCCAGAACTTCAGCGGAATATCCGCCGCCTTTGCAGCCTCCGCATCGAAGCGGCCCGCCCTTGCCAGGCTCACGCTGTAGCCGTAACAGGGAATGTTGTGATTCACGCGGAACGCTTTCACCTTCAGTCCGGAGACATCGAATTCCTGTTCATTTCCGTCAATCGGGACGCAGCGGATTTCAAAAGGAAGCTCGGGCGCCATGACCCTTACCGCAGCAATGACCCGCTCGACTCCCTTCGGACCGATGACCGTCACCGGATCCGTGCGGTCCGCATTTCCCATCGTCAGGAACATTCCCGGCAGGCCGGAAATATGGTCCGCATGGAAATGAGTCAGCAGGATGGTATCAATCGGCTTGAACGACCATCCGACTTCCCTCAGGGCAATCTGTGTTCCCTCGCCGCAGTCAATCAGAAGACTGCTGCCGTTATAGCGGAGAAGCAGGGAAGTCAGCCACCTTTTCGGCAGCGGCATCATTCCTCCTGTCCCCAGCAGGCTGATATCGATCATTTCTTTACCTCAGTTCTTGTCATCGTCACGGCATTCTCACGCGGGTTGGTGTAGTAGTCCCTGCGGATTCCGGTCCGGACGAAGCCTTCTTTTTCATAGAGCGCTGCCGCCTGCGGATTGCTTTCGCGCACTTCCAGATGAATCGTCGTAACCCCGTGCTCCGGCGCCCGGCGGATCAGTTCTTCCATGAGTGCCGTTCCGATGCCGGACTGTCTCCGGTCTTTTCTCACGGCGATGTTCAGGATATCGGCCTCCTCCGGCACCATCAAAAGCCCGGCGTAGCCGACGATTTCTACGTTTTCCTCTGCACTTAAAAACAGGGTGTCGTCGCGGATGAGATAAGTCAGGAAACCGGTTCCCGACCAGGCCTCGTCCCCGAAACTGTCCTGTTCAATATCTTCGACCTCGGCAAGATCATCAATCCCCATTTCACGAATCTGCATGGATTCTTCCTTCATACCTTTTTTCCGGATTCCTTCTGACTTTTTTCAGCCTCACCGGCTTCTCTTTCCCGTTCTGCCTGCGACTTGCGCAGATAGACCGGTACGTGCTCTTCTGCCTTCACGAACTTTCCTTCGGCAAATAAGACTTCCCCGAGCGCCCCGACGGCCCCCGCTCTCTGCCTGGCAAGATGCGCAGGTGCATAGGAATACGGACGCTTCATAAGTTCATCAATCGTCTCCCGGTAGACGCTGACTCCGTCTCCGAGGAAAATGACCGGTTCAGCCGCAGCGGAACTGCCAGCTTCCTGAGATTCCGTTCCTGCCGCGTTCAGCTCCGCGCACAGTTCCTCCACGGAAATTGCCCGCTCTTCCGAGATCTCTTTCAGCTGATGATTCTCAAAACGGTACAGGGCATTATAGACCTGCTGACGGCGCGCATCCATGATCGGGCAGATGATTCCCTTTGCATCATAGAGATTGTAAGCCAGTGCCGCCAGAGTCGGAACTTCAACAATCGGCTTTTCCAGTGCCAGGCCGATTCCCTTGGCCGTTGCCGAGCCGATCCTGAGTCCGGTAAAGGAACCCGGTCCTGCTGCGACCGCAATGGCATCGACCGATGCCAGGTCCAGCTCGGTCATTTTCGCAATGGCATCCAGCATCGGCAGGAGCGTCCTGCTGTGCATTTTCTTATAATTGACGGAATACTCGGCAAGAAGCTGTCCGTCTGCCAGAATGGCGGCTGACGCGACAAGTCCCGAGCTGTCCAGAGCAATCAGTTTCATTTTTCAGGTCCTTTCACGGTAATCCTTCGGAAGGAATCTCCCTTTTCCCTTACGCGGTCAATCTCAATTCGGATGGTGCCGGGAGGCATCAGGTCGGCAATCTGATCTGCCCATTCAACCAGACAGACCCCGTCGCCGTAGAAGCATTCTTCGTATCCGATTTCGTCCATTTCTTCAGGTTCTTCGATGCGGTATACATCGAAATGATAGAAGGGCAGCCGTCCGTCGTCATAGACCTGCAGAATCGTAAAGGTCGGGCTGACAACCGGGCCTTCCACGTGCAGTCCTTCTGCGAACCCCTGCGTGAATACGGTCTTGCCCGCCCCGAGATTTCCGATCAGAGCGTATACCTGTCCGGCAGAGGCTGTTTCTCCCATTTTTTTGCCAAGTGCGAAAGTTTCTTCCGCACTGCAGGTTTCATAAACCATATCTTTTTCCTCGTCTATTCGGTGGATTTCAGTATAGCACAACCGGCCGCGCCGCACAACGCCGGACGCCTGAGGGACAGGTGATGCGTACGGTTCATCCGCACGGCATATTCCGTGCTCGGGACGCTCCCGCTCGCTCGTCGTGCAGCGGTACATCGGCTCGATATGACCTCGCCGTGTACCGGCCTCCTCGGACGCCCTCTCACGGAACACGCCGCTGCCGGATGAACCTGTGCATCGGCTGTCCGGGAGGGCTGACGAAAAAAAGGAGTTCTAACTACAGACGGGAGTCGGAGGTTCTGCCTGATGACGATAGCGTCAGCTTCGCCGGCATTTCTGCACGATGCGATGACGGCGGATGTGTGCCGTCACATACTTGCGGCGACGGGCCGGCAAGGGTATAATGAGCGCAGAAGATGTTCTCCGGCTGAAGGCTTGTGTGCCGTCAGATACTTGCGGCGGCGGGCCGGCAAGGGTATAATGAGCGGAAAAGAAAAGTTACGGAGGTTGCCATGTCGAATCCAGTCGTTACGATACAAATGAAAGACGGCGGCATCATGAAAGCAGAACTCTATCCCGATGTCGCTCCGAACACCGTCAACAACTTCATCAGCCTGATAAAAAAAGGCTTCTATAACGGTCTTATTTTCCACCGCGTCATTCCCGGCTTCATGATACAGGGCGGATGCCCGGACGGCACCGGAATGGGCGGCCCCGGATATGAGATCAAGGGCGAGTTCACATCCAACGGCTTTACCAACAAGCTGAAGCATACGGAAGGCGTGCTTTCCATGGCCCGCTCAATGGATCCGGATTCTGCCGGCTCCCAGTTCTTCATCATGCATAAAGACGCGCCGCACCTTGACGGCTCCTATGCCGCTTTCGGAAAAATCACCGAAGGCATGGACGTCGTGGATAAGATTGCCGGAACAGATACCGATTACAGCGACCGTCCGAAGACTGATCAGGTCATCGAGAAGATGACGGTCGAGACCTTCGGGACGGATTATCCGGAACCGAAAAAAGCATAAGGCATCCTGCATGCAGAAGGAGCCTCCGCCTTTTGGCAGAAGCTCCTTTTTTCATGTCTCCGGAAGGACCAGTTTTCCGTCGGCCATACCATAGACGATTTCTTTTTCCTTTACGATTTCCGCACGCCCGCCGGTCGTTTCCGTTATCAGATGAATCAGCCCTTCGCACTCATCTTCCGGAACCAGAAGCCTCGTCGTAACGCTGCTCCCGTATTCGGTTCCGAGAACCGGAATCTTTCGTTCGGCAAACAGGTATTTCAGTTTTCCGTCCGAAGAATAGTCCGCTGTCACGGCAGTCACTTCTCCCCGGAATTTTTCAATCAGCTCTGCTGCCTTCAGCGCTTCCTGCGCAGCGGAGGTATAGGCACGGATCAGACCTCCGACACCCAGCAGCGTCCCGCCGAAATAGCGCGTGACGACGCAGACCGTATCATGGAGTCCCACTCCTTCCAGAACCGAGAGGATCGGACGTCCGGCAGATCCGCCGGGCTCTCCGTCATCGTTGGAACGGACCGTTTCAGATCCATTTCCCGTAAGAAATGCAGAGCAGTGGTGCCGGGCATCGTAATAGAGCTTTCGCTGCGATTCCAGGAAAGCAAGGGCTTCCGCCTCGGATTCCGCATGCGAAACCGCACCGATGAAGCGTGACTTCTTCTCGGTGATTTCAGCGGATGCGCCCCGGTATACGGTTTTTCTTCCTTCGCTCATGCTCACTATTCTAACCTATTTTCCCCGCCTTGTAACCTTTTTTCGCCGTTCTGCCCCGTGCCCGCCGCTCAAAATTTGTGAACTCTTCAGCCGATTCCTTTTTTTTACCCGCTTCTTTTGCTATAATTGAGCCATGAATTTCAGCAGACACAGTATTGAATATAAAAAGGACATGCTTGACTCATCTTCCCAGGCGGCAGAAAAACGCGTGGGCGCAATTGCGGTGCGTGCAATCTTCTTTACGGTCATTGCCATCTGCGTCATTGCCGTCTGCGGTTCCGTCGGCGTCATCCGGGGAATCATCGCAAATGCCCCGGACATCGACAGCATCAGCATTTCCCCCACCGGCTTTGCAACCTTCGTCTACGATTCCGACGGCAACCAGATGCAGAAACTCGTCTCTTCCAATGCGAACCGCATGGCTGTCTCCATCGACAATGTTCCCGTCGACCTGCAGCATGCCGTGGTCGCCATCGAAGACGAACGCTTCTATCAGCACAACGGCATCGACATCCGCGGCATTATCCGTGCGCTTCTGACCGGCGTTAAAAACAAGTTCCGTTTCACGGAAGGCGCCAGCACCATTACCCAGCAGCTTCTGAAAAACAATGTCTTTACGACCTGGACACAGGAGAAGTCCCTGGTCGACCGGGTCAAGCGAAAGTTCCAGGAACAGTATCTGGCTGTTCTTCTGGAAGAAAAAATCAAGGACAAGAACCTGATTCTCGAAAACTATCTCAATACGATCAATCTGGGGGCCGGCACTTACGGCGTGCAGGCTGCCGCCAAGAAATATTTCAATAAAAATGTCCAGGACCTGACGCTTTCCGAGTGCGCGGTCATTGCCGGCATTTCGCAGAACCCTGCGAAATACAACCCGATCCGCCATCCCGATTACAATGCGGAGCGGCGCAAGAAAGTCCTGACCAGAATGGTCGAGCAGGGATACATCACGCAGGCACAGATGGATGAGGCAGAGGCGGACGATGTCTACACCCGCATTGCCGAAGCCCAGAAAGTACAGGAAGAAACCAGCACCGTCTATTCTTATTTCGTGGATGAGCTGACGGAACAGGTCGTCCAGGATCTGGAGAGTCAGAAGGGCTATACGGAAAAGCAGGCTTACCAGATGCTTTATTCCGGCGGCCTGCGGATCTATACGACGCAGGATCAGAACATCCAGAGCATCTGCGACAAAGAATATACGGATGAATCAAATTTCCCGGCAGGTGTCCAGTACAGTTTTGACTGGGCTCTCTCCGTCAAGGATGCGGACGGAAAAATCACCAATTACAGCAAGGAAATGCTGCGGAAATACTACCGCGACAACGGGAATCCGGAATTCCAGCTTCTCTTCGATACAACAGAGGAGGCACAGGCCTGCATTGACGATTACAAGAGCCATGTGGTAAAGAGCACGGATACGATCGTGGCGGAAAGGACCAGCTTCTCACCGGAGCCTCAGTCTTCCATCGTCATCATGGACCAGCATACCGGCTACGTCAAAGCGATCGAAGGAGGACGCGGCGAAAAGACGGCGTCCCTGACGCTGAACCGTGCCACGAATACGACCCGCCAGCCTGGCTCCACTTTCAAGATTCTTTCCACGTATGCGACAGCCCTCAATGACGATGACATGACGCTCGCCACGGTCTACACGGACGAACCGTACACGTACTCCAACGGACGTGCCGTCAACGATGCGGAATCCGGCAATTATCTGGGACCGATCACGATCCGCACGGCCATCACGAAATCCGTCAACGTCGTTGCCGTCAAATGCATCACGGACATCACGCCTCTGGCCGCCTTCAATCAGCTTCTGAAATTCGGTTTTACCACTCTTAGTAAAAACAATGATGTCTACCAGCCTCTCGCACTCGGCGGTATTTACAACGGTGTTTCCAACCTGGAGCTGACGGCTGCCTATGCGGCTGTCGCCAACAGCGGCGAATACATCAAGCCTCTGTTCTATACAAAGATTACCGATCAGTACGGGAATACCGTCATCGACAATACGCCGGAAGAAAGCAGGGCCATTTCCGACAGCACGGCTTATCTTCTGACCAGCGCGATGGAAGACGTCGTGACAAAAGGCACCGGAACCGCCGTCAAACTGGACAGCGGCATGCCTGTCGCCGGCAAGACCGGAACGACTTCCGCATACAACGATCTGTGGTTCGTCGGCTATACTCCGTATTACACCTGCGGAATCTGGTCCGGCTATGACAACAACGAAAAACTGGCGGATGACGCGCGTGAATATCACAAGCTCTTATGGAAAAAAATCATGACGCAGATTTCCGAGGATCAGCTGATCACGGATTTTGAAGTTCCGGACGACGTGAAAAAGGTAACCATCTGCTCGGAGACCGGACTTCTGGCCCGCAGCGGATGCCCGAAAACCACGGAATATTTCTCTGATGACACGGCTCCGACCAAGTACTGCAATGAGCACGGCGGAGGAGGCGGAACCGCCACGCCGACCCCGACACCGACGCCGACCGAATCCCTGACGCCGACTCCGACACCGACCGAATCCCTGACGCCGACCCCGACGCCGGAAACATCGGTTCCGGATACTTCTTCCGCGGCCGAGTCCGTCCCGGCATCCGATACTTCATCCGTTCCGGAAGAAACTCCGGCCCCCCAGTCAACAGACGTTAATCCGCTGAACGGGGAGCCGGCTTCAGAATCTCAGTAATGAAGTTGATTTTTCGGAATACAGCGGATCAGAAATCCGCCGTACCGGATACCATGTACGCGGATCCGTAGATACCTGCATCATTTCCCAGCTTTGCCAGAACCAGAGGCGTATTCCTGCAGCCTGAAAAAGCTTTCTCGCGGTAGTAGCGGCTGACGATATCGATCAGCGGCTGCCCTGCCTTGCTCACTCCGCCGCCGATAATAATAGCTTCCGGATCCGTTACGGCTGCAAAGGTCGAAAGGGCAAATCCCAGGTAATGGGCGAAACGATTGACGATGATGTCCGCCAGCGGATCGCCGTCACGGTATGCCGCAAAAACATTTCTTGAATTCAGGGAATCATCCCTCTGAAGCGGAGAATTCATCTCCGGATGCTTCTTGATTTCTTCCTTCGCCAGACGCACGATGCCCGTCGCGGAAGCGACCTGTTCAAGGCAGCCGCAGTTTCCGCAGTTGCACGGATCCGTGATGCTGTCATCGACATGGGCATGTCCGATTTCGCCGCCGGAGCCATGAGCCCCTTCAACGATGCGTCCGTCCACGATGATGCCGCCGCCGATTCCTGTCCCCAGAGTCACGAGGATCAGGTTCTTCCTGCCGACACCGCCGCCCTGCCACATCTCGCCCAGAGCTGCGACATTGGCATCATTTTCTGCACGCACACGGAGCCCGGTGAGGCCGGAAAGAATTTCCTCCACCTTCGTTTCACCCCAGTGGAGATTGACGGCCACAGCCGCCACGCCGCTGCGGACGGGTCCCGGAATTCCGATGCCGACTCCGCTGACATTGTCCGCGGTGATTTCCTTTTCCGCCATCTTGGCCAGAATCGTCGCGGCTACATCCGGCAGGATCTGATCGCCGCCATTTTCCTGACGGGTGGGTATCTCCCATTTCTCAACCAGCGTACCGTCTTTCTTAAAGAGACCGCACTTGACAGTCGTTCCTCCGACGTCAATACCGAAGCAGTATTCTGACAAGGTTATTCTCCTTTCTTGGAAGAGATATTCTGCTGCACGCGGCGGAGAAGCTCCTGCGCCGCATTGGAGCCCATCTTCTTCTGGCGGTGATTGACAGCCGCCGTTTCCGCAATGACGGCCAGGTTTCTGCCCGGACGGATCGGGATGGAATGGCATACGATTTTATTTCCCAGAAATTCCGTATATTCTTCTTCGAGTCCGAGACGGTCATATTCACGGTCCTTGTCCCATTCCTCGAACTTGATGACCAGATCGATCTGCTGCGTATCCTTCACATGCTCAACACCGTAAAGGGTTTTGACGTCAATGATTCCGATGCCCCGCAGTTCAATGAAATGTCTGGTGACGTCCGGTGCGGATCCGACTAAAGTGACATCGGAAACCTTGCGGATCACGACGACGTCATCACTGACGAGACGGTGTCCGCGGCGGACCAGCTCCAGAGCAGCTTCGCTCTTCCCGATTCCGCTTTCTCCCATGATCAGCACGCCTTCGCCGTAGACATCGACGAGAACCCCGTGGATGGAAATGCTCGGCGCCAGCTCCACGCCCAGCCAGCGGATGATCTCCGCCATGAAGCCGCTGGTCGTCCGCTCCGTCACCAGAGTCGGGACTTTATACTTTCTTGAAATCTCGAGCATGTCCTCGGACGGTTCCGTCAGTGTCGTGAAAATGACGCAGGGGATTCCGCTGGACATGAATTTTTCGTAGGATTTTGAACGTTCCTGCACATCCATCTGCATGATATAGGTATATTCGACATACCCGATGATCTGTACGCGTTCATGTGCGAAATGTTCGTAATAGCCTGCCAGCTGAAGTGCCGGCCTGTTGATATCCGGAGTCGTAAGTTCGATTTTGCTCATATCGATTTCCGGCGTCAGATTCTTAAGATGAAGCGAATCCGCCAGCTTTGACAAAGCGACTGTATTCATAAGTTTCCTTCCTCCCGCAAAGATTAGTTTATCATAATCATGATTTTATCTCAACGTGATTCATGAAAAAAAGACCAAACCGTACGGGCAGCTTTCTCATTCATGGAAGGTGTCCCGGCCAGCTCTTCAACCGATGCGCCGCGGAGTTTTTCAATCGATTCAAAACTCTTCATAAGAGCCCTTCTGCGCGCAGGCCCGATGCCCTCAATATCATCCAGCACCGAATGCACCTGTTCCTTGCTGCGGAGCAGCCGGTGGTATTCAATCGCGAAGCGGTGCGCCTCATCCTGGATCCGCGTGATCAGCTTGAAGCCTTCCGAGGAACGGTCGATCGGCATCTCCGTATCATGAAAATAAAGTCCGCGCGTACGGTGGAAGTCGTCTTTCACCATGCCCGCGACCGGTATGCACAGTTCCATTTCCCCGAGCACGCGCAGCGCGACATTGACCTGTCCCTTACCTCCGTCCATCAGAATCAGGTCCGGCATCTTTTCAAAACCCTGCGATTCTTCCTTCGCCCGTTTAAAACGCCGCGTCAGCACTTCTTCCATGCTGGCGTAATCGTCTGCGCCCCGGACGCTCTTGATTCGGAATTTCCGGTAGTCCGTTCTCTTCGGTTTTCCTTTTTCATAAACGATCATCGAACCGACCGATTCAAAGCCGCTGATATTCGAGATATCAAAAGCCTCGATGCGTCCGGCCGACGGAATGCCGAGCAGGGAAGAAATTTCCCTGACCGCTCCCAGTGTCCGGCTGTCTTCCCTCTTCATTCTCTCCCGGTCGCGGGACAGGACGAGCCTGGCATTCTCTTCCGCCATCTCCGTCAGTTTCTCCTTCATGCCCTTCTGCGGAATCCGGATCGTGACGCGCGAACCTTTCTTTCCGGAGAGCCATTCTTCGAGAAGCGCCCTGTCTTCGATATCCTCTTTCAGCATCATTTCCTTCGGGATGAACGGCGTCCCCGCATAGTACTGGGAAATGAAGCTTCTGAGCACGGACTTCGGGTCGTCCGTATCATCCGCCGTCAGATAGAAATGCTCCCTTCCGATCAGCTTTCCCCCGCGCACGAAATAAACCTGCACGACGGCATCCCGGTCTTCCATCGCAATGGCGATGACGTCGCGGTCGTCTCCGTCCGTACCGGTGATTTTCTGTCTCTCGCCGATCTGGCGGATGCTTTCCAGAAGATCCCGGTATCCCGCTGCCTCTTCAAAGCGCATCGCTTCGGAGGCGGCGTTCATCTTTGCCGTCAGCTCATCCGTTACCTGCCTGTCATTTCCGTTCAAGAAGGCAACCGCCCTCTCCGCATTTGCGCGGTATTCCTCTTCCGAGATTTTCCCGTCGCAGGGAGCCGGACACTGCCCGATGTGATAATAAAGGCACGGCCGTATTTTCTCATCCCCGTCAATCTTCTTGCTGCAGGGCCGGATGCCGAACACCTTCTGCGTCAGGTCAATCGTATCGTGCACCGCTCCCGCATTGGAGTAGGGCCCGTAATATTTCGAACTGTCCTTCTTCATGCCGCGCGCCAGAAGCACCCGCGGGTATTTCTCGCCGAGCGTCACCTTAATGTACGGATAGCTCTTGTCGTCCATCAGCATCGTGTTGTACTTCGGACGGTATTCCTTGATCAGATTCGATTCCAGGACCAGGGCTTCGAGTTCAGAGTCTGTCACGATGTATTCGAAATGATCGATTTTGGAAATCATCCGGTCGATCTTCGGCCCGCGGTTCACGACCTTCCGGAAATAAGACCGTACCCGGTTTTTCAGGCTGACCGCTTTCCCCACGTAAATGATCTCATCGGATGCATCGTGCATGATATAAACTCCCGGTTTGGCCGGGAGCTTTTTCAGTTCTTCTTCAATTGAGAAATCGTTCTTATCCGTCATGTTGGTTCCGCTGCATCAAATCCGCCGGGCATTCGGCCCGGCGGTTCTGTTTTCATTTTCCTATACAGGTTTGATCTGATCCCGGATGTCCAGTTCCTTCTGCGGATCCTCTCCCGAAGGCTGTGCTTCGTTCCCGGCCGTATGCTGCACGGCCCCGTCGATCACTTCTCCGCCGCTGATGCGGTGCTCTTCCGTCTTCTGCGTTTTATCCGGTTCCGGAATGTTTTCGACCCTGCGGTAGATCTGCATGAATTCTTCGCCGGTAATGGTCTCCTTCTGAATCAGGAACGCAGCGATTTCATCCATCGTCTTCCGGTGTCCGCGAAGCAGGTTCAGTGCTTCATCGTATGCATTCTTCAGCATCAGCATGACCTCGTGGTCGACTTCCGTTGCCGTCTCATCGCCGCAGTTCATCACCATGCGGCCGTCAAGATACTGGTTCTCCTGGGAGGCCAGGCCCATCAGTCCGAACTTCGGCGACATGCCGTACTGCGTGATCATCGCACGGGCGATCTTCGTCGCCTGCTCGATATCATTGGCCGCTCCGGTCGTAACCGTATCAAAAACGATTTCCTCAGCAGCACGTCCGCCGAGCGTCGTCACAAGCCTTGCTTCCAGTTCTTTCTTCGTATTCAGGTATTTCTCTTCTTCCGGCACCTGCATGACGTAGCCCAGGGCTCCCATCGTGCGCGGAATAATCGTAATCTTCTGCACCGGCTCTGCATTTTTCTGGAGCGCTGTCAGAAGCGCATGTCCCACTTCATGGTAGGAAACGATCCGGCGTTCTTCCTGACTTAAAATGCGGTCCTTCTTTTCCTTGCCGACCAGGACCACTTCAACGGCATCCAGAAGATCCTTCTGGGAAACCGCATGGCGTCCGTTCTTCACGGCGAGGATGGCTGCCTCATTGATCATGTTGGCAAGATCCGAACCGACGGCTCCCGAAGTTGCCAGGGCCACCGCTTCCAGATCGACCGTCTCATCCATGGCGACATCCTTGCTGTGAACCTTGAGGATGGCAACACGCCCCTTCAGGTCCGGACGGTCAACGATGATTCTCCGGTCAAAACGTCCCGGACGCAGAAGCGCCGGATCAAGGACTTCCGGACGGTTGGTCGCCGCAAGGATCAGAAGACCCTTTGAAGCCTCGAATCCGTCCATTTCCGCCAGCAGCTGATTCAGCGTCTGCTCGCGTTCATCATTTCCGCCGTACTGTCCGCTGTCACGCTTCTTGCCGATTGCATCGATTTCATCGATGAAAATGATGCAGGGGGCATTCTTCTTTGCTTCATCAAATAAGTCGCGGACACGGCTTGCGCCGACGCCGACGAACATCTCGACAAATTCAGAACCGGACAGAGAGAAGAACGGAACATGCGCTTCTCCGGCTACTGCCTTTGCAAGAAGCGTCTTGCCTGTTCCCGGAGGGCCGACCAGAAGGGCGCCCTTCGGAAGCTTTGCGCCGATGGCCGTATACTTGCCGGGATTATGCAGGAAGTCGACAACCTCCTGCAGGCTTTCCTTTGCCTCGTCTTCGCCTGCCACATCGCGGAACGTAATGCCGGTGTCTTTCTGCACGTAAGTTTTTGCCTTGCTCTTGCCGACGCCCATCATGCCGCCGCCCTTGTTCATCCGGTTCATGACGACGCTGAAGAAAACCATCAGAAGGACGAACGGAATCAGGAAGCTTAAAAGCGTCGTGATGATTTCCGATGCCGGCGACGTCGGTTTTCTGGAGAATTCCACGCCCGCTTTATCCAGACGTTCGGTCAGTGCCGTATCGTCTTCCGTCATCGTCGTGTAATACGTAATCGTACCGTAGGAATCGACCTGTGACTTCGGCGTAATGTAGACCGTCGTCGAATCGATTTCCACGGATTTCACTTCATCATTATTCAGCATCGAAATGAATTTATCGTATGTAATTTCCCGGGATGAAGAATTGCCCAGCATCCCCGAAAAAAGGCTCATGCAGATTAAACTCAAAAGAATGCCGACTAGCAGGATGAGAAGGCTCTGCCTGTTATGGTTTCCGCCGCCGGACGGCGTGTTCTTGTCGTTGTTGTCAGCCATTTAGTTCCTCCTTGAAAATTGATATCATTATATAGTATTCAAGCCCGATATTGCAAGCACAGCCGATTTTTTGTATAATAAACACACTTGAGGGAGGCGAACAATGGAGATCGGTTTCAGCAATGAAAAGTACCTGAAAACTCAGTCGGAACACATTCGGGAAAGAATCAGTCAGTTCGGCGGCAAGCTGTATCTGGAGTTCGGAGGGAAGCTTTTCGACGACTACCATGCTTCCCGCGTACTTCCCGGCTTCGAACCGGATTCCAAGCTGCGCATGCTGATGCAGCTTCAGGATCAGGCGGAAATCGTCATCGTCATTTCCGCAAAGGATATCGTCAAGAACAAAATCCGCGGCGATCTCGGGATCACCTACGATACGGACGTCCTGCGTCTGATGAATGAATTCCGGAACCGCGGCCTCTTCGTCGGCTCCGTCGTCATCACACAGTTCACCGGACAGGATGCCGCCGTCCTTTTCAAGAACCATCTTGAGAAATACGGCGTCCACGTCTATCTGCACTACGTCATCGACGGCTACCCCAACAACATCCCGCTCATCGTCAGCGACGAAGGCTACGGGAAAAATGACTATATCGAAACCTCGCACCCGCTGGTCATCGTGACGGCGCCGGGCCCGGGTTCGGGTAAAATGGCCACCTGCCTTTCCCAGCTCTATCACGAGCACAAGAGAGGAATCAATGCCGGCTATGCAAAATTTGAAACATTTCCGATCTGGAATCTTCCGCTGAAGCATCCGGTCAACCTGGCTTATGAAGCAGCGACCGCCGATCTGGAAGATGTCAACATGATCGACCCGTTCCACCTGGAAGCCTACGGCGTCACGACGGTCAACTACAACCGCGATGTCGAAATCTTCCCGGTCCTTCAGGCAATCTTTGAAAACATTTATGGGGAAAGCCCGTACAAGTCCCCGACCGACATGGGCGTCAATATGGCCGGCAACTGCATCATCAACGACGAAGCCTGCCGGGAAGCTTCCAGACAGGAAATCATCCGCCGCTACTATACCGCCATCGACGGGCTGGCCGACGGTTCCCGCAAGGAAGAAGAAGCCAACAAGATCGAACTGATCATGAAACAGGCCCATGTGACGACGTCGGACCGCAGGGTCGTTTCCGTCGCCCTGAAGCGTGCGGAAGATACCGGTGCTCCGGCAGCGGCCATCGAACTTCAGGACGGGACAATGGTCTCCGGAAAGACAACCGACCTTCTCGGCGCAACCTCCGCTATGATCCTGAACGCACTGAAGCTGCTGGCCGGTATCGACCATCCGGTGCACATCATTTCCCCGGATGCGATCGCTCCTCTGCAGAAACTGAAAACGGAATATCTCGGTTCCAAGAATCCGAGGCTGCATTCGGACGAAGTGCTGATTGCCCTTTCGCTGTCCGCCGCGACTTCCCAGGATGCGCGCAACGCCATGGCGCAGCTCCCGAAGCTCGCCGGCTGCCAGTCCCACTCTTCCGTCATGCTCGCGCCGGTCGATGTGCGGATGCTGAAAAAGCTCGGGATCCAGATGACCTGCGAACCGGTCTACGAAAACAAGAAGATTTTCCACTGAATCAAAATCCGGAAGAAATCCACTGAGGATTCTTCCGGATTTTTTTATTTCTGTACTTTCTTCATTTCCAGGATTTACTTATTCCTGGATTTTCAATACGATACACTGTATACCGAAAAGACTACTTCATGGCATCGATAACGGATCCTTCCAGTTTATCGGCAACAGCAGAAGGTCCTCCGAGTACATAAGTAATATTTGCCTTGCTAAAGACCGCTTTTTCATCATCAGTAAGTGAAGCAGCTGTCCCATCCACAAGCAAGACTGCACCTCCTGCCATTCCGGCAACAGAAGCACCGGCAAGTGCATCCGGGAAACCGTTTCCGGTCGCCGCTGCAAGAACGGAAATGCGTCCGCTGAAGAGCTGATTGATAATCTGTCTTGAAGTATCATAGCGATCACTTCCGCCGTACCTTACCGAACTGACTCCTTCCAGCTGCGTTTCCACATCTGTGCTTACAGCATTCGGACCGCCGACAATAATCGCTTTGGCAAATTTCTTTGCAAGCGTCAGTGTAGAGTCTGTCAGTCTGTTTCCGCTCCCTGTCAGAAGAACCGGTATTTTGTTTTTATAGGCATAAGCAGATATCGAAAGCGCGTCAGGATAGTTCGCTCCGGATGCAATGATACAGGTGTCAGCTGATGTCAGCGTCAATACCTTATCCTCAATCTTCTCTGCTGTCTGAACACGATCATCACCGCCGATCTGTTCAATGGAATTTTCATCAATGCCCGTTCTGATAAGATCTTCCTTCACATTTCCTGTTACAGCACTTGTCCCTCCGACAATGTAAACCTGCTTTGTTCCCAATGTCATCAGAAGTGCAGATGCCTGAGATGACAGGCTGTTTGGATTCGTCAGAAGAATCGGGCAGGAAAGAGCACCGGCCAGTGATGATGCTGTCAGAGCATCCGGGAAATTCTCACCCGATGCAAGGACTGCTGTATCCGATCCATTCGGGAATGCTTTCTTGACAATTTCAGACATCGTATCATACCGGGTCTGTCCGGAAAGACGTTCTTCTGAAATGCTGCCTGCCGCATAGACCGAAAGATGGGTGGTCGTAAAGGATACCATCTTTGTCGCTGCATCATAATTTCCATGCATCGCTGTTAAGGTTCCGTCGTCCGCAAGATACCATACCGTAATTTTTTCCGGATCTTCGCCTTCCTTCAGTGTATACGGTATACTGATGATAATACTGCCGCCGTTGAATGTATGCGTTTCCGCCCCATTGACAGAAATATTGGCATCTACAATGATCATGCTGGATTCATTTGCCACAATGCCCGACTCAATTGCTTCTGTAATCTTACCCTGCTGTTCAGAATTCAGTTCTGATTTTTCTTTTGTCCTGACATCTATCTGAATTTCGCTTCCCTTACCGATTGAATCCAGAGCTGTTTTGTCCATGGACAATGTTCCGGTCGGCATGGCAACCGATATTCCTTTCGAGTCTTTTGCATTTTGAACCGCTTCGACAAAATCAGACGGAATGACCGCTGCATCGACTTTTGCACCGGTAAGGTCAATATTCACGGTACCGGTCGTCTTATCTTCTGAAGCAACAGCCGCTTTCTGTTCGGCAGTGGCAGCAATCGTTGCTGTCGTCCCGGAAATCGTCGTATCGACATTCGTGCTGCCGCTATCCGAATTTGCAGGAACTGTATAAAAAGTCGGTGTACCCGGAGGCGTGACCGGGGGTGAAGGCGGTGTAACCGGAGGAGTCGCAACAACTGTAAATACTGCTGAAATCGTATGATCCGCCTTCACACCTGAGAAATCGTAACCGGATTTTTTGCCCACTGACACACCATCTACTAAGACATCACCGATTTCGTATCCCTTGTTTGCTTCAATATGATAGGTGATTTCTCCACCGTCTTTTATTATTGAGGCACCATCCGGCGTAATGTTTCCTCCCGTACCCGCAGAAGCAGTAATTGTATGTGTCGTGACAAATTGTGCTGTGACAATGGTATTTTTCGTAATTGTCAGAGATAAGTTGTCGGCTGCGGATGAATCAGCACTTCCGTCTACTGTCCAGCCTTCAAATGCATATGAAGTTTTTGGTGCCGCAGTGAACTTCAGTAAACTTCCTTTTGCAACCGCATCCTCCGATGCTACTGATGCTGTACCACACAGAGCACTGATGATTCCGCTGTCAGTCGGATCTGCTGCATATGTGACCTTATACATAACCGGGGCACTGAAGTCAGCACCTACTGTCATATCCTGTGTGACAGTGACCATATGCGGATTTTCCGTTCCACTGAAGCTGCCGCCAGTCCATCCTTTAAAGGTATAGAATTCTGCCGGAACAGCCTTGAAGGTAAGGCTGCTGTTCAGGACAACTTTAATCTGATTGGATGAATTCGGCGTGAGAGCACTGCCTGTACTGTCAGTGACCTCAATATTTCCGAACTTCGGGGTGTTTATCGTAATCGTCTTTTGAGCGGCAGTACTGCCGGCATCTTCAAAGTCAGCCGTGATGGAATAACCGCTTTTTACCGGATTCAGTTTTAGAATCCCGGTACCATCATCAGCAATCGTTATGGTAGTTGAAACGCCGCTGCTGTCCGTTTCTGTAATTTCCCAGCCAACCAGGATCTTTCCGGCGTTTGGTGTTGCCTGAATGGTAACAATATCCGTGACAGTGCCACCATTGCTGTCAATCTGAGAACCGCCTACCGTAGCTGTGACGTTGCCGTTTGCCGGATCATCCGGTTTAAAAGTAATGCTGCTGTTCACCTGTTGAGTGGAAAAAGTAACAGTAGTATCTGTGGACGGGAAACGGAAATTGAAGGATCGGCTCTCACAGGGTTCAAAACTGAACGGTGTTCCATTTCCAATCGTATATCCGGTCAGTGCATAACCATCCAATGCCTTTGCACTGATGTAAACGATACTGTCCTCAGGGCACTTACCGCCGCTTTGCACGGACATGCCTTCATACCCTGCCGAAACAGAAACCTGACCAGTCATCGTAAGGGTATAGTACTGACGCGGTGTCGTTACAGTCGCCACATTTGACCAAATACTTTCCCCATCATTGGAAACAGCAGTAACAACAAAAGAGTAATCCGTACTGCTGCTGTCAAGACCATCTGCAATATAACTTGTTTCTGTTAAGGGATTACTATTCAGCTGCGTATAATTTCCATTACTGACTGAATATACATTATAGCTGGTAACAGGTCGATTGAGTACGGCAGAAGTATTCCAACTGAGATTTGCAGAGTTATCAGAAGACAACTCTGCTGTAAGACTTGTTACCGGTGCAGGCGGCATAGATATATTTGTCACCGCATAGCCGAAGAAAGGTACATTCTCATCAAAGTAAGGATTACGATTTGCATCTCTGACACCACTTTTCAAGCATGTGCAGCCTAAATCGCCTTCCCATTTTCCAAAGCTCCAGCTAAACCCGTATATACTGGATACACTGTCCGGAATACCCTTGGCTTCCAGCGCAGGACTGTCAATATCACCGACAGTACCGGAAGCTTCGGCTGCTTTGGTTGTCGTATTATAAGAACCGGCACCATGACTGTAATCCAGATTCGCATAGGCACCAGCCGCAAAGACGTTCTGCACTCCTCCCTGAACAGTCAGACTGAAATGGAAACCATGATTGAAGGTAATGCTTTTTGTAGAGCTCGATTCCACTGACCAGTCACTGGTCGTGGAGCCGGCGCTGTGATCAAGTGTGTACTGTCCTTTACTCAGACTTTCTGCTTGATCACTGATAGCACTTGTACCGATGGTCCTTGGCGTCCAGCTGTCGCGATAGGCACTTGGATTTCCCTCATTGTCGTCCGGGAGAACCGGATTGGTACTGTCCAGTTTTTTAAGAAGAACTGTGCTGTCCTTAAGACTTGATGAGATATTACTGTTATTCGTGATATTTGTCTCATACCATGTCGTGTAATAATCCACAAAATTGTTGTATTCGTTAACTGAAAGTTTTGTGTAGACAGGTTCAAGGGGTACCGTGAACTGATAGGAATCCGGAATATAGTTTCCATTGGCATCTTTTACGCTGTATCGGTAGACCGTAGCTGGCGTCCGCTGCAGGATTACTTGATCGTAGGGACCAGCTGTGAATGTTGTCGAATACGAGGTCGTCAGGGAATGTTCAAAGCTCTTGGTCCAATTCAGGGTGTAACCGGCCTCCAGGGAGAGTGCAACCGGACCAGCCTGCAGATCACCGGCAAAACCGAAACCAAAGGACACATTGTCTGAAGAGGTCTTTCCATACGTATAAGCAGTTGTCAGACTGTAGGTCGTTGTACCGTTAAAATCGGAATATCCGCCTAACTCACCAAAATACGGAGCAGCCTGAAGCACTGCCAGTACAGACGGATCCGTATAGATGCAGCTCTTGCCGGTGTATTTTGCCATAACGCCATCGTTATCGCGATCCACTGCGATTGGGAGACAGTTCAGTACAAGCTTCTTATTGTCCCACCATGCGTTGCCGCGGCCGCCATCATACATCTTGCTGGCATTATCATTCAGATTGCTGTAATAATAACTGGTAACTGTACCATAGGAAGTTATTTTACCACCTGAATATACGTCACCATAAGTGCTTCCTCCGATGATACCGACTTTGTACAAATAATTCTCTTTATCCGTATCTTTTTCACAGATGCTAAACAGGACCTGCTGCCTGCCTGCACTGTTCCCGTCGAAATTGCCTACCGCAACAGAATCCACCCAATGATCCTGAACGCTTATGACACTAAGATCATCTTGTCCTCCAAAAAAGTCCGGCTCAAAGGCACTCTTCAGGCTTCCTCCCTCGACGGTATATAAAGTGCCGGAAAGAAAGACATCGTCCGCGGCAGAAGCTCCGTTTAAAGAGACACAGGCTATGGCTGCCACTGGCCAGGAGCCCTTATTATTATCAAAATGCGCTTTTGTAAAGCCATTCGTCGGTGTCTCTACCAGAACCGTACGGCCATATGCACTGTTGCTGTAAGAAATAGTCGCCGTAGCATAGTAGTCTTTCTTGCGTTCGTAAAGATCACTCCAGCTGAATGTGCTGGTAACGGACGCTGTACCCGTAGCACCTGCTGCCACAATTTCATCCTTGCCATCCCCATCGACATCACCTGCAGCAATCTGACCTGCATACAGCATCTGATAGGTAGTCTTATCATCCGTTTTCTCTGTCTGATCTGCCATATCGAAATTTGCGGTTCTGGAAAAACCGCTGCTGGTTTTATCCATCACGCAGACCTGCGTGGTATAAGTTGCCTTATCACCCCAAAGACCGCGCGGATGTGAATCTCCATCGCCGTCAAGCCTATACGTGCCGGAAGCCGTCCCCAGCTCATCGAGACCGTCTCCGTCGAAATCTCCGGTTGTCAGGGACATGGTTATCATCTGAGTATAGGATTTTTCTTTATCGCCGCTGTAAGCAATAGGTTCCTGGTTTTTCATGCCTGCTTCATTATAAAGACCTTTTGCAACAACATCGATATTCTCACTCTGTGTATAACTACCGCTTGAAAGAGTAAACTCATACAGCTGCGGATTGATGTTGTCTGTGCCGGGACAGTAAACGACATAGCTGTCTTTGTGATCCCCATCATAATCACCTGCCGTAATAGAAAAATAAGCTCCATAGGTGTACTGTTTAAGATGAATCCAGGCATTTTTGATTTCACCGCTCAGGGCGACAGGTGTGGAATAGGTGGCATTATTTTTCGAGTCTCCTTTCGCATCCATCACCCAGGTTTCAATCTTATTTGTGTCTACATCAAATCCGACATAAGCCACATGATCTTTGCGCCCGCTCCCCGTGGGATCGAAACTCACAGCTTTCACATACGACATACCCTGCGGACCCTCAGCAAGAGTAGTGGTTCCCTGATAACTATCAGTGTTCATTTTCATGGGCTGATTATCACATTTACGGCTATCAGAATCTACAGAACCCATCTTGAATGTATCACCGACGTTCTGTGTAACAGTACCTCTTTCATCACCATTATACTGAAGATACAGAAGACTTTCATCCTGCTCGCTGAGAAGGAATGCGTTATCCTTGCCTTCCATATAGGGGTCTTCAGTACTGGCGGCATTGTATGTGGATGGTAACGAAGGATTCAGTATCTTATCAAACTTCAAAGACTGTGCATTTAATGCCTCCGCTGTACTGCCCGTCAGCGGCATCATTGTCAGAACCATGCAGACTGTTAAAAGAACTGATAATATCCGTTTCTTCATATTTCTTTCCCTCCTGCTCTCCCTGATTCGTTTTCCTGCCAAAGAATACGATAAAGCAACTCTTCCTCGGTCGTGAAGTCTCTGCATATAGCATAATTTTTTACCCAATGAAAAGTCATCCTCCGAATCTCCTTTTTTACGGAGATTGGAATCCTGATGCTTGAAAAAAACAGCACAAAGCCCATAATGGAAGTTGATGAAGGCATTTTATAAGAACAACCGAACCGCACTGATTCTGTTCGTGTTCATCCTGGTTCTCGTGCCTCTCTTTACGGCGAACGCATGGACCATCGGGCAGTACACGGATCTTACGACGCAGGCGGAACTTTCCTCCTTCGACTTTTCATCGGGAGTCGGACGTGTGTCACGCATGCTTTTTTCGTTCTATCCCGGAGAACTCTATACACCGGATGATTTTGCGAAAAATGAAAACATTCCCTCTTCCGATCCGAATACTCCCGACCGCAAGACAGTCGCCTGTGCAACCTGCCGTATCACGCTTCATCTGAAAGAGGGAACGGTCTATGCCATCAATGCGGACTCCGCGACGTATGCCCAGAAGCTCTGGGTGGATGGAAAGCTGCTCTCTTCCGTGGGACAGGTTTCAAAGACGGCAGACGGCTTCGTACCGAAAACTTTGAACTACATCGTCTGTTTCACTGCAGGTTCTTCTCCGACCGAAATCGTCATTGAGCGCAGCAATTATGTCCATACCTATGCGGATTTCTTTGAACTGGTCATCGGACCTCAGAATCTCATTTCCCAGATGGTCAAGCTGCGTCTCGTCCGTATCATGCTTGTCCTCGGTGCGATGCTCACATCCTGCCTGTATTTTCTGATTGCCTACTACTCGTTCCATAACCAGACGGAACTTCTGTATTTTGCCGCGGCCATCTTTTTCATTACCATCCGTTCCTCATTCGTCAATCCCAAACCCGTCATGATTTTTTTCCCGGAGCTCAGCTGGTATCTCGGACATAAGCTGGAATGCTGCTCCCTCATTGCAGCGATGCTGTTCATCCAGCTTTTCTATAATAAAGTATTCCCGAAAGTCGTTCCGAAAGCAGTACGGATCACCGGTTATGCCCTGACGATTTTTTTCATTCTGTGGTATGCCGTTCTGCCCTCTTCCATCTATACGCTTCTTACAACCGTGGCTCATTACCTGCTGACCGGCTATATCGGATTTTATCTGGTCTCCCTTGTCATCGGCATCTTCCGACGCCGTCATGCCTCAGGTCATTATGATAAGAAAATGGAAAACGGCGCCATCGGAAGCGGTCTTACGCTTGCCGGCGGAGCGGTCTGCATTTTCTACGTATTCTTCGACACGTTCCGCTACCGGAACGGGGGCGACATCAATCTTCTGCAGACGGGACTCCTGTCCCTGATCTTTACGGTCATGCTCGGCATGATGCTGCGCATCCGTGAAATGCAGAAAGCCCTGGTACTGGCCTCCAACCGTGAAGATGCCATTCTGCAGAAGAACCGGGAACTTATGGAACTCAGCCAGCTGCGCTCCGGTTTCATGGCAGACATCAGCCATGAAATGAAGACACCGCTCACCGTCATCAGTTCCTATGCAGGCCTTACCAAAATGCAGATTGAAAACAATCAGACAGGGTCTGATACCCTGGAGAATCTCGACATTGTCCAGCACGAAGCCGTCCGCCTCGGGACATTGACGGAGCAGATCAAGGCATCTGCTGCCCGTAAGGAAATCACGATGCAGCAGTCCCTGCTCGACACGAAAGACATTCTGATGAAGGCCGCCCGTTTCTGCGACCCGATCTGTGAGAAAAATGGCAACCGGATTGAAATTCTGAAAATAAAAGAAAAGCTCCCGGTCCGTGTCGCGGAAGGCAGCATTTTCCAGGTGCTCTATAATCTGATTGCAAACTCAAACCGTCACAGCAGCGCCGGCGTCATCCTCCTGTCCGCAGAGAAAGAAGAAAACTGCGTGCGCATCCTCGTAAGTGACAGCGGCACCGGCATGGATACCGAAACCGCCTCGCATGCCTTCGAACGCGGCTTCAGCAGCGACGGAAGTTCGGGCTTCGGTCTTTCAATCTGCCGGACGATCGTCGAGGAATACGGCGGAAGCATTTCCCTGAAGAGCAGCCTCGGCAGCGGCACGGAAGTGACGATTCTTCTGCCATTGGCAAAGGAGGAATCTTGATATGGAAACTCCTTTAATTCTGGTTGTGGAAGACGACAGAAATATCAGCCGCGCAACAGCTTCCATGTTGGAGCTGCAGGGATACCGCGTCTACACCGCCTCGACGCTTGCCGAGGGGAAAGTCCTGGCTGATAAATGCAGCCCGGATCTCATCGTACTCGATATCCTTCTTCCGGACGGCAACGGACTGGACTACTGCCGGACGCTCCGGGGAAATGACAGCGGCGTACGCATCCTGTTCTTGAGTGCTCTGAACACAAAGGAAGATGTTATCAAAGGGCTTCGCGCCGGCGGAGATGATTACCTGGCCAAGCCTTATCTGACAGAAGAATTGCTTCTCCGGATCGATGCCCTGCTTCGACGCGGCAGATTCATTCCGGACAAGCCGGACAAGGTCGGACCGCTGGTCTGGAACCGTACCTCCCGCCAGGTATTCTTCAAGGGCCGGGATCTACTCCTGAAACCGCGCGAATACGCCGTTCTCGATTTTCTGTGCCGTGAACCGGAACACTATTATCCGACAGAAGAAATATTCAGGGGCGTCTGGAACGCGGAACCGCTTTCCGACCTGTCCCCTGTCCATAATCACATTTACAGCCTCCGGAAAAAACTGGAGGGAACCGGCATTGTGATTGCCTACAGCCGGACGCGGGGCTACTGCGTACAGCTGTAGCCGTCTTGTCAGGTTTCATTTCCGGACATAAAAATGCCCCCGGGCAGTCTCACTTTTCAGTGGCCCGCCTGAGGGCAGCATATCTGTTTTCCCAATCCAGTTATTTCAAATTCCGTTTTCCCTGATTCAGTTTGCCCTGCTTAGGCTGTCCACATACCTGCGGATGTTCGAGGCATTGACGTATTTCTGCGCTTCGCCTTCGGAAATGACAACCAGCGTCGGTGCCTGCAGGATGCCGTATTTCTTTGCAAGATCCGGGTTCTCCTCGGCATCGATGATTCTGACGTTCTCATCCTTCAGCATCTCTTTGGCAGCCCTGCAGTTCGGGCAGGTGGAAGTCGTAAAGAGATAGCGTGACTCTTCTTCTGCCGGCTCCGCGGTGATATCCTCTTCCGTCATGCGGACGATCGCCTTGCCGCCTTTGAACATGGATTTCCCGATGTCGTAGACCGTGCGGTTCTTATATTCCTGAGCCTTGCCGTCGTTCCAGTTCTGGACCGGACGGTAATAGCCGGTGATGCGGCTGTAGACTTCCGCCGGCTTGCCGCATTTCGGGCAGGTGAAATGTTCGCCCGCAATGTAGCCGTCGTCCTTGCAGACCGAATAGGTCGGGGACAGCGTGTAATACGGCAGCTTGTAGTTCTCGGCAATCTTGCGTACCAGCGATGCGGCCGACTGCCAGTCCGGAAGCTTCTCGCCGAGGAACGCATGGAAGACCGTTCCGGAAGTATAAAGCGTCTGCAGGTCGTCCTGGATATCCAGTGCGGAGAAAATGTCTTCCGTATAATCCACCGGCAAATGGGAGCTGTTCGTATAATACGGCGTGTCGCCCTTTGCCCCTGCGGTCTTGATATCCGGCCACTGGGCACGGTCGTGCTTTGCCAGGCGGTACGTCGTGGACTCCGCCGGAGTCGCCTCCAGGTTGAAGAGTTCGCCCTCATACATTTCCTGATAATTGGAAAGACGCTCCCTCATATGGTTCAGGGTCTTCTTCGTAAATTCCTGCGTCCGGACGTCGGTCATGTCGCCGCCGAGCCAGTTCGCATTGAGGCCGACTTCGTTCATGCCGATGAGGCCGATCGTCGAGAAATGGTTGCTGAAGGTTCCGAGGTATCTCTTCGTATACGGATAGAGTCCCTGATCCAGGAGCTTCGTGATGACCTGTCTCTTCACATGCAGCGAGCGTGCGGAAATGTCCATCAGACGGTCCAGCCTGTCGAAGTAATCCTTCTCGTCCTTTGCCTGATAAGCAATCCTCGGCATGTTGATCGTAACGACGCCGATGGAGCCGGTGCTCTCGCCGGAACCGAAGAAGCCGCCGGATTTCTTGCGCAGCTCGCGGAGGTCCAGACGCAGACGGCAGCACATGGAGCGGACATCGCTCGGGTTCATGTCGCTGTTGATGTAGTTCGAGAAATACGGCGTTCCGTATTTGGAAGTCATTTCAAACAGGAGGCGGTTGTTCTCCGTATCCGACCAGTCGAAATCCTTCGTAATGGAATAGGTCGGAATCGGGTACTGGAAGCCGCGTCCGTTGGCATCGCCTTCGATCATGATTTCGATGAAGGCCTTGTTGATCATGTCCATTTCCTTCTTGCAGTCTTTATACTTGAAGTCCATTTCCCGGCCGCCGACGATTGCCGGAAGCTCCGCCAGATCGTTCGGAACCGTCCAGTCCAGCGTGATATTGGAAAATGGTGCCTGCGTCCCCCAGCGGCTCGGCGTATTCACGCCGTAAATGAAGCACTGGAGCGCCTGCTTGGTCTCTTTGTAGGACAGGCTGTCCACCTTGACAAACGGTGCCAGATAGGTGTCGAAAGAGCTGAATGCCTGGGCTCCTGCCCATTCATTCTGCATGATGCCGAGGAAATTGACCATCTGGTTGCAGAGGGTGGAAAGATGGTTCGCGGGCGAAGAAGAAATCTTGCCCGGAACGCCGCCGAGTCCTTCCTGAATCAGCTGCTTCAGGCTCCAGCCTGCGCAGTAGCCGGTCAGCATCGAAAGATCATGGATATGGATGTCCGCATTGCGGTGTGCTTCTGCGATTTCATTGTCGTAGATTTCAGAGAGCCAGTAATTGGCTGTGATGGCACCGGAATTGGAAAGGATCAGTCCTCCGACGGAATAGGTGACCGTGGAGTTTTCCTTGACGCGCCAGTCCCGGACTTTCACATAGCTGTCGATCAGATCCTTGTAGCTGATCATCGAGCTGTTCAGGTTCCTGACTTTTTCACGCTGCTTGCGGTAAAGGATATAGGCCTTCGCCACTTCGGAATAGCCGGTCTGGATCAGGACGTTCTCAACGCTGTCCTGGATATCCTCGACCGTGATTTTTCCGTCCTTGATTTTCTGCTGGAAATCCGAGGTTACCCGGAGTCCGAGAATATCCAGCATGTCACTGCTGTACTCATTTTTCGTTGCGACAAATGCCTTCTCGATGGCCGAGGTGATCTTTGCCATCTCGAAATCCGCAACTTTCCCATCTCTTTTCAATACCTGAAACATTTCCCTAACCCCCTGTAAAAGAATTTGTTCCCCTGACCTGTAATAGGAAGCGCTCCCCCGAACGCTTTAAGACAATAAAAAAAACAGGCATTAGCTCTGTACAGTGGTTATTCTAACAGAGGATCTGCCTGCCGTCAATAGACTAAACACAAGATGTTGTGTTTATTTTGTTACAAATGTACTACATGGAGCTATTGCTGAACCACCGGGACGGGGGTGATGGTTCCATCGGAACCAGCGGGACGGGGGTGGTGGTTCTCCGAACCGCGATACAGCGGTTTATTTACCTCGAAGAGAGGAACTCGTTCTCCCGGAGGCCCATCTCATCCGTCGGATAGTAGCCGACGTAGGCCGCCGCCTTGGTCTTGGCGGTGCTCCAGTCATGCTGATGCTCATAGATTACGATCTCATTGAAGCGGAGGCTCTGGTTGGCGGATTCGTCGTCCAGGGCCAGGCCGGACTGGACATTGGACAGTGCGCTGTCGTAGCTGCCGTCCGCCATGTCGCAGAGGGCCAGCCCGTTGTAGGCTGCTGCCGCGCTGTCCTTGTCGCTGATATGCTCCTTGAACATGGCACGCGCATCCGCGGTGTCGTCCATGGAAAGATAAACCTTCCCCAGAAGCAGAATGGCGCCGGAATCTTTCCCGTTTTCCTGAATCGCCTTGATCAGGTTGTCCTTGGCTTCGCTGTAATTCTCCAGATAATAATTGACGAGCCCCTTATTGTAGTAATCCGATGCAGACTGGTTCGCCAGGTTCAGGGCCTGTTCCAGATAATCCGCCCCGTCCGCATCCTTGCCGCAGCTGTCATAGATTTCGTAGATATTGATGAAAAGGTTGTAGTCCGTGCTGAGGGAAGCTGCCTTGTCAAAGTCTGTCTTTGCCGAGGTCTCGTCCCCTGTCTGCATGAAAAGCCTTCCGCGCAGGAAAAGGACTTCCGGGTCCGTCTCCTTCTTCAGCAGGCTGTTGTAGATCTCCATTGCCTTGTCCGTCTCGCTGTGCCGCGTCCTGCAGTACGCCAAATAAAGATTGACGTCTTTCGTGAAGTCGGCGCTCTGGTTCTCTATATTCAGCAGGCTCTTTTCAAATGCAATGCAGGCATCCGCGTAATCGGACTGACACATATAGGAAAGACCCTCGCCCCGGTAGGCTTCCGCCAGGAATTCACCGGCCTCAACGGTACGCGAAAAAGAAGTTCCGGCGGCTTCGTAATCCCCGGCCTTCAGCTCCTTCACGCCTTCTTCATAATCGCTCTTCGCTTCGGTCTTTGCACAGCCGGCAAATAAACAGGCTGCTGCAAGAAGGACCGCCGCCGTCAAAAGGCCGATTTTCTTCAAGCTTTTACCAATCCTTCGCTCTTCATGACTTCAACGATGGCTCCCGCCGTCTTTCCGCAGATTTCATCGGTCTCCGCTTCCACCATGACGCGGATCAGAGGTTCCGTACCGCTTGGACGAACCAGGATTCGTCCGTTGGAGCCGAGGTCTTCCCCTGCCTTCCGGACTGCTTCCTGCACCTTCGGATTGTTCTGCGCCGCCTCCTTGTCGGAAACGATGACGTTGCGGAGGACCTGCGGATAAATCTTCATTTCCCGCGTAAGCTCGGAAAGCTTCTGTTTTTTCTCCAGCATGGCCTGCATGACAAACAGGGAAGTCAGGATGCCGTCGCCGGTAACTGCATATTTGCTGAAAATGATATGGCCGGACTGCTCGCCGCCGATGTTGTATCCGTTCTCGGACATGTTCTCGGCAACATACTTGTCGCCGACCTGCGTCTGCTGGTATTTCATGCCGGCAGCTTCCAGCGCCTTGTAAAGGCCGAGGTTCGACATGACCGTCGTGACGACCATGTCATCCTTGAGCTGTCCGCGTTCCTTCAGGTATTTCCCGCAGACATACATGATCTGGTCGCCGTTGACCTCTTCCCCGAGTTCATTGACCGCGATGCAGCGGTCCGCGTCCCCGTCATAGGCAAACCCGATGTCCAGGCGGTTATTCCGGACATATTCGCAGAGCGCATGGATATGCGTCGATCCGCAGTCCCGGTTGATATTCGTACCGTCCGGTTCGGCGCTGATGACGAATGTCTTCGCCCCGAGCGCATCGAAGACGCTCTTCGCCACGGAAGAAGCTGAGCCGTTGGCACAGTCGATTCCTACATTCATGTTCTTGAAAGAATAGGTCGGGATGGAAATGAGGTGCCCGATGTAACGGTTGCGCCCTGCCGCGAAATCAATCGTCCTGCCGATCTTCTCGCGCAGTGCCAGCGGAATTTCAGGCACTCCCGCATCGATGTAGCGCTCAATCATTTCCTCGACGGAAGCGTCCATCTTGCGTCCGCTCGAAGCGATGATCTTGATTCCGTTGTCGTAGAACGGATTGTGGCTGGCGGAAATCATGATGCCGCAGTCGAAGTCCTCCGTCCGGACGACATAGGAAACCGAAGGCGTCGTCGTGACGTGCAGGAGAAATGCGTTCGACCCGGAAGAAGTGATTCCCGAGCAGAGTGCATCCTCGAACATATAGCTGCTGCGTCTCGTGTCTTTCCCGATGACGATTTGGGCAGTCCCGTCCGTATGATTCTTACCGAAATACCAGCCGAGAAAACGTCCGACCTTGAAGGCATTTTCCGCCGTCAGGTCGACATTCGCCTCGCCTCTGTAGCCGTCCGTACCAAAATACTTACCCATGATTCTCCCCCATTTTATTTAAAAAGCGGCGATGAATAAACCCCTTTCGCAATCAGTTTTGCGAATTCATTTTTTACCGTCTGCTTGTCTTCCTGATAGGTGACGCCGAACCAGCGGTCGCTCGAATGCAGGACTTGAATGTCTGCATTTCCCTCTTTCAAAAGCCCGTCCACGATGTTCGGAAGCAGATACTCCGCCGTAAGGTTTCCGGCCGGAATGCTCTTCAGGAATTCCGGGAATCCTTTTTCCAGGACGCCCATGAAGGACGGCTGAAGTCCCCACATGTTCATGGAGACAAGCGAATTCGGGTTGATGACCTGAAGGCCGTCATCCGTCATTTCCGCCGCACCCATTCCGGCATCGGTCTTGATGATGTTCTTCGTTTCCTTGATTCCGGTCAGACGTCCCTTGTCATCCTGAAGGCAGACGCCCCTGGTCACGCCGCCGTTATCGCTCAGCGTATTTTCCAGCACGAAGCCTGCCATGCAGATATTGCCCGGCTCGTCTTTGCCTTCTCCGGAAATGAGGCAGTCATGGACTTTCTCAAAGCCTTCTTTCCCGTAGTAATCGTCCGCATTGATGACGATGAACGGCTCATGCACGAAATCCTTTGCCGCAAGAAGAGCCTGTCCGGTTCCCCAGGGCTTCACTCTTCCGGCCGGAACGCTGAAGCCTTCCGGCAGATTGTTCAGTTCCTGATAGGCATACTCCACCTTCACCGCCTTCTCGATGCGGCTGCCGATGATGTTGCGGAATTCCTCATCCAGATCCCGGCGGATAATGAAGACGACTTTATTGAAGCCCGCCTCCAGCGCGTCGTAAATCGAATAGTCCATAATGATCTCGCCGTTCGGTCCGACCTTTTCCAGCTGTTTGATTCCGCCGCCGTACCGGCTTCCGATTCCTGCTGCCAGAATAACTAACGTCGTATCCATAATGAGTTCTCCTTTTATGCTTCCTGCTCCTGCGCGGTCAGTTTTGCGACCTGATCCGCCGAAGTCAGTGCGTCGATGATTTCATCCAGGTCCCCGTTCAGGACACCAGTCAGATTATGCGTCGTCAGCTTGATCCGGTGATCGGTGACACGTCCCTGCGGGAAATTGTACGTCCTGATTTTTTCGGAGCGGTCGCCGGTTCCCACCTGGGAATGGCGGAGATCGGCCCGTTCGCTCTCGGCCTCCATCTGCTTCATTTCATACAGCTTCGTACGGAGGACCTGCATGGCCTTGTCCTTATTCTGGAACTGCGAGCGTTCATTCTGGCAGGAAACAACGATTCCCGTCGGGAAATGCGTGATGCGGATGGCCGATGACGTCTTGTTGATGTGCTGGCCGCCGGCTCCGGACGATCGGTAGGTATCGATGCGGATATCCTTCGGGTCGATGTCGACATCGACCTCCTCCGCTTCCGGCATGATGGCTACGGTAGCCGTCGAAGTATGGATTCGTCCTCCGCTTTCGGTCTCCGGCACCCTCTGCACCCGGTGCGTGCCGCTTTCATATTTCAGCTTTGCGTAAACGCCTCTTCCGGAAATGGAGAACGTGCATTCCTTGAAGCCTCCGAGTCCGTTCTCATTGGAGGAAATCATCTCGCATTTCCATCCCTTCGACTCGGCATATTTCACGTACATCCGGTACAAGTCCGCCGCAAAAAGGGCTGCCTCGTCGCCGCCCGCCCCGGCACGGATCTCAACGATGACAGAACGCTCGTCGTTGACTTCCTTCGGAAGCAGCAGGATCTTGATTTCCTCTTCGAGCTTCTCCCGCTTCTCCCTGGCACTCTGGTTCTCTTCCCGGAGAAGGGCTTTCATTTCCGGATCCTCTTCCGATTCCAGCATGGAAAGAGAATCCTCTTCATCCTTTTTACAGGCTTTATACTGTTCATAAGCATCCGCCACCGGCTGCAGCTCCGCCTGTTCCTTCATCAGTTTCTGAAGGCGCTGCGGATCGTTTGCCGTTTCCGGTTCAGATAATTCACCCACGATCTCCCGTATGCGGAGCTGGGTTCTTTCCAGTTTTTCAAACATCAGATTCCTCCGGAGACGACGCGCTCATTTCCCGACAGATCCCGGATGATTCCGATATCCCGGAAGCCGTCAGCCTCCATGATTTTTTTCACGGACGCGCCCTGCGACGCTCCGATTTCAAAAAGAAGGGTTCCGCCCTCTTTCAGGTGTTCCCGGGCTTCCGATGAAATCCTGCGATAGAAATGAAGCCCGTCCTGGCCGCCGTCAAGTGCCGTCAGGGGTTCATAGTCCTTCACTTCCGGATCGAGGGTCTCGATCACATCCTTCTCGATATACGGGGGATTGGATACGATTATATCATAAGTGTCCCGGACATTTGTGAACAAATCACTCTCGGCAAAATGAACGTTCCGAATTCCCAGCTGTTCGGCATTTGATTCGGCGATCCTGAGCGCTTCTTCCGAAACATCGACGCCCGTACCGTCCGCATCCGGAAAGTCGAGGAGAATGGAGCAGAGGACGCATCCGCTGCCCGTTCCGATATCCAGGACTTTTTCATTTCCCTGCATATGCCCTTCCGCCTCCACGACCAGCGTTTCCGTGTCGAAGCGCGGAATCAGCACATGGCTGTCCACGAAAAAGATGTGCCCCATGAAATCCGCCCGTCCCGTGATGTACTGCAGCGGATAATGTCCGGCTCTCTTCTCCGTCGCCTTCCGCAGCTTTTCCTCTTCTTCGGGCGGGGCTTCCGTATTCATTTTCCGCGTATATTCATCGAAGGTCATGTCGCCGGCGAAGAGCACCAGCTGGCGCGCATCATTTTCAGGGTCGGCAACTTCTGCCTCCCTGAGTTTTTCAGCCGCCATGAAATTCAATGCCTGATAGGTCATTCGGAAAAATTCTCCTCCTGCCATTTTTTCCAGTCAAAGACAGCTTCCACCGCAGAAATCGCGACCTCCGTCATTTTCCTGTCCGGCTCGCGCGTGACCAGTTTCTGGAGCTGAAGCCCCGGAGAGGAAAGCGCGCAGATGAAGCCGCTGTCATGGCTTCCGGTATAGCGCAGCAGCTCGTAGGAAAGACCGGCGATGACCGGGATGAGCAGAATCCGGATCAGCACCCTCCAGAGCGGAGAGGTGATCCCCAAAAGCCCGATGAACAGATAGCAGATAACGGAAATCACGATGACGATCAGCAGGAAGCTGGTGCCGCATCTTTTATGCTGCCGCGAGCTTAAAAGGACATTGTCCGGCGTCAGAGGCAGGTTGTGCTCGATGCAGTTGATGCATTTGTGCTCGGCCCCGTGATAGGCAAAGACTCTCTGGATATCCTTCATCCTGGAAATCAGGAACATATAAAGCAGGAAAATCGCGATCCGCAGAAAGGCTTCCGCAAGAAGGACCGTGGTTTCCGATACAGCGAATCTCCGGAGCAGCGAGGCCAGGAAATACGGCAGCAGAATGAAAACCGCCACGGAAAAAATGATTGAAAAGACCACGGTGCCCGTCATAAGGGCGTTCCACTGGCGTTCTTCCTTCTTCTTTTCCGCTTCCGTCTTCTCCGCCTTCGGCTTTACCTCCGGCTTCTGCGTTCCGTCTATATCCTGCTTCTGCGTTCCGTCTTGATCCTGTGTCCTGCTGTCTTTCTCTTTCTTCTTTTTGCCGCCGTCTTTCTCCGGAGCCTCTTCCTCTTCGTCATCGAAGAATTTCGCGGACCACATCGTACAGGAGGTTCCGATGACAAGCGAATCCAGGAATGCGGAAACGCCCCGGATAATCGGGATCTTCTCAACATTTTTGATTCCGAGCACGCTTTTATAGTCCCGGACATCGACTTCGATTTCCGAATCCGGCTTGCGGACTGCAATGGCATACTTGTCCCGGTTCCGCATCATGATGCCTTCCAGGACCGCCTGGCCGCCTATTCCGGATGAATGCTGCATCTTCTGTCTCCCTGTCAAAAAACGGATTAAAGATAAGCAAAGGGAACGGGAGCAAATCTGCCCCGTCCCCGTAAGTTTGCTTTTGCAGTGCTATTCGCTTTTTGTTGCGTCTGCTTCCGCAGTCTTGCTTTCGCCCATGCCGTACTTCTTGTTGAATGCTTCGATACGGCCGCGTGCCTTTGCAGCTTTCTGCTGTCCGGTGTAGAACGGATGGCACTTGGAGCAGACTTCAACGTGGATTTCTTTCTTCGTTGAGCCGGTGACAAACGTGTTGCCGCAGTTGCAGGTCACGGTTGCCTGATAATACTGAGGATGAAGTCCTTCTTTCATAATAAACACCTCTTCTTATTCAAGTCCTGGTTACTGTGCAGGACAGGTTGATAAACAGCAGAATGTATTGTAACATACCCCCCTTTACAATGCAAGGAGGAATCTTTCCGGAACTTATACAAGCCTGCCGGACAGGACCGCATTGATGATCTGGTCATTCGTGCGTGTCATCGTAAATGCCCGCAGGATCGATTCGACCGCTTCGTCCGATTTCATGCCGTTCAGGGCTCTTCTCATGCGGTTGACCGCCTCCAGTTCGGAAACGCTGAGGAGCAGGTCTTCACGCCTCGTTCCGGACTTGACAATGTCGATAGCCGGGAAAATTCTTCTTTCCTGCAGCTTCCGGTCGAGGATCAGCTCCATGTTGCCGGTACCCTTGAATTCCTCATAGACCACATCATCCATCTTGGAACCCGTATCGACCAGTGCCGTTGCCAGGATGGTCAGCGAACCGCCTTCCCTCATGTTCCTGGCTGCGCCGAAAAATCTCTTCGGCATGTACAGGGCTGTCGGATCAAGACCGCCGGAAAGCGTACGTCCGCTCGGCGGAACAAGGATGTTGTACGCCCTGGCAAGCCTTGTGATCGAATCCAGTAAAATGATCACGTCCTTCTTATGTTCCACCAGTCTCTTGGCCCGTTCGATGACCATTTCTGAGACGCGCTTGTGATGCTCCGGCGTTTCATCAAATGTGGAATAAATGATCTCCACATTCTTGCCATCCACGGACTCTTTCATGTCCGTGACTTCCTCCGGACGTTCGTCGATCAGGAGGATGATCAGATAGGCTTCCGCATCCTGACGCAGGATGGATTTGGCGATATCCTTCAGCAGGGTCGTTTTGCCGGCTTTCGGAGGCGAAACGATCATGCCTCTCTGTCCTTTTCCGATCGGGCTGATCAGGTCGACGATACGGGTCGCAATGGAACCGTCCATGCGTTCCAGGCGGATCCGCTTGTTCGGGAAGATCGGCGTCATGCTTTCAAAACTGCTGCGGTGCTTGGCTTCTTCAGCCGGAAGATCATTCACGCTCTGGACAAAGAGAAGCGCTCCGAATTTCTCTCCCTGGGCCTTCGGCCTCGTATTGCCGCTGATCATGTCGCCGGTCTTCAGATTGAAGCGGCGGATCTGCGACGGAGAGACATAGACGTCATCTTCTCCCGGCAGGAAATTTTCTGAACGGATAAAGCCGAAGCCGTCCTGCATGACTTCCAGGATTCCCCGTACGGAATGATCATTTTCCTTCGGCTTGACGGGGGCCGGAGCGCCCGTCTCGGTGTTCCGTGTCTCCGGTACATTCTTCTCGGCCTGCGGAACCGCAGCCGGTTTCACTCCCGGCTTTGCTTCCGGTTTTGCTGCCGGACCCGCTTCCGGTTTCACTGCCGCAGCGGCTTCCGCGGTATCTCCCTCAGTTTTCTTTTCAATCCTGCGCCGGCCGCGTCCTCTGTGGGGAACCTGTTCACTGTCCGCTTCGTCTTTTGCGGAGGCAGCTGCTTTTCCGGTCTTTCCGGAAGCTGTCCTGGCGTTTTTCCCGCCCGTTTCCGTTCTGGAAGCTCTGGACGTCTTCTCCGGCATTTCCGCTTTCGGAGCTTTTTCCGCACCGGCTGCCTCTTCCGCAGCTGCTGCTTTGGCTGCCTCTTCGGCTGCTGCCGCTCTGGCCGCTTCTTCCGCTGCCGCCCTGGCCGCCTCTTCTTCTGCCGCCCTGGCTGCTTCTTCGGCTTCCGCCGCCTTGGCCGCCTCTTCGGCTTCCCTGGCATCCAGCGCCTGCATCGCGTCGATGAGGTCGCCTTTCTTCATCGTCGACGTGCCCTTAATACCGCGGGTTTTTGCCAAACCGCGGAGGACCGACACCGACAGTGTCAGATACTTTTCTCTTGTCATCATATGGTTTTATCCTCTTGAATAAAAAGCGGAGTTCCGGCGTCCTGCCGGTTTATCAATTATACTTCTTCCAGCTCCTGAAAGAGAAAAGAAGAAGCATCGGGAACAGTTCCAGTCGTCCGGCCAGCATATCGAAGGTCAGGACAAGTTTGGAGAAATAGGAAAAATGGCCGAAATTTCCGGTCGGTCCGACAACAGCAAGGCCGGGGCCGATGTTGTTGAGCGTTGCCGCCACAGCTGTGAAATTCGTCGCAAAATCAAATTCATCGACGGAAATCAGCAGGATGGAAATAAAGAAAACTGCAAAATAAATCGCGATGAACACATTTGTCGAGCGCACGGTCTCATGGGCCACCGGTGCTCCGTCCATCTGGATTTTCTTAACCGAACGCGGATGGATAATGACTCCGAGTTCCTTCCTCATGGTCTTGAACAGGATGCAGATACGGGACACCTTGATGCCGCCGCCGGTCGATCCTGCGCAGGCTCCGATGATCATCAGGAGAACGAGGATCGTCTTGGAGAACTGCGGCCATTTATCAAAGTCCGTCGTTGCAAAACCGGTCGTCGTGATGATGGTGCCGACCTGGAATGCCGCGTGACGGATGGTTTCTTCCATCGTCGGGTACATCCCGCGGATATTGATGACGATCATGACGATGGACGCCAGGATGATCAGCAGATAGGTGCGGACCTCTTCCATCCGGATGGCCGCCTTGAACTTCTTCGCCACCAGGAAATAATAGAACTGGAAGTTGCAGCCGCACATGATCATGAAGACCGTCGTGATATTCTGCAGTGCCGGGCTATAACTCATGTAGCTGTCATTCTTGACGGAAAAGCCGCCGGTGCCGACAGAACCGAACGTATGGCACATCGACTCGAAAAGCGGCATTCCGAACGCCGTCAGAAGGATGATCTGGGTCACCGTGATGACAAAGTAGATGCCGTACAGGATGGCCGCCGTCGAACGGATCTTGGGCACGAATTTTCCGACTACCGGGCCCGGGCTTTCCGCTTTCATCAGGTTCATCGTCGAACCGCCCAGAATCGGCAGGATTGCCAGCATGAAGACAACGATTCCCATGCCGCCGACCCAGTGCGAGAAGGAGCGCCAGAAAAGCGTGCAGTGATTCAGGTTCTCAACAGATGGCAGGATCGAAGAACCGGTCGTCGTGAAGCCTGACACCATTTCAAAAAGAGCATCAATGTAGTTCGGGATATCTCCGCAGAACACAAAAGGCAGACAGCCGAGCATGGACATGACAAGCCATGCAAGACCGACAACCGTAAATCCTTCCCTCATATAAACCTGTCTGCTGGCCGGTTTGCGGAGCGTCATCAGCGTTCCGACTAAAAAGCAGATACCGGCTCCCAGCACATACCACCATCCGGCCGACTCCTGATAAATCAGGGCTACAAGGCAGGGCAGGCCCAGAAGGGCTCCCTCCACTTTCAGGATCCAGCCCAGAATGTAGAATACCATTCCGTAATTCATGAATTCCTCCTATCCTGAAGATTCACTTCAGTTCTTCAGGATATCATCGATATCTTCAAGCTTATCTTTTGTCAGAGCCACCAGGACGACGGAATCTCCTGCTTCCAGGGTCGTCTGTCCGGTCGGCGTAATCAGAGTTCCGTTGCGGTAGATTTTGCAGATCAGAATATTCTCACGCATGTTCAGCTGCGAAAGAGGCTTTCCTGTTACAGCGGATTCCTTCTTCAGATAGAATTCCATCGCTTCCGCTCCGGACTCATCCAGCTTGTACAGGTTCTCCATGGAACTGCCTGCGGACGGCGTGCGCATCGAACGCACGAACTGCAGGATATATTCTGCCGTGATGGTCTTCGGATTCACGACACTGTCCAGATTCAGATCCCCGATGACCTGGTCAAAGGTAATCCGGTTGATCTTCGTGACGTTCTTTGCCTTGACCTTCGACTGGCTCTGTGCATAGAGCGACAGCATGATATTCTCTTCATCGATATCGGTCAGAGCCGCAAAGCCGGCAACTTCCTCGATGCCTTCCTCTTTCAGAAGTTCTTCATCCGTGCCGTCCCCGAAAATGATTTCAGCCGACGGAAGCAGATCGGAAAGCTCTTCGCAGCGATCCCGGTTCCGCTCGATGATTTTGACGTTGATTCCCGAATTGTGAAGCAGTTTCGCCAGGTAATAGGTGATTTTTCCGCCGCCGACAATCAGCACCGCATTGACCGGATTCGTCATGACCCCGATCTTCTTGAAGAATTCCGCGGCATTTTTCGGTGAAGCGACGATGGAAAGGATGTCTCCCGCCTGTACGGTAAAGTCGCCGGAAGGAATCGTGATGGACTCCCCTCTCTTGACGACGCAGACCAGGACGTCGCAGTGAAGCTTCGTGCGGATATCCGAAAGCATCATCCCGCACAGGAGACTGCCCTCCTTGAGCCTGAATCTTAAAAGATCCACGCGGCCCTTGGCGAACGTATTAATATTGATGGCGGACGGAAAGCGGAAAATGTGGGCAATTTCGGAAGCTGCTGCCATTTCCGGATTGATGACCATGGCAAGGTCAAAATCTGCCTTGAAAAACTGGACTTCATTGCTGTAGATCGGATTGCGCACACGAGCGATGGTCTTGCATTTGCTGATTCTCCTGGCTATCAGGCAGCACAGCAGGTTCTTTTCATCGGAATCCGTAACCGCGCACAAAAGATCCGCTTCTGCAACATTTGCTTCCTGCAGGACGCTGATGCTCGTTCCGTCGCCGACAATGCCCATGACATCATAGCCGTTCGTGACATCGGTCAGTGTATCGGCATCCTTGTCAAGAATGGTTACGTCGTGATCTTCTCCGCAAAGCTGTGTCGCGAGCGTATAGCCCACTTTACCGCAGCCTACGATCAGAATTTTCATTTTTAAATCCCCCAATGGAAAATAAGAAAGATTTGCTCATTCCCAATTATATCCGTTCGGATAGAAAAAGCAACCTGTTTTCCCTTTTTAGCGAATGCGGCCGGTGGGATTTGAACCCACACGCCTTTCGGCACAGGAACCTAAATCCTGCACGTCTGCCAATTCCGTCACGGCCGCGTACTTTATTATCATAACAGCGCCGGAAGCGGAATTCAAGGCGGATTCATTTTCAGTGAAATGTTCCGTCCGAAACGGTTTCGGACATGCTATAATCAGTTCAGAAACAGAATCCTTACCCAGACGGAGGAAATTATGCTGACTTACAGATACGATACACAGCTCCTGATTGACGGCGATGATCTGGACGAAGATGAAGTCCGCGACTATATCACCAACAACTTCAAGGGCGACTGCCTGCTTGCGGTAGGCGGCGACGGCGACCCGATCAAGATTCATTTCCATACAAATGAACCGTGGGATATCCTGAGATACGGTTCGTCCGTCGGCGAAATCTACGATATCGTCGTGGAAGACATGGACCGCCAGGAGCGGGGCCTTCACGGCTGAACCGCTCTGCACGGAAGTGATGGAAAAGAGGCCCGCAGATGCGGGCCTCTTTTTTGTGTCTTACTACAGAATCGCCGATTTGACGGCCGCAGCGGTCTTTGCCGGCACAGCCGCATTCCCGCCGAGAATGGTAATGGATGTCACTCCTGATTTCTTAAATGCCTGTTTTACAAGGTCGAATCCCGCGCCGGAAGTTCCGTCCACCAGAAGGATTGGTGCCGGTTTTCCGCCCTGCAGGGCGGCTGCAGTCAGGGCATCCGCAAAATTGTCATCATTTCCTGTCGTGAAGGCCGTACCGCTGTAATAAGATGTGCTGCCTCCCGCAAATGCCGCTGCGATCTTCGCTGATGTCTGATAGCGGTCAGCTCCGTCGAAACGGACTGCCGCTGCTCCGATTTCCGACTGTAAGCCGGCCGATACTGCAGAAGTTCCTCCCGCAATATAAACCTTCGAGAACTGTTTTACATAAGAGAGATCTTTTGCTGAAATCATGCCGGAAGCATCCGTAAGGAATATCGGCATCTTCAGGCTGTAGGACCAGGGTGAAATGGAAAGGGCATCCGCCGCTTTCATACCGGAAGCGATGACGCAGGCAGACGTCGTATAGAGTCCTTCCTTCAGCCCTTCTTCATAAACAGCCCGTGCCGTTCCGCTGCGGTCGTCGCCCTGGATCCGGCTGATATTCTTACTCTCGATCCCGCAGGTATAAGTCAGTTCTTCCTGAACCTGTTTCGATACGGCAGACACGCCGCCGATAATGACAGCCTTCTGGATCTTCATGGCCAGAATTGCATTTTTCGTTTCTTCGGAAATATGGTCCGGATCCGTAATCAGGATCGGAGCCTTCCGGGCACCCGCATAAGAAGCTGCCGAAAGAGCATCCGGGAAATTCGTGCCTGAAACAAGGACAGCTGTTTCCGCACCGTTCGGAAAAGCCTTCAGAGCTGCTGCAGCTCCCGTACCGTACCGGCTGCTGCCGGCCAGACGCGTGCAGTCCCCATCCCAGAAGGAATAGCTGCGGAAGAAGGTCTGTCCGTCCGTGTAGGCATTCTGTCCCCACACATACATCCGGTCGCCGGCGCAGACGGATGTAGTGCTCTTGGTCGAGGAATCGCTGAGCATCACATCGGCCGGCTCCCATTTCCCGTCATCCGGATTCATCATCCAGGTATCGGTGTAAGACCCGTCGCCGGTATAGGAAAGGCCGGTCAGGACCACATGGTTTCCGACGGAGCACAGCGTAAAATCAAATGCCTGTCCTGCGTCATAAGGAGGCAGGCTGTAGGATTCCGTATTCGTCAGGTCAGTGACAAGGATGTTCCTTTCTTCCAGCGACGTATCCTCAATGACCAGTTTCCCGTTGCAGGAAACCGCCTGGATACCGCTTGTTGCGTCCGGAAGAGATGATTCCACCTGGGTCACAGCCCAGGTTTCCGGATCGACCGTCAGGATCGTATTGACGTCAGAACCGCCTTTCGCCCCTCCCAGGCACACAATCTTTCCGTCATAAAGGCAGAGTTTTGCATAAGCCGGGAGGTCGCCCATGCTGCCAATGAACTTCCATGTCATGGACTCCGGGTCATATTCCGCGATCTGTCCCTTATAGTTTTTCGTTGCTTTTGTTTCCGCAGTTTGATCGAAAGTCGAGCACATGAAATAAATCTTCCCGCCGATGCTGACGGCATCGGTTATCTCATCTCCCTCGCAGTGACTGTTCAGCTTATCGACATATTCCCATGCATTCTTAGCTGCGTCATACCGCTGCAGATAAGAACCCGATATCTTCGAATTCTCAACGCCGTAGTCCATGAAAATCGCATAGACCGTATCGCCGACCGTAAACAGCTGGGTTGTTTTGACATCCTGATAGCCATGTCCGGATTCCGGAATGGTAAGTTCTTTGAATTCCGTGGAGGAACTGCTGACTTCTGCCTTCTTCCTGCCGTATGCACCGTCTTCCCGCGTGATGACGACAATCTGCCGGCCTTCGAGACCGGAAGGCACCCTGACCGTAACGGATCCGCGGGTATTGCCGGAATCAGCCGTCCAGCTTAAGATATCTGCTTCCTGCCCTCCGACCGTGACCATGCCTGCATCTCCCAGGAACCATCCCTCAAGCGTAAGTTTTCCGCTGTCCAGTGAAGTATCCTGGATAACCGGATCCGGATTGGTATCCGCCTTGGCCGCATTCAGCCTCCCGCTGCTGCAGCAGATTTCCGAATACTGGTCTTCCTTTACGGTTCCTCCGATGACACGGGCAGAAATCTTCGATGCCGTTTCATCCGGATGGCTTGCGCAGAGCAGCCCGTACACGCCGGTCGTCATCGGTGTCGCCATCGATGTGCCGCCGTAGATCTCAAAGCTGTCCAGTCCTGTCCCCACTCCGAAATCATCGATCCAGACCTGACTGTTCAAATTCATCATAACGCGGATCATGACCTGGAAATGCTTCGTATCCAGTTCCTGTTCGTCATTATTAATCAGGCTCAGCGGAGTCTGGTTGATATCGCTGATGCCGGCGCTGTTGCCGCCGCCGTAAGCGATTTTCCACTGGTTGGCTGAACCTGCCATACGTAAGAACTGGCTCGTAAAACCCGTCGTTGTCCTAAAGTCCACTGCCACATAGCTGGCACCTCCGCTGTTCGTAAAGAGGGCAAGGTTTGCAAAGACATTCGTCAGGTCTGCGGCGGAAAATTCTTCAGAAAGATCAATCGGCTCGGAGACGATGGTGACAAGTCCCGAATAATCTGCCTTTCCGTAATTGAGTTCCATGCAGTGTTTTCCGATGAAATAATGATTCCCGATCGTGACGGCATCTCCCAGCCCGTCACTTTTGCTGCTGCTATAATAATGGAATTTCAGCCCCTTGGCCGTACTCGGGTCGACCGTATCTTCTGCACCGGCATCTTCGAAACCTTCATAGACAATGGCCCTGCCGCTCTTTTTGGCAAGAAAAGGACAGAAATTCTTATCCACATCGGCAATCGTGGAGAGGATTCCTGCTCCCGGCGCAACAAGATCCGTATCCCACCCGTAGTTGGAATAAGGCGTAACCTCACCGGCAGCATCCATGGCATCCACAGCGATGGAGGATCCGGTGCGCTGAAGGCTTGTGCTGTCCGGTATCGTGTCCAGATCCGTCGCTTCATTTCCGGAAGCTACGATCGGGGGTGATGCCGGCTTTCTCCATTTCCTCCAGCGCCAGTTTTTCACTGTAGGATGCATTCGGGCCTCCCACGGAATAGCTCATCGCCCTGATGTTGACCCCGTATTTCGTCTTTGCCTGGACCAGCCAGTTGAATCCGGCCACCTGCTGGGAAGTGCTCCCCGAACCTTTTGCATTCAGTGTCCGCACAGCGATAAGCCTTGCATCGCTCATGACGCCCTGGGTTCCGCCGTTCGTCCCGTCCGCGCAGATGATTCCTGCACAGTGCGTTCCGTGGCCGGCACGATCCATGACATCGTTCGATCCGTATTTTCCGTTGTCTGTCGAAAAGTTGATTCCGTATTTCCCGCATCCGGTATCTTTCATCAGCTGGGGATAGGCTGAAAGATCATACATCCGGCTCGCGAGACTTGGATGATCGTATTGGATTCCCGAATCTTCCACAGCAATGATAACATCCGAAGAGCCCTTCAGCTTTTCTGTATTCCCGATGTCATACCCGGCAGTGCCATCCTCCATCGTTCCGTTATTCTGAAGTCCCCACTGAAAGGACGTATAGTCTGCTATCGATGAGGAAGAAAGCAGATCCGTTTCCTCCGAACCTTCCCAGTCGACGGATACTTCCGTATCCGGCTCCGCATACAGCACGTCGCTGCGCTGCTCCAGTTTTGAAATCAGTTCATCCGTGGACATCCAGGAAGAAGTTACCAACATGATTTCACGCGTGCTGCCTTCCGAAGAATTCAGCGTACCGTCTCCTTCCGCGTCCGAAACATCCATCAGGGGTTCCCAGCTGTAATTGCCGGTTCCCTCCGCCTGGAGGAGACTCTCACCATTTCCGGCTTCGACGCAGACAAGCGCCCGGCCGCCGCCTGACGAAGTCTCCGCCGAAACACTCCATGGAACGCAGGAAAGCAGAACCGCTGCCGACGTCAGAAATGCAGATAAAACCAGAGCTTTTTTCCTCATAAAAAACCTCCTTATCTTTCGGCTGTTTCAGCCGTATTTCCATCGGGTTCCATTTCCATAAGACTTCTGTGCTGCACTGCTTCCTGCAGCACGGCATACAATTTTTCCGGATCGATCGGCTTTGCTATGTGTCCGTTCATGCCGGCATCCAGACAGCGGTTCACGTCGTCCGTAAAAGCATCTGCCGACATGGCAATGATCGGAACAGAAACAGCATCCGCCCGGTTCAGGGACCGGATCGCGGAAGCTGCCGCATAGCCGTCGAGCAGCGGCATCCGGATGTCCATCAGAACGGCACTGTAGAAGTAAAGCGCTGAACGGGAGAATTTCTGCACGCCCTCCTGTCCATTTTCCGCCGTCTCCACCAGAATTCCTTTCTGTTCCAGGATCAGACGGGCAATTTCCTGATTCAGAGGATGATCCTCACAGAGCAGAACATGGATTCCTTTCAAGTTCAAAGGAATCCTTCCTGCTTTCCGCTGCCGGCAGAACCTGCTCAGAGGGCACGCTGCCGCACTCGATCTGCGACAGTAAAAACCGTCCCTTTGCCAACCTCGCTTTCAACGGCAATCGTGCCTCCCATCAGTCCGGCCATTCGCTTGGCAATGGCAAGACCCAGACCGGAGCCGCGCTTGGCATCCGTGTCGCTGCGGTTTTCCTGGGTAAACGGATCGAACAAAACTTTCTGGAAGGCCTGGCTGATGCCGATTCCGGTGTCCGCGACTTTCAGCGTCATGCCGATTCTGTCTGTCTTCCTCCAGCCGGCGGAAATCCATGCGGCAGGAAACCGTCCCGCCTTCCGGCGTGTATTTCACGGAGTTCGACAGAAGGTTGAAGACGATCTGGTTGATTCTCAGCTTATCCACGACAGGAACACGTCCTTCGGCCGGATGCAGCTCCACGATGAAATGCTGGTTCTTCTCCCGGCAGAGCGGAAGGAAAACCGAATCCAGATAGCTGCTGAACTCTTTCGGAGAATACGGTTCCGGATGGAGTTCGATTTTATTGCTCTCGGCTTTCGTCATATCGAGAATATCGTTGATCAGCCCGAGCAGAAATTTGGAAGAAGTGTCGATCTTTTCCAGATAATCCGCGGTCTTTGCCGGATTCTCCTCCTGCCTTGCCAAATAAGTCATGCCGATAATGCCGTTGAGAGGCGTACGCATATCATGGCTCATACGCGACAGAAAATCCGTTTTGGCATGATTCGCCCTGTTTGCCTCGTCTGCAGTCTTTTTCAGAAGAAGACGGTTCCTGATTTCCTGTTCCTTTTCCTCCTGAATGTTCTGAATGGCAAAAATCACATGGGAAGCAAGACCTTCTTCATCGCGGTCCACCGTAATAAAGGAAGCCCTGCACCAGCCCGGTTTTTCACAGAGAAATTCCAGGACAATACTCTGCCTTTTTCCAATACGGCTTTTCAGCGTGGAGAGGTCCGCAAAGCTTTCAAAATCCTTCTGATAATCACCTTCGGCAAAATACCTGCAGGCACTTGCCAGCAGTCCGGAAGCACGTCCGCGGCTTTTCACGTACTGATGCAGTTCATCGACGGCATCCAGTTCCAGGAAAGAATCGCCGTCGATATCGATATAATAATCACAGAAATAAATCCTGCCTAGCGAGGAGATAATCCTTGCCCGCTCGGTCAGGGATGCCGCATTTTTCCGTGCGGCAAAGCTCGTGCGGACAAACATGTTGATAACATTGGCCAGCAGGTCTGCGGAAGACTGGATCTCTTCACGCGAGCGGATATTGACTTTATGAAGTGCCTTCAGATAGGTATCTCCGTCTATCCCCAGTTCTTCTGCCGTTGCGCGGAATTTCGCTCCATCCGGCTTATCCGGCAGTACCTGTCCGCCGATGATGCGGCCCAGCAGGGTTCCGTCTTCCAGGGTGATCGGTGCAGAAAAATCCACCAGCCCTGCATGGCAGAGATATGTGCCGGATCCCCTGCGGTCACATTCGATGCATCGCCGGAGACCTTCCGGACTTTTCCGCGTCAGTTTCTGACAGAAGTCCGTAAAATTATAGCAGCCGCTGATATATTTCCCGTCACGTCCCACTGCAACCGTAGCAAGACCCGTGCTTGCTGCCCAGTCCTTCATCATCTGTTCAAACCGTTCCATATCACAGAAATCACGGATGTCAATTGGTTTCGAATACAGCAGACCGCTGCCATTTTCACATGAATTTCCTTCCATTTCAACCCTTTCCGCGAAGAATTTCTTTTTTTAGGCACTGCAGACAGTCTTACCGGAAGAACCGTCTTGAACAGATCAGAGTTCTTTTCGGATGTCCGTGCGGATGGACGCTTTCATAAAAAAGTCTGGAATCATTTTTTTCGACAGAAGGGTCATTCAGAAGAGTCAGATTCATCGCTTCGCGTGCGGTGATCTGCAGAGTTTCCTCACGGCTCATTTCCGGCAGAGCCGGTATGTTTTCCGAAAAGAAAAGCGTGTCCGTCTCACCCCTCGGGTGAAGATGACAGACGGCTGAATTCACAGGTTCAAATATGAAAAAATGATCAGGTTTTTCCTTCATCATTTTCATGGGGATCATGTCCTCTCTGCCTGCATCTTTTAACAAGAACAGTATATTCCATTATCAAAAACCGCGCAATAACCGAAATCCTTCCGCTGCGAAAGGCTGTCCCCGGGGACATAAAAAAGGCCGTAAATCCTTTCGGATCTACGGCCTTTTCCAGTGAGACATCGGGGACTCGAACCCCGGACAACTTGATTAAAAGTCAAGTGCTCTACCACCTGAGCTAATGTCCCGCAATCTGGGCTAGGTGGATTCGGACCACCGAATGCAGCAGTCAAAGTGCTGTGCCTTACCCCTTGGCGATAGCCCAATACCGTCTATGGTGCAGGCGTTTCGTGCTGCTAAGGGTGGAAGATGGGACTCGAACCCACGATCTCCAGAGCCACAATCTGGCGCGCTAACCAACTGCGCTACTCCCACCGCAACCGTGCCTGAAGGGACTCGAACCCCCGACCCACGGCTTAGAAGGCCGTTGCTCTATCCAACTGAGCTACAGACACATAAGAAAGCCATGGACAGATGCATAATGTCCTTACGCAACTTTAGTATATTATCATAATTCTTTCCCAGTTGTCAAGGCAATCAATGCTTTCCCTTCCACTTTCCTTCCATTTGAAAGATGAAAGTCCACAAAACCTTTTTTCGTGAACTCTTCTCCGATCTCCTCCGGCAGCGCGCGGCCCGGATGAAAGAGGATTTCCATGGTTCCTCCGTACCCTTCCAGGAAATGTTCCAGCCCCGGCATCACCGCACGGACCCGCTTCTCATCCATGTGTCCCGAAAGCACAAGGCCGCACAGGGAAGTCCGCGGAAGCTTCTTTTCCTTCAGGTCCTGCTCCAGTTTTCCCGCAAAGGAAGCAATCACGCGGTTCTTGACCAGATTGACCGGCTGATAGGATCTGAGGTAAGCCGTCTGGGCAAGGAACGGCTGCAGAGGTTCCCGGGCATTCCGGATAAAGACGACCGGATAATCCTTTTCCCGGACAGCCGCATCCAGGGCTTCCCGCACAACCGGGATCATGTGCGTATGCTGATGGCTGTCGAGCCGCAGCGGCGTACCCGCCGGAAGAGAGCTCCGGACACGGTCGATCTGCGCTTCTATTTCCCTCGTCAGTTCACTGCGGACAGCCTCTTTCCTGAGCGGATTGAAAGATGCCTTGACAAGGCCGCCCCAGTCCGCCGTAAAATATCCTTTTTCATCAACCAGGTCCGGCAGTTCCTCCGGGGAGGAAAGGCAGCGGCCCTCCATGAAATTCAGATGGACGGAAACCGGAACCTCGAAGCCGCGGCCGAGGATTTCCTCATTCAGCATTTCCATAGCAGAATCGAAGCAGGACATGTTCGGCAGAATGCTGATGCTGTCTGCGTGTCCGTGGAGTATCAGCTGGATAATGTCGGCCGAAGCATGTTCGGTCAGCGCAAAATCATCCGCGTGAAAGTCAAAGATTTTTTTCACAGCCTGTTTGTTCCTTCCTTCGAATCGTAAATGTGCTTGATCAGATAAGCCGGCCGTTTCTTGCTTTCAATATAGGCATTTGAAATATACCGTCCGAGGATCCCGATGAACATGAAAAGAAGTCCGAAGCTGAAAAGCAGGACGCACATGATGGTCGGATAGCCTGCGACCGGATCCCCATAGATCATTGCCTTGATAAAGACATAAAGCGTTGCGATAAATGCCACGACCGTGTAGAGACTTCCGACGACTGCCGCAATCTCCAGAGGTTTTGTGGAAAAGGCGACAATGCCGACAAACCCATAGCGCATCAGGTCCGTAAAGGACCAGTTCGTGCTGCCGGTAATCCTGTCTTCCACCTGGTATTCGATATATTCCGTCCGGTAGCCGACCCAGGAAAAAATGCCTTTCGAAAAACGGCAGAGTTCCGGAAGAGAAAGAATCGCATCCCGGAAGTTCCTGTTGAAGACACGGAAATCGGAAGCGGCCTCCTTCAGATGCACGGAACACAGGCGGTTCATCACCCGGTAGAATGCGCTCTTGCAGAAACGGCTGAATGCGTTTTCCCTGCGCTTATTCTGAAAAGCTGCCACGCAGTCGATGTCCGGGTCCTTCGTGATGATTTCCAGCATCTGCACGATATACTTCGGGTTCTGCTGTCCGTCGCCGTCGATGATGGCCGTGTAGTCTCCCTCTGCATTCTGAAGACCCGCGAGGATGGCGGATTCCTTCCCGAAATTGCGGGAGAAATCAACAATCTTCATTCTGCCGCACGGGCGGGAAAGTTCCTTCTTCAGCTGCGCCAGCGTCCCGTCCCTGCTTCCGTCGTTGACAAAAATAAATTCCGTCTCTGCCATCAGCGTGCCGAATTCTTTTTCAAACATTCCAAGCAGCGGCTGAATGTTCCCCTCTTCATTATGGCAGGGAATCACCACTGAAAGTTTCATATCCTATTCCTCCCCGGAAAGCTTCACGACGACGAATCCGTTGCCCTGTGAAATGTATCCCTTGTCCGGCCAGCAGGGCATCTTCTTTGCCATCTCATTGGCTGCCTGCGCCTGATCGATCGTAACCGACTTCACATTGTATCCCTGGATCAGGGCCAGCTTCCGGAGCCCGTCCGACGACAGCAGATACGGTGCCTTCGCGAAATAAGCAAAATAAGAAACGCCGATCGCATCTTCATTTTTCGCACAGGCGGCATTCAGAGGCGCTTCCCATTTCCCGACATAGATGATGGATTGCCCGTTTTCACTGATTCCCGCCTCGTGCATATCGTCCATGATCCCGTTCAGCATCGCGCTGTCCTGTTCGTAGCGGATGCGGTCCGTATACCACAGCCGCAGCGTCACTTCCGTCTGTGTAATGGAAACGGCAAGCACGGCAAGCACCAGCAGAATCCCGAAAACCTCCCCGGTCTTCCGGTAAAGACTTTTCGTTTTTTCCGCGTCCCGGACAGAATCCTGCTCACGGAAAGCCTGCACGACTGCCATGACTCCCGCTCCGACAACGAAGGAAAGCGTGTACTGATGACGGTAAGTCGGCGCCTGTCCCTGAACAAGCGGAAGCAGGAAAGCCGAAATCAGGAAAACGATCACCGCCAGAATCCGGAGCACTCCGCCCTTTTTAAATGTTCGCGTACGGTATTCCTGCAGAAAATGAGATACAGGATTCCGGCTGCCAGAAGGAGCTGATACGTATGCCCGTAAATGTAGTTCGAGCCCGTCAGCATCATCTTAAAATATCTGCCGAGGTGCTCCAGCGCTTCCGCCGGACTCTTTCCCCACAGGAAGGTCTGGTAGGCATCATTGTAGGCGCGGTCCAGTCCGATCCGGGAAATGCCGTATCCGACAAGGGCTGCCGCTGCATAAGTCAGGATCAGCTTGAGACAGATGCTCCAGCCTGCCCGTCCCTTTTTTATTTCCGGGAGAAGAAGGAAACCGAAAAGAGCGCCGCAGATATACAGCGCATAGTTCGTCTCATAAGTCGTAAAGGCAATCGGCATGAAAACCAGCGCCGGCACCAGATAACCGATTTTTCCTTCCTTGATCCATCGGAAAACCAGAATGAGCGAAACCGCAATCAAGAAAATCGAAAACGACACTTCGGCATTCTGAAGCTGGAAAAACCACTGGCAGGCGAAAATAGGATGTGTCAGGAAAAGCAGGCAGAAAACCCAGAACGGATATTCCTTTCCCCCGCTGACCTCGTAAAAGAAAAAACAGAAAGTCATGAGGAAGAGAATAATGAAGACGAACCCCAGTCCCATGGAGACATAAGGATTGTAATCTGAAAGATGCAGGATTTTCTGGAGGAGCACGCTGCCCCATCTTCCGATCTGCACCCAGTCAAGAGTCGATCCCTGATTTGTCAGCACCGTGTCCGTATCGATGAAAGTCGTAACAGAAATGCAGTGGATACCGAACACAACCATTGTGATTATGACATTGAAAATCAGCAGGCGCAGGTGCGTGTTTATGAAATTTCGGTATTCATTCACAAGTTTTTTCATAATAAAAAGCAGGTGATGGGAATCGAACCCACGTATCCAGCTTGGAAGGCTGGTGTTCTACCATTGAACCACACCTGCAAAATGAGTCGGGGTGACAGGATTCGAACCTGCGGCCTCCTGGTCCCAAACCAGGCGCTCTAGCCAAGCTGAGCCACACCCCGTCAACCTCGGAAAGCATGCAATTAAAAAACGGCCGCTTAAATCGCGCATGGAACATTATATTATAGAAACACTCCGTTTGTCAACGGTTGCGGTGCGAAAAAAGTGCAGATTTTTAACCGCTTTCCGGGCCGTCCTTTATACTGTTTCTTCCGGACCGATATACTGCTCATAGTATGCGCGGTAAGCCTTCTCGTATTCCGGGCTCTTTCTCATCTTCAGGTCATGCATATACGCATGTGCGTCCTTGTTTTCCGGCGAGACGCGGATGACCGCCACCGCGACGTTCATGCTGTGGTCCGAGATGCGTTCGCAGTTCGTCAGGATGTCGTTGAAAATGAACCCCTGGTCTGCCGTGCAGATGCCCTTCTGGAGCCTCTCCACATGCGTCTCCTTCAGCGTCGCGCAGATGACGTCGATGACGCCCTGGAGCGGTTCCACCTTTTTGGCAAGGGCCGCATCATTTTTCAGATAGCTGTCAATCGCCATCGTATAGATTTCCTGAATGGCGCTCATCAGGCGCTTCTCTTCTTCCTGTGCCTGCGGCGAGAAGCTGATTTCCTTGTCCGCAAGTTCTTCCGCCGCCTTTGCCAGGTTCAGGGCATGGTCGGCAATGCGCTCGAATTCATTGATGCCGTGCAGGATCTTCGAATTGATGCGCATGTCCTCTTCCACCAGCTTGTTCGCGGCAGAAAGCTTCTGAAGGAAGGCACCGATATGATCCTCATAGGCATCGATCTTCTCTTCATTTTCATTCATCAGTTCCATCTTTTCCGGCTCAAACTGCTGCAGCAGGCCGACGGCCGTATCCAGGCTTTCCCTTGTAAGGGAAACCATCCCCTTCATGCTGTTTTCGCACTCAGCCAGGGCGATCGTAGGCGTCGCGATCAGACGCTCATCCAGGAAGAACAGCTTGTCTTCCTTTGAATCCTTCACCAGGAAGCGCGCCAGCTTCTCCAGCTGCTTGATGAACGGGAAAAGGAGCGCTGTCGTCAGGAGATTGAATACGGAATGGACGAAGGCGATTCCGACCGGATCGATGTAGCTGCTGATAAAGGAAAAATTCAGGAAACTGTTCAGGCCGTAGAAGACGCACAGCCAGACGACCGTTCCGATGATATTGAAGGAAATGTGGACGACTGCCACCCGTTTTGCATTCCGGTTGACGCCGATGGAAGACAGCAGGGCCGTGACGCAGGTACCGATGTTCTGGCCCATGATAATCGGGATTGCCATACCGTAGGTAATGTGTCCGGTCATGGACAGCGCCTGCAGGATGCCGACGGAAGCCGCGGAGCTCTGGATGATGCCGGTGACGCCTGCACCGACCAGGACGCCGACCAGCGGATTCGTAAAGGCCGTCAGGACATCGGTGAATCCCGGCATGTCCTTGAGCGGGCTGACCGCATCGGACATCATCGTCATGCCCGTCATCAGAATGCCGAAGCCGACCAGCATGGTTCCGATATCCTTCTTTTTCTGCTGCTTGGCCATCATGATCATCAGGACGCCGACCATGGCAAAGACCAGTGAGAAATAAGCAGGATTCAGAAGCTTGATGGCTGTGTTGTCAGAAGTGATGCCGGCCAGAGAAAGGATCCAGGCCGTAAGAGTCGTCCCGATATTCGAACCCATGATCACGCCGATTGTCTGGCCCAGTTCCATGATGCCGGAATTGACGAAGCCGACCAGCATGACGGTCATGGCGGAAGACGACTGAATGGCAATGGTAATGATCATGCCGAACAGCAGGCCCTTGAAAGGATTGTTTGTTGCTTTCTTCAGCATCTTTTCAAGCTTGCTGCCGGTCATCTTTTCAAGCGAACCGGACAGAAGCGTCATTCCGAACAAGAAAAATGCCAGTCCGCCGATCAGACCTATTACCGAAAAAACATCCATAAAGCCCCCCTTGGATCATTATGAAATAAAAAAACTCCGAATAAAATTATATCATCCGGAGACATTTTGAAACACCGCAAATTTGCATTTTGACAAAGTTTCTGCGGGTGGGGGAAAATATGGATTCTTTATCTTTCAGAGAGGCTCCGGTGGGGGTCAATCAAGCGTATTCAGTGTAAAATGGGCTTCTCCGTGCCTGTCGATTTCCATGACGATGTAGGTCGGACGGCGTCCTTCCTGCCTCGGATAGGCAAGACTTCCCGGATTGATCACCGTCACTTCCGGGTCGCTCATATCGATGGACGGCCTGTGCGTATGGCCGTACATCACGATATTGAAGCCCCTGGACTTCGCTTCATCCTTCAGCATCGCCGTGGTCATGGAGACGCCGTACTGGTGTCCGTGGACAACCAGGATCCTGTATCTGCCGAAAGTGATCTCCTCTTCTTTTTCCAGATCCGAGAAGAAGTCATTGTTGCCTTTGACGATCGTGCAGGGGCACGCAGCCATTTCCCGGATGCGGCTTTCATGTCCTTCCGTATCCCCGCAGTGGATCAGGTAGTCAAAGGGCCTGGTCTTATTGATTACGATCTTCAGTTCCGTTTCATGTCCGTGCGTATCGCTGACGATTAAGATTTTCATTCTGCTGCCGCTTCATTTTCCTTCATTCGTTTTCGTTCCGTTTTCCTGCATCAGCTTTTCTTTCATCAGGCGCAGGGCCTGACCCCGGTGGCTGATTTTATTTTTCTCCTCCGGGGAAAGCTCGGCCGAAGAACATCCTTTTTCCGGCACATAGAAGATCGGGTCATAGCCAAACCCGTTGACGCCTCTGATTTCATGAGCGATTCTTCCTTCAAAGATTCCTTTGGCCGTGAACTCCCGTCCGTCCGGATACACCGCAGAAATGACGCAGACGAACCGCGCGGTACGCTTTTCTTCCGGAACATCTTTCATCCTTTTCAGGATTTCCGTGTTTTTTATATCATAGGAAGTATCCTCACCCATCCAGCGTGCGGAATAAATCCCCGGCTCGCCGTTCAGCGCATCGATCTCAAGGCCCGAATCATCCGCCAACGTGATTTCCCCGCAGGCTTTCTCAACGGTTCTTGCCTTAATCAGGGAATTCTCCTCAAAGGTCTTTCCGTTCTCGACAATCGGGACATCGCAGCCCGCCTCTTTCATGGAGACCACATCATAGCCGATATCCTTCAGGATTTCCCGGATCTCTTTCAGTTTTCCTTTGTTGCCTGTCGCAAATACGATTCTCTTCATGTTTATCCTTTCCGGTCAGCTGCATCTGCAGATATTTTATTATAAAGGATTTCTTTCCGGGAATAAACCCGCAGTTTCGGAAAGACAGCAAAAAACAGGCGGCGTCCTTCCGGGTTTCCCCTTCCGCGGCACCGCCTGTGCAAATGCATACAGCTGTGAAATGATTCCGTCAAGCAGAACAGACTGCCTGTCTTCTTTTCTGCAGGTTTATGCAGCCTGCGTCTTCTTGCTCCTTGCCTGCTGAATCATTGTCTTGAAGCCCATGACTGCAAGCACCAGGGAAAGGACAACCAGGAGGATTGCCAGGATCATCTGAACAGTTGTCCAGAACGGATCCGTGCCTTCTGCCATTGCCTGAAGAGCCGAAATCTTGGAAAGGATGGTCTGGCAGAGAGAAGTAATCGTAACGACCAGCATGAAGACCATCGGGATGAACATCATCTTGTTGTTCTTGCCGACATGGCCGAGCCATGCTGCGACGCCCAGAAGTCCGACGCCTGCAAGCAGCTGGTTGGCAGCACCGAACAGCGGCCAGATCTTGGAATATCCTGTCATGCCGAGGCCGACGCCGATGATGACCGTGATGATGGTTGCCACATACATATTCGTGAAGATGGCTTTTGCACCGCCTGCCTTCTTCGCATCGCCGACTGTCTCGCCCTCTTTCAGCCACAGTTCCTGGAACATGTAGCGTGCAAGACGTGTAGCCGTATCAAGGGATGTCAGGCAGAAAACGGAAACAGCAAGAACCAGCATCGTGTACATCCAGGATACAATCGGGCTGTCCATACCGACGAACGTTCCGACCATCTTGGAAATGCCTGTTGCGAAAACAACTGTCGGGCTCGAAAGAGTCTTGGTTGCATCAGCACCGGCTGCTTCCTGGAATACATAAGCAACTGCGCACAGGGAAAGGACTGCAACGATGCATTCAATCAACATTGCGCCGTAGCCGATCGGCAGGGCGTCTTTTTCATTGTCAATCTGCTTGGAGGAAGTTCCGGAAGAAACCAGTGAATGGAATCCGGAAATAGCGCCGCAGGCAATCGTGACGAACAGAGCCGGGAACAGCGTGCCGCCGGTCAGAAGGCCGTTGGATTTCTGTACGAATCCGGTAAATGCCGGCATGTTCATATCTGCCTGTCCCATGAAGCCGCAGCCGATGACGCCGATGATGGATACGATGATCATGAAATAAAGCAGGAAAGAGCTTAAATAATCACGCGGCTGAAGAAGAATCCAGACAGGCGTGACGGATGCGATCAGGATATAAACGCCCAGCAGGACCATCCAGACCGTATAGTTGAAATTCAGCGGATGCCATACATAGCCGAGAGCCACGATGGCAATGATTCCGATGATTCCGACGATGGTTGCGATTCCGACGCTGACGCCTCTGCGGTAGACCATGATGCCGAAGACAATCGCCAGGGCGATGAACAGCATGGAAATCATGGCCGTCTGCTGATGAGCGATCAGGTTCTGGCCTTCAATGGCAGCTCCGCTTGCATTCGTTGAACCGAACGTGGAAGCCACGATCGATGTGAAGGCAGCGACAACCAGAAGAAGAACCAGGTAGCCGAAAACCGTAAAGAGTTTCTTTGCTCCGTTGCCCATCGTATCGCCGATAACCTCGCCGAGTGACTGGCCGTTGTGGCGGATGGATGCAAACAAGGCGCCGAAATCATGAACAGCACCGAAGAAGATGCCGCCGACCAGGACCCACAGTAGAACCGGAACCCAGCCGAAGCATGCTGCCTGGATCGGGCCGTTGATCGGGCCTGCGCCTGCGATGGATGAAAAATGATGTCCCAGAAGGACAGGAGCCTTTGCCGGGCAGTAGTCAACGCCGTCTTCCAGTGTATGGGACGGAGTAGGCCTGTCGGACTCAATGCCCCAGGTTTTCTCCAGCCACCGGCCGTAGAACAGATATCCGCAGACCAGAGCGGCTATTGAAAGGATCAGAATGAGAACTGCATTCATTTCTATTACCCTCCTCTTAAAATAAGATGGAAAAAATTTATAAAAAAGTCATTTCAGGACCTTCTTATACGTTTTCATCACATTCTTCGCGGCACGGTTGCCGACCATCTTCATCCTGCCGAGGTCGAATACCACGATTCTTGCCTCGCTGTATCCCCGCACTCCGAATGTGTAATTCCGGAAGAACTTCAGCCCGCGGACCGCTTTTTCCGCTTCTTCGGAAAGCGGCTTCTGGCTGATGAACATCGCCGTAATGTAGCTGAGCATGTGGTCCTTCGGCATCGTCTTATTTCCCTGGCGTACAAGCTCCGGCTCAATTCTCTCCGTCACATCCCGCCCGAAACGGTTCACATCCTCTTCCGTAATCTCGTCTTTTGCCAGAAAGAAAATATGTTCCTTCGTATTCTGCCGCCACAGCTCGGCGCTCTTTACCAGGACATATTTCATTCCTGTGATATCGTAGAACGCATAGGCGTCATATGAGCCATCCCCGATCGCAAACGGCTTTTTAATGGTGCAGACCCCTTCATGCGACCGGATGAGGTTTTCCAATAATGTTTTCTTATCCATACCTTAAATAAATATAAAATTTTCATAAATTATATCACCGGGGTATGGTAAAAGCAATAAAGAAATCTGTCTGCCCGCAAAAAAAAGAACCGCCCCGGAGGGCGGTTCAGGTTCCCGGATGAGGCCTCGGCGGCCTCGGTCCCAGGAACTGGTAATAATAGGTTTTGATCATGCCGTTGTACAGCTTCCGGTTTTTATCGGCTTTTCTTCCGATGTACCGTTCCGCATCCTCGTAGGCCGAAATGATGTACATCGACCAGGTGTCCAGACGGGCATAAGCTTCTCCCAGCTCTTTGTAGAGTTCCGGAAGATTCTCTCTTTCCTCGATGCGTTCTCCGTAGGGAGGATTCGCAAAAAGGAATCCGTATTTCTTCGGATGGCTGAGATCCCTGACCGCCCTTGCCTGGAAATGAATCATTTTCGCGACGCCGGCTGCCTCGGCATTTTCCCGCGCAGCCTTCACGGCCCTCGGGTCAATATCATAGCCCTGGATATCGGTTTCCATGTCCAGGTTTACATAAGATTCTGCTTCTTTTCTTGCCGCTGCCCACGTTCTCTTCGGCAGCAGGGTCTCCCATTCCTCGGAAGCAAAGGTTCTCTTCATGCCGGGAGCAATCCGGGCCGCCATCATGGCCGCTTCAATCGGAAAAGTTCCCGATCCGCAGAACGGATCGACGAAAATGCGGTCCGCCTTCCACGGCGTCAGCTGGATCAGCGCCGCCGCAAGGGATTCGGAAATCGGGGCAATGACCGGACTTACCCGGTAGCCTCTTTTATGAAGAGAATCGCCGGACGTGTCGATGCCGATCGTCACGATATCTTTCTTGATGGAAACCCGCAGCGGATAGGAAGCCCCGTCCTCTTCAAACCAGGAGACACGGTAATGTTCCTTCATGCGCTCGACCATCGCTTTTTTCATGATGCTCTGGATATCTGACGGAGAAAAGAGCGCGCTTTTCACAGAGGAAGCCTTCTTGACCCAGAACTTCCCGTCACGCGGAATCATTTCCTCCCATGGTATCTTTTTCGTCTCATCGAAAAGCTCGTCAAAATTCGTCGCTTTAAATTCACCGGCCTTGATCAGGACTCTCTCCGCAGAACGGAGATTCACGTTCGCACGCGCAGCCGCCTCTTCATTTCCGGAAAAGGTGACACGTCCGTCGTCGACGCCGACGATTTCATAGCCGAGGTCCTGGATTTCCCTTTTCAGGACAGCTTCCAGGCCGAAATGGCAGGGCGCAATCAGTTCCATCTTCATTTTCTCATAGCTTTCTTTGCTTTTTTCGCGATATTTTCCGCTGTCAGACCGTAGGCCTTGAAAAGTTCAGCCGGCTTGCCGGACTGTCCGAAAATATCTTCCACGCCGACCATCGCAAAACCGCAGTCCGCTTTCCCTGCAAGGACTTCCGCCACTGCACTGCCGAGTCCGCCGATGACCGAATGCTCTTCCGCCGTCACAATGGCTTTCGTGTTTCTTGCCATCCTCAGGATGCAGGCCCTGTCAATCGGCTTGATGGAATACATATCGACCACGGCCGCTTCGATGCCGTCCTTCGCCAGAAGATCCGCTGCCTTCAGAGCCGTGCCGACCATCAGTCCGCAGGCAATGAGGCAGACATCCTTTCCTTTTCGAAGGACTGCCGATTTGCCGGGTTCAAACGGAGTGCTTTCCTTCGTCACATTTTCAACAGCCATCCTCGAAGTGCGGATAAAGACCGGTCCTTCGATTTCTGCTGCCTTGAAAACAGCCTTGCGGCATTCAATGGCATCGCATGGAACAAAGACAGTCATGTTCGGAAGCACGCGCATCAGCGCAATGTCTTCGATTGACTGGTGCGAGCCGCCGTCCTCGCCGACGGAGAGTCCCGCATGCGAGAAGCCGAATTTCACGTTCGCATTCGCATAGCAGACTGCGTTGCGGATGATTTCAAATGCCCTGCCTGCTCCGAAAAGAGCAAAGGTGCTGGCAAAGGGAATGAGTCCCGCACGTGCCATGCCGGCTGCTGCCGCGACCATGTTTGCTTCTGCGATTCCGAAATCAAAGAAGCGGTCCGGATAGGCTGCCTTGAAAATTCCGCTCTTGGTAGCTCCTGCAAGATCCGCATCCAGTGCCACTACTTTATCATTTTTTGCGCCCAGTTCGGTAATCGCTTTGCCGTAGGCGTCACGAGTCGCTTCTGCCATTATGCCTCCACCCCCAGTTCTTTCATTGCCTGCTCGTACTGTTCCTTGTTCGGAGCCTTGCCGTGCCAGCCGACCTGATCCTGCATGAAGGAAATGCCCTGTCCCTTGTGCGTTTCCGCGCAGACGAACAGCGGCTGTCCCTTATGCGGCGTATCAAGCGCTGCCGCAACGTCTTCGGCATTGTTGCCGTTCGGAACCTTGACGCATTTGAATCCGAAAGCGCCGTACTTCGCCATCATGTCGCCGACGCCCATGACATCATCATTTCTCCCGTCGATCTGAAGACCGTTGTGATCCAGGATGACCGTCAGATTATCCAGCTTGTAATGAACCGCAGACATCGCAGCTTCCCAGACCAGGCCTTCCTGGCTTTCACCGTCGCCGATCACCGCATAGACCTTGTAGTTCTTCTTCATGTGTTTCGCTGCCAACGCGATACCGCCGGCAATCGCCACGCCCTGACCGAGAGAACCTGTATTCACGTCAACGCCGGGGCATTTCCGGAAATCCGGATGACCCTGCAACGGGCTGTGGAACTGTCTTAAATGCCAAAGCTCTTCCTTCGGAAAATAACCAAGATCTGCAAGAATTGCATACTGCGCCGGGCAGGCATGTCCCTTGCTCAGCACGATGCGGTCCCTGCCGTCCCATTCCGGATTCTTCGAATCGATTTTTGCCTTCTTATAATAGAGCGCCATCAGGATCTCGAGAACACTCAGAGATCCGCCCGGATGACCGGACTGACTCAGATACAGCATCCTGACAATGTCCGCCCTGAGCAAGCGGGCTTTGTCTTCCAAATCAACTTTTTTCATGTCTTGGCTTCCTTTCTTCAGCTTCGATGATCACGACATGTTTTCAATAAACTGCTACAGAGCACTGTATCACTTTTATAATGGAAAATCACCTATTATTACAATTTTGATGCGGCCGTTATGTAAATCTTAAATTATTTGCAACAAATTGACATAAAATCTTATTTTTTATATTGCTTTTTAAAAAGCCGGAGATTATAATCGAATTGTAAAAAGAATTTACCCTTCAACAAATTTTTTTTACAATTAATAACCCCTTATTAATTATTTATACTCCCCTAGAGGCGGTCATGCAGCTCCCCTGCATGGCCGCTTCGCTTTGTTTCGGATATTCCACGGGGAAAATGCATTTTTTTAAATATACACCATCCTCCAATTTCTTTCCTTCCCTTCCGATCTCATTTAATCATATCAATTACATCAAATATATTCATACTGTATTGACATCAGGCATATATTTGTTTTACTTTTCTCAGGAGAATTTAACAATGTCTGATACCGTAAAAGAAAAAAAACACAAGCATGAACATTCGCATGGATCGTGATGTCAAAGAGAAATCTCAGATCATATTTAAAAATCCGGGCATGGACACGACAACGGCTGTGAACATCTTTCTCCGTCAGGTCATCCGGACAAACGGAATTCCTTTTAAAGTTGTATTGGACGAGCCAAATGATACAGCAAAAGCAGTAATAACCTTCATGGTCCTTTTGACAGCATTGATGATCTGATGGAGGACCTGAATGCTTAAAATCGTCTGCCACTCTCAGTTCAAGAGGGATTACAAACTCGTACAGAAACGCGGCTGCAGCCTTAAGCTTCTGCGAACACCTCTGCATGCGCAGAACCAGCCCGCTTCCGCAGACAGAAAATCAGGCGCAGGAGCTTCCGAATTCAGCTCCTGCGCCTGTATTGTGTCATGACAGTCTGTTATTCTGCAGTCTGCACTGCTGTTATTTTTCGCAGCACTGGGCAACCCATGAAATAAAGTTCGACGTGCTGTCGCCGGACCGTTCTGCCATGGTGTGGTACTGTCCCCATACCGTTGCAAAGTCCACATCCTTCACGCTGCTGCAGCTCTGCAGGGCAAGGGCAAGATTGGTCTCTGTCGTCAGAGACGTATCTCCCTGGAAAATGCCGGTACGGATGCGCCAGTACGGGGCAATCGTTGAAGTCCCTGAACCTGCGCAGGTCTTGGCTGCAAAATAAATCGGATCATACATATTCCCGCGCACTTCCGTTGATGTGGAAAGCTCATCCGTTACAGATGCGATATTGGCATAATCTGTCACATAGGAAGCATCCCATCCGGAAAGCGACGCGTATTTGCTCTGATTTTCCGAAAGAAGCCCTGCAAGATAGGAATCGAAATGTTCCGGAGTATTCGAGGCATCACCGAATACGTTATTCTCCGCCGTGGAAAGATCCAGGCTGTCAAAGGCGCACACGCCCTTTGTCGGTGTCTTGCAGTTCTGCACGAAAGCTTCCATGCTGCTGATCGTGGCTGTATTCGATGCCGCATCATAGGTAATCCACGGTGATGTTCCGTTCAGAGAGTCGATATATTCCTGGGCTGTATTGTACGTCGCCGATGAGGCTGATGCTGTGCTTCCCGATGCCGTTCCGCTCATTGCAGTGCCTGATGCCCCGCTTGGCATTCCGCTGGCCCCGCTCATGTCCGGCAGGCCGCTTGCCCCGCTCATATCCGGCAGGCCGCTCATGTCACTGGGTGCTCCGCTCATCGTCGGACGGCCTCCGCCGCCCATCACACCCATACCGCCCATCACGCTGCTCTGGCTTGAAGGCGTGTACGGGAAGGTCGTATCCGAAAGGAAGTTGTTGAGCGATGTCTCGATCGTCGACTTGATATAATCGTAATAGGTTCCGGCAAGATCGACGCCGCTTGCGGAGGAAGACAGCGTAAGTGCATTTCCCTGGCTGTCCGTCAGTCCCAGTTTATTGATATAGTCCGCGAATACGGCTGCCATATCCTTGGAAAGAGCCGCGGTAAATGTACCGTCCGCACGGGTATCCGTCGTAACGCACTGCCCCATCATCCATTCATAAGCTTCATCGGCAATATCGAGGCTTGTGACCGGGCACCAGCACATCGCGCCGCAGATGGCATCACTGATGGCCGCACCGGAATCATCCGTCATGGCCGCGCCGATTTTGTTAAGATACGGGGTGTAAAGCGGGCTGTCGCCGGTCGTCCCGAGAAGGGATGTCTGCGCACCGCCGCCGCTCATGCCGTAGCAGAAGATCTTTGAGCTGTCGCCGGGAACAGAAGACGAATTGTAGCGGACATAGCGGATGGCTGCCTTGATGTCCGTGACGCCCCAGGGGGCACCGCTCTGCGCAGCCGCTGCAGTCGATGACGTCGAAGAAGCAGCAGACGCTGTCGTTCCGGAGGCCGTCCCCGCTGCTGTCTGGGTGGACATTCCGGCATGGCCCATCGAACCGGAATTGCCGCGGCAGCCCGGATTCAGGAAGACATAGCCGGCTTCCAGATAAGATGAAACGCTGTCATAGCTGAACTGCGTCGGTGCCGGAATTGCCGCATAGCCCGGTGTTTCCACCGGCAGGACCATGGGTGCATCTTCCCCGGTAAAGGAACCGACGGTTCCGCTCTTGTTGACGGTGCAGGTATAGGTTCCGTCCCCGTTGTCTTTTGCCGTCATATAAGCTGCAGGAACGTAGATGCCCATGCTCTCGTAATTCGTATCTTCCGGCGACGTGCAGTACGCCAGGCCGATCTGCCAGTACGCATTGTTGGCGGAATCGAAATTCCATTTCGTGTCATCCAGCTTGAGCGAGGAAGAATCTGCCGCAGATGCGGTCGAACCGGAGGAAGCAGAAGCAGCTTCCGAAGAGGCAGCGGATGAGGTGCCTGAAGAAGCAGCGGAACCGGTCTGTGAAGATGTGGAAACCGCCGATGCCCCGCAGCCTGAGACAGCCATCGCCGCAGCGACAGCAGCCGCAAGAATTTTTGCAGATAATTTCATGTCTGTTCTCCTTTACTTTTAAAAATGCGCAGTAAAAAATACAGACCTATCATAGAAAGGAATTGCGGCAGAAATGTGTCACTGCTGTGGCGGAAAACAGGCTTTTTCTTCAGGCACGCTTCACGGTAAATGAAAACTCGCTTCCTTTTCCCGGTTCGCTTTTTACCTCGATTTTTTCACCCATTCCGCTGAGCAGTTCCCTGGCAATGGACAGGCCGAGCCCGCTCCCGGATGAATTGCGCGCCTTGTCTTCTTTATAGAAACGATCGAATACATAAGGAAGCACGTCTTTCGCAATCCCGACGCCGTTGTCGCCTACTGAAATCAGGACATGCGTCCTGAAAATGCGTGCATCGAGCGTTACCTTTCCGTTCTCTTCCACAAACTTGAAGGCATTGTCGAGCAGGATATGCAGGATCTGCTGGATCCGGTCCTCATTTGTAAAAAGAGGCGGCAGACCGAGCGCCGTTTCAGTAACGGCAAATTCAATTCCGAGATCATCCGCACGCACGGCATATTCATCCCGGACTGTCTGCATCATTTTTCCCGCATCCGTCTTCTGTTTCGTGATGACCGTCCTGCCGCTCTGCAGACGCGACAGTTCAAGGATTTCCGAAGTCAGTTTCTGAAGCCGGTTGCTTTCATTTAAAATGATTCCATAGTAGCGCTGCCGTGTCTCGTCATCCGAGGCAAGCCCGTCCGAAAGCGTTTCGGTCAGGGCCTTGATTGATGAAATCGGCGACTTCAGTTCATGGCTGACATTGGCAACATATTCCCGCCGGACTCTCTCGAGACGTTTCGAATCATCCAGATACATTTTCAGAAGGATGCTGAAAAGCAGGACGCCGGCCAGCATGGTCACGGAAAAAACGATGGTAAATCCATTCAGCACGGCCCGGTAATCACTCGTCGGCTTCATCAGAAAAACAGCTCCTACCACAGTCGAGCCGCTGACTGCGGGTTCCCCGATGATCAGCGACTGTTCCTCCAGACCGGGAATATCTTCAAATCCCGAAATCTCTTTTCCCCCGATGACCAATGGCAGTTCTTTCTTCAGGGCACTGAGGATGAGACGGTCGAATTCTGCTTCTTTGTCCGTTGGTTCCTCTTCGTCTTCATCTGTCAGGGCTGCCTGATTGCCGAAGACATCCAGGATTTTCACGATATAGGGTTCCTGCCTGCTCACCCGGATATTTCCCGCGGCATACTGCGCCGCAATGACTTTGGCCTGCGGTTTTAGATCATTGATGACCTGCTGCATGAACATCTGCCGGATGGCAAATGAACCGGCTGTCTGGGCAGCCAGATAAAAGACGACGATGGCGGAAATCAGCAGAACCCTGCGCCGGACGGTTTTTTTCATGGCTTTTCCTCAAGCTTATAGCCGACCCCGTAGATGGATTCAATTTCAAATCCGGCGTTCTCCGGCGGCAGCTTCTGACGGATGCGCTTGATCTGCGTATCGACCACTCTCGTGTCACCGTAATAATCGTATCCCCACACTTTGTTCAGAAGCTGCTCCCGGCTTAAGACTCTGCCTGCATTTTCAGCAAGATACTTCAGGAGTTCGACCTGCTTCGGAGTCAGATCCGCCTTTTCTCCGCCGACAGTGACTGTGTAGGCATTTGAATCAATGACCATCCCGCGAAGCACGATTTTTTCGTTTTCATTCCTTGGTCTCGTCCTCTTCAGGATCGTGCGGATCCGCGCGACAATCTCCCGCGGCGAAAAAGGCTTTGTCACATAATCGTCAGCCCCGATTTCCAGTCCGAGAACACGGTCGACCTCTTCGCTCCTTGCACTCAGCATCAGAATCGGAACATCGCTTTTTTTCCGGATCTCCCTGCATACATCCGTCCCCAGAATTTTCGGAAGCATGACATCGAGAATGATCAGGTCATAGCGGCCTGAAGAAGCTTTCTTCAATGCCTCCTCGCCGTCATAAGCCGAATCATATTCCATGTTTTCCGCCGTCAGATAAGCAGAAATGCTTTCATGCACGGCAGCGCTGTCATCACAGATTAAAATTTGCGGAAGATTATTCATTCTTTCACCGGTCACATACCGTAAAACGGCTTTATTTTATCTTTTGAAATAAGGCGTGCTGCAGGGAGCATTCCACAAGGTCAGAAGTTCATCGTCCATGCGTGCGATGAACATCTGGAACCCGGCTGCTTCCTGGACAGTAAGCAGATTGCCTATATAATTGGCCGCGATTTCAATATTCTTTTCCTTCAGATAAGATGCGCAGCGGCGATAGACGATGAAAAGTTCCATCATTGTGGTCGCGCCCATCCCATCCAGGACAAGCATGATTCTCTCACCGCTTCGGATTCCCAGATCCCGCAGCAGGGCTTCCAACATGATTTCAGCGGTTTCATCGGCTGTCTTCAGCTTCGTCCGGCCGCCGCCCTCCTCACCATGCTGACCCATTCCGATCTCCATGTCGTCTTCTCCGAATTCAGCCAGCAGTTTCCCGGTGACCGGGTGCGTCGCTCCGCGCACGCCGACGGTCAGCGTCGCCATCTGGTCCGCGAAACGCTGCCCGACAGCAGCCGTTTCCTCGACGCTCTTTCCCATGGCCGCTGCCGCACCGACAATCTTGTATAAAAGGATGCAGCCTACAAGTCCCCGGCGGTCCCGCCCGTGGCTGCGGGGTGCACTGGAAATATCTTCCTGGGTAATGATCTCGCGCACTTCAATTCCGCGGGCGCGGCATGCTGCCGTGGCGCGTTCGCCGGTCAGCAGGTCGCCTTCATGGTTCAGTACGACAAAAATCACGCCTTTTCCCTTATCAGCCAGCTCCAGGGCTTTTATGGCAATGTCTTCCTCCGGAGCGACAAAAATGTTCCCGGAAATTGCCACGTCCAGCATGCCTTCTCCCACAAACCCGATCGGTGCCGGCTCATGGCCGGAGCCGCCCATTCCCACGACAGTCACGCGGTCGGCTGCTGCCAGTGCATTGCTGACGGTCAGCCGTCGCTCTTTCAGGGTAACAAGATCCTTGTTGGCGGCAGCAAAGCCCTCCAGCAGTTCATCTGTAACGTTCTGCGGATCGTTGATAAACTTTTTCATTTCAGGCCCTCCGTTTTCTCTATGGTATAAATCGCCTCAAGGTTATATAAAGCTGCCTTACATCAATCGGTTTGATTGTATAAGCATTCATGCCGCTGTTCATAGCCTCACGCACGTCTTCTTCAAAAGCATTGGCGCTCATGGCTATAATCGGGAGACTGCAGTCCGCGCGCTTCATGCTGCGGATCTCCCGCGTTGCCGTAAGACCATCCATGACCGGCATGCGTATATCCATGAGGACTGCCTGATAAGTCCCTTCCCTGGAATCCGCAAACAGCCTGCAGGCTTCCCCGCCGTTGGAGGCAACATCCACACGGAAATTGACCTTTTCCAGCACATGCTTCGCGATTTCGACATTCATGGGATTGTCTTCCGCAAGCAGGATCCTGCTGCCGTGAAAATTCTGCAGTTCCTCCGGTTGACGCTGCGGCTGCACTGCTGTTCCGGCAGATGCAGAATCCGATATCTTGAGGGGAATTGCAACCGTAAAGGCAGAACCGGCTCCGGGTTTCGATTCGACGGAAATGCTGCCGCCCATCATTTCCACCAGACTCCTGCAGATGGCAAGTCCGAGTCCTGTTCCTTTAATCTCACTGTCAAGCGCCCGTTTTTCCTGGGCAAAGGGATCAAACAGATAGGGAAGGAATTCAGATGAAATCCCGCATCCGGTATCCCTGACGCAGAAGCACAGGCGATCGAAACGTCCTGAGGTAACTTCCCGGACACTGAGGGAAATTTTTCCTTTTTCCGGGGTAAACTTGACTGCATTTCCCACAATGTTCAGCAGGACCTGCTGGAGTTTCAGAACATCGCCGAAATAAACCGCATGCAGGCTGTCGTCCAGATGGCACTCGAACGCAATATGCTTTTCAGAGCATTGAGAAGAAACGACCGCGGATATGCCTTTCATGAATTCCTCAAGATTGAAAGCTGATTCCTTCAGTGCCAGCTTTCCGCTCTCAATACGGGACATATTGAGAATATCGTTGATCAGCGCCAGCAGGAATCTGGAGGATGCCTCTGCTTTAGAAAGATAATCGCGCACTTCAGGGCAGATGTCCTGTTCCGTGCTCATTTCAATATAGCCGATGATCGCATTGAGCGGTGTTCTTATATCATGGCTCATACGTGACAGGAACTCACTCTTGGCGGCACTGGCCTGCTCTGCTGCACGCATGGCGGTAAGCAGGGTTTCACGGTTTTCTTCGGAACGTTTATGCTCCTCGGTCACATCGCTGCTGACCAGTGCGATTGTCTTTGCATGTTTGTCAAGCCAGCTGAGCCAGAGTTTCTTATACTGCCGTTTCTGATCCGATGTTTCGACCGTACAGAAATATTCCAGATCCTCTTTCCCTTCCAGTTCATCCAGAATCGAGCTGATGCGCAACCGCGCAAGCATCTGCTCCTGCTCTTCCGTCAGCACGCACGTCCGGATCAGTTCGCCCATGTCTTTTTCAAAGTCATCCCCGTGATCGTTAAGAAACGGGCCGTTCGCATAGTTTGCCGTAAGCACGCGGTAATCGCCGCGTTTGCCGGCAATCAGGCAGATATTTTCATACTGGCTCCTTACAAACAGATCCAGTACCTTTTTCTGGATGTATGCATCTTCCGCATCTGCCGAAATATCCAGGATTGCCATATACAGCATCCGCTGGTTTTCCTGCGTATCCACGGTGGCCGTGGCGGAGACCCGGACATATTCTCCCGTAATTGTACGAAGGCTCATGCTGATTTTGAAACCGGAAAGGTTGCGCAGAGAATCCTCAACGGTATGTACGACCTTGCTCCTGTCATCCGGATGAATGCAGTCGTAGGGATTGCTCTTGTAGGCAGCAGAAAGCTGCTCCTCCGTTCCCCGAAGAAGCCTGCCCAGTCCCTGGCTGACAAAAACCGGAACCAGTTTACGGTTATTGATGGTATCAAAAGCGACAATCCCGCCGGGGGTATTGTTCATGACCCCGAGCAGCTGCGAATAGACATGATCCAGCTTCTGCTGGCGCTCCATGCGTGTATTGACATCGCTGAACAGGATGCAGAGCAAATTCTGACCGCCGCTGCGCAGCTCGACATTCAGATTGATTTCCATCCAGCGGTAGATTCCGGATGCGGTCCGTGCCCTGATCACTGTCTGGTAAAGGCCTCCGCTGATGCAGGCCTTGTAAAAAAGCAAAGAAAAGTTTTCCGCATCCTCGGGATGCAAAAAAGCCGGCGCAGAAGAAGCAAGTTCCCTGGCAAAATCTGTTTCCGTCTCTCCCAGAAGCTCGCAAAGCGACTGATGGATGAAAACAGGCTGCCAGCCTTCTTTCTCAAATCTGAACAGTCCTGCTTGAGCCGGAATCAGCCGCAGGTATTCTGTGCTTATTTCCAAAGGACTGATGGAATTTTCCATAACGATCCTCCTCAAGGGCAAGCGGGTTATCCGGTTGCTTTCGTGCTCATATCCCTGAAATTCATGCACTGCCAGAGATCATTAAAACTTAAAGCCGGATTTCGTGCGGCTGCGCTGATCAGCTGGATCAGCAGATAAGAAGCCGCATCGATTTTCGCCGAAAGCTGCAATTCATTTCTGTCTATTTCCGCAGATAAAAAATCCGAAATTTTATCCTGAAGATCTTTCATGCATTTCTCTTTGAATTTACGGTTTTCTGCTGTCTGGCTGAGCTGGTTCAGCGAGGAGTAGCGGTAGGTTTCTTCAAAGCCGCAGATCTGAAGATAGATGAACTTCAATTTCTCATAAAGGGAACCATCGCTCTCAATAATGGAATCAACATTTTTCATGATTTCCAGCCAGTCTTCCAGCATGATCTGACGTACCAGATCATCCTTGCTGTCAAAATAGTGATAGAAAGTTCCGAGTGCCATCCCGCATCGGGCAGTCAGATCCCGGACATTGATTTTTCCTGCTTTTCCATCCCGATTCTGCAGCAGGAAATCCTTTCCGCACTCCATCAGAGATTCTCTGGCATTTTCAAGCTTGACTGCCATACGATTCCCCCTTACGTGAACAATGTTCACATTTGTATTATATTCTCTGCCGTCAGGCCTGTCAAACATCCCTTCCCGGTATCCGCTGCCTGTTTTCTTCAGATCATTTCATCGCATGAACAGGAAATCCTGCCATCATCATAACGGCAGGATCCCTTTTACATTTTTAAGATACCATCCTATTGTCTGCCTGAATCTCAGTGATCCATGATCCTTGCCGGATCGTAAGACATTCCTGCACACCCATATTTCATTTTATTCAGCGGATAGCCGAGAAAAACGAACGGCTCCGGTTTTCCCTGCCCGTTCAGAATCATTTCACAAATTGTCATCAGATCATGCGGCACCATCTTCGGCTGGCTGAGACAGTCTAAATGAGCCATATAGCCAACATGCCCGTTATAATTCTGATCAAATCTGTCAGATAATGAATCAAATTTTCTCAGGCCTCTGAGAGTAGTTTCTACGCTGCAGCTCTGCGCCAGCAAATTGATGTTGCAGCAGTCACCGCTGAAAATAATACGGCTGCCGGCATCAAGAAGTGCCACTCCGCCCTGTGTATGTCCCGGAATCTCAAAGGCTTCAATCACTCTGCCGCCGATATCTATTTTATCTCCATCGTTCAATGACAGAAAATGAGGAATTCTTTTTATTTCTTTTATACTGTCCGGTGAATAATCATAGATCTCGTAGCTTCCGGCTTTCCCGAATGAATCAGCATATGTGCGGGCTTCTTCCGCTTTAAAGCTTTCAGCCAGTTCAATGTCTTTTTCATTCAGATACACTTCTTCAAAGCACCCCATGCCTCCGCAGTGGTCCAGATGTCCGTGTGTAAGCACCGTAACAACCGGCTTGTCCGTTATATTTCGTACTGTCTGCAAAAGATCGCACACGCCGCATCCTGTATCAATCAGGAGTGCCTTTTCCATACCGACCAATACATAAAAAGTATCCAGTCCGAACTCATTGACTGCATAGGTGTCCGGCGCGATTTCACTGATAAAAGGAACCTTTATACCCATTATTTTCTCCCCGGGATCTATCCCTTTTTTATACAGCTTTTGCTGTCTGTGCCTTTTCACTGTCAATACGTGCATTTGCTTTTTCTACCGTCAGCTGTGAAAGAAGCAGCACTGTAATGCCTGCACCTATCAGCGGTATTATAAAAAACATAAACTGAAGCATGCTGACGGCTCCCGATGTCTGAGATGCTGCGTTTGCAACATAACCTCCGGCAGCAAGCAGCCAGCCTGTCAATGCACTGCCCAGTCCGCTTCCCACTTTTGCTCCGAACGAATCACAGGAAAACATCATGCCGTCAATCTTCTTTCCTGTAGTCTTATAAGTATACTCACCTGAAGCTGAAATCATGGTATACATCGTTGCCGTAATCGGACTTTGGAAGAGGCCGACAAATACCAGCATTGTCAGCATGCCCGGCAGATTTCCCATATAGCCAAAGATCGTCAGCACAACTCTTGCCAAAGTACTTAATATTGCCCCATAAAGGTTGACTTTATAAATACTTTTCAGTTTTTTTACAAGAAAAGGCGTAAATAGAAGTCCGATAACAATCGGAATTGTTCCTGCGGCAGTAAATGCACCGAGGAGATCAACATTTTTAAGAACATAGGAAGTATAGTAAACACCGATGGAATTGCCTATACCCTGAAGCAGATAAGAAACAATATTAAACAGGCAGATAATGATAAAGAACTTGTTCCGGAACAGAAGTTTAAAAGATTCACCTAAACCAGCCGTATGCTTCGATGCTGAATCTGATTTTTCTTTAATGCTGGAATCAGCTGTATCCTCATCCGGAAGTTCTTTTACCGAGAACACGGAAAGGGAGTTTACTGCGAAACCAATTACAGCGTAGATTATGGTTACATTTCTCCAGCCAACGGCTCCGCCTCCTAGTGCAGAGACTGCGTTCATGGTAACAGATGCCAGAATAATATATGTCGCCGTTGCAAAAATGTATCGGATACATCCCATCTGGACCCGCTCATTATTGTTCCTGGTAATCAGAGAGGTTAATGTTGAATATGCGATATTGCAGGCTGTGAAGAAAATGGTATTAAACATCGTATACCAAATGAAGAAGTAAACATACTGGGCAGCTGTCCCCCAGCTGGTCGGAATTGAAAACAGGAGAATAATGCTGAGCATGCATCCCGGATAAGCAAAAAACATCCATGGCCTTGCCTTACCCATTTTCGATTTGGTTTTATCAATAATATGTCCGAAAAAGATATCGGATATTCCATCCGTAACTTTCGAGACCATGATCAGAGTTCCTACGATACCGGCATTCAGCCCGACTGTATCTGTCAGATAAATCATGACAAATGCAGTAATCAGCATATAACACATTGTAGATCCCCAGCTGCCTGCACCGAAGCCGACTTTGTTATACCATTTCAGGTATTTCTTTTCTTCCATTCTGCACTCTCCTCTTGTCTTATTATATCTTCATCCGCTTTTTTATAACAGCCCGGAAGGCCCCTTGCGGGGCCTTCTGTCTTAACGTTCCGTATGATTGCATTGTAACAAATGCCTTGATTAAACTGTTGTCAGTCTCTGCATAAATCACTGTCACTTCCAGTCTTTTCCATGGTTATGACTGCCTCAGGAGCTCTGACTGCTGCGGATAGCAGGACAGCTGCATTCCCCTTCCAGGAGTGTCCTTGCTGATATCGACAGCATGCAGATGCTTCGGTTCCTTGCCGCTGCTGTCCCATTGTTCGAGGGCTCTGATAAAGTCTGCTGATGCCAGATATTTTCCGCTTGTTCCATGTCCGTATCCCGGAATCACATAAAATTTTAAAAATGAATCCAGTTTTTCCTGACCGTATCTTTTCTTCAAAGCCTCATAGTACTGAACAGTGCCCTTTGCCGTAACCTGCGGATCCACTGTCCCCTGTACAAGGATCATCTTGCCATGACGGGCAGTAAAGCGGTCAAGATCCGTATCCCACGCATCCATCCATTCCGCTGTTTCCCGGATTCTCTTCTCGTATTTGCTGAGGTTCACCTCTTCTATTTCAGCATGAATATCCTGCGCATAAAGAAGTGCCATGATGCTCTGGCTGACGTCCGGCAGATTCATTTCATTCATCTGCCGGAACATTTCTGTCTGTTCCCTGATATCCGTTCCCTCATAGACCGGATAGCCCGGCATGACATGTTTACCATAAGGCAGTTCAAACGGCAGCTCCATTTCCCTGTCAAAAATATCAAGTGCCTGGATTTGATCCTGATTCAGAATTTCCGCAAACTTCTCCCGTACCAGCTGCTTATGTTCGGCTGCACCTTTCCAGTCCTGAATAACATTGGCGTCTGCGGCATCGTTGCACCTCATGACGATTTCTGACAGTTTTTCCGCATCCCCCTCATGAAGCCATCCCGGCCGACCGATCTTTTTCCAATCCCTGCTGTTTCTGGCATCCATCAGTATTTTCTGTGTCCAATAGAGTACCGGAAAGAAACAAATGGCACCGTCATAATCATCCGGATACTTCTGCAGGGCTTTCATACATTCCCTGCCTCCGTTGGAACCTCCATAGAAATATACTTTTTCCGGATAAGAACCATAAATCTTCTTTGCCAGATACATAACCGTATCTTTTCCTTTTTTCAGGGAATGATACGCATAGTTTTCAAAACACTCTCTGTTGCTCATCCAGCTGATATCAAACATATTTCCATTGATGTATTCGTATCCTCCGTCACAGTTGAAAATGGCATACCCCTGTCCAAGAACCGAATCTGTATCATCACGGAGTTCCCCATGAAAATACATGGAGGAAGGGGAAATGAAGCCGTCTACCCCTGCCCCGCCGCGCTGGATCAATCTTCCATTCCATTTAACCGGAAAACAGGCTTCAAAAAGAATATCCGGTGCCTGCAAGTCCACAGGGTGAATGCTGCCCGTATACACCCGGCAGTCAGCAGGAAACGGACGGCCATACATTTTTGCCAAAGGGGAATCCTGTGATTCTCCGCGATGGAATAAACGGACCTCGCGGACCGTCGCTCCGCCCGTCGGCAGTCCGATCGCATCTGCCGGAATTTCAAAAGGTACCTCTGTCATATATTTTTCCATTTCGAATAAATCCTCCGGAGCATCATTCCGGATTTCATTTCATCAACCTTCAATGCCGGTTTGATGCATGCTTCCCAAATTGTTTCAAACGGCGTCAGAGGCTGAAAAACTACATAGCTTCCGGCGACTTCCCTTACCTTAATACCGCTTTCTTTTTCAACAATCTCCAATGCTTTCCTGTTTGACATGACTTTGATGATATCTGTCTTCGGTCCGACCGCATACGGATTCTCGCATTGTACATTCACCTTGACAGAACTTGTTATATTTGCTGAAGAGTTTCCAATCAGCAGCTCATAATCACCCGGCTCCGCAGCCCACATTCCCAGTTTCACGTCATAGCTGGCAAGATCCTGCCTGGAGACCGTCAGAGTCACTTCTTTGCTTTCGCCGGCCTTCAGGAATACCTTCTGAAAAGTCTTCAGCTCCTTCACAGGCTTGTCCAGAGTCGATACCGGATCATGAATATACAGCTGCACCGTTTCTGCACCGGCCATTTTACCCGTATTTTTTACACTGACGCGAACGGTAATGTCTTCTTTATCGGCATTGACTCCAGAAGGCGCTTCTGCTTTCGAAATTTCAAATGATGTATAGGAAAGTCAATGTCATTTAGATAAGCATTTCGTCTGTTAGGAAAGGTATCTCACAGGTTACAAGCCTCTGAAAAATCTGTTTAGTTAAGAAAAGGCATGTGAAAACGGTTGAGATTTGAATCAGGAAAACAAATCTGACGGTTTCAAAAATATATTGGCGTATGTCAAATAGACAGATTGCAAATCTGCCTAAAAAGGAAGTATAATGGTAACGAGATTTAAGCCGCTCGATACATGAAATCCCTATTTCTCTTTGGTCGGAGGTTGATAGGATATTTACGGTTGCATCTGACTGGTGTCAGATGATTTTGTATGAGAAGCATGGTCTTTATTTCGTCACTGCCCTGTTTTAGATATGCTCTGCATATGTTGACTGCAGTGGCGAAATTTATTTTATACGTATGTTTCGTGTTGTCCCTTGTTTTTACTACAGCATGAGCGATTACAAGTTCGCAGAAGTTATAAAGTATCATGCGCGCATTGATTTCTTGAAGAATTCCGTCATACTTGCTACTGTGCCAGTTGACGAGACCAATCGTATATTTCAGTTCCCGAAAACTTGTTTCCACGCTCCATCTCATTCTGTAAAGCTTTTTAATCTCTTCCAAAGGAAATTCTTCTTCTGATAGATTGGTTGCAATACAAATGTAAGTTCCATTATCAAGAAGAATACGAACAATGCGAAATTCAATAGCAAAATAAGTACAACCATCATCAAAGAAATCAAAATCGGTAATCGGCTGAAGAATGGTATACGTATTCGGATTTTCGAGTGTTTCCTTCGTATGTCGTCTGGTAAGCGTAGTTCTTATATAGGTATCAAACTCACTGTCAGGAAGACTGTAAGTGGAAAGGATGCCATTACTGTTGATGTCCTTCATACGGATAACAAATTTCATATCTTTTTGAATAAGGTGAGCAAAGACATTGAAGCTTTCATATCCCCGATCTGCCATTAAAATAGCTGGTACAGGATCGGAGTAACGGTCAATCATGGAATTTAGTGCAGCACGTTCATGAAGCTTCTTTTTGCCCTGAACCAGAAAATCACAGTATGTATGGTTAGTGATATCATAAAGTGCATTGACGTGAATTGCATTGTAACCTTTTTCACCTTCATGGATAAAAGTTCTTTCATCCTCTGGGTTGCGTGCTATGTTGACATCAGAACCATCGCATGCTAAAAGGCGATAGCCGCAATAGAGCTGATCAGACAGTTCCCTGCACTGTTCCACAAATATATGGAACAGGAAATTCCATCCTTCTGGTTGAAGTTTGAATCGCTGCTGTGTAAAAGCAGATTTTGTAGGAGCTGAAAGAGAATGTTCGAAGAAATCCAGGATTTCATTTGAAACAGACTTACTCTGCATTTGAAGCATGAGCTGAATATAATCATGGAAAGAGAGTTTACGATTTCTT
>JALCKY010000005.1 GCA_022647575.1 Lachnospiraceae bacterium | reverse complement strand
GTGGACAGATGGTTCTGCAGCAACAACATTTACAGTAAAAGAAGCTGTAACAGAGGAAGCGACTAGTACAACAGATACTCAAAAGGATGAAGTTCCTAAGACTGGAGATCATTCACCAATCGTATGGTTATTCGTTCTTGTAATGGTTAGTGGTGGTACACTTCTATGTTTAGGAAGAAAGAAGAAAACACTTAGATAACAGATGAGGGATGATATGAAGACGGAATCCGACAATCATAAATCAAAGTGTAGGGAAAATGAAAAGAACCTACAGAATAGACGGGTGGCGAAAGTCACCCGTCTTCGTCATAAAAGACGAAGTGAAAGAAGATATATGTTTTGTACAAGAATAGCAGCAGTTATCTTTACTATGAGTGTTATTGCAATTGTAATTGTTATGTGGTGCAGGCACAAAGATAACGAACGTACCCTGCAGACACAGAACGAGATGAGCAAAGAGATCAGTGAAATAAGGGAAAATGAAACAAAGAAGCTTTATGAATTACCTGTCGCAGGGATCGAGAGAGTCTTTCGAGATATATTAAGGAATGTAGAAAAATTATCTGCACCAGCAGAGATACTCCCAGAATATCAGCCACTTTATGAACAGAATCCAGATATGATTGGCTGGCTTAAAATCGAAGATACTGTTATAGATTATCCAGTGATGCAGACAATGGAGGACGAAGACTATTATCTGGATTATGATTTCAACAGAGAACCTAATAACAATGGTTGCCTGATTATGGATACGGACTCCACAGTGGGAACAGATTGTTTGTGCTAATCTAAATATAGGTCAGATGGTTCATTGAAAACTAGGTCACTTTCCACCCAAGACATGCTATCCTATCAGTATCACACTGAGAGGAGGCAAAGAAAGGAAAGTGATTGATTTGACACAAAAGCAAACAGTCATTCTGAAGCATCTGAATAACGTTAGCAACAGAGAAATTGCCCGACAGATGCATATGAGCAAAGATACCGTCAATAAATATGTAAAAGAGTATGATGAGAAACGGAACGAGCTTCTATTCATGAATCCAGAACTGGAACAGTCAGAAATTATCCAGGCTTTCGTCGAAAAGCCAAAGTATGACAGCCATAACCGTGGCCCATTAAAGAAAACAGAAGATGCAATGCTTATAATTGAGGAATGTCTGAAATTAAATGAAATACGTCGAGCAAGAGGGCTGCATAAGCAGCAGATGAAAAAAATCGATATCCATGAGTACTTAATCAAAGAAGGCTATGACATCAGTTATTCCACTGTTAAACGTCTGATCAGGAAAATCGATGAAAGAAGCCAGGAAGCATATATCCGTCAGGAGTATGAAGATGGCGACATTTCCGAATTCGACTGGGGAACTGTAAAACTTGATATTGATGGCACAGGTTACAAGAACTACCAGATGGCCGTGTTCACAGCAGCGAAAACGAATTACCGTTTTGCAAAACTATATAAGTCACAGGACACACCTGCATTTCAGGAATCCCATGCAGACTATTTCGCTCATTGTCATGGTGTATTTCACACTATGGTCTACGACAACATGAGGGTCGCTGTCAGGAAGTTTGTGGGGCTTCATGAGAAAGAGCCTACAGAAGCACTGACCCAGTTGTCACTTTATTATGGCCACTGCTTCCGCTTCTGTAACATTCGGAGTGGAAATGAAAAAGGTCATGTAGAGCGCAGCGTTGAATATGTAAGACGAAAGGTCTTCTGTGGACCCGGGAACGATGTCTTCGATACGCTTGCGGATGCAAATACATTTCTATACCGAGAATGCATGAAACTGAATGCCAGAGATATCTATGATGGCACGATTCCGGCAGAATCATTTGAAAATGAGAAAAAGAACCTTCTTCCTGGGATGCCAAAATTCGAAAGCTGTAAGAAAAGCAGAGGACACGTCGATAAGTATTCTACTGTAACAGTAGCGCAGAATCATTATTCCGTTCCTGATACATTGGTCGGCAAAGACGTGGACATCCGCACCTATACAGATAAGATTATCATCTATCATGGCGGAGAGATTGTTGCTCGCCATGAACGAAGCTTTAAAGGGCATGACTGGAAAATCGATATTTATCATTACCTGCATACCCTGAAAAGAAAACCAGGTGCTCTTCACCAAAGCACAGCACTGCTTCAGTCGGACACCCGGATTAAAAAACTTTTCGAAACCTATTATAGCAGTGATGCCAGAACTTTTCTAGAGGTTTTAGAAATCATATACGAAAAAGGCGTAGACGAAGTAGCAACCGCATTATTGAAACTGGAATCTCTCTCCCCGATGGATATGAGCGCAGACAAGGTAAAGGTGATATGTGACAAGATAAGCGAAAATAAGAATTCCATAATGAAGACCGGAACAGACCGCCTGAGCCAGAAATCCAAGAGCACACTTGGACAGTATGATAGGCTCTGTCAGTTACAGAGCAAAGAAGAAAGGATGGTGGTCTGATGAAGGCAAAGATCAATGAAGAGATAAAAGAATACTGTAAGCTGTTGAAGTTAAAAGGAATGGGACAGAATTTCGAGGAGTTGGAAAAAGATGCTGCTGACTATGAGGATTTTCTTCATAAACTCCTAACCTGTGAACTTGCAGAAGCAGAGAAAAGAGCCAGAGAGAATCGGATACGCAGTGCAAGATTTCCATACCGTAAATACCTGGAAGATCTGGAACTGGACTGTCTGCCCAAGACAATGCAAAAGAAGCTCCCAGAGCTTGCTACGTTGGATTTCATCCAGAAGGGACAGAATCTTATCATGACAGGCAATCCTGGTACAGGAAAGAGCCATACAGCAATCGGTCTTGGAATGAAAGCCTGTGAGCAGGGTTACAAGGTTCTCTATACAACAATTCCGTATCTTGTAACCGAACTAAAGGAATGCAATGATGCAAAGAAGCTACGCTCCTATGAAAAAAGATTTGAGAAATATGATCTCGTAATAGCGGATGAACTTGGATACATATCTTTCGATAGGGAAGGCGCAGATCTGTTGTTCAGCAATCTTTCCCTCCGTGCTTCACAGAAATCGACCATTATCACCTCAAACCTAACATTTGAGCGATGGGACGAAGTATTTGGAGATGCAGCAATAACAAGCGCATTAGTCGATCGGTTGACCTATAAAGCCATCCTGGTCGATATGGAAGGGGATTCCTACCGTCTGAGAGAGACACTACGAACAAATGGTGCTACATTCGATCATGTCAAGGAGGAATCCGCGGAGTAACAATAGAACATGCCAGTTAAAGAATGCACCCATGCTGGCGCATGGGTGTACAAAGTGGTCTTAAGTGACCTAGAATTCAATGAGCAGTTGACCTAATTTTGGGTTGACAGATACAATATCCCAGTTATCAGGCTCATAAGTATTGATGATAGCAATGGTGACTGGTCGTGCACCTGTACACCAACGACTGTATTCGATGCGTTCTCCATCTAAGATTTCAGAAGCGGGAAGTGTATCATCCAGACACTCTGAGAACAGATTGCGGATGAGCAGGTGCTGTGGGTAAGTCTTATTGCTATTTTCAAGTAAGATGCCAACTACATTGGCAAAGGTCATTCTGTTTCTCATAGGTATCTTTGATTCCTTCCGTTTTATTTTCTATGTCAAGTCTTGGTCAATAGTCCGTCAATTATTTTTCATAATAGATTCCGCTACAATAAACTCATGAAACGTAGCTGCAAAGCATCAGATTCAAAGCAAAGTAGCTACAAAGATTATAACACGAAACAAACTTATGTTCTATAAGAACTTTAGGAGTTTCAACCGCACATTGAAAAGTAAATAGGCTGTATTTCCAGTCAACAGCTTTGCCATGAGACTTAATGAGATTAAGTGGAGCGAAGGGTCATAAGGAATCTTCCCACAAGTGGGTCCCTCCTTATGACAATAGACACTTCCGTCAAGGGTGGGAGAGGATCTCGCACAGGAGAGGCCCACAGGCAGGTTTAGTTAAAACTGTTGCTAAAGAAACCAGACTGGAGATACGTAGAAAGCCAAACCATTTTCTTGCTGGATTACAACATTTATTCACTTTAGAAACATCAGCTTGCTGATGGAAGAAAGAAGGTGATCAAGAAATTTTAAGAGAAGGAGGGGATTTGGTATGACGAAGGAGCTTGAGTTAGCAAAGAAGCTGGCTGTACTGGGCTGGATTTATCACAACCAGCTTATTACGGAAGATGAGTACAGCAGAGCAAAATACAAGATTATGGCATCCTACAATGTGGTCAGCTTTATGACTGCGTAGAAGGATTTTTGAACTTATAGATTTTGGAATATTATTTCGACTGTACATTCGTTCATATTTTGATTCGGATGTATAGTCGGTAGCAGAAGGAGGAATTGCTTATGGCAGAGGTACAAGTAATACAGGCATCGGATGGACCGATTGTCAGAGATGTAAGAATGGTTGGAAAACCAGTTCAGCTTACTCGCAAAAGAGTGGCTGCATATGTTCGTGTCAGCACGGACGGAGAGGAACAGTTACAGAGTTTTCAGTCGCAGAAACAGTATTATCAGGATAAGATTTCACAGAATAAGGACTGGGTCATGGTGGAAATATATGCTGATGAAGCAATTACTGGTACGAAAACGAAAAACAGAGACGGATTTTTGAAAATGATTGAAGACTGCATGAATGGAATGATTGATGTGGTTATGACAAAATCAATTTCAAGATTTTCACGTAATCTGCTGGACACACTTACTTATGTAAGGATGTTAAAGGATCAGGGGTAATACTAGATGTTGTGTTGTGCAAAATGACGAATTTGGATTGAAAAATGAATTTGGATTGCGATTTGGATTGTTGGAGAACGTGCCGAAAAAGTATTGATTTTCCGCTCTTTTTCCGGGGTTGACTTGCGACCTCCAAAACCGTCAATGGGGGTTCGACTCCCTCTTCCCCTGTCAAAATGAATGAACCGGATTTTGCCTTTATAACAGGGCAGAATCCGGTTTTTCTTTGTATTTGTGCAGGTCATAGGAAAATAAAAATACAGGCCGTCGCGAAGCTGATCTGCCGGGTATTGCCAAAATGTACCGCGGATAGCCGGAAATAGCCAGTTGGTTTTGGCTAATTGTTGGCTAGATGCTGCATGAATTTGTAAAATGCATGCTGCATGAAGATTATGTTTTTTCTGCTGACAGCCTAATTGACTCAGAGACAAAAGAGCAATTGACTGGCTAAATTGAACGATGCTTTTTAGAAGGAAGGCTGGTAATATACTACAAGGCGGTTTTGATGAATTTAATGAAGTGTTTTTGGATTAACGTATGCTGTAAATCGGGTACTGTTGAAAAAAATTTATATTTCTATTGACAGGAAGATGATTATGCAGTATCATTTGCATATGCAAATGAAAAAAGGGCGAAAGGAGGAATGATGAAATGCAGATGGATGAATCAGCTTTGACGAAATGCTTGTTCTTCACTTCCAATCGTCTTTCAAATGTCATGAGACGAATGGCGAACGACGTCTACAAATCCACCGGGCTTTCTACTCCTTCCATCTACCTGCTGATCGTTGTGAACCAATATCCTGAGATCACAATGACAGAGTTGAGCGCGAAGCTGGATATCGCTCCTTCTACCTGTACGCGTTTTGTGAATGCTTTGGAAAAGCAGGGCATCCTTCGCAAGGAAACGGATTGGAAGACTGTCCACATCTGCCTGACGGTCGAAGGACGCAAAAAGACGGAAAAGATCGATGCGGCGATGATGGAACTCGCGCAGCGGTGCAATGGCATCCTCGGGCCGGAGGCTGCGAAAAGCCTGCCGGCGGAGATGGTGGCTGCAGCGGAAAAGCTGGAGGAATCTTTTTGATTCAGGCAATTATGGTGTCACAAATTTTTTTAAGCCATCATTTGCATATACAAATAATAAAATATAAAGGAGATCATCACCATGAAGAAAGAAGAATTTCTGACTTACCTTCCAAAGAAGACCTACGGATTGTTCTCTACCGTCAGAGAAGACGGCACTCCGGAGACCCGCGGCTGGGAATTCCAGTTCGAGGAGAACGACAGGTATTACTTCGGCACTGCAAACAATAAGGATTCCTGGGGCCAGATGACTGCCCATCCGCTTGTCGGCTTCACCTATATGGAGCCCACGGGCAGGTACACAGTCCGCATGACAGGAGAGGTGAAGGCCGTCACGGATCCGGACGAGAAGAAGGCTCTCTTCGAGCGCATCGACCCGTTGGTAAAAGGCATGTACAAGTCCTGGGACAATCCGGTATTCGAGATTATCTATATGGATAAGCCTGCCTGCAAGCTGGCTAAGGGCTTTGCTCCTACAGAAACCGTCGAATAAAAACTGCGTGAAATGGAGCACTGCATACCGCAGGCATCATCTCATATAAGTTCATCCTGACGTCTGCGTCAATGCTCCGGCAGCATCATGGAAAAGGAAGATGCCATCAAGAATGCGGAAGGGATGAATCCCGAAGCAGTACCAGGAATTATACAATCAGAAAGGCGGAACCGGATGGAAAAAGGGAGTGCAGCGTTAAGAAAACTGGATACCAGAAGCGCCGTATCGATCGCGATGCTTTCGGCGGTGGCCTTTGTTCTGGCTTTTGCAGAGTTTCCGGTTCCGCTTTCACCTTCATTCGCGAAGTTTGACCTGTCGGATCTGCCGGCAATGATTGGGGCTTTTGCCTTCGGACCGATTGAAGGCATCATGATAGAATTGATCAAGAATCTTCTCCGTTTTTTCTCTTCGACGACGGGCGGAATAGGGGAACTGGCAAATTTCCTGATGGGGGCTTCATTTGTCGGGGCAGCCGGGCTGATCTATGAAAGGCACAGAACAAAAAAAGCGGCCCTGATCGGCTGTCTGGCAGGAAGCACTGCTATGGCAGCCATGGCTGCCGCTGCTAATTATTTCATCCTGCTTCCTCTATTTGAGACATTTATGCCGGTGGACCGGCTGATTGCTTCTTTTTCCGAATTTTTACCATTCATCAGGACAAAATTTGATATCATTTTCCTGAATGCTCTTCCGTTCAACCTGTTGAAGGGATTTGCCGTCAGTGCGGTAACGATCCTGTTATACAAACGACTTTCACCAATCCTGAAAGGAAGACAATGAGGAGGTCCATCATGCAGCCAGTTGATTATCTTAAGATATTTGTCGAGGATATCCATTCCACGATAGTGGCAACTATCGGGGAGGACGGGCATCCAGTGGCCAGAGCGATAGACATGATGCTCTATGATGAAGAAGGCATCTACTTCCTTACCGCGAAGGGAAAAGATTTTTATGCACAGCTGATGGAGCAGGGATATATAGCGGCTTCCGGAATGACAGGCGGGGAAGGATCCATGAATAAGAAGGCTGTTTCCATTCGCGGGAAAGTGAAGAACATTGGTAACAGCCGGCTGGATGCAATATTTAAGAAGAATCCATATATGGCAGAGATTTATCCGGAGCCGGAAAAACAGAGATGCATTGGAAGTCTTTCAGATATATGAAGCAACGGGAAACTTTATTGACCTGTCATCAAAACCGATTTCAAGAGGGGATTTTTTATCGGAAATGTTAAGAAGGAAGAGCATGGTTATTTTATTTCCGAAAAATGCAGCGGCTGTAAGATATGCTATTCAAAATGTCCGCTGAAGTGCATTGACATTACAAGGAAACCTTTGGTCATCATTCAGGAGAACTGTCTGCACTGCGGAAACTGTTTGAAATATTGTCCGTTCGGTGCAGTAAAGAAGAGATAAATGATATGGATAAAACATGCGGATCATGTTTAAAAATATGTCCGCAGAGGGTGCATCGATGTAACAGTAACTCCTGCACTCATTATTCAGAATCATTGCCTTCACCGGACAGATGTAAGGAAATCTGTCCGGTGGGAGCAGTTGAAAGAAGGCGAAGCCAGTGGAGCATGAAGAAAAAAGAATCTATCTGATAAAATGGCTCCTGAGTGAGAACAGGCAATATGCCGGAATGGATATACCGGCGGGTGAGACAGAAACAGCGTCAGCTTCTTCGGGGCTTGATGAATATCAGGATGCCAGGAGATGCCGACGAAGAATTTCTCAAAGTTCAGGATGAATACTTACAGGAAGTGCGGCATCAGAAAGGCGATGTCAGTGCTGAGGAACTTGAGGAAGCTGAACCCGGCATGATCCTCTGGAAGGGTGATATCACGAGGCTGCAGTGTGATGCAATCGTCAATGCAGCCAACAGCGGAATGACGGGATGTTACAGGCCGAACCACAACTGCATCGACAACTGCATCCATACATATGCCGGGATACAATTGCGGAAGAAGTGCGCTGACATCATGGAGGCACAGGGATATGAAGAGCCGGCAGGACAGGCGAAGATCACGCCAGGCTATAAATCTTCCGGCCCGTCACGTCATTCATACCGTCGGTCCCGATTGTACAGGGAAATCTGACAAAGGAACACGAGGAACTGCTCGGGTCATGCTATCGTTCCTGTCTGGAGATTGCTGCTGAAGATGATTTGCGGAGCATAGCATTCTGCTGTATTTTCTACCGGGGTATTCCTGTTTCCCCAAAGACGTGCAGCTGAAATTGCAGTCAGGACAGTCAGAGATTTCCTGAAGAACGGTACATCAGTGAAGAAGGTGATTTTCAATGTTTTCAGAGATACAGATGAAGCAATCTACCGGAGTCTGCTTGGATGATATCAGGAAACTGAAGGAAAACGCTCCTTGATGCGGATGCAGTCGTCATCGGTGCCCGGATCCGGCCTTTCCACGGCGGCAGGCTATGAATATTCAGGCGAGAGCTTCCGGAAATATTTCCCGGATTTTATAGAAAAGTATGGCATACGGGATATGTATTCAGGAGGATTTTATCCATTTCCCAACGCTGAAGAGCGCTGGGCCTGGTGGTCAAGGCATATCTGGCTGAACAGATATGCACCGATTCCGAATGATGTGTACAAAAGGCTTTTTGATCTCATAAAAGAGAAGGATTATTTTGTTCTTACGACCAATGTGGATCACTGTTTCCAGCGAAGCGGCTTTGATAAGAAACGTCTGTTTTACACGCAGGGAGATTATGGCCTTTTTCAGTGCAGTAATTCATGCCGTCAGATTACTTATGATAACGAGCCTGTAACCAGAAAGATGATAGAAGCTCAGGAGTTTATGATTGCGGAGGATGGAAATCTTATCATCCCGCAGGATGTACAGATAAAAATGGCTGTTCCGGCAGAACTTGTTCCACATTGCCCGGACTGCGGTGCTGAAATGACGATGAATTTGAGGGCAGATGATTCATTTGTGGAAGATAATGGATGGCATGCGGCATCGCTCAGATATGCTGAATTCCTGAGACGGCATAGCAGAATGAAAACGCTGTACCTGGAACTGGGGGGTAGGCATGAACACGCCGGTGATCATTAAATATCCGTTCTGGCGATACACAGCAGAGAATAAAATTCCAGTTATGCTTGCTTGAATAAGGGAGAAGCATATGCTCCGGTCGAGATCGCAGACAGGTCAATCTGCATAGATGGGGATATCCAAAAAGTGTTAGAACAATTGAAGTAATCATTGCAATGAGACAACATTATACTGATATTCATCTTTTGGATAGTCCAGGTATGGATCGAAGATTTTGCATTTCATCTGATTAATCTTCATTTGGTGTTGTGCAAATGACGATTCTGGACAAAATGATCCATATTTTGCTGTTGGCTAACCTATTGGCTAAATCGCGGTTTTACAGAAAAAATGCCGCATCTTAGCGGTTTTTACAGGGGGTAGTCCACGTCCTCCAAAACCGTCAATATAGTGGGGTCAGTTGTCAAGACAATTTTCTTTTAAAAATATAATGAATAGATATCGGTTAACGGTTACGGTCTGTGGATAAGAAGGTTGATGCTTAGTCAGGCTACGTGTCAGCTATTGGATAGTAACAAGATGCCGGAGTCTGTTGCCGATGGCGGAGTAAGTTGTAAGATTTCACGGATGATATTCAGTCATATTTGAAAGAACTCTCATGATGTGTTTGCCGTTGTTTTTGCGATTTCCGTATTCCCTGGAATTGACATATGGATAGAGTGCCTAGCGCCTCGATGACTCATCCACGTAGCTCCCATCCAACGATACAGCGCGAAGCCCAGTCGATAATCGGCCATGGCTCTTCAAATAAGTGATATTTGACGTGGTTCGGCCTGTCGATCAGGTACGGGTTTTGCCTGCATGCGCTTCGAGAGATCAGGTCATCGATGGTCGTTCATGCCGTACCCTTTTCCTTCCAATCCGAGCCGCGTTTCTGACGCTACGCCGCGCCCCCATGTCTGTGCAGTCTCGTCAAGCTCGAATGTGAGATGCAATGCAATATATGCTGCTGTTAAAACGCGTGTGCACACATAGGGTAAATTTGCTTTCCCAAGCAACTCGATAGAGTCGACCTGCATGGTCGACTTTTCCTGGCGTACCCTTTTCCTTTCGTGTCTCGTCAAGCTTATCGCGGATGTTCTCGTCGCGTTTCTCGTCAAAAACAAGAGGCATGCTCGAGGAATAGTCCATCATTCGTCCCAGCCTCACCCTTGATGGCTTCAAGAACGATCTGCTGTCGCTTATCTGAACCTAGTATATCAGATTCATTATATCCAAGAAACTGTCTTAATTTACGGTACCATTATACAATGCTTCTTCCCCTGTTATGAAGTGACCTCTGTCAAGTAGAAGTTTCATCACTCTTTGTGTTTTTGTTTTTTCCGGGACATATATAGAGTCCTAGACTCCAGCTCATCTGTTATTCGTGGATCAGGTTTTCCTGCCATCATCAATGGTCCGCCGTGAACGCACTGTCTAGTCTCAATCACAGTGCTTTAAAACCGTGTCAACATAGGGGAATCGTAGATCGTTCGAACCTTGAATGCCGCCCTAAGACCCTATCCATATGTCCCAGCCTTTTTCAGATCCTGTCATCTGTAGATATGAATTTCCATTCCTGCTTACCGTTCATGATATATTATCCGTCATCATACCCCATATGAAGCAGGCCAGTTCCCTGGCAACCGCAGTTGCCGCGATGTTTCTTTGGACTCCCTTGTTTAATGTCATTTTGTAATAACGCCTCCGCAGTCTTTCGTTCGCCTTATCGGCATAGGCTACAGTTTTCGGGTCATTTCCCTTTTGTCTTTTTTTCAAGGGCTTCCGATTTATGTCAGACCATCCCTCTTGTATAAGGCTGTGCCGCCTCCACCAGAAGTCTCCTCAAATGGCTGTTTCCGGCCTTGCCTGATTCCATACCGGTTCTGGCTTTCCCCGCTGGAATTCTCGCTGGGTACAAGCCCGAGAAAGGATGCAAATTTCTCCGGTTTTGCAAACCGGTCGAAGTCACCGACTTCAGACAGCAGCGACAGCGCCGTATGCGGCTTTATCCCCATGAAGCATCCAAGCTTTTTTGTCTTTTCCTGATACCTTTCTTCGCATGCCAGTTCCTCAATCCGTTGATCAAGACGCTCGATTTTTCCGACGGAGTATTCGTAGGTGATGAGGTATTCATTGAGTGTCTCTTGAAGGATGCCTTCAAGATCCAGGGCTTTCAGCCATTTCACGTGTGCGATGGTCCAATAGGCTTTTCCACCCTCATATCTTTTTCCTTGGCGCATGACCAATGCCAGGATCTGCTGCTTTACTTTTTTTAATGCAATCTTCTGGTCGTCCCTCATACGGATGTATTCCTTTATCGCATTGTCTTCGTCCGTCGGCACATGGACTTCGCTGTATGTATGGAAGGCGAGGCATCTCGCGATGTTTCCGGCGTCCCTCTTATCTGTCTTTATCCGGTTCGTATTCGTGACAGCCATTGTTGTCGGCGCCAGGATGATACATTTCATGCCATGTTCCGTAAGCTGTCTGTATAAAGAATAGCCAAGGCATCCCGCCTCATAACCGCTTACGAATTCTGTACCTTCCGGAAATCTATTTCTGATCTGTTCAATGTATTTCAGAATCAATTTATAATCCGGTCCAAGTTTTTGTCTGTATAAGACTGCATCTGAGTCAAAGTTGTAGCAGCAGACGCTGTAACTTTCCTTATGGACATCCATCCCTACGTAAACTATACTGTTCATGCGGCCTCCTTTTGTATGTGGTAAATCCCTGTCCCTATTGGTTCCAACAATTAATAGTGTACAGGTAAATCCCACGATTCTACAAATGCGAGGTCACTTCATATTGTCTGGTCAAAATGAACGAACCGAATTTTGCCTTTAAAATGAGGCAGAATCCGGTTTTTCTTTGTATTTGTGCAGGTTATAGGAAAATTAAAATACAGGCCGTTGCGAAGCTGATCTGCCAGGTTTTGCCAAAATGTACCGGGGATGACCGGAGATAACCAGTAGATTTTGGCTAATCGATGGCTAGATTTTGCATGGATTTGTAACGCGAGATAGGAGGAGAGAAGTATTAATGCCGCCTTATGATGCTTTACAAATATGACCTAATAAGATAATATAAGGGCATGAATGTAAATGAAGAAAATATGATGCGGAAAACCATAGAGGATAAACTGGAGGAACTCCTGAAGAAAAACGGAGGCTACCTCCTGACCCGTGATGTATCGTCTGCCGGGATTTCGAGAGTTTCGCTTGCCGCCTATGTGAAGAAGAAAAAATTGATCCGTGCGTCGCAGGGTGTCTATATTTCCGAGGATGCCTGGCAGGATGAACTTTTCCTGATCAATGTCCGGAGCAGGGAGGTCTGTTTTTCCCATGAGACGGCCTTGTATCTGCATCACCTCATGGATCGCGAGCCTTCGGAATATTCCGTTACGGTAAAGCATAATTATAATGGATCCAATCTTCGGTCGAAGGGAATTCGCGTCTATCGGATCAGCGACAATCTTTTTCCATTGGGGATCACGGAAGTAAAAACACCTTATGGGCATCAGGTCCGGACCTATGACAGGGAACGTACAATCTGTGATATTATCATCCGCAAAGAAAAAATGGACATCCAGGTCTTCCAGACGGCGGTGAAAGGATATATGAAGGGAAAAGAAAAAGACGTGAGAAAACTGATGCGATATGCCGCTGCCATGGGGATTGAGGATAAAGTCAGAACCTACACTGAGGTGCTGCTATGATTCATACAGCGATGCAGATCAAAGCAAAAATACGGAATCTGTCCGGAGGCGACAGCAGGAAATCACAGACATTAATCCGGAACTATGTCATGGAAAGATTTCTGGAAAGAATGTCTGTCTCAAAATACCGCAGTCAGTTTGTCCTGAAAGGTGGGATGCTGGTAGCCTCCATTGTTGGTCTGGAAACGAGAGCGACACTCGACATCGATGCCACGGTACGGGCACTTGCTTTAAATGAAGAAAATGCGAACAGGATCATCACGGATATTATCTCCATCGAATTGACGGATGGCTTTCGTTTTAGAATCATGAGCGAAAAAGAAATCATGGACGAAGCGGATTATCCTGGAATCCGTTTCATGCTGGAGGCCGCAATTGACAATATGGTTCAGCCGCTGAAAATTGATATTTCTACTGGGGATGTCATAACTCCCGGAGCGGTAGAATATAATTATCCTTTGATGCTGGAAGACAGGACCATTTCCATAATGACCTATAATACGGAGACGCTGCTTGCTGAAAAACTGGAGACGATTCTTTCACGCGGTCTGGCTAATACAAGAATGCGTGACTTTTACGATATTACAGTGATCCGGGAAAAAACCACTTATAATGCAGAACATTTAAAGGAAGCTTTTCATGCGACGAGCTTAAAAAGAGGGACATTGAAGAACTTGGATTCCATTCATGAGATATTGAAGGAAATCCGCGAAAACGAAATGATGAGAAACCAATGGGAGAATTATTGCAGGCAGTCCTATTTTGTCGGAAATATTTCATGGGATGAGGCAAATGATTCCGTGCTGCAATTGGCCAATCTGGCTTTGACAACTGTGTGAAATGATAATTTACGACATATAGTGAAATATTTCTTTGAGATTATTGGATGCCGTCATATCGTAGAAATGATCAAATATGAACAAAAAAGTCATTGGCTAACCCATTGGCTAAATCGCGGTTTTAAAATAGAAGTATCGCATCTGCGCGGTTTTTACCGGGGGTAGTCCACGTCCTCCAAAACCGTCAATGGGGGTTCGACTCCCTCTTCCCCTGTCAAAATGAACGAACCGGATTTTGCCTTTAAAATGAGGCAGAATCCGGTTTTTCGTTGTAAATATAAGGAATTTCAAAAAGACAAGTATTGGTTCAGGGAGTACTGGATTTATTCATTTTGCATATTTTCTGCTTTTTTCATCTGCTTTTTTACGCAGAAAATTATCTTGAATTGGACAGAAGCTGGACAAAAGACGATATAAAATCCTGACGCCTGAATTAAAAAAACATACCTGAATTAAATCTGCCTGCTTTTATCTGATTCAATATTGGAACAGAATAAAATCAGATAAAAGGAGGTCTTTCTATGCCCAATTTAGAATACATCGGAACTGAAGGAGATTTCATTCTGACTGAGGCTCAATATGCTCCGGACATCTATTTTCCTCTTCTCAATGAGGCGGGGATGATTTCTTCCGTAACGCCGTTTCTGGCCGGCGACTGTAAGACCGGACAGAATACATACCTCATGGAGCCGGCCAGCGAACAGACGCTGCTGGAAAACCGTACATCAAGAAACTTCTGGATCATGACGGAAGGTCAGGCACCATGGTCGGCCTGCGGGCAAAGTGCATTGCAGACAGCCCGCAGATTTACGAATGAAGAATCCTGTGAACTGCGCGGAGGTCTGCTGTGGCAGAGCCTGACCCGGCACAGCACAGCAAACGGCTTATGTGCGGAGGTACTGAGTTTTGTGCCGTCGGATCAGACGCGCTGCGAAATCATGCAGGTCACAATTGAAAATACCGGACATGAAAATCTGAAGATGGACTGTGCTGCCGTCATCCCCGATTTTCGGAAGAAGTGCGGATAATATCCGTGATCACAGGCATGTAACCTCACTTCTGCAGCGTGCATTCATCGAGCCGTACGGAATCCGGATCAAACCGACGCTGACATTTGACGAACGCGGACACCATCCCGCGGAGGTTAATTACCGGGTCTGGGCAGCCGGTGACAAAGGGGGAAAGTCCTTCCTATGTGATTCCGCGCGTATCCGATTTTATCGGAGCGGGGAACTATGACTGGCCGCAGGCGGTTGTCTGTCCCGATATATCCGATGGCCGTCTCCGTGCAGGAGAATCGGCGGAAGGTGGGGAAATGAATGCTGCCCTTTTCTTCACCCGGAATCGTACTTCCGCCGGGTGCGAAGAAAAGTTTCCGGGTCGTTCTTGCCATCGAGGATGATCCGACACCTTATCTGACCCCGGAAGGGACAGCACAGGCTTTAAAGAGAACAAAAGAATTCTGGAAGCGCAGGACTGAAGACTGTTTTGCAGCCTCTGACCGGAAATTTACTTTCTGGATGCGGTGGGTCAGTGCCCAGCCTCTGATGCGGAGAATATGCGGCTGCAGTTTCCTTCCGCATCATGATTACGGACGAGGGGGCCGCGGCTGGCGGGGATCTCTGGCAGGACAGCCTTGCTCTGCTTCTTGATGATTCTTCGGCAATGCGGCAGTCTTTGCTGTCTTATTTTGCCGGTGTGCGGGCCCGATGGGACGAATGCCACGATTATCGGAGATAAGCCGGGAGAGTTTAAGTCCGACCGGAACCATATTCCCCGTGTGTGGATGGATCATGCATTCTGGCCGTCTTTTACGGCTGCGCTGTATTTTGATGAAACAGGAGATTCAAGCCTCTTCTGGGAAAACCAGACCTATTTCAGGGACGGGTTCTCTATCCGGGGAGACGGCGAGAAGCCTGCAGACCCCGGAAAGACTGAAGAGGGAACAGTGCTGGAGCACCTGATCCTTGAAAATGTGACTTCATTTTTCGATGTCGGAGAACATGGAAACATGCGGCTTCATGGTGCCGACTGGAATGACGGACTGGACATGGCATCACACCGCGGGGAGAGCGTTGCCTTTACGGCCGCCTATGCCTGGAGCCTTGATAAACTCAGTGAAATCCTGCAGGAAGCTTTTCGGCGCGGTATCGAAAAGACCGAGATTTTAAAATCTCTGGCAGAACTTATGAATTTCAGCCAGGAAGAATACGGCAATCCGACAGCCATGAGGGAAGCGCTGACGGACTTCTGCAGAAAGGCCTATGCCGAGGGGGAAAAGAGCAGGGTATCGCTGCAGCTGCTTTCAGAACGGCTTCACGGCATGGCCGAATGGATCTGTGTCCGTATCAGGCAGGATGAATGGACAGGCGATCAAGCCAATCAAAATTGGTTCAACAGTTACTATGATGACCACGGGCGGCAGTCCGACGGTCTGTGCGGTGAACATGTCCGGATGATGCTTACGGGACAGGTGTTTTCCCCTGCTTTCAGGGGCTGCGACGAAGGATCAGGAAAATGCGGTCATACATGCCGTGGACAGATATCTTTTTGATGCAGACAGGGGAGGCGTTTTCCTGAATACGGATTTTAAAGAAGTAAAGATGGATATGGGGACGCATGTTCGGATTTGCCTATGGGACAAAGGAAAACGGAGCAGTCTTCAGCCATATGGCCGTCATGTATGCGTATGCGCTTTACTGCTGCGGACATGCGAAGGAAGGTTGGAAGGTATTAAAGGCTCTTTATCTTCAGAGTACGTCCTTCCCTGTCAGCAGGATTCTGCCGGGCATACCGGAATATTTTGATCTTACCGGAAGAGGCATGTATCCGTATCTTACAGGAGCGGCAAGCTGGTTCCTCCTGACGATGCGTACGCAGGTATTCGGTGTTCACGGTGAGGAAGGAAATTTGGTCATTGAACCGAAACTAACGGCAGAACAGTTTAATAAAACTAAAGAGACGGAAATGCAGTGCCGTTTCCGCGGAAGAAAACTGAAGATCCGGTACAGGAATCCCGGGATGCTGGAATGGGGAAGCTACTGTCTGAAGGAAGCGGAAATCAATGGGAAGAAAATCCCATGTGAAAACGGAAGAATTTTTATTCCGTCGGCCGATTTTGATGCTTCTGCGGAAGAAACGTATCGTGTGACAGTTGAACTGGAAGAAATAAAAGATAAGGAGTAAAATCAAAATGAATAAACGCACAGATGCTTTTATCATGAAAGACTATCTGCATAAACCCGCCTTTCTCGAGTTTCCTCCCGGGAATTGCCGGTGAATTCGGGATACCGCTGTGGGCCTATTACAATAACCGGGGGCAGGGAATCTGCAGCTTCGGGGCGGATGATAAAGACCACGCCATTATGGAATTCTGTCCGGGCACATACCCGCGTATCAAAATAATGCAAGAACCGGCTTTCGGACATTTTTGATGGCGGATGGTGAATATCTGGAAGCCTTTACAGGATGCTGCGATATGGAGATCCGTCCGTCGGAACTGAAGGTTTTCTGGCAGAATGCGGAGGTACGTACGGAAGCGGTCTATTTTCGGAATTCCGGGAGAGCGGGCAGCCATGCTTGCCCGTATTCTGACGGTTAAGAACATTTCGGAGGAAGCCTGCAGACTTGAACTGCTTGACGGCATGCCGGCCCTGGTTCCTTACGGGGTCAATAATGAAAGCCTGAAAATGATGACGCAGCTGTCGAAAGCCTGGATGCAGGCAGAGGAACTGCAGCCGGGACTCCCGGTTTTCCGTGTACGTGCTTCGATGGAAGACACCGCCTGTGTCACGAAAGTGGACGGTGGCAATTTCGGTTTCGGCATCAGCGGCAGCGGGGATGTGCTTCGCGCAATCTTAAAGCCGGAATTGATTTTTGCTCAGGATACTTCCCTAAGCCGCGCGGAGGGATTCATTTCACATACTCTGGATGAAATGCTGGCCATGCCGCAGGATGCGGTAAATGAATTTCCCTGCTGTTTTTTTGCAGCGAAAGGAACATTGCAGCCGGGGGAAGAGATGCAGATTTTTTCTGTATTCGGACAATGCGGGAAGAAGGAGGAAATCCCGGAACTTGTAAAGAAAATCAGCGGACCGGGATGGTATCATGCCAAGCGGCAGGAGGCTTCTGAACTTGTCGCAGAACTGACAGATAAAATTGATACACATACGGCAAATAAAACATTTGATGCTTACTGCCGGCAGACGTATCTCGATAATCTCCTGCGCGGCGGAGTGCCTGTCTTTTTCGGTCAGGGAAAAGAAAGAACGCCATTTTATCTATATTCAAGAAAACATGGCGATCCGGAGCGGGAATACAATGCATTTTCTCTGGGCAGGGAATATTATGCCCAGGGAAACGGAAACTTCAGGGATGTCTGTCAGAACAGGCGATGCGATGTGCTGTTTTATCCGGAAGTCAAAGATTATAATATCCGGATGTTTTTTGAAATGATTCAAAGCGACGGATATAATCCGCTTGTCCTGAAACGCAGTACATACAGGCTTTCACCGGAAGCGGCGAAGGTGTGTACACTTTGGTTCCCGAGCACAGAACAGGAAGAAGCCGGAAAACTGTTCGGCAGGGATTTCACACCAGGCGAGGCAGCTATGTTTGCGGAAGACTGCGGGCTGGATGAAAGCCAGATTCGTGATTTCTTAAGCCGGATTTTCAGTTCAGCGGAATGCAGCCCGAATGCGGATTTTCAGGAAGGATACTGGTGCGACCACTGGACATATCTTTCCGACCTGATAGAGAAATATCTGGTGATATATCCGGAGCAGAGAAAAGAGCTGCTATTTGGCGGGCGGAATCTTCGGTGGTATGAAACGCATGCATTTGTCAATCCGCGGCAGAAGAGATATGCAGAAACGGAAAATGGACGCAGGCAGTATCATGCGCTGGATCCTGCACGCAAGGCTGAAACAAAAAAGCGCTGGCTGCAGACGGAAACAGGTGAAACCGCTCGAAGCACACTTGCGGAGAAGATGATTTTTCTCTGTACCATTAAAAGCGCGACGATTGATGCCGGCGGAATGGGAATGGAAATGGAAGGCGGGAAGCCGGGCTGGTATGATGCTTTGAATGGACTTCCGGGGCTGCTTGGCTCCTCTGTAGCGGAGACCTGCGAACTGGTACGGATGCTGCGGTTCATGGAGAATCTCCTTGCAGAGCAGGAAGAGAAAATCAGTCTTTATTCAGAGATGGCGGACCTTTTGGATGAGACGGCATGTGCCTATGCGGCAGCATCATCCGCGTTTGAACGCTGGAATGCACTGAATGAAGCGAAGGAAAAATACAGGGAGCGTACCGCGTATACCCTGACGGGAGAACGAAAAACTCTCGACTGTGCCGGAGTCCTGAAAATTTTCAGGAACATCCGGGAGACTTTAGAAAGAGGAATCGCGGATGCCGTACGCAGGGGAGACGGAATCTGTCCGACTTATTTTACCTATGAGGAAGGCAGTCAGCCGAAAATGCTGCCGCTGTTTCTGGAAGGCCCCGTTCACTGGCTGAAGCTTTCGGCTCCGTTGGATGAAAAAAGGAAGATGGCGGAAAAGATTAAGGCCAGCGGACTTTACGACCGGGAACTGCAGATGTATAAAGTAAATGAATCTCTCGCAGGGGTCAGTTATGAAGCCGGAAGGGCACTGGCCTTTACGCCGGGATGGCTGGAAAACGAATCTATATGGCTTCATATGGAATATAAATATCTGCTGGAGCTTTTAAGGAGCGGGCTGTATCCAGAATTCCGCGATGCCTTCGTTTCGGCAGCGGTTCCGTTTATGGTTCCGGAGGTTTACGGCCGCAGCACGTATGAGAATGTTTCTTTTATTGCTTCGTCGGCAAACCCGGATCAGGGCGTGCATGGCAGGGGATTTGTTGCAAGGCTTTCGGGTTCGACGGCAGAGTTCCTTGAAATCTGGAATCTGATGTTTTTCGGACCGGAACCGTTTTCCTGTGATTCCGAAGGAAGACTGAAAATGAAGCTGCAGCCGTATATTCCATCCTGCCTGGTTCCTTCGGATAAGAAAGTCAGCGCCGTTTTCCTCGGCCGGACAATGGTGACCTATGAACTCGAAGGGATGGAAGAAGCCGTACCGGGTCAGTATCAGGTTGCATTTTACGAACTGGAAGATGAAAATGGAACTCGGAGTGTATACGGAATGGGAGAATTGGCGGCCTCACCTGCACTTCAGGTAAGGGAAGGAAAGATTAAAGCCATAAAAGCAGTTTTAAAAAAATGATCTGAGATACGGAGAGACCAGTGGGGAAAATCCGAACCTGTTTTTACAACATGCGTCTGAGGACTAAGTTCCTTTTAATCCTCCTTGCACTTGCCCTGATTGCCATGACGGCGGCAGGCCTGGTAACGTCATGGATAAATTACCGGTACATTAATGAAGAGATCGAAAAGTCCGGAAGACAGGTAACGGAAACCGTTGACGGAAATATTTCCCTGATCCTTGATAACGTTACGAAAATTGCTGATATTATTTATTTTGACAAAGATGTCCAGAATTCCCTGAAAGATGTCGCATCCTATTCTGAGAATCCGGATATCAATAAGAGCATCACAGACAGTCTGGTCAATATGGTCCTTTCATCGGATTATATTTCAGGCGCCTATATCCTGGACAGGGACGGACATTTTTACCGTTCCTATAATGAAAAGCCGAAAAAAATCGAGGCAGATAAGATTCCGGAAACCTCCTGGTATCAATCTCTTTCCGGCCACCAGGGAAACGGATTCTTTATTCACGGAAGCGACGGCATCATTCAGTATGCAAGCGATAAGGATTATATTACCTATATCCGGGAAATACGCGATGTGGACACCTACGAAAGCCTTGCACTCTTAATGGTAACGGTTGACGAGACAACAATCCGTACGTACTTCAACAAGGTCAGCAGCGATTATGACACTTCTTTCTTTATTGCGGACAAAGATGGAAATTATGTGGTCCGCCCGGAAAATAAGACAGATGAAATCAAGGATAATCTTCCGCTGATTCTGGGGGACAAAGATGAAACCGTTCCAATCAGAATGGATGACCAGACGGCTCTTTCGGTTAAAATGCCTATGACGGACGGCAGCTGGTATCTTGTGGGAATTTTTGAGAAAAGCGGAGCAAAGCAGATGCTTCCGTATTACTACGGACTCATACTGCTGATAATCGGAATTGCCGCCGGTTTTGTTGTCTTTGGTTCGATCCTGATCAATTTTGCATTCTTCCGGCCGTTGGAAAAGCTGGAACTGCAGATGCAGCTCGTTGATGAGGGACGTCTTGAGCCCATTGAAACAGACGACAGCCGCAATGAGATATCCAGGCTGAAAACCGTTTTTAATCACATGATTCATTCCATTAAGAACCTGATTGAACAGGTCAGGGAAGAGCAGCAGACGGCATCGAAAAATGAACTTGACCTTCTTCTCTCACAGGTGAATCCGCACTTTCTGTACAATACGCTGGATACGGCTTCCGCGCTTGCCCTGATGGGAGAAAATGAGGAATGTGCGGAAATGATCCAGGCGGTCGGCAAGTTCTACAGGGTGTCCTTAAGCGGCGGCCGTCAGGTCGTGACGGTCAGGGATGAAATCGAATGTGTGAAAAATTATGTACGGATTTTGAATATCCGGTACGGCGATACGATTACCGTGAAATATTCCGTTGATGAGGAACTGCTTGACTGTGAGGTATTGAAACTGATCCTTCAGCCGATTGTTGAAAATGCCATCCATCATGGAATTAATGCCAAATATGAAAAAGGGACAGTCTGCATCCGGGTATACAGCGATATGGATGATATCTTTTTTTCCGTTAAGGATGACGGAAGCGGAATCAGCGGAGAAAAAATTCAGGATATTCTGAACGGAAAAGCAGGGAGCAGCCGCTCCGGATACGGGCTGCACAGCATTATCGAGCGGATCCGACTCTACTATGGAATTGAGGAACCGATGTCTATCAACAGTTCGGAAGGATGCGGCACTGAGATTATCCTGCATGTCACAAAAATGCCGAAGGAGGATCGCGGAAATGAAAATCCTGAAACACATGAACCGTCTTAAAGCTGTTCCGGCCGCTGCCGCGGTTCTTGCTTTACTGCTGACCGGATGTACCGGAAGAGAGGCAGAAACATCTTCAATGGTGTCAAGCCCGTCTGTTACCTTGAATGTCTGGCATCAATGGGCGGGCGAAAATGATATCATGAAAAAATTTTATGATGAAGCAGTTACCGAATATGAGGGTGCACATCCGGAAATCAGCATCCATACAACGACCCTTGACACCGATGCCTATAAGACAAAAATTACGTCAGAATTCACAGGTGATGCCGGTGATATCGATGTTTTCTTTTATTGGGGAAGCGGAGCGGCGAAGAAATTCATCAGTGCCGATAAGCTGCTCGCCTTAAACGAATATCTGCCGAAGGATATTGAAGACAGACTTGTTCCGGATTCACTGGATTCATTTACCGATCAGGGGAAAATATATGCGCTGCCGATGTATTCCTGGTATCTGACGCTGTTCTGTGACAAAGCGATTTTTAAGGAAGCCGGCGCTTCCATTCCGGAAAACTATGATGAGCTTCTGGATGCGGTAAAAAAGATTACGGCAGATGGAAAAACACCGATAGCCTCAGGAGCACGTGACAGCTGGAATGCCGCCTTGATTTATCAGGCGCTGGCCCTTCGTGAAGTGGGTGCGGATAAGATCAATCAGATGCTCAGCGGCACAGCTGCTTTCGGTGAAGACAAGGGATACAGAGAAAGTGCGGAAAAGGTAATGGAACTTTTCCGAATGGGTGCATTCGGAAAGTCTCCTTTGGACGAAAGCAACGATGATGCCAACAGCAAATTCCAGACAGGCGAGGCAGCAATGCGGCTGGCGGGGAGCTGGTACATCAACACTCTATACAGCAGCACGGAAGATACGACGATATCTCTGGATGATGTGACGGCGGTCCGGATTCCGATGATTGCAGGCAAGGGAGACGAGGGAGATTACTGCGGAGGTTTTGTTGATGGCTTTTTTGCCAATAACAATACGGCCTATAAGCAGGAGTGTGCAGATTTTATCGCCTACATCAGTGAAAAATTCGGCAACGATTCCTACGAAGGACAGAATGGTTTCAGTGCCTGGAAAACAGGAACAGATGCAGGAGATGCAAAGCCTCTGGCAAAGCAGGTCCGCGAGCTGATGCAGGAAGGGAAGAACGGGGTTCTGGCCTGGGATACGGCTTTGCCGCCTGCAGCAGCACAGGCTCATAACGAAAGCGTACAGTCTCTCTTTACGGCCGATGCCGACGCAGATGCATTTATGAAAGAACAGGAGGAAGCCATAAACCGATAATTTTTTGTGAAGAAAAAGATACCCGCAGATTCGGAAAACTTTCGAATCTGCGGGTTTTTTATTTTTTAAAAAAGGACACCTTTGTCAAAAATGGGTCATTTTATCGGCTCACGACGGTGGCTATACTGAAGACCATCAGGAAATGATATTTCAATTTCTAAGGAGGAATAAACATGAAAATGAAAAAGGTTTTAGCGGCTTTCCTTGCAGGAAGTATGATGCTTACACTTGCGGCATGCGGGAATTCCGGCAGCGGAACAGCATCCACGACAGCATCTACGACAGCATCCACGGCGGCATCCGCAGCGGAGTCAACAGCAGAATCAACGGCAGATACCTCTGACAAGACGACGGAAGCAACAGCCGGAAAAAGCGATGCAAAGACGAAACTTGTTATCTGGACACAGGCAAAGGACTTGCAGACATTTGCTGACAAGTATGTGGAATCGAATCCGGATGTACAGATCCAGACTGTCGTCATCGAGCCGGCAAACTATGTGACCAAGGTTCAGACAGCATTGAATGCGGGTCAGACGGAACCGGACATTATCGTCGGCGAACCGCAGATGCTTCCGGATTTCTATGATGCGGATTATTTTGAAGATCTTGATCAGCAGCCCTATAACGCGCAGCAGTATAGCGGGCAGATCGTAGACTATGTATGGAAAGCAGGGCAGTCTTCCGACGGACATCAGAAGGCAATTTCTTATCAGATTACGCCGGCCGGTATTTATTACAGAAGGGATATTGCGAAAAAGGTGCTCGGAACGGATGATCCCGATCAGGTAGGGGAATATTTCAAGGATTATAATACCGTTCTTACGACTGCACAGAAAATGAAGGATGCCGGCTATCGGATCTTTGCATCAGACGGTGAGATGAGTTATTTCGCAGGCAACAGCGCCTGGGTGCAGGATGATAAACTGAACGTCGATCAGTCGAGAAAAGATTATATGGATCTTTGTGTCAATCTTTATAAAAACGATCTGACAGCTTATGCAAGCCAGTGGTCGACACCGTGGTATCAGGCAATGTCAGGGCCGGTTCCGATTCTTTCTGCGGATGTGCAGAACGGTACCGATTCCAATGTAAACGTCTGGGCTGATAAGGATACTTTCAGTGCTGCGACGAAAGATAATAAGACGACAGAAGTTTTCGCATACGGACTTCCTTCATGGGGTGTCCTGACCCTCCGCGACAATGTAGGTGCAACTTCCGGACAGTGGGGAGTCTGCTCAGGTCCGTCTTCCGGCTTCGGCGGCGGCACGTTCATCGGAATCTCGAAACTTTCCAAACAGAAAGAAGCTGCCTGGGATTTCATCAAATTCTGTACGCTGAATGAAGATACGGCAAACTGGTGGATTGAGAAGTCACAGGGAGATACGGTTTCACTCAAGAGCGTCCTTGATCAGCATAAAGATGATACGAACGATGTTTACGGCGGAGAAAAGCTGTACGCATTCTGGCTGAAGCAGGCTGAAAAAATCGATTATTCAAAGGTTACGAAATATGATACTGCAATCGGCAAAGCATGGTCAGATGCCATTGATGCAATAAAGACAGGACAGTCATCACAGGAAGATGCCATCAATAATTTCTATGATGTCGTTTCATCTACCTATCCGGAAATCACAATTGACCGCTGATGAGGCTGCCTTCAATGTCCGGGGGAAACCCCGGACACCTTTCTGGGAGTGAAAAATGAAAACCAATATGAAGAAAAAAAATCTGAATAATGCTGCTTACATTTTCATTATTCCTTTTGTTGTTGTTTTTGCCATATTCAGTGTCTATCCGGTACTTCGGACACTATACCTGAGTTTTACGAACTATAAAGGATTCGGGTCGCCGGTTTTTATCGGGCTGAAGAACTATATCCGTGTTTTCGGAGATAAGTTTTTCTGGATTTCGTTCCTGAATACGATAAAAATCTGGGGATTGAATATCGTTGTCCAGCTGGGCCTGGCTTTCCTGCTGACAATTGTTTTCAGTGATATCCGCTATAAGATGAAAGGACTTTCCATATTCCGTGCGATTTATTATCTGCCGAATCTGATTTCAGCTGTTTCGGTTGCTTTTCTTTTCAAGACGCTGCTGGACTGGAAATATGGCAGTATCAATCAGATTCTGATGGCAATCGGGCTGACAAAGACGCCAATCAACTGGCTCGGGCAGGTTACGACAGCCCCGAATGTCACAGGATTGATCAGCGCCTGGATGTGGTTCGGCAATTCTTTTATTATCCTTATGGCCGGAGTGCAGGGCATTCCTAAAGATTACTTTGAAGCGGCAGCGCTTGACGGTGCAGGACGATGGAAAACATTTACAAACATTACGGTTCCGCTGCTTAGGCCGATTATTCTCTATGTATTTATCACTTCCCTGATCGGCGGTCTGCAGATGTTTGATATTCCTTATCTGATCAGCGGAGGAACTGCCGGTGCACCTTCGGGAAGCCTTCAGACAGTTGTCATGTATCTCTATAAATTCGGTTTTGAAACGAATCAGGTGGGTTATGCGGCAGCAATTGCCTATACTCTTTTTCTTATTATCCTGATCGTTTCCATCATTCAGTTCAAGACGATAGGAAAGGAGGATAAGTAAGATGAATGCACGGAAGCCCGGATTTTATATTAAAACAATTGTGCTGTATGCGCTGCTGGCTCTTCTGGCATTAGCCTGTATCCTTCCCTTTTGGCTGATGATCGTTAATTCTTCCAGAAGCGGCGTGGAAATCACAAAGTCATTTTCTTTCCTGCCCGGAAGCAGTTTTGCAGAGAACTGGAAAGCACTTTTTAACTATGTCAATCTGTTTCGGGGACTTTTCAACAGCGTCATTGTTGCAGTTCCAGCTACGATACTAACAGGCTATTTTTCTGCGATTACGGCCTATGCCATGGCTATGTACGACTTTAAAGGGAATAAGTGGCTGTTCAAGATCATTGTCGTTTTCATGATGATTCCGGGGCAGCTGAGCCTGATTGGTTTTTACAATCTGTGCCAAGCCCTGCATATGGTCAACAGCTACATCCCGCTCATTGTACCGGCAATCGCAGCTCCGGGAATTGTCTTTTTCCTGCGTCAGTATGTGCAGTCCAGCCTTTCAAAATCCCTTTTGGAAGCGGCCCGGATTGATGGCGCATCGGAACTGAAGATTTTCCACAGCATTGTCATTCCGATTATTTCGCCGGGCATCGCCACCATGTCGATCGGCACGTTTATCGCCAACTGGAATAATTACCTGACACCCTTGATCCTGCTGAATGATCCGGATAAAATGACTCTTCCGGTCATGCTGACCACATTGAATGCAGCAACGGATCTGCAGAAGAATCAGGGTGCAATCTATCTTGGTGTTGCCATTTCGGTTATTCCGATCCTGATTGTATTCTGTTTCTGCTCGAAATACATTATCAGCAGTATTTCAGCAGGCGGCGTGAAAGAATAATATGTTTTGCAGCCGCTAAGGATACATGATACGATAAGTGCAGCAGGAGATACGGCATATTCCGCATCCCTGCTGCGTATTATCAAAAAAGGTATGAATATGAAAAACTTGCTGATTGTTGAAGATGAACGGCTGATTCGTAAAGAACTTCGTATCATGGCGGAGCGCAGTAAAGTGCCGATTGAAAGCATCATTGAGTGCGCAAGCGGAGAAGAGGCCTTTGAGGTTTTAAAGAGCCAGGAAATCGATGCCATGATGACGGACATTAATATGGACGGCATGAGCGGAATCGAGCTTGTAAAAAAGATGCAGGATCTTCCGCACAAACCGCTGACGTTTGCCGTCAGCGGATACGATGAGTTCACCTATGCGGTGGAAATGATGCATTATGGCGTGCGCGGCTATATCTTAAAGCCGGTTGAACAGGAAAAAATTACGGAATTCCTGCAGAAGTTTGAAACAGAAATACAAGCCGGTGAAGCGGCGGAAAAAGAAAACAGGAAACTCTGGGTCCTTCAGCTGAAATATTACCTTGCCGGAAACCATCTTGGTCCGGCTGAACTGTCTGCGTTAAAAAAACGTTTTGAAGAACTGTTCAACAGTGGTTACCAGGTATGCTGCCTCGGGAAATGCGCCAGTCTCCAGAATGACATGCAGGGCCTGTACCTGGATCAGGAGCAGGATGGAACCACCCTGATTTTGAAAAAGCCGCAGATGGCATTCCTGTCTGAGATGCTTCCCGAAAAGAAGCATCCGGGCATCAGCAGCTCCTTTGAATCTTTCGACCAGCTAAAAGACGCTTATCATGAAGCCTTTCTTTTAAGGAAGGCAGCTTTCTGTGAAAACAGGTCTGTATCTAATCTGCAGGAAATGAAGCATCATATCCCGGAAGCCATGCTGACTGAAGTTCAGAAACTTCTGTCTGAGGAAGCCAGAATCCGGCGTGTGCAGACAGTTGGAGGCGGATCCACAGAAGAACTCATAGAATATTGGAATCAGTTCTTTCAAGTCGTCAGAAGCGGGCGGATGACACCGGATGAATTTTCACAGGTTCTGTCAGAATTCCTGGGTGATTTGAAAGATATTTATAAAAGCGTTGTGGGAGAGGGAGAAATGGCACCTCTTTATCCGGTCTTTGCATACGACGGACTTGATGAGTACAAGGATGTTTTTATGGAAAAGATCCTGAAGCTCCATGAGGACGTCAAAAAGCAGGTTGAATACAGAAGAGAAAAAAAGAAAATCGAAGAGGCGGTGGAATATATCCATCAGCATTATTCCGGTGAATTGAATATGGCAATTGTTTCCAATCACATTCAGATGAACTATTATATATTCTCGTTTGCATTTAAACAGTATACTGGTAAGAATTTCGTGAATTATCTCAGAGATCTGCGGATAGAAGAGGCAAAAAAGCTGCTGAAGGATACCGATATTAAAATTTCGGAAATCAGTGCCCGGGTCGGATATGGAAATCCCAAGCATTTCATGAAAACCTTTAAGAATCTTTACGGGGTTTCGCCAAGCGATTATCGTAACAATTCACGGATTGGAAATACCTGACGGCCATAGGAGGAGTCTTCATTTGAAACTTGATTATCGTGAATACGCACTTCTTGAACGCCGCTGCGCAGCAGAAGGATGCGTATTGCTGGAAAATAAAAACCGGACGCTTCCGATTCTGCCGTCTGAGACGGCGGCATTATTCGGCAGAGTACAGACAGATACCTATACCTGCGGAACGGGATCCGGCGGAATGGTTCATGCACCGTATCGGATATCAATCTTGGAGGGACTGAAAAAACAGAGAAAGGTTTATGAACCGATTGCCCGGAAATATCTGGCTTGGACAGCAGCCAATCCGCCGGAAAAAGGAAATGGATGGGCAGGGGAACCATGGATGCAGGCAGAAATGCCATTGGCTGCAGAAGATGCAGAGGAAGCTGCCGAACATGCAGATATCGGAATTGCAGTAATCGGACGTACCGCCGGGGAAGACAAGGATTATGCGGCATGTGCGGGAAGCTATTATCTGACAGATGACGAAATGAAGATGCTTCATACCGTAAGGAGTGCCTTTCGACGTATGGCTGTTGTGCTGAATACCGGCAGCGTCATCGATATGAACTGGATGGATTCTGTATGTCCGGATGCTGTTCTTTATTTATGGCAGGGAGGATGCGAGACAGGCAATGCAGCCGCAGATGTTTTGAGCGGAGCAATGAACCCGTGCGGAAAACTTACGGATACGATTGCATACAGCCTGACGGATTATCCGTCAGATAAGAATTTCGGCGGTGATACTGAGAATATCTATGAAGAGGGAATTTATGTCGGCTACCGGTATTTTGAAACTTTTGCGAAAAAACAGGTGCGATATCCGTTCGGTTACGGAATGTCTTACAGCAATTTTTCCTGGAGACTCACCAAAAGCGAATGCAGCAGCCGGGAAATCAATCTGGATCTGTGCGTAGAGAATACCGGTGAAATACCCGGGCGGGAGGTATTGCAGCTGTATGTCTGCCCTCCGCAGGGAAAACTGGATAAACCGTTTAGAAATCTGATTGCTTTCAAAAAGACTCCATTTTTGAAACAGGGCGAAACCTGCGTTATCAGTTTTCATATCTTAGCAGATTCATTTGCCTCTTATGATGATATGGGGAAAACAGGACATCCCGGCTGTTGGGTGCTGGAACCGGGGACTTATGAATTCTATGCAGGATTTGATGTCAGAAGTGCAGAGCAGACAGCTTTTTGGAAGGCATCCTGCCTTCAGGTTTTCGAAAAGACAGAAGAAGCACAGGATGCTTCAGAAAGAAAACAGCTGGCGCCGGCAGAAGGGATGGCACATGGAGAGTGCCTTGCGAGGAAAAGGAGATATATCTGGCAGGATGTCATGCACCGTGCAGTCAGTCCGGAAATGTTCCTGAATCAGCTGTCAAATGAAGAACTCCTGCTGTTGACGTATGGGGAGGGGATGTGCTCTCCGAAGGGAACGCCGGGAACGGCAGCCGTCTTCGGCGGAATCACAAAGGAACTGTCAGCTTACGGAATCCCAATCTGCTGCTGCGCTGACGGGCCTTCGGGAATCCGCATGGACAGCGGCGCAATGGCTTTTAGTCTTCCCTGTGGGACTTCACTTGCCTGTACGTTTGATCCGGAGCTTGTCAAATCCCTTTATGAAATGCTCGGCATGGAAATGATAAAGAACAGAGTTGATGTGCTCCTGGGCCCGGGCACGAATATTCAAAGACATCCTCTGTGTGGAAGAAATTTTGAATATTTTTCTGAGGATCCATTTTTGAGCGGCACTATGGCTTCCTGCATAATTAAGGGTCTCGCAGTAAATGGTGTTTCAGGAACACTCAAGCATTTTGCATGCAATAACCAGGAGCATAACAGGAATGAGGTGAATGCTGTCGTTTCGCAGCGAACATTGCGGGAAATCTACCTGAAACCATTTGAAATTGCTGTAAAGCAAGGCGGGGCAAAATGCCTGATGACTTCGTATAATCCGGTTAATGGAATCTGGTCTGCCTCGAACAAGGAATTGCTGACAGACATTCTGCGGGAGGAGTGGGGGTTCTCCGGAATGGTCATGACAGACTGGTGGGCCAAGATGAATGAAATAGGAAAAGATGCATCCCCTGATGACAATGCGGCTATGCTTCGTGCCCAGAACGATATCTATATGGTGACTACAGACGCTTCGACGGATAAGACAGGCAATGCGGCACAGGCTCTTCGGGATAATACGCTGACCCGTGCAGAACTGCTCCGAAGCGCCAAAAATATCTGTGAACTGATCCGGTGCCTGCCTGCTTCCTCTGATGTTCATCCGGCAGAAAAACTGGAAGTACTGCATGAACCGTCCTGTGAAGCGGAAGACAGGGACATTCGAAAAGTATCTATAGACACGGATTCGGTTTCGCTTGATATCGATACAGATAAAATCGAAAAAGGAACGATGGTCCTTTTTGAATTGGATTTCCAGAAATCCGCACAGTATGATCTTTTATGGAAAATAAGCTGCAGTCAATCCGAAATGGCGCAGGTTCCATTCTCTTTTTACTGGAATTCAAGGCATCTTGAGACAGTCTCTTTTCATGGCAAAGAAGAAAAAACAGGAGAGGTTCATTTTCCGAAAAACGATGCGGGAAAAGGAAAGCTCGGCCTTTATTTTAGTGAAGGAGGCCTTCACATTGAGAAAATGGAAATTCTGCGTCATGCGGAGGAAACAAAATCAGGAAGCATGTCTATGTCATGACAACTGACAGAATCATTGTATCCGTAATGGTGAAACTGCGCTGAGTCCCCTGAGATGCAGACCTGGAGAATTGCTTGCATATAAATCATATTCTGTAATATAGTTGAACGAATAGAAAGGCATCTGCCACAAAGAATCATCTATATTTTATATTGTGTAAAATGACGAATTTGCCCACCGAAAAGATTTCGCCCACAGCAGATGCTTTGTCAAAATAACTTGATTTTCCGCGCTTTTTCCGGGGCTAACTTGCGACCTCCACTATGGGCCCTTGGGGTCAAACCGTCAATGGGGGTTCGACTCCCTCTTCCCCCGGTCAAGATTAACGAACCGGATTTTGCCTTTGAAATGAGGCAGAATCCGGTTTTATTTGTATCTATGCAGGTTGTCGAGAAATAAAAATATCGGCCGCTGCGAAGTTGAACTGCCAGATATTGTCAAAATGTACCGCGGATAGCCGGAGATAGCCAGTTGGTTTTGGCTAATTGTTGGCTAGATTCTGTATGAATTTGTGAAACAAGACAAAAAGAGAAAAGCGCCAATGCGTTGAACTAAAAAAAAAGAATATTGTGTTTTACAATAGAACAGGATATACTACAATTAAAACACAAAAAAATAATTCTGTGTATTGAAAGTTGAAAATGATGACAAAGCGGGAACTTGTAAAAAAAATCATTAAAGTATCTGGCGGTATTGTAAAGACATCTGAATTTGAGGAAGCCGGTCTGGCCAGATATGAGGTGTGCCGCCTGTGCGATGAGGGATTTTTGGAACGAATCCGCCATAGCTATTATATGCTTGCCGGTGATGCAGACATTTCTGATGAAAAGATTCTTTCTCTTCTTCTGCCTGAAGGCATCATTTGTGTGGAGTCTGCTCTTTTTCATTATGGCTACAGTGACTTTATGCCGCGTATCTGGAATGTGGCCGTTCCAAGGACAATATCGCGAAGCAGGCTGAAGATAGACAGGATTCAAATGAAAATATATTATATCCCTGATGAACAGATCAATATCGGAAAAACGAAAGATGTATTCAACGCTGTTGAACTTCCTGTTTATGACAGGGAACGTACGCTTTGTGATTGCTTCAAATACCGCACGAAGCTGGATGCCGAAATATTTAACAAGGCAGTCCATGCATATGCAGCCGACGAAAAAAAGAATCTTTATAATCTTTCGAAGTATACGGAAGAGATGAAACTGACGAAGAGAGTAAATGATCTGATGGAGGTAATCCTGAATGGCTGATTGCGGTGCTTCGGTATTGGCGAGACTGAAAAACAAGGCGGCTGAAAGCGGCAGAAGTTATCAGCTGTGCCTGCAGCTTTTTTGCCAGGAAGAATTTTTACGCCGCGTGGAAAAATCGCAGTATGCGGATAATCTTGTCTTAAAAGGGGGCCTGTTCCTTTATTCCATTACGGATTATGACAGCCGTGTGACGGTCGACGTCGATTTTCTACTGAAGAGGCAGCCGGGAACGCCTGAACATCTTCGTGAAATGCTGGAAGAAATCATCCCTGTTGATACGGGCAACACATTTATTTCATTTGAAATAAAGAATGCGGAACAGATTGCCGTCAATAAGAAGTATGCAGGAGTCGGAATTTCTTTAATCGCCCGGATAAAAAATACGAGGACACCGATTTCAATTGATTTCGGGGTAGGGGATATTATCGTACCAAAACAGGTTAAAAGGAGAATCCCTACACAGCTGCCGGACTTTGCTGCACCTTATATTAACACTTATTCTGTTGAAACAACCGTTACCGAAAAACTGGATGCAATACTTGACCTTATGGAATTCTCCAGCAGGATGAAAGACTATTACGATCTGTATTATTTGGCAAATAAATTCGATTTTGATGGGAAAATACTGACAGAAGCAATACGCAGGACTTTTCATAATCGAAACCGGAATTTTACAGCGGAACAATTTGAACGGATTATGACATTCAAGAAGGACGAAGGCATGCAGAAGAAGTGGAAAGCATTTTCAAGAAAGATTGCAGGAGATGCTGACTTGGGAACAGCGATTGATACAATTGGAATATTCCTCTGTAAACCGTATACAGCGGTCATTGAAGAAAATGATTTCCATGAACATTGGTCATCTGGGAAAGTTACATGGGAATTGCCAGCACAAGGAATGAATTCAGATGAGAGAAATGACTAATGAACAAATGATCAGCGATACGGAGGCATCCATGAAGATGGAAGGGATGCTTCTTTCTGATGAAAATAAAAAACTGATGGAGAAGTGCCTTAAGAAGGAAATTTCATACGAAGAAGCCATTCGCATGATGGTCTTGAAGCATAAGAGAAAAGCAGGGCACAGATGAAACATTAATATTCAGTGGTTTTGAAGAATAAAAAAATAATCATGTAGTAAAGTATGTTCATATCGATATTATGCAAAATAACGAATCTGACCAAAATGATCCATATTTTGCTATTGGCTAACCCATTGGCTTAATCGCGGTTTTGCAAAAATGTGTTGAATCTGCGCGGCTTTTACCGGGGGTAGTCCACGTCCTCCAAAACTGTCAATGGGGGTTCGACTCCATCTTCCCCTGTCAAGATGAACGAACCGGATTTTGCATTTTAAAACAGGCAAATTCCGGTTTTCTTGTTGTAGTTCGCCTCTTAATAAGGGAGTCATTAAACAACAATGATGGAATCGTTCAATACCGCTTCGATTGTGAAGCGGCATTTATGATGGGAATGTACCCCATCATATGAATTCCGGTCGGTTCCGCCTTTGCGGCAGCCCTGACTAAGGCAGAAAAATGTGCGTTCTTGTGCAGTTCCGCAAGGGGAAATATAATCAAACAATAGGAAAGATATCTGACTCCGGTCCAGATTCAGCGAAATAGAATTGGTACTGCGAAGGAGTTATATGAATGCTTCAATGCATAATGAAAAGGAGAAAAGCCATGGAATTCAAAGATGTCTTATATGCGCGCCATTCAGTAAGGGAATTTTGCCCGGATGCAGTTCCGGAAGATACACTGCGCGAAATCGTACGTGAAGCAGGAAGGACGCCCTCCTGGGAAAACAGTCAGCCGTGGAAGGTGTACATCGCTTATGGTGAATCACTGAAAACAATCAGACGCATTTTCAGCGACAGGGCAGATTCCAAAGTGAAAGGGAATCCGGACATGCCGACTCAGCACCGCATTGACTTCAGCAGGCAGTCGCAGGAAAATATGGCGGAATTCAACAGAAAGCTTATCGACTGCACGAAGGATCCGGAACTGACAGATTTCAGAAAAGGACAGGGTGAACTCTTCAAGGCGTCGGCGGTCGTATATCTTACGCTTCCGAAGAATGCTTCCCAGTGGTCCGTCTATGATTTGGGGGCATTCGGTCAGATGCTGCTTTTAGCCGCGAAGGATCATGGCGTAGATTCCATTCCGGCATACGCTTATGTCATGTATCCGGATGTCCTCCGGAAAGAATTAAGCATCCCGGATAATGAGATGATCTCCATGGGGATCGGGCTCGGCTATCCTACGAACCATCCGATGAACAGTTTCCGGTCCGGACGGCTGGAACCTGAAAACTATCTTATTTTACGCTGCTGAGATTCATTTGTTCCTGTCCCCATTTATACAGATCGTTGAGGGTGGGCAGAAGGGCCTTTCCCCGTTCGGTCAGGGAATATTCGACATGCGGAGATGCGGAATCGAACTGCTTCCGTTTAACAAGATTGTCTTCTTCCAGCTCCTTTAATGATTTTGTCAGCATGATATTGGTGATTCCGGGTACGCTTCGTTTAAGCTCATTATAACGGGTGGTTTCCTGGTCAAACAGGTGCCAGAGAATCGGGAGCTTCCATTTAGATCCGACAATCCCGAGAGCATATAGGATAGGGCAGCCTGCCTTATCGACATTATCTTCAGGCTTGCCGATTTTATAGGTGACTTCTTTCTGCATGGGAAATCTCCTTTTGAAATAATATGCCTATAAATAAACTGCCTTTTATATTATAGGGCGAGGAGGATATGAATGCACTATGTTTATTGCCCGGTGTGCGGGAGGAAACTTGAGGAAAAAAATGCGGGGGATGACGGGAAGGTACCTTACTGCGAAAACTGCGGGAGATACTGGTTCGATTCGTTCTCAACATGCGTCATCATCCTTGTGGCGGATGAACAGCATGAGATCGCCCTTCTCCGGCAGGAATATCTGTCGGACCGGTATTCTTCCCTTGTTTCCGGATATATGTCTCCCGGTGAAAGTGCGGAAGACGCAGCAATCCGTGAAGTCAGGGAAGAACTGGGCATACCTGTTGAAAAGCCGGAGCTGGTCGGAACATACTGGTTCGGGACCAGGGAAATGCTGATGATAGGATTCATTGCCAGGGTGAAAAAATGTGAATTCCGTCTTTCTGAAGAAGTTGATTCGGCATCATGGGTGCCGGCAGAAGAGGTGCCGAAATATCTGTTCCCGAAAGCGCCGGGCAATGCAGCATTTGCCCTGTATGAATATTATCAATTACGGTACGCACTGTAAAATCATTCAATAAATGGTGTTCGACTTCCTCTTTCTCTGGTCAAATGAGACCGCTTTATCTGGATCGGTATCTTTTCCATTTAGAAGGAGATAGGCCCATCACTTCTTTAAAGGTGTTGCTGAAATGAGAGATGGAGGAATAGCCGAGGATGTCTGCTATTTCCTTCATCGGCATCTGATCCTGAAGCATCTGCGTAGCTTTCTTCATTTTATACCTTGTCAGGAATTTTGAAGGGGACACGGACACTGTATCAATAAAGGCATTGTATAAGGTTGATTTGCTTACACCGATTGCTTTTGCGATAGGGACAATTTCCATTCTGTCGGAAAGATGATTTTCCGTATAGATTACTGCTTTGTTGACCAGGTTTATGGAGCCTGCGTCAGGTATCAGGACGTTGATATCTTTGAAATAAACGAGACGGTCACGAAGAATATAAATCAGCAGCGAATCGATGTAAAGCCGCAGGAGAGTTTCACTCCCGGCTTTTATTTTATTTTCAGGGCGGCAGAGTGCGGTTAGTGTACCGGCCATGCTGCGGAATTGTTTTGCATCCAGACAGCTTCCGTTTCCTTTCAGCAATACTTTTTCTATGCTGTTCCTTTGGGCAAAAGGATAGACATCAAAATTGAGGTAGATAAATTTCAAATCATCTTTTCCGACGCTGCAGGCAGTATAGGACTGAAAAGGGACGAAGAGGTACATTGTACCCGGTGTGCAGCAGTCACATTTTTCTTGATGGTGAACTTCGATTTCACCTTCCAGGATGCTGATCAGAAGAAAAGAGGACACCAGAAAATCAGCAAGGACTTTCAGCTCAGATCTGCAGATGATACCCTGTCCCTGAACATTAATTTGCAGGCTGTCTATGAAACCGGCCATGGCATCTGCCGTGTGATGCATTTCCATATTGGTTACTTTTTCCGTAATATCGTTTTGCATGGCACTCCCTGAATTATTATCTTTTGCCAATTTCCTGAAACGATTTTATAACAAAAGGACAAAATATGCGATGCCATAACTTGCAGGATTAGACAAAACATTTGCAGGATACGACGAATTTTAAAGAATAATGTGTATAAAATCTGCAGAGTGTGATAAGTTGTTCGAAATTATCTTATCGTAATTCCATTTTTCGGACTTACACGATTCAACAATGGAGGGGACGAATCATGAAAAAAAGAAAGATATCCGTGATGCAAATCATCAGACACGCCTGCCAGCTTGCTGCATTCATCATATATCCGGGACTTTTTGTTTCGGTTTTCCTGGCGGTCAAGGACATCTATACAGCACTTATTTCGGGAAAATTCGCGTGGAGCGTACAGGCACCTTCCGTATTTCTTATTATTGCCGTATTCCTGGTAACAATCATATTCGGAAGATTCTTCTGCGGATTTATTTGTTCTTTCGGAGCAATGGGTGATCTCATGTGGTTTATATCATCCCATACGCTGAAACCGCGGTTCCGTGTCAGTTCGCAGGCAGACCGGATTCTGAAATACCTCAAGTATGCGGTATTGCTGGTCATTGTCCTGATCGGATGGACATTCGCGGTATTCGATTTTGACGGGTATTCGAGTCCATGGACAGTCTTTGCCATGGCGGCGTCTGTTAAAAGCTGGAGCCAGCCGACATTTCTTCTGACAGTCGGAGCGCTTCTCCTTTTAATTATCATAGCAGGGTCTCTTTTAATCGAACGCTTTTTCTGCCGGTATCTCTGCCCGCTGGGAGCGCTTTTCTGCCTGACATCGAGAATCCGGCTTTTCCGTATCAGGAAGCCCCGCAGGAAATGCGACAAATGCTCGCTTTGTACCTATAAATGTTCCATGGGGATTCCTCTGGGTGAGACAGATATCGTGAAGTCAGGAGAATGTATTGACTGCTTTGCCTGCACAGACGTCTGTCCGAAAGGAAATGCAACTGCCAATCAGGCACCGATAGTTACGGCTGCCGTTGCCATTGCGGCTATGTCCGGGATGATCTATGTGGGAAACCTTTATACAGATGCGATGGAACAGTCCGCTGTCCAGAGTGCATCGGAAGCAGCAGCTCAGGCGGCACAAACTGTTTCCGGGAGTACTGATGCATCAGCTGCTGAAAGCAGCGCAGAAAACACAGCTGCTGCCGCGGAAAGCAGCACAGGTACGGCGGAGTCATCGGCGGAATCTGCCGCAGCATCTGCGTCAGCTTCCGCCGGTCAATATGCAGACGGAACTTACAGCGGTACCGGGACAGGACTGCGCGGAACCACGGAAGTTTCGGTTACGGTTTCAGGCGGTGTAATCACATCCGTTGAAATTGTTTCCTATGAAGACGACAGTCAGTACTTTGAACGTGCCCAGGGAACAATCATATCCGAGATACTGGAGTCACAGAGTGTTGATGTCTCGACAGTGTCAGGAGCTACATTCTCATCGAACGGAATTCTCGAGGCGGTGGCGAATGCACTGGGGATTGATTTTACAAATCCGAATTCTTCCATGCAGGGCGGACACTGAAACCGGAGGTAAAGCTCCGCTATGCTTTTTATCATGTTGAGACATGGCGAGCTTTATAACAGCTCTGCAACAGCGATTGATGTTATGCGAACACGGATTTGATATTGATTTCAATGCCTGCAGCTGCTAAAATATAGACCGGATGGTCTATAATATGCAGCGGGAGGCATTTTCATGCGGAAAGAAATCAAAACAGAACTGACGAAGGAAAAAATCCTGGCGGCAGCCATGCAGGAATTCGGAACAAACGGCTATGCAGCCTCATCGCTGAACAGCATCTGCCACACCGGAATTGCGAAAGGACTGCTTTACCATAATTATGAAAACAAGGACGCCCTTTATCTTGCCTGCGTGGAACAGTGCTTCCATGCGCTGACGGAATATCTGAAGGCTGCGGAGATCGGCACCGATCTTCACCGCTATACAGGGGCGCGCCTGAAGTTTTTCCGTGAGCATGAAAATGAGGCTCGCATCTTCTGCGAATCAATCCTGCAGCCGCCCAAAGCGCTGCGGAAGGAGATCGATAAGGCCCGTGCCGAATTTGACGCCTTCAACCGCAGACTGTATAAAGAAATCCTCGGCACCATTTCCCTGCGTCCGGGCGTGACCGATGAAGATGCCATGCGTTATTTTAAAATGATACAGGATATGTTCAACGGGTATTTCAGCTCTCCGGCGGTCAGCGGCCTGTCCTTCCGGGACACGATGGCGGCACACGAAGAGGGCGTTTCCAAAATGCTTGATTTCATGCTTTACGGAATCGCGAAGAGGGGAGAGGAATCATGATCCTTCTGATCCTTCGCTGGATTGCTGCCATGGCAATCGCTTTCATTTTCGGGAAACTCGTATCGAAGCTGAAGCTCCCGTCCATCCTCGGATGGCTGATCGGCGGCATGGTGCTCGGTCCGTATGCTTTTTCACTTCTGCCGGATGAGCTGATCAATGCCGCCTGGTACGAGAATACGATCCATGTGCTGGAATGTGCCGTCGGATTGATGATCGGCACGGAGCTTGTCTGGAAACGGATCAGGAAATACGGAAAAGCACTGCTGATCACGACGCTTACGCAGTCCCTCGGTACTTTTGCGGTTGTCTCAGCGGTGTTCTGCATTACATTTGCCATCAGGGGGATTCCGATTTACCTGGCCTTCCTGTTCGGAGGGATTGCGCTTGCCACAGCCCCGGCCCCCGCGCTTTCCATTGTCCGGGAGTTCAGGACGGACGGCCCGGTGACAAGGACGCTGATCCCCATGGCTGCGCTCGATGACATGGTCGGGGTTGCCGTATTCTTTACCGCCATTGCAATCGTTGCACGGCATCTATCCGGCGCTTCCATGCCGGTCTGGATGATACCGGTCATCATCCTCCTGCCGCTGGTGATCGGAAGTGCAGTCGGCATACCGGCAGGATATCTGCTGAAGAAGGAAAGCAGCAGGCCGGTCACCCTCTGCATCCTGATAGGGATGATACTGGCAACGGCCGGGATCGGGTTCATTTTCAACACCTTCCTGATGCCGTCCCCGGTCCTGAACTTCATGCTGATGGGAATGGCTTTTTCAGCGGCATTTTCCAATATCGTGCCGGAAGAAAGACTTTCGCAGATAGTCAATGACTTCAATCCCGTCCTCGGGGTATCCATGATTGCCGTCATACTGAACCTCGGAGCTCCGCTTGACTACCATGCGATCCTCGGGGCGGGAATGTTCACGGTGATCTATATCGTGTCCCGCGCCTTTGGGAAATATTTCGGTGCAAGGATCGGTGCCAGGGCAACCGGGATGCCGAAGACCGTGCAGAAATATCTCGGACTGACACTGCTTCCGCACTCAGGCGTATCCCTGGTGTTTACAGGAATCGCGGTCTCCACTCTTTCAGAAGCGGCTCCGGAATGCGCGAAAATCATCCAGGGGACGATTGCCGCCGCCGCTGTCATCAATGAAATCATTGCGGTCATCATTGCCAAGAAAGGTTTTGAATGGGCGGGGGAATTCCGTAAGGCATAATTCGATTCAGCGGCTGCTGAGTTTGATGAAGCGCAGCACAATTTATTCAAACGAAACCGAGTCGAAAGAAACCGAGTAAAAATGATGACAATCCTCAGACTGTCTCAAGTATCTTATACAGGATCCTGTAAAGGGTCCTGCTTTCTTCTTCTGTCAGATCGACGCAGGAACGGATCTGCTTCGGTATAGAGGCCGCCTTCTCTTTCAGCGCATTTCCGGAAGGAGTGATTTTGACATTGAGGACGCGTTCATCCGCATCGCTGCGCGTACGGGTGATCAGCCCCATTCCCTGCATCCGCTTCAGCAGCGGGGTCAGGGTACCGGAATCCAGATGGAGCATGATGCCTAAATCCCGTGCACTGATTTCCTGTCTGTCCCACAGCACCATCATGGTGATGTACTGCGTATAGGTCAGGCCGATTTTATCGAGGAACGGCTTATATTTTTTTATGATCTCATGCGAGCAGGCGTAGATCGGGAAGCAGAGCTGGTTCTCTAGTTTCAGGCTGTCTGTATCACATTTCATATTCATACCCCCATGCTTTGCATAACGACGGATGATGAAAAACGTCATGTTTTATAAAAGCAGTATAACAGAGAAATGTAGATTGCACAATTAAATTTAGAAAAACTGTTGACAGCAGGACCTGAAAAGAGTAAAGTACAGGCATAAAGATTTAGCACAATTAAATTTACATAAATTAAATAGGAGGACATAAAATGAAGATCATCGCACTGAAGTATTATAAGAACGGGGAAATGCAGGAAGCTTTCGCCATGGGAGGATCGCTGGCACCGGAAAAGATTGATATGGATAAAAGATATCCCTCCAGCCTGCAGAATTATCTGATCGATACCGGCAAAGAGGTCATCCTGATTGATACCGGACTTCCGAAGGAAACACCGGATTTTAAGAAGGAGCCGGACGCAAAGCTTTATGTCGGGGAGAAGATTCAGTCTTTCCCGGAGGCGCTGGAAGGCGCAGGGTATAAAGCGGAAGATGTCGACAAGATCGTGGTGACGCACAAGCATCCGGACCATACGGGAGAACTCAGGATGTTCCCGAATGCGAAAGTCTTTATTTCCCGTACGGATGCTGATGCTCTGGAATTAAAAGGTGCCAATATCATCCGTGTGGATTATACGGACGGACCATATCACAATTTTGTAAAGAGCCAGAAGATCGCGGATTCGCTGGTAATGCTGCCGGCCCCGGGACACACGAAAGGGAACTCGATCGCAGTTCTGGAATACGACGGAAAATTCTGGATGTTCCATGGTGACATTTCCTATACGGATGAGGCGCTGAGGAGGAATGAGCTTTCCGTCGTGTTTGAGGATAAGGAACTGGCCAGGGAGAGCGAAGAGAAAGTGCGTGAATTCATAATGAAGAACCCGACAGTCTATCTGTCCACGCATACGCCGGAAGGAATCGAGCATCTGGAAAAAGCAGAAATCATGCAGCTGTAAAATAAAGATTATTTAAGGGGGAAGGAAATATGTCCGTATTTGCCAGAATCATCGTAACGCTGGTCGGTCTGATGTGTTTTTTCATCATGGGTCTGGAGATGTTTTCATGGGAGAAGAGCGGAGCCAGATTCTTCCCGGAACCTGAACCCGGATATTTCCATAAGACGGTATCCATGGCGGCCAATCAGGGACTGTATAATGGATTCCTCGGAGCCGGCATGATCTGGTCCGTCTTCATGGGAAACCGCGGGCAGGCTGTTTCAACGGCGGTCTTCTTTCTTGCCTGCATGGTCATCGCAGGTATCTACGGAGCTGTTACGGTAACAAAGGGGATCCTGCTGAAGCAGGCGGCTCCGGCAGCGATTGCATTGGTCCTTGTACTTTTAGCCGGATAACGTTCCACTGATGTTCGGCGTGTCAAACCGTCAATGAAGGTTTGGTTCCCTCTTCCACTGTCAAAATGGAAGAACCGGATTTTGCCTTTAAAATAGGGCAGAATCCGGTTCTTTTATTTGTATGTTCACACTGTCAGAAAATCAGCATAGGAATCTGCCGATTCAATCCGAAAGAAAAAAACTACATTTCGTCGGAAATATTTCCATCCTGTGAAGCAACATAGGCCTTGAAAATTCTGTTAAAGATAAAAGAGGATCCATAGGTCAGAAATGAAAAGCCTATGACAATCATGAAGATTTCGGTAGGCTTCGGGAATAAATAGGCCATGCATGCCAGTACGGCATAAATCAGAAGCAGTGCTGCAGTCAGCTTCAGGTTGGTCATCGACAGCAGGAAGGCATTATGGATGGTTTTCCAGAAGCTGTTCTTAAAACGCGCCATCAGCGGGAATGCGAACAGGAAACCGCTGAAGATATAGAAGGCAAGGACAAGCGTGAAGGCAAAAGCTGCGGCAGCCGCAGTTCCGCTCAGGGAGTGCCAGAACACCAGGGAGTACAGGAGAACAAAAAACAAGCCTGCAAATAAGAAGAAGGTCAGGGCTGCCTGGACGAACATTTCCTTAAAGTGCTGAAAAAACCTGCGGATCAGATAGCCGTGTTCGCCGCGGGATTCGCGGAGCATGACCTGGCAGAGTGCAGCAATGGCCGGCCCGATTGTGACAATCGGCAGGCAGCATACGATGAAGACGAGGTTGAGGCCGATGTACTGTACGGCCGTATTCAGATATTCCCATACCGGGCTGCTTAGACGGAATCTCATATGTCCTCCTTCGGTTCATTTCTTTGCTTCTATTTTAAGAAGCCGCAGAGGGCGCGTATACCCGAAAAAAAAGATTCTTAATGCATGAAAAACTAAAGATAACACTGATTATTCTCATCCAATCTCTCATTTCTCATCCAATTCTGGTGGAATATCCTTCGTAGAAGAGCAAAAAATCCAATGCTAAACTAGGCCTATCGATTAAAGGAGGGCGGTAGGTATGGATGATGCACGTTCCAAAATGAAGGGAAGATCTGCGCAGGGCAAGAAGATGTTCCTGCTGATACTTCCTTTCCTCATTCTCAGTTTTCTGTTTTCTTATTTCCCGCTGCACGGCTGGATTTACGCTTTTTATGATTACCGTGCACCCATGAAGCTTTCGCAATGCGAGTTTGTCGGATTCAAATGGTTCCAGATGCTTTTCAGCAATCCCACACAGGTAAAACAGCTGCTCACTGTCTTAAGAAATACATTCGCCATGAGCCTGCTCGGAATTGCCACTTCGTTTCTTCCTGTATTATTCGCAGTCTTTCTTAATGAGATCAAATGCAAATGGTTCAAGAACTGCGTACAGACGCTGACGACGCTGCCGAACTTCATTTCCTGGACGCTGGTTTACGCCGTGGCCTTCTGTCTTTTCTCTTCTACCGGCATGGTCAATTCTGTGCTCCAGAACTGGGGATGGATTTCCGCGCCGATCAAGTTCCTGGACAACAGCCAGCATGTATGGCTTCGGATGATCTTATGGAGCACCTGGAAAGGACTTGGCTGGGGTGCCATCATGTACCTGGCTGCGATAGCCGGGATCGATCAGGAAATGTACGAGGCGGCCCGCGTGGACGGGGCCGGCAGATGGCAGCTGATCAAGAACATCACGATTCCTTCACTGATGCCTACCTATTTCGTCATGCTGATGCTTTCCGTGGCGAACTTCCTCAATAACGGCATGGATCAGTACTACGTGTTCCAGAATTCTTTCAATAAAGATGCCATCCAGGTTCTTGACCTTTACGTTTACAACATCGGCATGACCGGCAAAAGCCTTTCTCTTGCAACTGCGATCGGTGTCATGAAATCGCTGGTCAGCGTCACGCTCCTGATGATTGTCAATTTCACCTCGAAAAAAGTCCGCGGTGAAAGCATCATATAGAAAAGAGGAGAGAAGAAAAATGGCCAGGAATATTTCAGGCACTGTAATCCGTCAGAAACCGGGAGACCGTGCATTTTCCATCGTGAACTATCTGATTTTTGGAATTCTGACTTTTCTTTGCGCTTATCCTTTCTACTATCTGATCATCAACTCGATCAGTGCGAATGACTTAAGTGCGGCGGGAGCCATCAACCTCATTCCGGAAGGCATCCACTTCCAGAACTACATCGATGTTTTCAAGCTGAGCGGCATCCCGATGGCGGCACTTGTCTCCGTCGGCAGAACCGTCATCGGCACGGTCTGCACGGTGCTTGCCTCCGCGTATCTGGGATTCATGTTTACGCAGCCGCATCTGTGGCACCGGAAACTCTGGTACAGGCTGATCGTCATAACGATGTATTTCAATGCCGGCCTGATCCCGATGTTCATGACGATGAAGACCCTGCATCTGACAAATACCTTCTGGGTATACATCATTCCCGCAATCGTGCAGCCGTTCAATATCATCATGGTGAAGACCTACATCGAGTCTCTGCCTCCTTCGCTTCAGGAAGCAGCGGAGATGGACGGTGCAGGCGTTCTGACAAGATTCTTCAAAGTGGTCCTGCCTGTCTGTACGCCGATCCTGGCGACCATCGCGATCTGGGCGGCCGTGGGACAGTGGAACTCTTTCCAGGATACATTGATTTACATCACGGATCAGAAATTGTATTCCCTCCAGTATCTGCTGTATACTTATCTTAACCAGGCAAGTTCGCTGGCAGCCCTTGTAAAGACAGGAGGTACGGCGGCGGTGGCATCGGTGGCAACGATGCAGACGCCTACATCGATCCGGATGACGATTTCCGTCATTGTTGTTCTGCCGATTCTGTTTATCTATCCGGCATTCCAGAAACATTTTGTCAAAGGAATCATGATTGGTTCCGTCAAGGGATGAAAGAGAACTTACAAAGGAGAAGAAAAATGAAAGGGAAACTGATTAAAAGGGTTTTGACAGCTGCACTCTGTACGGCAATGATGACAGGCCTGCTGACGGGCTGCGGTTCTTCCGATGCGGGAAGCACGGCCGCTGCGGGCGGCACGACGACGGCTTCGGGATCACAGCACGGCGGTCCGTATACCGATGAAATCACCATCGATGTCTTCGATTCACAGGCAAACTTCCAGGGCGAGCAGTCTGGATGGTTCGCAAAAATCGTCAAGGACAAGTTCAATATGAAGCTCAACATCATTGCCCCGAACGTTGCCGGCGGCGGCGATACGCTTTACCAGACGCGTTCGGCGAACGGAAACCTGGGTGATCTCATCATCACGAATCTGGATTCCAACCGTCTGTCCGATATGGTCAGCGCCGGTCTGGTGCTGGATATGTCGGATTACATCGGCAGCTGCACGAATCTTCAGAAATACAAGGATGCCATTACCGGAGCAAGTGCTCTGGCCGGCAAGGACGGCATGTGGGCGGTGCCCAGCGAGGTTTCCACCCAGCCGGCTACGGAGCCCTGCGAGGCTACCGATCCTACGGATGCTCCTTCACTCCGCTGGGATGTCTACGGGGCAGTCGGCTATCCGGAAATGAAGAATATGGATGACCTCCTGACTGTGCTCAAGCAGATGCAGGATAAAGCCGGAACGACAGCGGACGGAAAACAGTGCTATGCCTTATCCCTCTTCAAGGACTGGGACGGAGACATCATGCAGAATGCCGGTGCCCTGGCAGCTCTCTACGGCTATGAGCCGGTCGGCTTCGCCCTGGCAGACAGCTCTACAAAGGATGTACAGAGCGTTATCGACAGCGACGGCATTTACGTGAAGGCTCTGAAGTTCCTCTTTGATGCCAACCAGGCAGGCCTGGTCGATCCTGAGTCCACGACCCAGAACTTCGATACCCTGAATGCGAAATACACAAGCGGACAGATCCTGTATTCCTTCTGGCCGTGGCTGGGAGCAGGCTATTACAATTCGACGGACAATACGGCAGCAGGCAAAGGCTTTGAGACAGCAGTCATCGATGATATGAAGTGTCTTTCCTACGGCTCCTATACTCTTGGAAAAATGGGGAACGGCATGATGATCGGTTCACAGGCCAAGGATCCGCAGCGTATCGCTGACTTCATCGACTGGCTGTATTCTCCGGAAGGCGTGGAGGATTCCTGCGCTCAGACAGGTTCCAGCTGCGGTCCGGAAGGCATGACATGGACGAACGAAAGCGGTACACCGAAGCTGACAGATTTCGGCGTCGAAGCATTCGTCAAGATGACGGACGGCCTGCAGGTTCCCTCTGACTGGGGCTCGGGTACCTGGAAAGACGGTGTTTCCGCTCTGAACTATAAGGCTCTCGGACTGGTCGACTGCGATCCGGATACGGGCATCTGCTACAACTATTCGCGGTGGGATGATTACCAGAAGCAGACGGCGACGAAGCTTTCCGAAGACTGGTCTTCCCATTACGACAATGCCAAGACGGCTATCGAATATCTTAACGACAAAAAGATGCTGACGGTCGTTCCGGGAAGCAATTACGCCATTCCGGAATATGAAACGGAAATCAGCACGATCAAGGAACAGTGCAAGCAGATCATTGTCCAGGATTCCTGGCAGATGGTATTTGCGGCAAGCGAAGATGAATTCAATGCCGACCTCAAGGATATGCAGGACACGGTCAACGGACTTGGCTATGATCAGGTGCTTGCGGTTGACAAGCAGAACTGCCAGGATAAGTTCGCCTCCTATGCCAGCACGAAATAGTGGAGAGTATGAAGAAAATAAACAAGATCCTTTACGGCGGGGATTATAACCCCGAGCAGTGGCCGGAAGAAATCTGGCCGGATGACATGAAGCTGCTGAAAAATGCAGGCATCGATACGGTAACGCTGAATGTGTTCTCCTGGGCTGAAATCCAGCCCTCGGAGGACAGGTACGATTTCAGCCGGCTGGACAGGATAATGGAGATGGTTCGAAAGAACCATCTTCATGTTATCATGGCGACTTCGACCGCAGTCCATCCGGCCTGGATGGCAGAAAAATATCCGGACGTTCTGCGTACGGATTTCCGGGGAATCGGAAGAAGATACGGGCAGCGGCATAATTCCTGTCCGAACAGCACGAATTACCGGCGGCTGTCGGCCGCTCTGGCCGGCACCCTGGCGCGCCGCTACCGCACTTTTGAAAACATCGAAGCGTGGCATGTGTGCAATGAGTACGGCGGAGAATGTTTCTGCGACAGCTGCGCCGCGGCATTCCGGCTGTGGCTCAAGGAAAAATACGGGACGCTCAAGGCTCTGAACGAGGCCTGGTACACCGCCTTCTGGAGCCATACGTTCTATGACTGGGATGAAATCACCGTGCCGGATTTACGGAGCGAGTGCGATGATGAGAGGCATTCGAGGTATCCGGTCATTTCCCTCGATTACCGGCGCTTCCAGTCGGATTCTCTGCTGGAATGCTTTAAGCTGGAGCGGGATGCCATCAAAAAAGAGATTCCGGATGCGCAGGTCACGACCAACCTGATGGGATTTTTCAAGGGACTGGATTATCAGAAATGGGCCGGGGAAATGGATTTCATTTCCTGGGATAATTATCCGACGAACTCGGATGTCTGGGCGGACATCGCCATGCCGCATGATCTGATGCGCGGCGTAAAGGGCGGACGTTCCTTTGCCCTGATGGAGCAGACGCCGGGCACGGCGGCCTGGCGGCCCTATAATGAACTGAAGCGGCCGGGCGTCATGCGTCTTTGGAGCTGGCAGGCTGTCGCGCACGGAGCCGATACGGTCATGTTCTTCCAGATGCGCAAAAGCCGCGGCGGGTATGAACAGTTTCACGGAGCGGTCATCGATCATACGGGTACGGGAAATACCAGGGTCTACCGCGAGGTTGCGAAGCTGGGAAAAGAACTGGAAACACTCGGGGACGGAACGCTGGGGGCACGCACGCCGTCCGGAGTCGGAATCCTTTTTACCTGGGACAACTGGTGGGCCGTGGACTGGATGTCCGGTCCGTCGCAGGATTTTGAATACCTGACGGAAGTCCGGCGTTTTTACCGGGCGCTGCGGGAGCTGAACATCAATACGGATATCCTTTCGCCTGAGGATGATTTCTCACCCTATCGGGTCATCTTTGCGCCGGCCATGTTCATGGTGCGGACGGGAGAGGATGAGAAGATCCGCAGCTTCACGAAGAACGGGGGAACCTTCGTCACTTCCTTTATGAGCGGAATCGTTGATGAGAACGATCAGGTGACCCTGGGAGGATATCCCGGAAAGCTGAGGGATATTCTGGGAATCTGGGTCGAGGAAAGCGACGGCCTTCTGCCGGGAATGCGGAATTCATTTTCCTATCACGGCAGGGAGTATCCGGCAGAGATTATCTGCGACCTGATTCATACGGAACATGCCCGGAGGCTGGATGATTCGGGATACGGCTCCGATTTCTATCAGAGTATGCCCGCCGTCACGAAGAATTCATTTGGAAACGGAAAGGCTTATTACGTCGGAACGGCTTCTTCCGATGAATTTTACAGGACGCTGTGCCGGGATATCTGCAGCGAAGCGGGAATCACGCCGGTGCTTGATGTGCCGGAGGGAGTCGAGGCCTGCAGCCGGGTGAATGACAAGGGAACCTGGTATTTCATCCTGAACCACAGCAGTGAGGAGCAGACGATTGAGCTTCCCTGGGCTGCCTGGGACGCTCTGAAGAATGAGGAAAGAAAGCCGGGAAGTTATGTTCTCGGACCGAAGGATGTCCTGATCCTCAAAACAGTCTGAAAGACAGGAAACCGGATCAGGAAAAGAATTCCGGAAAACGCCGCGCGATGATGGATCAGAGATCCGTTTCAGGAAGTGCTGCGGTTCCGGTATTCAGCCGGGCTCATGTTCATCTGCTTCTTAAATTTCTGATGGAAATAGTCCACGTTTTTATAGCCGACCTGAGAGGCGATTTCATAGACTTTGAGATTCGTTTCATCCAGCAGCTGGGTGGCCCGGCGCACGCGCAGCGTATCCAGGTAGGTATTGAAGCTGACGCCGGTCTTCTGGGCGAAAAGCTTTCCCAGATAGGAGCTGTTGTAGCCGAAGAGCGGGGCCATGGATTCCAGCTTCAGAGGCTGGCTGTAATTGTGGGCAATGTAGTAGACGATATCGTCAAAGACGCTGTCGCTGGAGTTGTTGCCGATGGTGCTGACGATCATTTCGAACTGTTCGGAAAAGAACAGCAGGATCTCATAAAGATACTTTTTATTTTCGATGGTCTCGAGAATGTCCGCATTGGAGTCAAACGGTATCTGGATGCCTTTGTAGCGGGCAAGGATGGCCGACTTTATTTCCAGGAAAATATCGGCGAGGAAATATTTGATTTTCCGGATATCCTCTCCGCTGTTGTAAAGCATGGTGCGGAGGCTGTTCAGGGTTTCGGAAATCTCGCGGCGGTTGTAGGACTGGATATAGTTGACCAGCTGTTCGCTGTAGGACTGTCCGGTTCCGGAACTGAGTCCGGCTGACGAGGCCGAAGCTTCCGGCAGTTGATCATAGGAAAGGACATGCTGGTTCTCATCGCAGAAGAAGCGGCGGCCGAGCAGTTCCGTGCAGGCATGGTAGGAATCGCGGATCTTTTCCAGCCCGGTCACAGACGGTCCGTAGACCAGGAAAATGCCGTCCAGAGGCGAACCCTTCTGAGGCCCGTCTTCATAATACCGGAGAATGCGGCTGAAGCGTTCAAGCGCGGAAGTGCCCTTCAGCAGAAGGACATCATGGCCGTCGAGGACGATATGCTCGAAGGCATCCTCCTTCTCATTGCTTACGCGGAGCAGGTCAAGAAAACTGTAGGAATGGTACTGGTCGGAAAACCATTCGCAGGCGGCGGCCTGGTAGACCGGGGCAAGGAGTCCCATTTCCGCATAGTTCAGCGCCGGATTGAAATCGGAGCCGGTCAGAAGGTCGGCAATGACGGAAGGCTTGGCCTTCTGACGGTACTGCTCAAGGGAACGGGTGGAATCTTTTTTTTCCAGAATCCTTTTTTTGATTTCCTTCAGGGCAAGCGCCAGTTCATCTTCGTCGATCGGCTTCGTCAGATAATAGGCGACGCCGTTGCGGATGGCTGTCTGCGCATAGGAGAATTCGGAATACCCGCTGAGGATGATGAATTCCCCGCTGTAGCCTTCCTCCCGGGCTTTTTCAATCAGTTCGGTTCCGGAAAGCTTCGGCATCCGGATATCGATCAACACCAGTTCGGGCTGCAGGCTCCGGATCTTCGAAAGGGCTTCTTCGCCGTCGCCTGCTTCGCCGCAGATGCAGAAGCCGGCTTCTTCCCAGTCAATGATGTATTTCAGTCCGTTCCGGACAATCTGTTCGTCATCCGCAAGCAGTACGTGAATCATGTTCTGTTCCATAAGTTCTCCTTCTGTTTCTTTCGTGTCTTGGACGGATGGGGAAGCGTGAGCGTGACGCAGGTTCCCATCCCCGGGCTGCTGTCGACGGTCATCGAGGACTTGATGCCGTAGCACAAGAGGATGCGCTGCCGGATATTGTAAAGGGCGATGCTGGAATGCGGTACGTCCGGTTCCGTGCCTGCATTGTCAATCCGGTTTCTTACGGCGGCAAGCTCTTCTTCCGTCATTCCGCGTCCGCTGTCACGGACGGACAGGTGCAGGAATGAATCATCGGAAGCAGCCCCTATTTTCAGAAAACCCTGCTTCGTATTGTCTTCGAGTCCGTGGACGACGGCATTTTCCACGATCGGCTGAAGGAGCAGCGGCAGGATCGGATAGGTCTCGGGGTGAATTTCGGGATCTATTTCAAAGGTGAAGTTGATCCTGTCCCCGAAGCGGATCTGCTGGATCATGAGGTAAGTCTTTACATGGTCCAGTTCTTTTTCCAGGGTTGTCATGTGCGTTCCGGTATTCTCAAGGACATAGTGCATGGATTTTCCCAGGAGCTTGATCGACTGCGCAACATCCCTGTTCTGGCTCATCAGTGCCTGCATGCGGATCGTTTCCAGGGTGTTGTACAGGAAATGAGGATTGATCTGCGCAGAGAGCATCTTGAATTCCATTTCCTGCTGTTTATTGATCAGCTCCTGACGTGCCAGTTTTTTCGAGAAGAATAAAATGACCGCTATGATGGTGGCAATGGCAATGGCGATGATGACCAGATAGTAGTCTGTAATCCGGGCGATGCCGGAAAATGCCGACAGGTCGCAGGCCTCGATGATGAACTTGCTGTCCGAACGATAGGGCAGAAGCGTGCGCAGGACGCTGAGGACAGGCGCGCCGTCTGCCTTCGTGCGGCCGATGTATTCATTTTCGCCGCTGTAGTCTTCAGGCAATGAAAGTATTTCGCCTTTGGCTTCTGCACCGGAGGAATAGACGATCGTACCGTCTTCCAGGGTGATGTAAATCCGGTGGCTGTCTTCACCGATACGGTTTTTCATGTTGTTGCTGTCGAGCCGGATCACCAGGTAAGCCGTATAGGCGGGAGAGACGATCGGAATCCGGCGGATCAGGGACAGCTGGTTCTTATCCTGGTTGATGGGATTGGAATTGGACAGCAGTATCCATTCGCTCCAGGAATCATTGGTCAGTTTCCGGTACCATTCTTCATTTCCGTAATGACCGGAATCGTAAGTGATATAGGTATTGTCGGGAATGGCGGGATTGTCCGTATAGATATGGGCGGAGGAAATCGAAGCGTTGTTTTCCGCAAGATTGGCCAGAGAGGCGGAAATGTCCTGATAATAAAGCTGGTTCGTGTCGCTGCTCATGTCGGATGCGAAGAGATACATGCATTCGCTCCCGGATAAGGCGGAGTCGCTGATCGTATAGACGGAGGTCGTCAGGTCGAAGAGAATGGAACGGACGCGCTGCGCTGTCTGCTCCGTGAGCGACTGATGCTCTTCGGACATCTGTCCTGCGGCGGAATGGACGAAGAAGAAGCCCAGGATCAGGACAGGAGCCGCGGCGCATAAAAGAAACACCAGCAGGATGACCCGGCTGTTCTTGAAATACCCGAAAAATTTGCGGAGTTTTGTCTTCATAATTATAGGATACACCAACGGGGGTAAGAAAAATACGCTGATTTTTATAGAAAAAAGGTGGAATTATTTCAGTATCGCTTCCTGAGGATTGAGAATACACTGTAGGAAATTCGAAAGTTGCGGAGGAAGCAATATGAAATTCAGCAATGGCTGTTGGCTTCAGAAAGAAGGCTGTGCCTGCTTTGCACCGGCGGAGATCAGCTTTACCGAAAAAGATGCGGACCGGATCAGGATCTATACACCCACCCATGCCATTATGCAGAAAGGGGATACGCTGGGCGGAGCGATGCTGACGATCGAAGTGAGCACGCCCGCCGAAGGCATCATTTCCCTGAAGGCATCCCATTATCTCGGCGTGAAGGATGACGGGCCCCGTTTTGAACTGAACACGGATCCGGAGGCGATGGCGGACATCAGGGAGAAACGGAAGAATATCACGGTGAAAAGCGGAGAGGCAGAACTTCGCGTCGATGGTTCGGCGATGGAATTCACCTTCTTTTATCAGGGCCGGAAGAAATGTTCATTTTCCGGGAAAGACCTTGCCTATATGAAAACGGATTACCGAGGAGACTGCTACGTCAGTTCGGAAGATACGGATGCCTATATGCGCCAGCGGCTCTCCATCGGTGTCGGGGAACAGATCTACGGACTGGGCGAGCATTTTACGCCGTTCGTGAAAAACGGACAGAGCATCGACATCTGGAATGAAGACGGCGGAACGTCCACGGATCAGAGCTACAAGAATATCCCGTTCTATATTTCCAGCCGTTCCTACGGCATCCTGGTCAATCATACCGGGAAGGTTTCCTATGAAATCGGAACCGATGCAGTCGACAAGGTCCAGTTTTCCGTTCCCGGTGAGTCGCTGGAATATTTCTTCATCGGCGGCTCCGACATGAAGGATGTGCTGCGGCATTATACACAGCTGACGGGACGGGCACCCCTGCCGGCGCCCTGGACTTTCGGGCTGTGGCTGTCCACTTCGTTTACGACGAAATATGATGAGAAAACCGTCATGAGCTTCATCGACGGCATGGAGCAGAGAAAGATTCCTTTAAGCGTCTTCCATTTTGATTCCTTCTGGATGAAGGGATTTCACTGGTGTGATTTTACATGGGATGCCGGCATCTTTCCCGATCCTGCCGGAATGCTGGAAAGAATCCATCAGAAAGGCCTGCGCATCTGCGTATGGATCAATCCCTATATTGCCCAGGCTTCTTCCCTTTTTCAGGAAGGCATGGAGAAGGGATATTTCCTGAAAAGGAAGGACGGCTCCGTCTGGCAGTGGGATATGTGGCAGCCGGGCATGGCCATTGTCGACTTCACGAATCCGGACGCAGCCGCCTGGTATCAGGAGAAGCTTGCGGGACTCCTCGATCTGGGAGTCGACTGCTTCAAGACGGATTTCGGCGAACGGATTCCCACGGACTGCGTTTATTTCAGCGGGGCGGATCCTGTCAGGATGCACAATTACTATACCTATCTTTACAACAAATGCGTGTATGAACTTCTGGCCCGCAGGAAAGGGGCCAAAGATGCCGTTCTGTTTGCACGTTCAGCTTCCGTGGGCGGGCAGAAGTTTCCGGTCCACTGGGGCGGGGACTGCTGGTCAACCTATACGGCCATGGAGCAGAGCCTGCGGGGCGGCCTTTCCCTCCTGATGTCCGGCTTCAGCTTCTGGAGCCATGATATCGGCGGTTTTGAAAAAACCTCTACGCCGGATGTCTATAAGAGATGGTGTGCCTTCGGTCTGCTTTCTTCCCACAGCCGTCTGCACGGCAGCACTTCCTACCGCGTGCCGTGGGCCTATGACGAGGAGGCTGTCGATGTCCTCCGCTTTTTCACCCGCCTCAAGGCGTCCCTGATGCCGTACCTTTATGCGGCGGCGGAAGAGGCGCATGCCGACGGAGTCCCGATGATGCGGAGCATGGTGATGGAATTCCCGGAAGACCGCACCTGCGCTTATCTTGACCGGCAGTACATGCTCGGAAGCAGCCTTCTGACCGCACCTGTCATGAACGAAGAGGGCATCGCCGAGTACTATCTTCCCGAAGGCATCTGGACGAACTATTTCACCGGCGAGGAAAGAGAAGGCGGAAAATGGTTCAGGGAAAAGCTCGGGTACTGCGAACTCCCTCTCTGGGTGAAGCAGGACTCCGTCATTTCCGAAGGCGCGCATGATGACGGACCGGAATATGACTATGCTGAAAACGTCACTCTGAAGATATACCGTCCGGCGGACGGAACGAAGAAAAGCATCATCATCACCGGACCGGACGGATCGGAAGAAGAACGGTTTGAAATTGAAAGAAAGGCCAGCCTTATTTCCATCGACGCAAAGGGCGGACATCCCTATCAGGTGAAGCTCATGAACAGCAGGAATGCAGGAATTGCCGGGGACTCAAAGGCTTCAAAGGTATCAAAGGTTTCAGATGCTGTAAAGGCTGTTTCTCAGAAAGACGGAACGCTGTTTACAGGATGCCGCGGGAAAATCAAACTTACAGTCGGAGCCGGGAAAAATGAACAGAGAATACAGTGAAGAAACGGAGAGCATCCTGAAAAGCCTTACGCTGGAAGAAAAGATACGCATAATCCACGGATGCGGTCTTTTCCGTACAGGGGAAATCAAGAGCAAAGGCATTCCTTCGCTGGTCTTTTCCGACGGACCGATGGGCGTGCGCCAGGAATTTCCGGATGACAGTTGGACGCCGGTCGGAAATTCCGATGATTACGTCAGCTACTGTCCGAGCAATACGGCCATCGCTGCTTCCTGGAATCCGCAGATTGCCGAAACTTGCGGCGAGGTGCTCGGTGAAGAGGCAAGGGCCCGGGGAAAGGATGTCATCCTTGCCCCCGGAGTCAATATTCAGAGGACACCGCTGTGCGGCCGGAATTTCGAGTACATGGGAGAAGATCCCTGCCTTGCCTCGGCGATGGCGGTGCCGCTGATCCGGGGAATCCAGAAATCAGACGTCGCGGCCTGCGTCAAGCATTTTGCGCTGAACAGTCAGGAAACCGAACGGCTCTGGGTCAATGTCGAAGCGGATGAGCGTACGCTTCGTGAAATCTATCTTCCCGCTTTCCGGGCAGCCGTAAAAGAAGGCGGAGCCGAATGCATCATGGGTGCTTATAATCTTTTCAGGGGAAAGCACTGCTGCGAAAATAAAGAACTGAATGACCGCATTCTCCGGAAGGAGTGGGGGTTTGACGGTGTCTATGTTTCCGACTGGGGTGCCGTTCATGATACGAAGGAAGCCGCCGAAACGTCACTGGATGTTGAGATGTCGGTCACGACGGATTTCAGTCAGTACTGGCTTGCTGACCCGCTGCTGAAAGAAGTACAGGAAGGACGCATCAGCGAAGAATGTGTCGACAGCAAAGTCAGACATGTACTGAAGCTGATGTTCCGCCTGAAGATGATCGACGCGGTATGGCTTGAATCGGAAGGCGGGAGGTATGCTTCCGCCATTCCCCGCAGGGGCAGAAAGAGCGGTTCCTGCAATACGGAAAAGCATCGGGCTGCCATCAGGAAGGCTTCGGAAGAATCCATTGTCCTTCTTAAAAACGAAGGAGGTCTCCTGCCGCTATGCCCTGAGAAAATGAAGCGGATCCTTGTCATCGGGGATAACGCGGAGAGGCTCCATGCGGACGGCGGCGGTTCCGCTGAAATCAAGGCGCTGTATGAAATTTCGCCGCTGATGGGCATTAAGAACAGGCTCGGCGGAAACTGTCTGGTTGACTTTGCCAGGGGCTATGACTCGGATATGAAGAGCAGCAGCATCGTGAACTGGCAGGAGACATCCCTCGAAAACCGGAACTGGGAGAAACCGTCTGAAGAGAAGGACGGTGAGGCAAAGCTGCGGGAGAAACAGAAGAGGCTGAGGCTCCGTATGGAGGCAGTCCTGAAAATCAGGGATGCGGATGCCGTTATTGTCATCGGCGGCCTGAATCATGACTTTGATGTTGAAGGAAAAGACCGCAGCGGCATGGGACTTCCCTATGAACAGGATCAGCTGATTGAAGATGTCCTGAAAGAACGTCCGGATGCCGTCATCGTCATGAAGGCGGGCAGTCCCGTTTCCATGGACCGCTGGAGCGGGCGGGCAAGGGCAATCCTGTGGGACTGGTACGGGGGAATGGAAGACGGAAAGGCCCTCGCGGGAATCCTTTTCGGAGATGTGAACCCTTCGGGAAAGCTGCCGATGTCCATGCCCTTCCGTGCGGACCTATGCCCGGCGCTCATCCTCGGTGACTATCCGGGACGTCCGCTGGATGAAGAAGAGAAAAAAAGAATGAATGCGCACCTGACGGAAAACTTCCGGGAAGGAATTTTTGTCGGATACCGCTACTATGAGAAATTCAGGATTCCGGTTCAGTTCTGTTTCGGCCACGGACTGTCTTATACGAGATTTACATATTCCGGGCTTCGCATCCGGATGCCGGAAAACAGGAACAGGGGTATTTTCGTTTATGCGGATATCAAAAATACCGGATCCGTGACCGGACGGGAAACCGTGCAGATCTATGCAGGACGGAAAGAAGCATCGGATGATTTTCCCGTGAAGGAACTGAAGGCATTCCGCAAGGCGGAACTGCATCCGGGAGAGACTTATACTGTTGCGGCCGAGCTTCCGCTTTCTGCATTTTCATCCTGGCATGCGGACAGAAATGATTTCGCAGTCGATGAAGGAACGTACTGCATTTACGTGGGGAGCTCGCTTGAAGATATTCGTCTTTCGGCAGAAGTCACTGTCGGCGGAGGATTCTGAATGGTATCGATACGGGATGTCGCTGCGCGTTGTCATGTTTCAACGGCGACTGTCAGCAAGGCTCTGAATTATCACCGTGGCATTTCCGAGGCAACAGGAAAGATTGTCCGGCAGGCGGCACAGGAGATGCAGTACTGTCCGAACACAGTGGCCAGGACCCTGAAAACAAAAAGGACTTTCAACATCGGCGTGCTGTTTCAGGATGAAGGCAGCAGCGGGCTGATGCATGAATACTTCATGTCGGTACTTGAAGGCTTCAGGAAACGGGCGGAAGCCGGAGGCTATGATCTTACCTTTATTAATACCAGGAGAAATGTTATGGTTTCCTATGCGGCTTACTGCCGCGCGAGGCAGCTGGAGGGAGCGGTCATCGCCTGCGTGGATCTCCGGAAAAAGCCGGCTTCCGATCTGCTGGATTCCGAAATCCCGACGGTCACGATTGACCATGAAGACAGCCGCTGCATGGCGGTGCTTTCTGACAATGTCCGGGACATGGAGAAGCTTACGGACTATATCTGCAGGATGGGACACCGGAAGATTGCCTATATACACGGACAGAGTTCCCTTCAGGTTGTACAGTCAAGGCTGGAAGGATTCTTCCGGACACTCGGAAGATACGGCATTACGCTTCCGGACGGATATCTGCAGGAAGGCAGCTTCCTTGATGCGGAACTGGCGGCGCAGAAAACAAGAGAACTTTTGAACAGGAAAGACAGGCCGACGTGCATCCTGTTTCCGGATGACATGTCACTGGTCGGCGGGCTCAGTGAAATCGAAAAAGAAGGACTGAAGATTCCGGAGGACATCTCTGTTGCCGGCTATGACGGCAGCAGCATTTCCAGGATCCTGCAGCCTGAGATTACGACAGTCCGGCAGGACTCACAGAAGATAGGAAGCATTGCGGCGGACAGACTGATAGAGGCCATTGAACACCCGGCAAAACCTCACACCGGAAGTGTATTGGTTGGAGGAGAACTGATAGAAGGAAAGTCGGTTGGCTATGCTGCTACACCAATTGAAACTGTGCCCATTTCTTTGAATTCAGCCGTCTGATAAAAATCACGCCGCGGATGACAAGGTCAATGCTCATCCCGATGGCAATCCCGATTACGCCCCATCCAAGCCACAGGCCGAACAGCGAGGAAAAGAACAGTCTTGCTGCTATGGTTAATAGGATCGAAACGCTCATCGTGAATCTGACATCGCCTGCAGCACGCAGTCCGTTGCCAAGGGAACCGGCGAACGGATAGGCCAGTCCGTTAAAAATATTATTGATCAGTACAAGCCATATCACCAGGGATTTTGCTTCCGGAGAAATTGCGGAAGGACCTATGATGAACGGCGTGACGGCAAAAACAAGCGCGTTCCAAAGCGCGGAAGGCAGGGACGTTAAGCATAAATGACATCCTCCATAAATTCCTGCCGTTTACACGCTATACGTTACGGATCGCGGAGGGAAAAACACTGAAAAGAGTTACATCTTCACGGACCTGTCTATGCTATAATAAAAACAATAAGAGAAAAGAGGAACGTAATTGATCAGCATTTAATCTAAACTTCATGTGAAGGTGTTATATGTATGAATGAGGCAAGCCGTCAAACAGAAAATCAATACGCAGATTCCGCCGAATGACCGGAGGGATTAGCGTATTTTTTTATAATCATGGGATAGTACAATTCATTTTCAGACTGGGGAGTAAAAGCAGGAACGTGCAGTCATTGAAGATGCCGGGCAGGCAGCGGCCATAGAACCGGGAGGAGATTGCCATGCGGCGGAGAGGAACTTTTTTTAAAGAAGGCGGGAAAGCAGCACTTATTATTCCTGTCCTGCTGATTCTGTGCATGCTTTCAGCCGTTATTTTCATAGGTGTCTATCAGCTGAGGGAAAGCGAAAAAGATATCCATGAGGAAACACTTTCCAGCCTGCATCTGAACGCGCAGGTCGTAAGTCAGAAAATCAATGATCTGTATATATCGCTTGAGGCCGTCGCACCGAACATGGCTTTTGAAACAGGCCTTACGCAGGAGCAGATGATGGCTTCCATGACTGCCCTGAGGAATGCCTGTGAATTCGATTATGTGGTACGCACGAATACCGACGGGATTGCTTTCAATTATCTCGGCAAGGAAAATATTAATCTGTCGGGCCGGCAGTATATTCAGGATGCTCTCCGGGGACAGCGTGCATGTGAGTATGTGGATTCAGGAAAATATGACCCCAGCAGTGCCTATGTCATTCTGGCTGTACCTGTCCGACATGGCGACAAGGTCGTCGGCGTGCTGCATGGAAGCTACAAAGTGACAAATTTTGACAATATGCTTTCACGGTTTTCTGACAGCGGGCGCATCCAGAACAGCGATACCTTCATTGCTGCCGGAGATGGAACGGTGATCGGGGCCAGTAACAGAAATATTGATTACAGCCCGTTTATCCAGTTCCTTCTTCATAAATCGGATGCAGAGGGGGCAGAGACGGCTGCCGCTGACCTGGCTGCCGGGAAAAACGGATATCTGCTTCAGAACGATAACGGTAAAAAGCAGTATGTCTATTATGAACCCCTCACGGAAATTAAGAACTGCAGCTGGGTGATGGCAACGGTAGTGGATCAGTCCGCTGTTGCGGAGCGTGTCAGGACAATCCAATCCGGAATTATACTGCTGTGCATTGCTGTCATCTGCATCGCAATTATACTGATTTGTTCCATGGTCAGGAGACAGCGGCTCGTGGTATTGAGGAAGAATGAGGCAGAGACGCTTTCGGCAGCTCTGGAAGATGCCAGAGAAGCCAACAAAGCGAAAAGTGATTTCCTCTCCCGCATGAGCCACGATATACGCACACCTCTCAACGGAATTATCGGCATGACGTACCTTACCCAGGAAATGAAGCTGCCGGAGGCGGCGCAGGAGAATCTCGGAAAGATCTCTACATCCTCGAAATTTCTTCTCGGCCTTGTCAATGACATCCTTGACATGTCGAAAGCGGAAAAGCAGGAAATCACGTTTCATCCTGAACCGTATCCTTTTAAGGATTTCTGCGCTTATCTTGATGCGGTAATCCGGCCGCTCTGTGACGAAAAGAGGCAAAAATTCCAGTTTGAGGCAAAGCATATAGAGGACTGCACGCCGATTGTTGATATCATGAAGCTGAATCAGATCTATTTCAACCTTCTTTCAAATGCAGTAAAATACACGCCGGAAGGCGGGAATATTTCTCTTGGGATAAAAGAAGAGCAGACGGATGAGAACCATATCCATTTTACGATTACTGTGCGCGACAATGGCATCGGGATGAGCGAAGAATTCCAGAAGTCGATGTTTGAGCCGTTCACGCAGGAAAACCAGAATGATATCCATAATGTGCAGAGCAGTGGTCTCGGCCTTGCCATTGTCAAAAGAATCGTGGAAGCCATGAATGGAACAATCCATGTGGAAAGCAAAAAGGATGAAGGGAGCAGTTTTATCGTTTCCATTGTTTCGCCCTGTGTAAAAACTTCCGTTTTGGAAGAGAAAAAATCAGCAGATATGAAAGCTTCTTCCGCACAGGATTTCCGTGACCTTGCAGGGAAGCACATCCTGCTCTGCGAGGATCATCCGCTCAACCAGGAGATTGCAAGGACACTGCTGATGGAGAAAGGAATGCTCGTTCAGATTGCGGAAGACGGGCAAAAAGGAGTCGATGCATTTTCAAAAGCTCCGGTTGGATATTTTGACTGCATCCTGATGGATATCCGCATGCCCGTTATGAATGGATTAGAAGCCGCACAGGCAATCCGCGCACTCAGTCGGGCGGATGCAAAGACAATTCCGATTATCGCCATGACGGCGGATGCTTTTGCGGATGACATTCAGAAATGCCGGGATGCCGGAATGAATGGACATATTGCAAAACCGATTGATCCGAAGCTGCTTTATTCTGCATTGCAAAAATGTATAGCGTAATGCATAGAGAAGAAAAGGTTTTATCCGGCTGTCATGGGAATGATTCTTTTACGGGCAACATCTTAACAGTCAATAAGGATTGCGGCTGATTTTTCATGGTGTTATACTTTGATTAAAATGAATACTCAAAAAATCACTTATACCAGAAGTATACCTGACCTGAGAATGAAGAAACGGACTTCCCATTGGAAAGAATGATTCTGTGATGGCAAAATCCCGGCAGGTGAAGAAAAAGATGGAGATGGCATGAGGAAGATGAGAGGGGCCTGCCGCGCAGGCGCATGATGGAGGAAGAGCATGGGAAACTCAGCAGTTGAATCCAGCCATCTGGTCGAGGAACTTCACCAGGCTGTCTATGTGGCGGATATCGATACCTATGAGATTCTGTACATGAACAGGATCAGCCTGCAGTCGCTGCACTGCGATGATTATGCAGGAAAGAAATGCTATAAGCTGATCCAGGGGCTTGATGCTCCCTGCCCTTTCTGTACGAATGCAAAGCTGAAAAAAGATGAGGTATTCTGCTGGGAACATTATAATGAACTGCTGAACAGAACCTATCAGCTGCAGGATCACCTGATTGACTATCAGGGCCATCATGCCAGAATTGAAGTCGCATTCGATGTCAGCGACCATATTGCCAGAGAACATGAGATGCAGATAGTCCTGGATACGCAGCGGGAGCTTGCTACGGCAATTCAGCTTATTAATGGAAGCGGCACGATCGATGAGCGCCTGAACAGCGCTTTGAAAAACAGCGTGGATTATTTCCAGGGCGACCGTTCCTATATTTTCCTGATCAATAAAAACGGAACTTTGGATAATGCCTACGAATGCTGCAGGGACGGAGTCGAACCGCAGATCGACAAGCTGCAGGGGGGAGATATCCATTTTATTGACCGCTGGATGCCTTATTTTAAAGAAAATAAAGCGCTTGTCACGCCCGACGTCGAGAAGATCCGTGAAAGTAAGCCGGAAGAATACCGGATACTGACGGAGCAGGATATTCACAGCATGGCAGAGGCACCTTTATACAATGAGAATCAGCTGATCGGTTTTGTCGGCATTGACAATCCCTCTCCGGAAAAGATTGAGAATACAGGAGAACTTCTTGTCTCCCTGGCCTATGCAGTCGCAAATGCCTATATCAGGGCGGTGAAGGAACAGGAACAGCGGGAGATGTTCAGCCATACCATCCAGTCCCTTTTCATGGCCAACCCTGAATCGCTTTGTACTTTCCGTGTCAATCTGACGAAAAACATCTGCTATGAAGCACATGGCGTCTCAAGGTATGTCCTCAACTCTCTGCAGTCAGATTCCGTTGACGGAATGATCGGAAATGCTGCCAATATGATTCCCAATCCGGAAGAACGTGCAGAGTTCCAGAATAACTTCAACAGGAAAAAACTGCTGGAGGTCTATCGTGACGGAAAGACGGATTATTCCGTGGACTACCGGCGAAAGGCAGAAAGCGGAAGGCTGATCTGGGTGCGGTCGTTCGTCCGGATGCTCCGGAACCCGGAAAGCGGGGATATCGAAGGCATTATCTATTCGCTCAATGTCACAAATGAGAAATGCCGCAGCCGGGCCTTCAGCATTATCACGGACCGGGAATATGACTGCGAAGCGCTTTTGGATCTGAAAACCGATACAATCCGCTTCCTGAACTTAAGCAGCAGGATTCTGTCGGAATTCCATGAAAAATTGGGTAATCCGGATGCCGTTTTCACGCATGAGACTGTCACGCAGTTTGCGGCAGATACTTCTGTCGTTTCCGAAGACAGACAGTTCTATCTTGACAGCTGCAGGAATGATGTGATCACCGGACATCTTGAAAAAGAAGGGTTTTATGAATATCAGGTGCGTGTGCACGATTCCGGAAAGCCGGATGAATTCAGGTACCGGAGGCTTCAGTACTATTATCTGGATGATGTCCATGACACGGTCCTGATTGTTCAGTCCGATGTGACGAATACAGTTCTTAAGCAGAAGAAGGAGAATGCCTATGTTGAGGATATCCTGGATTCCGTCAGCACAGGCATTGTCTCGTTCCGTATGCCGGATGCCGACCATCTGGAAGGGATATTCGTCAACATGCAGATGTTCCGTATCCTGGGCATGGAGAAACCGGACGGTTCCAATGCCCGGGAGATCCTGATGAGCAATCCGCTGATCGATGCCTATATGAAGGATGCTTTCATCGCGGTTCACCCGGATGATCTTGAAAGGGTCAGGAAGGCTTTCCATGACGGATATGATCAGGAATATTTCCGGGTGGGAAATTACCGCATCCTGAAGCAGGACGGAAGTCCGGTCTGGATCAACCAGGAGGCGATCCTTCGGGAGATCCGTCCCGAAGGACATATCTTTTATGCGAGCTACCGGGTTTCCGAGCATGAGGTGGAACTGCAGGATAAGCTTGAGCGGCAGCTTGAAAATGAGAAGCTGCTGCGCGATGCGGCAGACAGCGCGAACTCTGCGAAGACGGAGTTCCTGTCACGCATGAGCCACGATATGCGAACGCCGTTGAACGGAATCATAGGAATGACTTATCTGACGCAGGAGATGGAACTCCCACAAAAGGCCAGGGAGAATCTGGAAAAGATCGATACCTCATCCAAGTTCCTGCTTTCCCTTATCAATGACGTGCTGGACATGTCCAAGGCGGAAAGCGGAGAAATCGAACTGCATCCGGAGCCGTATACGGTAGATGAGCTGAATAAATATGTTGATGCGATTGTCCGTCCGTTATGCCGGGAAAAAGGACAGAAATTTATCCTTGATGAAGAATTTACCATTTTTGATGAGGTTCCGATCGCGGATAAACTGCGATGCAATCAGATCATTTTCAATCTGCTTTCCAACGCCGTGAAATATACGCCGGAAGGCGGGACAATTACATACAGAGTCTCAGGTAAAATGCTCGAATCCGGGGAAATGCAGATCGAACATGAAATCAGGGATGACGGGATCGGAATGAGCGAGAAATTTCAGAAAGTCCTGTTTGAGCCTTTCACGCAGGAAAACCGAAAATATGCTTCGGAACGACGCGGTACCGGGCTTGGCCTTGCCATCGTGAAAAAGATTGTGGATCAGATGGGAGGTACCATCAAGGTACTAAGTTCTCCGAACGAAGGGACGGCATTCTATGTCACGCTCCGGTTTGATACGGTGTCGGCGTCTTCACTCGATTCAGAATCTCTGAAAAAAAGCATGCAGGCAGACAAAGAGATGATGCTGCTTGCGGGGAAGCATGTGCTTCTGTGCGAGGACCATCCGCTGAATCAGGAGATTGCAAAAGCAGTTCTGGAGAAGCGCAATGTGATTGTGACAATCGCTGATGACGGTGAAGCCGGCGTCAGGGCGTTCAGCGAATCGAACATCGGATATTTCGACTGTATTCTGATGGATATCCATATGCCGGTCATGGATGGCTATGAGACGACGAAGGCAATCCGGGCCCTTAAACGTGAAGATGCAGAAACCGTGCCCATTCTTGCCATGACGGCCGATGCTTTTACGGATGACATACAGCAATGTCTTCAGGCAGGCATGAACGGACATATTGCGAAGCCGATTGATCCGGAGCTTTTATATAAAAAATTATCAGAAACGATTATTAGCAAATAAAATCTACTTGTGAATATATTTATTGATCAGATTATTGGCTTTTGTCTGGCTTATTTTCAGATGCGAGGCAACATTCCTTGAAGTACCGTATTTTTCATAAGCATCGTGGATAAGCAGTGATTCATACTGCGCAACCCTGTCATCAAAACCCATTTCGGAATCGGCTGAAAGCAGCGTGTTTTCGCTCTGTGAAATTCCGAACAGAAGAGACGGCAGTTGATCAACGTCAATTACGATTGTCTCAGAACTGATGAACAGTCTTTCAATTACATATTTCAATTCCCGGACGTTATTATTCCAATCTGCCTGCAGCATGATCTGCATGGCAGCTTCTGAAAAATATCTCGTATAATGATATTTTTCAGAAAAATGATTCAGGAAGGTCGAAATCAGCACGCTGATATCTTCCGGACGTTTTCTCAAAGGCGGAATAAGAATATCTGAGACATGAAGAATATAGTAAAGCCCTTTGTGAAATTGATTATAGGTAATCATTTGCGCCAAATCCCTGGAAGTTGTTGCGATGAAAGAAGTTCCGGATTCTTTGCTCTGGAGATAGGCGATGTATTCACAAAGCTTATTCTGAGCAGCAAGGGATAGTTTCTCAATGTTGGTAAAAACCAGGGTGCCGTTTTTCACTGCTGACAATGTACCGGCATCCGTCATGCCAAGCTCCAGTTCCTTCTGAAGATTTTCTTCCGACAAAGATGCGCAGTGAATGACCAGATATGGATTGTCTTTTCGCGGACTGTGCATGTGTATATATCTTGCAAGTGTAGATTTACCGACGCCGGCTTCACCGGAAATGATGCAGGGGGCCTGAAGCTGTGCGATTTTTTTTGCAGAAGCAATAATCTTAAGCATAACCGGACTGTTGTAAACAATATCTGCTTCCGGTTCTTCGGAATCGGCAGTTTCATACTGCGGCGCGTGATAGAGATCCGCTTCATTTATTTTGTCACGGACATTCATGACGACAAAACGCAGTTTCTGCTTGTCATCAAAAACAGGAACGGCAATTGTTAATAGTTCTGCACCCACTCGGGTCATTTGCTGTTGAGCAAATGGCTTTTTTTCTTTATAGACGATGGGCAGCAGAGAGGGATTCCACCAATCTTCGCTTACAAGATCGTAAAAATTTTTCCCGATCATTTCTGCTGAACTGCAGCCATAATGGCGGGAACAGGCCTGATTGATATATACGATATTGTAATTATCATCATAGATCAGAAGCTCATCATAAGACTGATCAACGATTGAAAAAAATGTCATGTAATCAAGGCCCTGAATAGGGGTGGAAAAGAATTCTGACATGGCAGACTCCTTTGTGAATTTACACAATTATGAATATTGAAAATATACAAAACGCTGAAAATGAAAAAATTGAAAAATCATGATTTTTTCTTAGCGAGTTAAAATCAACTCATGAGATTGACTCATACGGATTGCCATGAGTTGATTTTAATTCATCGTGAAGGAGATTGCAAATAGGAAAAGCTGAAATTACTGTCTAAAATGTACAAAAATTAGGCGGAAAATGCCGATTTGACAGTGCAAAATGCAAATGTTATCTTCTAGCCATCTTAAATTCAAGGTAGTGTCAAATAAGCTATGAAAACGCTGGGCCTGAAAAAGGGCCCGTGACGGACCCTGAAAACAGCAAATATTTCGTTGATGGAAGCGGACGCCACCCTTGACAGCATACCAGATCCGCGCTCTTCGGACTGCGCCGACGGTGAAGAACTCATGAACAGACAGACTCCACCCGTCGTAGCCCATGACAGCTTAGCGCGGCTCCGGTATGCGGTCAAGGGGCGGGCCCCTGCGGGGTGGCTGGGAAGACGCCTCGGGATCGGAATCTATGAACAGGCCTGTGCCTGCTTCTGTTTCTGGCTTTCAAGGATGGCCTTCTGGCCAAGGTAGATCATGACCCTGCCATTGCCCCGGCATGGTGCCCGCAGCCTGTATCGTATCCACGGCGTTCAGCACCTTATTCCGGTTGTAAGTGTGCGGGCGCAGGAAGTTGTAGTAGGCCACCCATAAGACCAGGTCACAGTCAGCCCCATCCATCCCGTCGTAACCGTTCGTTGTGCGGTAGGAGGACTTGTAGGTGCGGTTCAGACGCTCGATCAGCTGTTTGAAGGGACGGAACTCGGTCGTTACCGCGTCCCCCGTTTCTGAGGCCGATGACCTGGGTGATCTCGAACCTCATCCGTTCCCCGAACTCCCGGAAGAACTGCTGAGCGGCAAGCGGATAGGCACTGTAGCCGTCGGCGATGAAACGGAAGTCCTTCGGCAGGCCGTCCCTGAAATGGCGGAAGGCCATGCGCATCGCCATGATGCATGGGCCGACGGTACGGTCCCCGGAGACGCGGTAGCCGAGGATGGAACGGCTGACGGAATCCATGATGAGCCAGATATAGGACCTGATCCCGCGTATCTTGATGTAGGTCTCATCCGCGACGAGGCTGCTTCCGGGATGGTACTGGTAGCTGTCGACAAAGGGCTTGACGCACAGGGCGGCGAGCCGGCAGTAGTTGGCGATCTGCTGGTGGGAGACACGGAAGCCGTACAGGTCCTGGAGGGCCTGGGAGGTCTGCCGGAGGGAAAGCTGCAGGTTGACGCGGAGCGTGAGGCACAGGCCCATGACGTTGGCATCGTATTTGCGGAAGCGCATGGATGCGATTTTCCGGGAAGGGCCGCCCAGCTCCATCCTGAAGAAATCGACGGAGAACTCGCGGTAGATGTAATGGAGCTTATAATCGGATTTCCCGTTTGGGGAGTCTGCCCGGACCTTCTTCAGTCTGTCAGCATAGTAGGGGCATCTGCTGTTGACACACTTCCAGATGACAAAGAACTTCCGGTTTTTCACGGGTACGAGGGCATGCCCACAGAATGGGCAGCGAAGCTCGTAGGATTTGTGGAATCGGTTCTTTTCCGGAGAGAACAGGGTATGGCAGACCTTGCACTGGTACTGGCCCTTTCCCCCCGTTGTTCCGGTAGATGTATTCAGCCGGGGCACCGCAGCAGGGACATCGGGTTCCATCGGGGATGTCGCAGTCCCTGCACGGAGGTGGGAATATGAAAATTACGAAGTAGAACCAATATGTCTTCGGATTCCGAAATGGGAAGACCCATGCGAATGGGGTGATGATGCTTTTTTGGTTAAGGTTTATACGGATGAAGGAATTGTCGGTCTTGGTGAAAGCGATACTTCCCCGACTGTAGCCAGGGCAATGGTGGAGGCGCCTGAATCAAATCTGTACTGCGGAGGATTAAGCCGTTTGCTGCTTGGCGAAAATCCTTTGGAAATACAGAAGCTGTGGGACAAAATGTACTGGTCTTCCAACTATAACGGAAGAAGAGGACTGGGCATCCATGTAATCAGTGCGATTGACATTGCTCTTTGGGATATTGCCTCGCAGTATTACAAAGTTCCGATTTACATGCTGCTGGGCGGTAAATACAGAGATAAAATCCGTGCTTATGGGACTTTCATTCCCGCAGATACGCCGGAAGGAAGCTGCAGAATTGCAAGGGATCTGATCAATCAGGGATTTACCAGTCTTAAATTCGGCGGCGGCGTCCTGGGTGATGACCCCGATCTCGATGTTGAAATTGTTAAGGCTGTCAGGCATGAAGTGGGAGAAAATTTTGAACTGCAGATTGATCTCGCCACAAAATGGAGAACCTACGGAAATGCTGCCGGCATGTTTAAAAGAATGGAACCGTTCCATCTGAACTGGATAGAAGAACCGATTATGGGCGATGACATGGATGGATATGCAAGACTTGCCGCCATGGGTATTTCAAAGATATCGGGCGGCGAAGCATTGACAACGAGATATGAATTCGCTGAATTCATAAAGAAATCACAGGTCGATATTGTACAGCCGGATGTGACGCGCTGCGGCGGAATCAGCGAGATGAGAAAAATATATGACATGGCTCAGATGAGCGGCACGAAACTGATTCCTCATGGTTTCAGTACGGGAATCCTGTTGGCGGCAACCGTTCAGTTCCTTGCAGCAACAGAGCAGGGAAATCTGATGGAATATTCTCAGTCGACTAGTCCTTTATTCCAGGATCTGGTTACGAACCGCATTCCGTTTGAAAACGGTTATGTCACAGTGCCGGATTGCATCGGATTGGGAGCGGAACTTGATGAAGATATGATTGAAAAGTACAAAATCTAGGAAAAGGGGGAAAATACTTTGAGTGAGACAGAGAATGTAAAAGAGAATGTAAAAGAGAACGTGAAAGAAAATACAGCAGAGACTGTGAAAGAAAAAAAGTCGCTGGATAAGTTTTTAATCGGTATAAGCCTGGTTGTTGTTCTGGCTATTGTTGCATGCCTCTATACTTTTCCTGATGCGTCACAGAATGTAGCAAATACATTATTTACTACACTGACAAATATCTTCGGAGCACCTGTACTCATGTTTACCTTTGGCGGACTGCTGCTGTTGGTCTTTGTAGCCATCAGCAAATATGGGAATATCAAACTGGGTGAAGGCAAACCCGAATATTCTACATTCCGGTGGGTTGCGATGATGATCAGCTGCGGACTTGGTTCCGCAACGGTATACTGGGCATTTGTCGAATGGGCATATTACATTAAGACACCCGGCTTAAGCATCGAGGCCTATTCACAGCAGGCATATGAAATGAGTGTTCCGTATACAATGTTCCACTGGGGATTCAGCGCATGGGCTTTATACGCCATGATCGGGGTGCCGATTGCCTATCATTTCTATGTCCGCAAAAACAATGGCTTAAGTTTGAGCTCGATTGTCTGTTCCATAACAGGACTCAAAAAGGACGGCATCATTTCCAGAATTATTGATGTGCTCTTTATCTTCATTTGCTTCGGAGCATTGAGCATTACTCTCGGTGTTTCTTCTCCGCTGGTTACGGAAGTGCTGTGCTCGGTCATAGGAATTGAGCCAACCTTTGCGATGAATGTGGTCATCATTGTTATCCTGTCTGTCATCTATTCGCTGAGTTCCTATATCGGACTCCAGAAAGGCATGGCAAGGCTGTCAGACTGGAATATCAAACTGATGCTGATCTTCATAGTAGGCGTTTTAGTTACGGGTCCGACTCTGTTTATCTTAAGTAATTTTACAAATTCGATTGGCCTGATGCTTCAGAATTTCGTTCATATGAGTCTTTTTACCGATCCTATCGGCAAATCCGGATTCCCGGAAGCGTGGACGATCTTCTACTGGCTTTACTGGATTACGTATGCACCATTTACCGGAGTGTTCATAGCCAAAGTTTCTAAAGGACGTACAGTCAGGGAAGTCATCATCAATACATTAATCAGCGGAAGCGCAGGGACATTCTTATTCTTCGGCGTATTGGGAAGCCTTTCCATGCAGCGTCAGATTTCAGGAGCAATCGATGTTGTCGGCATGGTGGCAAATGGTCAGGCAAATAACGCAATCGTGCAGGTCCTGTCATCACTTCCGCTGGGTAAGATCTTCATGGTGATATTCTGCATTTCCACTTTACTGTTCCTGGCAACCACGCTTGACGGTTCTGCTTATACAATGGCGACGACAACAACGAAGGGGCTTAAAAACACCGAAGAACCCAGCCCGATGCTCAGGCTGTTCTGGTGCATCATGCTGTCACTGGTGCCGCTGACAATGATCTTCATCAATGCAAACCTTAATACGATCAAAACATGTGCGATCATAACAGCGATACCAATTGTTTTCATTATGATCATTGTCCTTGTCGGATGGATGAAATGGATGAAAAAAGATTATGGTCACATGCCGGCTGAGATGATCAAGCAGGAAGCTGAATCAAAGGAAATGATCGGTAAAGAGACTCAATAATTTTCTGTTTTCACAGACCTTTCACAAAAATGGCTTATTCTTTTTCTTATCGTGCTGTCCGCATGCTGTATGAGAAAGAGAGGCCAATAGATGGGTAAACAGAAAATTGAGAACACGCTTGATGTCACCGAAGAAAATCTGCGCAGGGAGATTCAGCAGTATCACAGAGATCAGGTGCTGATGCTGCTGAAGAAGAATGTGCTCGGCCAGGTCGCTGAAGATGACAAATCTGAAATCTACCGTTCAATCATTTCCCTCAGGAACTTTCCGATGGTTGATTACGTCGTAAAAGATGCAGGCCATCTGAAAAGCGAATGCCTGAAACTTGATTTTGACATTACGCAGAACCGCGTGTTCATTTCCGAAATTCTGAAAAAATACCGGAAATCGCTTGATCTTTCCACTAAGGAAGAACGCGAATCTTTTTTTGAAATGGCCTGTGAAATCAATGACGACGACACAGTGAAATATATGATCCGTCACGACATCGATATTCCGGATTATACAGATGTCTCCTGTCTGGCTACGGATGCTTTTCGCACTGTGTCGTCTGCCTGCAAGTCGAAAATATCCGCAAAGGAACCGGCTGCCTTCTACGAGGCAGTCAGCAAGTCAAAGGATGCCGTCGAGAAAATGAAGATTCTTCTGGAAGACGGCTATGATCTGTCTGTTAAAAACGAAAAGCAGGAGACCGTCCTCGACTGCATAAACAAACGGCTCAAGGCGAATAAATACAAATCCAATAAAGATGGAAATGCTGCAAGAACAAGCGACCGCAGGATTCTGCGCCTGCTGAACCCGGAACCGGCCGACGAGGAAGAGACAGGGAAAGCACGGAAAAAGAAGTATATCGTGTACGGAATCATCGGCGCCGCGGTCCTTGCCTGCTGCATCGCGGCATTCATCCTTAACCGCGCAAATCTTTCTTCTTCCGCTGATGATTCCACTGTTTCCGAAGCGACAACTTCCGCAGCAGAATCCGGATCTTCTGAATCAGCGGCTGCAGATTCTGAATCGGCATCGGTATCTTCTGAATCAGCATCCGCATCTTCTGATTCATCATCTGCAGCTTCAGAGTCAGCATCCGTTTCTTCTGACTCATCAGCTGCATCTTCATAATCGACAGCTGAGGATCCGGCTGACAATTGGCTGACAATTTCAATGGAATGATTTCGAGCAGGAGCTGACACGAGAATGTGCCGGCTCTTTTTTTGACGTCTTTTTTGACACTTTTTTTGATGCTTTTTCCATCCCGCCTCTATCAAAATTTCAACATATTTGCGAAATATCTGCACTGCGCTCAAATAATGACAGAATATTCATAATTAAAACACTCAGGTTATATCACTCTCCTGATCCTTTTTGCTATATTCCAATCATGAAGTAAGGAATCGTTGCTGCCAGTCGGATGTTTCCAATCCGGAACAGGAGAGAGAATCATGCAGGAATGTGACTTGAATCAAAGCTGGTCTGTACAGAAGGAAGGTTCAGACAGGATCCGGATCACTGACCTGCCTGACGATGCCATGCTTCGTGAAAATCGTTCCCCGAAAGCCAAATCCGGCAGCGGGGGAGCTTTTTTTGACGGCGGCAAATATACCTATCGTAAAGAATGGCAGGTTTCGAAAGAGCTCTGCCGGAAAACCCTTCTTCTCGAATTCGAAGGCGTCTATCAGAAAGCCGGCGTATTTCTCAACGGAGAAAAAATTGCGGAGCATCCCTATGGCTATACCGGTTTTTCTGCGGATGCAACCGGCAGGGTCCGCGAAGGAAAGAATGAACTGACGGTCATCGCGGACAACAGCGCCGTTCCCAACACAAGGTGGTATTCCGGAAGCGGAATCTACCGGGAAGTGCATCTGTATATCGGCGGAAATGAATACATCGCACCCGGCAGTCCCAGGATCACCGTGCTTGACGATGAGCGGATCCGGATTCAGACGTCAGGAAAAATCGACGGCAGCAGCCAGGTCCGGGTGAGGATCCTCTCTGAAGACAGCTGTATCTGTGAAGGCGAAGGCACGGACGTGATCCTGCAGATCCAGGATGCCAGGCATTGGGATGCGGAGCATCCGTATCTTTACACCTGCGAAGCCTGCATTGAAAATGGGGGCAGCGTGACGGATACGGCAGTCACTTCTTTCGGCATGAGAACCCTGAGCTGGGGGAAAGAAGGCTTTCTGGTAAATGGAAAACCGGTCCTTCTCCGCGGGGCATGCATTCATCATGACAACGGCATCCTCGGTGCCTGCGCGTTCCGGGATGCTGAAGAAAGGCGCATTCGCATCCTGAAAGAGGCAGGCTTCAACGCCGTGCGCTCTGCACACAATCCCATTTCGAAGGCAATGCTTCGTGCCTGCGACCGCTTGGGGATGTACGTCATGGATGAAGCATTTGACATGTGGCTCGTACACAAGAATCCCTATGATTATGCAGGAGAATCATTCAAAAACTGGTGGTGCCATGATCTGGCAGCGATGATCGATAAGGATTTCAGCCATCCTTCCGTCGTGATGTATTCCATCGGAAATGAAATCTCGGAACTCGGCAGGGCGGATGGCCAGAAGATGGCCAGGAAAATGACGGACTTCTGCCATCGGATGGATCCCAGCCGTCCGGTCACGGCGGGTGTCAACCTTGCTCTGGCACAGATGGCATCCTTCAGCAGGAAGTCGAAGCCATTTGCCAATGAATCGGAACAGGGCACGGATGATACGGCGAAAGCGCCGACCTCCGAGTTCTTCAATAAGCTGACGAACTATCTCGGAAATCAGATGGACAAGGCCGCTTCGACGAAACGGGCTGACCGCATCGCTGAAGTCCTCCGCGGAATTTTGGATATCCCCGGTTATAACTATGCGACATCCCGCTACAAAAAAGATGCGCTGAACGTGCCCGGACAGCCGGAGGTCGGCAGCGAGACCATGACGCATACCCTTTTCCGCAACTGGCAGCTGGTAAAACAGATCCCTACATTGATCGGCGATTTTATGTGGACCGGCTGGGATTATCTGGGCGAGTCAGGAATCGGGACGATCCGCTATCTGGACCGCCGTACAAAGAAGGATGTGGATCCCGGACTGATCATCACCTCCGGTGCCGGCGTGATCGATATCTGCGGGAAAATGAGACCGGAGGCCGGATGGAACAGGATCATCTGGGGACTCGAAAAGAATCCCGTGATCGGCGTAGACCCCTATACCCATGCCGATCATTTCAAATCCAGACGCATGTGGAGAAAAAAGGACACGATTGCCAGCTGGTCATGGGAAGGGTGCGAAGGAAAGAAAGCGGATGTGACCGTGTATTCGGATGCACCTTATGCGGAGCTGATCTGCAACGGGGTGAGTCTGGGAAGGAAGAAGACCTTCGAAGACTGTGCGGTTTTTAAAAAAGTGCCGTATCAGCCGGGAGTGCTGGAAGTTTCTGCGCAGAAGGAAAATAAAGAAGAGACCGGCCGCAGCCGCCTTATTTCCGCAGGAAAGGAAACCGTGATCTGTCTTGTGCCGGATAAGAAAGTGCTCCATGCAGACGGGCAGGATCTGTGCTTCCTCGATATCGGGATTGCGGACCGGAACGGAGTCATTAAATCCTCCTGCGACTGGAAGCTTTCCGTCACGGTGACGGGAGACGGAACCCTGCAGGCCTTCGGTTCGGCAAGGCCGTGCATGGCGGAGGATTTCATCAGTAAGGAACATACGACCTATTATGGAAGGGCACTTGCCGTCATACGTGCGGGGTACGGACCGGGCATCATTCAGGTGGAAGTAACCGGACCCGAACTTGAAAAGCAGACGTTGGAAATAAAGACGATTCCAGATCGCAGGGAGGAAACAGAATGAGGACATGGAGGTTCCCGCAGTTAGAAAAGCCGGTTTTTGATTCCAGAATCAAGAGTGATGAGATTGGAAATAAGGAGCGCTGGATCGGGTTCTTCATGGGACCGGCGCTGGTGGCCACGGTCTATGCGGCTGTCGGAGGAAGCTATCTGAACAGCTTCTATACCGATGTCCTTCATCTGAACAGTCTGGCAGCCGGTCTGTTTCTTACGCTGATGCCCATTCTTTCCAAAATCCTGGATGCGATCACCAATGTCATCATGGGACACATCGTGGACAACACGAAGAGCCGTCAGGGAAAAGCAAGACCCTGGATCCTTCTTTCAGGACCTTTGATGACGATTTCCGCCATTCTGCTTTTTACGGTTCCCACATCGAACATGACCGTGACGGCCATCTGGGTGACCTGCAGCTACAACCTGTTTTTCTGCGTCGCCTATACCATGTACAATTTAAGCAACGTGATTACCCTGCCGCTTTCCACGCGTGACAACAAGAAACGCGACACGCTGGCGATCGCACAGTCGATGGGAGTCAACATGGTGGCTGGCGTGATTCTGGCAGTCGTATTTCCATCCTTTATCCTTCCCTATATCGGCGTGAACCAGAGCCGCTGGATCATGGTGATGTCAATCATGGCACTGCTTGCCGAAGCAGGAACGCTGCTGCAGTACTTCTTTATCAAGGAACGCGTCACGGAAGAGATTCAGACGGCCAATGAAAAAGCGAGCCAGGGAATATCCATCCGCGAGCAGGTAAAGGGATGCCTTTCCAGCAAGTACTGGGTCATGGTGATGGTCGTCATGTTTGTCTACTGGCTCTGCAATAACATCAGCGTCAATGCCATGCTTTATTACGCGAACTGGGTCGTAGGCACGTATAATGACGGCCATACGCTTTCCCTTCTGAACATTATCGGACAGGCCCTGCTCGGCCCCGGCGTCCTGCTGATCTGGCCTCTGGTCAAGAAACTGGGCAAGCAGAAACTCTATGTGACCTGCGGCATTATTGCAATCATCGGCGGAACGGTCGGCGTCATCTACGCCCACAGCCTGCCGGCTGCACTCATTGCACTGACAATACGTTCGATCGGCGCACTTCCGATTACCTATGTTACCCTTTCGGTTCTGGCTGATGCACTGGATCATGTGGAATGGCAGAGCGGTCACCGGTGCGATGGTTTTTCTTCATCGGTCTACAGCATCATCATTACGGTGACGGCAGGCCTTGGTCTCGGCCTCCTCAATATGGGACTGTCGCAGACAGGTTATGTGGCTCCCGCTGCTGACGGCAGCTGGGTGGCACAGTCGTCATCCGTCCAGAATTTCTGTACGCTGGCGACCTTCGGGGTTCCGGCCATCGGCATGCTGATCATCACCGTCATCTTTATCTTCTTTGATCTGGAAAAGAAGCTGCCGGCAATTCATGAAGAAATCCGTGCCAGAGAAAATCCGGATGCAGTTGAGAAGACAGATGCAGCAGGAACAACGGATGCCGCTGAGAAGACTGATGATGCAGGAACAGCGGATGTCGCTGAGAAGACTGATGATGCAGGAACAACGGATACAGCTGAAAAAACAGATGCCTCGGAAAAGGAGAAGTCATGAAGCAGCAGGCGTTCAATCCGTATCTGCCAAGCTACGAATACGTACCGGACGGCGAGCCGCATATTTTCGACGGCAGGCTGTATGTGTTCGGCAGCCATGATGCCTTCAACGGCAAAGGCTTCTGCATCAATGATTATGTGTGCTGGTCGGCATCTCCTGACAGTCTCGGAGAATGGAAATATGAGGGTGTTATCTACCGCAGGCTGCAGGATCCGCTGAACCAGAAAGGCCGTGCTTTCATGAATGCACCGGATGTAGTCCGCGGTGCCGACGGCCGCTATTATCTTTATTATCAGCTTCACATTGAATGCGTCACATCGGTTGCCGTGGCTGAGAAGCCGGCAGGACCCTATGATTTCTATGGTCATGTCAGGCATGCGGACGGGGTGCTATACGGGAAAAAGAAAGGAGATGCCTACAACTTTGACCCGGGTCTTCTGATGGATGACGACGGCAGCGTCTATATGTACACGGGATTTTCACCCACCTATAAACCGATGCGTTTCGTGATGGGAATCAGGGGAGGCACTTTTGAAGGCGGAAGCGTCGTGAAGCTTCAGCCGGATATGCTCACGATTGACGGCAATGAGATGAGCACGGTTCCGGGGGAAATGGAAGCTGCCGGAACAGGTTTCGAGGGTCATGGCTTTTTTGAGGCCAGCAGCATCCGGAAAATCAACGGCATCTATTATCTTGTCTATTCCTCAGCACTCAGCCATGAACTTTGCTACGCTGTGTCGGACACTCCTGTAGGACCATGGAAATACGGCGGGACTCTGATCAGTATCGGCGATATCGGGCTGTCCGGCGTGACTGCGGAAAATGCCAGGAATTTTACCGGCAACACGCACGGAGGAATGGTGTGCGTGAAAGGGCAGTGGTACATTTTCTACCACAGGCAGACGAACCGGCAGAAATGTGCGCGGCAGGGATGCGCCGAACCGATCCGGATTGAGGAGGACGGCAGCATCCGCCAGGCTGAAATGACAAGCTGCGGCCTGAACGGCGGACCGCTTTCCGGTACCGGTACCTATGAGGCTCGCATTGCCTGCAATCTCAGAGGCGCCAAAGGAACCTTTGCCTATGTACGGCTGCATCATAAGGAAAAAGACTATCCGTATTTCACGCAAAGCGGTACGGACCGCGAACAGGACGGAGATCAGTATATCGCCAATATGCAGGATGGTGCGATGGCCGGCTTCAAGTATTTTCTGTTTGCCGGTGAAAACCGCATCACGGTGAGCATCAGGGGAAAGTGCAGCGGCAAACTGATCGTCTATACGGAAAATGCCGATATGCCTGCGGCGGAAATTACAGTATCCTGTTCCGAAGACTGGAAAAGCTATACATCCGGAATGACTCCTCTTACCGGAAAACAGCCGCTTTATTTTGTCTTCAGAGGATCCGGAAGTCTGGATTTCAATTCCTTTACCATGGAGAAATATCCAAAGGCTCTGTAAAAAAGATGAGCATTCTTGAAGGAAATTTCGGGCAGGACGGCAGGAGACGATGATGCAGAAAATCATGACGGTGACAGGCGCAATCGATTCGCAGGAACTCGGGTTTACTTCCATGCATGAACATACGCTTCATAAAAACTCTCTTCTTGCCGGCACGATGCTGAAGGGGCTGCCTGCCATGGTTTCCGGAATTAAAAGTTATGAAGGCGGCAGCGATATCAGGGAGGAAAAAGCCAGGCGGAATGCTGAAAAAATTATCCTGCCATCCATATCCATAGGGGAAGTCATACGCTCCATGCGTTTGAAGAAGGGCAATCCTGCGGCAAAACTGTCGCAGGAAGATTACTATCTGAGGGAACTTCAGCTGTATGCGGAACACGGAGGAAAATCCATCTGTGACTGCAGCCCGCTTCTGCCCGGATGCCCGCCGCTGAATCCGATCAGGGAACTTTCGGTAAAATCAGGCATACGGATCATCACGGCGGCAGGCTACTATACCAGGACGATGATTCCAAAGAAAGATTTTGCAGGCGGCGAAGCTGTCATGCAGAAGAGGATTGAACAGATGCTTGAGGAAGGCGATCCTTCAAGCGGCGTGCGGTGCGGTCTGGTAAAGTCAGCCATCGGAACGGTGGAGCATGGATCCATTTCCCCGTGGGAAATAACAGCAGTAAGGGCTGCGGCCTTTGCGGCAAAGCATCATGACGTGAGTCTGCATATCCATACGGCCTTCCCGGTGAGAATCCCCATGGTTCTGGAACTGGCAGATCAGCTGGAAAATGAGATCAGGGTCGATCCGCGAAAGGTTATTTTCTGCCACATGGACAGCTATGACATCGGCAGCGGCAATCCGTCCGTACAGGTCGGCCCCGATGGCTATAATCTGCGTCTTCCGACGGAACTCTGCCGGCGGGGATTCAACGTTGGCCTGGACACATGGGGGATTGCCTCGGAGAATCCGGAAGTGCGGAGATTTTTCCTGCATGCGCGCAGGAACATGCTTCTGGAACTGATCTCCGGAGGATTTATTTCACAGATCACTCTCGGGCACGACATGATGAGCGTGGGATCGGGAGTCCAGAATGGAGGAAGCGGCTATCTTCTCTGGCCGGATACGCTTGCCGAAATGAAGGAAAAAGGCGAGCTTCAGCCGGAGGATTACCGAACCTTGACGATTTCAAATCCGGCCAGGATCCTGGCCTCTGAATTTTCAGGATAGATTTTACTCCTTCTGAATTGTCCCGGCTTCGCGCCATTTTGCACGGTATTCGCTGGGCGACATCTTCGTATATTTCCGGAAGACCTCTCCGAAATAGCTCTGCGAGCCGAACCCGAGCCTGGTGCAGATATCCTGTATTTCTTCCGTGCCGGAAATCAGCATTTCCTTAGCGGCCTCGATCCGCTGTCCAGTGACATATTCCGTCAGCGTGATTCCCATTTCCTTACGGAACTTCCGGGAAAGATAGTTTTCGGAATAGCCGGTCTGTCTGGCAAGATCCGGTATGGAATTCCTGTCGCCGATATGGAGCTGAATGTAATTGCAGCAGTTCTGGATCGGCACGGAATACTGTTTCAGCCTGCACTGATGTACGCGGTTTACGAAATCCTCCTGCATCGCATCATTGGTTTCGGCTACTTCGGACAGGGCGGAGCAGGATTCGATCCCGATGATATATTTATCGCTCAGGGTATAGGCGACTTCAGGAGACAGTCCGCCCCGGATGGCAGCACGCGTGCATAAAGCGGTGAAGATAATCGTGATGTTCTTGACCTGACGGATAGAATCGCCTCTTCCGAGATTTGCGACATTTCCGCCGGTAACCAGTTTTCCGGCCTTCTTCCGGTAATCCGGATTTCCCTCCTCAATCAGCCGCAGAAGTTCCTGTTCCATGGCCCAGGTCCCGTGGGATTCGGGCTGCGAGGCGTTTTCCTTTTTCATGCTTTTATGGGATTCGGGATACTGCAGATCGCTGAAGGCGATTTTTTCTCCGCAGATGCAGTAATGAAGCATGATCCCGTATTCATAGAAACGGGTGACGGGAATCACGGGCAGTGCTTCCAGTACTTTGAGGATGGGCTGCCTTCTGCCGGCTGGAATATCCATGCTGCGCAGTGCATTCTCCAGAGTCCTTTCAGAGAAGTCTTCGATGAAGACCGGACCGATGACATGGATATACAGGAGAACGCCGACGGTATCCTTTTCATAATCGGCTATCCATAAAAGACCCAGGGAATCCTCAAGCACCGCCGGACGGTCCTTTTCACCGAGAGGCAGAAGAAGGCGCGTCTGCTCTTCATTTCCGAGAAAGAGAGGATTGAGGACGGCGGCATCCGGACAGTTCGTATAGGTATTTGCCAGATGGGAGTCATAGGTCCAGAAATAAACATTGTGCGCGCAGGTGATCAATTCCTGGAATAGTCTTAAGTTGCGTTCCGCATTTTCAGACATGACTTGGATCTCCTTTGCAGGCATTCCTGTTTGATGTCTGCCTGAGATAAATGATAGCAGAAACCGGGAAATATTACTATTGATATTATGATATAAATATCGAAATTCTGTCATCCGGAAATATCAGAATAAAATAGCGGCAATAACAGCAGGAATTTGATAACGATGTTCTGCCGATGACGGTACCATTTTACTGACAAAGGTGTTCGGGTTAAGGAGAGGCGCATGAAGAAGACGGAAGAGCTTTTAAAAGAACTGACGGCCGGTGAGAAGGCAGCCCTGCTGGAAGGATACAATTCGTGGATGACGAATGCGGTGCCGAGGCTCGGCATCCCTTCGGTTTCTCTTACGGACGGGCCGCTCGGAGTCCGAAGGAAAGCGGATTCCGACGGGGAAGGCATGACGGGGCTGGGAAAATCCTGTCCTTCGACGGCATTCCCGTGTCCTGCAGCCATCGCGGACAGCTGGGATCCTGAAAATGCAGAGCGAATGGGAAAAGCAATCGGCGAGGAGTGCGCCGCCTATGGCGTCGATGTTCTCCTGGGACCCGGCACTCAACCTGAAGAGGGATCCGCGCTGCGGACGGAATTTCGAATATTTTTCCGAGGATCCCCTGCTGTCCGGAAAGATGGCGGCTTCTTATACCCGGGGAATCCAGGAATCCGGAACGGCTGCATGCCCCAAGCACTTTGCCTTGAATAACTGCGAGAATCATCGCTACATGGGAGACTCCGTTGCGGACGAACGGACGATCCGTGAACTTTATCTTCGCGGTTTCGAGATCTGCGTACGGGAGGGAAAGCCCCGGACCATCATGTGTGCCTACAATAAAATCAACGGAATCCACTGCTCGGAAAATAAAAAGCTTCTTACGGATATCCTGCGGAAAGAATGGAAATTCGACGGTCTGGCCATGAGCGACTGGGGCGCGACACGCGACCGCGTCGCGGGCGTAAAAGCCGGCCTGGATCTTGATATGCCCGGCGGCATTCATGCGAACCGGAATGCCATTCTGGAGGCATTGAAAAACGGAAGCCTGTCTGCGGAGACATTGGATACGTCTGTCCGAAGGGTGCTGACGCTGATATCCGATGCACAGAAAACAGTCAGGAAGCCCGAAACAATCGATGCCCTGCTGAAGAAACACAGCATGCTTGCGGAACAGATTGCCGAAGAGTGTGCGGTTCTGCTGAAAAATGACGGGATACTGCCGCTTGATCGAAATAAAAAAGTCCTGGTAACGGGAGAACTTTTTGAGAAGATGCGCTGCCAGGGTGCCGGATCAAGCGGTCTCAATCCGGCTTATCTGACAAGTCCGAAAGCAGCTTTCGACCGGGCGGGGGTTCCTTATGAGTATGTGCAGGGATACCGCGAAGCTTCCGGGGAGACAGATGAGAATCTCAAAAACTCAGCACTGAGAACGGCTGCGGATTATGATACCATCCTGTTCTTCGGAGGCTTGACGGACAGTTACGAAAGCGAAGGATTTGACCGGGAGGACCTTTCCATGCCTCGGAACCAGCTGGAGCTGATTGACGCGCTGTGCAGGGCAGGGAAGAAAGTCGCTGTCGTTCTTTCCGGGGGCAGTCCGATGGAAGTGCCGTTTGCGGATCAGGCTGCAGGCATTCTGAACATGGTCCTTCCGGGAGAGGAAGGCGGGGAAGCATGCCGGCGCCTGCTCTACGGGGAGGTCAATCCATGCGGCAAGCTGAGCGAGACATGGATGAAGACGTGCGGGGATATCCCGTTCGGTGAGAAATACAGCAAAGGGAAAATCGAACAGTACAGGGAAGGAATTTTCGCGGGCTACCGTTATTTCGATAAAGCCCCTGAGAAAATACGCTATCCCTTCGGATTCGGCTTGAGCTATACCGAGTTTGAATACAGCAGTCTTGAAATCAGACAGGAAGAAAACAGGATCATCGTTTCCGTACGGATACGAAATAAAGGCAGCGTCGCGGGCAGGGAGATCGTCCAGCTTTATTCCGGAAGAAATGAAAACAGTGCCGTGTTCAAACCGGAAAAGGAACTGCGGGTACTATGCAAAAATAAGCCTGAAGCCCGGAGAGGAAAAGACAGCGGAACTTTCTTTCCCTGAATCGGATCTTGCCTACTACCATGCCGGCATCCGGGACTGGGTCGTGGAAAACGGAACCTATCCCATTCTTGTCGGTGCTTCAAGCCGTGATATCCGTCTGACCGGAAAGGCTGTCCTGTCAGGGTATCCGGCCGCGGAACCGCCGTATTCCGAAGCGGTCTGTGATGCTTATGAGCATATTGCCGGCGGGACAATTTCAGATGCGGTCTTCTCTGAACTTCTGGCACACAGGATTCCGCCCGAGCCTCCGGTTACGCCCTACACGATTGAATCGCCGATCGGAGATTACAGGACGACCGGGATGGGCAGGGTCATTTACCGGTCGATCATGAAAGGTGTCGTGGGGAAGCAGCAGGAAAATCGCAGCCATGCCGGAAGGGGAAGATAAGGATGCCATGGTCAAGAACCAGGATTTTGTCCTGAACCTGATCCCGAGGAACAGCACCCGTGCCATGATCCAGATGGGTGGAGGAAGGCTTCAGATGAATATGGCTTATGCCATCACCGATCTTGCGAATGGGCATCTGCTGCGTGCAGCATCGGAATTCATGAAGAAAGAGAAAAGCCAGCCGCTGCCGTGCGAAGATAAGGGAGGATCATCCGATGATTAAGATTGTTCCTGAAGTCAGGGGCAGGATGACGGACGGAGGAGCGAAACGCCTGTTTCCCAAGGGGATTGAGACAGGAGAATTCGCCCCATGGTGTGCCGATGCCTATTGCGAAAGGACAGGAACCGACCCCGCCGGGAAATCCGATGCCGTAAGACTTGTCCGGGAAAATGAGCTTCCGGAGGAGGGGTACCGGATAAATATCGGAGAGAAACAGGTGGAGATAGCAGCCTCCTGTGAGCGCGGCGCCATCTGGGGTCTGACCACGCTCTTTCTCCTGAAGGACCGGGAAGGGATGCTCCCGGTCTGCCGGATTGAGGATGCACCATCCCTTGCCCACCGCGGATTGATGCTGGACTGTGCAAGACATTTTTTCTCCGCGGGGGAAGTGAAAAGAATCATTGAATACAGCACTCTGGCCAAGATCAATGTCCTCCACTGGCATCTGTCGGATGACCAGGGATGGAGGATTGAATCCAGGCAGTTCCCGCTTCTTCATGAGACCGGCGGCAGCTATTATACACAGGATGAGATCCGTCAGATCGTGGAATATGCACGCAGACGCGGAATGGAAATTATTCCCGAAATCGATCTTCCGGGGCATACCCTGGGCATCCTTGCCGCTTATCCGGAATACAGCTGCCGCCGGGAAAAAGTGCAGCTTGCGGAATGCGGGGGCATTTACCGTACAATCCTGTGCGCGGGAAAAGAGGAAACCTTCACTTTCCTCGAACGGCTCCTTAAAGAGGTGTGTGAGCTCTTTCCCTCCGGACGGTTCCATATCGGCGGCGATGAGGCGCCGAAGAATGAATGGGAAGCATGTCCGGACTGCCGAAGAAGGATGGAAGAGGAACATCTCCTGACGTCCGATGACCTGCAGGGGTATTTCTCAAAGCGGATTTCCGTAATCCTGAAGAAATACGGAAAGGTTCCTGTATGCTGGGACGATACCCTGATTTCCGAAATTCGGCCGGATGAAATGTCTGTCCAGTACTGGAATATACAAAGGGCAAAACTGCTGAAGGATTTTTCTGACAAAGGGAAGTTTATTTATTCGGATATGTTTGAACTCTATCTCGATTATCCGCACAGCATGATCCCGCTGAGAAAGGTCTACGGATCCCGTCCGAAGATCGGGAAAAAAGACTATAGCGGCTGTGCTTCTTTCAGGGGGATGGAAGCCTGTCTCTGGTCGGAACATATCGAATCGGATGGGGAGCTGGAAAAACATATCTTTCCAAGGATCTACGCTCTGGCAGAGAATGCCTGGTCCGGTTCGAAAAACTATTCTTCGTTCCTTTCAAGGCTGCCGGTCCTTATGCAGAAATGCGCAGAGGGAGGAGTATCCTGCACTCCTTTGGAGTCCTGCAATCCGAAAGGCAGTGCAAGGCAGAGCGAAACGATGGCGTATTTCGTGAAAATGAATTCAGCCATGACTCCGGAAATCCGGGAGAAGACCGTGGAGAGCTCTAAACCAAGCCGGGAGTTTGCACGCAGGTTTGCGACCCAGTTTTTCAGATTAAGCGATATGCCTGTGCTGCTGAAAATGATGAAGCAGCAGAAATGATTTCCGCAAGCATGAAAAACGGAAGAATTTAAAGTTTTTGAAACATTCATAACTATTTTTCAATCTCCGGGAGGATTATCCTTCATTTAAAAGGAGATGCGGAAAATGAATCAGTACTTCGGTCATGAGACACAGGTATACGGCATAGAGGAGCATCGGCTGGTCGGCGGAAAAGGCGACGGCATGCGCCTCCTTGAAGTGAGGAACGCAAACGGCCTGGAAGCCGTGATTTCCCCTGACCGGAATGCAGATATCTCAAGACTTCGTTTCCGCGGACAGAACCTGAGTTATTTCTCACCCTGCGGCTATGCCGCGCCGGCTTACTATGAGTCGGAAGGGACGAATTTCCTGAAGTCTTTTACAGCGGGTTTTCTGACGACCTGCGGCCTGCAGGCAGTAGGGAATCCCTGCACCGATCAGGGAGAGGTACTGCCTCTTCATGGATCCATTGCCAATACACCGGCCGATCATGTGCAGTGGGAAGAAGAGGACGGGAATCTTGTAATCAGAACCCGGACGCCGGATGAGCAGATCTTCGGCAGAAAGCTTGTACTTTCCAGAACGTTTGCATTTCCCATCGAAAAAAATGAATTCACCTTTACGGATGTAATCGAAAACAGAGGGGATCACAAAGAACCCTTTGAGATCCTGTATCACATGAATATGGGCTACCCGATGCTGGATGAGGACAGTATTGTCCGGATCGCATCGGATAAAGTCACGCCGAGAAATACCCATGCGGCGGAAGATATCAAAAACTGGATGAACATGGAGAAGCCGACGCCGGGCTATGAGGAACGCTGCTATTACCACGAAATGAAGAAATGCGGACATGCTTCCATTTTCCAGCCGAAGAAAAAAATCGGGCTTGCCATTGACTACAATGCGGAAGAACTGGACTGCTTCGTGGAATGGAAGATGATGGGCGTGCGGGATTATGTCCTCGGCCTGGAATGCGGAAATGCCTATCCGGACGGAAGGAATATCATGAGGGAGAAAGGAATCCTGAAATTCCTGGCACCCGGGGAAAAGAAAACTTATTCAGTAAAAATCACGATGATGGAGAAGGAGGAGAAAACATGTTAGTCAACCTGCAGCAGATCCTGAAAATTGCAGAAGAGAATTCCTATGCGGTCGGTTCTTTCAATACTCCGGATTATGAGGCGCTGGAAGGAATTATCGCAGCAGCTGAAGAATTGAAAATGCCGGTCATCATCCAGCATGCGCAGTGTCATGAAGTAATTTTACCCCTGAAGGAAGCGGCGCCCCTGATGCTTGCAGCGGCAAAGAATGCATCCGTCCCGGTCTGCGTGCATCTGGACCACGGCGAAACACTGGAATATCTGAAGGAAGCGCTGGAGCTGGGCTTCACGTCGATCATGTACGACGGTTCGACGCAGCCGTATGAGGAGAATCTGGCGAATACCCTGAAGGCTTCCGAAATGGCACATGCAGCAGGGGCTTCCATCGAAGCTGAGCTGGGTTCCATGGGACGCCGCGAATCCGGTTCCGGCGATCATACCGGCGCAGAGGATGAATCCAAGATCTATACGGATCCGGTTCTTGCAAAAGAGTTCGTGGAAAAGACGAAAATCGATGCGCTCGCCTGCTCCTTCGGTACGACGCACGGAATCTACCTGACGGAACCAAAGCTGGATTTCACGGTCGTGGAACGCGTCCGGAAAGAAACAGGCGGCATTCCGGTCGTGATGCACGGGGGCTCAGGCGTTACGGATGAGGGCTTCCGTTCGGCAATCCGCGCCGGTGTCCGCAAGATCAACTATTTTACTTATATGGATAAATCCGGAGGAACGGCTGCAGCGGAGTGGATCCGCAGCCTTGACGAAGGAAAGCCTGTTTTCTTTACGGATCTTGCCGTCGCGGCAAGAAAGGCTATGAAGGAAAATGTAAAACTGGCGATCCGTACATTCGGAATGATGAACAGCTGAAGAAAGGATGACGATTAAAATGGAAAAGAAGAAAATGACCTTTGCACTTGCGTTCTGCAACCGCGGCTTCATGCCGGGCGAGCTGATCTACGGGGCTAGAGAAGATATGATCAAGGCAGTCACGGATGCCGGATACGGGTACATCGCGATGGATAAGGAGGCAACCCGCTACGGCGGCATCGAGACGAGGGACGAAGGCCGGCTTTATGCAAATGGCTGAAGGAACATGAAGGGGAATATGACGGCGTCATTTTCTCCATGCCGATTTTTGCCGATGAGAACGGTGCGGTAACGGCATTGCAGGATGCCGGCGTACCGATTCTTCTGCAGGCCTATCCGGATGAAATCGGAAAGATGGACTTTGCGCACAGACGCGATGCCTTCTGCGGAAAGTTTTCGGTGACAGATGTCTTCACGCAGTATGGTCTGCCTTTTACCGTTCTGAAGCCGCATGTCGTGCATCCGCTGTCTGAAGCATTTGCACAGAATCTGAAGGATTTTGCCGCCGTCTGCCGTGTCGTGAACGGAATGAAGCGCTTCACGGTCGGATGCATCGGTGCCCGCACGACAGCTTTCAAGACAACCCGTTTTGATGAACTGACGCTGCAGAAGTACGGAATCACGGTGGAATCATTTGACCTTTCCGAACTGTTCTACAAGGTCGGACAGTATAAGGATGATGACGAAAAAGTCCTGGCTAAGGAAAAACGCCTGATGGACTATACGGACTTTTCGAAAGTCCCGGTCAGCAACCGTAAGACCCTGGCGAAAGTTTCCACAGTCCTGGATGATTATATCCGTGAGTATCATCTGGATGCCCTTTCTCTGCGCTGCTGGAACGAAATGGAGACCGTCCTCCGCGTCTGCCCATGCGTTCTTTTAAGCGAGCTGAACGACAGAGGCATTCCCGCATCCTGCGAGATTGACCTCTGCTCAGCTTTAACGATGCGCGCCATGATGCTGGAAAGCGAGGAGCCGTCAGCTGTCCTTGACTGGAACAACAATTACGGGGATGACGAAGACAAGGTGATCCTGTTCCACTGCGGTCCGGTCGCACAGTCACTCATGACGGCAAAAGGAACCGTGACGGAACATAAGATGTTTGCCAAGGGAGACCCGGGTTCCGGCTGGGGTACGAATGAAGGAAGAATCCGTCCGTTCCCGATGACTTTTGCAAACTGCCAGACGAAAGACGGGAAACTGGTTGTTTATGCCAGCGATGCGGAATTCACCGATGACAGGATTGAAGACGGGTATTTCGGGTGTGCAGGAGTCGCGAAGATCCCGGATCTGCAGAATAAACTGATCCGCCTGGCACGCGGAGGCTTTAAGCATCATACTTCGGTCGGCGTCGGACATCAGAAGGAAATCCTGAAGGAAGCATTTACGACCTATCTTCATTATGACTGGGTTGATATAGACATCTGACCGGGAAGGGAGAAGTCAATGCTGATCGGAGGATTGGATATCGGAACTACCGGCTGCAAGCTGACGGTTTTCGATGGAAATGGAAACCAGATCCACAGATCCTACAGGGAATATCCTTCAAGCAGGGAATCCGGCGCGCATGAGATCGATGCCGGAGCGGTCCTGGAAGGTGCCCTGGAAGTTATAAAAGAGTCAGCTTCCGCGGTCGGAGAAATAGCGGGAATCGGCATCACGAGTTTTGGGGAGACTTTTGTGATGACGGATGAAAAAGGAAAACCGCTTCACAGGGCGATGCTGTATACCGATCCCAGAGGAAAAGAGCAGTGCATGGAGCTGTGCGAAAAACTCGGCGCTGAAAGAATCTGCGCCATTTCCGGCATGAAGCCCCATGAGATGTACAGCCTTCCGAAGATCATGTGGATGAAGGAGAACTGCCCGGAAATCTATAAAAAAACAAAATACATTTTCCTGATGGAAGACTTTCTGGTCTTTCATCTGACCGGAATGAGAAGGATTGATTATTCGCTGGCAACGAGGACAATGGGATTCGATATCCGGAATCTTGTCTGGAGCCGCGAGATATTTGAGGCAGCCGGGATCGACTCCTCGATCATGTCGAAGCCGGTACCGACCGGGTCAGCTGCCGGGAATGTTTCAGAAAGCGCTGCAGCGGAAACGGGACTTTCGGTCCGGACGAAGATTGTCTGCATCAGCCATGACCAGATTGCCGCAGCCGTCGGAGCAGGCGTCTTTGATTCGGATACGGCTGTTGACGGTGCGGGGACAGTGGAATGCCTGACACCTGTCTATGACGGAATTCCGGACATGAACATCATGATGCGCGGGAACTATGCAGTCGTACCCTATGTCATTCCTGGAAAATATGTGTGCTATGCATTCTCTTATACAGGCGGTGCACTGATACAGTGGTGCGTTGACACGCTGACCAAAAAGGAAAAAGAAGAAGCGAAAGTACGGGGAATTTCCGTCAATGAACTTCTTGAAGGAGAATCCGCAAGTCCGACCGGACTTCTTGTCCTGCCGCATTTTGCAGGTGCGGCGACTCCTTACATGGATACCGGTTCGCGGGGAGCCATCCTCGGACTTACGACAGCTACGACAGCAGCGGATATCTACAGGGGATGCATGGAAGGCGTTGCGTATGAAATGATGCTGAATCTGGAATATCTGAAAGACTCCGGAATTCATTTCCGTTCTCTGCGGGCGACCGGCGGAGGTGCACATTCGAAAGAATGGATGCAGATGAAAGCGGATATTTTGGATCTGCCGATTACTTCTCTTGAAACAGCGGATGCCGGAACGGTGGGCAGTGCCATGCTGACAGGAATCGCTTCCGGCTGCTTTCGGGATCTCTCAGAAGCATCCAAAGTGCTGGTCAGGGAAATCCGCACCTATGCACCGCGAAAAGAGATGCATGAACAATACATGGAAATCTACGGACGCTACCGTGAACTTTATCAGACAGTCCGGAAGCTGATGAAAAACTGAACGAATCTCTGACAGGAATCCGGAAACACCCATATCTTCAATAAAGATCCAGGCAGACGCCTGGGCTTTATAACTATAAACTTTTTTAAAAGAACAGGAGGAAATCATGAAAAAGAGAGTTCTGGCAATGGCTTTAAGCATCATCATGTCCGCTTCCCTGCTGGCAGGCTGCGGCACATCTTCATCGTCGTCGACGGCAGCATCGACAGCGGCATCCAAGGCGGCATCGACGGCAGCATCCACAGCGGCATCCACAGCGGCATCGACGGCGGCATCCAAGGCGGCATCCACAGCAGCATCGACGGCAGCCTCCACGGCATCCTCTTCATCCTCAGGAAGCGATCTTCTCAAGGGAACGGAATTTGAAGGCGTCACAGCCAAGAGCAGCTATACTTTCGATGTCATCGTGAAGAGCTTCCAGGCGACTTACTGGCAGGCTGCTCTCAAGGGAATGGATCAGGCTGTTTCTGAACTTGGAAAAGACAAGATAACCTATACCGCACAGGGACCGAATTCTGAATCGGATATTGCCGACCAGGTAAATATGCTGAACAGTGCCATATCGTCAAAACCGAACGGAATCGGTCTGGCAGCCTGCGATGCCGAATCCGTCAAGGATTCTCTGAATCAGGCCAAGACAGCCAGTATACCGGTTGTCCTTTTCGACACAGGGGTGGCAGGAGCACCGGACGGAACAGTAGCGGCTACGATTGCTACGGATAATGCCAAGGCAGGCGCTCTGGCAGCCGATAAGCTCTATGGATTTTTAAAGGACAAAATTTCATCAGCCACGTCCCAGGTACGGATTGGCGAAGTCAACCAGGATGCAACCGCTACGAATATTCAGCAGAGAGGCCTCGGGTTCATCAATGAGATGATTAAGAATATCACTGCCGGAGGAAAGACGGTTGCGGTCACCGGCAATGAGTTTTATGCCAATGCGGCCGAAGGAGCCAACGGGAAAGAAGCTGACGCGAATGTCGTGATCGAGGTAGCTGTTCCTGCTCAGACAACGGTTGATCTTTGCTCAACGGAAGCTTCCAAGATCATGAGCAAATCCGACACCATCGGAATCTTCGGTTCCAACCAGACATCTGCGGAAGGTGTTCTTGCAGCAAACAACAATCTCTCAGTTTTAAACGCTGACGCGACGAAGGGGATGGTTGCCATCGGATTCGATGCAGGAGCAACGATCAAGGGAGCCATCACGGATGGAACAATGGCAGGTGCCGTTACGCAGTCACCTCTTCTGATGGGGTATTACTGCATTTATGCACTGACCGTCTGTGCGAACGGCGGAACCGTCAAGGACATGCCGATGGATGGTTATTGGTATGACAGCACCAATATGGAAGATCCGCAGATTGCACCGAACCTGTACGACTGATTATCAGCAAGAAAGAAATATATAAAAAGTTCCGGAAGCAGCAGTGATACTGCTCCGGAACTTTTTTTTGCTGAAAGGAATTAATTGGAATACTCTTTTTTATATAGTTTCCGGTACTGTTTCGGAGGCATTCCGGTATGGTGCCTGAACACTGTAATGAAGTAATTGTAGTCGCTGAAGCCGCAGAAATCGGAAATCTCACTGATATTCATGTCGCAGTCCTCTGTCAGCAGTTCTTTTGCTTTTTCTATTCGCAGGGAACGGATATGCGCAGCAATTCCCTCCCCGTAGTTCTGCGCGGCAATGTCGTACAGTGCTGTCTTGCCGATCCGGAATTTGGTGCAGATGGTCTGCACATTGATTTCTTCCATATAGTGTTTGGCAATATACTCATCGATCCGGATGGGCAGATCTTCCTGCTTGATGATGGCCATTTTCTCAAGACACAGATAACTGGCAACAGCCTGCATAATATGAGCTGCAGATTGAATATAATCCGTAGAAATAATCGGCCCCGTTTCAGCCAGATATAGCGCCGAAAATCCCTCTTTTCGACACTAAGCACCTTGAATCATGTCGACATTTCAGGCATGCCAATCTTGAAATATAGTCTAATATATGATATTATTAGGACTATATAAAAGGAGGCCTGTTATGCCGATTCCAACGTGAGATTCTGAATGTCCCACGCCCAAAAAACACAGTTGTCATTGCTTATGGACGCGACAAAAAAGCTATACGCTGTCCGGCAGCGTGTCGGCTGCAGAAACGTAGGTGGCCGTCACCTTCCGGTGAACGGTCCTACGATCGGTCACATCGTTGATGGGTGCCTATGTTCCAATCGCAAAGAGTGCTCCGCAGGACGTTTCTCTTTCACGATTGATCTGAAGGATTGGGCCAGTGTCGTCCTCTGCGATCGATTGTTTAAAAGCATCCAGGACGAACTGTTTGCTGTATACAGCCAGAGTGACGCAATGAAGATCTACTGCATCTCTCTGCTGAGAGTTTGTGACAAGGGCATCCGCGACTTTGAGCTCAAGGAGGCTTATGAGACCAGCTTTTTGTCAGAACTGTATCCTGGCGTATCTTTGTCGAAAAACACGGTATCGACCTTCCTGAACGATCTTGGAAAGACGATGTCACGCATCGTTACCTTTATGAGGAACCGGACTGCCTCTGTCTCCCTGGATCACCATTACTGGTTGATGGAACGCTCAAGTCGGACGAATCCAAGTGAACTCTCTCTCAGATTTTTCCAGGAAGGCCCGAACCAAGGGACAAGAGATATCTCTGTTCTCTTCGCGTTCGATCTGGAAGCGATGGAGCCGGTCTGCTCCAAGTGCTTTCCCGGAAATATGCTGGATGCCACTTCCTACGAAGCCTTCATCAAGGAAAACCAGATCACAAAAGGGATCATCGTTGGAGACAAAGGCTTCCGGAATCCGCAGCCCCACGAGGAGTTTGAAAGCCATCCGGATCTGCATTACCTTAATCCGATAAAGCGCAATTCCAAGCTGATCACGCGGCACTCCATGCTGGACTTCACGGCGATTCTGCCGGTTTCGAAGGCATCACTTACCGCAAGGAAAAGTGCGTCGGTATCGACAAATGGCTCTATTCCTACCGGAGCAGTGCCAAGGCCGCCAAAGAAGAAAGCGACTGGCTGCACCGGGCAAAGAAGGAAAAGGCATACAGCCTTGAAAAACTCAGGGAGAAGCAGAAGACGTTCGGCACAATCGTGCTGGAGTGTGATCTGGATCTTCCTCCGGAGATTGCCTACAAAGCTTATGACAAGCGCTGGGAGATCGAGCTCGTCATGCGGTATTACAAATCCGCCTGTGAATTCGATGAGACCCGCGTGCAGGACGATTACTCTGTGATCGGCAGTGAGTTTTGCGATTTCCTTTCAACGCTCCTGACTTTTCGCCTAATCGATGCTTTTGACAAAGCAGGCCTTCTTGAGGATTACACCTACAGAAAGATCCTCTCCGTACTAATCCGGGCGAAGAAAGCATGTGTCGGAAGTGAAAACTGGCAGCTTGTACGGATGAACCCATCTCACCTGGAAATCCTTCAAAAGCTGGATCTCATTCCGAAGCCGGAAGAACCGCCGAAAAAGAAACCTGGCAGGCCCAGAGGAAGCAAGAATCGTCCGAAGGCTGAGGCACCATCTGATCAGACGGAACAGCCGGTAAAGCGTAAACGTGGCAGACCGCTGGGTAGCAAAAATAAGCCGAAGGCAGCTCCGCCAGAACCATCAACGTGACTCAACAGGTCGATGAAGAAAACATCCATCTGAGACTATGTCATTGTCGATATAGTCTCACTGGTTGGGAAAGTATTATTGAATATAATCCGTAGAAATAATCGGCCCGCTCCCAGCAGGCATCCTTCAGCTTTTCCATATCGACGCGGTAGTTCCTGCATTTTTCTTTAATTACGTCCCAGCCTGTTTCATGCGACTCATAGCAGAAAACATGTCCGAACAGCAGATACCCGATAACGATATTGCCCATGTAAAGAGGCACGATGGATTCCCAGAGCCCTGCGTGGCAGGTATAGGTATAAGCGTTATGCCGGCCCATGACTTTCCTGCAGGCTTCTGCATCGCAGATCCTGCATGCATCTTCTGCATTTTTATCGCAGCGCAGAAGCTGGCAGAATGGAGAGACTTCCAGCGGGTAGGCAATCAGTTCGTGGAAATTTTCATCAAATACGGTGATGCGGATTTTTGTGATGTTGTAGAAATCCATCAGAAGAGAATTGAGTTTCGACAGATTGAATGAAGAGACCATAATCGTCCTCCCTCGCGGATGAATGCCTGACAGGGATATTGTATCGCAAGTGCGAACAAATTTAAAGAGAAATGGACAAAAAATCCTATTCCCTGCAGCATGGAATCGTTATAGTAAAATGGGGCTTTATAAGTAAAAATACAGTCAGGAATGCTTGAAAACAAGGGAAACAGATGGACGAACAAATTCAAAGTAAAGAAAACGCTTTCCTCTATATAAGAAAAGCGGAAACAGATAAAAAATGTAATTGTAATATAAGTCCAGATAAGAATTGCAGGAGATAAAAAATAGACATATTGAGATTGCCATATGGGAGAGCAGATCTGGAATTCCGAATCCCTGATGGAACGGACTGCGAAATCCTGACTGCGCGTAAGATTCAATCAGAAGGAACTTCCGGGGATGCCTGTGTCCTTTCGGCAATGGCAGATCCGATCGGGTCCCCCAGGCTGTGCGAACTTGCCCGGGGAAAGAAAACGGCGGTCATTATCTGCAGCGACCATACACGGCCGGTGCCGAGCAGACAGATTCTGCCTCATATGCTCAGGGAACTTCGGGAAGGAAACCCGGATATCCGGATTTCCCTTCTGATCGCGGCGGGATGCCACCGGCGCACCACGCGGGATGAACTCATCTTCAAAATGGGCAAGGAGATTGTCGAAAAGGAACACATCGTCATCCATGACTGTCTCGATGAATCGATGCTGACAAAGATCGGCACATTGCCTTCCGGTGCGAAGCTGATCATCAATAAAACGGCAGCAGAAGCGAATCTTCTGGTTTCGGAAGGTTTCATAGAACCTCACTTTTTCGCCGGTTTTTCGGGCGGAAGAAAAAGCATCCTGCCGGGCGTATGCAGCAGGACGACAAATCCTGGGCAACCACTGTGCAAAGTTCATTGCCAGTCCCAAAGCCAGAACCGGAATCCTCGACGGGAATCCGATCCATGAAGACATGGCTGCTGCGGCACGAATGGCAAACCTGCGGTATATCGTCAATGTCATCATTGATGAATCAAAGCATGCAGCAGCGGCATTTGCCGGAGATCCGATTGAAGCACACAGAAGCGGTTGCGATTATCTGATGAAGTATGCGTCTGTATGCCCGAAGAGACCTGCAGATATCGTTATCACGTCAAACGGCGGCTATCCGATGGACCAGAACATCTACCAGGCGGTGAAAGGCCTGACGGCTGCGGAAGCGGCAGCCAAAAAAGACGGAGTCATCATCATGTCGGCTTCGTGCATCGACGGCACGGGGAGGAGACAGCTTCTATAAAACGCTTGCCGGGTGCAGAAGTGCGAGGGCACTTCAGGAGGAAATCCTGAAGGTTCCGCAGGATAAGACAATTCCCGATCAATGGGAATCACAGGTCCTTGCAAGGGTTCTGTCCGGCCATCACGTGATTTTCGTGGCAGATCCGTCTGTCAGACGGAAGATTGAAGAAATGAAGATGACATGGGCGGAAACGCCCGAAGACGCCTGGAAAATCGCCTGTAAAGAAAAGGGATCCAATGCAAAGCTGACAGTTTATTTCCGGATGGCATATCCGTGATCGTCAGACAAAAATAATAAGGAGGTGTCAGAATGAAAACGTATCAGTTATTCATCAACGGCAGATTTATCCCGAACGGAAAAAGGGAGATGATGAAAGTCATCAACCCGGCAACGGAAGAGGTTATTTCCCAGGTGCCGAAGGCTACGGAGAAAGATGTGGAGGATGCCGTCAATGCTGCCTATGAGGCACAGAAGAGCTGGGAAAAGGTCCCGCCGATCAAACGGGCGGCTTACCTGAAAGAACTTGCTGACCTGGTCAGGGAAGAACGTTTCTCTTTTCGCAAAGACAAATTCCGAGGAAGTAGGCAAGACAATGGCCCAGTCCGCGGATGAAGCCGGCTGGCTGCCGGAGTATATCGATTATTTTCGGGGGATGGCACGTCATATCAAAGGAGAAATCATTCCGAGCGACCGGCCGAACGAAAATATCTATTTTTACAAGATGCCGGTCGGTGTCGTTGCAGGTATCATGCCGTGGAACTTCCCGCTGTTCCTGATAGGAAGAAAAGTTGCGCCGGCCCTGATCGCAGGAGATACTGTCGTCCTGAAACCGTCGAGCGAGACACCGAACGGATGCTATGAGTTTGCCAAGCTGGTTGCAAAGAGCTCACTGCCGAAGGGAGTCATCAATGTCATCACCGGCTCCGGTGCTGTCGTCGGGCAGGCCCTTTCCGCAAATCCGAAGGTCAGTCTTGTCAGCATGACAGGCAGTGTTGCGGCCGGTGAGAAAATCATGGCAGCTGCGGCAAAGAATATCACAAAAGTCTCGCTGGAACTTGGCGGCAAGGCACCGGTCATCGTAATGGATGACTGTGATCTTGACAAGACAGTGGAGTGGGTGTGGCAGTCCAGAATCGTCAACGGCGGACAGGCCTGCAACTGTGCGGAACGCGTCTACGTTCAGGAAGGAATCGCAAAGGAGTTCACGGCGAAAATCGTCAGGAGAATCAAGGCAACAAAGTACGGGAATCCGGCAAAGGATCCGAAAAAAGAACTGGATATGGGACCGATGATCAATCAGCAGCAGGTCGATCATATCGATGAGCTTGTAAAAGGTGCGGTCAGTGAAGGAGGCAGGATCGCCTGCGGAGGCAAGCCGGCCAAGATTGACGGGAAAGGCTTCTATTATGAGCCGACTGTCATCACCAACTGCACGCACGACATGAAAATCTTCCATGACGAGATCTTCGGACCGGTACTTCCGATCACCACATTCAAGACGCTGGATGAAGCAATCGAGAAGGCGAATGACTGTGAATACGGGCTTACGTCTTCCATTTATACGACAAATACGGACACCATGCTGAAGGCTCTCAATGGAATTAAGTTCGGGGAGACTTATGTAAACCGTGAACACTTTGAGGCATTCCAGGGCTTCCATCAGGGCGTTCGGAAGTCAGGCATTGGCGGAGACGACGGAGAGCACTGCCTGGATGAATTCCTTGCAACGCATATCTGCTATGTTGATTATGATATGAAATAGAAACTGGACCAGAGGAAATGAAACCGGGTTGTAAATTGACCCGGTTTCATTTATATTCAAAACTGAAGTTTACGGAATGGAAGGGAGTGCCGGATTGATGCTATGGAAGTAACCCGGAATGCAGCAGAAAAAGATCAAAACCGTATCTATATCATCACAGGTGCCGCCGGCCATCTGGGGTCTTCGGTTATACGCTGTCTGCTGGGATCGCATAGAGAAGTACGGGGGCTGCTCCTGCCGGATGAAAGTCCTGCTGTTGAAGATTCATGCATTACATATTATCACGGCGATGTATGCGATATAGGATCCCTGAGAAAATTGTTTGCGGATACAGAAGGCAGAGAGGTTATTCTGATCCACACCGCAGCTTTGATATCCATTGCAGAAAAAATGCCGTCAAGGCTTTATCAGGTGAATGTAAACGGGACGAAAACGTACTTCGTCTCTGCATGGAATACAATGTGAAACGCATGGTCCATGTAAGCTCTGTTCACGCCATCCCGGAACTTCCTCAGGGGAAGATCATAACGGAGGTCGATTCTTTTTCGGCGGATGCGGTAAACGGAGGCTATGCAAAGACAAAAGCCGAGGCGGCACAGGCAGTATTGGATGCGGCAGGAAAAGGTCTGGATGCAGTCATCGTTTTCCCATCCGGCATTCTGGGACCCTATGACACAGGCAGGAATCATCTGATACAGATGGTTCGTGAATTCATGGACGGAAGGCTTACGGCTTGCGTCAGGGGCGGATATGATTTTGTCGATGTACGGGATGTGGCGGAAGGCTGTCTCCGTGCGGCAGAAAATGGGCGTAAAGGGGAAGGATATATCCTGAGCGGACATTATTCTGAAATCCGGGATCTTCTTTCTTTAGCAGGAAAATACTGCGGAAAGAAGACCGTCCGCATTATTCCAATACCGCTTGCAAAAGCGGCTGTTCCGTTTATCAGAATGTATGCGGGGATTACACACCGCAGACCGCTTTATACGGACTACTCTCTGAATACCCTCCGCAGCAACAGCCGGTTTTCAAATAAAAAAGCGGTCGGACAGCTCGGCTATTCAGTCCGAAGCCTCGAGGAAACAGCAGAGGATATGGTGGATTGGATAAAAAATCATGACAGGCAGTAACATTCACGGGTTTTGATATTTCAATATCGTTCTCTTTTGCCAGATCTCTGATTTTGTCAGCGTCTCTGCATGCCTTGAGCTGTTCCGTAAGTTCGGGCTTCGAAAGTAACTCTGTAATTTTCTCTTCCTTTTTCATGGAATGCCTCCGCATAGATTATATGAAAAATATAACATCGGCGTCAGTTGCAGGCAATTAGCCTTATTTCTGACTTTTCGACTGACCTTCCGAACTGATGACCAACAATATTTCCAGTTAACAAAGGTTAATTTTGTCTTGATTTCACAAAATCAAATTAGTTCTTGAATATCCGTTGACAAAAGGACTGCGAAATAATATATATAGATTAAAGGTTAAGCGATTAACTACTTAACCGCTTAACTTCGAAAAAGGAAAGACACGGGGGGCATTGAAAAATGGCAAGAGCTACGTTAAAAGATGTTGCAAAAAAAGCGGGTGTTTCAACCGCTACAGTGTCCTATGTCCTGAACGGCAAGAAAAAATCAATCTCGGATGAAACAAAAACGAAAGTCATGACAGCTGTCCGTCAGCTTGACTATGTGACGGACATGAGTGCGAAAAGCCTTGTGATGAAAGACTCAAAACTCATCGGGGTTGTCATCCCTCAGACGGAAGAGAAAAACCATAAGATCTTCAGCAATAATTTCTACAGTGAGATTCTTGGGGCGATCGAATTCAAAGCCCGGGAAAAAGGATATCAGATACTGGTCTCCGGACTGGATGTGGATGATGATTTTCTCCGTATAGCGCACCAGAGAAACCTGGATGGAATTATTGCCATCGGCGTGTACAGCGATAGGCTGTACAAACTGAAAAAGAAGCTGGATATTCCGGTTGTCCTCGTAGACAGTTACTGCAGGAATACAGATTTTGTAAATATCCGGATTGATGATGTGCAGGGAAGCTACATGGCAGCCGAATATATGATCCGGCACGGCCATCGGAAAATCGCATTTATGTGCGGAACCCTGAACGACAGCGGCGTCATGAGGAAACGCTTCATGGGGTATCAAAAAGCATTGGAAGACAATGGAATCACTTATAAGGATGCCTGGCTGTACGAAGGAAATGTAGACTTCCAAAGCGGGAAAGAGATGGCGGAAAAGATTGTCAGCGATCATACGGCAATCACAGCCATCGTCACGACGGCAGATATCCTCGCTATCGGTGCCATGAAGGGATTCATCAATGCGGGGAAAAAGATTCCGGATGACTATTCAATCATAGGCTTTGATGACATTGTGATCTGTGACTACGTAACGCCGGGCCTCACGACCGTAAAACAGCAGATTTCGGAAAAAGGTGAGGAAGCAATGGAAATGCTGGCAAATGAAATCAAGGGAAGCAAGGATTTAAAGGATGTCATACTTCCGGTTCAGATCGTTGAAAGAAACAGTGTACGGTCAATATAAAAGAAAGTTGGGAATTTATGAAAACCAGATGGACCAGAGATTATGAAGAATTTGAACTTGCAAATGGTCTGAAGGCAAGGGTGACCAGAACACATTCGGAAAGCAAAGATGAAATCGTAATAGCCGTTCCTTATCTGGCAGCCTATGGTGCAGGCGAGAAATTTGACGGACTGAACCTGAAGGGGAAGCATGTCGTCAATGAAGTCATTGAAAAATTCTGCAGTCAGGGCGGGCTGACATATCTTTCCATACCGTACTTTATCACGGACAGCGGGATAGGTGTTTTTGTCGAAACAGATGAAACGACGGAATTCATTTTCCATGAAGAAATCAGATGCAGAATCCCATCCGGCGCATCCGTCTTTATTCTGACCGGTTCGGCTGATGAGATGTTTGCAGATTACGTGAAACTGGCCGGCGGAATGGAACTTCCTCCGGAATATGCATTCGGAACCTGGATTTCCGCAAATCACTGGAACTGCCAGGGCGATGTAGAAGAGGCGGTCCGCTGCCTGAAGAAATACCGGTTTCCTGCAGCCGTACTCGTACTTGAGGCATGGTCCGATGAATCGACATTTTATATTTTCAACGGTGCAAAATACAGTCCTTTCAGGGAAGACAGCAGGGTAAGATATGAAGATTTTGATTTTTCCGAAAGCAGGTTCTGGAGCAATCCGAAGGAACTGATCGATACACTGCATGCCGAAGGAATCCGTCTGGTTCTGTGGCAGATACCTGTCTATAAGAAGATGGAAGACGGAAGAATTTCCCTGCAGAACCAATTGGACAGTGAGTCGGCCGTACGCGGGAGACTGTGCGTTATGAACAGCGACGGAACGCCCTACGCCATACCTGACGGCCACTGGTTTGAAGGATCCCTGATACCTGATTTCACGAACCCTGCTGCCAGAAAGTCGTGGTTTGACAGGCGTGAATATCTTCTGGATATCGGAGTGGACGGATTCAAGACAGACGGCGGCGAGTTCATTTATTCGGATGATGTAATCCTGCATGACGGAACTTCGGGCATTCGTGAGAAGAACAGATACTGTCAGGATTACCTGAATGCTTATCATGATTTTATCGGAAAGGGCAGAGTTCTGTTCAGCCGTGCGGGATTTACCGGTGCACAGAAGACGCCGATCCATTGGGCAGGCGATCATCAGTCAACCAACGAGGAATTCAAGGCAGTTTTAAGTGCCGGGCTGTCTGCGTCTGTTTCAGGAGTTGTCTTCTGGAGTTTTGACATCGGAGGATTTGCAGGTCCGCTCCCGTCCGATGACCTTTATCTTCGGTCCACCATGATGGCCTGCTTCAGCCCTGTCATGCAGTGGCATTCGGAACCGGACGGAGGGCAGTTCAGTAAGCTGATGCCGGGCGGTGAAGGAAGCAATGAACGCAGTCCGTGGAATATCTGCCTGAAATACGGAGAAGATTACCTGCATGAAATCAGATACTGGCATTGGCTTCGGATGAATCTCATGCCTTATATTTTCAGCACGGCCGGCGAATGCGTCAGAGAAAGCAGACCGATGATGAAACCGCTGGTCTTTGACTGGCAGGATGATGAGAAAGCAGTCCTGTGCGAAGATGAGTATCTGTTTGGGGACAGTCTGCTTGTTGCACCTTTGATGGAAGAAAAAGAAATGACCAGAACGGTTTATCTTCCAAAGGGCAGATGGCACGGCTTTTTCTCGAAAAAGGGTTATGAAGGGCCTTGTACCATCGACTCCTGTGAGGAGAGGTTCCCCGTATATATCAGGGATGGCTATGCAGTTATCCTGAAAAAAGAAACGGATATTGAATTAGGTTCTCCAATGGACTGTGCACGTGCCAGAGTTCATTTTATCCTGGCAGGGAAAAAGGGTCACAGCTCATTTGATGATAGCGGCAGACATTTTGAAATCAGCTGGGACGATTCCGGAGTCGTTACTGCTGAAGACAGGGAGGACGAAAGCTGGGAAATTTATGATTAATAAAAATCAGTCTTTGGATACTATATCAGGAGGAAAAAATGAAAAAGAACGTAGTTAGCAGGATTTTGGCATTAGGACTGACGGCAGTCATGACCGTTGGACTTGCAGCATGCGGAGGAGGTTCTTCTGCACAGAGTACAGCTGCACAAAGTACGGCAGCCGCCGGTACGGCGTCCGTCAGCGAGGTTTCCGAGGCATCATCAGCAGCGGCTTCCGTGTCAGACAAGTCTGCCGAATCCGCAGCGGAGAGTACTTCATCTGAGCCGGTGGAGATCAGCTACTGCAATTTTAATGCTTCCGGCGGGAATGAAGAAATACTGAACAAGATGTATGAGGCATTCCATAAAGAGAACCCGAACATTACCGTAAACATCGAGACGATCGGATATGATGATTATTTTACTCAGATGCAGACAAGAGTGGCAGGAGGAACCGCACCGGACTGCTATGAATTGAATATCGAGAATTTTGCGTCCTATTCAAACAAAGGCGTCCTTGCACCGATTACAGGAATCGATACCGCCAATATCAACGAGACAGCCTTAAAGGCATTCCAGGTAAAAGGCACGCAGTATGGACTTCCGGGAGATTTCTCCAATGTCGTACTGATCTACAATAAAGACCTTTTTGACAAGGCAGGCGTATCCTATCCGACAAACGACTGGACCTGGGATGATGCGATAGCTGCGGCAAAGAAAATCCGTGCATTGGGAGATGACTACTGGGGAATTTTCGCACCGACGACTTACAATGAATTTTTCAAGGAAGCTGCCCAGTACGGCGGAAGCCTTTTGAATGAGGACAAGACAGAATTTACGATCAATACGGATGCAAATAAGAAAGCAGCTGAAATGATGATCGGAAAAGTCACGGATTCCCATGTTCAGCCTTCAGAAACGGATCTTGCCGGCATGGGAGACTCGGACCTGTTCGAGAGCGGCCGTCTTGGCATGGTTGTGACAGGAATCTGGATGTTCTCCACATTCAAAGATGCCTGCAGTTTTCAGTGGGACTGCGCTGTAGAACCGGGCGGGACAGAAAAAGCAACTCATTTCTTCAGCAATGCCCTGGTCATTAATGCAAGCGCAGATGCCGATAAGCAGGCTGCAGCAGCAACATGGATCAACTGGCTTGCATCCAGCGATGAATCAGCCAAAATGCGTATTGAAGCATCGTGGAACCTTCCGGCAATCAATAACCAGGATATCCTTTCTGCATATCTTGAGCAGACACCGCCGGATAACCGCCAGGCTGTCTTCGATTCCCTGGACTATCTTGTGACACCGCCGATTATCGAGGATTACAGCCAGATGTCCGATATCATCAATGGAAAGCTGGGCGAAGCGGCAAGCGGAAAAATAACTCCTGATGAGGCACTGGAACAGGCTCAGAAGGAGTGCACGGAGAAAATCACCCTTAAATGATCCACGGAGAGAAGGGCACGGATTTCATCAGCTTCTGTGCCCTTTTCTTTAAAAAGGAAATTCCATGAGAACAAAAAAGAAAAATGAAAGAATCGGGGCAGCCTTATTCATGCTCCCAAGCTTTGCCGGCATGATCGTCTTCAGCCTGCTTCCGATATTGATTTCCATCGTGATCAGCCTGACAGACTGGAATGGCCTGGAGAAACTGGATTTCTCTGCAATTGCCGGCAGTTTCGTCGGTTTTAAGAATTATGCTGAGATTCTCGGCGGCGGTGAATTCTGGAGTGTTCTTGGCCATACGCTCTATTTCATCATTTTGTATATACCGTTGGTTTTCCTTGCTTCTCTTCTGATTGCGGAAATTCTCTTTAAGGCAAAAAAAGGAGCAGGAGCATTCAGGGTCATTTACTATATTCCCGTGCTGACATCCTGGGTGGCTGCCAGTCTCATCTGGAAATGGGTACTGAGTCCGCAGTACGGCGTGGTGAATCAGATTCTTGCCGCGATCGGGATTGCAGGACCCAACTGGCTCACGGATGAGCTTTGGGCAATGCCGGCCATCGTTCTGGCTTCAGTCTGGAAGGATATGGGATTTTACGGACTTTTTCTCCTGTCCGGTCTGAACGGGATCGACAACACCTATTATGAAGCGGCGCGTATCGATGGGGCAGGCAAAATAAAGCTTTTCTTTTCCATCACCCTGCCGCTGCTTTCACCGTCCTCTGTTTTTCTGCCTGATCATGTCCCTGATCAATGCTTTCCAGCTGTTCCCGCAGGTTATGATCATGACGGGAGGAGGCCCGAACGGGGCTACGCAGGTAATGGTAGAGAGAATATATACCTATGGCTTCAGCTACTTTAAAATGGGTTATGCTTCCGCATATTCCTGGCTGCTGTTCATCCTGATCTTCATTCTGACACTTGTCCAGCTGAAAGGACAGAAAGCCTGGGTGCATTATGAATCGTAAGAAGACTGCCAGTGCAGTATTATTCTATTTGATTTCCGTCATCATTGCCATTATTGTGCTGATTCCTTTCTTCTGGATGATTTCCACATCCCTGAAAAGCAAAGGGGCAATCATGGCATTGCCGATACAATGGATACCGGAGCAGCCTACGCTGAAAGCGTATCAGCAGGTGTTCACGATGTTCCCGTTCCTTCGGGCAATTCTGAACAGTCTGTTTATTACCGTATGCTATACCGTAATAACGATCCTGTCTTCCTCCATGGCGGCTTTTGCTTTTACGAAGATAAAATTTCCGTTCTCAAACGGACTATTTAAAGTATATCTGGCATCCATGATGATTCCGACGCAGGTGACGCTGATCCCTTTGTTTATCATCATGAATAAGCTGGGCCTCATCAATACCTATCCGAGTGTGATCCTGCCGTCGCTCTTTAAGGCTTTCGGTATTTTCATGCTTGTTCAGCAGATGCGTTCCGTGCCGAATGATTATATGGAAGCGGCCCGCATTGACGGAGCCGGGCTTTTCAGAATCTACTGGAAAGTGATTCTTCCGCTTTGCCGTTCAGCCATAGCCACGCTCAGCATCACGACATTTATGGACAGCTGGAATGATTACTTATGGCCGCTGGTCATGCTGACGGATAAGAGTAAAATGACATTGACCCTTGCATTAAACAGCCTGAACGGTCAATATGGAACACAGTATAATGTCCTGATGGCAGGAAGCCTCCTGTCCATGCTGCCGATTATCCTGGTATATATCGGGGCGCAGCGCAGCTTTAAGCAGGGCATGCTGGAAGGCGGAGTGAAAGGATAAAAGCATGATTGATAAATATATCTTCGGGAGTCCGATTCAAACTTATGCGGTGGAAGAGGAGCTTCCGGAAAGCGCAGCTGATCAGATGAAATACATAAGCCTGTCATCCGACAGGCGTCATCTTTCATACAGGCTGGACACCGATGACATCGTCTATGGTCTCGGGGAACAGGTCCGGGGGATCAATAAACGGGGATGGGTTTATGAAAGCAGCTGTACGGACGATCCGATGCATACCGAAGGAAAGCACTCTCTTTATGGCGCACACAACTTTATCGTGATCGACGGAAAGGAGCACTTTGGCTTATTCCTGGATACGCCCGGTGAAGTCCGTTTCGACATCGGCTATACAGAGCAGGATGTCCTTGAGATTTCTTTGAAAGAACCGGATTTTACCCTGTATCTGATTACCGGAAATCATGCAGCGGATATTGTCCATCAGTTCCGCGGGATGATCGGAAGAAGCTACATTCCGCCCAAGTGGGCATTTGGCTTCGGACAGAGCCGCTGGAGCTACATGAATGAAAATGAAGTGCGTGAAGTCGCCGACCGGTACAGGGAGAAGCATATACCGCTCGACAGCATTTATCTGGACATTGACTATATGGAACGCTACAAGGACTTTACGGTCAATGAAGAAACCTTTCCGGAGTTCCAGAAATTCGCGGAAGAAATGAAAAGCAGGCATATCCACCTTGTGCCGATCATTGATGCCGGCATCAAGAAAGAGGAAGGATATCCGGTCTATGAAGAGGGAAAGGAAAAGGGATATTTCTGCAAGGACTCGGAAGGAAATGATTTTGTTGCGGCGGTCTGGCCGGGGCAGGTGATGTTCCCGGACTTTCTGCGGCCGGAAGTCAGAGAATGGTTCGGCGGCTTATATAAGACCCTGATTGATAAAGGAATTGACGGCTTCTGGAACGACATGAATGAGCCTGCCATTTTTTATTCCGAAAGACGGCTGAAGAAGGTGTTTGAAAAGATAGAAGACTATAAAGGCAGAAATCTGGATATTCAGTCTTTCTTCGAATTCAAGGATCTGATCGGAACAATCGACAATAATCCGGAGGATTATGCATCTTTCTATCATCTGGCGGACGGCAGGAAAATACGCCATGACAAAGTGCATAACCTCTATGGCTATAATATGACGAAAGCCGCTGCAGAACAGTTTAAGGCCCTGGCTCCGGACAGGCGGATCCTTTTATTCTCACGGTCCTCCTATATCGGCATGCACCGCTATGGCGGAATCTGGACAGGAGATAACCGCTCCTGGTGGTCTCATCTTGAACTCAGCATCAGGCAGATGCCGTCGCTGAACATGTGCGGATTCCTGTTCAGCGGATCTGATATCGGCGGATTCGGCGATGATTCGACAGCGGACCTGATGATGAGATGGCTGGAGTTCGGAATCTTTATGCCGCTGATGCGGAACCATTCCGCTTCAGGGTCGAGAAGACAGGAGCTTAACAGGTTCCCGGAAATGACATCGGAACTTTCGGATATGGTATCCCTGCGCTATATGCTGATGCCGTATCTGTACAGCGAATTCATGAAAGCGGCCCTGACGGATACTATGTACATCAGGCCTCTGTCATTTGATTATCAGGAAGATCAAAGGGCAAGAAGCATAGAAGACCAGCTGCTGGTCGGAGAGAGCATCATGATCGCTCCGGTCTATCAGCAGAATGCCGTCGGAAGATATGTCTATATTCCGGAAGATATGAAGTTATACCGGTTCCGCAGCGAAACGGATTTCGATACGAAGTACTATCATCAGGGTGAATATTTCATCTCTGCAAAGCTGAATGAAGTCCTGATCTTTGTCCGGCCGGATAAGATTGTTCCGCTTACGCGCGGAGCACAGTCTGTTGAAGAGATCCGGACGGACTGCATATGGATCATGGACAATCTGAAAAATAAGGCAGTGTATCAATGGTATGACGATAACGGTGAAAAACCGGTCAATGATCTGGACAGCGGAATACGCATCATCGAAGAAGACCGGACCGGTAAAATGACACTTCAGGGGTATGAAGGCCGGATCATCAGGATCTGTGAATCTTCCTGACGCTTACATTCCGTACCAGCCGATTCCCTCAGCTCTCCAGCCGAGGCTGACCAGACTGCTGCTTTCACCGAGGCTGACAGTATAGTTATGATTGTTCGCAAATGCATTCGGATTATAGTCCCGGTACACAGGCGTGCTTCCGCCGGAATACCAGCCGATTTTTTCATCATTCCAGCCTATGCTGATCAGCATGTCTCTTTCTGCTGTATTTAAGGTGTAATGATGCTCCCCGCCGATTGAATTATAGAGACGGTAGACCGGACTTCCGCTTCGCGGCGCATACCAGCCTGCACCTTCAAAATTCCAGCCGAGAGAGACGAGAGAATCCTTTTCGGCTTTATTTGCGGTATAGAAATGCTCTCCGCTGTTCGGATTATAAAGCCGGTACATGATGTCGCAGCCGACGGCGATTTTTGCGGTAAACTGTTTCCCGAATGCTTCAGCGGTCAAAACGGCAACTCCGGCTGAAACACCCGTGATTCTGCCGTTTTCAATCTCAGCGATTCCAGGGTTGTTTGAAACCCAGTTTACCGGGACACAGCCTGCATAAACAGCATTTTCATCGTATGCGGAATCCGCATTGATTTTCAGACGCGTAATATTGAGCAAAGGCATATCGATGCTGCTGCCGACATTGCTGATCTGAAGAAGATTGGCTGCGTCAGAAGCTTCGGCTGTATTCACCATACTGTTCAGGATGGGAACTGAAATATTCCGGGCGGAATCAGCCGCCGATGTTGCGCGGGTATTCGGTGCCGCTCTGTATCCGAATTCCTGCACCCAGAACTTACAGCCTTCCATTATGACGCAGGCTTCTCCGTAAACATTAAAAGCACTGTTGAGCATATTCCTGCGATGTCCCTGGCCGCCATATCCTTCATTGGTTTCCTTCCAGGCATCCATCACGGAGTCTACGGAAGTAAATCCGTAGGCGATGTTTTCGCCTGCAGTGCCGATATCAGAAGGGTAAGCAGTAAAGCAGTCGGTACCGTCCAGGCGGTCGTGACTGTAATTCATCGAGATCTCGGCTGCGCGCTGCATGGCAGCAGCTTCCAGATCATAATCGTAAATCAGACCTGAAAGGTTTGAAGCCTGGATTTTATTTGAAGAAGAAGGATCCCAGTACCACGCTTCATTTCCCGTACGGAAAGCATTGACCAGGTCGAGCCCCCTTCTGGCTTCTGACTGATTAAAGCCAAAAGAAAGTGTAATGGCTGTGGAAGAATTATCCGCGAGCACGGATGCAGGATTCAAAGTCAGCAGCATTGCCGCTGCCGCAAGTGCAGCAATAAACCTTTTCCAGAATTTCATGACAGCCTCCCTCATATGATGCAGTTTTATGACTTTTTCATTGTAGCATATCCGGGAACGTTTTTGTGCTCCTGTTCTTTTTTTACATGCGCAAAATAGATAAAGCAGCATAGAATCTGCACGGCGCTGGCACAGGGCGTCGCAAGGCCGATGCGGAAAAGGGATACCGGAAGGATGCGGCTCATCAGGAAGGACACAGGAATCCGGATGCCGAAGGCGGATGCAATTCCCTGAATCATGACGAACCGCGTACGTCCGAGCCCGTTATAGTAGCCGAGGAAGCAGAAAAGGAATGCTGTCAGAAGGCAGTCGATTCCATATGCTTTCATATAATCCCACGCGGCTGCGATGACTTCTTCATTGTTCGAGAAAATACCGGCAAGCAGGTCCCCTCGGAAAAAGGAGAGGGAAAACATCAGAAGTCCGAAACAGAAACTGGCCATGATTCCGTATTTCAAAGCCCTTCGGGCGCGGTCATATTTCCCCGCGCCGGCATTCTGTGCGACAAATGCAGCCATTGCCTGCTCAAAACTGGCAGGGACGAGCATAATGAAATCAATTGCCTTTCCGGCAACGCCGACGCCTGCCGAAGCCGTGACGCCGAAGGTATTGACGATCGCCATGATGACGAGAAACGAAACCGAGACAAGAAGATCCTGCAGTGCAAGCGGAATTCCCAGAAACAGTACACGCCGGATGATCCTTTTGTCGAAGCGGATCATGCGAAGCCCGAATTCAAACGGAAGTTTCGTTCTTCGGATGATCAGCATGGAAATGACAACGCTCAGTGCCTGCGCAAAAACAGTCGCATACGCGGCACCGGCGGCACCCATGTGAAAGACCGCGACCAGGAGAAGATCGCCTGCAATATTTGCCGCACAGGCGATGGCGACGGAAATCAGCGGCATGCGTGCATTTCCTATGCCGCGGAAAATGCTGCCGATCAGGTTATAGGCAACGATGAAAACCGCCCCGCCGCTGCAGATGCGGATATAATCAACCGTCTGAGAAAAAGCCTCCGTGGGCGCCTGCATGAGAGAAGCAGCCGGAGATGCCAGCGGCTGCATCGCAAATGCGATGACGAAGCCTAACGAAAGAAAAAGGGCAATGCTTGCACCGACCGTGGCTCCCGCATCCTGCTCTTTCTTTTCTCCGATCCGCTGGCCGAGCACGACCGTTGTCCCCATCGCCAGCGACGTGATGAACGTCGTGAGAGTCATGAGGATTTTCGATCCTGTTGCGACGCCCGAGACATCCGCGGAGGAGGCGAATTTTCCGACGACCAGAAGGTCGACAGTGCCGTACATCGCCTGCAGAAGGAGTGCAAAAAGAATCGGCATCGCAAAATTCAGCAGCGGTGAAAGAATTTTTCCTTCAGTAAAATTCGAACTGTTTGATTTTGTCATAATGACAGTATATCATTTCAGGCATTGCATAAGAATAATTTCTGTGCATTGCGCATCAGATCAGATGAAGAGAATTCCTGAAAAGTTTCTTCGTCAGTATGACAGCAAGAATGCAGGCAGCCAGTTCGGATGCCGGGATTGAGAACCAGACGGCGGTTTGGGCACCCGGCAGCTTCGACAGGATCCAGGCCATCGGCAGCACGACAATCAGCATGCGGATCATGGAAATGATGAGGGAGTAGATCCCGTTTCCCAGAGCCTGGCAGATGCCCTGAAGGATGATGTTGAAGCCGGCAAAGAAGAAGCCGCAGGTAATGATCCTCAGCGCCGTGACGCACAGGAGACGTGATTCTTCCGTAAGGGAGAAGGCCCCCACGATCGGATTGGGGAATACCTGCAGCAGGAAGATGCCGGCAGCCATGATGACGGAGACGTAAATGAGACCGTATCTGACAGCAGCCCGGATCCTATCCTTATTTCCGGCACCGTAGTTGTAGGCGATGATTGGGATGGAGGCATTGTTCAGTCCGTAAGCCGGCATGAAGATGAAATTCTGCAGCTTGTAATAAATTCCGTAGGCTGTGACGGCGGAGACGGAGATCGATCCGAGGATCAGGTTCATTCCGTAGGTCATGAAGGACGTGAGTGCCTGCATCAGGATGGCAGGCGCGCCGACGATATAGATATCCCGCAGGATTTTTGCGCGGGGCTTCAGATAGCGCAGCGCCTTGTCGATGGAATCATTCCGAAAAAGATGCATGTACAGGATAATGACCAGTGAGACGCACTGCCCGATGACGGTTGCAGCAGCGGCGCCTGCCACGCCCATCTGCGGACAGCCGATTAAGCCGTAGATCATGATGGGGTCCAGGATGATGTTCGTAACGGCGCCTGCCAGCTGGGCAATCATTGTGATGAGGGTATTTCCGGTTGCCATGATGATCTTTTCGATACACATGTAGAAGATCGTGCCGAAGGACCAGATGGTTACGATGTTCAGATAGGTGACGGCCATTTCCGAAATCACAGGATCGGAACTCTGACTGGAAATAAAGGACCCTGCCCCGAAAATGCCGAAAATCAGGAAAGCCAGATAGTAGCAGGCGCTGATGAACAGGGCATTCCCTGCCGTCCATCCGGCGGTGTCGCGGTCCTTCCTCCCGAGGCTCCGTGCAAGGCCGGCATTGATGCCGACGCCGGTTCCGACGCCGACGGCCATGATCAGCATCTGGATGGGAAAGGCCAGGGTCAGCGCATTGACGGCCTTGTCGCCCATGGCGGAAACGGAAGCCGTATCCTGCATATGGGAAACGAAATAGCTGTCTACGACATTGTAGAGTGCCTGACCAAGCATGGAAATCATCATCGGTCCGCCCATGTTCAGCAGAAGTTTGGGTACGGGCATTACACTCATTTTGTTTAGCTTGTTCATCAGAATCTTTCTCCTTTGAAGAACTGCCTGCTTATCGTGAAGCGCAGTCCGTTTGAACCATTATTTTTCAGGGATTATCCCAGTTTCATATTTCCGTCTGACAGAATACGGTAGGCCTCGTGAATTACCCCTGCGGCTGTCCGGATATCTTTTTCAGGAATATCGGAAAGCTTACAGGCCATTTCATTATGGTATTCTTCCAGATACTTCTTATGGTATTTCTGCCCCAGGGGAGTCAGGCTGACGGTAAAAACTCTTTTGTCTTTGCTGTCCTGCATCTTTTTAACTGCGTTCATTTCCGTAAGCTCGTTTACCAGTCTTGTGATGCCCGGGTTCGTTACATGCAGTGCCGCGGCAATGTCGCTGATGCGAACCGCTCCCTTTTTCTGCTGAAGCTGGGAAATCATATCCATGACATGAATATGGCTTGGCTTCATGCCTTCGGGAAGCCTGGGCATCAGCTCGATGATTCTTCGGGCTTCATAACAGGCACCGATCAGTTCACTGACATTTTCAGATTTCATCACTCAGATCCCTCCTGAAATAATTAACATAGATAATTAACATAGGTAATTATATACGCCTGGGAGCAGATGTCAAGAGCGGACCGTGGACGCTGAAATTCTTTTTATTTATGCAATTTACAAGCTTCCAGCCGGGGAAAATGAGTTATTGCGGCTGTTTTTGTACGGTGCTATAATTTAAACAACCATTCAATATTCTGAAAGCTTCTGATTGAAATGTCTGATGAGGGAAAGACATGGAGAATTCTGAGAACGCTTTAAGCTGTCTGGTCGAGGAACTCTGGCAGGCTGTTTATGTGGCAGACATTGATACGTATGAAATGCTGTACATGAACAGGGCATGCAGGGAACAGCTGCACTGTGACAGCTATTCCGGAAAGAAATGCTATGAGGCTGTCCAGGGCCTGAAAGCTCCCTGTCCCTTCTGCACGAACGCAAAGCTGAAAAAAGATGCGGTATACTGCTGGGAACATGAAAACAAAATGCTGGGCATGACTTACCAGCTGCAGGACCATCTGATCGACTATCAGGGACACCGTGCCAGAATTGAAGTCGTATTTGACGTCAGCGAACACATCTTCAGGGAAAATGAACTGCAGACCGTTCTTGAGACGCAGCGGGAACTTGCCGCTGCCATTCAGATTATCAACGGCAAGGGTACGATAGAAGACCGGCTGAACGGAGCCCTGAAAAATGCCGGGGAATACTTTCAGGCAGACCGTGCCTATATCTTTCTGATCAATCAGCAGGGATCCCTGGATAACATCTATGAATGGTGCCGTGACGGTGTTGAGCCGCAGATTGAAAATCTGCAGGATATGGATATTCATTCGATTGACCGCTGGATGCCTTATTTCAAACAGAACAAAGCGATTGTTACGCCTGACATCGAGAAGATCCGTGAAAGCAGACCGGAAGAATACCGGCTGCTGAAAGAGCAGGATATCCGCAGCACGACAGAAGCGCCTTTATACAATGAAGATCAGCTGATTGGTTTTGTCGGTCTGGATAATCCCGCTCCGGAAAAGATCGAGAACACGGCAGAGCTTCTTCTTTCCGTGTCTTATGCAATCTCCAATGCCTATATCCGGGCAGTCAATGAACAGGAACTGCGGGAATCCAAGCGGCGTTATGAACTGGCAGAGGAAGCGGCAGAACTGGGAGTGTGGGAGTACCGGATCCGGGAGCACCGGATCGTAAGTCAAAGCCATACTTTCAAAAAATTCGGCGTTCCTGATGTGATTGAAAATGTACCGGAGTCGATTCTCGGAATGCCGCGTCCTGAGGACAGGGAAAAACTGCTGGAGATGTTCAGGAAGATCGAAGAGGGCGTCCCGAAAGTGTCAGAAGACTTCTGGATGAACCTGGGCCCGAATGCACCTCAGAGATGTGAGCACGTCATCTATAATGTCGTCAAAGATGAAAACGGAAAACCTTCCGTTGCCTATGGTGTCGGGATCAACGTGACCGACCAGAAAAAGGAAGAGGAAGATTTCAGACATACGATCCAGTCCCTTTTTACAGCCAATCCGGAATCGCTCTGTACCTTCCGCGTCAATCTGACAAAGAATTCCTGCCAGGAGGTGCACGGCATATCCAGATATATCCTGGATTCCCTGCAGTCGGATACGGTTGACGGAATCATTGAAAATACTGCTGGCATGATTTCCATTCCCGAAGAGCGGGCAGCATTCTTAAAAAACTTCAGCAGGAAAATGCTGCTGGAACTTTTTCACGAAGGAAAATCGGATTATTCCGTAGACTACCGCCGCAGGGCAGAAGACGGAAAAATGATCTGGGTGCGGACGTTTGCCCGGATGCTCCGGAATCCGGAGAGCGGTGATACGGAGGGAATCATTTATTCGCTCAATGTCACGAAGGATAAATACCGCGACCGTGCCTTCCGCATCATCACGGACCGGGAATATGACTATGAAGCCTTTCTGGATCCGAAAAATCATACGATCCGCTTCCTGAATCTGAGCAGCAGGCTTCTTCCCAAATATCAGGAGAAACTGGGAAAGCCGGATACGGTTTATCCGTATGAGGAAGTATGCCGGTTTGCGGCAGGTTCTTTCATCGCTGCGGAAGACAGGGAATTTTATCTTGAAAGCTGCCGGATGGATGTCATTGCGGAGCATCTTGAAAAAGACGGATATTATGAATATCAGGTGCGCGGACATTATACCGGGAAGCCGGATGAATTCATGTACAGGAGACTCCAGTATTATTATCTGGATGACAGCAGGGACACGATCCTGCTGGTCCAGTCTGATGTGACCAATGCCGTCCTTCGCCAGAAGAAGGAAAATGAATACGTCGAGGATATCATCGATTCTGTCAGCGCAGGAATTGTCTCCTTCCGCATGCCGGATGCCGATCATCTGGAGGGAATCTTCGTCAACCTGCAGATGTTCCGGATCCTGGGCCTGGAGAAAATCGACGGACCGGATGCACGGAAGATCCTGATGAACAATCCGCTGATTGCTGCCTATATGAAAAATGCTTTCATCGCGGTCCATCCTGATGATCTTGACAGAGTCAGAAAGGCTTTTCATGACGGATATGATAAAGAATACTTCAATGCAGGAAACTATCGCATCCTGAAGCAGGACGGGAGTCCCGTCTGGATCAATCAGGAAGCAATCCTGCGGGAGATCCGGCCGGACGGCCACATTTTCTATGCAAGCTACAGGGTCGTCGAGCGGGAAGTGGAACTGCAGGCGAAACTTGAGAAACAGCTGGAAAATGAAAAAATGCTGCGTGACGAGGCAGACAGCGCCAACGCCGCTAAAACGGATTTCCTGTCCCGGATGAGCCACGATATCCGCACGCCGCTCAACGGCATCATCGGCATGACATACCTGACACGGGCCATGGACCTCCCGGAAAAGGCGCAGGAGAATCTTCGGAAGATCGACACTTCATCCAAATTCCTGCTCGGACTGATCAATGACATCCTGGACATGTCCAAGGCGGAAAGCGGCAAGATCGAGCTTCATCCGGAGCCGTATCCTCCGGAGGAATTTTCTTCCTATATGCAGTCTGTCATCATGCCTCTCGTGGAAGAAAAAGAACAGACCATCAACTATGAGATCCGGATGCCCGACAGCGCTGTGCCGATTCAGGACAAGCTCCGGATCAATCAGGTTGTCTTCAATATCCTGAGCAATGCGGTAAAGTTTACCCCCGAAGGCGGAAAAATCCGATATACGGCAGCCGGGGAAATGAATCCGGACGGAAGCATGCATCAGCATATCGAAGTCAGCGACAGCGGCATCGGCATGAGCGAAGAATTCCAGAGAACACTTTTTAATCCTTTCACCCAGGAGAACCGGAATGACTCTTCTGAACAGAGAGGAACCGGCCTGGGAATGGCTATAACGAAACAGCTTGTGGAAAGGATGGGCGGCACGATCCGCGTGGAAAGCCGGATCGGGAAGGGTACGACTTTCTACCTGGACTTTCCGTCGGAAGCAGTATGCGAAACCAGTACGGCAGATCGTTTATCCGCCGATGAAAAAACAGCTGACCGGAAGAAGCCGCTTCCCCTGCTTGCAGGAAAGCATATCCTGCTGTGTGAAGATCATCCTCTCAACCTGGAAATTGCCAAAGCCCTTCTGGAGGACAGAAAGGTCATCGTGTCGACGGCCGAAGACGGAAAGAGAGCCGCGGAAATGTTCCGTGATTCTCCTCCGCGTTATTATGATGCCGTTCTGATGGATATCCGCATGCCGATCATGGATGGCTACGAAGCAACAGGACAGATCCGGGCCATGGAGCGTGAAGATGCCGGAACCGTGCCGATCATTGCCATGACGGCAGACGCCTTTACCGATGATATTCAGAAATGCATTCAGGCCGGCATGAACGGACATATCGCCAAGCCGATCGATCCGCATCTTCTCTACAAAACCTTATCGGAAATGCTTGCACAGTAAACAGTTCATGAGCAGGCTGCAGCTCTGAAAATCTTTTCTTATTTCATCGAGGAAATGACAGCATCTTCCAGGCTGCCGGTCACGGCTGCCGTACCGCCGATGACGCAGACGGAATCCGCACTTCCGATGAGGGATGACTGATCGTCATTCAGGACGGAACCATTTCCGTTGACCAGCAATGTCGACCCGCCGGTCATGCCGGACAAAGGTGCACTGGTCAGGGCATCCGGATAATTCTCGCCGGACGAGACCGTAAAGAGCGGGACGGTATCCGGGCAGAAAGCATTGATGACAGCCTTGGAAGTGGCATAGCGGTCTGCACCGGAGATCCGGCAGATGCTGGCGCCGGAAAGCTGTTCTTCTGCTTTTTCGGATACCGCGGCATTTCCGCCGATAATGCAGACGGATTCAAAATTCCGTGCCAGCTTCAGCGTATCAGCCGACAGCGTGCCATCCTGCTGTGTCAGCAGGATCGGTGCTTTCTGCGAATAGGCATACGAGGAAATGGAAAGGGCATCGGCAAAGTCTTTGCCGGAAGCAATGATGCAGATATCGGAATCAACGGATGCCACGATCTTTTTTTCAATTTCTTCGGCCGTTTTGGTGCGGTCAGCGCCGTATACGCGCTGAATATTTTTCTCATCAATGCCGCAGCGAATCAGATCCGTCCGGACATTATCCGAAAGGGCAGATGTGCCGCCGATCATATAGACTTTCGAAGCTTTGATAAATGAAAGCAGCGATGCAGTCTGGGTGGTCAGCCGGTTCGGCTCCGTCAGAAGGACAGGACATTCGTACATGCCGGCCAGGGCAGATGCCGCAAGAGCATCCGGCCAGTTCTCTCCGGAAGCGAGGACGACGGTATCGCATCCGTCCGGGAAACCCTTCCTGACGTTTTCGGTCATTGTGCCGTAGCGGTCCGGGCCGTAAAGGCGCTCTTCCGCAAGGCTTCCGATGACGAAAGTGCGTACGGAAGAGGAAGTGAATCCGGCCCGTTTCGTTCCGGCGCTGTAGCTTCCGTTCAGTTTTCCCATTTTCCCGGAATCATCCAGATACCAGGCCGTAATCTTGCTGCCGTCAGCTCCGGCGGAAAGGGTATAAGGAGTACTGACGGAAACGGTTCCGTTCCCGCAGGTTGAAATCGCGGTATCGCCCGACGACATGCTGAAACGGATCAGTTTGCGTGTGCTGACGACGGAAATCGCACCGGATGCCTGAGTATAGGATTTCTGCTGTACAGCCGAAAGAGCGGCTGCGCTGATTTCAGCAAAGCATACTTTCAGATCGTTTCCATCGGCGAGAAAATCCACTGCCGGTTCATCAATCGTGACAGTCCCGTCGGACAGAACGAGAGTCAGTCCCAGCGGATTTCGTGAGTTCTTTACGGAACTGATCAGTGAAGAGGAAATGACAGCTGTTTCAGTCTGCGCGGAGGTGAAGTCGATTTTTACATTGCCGGTATCTTTTTCCGATGACACAATGGCGGCAGTCTGTCCTGCAGAAGGACTGACAGTTGTGACGTGACCGGACTGAACCGCATCAAACTGCGTGCTTCCGATGGAAGAGGAGGCCGGGACCGTAAAAGGCGCTGAAGCCCTGTTGGTGACAGTGATCGTACCTGCTGAAGCCAGCGTACTGTCAAATTCATATCCATCCGGAGCACTTGCCGTCCACCTGAACTGATTGGATTTCCCATCCGTGCTGTCGTAAGATCCGACGACTTCCCATTGAACAGGAAGCAGCTGCGTGTCTCCGTTCTGATCCGTTCCGCACAGGGTTTCATCAAGAGTCCGGATGACGTCGCCGGCGGTCCGGCAGAGTTCACTGAGGCTGCGGTCGGCCGGCGGAGTAAGGGAAACAATCTTTTCTTTGGCCGTTTTTACCGTCAGAGGCTGCGAAACAGGAGAATCTTCGTGATTTACGTCACCGGGGATAAACGTGTAGATTTTATATTCCGTGTAAGTGGAAAGACCGGTGAAGGTTCCGCCATCCTGCCATTTCGCATATTCATAAGGACCCTGGCACCGGTACTGCTGACCGCGGTCAGCCCGGACAGCAAGACTGTCGTATGACGAAGAAAGAAGAGTCGGTGCAGACGGTGCATTCTGTCCGGCTTTCCTGATTTCGAAAACGCTGGTTTCGCACCCGGCATACTGATCATTTTCAAATTTGACCGTCAGGAAATAGAAGCCGGAACCGGTCGGAGCCTGGCCGGACTGGTAAGTGTCCTGACCATGAACGCCGTCATACTGCATGGTCAGTGGACTGCACTGGGAAGTGACATCTTTTCCGTCCTCAGCCGTTATGACGGAAATGGAGCCGGTATAGCCGGGATGAGGATTCCCGTCATAGACCGCATCTTCATTTTCATAGCGGAAGGTGACAGGCGTCTTTTTGCCGTAATTGGTGAAAAGCACGGTCACATTGAAATCTTCGTAATTTGAGGCTGTGATCTTTACGGAGAAGGTATCCGTGCGGACTTCGGAGGAGCTGCTGCTTTTGCTGGTGTAGTTCAGGAGAGTCCTGTCGGAAGAATCAGGCGAAACGGAATCCATGACCTGACCGGAAGACGTGAGTGCGGCATCTGAAAAAGAAGCACCGTCGGGGACTTCCGTTCCGTCGAAGAGTTCGGAAAGGGCAAGGGTGCCCGATGTGACGGAATCAGCCGGGATGACGACTGTTTTCGACAGGGCAAGCGGATACTTTGCCTTTCGGATCGTAAAGGTGATGATGTTGGAAGAAATGGTTTCCGCGCCGGTTCCGTCATGGCCGGTCAGCCTGAAATGATAGGTTCCGGCCGGTGCTGTCGAAGTAAAAGTGACGGTATGGCTGTCGTCATGATATTCCAGGTCGGATCCGGCAGCCTTTGTATCGGCTTCTCCGGTTTCCGTACACCACTGCGGAAGCGCGCCCGTCAGTGAATCACGGAAGTCCTGAAGCGTTACGGTAAAAGTCTTTGTATCATGATCCCCATAGACTTCTTCTGTTCCGTCAATGTTTGAAGCAGGAGACAGTTTGATGGAAGGTGCGATGACCGGTACGGCGGGCTTATTCGTGACCAGAATGGAGCCGCTTGCTGCCAGACCGCTGCTGAAAGTATAACCGGCAGGAGCCGAAGCGGACCAGAGGAAGGAATTGGTTTTTCCGTCGGAACTGTCATAGCTACCGCTGACTGACCATTGAAGGGTCAGGCGCTGCGTATCTCCGTCCTCGTCTTTTCCGTCAATGGAAGCTTCAAGCAGTCCGATGACATCTTCAGCAGTCTCGCAGAAATCCTTCAGCGTCCGGTCCTCGGGAGGAGTCAGGGATACGATTTCCTCTTTTGAAGTTCTTACGGTCAGCGGTTCGGAGAGGAGAGAATCATTGTGGTTTTCGTCGCCCGTCAGGTAGGTATAAATCTTATACTCCGTATCGGTGGAAAGCTGCGTGAAAGAACCGGAATCCTGCCAGTCGGTATTTCCCTCGGGACCCTGACACATGTATTTCTGGCCGCTGACGGTGCTGACGGAAATGGAGTCTCTTGAAGAAGACAGGAGAGCCGGTGCAGCCGGAGCTGCCTGGTCAGCTTTTTGAATCGTAAAAATATCGGTCTCATTTCCGATGTAGGTATTGTCTTCAAAATAGAAGGTCACAAAGTAATAACCGGCATCCGTCGGAGCCTGATCATTCAGCGGATAGACCTCTTTGCCGCTGATGCCGGTAAAACGGATGACGAGCGGACTGCATGCTGCGGTCACATCGGTTTTCTCATCGGCTGTAAGGACGCGCACGGAGCCTGTATAGCCTGTGTGAGGATTTCCGTCGTAGACGGCATCTTCCGGGTTAAAGTCAAATGTGACCGGAAGCTGGTCATGTGTCGTAAAAATGACGGAAGCGGCGAAATCCTCATAGTCGGCAGACTGGATTTTTACAGAATAGCTGTCTGAAAGCGCTGACCCTGATGGATTGGAATTGCTGGTGTACTGAAGTCCGCTGCCGTCGGCAGAGACGGATACGGAACTCATGACATTCTGAGAAGCTGTCCTTTCCGCTGAAACGGCGGATGCTCCCTCGGGCAGGTCATCGCTGCTGAAAATGTCAGCCAGGGAAAGACTGCCGTCAACGGTTTTGAGTGTGGGAATGGAAACCGTTTTTTCAACAGCAAGCGGATAAACGGCCTTTGTAATCGTAAAGGAAACGACGTTGGATGAAAGGATATCCGGACCGGACCCGTCACGGCCGGTCAGTTTCAAATGGTAAATTCCGACGGAAGCAGTCGGTGTGAAGGTGACCGTATGGCTGTCTTCATGATATTCCAGATTGCTGCCGGCTCCGGAAGCGGACGCTTCACCTGTTTCCGTGCACCACTGCGGGACAGCATCCGTAAGGCTGCCGGTGAAATTCTGAAGTGTTACCGTGAAGGATTTCGGATCATCGGACCCATAGACTTCGGAAGTATTATTTCCGTCTTCTGCAGGCATCAGTTTGATTGACGGACTCATGCTGAGGCCGACTGTAAGGGCTTTTGTTTCCGTCGGCTGCACTTCGGATTCCATGTAAAAAAGATTGGAACTTTCTTCGGAACTGTATGCGGCATGGATGGAATCGACCGGCGTGCTGTCATAAGCGCTGCTTCCCATCAGGGATGCTGAGGATGCCACGGAACGCGTCGAATTATCGGAGATATCGGTAAGGGAGATGGCACTGCTGTATCCGGTTGCATAAAGCGTACCGCCCGTAAAAGAATGGAGCGTACCGCCGAAGGAACGGGATTCCGGATCGCTGGCCTTGATTTTTCCCGCCCGGATCGTCAGCGAGCCTCCGCTGATATCAATCAGGCCGAAACGGACTCCGGCTGACAGGGCGTAGGGTCCGGTCACATACCCCGATGTCAGGCTGACATCCCCATTCTCAAGCTGTAAGGATCCATATAAAGCAGAACTGTAGGAACGGTCGCTTGGCCAGCTTTCAGCGGCATCTCCTGATTTCAAACTGACGGTCGGATGATTTGCGGCATCGCCGATACGGAGGGTTTCCCCGCTGAGGAAAACGGCATAGGAATGCAGCTCATCAAAGAGCGGAACCCATTCGCCGAAAGCTTTGATGGATTCTGCGGAAAGAGTCCCGCTGCCGAGGATGTTCAGGTCGCCGGGGCTGTAAATGGCATAGCTTCTTAAATCAGTGGCGGAATCGCTGGTGAAAGTTCCCAGTCCTCCGATAATCGTGTTCACCGTACCGTCGGCAATCCGCAGGGTCGATCCGGCCGGCAGCGAAAGAGCAGCGAAATCGACAGCCTTCCCGGATCTGGAGCCGGTGCTGCTGCAGTCAATATGGACACCGGAAAGCGTAAGCGTGTATTTCCGGGAAGAGAGGTCGTACTGCCAGAGCCAGCCCTGTGCTGCGGATTCTGCACTGACGTAGTTATAAATGTCCGAGGTTCCGGAGGCAACCCATCCTTTTGCGGAATTAAAGAGAGTTTCGGTCAGGTTCAGCGGGGACAGACGTACGGATGAATCGGCATGTACAGTCAGGATTGTTCCCGGCAAAGACAGGATCATACAGACTGCAAGAAGGATGGACAGGGATCTGTTTCGGATGGTTGCTTTCATTTTCGCCTCCTGATCTGCTGCTGGGCATAGCCGCATGTTCATATTATATGAACGCTTAAAAAAATTATAGCACTTTGGAATGCCCATGTGAATCTTGAATGCGTTCCATCAGATCAGACAGATATTCCCAACGGTCCATTTTTTCGCTGAGACTCTGGTTCAGCTTTTCCTGTTCGGCTGCAAGTTCCGTAAGCTTTTCATAGTCGGAGCTGTTCTCCGATGTCTCTTTTTCGATCTCTTTAAGCCTTCTTTCCAGAACGTCGATTTCCGATTCGATGTTCTCCCAGTCCTGCTGTTCCTTATATGTGAACTTCAGCTCCCGCGGCCGGTCGGCGGCTTTCTCCGCCCGCGTGTCTTTCGTATTTGCGGAATCCCTGACAGGACGTTCCGGTTCCTCCGGATGGCGCCGCAGAACTTCCACCTGATAGTCTGTGAAGCCGCCCTCATACTGGGAAATGAGACCGTTTCCCTCAAAGGCGAAGATGCGGTTCACGACGCGGTCGAGAAAATAGCGGTCATGGGAGACTGCGACGACGATACCGCTGAAGTGGTCCAGATAGTCTTCCAGAATGGTCATCGTCCGGATGTCGAGATCGTTGGTCGGCTCGTCGAGCAGCAGGACATTGGGGTTGGACATCAAGATCCGCAGCAGATAAAGCCTGCGTTTTTCTCCGCCGGAAAGCTTGCTGACCGGCATGAACTGCTGCGACGGAGGAAACAGGAAACGTTCGAGCATCGCGCCGGCGCTGATCAGTCCGTCCGAAGTACGGAGATATTCGGCGATGGAACGGACGGAGTCTATCACGCGCTCGTCTTCTTTCAGCTTTTCATTTTCCTGCGAGAAATAGCCGATGCGGACGGTCTGGCCCACGGTAATGGTCCCGCTGTCCGGTTTCTCCCAGCCGGCAATCAGCTTCATCAGGGTTGTTTTCCCGGCACCGTTCGGACCGATGATTCCGATGCGGTCGTTCCGCAGGAAGAAATAGGTGAAGTCCCGGATCAGGGGTTCATTTTCCCGGTAAGCCTTGCTGAGGTTTTCAATCTCGATGGTAGTACGGCCGAGACGTGCGGAAACGGAAGAAAGAACGAGTTCCTGTTCTTCTTCCGGACCGTGCAGGGAGGACAGCTTTTCGTAACGCTGAATCCGGCCCTTCTGTTTGGTCGTGCGGGCACGGGCACCGCGGCGGATCCACTGCAGCTCCTTGCGGAGGATATTCTGCCGGGTAGCCTCCTGGGCCTTCAGGATGTCCAGGCGTTCGGCCTTCAGTTCCAGATAGCCTTCATAGTTGGCTTTGTAGCTGTAGATCTTGCCTCCGTCCACTTCCGCGATCCGGTCGCAGACCTGATCCAGAAAGTAGCGGTCATGGGTAACCATGAGGAGGGTACCGCGGAAGGCCTTCAGATAATCCTCCAGCCATTCGGACATTTCTCCGTCCAGATGATTTGTCGGTTCGTCAAGAATCAGCAGGTCTGCTGTCGAAAGGAGACAGCTGACCAGGGCGGCTCTTTTTTTCTGTCCGCCGGAGAGGGTTTTCGTTTTCTGCGTAAGATTGTCAATGCCGAGACGGTTCAGCAGCTTTTTGGCTTCTGTCTCCATTTCGGCAATGTGGGGATGACCTTCATTTTCCTGCAGGATGGCTTCCAGTAGCCCTGATTCCGGATTGAATTCGGGATTCTGGGGAAGATAGCGGATCTCCAGGTTCCGTCTCCGCACGGCATTTCCGGTGTCCGGCTCTTCCAGTCCGGCGGCAATTTTCAGAAGCGTCGACTTCCCGGTTCCGTTGATGCCGATGACGGCGACCTTCTCGCCTTCCAGAAGAGAAAAATCCGTATCGTCAAACAGCATCCGCTCCGTGTAGGTTTTGCTGAAGTGCTCGATTGAAAGAAGTGTATTTGGCATGATCCTCACCGATTCTGTAAAAGGCCTGCTGCAGCCGGACGGAAAATACCGGAGGGGCAGACTGTTTTTATTTATTATAATGCATCGGAAAGATCTGTCAAAACAGCAGGGGGAAATCCGCCGGAAACCGGATAAACTCATTCAGAAGAACTTGCGCACCTGCATGCCTGTGGGGTAAGATAGAAGCGAAATGAACCCGTTTGGGAATCAGGGATAAAGAGGGGAACAGCAGATGCAGGATCTTTCAAATGAGGCGGCAATGGAACTGGATGCCCTGAATGAAATTCCTTCCGGCGTCGGTATTTTTGATCTGAAGGATTCCGTGATCGAGATGAAATTTCTCAATGACGGCTTCTATCGGATGATCGGAGCACGGCGTGAAGACCGTGCCCGTTTTTTCAGCAAGGGGACCATCAATTCGGTCCATCCGGATGACCGCCCCGGTCTGCTGAAAGAAGCGGGAGATTCCATTGCGGAAAAACGCCGGTTTGAATACCGTTTCCGCAATCTGAACGGAGCCGGGGAATACATGTGGATCGGCATCCGGGCCAGGCACAAAAAACTGGATGAAAATACGGAGCGCTTCTTTGCGTCCTATTACAACGTTGACAAATATGTCAGCGAAGCCAGCCGGCTGGAAGCATACAGCAGCAATCTGGATGATATCCTCGGGAATATTCCCGGGGGCGTTTCCGTGTTCTCGCAGGACGGCGGGGAAGTCCGCCTGGAATATGCCAATGCCGGCTTTTACCGGCTGCATCACGGGAGCAGGGAATACTGGGGCAGCAAGAGTCCGAATCCGGTGGACTGGCTCCTGCCGGAAGACAGGGAAATCTTCTGGAATCAGTTCCGGGAGGTCAGCGAAGGCCGTCAGAAAATGGGGGATGCTTCCTACCGGGTTACCGGCGAGGACGGCTGTATCCACTGGGTCAACAATCAGTTCTGTTTTGCCTATGTGCGGAACGGGGTATCCTGTTTCTATGCTTCCTTTACCGATCTGGACGAACTGAAAAAAGCGGAACAGGCCCACAATGAAGCAAGAAGAATGTATGAGGCAGCGGTTGAGGACACGAATCTTGTCGTCTGGGAATACGACATCCCGAACCGCCGGATCATCATGGCCGAGAATGAATTCACGCAGTATGACTACCGGAAATTCGGCCTGCCGAAGATCACGGAAAATGCCCCGGATTCACTGGTGCCCTACATTGACGATTCCAGCACCGGCGTCTTTCTGGAAATGTACCGGAAGGTGGAAGCAGGGGAGCCGAGCGCATCCTGCGAAGTCTGGTACAAGCTGAAGCCCGGTCGGGAACCGCGCTGCGAACACATTTCCTATACGACGGTTTTTGATGATTCCGGAAAACCCGTCAAGGCCTACGGAATCGGACGGAACATCACGAGACGGAAAATGGAACAGGCGGAATACGACCGCCTGCGGGCGCAGCTCACCGGAAATCTGACGGACGTCGTGGGAAGCTTCCAGCTCAATCTTTCCAAAAACCGCTATATCAGCGGATACAGTCCCTATCCGGAAATCGTGAAATCGCTGCAGAGGGAAACGGCGGATGAACATTTTGCTGCGGCAGCAGCAACCATTACGGATCAGCGGATCCGGGACTATGTCCTGAAGGAATTCCGCTGTGCGCATCTGACGGAGCTTTTCCGGAACGGGAAGCAGCAGCTGGATGTGACCTATCCGCTCAGAAGCATAAAAGGCGGAATGATCTGGATCCATTCGACCCTGCATCTGATGCAGAACCCCACTACGGGAGATGTCGAAGGAATCACTTATTCAAAAGACTGCACGGAGCAGAAGAGAACCAATGAAATCGTGGGCAGGATTTCCAGCACCGGATGCGATTACATCGGCGTACTGGATGTTGCCGGCAAAGTGTTCGGGATGCATACCGTGAACTGGAACTGCACGGCGCTTGCGGCCGGGGAGAAAGCACCCTATGAGTCCCTCCGGAAAATGCTTTCGGAGGACTATATTCCTTCAGACAAGCGCGAAGCCTTTCTGGATGCCAGCCGCCCGGATGCGCTGGAGGAAGGACTGAAGGAGAAGGCCCAGTATGTCATCGCCTACGATTATCTGGATCCCGCAGCTGACGGGCTGCTGCTGAAAAAGCAGATCGTCTTCAGCTGGCTGGATGAAAATAGAAGCGAGATCCTCTGCGTCCAGCAGGATGTCACGGAAACCTACAGGAAAGAGCAGGAGCAGATCCTGGCCCTGGAGAAAGCGAAAAATGAAGCAGACGCGGCAAACGATGCGAAGTCGGCATTTTTATCCGGAATGAGCCATGACCTGCGCACGCCTCTGAACGGAGTCCTCAGTTTTACTTCTTTTGCCCTTCAGGAAAATGACCCGGAAAAGAAGCAGGATTATCTCCGCAAAATCGATACCTCCGGGAAGCTGCTGAGGGATCTGATCAACGATACGCTGGAACTTTCGCGCATCGAGAGCGGGAAATTCAGGCTGGACACGGAGGCGGTCATGCCTCAGGACCTGATCCCGGCCGTCACGACAGCCCTGAAGCCGACTGCCGAACTGAAGCACATCCGTTTTGAAACGGATTCTGAAATGGATCCTTCCGTACCCATCTGGTGCGACCGGCTGAAGATCCAGAAGATTGCGCTGAACCTGATCTCGAATGCCATCAAATATACGCCGGAAGGCGGGAGCGTGAAGGTCGGCGTAAAATCGGAAGCAGCGGACGGCGGGTTCATTTCCTATATCCTGACAGTCGAGGATACGGGAATCGGGATGAGCAGGGAATTCATGGAAAGAATGTATGAGCCGTTTGCACAGGAGAAGCGCTCCGACTCCGTCCGGGAAATCGGGACCGGGCTGGGACTTTCGATCGTCAAGCGCTATGTGGACCTGATGGGGGGCAGCATCGAGGCGGAAAGCCGGGTGCATCAGGGCACGCGCATCAGGGTCAGCATTCCGGTCAGCACCGGGAAGACCGGAATGGCCGGACGCACGCAGGAACCGTACAGCCTTAAGTCCCTTGAGGGAAAACACGTTCTTCTGTGTGAAGACAACTATATGAATACGGAGATTGCCGTTATGCTTCTGAAGGACCGGGGAGTTATCGCCGAGACGGCGGAAAACGGCAGAGCCGGCCTTGAAAAATTCAGGGCTTCGGAAACAGGGGCTTTTGATGCCGTTCTGATGGACATCCGCATGCCGGTTATGGACGGATACGAAGCCGCCCGGCAGATCCGGCGCCTGCCGAGGGAGGACGCCGAATCGGTTCCCATTATTGCCATGACGGCGGATGCCTTTGAGGAAAGCATTCAGGAAGCGCAGGAGGCGGGCATGAATGCCTATGTGACGAAACCGATCGATCCACAGATTTTTTACCAGACACTTTCCAAATATCTGCGCTGAAAGGTATAATAGCAGAAAACGGAAGAAAAGAAGGCGACTGCTATGCTGCATTTTGAAAGCGATTATCTGGAAGGGGCTCACCCGGAAATCCTGAAGCGTCTGGCGGAAACGAATATGGAGCAGACTCCGGGGTACGGGGCGGATCCTTTCTGCCGGTCGGCGGAAGAGAAGATCCTTGCTGCCTGCGGATGCCCGGACGGGGAAGTCTTTTTCATGGAAGGCGGGACACAGACCAATGAGACGGTGATCTCCGCCTGCCTGCGTTCCTATGAAGGCGTCATCGCCTCTCCGACCGCGCACATCGCCACGCATGAAGCAGGTGCCGTGGAGCACGGAGGGCACAAGGTGCTTGTCTGTACCCGGCAGGAGACAGACGGTCCGGCTCCTGCGGACGACAAGATTTCTGCAGAGGACATTGACAGGCTCTGCAGACTTTTCGGGGAAGATGCGAATCACGAACACGAAGTGTATCCGGGAATGGTCTACATTTCCCATCCCACGGAATACGGAGCCTTATATAAGAAGGAGGAACTCCGGGCCATTCACGAAGTCTGCAGGAGAAGACATCTCTTTCTGTATCTCGACGGAGCAAGGCTCGGGTATGCGCTTGCCTCGCCGGAAAACGATCTGACGCTTAAGGAAATCACTTCGCTTACCGACGCCTTCTATATCGGAGGAACCAAGGTCGGGGCACTTTTCGGGGAGGCGCTGGTCTTTCCGGAAAAGGGGCGTATCCCGCATTTCTATACAATCACCAAGCAGCACGGCGCCATGATGGCCAAGGGACGGATCCTCGGGATCCAGTTCGACGTGCTGTTTACAGACGGCCTGTACGAGAAGATTTCCCGGAATGCCATACGGACGGCCATGAAGCTCAAGGCGGGACTTGCGGAGAAAGGGTATGAGTTCTACAGGGATTCGCCGACGAACCAGCAGATGATTGTCGTGACGAAGGAACAGGCCGGACGGCTGAAGCAGAAAGCCGGTTTCGGGTTCATGCAGACGCTGGACGAAGAACGGATCGTCATCCGCTTCTGTACCAGCTGGGCAACAAAAGAAGAAGCGGTCGATGAACTGCTGGCCCTGCTTTGAACAGCAGGGATTCCTGATTCCGGAAAGGAAACGGATATGAAAAAGCATGTGCTGATCCTGACAACCGGAGGAACGATTGTTTCAGCCGACACGGATACCGGTCTGCGTCCTCTGATATCTTCGGAACAGCTCCGGGGATATCTGGGAGATCTCGACCGTTATTTTTCATTTGACATCCAGAGCGTCATGAATCTGGACAGCTCCAATATTCAGGCGGAGGAATGGCAGGTCATTGCGCAGGCGGTATACGATCATCTGGAGCAGTACGACGGAATCGTGATCACGCACGGCACCGACACGATGGCCTATACGGCTTCCGCCCTGAGCTTCATGCTGCAGAACCTGAAAAAACCGGTTGTGCTGACCGGTTCCCAGATACCGATCAGCCATCTGCTGACCGATGCAAGAAACAATCTCTATACGGCTTTTTCTGCCGTCGAGAATCAGATACCGGGCGTATCGGTTGCCTTTGACCATAAGATCATCCGCGGATGCCGGGCTGTGAAAATCCGGACGCTGGGATTCGAGGCATTTGAAAGCATCAACGCTCCTTATCTCGGAATCCTGTATGCGGACGGCATGCACCGGGGACCTGCCGACTGCGTACCGGCGGAGGGAGAGACGCGTCTCTTAAGCAGCCTCTGCAGCGATGTCTTTCTGCTGAAGCTGATTCCGGGGACAAAGCCGGAGATTTTCGAGATGCTGCGTCAGATGAAATACAGGGGAATCGTGCTGGAGACTTTCGGAGCCGGCGGCATGCATTTCCTCAGGCGGAACCTGCTCCCGGAACTGAAGAAGCTGACCGACAGCGGCATTTCCGTGGCGGCGTGCAGCCAGTGTCTCTACGATACGAGTGATTTCTCGATTTATGAAGTCGGCATCCGCCTTCTGGAATGCGGCATCATCCCGGCACACGACATGACGACGGAAGCGGTCGTCACGAAAATGATGTGGGCGCTGGGGCAGACGGATGACCCAAAAGAAGTGGTGAGAATGTTCCAGAAAAACTATGCGGGTGAAATATCCATCCCGCATCCGAGGCAGACGAAAGATGGATGAAGTACTGGATATCACAGATGCCGACGGGAATCCGACCGGCAGGACCGTCACAAGAAGCGAAGCGCACCGGAAAGGAATCCGCCACAGGACGTCCCATCTCTGGCTGTACCGCTATCGGGACGGAAAGCTGCAGCTGCTTCTGCAGAAGCGCTCGCAGGACAAGGAATCGTGTCCGGGATGTTATGACATTTCCAGCGCGGGGCATATTCCGGCCGGAGACGGATTCGCGGAATCCGCCCTGCGGGAACTGAAGGAAGAACTGGGAATTGAAGCATCGGAGGACATGCTTGCCGTCATCGGGCAGAGTGTCTTTGAGTTTGAACAGGATGTGCACGGAAAGCATTTCCACGACGTTCAGGTGAGCAGGGTCTTCCTGATGCCGTATGAAAAAAACGCGGAAGAAATCGAATTCCAGAAGTCGGAAATCGAAGAAGTCCGCTGGATGGATTTTGAGGATGTCCTGGAAATGATCCGGACGGGCAGGCCGGACAGCTGCGTCCTGCCGGAAGAAATGGAAATGATTCGCCGGGTCCTGCCGGAATCAGGAAAACCATAAGTCTTTAATCAGAGGGGGAAAAAATGAAAACAAAAAAAATCAGCAGATCAGTACGTCTTTCAGCCGTTCTTCTTGCCGCTTCCATGGGGCTGATGCTTTCCGCCTGTGCGGGCAGCAGCAGTACATCCTCCGCAGCGGGATCCCAGGCATCTTCCGCAGCGGAGTCCCAGACATCTTCCGCAGCAGGTTCCCAGACATCTTCCGCAGCAGAGTCCCAGATGTCTTCCGCTTCGGCATCATCTGCAGATTCCCAGACGGCTTCCTCTTCGGACTCTTCTTCATCGACATCCTATTCAGGGGCTCCGAAGGCAAATTCGGTGTGGATGGACAGCCGTACGAAATACCGCTCCGATGACCAGGTGAATCATCTGATCTTTGTTCAGTGCCGGAAGAATTCCAGCGATGCCCATGTGCAGGTTTATGAAAAAGACAAGACGCAGAATAACGCCTGGACCATTACCCTGGAGTGCGAGGCATACATCGGAAGAAAAGGCTATGCCGTCGATAAGAAGGAGGGCGACTCGGCGGTACCGGTCGGCGACTTCGGCGTGACGACGGCTTTCGGCATCAAGGCCAATCCCGGGACGCAGCTCGACTGGCTCGATGTGACGGATGACCTGTGGTGCCCGGATGCCGATGTGGCGGATTACAACAAGATCGTGAGCAGCAAAAACGGCGGCACGGCAGAAGGAGAACATCTCATCGAGTATTCTCCGGAATACAACTACGCCATGTTTCTCGATTACAACAAGGAAGGCGTTTATGGAAAGGGTTCGGCGATCTTCTTCCACTGCATGGGGCCGAAGCAGTACACCGGAGGATGCGTGGCGGTGAAAGAAGAAAACATGAAATACATCCTCAGTGTTTTCGGGAAAAATGACCGGGTCATCATTGCGCCGTACGAGGCGGAGTAAAGGAGTCGAGTTCAAGGATTTTTCACGGTTTTTCCATAAATCGACCATGCTTTCCGGGTATTCTCGAAACATACCAAATACGAGAACTTCCCAGTGAAAGGGGGTCATTCCTATGAGAAAACCGACAGCTATTCTGACAGCGATTTCGATGGCAGCCATCCTGACCGTATCAGCGGCAGGATGTTCATCCGCATCTTCTGTTTCCGGCATCGCAGCATCTTCTTCGACTGAAACACAGACCACGGAGGACAGCTCCGCGGCGACGGCGGATTCTTCTTCCGCAGAAACGGCATCCGAGGATACCGCAGAAGATACGGCAGCCGCATCGGTAACTTCTGCAGGTACGGGAACGGTTGTTTCCGATACGCTCATCGATACGACAGATCTGTTCTCGGAGAGAGATCTTGAACAGAGCGCGGACACGACGGATGCGGTATCCTATACCGTAGAGAGCGGATCGGATATCACGATTACCGAAGCAGGCGTCTATATCATCAGCGGGACCGCGACGGACTGTTCCATCATCGTGGAATGTGCGGATGAAGATGCCAAGGTCCAGATCGTTCTAGACGGAGTCAGCATTACCAATACGGACACGCCGGTAATCTACGTGAAAGCGGCAGACAAATGCTTCGTGACGACGACCGACAGTACGAACACCCTGTCCGTGACAGGCACCTTTACCTCTGACGGCGAGACCAATACAGATGCCGTGATCTTCTCCAAGGCAGACCTGGTCCTGAACGGCACCGGAACCCTGAATATCAGTTCCACCGGAAACGGCATCACGTCGAAAGATGACCTGAAAGTGACCGGAGGAACCTACAGCATTGAGTGCACGAAGAACGGCCTTGAAGGAAAGGATTCCATTGCTGTCTGCGGCGGAAGCTTTACCATCAATTCCGGGGCGGACGGGCTTCACAGTGAAAACAGCGATGACAATACGCTGGGCAGCATCTACATTTCCGGCGGCACTTTTGACATCACTTCAGGCGACGACGGCATTCACGGAACGACAGCGATTGTGATTGACGGAGGTGAATTCAGCATCGATGCCGTCGAAGGAATCGAAGCCACGTATATCCGGATCAATGACGGAACCATTTCCATCAATGCCTCGGATGACGGAATCAATGCATCGGCCAAGAGCACGGCGTATGATGTCGTCATAGAACTGAACGGAGGAACCATCAATATCGTGATGGGAAGCGGCGATACCGATGCGGTCGATGCCAACGGAAGCATTTACGTCAACGGCGGGAACATCACGATTACAGGCAATTCCTCCTTCGATTACGATACGACCGGCGAACTGAACGGCGGCACGGTCATCGTCAACGGAGAGCAGATCACTGAAATGCCGGCCCAGATGATGGGCGGCGGGATGGCCGGCGGAATGGGCAAAGGCAGCCGCGGGTAACGGCAGGAACGGAAAGAAGACTTCATCTGCTGTCCGCTTTAAACTTGGTCTTGACAGACGGACGGATTAAAAGCGATACTAGTCTTTGCAGAGGTGAGCCCCTCAGCGAAAATGCAGAATGAGAAGGTCAGAAGACGAAGTGAAGGCAGCAGAAGAAAACAGAATGATTTTTGAATCCATGCCGGTACCGAAAGCCCTGATGACGCTTGCGGTACCGACAGTTATTTCACAGCTGATCCTGCTTCTGTATAATCTGGCGGATACGTATTTTATCGGACGCACCGGCAACCCGTACATGGTTGCCGCTGCGTCCCTTATCTTTCCCGTCTATAATATTTCCATTGCCTTCGCGAACCTTTTCGGTACGGGAGGAGGCAGCCTGATTTCCCGGCTCCTCGGCCTGAGGAGGGATGAGGAAGCAAGGAAGGTGTGTGCCTTCAGTTTCTACTGCGCCATTGCGGCAGCGGTTCTTTTCTCGGCAGCCGTGTTCATTTTCATGAACCCGATCCTGACGGCACTGGGGGCCAGTGCCAATACGTTTGAATATGCAAGGCAGTATGCCTTCTTCACCATTGTTGTCGGAGGGATTCCGACGATCCTGACGATTTCCATGTCCATGCTCATGCGTTCCGTCGGCTGTGCAAAAGAGGCCGGCTTCGGGACAAGCCTCGGCTGCCTGCTGAACATCGGACTGGATCCGCTTTTCATGTTTGTCATTCTGCCGAAGGGAATGGAAGTTGCCGGAGCCGCATTTGCGACGATGCTGTCGAACGTCGTTTCCATGTGCTATTTTCTGATCAAGTTCCTGAAGTACCGCAGGGCAACCGTTCTGACACTGAGCGTCCGGGAAGGAATGCCGGCCGGCAGTTCCCTGAAATCCATCTTTGCGGTCGGCGTGCCTTCCGCACTGACGACTTTCCTTTATGATGCAACGAACATTGTGATTGACCGGCTGTCGGCTCTTCACGGAGATGTGGCGGTCGCGGCCATCGGCATCGTCCTGAAGGCGGAGAGAGTGCCTCTGAACACGGGCGTGGGCATCTGTCAGGCGATGATGCCTCTTGCCGGATACAATTATTCCTCGGGCAATTACAAGAGGATGCGTTCCGTCCTGAATTTTTCGCGCCTGTGCGGCGCAGTCGTTTCGGTCCTCTGCATTATCCTGTATGAAATTTTTGCCGTTCCGATCATGAACATCTTCATCAGCAATGCAGAAACGGTCGCCCTGGGGACCGATTTCCTCCGCGTCAGATGCCTGGCTTCCATCACGATGTTCCTATGCTTCAACTTCGTATTTTTCTTCGAAGCGCTCGGCATGGGAAAAATTTCCCTTTTCCTTGCCGTGATCCGTCAGATCGTCTTCAACATCCCGATGCTCTTTCTCCTGAATTCGGTATTCGGAATGTACGGAATCATCTGGACCCAGCTGATCGCCGATGCCTGCACGGCAGCCGTTTCATTTTGGGTCTACAGCCGGGTAAACCGTAAAATCCTGCATCCTCTGGAAATAAAGCAGACTGATAAATGAACCTGTTTCAGATTGATTTGAAAAGAGGGTTTTATTGAATTGTGCGCTCCTGAGTATTATAATATTCCTATGGAAAAATGGATAAGCGCAGTCAATACAACTTTTACCGATCCGGTCATCGCCATCGGCATCATGCTGGCGCTTCTTGTCTTTGCGGCTGTTCTGTTCATCCTGTCTGCGGCGGATACCCGCCGGAAGTTTAAGAAACAGCTGAATCAGAAAGAAGAAGAAAAAAAGAAGATAGAAGAAGATCTCGGCCGTGCGGAGAAGGATTCTGAGATGTATGCGAAAATCGTCAATGAATCCGGTGCGGCTGTCTACGTCTGCAATGACAGCACCTTTGAACTGATCTATATGAGCGACTATATGCATGAGCTCTTTCCGGATGCCTCCGGCAGCTATGAAGGAAAGAAATGCTATGAGTTCCTGATGGGACGCTATACGCCCTGCCCGTTCTGCCGTCTGCCCCTGCTGAAGGAAGATTCCCTGACTGCCAGGGAATGCTGCGACGAGGGGAAAAAGACCTGCTATCATTTCAACGGAAAGAGAATCAGCTGGGACGGGACGCCCGCCATCATCAATTATGTGCGCGACGATACCGCGGCATACAGGGCGCGTCAGCGGATGGAAGAAAACTATCACAACCAGATTACGCTGATGTCGGATGTCAGCCCGCAGGCGGTGGGGACGTACCGGATCAACCTGACGAGAAATACTTTCATGGAGAACTTCGGGGCTTCATCGGAAGACTTCGATGTCCGGAAGATCCGTACGGCAGATGAACTCTTTGAGTTTGCCTATGAGCACTGCGCGACCCGCGGAGATGAAGAAGAGCTGAGCGCCGTCTTTGAAAGAGGAAGGCTGCTGCAGTCCTTCAGCGAAGGGGTCACGAAGCTTTCCGTCGATCACGGGTATTACATGAAGGCGGACAAGCCGACCTGGATAACGTCTGCTATTTCAATGGCGCAGAACCCGAGCAGCGGGGACGTGGAAGCCATCATCTATACCGTGGATATCCGGAAAGAAAAAATAATGGAATCCATGCTGAAGACGGTCGCGGACAGTGACTACGATTTCATTTCGCTCGTCGACCTTACGGACGGTTCCTATCAGGAAGCGTTCGGGAAGCACATGCCCGGACTGCTTCACGACAATTTCAAACGCAGCTATGCCGACGCGGTTGAAAAAAATATCCGTGAAAACGGTGCGGATGTCGACGTGGAGGAAGTCATTGAAAAACTCTCGCTTGACAGGGTGAGGGAAGAACTGGCCGCCAAGAGAAGGTACAATGTCTACTACATGGAATACGACCGCTCCGGGAACCGCCGGAACAAACTGATCTCCTTCATGTACATCGACCGTACCGGAAGCCTGGTCTGCGTAATGGGCAGCGATGTGACGGAAGAGTATGAAAATGACCGCCGTGCCCGGCTGAAATACGATGCGGCGCTGGAAGCTTCCAGACGACTTGCCAATGCACCGATGCAGATCCTGACGTCAACAGGCGATTATCATTTCGAAGGGAAGAAGATCCTGCTGGTGGAAGACCACCCGCTGAATTACCGGATCGCAGAGAACCTCCTGACAAAAGTCGGCTGCACGGTATTCGGAGCTGCCAACGGCCAGGAAGCGCTGGATACCTTCTTAAAGAATCCGTCGGCCTTTGACCTGATCCTGATGGATATCCGCATGCCCGTCATGGACGGATTCACAGCGGTGCAGAAAATCCGCACGTCGGGAGGGACAGGTGCCGGACAGATTCCGATCATTGCCATGACCGCCAATGCTTTTGAAGAGGATATCAACAAGAGCAAAGCGGCGGGAATGAACAGTCATCTGGCCAAGCCGATCGATCCGCAGAAGCTGTATGAAACACTCTCAGAATACCTGAAATAGAGCCCGAAACGCAGAAGCCGGCGTTCCGGGCTTCTTTTTTGAAACATTTTGAGTATTTTGCCAAATAGGCCTTGTTTATGCGGTTTTTATCTGCTATATTATGTGGTATAGTTTTTATAGTATCACATGGATAGGGATTTCCGATGCGGGGGAAGCTTCGGAAATAATTAATAAGGGAGATTTAAATGAAACAGAGATATTCGGATGCAGCCGCACGGACAAAGGCTGCTGATTCTGCCGATTCAGTCGAATATGATGATTATGCGCCGGTTTTCCAGAAAATCATGCCGGATGCCGGCACTTCCGCCGACCAGAAACTGGATGATGCCATACGCCGGATCGTGGATGAGACGGTAGGAGACATTCCTTCTCCGAAGAAGGGCGGACCCATCATGAATGCAGCTTCATCCGGGAGGAAGAAGCATACCGGCCTGAAGATCTTCGGCCTGGTCCTGATTCTCGTGATTGCTGCCCTGGCTACGACCTACTGCGTATTTGCCTATCAGTACCGCACGAAATTCCTTGACGGAACCATTATCAACGGCATAGATGCAAGCGAGAAGACGGCCGCGCAGGTGGAGGCTGTCATCAAGCAGCAGGTGGAGAATTATGAGATTACGCTGACCTTCCGCGGCGGAGCGACTGAGACGCTTTCCAATGCGGATGTCGGCTATGAGTATGTTTCGAACAACGGCGTGGAAAAAATCCTGGAGCAGCAGAATACCTTCGGGTGGTTTGCCGGCAAGGTCCTCGGCCAGAAGCAGGAATACACGGTCGATGAAGCCACGACTTTCGACCAGGATAAGGCCAAGGCATCGCTGCTCGCCCTTCCGGAATTCCAGTCCGGAAATGAAACAGCTCCGGCAAACGCATACCTGACTCCGGACAGCGACAGTTCCTTTACGATTGTCCAGGAGGTGCAGGGCAATACGCTGAAGAGCGACACGGTCCTGCAGGCACTGGATGAAGCAATTTCAGGCAGTGCGTCGTCACTGGATATATCTGCCCTGGCGGATGCTTATGAGACGCCGACCGTGACAGCCGACAATACGGACCTGACTTCGGAGAAAGACATCCTGAATAATTTCCTGTCGACATCCATTACCTATCAGCTTCCGCAGGGTGACCAGACGCTGGACTACAACACGACGAAGGACTGGATCACGAAGCAGGACAACGGCTTTTACTATGTCGATCAGACGAACCTGACAAATCAGGTGACGGAATATGTCAAGCAGATGGCGGCAGCTACGGATACCCTCAAGAAGACCAGATCGTTCAAGTCGACGGCACGCGGAACAGTGGAACTGGCCTGCACGGCATACGGGTGGACGATTGACCAGGCTTCCGAAGTGACGCAGACTCTTGATGACTTTACCAATCACAGCCAGGTTTCCCGGGAACCGGCATGGTCCCAGCATGATTCGGAAAAGGATCCGCAGTTCGGCGGGACCTATATCGAAGTGGACATCACGAATCAGCATGTCTACTATTATGAGAATTATAAACTGGTTTTGGATTCCGACTGTGTTACCGGACTGGCATCCGATTCAAGCCGTGCGACTCCGAAGGGAATCTTCTCGGTTCTGGACAAAGAGGAGAACCGCACGCTTCGCGGGCCTCTGCAGGAGGACGGAACCTATCAGTGGGAATCACAGGTGCAGTACTGGATGCATTTCTACGGAGGATGCGGACTGCACGATGCCAGCTGGCGTTCGGATTTCGGCGGAAGCATTTACAAGACCGACGGATCCCACGGATGCGTCAACCTGCCGGCTTCCTTTGCTGCAGCGCTTTACGACAAGGCGGCGACGGGAATTCCGGTCATTGTATTCTGAGAAATGCAGGGTCTGACAGGACACAAAGAACCCCGGCTGAAGAGCCGGGGCATTTTTATGAAATTTCCTGTCAGGGAAGAGGAGAGTTTTCTTTCACTTCAGAGGTTAGAGAGTTTTAATAAATCTGCCGGCTGATTGATGATATAATCGGGATCAGGGACTTTGCCGAAGCCATAGGCGGCGTGGATAAATTCGATGCCTGCCTCCTTGGTGGCCAGAAAATCGCCGAACGTATCTCCGACATAAACCGCAGCGGAAAGTGCATGACGGCTGATGATTTCCCGGATGTTGCCTGCTTTTTCCATTCCGGTATCATCCGGACACAGATGGCCGCTGATGCAGCCCGATAGTCCTGCGGCTTCGATGAAGAGTTCGATGTAGCCGCCCTGACAGTTGCTGACGATGAAGACAGGATGCGTCAGGGAAAGAGTCCGGATCGTCTGAACGGCACCCGGATAAGGAGAAGGAGGATCCTGGGCCAGCATCTGGTTTTCCCTGCTGCACAGGCTGGTCATAAAGGAGCGGCATGCGTCTTTACTCAGTTCCGGGAAGAGGTCATAGCCGATGGCAATCATCGGTTTCCCGAACTCTTTTTTCAGAAGTTCCGCGGTGACCGGCGTGTCCCTGAGGACGTTTTGGCTTTCCTGAATGGTACGGTTGTAGATGGCTGCCACTTTTTCCGTGGAGTCCCAGAGAGTACCGTCAACATCGAAAATGATTCCGTCGTTTTTTTTCATAAAATTAATTTTACAGGGCAGGAGAGAAGATTGCAACCCGAAGTCATGACTGAAGAAAAACTTGATCTGCCGTCCGGTTTTGTCCGGCCGCTGATACTGTGGTATAATCAGAACGCAAGGGATCTTCCCTGGCGCCGGACGAAAGATCCCTACAGGATCTGGGTATCGGAAATCATGCTTCAGCAGACACGGATCGAAGCCGTGATGAAATATTATGTAAACTTTATCGGAAGGCTTCCGACCATGAAGAATCTTGCGGAATGTCCGGAAGAAGAACTGCTGAAACTCTGGGAAGGCCTGGGCTATTACAGCAGGGTGCGCAACATGCAGAAAACGGCGCAGGCGGTGAGTGAGCTGCCGGCCGATTATGAGGAACTGAAGAAGCTGCCGGGTATCGGCAGCTATACCGCGGCAGCCGTTGCTTCGATTGCCTTTTCGGTGCCGCAGGCCGCGGTGGACGGAAATGTGCTGCGCGTGGTTTCCAGGCTCTGCGGAAGTTCCCTGGATGTCATGGAACCGAAGACCCGCAGGCTGTTTGAGGAAAAACTCACGGCCATCCTGAAACAGAAGAAGGCAGATCCGGGGGCCTTCAACCAGGCACTCATGGAAGTCGGAGAAACCATCTGTCTTCCGAATACGGAGCCGCAGTGCGGAAAGTGTCCGCTGAAAAATAAATGCAGGGCTTTCCGGGAAGGCACAGCTTCTGAGATTCCGGTACGCATCCGAAAAATGAAGCGACGTACGGAAGAGCGCACGGTGCTGCTTCTGGAATATGAAGGAAAGACCGCCATCCGGAAGAGACCGGAAAAAGGACTTCTCGCAGGGCTCTATGAATTTCCGAATCTGCCGGGAAAGCTCAGTGAAGAAGAAATTGCCGGCTTTGCCCTTGAGGCAGGCTTCCGGACGGAAAGCATCATCCCGCTTGCGGATGCCGGACACATTTTCTCTCATCTGGAATGGAAGATGCACGGATATGCAGTGGAGCTGAAGAAGTCCGAAGCAAAGCAGGAAGACAGCCTGATTTTCATCGAACCGGGCCAGCTGGAAAAATCCTACGCCATGCCGGGAGCCTTTGATGCCTACCGCAGGATCATGGAAGAAAGAGCTGCCGGCGAAAAAAAACTGACAGTCAATAAAAGAGTGAGGACAGGAAAATGAAGATTCTGACGATTGCGATTCCATGTTACAATTCAGCCGCCTACATGAAAAAGGCGATTAATTTTGCCCTGGTCGGCGGAGAGGATGTTGAAGTCCTGATTGTCGATGACGGTTCCACGAAGGACAATACCTTTGAAATCGCACAGCAGTATGAAAAAGAACATCCCGGACAGGTGCGCGCGATCCATCAGGAGAACAAGGGACACGGAGGCGCGGTCAACACGGCGCTGGCGGCTGCCGAAGGAATTTACTTCAAAGTCTGCGACAGCGATGACTGGTTGGACGGGGAAGCCCTGACGAGAGCCATCCAGATCCTCAAGGAAGCGATAGCCGGCTCGACGACGCTGGATGCCCTCATTTCCAACTTTGTCTATGAAAAAGCAGGGGCAAGAAAAAAGAGGATCATGCGGTATGTAGGTTCATTTCCGGAAGACAGGATCTTCACCTGGGATGAAATCATCAAGCCGCTGAATGTGCACCGGTATGTCCTGATGCACAGCCTCATTTACCGTACGCAGCTGCTGAGGGACTGCGGACTCCATCTTCCGGAGCACACATTCTATGTCGACAATCTGGTCGTCTTCCAGCCGATGATCTATGTGAAGACGCTTTACTACCTGAACATGCCGCTGTACCGCTATTTCATCGGACGCGACGACCAGTCGGTCAATGAAGCAGTCATGCTGACGCGCATGGACCAGCAGCTGAGGGTGACCAAGCTGATGATCGATGAGTACAGGCCGGATCTGGTGAAAAAGAAGAACCAGATGGACTTCCTCGTCCATTACATGAACATCATGATGGAAATTTCTTCCATCCTTCTGATCCGGAAGGAGAGCGCTGAGGCGCTTGTCGAGAAGGATGAGCTCTGGCAGTATCTGAAGAAGAAGGACCTCAGGCTTTATGTCCGACTCCGCTATGGATTCCTCGGCCGCATGGTGAACATGCCGGGCGAGGCAGGAAGAAAATTCGCGGTGAGGGGATATGAGCTTGTCCAGAAATACTACGGGTTCAACTGAACGCATGGGCAGCCGGCTGAAATTTTCGGAGGGAATCTCGGATTTCATTTTCCTGAAGGACAGGCTCCTGCCTTCGGACGTCCTCTTTATTCCGGGGAATGGATATCCGCAGATGGCGGAAGAAGCGGCAGCGCTTTATAAAAAAGGAATGGCGAAGATCCTCCTTCCTTCCGGAAAATTCTATATCGGGGACGGCCGCTTTGCGGGCATGCTGGCGGAGAAGGAAAAATATGACGGAGACTACCGGACGGAATGGGAATTCCTTGCGGACGTGCTCCGGAAGAACGGCGTGCCGGAAGAGGCAGTCCTGAAAGAGGATGAAGCGACCTTCACTTTTGAAAATGCTATCAATTCCAGGAAGGTGACGGATGGCTGCGGCATGACGGTCAGAAGAGGAATCATCTGCTGCCTGGCAGGCCATGCCCGCCGCTGCCTGATGTATTACCAACTGCTGTATCCGGAGGCGGAGCTTCTGATCGATCCGGTTCCGGCAAACGGAATCACGAAGGAAAACTGGACGCAGAGCGAAGAGGGCATTGAATTCGTCCTCGGGGAAGTTGAACGGTGCGGCAGTCAGTTTCACACGATTCTCAAGTCCCTGATCAATCAGGACTGAGCGGAGGCATGACGTTCGTCATCGTCTCCGTTTTCATTTTTCGGTTCAGGCAGGTAAAGATGCACGCGCATGACGCGGTTTTTGTGAACCGCTTCGACAATCAGCTTCGTGCCGTCTTCGGAAATGACATATTCTCCGACCTTCGGAAGGTTGTCCTGGGAATGTTCGATGACATAGCCGCCGATGGAGTCGTATTCTTCCGAATCCAGTTCCAGACCGGTCATTTCATTGACATCATCCAGGTTTGCGGAGCCCAGGCAGGAATATTCCCGGTTCGGAACGATCTCCGTGATTTCCTGTGCATCCCGGCCTTTGTATTCATCGCGGATATCTCCGACGATTTCTTCCAGGATATCTTCCATGGTGATGATGCCGGAGGCAGCGCCGTATTCGTCGAGGACGACGACGATGGAAAGCGAATTCAGCCTCATTTCCTCAAGAAGGGAAGAAATGCTTTTCTGCTCGAAGGTGAAATAGGGTTCTTTCATATAATCCTTGACGGAGAACTTTTCCGCATCTTCGACAAAGAGGAGATCCTTCATATTCAGGATGCCGACGACATTGTCAGTCGAGCCGCTGTAGACGGGCAGACGCGTAAAGCGGTGCTCCTTGAACAGGGTGATGAGCTCCCTGTATTTCTCCGTGATGCTGACAGAGGTCATGTCGATGCGGGGAATCATGATTTCCGAGGCGGTCGTGTCGCCGAGGTCGACGACGTTGTTGATGATCTGGCGTTCCTCATTTTCGATGACGCCGTCTTCGTGGCTGACATCGACGAGTGTGCGGAGTTCATTTTCCGTCATCGTATTCCGGCGGTCCGGATCGACGCCGAGCGCGCGTACGATGAAGCGGGAAATCTTGTTGATCACGAAAATCACCGGCGTCAGGATGAACATCAGGAAACGGATGATTCCGGCATCGTCCAGAGCGATTTTCTCCGCGTTGACCGTTGCCATGTTCTTCGGGGTGATTTCGCCGAAGATCAGAATGAGCAGGGTCAGGATGCCGGTCACGAGGCCGACGAACATCGAACCGAAAACGGCAATCGCCAGAGTCGTCGCAAGAGAAGAGGCGGCGATGTTGACGACGTTGTTTCCGATCAGGACGGCGGAAAGCATTTTTGCCTTGTTGTCTATGACTTTGAGCACGACGGAAGCACGCCTGTCACCGTCGTCCGCAAGAGACTGGATCCGGATGCGGTTTACGGTGGTCAGCGCTGTTTCTGCCGAAGAGAAAAATGCTGAAAGTGAAAGAAGTATGATCAGGACGATAATCTGAATAATATAGTTCAATGTGTTTTTTCCTCATTTCCTGGGAAAATGATATCGTATCACGGATGAAAAAGCAAGACGGCGCTGCAGGCATGTGTTAAAATGAAAGCCGAACGGAGACAGTTCCGTTCGGGAAAGGAAGTTGGAAATGGAAGAAAATCTGGCTGGAAAAATCGATCATACGCTTCTGAAACCGGAGGCTTCTGATGCGGAAATCAGAAAACTCTGCGAAGAAGCCAAAAAATATCATTTTGCATCGGTGTGCATCAACCCGAAGCATGTACGGGCGGCAGCCGGGTATCTGAAAGGCACGGGCGTATCCGTCTGTACGGTCATCGGCTTTCCGCTTGGGGCCAATACCTCTGAAATCAAGGCGGCAGAGGCGGAAAAGGCTGTGCGGGACGGAGCGGATGAATGCGACATGGTCATCGATATCGGGAGTGCCAAAGAGCATGATTACGATGCTGTTGAGAAAGACGTGGCGGCGGTGCGTGCTGCTGTCGCGGACGGGCGGATACTGAAAGTCATCATCGAAGCCTGCCTTCTGACGGATGAGGAGAAGCGGGAAGTCTGCCGGCGCTGCGTAAAGGCAAAGGCGGATTTTGTCAAAACATCAACCGGCTTTTCAAAGGGAGGCGCGACGGCGGCAGATGTCAGGCTCATGACAGAGGCTGTCGGAGGCCGGGCAAAGGTCAAGGCGGCAGGAGGAATCCGCGACAGAAAGACCGCGGAAGAGATGATTGCCGCCGGTGCAGACCGCATCGGAACCAGCCACGGTGTAGAAATTGTGACGGGAGGAGAGTGAAAAAACGGCAACTTTGCCCTTTTATTCCCTATTTTCCTATGCTATAATTCGTTTTGAATTTCTTCGGGAAAGGCAGTGGCTTTTTGATGAAAAAAAGACTTTTTGTAAAATTCACAGGAATCCTGGCTGCTCTGTCGCTTCTGGCAGCCGGTACATCGTATGCATGGATGCCGGTCGAAGCATCTTCTGCGAAGCCTGCCGACAGGAAAACCGTCGCTGCAGTGACCGGAACTGTTACACCGGCACTTTCGGGAACACCGACTCCGTCAGGAATGCCGGCACTTTCCGGGACGCCGGTCCTTTCGGGGACACCGTCTCTCAGCGAATCTCCGGCAGATCAGTCAGCAGATACAGCTCCGGCTGCAGATGCAGGGACACCGGAAGAGACGGCAGAAGAGGATGTTCCGTCAGAACAGGCAGACAATCCGGTTCCGCCTGCAACGGATGATGAAATCAACAGGGAAGATCCGTCCGTTCCGGCAGCCGATCCGGCTGTGTCAGGTACGCCTGCAGCAGATTCAGAAGCAGCAGGTACGCCTGCAGCGGATTCAGAAGTAACGGGGACTCCGGCAGCAGATCCAAGCGTGACAGAAACACCGGCAGCAGATCCGAGCGTGACAGAAACTCCGGCATCAGATCCGAACGCGACAGAAACACCGGCAGCAGATCCGAACGCGACAGAAACACCGACAGCAGACCCGGGCGTAACAGAAACTCCGGCAGCAGACCCGGGCGTAACAGGGACTCCGGCAGCAGACCCGAATGTGACGGGAACACCGGCAGCATCAGAAACACAGAGGCATCCGATTCGTCAGCAGCCGCAGCAGCGGCATCTGATCCGAATGCAGCCGGGACAGCGGCAGAAACGGTTACGACGGAAGCACCGTCTGTCTTATTTACGCAGGCTGAGCATTCTGTCATCGTCACCGTCACGGAAGCACCTGCTTCCGAAGATCCGAAGCTTTCTTCGGCATCATCCGATTCGTCGGCAGCTTCCGAAGACAGCACTGTCCTGAATGCAGCTGCTTCTTCGCAGGATACGGAGAGCAGTGCACAGACGGAAAGTACGGACAGCAGTGCAGCGCAGTCTGAACAGGTAACGGTCATTACGCCGGAAGCCGATTATGCGGCAGGCCCGGGAAGCAAAGAACTGGTAGGAAATACCGGCTCATCGTCGACGGTCACCAGGACGGTGTCTTCGAAGTCTTCTTCCTCTTCTGCGAAGAGCACTTCCGCTGTTAAAACCACATCCGTGAAAACGGGAGATACTTCCAATCCTCTGCTCTACATCATCCTTTTGATCGCCGCCTGCGCGGCAGCTGCTGCGGTATGCATCAGGAAGGGCAGGAACTCGAAGAAGAAAGACGACTGAAAGGAACTGCTTTGCAACAGGTAATCTGTGTGCTATAATCATAACAATTCAATAAGGAGGGTTTCGTCATGAAACATGTAAAGACGCTGAATACAAAGAATCTGCAGGAAACCGTTAAAAAAGGCGGATGCGGCGAATGCCAGACGTCATGCCAGAGCGCTTGCAAGACAAGCTGCACGGTCGGCAATCAGAGCTGCGAGCATAAGAACTGAAATCTGCGGAACAAGAATAGGAAAGAAAGGTAAGCAGCGGTTTGCCCCGCTGCTTAGTTTTTGTAAATCATGCAAATACATCAGTATGAAAATAACGGACTGAAAATCGTCATGGACGTCCCGAGCGGATCCGTCCATGTCGCTGACGATCTTTTTTACGATGCCGTCTCGGTCATGCAGACGACAAAAGACCGTGAAGAAATCAGGAGACGCCTTCTGAATGACTATGATCCGGAAGAAGTCGATGAGACTCTTTCCGAGATCGATGAACTGAAGAAGGACGGCTCCATTTTTACGGAAGATGAATACCGTCCGGCCATCGAGGCCTTTGAAACAAGGCCGACGGTCGTCAAGGCGCTGTGCCTCCATATTGCCCATGACTGCAATCTTGCCTGCAGGTACTGCTTTGCAGAAGAAGGCGAATATCACGGCCGCCGCGCTCTGATGAGCTTTGAAGTCGGCAGGAAGGCCCTGGATTTCCTGATCAGTCATTCAGGAAACCGGACCAACCTGGAAGTGGACTTTTTCGGGGGCGAGCCTCTGATGAACTGGGAAGTCGTGAAGCAGCTCGTCGCGTACGGAAGAAGCCTGGAAGCGGAGCATCATAAGAAGTTCCGCTTTACCATCACGACCAACGGCGTTCTCCTGGATGACGAAATCATGGATTTCTGCAACCGGGAAATGGACAATGTCGTCATGTCGGTCGACGGCCGCAAAGAGGTTCATGACAGGATGCGCCCGTTCAGGAAAGGTGCCGGAAGCTATGACCTCATCATCCCGAAATTCCTGAAGTTCGCGAAGATGCGCCGGGAACTGGGCCTGAAGTACTATGTGCGCGGCACGTACACGCATTATAACCTGGATTTCTCCAACGATGTCCTGCATCTTGCCGATCTGGGCTTCGACCAGATTTCGGTCGAGCCGGTCGTGGCCCCGAAGGAGGCTCCTTACGCGATCCGGCCTGAGGATGTGGATACCCTGCTGGAACAGTATGATATTCTGGCTGCCGAAATGATTCGGAGAGAAAAAGAAAACAGGGGTTTTAATTTTTTCCATTTTATGATAGATTTAACAGGTGGTCCCTGCGTCTACAAGCGGCTGACAGGCTGCGGCTCGGGGACAGAGTATCTTGCCGTGACGCCGTGGGGTGATTTTTATCCCTGCCATCAGTTCGTCGGAATGGAGCAGTTCCTTCTGGGAAATGTGGACAGCGGCGTGAAGCGGGATGATATCGTGAAGCAGTTTAAGGCGTGCAATGTCTATGCGAAAGAAGAATGCAGGACTTGCTTCGCCCGTTTTTACTGCAGCGGAGGCTGCGCCGCGAATGCCTATAACTTTACAGGAAACATTACGGGAGTCTACGACATCGGGTGCCGTCTGCAGAGAAAGCGCATTGAATGCGCGATTATGATTAAAGCCGCGGAATCGGAAATGAACGACACGGCGAAACAAGCGTAAAGGGGTTCATGAAATGAAAAAGAAGAATGGAATTATCGTCATTATCCTCATGCTTGCCGTAACAGCTTTTATGTGCTATACGGCAGCCTTCGGCTGGGGGCCGACAGGCACCGGCGCTGCAAAGCATATCAAGACAGGTCTTGATCTTTCCGGCGGCGTATCCATTACCTATGAAGCGGATGAGGCCGCTCCATCGGCGGAAAATATGTCCGACACCATTTATAAGCTCCAGCAGCGTGTCGATCAGTACAGCACCGAGGCTTCCGTCTATCAGGAAGGCACGAACCGAATCACGGTTGAAATCCCGGGCGTAACGGATGCGAATAAGATCCTGGAAGAACTCGGAACTCCGGGCTCCCTGTATTTTATCGCTGAGAAGGATTCCAGCGGAAATGAAAACTATACCTATGACAGTACGCAGGGTGCCTATGTCCTGAACAACAAGACCATCGCCGATCTGGAAGCAGACGGCTCGATCGTGTGCGAAGGTACCGATGTGGCAGATGCCCAGGGTACGGTCCAGCAGGATCAGACGACGAAGAATAATCAGTACGTCGTTGAACTGACCTTTACGGCTGACGGCACGACGAAATTCGCAAATGCCACGACGACGGCCTACAGCAACGGCGAGACAATCGGCATTTACTACGACGGCAAGTTTGTTTCCGTTCCGACGGTCAATGCAGCCATCACGGACGGCAAGGCTGTCATCGAAGGAATGACTTCCATTGAGGAAGCCAAGAACCTCGCTTCCTATATCCGTATCGGCGGTCTGTCCCTGACGCTGAACGAGATCCGTTCTAACGTGGTCGGAGCCCAGCTCGGACAGGAAGCCATCAAGACTTCCCTGATCGGCGGTGCAATCGGTCTGGCAATCGTCTGCCTGATCATGATCATTGCCTATCTGGTGCCCGGCGTCATTGCTTCCTTTGCACTGATCCTGTATGTGGCGCTGATGCTGCTTCTGCTGAATGCCTTTGACCTGACGCTTACGCTGCCCGGCATCGCCGGTATTATTCTTTCCATCGGCATGGCCGTCGACGCGAACGTCATTATCTACGCCCGTATCAGTGAGGAAATCACAGCCGGTACGACAGTTACCGGAGCCATCAAGGCAGGCTTCCACAAGGCGATGTCGGCCATCGTCGACGGCAATGTCACGACGCTGATCGCGGCAGCCGTCCTGGGTGCTCTCGGTTCAGGCTCGATCCGCGGATTCGCCATCACACTGGCACTCGGCGTTGTCCTTTCGATGTTCACGGCCCTGGTTATTTCCAAACTGCTTGTCAACGCGGTTTATGCGGTCGGCGTGCAGAACCCGAAGTACTGGTCGAGAATGAAACAGGCTCCGCACATCCGCTTCGTACAGAACAGGAAGAAGTTCTTCCTGATCGGCGCCTGCTGCATCCTGCTCGGCTTCGCAGCCATGATCGGACATGCGGCTTCCGGAGAAAAGGCCCTGAACTTCAGCCTTGACTTCCTCGGCGGCACGGCAACAACGGTTGAATTCAATGAAGACTATTCCCTGACCGACCTGGACAACAAGGTCAAGCCGGTCGTCATGGAAGTGACGGGCGATGCGGATGTCTCGATGCAGAAAGTCGTCAATTCCAATCAGGTCATCATCAAGACGCGTGACCTGAACATTACGGAAAGAGAAGAACTGGCACAGAAGCTGTCCGACAGCTTCAGCATCGACAGCAGCAAGATTACGGCAGAAAGCATTTCCGCAACCGTCGGCAATGAAATGAGAAGATCGGCTGTCCTGGCTGTTGCCATCGCCGTCGTGCTGATGCTGCTTTACATCTTCATCCGGTTCAAGGACATGCGGTTCGCAACGTCCGCCATCATCGCGCTTCTGCACGACGTGCTGGTCGTCCTGGCATCCTATGCACTGCTCCGCATTTCCGTGGGCAACTCGTTCATCGCCGTCATGCTGACGATCCTCGGCTACTCCATCAACTCCACGATCGTCATCTTCGACCGTATCCGTGAGAAGCTGCCGACGTTCCGCAAGGGCGGAAATCTCGCTGAACTTGTCAACGACGCAGTCAACCAGACCCTGACGCGAAGCATCTTCACGAACCTGACGACATTTGCTTCCATCCTGGTCCTTTACATCGTAGGCGTTGCTTCCATCAAGGAATTCACGCTTCCGATGATGGTCGGTATTGTAGCCGGCATGTTCTCCTCCGTCTGCATCACAGGTGCCCTGTGGTACTGGATGAGAACGCATTTCGGAAAAGACAAGGCAGATTATTCCCAGACTCCGGAAGACCTTACGGAAAAGGCCGTCAAGGCTCAGAAGGCCGCTGCCGCTCTGCCGGCAGGCTCTGCTTCGGATGCCAAGGCAGCTCCGGCTGTCAAGGTCAGCGCTCCGGGCGAGGGAGGACATAACCCGAACGTCATCAGGAAAAAGAAGAAGAAATAATTGGAAAAATGGTTCATCTCTGCAAAAAAGGCAGACTTTAATTCCATAGCGGAGAAATTCGGGATTGATCCCGTCACGGCGCGTCTCATCCGAAACAGGGACATCGTGGGGGACCGGGAAATCGAAGAGTATCTGCACGGAGACATTTCAATGCTGCACAGTCCGCTTCTGATGAAGAACATGGGCAGGGCAGCGGAAATCCTCGGAAGTAAGATCGCCGACGGCGCGCACATACGCGTCATCGGCGATTATGATATTGACGGGATCATGTCTTCCTATATTCTGAAACGCGGCCTGTCTGAACTGGGCGCGTCAGTCGACCTGACGATTCCGGACCGCATCCAGGACGGATACGGCGTATCCGATTCCATGATCCGGAAAGCGCATGCGGAAGGCATCGATACGGTCGTGACCTGCGATAACGGCATATCCGCATCCGATCAGGTCAAGCTTGCAAAGTCTCTCGGAATGACGGTCATCGTGACAGACCATCATGAAGTGCTGAAGGCTCCGGAGGCCGATGCCGTCGTGGACCCGAAGCAGGAAGGGGACTCCTATCCGTACAAGAATCTCTGCGGTGCGGCCATTGCCTGGAAGCTGATCCAGGCGATGGGAGGAAAGACGGAAGACCTGCTGCAGTATGCCGCATTTGCCACGGTGGGGGACATCGTCGACCTGACGGGTGAGAACCGCATCATCGTAAAAGAAGGCCTTGAGAGGATCCGGCATACGGACAATCTCGGCCTGAGAAAACTGATGGCCGTGAACGGACTGCGCCCGGAAGCCGTCGATCCCTACAGCATCGGCTTCGTCCTGGGCCCCTGCCTCAATGCAAGCGGAAGGCTGGATACGGCCATGCGCGCCTACGGGCTTCTGAATGCCCGCGATGAAGCGGCGGCGGAGAGAATTGCCGGAGAGCTGAAATCCCTGAACGACAGCCGCAAGGCGATGACGGAAGAGGGCGTTGCGCAGGCGGAGAAACTGCTTGCGGAGGGCGGCTGCAGCAAGGACAGGATCTATGTCCTGTATCTTCCGGAGTGCCATGAAAGCCTGGCAGGCATTATCGCCGGAAGAATCCGTGAAAAATACGGCCACCCGACCTTCGTGCTCACGGATGCGGAAAACGGGCTCAAGGGCTCGGGCCGCTCCACGGAAGCGTATTCCATGTTCGAAGGTCTTGTAAAGTGCGCGGATCTCTTTACGAAATTCGGCGGCCATCCGATGGCGGCCGGCATTTCCCTTCCGGCGGAGAACCTGGAGCCGTTCCGGAAGAAAATCAATGAGACCTGCACGCTTTCCGAGGAGGATCTCGTTCCCAAAGTCCTCATCGACGTGCCGATGCCGTTTTCCTACCTGACGGAAGGCCTGCTGGAGGAAATGAACCTGCTTGAGCCTTTCGGGAAGGGCAATCCGAAGCCGGTCTTTGCCATGAAGGATGTCACGGCGGAAAATGTCCGGGTTCTCGGCGCCAAGGGAAACGTCCTGAAAATGCGCCTGCTGCTTCCGGACGGACGGCATGCAGAGGGCATCGCGTTCCGGAACGCCGGAGAGCTCATGGAAAGAATCCGCAGGAATCCGAAAATCGACATCGTCTATTATCCGACGCTGAATGAATTCAACGGCAGGAAAACCCTGCAGGCCGTCATCACGCATTTCCGCTGAAAGCGCAGGAAGGCCGTTACAAGTCCGTAAAAATGTTCCGCGGCTTTTCAGGCATCGGTGATTGCCTAAAAGCCGCGGAAATGCTATACTAAAACATTATCATATTCCGTATTTATTTCACCTGCGGCTGGAAACCGGGAGGAGGATTTAAATGAAGACAATAGACGATTATATCAGGACGATACCGGACTTCCCTGAAAAAGGGATCATGTTCCGCGACATCACTTCCGTTCTTCAGGATGCCGACGGCCTGCATCTGGCAATCGATGAAATGCAGAAGAAACTGGAAGGCTGCGATGTCGACATCATTGCGGGTACCGAGTCCAGAGGCTTTATTTTCGGGATGCCGATTGCCTATAATCTTCATAAGCCGTTCGTGCTGATCCGCAAGAAAGGGAAGCTGCCCTGCGAGACGGTTTCACAGACCTATGATCTGGAGTACGGCGAAGCAACGATCGAAATGCACAAGGATTCCGTAAAGCCCGGACAGAAGGTCGCCATCATTGATGACCTGATTGCAACGGGCGGAACCGTGGAAGCGGCAGCCAAACTGGTGGAGAAACTCGGCGGCGAAGTCGTCAGGATGGTTTTCCTGATCGAGCTTGCCGGTCTGAAGGGCCGCGAGAGACTCAGCAGCTATGACGTGGAAAGCGTCATTTCCTATCCGGGGAACTGACCGGAAAAAGAGGCAGGAATGGGCGAGACAAAAGTTCCCATCGGACTCGAGGGGAAAGAAGTATCGTTCATAAAGGCCGCGGATCAGGAACTTAAGAATCCCGGCGATTTTCAGTCTCCCGAGGATCTTTATCAGGAGCTTATTTCGCGCGTGCTGAAATATCATCCTTCGGCTGATATTTCCATGATCCGGAAAGCCTATGAGACTGCCTCCGAGGCACACAAGGACCAGAAGAGAAAATCCGGCGAGCCCTATATTATCCACCCGCTCTGCGTGGCGCTGATCCTGGCCGATCTCGAACTGGACAAGGAAACCATTATCGCCGGTCTTCTCCACGACGTCGTGGAAGATACGGGAATGACCATCGAGGAAATCCGGAAGCGCTTCGGCGACGAGGTGGCGCTGCTGGTCGACGGCGTGACGAAACTGGGCCAGATCGATTATTCGGTCGATAAGGTGGAAGTCCAGGCGGAGAATCTCCGGAAAATGTTCCTGGCCATGGCCAAGGATATCCGCGTCATCCTGATCAAGCTGGCGGACCGCCTGCACAACATGCGGACCCTTCAGTACATGAGGCCGGAAAAGCAGAAGGAAAAAGCCCGCGAGACGATGGACATCTATGCGCCGATCGCCCAGCGGCTCGGCATCAGCAAGATCAAGATCGAGCTCGATGACCTCGCCCTGAAATACTGGAATCCGGAAGTCTACGCCGATCTGGTCGCCAAAATCGATGCGACGAAGATGGGCCGTCAGGCATTCGTGGATTCCATTGTCAAGGAAGTGGCGGAGCATATTTCCGCGGCGCACATCCGGGCGGAAGTCTCCGGCCGCGTGAAGCACTATTTCTCCATTTACAAGAAAATGGTCAACCAGGACAAGACGATTGACCAGATCTATGACCTTTTTGCGGTCCGCATCATCGTCGATACGGTGAAGGACTGCTATGCGGCGCTGGGCGTCATCCATGAAATGTACAAGCCGGTGCCCGGACGCTTCAAGGACTACATCGCCATGCCCAAGGCCAACATGTACCAGTCCCTGCACACCACGCTGATCGGGCCGGGCGGCACTCCGTTCGAAATCCAGATCCGCACCTTTGAAATGCACCGGACCGCTGAATACGGTATCGCGGCTCACTGGAAATACAAAGAGGCCTCCAACAACGGCAAGGCGCCGGGACCGGAGGAAGAGGAAGAGAAGCTCTCCTGGCTCCGTCAGATCCTGGAGTGGCAGAGGGACATGTCCGACAACCGGGAATTCATGTCGCTTCTGAAATCCGATCTGGACCTTTTTGCGGAAAATGTATACTGCTTCTCGCCGGCAGGCGATGTCAAGACACTTCCGAACGGTTCCTGTCCGATCGACTTTGCGTACAGCGTCCATTCGGCGGTCGGCAACAAGATGGTCGGAGCCCGCGTCAACGGGAAGCTGGTGCCGATCGAATACGTCCTGCACAACGGCGACCGTGTTGAAATCATCACTTCCCAGAATTCCAAGGGCCCGAGCCGCGACTGGCTGAAAGTCGTCAAGTCGACCCAGGCAAAGAACAAGATCAACCAGTGGTTCCGGACGGAGCTCAAGGACGACAACATCGAAAAAGGCAAGGAGCTTCTTGCCCAGTACGCCCGGGCGAAGGGGCACAACCTTTCGGACCTGCTGAAGGCGGACTATATGGATTCCGTCATGCGCAAGTACGGTTTCCGCGACTGGGATTCGGTCCTGGCTGCGGTCGGCCACGGGGGACTCAAGGAAGGCCAGGTCATGAACAAGCTGGTCGACCTCTATGTCCGCGAGAACAAGAAGAAGATTACGGATGAAAAGGTCCTGGAGGCCGCGGCAGAGAATAAGGAAAAGCTGCCGGTGACGAAGAAGGAGCATCACGGAGCCATCGTCGTCAAGGGCATCCACGATGTCGCGGTGCGTTTCTCGAAATGCTGCAATCCGATTCCGGGAGATGAGATCGTCGGCTTCATTACGAGAGGACGCGGCGTATCCATTCACCGGACGGACTGCGTCAACGTCATCCACATGTCGGAAGAAGACCGTGCCCGCCTGATCGAGGCCGAGTGGCAGGTTCCGGAGGGCGAGACCTCCAAGGCCCTGTATTCGGCAGAAATCTCGGTCTATGCGACGAACCGCACGGGTCTTGTCGTCGATATCTCGCGGATCTTCACCGAGCGCAAGATCGACATCGGTTCCATGAGCGTGAGGACGACCAAGCAGGGAACCGCCACGATCGAGATTTCCTTCACCGTGCACAGCGTCGATGAGCTCAACGAACTGATTGACCGCGTGCGCACGATTGAAAGCGTCATGGACATTGAAAGGAAGACAGGCTGATGACGGGAAAACTGAAAGTGAAGCAGACGGTCGTCGGTCCGATCGGGACGAACTGCTACCTGGTGATGAATGAAGAGACGAAGGAGCTTTTTGCCGTCGACCCGGGCGATGAGGGAGAACGGCTGATTTCGGAGCTCCGGGAAATGGGCGGAGTCCCCAAAGCCATCCTGCTGACGCACGGCCATACCGATCACATCATGGGCGTGATGGCCCTGCGCGCCGGATATCCGGATCTGCGGATCTTTGCAGGCGAAAGGGAAAAACGGATGCTGAGCGATCCGTCCGTCAACAGCGGCTTCGAAAGAAGGCCGTATGACGTCCGTCCGGATGTCTGGCTGGAAGACGGCCAAAGAATCGTTCTGGCGGGAACCGAAATCGAAGTGATGGCGACGCCCGGTCACACGGAAGGCTCTGTCTGCTATTATCTTCCGGAAGAGAAGCTGCTTTTTTCCGGTGACACTCTTTTCCGGGAAAGCTACGGACGCACGGACCTTCCGACAGGCTCCGATGAAGAAATGGAAACTAGTTTACATAAAATATTTGCTTCGGTCCCGGAAGATGTCCGGGTCTGTCCCGGCCATATGGGCCTGACGACAATCGGGCATGAAAAGGAGTTTAATCCGGGCGCATGAGGATCGGTATTTCAGTCGACAGAGAGGACTTCTTCTACGATATCCATTCCCTGATCAAAAGCTTCTGCCCGGACGACGACGTCTTCATTTTCCGGAAAGACGATCCCGTCAAGGGTGCGGAACCGTATGACCGGATTCTTTCCGTGGAAATTCCGCCGTATGAAAAGCGGGCTGACGCCAAGAATGCCCTGAAGAGAACTCTTTACGGGCGGATGTCGGAAGAAACCGGAAAGCAGCTGCCGTGGGGGACGCTGTCCGGCATCCGGCCGACGAAGATTCCCATGAAGCTTCTGAATGAGGGGAAGACGGAAGAGGAAATCCGGCACTTCATGAAGGAAATGTATCTGGTTTCGGACGGCAGGATTTCCCTGAGTCTGGAAATCGCAAAGCGGGAGCAGAAGATCCTGTCCGATGTTTCGGAGGGCTGGAATTTGTATGTCGGCATTCCGTTCTGTCCGAGCATCTGTCTTTACTGCACTTTTTCCTCAAGCCCGATTTCCGCCTGGAAGGATTCGGTCGGAAATTATCTGGACGCCCTGTTCAGCGAGCTGGAAGCCATTCGGGAAATGCAGCAGGGACGCAGGCTGAATACCATCTACATCGGCGGCGGCACGCCGACTTCGCTTTCTCCGGAAATGCTGGAGAAGCTGCTGAAGAAGATCGACAGTCTCTTTCCCACGGAAAATGTCCTGGAATATACGGCGGAGGCCGGAAGGCCGGATTCCATCAGCGCGGAAAAACTGGCCGTGCTGAAGAACCATCCGGTGAGCCGGATTTCCGTGAATCCGCAGACGATGAATCAGAAGACGCTGGACATCATCGGCAGGAAGCACACGCCGGAGGATACCGTGCGTGCCTTTGAAGCGGCACGGCAGGCCGGATTTGACAATATCAACATGGACATCATCATGGGACTTCCGGACGAAGGAATTCCGGAGGTTACGCACACCCTCGGGGAGATCGGGAAACTCAGGCCGGATTCCCTGACGGTCCATTCCCTCGCCGTAAAGCGGGCTTCCAGGCTCAATGTCGAGAAGGAAGAATATGCGGACCTGACGTTCAGGAACAGCGAAGAGATCATGGAGATGACGAGGCAGAGCGCCGTGTCGATGGGTCTCAATCCGTATTATCTCTATCGTCAGAAAAACATGAAGGGCAATCTGGAGAATACCGGATATGCCTCAGAGGGTAAAGAAGGTCTCTACAACATGCTCATCATGGAAGAGACGGAAAGCATTCTGGCAGCCGGCGCGGGCGCATCGACAAAGTTCGTGCAGGCGGACGGAAGGATTTCGAGAGTCGTGAATCCGAAAGACGTCAGAACCTATATTTCCCGGATCGATGAACTGATCGGGAAGAAAAGAACCGGAGCATGATGGAAAAGGATGAAAAGTCCTGGACAGCAGGGCACATCGTTGACTACAATTTAAAAGAAGAACTGGAGCACGCTATCTACGTCAGCTGCCTTGCGCGGGATCTTGCGAAGGAAATGCAGCTGTCGGAGCAGAAGCAGTACGACATTTCCCTGGCCGGCTTCCTTCATGATGTCGGCAAGCTGGAAGTCGCCGAGCATATGCTGGAGAAGGAAGAAGAAAAGCCTCTGATCATCGAGGAAATGAAATACGTCCGCATCCATTCGACGCTTTCGTATCAGATCCTGAAGGAGAGAGGCTATCCGGAAAACATTCTCGAGGCGGTGAGATGCCATCATGAAAACTTTGACGGCACCGGCTATCCGGACAACCTGAGGGGAGACAAGATCCCGCTGGCGGCACGGATCATCCGCGTCTGCGACGTGTTCGCGGCGCTGACCTCAGACCGTCCCTACCGGAAGCATTTTGAAATGGAAGATGCCCTGCAGCTGATGATCGACGAATCGCAGCATTTCGACCTCGGTGTATTTCTGAATTTTCAGCGAATGATCCACCGGGTCGGTACGAAATACCAGTATCATTTTCAGGAAGGAGTTCAGGATGGAACTGATTAAGAAACCTGTCAACGGCATGAAGGATATCCTCCCGGAGGAGATGGAGATCCGGAACTATGTGATCGGGCTGATCCGTGAAACGTACGGCTCCTTCGGCTTCTCGTCCATCGAGACGCCGGCGGTCGAGCACATTGAGAACCTGCTGTCCAAGCAGGGAGGTGACAACGAGAAACTGATTTTCAAGATTCTGAAAAGAGGAGAAAAGCTGCATCTGGCCGAAGCGACCGAAGAGGCGGCGGTAACGGATTCCGGACTGCGCTACGATCTGACGCTTCCGCTGTCACGCTACTATGCGAACAATGCCAATGAGCTTCCTTCGCCTTTCAAGGCCCTGCAGATCGGTTCCGTCTGGAGAGCGGACCGGCCGCAGAAGGGAAGGTTCCGCCAGTTCACGCAGTGCGACATCGATATTCTGGGCGATGCTTCGCCGATGGCGGAGATCGAGCTGATCCTGGCAACCACCGGGGTCATTTCCAGGCTCGGGTTCAAAGGCTTCACCATCCGCATCAATGACCGGCGCATCCTGAAGGACATGGCGGCGCAGGCCGGATTTGCGGAAGAGGATTACGACCAGGTCTTCATCACGATCGACAAGCTCGACAAGATCGGATGGGACGGCGTGAAGGAAGAACTGAAAGAGAACTTCCCGGAAGAGAAGGCGGAAAAATATGTTTCCCTGTTTGAGGAGGCGAAGCCTTCGTACGATCTGCCGATGATCATCTCCACGGTGGAATCGCTGAAGGAGGGGGACTTCCGGATGCAGTTCGATCCGACGCTTGTCCGCGGGATGTCCTATTACACCGGACCGATCTTTGAGATTTCCATGGATGAATTCGGAAGCTCCGTCGGAGGCGGAGGACGCTACGACGGGATGATCGGAAAATTCACGGGACAGCAGGTGCCTGCCTGCGGCTTCTCGATCGGTTTTGAACGGATCATCATGCTGCTGATGGAGAAGGGCTTCAGGGTGCCGGACAAAAAAGCAAAGACGGCCATCCTCCTTGAGAAGGACCTGAAGAGGCGACAGACTGACGGAAGCATTCCGGGAAGCGCAGAAGCTCCGGGCTGAGGGGCAGGAAGTTTCCGTGTCGGTCATGAAGAAAAATAAAAAATTCCAGAAGGACCAGCTGGCCTCGGAAGGATACACGAATATAAAGGAGTATTTCAATGGCTGAGAGCATGAAAGGGCTGCACCGCACGGCCAGATGTGCGGAAATCACGGCAGAGCAGATCGGACAGACCGTGACTCTCATGGGATGGGTAGCAAAGAACCGGAACAAGGGCGGCATCATTTTCGTCGACCTGCGCGACCGTTCGGGAATCATGCAGGTGATTTTTGACGGTGAGAGAAATGACGCAGCGACATTTGAGAAAGCAGGCTCCCTGCGTTCGGAATACGTCATCGCCGTGACCGGAACCGTTGCCAGAAGAAGCGGTGCGGTCAATCCGAATCTCCGGACCGGCGAACTGGAACTCAATGCCGATTCGATGCGCATCCTCTCCGAATCCGAGACGCCGCCGTTCCTTGTTCAGGACGGAATCGACACCCGCGAGGATCTGCGCCTCAAATACCGCTATCTGGATCTGAGAAGACCGGAGCTTCAGAAGAAGATCATTTTCAGAAGCCGCATCGTACAGTTCATGCGCGACTTCTTAAGCAGCGAAGGCTTCCTCGACATCGAGACGCCCTGCCTCATCAAGAGCACGCCGGAAGGCGCGAGGGACTACATCGTGCCGAGCCGTCTGCATCACGGGAACTTCTATGCACTGCCGCAGAGCCCGCAGCTTTTCAAGCAGCTGCTGATGTGCTCCGGGTACGACCGTTATTATCAGATGGCGCGCTGCTTCCGCGATGAAGATCTCCGGGCGGACCGCCAGCCGGAATTCACGCAGGTCGACATGGAGCTTTCCTTCGTGACCGAAGATGACGTGATGGATGTCAACACGCGTCTGCTGGCTTACCTGCTTCAGCACCTGCCGCCTGTTTACGACGAACTTGGTTTTGCGAAAGAACTTTCCGATGCCGCGAAAAAAGCCGGCGATCAGATTGCGGAAAGCGGAATCCCGAAAATGACCTGGCAGAACGCGATGGATCACTACGGCTCCGATAAGCCGGATCTCCGTTTCGGTCTTGAAATCCGCGACGTTACGGAGCAGGTAAAAGACTGCGGCTTCTCCGTCTTTTCAGGTGCCGTCAAGGACGGCGGCCTTGTCCGCGGCCTGACGGTTAAGGGACAGGCCGGCATGCCGAGGAAGAAGATCGACAAGCTGACGGAAACGGCGAAGACTTACGGAGCGAAGGGACTTGCCTATGCAGCCCTGGAAGAAGACGGAACGGTCAAGTCCTCCTTTGCGAAATTCCTTTCCGAAGAAGAGATGGCCGGCCTTGCGGAAGCAATGGGAGCGGAAAAGGGAGACCTCATGCTCTTTGCCGCCGACAAATTCCGTACGGTCTGCGCTTCCCTGGGAGCGGTCCGTCTGGAACTCGGCGCAGAGCTGGGGCTTTATGATAAAAATGAACTGAAGTTTACCTGGATCACGGAATTCCCGCTTCTGGAATGGTCGGATGAAGAGAACCGCTTCATGGCGATGCATCATCCGTTCACGATGCCGAACCTGGAAGACTGGCCGAAGATTGATTCGGATCCGGGATCGGTGCGCGCAGAAGCCTACGATATCGTCCTGAACGGTACCGAGCTGGGCGGCGGCTCCGTCCGTATCCACATGGATGACGTACAGGAGAAGATGTTCGAGGCACTCGGCTTCACCAAGGAACGTGCCCAGGAGCAGTTCGGATTCCTGCTGACTGCCTTCAAATACGGAGTCCCGCCTCACGCAGGACTGGCCTACGGACTTGACCGTGTCGCGATGCTGCTGTCCGGTTCGGATTCGATCCGCGAGGTCATCGCTTTCCCGAAGGTCAAGGATGCCTCGGACCTGATGGCCGGAGCTCCCGGTACCGTAGAGGAGAAGCAGCTGAAAGAACTGGGAATCGAGATCCGCGCCGAAGAGGAAAACACGGAAAGCTGAATCTGAAAAAACGGAGAAATCCATCTGCGCCAAAGGCAGCCGGCCTGCCGGAAAAAAGGAGGTGCCCATGCTGTTCGGAAAAGATAAGACGGAAGTGTACAAAAGCCACCGGAAGGAAGAATTCAGAAAACTGAAGGATGCTTTCAAAAGTTCCGGCATCCGGATGAGCACCGGAAGCGTCGAGACCGAGTGCACCTCCGGCTGCGGGGCGAAGATCAATATGCATAAAGCCATCAACCCGGATTTTGATCCGTATCTGTATTTCATCTATACGGCAAAGGATGATGAGGAACGTGCGCGGCAGATCATGCAGGAAATGAACATTGTTTCCGACCGGGACGATGCCGGCAGCAGAAGCGTCAATTCCGTTTGACGGAAAATGAATCATTTATTATAATGGATTCAGAACCATACTTTTTCGGTATTGATTGAGGGAGGAAGCATGGAAATCCGTCAGATGAGATATTTCCTCGCCACAGCGGAGGAAATGAATATTACAAGAGCAGCCGAAAAGCTGCATATCGCCCAGCCGCCGCTTTCCAGAGCGCTGGCCGCCCTGGAAAAGGAACTCGGCACGCAGCTGTTTATCCGCGGAAAGCGCCGGATCATGCTGACCGCGGAAGGAGCGCTTTTCCGCCATCGCTGCGAACAGATCCTGGCGCTTACGGATAAGACCGCAGAAGAAATCCGCACGATGAAGCACGGCATCAGCGGCACGCTGTATATCGGCACGGTCGAGGGAAGAGGGCCGGCCTATGTTTCCGAATGGATTGCCGGCTTTGAAAAAATCTTTCCGAATGTGCGCTACAACGTCTGGGACGGGAACATGGATGACATTTTCAGCAGGCTTGAGAAAGGCCTCATCGATGTGGCTGTGGGCCTGGAACCGTATGATCCCGAAATCTACGAGGGCTATCATGTGGGCAGGGAACCCTGGGCAGCCGTCATTCCGGCGGACCATCCGCTTGCCGGTGCGCGGAAGAGCATTCCTCTTGCGGATCTGGCCGGACAGGAGCTGATCGTCTCTTCCAGAAAATCCCGCATGCAGGAAATCAGCAAATGGTTCCAGGATATCGGGGCGGAACCGAACGTGCGGGTCGGCGTTGCCCATGAGTCCAATCTTTTTGAACTGGTCGAAAAAGGAATCGGCATCGGAATCTTCCCTGCTTCCATTTCGGAGAATGCCTCCGGCCGCCGCGTCGTCGTGAAGAAAATCGTGGAACCGACCTTCATGGCTTCGTATGTCCTGCTGGCGCCGAAGGAAAGGACAAGGTCGGAGCTGGTGGACAAGTTTATTGCTTATGTCAGGGAAACGGAAGGAAAAAAATGATTTTCCGGGAACTGCTTGACGGGAAGCCTGGTTTATCTTATTCTATTAGGCAGTGAGGAAAAGGGGGCATAGCTCAGCTGGGAGAGCGCCGCAATGGCATTGCGGAGGTCATGGGTTCGAATCCCACTGTCTCCATCAAAAAGAATGACTGCCTTCGCAGTTGTTCTTTTTATTTTTAAGAGAACCACGTGACAGGAAAAAATCTGCAAAGGACATACTGAAAATGAAGAGTCTTACGGAAAAACTTACTGAAGTCATGCAGAAGGCCTTTTCGGATGCGGGGTACGATCCGAAGTACGCACTGGTACGCAAATCCGACCGTCCGGATCTCAGCGAGTTCCAGTGCAACGGCGCCATGGCGGCCGCCAGGGAATATCATAAAGCGCCGATTGCCATTGCGCAGTCAGCAGCCGCGGCACTGACGGATCATTCCGTCATCCGGCGCTGCGAAGCCGTGATGCCCGGATTTCTGAACATTGATGTCGCGGAGGGATTCCTGCGCGACTGCATCCTGACGGAAGCGGATGATCCGAATCTTTCGATTCCGCAGGCGGAGAAACCGCTGAAGATCATCATCGATTACGGCGGACCGAATGTTGCCAAGCCCCTTCATGTCGGACATCTGCGTTCGGCAGTCATCGGGGAGTGCCTGAAGAGGATGGGACGTGCCGTAGGGCATGAAGTCCTGGGAGATGTGCATCTGGGCGACTGGGGTCTCCAGATGGGACTGATCATCACCGAGCTGAAAAAACGCAGGCCGGACCTGACTTATTTCCGGGATGACTTTGAAGGGGAATATCCGGAAGAGGCTCCGTTTACCATTTCGGAGCTGGAGGAAATCTATCCGGCTGCTTCCGCAAAATCCAAAGAGGACGAGGAATACAAGGCGGAAGCCATGGAGGCGACGCATCAGCTGCAGCTGGGAAAGCGCGGCTACCGGGCACTGTGGGACAAGATTATGGAAGTGTCGGTCACGGACCTGAAAAAGAACTACCAGAAGCTGGACGTCACGTTTGACCTGTGGAAATCGGAATCGGATGCCCAGCCGTACATACCCGATATGGTGAAGTACCTGAAGGAAAGCGGCATTGCCCATTACGACCAGGGAGCGCTGGTCATCGATGTGGAAGAGGAAAGCGATACCAAGAAGATTCCGCCCTGCATGGTCCTGAAGTCGGATGGGGCATCGCTCTACAATACGACGGATCTGGCTACCATTGTCGAAAGAATGAAGCTGTTCCATCCGGACGAGATCATCTACGTCGTGGATAAAAGACAGTCGCTTTATTTCACGCAGGTGTTCCGTGCGGCCAGGAAGGCAAAGCTGGTCGGGGAGGACACGAAGCTTTTCCATGTCGGATTCGGCACCATGAACGGAAAGGACGGAACTCCCTTCAAGACGCGCGAAGGCGGAGTCATGCGGCTGGAAAACCTGATCCGGGACATCGACACCGAAATGGAGAAGAAGATTTCCGACAACCGCAATGTCCGCGAGGAGGATGCGAAGGGGACAGCTGAGATCGTCGGCCTGTCCGCCATTAAATACGGGGATCTTTCCAACCAGGCGACGAAGGACTATGTCTTCGACGTTGACAAATTCACTTCGTTCGAGGGAAATACGGGACCTTACATCCTCTACACGATCGTCCGGATCAAATCCATCCTGGCGAAGTATGACGGCAGCGAAGGCGGGCTTCTGCCGGCTGCAGGTCCGGAAGAGAAGAGCCTGATGCTGGACCTTTCCGAATTCGGGAATACGGTCGAAGATGCGTTCAGGGATCTGGCACCGCACCGGCTGTGTGCTTATATTTACCAGACGGCAAATGATTTCAACCGCTTCTATCATGAAAACAAGATCCTGACGGAAGAAAATCCGGAACAGAAAGCTTCCTGGATCCGTCTGCTCCGTATTACGAAAGCCGTGATGGAAAAGGGAATTGATATCCTGGGCTTCCGTGCACCGGACCACATGTGATTTGTAGGTGCCGGGTTTTTATGCTATAATAATCCGCGTTACTGCAGAGTCACTCAGAAAATAAGGGTTGTTAAATGAAACAGTCAGACAGAAAAATGGCCGCGCTTCTGATCATCGTAGGGGTGCTGATCCTGGCGGCAATCGGAATGCTTGTGGGAATGCAGATCGGTACGTCGAGAAGACAGCAGATCGAACAGGCCCAGGCTGCCTCCGCCTCCGCGGAGTCGGAAGCAAAAGCGGCATCCGATGCAGCCATCGCACAGTCCCAGGCGGACCTGGCGGCGGCATCCGCCCAGCAGGAGTCAGAGGCGGCAAAACAGGCAGAGGAAGAGTCGGCAGCGGCACTGCTGGCGGAACAGACGAAAGAAGCCAACCGGGAGAATTCGGAAGTACTGAAGGGAATCGCCGCTTTGGGAGTCCCCTACGTCAGTGCTTATGCGGATGCGGTGAAAAATGCCCAGACAATCAGCGCCGAAACAGCTTCTTCAACCGCCTCGCAGCCGGCTTCGACAACGGGAACGAACGGACATGTCGTCTGCATCGACGCGGGACATCAGACTCACGTCTATGACAGCAACGTGGAAGCCAACGGACCGGGTTCGGATACTATGAAGCTGGCAGTTTCCAGCGGAACGAGCGGAACGGCCACCGGCATGGAGGAATATGAGCTGAACCTGGAAGTGGCGCTTCAGCTTCAGACGGAGCTGACGGCAAGAGGCTACGGTGTCGTCATGACAAGGACGACGAACGATGTGCAGCTGACCAATATCGACCGTGCGGAAATCGCGAACAACAGCGGCGCCGAAATCATGGTGCGGATTCATGCAAACAGTTCAGATGATTCATCAGTCAAGGGAGCGCTCACTTATGCGCCGGCAGCGGACAATCCTTATCTGACGCCGGACCTGATCTCTTCCAGCACCCGTCTGGCGACGGACGTGATCAATGCGTTCTGCACTTCGACAGGGGCTGAGAACAGAGGCATACTGGATGCCAACGACCTGACGGGAATCAACTGGACCAAGATACCGGTCACTTACGTGGAAATGGGCTTCATGTCCAACGCGGAAGAAGACCTGAAGATGGCCTCGGCGGATTACCAGGCACAGATGGTGCAGGGAATCGCCAACGGCATCGATGCATATTTTGCGGGGAACTGAAAATGTGGAATACGATTCTGTTTGATCTTGACGGCACGCTGACCGATTCCGGCGAAGGCATTGAAAAATGTGCGCAGTATTCTCTGAGCCATTTCGGCATCCAGATTCAGGATCCGCTGGCGCTCAGGCATTTCGTGGGCCCGCCGCTGACGGAAAGCTTCCGGCTTTACGGGATTCCGGAGTCGGAAATGAACCATGCCATCGGCTGGTTCCGCGAACGCTATTCAGCGGTCGGTGTCTATGAAAACAAGCTCTATCCGGGGATCCGGGAGCTTCTGGAATTCTTAAGAAGCAGGGGATACACGCTGGCTGTGGCGACCACGAAGGTGGAGGACATGGCGCATGAAGTGCTGCGCTATTTCGGCATCGAGCAGTATTTCAAGGCAGTGGTCGGAGGAACACCCGACGGCTCCCGCTTCGAGAAAAGCGACGTCATCAATGAAACCCTCCGGGTCCTGCACATGGAGAACCGAAGGGACGAAGTGCTCTACATAGGCGACCGCAGGCATGACATCATCGGTGCCAGAAAAAGCGGAATCGCTTCCGTCGGCATACTGTACGGATACGGAAGCTATCAGGAGCTGGCAGCGGAACAGCCGACGGCCATCGTGAATACGGTGGAAGATCTCGGACGGTACCTGGAGGGTGCGGCCATGCCGCAGCGTCCGATGCCTTACCGCCATCCCTGGGACGTCACCCATCTTGCAAAGAATGCCTCGATCGACGGACATGAAGGCGTCTGGATGAAAATCTGGAGATGCCTCTACCCGGTCCTTCTGTATTTTACCATCTCCAACCTGATCGCCGTTATCGGCGGGATCTTTCTCTCCATCATCTACTTATCCGGCGGGGGGAGCGCAAGCGCGGCAGGAATGACCGATTATATGCTCAACCAGACCGTGCTCCTGACAGGAATCGGCGCCGTGGCCGCTATTCCGGTCCTGATCTGGTTCTTCCGGAGAGATGAAAAAAGACGCAGCATCTATTCCTTTACAAAAGGCATCCTGAAGGATCAGGAATGGAAGATTCAGAAGATCCTGTGCTCCACGCTCTTCTGCGTTGCGGCCGCTTCTGTGGTCAGCTATGCCATCGATCTGACAGGCCTCTCCGACATCGATCCTGCGTATCAGCAGGTGGCGGAAGCCCTGTCGATGCCGTCCATTCCGCTGCAGATCTTTGTCGTCGCCATTTTCGGGCCGATTGCCGAGGAGCTCGTCTTCCGGGGGCTGGTCTACCGGCGCCTGAGAGACTACATCAGCCCGGCCTGGGCCATCGTCATTTCCGGCATCGCATTCGGCGTCTATCATATGAACTTCGTGCAGGGAATCTTCGCAGGCGTGCTCGGCATGCTGCTGGCGCTTGTGTATGAGAAGTCCGGAACCATTGTGGCGCCGATTGCGGCCCATATGGGAAATAACCTGCTGTCCGTGTTAGCCGGGGCCTTCAGCATCAGTTCTGTTTCGGTGTTCGAATTGATCGTGGAAGCAATCGTTGCCGCCGGGATGGCCTGGTACCTTTTCTTTTACAAACCCGCGGAATCCCGAAGAAAACCCGTGAATTCCGATTGACGAAGCAGCGGGCGGATGTTATAATCGTAAGGTCGCAAAAAAATCACATATGCGGATTTGTCCATCCGGTGCCCGTTTCGGCGGGTCTTGGGCAGCAGAAGCATGTGGAAGATTAAAAACCAAAAGGAGAAACAAAAATGAGCGTTATTTCCATGAAACAGCTGCTGGAAGCAGGCGTACATTTCGGGCATCAGACAAGACGCTGGAACCCGAAAATGAAACCGTATATCTATACGGAGCGCAACGGAATCTACATCATCGACCTTCAGAAATCCGTAGGCATGGTGGACGATGCGTACAACGCAATCGCCGATGTTGTCGCCAAGGGCGGAAAGATCCTTTTCGTCGGCACGAAGAAACAGGCCCAGGATACGATCCGCACGGAAGCGGAACGCTGCGGCATGTACTATGTCAATGAGCGCTGGCTCGGCGGCATGCTGACAAACTTCAAGACAATCCAGAGCCGTATCAAGCACCTCAAGGAAATCGAAACAATGGAACAGGACGGAACCTTCGACGTACTGCCGAAGAAAGAAGTCCTCAAGCTTAAGAAGGAAGAAGAGAAGCTGCAGAAGAACCTCGGCGGCATCAAGGAAATGAAGAAGCTTCCGGATGCCATCTTCATCGTCGATCCGAAGAAGGAACACATCTGCGTACTGGAAGCACATTCCCTTCACATCCCGCTGATCGGCATCTGCGATACAAACTGCGATCCGGAAGAACTTGATTTCGTGATCCCTGGAAATGATGATGCCATCCGTGCCGTCAAGCTGATTGTTTCCAAGATGGCTGACGCTGTCATCGAGGCAAATCAGGGAACGATGGAAGCCGATGCTTCCGAAATCCCGGCAGAAGGCTATACGGCTTATCCGGATGAAGCATCCGAAAAAGCATCGGAAGATGCTCCTGCTGAAGAAGCAGCAGCTCCGGAAGAAGCATAATCAGGCAGCATAAAATGAAAACAGGGCCTCCCGCATTCAGGGAGGCCGCTTTAAAAATAACGGAGGTTTCTAAAATGGCGAACATTACCGCATCAATGGTCAAAGAGTTAAGAGAAGCAAGCGGCGCAGGCATGATGGACTGCAAGAAAGCCCTGACCGCAACCGACGGAAATATGGAGGAGGCAATTGACTTCCTTCGCAAGAACGGACAGATGAAGGCTGCAAAGAAAGCGGACCGCATTGCGGCAGAAGGACTCTGCATGGCGATCGTATCCGATGATGAGAAGAGGGGTGTGGCCGTCGAGGTCAACTCCGAGACAGACTTTGTCGCAAAGAACGAGAAATTCCAGAATTACGTGCATCAGGTAGCAGAGCAGGTTATGTCAACCGAAGAATCCGATCTGGATGCCTTCCTTTCCGAAAACTGGAAATTCGATGAGAGCAAGACCGTACGGGATGCCCTGACGGAGCAGATTGCCGTCATCGGCGAGAACATGAAGATCCGCCGTTTCAAGAAAATTGCGGAAGAGAACGGATTCATCGGTTCCTATACGCATATGGGCGGAAAAATCGTCGTCCTTGTGGACGTCGTGACAGACGTCGTCAATGATGCAGTCAAGGAAATGGCTAAGAACGTTGCCATGCAGGCAGCAGCTATGAGACCGCAGTACTGCAATCAGGATGAGGTCGATGAAGAATACCTGGCAAAAGAAAAGGAAATCTTCATGGATGCAGCGAAGAACGAGAAACCGGATGCTCCGGAAAAGGTTCTGACCGGCATCGTGATGGGCAGGATCAATAAGGAACTGAAGGAAATCTGCCTGATGGATCAGATCTATGTCAAGGCAGAGGACGGAAAACAGTCCGTGAAGCAGTACATCGATGAAGTCGCCAAGGCCAACGGCGCAAAGATCACCATTAAGCAGTTTGTCAGATTTGAGACAGGCGAAGGCATCGAGAAGAGACACGAAGATTTCGCGGCAGAAGTTGCAGCTCAGCGCAAGGATATGTAATCCGGATTTCCGCAGAAGGAAATCTCTTCAATTTAAAAAATCGACAGACGGCATCGCTTCGGGGCGGTGCCGTTTTTTTGGTCCGGAGGCATCTGATTTTTTACGGCGGCGGTGTTCGCGGTTGTGCTGGCATCGCCGAAGTGATACAATAAATTCATTCCTTATCAGTGAAAACAAGGAGGAAATCATGAAATTCCTTACCTTTAAGCAGGACGGATACGAAACGCTGGGTGTTGCTTCGGAAGACGGGAAAACGGTTTATTCCCTTCCGGATATCGGCATTTCGTATTTCAATATGACGGATCTGGTGGAGCGTCTCACGGTCGAGGACTACCAGACGCTGACGACATTCCTGAAGAACCCGAAGAACGGGCTTCCCTATGAAGAAATCGAGAAATGCTCGCCGATTCCCTGCCCGGCACAGGATATCATCTGCCTGGGCATCAATTACATGCAGCACGCGGAAGAAGCGGCAAAATACGAAAACAAGACCTTCGGCGGCGAGCGACCGTATCCGATTTATTTCTCCAAGCGGGTCAATGAGGCAGTTCCCGACGGCGGCATGATCCAGAGCCATTCCGATATCGAGGCAAGGCTGGACTATGAATGCGAACTTGCCGTGATCATCGGAAAGGAAACCAGCAAAGTCAGCCGTGAGGAAGCCTATGACCATGTCTTCGGCTATACCGTGCTGAACGATGTCAGCGCGCGTGTCCTGCAGACAAGACATAAGCAGTGGTATTTCGGGAAGAGCCTGGACGGCTTTACCCCGATGGGTCCGTGGATCGTGACGACAGACGAGATTCCGGGAAAGCCTTCGCTGAAGATCCAGAGTTATGTAAACGGAGAGCTGAGGCAGGATTCCACGACGGACCTTCTCATTTTTGATGTGGCCTATGTCATCAGCGAGCTTTCGCAGGGAATGACGCTGCTGCCGGGAACGATTATTTCCATGGGAACGCCTGCCGGCGTCGGCATGGGATTCGATCCTCCGAAATTCCTCAAAAGCGGCGACACGGTCGACTGCGTTATCGAGGGAATCGGAACGCTGCATAATACGGTAGAGTAGAAAAGGAGAACATGTCCCTGGACAGAAAAACGATGAGAAAGATCATCTGGCTGATTGTCCTGGCCGGACTGGTGCTTGTCATTTCGCTCAATATCCTGAGCGTCATCAGCGGCATCAGCTGGGTCCTGGGGATTCTGTACCCGTTTTTTCTCGGCGGATGCATGGCATTCGTCCTGAACATCCCGATGTCCTTTTTCGAACGGACCATTTTTGAAAACGGACGGACAAAGGATTCTCCGGTTGCCAAAAAAGTCAAGAGGCCGCTCAGCCTGATTCTTTCCGCCCTGATCATTCTGGCGGTCATCGCCCTCGTCAGCTTCTATTTCATACCGAAGCTGACGACTGCCCTGACGACGCTGACGGATGCGGCAAACAATACCCTGCCGAAGTGGAGCGCCTGGCTGAATGAGAAATTCGCGAAGTATCCGACGATCCTGGAATGGATCCAGAAAAATGAACTGCAGAGCATCGATGTCGGCAAGATCTTCGATGAAGTTTCCAATCTTTTTGTATCCGGTGCCAATACAGGATTCAGCCGGCTCATGAAGCTGGCGACGACGGTCATCAACAAGGCAGTCAATATCGGCATCGGCATTGCGGTCGCCTGCTATCTCTGCGCAGGGAAGGAAAAGCATAAGGAACGCTTCCTGAAATTCCTTTACGGCATCTTCCCGGAAAAAGGCGTGAAGAGATTCCTCAGCGGCTGCGCCATTGCCAACGATACGTTCCATAAATTCATTACCGGACAGTGCTTTGAAGCCCTGATCCTCGGCGTCCTGGTGGGAATGGTCCTGTGGGTCATGCAGATGCCGTACGCGTTCGTCATCGCGATCATCTGCTCCATCTGCTGCTTCATCCCGATTTTCGGTGCCATCATCGCCGGAGTCGCGGGCGGCATCATCGTCCTGACGGCGAAGCCGGCAATGCTGCTCGCATTCGTAATCATTTTCGTGGCAATCCGTATCTTTGATGACAACTATATGTATCCGCACATCATCGGGAAATCAATCGGCATGCCGGCCGTTTTCGTATTGTTTGCCATTACGGTCGGCGGCGCGCTTTTCGGCTTCGGAGGCATGCTGTTCTTTATTCCGCTTACTTCGTTCATTTACAAGCTGATCAAGAAGGGGATTTCCCACAGGCTGAAAACCAAGGAACTGAGAGTCAGCAGGCAGGGAAAGCTGCTGCACGGTCTGCCTGAAGCGGGAGCTGCCGGCACGGAAGACGCTCAGGATTCCCGGGATGATGAAGATGAAGAAGACGATGATGACTTCGATGATGACGGCAGCAGTGAGGATGCCGTCAGCTCCGACAGAGAGGGGCAGGACGAAGCCAGGGAAGGCGAAGGGAAAGATAAGACCGATGGAAAGCAGTAAAAAGGCAGAGATCCGTTCTGCCGCCGGAATCATCCTGATGACGACGATATGGGGATTTGCATTCGTCATCGTCAAGGATTCGCTGGACTACCTTCCGGTAACCTATATTCTGGCATTCCGTTTTACGATTGCAAGTGTTCCGCTTCTGATCCTGTTTGCAAAACGTCTGAAAAAGTACGTGACGAAAAAAGTCCTGCTGGAAGGATTGATTCTGGGAGTGCTTCTTTTCCTCAGCTATTACGTGCAGACGTGGGGATGCAAGTTTACGACGGCAAGCAAGAATGCCTTTCTGACCGCGACGTATGTCGTGATGGTGCCGTTCCTTTTATGGGCGGTGACGAAGAAGAAACCGGATATCTACAGTTTCATTGCCTCATTTCTCTGCATCGCGGGCGTGGCGCTGCTTTCACTCACGCAGGGCTTCGACTCCATGAACATCGGAGATGTCCTGACGCTGATCTGTGCCCTGGGCTTTGCCGTCCATCTGATGCTGGTCAAGAAATATACGGAAGGGCATGATCCGGTATCGCTGGCAGTCCTTCAGCTGACGGTGGCAGCTGTGCTTTCCTGGGTGGTTGCGCCGCTTACGGAAGGAGGATTTCCCCTGGAAGGACTCAAGCAGCCCAATGTGGCCTGGGGGATGCTGTACCTCGGACTTCTGAGCACGATGGTATGCTATCTTCTGCAGAACATCTGCCAGAAATACCTGCCGGCGACCACGGCATCGCTTCTTCTTTCGACGGAAGCCGTCTTCGGGACCTTTTTTTCCGTCCTCTGTCTCGGGGATATTTTTACGGGACGCATGGTCATCGGCTGCGTCATGATTTTCCTAGCCATCGTGATTTCGGAAACGAAGCTGAAATTCCTTCCGATCGGAGGAACGCAGAATGTTTGAGATCTTCTATCCGGATGAAACGGCGGAAAGCGCTTACACGATTGATTATGAGAAACTCTGGAAGGAAGGATACCGCGGAATCATTTACGATATCGACAATACGCTGGTGCTGCCGGATGCGCCTGCCGATGAAAGATCGGATGAACTGCTGAACCGGCTGGGGCGGATGGGGTTTCTGATCTGCCTGACTTCGAACAATGATGAGAAGAGAGTGGAAGATTTCAACCGGCATGTCAATGTGCATTACGTGGCAAAAGTTCTCAAGCCGTCGCTGAAGGGATACCGGAAGGCGCTTGAGCTGATGGGCACCGGAAAAAGAGAGACGGTCTGCATCGGGGATCAGATTTTTACGGATGTCTGGGGTGCCAGAAGAGCCGGAATGCATATGATCCTGACGAAGCCGTTTACCGACCGGGAAGAATTCCAGATTGTCCTGAAACGCGCTCTTGAAAAAATCGTTCTGCACTTTTATTATAAGAAGCATGGAAGGGGAACTGAAAAATGAACCATATTATTATCGAAGGATTCATGGGAACCGGGAAGGGCACCGTAGGCAAGAAGCTTGCAAAGGATATGGGGCTTCCCCTGCTTGACGTCGACAAGATGGTCACGGACAAGCTCAAGATGTCGTCGGGCGATATTTATGATCGTTTCGGCGAGGCGTATTACCGTGCAATGGAGACCTTTATCCTGGTCGGGCTTCTGAAAGAAACGGAACGTTCCATCATCATTATCGGCAGCGGACTGGCGCTGATGCCGCAGAATGCTCCGTACCTGAAATGCCTCGGACGCGTCTACTGCCTGCAGGCCAATCAGGATGTGATCATCGAACGGATTGAAAAGAGCAAAAAGCATGAATGGCTCAAAGAGGGCGACCTGAATGAAAAAATCGGGGAAATGCTGAAGGAGCGCGCGCCTGCCTATAAGAAGGTCGCCGATCACCTGATCGATACGAACGGGAAGTCGGTAGCGGAAATCACGAATACGATCCGCGAGATTGCCGAAAGGGAAACGGACCTGGTTGTGCCGCTTCCGAAAATGGATGAATTCGGAAGGCCGGTCAAGCTGACCAAAGAAGAAGAAAAAGAAGCAATGGCAGAAAAGAAAGCTGCCGAGAAGGCTGCGGCCGCGGAACAGAAAGCAGCGGAAAAAGCTGCAGCTGCGGAACAGAAGGCTGCGGAAAAAGCAGCTGTTGCCGAAAAGAAGGCAAAAGAGAAAGCCGTACTTGAAGAAAAAAAAGCCAAGGAGGCGGCTAAGAAAAGAGCTGCCTCTGAAAAAAAGAAAGCAGCAGCCCTGAAGGAAAAAGAGAAGAAAGCCGCCGCAGCGGAAAAGAAGAGAGCGGCAGCTGAAAAGGAAAGAGAAAAGAAAGCCGCAGCAGCCGAGAAAAAGAGGGCGGCGGCCGAGAAAGAAAAAGAAAAGAAAGCTGCCGCAGCCGAAAAGAAGAAAGCGGCGGCTCTGAAAGAAAAAGAAAAGAAGGCTGCCGCAGCAGCGAAGGCCCAGCAGAAGAAAGCGGCGGATGCCCATAAGGCATCACCGAAGAATCCGACCAGGACAGCGGCACCTGTCAGGAAAGAAGCCCCTGCCAAGAAAACACAGCCGGTTCAGAAAGCGGCCGCCGTCACGAAAGCGATGCCGGTCAAAAAGTCAGTCCCGGTGAAAAACGTGCAGGAAAAAGCAGCTTCTGTAAAGAAGACTGGAAAAGCCATCCCGGCCAAGGCAGCTCCTGTAAAGAAAGCTCCGGCAAAACAGGCCTCGGCAAAACAGGCTCCGGTAAAACAGGCTCCCGAAAAGAAAGCCCCGGCAAAGAAGCCGGCTGCGGGGAAACCGGTCAGCAACGGAAAATCAGCACAGAAAACGGCCGCTCCGAAGAACAGCGCGGCCGGTAAAAACGGCAGCAGTGCCGTCAGGAAAAATCCAAGGAAGTAAGAGGCATCTCCCTGCCCGTCCAGATCCGGAAGGATGCGGCAGCCTGACCTAATAGCATCGGAAGGCCGTTTGCCGTTTGGCATCCGGCCTTTTTTGCAGTCTTAAGAAGAAGGGTTTCCCGCGGGAAATAAACTGCATCGAAGACGGCTGCGGAAGAGGGAAGAAAGCTCTCATCCGGAACCAGCGACATTCCTTCCATGCGTCCCATACCGACTCCGGTGGCGTTGGCAAGAAGTGCGCAGCCGGAAATCTCCTTCCGAAGATCTTCGGTGTCAGAGATGCTGTGGAGCGTAACGGAACCGGTGCATTTGCCGGAAAGTCTCTCGGCAATTGTTTCGATGCGTTCCTGTGAAGAGGCGCTGCGCACGAAGACGGATATTTCGGAAGCACCGGCGAGGGCGGAGGAGATGAGGATGGCAGAAGCCGCGCCGCCTCCCCCGAGGAGGACAATCTTATTTCCGGCGACGCGGACGTTCAGCCCTTCAGCGGCATGGAGAAAACCGATTCCGTCGGTTGTCGTGCCGAAGAGGCGTCCGTTTTCATTTTTCACGGTGTTGACGGAAAGGCCGATTTCCGATTCCGCGGAGAGCTCATCGCATAAGGAACACATGGCAGTCTTATCCGGCATGGTAACGTTCCAGCCCAGATAGCCGGAGGAAGTGAGTTCTTTTACGGTTTCCTCCAGACCTTTTTCCGATGTGTCGACGGTGCCGTAGACGGCGGGAATTTTCAGGGCAGCGAAAGCCTCGTTGTGAATGCGCGGAGACAGGCTGTGCCTGACAGGATGTCCGATGAGGCAGTATTTCATGATTTCATTGGCATTTTTTTCAGTCATTTCTGTACGCTCCGAGTTGTGGTACAATCATTCTAACACAGAAAGGCAGCTTATGAAAACGCTCACAGTCAGAAATCTGAAAATCGGCGAAGGAATCCCGAAGATCATTTCACCGATCATGCAGAAAACCGAAGAAGAAATTCTGAAGGATGCCGGGGAAATGAAGCATCATCCCGTTGACGCTGCGGAATTCCGGGCAGATGCCTGGGAGAATGCCGGGGATACGGATCAGCTGGTGCCTCTGCTGAAGAAAATCCGGGAACAGACCGGCAGCAGCCTCCCGATTCTTTTTACCCTCCGTTCGGCGGAGGAAGGAGGTGCCCGGACATTTACGGATGAAGAATACACAGCAATCTGCCGGGCGGCTCTGAACAGCGGATGCATCGACCTGATTGACCTGGAAAGAAACCGTCATCCGCAGCCGCTGCTGTCGGAAGCAAAGGCTGCCGGGATTCCCGTGATTTTGTCCTTTCATGATTTCAGGGAAACGCCGTCGAAGGAAGAAATGGTTTCTCTTCTGAAGGAAATGGAACAGGAGGGGGCCGATATCGCAAAAATCGCGGTTACCCCGCAGGAAGAAACGGATGTGCTTCACCTGCTGACGGCGTCCTATGAGGCTTCGCTGGCAATGTCGATTCCGGTCATCACGATTTCCATGGGGGAAATGGGACAGATCAGCAGAATCAGCGGAGAAGTCTTCGGGTCGTCAATGACCTTTGCGAGTACGGGAAATATCAGTGCCCCGGGCCAGCTCAATGCGGAGACGATGAGCGTGATCCTGAAGGGAATGCACGAGGAAAGAATCTCAACCGGTCACATTTTCCTGATCGGCTTCATGGGAGCGGGAAAATCGACGGCGGCAAAAGCGCTCGGTGAGAAAACGCACAGGCCGGTCTACGAAATGGACGAGATCATTGAAAAAACCGCCGGAATGTCCGTAAGCGACGTCTTTTCCCTTCAGGGGGAAGAAGGATTCCGCAGTCTTGAGACGGAATCGCTGAAGGCGCTGAAGGGAAAACCGGCTGGGATCGTATCCTGCGGCGGAGGAATCGTGACGAGGCCTGAGAATATTCCTCTCATGAAGAGCATGGGAACCGTTGTCCTTCTGCAGGTGAGGCCGGAAACGGTTGCGGAAAGACTCAAGTCGGAGAAGGACAGCAGGCCGCTCCTCAAAGGCGAAGACAGCGGCAGACGCATCAGGGAGCTGATGGAATCCAGAAAGAAAGCTTATGAGGAAGCGGCGGATATCACGGTTTCAACGGATGGCAGGCCGATTGACAGGATCTGCGCGGAAATATTAATAATGGTTGAAAACCGCCGGGAAGTATATTAAAATAAAGTGTAATTTTTAACGACTGAATTGGCCGAACGGCTTTGAAGGAGGAATTTTTTCATGATATCAGCAGGTGATTTTAAAAACGGATTGACGCTGGAGATTGACGGACAGGTTATGCAGATTCTGGAGTTCCAGCATGTAAAGCCAGGAAAGGGCGCAGCCTTCGTCCGTACGAAGATGAAGAACATCATCAACGGAGGCGTTGTTGAGAAGACATTCCGTCCGACCGAGAAATTCCCGGCAGCCAGGATTGACCGCAAGGATCATCAGTATCTTTACAGTGACGGAGACCTTTATTATTTCATGGATCCGGAATCCTATGAACAGATCATGGTCAACAAGAGCGCCATCGGGGAAGCCATGAAGTTCGTCAAGGAAAATGAAACAGTCAAGATCTGCTCCTACAACGGAGAAGTCTTCTCTGTCGAGCCGCCGCTTTTCGTTGAGCTGAAAGTCACGGATACAGAACCCGGTTTTGCGGGAAATACCGCACAGGGTGCCAATAAGCCGGCAACGCTTGAAACAGGCGCTCAGGTACAGGTTCCTCTTTTCGTCAACGTCGACGATGTCGTCAAGATCGATACAAGGACAGGAGAGTATCTCTCCCGCGTATAATTCCTTTTTAGGCGATCAGGCATTCTCACGGCAGCCGGTCAGCGGCTGCCGTTTTCTTTTTTTTCCTTCTTTGATTTTTCTTCGTTTCCTTCATTCCCTTTATTCTCTTATTCCGGTATTCATTCTGCCTTGGGGCATTCGTCCCGGTTTTTTTCATGTTTCAAAAAAAACTGAACACCATTCCGTCAGCACGGAAAAATCCGCGGCGTTCCGGCGTCCGCTTGATATAGATGTTATGTAAACTAAAGAGCTGTATAAAAAACCGAAAGGAGTGTCTGTGAATGAGAATAAGAAAAATGAGAACAGAGAAGGAGGAAGGCTATGGATTATAAGGAGTTTATGAATGCCATTCTGGAAGAAGTGAAGATCACGGCAGGCGATGAGTATGATGTCCGGCTGCAGGAAATCACGAAGAACAACGGCGTGATCCGGGAAGGAATCATTCTGGTTGGGCAAGGCTGCAATCTCGCCCCGATCATCAGTCTGGAGAGATATTACGAGCTCTATAAAAGCGGAATCGGAATCGGAGAGCTGGCACGGAAGGTCATGGAAGAGAACCGTTCCATTTCCGTAAAACGCAAAGTCCCGGAAGAGACCTTTACGGATTTTGAAAAGCTGAAGGGAAGAATCCTATACCGTTACATCAATTATGACAGAAATGCCCTGATGCTCAAAGAGGTGCCGCATCTCCGGACCCTGGATCTGGCAATGGTGTTTTATTATCATCCGGACATTGACGAGCCGACCGATTCCACGATTCTGATCCGCAGCAGCGATCTGAAGGAATGGAACATTTCCCTGCATGATCTGTGGGAACTGGCCCGGAAAAACACACCGGAACTGGAACCGCCCTCTATCCTGCCGCTCCGTTCGCTGATTTCTGAACTGGCGGAATGCCGGGATGATGGCAATGGAAATGAATACGGTCCGGCTGAAAATGAAGATCTGCCGATGTACGTCCTGACGAATAAGGACAGGACCTTCGGAGCCGCCTGTCTTACGTATCAGAATGTTTTTTCAGATATTTCCGATCACTTTCAATCCTCTCTTTTTGTCCTCCCAAGCAGCATCCATGAGGTCATCATTCTTCCCGATTCCGGGAGATTCTCCAAAGAAGAACTTGAAGAAATGGTAACAGAGATCAACGAATGCGAAGTAGCTCCCTATGAAGTCTTATCAAACCATGTCTATCGTTACAGCCGTGAGACCAAAGAACTGGCGATGTAAAAGCACGGCATAAGAAATCTGTATCGTCATCAGGCTATAGTTCTGCCCTGCCGGGCGGTGAAAATTCTCTCTTGAATCCTGCCGCCCGATAGGGTATGATATACGTTGTGCCGGTGGCACGGACGGGGATATAGCTCAGTGGGAGAGCGTTCGGTTCGCATCCGAGAGGCCGTGGGTTCGAATCCCATTATCTCCATCAAAAAAACACAGGAGTCGCATAAAAAGCGGTTCCTGTATTTTTTTTGTCCGTAAAAGCGCACTTCTTCCTGTCTTTCCTGCTTCTTTGTTGCGGGTTTGTTGTAGGTTTGCTGTTAATAATAAACAGTGAAAATAGCTGCATTATGCAGTTCAGTGACAGATCCGGCAGTGTGCGGGCCGGAATAAAGGAGAAGACGATGGAAGAGAAAGAACTGGATTCAAAGGACACGGAAGAAAACGGCACGGAAGATTCCGGGAGAGAAAAACTGTCAGCCGAAGAAATCGGCATGAAAAGGCTGGAACAGGTATCAGGAGGCACGGATCCTCTTGCAGATGTACCCAAGGTAAAGCTTTATCCCTATGATGACGATATCAGGAAAAAGGTCTAGCAATCGAATGACAGATTCATTTACAGCCTGAAAATGATCCGGGAGGGATATCATGAAGAAGACGAAGCGGTTCCTGAGCATATTTCTTGTTGCGGCAATGGTTCTGACAATGGTTCCGGCGACGGTTTTTGCAGACGTGCCGGAGACACCGCCCCAGCTTTTGACCGAAGATCAGATCGATGATTCTGCAATTCCGGAGAATTCATTTTATTTCGCAACTGCGGAATCCGAACTCCCTGAGAATGCAGAAGCAGCTTCGCTTCTTAAAATCGTGCGCGGCGGTTCGGCAGCGGATGCGGCATCGGTCAGGCTCCAGCTGATCGATATCACGGCAAAGTACGGGAAAGACTATCAGCTGAGCATTTATCAGGCAGATGAAAAAGATAAGCCTGCCGAAATCAACGGCGGGCAGTCTCTTTTTGAGAAAATTCAGGAAAATGAATCCAGCCTGCAGGAATATAACGAAAGTGACGAAGCCCTTCAGTCTGTTAAAGATCAGACAGCTTCGGCTGTGACAGATGCAGCGCAGACAGATCAGACAGCTTCGGCTTCAGGAGAAACAGCGCAGGCAGACCAGACAGATTCGGCTTCCGCAGGAACGACGACGGCAGACAATACTTCAGCAGTTAAAGAGAATTCTCTTGATCTGACGGAAAACATGACGCCCATTCAGGCCAAGGAAGCTTACACAGGCATTGCTTCGGACCGTGTTTCTGCCGACGGTGAGACCCAGGCACAGCTCGATGCCATGTCGGATGTCCTCGCGGCATCTCCGTACAGCACGGAAGATCTGGTAAATGCCCTGGGAAATGCAGAGACGACGCTGGACTTTGCGGCCGGAGAAAAATTCAAATATTTAAAAATCAAGACGATTGATAATGCGGACGGAGACGGCGACCGGATTTCTCAGTTCATTCTTTCGGCAGAAAACGGAACGGTCAGCGACGAACACAACAGTTTCAAATTGACAGTTAAGGATAATGAGGCGCAGCAGCCGGCAACGGTTTCTTTCAGTGCGGAAAGCTATTCATCGGGAGATGGTTTCCTGACAGTTGAAGTGAACCGCGAAGGAGCCCTGAACCAGACGGTGGATGTCAGCCTGTCAACTCAGGATGAAACGGCAGTCAGCGGTACGGATTATTCAGAAGTGTCGACTTCGGTTACCTTTCCCTTCGGCTTGAAAAAACGCACCATCAATATTCCGGTCAGCAGCCAGAATCTGGATACGGTCAAAACATTTGACATTATTCTTTCGAATCCTGTGGGCTGTACGATCGGCAGCTATCAGAAAGCGCTGTGTACGATTGATCCGGCCTCATTTACCGGGGCAGCTGCTTCGGCTGATGATCAGACATCGGATGCCTCTTCGGAAAATGAAGCCAGACTGAATGCCTCCGCTTCGGACGGCAGTACGGACGAAGAACGTCTCGGGGCAAGTGACACCATGACCGTGGGAGACAATGCGCTGGATCTTTCACAGGCATCCGGGTGGGGAGACGGAGGGTCCAACTCGGCTTTTGATGCGGCTCAGGGAGAATGGGTGATGAATATCAACTCTCCCTGGATCTACGGAATCTATTCCGCTTATATGAAGTATACTTTCAGTGAAGTCCGTTATGATTATGAAGGTTTTCAGTTTACATGGGGGTTGGGAACGACGAACCCGTTCAGGCCGTTCGGATATGTTTATGTCACTTTCGACGGACAGCAGAAATTTTATTATGGAAGAACCAAGTACTGGGAAATGAAAAGTGAGAATATCACTACCAGCGATCCGGTTAAGGAAATCCAGGTTCGGGCCGACTGTGATGACGGAGCTATGTGGCAGAAACTGGCTATCCAAAGTATCGTTCCAATCAAGAAAAGATTCCGGGTCGACCTGCAGAAGGCGGATCCCCTGGAGTTCCGTCAGACGGACGGTTCCCTTGTGAGCAATGAAAGCTCTTCTTTTACTTCGCCGGAAATCCTGGAGGCTAACCAGACTTATCTTGACCGTTCGGATAACGGAGGGACAGGGACGGCAATCCGGCGGGCAGGAGACAAGATTACGGTAAATATGAAGAACCCCGGTGCCTATTCCTATATCCGGTATCTGGAACTGGTAAACGGCAGCCGTACGGCACGTATTACCGATGAAATGCCGGAAGGCACGACATCGGTAAGTTTTGTCCTTACGAACGAGTTCCTGACGACGTACAAGGATTATATTTCGTCGATGTCGGCAGGAAAATTTACCGTGAAAGCAGTCATGGGCTACAGGAATGCTTTTATCGTAGCAGATAATACGGACGTCCGCGCTGACCTGACGGCCTTAAACTATGCAGCCGCATCAGACAAGACTGCTGAAGGTGATTATTTCCTGTACAATCAAACATCAGGCCTGTATCTTTCCCGCGATGCTGAAACGGGAAAGACAACTGGCCAGTCTGTGACGGGAACAGCGGATCAGATCTGGACTCTGAAACAGACGGACGATCACGCAGGATGGACGATAACCAGTAAAAAAGACGGAAAGAAACTGGAATTCCCTTACAGAGGAAGTTCTGATGCAAGCAGCCGCAGCCTGTTCTATCTGAATTCCTACAATGGCTATACATCCATCATGACTTCAGACGGAACGATGGGGATGTATATTCTCGGGAAACGTGACGGAAAATATATCGAGGGAGTCACCTACGGGGCGGAAGGGTTTCAGTGGACGCTGATTCCTGCCATCAAAAGCGGAAGCTATAAAATCAAGAATGCCTCAAGCGGCTTCTGCCTGTTCCATCAGAAAGAGGAAGGACCGTCCCCGGCAGTCCTGTCCGACATCTCCGATGATTCATCAGCGGTCATGAACATTAAAAGCGGAGATGACGGAGTCTGTACCATTTCCTCGGAAAACGGGATGTTTCTGGATATCTCCGAAAGCAATGAAATACTGTTCAATACAGAGAGCGACTCGAATTCACAGAGATTCCGGATCCTGCCGGGGACGAAGGCAGATGAATACCTGATCGGAGTCCTGGACAGCCGGAATATTCTTCATCCGCTGTCGCCTGATACCGACGGAAGCGGATTCGATCTTCAGTTCCCGGATTCTGAAACGGGAGAACTGTGGAAGTTTGAAGGACGTTCCGAAATGACGGAAATCAGCTGTCATATGGGAGATACCTATTCATTCAGTGCGACTCTCAGAAACAGATACAGCAGTCAGTATACGCTGAATTCAGCTGTCAGGGTATTCAATGACCCGACAGTGATTGTTCAGGAAGAACGGATACCTCTGGACAGCTCGGAAAGATTCAGCATCACCGCAGCAAACAGCCGTACAGTCCTGCGTCCGTCCATTGACGTGAAAGATCAGACGGTCCGGGTACTGGTGAGAAAGAACGATATGAAATCGTTCGATGTCACGCAGGGTATTTTTCAAGCGGGTGCACAGAGTTATACGGAACCTGCAACCGGAATTGAATACTGGTCATACACCGTGACTCCTTCGGAAATTTCTTCTGATTCGGTCTGGGTTCTGGAGGCTTCTGCAAAAGACGGACAGGTACCTGTCTGGAGTGTCGGAAAAGATGATAAGCAGTATGCACAGAGCAGATTTTTCTTCAAGCCGGACGCCGGAAAAACAGAGCAGAGACTCTATCTCACCAGTCAGAACAGATCCGGCAGCTTTTCAATAGCCGGAAAAGTGTGCAACCCCAATGCGACGCTCGATGGGGAAGGATTATGTGCCACGGTTTCATGGCTTCCAAACGCTTCTGTTGAGGCAGGCACGGCGAAAGGCGTCACGGACTCACAGGGAAATTATGAGACGGATGTATTTGACTCGGTCAGCGATGACTATGTGCGCTGCCGTTATTCCGCACTGGGATATACGGCCTATTCGGATTTTCCTGTCCGTTCCGTCAATGAGATTACGCCAAGCCCGCTGAATACTGAAAAACTTCATTACCGGAATGAGGTCGGGGATATCACGTTTCCGGTTCAGCAGAAGGACATCAGCCATGTCACTTCCTTCAAAGCTGTGAGGATGGACGCCTCTTCTGCGGATGAACAGTATTACAACAGACTGATCAATGTAAACAGCGGGAAAAAATATCTCCTTGAAGCAGAGATTTTTACCAGCGGACTGAACATCCAGTCAGTAAAATCCGTTGACTTTTATTCCTATAATACGGACAGTGAAACTCTTCGCGCAAAAATCGGAACGGGGAACAATGAGGAAAGCCATAACGGCTTATCCTACTGGAGATGCGATTTCCAGCCGCAGGCAGGGAGCGGGGATTATAAAGATACGGATCTCATCTGTACGGTCGTCACGGTCGACAGCGGTGATCAGGAGATTGTCTGCGCTCCGGTTTTCAACGGACTCGGATTTACGGCAACAGAGGAAAATCAGCCGCTGTCCCAGCATGTGGAATTTGTCAATGATCTCTTCTCATCGCTGCCGGTCATCGGGTCGCTGAATTCGGCATTTGCCTTTAAAGGCTTCCAGATCGGAATCATGAATATCGAGAACGGCGGAAAGCGCATCACGGCAGGATATGTCCCGAAACTGGGAACAGAAGAAAAAAAGAAATACAACGGAAAACCGATGGAATCGGATGAGGCTCAGAATACCTTTATTCAGGTTTTTACCTCGCCAATATCTCTGATGCAGAATAACCGCATCAAGATTCCGTTCGGCGATTACGGACTGACAGTCCGCTTTGGAGTCTATGTGGATTTCGGAAGATGCTTCGTTAAAGATACCGGGAAATCCACGACAACGGCAAAACTCGTGTTTTCAGGAATGGGAATCTTCGGAGGCGTGACCGGATCAGCAACCGGAAATCTATATGTATGGTATTTCGTACCGATTTTCTTCGGTCTGCAGGGATCGATTACCGCGACGCTTTACATCGGCGGAGGCTATACGGCCAAGAGGGAAATCACGCTCGAAGATTTCCAGAAATCAAATTCAGTGCTGAATGATGATTTCACGTTCCATCCGAGTATTGAAGTCATCGCCGAAGTATTCGGTTATGTGGGAGCTGGATTCTACGGAATCGCAGATGTCAGGGGAGGATTTGATGTTGTCGCAAAATTCCTGGCACAGGGATACAGGATGGATCTGCCGCTTACCGGATGGAATATCCGATACGGCATCAAAGTGTCAATCGATACCTATTTACTGAGCATTCCGTTTCACTTCAAAACCCATGATTATAAATTCGGATACTATGAACAGTATAAGCCGGAATATGATTCGCTGAACGGCAGCGTGGAAGCTGATGCTTCAGAACCGGTGACGCGCCTGCAGACGGAGGGAGATTCCCAGTGGCTGGGAGGATCCGTGAATGCGGATTCGAATGACGGCCGGCTGAATTCCTCCATCACGGAGAATGCCACGACAATCCTGAATCAGAACGGTTACGACCATCCGGATCCGAAGCTCATCAGTCTCGGCGGCGGCCGCACGCTGCTGGTCTTCCTGGATAAAGGTTCAGACAGCAGCCATACGACCCTGAAATACAGTATCTTAAGCGGTTCACAATGGACAGCGCCTGCCGTTATCCAGAATGACGGCACAAACGATTATGAACCGAACCTGTGCGATGCAGGAGATTCCATCATGATATCCTGGGCAGGAAGCGGAACGGAAGACCCGGATGATTCCTCCGGAACGACATCAGAGAAGATCGCTTCCCTGCAGAATCATGACATCTATACGGTACTGATGAATAAGTCCGACGGAAGTCTCGGGGAAGTGACGCGTCTTACAGATGACTCCTTCATGGATTCCGCACCGGTCGGACTTTATGATGAGAAAACGCAGGACAGGATTGTTTATTATCTGAAATCCTCTGCACAGACAGGATCGGATACCACCCAGACCCTTCTGAATACGATTCTGCCGACGCAGAACGAGAGTGTTCTGACGTATATGCTTTATGACCATGAACGCGGAAAATGGGATACGGACTACTATTACGATAATGAAATCGGAAGCAGCAGAAAGGATGAGTTTATTTCCCAGTGGAGGGGACAGAGATTTGTCTCTACTCCGATTTCCGATTTCGGAATGAATGATCCGGCAATCGGGGATTTCGCGGCAGTCAGCTACAACGGGATAGGCGTTTATGCCTATACCGTCGATCAGGATAATAACTCCGCAACTTCGGAAGACAGGGAACTCTTTATCCAGATTTACAATTTTGCGGAGCATAAGACTTATCTGCCGGTCAGGGTTACCAATGATTCTGTCTCTCAGTGCAGGCCGCAGCTTGTCCGGAACGGTGACGAAACGCTGCTTTTCTGGCTGAAGGATAAAAAGGAGATTGACTATATCAGCGTAACGGATCTTGTAAAATACGGAATCAACGATGACGGAACCATCCGTTCGGATTATGACCAGACCGTTTCCAGAGTCTTTTTTGCGAAGACAGACGATGACCATAGTCCGACGATTGCCGGATTTACGCCATATGTCGACGGGGATGGGAATCTGTATGTGACATGGGAGCAGGATCCCACAGATACAGATGCGTCAAGATCACATGAAATCTATGCCAGCGCCTATATGGAAAACGTGTCCGGAAATGGGACCGGTACAGGCTGGTCTGAAGGCGTTCAGATTACGCATAACGGAAAGTTCAATGATGAGGCATCCTGTCTGGTAAAGGAAAATGGAGAGCTTCTGGTCGTCAATGCGCAGTACGACATGGATACGGACACTTCTGCGGAGATGGGAGAAAATGACAATGTTGCCTCGAATGTAAGCCTGGTAGCTACAGATTTCAAAAAGACGGGGTCCATGGAAGTGACCGGAATCGCCTACAGCGATGATACCCCGAAACCGGGCGATACCGTGACGGTCACCTGTACGGTCAAGAACACGGGACTGAACAATGCAGGCGGCTGCAGCGTGAGACTTTATGAAAGCCGGAACGGCTCAAAAGGATCCCTGATTGCTTCCGCATCATCGGGTGATACGGTGATCCCTTCAGCCACTGAGGATGTGCAGCTGAACTGGACAGTCCCGCAGCTGTCGGAAGGACTGGGCGTCATCTGCGAAGTCACGGAAAACGGATACGGCGAAGTCAGTACGATGACTGCGGATCCTCTGAAGATTACCCCGCAGTTTACTATCAGCGGCCGGGATGTGGTTCAGGAAAATGACGGTTTCCATCTGACCTGCACGGTCACGAATACCGGAAGCGAAGACTATGTTTTTGATGAAGCGGATTACGAAAGCAAAGCCTGCAGGCTGATGATTGAAAAGAACCTGATTTATTCAACAGATCCGGAAAGTCAGGATCCTTACGAAACAGTCACTCTGCGTCCACTGAAAGCGGGAGAAAGCCAGAGCATCGATATCATGCTGGATATTCCGGGTGATGATTTTACAAACGGATATCTGAATGCGGTGATGTGGGTGTCCGATCCTGCCGGAAACGAAATGAGCGATGACGATGCCTTTACAATCGGACTTTACTATCCGACCTCTGTGTCGCTGAAGAATGCGGACTCCGAGATCATTACCCTGGAAGAAGGGCAGACAATGACGCTTTCCGGCGAGTATTCCCCGTCGGATTATTTCCAGGGAGGAACGATTCTTTACAGCACGGGATGATCCAGCCGTAGCTTCTGTCTCGGACGGGATTCTGAAGGCAAATGACACAGGAATGACGTATCTTACCCTGAGCGTGGATCCGTACGGACTTGAAAAGAGTTATATGGTAAGGGTAAAAGCGGACACGGAATCCAGGCTTTGGGGTGCCAGCCGCTATGAAACAATGCAGAAAGCAGTCATGGAGGCCTTCCCGCTGGGGAGCAAGTCGGTCGTTCTGGCATCCGGTGAGAACTGGCCGGATGCGCTGGCAGCTTCCTCGCTTGCCGGCGTCATGAAATGCCCGGTTATTTTTACGGAGCAGCAGGAACTTTCCTCGCAGACCTATATGCTGCTCAAGAAACTCGGCACTGAGAAGATCACGATTGTCGGCGGAACTGCAGCCGTTTCCGATGAGGTGAAGAAAGACCTGATCGCTTCCGGAATCGCGGAAGGAAATATTGAACGGCTTTGGGGAGACGACAGGATGCAGACGGCAGACCGGATTGCGGAAAAAGTCATGAAAGACAGCACTTCGGATACCTGTTTCATCGCCTCGGGAAATAACTTCCCGGATGCCCTGTCGGCATCGGCTTATGCCTATATCCATAAGATTCCGATCCTGCTGACGGGACCCGACGGAAAACTGACCGATGAAACAAAGGCTATCGCCCTCACGTTCAGGCAGGCAGGGATCATCGGCGGAACGGCAGCCGTATCGGAAACCGTGGAAGACCAGCTGAAAGAAATTTCCACAGAAAGATATGCGGGTGAAGACCGCTATGCAACCAGCAAGGCGCTGATCGATCGATTCTACGGCGTCAGCATTCCGGTCGTGGTACTGGCTTCAGGACAGAACTTCCCGGATGCCCTGGTTGGGGCTTCCATCGCCGGCATGAACGGCGGAGCTGTTCTCCTTGCAGACGGCCTGTCGACATCCCTGACGGATCAGGAAAAGATCGTAATCGGCAGAACGGATTATGTATGGATGATGGGAGGAGAGGCAGCCATGACGGCTGCGCTGGAAAAATCACTGCTCAGTTCGATGCAGTAAAAGAATACTTTCTGTCAGACAATGAAAAGAAGGCTGTTCATCAGTGAGAAGCTGCTGATCAGCCTTCTTTTTGGCTTTCTTTTTGGCCTTCATTTTTTTTGAGGCGGCTGCATTTTGTTACAGATTTGTCGTGGGTGCTCCTCTATGCTATGTGGTATAAATGGGCATAATCTGAGGGTGCGGTTACAGTCCGGAGGCAAACGGAATAAACGCATTACGAGCCTGATGATGCCCCGGGAGGAATTCCATGAAGAAGATGACGAAGCGTTTTCTGAGCGCAGTACTGGTTTCGGCTATGGCACTGACAATGGTCCCGGCAAGCGCTTTTGCGGATGTTCCGGAAACAGCACCGCAGCCCCTGACGGAAGACACGATTGACGATTCCGCCATGCAGGAGAATGAGTTCTATTTTGCGACCAAGGAAGCAACGATCCAGGAAAATGCAGAAACAGCATCCCTCCTGAAAATCGAGCGCGGAGGCAAGGCTGAAAGTGCCGCATCGGTCAAGGTACGCTTCATCGATATCACTTCCAAAATCGGGAAGGACTATAAACTGAGCCTTTATCAGGAAGGAAACGGCAAGTCTGCCGAAATCAGCGGCGGACAGTCTGTTTTTGAGAAGATGCAGGAAAGTTCCGATTCCATGCAGGAATATAACAGCAGTGATGAGGCAGTACAGTCGGTAAAGGATCCGTCAGCCGGTGATGGAACGGATACGGAATCTGATGCGGCAGAAACAGATGCGGCGCAATCAGTTACAGCGGAATCTGATGCGGCGAAATCAGGAATATCGGATTCTGAATCTGCAGCAGCCGGAACAGAAGAATCAGATGCGGCGACGGCTGCTTCGGGAACTTCAGCAGCCGGGAGCCCGTCGGAGAGCAGTCTTGAGATAACGGACAACATGACGCCCATCGAAGCCAAAGAGGCGTATACAGGCATTGTTTCCGACCGTGTTTCCTCTGACGGCGAAACAGCATCAGCCTCATCTCTTTCGAATGCCATCAAACAGTCAGCGGACGGCCTCAGCGAAATGATGAATGCCTTTACGAATGCGGAGACGACGATTGAATTCGCGGCAGGAGAGAAATCGAAATATCTGAAAATCCAGCCTGTCGATAATTCTGACGGGGATGGCAGCCGGATAGCCCAGTTTTCTCTTGCAGCGATAGACGGAACCATCAATGCGGAACACGGAAGCTTCAAACTGAACATTCAGGACAATGAGGAGCAGGAGCAGGCAGTGGTCTCCCTGAGCGCAGACAGTTATACGTCCGGGGACGGATTCCTTACTGTTGAAATCAACCGCGAGGGAGCCCTCAACCAGACGGTGGACGTAAGCCTGACTACCCAGAATGAAACAGCGGAGAGCGGAATTGATTATTCCGAAGTCAGTGCATCGGTTACATTTTCCTTTCGGAACGACAAAACGTACGGTCAATATACCGGTCAGCAGCCAGAACCTGGACGCTGCAAAAACGTTTGATGTGATTCTCTCGAATCCTGTGGGATGTACGATAGGGGATCATTCGCAGGCTGTATGCACGATCGACCCGGCTTCTTTTTCTGCTTCCGCTGCGGACTCTGACGGCGGAAATGAAACAATCCTCGGTGCCGCGGACGGAGAGGACTCATCGGCGGATCCTGTTCTGGGAGCATCTGACGGCAGGATAATCGGAGACAATCCAATTGATCTGAAAGAGTGTCAGGGGCAGGCATACGGCCGCGCATCCTCCTATTACAATTCCTCAAATCAGAAATTTGAGATAGTGGCTCCGGCAAGATACCGGGAAACCGTCTACAGGCCTTGCGTGTCCTATTACTTCGGAGGTGACGGAGCATATGATGGATTCCAGATCACCTGGTCAGTGGGAGGCGGATCGACATTCGGAAACAGTGCGACAATCAAGGTGTTCGCAGACAATAAGGAGATCAAAAGCTACGGTTCGGCCTCATGGAAGATGAGAAGCGAGATTATCCGCAACGACAGCCCGATTAAATACCTGAGGATTGACGTTCAGAACAATGATGACGGATTGGGAGATCTCAATGTGGAAATCGAAAAGATCGTCCCGATCAAGAAAGAATTCAGTTTTACGCTGCAGCAGCCGCAGCCGCTGCAGTTCCGCCTGCCGGATGGATCCATGGCGGCCAACACAAGCACCAGGAAGTTTTCAGCGGCCGGTATCCTGGAGGCAAACCAGACCTATCTTGACAAGTCAGATACATCGGGAACCGGAACAGCCATACGTCATCTGAATGAAACAGTCACCGTATGCATGAAGAATCCGGGAGCATATTCCTATATACGATATCTTACGCTTACAGACGGACATAATATTACGGAACAGATCACGGAGGAACAGGATGAAGGGACAACCAGCGTCAGTTTTGTCCTGACGAAAAGCTTTCTCTATGATTACACGCAAAAGCTCGGAATGAAGCCATTGATCATCATACCTGTCATGGGATATCGCAAAGCGGTTATCACGACGGATAATGCGGATGTCCGGACGACGCTGCAGCCTGCCGGCAGTCTGGAAAAAACAAAGGGCATCAGTATGGGTGATTATTACCTATATAATCAGGACGCAGGCAAATACCTGACAAGGGATACGGTATCAGGGAATGCAGTCGGTGAAAAAGCCAGCGGTACCGCAAGCCAGTTATGGACAATGAGCAGAAATGATGACAATCAGTGGACAATCACCAGTGTGCTTGACGGAAAAAAACTTGATTTACCGTTAGGGTCAAGTGCAGGCCTGTTTGACTTCACGAAAGACGGAGACAGCTATATCATTTCTGATTCAAATGACAGTCCGTTTAAGCTGGCAATTGTCCGCCAGGAAGACGGAAGTTATGCGGCAAAAAAACAGACGAACAGAGCTTCTCAGAAATGGGTACTGATTCCGGCAGTCAGGAGCGGACGTTATAGATTGAGGAATGCCCGCAGCGGCTATTATCTGACCGCGGAACAGGCCGGCAGCAGTTCTCCGGCCATTATGTCAGTGCCGGCAGGAGATTCCTCGGAGGTTCTGTATATCGAAAACGGATCGGACGGGATCTGCACCATTTCCAACGGAAACGGTCTGAGTCTGGAAGTCTCAGCGAATAAGGAAATCATGTTTTCCGATTCAAAGGAAGGAAATCTGCAGAGATTCCGGCTGCTGCCCGGCACGGAACCCGGTGAGTTCCGGATCTGCGTCAATGACAGTGAGAATATTCTCCACCCTGTTTCATCCGGCACTGCAGGTTCCGGTTTTGATCTGCAGCTTCCGACGGATGACATCGGTGAACTCTGGAAGATGGATGGAACTGAAGATGCGCAGGAATACGAATGCCATATGGGAGATTCGTATATTTTTTCTGCTTCAGTCAAGAGCGATTACAAATCATCCTGTACAATGAATTCCATCGCAAAAATCGCCTATGAGAAAACAACGGAAGTATCAGAAGAACAGGTCAGTCTTGACAGCAGCGGAGAAATCAGCGTCACCGCAGAAAACAGCAGGATGCTTCTGAGACCTGTCATCGGCCAGGCTTCAAACAGCGTTAAATTACTTATACGGAAAAACGATATCAGATTTTTCAGAAGCGGAGAGGGTTCCCTGAAAAATGGTGCCCAGAGTTATACGGACAAAGCAACAGGAATCGAGTATTGGGCTTACACGGTGACTCCGGAAGAAATCATTGATGATTATATCTGGGTCCTGGAAGTTTATACAATTGACGGCCAGATGACCTGCTGGACAGAGAAGGGTTCCGATAAAAGCTTTTCCCAGAACAGGTTTTTCTATCAGCCGGACAGTAACAAAAAAGAACAGGTTATCTATCTGACAAGCAAACAATCCTTCAATAAGTTTTCAATCGCCGGAAAGACTGTCATGCCCAATTCAGCAGTCAGCGGTACCGGAATGAATGATACCGTCAGCGGGCTTGGAGGAGTCACGGTCGAGGCCGGCAGCGCCAAAGGAATTTCAGATGAGAACGGGATTTATGATACCAAAGCCTTCGCCGGGATCATCGGTGATTATATACGGTGCCGCTATTCCATATCGGGTCATACGGCCTACCGTGATTATAAAATATTTTACGGCGAATTAAAGAAACCTACTCCCTTAAACCACGAAGAGTACCGGTATAAAGACGGGGTCGATGCGGTAAGCTTTAATATGAACAGAAAAGGCGTGAATACGGTTTCATCCATCAGGGCGGTGAGAATCAACGGACAGACGCAGAATGAAAAGTATTTTGAAAGAAACGTATCAATCAACAAAAACTATACTTTTAAACTTGAAGCGGAAATATACAATCCGGGCCATACGAACCAAACCATCAAAGGCGTAGACTTTTATTCCTATAATGCGGACAGTGAGAAAATTCATGCAAAGATCGGGAAGGGCACAAACTTAAAAATAAGCAGCCCATTCTCCTATTGGACCTGCGATTTCAGTCCTTCTGCGTCAAGCAGTTCTTACGATGCCGGTGAGAAAATCTGTGTGATTCTGACCGTCTATGATTTTAATGCCCAGAAAGAAATCAGGATCGGGCCGTTTTTTAACGACTTGACCCTGACCCTTTCAGAGGATAATAAGCCGCTCGAGCAGCATATGCAGTACACGAACGATTTCTTTTCCTCACTGCCGATCATCGGCCATCTGAACACGGCGCTGTCGTTCAAAGGAATCCAGGTCGGAATCGAAGACCTGGAAAACGGCGGAAAACGATTTACTTTTGGATTTGTTCCTAAGCTCGGCACGGATGCGAAAAAGAAGTACAACGGCAAGCCGATGGAAACAGGGGAGGCATTTGACTCCTTCCTGCATGTCATCGTCGATAAATTGGATTTTGATGGAAATGATAAATTTCAGATTCCTTTCGGGGATCTCGGCTTCACCATGAGATTCGGGCTGTATATTGATTTCGGGAGGACCTTTATTATTGATAAAGCCACCGGTACGACAAAAGCCCAGATGGAATATTCAGGCGTAGGCATCTTTGCCGGTGTTGCCGCGTCAGCTACCGGAAACCTTTATGTCTCCTATCACATTCCGATTTTCTTCGGTGTCCAGGGTTCAATCAAGGCAACCTATTATGTCGGGGCAGGAGCACCGGTAAGACGGAGCATGACCATGGAGGATTTCTATAAAAGGAATACGGCTCTCTATGATGTATGCAGGTTTGATCAGAATGTGGAGGCTGCTTTGGATGTCTATGCCTATGCAGGAATTGGTTTTTACGGCATAGCAGCTGTCAGGGGAGGAATATTCGGAACCGCAAAATTCATTGTGCAGTGTTACTACGAGGAATATCCGAGTGCCGGGATGTCTTTCCAGTTTGGAGCGAGACTCTCTATTGATACGTTCCTGTTCTCCATACCGGTCAATTTCCCGTTGGGGACTTATAAAACAGGATATTATGAAAAAGTAGATTCGGACAAGCTCTCTAATCTCAGCAGTACGGATTCTGCGCAGGGAACGGTCCTGACACGGACACAGAGCGAGGGAGATTCCCAGTGGCTCGGAGGATCTGTCAATGCAGATACGGGAGACGGTAAGCTCAGTTCGTCTGAAACGGAAAACAGTACGACCATCCTGAACCAGAACGGTTATGATCATCCGGATTCCAAACTGATCAGCCTGGGCGGAAACCGTACGCTGCTCGTTTTCCTGGACAAAGGTTCGGACAGCAGTCATACGGTACTGAAATACAGCATTTACAACGGCACCTCCTGGACAGAGCCTGCCGTCATCCAGAACGACGGGAGAAATGATTATCAGCCGAATCTGTGCGACGCCGGTGATTCCGTCATGATTTCCTGGACCAGCAGCGGAACGGAAGATGCCGACGGTTCTTACGGCACGACTTCCGAAAAAATCGCTTATCTGCAGACGCTGGACGTATATACGGTCGTGATGGATAAAGCAAGCGGCACTCTGGGGGAAATCACCCGTCTTACGAATGACGGATACATGGATTCCACGCCGGTCGGGATCTGCGATACGGAAACAAAGGACAGGATCGTCTATTACCTGAAGTCGGCGGCCCGGACCGGAAACAACGATACGCAGGCCCTGATGAACACGGTGCTTCCGACTCAGAATGACAGCGTCCTGACCTATATGCTGTATGACAGCTCGCGCGGCAAATGGGATACGGATTTTTATTATGACAGCGAGGTGGCAGCTGATAAGCAGCCTGAGATGATTTCACAGTGGAAGGGACAGAGATTCCTGTCTTCGCCGATTTCCGATTTTAATATGGCAGATCCGGCGATTGCCGATTTCACGGCGATCAGTTATGACGGCATCGGCGTCTACGCCTATACCATCGACCAGGATAACAATACCGCCAATTCGGAAGACCGCGAACTGTTTATCCAGCTCTACGATTTCAAAGCGCATAAGACGTACCTGCCGATCCGTGTCACGAGCGATGCCAGATCGGATTCCAGGCCGCAGCTCATCCGGAACGGCGACAGTACCCTGCTGTTCTGGCTGAAAGACAGCAGCGAGATCGACTATATCGATGTTTCGGTTCTTGTGAAAGAAGGCATCAATGCGGACGGAAGCATCAAAGACGACAATGCCCTGATACCTTCCAGGGTTTACCATACGTGCCCGGATCAGGATAATCTGCCGACACTCTCAAGCTTTACTCCTTATGCCGACAAGGATGGAAATCTGTATGTGGCATGGCTGCAGGCACCGTCAGGAAGCAGTGAGTCGCGGTCAAGGGAAGTATTTGCAAGCGAGTATACCGGCAATGCCGCAAACGCCGAAGGAACAGCCTGGTCGGAAGGCGTACAGATTACGCACAGCGGTAAGTTCAATGATGAAGCTGCTCTGCTCGTGCAGGACAGCGGGACGCTGCTCATCGTCAACGATCAGTTTGATATGGACACGGACGCTTCCGGTACCATGAACGAAAATGGAAACGTCGCCTCCGACGTAAAGCTTGTTGCAACGGATTTCAGGAAAGTCGGCTCACTTGCGGTCACAGCGATTGCGTACAGCGACGACACTCCGAAACCGGGCGATTCCATTACCGTGACAAGCACGATTAAAAACACCGGATTAAACAATGCGGACGGCTACCGGCTCAGCCTTTATGAAAACAGGAACGGAACGAAAGGTTCGCTGATCGGTACGGTATTTTCAGACGATGTCATTGTGCCGTCCGGTACCGGCAATGCAGAGATTCAGTGGACCGTGCCTCAGCTGGCGGAAAATCTGGGAGTGATCTGCGAAGTTACTGAAAACGGATACAGCGAGACGGGGACTCTGGCTGCCGATCCTCTGAAGATCACACCGGAGTTCACGATCAGCAGCAGGAATGTCGTACAGGAAGAAGGAGGATTCCATCTGACCTGTACGGTCACGAATACCGGAAGCAAAGATTATACAGAAGCAGATGCCGAAAGCAGGGAGTGCCGGCTGATGATTGGGAAAAACCTGCTTTACAGCACGGATGAGGCACAGGATCCCTATGAACAGATCGCCCTGCAGCCGATGAAGATGGGAGAAAGCCAGATCATTGACGTGCTTCTTGATATTCCGGGAGATCAGTTTACAAACGGTTATCTGAATGCGGTGATGTGGGCAGCTGACAAGGACGGCAGCAGCCTGAGTGACAGCGATACCTTTTCAATCGGCCTGTACTATCCGACAGATGTATACCTGAAGAATGCGGATTCCGATATCATCACGCTGGAAGAAGGACAGACGATGGAACTCTCCGGAGAATATGCACCGACGGATTATTTCAAGGACGGAACGATCCTTTACAGCGTCGATGACCCGTCCGTGGCATCTGCTGAAAACGGAACCCTGACGGCCATCGATGTCGGAACAACGCAGCTGAACCTGAGCGTAGATCCCTACGGCCTGAAGAAGAGCTATATGATCCGAGTAAAAGCGGATACGGAAACCAGACTGTGGGGGGCAACACGATATGAAACGATGCTCAAGGGCGTCATGGAAGCCTTCCCGCTGGGGAGCAAATCAGTCGTTCTGGCATCGGGTGAGAACTGGCCGGATGCGCTGGCAGCTTCCTCGCTTGCAGGCGTCATGAAATGTCCGGTTATTTTCACGGAACAGAAGAAGCTTTCCTCACAGGCGTACATGCTGCTTAAAAAACTCGGTACCGAGCAGGTCACGATTGTCGGCGGAACGGCAGCCATATCCGATGAAGTGAAGAAGGACCTGATTGCTGCCGGAATCACGGAAGGAAATATTGAACGGCTTTGGGGAGACGACAGGATGCAGACGGCAGAACGGATTGCGGAAAGAGTCATGAAGGACAGCACTTCGGATACCTGTTTCATCGCCTCGGGGAACAATTTCCCGGATGCCCTGTCGGCATCGGCTTATGCCTATATCCATAAAATTCCGATCCTGCTGACGGGATCCGACGGAATGCTGACCGATACGACGAAGGCAATGGCCCTGAAATTCAAAAATGCTGTCATCATAGGCGGTGCGCAGGCTGTGTCGGGCAAAACGGAAGATCAGCTGAAGGAGATTTCGGTTGAAAGATATTCGGGTCAGGATCGCTACGAAACCAGTAAGAAATTTATCGATCATTACTACGATGTGGATATTCCGGTGGTTGTCCTGGCGTCCGGAGAGAATTTCCCGGATGCCCTGGTCGGTGCACCGATTGCCGGAATGAACGGCGGTGCCGTCCTTCTGGCAAACGGTTTGACGGAAGAACTGAACGATTCACAGAAAACGGTAATCCAAAGAACGGATTATGTATGGCTGATGGGAGGCGAAGCGGCCATGTCGGCACCTCTCGAAAAATCTCTGGTCAGTGCAATGCAGTAGGAGCGGCTGACGAAAGCATATGGCGGGGCAATGCTTCGCCATATGCTTTTTTTCTTGATTTGTCGGTTGATTTGTTGTATCATCGTTATGCGCTTCCGTGAAGCGCCATGCGTCTGTAGCTCAGTGGATAGAGCACCGGATTCCGGTTCCGGGTGCGCGGGTTCGACTCCTGTCAGACGCGTAGGAAGAAGGCTGATCGTCAGCCTTCTTTTTTTTTTTGCGCCTCGGCAATTTCAGACGCGGCGGTTGCAAATAACCCCCGGTTATGGTAAACTATTTGCTGATTCCAGGATAAGGGGTTATCCCGGAACCGTCAGTCATACACGGGAGTATTTTTGATTAGGGGGAAATAAGATTGGATAATTTCAGAGAATGGTTATCGGATAACCTCAGGTATATCCTGCTCATTCTTGCAGTTCTTGCGGTTCTGGCCGGACTCTTTTTCGGAATCCGGTTCCTATCACAGACGTATGCCCAGAGAACAGCCAAGGCCGATTTCAGCAGTGACAGCATTGTCGATTCAGCGGAAGCAGCATCTGCCGCGGCGGAATCCAAAGAGTCCGTCAGCAGCGGAACAGAATCCGTGACTGTCACGCCGACGGCAACTGCGACACCGACACCGACAGCAACTGCCACACCGACGGCAACTGCCACGCCGACGCCGACGGCTGAACCGACTCCGGTCGGCGGAACTCTTCAGAAGGATGCCGTTCCGGAAGTGACGAACCTTGTCACGCAGTATTACACGGCCCTGCAGAACCGGGATCCGGATCTCATGCGTACGGTCGTCAACAATCTGGCGCAGGATGATGCGTATAAGATCGCCGATGCGGACGAGACAACGTACACCGATATCGCGGCCTATACGAAGAACGGCCAGGAAGCGGACAGCTATCTGGTCTATGCCTATTATAAATACCAGGATGCCGGAACCTATACGGCCATGCCGGGACTCAGCCAGCTGTATGCCAAAAAGACAGAAGACGGATTCTATAAAATCATCACGGATGCCTACGATTCGGCCATGCAGGCATATGTGGATTCTGTCAATAATTCGGATGATGTCAAGAACCTGGTAGCTCAGGTACAGACGGAATATGAATCGGCACAGGCTGCTGAGGAAGATGCCAAAGCACAGGCTGAGGCACAGGCGGCAGCGGAGCAGCAGGCAGCAGCCGATGCCCAGAAGGCAGCGGAAGAAGCGGCAGCACAGGCTGCTTATGAAGCAGAGCATAAAGAAACGCCGGCTCATCTCAACGGAACCTGCAATGTACGTTCCGGACCGGGCTATGAGTACGGGGTCATTTATCCGGATCTTCCATCCGGAACAGCAGTAACGGTCATCGGAGATACCGGAGCAGGATGGATTCATATCCGGACAGATTCCGTTGAAGGATACGTAGGAGGACATTTTGTCTCGTATTGATTCTCAGGGAGAAGCGATGAAGAAAAAACTGACAGCATTCCTATTATGTGCGGTAATGACAGCATCAGCAATCCTGCCGGTATATGCGGCAGGCAATTCGACGGCGGAAGATCAGCTTCCGTCGTCTTTTAATCTGACGGATCAGGGCGGCCATGATAAGAGCACCGCTCTCAACCTAAGCCTGACAGCCCTTGAAGCTTCGGCTTCCGGTACTTCCTTCGGCAGCGGAACCGAAGGTGATTCCGTGACGGTCTATCAGAAAGACGGGCAGTCTCTCTATACGCCGGATCCGGAACAGCAGGCCATGATCCTGGTCAGGGATTACGGGGCATCGCAGATCAGTCTTTTCAGGATGAACGATGCATCTGACGTCACTCCGGAAACAAGAATCAAGAAGGCACTTGAGGCAAATGAAGCCGTTCTTCTTAACGGAACGGAACTGATTGTCGGATGGGATGATTCCGGTGACGGCGCCTGGCTTGTCAGGAGTGCGGATGCCTCTTCTGCTGAGATTGCAAAAACCGGCTATGCCGATGCTTCGATTTCGTCAGCGGAAGTCCTCTGTGCAGAGCTTCCGGATTCAACGGCAGCAGGTTTTTCCTACCGCTATGACGGCGGCCTCGGCGACGGGCGCTATACGCCGGGACAGGTTTCAGCTTCAGCGGTCAGTTCGGATATGGCCAATGTCTTTACGGCAGAGCATGATGAGAACCTGACAGCGGTTTCTTTCTTTACTTCAAAGGACAGTGCGGATTACAGCATCAGCATTTATACAGGTCTTTCGGATCCGGAAGATCCTTCTTCCGGAACGGCAGCCATGGCGGAGCCCCTGAGCGGCACCACGGACTTCAGCGGATTCCATACGGTCAAACTTGCTTCGGCAGTGTCCCTGACAAAGGGAACCGCTTTCTCTGTCTGCATTCATTTTGCGGATGCATCGGAAGATCTTTTTTATGATACCGATCAGACGGTCTACGATTCGAACGGAAATGCCGTCTTTACTTCGCAGGCAGCTGCGGAAAAAGGGCAGAGCTTTATCCGTACCGACGGCGTCAACTGGACGGATTTCTCCGGTGACGGAAATCTGAGAATTCATGCACTGACGGATTACGGCAGCACGGCGGACGGCTCTCAGCAGACGGCAGATGCATCGGATGCCGGCGAACTTCTCGGAGCTTCGGCAACGCCGCTGGCGGATGGATCGGTCTATGTCATTCATTCGTATGCGCAGTCATCCTTTGTGCTGGATGTCAGCGGAGCCTCATTTGCAAATATGGGAAATGTACAGCTTTACAACTACAATGCGACAAACGCCCAGAAATGGGTGGCAAAGCGCAGCGGATCCGGATACGTCTTCATTTCCCTCAACAGCGGGAAGGTGATGGATGTTGCCGGCGGGAGTACGGCTGACGGAGCGAATATCCAGCAGTATCAGCCGAACGGAACGGAGGCCCAGTCATGGGAGCTTCAGGCGAACAGCGACGGATCCTATACGTTCGTGTCTGTGAAAAGCGGAAAAGTTATGGATATCGCCGGCGCCATTTACAGCAGCGGGACCAATATCCAGACCTGGACTTCCAACGGAACGGGAGCCCAGAAGTTCACTTTTGAAGAAGTCAGCCAGAATGTTTCGACGGAAAAAAGCCTGTTCAGCCCTCAGTGTGCGACCGGGAAATGTCTGGACATTGCCGGCGGAAGCACGGCGGACCACGCCAATATCCAGCTTTATTCGATGAACCATACTTCCGCGCAGGATTTCCAGCTGATCAGCACCGGATCCGGACTTTATAAAATCGTCAACAGCGATTCCGGAAAGGTCCTGGACTGCGATTCGGGAAAAAGTACGGAAGGAACGAACATCCAGCTCTATACCGACAACGGGACGCCTGCCCAGCAATGGAGAGCGGTCATCAATGCCGACGGAACCTGCACGTTTTTCTCGGCACTGAAGTCGGATATGGCGCTGACGGTAAATGGGGCATCTTCTACTAATTTTGCAAATGTCGACCTGGAGAGCGGAACAGGCTCTGCCGGACAGCGGTTCACCCTGAAGGAACGGACCCAGAATGACCTGAACGGCACCTACAGCCTGCGGTCGGTCCTGAACACGGACCGTGTCGCGGATGTGGCGGGAGGCTCTTCCTCCAGCGGCGCGAACATCCAGCTCTATGATGATAACCGTACGGCTGCACAGCAGTTTAATTTCGTGCACGTTTCGGGCGATGTCTACGTCATCTATCATGAGGGAACGAACCAGGTGCTGGACGTGACGAACGGCCAGATCGGCAACGGGGCCAATGTCCAGCAGTATGAATACAACGGATCGGCTGCCCAGCAGTGGTCTGTTACGGACAACATCGACGGCAGCTACACGATTCACTCCATGCTGGACAAAAATTACGTGCTGGATGTCAACGGAGCTTCCACAGCCTACAGGACCAACATCCAGACTTATCAGTCAAATGGAAGCGATGCGCAGAAGTGGTACCTGTCTTCCGAGCAGGTGAATTCATGCACACTGATTTCCTCTGATACCGTACAGGTCAGCGGTAGCGGAGTGCTTCCGGACAGTGACGACGGGAAAGTCTATCTTTTCGCGATTCCGGCCACTGTAAAGACGCTGCAGGACTGCCAGCCGGCAGCATCCGCATCGGCGGGAAGCTCTTTCACGCTGACGGCTTCGCTCAATAAGGACAGTGCGGACAGCCGCCTGCAGGACCGGTTCTATACCGCAGTCCTGAAAGACGGACTTTATCATGTAACCAGCAACGGCTATTATATCCAGAATCCGGATGCCTGTGCTTCCAAGACGACGGCGAGAGTGAAAGGCTACAACAAGAAAGGTCTTGCCACCAGCAGATGGGGAAATATCGATGAAGCGATTTCCCTCGGGGCCAGCCATGTGGCGGAGAATATGCCGGTGCTGAACTGGGTTTCCGGAAGCGGCTATGACTATACGTATGAAGGCGTTACTTATTCCTTCAACAGTTCCCTGGATGTCTATATCGATCATGTGAAGAAGCTTACGGCAGCAGGGGTGGAAGTCACCGGCGTCATCTACATGCAGTCAGTCGGTGCATCCAGTGAATATGCGCAGTACATAACGCCGACAGGACGCGATGCGGCATCACAGGGCGCGACACTGGCCGGAATGAACGCGACGGAAGCAGGTCCCAGGAAAAAACTGGAAGCCCTGTTCGCCTGCCTTGCAGATGCATTCTCGGATCCGGACTGCCAGATCGGAAACTGGGTCATCGGAAATGAGGTCGACAATCCCGTAAACTGGAACTGGTGCGGAGGCATTTCCGAGGATCAGTACATTCAGCAGTATGCGGACGTCTACCGCATGGCCTATACTGCCATGAAGAGCGTCTGGAATAACGTACGGGTCTATACGTCCCTGGATCATGTCTGGAATACTACGAGCCGCGGCAGCAGCTACTATACGGCGAAGGATATCCTGGACGGAGTAAATTCCATGCTGAGCAGCGAAGGAACTATCAGCTGGGACCTTGCCTTCCATCCGTACTGCGCACCGGAGCAGGACAGCCGCTTCTGGAACAGGACAGTTGCTGTTACCGATGATTCTTCGACGCAGATCATCACCATGTCGAACATCCAGGTACTGACCGATTACGTACGCCAATACGGAAGCGACCATCACATCATCCTTTCGGAATGCGGCTTCAGTTCCTATTATCCGACAGAAGGGAAGGACCTTCAGGCTGAGCAGGCTGCAGCCATTGCCTACGGCTACTACATTGCGGAAACGAATCCGTATATCGATAATTTCATTGTCCATCAGCTGAAGGATGATGCCAATGAAATGGCAGGCGGATGGTACCTCGGCCTCTGCAATTCCGACGGGTCGCATAAGCCGGCCTATGCGGTTTTCCATGAAATGGACTGGAAGAATAATGCATGGGTTCAGACAGCGTACTGCGTCGTCATCAGCCCGGGCTCGACATGGGAGTCGCTGATACCGGGATACACGCCGGCATCGTTTGTCCACTGAATGAACGGAATAAAATAAATGAACGGAATGAAATGAATGAAATGAGACAGACAGAAAACGGCCGCCCGGGAAAAGGAATTCCCGTGCGGCCGTATTTTTGTGTTCGTTATCCGATTCTGGAATAGACTGTGCCCGGTTCCAGGCTGACACCCTTTGCCTGGGCCATTTCACTGACGGTTACCAGCTGGTAGCCTCTCTTGATCAGCTCCGGAATGACCTTCTCTGCCGCGTCAACGGAAGGAGAGTAGATCTCGTGCATCAGGATGATGTCACCGTCCTTCACCTGGCTTAAGATCGTATCGTAGGTCGTCTGGGCATTCTTGGTTTTCCAGTCCAGCGTATCGATCGACCAGGTAATCAGCGGATAGCCGAGACTGTTGGCCTTGACGAGGTCATTGTAGCCGCCGCCCGGCGGACGCAGAAGAGAAGCACCGTCGCCGATGATCCCCTTCAGGGCATTGTTGACGGAAAGAAATTCGTTCTGGATTGAAGCCGCGTCAAGATGCGTGAGCGTCTTATGATCCCAGGTATGGTTGCCGATCTGCATGCCCAGGGCTTTTTCCCTCTGAATCTGGGAAGGGAAGCTGCCGACCTGTTCCCCGATCATGAAGAACGTGGCCTTAGCATTGTTCTTCTGGAGAATATCGAGCAGACGGTCTGTGTAGATTCCGGGGCCGTCGTCGAAAGTCAGTGCCACCATCGGTCCGCTCGGGACGGTCGTCAGCTGCGCATTCGGATCATACACACCGTCGCTCGTGAAATAGCAGGAGGTGCCGTCGATGCTGATCCATCCGACGCGCATCATTCCGTCCTGATTGAAATAGTAGCGGTTTCCGTCGCCGGGTTCGAGCCATCCCGTATGGCGTGTTCCGTTTTCATCAAAGTAATATTTCATGGAATCGATGGTGACCCAGCCGGTCGTCATTTTTCCATCGTCCCCCAGATAGTAAACCGAGCCGTCGATGGTCTGCAGTCCGCTCAGCCGCACGCCGTCGGAATTCAGATAATAATGTCCGTCGGCCGTATCAATCCATCCGGTCTGCATCCTGCCGTCATCTCCCAGATAATAGACCGTGGAATCAATGGTCAGCCATCCGGTTGCTTTTGTTCCGTCAGCATTGAGATAGAAATGTCCCCCGTCATCGATCCAGCCGGTCTGAAGGATTCCGTCTTCCGAGAAGTGGAAAGTCTTTCCGTCCGTATCCGTGAACCAGCCGGTATCGGCAGATCCTGTTTCCGAAAGATGATAGACGGAACCGTCCGTATCGGTATGCCATCCTGTCTGATAAATCCCGGTCGGGGAAAAGAAGTATTTTTCGTCACGGATTGTCTGGGGTCCGGAAGCCATATAGCCGGCAGCCGTGAAATAGTAATCGGTTCCTTCGATTCTCATCCATGTTTCAGCTGCATAAGAGCCGGCAGATGTCTGGTAGCGCCAGCCGTTTTCGTCCACGAGCCAGCAAGGGTAAGTGATTTCAGCGGCATCGCTGTTCCGGTCAGAATGCGCCGTATCGGAACTTTCTGTTTCCTGGGAAGAAGCGGCTGCTTCTTGAGACTTGTCCGCCGCAGAGGAATCCGGTCCGTTGGAAGGGACAGAGTCCTGCGCGCTTCTGGAGCCTGCACTGATTCCCGAATTGATGGCAAAGTAGGAAGTGAGGCATACCGCGGCAATGATGCAGATTATCCATAAGGCGGTGCTTCTGCGTCTCCGCCTGCGCTGTTTTTTATTCATGATGCGCTCCTTTTGTGTTTACATAATAGCACAGTATTATGTAAATTCAAGAAGCCGGGAGATTAAAAAAAAAGAAAAAAAGACCTCTTGTACAGAGGCCTTTTGCAGAAGCACAAGATGTGGTAGAAGGACTCAGTATCGGTTGTGAACCCTTTCAATCGCACAGGGATAATCCTTCAGCTGCAGAACTTTCCCGCTGTCCATTTTCAGGGAACCGTTCAAGACACCGAAAACCTGATGCTGGTCGCTGACGATGACAAGGACGTCGGTCCTGGCCTTCCGGTCGAGCAGAGGGGTGAAGACGGCGGAAAGCTTTCCGTCCTTAGAGGAAATGTTCCATTTCCCGAGATAGTCAAAGTCTTTTCCGTCCGCGGTTTTCGGGATGTCAATGGCGGCTTCGCCGAGTTTTTCCGCACGGCCTTCGTAAATGAAGATGTTCTCGGAAGCGCAGGAGCGGTCCGAAAAGCCGTATCCGAGGTTCATGCCGAGCGGCTTCCCTTCGACGAGGGCGGATCCGGTTCCCCAGTACCAGACATTGTCGTACGTCCAGACTCCGCGGCCCCAGTCCAGGATACCGAAATCCGTATCCGGGGAAAATTCCAGTTTCTTCTTTCCCAGGATGACAGAACCCTGTGCCGGCATGTTCATGATCTTCTGGTTATAATAGAAGCACTTCGGATGATCCTTCCACGGCGTGGCTATGGCCATCGTATCCATGGGCGGCTGCGAAAGGACGAGATCCGCCTTCAGATCATAGCCGCCTTCGAAGTCATGCCAGAAGCACTGGATCCTGCGGCGGCCTTTATCCTGACTGTAGCGGATATGGACACGGGAAGTGCGCGCTTCGGCGGAAACATCGGAGGAATCGGTGCCCAGACCGTATTTCCCGCGGGGCAGGAGCTCCGTTACGGTTTCCGTATGTTCGGTGACATTTTCCAGATCGATGAAGGAGGCGGAGAGCATGCCGAGATAGCCCAGATCGGAAATCGTGACGGCGAAGGCGCCTTTCCTGCAGCGGACCAGGTAATAGTCCCATTCCTTGATCCGGATCGGAAGCGCACGGACGGCGCTGCGGTCATATTTCCATACCAGGGAACGCGCCCAGCCGGGTTCGCTGACGGTGCCGCCTCTGCTGAGAAGATCCTGACGCTTAGTCACTTCATGTTCATCTTTCATGACATCGCCTCCCGGTAAAATTTCCTGAAACTCATTATAACACGGTTTGATTTCGGGCTCCATTCATGTTACTATATTGCTCATGCAAAAGAACGATAAAAGCGAAAACAAAGGCAAACGCCTGAATAAATACCTCAGTGACGCGGGAGTGTGCTCGCGCCGTGAAGCCGACCGCCTGATTGCGATGGGCCGCGTGCGCGTCGTACGGTCCGGCGTGATGCTGCCGGAAACGGGAGAGAAACTGATCGGCATGCGTCTTTCGGAAAATGATGATGTTCTCGTCGACAGACATCTGATTGACAATCCCGATCCGAAGAAACTTTACATTCTCCTGAACAAGCCGAAGGGAATCGTGTGTACGGCGGAACAGAAGACGCCTAACAACGTGATCTCTTTCCTCGGACTGGAACGCTATGTCACGTACGTCGGGCGCCTCGACAAAGATTCCACGGGGCTGCTTCTTCTGACCAATGACGGCGACCTCAACAACCGCATGATGCGTGCGGCCAATTATCATGAAAAAGAATACATCTGCACCGTAGATAGACCGATCACGCCGGATTTCCTGAAGGCCATGAAGCAGGGCGTCCGGATCAAGGTCATGGATTCTTCCAAGACAGAAGTGGAGACTACGACGCGTCCGTGCCGGATTACGAAGCGCGGCGAAAATGAATTCTCCATCGTCCTGACCCAGGGACTCAACCGGCAGATCCGTAAAATGTGCGAAGCCCTGGGATACAAGACACTGACGATCAACCGCGTGCGGATCATGAATCTGAAGATCGGAAATCTGCCGCTCGGGGCTCACCGGAGCGTAACGGATGAAGAACTGAAGGAACTCAAGGCGCTGATTGAAAAAGGCTGCACGGAGGGAAACGCAAAGGATGCCTGAAGCCAATGACAGAATGAAAGAACTGGTCGGGATCCTGAATCAGGCGGGACGTGCCTATTATAACGAAGACCGCGAGATCATGAGCAACCTGGAATACGACAGGCTCTATGCGGAACTCGAGGGACTCGAAAAGAGTACAGGCATCGTTCTGGCGGATTCTCCGACTGCCCATGTCGGCTACGAGATCCGCGATTCACTGCCGAAGGAAACCCATGAAAGGCCGATGCTTTCCCTTGACAAGACCAAGGACATCGGAGTCCTGGCGGAATTCGTCGGGGATCATAAAAGCCTTCTGTCCTGGAAAATGGACGGGCTGACCATCGTGCTGACTTATGAAAACGGCACGCTTTCAAAGGCTGTGACCCGCGGAAACGGAATCGTCGGGGAAGTCGTGACACCCAACGCCAGAGTCTTCCGCAATATTCCGGTCAGAATTCCCTATCAGGGACAGCTGATCCTGCGCGGGGAAGCCATCATCCGCTATTCCGATTTCAGCCGGATCAATGACGAGATCGAAGACGTCGGCGCCCGCTACAAGAATCCGCGCAATCTCTGCTCCGGATCCGTCCGCCAGCTCAATTCGGAAGTGACGGCGCAGAGGTGCGTCTATTTCTTTGCATTTGCCCTCGTCCGGGCGGACGGAGTCGATTTCCGCAATTCGCGGGAAGAGCAGTTCCGCTGGCTTGGGCAGCAGGGTTTCACCGTGGTGGAATACAAAACGGTTACGGCAGCGGAAGTTCCCGATGCCGTCAGATGGTTTTCGGAACAGATTGTCCATAATGATTTTCCTTCCGATGGGCTTGTCGCCCTCTATGACGACATTGCCTACGGAGAGTCGCTCGGGCAGACAGCCAAGTTTCCCCGCAACGCCTTTGCTTTCAAGTGGAAGGACGAACTGGCGCAGACGACGCTGCGAAGCATTGAATGGAGTCCGTCGCGCACGGGCCTGATCAACCCGGTTGCGGTTTTTGATCCGGTCGAGCTGGAAGGCACGACCGTCCGCAGGGCTTCGGTGCATAACATCAGCATCCTTAGGGAAATGAAGCTCGGGATCGGCGACACGATTACGGTCTATAAGGCGAACATGATCATTCCGCAGATTGCGGAAGATCTGACGAAGAGCGGAAATCTTCCGATTCCGGAAAAATGTCCGGTCTGCGGCGGCCAGACAAAGATCATCCGCGAGAGCGACCGGACCGAGGGCGGTTCGGATGTCCTGACGCTTCACTGCATGAATCCGGAGTGCCAGGCCAAGAAGATCCGCAGATTCGATCTTTTTGTGAGCAGGGATGCCCTGAACATCGACGGCCTTTCCGAAGCGACGCTTGAGAAGATGATCGCCGCCGGCTTCATCCATGAGTTTGCCGATATCTTCCGCCTCCCGCAGCACAGGAAAGAAATCACGGAGATGGACGGCTTCGGTGAACAATCTTATGTAAACCTTGAGAAAAGCCTGGCTAAAGCTTCGAAAACGAATCTGACCCGCCTGCTTTACGGACTCGGGATTCCGAACGTCGGCCTGGCCAATGCGAAGCTGCTGTCCCGCACATACCGCGGGGATCTCAGCGCGCTGCGTTCGGCGGATGCGGAGGAGCTGTCAGCCATCGGATCGATCGGGCCGGTCATTGCCGGGTCCCTGGTTGATTATTTCCGCAGTGAGGAAAACCAGAAAGTGCTGGAGCATCTGCTGGAAGTCATTACGATCGAAAAGGAAGAGACGGGAGGCGACCGCCCGCTGGAGGGGAAGACTTTCGTCATTACCGGCTCTCTGGAACATTTCGCAAACAGGAGAGAACTTCAGAACCTGATTGAAGAAAAGGGAGGCAAGGTTGTCGGGTCCGTTTCGGAGAAGACAGGATATCTCATAAACAACGACAGCATGAGCAGCTCAGCCAAGAACCGGACCGCCAGGAAACTGGGAATCCCGGTCATAACGGAAAATGAATTTCTGGAGATGATAAAAAATGCCGATTAAGCTGAAGAATGACCTGCCGGTCAGGGAAATACTGGAAAAAGAGAATATTTTCGTCATGGATGAGGACAGGGCTGTCCATCAGGATATCCGCCCGATTCAGATCGTCATCCTGAACCTCATGCCTCTCAAGGAGGATACGGAGCTCCAGATCCTGCGCATGCTTTCCAATACGCCGCTGCAGATCGACTGCCGTTTCATGAGGATGTCCAGCCATATTTCCAGGCATACGTCGAAGAGCCACCTGGATTCTTTCTATGAGACTTTCGATGAACTGAAGGGAAAGCATTTCGACGGCTGCATCATTACCGGCGCGCCGGTCGAAGAGATGGAGTTCGAGGAAGTCGATTACTGGGAAGAACTGAAGGGTGTTTTCGACTGGTGCGAGCATCACGTGACTTCCACGATGTATCTGTGCTGGGGGGCACAGGCCGCCATGTATTACTACTACGGGCTTCCCAAGCGGAAACTGGACAAGAAGATGTTCGGCCTCTACTGGCACAGGCTGTACAACCGCAAGGTGCCGCTGGTGCGAGGCTTCGATGATCTCTTTCTGGCTCCGCATTCCCGGCACACGGAAGTGTCCGTGGAAGATATTGAGAAATGCAGCAGCCTGACGATCATGGCGCAGTCCGATGAAGCCGGCGTCTACCTGGCGATGGCAGAGAACGGACGGAAGATTTTTGTCATGGGGCATCCGGAATACGGAAGGTCGCAGCTGAAGAGGGAATATGAAAGAGACCTGAAGAAAGGTCTTCCGATAGAGATTCCGGTGAATTATTTCCCGAATGACGACCCGAATGAACGGCCGCTGCTGAAATGGCGCTCCAATGCCAACAATCTTTATACGAACTGGCTCAATTACTACGTCTATCAGTCGACGCCCTTTGACCTGGGAGGGACGCCCTGGGGCGAGGTGCTTCCGGATAATTACGTGCCGGTCTAATTGTGAACAATCTGCCGAAAACCTTTTCATTTTAGGATTGATAAGATAAAATAACCGTATATGCGGACTACCACGAAACGGAAAAAACATGATGTCTGAAAACCGTGATGACAGGGCATACCTGAAAAGGCGGGAGGCACGCATGAGGGCAATCAGGCGCAGGAAGAGAAGGCGCCTTATTTCGCGTATCATTCTGACAGCCTGTCTGGTCGTGGCGGGATCGCTGATCGTGTTTCTGGTGATGAAAGGCGCCGGCGGAAAGAAAACGGCTGCGGATTCCGCGGCTGCTGTTTCGGATGCATCATCAGCGGCAGGCACGGTCTCTTCCGGAACGGAATCTTCTGCATCCGCTGCGGCTTCCGCTGATTCATCGAAGGCAGATTCTTCTTCCTCCTCCGCGGATGTCTCGGATTCCTCCAAGGTTTCTTACGATGATTCCGCGGCCTGGACATATACTTCCGATGCAGCCGTCCCGGACGGAGACATCGTTGCGACGGACAATGTCGTCTATACGTATGATCAAATGGAAGAAGATCTTTATCTTCTTCAGAAAAAATATTCAGGTCTCGTCCAGGTCAGGAAATTCGGGGAAAGCCTGGACAAGAGAGATCTCCTGGAGGCCGTGGTAGGAGATGCGGGAGCCACGAAGGATATCGTGATCCAGTATTCCATGCATGCGCGCGAGTATATCTGCACGCTGCTGGCCATGAAGCAGCTGGAGAATCTCCTTTCGAATTACTCGACGGCGCAGTACAACGGAACAGCCTGCAGCGAATTATTCAAGACGGTCCGCCTTCATATCATTCCGATGATCAATCCGGACGGCGTGATGATTTCGGAAAAAGGAATCGATGCCATCCGTGACGAGACGCTGAAGGCGAACCTGCTGTCCGTCTATCAGAGCGATCTCAAGCTGGGAAAAGGAAGCACCAACGTCGATGAATACTGGCTGACATGGAAAGCAAATGCACGGTCGGTCGATCTGAACCGCAACTTCGCGACGACCGGATGGACGACGGAGATGGGAACGCAGCAGCCTTCCTGCAGCCGCTATCCGGGAACCAGCGCCAATTCGGAGCCGGAGGTCCAGGCACTCATTTCCCTGACGGAATCCATGAACACCGTGTGCGAGATCGCGTACCACTGTCACGGCAGAAGCATTTATTACGATTACGGAATGCAGAGCGTCAACGAAGACCTCTATAACCGGGATTATGCCCTGGCGAAGGCTTTGGATCCGCTGACTGCCCAGGAGGGACATGACGCCTATGAGCTGCTTTCAACGGTCCAGGATTCCCAGAATCCGGGCGGATGCAGCGACTACTATATGCAGATTGTACAGATACCGGCGCTGACCATCGAGGTCGGAAGGAAATTCAAGGATGACGGAAGCTACAATGATCCGCCGCTGGACATTTCTGAATTCCCTCTGATCTGGGAGGAAAATCAGCAGATGCTTCCGGCAATCGCTGATTTCTTTGTTTCGAATTAAGCAGGTATTCTGAGGGGGGCAGTGAGAAATGGCAGAAGAGAAGAAAGAGATCCCGGCAGGATCGGAAAATGCAACCGGACATCTTACGCCGAAGCATATCCGGATGATGCTGGCCGCTTTTATCATCTATATCGCGGCGGTCGGCGGTTTTCTTCTGATTTCCTGCATAGGCCTGATCCGCGACAAGAATGCGGAGGAAGGCTACTGGGAATCTGCACTGAAGCCGGATGCGGAAACGGAAGCCCAGGTGCAGAAGATCGTCGGGGAGTCCAGTCCGGTCACCGTGACGGTCGGTACGTACATTACGGATCTGAAGGACATGAATCTGGATGATTCTGATTTTGAAGTGGTTGCCGAGGTCTGGTTCCGCTGGCAGGGGAGCAAGGATCTGGACATGGCTCACAATTTCGGCGTTTATAAAGGCACGATCAATCATCTTCAGGTCATCGAGGATATTCATGACGGGGACAGCAACTATCAGCTGGTTTCCCTGGATACAACGATTTCCAAGGCTTTCTGGACGGTGCGTTTTCCGCTGGAATCCCATCAGCTCCGCATGTATCTGCAGTGCGCCTACAACGTCAGCGAAGTGGTCTTCAAGGCGGATACGGACGCCAGCACCCTCAATCCGAATCTCGAAGTGGCCGGTTTTAAGGTGCTGCGCTCCGCGACGGAAGCCCTGGACTATAAATACGATTCTTCCCTGGGAAATCCGGAAGCCCTGAAGGATACCGGCTATCTCTATATATCCGAACACATGACGCAGATTGAAATCAACCGGACCGGTTTTTCCCTCTATCTGATGTGCTTCATCGCCATGTTCGGCACGATGACCTGGGCGATGATCACGCTATTCATCTGCACCTACCACCGCGTCGATCCTCTGGGCATGATCCCTGCCGCCCTGTTCGGCGCCGTGGCCAACATCATGGTCGGCGCAAACAAAGTGCCATCCATGCAGCAGGGGCTGCTTCTGGAAATGAATTTCTTCGGAATCGCCACGATCCTGACGACGGCCATTACCATTATCATGATCAACCGCATCCGGAGCAAATATGAGGACCGTGAGTTCGCGAAGAAATTCGGCCGGCTCATGTTCATCACGGAACTTGCCTTTGTCGTCGTCGGCAACATCGTACTGCCGGTTTCGGCCTATAAATTCTGAGGCCTCGCCGGACGGCAGGATCACGTTATTCAATACAGCTGCAGAAGGACAGAATGGAAATGATTAAAAACAAGAAACAGCCGAATTATCTGTTATATGCATTCCTGATCAATCTCCTGGCAGGCATTTTTGCCTTTTCCTGGACGATCATCGATCAGGGCGGACTTTTCTCACTGGCAGGCGACTTCAATGTCCAGCAGATTCCCTTTGCGATGTATGCCAATGATGCCATCAAGTCCGGAAATGTCATCTGGGATTATTCGCTTGACCTTGGGTCCAATTTCATCGGCGGCATGGCCTTCTACATCCTGGGCAATCCGTCCTTCTGGGTCTCGCTGCTTTTCCCGTCCAAGTATTTCATGTATATCGTCGGCTGGCTCTATGTCCTGAAATATGCCTTTGCCGGCATGACTTCCTACGCATACATGAGCCGCTACGTCGAGCGGAAGGAATATGCGGTGATCGCAAGCATGCTGTATGCTTTCTCGGGCTTCAGCGCCGAGGCGCTTCTTTTCTACCATTTCCACGATGTCGTCCTTCTGTTCCCGCTGATGATGCTGACCTTTGACGACCTCATGACGAAGGACAGAAGAGGACCGTTCATTTTTGCGACCTGCATCAATGCCGTCGTCAATTATTTCTTCATCATCGGCGAGATTATTTTCCTGGCGATCTATTTCTTCGTCCGCTACATGTTCCCGAATGTGAAGCAGGGATTCCGGAGGATGCGCAAGGCGGCCTGGGAAGGAATTCTGGGCTGCGGACTCGGGGCGCTGCTCCTCGTGCCGGCGTTTGTCTTCACAATCCAGAACCCCCGTGTGGAGAGCGACTATACAGGAAGCGCGGCCATTCTCTACAACGCCGACCGCTACCTCTACATCCTGAAGGGCGTGCTGTTCCCGGGCGAAGTCATGTCCGACCAGTCCTGCGTCATCCGCAATAATTTCTCGACCTGCAATGCCTACCTGCCGATGGTCGGGCTTGTCCTTGTCATAGCCTTTGCCCTTTACAACAAGAAGCACTGGCTGACGAAAATGCTGAAGATCTGTCTTGTCATGGCGCTTGTCCCGATCCTCAATGCGGCGTTCTCGCTTTTTGCGGGCGTGTACTGCCGCTGGTATTACATGCCGATCCTGATGATGGCGCTGGCTTCCGCCCTGGTGATGGACCGCTGGGACAGCGAACAGGAAACGCTGATGTCTCCGACGCCGATCCAGAAATCGATCCGGAAGGCCTCTATCATTTACGGACTCATTGCCGTCGGATTCGTCTGCTTCCTTCTGTTTGCGAAATGGAGCGATAAGACGGACCGCATCATTTACCGCTATGATGTCTTCAGCGTGTGGACGGCCGTCTGTCTCGGGGGAATCCTGCTGACCTATCTGATTTTCTGCAGGATGGGGAAGAGAAGGACCATCGCTGCCTGCATCCTGATTTACACGTTCTGCATCGGCACGACGGCGGGGGCCGTTCTCCTGTATCAGATTGCCCACGGAGAAGACGCGCGCCATATCTACGACCGCCTGATGACTTCCAAAAAAATCGAATATACGACCCCGGAGTACCGCTGGACCAACCGCGACAATACGGAAACGCTCACGAACGGACTGCCGACGGAAGCGAATTTCTGCAGTACGGTTTCCGGTTCCATTTTCCGTTTCTACACCTCACTCGGGCTTTCCAGAGACGTGAAGAGTCCGGATGCGCCGGACGGACTGGCCAATCTGGTTTCCGCGGCCTATACTTTTGAAACCGAGGAGCGGGAAAATGAAGATGCCGTTCAGGTGGTGAAAGGGGACTATACCACTTACTATGTCTATAAAGACGACAATGTTCCGCCGATCGGATTCACTTATGACACGTACATGACGGAGACGGAATTCGGCGAGACGAACATGGCGTACCGGACCATTCTGATGCTGAAGACGCTGGTCATTCCCGATGATCAGGAAGCTGCGGTTTCCCAGGTGCTGCGCCATTACGACGAGACGACGGACGGAGAGGCGACAACAGCCTATCTGAAGGAAATCAGCGGCGACCATCTGAAGGAATGCTCGCAGGATTTCCACGAGACCACTTCCTCCTTCGGCTCAACGATCACGGCGGCAAAGGACACCTATGCCTTCTATTCCATTCCGGATGACTCCGGCTGGAGTGCGACCGTGAACGGCAAGGCTACGGAAATCATCGACATTAACGGCTTCATGGCCGTTCCGATCAGCGCCGGAACAAATGACATTGAATTCACCTATAAGGTGCCGGGACTCAACACCGGAATCCTGTGCTCGGCCGGCTGCGCATTCCTGACTGCCGTATATCTGGTGATTGCACGGAAAAGAAAGAAGAAATCGGCAGCGGCACGAAAAATCGCAGAAGCCGGACAGTAAAACAGTGGAACAGTAAACAGTAAAACAATAAAACAGATCCGCACGAAAAAAAACCTCCTGTACAGAGCAGACATGCTGCCGGGTACAGGAGGTCTTTTCATACATGGAAACGGATATTCCGGACCGGTGATTACTGAAGGTCGCTGTCGTCCTTCGGGGAATCCAGTTCGTCGTAGTCGTCATCGTCGTCTTCGTCATTTTTTCCGGAGAAAAGATGTCTGAGGGGATGGGCGGAAGAGGAAACCTCATCATCGTCATCGGAACCGCTGTCATAGTCTTCTTCAGCGGGAGCCGGGGTGTCTTCCTTCGGAGAATCTGCGGATACGGGTGCGGCATCAGCAGGTTCTGCAGGAGCGGCAGCAGGTGCGTGATAATCAGGACTGATCATGGCACGGGCTGCTTCGGTACGTTTCCGCAGGTTTTCCTTTGCCTGCTCCGACTGCATCTTCAGATAAGAACGGTAGTCGGTTGAAAAGCGGGAACCGGCCTCACCGGCCATCCGGTCCGCATTTTCGGATTCTTCAGCCGGAATGGAGCGGACAGAAGAGCCCCGGTCGTTTTTTTTGCGCTTGGAGGAATAGGCTTCCTCATCTTCATCATAGCCGTCTTCGGCTTCATCGTCTTTTTTAAGAAAATCAAACATTCCCATCAGAATGTCACCCCCTTCAATCTGTAACTACAGTTTACTACCATCTTTCTTCGAACGCAATGAAAGCCTTTGATTACTTTTCCTGATTTGCTATAATGAACAGAAGGATTGAGGAGGTATGAAATGGCTGATTTCGTAATGCACTGCCTGTTCGGAGAAGATGTGATCGGAAGCCTGGATGAGCGGGCCGGCAAGGTGGCCGCTTATTACCGGAAGGCTTTTAACTGGGGACTGCAGGGCCCGGATATCCTGATGGCCCACCATTTCGTGACCGGCGGGGATGAGATTACCGAGGCCGGCTTTACCCTTCATAAAAAGAATCTTGACGAGCTGTTTTCGGCCGGGGCGCATAACTGCCTGAAGGCCGGAAATGCAGCCCTGTCGCGCTGCATGCAGGCATATTTCTACGGATTCATTTGTCACTATGCCCTGGATTCCATGATCCACCCTTATGTATCTGCCAGAATCGAGGAGAAGATCGCGGAAGGTCCGGATGACGACGACCGGATGCTCCATGCCCAGATCGAAACGGACATGGACATGCTCCTGTATGAGAAGCGGACGGGACACAAAATCCATACCTTCCCGCTTTCTGACCGCTATTCCTGGGGGCTGGACCTGAAGAGGGGACGTCTGCTGAACGGAGCCATCGAACGCTTTTATGTCCCGGTGCTGAGGGATGTCTATGACCTTCCGGCAACGGAGCAGGAAATCCGGGAGTGCATCCATTCCCTGATGCATCTTGTCGCGCTGCAGTACAATATCCCGCAGACGGCCAGGATGATCGGAGAGGTCATTACGCCGGATCCGACGGAAAAGAGACGCAGGATGGCAAGAATCAAATACCGGGAGCCGGAATGGGATGCCCTGAACCTCAGCCATGCGAAATGGACCGGACTCAGGGGAGAGGAACATACGGAAAGCGTTCCGGACATCCTGGAAGAAGCCAAAGAAAAAGCGGTCCTTCTCACGGGCCGCTATACGCAGATGTTCCGGAACCACCGGATTGAAAAACTGCATTATGATCTTGATTTCTCAGGGTCGCCTATTTTCCCCCTTTGAGACGGCTCCTGAAGGTTTCGGAAATGAGGCTGCGGACTTTCTGGGAGCTGAGATCGCCTTCCGTCATTTCTCCGCGTGCCATCATTTCCAGGACCATGATGTAGGTTTCGCCGAGGGCGGAAGTGATGATGGCAGCCGTGGCGCCGGAAATCGAACCTCCGACCACCGAGCCGATGCCCGGAATCATTTTCAGGATGCCGGACGAGACGGCCCGTCCGATGACGGTTGCTCCGGTCGTGCCGAGAGCGGATGTGATGACGGTTGAAAGGACGGCACGGTCAACCTTTATGCCAAAAGCCGCCGTGATGGCCGCGATCATGGAGATCTGCGTCGGCACCAGCATCGCGGCGTCCGCGAAAGGGACGGGAATGAAGCCCTCCCCGAAGGCGGAAGTCGCCGTCGCCGTGACGATGCCTCTGGCGTATTTGACTTTTTCGCGGATGGCTGAAAGCTGTACGTTGTGCAGGGTCGGGATCAGCGTGTCGGGAAGGATCTGGCCCATGACCTGAATCAGGTTGTCGGCGCCGTAGGCCTTGACGACGTAGTCCTCGTCAATTTCATAGTCTTTCGCCAGCACCGGAACAACGGCGCAGACGCGAAGATTCATATTCATGATAAAGCTGCGGAAAGAAGCAGCTCTTTTTTTGGAAAAAGCCTTCGTAAGGACGATGATGACGGGAACGGTTCCTCCGTCTTCTTCAGTCAGCTCGCGGATCCATGCCACTTCATCATCTTCAATGCGGTCTGAGGCAGTGTTGATGCAGTACCAGATGCAGTGGATGACCTGATTCTCATCGCTGCTTTTGATGCCGTACAGGATGCGGTCATGGACTTCCTTTTTAATCTCGCTCTGCGTCTGCTTGCCCAGCTCCAGTCCGCGCGTATCGTAGATGGAGAGAGGAAAGTCCTTTTTTTCAATCAGCTGCAGATGTTCCGTGATCGGGCGGCCGAGTCCTGTTTCCGCCAGGTGCTCGCGGAAGATATAGTTGATCAGCGTCGACTTCCCGACGCCTGTCTTGCCCGCGACGATGATGTTCAGATGCTTCAGGCTGCGGATTTTCTCGTTGATTTCCTTCATGCACTGCGTTACAAGCGACTGGGTGCTGAGTTCAGGAGTCATTTCCGCAGTCCTTTCCGGTAGATTTTTGCAGGAATGCGCTCATTAATCCAGGACATGATGAAAAGCACTCCCATGAAGATGATCACGGCAACGCCGAGAATCGTATTCTGTCTGATCTGATCTTTCTTACGCATAGAGACACGCCCCTTCCGTTCAAATGTCGGTTCGTGCCCTCATTATAACTCTTTCTCCCTGAAATGACTATAAGCGCTGCCCTGAAAAAAATACTTGTTTAAAGGGACGCACTGGCTTATGATACAAGGCATGAGAAAGAAGAGCCATATCCTGCTGGCATCCTTTATAGCAGACAATCTTCAGGCAAACGGGGCGGAAGAGCTGAATCTTCAGCAGCACCGGGCTGCCTTTATCCTTGGTTCGCTGCTGCCGGACTGCAAGCCTTCCTTCCTTGTGACGAAGCATTCCTATGATGTCAAGTCCGGGGATATCGAAAGGTCGATCCGCAGACTGACGGACGGCTATGAAGGAGAAAACATGCCGGACGGAAACTACTGGAAAAACCTCGGCGAGGTAATCCATTATGTGGCTGATTTCTTTACCTCGCCGCACAACTCGAATTACAGCGGCAGCATGGCAGAGCACTGCACGTTTGAAGGCGAACTGAAGAGGACGCTGAAAACGATGGTGCGTGCCGGCATTATCAACGGCTATTGCTTCAAGGATGTTCATTTTGAAAGTTCGGCGCAGCTGATTTATTTCCTGCGCGGGACACATGAGGAATTCATGACGGAACAGCGCGGAGTCGATGATGATATCGCCTATATCGCGTGCGTCACCTATCTGGTTACACAGGGAACGATTGAACTGGTCAGCCGGAAAAACAGAAGAGCAGGAGAAGGGAAATGATTGCAGCAAACAATGTAACCTACCGCGTCGGAAAGAAAGCTCTTTTTGAAGACGTCAACATCAAGTTCACGGAGGGAAACTGCTACGGGCTCATCGGAGCGAACGGAGCCGGCAAATCGACCTTCCTCAAAATCCTTGACGGACAGCTGGATACGACTTCCGGAAATATTTCCGTGACGCCCGGAAACCGGATCTCCTTCCTGGAACAGGATCATTTCAAGTATGATTCTTATGACGTCCTCGACACGGTCATCATGGGCAGCAAGCGCCTCTATGAGATCATGAAGGAAAAGGACGCGATTTATGCAAAGGAAGATTTTACGGATGCGGACGGCGTCAGGGCTGCGGAGCTGGAAACGGAATTCGCAGAGATGAACGGCTGGGAAGCTGAGTCGGATGCCGAATCGCTGCTGAACGGTCTGGGCGTCGGCACGGAATACCACCATGTACTGATGAAGAATCTCGAAGGGCCCCTGAAGGTCAAAGTCCTTCTGGCACAGGCGCTTTTCGGGAACCCGGACATCCTCCTTCTTGATGAGCCGACGAACCATTTGGACATGGACGCAATTGAGTGGCTGGAAGAATTCCTGATCAATTTCCAGAACACGGTCATCGTCGTTTCGCATGACCGTTACTTCCTGAATAAAGTCTGCACGGAGACGGCGGATATCGACTATGGAAAAATCCGGCTTTACGCGGGCAACTACGATTTCTGGTTCGAGTCGAGCCAGCTGCTTCTCAAACAGATGAAGGAAGAAAACCGGAAAAAGGAAGAGAAGATCAAGGAACTGCAGGAATTCATTTCCCGTTTCTCGGCCAATGCCAGCAAATCCAAGCAGGCGACTTCCCGTAAGCGCGCACTGGAAAAAATCGAATTGGATCATATGGTTCCTTCCAGCCGGAAGTATCCGTACATCGATTTCCGTCCGGAAAGGGAAATCGGGAACGATGTCCTGACCGTCGAGCATCTGAGCAAGACCATTGACGGCACGGAAGTTTTCCGTGACCTGAACTTCATCATAGGACGGGAAGACAAGATTGCATTTGTCGGCGTCAATGAAAAAGCCAAGACGGCGCTTTTTGAAATCCTGAGCGGCAATATGGAACCGGACGGCGGATTCTACAAATGGGGAATCACCACGTCCACGGCTTATTTCCCGAAGGACCCCGGAAAAGAATTCGATTCGGATCTGACGATTGCGGACTGGCTGACCCAGTATTCCGAAATCAAGGATGCGACTTATGTCAGGGGTTTCCTCGGACGCATGCTCTTTGCCGGCGAGGACGGCATCAAGCGCCTGCGGGTCCTCTCGGGAGGAGAGAAAGTCCGCTGCCTTCTTTCAAAAATGATGATTTCCGCGGCTAATGTCCTGATTCTGGACGAGCCGACGAATCACCTCGACATGGAGGCGATTTCCTCTCTCAATGCAGGCATGATAAAATTCCCGGGCGTTCTTCTTTTCTCGACAAGAGATCATCAGATCGTGGAAACGACGGCGAACCGCATCATGGAATTCCTGCCGGACGGGGAACTGATCGACAAGGTCGGCTCGTACGACGAGTACCTGGCATCCGATGCGATGGCACGCAAGAGACAGGTTTACACGACAAACGAAGACGAGGAGCAGGACGACTGAGTCCTTCCCGGAAAACAGCTGAATATCGTGGATTTTTAATGAAACAATGGGCACCTTCGATAGACATTCAAAATCGGAGGTGCTATAATTTTATTCAGCATGAAAAAGTATATTTCCGTACTTTTTCCAATATATCAAGGAGGAAATGAAATGGATAACAGGAAATGGTTAACCATGGATGGCAACGAAGCCGCTGCGCATGCTTCCTATGCATACACAGAAGTTGCGACCATCTACCCGATCACGCCGTCTTCGGTCATGCCTGAGCATGTCGATGAATGGGCTACCGCCGGGAGAAAGAACATCTTTGGACAGGAAGTACAGGTTACGGAAATGCAGTCCGAAGCAGGTGCCGCAGGAAGCTTCCACGGTTCACTGGCAGCAGGCGCTCTGACGACGACCTTCACGGCTTCCCAGGGTCTTCTTCTGATGATCCCCAACCTCTATAAAGTAGCAGGCGAGCATCTGCCGGGCGTTTTCGATGTATCAGCCCGTGCCGTTGCGACACACGCCCTTTCCATTTTCGGTGATCATTCCGACGTCTATGCATGCCGCCAGACAGGCGCCTGCATGCTGTGCGAGTCTTCCGTACAGGAAGTCATGGACCTTACACCGGTCGCACATCTTTCCGCTCTGAAGGGATCTCTTCCTTTCATCAACTTCTTTGATGGTTTCCGTACTTCCCACGAGATCCAGAAGATCCGCACATGGGAAAACAAGGATCTGGCTGATATGGCCGATATGAACGCCATCCAGAAATTCCGTGACAATGCCCTGAATCCGAATCATCCGTGCCAGAGGGGCTCAGCCCAGAACCCGGATATCTTCTTCCAGGCTTCCGAAGCTTCCAACCCGGCTTACGATGACATGCCGGAAATCGTCCAGATGTATATGGACAAGGTCAATGCCAAGATCGGAACGAAGTACAAACTCTTCAACTATTACGGCGCAAGAGATGCAGAGACCGTTATCATCGCCATGGGCTCTGTCAATGATACGATTGAAGAGACCATCGATTACATGGTCAAGAATGAAAAAGCCAAAGTCGGCGTCGTGAAGGTGCGTCTGTACCGTCCGTTCTCTGCAAAGGCTCTGATCTCTGCTATCCCGAAGACTGTCAAGGTCATCAACGTCCTCGACAGGACAAAGGAACCGGGCTCCGAAGGCGAGCCGCTCTTCCTTGATGTCGTCGCAGCTCTTCATGATTCCAAGTTCAAGGATGTCCGCATCAACGGCGGCCGCTACGGACTCGGATCCAAGGATACGACACCGGCACAGATCGTCTCCGTCTTCAAGAACAAGACGAAGAAGAAATTCACGATCGGTATCGAAGATGATGTCACGAATCTGTCCCTGCCGATCGGCAAGCCGCTTGTCACGACACCGGCCGGAACCATCAACTGCAAGTTCTGGGGCCTCGGCGCAGACGGCACTGTCGGCGCGAACAAGAACTCCATCAAGATCATCGGCGACAACACGAACATGTATGCCCAGGCTTACTTTGATTATGACTCCAAGAAGTCCGGCGGCGTCACGATGTCCCATCTGCGCTTCGGCAAGAAGCCGATCAAGTCGACGTATCTGATCAGACAGGCAAACTTCGTAGCCTGCCACAACCCGGCTTATGTACGCAAGTACAACATGGTCCAGGAACTGGTAGACGGCGGAACCTTCCTTCTGAACTGCGCATGGAGCGATGAAGAACTCGACAAGCATCTTCCGGGACAGGTCAAGAAGTATATCGCTGATCACAAGATTAAATTCTATGTCATCGACGGCGTGAAGATCGGCATCGAAGTCGGCATGGGCCCGACACGTATCAACACCATCCTTCAGTCCGCATTCTTCAGCCTTGCAAAGATCATTCCGGAAGCAAAGGCCATCGAACTGATGAAGGCAGCTGCCAAGGCAACCTACGGCCGCAAGGGCGATGATGTCGTCAAGAAGAACTGGGACGCTATCGACGCAGGCGCTAAGCAGTACCGCGAAGTCAAGGTTCCGGATGCATGGAAGAACTGCAAGGACGAAGGACTTGATTATGCAAAGGTCAAGGGCGCACGCAAAGACGCCGTCAAGTTCGTCAATACGATCCAGACAGCTGTTTCCGCACAGGAAGGCAACAACCTGCCGGTTTCCGCATTCAAAGAGTATGTCGACGGATCAACACCGGCCGGCACCTCCGCATTCGAGAAGCGCGGCATTGCCGTCAACATCCCGAGCTGGAATTCCGACAACTGCATCCAGTGCGAGCGCTGCGCATATGTATGCCCGCACGCTGTCATCCGTCCGTTCGCTCTGACTGACAAGGAAGTCAAGGCTGCTCCGGCAGATACGAAAGTCCTGCCGCTGATGGGAATGCAGGGATACAGCTTCTCAATCGGCATTTCCGCATACGACTGCACGGGCTGCGGCTCCTGCGCGAATGTCTGCCCGGGCAAGAAGGGCGAGAAGGCTCTGACAATGGTCAGCGCTGCAGATGCAAGTGCCAAGACCCAGAAGTATTTCGATTATTTCGTAAGCACTCCGGTCAAGAAGGATGTCGTCGAGAAATTCGGCGAAGCTTCCGTCAAGGGCAGCCAGTTCAAGCAGCCGCTCCTTGAGTTCTCCGGTGCATGCGCAGGCTGCGGCGAGACACCGTATGCCAAACTGATCACACAGCTCTTCGGCGATCATATGATGATCTCCAATGCAACGGGCTGCTCCTCCATCTGGGGCAACAGCTCACCGTCCACACCGTACACCGTCACTCCGGAAGGCAAAGGCCCGGCATGGGATAACTCCCTGTTTGAGGATGCTGCTGAATTCGGATACGGCATGCTTCTTGCCAACCGCGCAATCCGCGGCGGCCTCAAGGCAAAGGTTGAAGAACTTGCTGCCAAGGGCACAGGCAAGGTCAAGAGCGCAGCTCAGAAATATCTGGATACATTTGCATCCGGATCTGAGAACGGTGCAGCTACAGAAGAACTGGTCGCAGCTCTTGAAGCTTCCAAGACAGCTCCGGCTAAAGAAGTCCTGAAACAGAAAGACTTCCTTGCAAAGCAGAGCCAGTGGATCTTCGGCGGCGACGGCTGGGCTTATGATATCGGCTACGGCGGCGTGGATCATGTCCTTGCTTCCGGCAGAGACATCAACATCATGGTCTTCGATACTGAAGTTTACTCCAATACAGGCGGACAGTCCTCCAAGGCTACCCCGACCGGCGCTACGGCTCAGTTCGCAGCAGCAGGCAAGGAAACCAAGAAGAAAGATCTTGCCGGCATGGCAATGACTTACGGCTATGTCTATGTTGCCCAGATCGCCATCGGTGCAGATTACAACCAGGCAGTCAAGGCAATCGCTGAAGCGGAAGCTTATCCGGGACCGTCACTGGTCATCGCTTACGCACCGTGCATTAACCACGGCATCCGCAAGGGCATGGGCAAGTCCATCACAGAGGAAGAACTGGCCGTTAAGGCAGGCTACTGGTTCAACTTCCGTTACAACCCGGCACTGGCTAAAGAAGGCAAGGATGCCTTCTCGCTGGATTCCAAGGCTCCGACGGAATCCTACGAAGACTTCATCAACGGCGAAGTTCGTTACAGCGCTCTGATGAAAGCAAATCCGGACCGTGCAAGAAAGCTCTTCGACAAGGCAGAGGGCGAAGCGAAGGATAAGTACGAATACCTGAACAAGCTCATCGAACTTTACAAGGCAAAAGCACAGGAGAAATCAGAATAAAGATCATCTGCATTTCAGAGAGCGGCAGCCGCAGGGCTGCCGTTTTCTTATCCGAAAAAATACCCAGGACAATGAGGATATGCTATAATACTGATACAAGCATCTGACTTCCGGAAGGAGGAATTATTTATGGACGAAAGCAGACATTCACAGATCAAGTCATTGGAAAGCGCAAACATTACGCTGGACGTTTATTCAGGGCATTTTGTAACACCGAATTCCCATATTTCCCAATTCTTCGACATGACGTATCTGAAGACCAGATCATCCAATGCGAAAGCAGTTGCCGATGTGCTGGCACAGAAATATCTTCTGACGACAATGGTCGATACGATCATCTGCCTGGATAAAATGGAACTGATCGGCGCCTATCTTGCCGAGGATCTTGTCAATCAGGGAATCCTGTCCATGAACACGCACAAGGCAATTTACGTGCTCGATCCGGAACTTACGGGATCCGGACAGTTCATTTTCAGGGACAACAACCGCCAGCAGGTTTATCAGAAGAACTGCCTCATTTTAATGGCTTCCATTACATCCGGCGAGACCATGCTCGCCTGCGCGCAGGCTGTCAACTACTACGGCGGAACGGTCAGCGGCATCGGTGCGATCTTCTCGAATATCCGGAAGCTTTCCGGGTGCGAGATCAAGTCGATTTTCTCGGAGAAAGACGTTCCGGGATACATCAGCTACAAGCCGGGGAAATGCGACCTGTGCACGAAAGGCGTGAAGATTGACGCAATTGTAAACGGCTTCGGCTATTCAGAACTTTAAGGAGGAAACATGAACAAAGACAGCATCCGGAAACTGAAAGAGCTGAAAACCTATGAGATTGTCATGCAGGAGTCCCTTCCGGACATTCACGCGGAGGGGATTCTTTTGCGGCATCGGAAAACCGGAGCGAGAGTGCTCCTGATCCCGTGCAGCGACCCCAATAAGGTTTTCACGATCGGATTCCGCACACCCCCGAAAAACTCAACCGGCGTCGCCCATATCATCGAACATACCGTCCTGTGCGGCTCGAGAAAATATCCGCTGAAGGATCCTTTTGTTGAACTGGCAAAAGGCTCCCTGAATACCTTCCTCAATGCGATGACTTATCCGGACAAGACCATTTACCCGGTTGCCAGCATGAACGAGGTGGATTTCCGTAATCTGATGAATGTCTATCTGGATGCGGTTTTCTATCCGAACATCTACAGCGAAGAGAACATTTTCCGTCAGGAGGGCTGGAGCCGCCGTCTTCCAGAAGGCTTCCGATCCGATCGAATACAACGGCGTGGTCTACAACGAAATGAAGGGCGTCTTTTCCTCACCGGATGAAGTACTCGGCCGGCAGACCTTCAACGTGCTGTTTCCCGACACGCCGTACGGAGTGGAATCCGGCGGGGATCCCGCGGTCATCCCGACGCTTACCTATGAGGAGTTCCTGAACTTCCACAGGAAATACTATCATCCGTCGAACAGCTATCTGTATCTCTACGGCGATATGGATATGGCGGAAACGCTCAGCTGGATCGATGAGAACTATCTGAAGGATTTCGATGCGCTTGCCGTGGATTCGGAAATCGCATCGCAGAAGCCCTTTAAGAAAATGAAGAATTTCGTCGGCGAATATCCGGTGGAAGACGATGAGCAGCTGAAGAACAATACCTATCTGTCCTTCAACGCCGTGACGGCGGATCCGTTTGACCTGAAGGAAAGCATCGCCTTTGACGTGCTGGACTATGCCCTGTTTTCTTCTCCGGGCGCGCCCGTCAAGCAGGCTCTTCTCGACAGCCATGTCGGCACCGATGTATACGGTTCAAATGAAGACGGAATCCTGCAGCCGTATTATTCCATCGTGGCAAAGGGAGCCAATCTTTCCGACAAGGAGAAGTTCCTGCGCATCATCCGCAGGGAACTGAAAAAGCAGGTCGAAGAAGGAATCAGCCGGAAAGCCCTGCTGGCCGGAATCAGCTCGCTTGAGTTTGCCTACCGGGAAGGAGACTACGGAATTTACCCAAAGGGACTCATGTACGGCATCGATGCCTTTGACACCTGGCTTTATGATGACGGCCGGCCCTTCGATGCCTACTGCCAGAATGCCGCTTACCGGGCACTGAGGCTGGAAGCGGAAAAGGAACCGGTCCGCGGAGAAACGGGTTATTTCGAAAAACTTATTGAAGAGAAATTCCTGAAGAATACCTACAGTGCCTTTGTGGCCATCGTCCCGTCGAAAGGTCTTGCCCAGAAACGGGAAGCAGCCATTGTCAGGGAACTGGACGAATATAAGAAATCCCTGACGGATAAAGAAATCAAGGCTCTTGTGAAGCAGACGAAGGATCTGACTGCTTTCCAGGAAAAGCAGGAGACAAAAGAAGACCTGGCCTGCCTGCCGGTCCTGAAAAGATCCGATATCCCGAAAAAGGAAAGAACCCTGGAGAACCGGGAAGGAAAGGCCGGAAGCGTCAGGACGGTCAGCCGCTTCATGGAGACGAACGGCGTCGGCTATGTGACCGCGCTGTTTGATGCATCGGGCGTGCCGGAAGAACTGATTCCGTATCTCGGATTCCTGAAATCCGTGATCGGCTATGTCGATACCAAAAAGTATTCCTATCAGGATCTCTACAATGAAATCAGCGTCAATACAGGCGGAATCCTCGGAGGCCTTTCGGTCTATGACGATCTGAAAGATGCCGGCAGCTGCCGTCCTTATTTCGGATTCAAGATGAAAGCCCTGTATCCGAAAATGCGTACGGGCTTTTCGCTCCTGAAGGAAATCGTGATCAATTCCCGGTACGGGGATGCCAAGAGGCTTACGGAAATCCTGATGGAGACGAAAATGCAGCTGCAGATGACTCTGATGCAGGCTGGTCATATTTCTGCCGGGATGAGGGCATCGGCTTATTTCTCATCGGATGCGGCATTCGGCGATGCGACCTCCGGCATCGGTTTCTACAGAAGCCTGGGCGGCATTGAAGCAGAAATGAAGAAAGACCCGGCTTCCGTTTCCGCGAAGCTTTCGAAACTGGCGGGAATTCTGTTCACGCAGAAAAACCTGCTGGTATCGGTAACTGCCGAAGAGAAAGGCATGCCGAAGATTGAAAAACCGCTGGCCGCTTTTGCCGATTCGCTGCCGGAAGGCACGAAAATCACGAAGCGCCTGAAGTTCAGGCCGCTCGGAAACCTGCGCGAGGGATTTGAGACAGCCGGACAGATCCAGTTTGTAGCGGATGCCGGCAGGTTCAGTGATCCGTCCCGTCGCTATACGGGTGCCATGAAGGTGCTGCGCCAGATGATGAATTATGATTATCTGTGGATCAATATCCGGGTCAAGGGCGGTGCCTACGGCTGCGGAGCGAACTTCCGCCGTGAAGGCGATGGCTGCTTCCGCACTTACCGGGACCCGAATCTCGGAAAGTCCATTGATGTCTATGAAGCGCTGCCGGAGTATCTGAAGAATTATCATGCCGACGAAGACACGATGACGAAATACGTGATCGGGACGATCAGCGGCCAGGACATTCCGTTCACGCCTTCGATTTATGATTCACTTGCCCTGATGGCGTACATGAACGGCGTTACGCAGAAGCAGAGACAGAAGGAGAGGGACGAAGTCCTTTCCTGCACGGATGAAGATATCCGGAAGCTTGCGCCGATCGTGGCGGAAGTCCTGAAGGACAGGAATATCTGCGTCATCGGGTCGGCAGCCATGATCCGGAAAGAGAAGAAACGGTTCCTTCATACGGAAAGTCTTTTATAAGAAAGAGGAAAGCATGGGAAATGAAGTAAAACGTTCCGGATTCGCAGTCATCGTCGGAAGACCGAATGTCGGAAAATCCACTCTGATGAATGCGCTGATCGGACAGAAGATTGCCATTACAAGCCCGAAGCCGCAGACCACAAGAAACAAGATCCGCACCGTCTATACAAGCGATAAGGGTCAGATCGTTTTTCTGGATACGCCGGGCGTCATCGAGAAGGCGAAGAACCGTCTGGGAGAATACATGCAGCAGGTCTCATCGGGATCCCTTGCGGATGCCGACGTGATCCTGTACCTGGTGGAACCGTCCTCCTTCATCGGAGAGGGCGACAGGAATATCATTGCAAAACTCAAGGGAATCCGGACGCCGGTGCTCCTTGTCATCAGCAAGGCTGATACCGTGCGGAAGGAAGAAGTCCTGCCGGTCATCGAAGCATACAGAAGAATGGCAGACTTTAAGGAAATCATTCCGGTGTCTGCCCTGAAGGACACCAATCTGGATGAACTGATTGATACGGTCTACCGCTATCTTCCGGAAGGCCCGGCATTCTTTGACGACGACACCGTGACGGACCAGCCGGTCAGGCAGATCGTCGCGGAGATCATCCGTGAGAAATCCCTTCAGCTTCTGCGGGATGAGATTCCGCACGGCATCGCCGTGACAATCGAGCAGATGCAGGAGAGGAAAGACGGAAACCTGACTGACATCGACGCCTCCATCATCTGCGAACGCGAAAGCCACAAAGGAATCATCATCGGGAAGAACGGGGAAATGCTGAAGAAAATCGGAACCGCCGCGCGCTATGAAATCGAGGATATGATCGACGGCAGAGTGAACCTGCAGCTCTGGGTCAAGGTCCGCAAGGACTGGCGTGACTCGGATACGCTGCTGAAGAACTTCGGCTACCAGAACGAAAAATGAGAGATGCGGTCGTCCTGACCGGCGTCGTGCTTCAGGCACAGCCGATAAGCGAATACGACAAAAGAGTTGTGATCCTTTCGCGCGAACGCGGGAAGATCACTTCTTTTGCGCATGGGGCAAGGAGGCAGAACAGTCCGCTTCTTGCTTCGACCAATCCGTTCGTCTTCGGAACCTTCTCCCTGTATGAAGGGAAAAATGCCTACACACTCGTGAGCGTCCAGACGGCGGATTATTTTGAAAAGCTTTCCGCGGCCCAGCCCGGCGTTTATTACGGCTTTTATTTTCTGGAACTGGCTTCGGTTTTTGCCCAGGAGAATCTGGAAGCCTCCGGCACGGTCGACCTGATCTATGTGGCTCTCCGGGCTGTCCTGAGCGGGAAAATGAACCTGAACCTGATCCGCGGCGTATACGAATGCCGCCTTCTTTTCGAGAGCGGCTTCTATGCACCGCCCGAGGAACAGGGAACCCTGGACCAGAGTGCCTGGTATGCCATGAGATTCTGCTGTGCATCTTCCTTCCCGAAACTCTTTTCGTTCACCCTCTCGGAAAAGGCCGAGAAGGAATTCACGGAAGAGGTCCGGAAAAGGCTGAAGCACTACGTTGAGGGACCGCTGAAAAGCCTCCGTATCATTGACGAACTTTCGTGATTCCTGTATAATTCAATCGGTATGCAAAAGAAGAACAGTATGAGAAAAAGGGCAGCAGCCCTCATAATCCTGATATCGTTCCTGGTTTCTGCCTGCGGGCATATTTCGGGCGGAAGCGTCAGTTCCCTTGAAATAGAAACGGACGGAACGGTGCGGGCATCCTCCGTGGAGTCCTTCGACAAGGACTATTATGACGCGGATGAACTGGAAACGGAAATCCGGCAGGCGGTGGAGACGTACAATGAGAAGGCCGGCGGGGAACGGGTTTATCTCGATTCCAGCGAAGTCAAGAATCAGACGGCCAAAGTCGTGATGTTCTATAAGACCGCCGAAGACTATGCCGTTTTCAACAGCGTGACGCTGTGGGACGGAAAACTTGCGGATGCGGTATCCGGAGGAACCATCGACCGGTCGCTGCAGGTGAAGGATGTTTCGGATTCAGAAGGAGACATGACGACAGTCGGAAATGTTCTGGACGGGAAGGGAAAGAACGATTCTCTCCTGATCCTCGAAGAACCGCTGCTCGTCAAGGTGCCGGGAAAAATCGTGTGCTGCAGCACCGGCGTCACAGTCAATCAGGATGGAACCGCAAGGGTGGGTTCGGCGGATGATTCCGGCACGCTTGATACGGCTGCATATATTATTTACAGATGACAGAAGGGAAGACAGACGGAAAATGGAAAAGACAATGGATAAGATCGTCGCACTTGCAAAATCCAGGGGATTTGTATATCCCGGTTCGGAAATCTACGGAGGACTGGCCAATACCTGGGATTACGGCAATCTCGGCGTAGAGCTGAAGAACAACGTCAAGAAGGCATGGTGGCAGAAATTCGTACAGGAGAGTCCCTACAACGTCGGACTGGACTGCGCCATCCTGATGAACCCGCAGACCTGGATCGCATCCGGACATCTGGGCTCTTTTTCGGATCCGCTGATGGACTGCAAGGAATGCCACGAAAGATTCCGTGCGGATAAAATCATTGAAGACTGGTGCCATGAGAACAAGGTGCCTCTGAACGCCAAGGAAAAAGAAGATTACGGCTCGGACCTTGAACCGCTGGGTTCGGTCGACGGCTGGAGCCAGCAGCAGATGAAGGACTTCATCGAAGAGAAGAAGATTCCCTGCCCGAGCTGCGGCAAGCATAACTTCACGGATATCCGTCAGTTCAACCTGATGTTCAAGACCTTCCAGGGAGTTACGGAAGATGCCAAGAACACGGTCTACCTCCGTCCGGAAACGGCACAGGGCATTTTCGTGAACTTCAAGAATGTCCAGAGGACTTCCCGGAAAAAGATTCCGTTCGGAATCGGCCAGATCGGCAAATCCTTCCGCAATGAGATCACGCCCGGAAACTTCACGTTCCGCACGCGTGAGTTTGAACAGATGGAGCTGGAGTTCTTCTGCAAGCCCGGAACGGATCTGGACTGGTTTTCGTACTGGAAGGAATTCTGCAGGAAATGGCTCTTCTCACTGGGCATGAAAGAGGAGGAGCTGCGTTTCCGCGACCATGACAAGGCAGAGCTTTCCTTCTATTCCAGAGCAACCACCGATGTGGAATACCTGTTCCCGTTCGGCTGGGGCGAGCTCTGGGGAATTGCCGACCGCACCGACTACGACCTGACAAGACATCAGGAAACTTCCGGTGCCGACATGAGTTATTTTGACGATGAGACAAATGAGAAATATATTCCGTATGTCATCGAGCCTTCTCTCGGCGCGGACCGCATGGTGCTGGCTTTCCTGTGCGCAGCGTACGACGAGGAAGTCCTGGATGCGGAAAAGAACGACGTCCGGACCGTGCTTCATTTCCATCCGGCAATCGCTCCGGTCAAGATCGGAATCCTGCCGCTCTCCAAGAAGCTCGGCGAGCAGGCGGAGAAGATTCATGCGGAGCTGACAAAAACCTGGAACTGCGAATACGACGACCGCGGCAACATCGGCAAGAGATACAGAAGACAGGATGAAATCGGAACGCCTTACTGCGTGACCTACGATTTCGATTCCGACAATGATCATGCCGTGACGGTCCGGAACCGTGATACGATGGAGCAGGTAAGAGTGCCGATTGAAGGACTCACTTCCTATTTCCATGACAAGTTCAGTTTCTGATCAGTCCTGCAGATGATCAGGCGAAGGAAGGTGTGACAGTGGCAAAGTACAGCTGTAAGAACTGCGGCGCCGAGCTTTTCTTTGATCCGAAAAGCGGCAAGCTTCACTGCGACTACTGCGGGTCGGATTTCGATCCGTCCGAATATGCCTATGTTCCTGAGACAGATCAGGCAAAGGGCGCTGCGAAGGACCAGACCGTCAAGCAGGGCCTTTCGGAAGATGAAATCAACAAGGCCAAACAGGACGGCATGTCCGAGCAGCAGGCTCAGGCGGCAGCCGGCGGCGAGAAGGCAACCGATGATTCCACCGGAGATCTGGTCGTCTACAAATGCCCGAACTGCGGAGCCGAAGTCATCACCTCCAAGGATACGGCGGCAACGACCTGCGTTTACTGCAACAGGGCCATTACCCTCGAGGGAAATATTTCCGGACAGTTCCGTCCGGATTATGTCGTTCCGTTCGCCAAGACGCAGGACGAAGTGGAGGCGGCGTATCATAAACTCTGCCGCTCCAGCATCCTGACGCCGAAAGCATTTTCCGACAAGAAAAACATCAAGAAAATCAAGGGCATGTACATTCCCTACTGGCTCTATTCTTTCAAGGGGGACGCGGAGATCAGCGTCCTCGGAAAGAATATCCGCATGTATACGCTCGGCGACAACGAATATACCGAAACTTCCTCCTACCAGGTCGACGAAGAAGTGACCGGCAACTTTGAACACATCCCGGCGGATGCCCTGAAAAAAATGGACAACACGCTGATGGACTCCATCGAGCCGTTTGACTTCTCGAAAATGAAGCCGTTCAATCCGGCCTATCTGGCAGGCTTCTATACCCAGAGGTGGGACGATAAGGCTTCCGATAATGAAGCACGCGCCAAGGAGAGGGCGAAGGCTTCCCTCCACAGCGAGGCGCTTGCGAAGGCCGGCAATTTTGACGAGACGACGGTCCGCTCCGAAAATTTCAAATGGTCGGAGGACAAAACCGAATCGGCGATGATGCCGGTCTGGATGATGTACACCGAATACAAAGGAAAGAATTACATTTTCGGCATGAACGGACAGACCGGAAAACTCATGGGCGAGATTCCGAAGAGTCTCGGCCGCATCCTGGGAATCCTCGGCGGCGTCTTTGTCATCACGCAGATTATTCTGATGATCGTGCGGGTACTGGGGGTGATCCTATGAAGAAGAGGAAAATGCTTCTGCTCCTGGCCGTGCTGCTGATGCTTTCGATGCCTCTTGGCGTTTTCGCCGCGGACTCGACGGCGGGAAAAGATCCCGGAACCTACGAGATCGCATCCGACGGATATGCCTATTCGGCGCCGACGGTTGCGGACAATTCCCTGCGGGTCTACGACTTTGCGGATATCCTGACGGATGAGGAAGAAGCGAAGGCGACGGAGTATCTGAAGAAGGCGGAAGCGGTCCATAAATGCACCGTCCTTGCGGTTACGACGAAGAATACGGCAGAGGATCCGGATTACGGCGATACCGTGACCAAGAATTATGCCCGCGATTTTTACAATGCAAATGTTTCCGGCTTCGGCACGGACGGGATAATCCTGGTGATCGATATGAACAACCGCATCATCTATGCCGGCGGTGCGGGAAAATACAATAACGAGAAATTCACCAAGTTTTCGGATACGATTTATTCCGATGTGAGAAGTTCGGCATCGGACGGCAACTACTGTGAAGTCATCCGGATTTTCTCAGACGATGTCATCAGGTTCGATAACTGGTTATATGCCCTGATACCGACCCCGCTTTCCCTCATCATCAGTTCCGGGCTTGCCTTCCTGGTCCTGCTCATCCTGATCCTCAATCACCGGAGAGCGGAACCGACGGCGGCATCGCGGATCGCCGTTCAGGCACTGAACTCGGAGCAGGTCGGGCACAATTCGGTCTTCCTCGGAAAGCAGACGATTGTCCATCATATTCCGCATGACAGCGGCGGAAGCAGCCGGGGCGGAGGCTTCTCGGGCGGCGGATTCTCAGGAGGCAGCTTCTCCGGAGGCGGAGGAGGCGGCATGTCGGGAGGCGGAGGCCATTTCTGACCGGCAGGCTGAATCCGTGAAGTTGACATAAAAACGGTTAACATAAATAACCGGCAGGAATCTTTCACTCATCCGGTTATCATCAAAAGAGTTTATATAAAGCAACACAACTGCAGCACATAAAAAGAAAAAAACGAGGGTCAAGAAAGGAGCAGCTATGGGTCTTATTAAAGCAGCGGCGGAGGTTATCGGTGCGATAAGCGGAGGCTTGAACACGACAGCCAATTCCATCTGGGTCGACTACTTCGAAAGCGGAGATATGTCGAACGGGGTCATCATGAAACGGGGAAATAAGATCGTCGGACCGAAATCCAAGAACAGATCCGGTGACGAGAACATGATCACATCCGGATCCGGAATCGATGTCCAGGAGAATCAGTGCATGATTCTTGTCGAGAACGGAGCCATCGTTGACTTCTGTGCAGAACCGGGACGCTATACGTTCGATGCATCGCTGGCACCGTCACTTCTGACGGGTTCCAACAAAGGACTCAAGGCTCTTGCCTCGACTCTCGGACAGCAGATCCTGGCCGGCGGTCAGAGAACAAATACCGAGCGCGTCTTCTACATCAACCTCGGTGAAATCCAGGGCTTCAAATGGGGCTCGGGAAACATCGTCTTCGAGCACTGGGAATCCGATCTGACGACCGGAAAGCCGATCTGGAAAATCGCGACGACCCTGCAGGGCAACGGCATGTATTCCATCCAGGTCACGGATCCGGCGAAGTTCTTCGCAGTGATCGGATCTGCCAAATCCGGCGATGACGGCGACGGACTCATTACCCGCGAATATATCGAACCGCAGATCAAGACGGAAGCCATTGCAGCCATCCGTCAGGGCGTAGGCGGACTTTCCAAGATGCATATTCCGTATACGGAAATCGCTTCCAACGAAGCACAGCTGACGACGGATGTCGATGCGCTTCTTGACCAGTCCTGGAATGATGCCCGCGGCATTTCCATTTTCAAGATTGCCATCGGCATGATGGATGCGGACGACAAGTCCAAGGAACAGATCACCAAGTACGAAGAGACCAGAGGCTATACGGATCCGTCGATGCTCGGCGCTTATATGGGCATGGGCCAGACACAGGCAATGCAGGCAGCCGGAGCCAACGCAAACGGCGCGGTCAACGGTTTTGCAGGCGTCGGCATGATCGGCGGCATGACCGGAAACCTCGGCGGCGGAAATGTTGCGAACCTGATGCAGCAGGGCCAGGCACAGCAGGCAGCCCAGCAGCAGGCAGCTCCGCAGGCGGCAGCCGGTGCTGTCGCAGGAGCGGCGGCAGGTGCAGCGGGCAGCTGGACATGTTCCTGCGGCGCGGTCAATACCGGAAAGTTCTGCACGAACTGCGGCAAACCGAAGCCGGCAGCGGCGGCATGCCCGAAGTGCGGCTATCAGTATGATGCATCGAAGCCGCCGAAGTTCTGCCCGAACTGCGGGAATCCGATCGGGTAACGATGATGTCTGAGAAAGAAAATTTCTCATTTTTACAGGGGAAGGGAAACCATGGCGGTTTCGGGACCGGGCGCTTTTTAGGAGGCCCCGGTCCTGCGATGCCGCCGGGAGTCCGGAAGGAAATTCCCGCGGAGGAAGACGAGCGGGATTTTCCGGATGACGCGGACTTCGACGATGCCCCGGATTCCCCGGAAGAAGAGCACGAAACCGGGTACGGCGAAGAACCGGAGCCGGAAGACTGACTTGAATTCTTTGGTACTATGTTATAAAATAACTGTCATCTGCATGACTGCGGATGGCAGTTTTGCTGAATTTGGGCCAAAAAGGCCAGCTATCAATTGAGGAGGGCAACTTCAGATGAAAGAACGCGAAAAGCACAATGTCATCGTCGGACAGTCCGGCGGACCGACAGCAGCAATCAACTCGTCGCTTGCGGGTGTTTACCGTACCGCCATCGACCGCGGATATAAGAAAGTCTACGGCATGCTGCACGGCGTCCAGGGACTAATGGAAGGAAGATACATCGATCTTTCCGAGCACATCAAGACGGGACTTGACGCGGAACTTCTGAAGAGGACGCCTGCTTCCTATCTGGGATCCTGCCGCTACAAGCTTCCGGAAATCCATGAGAACCAGGAACTGTACGAGAAGATCTTCGGAATCCTGCACAAGCTGGAGATCGACTGCTTCATTTACATCGGCGGAAACGATTCCATGGATACGATCAAGAAGCTTTCCGATTATGCCATCATTACCGGATCCGACGTGCGCTTTGTCGGATGCCCGAAGACCATCGACAACGACCTGGCCCTGACGGATCATACACCGGGCTACGGCTCCGCGGCAAAATACATCGGCACTTCCGTCAAGGAAATCATCCGTGACGGTTTTTCCCTGGAGACGGAGCACGGCCAGGTTACCATCGTGGAGATCATGGGCAGGAATGCAGGCTGGCTCACGGGCGCTTCCGCTTTATCCAAAGGCGAGGACTGCACGGGACCGGATGCCATTTATCTTCCGGAGCTTCCGTTCGACCCGGATAAATTCCTTGAGAAGGTCAAGTCCATTCTGACGAAGAAGAGCTCGGTCGTCATTACCGTTTCCGAAGGCATCAGAACGAAGGAAGGCAAATATGTCTGCGAGCTCGGAGACACCACGGATTACACCGATGCATTCGGTCACAAGCAGCTGACGGGTACCGCCAGATATCTTGCTCAGTTTGTGGCGGAGAAGCTGAAATGCAAGACGCGTGCCATCGAACTGTCGACGCTGCAGAGGGCGGCAAGCCACTGTGCTTCCCGTATCGATATTCTTGAAGCCTATGAAGTCGGCGGTGCAGCCATGAAGGCGGCGGATGAAGGCGATACCGGAAAGATGGTTGTCATTCAGAGACTTTCCGATGATCCGTATCAGGCAGGCACCGAGGTCAAGGACGTTCACAAGATCGCGAATGACGAGCGTCTTGTCCCGAGAGAATGGGTCAACAAGGAAGGCACGTATGTGACGGAGGAATTCATTACCTATGTCCGCCCGCTGATTCAGGGAGATGTTGCCCCGATCGTGGTGGACGGAATCCCGAGACATCTTTATGTGCCGGGATACCAGGAACTTTTATAAGCTGAGGACAGGACCGGGTCATTTCCCGGTCCTTCTTTTTTTCAATCAGGGAATGTACCGCGAAAAATGCAGATTTCTTTGGCCGGTTTCGAGCCTTTTTCCTTGAATAATACAGGGATTATGTTAAAATAATGGCATGACCCCGCCATAGCGACGGGTATTGCAAAATGAGTTCAGGAGGAGAAATTCATGGCAAAATGGATTTACATGTTCAGTGAAGGAACCGCGGAGATGCGTAATCTTCTCGGCGGCAAGGGTGCGAACCTGGCAGAGATGACAAACCTCGGTCTGCCGATTCCGCAGGGCTTTACCGTTACGACGGAAGCCTGCACAAATTACTACGATAATGGAAAAGAAATTTCTCAGGAAATTCAGGACCAGATTTATAAAGCCCTCGAAAAGCTCGAAGATATGCAGGGAAAGAAATTCGGCGACAATGCAGACCCGCTGCTTGTTTCTGTCCGTTCCGGCGCACGTGCTTCCATGCCGGGAATGATGGACACCATCCTGAACCTCGGCCTGAACGATGTTGCTGTCGAAGGCTTCGCCAAGAAGACCGGAAATCCTAGATTTGCATACGATTCCTACAGACGTTTCATCCAGATGTTCTCGGATGTCGTTATGGAAATGAGCAAGACGTTCTTTGAGAACATCCTGACAAAAGTCAAGGATGCCAAGGGACTGAAGTATGACTATGAGATGAGCGCAGACGACCTGAAGGAAGTCATCGCCGAGTATAAGGCCATCTACAAAGAGAAGATGGGAAAAGATTTCCCGCAGGATCCGAAGGAACAGCTGATGGAAGCCATCAAGGCTGTCTTCCGTTCATGGGATAATCCGCGTGCCATCGTTTACCGCCGCATGAATGATATCCCGGGCGACTGGGGCACGGCTGTCAACGTCCAGGCCATGGTTTTCGGAAACATGGGAAATACATCCGGCACAGGCGTTGCGTTCACCCGCAATCCGGCAACCGGCGAGAACGGCATCTTCGGCGAGTACCTGATCAATGCACAGGGCGAAGACGTTGTTGCCGGCATCCGTACGCCGCAGCCGATCACAAAGCTGGCTGAGGATCTTCCGCAGTGCTACGATCAGTTCATGAAGATTGCCCACAAACTGGAAGACCATTACCGCGACATGCAGGATATGGAGTTCACGATTCAGGAAGGACATCTTTATTTCCTGCAGACCAGAAACGGCAAGAGAACAGCTCAGGCCGCTCTGAACATTGCCTGCGACCTGGTCGATGAAGGCAGGATTACACCGGAAGAAGCTGTCCTCCGCATCGAGGCAAAGTCTCTGGATCAGCTGCTTCATCCGACATTTGACAAAGACGCACTGAAGGCAGCAAAAGAACTCGGATCGGCTCTTCCGGCTTCTCCGGGCGCTGCGGCCGGCAAGGTAGTCTTCAACGCAGAAGATGCAAAGAAGGCAAAGGAAGCAGGAGAACGCTGCATCCTGGTCCGTCTGGAAACTTCACCGGAAGACATCGAAGGCATGAACGCGGCACAGGGCATCCTGACAGTCCGCGGCGGCATGACTTCCCATGCAGCTGTTGTTGCCCGCGGAATGGGAACCTGCTGCGTATCCGGCTGCTCTGAAATCAAGATCAACGAAGAAGAGAAATGGTTCGATCTCGGCGGCGAACATATCAAAGAAGGAGATTATATTTCTCTTGACGGCTCCACAGGAAAGATCTATCTCGGCGACATCAAGTCCGCTCCGGCAAATGTCGGCGGAAACTTCGCCCGCATCATGAACTGGGCTGACCAGTTCCGTACGATGCAGGTCCGTACAAACGCAGATACTCCGCGTGATGCTGCCCAGGCAGTCAAGCTCGGAGCACAGGGCATCGGTCTGTGCCGTACAGAGCATATGTTCTTCGATCCGGAAAGAATCCATCATATGAGAAAGATGATCCTCTCCGAGACAGTGGAAGACCGCGAGAAGGCTCTGGAAGAACTCCTTCCGTATCAGAAGGGTGACTTCAAGGCAATGTATGAAGTCCTGGAAGGGCCGTCCAATGACCATCCGTCTGCTGGATCCGCCTCTTCATGAATTCCTTCCGAAGGAAGAAGAGGATATCAAGGCACTTGCCGATGATATGGGCGAGAGCGTTGAGCAGGTCAAGGCTAAATGCGATGAACTTCATGAGTTCAACCCGATGATGGGTCACCGCGGCTGCCGTCTGGACGTTACCTTCCCGGAAATCGCCAGAATGCAGACACGTGCCATCATGGAAGCTGCTATCGAAGTCCACAATGAAAAAGGCTACAACATCGTTCCGGAAATCATGGTTCCGCTGGTAGGCGAGCTGAAAGAGCTGAAATTCGTCAAGGACATCATTGTTGAAACAGCAACGAAGGTCCGCGATGAAAAGGGTTCCGATATCCGCTGGCATGTAGGTACCATGATCGAAATCCCGAGAGCTGCCCTGCTTGCAGATGAAATTGCCCAGGAAGCTCACTTCTTCTCATTCGGAACAAACGACCTGACACAGATGACCTTCGGCTTCAGCCGTGACGACGCGGGCAAGTTCCTGGATTCTTATTACACCAATAAGATCTATGAATCCGATCCGTTCGCAAGACTTGACCAGAAGGGTGTCGGCAAACTTGTCGAGATGGCAGTGAAGCTCGGACGTTCCACGAAACCGGCTCTGAAGCTTGGCATCTGCGGCGAGCACGGCGGCGATCCGTCCACCATCGACTTCTGCCAGAGAGTGGGCCTGAACTACGTTTCCTGCAGCCCGTTCCGTGTACCGATTGCACGTCTTGCAGCGGCACAGGCAGCACTGAACAACAAGTAAAGATATGCAAAATGAAGCAGCCGGATCCGAAAGGACCCGGCTGTTTTTATTCGGAAAATCTCATAAGTTATGAACAGAAAAAATCCGGCCGCAGTGGCCGGATTTTTTTACTGCGGATTGTTTTTATGCTTCAGGAAATTGAACGGCTTGATCTTCGGACAGGTTCCGTTTTTAATGGTCATCAGTCCCGGCCAATGCCTCCAGATCATGATCAGTGTATAAAGGATGCAGAGGATCCCGGCCTCCATGCCGAAGCGGATAAAGGCGAAGACCGTAAATACGGCAGGAATCACGACGGAGCCAAGCGGAAGGTAGCCGGTGAAAAGAACGACGATCAGTCCGGCAATATTGGCAATCAGCCCGAACAGCGGATTGGCGATGAAGACGGCGGCACAGGTGACCGCGACGCCTTTTCCTCCGTTCCATTTGTGCCAGAACGGGAAGTTGTGACCGAGGATGCATCCGAGACCGGCATAGAGGACAGCCAGGTACCCGGACATTTTCATCAGATAGAAGCAGAGCAGGCAGGCAAGAAATGTCTTGCCGAGATCGCCGGCCAGGACCGCGATGCCCCATTTGATTCCGAGACAGTGTGCGATATTGGCCATCCCCGGATTCCCTGTTCCGAGTTCGCTGCAGGGTTTGTCTGCCACGGCATGAGACACGATTTCAGCAGTCAGGATGCATCCGAGGATATAACCGATCAGAATACAGCAGAAGCGTTCCAGCATAGGTTCTCCCTTTCAGAATTCGATTAATTCATTATAGCATAAAACACAGAAATTCACACCTTCGCATAAACAAGCCGGTATTCAGCTTTGAGCACTGGGCATCAATTTAAATTCCTGCTGTGACTGAGAGGAAATTCAATTGGAAAGAAGAAACCGCAGGAGTATAATGAAATTAGTTTTGAACGTTCAGCTTCAAAACAACTTTCTTATTTTCGGAGGGGAAAATGAAGAAAACATGGAAACGGCTCATCTCTTTGCTTCTTGTCTGCATCATGGTTCTTTCTATGACAGGTCTTACCGCATTTGCCGGAGGAAAGGAAGACTCGGATCCTGTCGGCGGTACAGCTGTTCTGAATGCTTCCTCCTACGGCATCGTCACGAATCCGACAGGCAAAAAAGGCATCATCGCCTCTTACTGGACGGACAGGGGAACACCGTATTATGAAAGCGATCCGACAGGAAATCTCGGCATCGATCATGTCCTGATGAATATCGATCTCAATGACGTCATCAGTACTTCTTCTGTTTTTTCCTACAACTACGGAGGAAGTACTTTTACAAAGCCTGCAGAGGCTTTCCCCTATCAGAATCAGACTTATTATTTTAAGAATTATAATGATTCGACATCCATTACGACATTTACGGCAACTCTTCAGCGTCTGCTGGAACTACGCGCCAAGGGAATTGCCATTACCGTGCAGGTCGTCATGAGCTGGCCGAGCGATTCTTCCCTGCAGAGCTATATTTTCCCGAGCGGGAGGGAAGCCGGGCATGATTACTATGCACTGAATACTTCCACGACGGCCGATCAGCAGAAGATCAGTGCCGCGCTTCATTATCTGGTCTATAAATGTCCGTATGTCAACAACTGGATGGTCGGAAGCGAGATCAACAGTCCCTATATGGCCAATTTCTGCGGGACGAATGATCTGAACACCAATGTCACCATTGCCTGCCAGTCGTTCGATCTTCTGTATCAGGCTATTCAGGATCAGAATCCGCAGGCAAAGGCGTATGTCTGCCTGGACAATATCTGGACGCTGGACCGTTCGAATGCCAGCCCGCAGGGTCTCAAGGCAAAAGATTTTCTGGATGGGTTTGCTTCCCGTGAATCCGGGAGGAACTGGAACCTTGCCTACCATCCGTATCCGGTTCCGTATGAGCAGTCCGAAGATGCGTCGCAGTGGCTGCTCTGGTCGAAGAATGCCATTTCCGGACGTGACGGAACCGCTCACTATACGACCTTCAGCGAAGATACCGAATTCATCACCGGCGCGAACCTGAGCGTTCTTACGAACTATGTGAAGAATCATTTCGGAAGCACGCACCGGATCATCCTGTCCGAATTCGGATATGACGTGCGCGGCGGACAGCAGGCTCAGGCTGCCGAATTGTATTATACTTATAAATCAGCAGAAGCAAATGACATGATCGATGCCTGCATCTACCAGCCATGGACCGATACAGGATGGGACTTCCGGCAAATGGGGCTGGAGGACAGTTCCGGAAATCATCGTGCATCCTATGAAGTCTTTAAACACATGGACGTGGACAATTCTCTGGAGGCTTCGTATCTTTCCTACCTGGGAATCAGTTCCTGGACCGACAGCCTGATCGGCAGTTCTTCGCCGTCCGCCCCGTCGGGTCCGTCCTCCAACAGCCTGATATCGGGAGTTTATATTCCGGACCAGAGCGGGACAGAAGGCGTGCGCACCATGAGAGCAGGAGCCGTCTTCGGTTCGACGCCGGAATCCGGCACGACATTTACCTGCACTGTCATTGACTACAGTTCCGCATCGTACGGAACAAGCATGTTCCCTGCCGTCAAGACGACGTCGAACGCTTCTGATAACTGGATGTTCTATACGCCGCTTCATCCGGGTAATTACGGCTTCTTATGGAGAGCAATCAAAGACGGAAACATCATTTCTGAAAAAGGCGCGTCACGTTATTTTACCGGAAATACAGTCAGCAATCCGGGAATTTATGTGCCGGACCGCAATGCCTCCACGCTGAATTTTGCAATGTCCTTCAGCTCGCCGGATATGGACAATGTCAATCTTACCTGGTACATTTACCGACCGGATACAGGAAAATGGGTCAGCGTTCCGCTTCAGGGACTTTACAAAAATATCGGATGCTCTTACAACTGGAAGAAACTCAGCGACGGCCGCTACTGGATCATGTGCCGTGCGACAGCGGCAAACAATCCCAATTCAACGACAATGTGGGGCGTAGAGATCAATAACGGGAAGGTCATCGGATAGAGAAGAGCAGTTCGAAAAAAAGTTCTTCACAGAAAATTTATTTTATAAACAAACAGCGGAATCCGGCATCCGGGTTTCCGCTGTTCATATTACTGTATTAATCTTGGCTTGTATGAAATCAGATCTGGTTTTCCGCCGCGACGAGATCTTCAGCCCCGTATTTTTACGAAGCAAAGGCTTCTCGATTTTACCTGTAGGATTCCGCGGAACATCGGCGAATATGATTTCGCGGGGACGCTTGTAGCGCGGAAGCTTGAGACAGAAATTCTCGATGTCTTCCTTCGTGCAGGTGTACCCTTTTTTGACCTGGATGATGGCGGCAGTTTTTTCACCCAGCCTGTCATCTGCCAGGCCTATGACCGCAACGTCGTCGATCGGTTCAAAGCCGTGCAGGAAGTCCTCAATCTGGACCGGATATATATTTTCGCCGCCGGATATGATGACGTCCTTTTTGCGGTCCACCAGGAAATAGAAGCCGTCTGCATCCCGCTTGGCCATGTCTCCGGTATACAGCCATCCGTCTTTCGAAAGGACTTCTTCGGTAGACTTTGGATCGTTGTAATAGCAGGTCATGACGCCCGGGCCCCTGACGGCCAGTTCGCCGACCACTTCATTTTCCGCAACATCATTCCGATTTTCATCGACGATCTTGCATTCCCATCCGTATCCGGGAACGCCGATAGCTCCGACCTTTTCAATGTTCTCCACACCCAGATGGACGCAGCCGGGTCCGATGGATTCTGAAAGACCGTAATTCGTGTCGTACTGATGGTTCGGGAAATATTCCTTCCAATGGCGGATCAGGCTCTTTCGGAACCGGCTGTGCGCCGATGTGCATCAGGCGCCACTGCTTCAGGTTGTAATCTGAAAGCTTGAGTTCCCCGCTGTCCAGCTCATTCAGAATATCCTGTGCCCACGGAACCAGCAGCCAGACAATCGTGCAGTGTTCATCCGATACAGCCTGAAGGATATCTTTCGGCTTGGTTCCTTTCAGAAGCACGGCCTTTGATCCGGAAATCAGAGAGCCGAACCAGTGCATCTTGGCACCCGTGTGATAAAGCGGAGGAATGCAGAGAAAGACATCGTCCCGGGTCTGTCCGTGATGAGCCTGTTCGCATTTCGCGGAGTGCATCAGCGACTGATGCTTGTGCAGGATGGCTTTCGGGAAGCCGGTGGTGCCGGATGAGAAATAAATCGCCCCGTAGTCATCGTCCGAAATCGCGATGTCCGGGTTCGAGCTCGAGCAGTTCGAGGTCAGGCGGGTGTAGTCTTCGGCATATCTGGGGCAGGCGTCGCCGTAATAGAAGAGGAGGCGGTTTTTCATGATCTTTTCCGCAATTTCCTCGATACGTCCGATGAACTCCGTTCCGAAAATTAGGACGTCGCACTCAGCCTTGTTCACGCAGTATTCGATTTCGTCCGAAGTGTAGCGGAAGTTCAGCGGGACTGCCAGGGCGCCGGTTTTCAGGATTCCGAAATAAATCGGCAGCCATTCCAGGCAGTTCATCAGCAGAATGCCGACCTTGTCGTTCTTCTTGATGCCCCGTTCCAGAAGCAGGTGCGCGAAACGGTTGGCTTTTTCATTGAAGACGTTCCAGGTAATTTCCCGGCGGTACGGTCCGACCGGTGCGGCTTCTACGAGGTCGTACTCGCGCCAGGTAAGGCGGCGGTCGTCTTCCTCCGCCGGATTCAGTTCGACGAGAGCGATATCCTCGGGGTAGAGTCTGCTGTTCTGTTCAAGAAGGCTGGTAATAGGCATTTTTTTGATTCTCCTGTGCTTATTTCGCGATTAAACGCGTTAAATCATTAAAGTAAAGTATAGGCTCGGAGGACGTAATTGTCAAGGAAGATGCGGAGTGCTATAATGCGCGTATGGAAGAATATGAACGCATCAACAGGGAACGGATGAAGGAACTTCTTTCCCGCTCCTGTAAAAAGAAAGGCGACAGGCCGCTCTTCGGACTGGAGCTTGAGCAGTTTCTCACGGAAAGAGATACGGGTGAGAGTGTCGGATACTACGGACCTGAGGGAGTCGAGTCGATCCTCGATGAACTGAGGCCTTTTTTTGACGAAACGGCTTATTCGGAAGGGCACCTGATCGGACTTGCCAGGGAGGATCTGGCCATTACCATTGAACCGGCGGCCCAGTTTGAAATCAGCGTTTCGCCGCGGCACGAAATTTCGGAAATCGATGCCGTCTATGAGAAATTCATGGCGGAGTTTTCGCCGATCCTGAAAAGGCGGAATCTGGAACTTCAGGCATACGGCTACCAGCCGAAAAACCGGATTGACGATCTGCCGCTGATTCCGAAAAAGCGATATGAGCTCATGTACCGGTATTTTGAGAGCCTGCACGGACTCGGACCGAACATGATGAAGGGAACGGCTTCGGTTCATTTCTCAATCGACTATTTCTGCGAGGAAAATTTCCGGGAGAAGTACGGCGTTGCCTACACGCTCGTACCGGTGTTTTCCTTCCTGACCGAAAATTCACCGGTCTACGAAGGGAAGCCTTACAGCGGACATCTGCTGCGGATGAAAATCTGGGAAGCGACGGATCCGCTGCGGGTCGACGTGCTTCCGTATATCCGGGACGGCGGCATGGACTATGATCATTACATCGAATTCCTGTCGCATGCGCCGGTCATTGTTGAAGAGACGGAAAAGGGAGAAGTCTATTCCGAAGAGACGATGGGATCCCTGATGTCGAAGAAAATCTATGATGACGCGGGACTGGAACATTTCCTGTCGATTGTTTTTCCGATGGTGCGGGTGAAGGGCTTCCTGGAAATCCGGGTTGCCGATTCCATGCCTTATCCGGCCGTGCACGCGTACATGCTTCTTATTAAAGGATTCTTTGCCGATCTTGACCGGGCATGCCGCTTTACGGCTCACCTTTTGGAAAGCAATCCCGACTGGTATGAGACGGCGGACAGGAAAATCATGGCCGACGGGGCGGAAGCATCCTTTGCGGAAGGAAATCTGAAAAGATCATCGGCGACGTGACGGATCTGGCCCTTGAAAATCTGGAAGGTCAGGACCGCGCGGATCTGGCAGCCTGCGAATCCAATCTGAAAAAGGAAGGAAAGCTCCTTGTCTGAGACAGAAGCAATAGAAGAATTCTGCCGTTCCCGGATATCAGATCATCCTGCGGAAAATGAAGCCGACGGCCGCCGGATGCTTCGTTCTCTTGCGGACGGCGTCAGGGTCGAAGGCGGAGCAGTCCGCGGCCTCTATATCCCGAAGATCTTCAGCGAAAAGGCGGAAAGCATCCTGAAAGAAGCCGGGGAGAAGACGGAGCGGATCTGCGAAAAAGTCATCCGCCGTTACCGTGAAAGCGAAAGCTTCCGGAAGGAGTTCGGCTTCAGCCCGGAACTTGAGGAACTGGCCTGCATCGACCCGGGATATGAGACACTGCTGCCGATCCTGCGGACCGACATTTTCTTTAATGAAAGCACCTGTGAGTGGAAATACTGCGAATTGAACGCGGACGGATCCTCCGGGATGATTGAAGACCGCGAGCTGAATGCGGAATTCCGGAAGACTTCTCTTTACCGCAGTCTTGGCATGATGGGAAAAATCGAATCCTATGAGCTGTTTCATTCGCTTGCCGCGCAGTACCTGTCGGTCTATGCGCAGACAAAGAAGGCCCATGAGCGGCCGTTTGTCGCCATTGTTGATTTCCTGGAATATGCCAGTTCACTGGATGAATTTGAAGAATACCGGAAATGCTTCGAAGAACTGGGAGCGGATGCAGCGGTCTGCGATATCCGTGACCTGGAGTTCGACGGAGAGAAGCTGACCTGCAGGAAAAACCGGAAACGGACGGAAAAGGAACATGCCGTCTGCCGCGAATGCGGTGCGGAAGATCAGGAAAGATATGCCGGCCGGAAGGTTGACATCATCTATCGGCGTGCCGTCACTTCGGATATCCTGTCGCATCCCCGGGAGTCGGCGGCTCTGAAAGCTGCCTGCCGGGCGGGAACGGTCTGTCTGCTCGGAAGCTTCTGTACGCAGGCCGTGCATGACAAAGCCTTTTTCCCGGCCGTCATGAGCAGGGAAGGGCAGGCCTGTCTCACGGGAGAAGAAATCGATTTTCTGAAAGAGCATCTTCCGGAAACCATCATGCCTGCCGATGCCGGAACGGCGCTGAAAAACAAGGACAGATGGGTGCTGAAGCCCAGAAGCTCCTACGGCTCCCGGAACATTTTCATCGGAAAAGACTGTACGGAAGAAGAATGGGAACATCATCTTTCGGAGATCCCGAAGGAAGACTACCTGCTTCAGGAATACATCGAACCCTACGCGTCCCGGAACATCGATTACACGGAAAAGGATGCGCAGCTCCGGAAGTATTACAACACGACCGGCATCTACCTCTTCGGCGGAAAATTCTCGGGCATCTATTCGCGGGCCTCGGAGAACCGGATCATTTCCACCTCGAAGGGAGGCTTCGATCTTGCCTCCTGCGTGCTGAGAAAATGAACCGCGCGGACGGAAGCACCGGTGAATCGCTGAAGTGCTGAACCGCGCCCGAAATTCTTTGAATCCGCAGGAATCTATGATAGAATATTTTTCGGAAAGAAGGAGAAGATAGCATGGAAAATTCGGAGAAATACCTGAAACTGCAGAACGGAAGCGACGTGCGCGGAATCGCCCTCACATCGGAAAACGGGGAAGCGAACCTGACAGCTGTCGAAGCCAGAACCATTGCGGCGGCCTTTACCGGATGGCTCTCTGCAAAAACCGGGAAGCCATGTGCAGATCTGAGAATCGGCATCGGACACGACAGCCGGCTCACCGCAGATTCCCTGTCGCAGGCAGCCTGCGAAGGGGCCTGCTCAAAGGGTGCACAGGTCTTTTTATGCGGCCTCGTCTCAACGCCGTCGATGTTCCTGTCGACCGTTCTTAAAGAGAGCAGCTTCGACGGGTCGGTCATGATTACGGCCAGCCATATGCCGTCGGACAGGAACGGACTGAAATTCTTCACGAAGGACGGCGGACTGGAGAAAAATGAAATCACCGAAATCCTGAAAGACGCCGCCTCATCAGAACTGGCCGCGTCCCTGCCGGCCGAAGGAAAGCCGTTCGATCTGCTGACGGCCTACTGCAGCCATCTGAAGGAAATCATGAAAAAAGAAGTGGGTGCCGCTGACTATGAGCATCCGCTGAAGGGACTCAAAATCGTCGAAGATGCGGGAAATGGCGCAGCCGGCTTCTTTGCGCCGCGCATTCTCGAAGCACTCGGGGCAGATACGGAAGGCTCCGTCTTCCTTGATCCGGACGGGAAGTTCCCGAACCATATCCCGAATCCGGAAAACCCGGCCGCGATGGAAGCCATCCGTAAGGCGACCGTGGAAGCGAAGGCCGACCTCGGGGTCATTTTCGACTGCGACGGAGACCGTGCGGCCGTCGTCCTCGGGAACGGAGAGGAAGCCAACCGCAATACGCTGATTGCCCTCATTTCCGCCATCATCGCGGAACAGCATCCGAAGTCGACCGTCGTGACGGATTCCGTGACATCGGATGAGCTGACCGAGTTCCTGAACGGAAAGCTGGGACTGAAGCATCTGCGCTTCAAGAGAGGATACAAGAACGTCATCGACAAGGGAATTGAGCTCAACGCGGCCGGAGAAGACTGTGAACTGGCCATCGAGACTTCCGGTCACGGCGCACTGAAGGAAAATTATTTCTCGGACGACGGAGCTTATCTGTGCGTGAAGATCATCTGCAGAATGGCGCGGCTGAAGGCAGAAGGAAAGAAAATCTCCGACCTGATCGCCGATCTCGGACAGCCGGCGGAGGCCAGGGAAATCCGCTTCACGATTGCCGGCGAAGGCTTCCGTGACTACGGACTGCAGGTCCTGAAGGATTTTGAGGCATTTGCGGCGGCGGATGAAAGGTTCCATATCGTCACGCCGAACTACGAAGGCGTGCGCGTCAGTTTCGACGATCCGGAAGTGAAGGGCTGGGTCCTGCTTCGCATGTCGCTGCACGAGCCGAAGATGCCGATGAATCTGGAGTCAAAAGAGAAAGGCGGCCTCGATGTGATTCTGGGAAGAATCCGTCCTTTCTTTGAAAAATATGACCGGCTGAGCCGACTTTAAGGAGCGTTTTGCAGAAGAACGTGTTATAATGAATTCAGTTTTTAATTAACCCACATTTAAGGAGGAAATACTATGCCATTAGTAACTACCACCGAAATGTTCAAGAAGGCTTATGACGGCGGATACGCAGTCGGCGCTTTCAACGTCAACAACATGGAAATCGTTCAGGCAATTACGGAAGCTGCTGAAGAGCAGAAGTCCCCGGTCATCCTTCAGGTCTCCAAGGGCGCCCGCAAGTATGCGAACCCGACCTATCTTGTCAAGATGGTCGAGGCAGCTGTCATCGAATGCCCGGATATCGAGATCGCCCTGCATCTGGATCACGGCCCGGATTTTGAGACCTGCAAGTCCTGCGTGGACAATGGTTTTACTTCCGTCATGATCGATGCTTCCAGCAAGTCCTTCGAAGACAACATCGCTGAGACAAAGAAAGTTGTTGAGTATGCTCATGCACACGGCGTCGTCGTTGAGGCAGAGCTCGGAACACTGGCCGGCATCGAAGATGCGGTCGCTGTCAAGGCAGAAGATTCCTCCTATACACGTCCGGAAGACGTTGAGGAATTCGTTTCCAAGACAGGCGTCGATTCTCTGGCTATCGCCATCGGCACAAGCCACGGCGCATTCAAGTTCAAACCGGGTCAGGATCCGAAGCTTCGTTTCGACATCCTGGACGAAGTTGTCAAACGCATCCCGGGATTCCCGATCGTTCTTCACGGAAGCTCCTCTGTTCCGCAGGAATATGTCAAGATCATCAACGCCAACGGCGGCAAGCTGGTTGATGCCATCGGCATTCCGGAAGAGCAGCTCCGTCAGGCAGCAAGATCCGCTGTCTGCAAGATCAACATCGATTCCGATCTTCGCCTCGGATTCACGGCAGGCGTCCGTCAGACCATGGCGGCTGATCCGAGCCTCTTCGATCCGAGAGGATACCTCAAAGTCGCACGCCAGAATGTCAAGGACATCGTTACGCACAAGATCATCGAAGTCCTCGGCTCCAACGGCAAGGCATGAGAGAAGTTTCATCCAAACAAATAACACAGGTCATCAGGAAGCTCTGCATGGAAGCATGTACAGAGCTTCCTTTTGACATACGGGAAGCAATTTCCGAAGGCAGGAAAGCGGAAAGTACGGACACGGCGTGCGACGTCCTCGATACGATCCGTGAAAATTACGAAATTGCCGAACAAGAAAAAATCCCCATCTGCCAGGATACCGGAATGGCCTGCGTCTTTCTGGAAATCGGGCAGGATGTGCATATCACGGGAGATGCTCTTTCCGAAGCTGTTGATGAAGGCGTGCGTCAGGGCTACCGTGACGGATACCTGCGCAAGTCGGTCGTGAAGGATCCCATCCGACGCGGCAATACCGGCGACAATACGCCGGCGATGCTGTATGAGGAAATCGTGCCGGGAGATCAGATCCGGATTACGGTCAGTCCCAAGGGCTTCGGCTCTGAAAACATGTCCGCGGTCCGCATGCTGAAGCCGGCCGAAGGACTGGACGGCGTCAGGAGGTTCATTCTGGAAACCGTGAAGAAAGCAGGTCCGAATCCCTGTCCGCCGATTGTCGTCGGCGTCGGGATCGGAGGCACTTTTGACAAATGCGCCAATCTTTCCAAGAAAGCACTTCTGCGCGGCGTCGATACGGCGAATCCCGATCCCTTTTATGCGGATCTTGAAAAAGAACTTCTTGCGGATATCAACCGGCTGGATATCGGACCGCAGGGCTTCGGAGGAAAGACGACTGCGCTCGGCGTGAACATTGAAGTGCTGCCGACGCATATCGCCGGGCTGCCGGTCGCGGTCAACATCAGCTGCCACGTGACGAGGCATAAATCGGAGGTGATCGGATGAAGATTCGTATTCAGCTGCCTCTTGATGAGAAGACGGCCGGGAGCCTGCATGCCGGTGATTCCGTCTTATTAAGCGGAACCGTCTATGCAGCAAGGGATGAAGCACATGAGAACATGGTGCATCTTCTGGAAGAAGGAAAAGACCTTCCGTTCGATATCCGGAATGCGACCGTCTACTATGTCGGTCCGGCACCGGCCCCGCCCGGAAGAGTCATCGGCCCGGCCGGTCCTACGACTTCAGGCCGCATGGACGCCTATACGCCGGTCCTTCTCCGGAAAGGCCTGAGGGGCATGATCGGCAAGGGCGAGCGTTCGGATGAAGTCATCGAGGCGATGAAGGAGACCGGCGCCGTCTATTTCGGGGCGGTCGGAGGAGCAGGAGCGCTGCTCTCAAAATGCATCATTTCCCAGAAGGTGATTGCCTGGGAAGAACTCGGGCCCGAAGCCCTGCGGGAAATGCAGGTCAGGGATTTTCCTGCGGTCGTCGTCATCGATACCCGGGGAAATGACCTCTACAAAAGAAAGCAGACCGTATAAATCGAAGACCGCCGGCAGTTTCCTGCCGACGGCCTTCTTTATCATTAGTAACCCCTTACTAACCGAAGTTCAGGCGACGTTTATACCTCAGTCGCATTTGGTCCATCCGCAGTTCTTGCAGATGTTGCATCCGCCTTCGAAGACCAGTTCCGAGCCGCACTGCGGGCAGGGATTGAGGACTTCCTGTTCGTTATGCTCTTTCTTTTCGCTGTCGTGCGGTTCCGCCGGCAGACCCTTGAGCTCACGCTGCACGTCTTCATACATGTCACGCAGCGCATTGCCGACCGCCATCGGGCAGCAGCTGCCCTTGCTGGTATCCTGGAACTTCGCGTAGCGCACCGTATAGGACGGGCAGGATCCGCAGCTGTCCAGCTGGTCGATGATGTCTTCGATGGAAATGCCGCCGCGGGCTGCCAGGGAAATCATTCGTGAAAGCCCGATCATGAAATTGTTGCAGCCGCCGGTCGAACCCTTGCTTAAATAGGTCTCCAGAAGGTCTCCGGTCGTCGGATCGAAGAACGCCGTGCAGTGCAGGGAGCCGCAGCCGGTTGTCAGCTTGCGCTTCTTGCCGATGACGTTGTCGTTGACGCCGAGGATATAGCCTCTCTTCAGGCCCTGCGGTTTTTCCTCTTTCTTTTCTTCCGGCTTCTCAGGTTCGGCGGAAAGGATGCCGACCCTCTTGCATTTGTCGCGGAAGATCGTGATTCCCTTGAGGCCCTTTTCCCAGGCGTACACGTAGAGCGACTTCGTGTCGTCGACCGTGAACTTCTCCGGGACATTGACCGTCGAAGAAATCGCGGCGTCGATGTGCGTCTGCCAGATGGCCTGCATGTCGATTCTTTCGTGGTAGTTCAGGTTCTGTGCCGTCACGAACCAGTCCGGAAGCTCGGAGTCGTCCTGAATGTTGTGCGCATCCATGTATTCCTTGACGACAGGCGTGTAGACCTTATAGTACTGATCGTGTCCCATGAGGGACTCGGTCTTTCTTTCATAGAAGTTCGCAAAGATCGGTTCGATGCCGCCGGAGATTCCGATCATCGAGGAAAGGGATCCGGTCGGGGCAATCGTCAGCAGCTGCGAATTGCGCAGCCCGTACTGCTCAACCAGGGCTTTCGTATCCGGATCGGCATTTGCCTTGAAGAAATCGGAAGCCATGATCTGCTTGATGCTGCATTTCTTGAACGGCCCGTATTTCTTGGCCAGAAGGGCAGATTCCTGCAGGGCGGCATTGATCATGGAACGACCGACGCTGTCGCAGAGGCGGATCGCTTCTTCGGAGCCGTAGCGGACCTTCATGGCAATCAGCATGTCGGCAAGACCGAAGATGCCGAGACCTACCTGTCTCCAGATGCTGACGGAATCCTGCTGTTCCTTCAGAGGATGCAGCGGAAGACCTTCTTCGAGTGCTTCATTCAATCCGTCGATGGAAACGGCAACGGCACGGCGGAACTCGCCGTAATCGAACTGGCCTTCCTTCGTGACGAAAGCAGCCAGGTTCATCGAGCCCAGAAGGCAGGAGCCGCCGGCCGGCAGAGGCTCCTCCGCGCACGGATTCGTTCCGGCGTAGGAGAAGGATTTGATCTTGCTTAAAAGATTCCAGTCGGAAATGCGGTCCCAGAACAGGCATCCCGGCTCCGCATAGTCCCAGTTGGTCTGGGCCAGCTTGGAGAAGAGGGCATAGGCGCTGACGGTCTTCTTCAGGGTCTCGCCCGTTTCCGGACGCGTGAAGGAAAGGACGAAGTTCTCCTTCTTCTTGACGGCTTCCATAAAGCGGTTCGTGACGCGGACGGAAATGTTGGCCTTCGTCACGCGCTTGAGGTCTGTCTTGATCCCGATGAATTCCTCGACGTCCGGATGCTCGCAGGAAATGGAGATCATCAGGGCACCGCGGCGTCCGTTCTGTCCGATGAGCCCGGTCACCAGGGAATAGAGGTCCATGAAAGACGTGGAACCCGAAGTGACCTTTGCCGTATTGTTGACTTTGGAGCCCTTCGGCGCCAGATTGCTGATGTCGATGCCGACACCGCCGCCGTAGCTGAAGGTGCGCGCCATTTTCGAAGCGCATTCAAAAATGGATTCAATCGAATCCGCGGGAGGCGTGATGACGTAGCAGTTGCTGTAAGTCACCTTGATGCCCTTTTTGTAGAGACCGCGGTTGGAGAGGATCCTGCCGCCGAACAGGAATTTCTTATCCCTGATCAGATCCCGGAGATCCTTGTTCCCGCCGCTGATGCGGTCCAGCCACTGCTCGAAGTTTTCACCGTCGTAGCGGTATTTCTTTGTCCAGATATCGATTCCGAGCTGATTGTCTTTTCCAAGCCATTCCTGTTCGTTCATTGTGTCCATCCTTAAAATATGATAAAATAACTGCATAGAGAATATTACTACAACATCTTGTAAGCGTCAATACAAAATCCACCATATATGGGAGAAAAAAACATGAGCCCGGTCAATACCACGATAATAGGCCTGATTATCCCGTTTTCCGGCACCGCACTGGGTGCCGCAATGGTTTTCTTCCTGAAGAATTCGATGAGCGAGAAGCTCGAAAAATCGCTGATGGGCTTTGCGGCCGGCGTCATGATCGCGGCTTCGGTCTGGTCGCTTCTGATCCCTGCGATGGAAATGGCGACGGGAAGCGGGAACGCCTGAGTGGATTCCCTCCGCGGTCGGCTTTGCGGCCGGCATCGGCTTCCTGCTCCTTCTCGATGTCATCATCCCGCATCTGCATCTCAACGCGGATAAGGCGGAAGGTCCGAAGACCAAGCTCCGCAAGACGACGATGCTGGTGCTTGCCGTGACGCTGCACAACATTCCGGAAGGCATGGCCGTCGGCGTCGTCTTTGCGGCCTTCCTCAAAGGAAGCGCCACGGTGACGGCAGCTGCCGCATTTGCCCTGGCAATCGGAATCGCGATCCAGAACTTTCCGGAAGGCGCGATCATTTCCATGCCGCTGCATTCGGAGGGCGAGACAAAAGGAAGGGCGTTCGTCCTGGGAGTGCTCTCCGGAGCCGTGGAACCGGCCGGAGCTATCCTGACGATTCTGCTTTCTTCTTTTATTACCGCGATGCTT
>JALCKY010000004.1 GCA_022647575.1 Lachnospiraceae bacterium | reverse complement strand
GTTTTCGTTCGGATTACAGTCTGGGTGCGCATCCGGAAGTGATGCAGGCCCTGATTGATACCAATATGGAACAGACCGACGGCTACGGCATGGATCCGCACTGCGAACATGCGGCGGAACTGGTAAAACAGCTGATCGGGACGGACGACTGCGCGGTCCACATGATGATCGGCGGAACGAACTGCAATGTGACGCTGATCGCGGCGGCGCTCCGGCCGTATGAGGCAGCCGTGGCGGCAAGAAGCGGGCATATTTATCACCATGAGACGGGAGCGGTCGAGGCCACCGGACATAAGATCATTGCGGAGGACGGAGAAAACGGCAAGCTGACGCCGGCGATGATCGACCGGGCTTTCGGGGAATGTGAAGACGAGCACACGGTCCTGCCGCGGCTGGCCTATATTTCGCAGCCGACGGAGATCGGTTCGGTGTATTCGCTCGCGGAACTGGAAGATCTGTCCCGTAAATGTCATGAACGGGATATGTATCTGTATATTGACGGAGCGCGGCTCGGCTATGCACTGACGTGCGGCAGCTGCAATTTTTCCATACGCGACCTGCCGCGGCTGTGCGATGCCTTTTATATCGGAGGTACCAAGAACGGTGCCCTGCTCGGAGAAGCACTTGTCATTCTGAACAAAAAGATCGACGATCATTTCCGCTGGATGATCAAGCAGAAATGCGGGCTTCTGGCCAAGGGACGCCTGATCGGCGTGCAGTTTGAAGCACTGCTGCGCGGCGGTGAAAATTCCCTCTATTACCGCATGGCGGCAGGTACCAACCGGATGGCAGGCCGGCTTCGGGAAGGACTGGAAGCTGCCGGGTGCACATTCATCAGTGAATCCGATACGAATCAGCTGTTTCCTGTTTTGCCTGCGAATGCTGTACATCGGCTGGAAAAGGACTTTTTCTTTTATGAGTGGGAACCGGAGAAGGACGGCATGATTCCTGTCCGGTTCGTCTGTTCGTGGGGAACGACGGAGCAGGAGGTGGACGCGCTGATCAGGGCGGTCCGGGAGAGCTTATGAAATCAACATCGGAAATTGCGAAAAGAATGATCGATTATTCCGATGGCAGTCTGCATGATATCGCTCATTTCCTGAAAGTATGGGCGTTTGCGCGGACCATCGGCGAAGGGGAGCACCTGTGCGAGAAGGATCAGTTCATTCTGGAAACAGCTGCCATCGTACATGACATCGCCTGCCCGCTGTGCCGGACAAAATACGGGAATACGGACGGAAAGTACCAGGAAAAAGAGGGAACGATCCTTGCAGGGAAGTTTCTGAACGGACAGGGACTGCAGGGGGACGAGCTGGACAGAGTCGTGTTTCTCGTAGGGCATCATCATACATATACCGATGTAAACGGCCCGGACTACCAGATCCTTCTGGAAGCGGATTATCTGGTCAATGCGGATGAAAGCGGATATTCCCGGGACAATATACGGAATACCATGAGAACCGTATTCCGGACGAAGACCGGTCTTTCCCTGCTGAAATCGATCTATCTGCGGGAGTGAGCTGATCTTTGTGTCGGGAATGAACTGCTTTTTTGTGTCCGGGATAAACTGCTTTTTGTGTCCGGGATGAAGAGATTCCAATGTTTATGCTTTGCTAGCCGCGATTGTGGGCGTGGGGATAGGAAATATACCCCTCCGCGGCCAAAATACGGTTTTCAGCGAGGATAATTGACTATTTGACAGAGACGATGGGCGTATGCCTGCAATTTAGCCTTAAAACGCCCATTCGGATGTCCGCAAAGCAGGTCTGGCCAACAATCTGGGCGCCGACATAGGAAATCAGTACTCCTGCGCCCAAATACCTTTTACCGCAGGATGAAAAAGCATGATTTGTCGCGTGTTTGGGCGCAGACAGGTGTAAACACCGTCTCCGCGGCCAAAATCGAACCAGGCACAAAATGCGTCGGCCTGCAGGATTACTTTGGAAAACACCGTCGCATGACTTATAATAGGAACCATGAATAAACAGGAACTGGAAAAACTCCTCTCCGACGTGGCACAGCAGAAGGTTTCCGTCGCCGAGGCAGAACTGAAACTGAAGATGGAACCGTTCGAGGACCTGGGATTTGCCAAGGTGGATTATCACCGCGGGATCCGGCAGGGAGCCGCGGAAGTGATCTACGGCGCGGGAAAGACACCGGAGCAGATCGCGGAGATCGCCCGCCATCTGCGGGACCACGATGTCAAAACCATTCTGATCACCAGACTGCTGCCCGAGGCAGCGGATAAGCTGCGGATCGCCGGCCCGGATCTGCCGGTCGAATACCATGAAATGGGACATGCGGCGGTCGTAGGTGAAATGCCCGTGCCGGACGGCAAAGGCAGGATCGTCATTGCAACCGGTGGAACGAGCGATATGCCGGTTGCCGAAGAAGCGGCTCTGACGGCTGAAGTGCTCGGCAACGAGACACTGCGCCTTTACGATGTAGGCGTGGCCGGACTGCACCGGCTGCTTGCCCACATGGAAGATCTTATGAGTGCGCGGGTGGTCATTGCCATTGCGGGGATGGAAGGTGCGCTGGCCAGTGTGGTCGGCGGACTCGTGGACTGTCCGGTGATCGCCGTTCCGACCAGCATCGGATACGGTGCATCGTTCGGCGGAATTTCGGCACTTCTTTCCATGCTCAATTCCTGCGCCAGCGGCGTGAGCGTGGTCAATATCGATAACGGATTCGGGGCGGGATATCAGGCATCCATGATCAATCATCTTTGATCCGTTGTCATGGTTCCATCAATAAATAATTCGGGAGAATGTATCCTATGAAAACTCTTTATCTGGAATGCAATACAGGTGCGGCCGGCGACATGCTGAATGCCGCGCTTTTTGAACTGCTGTCCGATGCACAGAAAGCGGATTATCTGCAGCTGATGAATTCGCTGGGACTGCCCGGTGTGACGGTCTCGGCTGAACCTGCGCAGAAATGCGGAATACTGGGTACACACATGCAGGTCCTGATTGACGGCGGAGAAGAGGAAAGCCTTGATGCCGGCCATGAGCATGAACACGACCACGAACATGCGGACGAGGGTCATCATGACGAAGATCATCATGATGAGGATCATCACGAGTATGATCACGACCATCCGGACGAGGATCATCACGAGCATGAACACGACCACGTGGATGAAGATCATCATGACCACGACCATGAACATCATCACCACGCCGGCATGCAGGAAATCGCGGACCATATATCCGCTATGCCTCTGCCGGAGGATGTGATTTCCGACATTCTGGAAGTCTACAATCTGCTGGCGGAAGCGGAGAGTCATGTACACGGCATACCGGTGGATGAGATCCATTTCCATGAGGTGGGAAGCCTTGATGCCATGGCCGATATTGCCGGTTTCTGCGTGGAGATCGCCATGCTTGATCCGGACCGGATCATCTGTTCCCCTGTCTGCACCGGTTCCGGGGAAGTGCACTGCGCACACGGTATTCTTCCGGTGCCGACGCCTGCAACGGCTTATCTACTGCAGGGAATTCCCAGTTATACCGGCAGCCTGCAGCTGGAGCTTTGCACACCGACCGGTGCCGCGCTGCTGAAATATTTTGTTGAGGAATTCGGTCCCATGCCCGTCATGAAAGTTGCAGTGACCGGGTACGGCTGCGGTAAAAAAGATCTGCCACAGGCAAACTGTGTGCGCGCCATGCTGGGGGAACAGACGGTTCCGCAGACGGCGGCCGGCGATCTGACCGGCGGTCCTGAAGAGGATGACAATACGGTTCTGGAACTCTGCTGCAATCTGGATGACATGACGCCTGAGGAAATCGCCTTTGCCTGTGAACGTCTGATGGATGCCGGTGCACTCGATGTCTATACCACCGCCATCGGCATGAAAAAGAACCGTCCGGGCATTCTGCTGACCTGCATGTGCAGGCCGGAAGACAGGGAAATCATGACGGAGCAGCTGTTCCGTCATACGACGACGCTCGGTCTGCGTGAATACCGCTGCCGCCGCGAAGTGCTCGAACGGGAGGAGGCGGAAGCGGAATCCTTCCTTGGAACAGTACGGGTAAAACATGCGGAAGGATACGGTGTCGTCCGTGAAAAATTCGAATATGAAGATCTGGCGTCCATTGCAAAAGAGCGGGACATGACGCTGCGCGAGGTGCGCAGGCAGCTGGGCGGGGATCATCTGGAAAATACCTGAAACAGAAAGGGGCGGCTGGTGCAGGATCCCCGGCCGGCCTGTTTTGCAGCCGGGACGGGCAGAAGGGGCAGTATATGAAACTGGAATTCATCGGAGCGGATCATGAGGTGACGGGAAGCTGCCATTTTCTCCAGGTAGGCGTGCTGAATATCCTGGTGGACTGCGGCATGGAGCAGGGCGCGAATGTTTTTGAAAATGTACCGCTGCCGGTGCCGGCATCCAAGATCAATTATGTTTTCCTGACACATGCGCATATCGATCATACCGGCATGCTGCCGAAGCTTTACAAAGACGGTTTCCGGGGATCGGTCATCACGACCGAGCCGACGAGGGATCTCTGCGATATCATGCTGCGTGACTGCGCGCACATTCAGTCTTCCGAAGCTGAATGGAAAAATAAAAAACAGAGGCGCAAGGGGATCTGGCAGAAGATCGAACCGCTGTATACCATGGAAGATGTCATTGCACTGATGAGGCAGTTTTCTCCCGGAAGGTACGGAAAAAAGTATAAGCTCTGCAACGGCGTCGAATACCGGTTTACCGATGTGGGACATCTGCTCGGATCCGCGAGTATCGAACTCTGGCTGACCGAGGCGGGCGTGACGAAAAAGATCGTATTTTCCGGCGATATCGGCAACTACAACCAGCCTCTGATCCGGGATCCGAAAAAGACGGATTCGGCTGATTATGTGCTGATCGAATCCACGTACGGCGACCGCCTTCACGAGGCGGCACCGGATCACTATGAGCAGGACCTGGCAGCTATCATCCGCACGACTCTGCTGCGCGGCGGCAACGTCGTGATCCCTTCCTTTGCCGTCGGCAGAACGCAGGAAATGCTCTACTATATCCGGATGATCAAACAGGATAATCTCATTCCGGAGCTGCCGGATTTTCCTGTTTACGTAGACAGTCCGCTGGCGGTGGAGGCCACGGAAGTCTTTCATGAAAACGGCAGCGAGTGTTATGACGATGATACGGCGGCGCTGCTGAAAAAGGGAATCAATCCCCTGGAATTTCCCCGCCTTTCACTGACGGTTTCGGTGGATGAATCCAAACAGATCAACACGGATAACGAACCGAAGGTCATCATTGCCGCTTCCGGCATGTGCGATGCGGGCCGGATCAAGCATCACCTGAAATACAATCTATGGCGTCCGGAATGCACGATCCTTTTTGTGGGATACCAGGCGATGGGCACGCCCGGCAGGAGCATCGTCGACGGGCGCAGGAGATCCATATTTTCGGTGAACCGGTGGCGGTCCGGGCACAGATCTGCAAGATGGACGGCCTTTCGGGACACGCGGACCGGCAGGGACTGCTGGACTGGATCAGCGGGTTTACCGAAAAGCCAAAGCAGGTATTTGTAGTACATGGTGACGAAGACAGCGCGGATTCCTTTACAAAACTGCTTTCCGAGGAAAAAGGGTATACGGCGATGGCCCCGTACAGCGGGACGGTCTATGACCTGGCTGCCGGTACATTCGTGAAAGTTACGGAAGGCGTCCGGATCGAAAAACAGACGCCGGATGAGGATGGTGTCGTTCAGGCGCCGCAGCGTACGGGCAGTCATACGGTTTCTGATTCCTATACCAATCTGCGGATGGCGCAGCGGGAACTGACGAATGTCATCGCCGGCAGCGCCGGTATGACGAACAAGGACCTCGATGCATTTTCGAAGGCACTGCGTGAACTGACGGAAAAGTACCGGATCGATCCGCAGCAGACGGAAACCGGCAAAACAGCCGGCAGCCGGTAAAACAGCCGGCAGCATATCATTGACAGGAGGATGGACATTCATGAGTCAGGCAGATGAAATTTTCATCGGCATGTGCCGGGATATTCTGGACAACGGAACGAGTACGGAGGGACAGAAAGTCCGCCCGCACTGGGAAGACGGTACTTCAGCCTATACGATCAAGAAATTCGGCGTGGTAAACCGCTACGATCTTTCGAAGGAATTTCCGATCCTTACGCTGCGCCGCACGGCGCTCAAAAGTGCAACGGACGAAATGCTCTGGATCTGGCAGAAGAAATCGAACAATATCCATGATCTGCACAGCCATATCTGGGACTCCTGGGCGGATGCGGACGGATCGATCGGGAAAGCGTACGGATATCAGCTCGGTGTAAAACATCAGTATCCGGAAGGTATGTTCGACCAGGTAGACCGCGTGATCTATGACCTGAAAAACAATCCCTTCAGCCGCCGGATCATGACGAATATCTATGTACACCAGGACCTGCATGAAATGAATCTTTATCCCTGCGCCTACAGCATGACCTTCAATGTGACGCAGAAAAAGGGAGACGACCGCCTGACGCTCAATGCGGTGCTGAACCAGCGCTCGCAGGACGTCCTTGCGGCAAACAACTGGAATGTCGTGCAGTACGCCGTGCTGGTGCATATGCTCGCGCAGGTGTGCGGCATGCGGGCGGGAGAACTGCTGCATGTGATCGCCGATGCGCATATTTACGACCGTCACGTTCCGGCTATCGAGGAACTGATTTCGAGGAAGCCGTTCCCGGCGCCGGTCTTTCATCTGAATCCGGATGTACATGACTTTTACGATTTTACGCCGGATGACGTATCGGTGGAGAACTATCAGTTCGGCGAACAGATCAAAAACATACCGATCGCGATCTAGAAAGGGGTTCAACTTGAATATTATTGTTGCGGCAGACCAGAACTGGGCAATCGGCTATAAGGGCAATCTTCTCGTGAGCATTCCCGCGGATCACAAGATGTTCCGCAGCGAGACCATCGGAAAGGTCATCGTCTACGGCAGAAAAACGCTGGAGACGTTTCCGCTCGGACAGCCGCTTGACCGCAGGACGAATATTATCCTTTCCTCAAAGAAGGATTATCAGGTGAAGGGAGCGCAGACAGCGCACAGTGTGGAAGAATTGCTGGACCTGTTAAAACCGTATGACACAAATGATGTCTACATTATCGGAGGTGCCAGCGTTTACGAGGAAATGCTTCCATACTGCGACACCTGCCATGTGACAAGGATCGACCGCGCTTTTCAGGCAGACCGCTATTTCCCGGATCTGGATAAGGATCCCGCGTTCGAGATCACGGCGGAAAGCGAAGAACAGACTTATTTTGACATGACGTACCATTTCGTAAGGTACACCAGAGTCAGGTAAGGTACACCAGAGGAAGGTAAGGTACACCAGAGTCAGGTAAATTTGTCTATTTCCTTGGTAATACGATGAATTCGATACAAACAGCTGTTTTCATCGTCCTGGGAAGCCTGATTTGACGCGGCTTTTGTCTTTCGCAGGCGAAAACAGGCATCCGTGACAAAATATGATACTGCGATATTGTGGTTTATGTCTGTCCCTTTGGAAAACCAGTAAATTTGACATAAACAGTTGTTTTCATCGTTCAGAAAAGCCTGATTTGACGCGGTTTTTGTCTTTCACAGGCGAAAACAGGCATCCGCGACAAAATATGGAATAGAGTACGTGAGGTTATGGAAAAATGAAATTTCTGCACATGGCGGATCTTCATCTGGGGAGAACTCTCGGCGGGTTCTCCCTTTTGGAAGAACAGAAGGATATGCTGGATCAGATGGTGCAGGCCGCATCGGCAGAATCTGTCGATGCGGTCGTCCTGTCCGGCGATATTTATGACCGTGCGGTGCCGCCGGCAGAAGCAACGGTGCTGCTGGACGGTTTTCTCAGTGCACTTTCCGACCGTGGCATACCGGTCCTCGCGATCGCAGGAAATCATGATTCCGCTGTCCGGCTGCAGTTTGCGGAAGAAATCCTCGCAAAACAGAACATCTATATTGCAGGGACACTGCCGCAGGATCACCGCCTGAAGAGCGTGACGCTGCAGGATACGTACGGACCGGTCGACTTTGTATTCCTGCCATATTTTCATCCCGTGGAAGCCGATGCGTCGTCTTCGCAGGAAGCGGTCGTGAAAATACTGACAGAAAACGGGTATCTGGAGGCTGACACCGCTGTTCCGGCTGCGCAGTCTGTGTCTGCGGAAACAGCCGCAGTCCGCGAAGCGCAGATTTCGGCTGCTTCTTCGCACCGCCGTGTTCTGATCACGCACTTTTTTGTGACGGACAGCGGCCGCCCGATCCGGCTCTCGGATTCGGAGGAAGCCTATTTCGTGGGCAATATCGACAATGTGGACGCTGCCGTTTTTGCAGGGTTTGATTACACGGCGCTCGGCCATATCCATACGATGCAGCAGATCGGGAACACTGCCTGCTGGTATGCGGGTTCCATGATGAAATATGATTTTGCCGATTCGGACAGCGGGAGAGGTGCGCTGCTCGTGGAGCTCGGCGCGCCGGGCACGGCACCCGTCGTAACGCCGCTTCCGAAGAAACCGCTGCGGGATCTGCGGAAGATCCGCGGCGAACTGACGGAACTGCTCCGGCCGGATGTCGTATCGCTGGCCGATCCGGATGATTATCTGCAGGCGGTCCTGACTGATCGGGATATGCCGTTTGAACCCATGACACAGCTTCGCAGGGTCTACCCGCACACCGTGCAGGTGATATCCGAAGCTGTCCGGAAACAGGCGTCAGGCATCGGCGGCACAGAAAACGGAAACGCCGGGTCGGAGAACAGGAGCCGCACACCGATGCAGTTTTTTGAGGATTTCTGCCGGATGGTCACGGGAGAGGAACTGACGGAAGAAGAACGGGAGCTCGCGGAAGAACTCATGCCGGACGGAGGTGCACAATGAGGCCGATCTGTCTGACTATCAGTGCCTGGGGACCTTATCCGGGCGAAGAACATATCGATTTCCAGGCGGTCTCCGGAAACGGGCTGTTCCTGATCACGGGAGCGACCGGCGCCGGGAAGACCACTATTTTTGATGCGGTCTCCTATGCGCTTTACGGGGACCTCAGCGGGGATCTGCGCGGCAAGAATTCGGTGCGCAGCGATTTTGCGGCGCCCGATGCAAAGACGTTCGTGGAACTGACGATGGAGCATGCCGGAAAGATCTATGTGATCCGGCGGAATCCGGAATATGAGCGCCCGAAGAAACGGCAGAGCGGCGAGGGCGATGCACCGGTCATGACGACGGAAAAAGAGAATGCCGTTCTGAAGCTGGACGACGGCACGGTCCTGCAGGGCAGCAGGGACGTGGATGCCCGCATGCGCGGCATTCTGCAGCTGGATCTTTCCCAGTTCCGTCAGGTATCGATGATCGCGCAGGGAAAGTTCACCGAACTGATCACGGCGAAGGCAGACAGCAAAATGAAAATCTTCCGTGAGATCTTCGGAACGCAGTACTGCGATCTGTTCCAGAAGGCACTGAAGGACCGTGCAGCCGAGGCAGCGGCATCGGTGAACAGTCTGTGGGAACGGATGGAAGAGGATGAAAAGGCACTGGGGGAGGAGCCCCCGGCAGATCCGGATGCGGCATTCCGTGCAGCCAGGGCGGATCTGCAGGAAAAGGAAACGGCCGAGGCAGCCGTACTGAAAGAGAAAGAGACGGCATTTCTTGCGTCCAATACCGCTTATGAAAAAGCGGCGGCCGTGCAGAAACTGTTCCGGGATGCGGCAGCGGTCAGGGAAGAACTGCGGCAGCTGCAGGACCGCGATCCGGCCGTGAAGACGGTTTCCGGACAGATCGCCGCGGCGGACAGGGCAGCCGAGCTGCAGCCTGTTTTTCTGGCATGGCAGAATGCCGTGCGGACAGCCGGTGAGACGGGGCGCAAAAGAGAAGAAGCCGCAGCGGCATGGAAAAATTCCGTTGCCGTACTGCAGGCCGGAAAGGCACTGTACGGGAAACGAAAAGAGATCGAGGACTGTTTTGCCCTGCTGGAGGAAGCCGCGCAGAAGGAGGCGGCCTTTGCGTCCGCGGAGCAGAACCGCAGCCGGATCCGGAAGAAGCGGGAAAATGCGCAGGCCGGCTATCTGCAGGCGGAGCAGCAGTACCGCGAAAAGAGGGCCCGCTATGAGGAGGCCGATGAAAAGTACCGCAGCGCAGTCGTGGGAATTGCCGCGAAGCTGGTCCGGGAGGGTGAGCCCTGTCCGGTCTGCGGATCGCTGGAGCATCCGAAGATCGCGGAAATATCGGAGGATGTGCCGGATGAAAAGAAGCTGGCCCGTCTGAAGGAAGAGTCGGAGTCGGCGCGCAGTGCGATGGACGCCGCCGTTTCGGAAAACAGTGTGCTGAAGGGGTCGGCAGAGCAGGCGGAACAGGCGTTTAAGGCCGCGGAGGAAGAACGCCGGACCGTGCAGGAAAAACTGTCGCTGCTGCAGGAAGAGATAACGGTATTCTGCGGATCGCACACCAGGGAGGCTTTCCGGCGGACGGTCTCGGAATACGAGCAGCAGCAGGGCAGACTCGCTTCGGAAGAGGCGTCGCTGAAGGCGCTGACAGAAGAATCGGCACAGAAGGAAAAAGAGGCCGGGGAAGCGGAACGTGCTTTCCGCCGGGCGATGGAAGAGAAAGGCTTTGCGGATTCGGAGAGCTATCGGAAGGCGATTTTAACGGCGGAGCAGCGCCGGAAGAAAGAGCAGGAAGTCCGGGACCACGAAGCACAGAAAAAGGCAAAACAGGCCGTCCTGGAGCAGCTGGCCGCCCAGACGGAAGGCCGGACGGCACCGGATATGCAGGTCCTGACGGCGGACCGTCATACGAAAGAGACGGAAAAACAGTCTGCCCAGACGGCATATACAGCGGTCCGGGTCCGGAAGGAAACGATAGAGACCGCCTGGCGGTCCTGGCGTACGCATCATGACAGCTGGGTGCCGCAGGATGAAAAGCGGAAACGGATACAGCGCCTCGCGGATCTGACGTCCGGGAAAAACGCGAAATACCTGCCGTTCGAGCAGTATGTGCTTTCCGGCTGGTTCGATGCGATCCTCTGCGCCGCGAATCTGCGGCTTATCGACATGACCGGATCGCGCTACAGCCTGTACCGGAAAGAAGAAGTTTCCGATGCGCGCAGGAGGGATAACCTGGAGATCGAAGTGCTCGATGCCTACACCGGCAGGCGGCGCGGCGTACAGACCCTGTCCGGCGGCGAGCTTTTTGAAGTTTCGCTGGCCCTGGCGCTCGGCATGAGCGATATCGTACAGTCCGGAAAGGGCGGCGTCCGCATCGATGCGCTGTTCATCGACGAGGGCTTCGGCTCGCTCGACGAAGAAGCGCTGGATGAGGCCTGCAGGACACTGCAGAACATGGCGCGGAAGGACTGCATGATCGGCATCATTTCCCATGTGAATGAACTGGCCGACCGGATCCCGTCCCAGATCGTCGTTACAAGGACGGCGCAGGGATCGCACATTGCCGTCCGGACGTAAAGCCGTTATACTCTTTTGAGGGAAATACTGTTTTACGCAGGATGAAGAAACCGTTTTACGCAGGATGGAAAAACAGTATTCATGACAGGACGTATCAATACGCCGGAAACGGCGCAGCAGCGAAGTGAGGAATGCAGATGAACAGCAGTACATATGATGTGATTATTATCGGCGCCGGCCCGGGGGGCATTTTCTGCGCCTATGAACTGAAGGAAAAGGATCCGGACAGAAAGATTCTTCTGATCGAAAAAGGACATTCCATTGAAAAGAGGAGCTGCCCGAAACGGATCACGGGGAAATGCATAGGCTGTAAGCCCTGCTCCATCACGACCGGTTTTTCCGGCGCCGGCGCTTTTTCAGACGGCAAGCTTTCGCTGTCACCCGATGTCGGCGGCAACCTGCCGGATATCCTCGGGTATGAAAAAGCCGAGGAACTGATCCGCGAATCGGACAATATCTATCTGAAGTTCGGTGCGGACACGCATGTCTGGGGCATCGACAAGGAAAAGGAGATCCGGGAGATCCGCGCAAAGGCGATCCAGGCCAATCTGAAGCTGATCGACTGCCCGATCCGCCATCTCGGCACGGAAAAAGGTTATGAGATCTATGCGGATATCCAGAAGCACCTTTCGGATGTCGGTGTGGATATGCTGTTTGATACGCAGGTGCAGGATATCCTGATCGAAAACGGACGCGCCGTAGGTGTCATGACCGAAAAGGGAGAAACGTATCACGCGGACAGCGTTGTGGCGGCAGTCGGCCGGGAAGGCGCTGACTGGCTGAAGGAGCAGTGTGCCAAATTCGGCATCGACTCCGTGCCGGGGACCGTGGATATCGGTGTACGGGTGGAAGTCCGCGACGAGATCATGCAGTTCCTCAATGACAACCTCTATGAGGCCAAGCTGGTATATCATACCCCGACATTCGACGACAAGGTGCGTACCTTCTGTACGAATCCGCACGGAGAAGTCGCGTCGGAGTATTACGATAACAATCTTGCCGTTGTAAACGGGCATGCCTATGCCGGCGGAGAATACAGGACCGCCAATACGAATTTTGCGCTGCTGGTCTCGAAGAACTTCACCAAGCCGTTCCGTACCCCGATCGAATACGGCCGGATGATCGCGCAGCTGTCCAACATGCTCTGCGGCAATAAGATCCTGGTACAGACCTTCGGCGATTTCAAGAGAGGCAGACGTTCCACCGAAGAAAGAATGTGCAGGAACAATCTTATCCCTACGCTGAAGGACGCCGTGCCGGGCGATCTTTCTCTGGTGTTCCCGCACCGGATCATGGTCGATCTTGAGGAAATGATCTATGCGCTCGACAAGGTCACGCCGGGACTCGCATCGGATGAGACGCTGCTTTACGGTGTGGAAGTGAAATTCTATTCCAACCGGCTGGTGGTGGACAACCGCTTTGAAACCAGCGTAAAAGGCCTTTATGCGATCGGCGACGGCGCGGGCATTACGAGAGGTCTGCAGCAGGCTTCCGCAAACGGACTATGCGCGGCGCGTTCGATCCTCGAAGCAGGCAACTGACCGGAAGGCAGACGGAATGCATAATTTCTGGAAACGGGAAAAACAGATATTCTGTGCGGTGCTCTGCGTGTTCGCAGCGGCACTGACTGCCTGCGGGAACGGGAACGGAAAAATCATTCTCACGACAGGCTTCGGCAGCGACGACGTTTTTACCATCAGCAGCGGAGACCTGACGGCCAGATGCTCGCGGGACGAACTGAAACTTTATATGGCGAATATCCGCGACCAGTACAGGAGTGCGCTTGGGGAGGATATCTGGAAGACAGCCGGAGCGGATGCGGAGAATTCATCGATCACCGATCTGGCAGTAGCCCGTCTTTCCAAGGTCAAGACCCTCGGCCTGCTGGCGGATCAGCAGAATATTTCCCTCACGGAAGTCGAGGAGGGAAAGGTGCAGCAGGCGGTGACGGCCTATTATGATTCTCTTTCCGAAGAGGACCGGACCGGTCTCGGGATCACGAAGGCTGAACTCATTCCTATGTACCGGGAATATGCGCTTGCGGATGAGGTCTACCGGTCGATCACTTCTTCGATCCAGACGGAGATCAGCGATGATGAAGCGCGGATCGTCAAGGTGGAGAGCATCCTGTTTTCCACGAAAAACAGCGATGGCACGGATATGACGGACGAAGAAAAACAGACGGTCAGTTCGCAGGCGGAGGATGTCCTTGCAAAGATCCGGGGCGGTGCGGATTTCGACGAAATGATGCGCACCTACAACGCGGCAGATACGACGACCTGCAGCGTCAGCCGCAGCGATGACGGAAACGACGATGCTTTCACCGATGCGGCTTTTTCACTCGATACAGGGGATGTAAGCGACGTTGTCGAAACGGGCGACGGCTACTGCATCCTGAAATGCATCAGCAATTTTGACCGCGAAGAGACCAGGGCCAACAAAGCGAGGCTCCTGAAAGCACGCAAAAGCAGCCTTTTCGGGGAACAGTACGACAGCTTTGCCGCCGGACTCGATACGGATCTGAACGATGAGATCCTCTCTTCCGTTACGGTTCCGGAAAATGTAACGACGGATTCTTTTTTCAGTACATACGACAGTGTTTTCGGATCGGATGACCTGACGGAAGAAACGGAGGGACAGGCATCATCGGCATCCTCCGCGGCTTCGGCAGCCGGGTCGGAACAGGGGACGAACGAGTGATATGAAACTGCGTGTAGAGCAGAAGGACAATGTTAAAAACAGCCTCGGCCGGGTGTTTTTTGTGGTGCTTGCCATTGCGGTCGAGGTGTGGCTTGTGGTTTATACGGTGACCGCGCTGAGTTATATGGCGGGCTGGGTCGAGCTGCTGCTGCGGGTAATTTCCGTTCTTACGGTGCTTGCCATTTACGGGCAGCATAAGAATGCGGCGGTCAAGATGCCCTGGATCATGCTGATCCTGGCCATGCCGATCTTCGGACTGGTGCTTTATCTGCTCCTTGGCAGTTCCCTGCCGCTGCTCAAAATGAAACATCATTTTGCTGTTTTTGAAAAGGATTTTCCGGATTTTATGCCGCAGGATCCGGAGGCAATGGCGTCGCTGGAAAAAACGAGCCGGAAGCAGGCCAACGAATCCCGCTATCTGCTGGAACGCTGTTCCTTCCCGGTCTACAGAAATACGGATGTCGTCTATTATGCCTCTGCGGCAGACGGTTTTGAAGCACAGAAGGAAGCTCTGAAAAAGGCGCAGAATTTCATTTTCATGGAGTATTTTGCCATTGAAGACGCACAGTCTTTTGCCTCCATGAAGGAGATCCTCAAGGAACGGGCAAGCCATGGTGTGCGGGTACGCGTGTTTTACGATGATATCGGAAGCATGCAGTTCCTCAACCGTTCATTCATCCGGGAAATGGAAGCGGCAGGCATCCAGTGCCGTGATTTCAATCCGGTCATGCCGGCCGTCAATGTTTTCATGAACAACCGCGATCACCGCAAAATGACGATCATCGACGGTATCGTAGGATTTACCGGCGGCTATAACCTGGCAGATGAATATTTCAACATCACGCACCCGTTCGGCTTCTGGAAGGATACGGGCGTGCGCCTCACAGGTGATGCCGTGCACAGTATGACCGTTATTTTCCTTGAAATGTGGAATGCTTCAAGACATGAAGGCTGGAGTCCGCGCACCGCGAATTATCTTACGCCGCACGACTATAAAGCTGCTGAAACCGGCTGGATCCAGCCCTATGCCGATACGCCCCTCGATCTGGAACATACAGGCGAAAATGTCTATATGAACCTGATCGACAGTGCGGAACGCTATCTCTGGATTTCGACGCCGTATCTTATCCCCAGTGACGAGACGGTGCGTACGCTGGCACTGGCTGCCGGCAGAGGCGTCGATGTGCGCATTATCACCCCGGGCATTCCGGACAAGAAAATGATCTACTCGGTCACGCGTTCCTATTATGCATCCCTGGTCCGTGAAGGTGTCCGGATCTTCGAGTATACGCCCGGATTCAACCATGCCAAGATGATGCTGGCGGATGACGAGTCCGCGACGGTCGGCACATTCAACATGGATTTCCGCAGTCTTTATCTGCATTTCGAAGACGGTGTCCTGTTCCACCGCTGCTCGATCCTGCCGGAGATCCGCCGCGACTTTGAGCAGATGTTTGCGGACAGCACGGAAGTCACGGACAAATACCGCGGCGACCGGCCGTATACGCTGCGGATATGGCAGTGCATCCTGCGGCTGTTTGCGCCGCTGTTCTGACATCGGCCTGTGGGGCGTGGCCGATGCGAAGCTGCTGCGCAGCTTCACCACAGTTGTTTACAGGAGCAGTTCTGACATCGGCCTGTATAGCACACCCGGTTTATAAAAGTTTAAGAAATCCGGAAAACAGCGGTACTGCGGCATTTCCAGAACGTCTGTTAGCACTCACGATAAATGAGTGCTAATTTTTTATTGACTTTCCGTCAGTCGGTGGCTAGACTTCATTTCAGATGGTGCGCCGGCGGGTGAAATGCCCCTGCCAGGCATGAAATCATAAAGATATCGGAGGCTGAAACAATGGGCGAAAAAGGCAATCTTTCAATTAACAGCGAGAACATGTTCCCGATCATCAAGAAATGGCTGTATTCCGATCATGACATTTTTGTCAGAGAGCTGATCTCCAATGGCTGCGATGCGGTGACCAAACTGAAGAAGCTTGAAGTGATGGGCGAGTTTACCTATCCGGACGGATATAAGCCGAGGATCGATGTCGTCACTGACCCGAATGAAAAAACACTGACATTTTCTGATAACGGCATCGGCATGACCGCCGATGAAGTGAAGGAATATATCAACAATATCGCTTTTTCCGGAGCAGAGGATTTCCTGCAGAAATATAAGGACAAAGCTACGGATGACCAGATCATCGGTCATTTCGGACTGGGCTTCTATTCCGCATTCATGGTTGCCGATCTGGTAGAGATCGACACGCTTTCCTATGCAAAGGATGCAAAGCCGGTGCACTGGGAGTGCGACGGCGGGAGCACCTATTCCATGGAGGAAGGCACGCGTAAGACTTTCGGTACGACGATCACGCTGCACCTGAATCAGGACAGTGTTGAATTCTCCAACTATTACAAGGCTTCCGAGACGATCGCCAAGTACTGCTCCTTCATGCCGACGGAGATCTGGCTTTCCAGCGCCGATCCGAAGGATACCCAGACCGTAAAGGAATCCGAGCGCCAGCCGCAGGATATCGTCCTTGAGGAACTGCCCCCGGAGAAGAAGGAAAACAGCACCCCTGCAGGCGATGCCGCCAAGGCGGAAGGGGAGAAGAAGGAAGAAAAGCCGGAGGAAAAACGGTACAAGATCAAAAAGCGTCCGGAACTCATGAACGATATCCATCCGCTCTGGGCCAAGACGCCGAAAGACTGCACCGACGAGGAATACAAGGAGTTTTACCGCAAGGTATTCAACGATTACAAGGAGCCCCTGTTCTGGATCCACCTCAACATGGACTATCCGTTCAACCTGAAGGGTATTCTGTACTTCCCGAAGATCAACATGGAGTACGAGTCCATCGAAGGCGTTGTCAAACTGTATAACAATCAGGTCTTCGTAGCCGATAACATCAAGGAAGTCATCCCGGAATACCTGATGCTCCTCAAGGGCGTCATCGACTGCCCGGATCTGCCGCTGAACGTATCGAGATCCGCGCTGCAGAATGACGGATTCGTGAAGAAGATCTCCGATTACATCACGAAGAAGGTCGCGGAAAAGCTGTCCGGCATGTGCAAGACAGACCGCGCGAACTATGAGAAATACTGGGATGATATCAGTCCCTTCATCAAGTACGGATGCCTGAAGGATGACAAGTTCTGCGAAAAGATGACGGACTATATCCTGTTCCGCGATCTGGACGGCAAATATGTCGCACTTCCCGACGCCCTGGAGATCAATAAGGATGCCGGAAAGGAAGAAAACGCTGACGCTGAAAAGAAGGCGGAAGGAAGCACGCCGCAGGCGGATGCGGAGAAGAAACCGGAAATTCTCGATGCGGACGGCAATCCGGTAAAACAGGAAAAGAAGCCGGAGATCCTCGATGCGGACGGCAATCCGATCAAACAGGAAGAGAAACCGGAAGAAGTAAAACAGGATGCCGAAAAGACGGAAAGCGCCGACGGCACAGAGAAGAAAGACGGCGAAGCGGCGGAAGAGGCAGCCGGTGAAGTAAAGCCCGCAGACCGCACGATCTACTATGTGACGGATCCGAGACAGCAGAGCCAGTATATCAACCAGTTCCGTGCGCAGAAGATGCAGGCATTTATCCTTGATCATACGATCGACCAGCCCTTCATCTCCCAGCTGGAAATGAAGAATGAGGGTGTTCATTTTGCCCGTGTCGATGCAGCCGTACAGGATGCCCTGAAGGCCCGCACCGGCAAGAAAGCCGCCGAAGACCTGAAGAAACAGGAAGATGAACTGACCAAGATGCTTCGCAAGGCGCTGAAGAATGACAAGCTTAAGGTGTCGCTGCAGAAGCTGAAGGACAAGAAGGTTTCCGCACTTCTTACCGTTGACGAGCAGAGCCGCCGTATGCAGGATATGATGAAGATGTATGCTTCCAGCGGCATGGGCGCCATGGGCCTCGGCGATTATGCAAAGGAAGGCCAGACGCTTGTCCTGAACGCAAACCATCCGCTGGTCCAGTATGTGATGGAACACGAGGAAGGCGACAATACGAAGATGATCTGCGAGCAGCTGTATGATCTCGCACAGCTGCAGAACGCGCCGCTTGAGTCGGATGAAATGACGAAGTTCGTGGCACGGAGCAACGACATCATGATGCTGCTGGCGAAATAATCCGCGCCACGTATTACAGGCGGATGTTGTACCCCAAGATGTACCGGCCTGTATGCGAGTAAACTCGCGGCAGGCCACTACATATTGGGGTGCATGGCTCGTAACTTAATGATATAATACCCCCGACAGGTCTTTTCTGCCGGGGGTATTCGCTTCTCCGGGACTGTTTTCGGCGGGAGCTGTGAATCTCGCCGGGGTTTATTCCTGTCGGGGGTTTCATTTATGGGGCTGTTCCATTCGATTCCCGAACGCATGTCGGGAGAAAAATTCCATGTCATACGCGGCGCGCTTACTTTCTCTGAGGAGAAGGTGGCTTTTTCGTCGGCACCGGGAGCAGTCACGGAAGGAACCTTTACCATATACGGACCCGCCGGCGCGAGTGCGGACGGCTTTGTCTCCTCTTCCAATCCGGCGATGCAGTGCCTGACCGCCGAATTTGCAGGCGCCGCCGATGAGATCGCATGGCGGTTCGATGCCTCGGCCTATTCGCAGGGAGAAACCGCGGAGGGCTGTTTCCGCATTATATCCAATCAGGGCGAGTACAGGCTTCCGTTCAGCATCAGCATTGAAATTCCGGAAATCGCCTCTTCGATGGGGCCGGTCAAAAATCTGTTTCATTTTACGAATCTGGCAAGGGCAAACTGGGACGAAGCCTTGAAACTGTTCAGCGATCCCGCGCTGGAATCAATCTTTGACACGTCGCATGGAAACGAGGAAGCGGAACTGTGGCGCGGTCTTTCCTGCGTGCCCGGCAACGGGCAGAACATGGAAGAATTTCTCATTGCCGTCAATAAGAAAACGGCAGTGCAGTATATCCCGGAAGTGGAAACGATCAAAACGGAACTGGGCATAGTGCTTTCCGGCGCCGGCGATCCGACGCGTCCGATCCCGTACTTTTTCCGTCTGATGCGAAACGGCTGGGGCTATACCAGGATCCACGTGCTGGCCGACGGCGATTTTCTCATTCCGGAAAAAGAGTGGATTACCCAGGAGGATTTTCAGGGGAGCAGCTGCGAGATCCGCTACCGGATCGATCCGGTAAAGCTTCATGCGGGTAAAAACTTTGGCGCTATCCTGCTGAAGGGCGCCTGGACGGACCTGCGTGTGCCGGTCGAAGCTGCGGCCAGTCACTACAGTGCGGATCCCTGGTTCCAGGTCCGGCGGGAGTACCGCCAGATCACCGCGAAGATCACGCGGTATTATGAAGACTATCGGGCAAAAAAGATGAGCGGGCGGGAGTGGCTTGCCCAGACCGGCGTTCTGGCAGACCGGCTGGCGACCATGGATCCGGACGATCCGATCGCTGCCCTGTACCGTATTCATCTGGATATCACGGCAAACCGCCGGAGAGAAGCCAACTGGGCGCTTGCCGATTTTGACGGAAGATTCCGGGATCCGGCGGAGGCGGAAGTGCGCTGCTACCGGGAATATCTGGGTGCCCTGGCAGCCGGTGACGGCAATGCGCTCGACACCATGGATGCCGCAAACCGGGTGGAGGAGGAACGGAAGAAAGATCCTTCCAACTGGCGCATTGCCTGGATCGCCATGTATCTCTGCGATAAATACAGCCGTCATCCTTCTCAGAAGTGGGAACTTCTGCAGAATCTTTTCCGGCAGGGAATACGCAGTCCGATCCTTTATATTGAAAGCTATCAGCTTGTCCGGGTCAATCCGGCCGTCATTTCCTCGCTGGATGATTTTGAACTGCAGGTTCTCTGGTATGCGGCGAAGAAGGATATTCTGACACCGGCGGTCATGACGCAGGTGAACCAGCTGACGCTCCGGCAGAAGCTGTTTTCCGGAAGGCTGTTCCGCATTCTGGAAAAAGGTTATAACGCCGGGATACTTCCCGAGGAAACACTGCAGAGCATCTGCACGCTGCTGATCCGCGGAAATATGGAGTCTCCTGATTATTTCATCTGGTATGAGAAGGGCGTTGAAGCGCAGCTTTCGCTTACCCGGCTGTTTGAGTTTTACATGCTCTCCCTGCCGCAGGATTTTGACGGGGAGATACCGCAGGTCGTGCTGCTGTATTTCTGCTACCAGTGTTCCCTGCCGTTTGAAAAAACGGCGCGGCTGTACCGGTACGTGGGACAGCACAAGGACAGCTATTCCGATCTGTATGAACACTATCTGCCGGATATCCGGCGGTTTACACTGGAACAGCTCGAAAAACGGCATGTCAGCAAGGCGCTCTGCTGGCTTTACCAGCATTTCCTCGACGGCGGCGTACTGACCAGACAGAATGCCGCGCTGGCCTGCGAAGCGGCATTTACGTGCGTGGTGCATTCCAACCGCCCGGAACTGGGCCTGCGGCAGGTGATCCTGCGGTACGACAAGGTGCGCAGTGAACAGAGTTTCCCCGCGAGGGACGATACCTGCTATCTGCCGATCTATGGCGAGGACTGCCATATTTTCCATGCGGATGCCGACGGGAACCGCTACTATGTCAGCGCACCCTTCATTTTCGAGCGGCTGATGGCGTATGAATCGCTGGTGCCCGCGCTGGCGCAGTTCGATACGGGACTGCTTGGGTTCGACCTTTATCTGACGGGTCTTGCCGGCGACAGCTGGCAGGTGACGCAGGAGAATGCCGCGCGTTTCCGGGTGCTGGCGGATTCACCGGAACTGCGGGAAAACTGGCGTCAGGAGATCCGGATGAAGCTCCTGCAGTATTACAGCGATAATGACTGCCTGCGGGAACTGGACAGCTGGCTGGAGGAGATCGAGCCGGAGGAACTGACCGCTTCCGAAAGGGACGGGATCATCCGCTATCTTGTCATGCGCGGCCTGAATGACCGGGCGCTCTCCTGGGTCGAACGGTATGGCATTCACGGCATGGATGCTTCCACGATGTACCGGCTTATCAGCCGCAGTCTTTCGCGGGAAATGCCGACGGAGGAGGAAATGCCGGCCGAGCTCGTGTTCGGCGTATTTTCCGAGAACAAGTACGATGAAAACATGCTGCTTTACCTGGAAAACTATTTTGAAGGCCTGACCTCCGAGATGGAACAGATCCGGGCGGCTGCGCAGAACTTCGGGACCGATACCTGGATCATCCTGCAGCGTATGGTTACGCAGATGCTGTACAGCGGTGTGCTCCTGAAAAACGAGGAACAGATCGTCACGGACTATGCCGCGCGGGGCGGCAGTGCGGAAACGCTGTCCGCACTCCTCGCGCAGGTCTCCCATTATGCCTTTGTCGATGATGTGACATTCGGCCAGGAGATCTACCGCAGGATCGGCGATCTCGGCCGGGCCGGCGAACCGGTTTTCGATATCTGCCGCATGGCTTTTTTAAAACAGCTTTCCGGAGTCTCGGGCGAGATGCCGGCCGATGATCTGAAGGCGGCGAAACTCTTCCTCGGGGATCTGCTTTCGGAAGATATTGTTTTTCCGTTCTACCGGAGCTTTGCGGGACTCCTGCCGCGGCTGCAGGAATATTCCGATCAGACCATGCTGCAGTTCAAGGGCCGCTGCGGTGCCAATGTCCTTTTCCACTATGCGGTCGACCGTGACAGTACGGCACAGGAGGAATACAGCATTCTTCCGATGAAGGAAATGTATGACGGGATCTATGTCACCGGCCTCCTGCTGTTTTTCGGGGAGCAGGTGCGGTATTTCATCACGGACGACGCAGACCAGAAAAATGTGGTCGAGAGCGGTTCGTTCGGGCAGGACACGCGGATCCAGGATGCGGGCGACGACCGGTTTGCACTGATCAACCGCATTTCCATGTTCACGGCGCTGAAGAAATACGACGAGGCGCTGGATGTTCTTGAAGCGTACGACCGCAGGGCACAGATGGTGGCAGCCCTGTTCCGCCGTGAATGAGTGAACAAAGCTGCGCATGACGTGTGACAGCGGCAGAAGATAGTTCTGAAGAGACCGGGAGGTCCGGCATTGCTTTTTTCCAGAACGGCAGAAAGAAAATTCAATATCGGTTTTGATCTGGGAGAGAAATACTGCCAGATTTCCTATACGACGATGGACGGGGAGGACCCGAAGACTTTTTCCATGATGCCCGCGCAGGAGCAGTTCAACATTCCCACGCAGCTGACGAAAAAGATCGGTGCGAATCTCTGGTACTGCGGCACGGAAGCGGAGCAGCATATCGACCACGGGGAAGGTACGCTGGTGACGCATATTTATTCGTCCGCGGTGTCCGGAAAGCCCGTCATGATCGAGGGGCAGGAGTATGAGCCGTGTTCGCTGCTCGCCCTGTACGTGCGGCGCTGTCTGGCGCTGCTTGCAAGGGATGTGCCGACCGACGAGATCGGTGTGATCATGTTCACCGCGGAGAAGATGGACCGGGATACCGTGAACGCGCTGCAGAAGGTGCGCAAACTCCTGAATCTTCCGGTGGAGGCTGTCTACTGCGAGAGCCGCCGGAACTCCTTCTACAACTACATGCTCATGAGTCCGGAATCCATGCATGAGAACGATGTCCTTCTCTGCGAATATGACGGCGAACACGCGATGCGGATCGACCGCCTGAGCTACAATTATCATACTTCGCCGGTGGTGGCGTTCCTGCGTTCGCAGGAGTATCCGCAGCTGTCCGCGGGGCAGCTCCCTTCCGCGCAGATCCGTGACTATCTGCAGGCCGATGCGGCGCGGTCGGGCGAAAGTGCGGACGATGTCCGGGACAGCCGTTTTCTCGAGATCCTGAAACAGGCGGCACCGGAGCATGAGATCTCCTCCGTCTTCCTGATCGGCGAAGGCTTCCGGAACCGCTGGATGAAACAGTCGCTGACCTATATCGCCTATCACCGCAGGGTGTTCCTCGGCAACAATCTGTACAGCAAGGGAGCGGCATACGGGGCGCTGATCCGCCGGAAGAAACCGGAGGCGGCCGCAAAGTACTTTTTCCTCGGGGAAAACAAGCTGACCTCCAACATCGGGCTCCTCGTTCGTCATCTTGGCCGCTCCGTGTATCATCCGGTGCTCAGCGCGGGTGAAAACTGGTATGAGGTGGACCGGGAAGAGGAATATATTCTGGAAGAAGGAAACGAACTGACCCTGGTCATCACGCCGCTGACAGGCGGGGACGTACGGCAGGAGAGGATCCTGCTGGACCAGCTGCCGAAACGGGCGGAGGGAACGGTACGGATCGGTCTCCGTTTTACCATGTCGGCAAAGGATAAGCTGACGATCGATGCAGAGGATCTCGGTTTCGGCGAGATCGCGAGATCGAGCGGACAGACCTGGAACTTTGGTATTCAATTATGAGCGCACTGATACTTACAACCGGTATTCGGACGAAAATTCCATATCACATTTCGGTGATCGACCGCAATGTGTACTCCTATGAGGAACTGGCCTACTCGCTGGTACAGAGCGCGCAGTTCCTGGATGAGTCGATCATGGACCCGGAGCTGCTCACCTGGCTGTCGGACGAGTGCGGCCTGCCGGACCTTGCAAAGCTGCTCCGGCCGTATATCGGCCACGGAGAGCGGCTGGCGGATTTTACGGGTACGATCCTCGGCATTGCGGATTACATCCCGATCGAAAAACAGGAGGGCGCACTGCAGGTGCTGCGCGCGGGCGAAGGCCTGGAGCGGTACGAGCAGAAGGAGGCCAAGGCCGACTACCTGATGGATACCGGCCATTTTTACCAGGCGCTTACGGAGTACGAGAAGATCCTTTCGCAGCTTCCCGAACCCGAGCGGCGTCTCCGGGCCAGGATCGAACACAGCCGCGGCATCATTTACTGCGGGCTTTTCCGGTTTGCCATGGCGGCGGAATGTCTCCATACCGCGGCGGACCTTTCGGATGAAAAACAGTACTACATCGACTATCTTTCCGCAGTCCGCATGTATCTTCCGGACGCGGATTACGTCAATTTCATTGCCGGCCATCCGGAGGCCTATGAGGCTTCCCTCGAAGTCGAACGCCGGATGGATGACGCGCATCTGAACTATGAGAATACCGCGGGGCATGCCCAGATCGAAAAGCTGCGCCGGCTGCGCGGCGGCATCGCACGCGAGGAATTCCTTTCGGAACTTTCTTCCACGATTCGTGAAATGCGGGACAATTACCGTACCAATCTCGGCAGCTGACCGGAAGATGCGGCAGCCGGTCTGTGCGGCGGCCGGGTGCAGATGTCCGCTGCCGTAAAATCCTGCCGTGAAATCGTATGCAGCAGGCCGTTGACGGCCTGCGCTTTATCTGATAGGATACTTCTGTCCTTTCGATTTAGCGTAGTAAACTGATAAATCAATAAAGCGAAACCGGACGGCACTTGATTCCGGAAATTTCAGGAGGAGGAGTACAGTATTATGAAAAAGAAAATGGCATTATTCTGACAGCAGCTCTGTCCGTCAGCCTGCTGGCAGGCTGCGGAAGCACAGCCGCGGGAGATACGGCAGCGGCATCGTCCTCTGCGGCCCCGGCGGCAGCAACATCTGCGGCGGCATCAGCATCACAGGCAGCTGCATCGGCGGCAGCTGAGACATCGGCATCTGCAGCAGCGACATCCGCAGCAGCAGCAGCATCGGATGCCGGCACGGGCAAGACGACAGGCGACACCTTCACCGTCGGCTTCGACGCGGAGTTCCCGCCTTACGGCTATATGGGCGATGACGGCGAATATACCGGCTTCGACCTGGATCTTGCACAGGAAGTCTGCGACCGGAACGGCTGGAAGCTCGTAAAACAGCCGATCGACTGGGATGCAAAGGACGCCGAGATCAATTCCGGAACGATCGACTGCATCTGGAACGGTTTTACCATGAACGGCCGGGAAGATCAGTATACCTTTACCAAACCCTATATCGACAACAGCCAGGTATTCGTTGTGCCCTCTGACGGTACGATCGCTGATCAGGCTGCACTTGCCGGAAAAAATGTCGGTGTGCAGAAGGATTCCAGCGCACTTGCGGCGCTCGAAGGCGACAGCAAGGATCTTGCGGCAACCTTCGGCTCCCTGACCCAGTATGCGGACTACAACACGGCATTCATGGATCTGCAGGCGGGTGCCATCGATGCGGTTGCCATCGATATCGGTGTGGCAAAGTATGAGATCAGCCAGAAAGGCGGGGACGGCTTCAAGATCCTCGACGACTATCTCTCCACCGAACAGTATGCAGTCGGTTTCAAACTCGGCAATACAGCCCTTCGCGATCAGGTACAGAAGACGCTCGATGAAATGGCGGCTGACGGCACCATCCAGAAAATTGCGGAAGACAAGAAATACGCCGATTTCGGAATTGCACAGAGCCTCTGCATAAAATAAGGTCCGGAAGGACCGGCAGGAATCGTCAAAGACATGCCCGGCTGCTGCTATGGCAGGGCCGGGCTTTTCAGGAAGAAGTGGAGAATTCATGAGTATCGCGGTGATGTTTCAGCAGCTGATGAACGGTATGGGTACAACGGTGGCGATTTTTCTGCTGACGCTGCTGTTTTCCCTGCCCCTGGGCCTCGGGGTGGCATTCCTCCGCATGAGCCGGTTCCGGCCGGTCTCAGTGATCAGCCGGATCTATATTTCCATCATGCGCGGCACACCGCTTATGCTGCAGCTGATCGTGCTGTATTTCTCACCATATTATGTTTTTCATATGAAGATCTCGTCCACGTTCCGTTTCACGGCGGTCATCATCGCGTTTGCCCTGAACTACGCCGCGTACTTTGCGGAGATCTACCGTTCCGGCATCCAGTCCATACCGGCCGGCCAGTATGAGGCGGCGCATGTGCTGGGCTACAGCAGGAGCCAGACATTTCTGCGGATCATCCTGCCGCAGGTTCTGAAGCGCGTCCTTCCGCCGATCACCAACGAAGTGATCACACTGGTCAAGGACACATCGCTTTCCTTTGCCATTGCGACCGCGGAAATGTTCACGATCGCAAAACAGATCGCGGCCAAGGAGGCTTCGATCATGCCGCTGATGGCGGCGGGCCTGTTTTACTACATTTTCAACCTGATCGTGGCATGGGCCTGCGCCCGGATCGAAAAACACTATAACTACTACAGGATCTGAAAGGCGGCACAGCTCCGGTGCGGTGCACCGTCTGTCCGGCGCGGGAAGGCGTAAGTTCCCCGCGCGGAGGTGTATTCATGAATCTTCTGGAAATTTCCCATATGAAAAAAGCATTTGACGGCACGGCTGTTTTGAAAGACGTCAGTCTGACGGTGCAGGAGGGCGAGGTGGTTTCCATCATCGGTCCCTCCGGCGGCGGGAAGTCCACGCTGCTCCGCTGTGCGACGATGCTGGAGAAAATGGACGGCGGAAGCCTGAAATATCTCGACAGCTACGCGGCGCACGAAGAGAACGGCCAGTGCGTATATGCATCTCCGGAGGAAATGAAGAACATCCGGCGCTGCTTCGGCCTGGTGTTTCAGAATTTCAATCTGTTTCCGCATTATACCGTGCTGAAGAATATCGCCGAACCGCAGATTCTGGCGGGAAAGACGAGGCAGCAGGCGGAGGAGAAGGCAAAACAGCTGCTCTCGGATCTGGGTCTCGGAGGCAGGGAGGACGCCTATCCGTTCCAGCTGTCCGGCGGCCAGCAGCAGCGGGTTTCCATCGCGCGGGCTCTGGCACTCGAACCGAAGATCCTGTTTTTCGATGAACCGACGTCCGCACTCGATCCGGAACTGACGGGAGAAGTCCTGAAGGTCATCCGCAAACTGGCGCAGGAACACTGGACAATGATTATCGTCACGCACGAAATGCAGTTTGCGAGGGAACTGTCCGACCGGATCATTTTCCTCGAGAACGGCGTGATCCAGGCGCAGGGCACACCGGATGAACTCTTCAATTCGGACAGCACGAGGGTCAGGGACTTCATAGGAAAATTTCAGTCATGAGCAATTGATGCAAAGCCGTTTACTTGGAATAACATCCGCCTGTAAAACGTGGCGGATGCGAAGCTGCTGACGCAGCTTCAGTATACTGGCATAATTATGGTATAACATCCGCCTGTAAAACGTGGCGGATGCGAAGCTGCTGACGCAGCTTCAGTTTACTGGCATAATTATGATATACTTTCCATGTCAAACGGCTTTTCTTTATGGACGGATTATCAGAATATGAGGTAAAAATGAAAGATACTTTCATGAGGCAGCCACAGAGCGACAGGATCGGGGAAGAATGCGGTGTCTTCGGCATTTACGATTTTGACGGAAACCTCAATGTGGCACATTCCATTTATTACGGTCTGCTGGCTCTGCAGCACCGCGGCCAGGAAAGCTGCGGCATTGCGGTCAGCGATACGAACGGCCCCAAAGGCAAGATCATCAGCTATAAGAACATGGGGCTCATGAACGAAAACTTTACGCCGGAGGTGCTGGAATCTCTGAAGGGAAATATCGGCGTCGGCCATGTGCGGTACTCCACGGCCGGCAGCAGCACACGGGAAAACGCACAGCCGCTGGTCCTGAATTATGTGAAAGGCACGCTGGCGATTGCGCATAACGGCAATCTGACCAACGCCTCGATCCTGAAGGAAGAGCTGGCCTATACCGGTGCTATTTTCCAGACGACCATCGACTCCGAGGTCATCGCCTTTGAAATCGCCCGGAACCGACTGAAGAGCAATTCGATCGAAGAAGCGGTCGGGCTTACGATGCAGCAGATCAAAGGAGCCTATTCCCTTGTGATCTCCTCGCCGCGAAAGCTGATCGGCGTGCGCGATCCCTACGGATTCCGTCCGCTCTGCATCGGAAAGCGGGACAATGCCTGGATGCTGGCTTCCGAATCCTGTGCGCTGGATACGATCGGCGCGACGTTCGTGCGGGATGTGGAGCCCGGTGAGATCGTCACAATCTCGGAAGAAGAGGGGCTTGTCTCGGATCGTTCGCACTGCCTGAAGAAGGAAGAACGGGGCGAATGCATTTTTGAATATATCTATTTTGCGCGGCCGGACAGCATTCTGGACGGACAGAGCGTCTATGACGCGCGGATCATTGCCGGGAAATACCTGGCGAAGGATTCGCCGGTCGATGCCGATCTGGTCGTCGGCGTACCGGAATCCGGCAACATGGCGGCTTTCGGCTATGCCTGCGAATCAGGCATTCCCTACGGCCATGCCTTTGTGAAAAACGCCTATATCGGCAGGACTTTCATCAAACCCACGCAGAAGAGCCGTGAGAGTTCGGTGCAGGTCAAGCTGAACCCGATCCGCAGCGCGGTGGAAGGGAAGCGTATCATCATGGTCGATGATTCGATCGTGCGCGGTACGACTTCGGATCTGATCGTGGCAATGCTGCGCAAGGCCGGCGCGAAGGAAGTGCATGTCCGGATCTCGTCGCCGCCGTTCCTGTGGCCCTGCTATTTCGGCACGGATGTGCCGGCGCGGGAGCAGCTGATCGCCTACAACCGCAGCATCGAGGATATCCGGAAGGTCATCGGCGCCGATTCGCTCGCCTATCTGGGGACCGACCGGCTGAAGGAAATGATCGGCGGAAAATTCGGATACTGCGACGGCTGTTTTACCGGACATTATCCGGTCGATCCGCCCGCGGGAGACGAGCGCGGGGAAAACGAGCAGTGGAACGGATTGCATTCGGGCGGCGCCTGCGAAGGCCTGCCGGAACTGCGGCTGGATTAAACCGTCCTGTAAAGCGCGGACGGTCGGAAGCCGCTGATGCGGCTTCATCGGTGTGTCAGGCCGGAGATGTAAACCGTCCTGTAAAGCGCGGACGGTTGGAAGCCGCACAATGTATAACTTCTGCATATGTTGATTGGTGATGCACCGGAGATTTTGTCGCGGACACACGTTTTCGCCTGCGAAAGACAAAAACCGCGTCAAATCAGGTCTCTGAAGCCTTTGTCCAGATGGCGATTTTGTCAAAAAACTGATATTTTAATAAACCAGACAAAAAGTGTCCTGTGGTCGAAAGATATTTTGCTGCGGATGTGCAGTTCCGCTGAAAAAAGACAAAATCCACGTAAAATCAGATGGCTGGCCTCGTGAAAAAGAGCGTATTTTGTCGCGGATACACGTTTTCGTCTGCAAAAGACAAAATCCGCGGGCGGAGGCATCTGAACGGGGTGGCAGCAGATGCAGCAGGTCCGAAAGGCATCCGTGCAGGATACCAATGGATGCAGCAGGACGGACAGATATCCAGACGGGATATTGGCAAATATTGCAGATCGAAAAGGAATGAGCGGGCAGCGGAAGCTGTCTTAACAGTAAGGGAGGAACAGATATGGCAGGAACAGATATCTATACAAGCCCGCTGTCACAGCGGTATGCAAGCAGAGAGATGCAGTTCATTTTCTCGCAGGACATGAAATTCCGCACCTGGAGAAAACTCTGGATCGCGCTGGCAGAGACGGAGAAAGAGCTCGGGATCACCAAGATCACGGACGATATGATCGCGGAGATGAAGGAACACCAGGACGACATCAACTATGAGGTCGCAAGAGCCCGGGAAAAGGAAGTCCGGCATGATGTCATGAGCCATGTGTATGCATACGGCCAGCAGTGTCCGAAGGCGGCTGGCATCATCCACCTCGGCGCGACGAGCTGCTATGTCGGCGACAACACGGACATCATCATCATGAAGGAAGCGCTGCAGCTGGTCCGCAAGAAGCTGATCAACGTACTGGCGGAGCTCTCTTCGTTTGCCGAAGAATACAAGGATCAGCCGACCCTCGGATTTACGCATTTCCAGCCGGCCCAGCCGACGACCGTCGGCAAGAGGACAACGCTCTGGATGCAGGAGTTCTGCCTGGATCTGGAAGAGACCGAACATGTCATCGCGTCCCTGAAGCTGCTCGGCAGCAAGGGCACGACGGGAACGCAGGCCTCCTTCCTTGAACTGTTCCACGGCGATCTTGACAAGGTCGACAGACTCGATCCGATGATCGCGGAAAAGATGGGCTTTGAAGCCTGCTATCCGGTTTCCGGACAGACCTATTCCCGCAAGGTCGACACACAGGTCCTGAATGTACTTGCCGGCATTGCGGCATCCGCCATGAAGATGGCGACCGATATCCGCCTGCTGCAGCACCTGAAGGAAGTGGAGGAACCGTTTGAAAAATCGCAGATCGGTTCGTCTGCCATGGCCTACAAGAGAAATCCGATGCGGAGCGAGCGGATCTGCTCCCTCTCCCGCTATGTCATGTGCGATGCCCTGAATCCGGCCATCACATCCGGCACCCAGTGGTTCGAGCGGACGCTGGATGATTCCGCCAACAAACGTCTTTCCGTTCCGGAGGCATTCCTTGCCATTGACGGCGTACTGGATCTCTGCCTCAACGTCACGGACGGACTGAAGGTCTATCCGAAGGTGATCGAGCGCCATCTGCGTGCGGAGCTGCCTTTCATGGCAACGGAAAACATCATGATGGATGAAGTGAACAATTTCGGCGCCGACCGCCAGAAGGTGCATGAGAAGATCCGTGAACTGTCCATGCAGGCAGGAAAACGTGTCAAGGAGGAAGGACTCGACAACAACCTTCTCGAACTGATCGCGGAAGATCCCGATTTCCATGTGAGCATGGACGATCTGCAGAAATATATGGATCCGTCCAAATACACCGGCTGCGCTGCACACCAGGTCGACCGCTTCCTGCAGGAAGTCATCCAGCCGATCCTCGATGCCAACGCGGAACTGCTCGGCGAAAAAGCGGAGATCACGGTCTGACCATCTGAAATCACGCGGGTCCGCAGATCCGGCGGCAGCAGGCCATTTCACTTATATCTGTTATTAGAAATATTGATTGTACTTATATTACCCTCTGAGGTATACTGTTTTGCGGCAGGGAGATCTGAACTGCCGCAGAGAACGATAATTGACCGTAATAGTCAAAATCATACAGTATGCCAAGGAGGGTATTATTATGGTAAAAGCTGTTGTAGGAGCCAACTGGGGCGATGAAGGAAAGGGCAAGATCGTCGATACACTTGCGGATACCGCGGACGTGGTCATCCGTTATCAGGGCGGATACAATGCCGGCCATACCATCGTGAACCAGTACGGAAAATTTGCACTGCACACCGTACCTTCCGGCGTATTCCATGAAAACATCATGAATATCTGCGGAAACGGCATGGCACTGGATATCGACAAGTTCATGGGCGAACTGAAATCGATCACCGACAAGGGTGTACCGCAGCCCCATATCATGATCTCCGACCGTGTGCAGGTCATGATGCCTTATCACAAACTGCTGGACGGGCTCGAAGAAGCAAGGCTCGCAGGCAAGGCTTTCGGTTCCACCAAGTCCGGTATCGCACCGTTCTATTCCGATAAATTTGCCAAGATCGGCTGGCAGGTCAATGAATTCTTCCAGGAGGACGATGTCCTGAAGGAAAAGATCGACCGCATCGCCGATATCAAGGATGTCCTGCTCGTCAATCTCTATCATACCGATCCGATCGACCGTGCGGAGCTTCTGGAGACCATCAAACGCTGGAGAGAAGAGGTTGCGCCTTACCTCGGCAAGACAGAACAGTATCTGCACCAGGCCTGCATCGACGGCAAAACGATCCTTCTGGAAGGCCAGCTCGGCACTATGAAGGATCCGGATTTCGGTATCTATCCCATGGTCACATCCTCCAATCCGCTCGCAGGCTACGGCGCGATCGGTGCAGGCGGTATTCCGCCCTATGAGATCAAACAGATCATCGCTGTTTCCAAGGCTTATTCCTCTGCCGTCGGCGGCGGCGATTTTGTCTCCGAACTGCAGGGCGAAGCAGCCGAGACGCTGCGCAGAAACGGCGGCGATGGCGGCGAATATGGCGCAACCACCGGCAGACCGAGAAGAGTCGGCTGGTATGACTGCGTTGCCAGCAAGTACGGCTGCATGATGCAGGGCGCAACGGATGTTGCCTTCACGGTACTTGATGACCTCGGCTATCTGGATGAGATCCCGGTCTGTGTCGCTTATGAAATGGACGGAAAACAGACGACGGAGTTCCCGGTCTACCACCTGCTGTCAAAGTGCAAGCCGGTCTATGTCACCATGCCCGGCTGGAAATGCGATATCCGCGGGATCCATAAGTTTGAGGAACTGCCGCAGAAGGCGCAGGACTACGTGAACTTCATCGAAGAGCATATCGGATTCCCGATCACCATGGTCGGCAACGGCCCGGCGAGAACGGATATCATTTACCGGGATTCGAAACTGAAGAAGAACTGAAGAAAAAACGGGGACGGATACTCTTTTGATTACCGGTCTGGAATATTACAGAGCTTTCTATTATGTCGCCAAATGCGGCTCGCTGAGCAAGGCTGCGGAACAGATGTCGATCTCGCAGCCTGCAGTCAGCCAGTCGCTGAAACAGCTGGAGGCCACGCTTGGCGTACGGCTGTTTACACGGACTTCCCGGGGTGTTCATCTCACCAAGGAAGGGGAGCTGCTGTATTCCTATGTTTCCAAGGGCTATCAGCAGATCGAAACGGGAGAGAAGAAGCTGCAGCAGATGCTGAACCTCGATATCGGGGAACTGCACATCGGTGCCAGCGATATGACGCTGCAGTTTTATCTGCTGCCGTATCTGGAGAAATTCCATGAAAAATATCCGGGCGTCAAGGTCATCGTCAACAACGCGCCGACTCCGGAGACGATCGAACTTCTTTCACGCGAGCAGATCGATTTCGGACTGGTTTCCGGGCCGCTTCCTTCGCTTCCGGGCGTCGAGGCATTTCCGGTGCGGGAGATCCAGGACACGTTCATTGCCGCGCGCCGCTTCATTCAGTACCGCAACCGTATGCTCGACTTCCATGATCTCGAAAAGCTGCCGCTCATTTCACTGGAAAACAGGACGTCCACCAGGACGTATATCGACAGCTTTATGGCGAAGAACGGCGTATCCATCCGGCCGGAATTCGAACTTGCGACCAGCGACATGATCGTGCAGTTTACGCTGCGGAATCTGGGCGTCGGCAGTGTGGTACGGGATTTCGCAAAAGAATATCTGGAGAGCGGACAGCTCTTTGAACTGCGCTTCAACAAGCTGATTCCGAGACGTGATTTTTACGTTATTGTGGATCAGCGGGAACAGCTTCCTGCGGCAGCTTCGAGACTCCTTAAAATGATCCGGGAGAGCCTTATAGAGAAAAAACAGCCGGCAGCGAAGACAGAATGGGAAAATCTATGATCGGACACAATACTTCGAACCGAAAGATCGATACCGTGATTTTTGACATCGGCGGTGTGCTTGCCGGGTATCATACAAAGGATTACTTCATCGGGAAGGGATACTCCGAAGAAACGGCGGAAAGACTGCAGAAGGCGACGATGCTCTCACCCTACTGGAAGGAATATGACAGGGGTGTGATGAAGGATGAGGAGATCCGCGGCCTGTTCAAACAGCTGGAGCCGGAACTGGCGGAGGAGATCGACCGTTCGCTGACGAAGATGACCGGAATGATCACAAGACGCGATGCTTCGATCCCGTGGATCCGGGATCTGCAGTCCAGAGGGCTGCAGGTGCTGGTGCTTTCGAACTTCTCGGATACGGCGCATCGCGACAACGCGGGAGCGCTGGATTTTCTGGATGTGGTCGACGGCGGAATCCTTTCCTGGAAAGACAAGGTGATCAAGCCGGATCCGGAGATCTATGAGCTTCTGATCGCACGGTATCACCTGAACCCGGAGCGCTGCGTCTTCATCGATGATACGGAGATCAATCTGACGGCTGCTTCGGCATTCGGTATTCATACGATCCTGTACCGTACAGAGGAGCAGGTGAAGTCGGAACTGGAAAAGCTTATTTAGCTTCTTCCTGCCGGTGCACCGCGTCTTCCATTTCCTTTCGCGACTCCGGATTGGAATTCAGGATATCCATGCTGGCGATGGTCTTCTTATGGTTCAGGAAACCGTATGCCCAGATGAAGACCCAGCAGAATATGGGCAGAATGATCGTCAGCGCAAGGCTGGCTTTGAACAGCGCGCCGGCTCCCGGTGAGGAGAGGCAGGCGAGAATGAACGTGACCACATACAGCGCACACAGCGCGATGATGCATATCCAGGCCAGGATCCGCTTCAGAGTCCACGGATATTTCTTATCTGTTTTTTCCTGTTTTGACTGATTTTCCATGGTGGTTCCTTTCAAAATGCAGGTTGTTTTAACATCCAGCCTATTGTAAGCTGAAATGCGGACGAAGTGCAACGGGCAGGTGCACGTGTCAGCACCGGCGGCAGTATCGATGCGCAGTGTTACAGCTGACGCACGGACGGCCGCACCAGTATGAAATGCTGCGGGCATCTGACCCGGGGAGGATATGAACAGAATGATCAGAAAATTTCTGGATGGACAATGGATCATGACAGCGGCGGATGGAAGCCGCTATGAAACATCTGTGCCGTCGAGCGTATACAGCACGCTGCTTGCGCATGGCGCCATTCCGGACCCGTTCTACCGGGACAACGAACTGGATCTGACAGCGCGGATGGAGCAGGATTACAGCTATGAAACGATATTTACGCTCTCTTCGCGTGAACTGGAAGCAGACAGCCTGCTTCTGCATTTTGACGGGATCGATACCCTGGCCGATATCTATCTGAACGGGGAGCATGTCGGCTCGGCGGAAAATATGCACCGGGTATGGGAATACGACATTACGGAACTGATCCGCGCGCTCGGCGCAGGCGATGAGACGGCGGAGTACACACTGCGCGTCGACCTGCATTCCCCGCTGAAGTATATCCGTGAGGAGAATGAGAAATGCTATGCGGGCGGCAGTCCGGATGCCATGGAAGGATATCCGCATATCCGCAAGGCGGCCTGCATGTTCGGATGGGACTGGGGCCCGCGTCTTCCCGATGCGGGACTGTTCCGCACGGTCAGTATCCTGGCGGTAAAACAGGCCCGGATCCGGCAGGTCCGTACGACGCAGCAGCATGAAGTGACGGGTAAAACAGTCCGCGGGAACGTGGTAAAGAGCGTTAAGATATGTGCGGATGTACAGGTGGAGTGGGAGCGCTCGCTGCTTTCCGACGATACGGTCAGGTTTGCATTTCTCCTGACAGCGCCGGACGGTCGTTCCTTTACGGCTGAAAGCCAGCAGCTCGATGCATTATCGGCGGCACAGGCCGGGATGAATGCGCTTTCGACGGCACAGGCCGGGACAGAGGCGCGTTCATCTGCAAAGGCCGGAGCCCGGCCGGACGCAGGATGGCTTTCTGCTTCCATAACAATACCGGAGCCGCAGCTCTGGTGGCCGAACGGCTATGGCAGCCAGCCGCTGTACACGGCTGAGATCCTCCTGCTCGATGTGCAGAACGGCGCGGAACTGGACCGGTATACCTGCCGGCTCGGCCTGCGTACGGTGACGGTCAATACCGATCCGCGGCCGGAGGAAGGCTGCGGCGCTTCCGAAAAATTCGATCCGCATCTTTCCGGACAGAAGACAGACGATCTGCCCGGACGCAATTTTGCGTTCGAAGTGAACGGACTGCAGATCTTTGCCATGGGCGCGGACTACATTCCGGAGGACAGCCTGTTTACCAGACAGTCCGCCGCACGTACGGAGAAACTGCTGCGTTCGGCGGCGGAAGCCCATATGAACAACATTCGTATCTGGGGCGGCGGCTACTTTCCGGACGACTGTTTTTACGATCTCTGCGATGAGCTGGGACTGCTGGTCTGGCAGGATTTTCTCTTTGCATGCGCGTGCTATGAATTGGACGATGCCTTCGAGGCAAATTTCTCGCAGGAGATCCGCGACAATGTACGGCGGCTGCGTCACCACGCCTGCCTTGCGGTCTGGTGCGGCAACAATGAAATGGAAGCACAGATGCTGGACCGTTCGTGGAAGCCGTCGCAGAAACAGTTCTATGATTATATAAAAATGTTTGAGTACATTATCCCGAAGATCCTGCAGGATGAGGATCCGGACCGCTTCTATTGGCCGTCGTCCCCGTCTTCGGGCGGCAATTATCTGGAACCGCAGGCGGAAAACGTCGGCGATGTACACTACTGGGGCGTCTGGCATGGCGAAGAACCGTTTACCGCATACCGGCACCATCACTACCGTTTCCTGTCGGAGTTCGGATTCCAGTCCTTCCCGTGTGCGGCGACCGTGAACAGCTTTACGGCGCCGGAGGACCGCAACGTGTATTCCCGCGTCATGGAGATGCACCAGCGGAATACGGCGGCCAACGGAAAGATCATGAAGTATCTGTCGCAGACCTTCCGGATGCCGAAGAATTTCGAAGAACTGCTGTACTGCTCGCAGCTGCTGCAGGCGGAAGCCATCCGCTACGGCGTCGAGCACTTCCGGCGGTTCCGGGGCACCTGCATGGGCACCGTCGTATGGCAGCTGAACGATATTTGGCCGGTGGCTTCCTGGTCGGGCATCGACTACTACGGCCGCTGGAAGGCACTGCAGTATGCGGAGAAGCGCATGTTTGAGCCGATCCATATTTCCTGTGAGGAACACGGGGAGATCGACCAGAAGCCCTTCCCGAATTCGCAGCCGCAGGCAGTCGATTTCAGCGTCTGATCTGCATGTGGCAAACGAAACGGCGGAACCGGTGACCGGAACCGTCCGCTGGGCGCTGCGCGGGCCGGACAGTGAGATCGTATGCAATGCGGCAGAGGGCAGCATGGCAGCAGAGGACAGCAGTGCGGCAGCGAATGGAGACAGCGGCGTAAAAGGCAGTTCTGCAGCTTCCGGAGAGTTTACACTGACCGTACCGTCTTACGGCGGCGCGTGGGCACCGCATATCGACCTGAACGGGCTGCTCGGCAGCGGCGCGGGATGCGCCAGTGCATCTGCGGCGGATGTCTGCAGACAGCTGCGCCTGCACCTGACCTTTGCATTTGTGAAGGACGGGCAGGTCATTTCGCAGGGAGACTGCCTGTTCTGCGCACCCAAGCATTATGCCTTTGCGGATCCGGAGCTGACGCTGTCGGAAAAACAGACGGAGGACGGTACGTTCCTTACCGTTACGGCAAAGAACTTCGCCCGGGCGGTTGCGATCGAATCGGAAGACGGGGAACTGCGGCTCGAAGACAATTACTTCGATATGGAAAAAGGTTCGAGGACGGTCCGCGTGACCGGCAGCAGGCCGGAGGGAAAACTGCGTGTCCGCAGCCTTTACGAAAGCGCGGAAACAGGCGCGGATGCCGGTAAATAAAAATGTTTGACAGGCTGTTTTGCATGTGTTATTCTAACACACGTTGAAAACATCCGTTTTCAGCACACTACAACAAAGCAGAGTTTCCACTCTCACCCGTCGGCGAAGGCTTACGGCGTTCACAGTTTCAGAGGACATGAAGTCTGTTCGGCAGGCGGCGTGTCGGAAGAAAATTCAGAACAGTGGATGCTTTGCGTATCCACTGTTTTTTGGTTCTTATGCCCAGGGGAGGAAACGAACATTAATAACGAATTCTATATCAATGAACAGATCCGCGACAGAGAAGTCCGTGTGATCGGAGAGCACGGGGAGATGCTTGGCATTCTTTCCGCCGCAGATGCGAGAAAAGCAGCAGAGGATGCAGGCCTCGATCTTGTAAAGGTTTCGCCCAATGCAGTCCCGCCGGTATGCAAAATCATTGATTACGGAAAATTCCGTTACGAGCAGGCCCGCAAGGACAAGGAAGCCAAGAAGAAGCAGAAGATCGTCGAGATCAAGGAGATCCGTCTTTCTCCCAACATCGATACACACGATCTCGAGACCAAGACCAATGCGGCCCGCAAGTTCCTCAGCGAAGGAAACCGCGTGAAGATCACGCTTCGTTTCCGCGGACGCGAGATGGCTCATATGGGAGCCAGCGTGCACATCCTGACCGACTTTGCCAATTCGCTTGTCGATCTTGCAGTCGTTGACAAGACGCCGAAGGTGGAAGGACGTTCCATGACCATGTTTTTAGCTGCAAAGAAAAATAACTGACGCAGTTAAAATAGAGCAGCAAATAATGACAGGAGGAAAAAGCAATGCCCAGTATGAAGACAAACAGATCGGCCGCGAAGCGTTTTAAGGTTTCCGGGACCGGCAAGTTAGTAAGATTCAAGGCGAACAAGCGCCATATTCTGACCAAGAAGGCAACCAAGAGAAAGAGAAATTTACGTAAGCCCACTCTCGTCGATCAGACCTGCGTAAAGAACATGAAGAAAGTTCTGCCTTACGCATAATCGTTCCGTGTGTGCTTGTGGATCATTAATTCTGGAGGAAAACGAAGATGGCTAGGATCAAAGGCGCTTTAAATGCCAAGAAGAGACATAACAGAGTATTAAAACTTGCAAAGGGATACAGAGGAGCAAGAAGCAAACAGTACAGAGTGGCAAAACAGTCTGTCATGAGAGCACTTACCTCCTCCTTTGCCGGAAGAAGACAGAAGAAGAGAGATATGAGAGCTCTCTGGATTGCCCGTATCAATGCTGCAGCAAGACTGAACGGTATCTCCTACAGCAGGCTGATGCACGGCCTGCAGCTTGCCGGTGTGGATATCAACCGCAAGATGCTTGCTGATCTTGCCGTCAGCGATGCAGAAGGATTTGCTACGCTGGCAAAGATCGCTGATGAGAAGAACCCGAAGCCGGTCAAGAAGGCATAAGGTTTCTGCACAGCGCAGAACAGTGACAGTTAAAGCGCCTGTATCCTTTCGGATGCAGGCGCTTATTTACGTGCAGATCGGCTGGACAACATGTATACAGTTCCTCGCAGTGATCCAGCCGATTTGCTTGCCTTGTACCGTCCGAAGGTACAAGGCAAGCAAATCGGCTGGATCACTGCAAGGAACTGTTATTACGGTTACATATTAGGATTCTGCTGCGGCTGTGAAGCAGTGAAGAGGTTCGACTTCAGGACGGTGTAGAGCTCCGTTCCGGTGCAGGCTTCATAGGGATTGGTGTAAAACAGATCCAGCAGGCCGAGTGTAAAAGCACTGAGGATATGCCAGCCGAGGAAGGACAGATCCAGGACAAATGCTTTCCATTTCTGTCCGTCCATCATGGAACGGGAAAGACGGAAGGCTTCTCTGGAATCGATCTGCGGGTTTTCTGCAAGAATGTAGGGAACCATGCGGTAGGAATATCCCTTGATGATGCCCGGGACGACAAGGAGCAGCGACCACAGGAAAATATACAGGGCACGCAGGAACTGGGTCTTGATCACGTTGCCGTATCCGTTGCTGAACGAGAAACCGAGATTCGACAGTTCCGGGTTTTCGACACGGTTGATGATAAAGATCCTGCGGCAGTTGACTTCCAGCGGCATCAGCACAAATATGGAGATCACGATACTGACGACGGAGATGGCAATGGCAGCGCCGATCAGCAGTCCGAGAATGCCGCCGCTCAGGAATCTGCCAAGATCCAGGCCGTCCGGAATATTGCTGAAATAATCGGAATGGAAATCCTTTTTTGCCGCGCCCAGATTGGTAAAACCGTTGCCGGCGCCGGCCGACATTCCTCCGCAGAGTGCCAGGATAAATGCGGTCAGAACACATTTCCAGTAATTGCGGTGCATACATACTTTGCCATTGGTCTTAAGTTCTTTTCTTGTTCATTGATACATATCGGATTCACTCCTTCTGCTGTGTGATTTGTTACATGAAAATCATATCATAATCGGGCGGCATTGGACACAGATGTCTTTCATCATGCCGGAACAGGCTCTCCGGTATGCCGTCCGGTCTTTTTTTCGGCTACGACTTGCTATTTCATGTCGGATTATCTTATAGTTATGTTAGTTTTGCAGTACGGAAATGATGCGCCGGCTGCATATGGAGGGGGACAGCATGGAAGAAGGCATGATAGCGGTATGCGAAAGAAATCTGACACAGAAGGACTTTGAAGACTGTATGAAGGCACTGGATGACCAGAGTCTGGTCATTAAATTTATCGTTCGTGCAGCCATTCTTCTGACGGCTGCTTTTATCGTCATCCGCATGGCAATGTTTCTGATGGGCTTCGGCGGCGGACAGGGATGGATGCGGGGTAACATTTTTGCAGTGATCGGCTGCGTGCTGTTTCTGCTGTTTGACCATTTCAATCAGACGGAAGCGCAGAAGCAGTATAGGATCTATACGGCGCTGAACGAGGAAAACAGACAGTACCTGTTTAACAAAGACTCCGTTTTAAGCTATGAGAACGGCGCGATGACGAAGCATCTGTACAGCGACATCAAATCCGTTCATGAAAAAGACGACATGTTCATCCTGCTTCTCCCCGACGATATCATCCTTTTCGGGAAAAAGAGCAACTTTTCCACCGGCAGCTGGGAAACCGTAAAAACAGCCATCAATGCGGTAAAAAATCTTGCATAATCGCAGCGAAACCGATATAATACGTTTTGCGCGTCGGTTAAGGCGTGCAAAACGTATTTTTTAATACCGGGGTGTAGCGCAGCTGGTAGCGCACCACGTTAGGGACGTGGGGGTCACGTGTTCGAATCACGCCACTCCGATAAAGCCGGAAGTACTGATGAATGCAGTGCTCCCGGCTTTCTTTATATCCTGTCTGATCTGTACTGTTGTATATGAGTGTCAATTCAATCCCGATTTTAATATAATAGAAGTATGAAAAAGACAAACGAGCGACCTTATGAAACGGAAATAAGCCCCCGGCTCCGCAGGGCATTCAGTGAAAGCTATACCGGATACCATGTCCTTCTGTTTTCCGCGCCATGCGGCTGCGGAAAGACAGTCTGTGCACGCAGACTTCTCGAGGGAAAAAAGTTCTGCGAATGGAACGCTGCCGATCCGGAGCTGTTCCGGAAAAAAATTCCGGGCGGCTGTGAAGCGGTCCTGCTGGATGATCTGCAGTATCTGACGGAACAGGAAAAACGGGATCAGCTCTGTACACTGATCGCGGAGCGGAAGGATATCCATTTCATCCTTTCCGGAAGGTGCCGTCTGCCGGGCTATCTCATGGCCTTTAAGGTATCCGGGAACATGCATGTGTTTGAAATGAAGGACCTGCTGGCCGACCGGGAAACGGCGCAGCATATGCTGAACAGCCGCGGACTTCGGCCGGATGCCCTGGAAATGACCCGGATCATGAAGGACAGCAAAGGCTATTTTCCTGCGCTGGAAATGATCAGCCGTCATATGGAGCCCGGGAACCCGTATGACGACAGTGTTTATCTTGCCGCGGTGAGAGATATCCGGCTGTATCTCGATGAAAATGTATTCATGCGCTTCGAGAAGCCGGTACGCAGCCTTCTTCTTGCGATTGCTCCGTTTGCCGATTTTACCCTGGAACTGGCCAGGATCGTCAGCGGAAATCCGGATGCCGGAGCTGTTTTTGCGATGCTGGAGAGGGATACCTCAATGATGATCAGCAAAGGACGGGATCAGTACTGTTTTCAACCGATCTTCAGAAACATGCTCCTCTGGGAAAATGAGAGGATACGGACGGATGCAGAACGAAAGGAAACACTTGGCCGTGCAGCGATCTACTATGAACTGCAGGGAGATCTCGGCAATGCCATGAAGTATTATGCCGAGGCCGGGGAACGGGGAAAACTGATCGAGATCCTGATCAGGAATGCAGAAGGCAATCCGGGCGTCGGACATTACCGCGAACTGCAGGATTATTACGATGCACTGTCGGAAGAAGAGATCCGGAAATCGCCGGCCCTTATGTGTACCATGAGCATGCTGTATGCCATGCGTCTGGATACGGATTCGTCCGAAAAATGGTACAGGGAACTGAAAAAATATGTATCCGGACTGAAGAACAAGGACCCGGAGTATCCGGAAGCGGCCGGGAAGGTCATCTATCTCGATATTGCGCTGCCGCAGCGGGGAAGCAGCGGACTGATCGATGTCATGCGGAATACCTTTCGTGTTCTGCAGGACAGAAAGCTGAAGATCCCTTCTTTCTCGGTTACCAGTACGCTTCCCAGCATCATGAACGGAGGGAAGGACTTCTGTGAATGGTCAAAGAAGGACACGCTGCTGTACAGGACCATGCGGAAGCCGGTCGAAGCGCTGCTTGGCCGCGACGGTGTGGGGCTTGCGGACTGCGGCATCTGCGAGAGCCGTTTTGAAAAAGGACGGAATGTATCCGAAGAAATGCTGAGTCTGATGTCGCGGCTGGGAGAGATACAGGCCCGTGGCACGCCGGACATTGAATTTGCCGTGATCGGCCTGCTCGCGCGGATTCAGGTATCCCTCGGAAAACCACAGTCAGCTGCCGAATCCATTCATAATCTGCGTGAGAAATATGAGATTTCCGGTGAGAAGCGCTTTCTGCCGAATATGGATGCCATGTTCACCAGGATCAGTCTCCGGACGGGAGATATGGAAGCAGTACGGGAATGGATGAAGAGAGCTCCCGGAAATGAGGTCCATCTGTGGCCGATGTGGCGCTATCAGTATCTTACGCGGGCAATGGTGCAGATCGGCGAAGGGGAAACGGATGAGGCGATGCTTCTGCTGTCCAGGCTGATCCCGTACTGCGAGAGTGCCGGGAGGATCATGGACCGGCTGCATATACGGATCCTTACGGCGATCTGCCGCCAGAGGCAGAAGGATGCTTCCTGGAAAGGAGAAATTTCAGCTGCGCTGGATACTTCCCTGGAATACGGATTTATCTGGCCGGCTGCCCAGTACGGGGCGGCGATCCTGCCGCTTCTGCGGACCTGCGGCTGGGAAAAAGACAGGGAGTTCCTGCAGGAACTGACGGAAGCTGCGCGTGCGCAGGCTGTATTCTATCCGAAGTTTCTGAAGGAACGGGCGATATCCGCCGATCCGCTTTCCCGGACGGAAACACAGGTCCTCAGGCTGATCTGCCAGAACCTGAGCAACGCGGAGATCTGCGAGATTCTGGATATCCGCATTCCCACCGTAAAAACGCATGTGAGGAATATTTTCCTGAAGCTGAATGTCAGGAATCGTGCCGAAGCAAAGGAAGCGGCGGATAAACTGCATCTTCTGAAAGAATAGAATAAACATTCGCCGGATCTGCCTTTGCAATGCGGACTCATACTTTGGGATGATGTTCAAACGGATGTGAAATGATAAAGTAAAGCGATTATTGATCAATCTCTGTTATGGCAGAGCGGAGGTGATTTAAATGGCAAGAATAATTGCTTACGTACCCGGTGATCATCCGGCATGTGATGCTCCCGTGGATCTATCATGGCTGCAGAAGGGCGCCGAAGTCGCACACCCTTATCTCGGCAAGGGCAGGATCACGAGGATCATGACCGATGAAAACAACGAAATGAGGGTCAAAGTGCGCTTCAAGAGGACCGAGAAGATCTTCCTTGCCAGAATAGCGGTAAAAAACGGCCTGTTGCAAAACAAAAGCGGTATGGATTAACATAAATAATACAGCATCGGGATTATTTAAGAGATGAAGAACCTGCAGACCTTCGGAGGCTGACACGTATGTCGATCAAAATTACGATTGCAGTATTGCTTACTGCCGCTGTGCTTACGGCACTTGCGGTTCCGCTTCTGATGGGCAGGGGTGCTGTCATCCTGGTCCGGAAATATACGACATTCCGGAATGAGGAGGAGAAAAAGAAGGGACAGAAGATCTGCCGTATTACCGGGGCGGGCCTGCTGGTCCTGGATGTGGTGATCCTGGCTGCGTATTTTCTGAACGACAGGCTCCCCTCCTGGTTCATGTATGTGATCCTTGGAATCATACTGGCTGTCATCATGGTCATTACATACAGCCAGAACAAGATCATCAAGGAACTGATGGATATGCAGAAAGAAGAACAGAACGGTGCAAAAAGAAAATGATCTGCCGGATCCGATGCCGTGGCATCGGATGTCTTTGGACCGGATGCTGTATGCAGCGGGCATTATGAAATCCTTATGAAAGACCGTTTTCCGCAAATCGTTTCCGATAGTGCTGCGGGGTGCACGCTTCGATCTTTTTGAAGACCGCACTGAAATAATTACTGGAAGAATAACCGAGATCGTACGCGATCTCGGTTATATTTTTGTCTGTTGTAAGCAGCAGTTTTTTGGCCTCATCCAGCTTCTGCAGCGTGACAAACTCTGCGGGAGTTATGCCGACTTCTTTTTTGAATTTGATCTTGAACCGGGACAGGGAATAGCCGGAAACGGCAGAGAGATCCCCGAGACAGATGGCTTCCGACAGGTTTTTCTGCAGATAGTCAATGGACCGCTTGATACCGGCATCGAGAACCTGGACCTGTGCCTTCCGGATCGGGGTCAGAAACTGCAGACTGAACAGGAAACAGGTCAGATACTGGACGCCGATCCGGATGTTTTCCGGATTGAGATCGCTGAAGAAGTTGAAGGCCGTACGCAGAATGGACAGATTCGTTTCCCCGAAATTCAGCTGGTGGTCCTTAATGCCGGTCAGCTGCTGATAGAGGGCGAAACTGTATTCCCGGTTCAGACCGAACAGGCGGTACGGATCGGAGATGATGACCTGGAATGCATAGAATTCACAGGGCATCTGCGGCTGTGTTCCGTTGCTGTGCATTTCATAGGGAAACGTCATGCAGATCTGATTGCCTGTCGTGGTATATTTCAGAATTTCCCCGTTCTTTTCGATCTGCGTGAAGCGGATCCCTTTGATCATACAGTGGATCTCGATAATGTCCGAATGAAAATGCATCGGTGAGGGAACGGTGGAGGAGTTGTAGTTCCAGTAGGAAAAATTGCCCAGTCCGGGCACATGATGCTTATCCTTGGTAATGACCTTTTTTTCTTTTGTCCAGAAATATTCGTCAAATAATTCCTGTGTGTCCATTCCGGTCCCTTCCTTTACAGTATGAGTGTACATACAACTGCATATGTACAGTATTATTTCGTAAGTTTTGGCAAAATGAAAGCATTTTTGAGAAAAAGTATAAAATCGTACTGCGTATGATATTGAAAGCGCGTGGAAAAAGCAGTCAGTATACTTTAGTCGATGTACGGAAAATAAACAAAATATTTATTCAAAAGGGATCCGGGCTGTTTTAACCAGCAGCAGATGCTGGATCCGGCAGCATAGGACGGGAGGGGAATCTTATGAAGATAGCAGGCGGCGTATGGCCGGTCATGATCACACCGTTCACCGCGGACAACAAAATCGATTATGACGGTGTGCTCCGTATCATCGAATGGTACGACAAAATGGGAGTCACAGGCATATTTGCAGTCTGCCAGTCCAGCGAAATGTTCCAGCTGGATGCGAAGGAACGTTTCGAACTTGCAAAATTTGTCATCGACAATACGCCGAAGCATATCGGCGTCGTAGCGTCGGGGCATGTTGCAGAAAAGCTGGAGGACCAGGTGAGAGAGGCGCAGGCGGTCATCGATGCCGGCGTCCAGTCCTATGTTTTCATTTCCAACCAGTTTGCCCGGGAAGAAGAAAATGACGATGTGGCCAAAAGACGCATCGAATATCTGATCAGCCATATCGATGCAGAGAGTTTCGGCATTTATGAATGCCCTTATCCGTATAAGCGGCTGCTGAGTCCGGAACTGCTCAAATGGTGTGCCGACACGGGAAAGTTTTCTTTCCTGAAGGATACCTGCTGCGACCTTCCCCAGCTGAAGGCCAAGTGTGAAGCCGTTAAGGGAACGGATCTCAAGATCTTCAACGCCAATGCCGCAACCCTTCTGGAGAGTATGACATACGGCGTAGCGGGGTACTCCGGCGTCATGGCCAACTTCCATGCGGACCTGTATGCATGGCTGGTCAGAAACTGGCAGAAGGAACCGGAGAGAGCAAAGGTCATGATGGATTTCCTCGGCGCGGCATCGATGGTCGAGTGCCAGGTATATCCGTGCAATGCGAAATATCACATGCAGCTCGAAGGCGTCCGTATTCTGACAAAATCGAGAAAACAGGATGATGCACTGCTGACCGGAAGCAAAAAACTGGAAATCGAGGAGTTCAGGAACATTACGAATCATTTCCGGGAAGAGTTCTTCAAAGCGTGAATTTAATGCCGGAAGGCATTGAATAAAGGGAAAACAATGTAAAGGACCACAAGGAGGGGACACACATGAAAAAGAAATGGATCGCGGCATTATTATGTATGGCTATGACAGCGGTATCTCTGGCAGGATGCGGCAGCACGGCGGCAAAGACGTCGACGGCGGCTTCATCGGCAGCGGCACCCGCGGCAGCTACTTCGGCGCCGGCAGCGGCGGCAACGGCTGCGGCTGCGACCGGAAGCTATGATGCTTCCAAGGACACGCCGGTGGAACTGATCTTCACATCGGTATCCGTAACGGGCGATTCCCATACGACGGCCATGACCGCTTTTGCCGATAAGGTAAAAGAACTTTCCGGCGGATCGGTTACCTGCAAAGTCTATTCGGACGGCACACTTTTCACGGCAGACAATGAACTGGATGCTCTGCTGAACGGCGATGCCGATATTGCCTACCTTTCCTTCCCGACCCTGGCTACCCAGAAGGGACTGGAATGGTGCTCGATGATCGCTTCCGGATATTTCTGGAGCAGCTATGATCACATGACGGCAGTCCTGAACGGAGACATCGGCAAGAATGAAATCCGTCCCAGAATTGAAAAGGCAGTCAACTGCGTACCGCTTTCCAGCTTCTATCTGGGAGCCCGCGAAGTCAATACGCGCACCAAGCAGATCAACAGCTATGACGACATGAAGGGCCTGCTTCTCAGAATGCCCAACTCGGAGACCTGGCTGCATCTCGGTGAGGCACTCGGTGCCAATCCGACTCCCGTTTCCTTCTCCGAACTTTATACCGCACTGCAGACCGGTGCTGTAGACGGACAGGAAAACCCGCTTCCTACCGATGTAAGCGCAAAATTCTATGAAGTTACGAAGTATGTTGCCATGACGGATCACGTGATCGATTCCATTATGCCCTGCATCAATAAGGATACATGGAACGGCATGACTCCCGCACAGCAGAGCGCGGTGACGGATGCCATGGAATATGCACGCCAGGTCAATGACGATGCCAGAATCGCAGAGGAAGCAAAGGATATCCAGACGCTGCAGGATAACGGCATCACGGTTACCAAACCCGACAAGACCGAATTCAAGACCAAGGTGCAGGCATATTACACCAGCCATCCGGAACAGACCTCCGACTGGGATATGACTCTTTACAAAGAGATCCAGGATGCTGCGAAATAAGCTTCGGTATTACGGCGTGCCGTGCCTGTGCATCCCGCAGATGGATGAGCAGATGCTGACGGCGGACCGGATGGTAGAATTGAAACTGGCTAGTGCGGCGCTGCGCAAACCGCAGGTGACGGAAGAAACGCTGAAGAAAGCGCTGACGGAGCTGATCGACAATCCGGTCTATACAAAGAACGCAAAGCGGGTCTCGAAGGAAATGAACGAAGAGGGCGGCTGCGACCGGGCGGCGCAGGCCGTGATCGATTTTATGACCGGCAGAAAATGAGGGAGAGAATCTGAAATGGGTAAAACAGCAGCTTTCAATCCGTACCTTCCGTTCTGGGAAACGGTTCCGGACGGGGAACCGCATCAGTTCGGGGACAGGATCTATATTTACGGAAGTCATGACAGTCTCTGCGGAACAACATTCTGCGAGGAAGATTACGCGCTCTGGAGCGCGCCGGCGGATGATCCCGGGAACTGGCGGTTTGACGGCATCATCTATCGGAAGGAGCAGGATCCGCTGAACGGGGCGGCCTGCGGTCATACAGCGGCCGGAGAGCCGATCGATGTGCCGGCCGGCGTGCCGATCGGAACGAAGGAGCATCCGCATTTTCTGTACGCACCGGATGTGGCACAGGGACCGGACGGCCGGTACTATCTTTACTATGCACTGGATTTTGCTGACGTGATCTCCGTGGCGGTCGCAGACCGCCCGGAAGGTCCGTTTGCTTTTCTTGATTATGTCCGTTTTGCGGATGGCACTGTTCCGTCAAAGGGAATCAATTTCGATCCGGCGATCCTCTGTGAAAAGGCATCGGACAGCCGCACCGGTCATGCCGGCAACTACCTGTACTACGGTTTTGCCCCGCAGTTCCGCTTCCCGGGGCAGGAAGCAAGAGAGATTCCCGGAGCCATGATGGTGAAACTGGCGGACGATATGCACACGATCATCAGCGAGCCGGTCTGCGTGGCAAACGGGTGCGATACGGCAGCGGGTACGGATTATGAGGCACATCCGTTCTTTGAAGCCTCCAGCATCCGGAAGATCGGGGACTGGTACTATTTTGTCTATTCGAGCCTGCAGGGGCATGAGCTGTGCTATGGCATGGCGAAGACGCCGGAAGGTCCGTTCGCATTCAAAGGCGTGCTGATCTCCAACGGCGATATCGGACTGAACGGAAATACAGAGGCGGTCTGTCACATGGGCAACAATCACGGCGGGCTGCTGACACTCGGGGACAGAACCTGTATTTTCTGGCACCGGCATACACACGGCACGCAGTATTCCCGGCAGGGCTGCGCAGATGAAGTGCAGATCCGGCCGGACGGCACGATCCCGCAGACGGAGATCACGAGCTGCGGTCTGAACGGCGGGCCGCTGCCGGCGCGCGGGCAGTATCCGGCGCAGATCGCCTGTCATCTGACGGAAGCGGACCGGACAAAGGTCGGCATGTCCCGGATGGCGGCGCCCGGGGAAGAGCTCCCGCCGCTGCCGGCGGATCAGCCGTACATTACGGAGGAAGCCTGGAGATACGGTGAAAAAGGACTGCGTTCCATGATCCGGAATCTCTGTACAGGTGCGGTCGCGGGCTATAAGTATTTTGCGTTTGACGGGACGGAACAGCAGGTGTCCTTTACACTGCGCGGAAGAGGCCGCGTTGAAATGCGTCTCGATACGCCGGATGGCGAAGTCTGTGCGGCATGCAGGATCCCGGAGATGGAAGGAAAGCCGTCCGCAGGAAGTTCGGCGGAAGCGGATTCATGCAGTACAGAGGAAAGTTCTGACTGGATCACGGTTTCTGCAGAAATGCACCGGCCGCTGCAGGGAACGCATGCCGTGTATTTCCGGATCGCGGAAGGAAAACTGGATCTCAGCTGTTTTTCCTTTACATGAAGACTTAACAAAAACGGAAATACGACGGAATGCAGCAGCAGAATATTTTAGTGGCATGGCATCGGTGCACGCGCATCGGCCGCCCCGGAGGTATTGTCATTATGAATTTTTCCATCAGCCGGAATCATACATCGCATCCGTTTCATCAGCACTGGCGCTTCTGCGTCGGCAGCGGACATGCACCGCTCACCCTGCGCGCGGATTACGGCACACAGCTGAAATTCATTCATGAGGAACTGGGCATCCGGTATGTGCGTTTTCACGGGATCCTGTCTGATGACATGGAGATCCTGAACGATTTTTCCGGGCTGTTCCCGCTGCCGGGCGCGGACCGTTTTACGGAAGTCAATTTCCGCCGGGTAGCGGCGGCATACGACCAGGTGCTCGCGAGCGGCATGAAACCGTTCGTTGAGCTTTCCTTCATGCCGAAGGCACTTGCATCCGGAACGCAGGGCTGTTTTTTCCATTACGGTGCGAAAAACAACATCACACCGCCCGCCGATGAAAAAAAGTGGGCGGATTTCATCGGACAGTTTATCCGCTTCCTGCTGGAGCGGTATGGCCGCGAAGAAGTGGAAAGCTGGTATTTTGAAGTCTGGAACGAACCTGACCTCGGCGGCTTTTTTGCCGGCAGCCGGGAACAGTATTTCCGTCTCTACGAGGTGACGGCCCGTGCGGTGAAAACAGAAGATGAAAAGCTGCGCGTCGGCGGCCCCGCGACGTCCGGCAGCAAATGGGTTCACGGATTTATGTCGTACTGCAGGGAAAACAGCGTGCCCGTGGACTTTGTTTCCACGCATCAGTACGCGGGCGACCCGGTCGGCATGATCGATGTGAACGGCCTCAGCGAAGCACATGAGGAAGCCTTTGCATTTCATATGCCGGAGGATCCGCTGTCCGGGCTGCCGGACGGTTCTGTACTCAGCGCGCTGCGGTATATGATCCCGGATAAATCGGAGACGGAAGACGTTCCGGATTACGGCATCCGGGAGAATTCGGCCATTGTAAAACAGCAGGCCGGAGATCTGCCTGTTTTCTACACCGAGTGGAATGAGAATTCCATCTTCGGGGCAGCCACAAATGATACACGAAAAGTGGCGGCGTTCGATGTCCGGGCCATTCTGGAGACGGAGAAAACGATCGATGCATCCAGCATCTGGTGTTTCTCCGATATTTTTGAAGAATTCCACCTGTTTCCCGAGGAGTTTCACGGCGGCTTCGGCATGGTAACGGAAAGCGGCATTCCCAAGCCGGTCTTTCATGCCCTGAAGCTGCTGACCATGGTCTCGGAAAACCGGATCGACCTGCCGGAGGAAAGCACGCGCGGCGAGATCGGCATGGCCGCTTTTGAAAGCAGCGCGGGAGACCGGATGCAGGTGCTCTTATTCCGCCAGAAGATGAAGAATCTGGATCTGCCTGCAGAAAAGGCGGAACTGACACTGGAACTTCCTGCGGAGCCGCAGCAGATCCGGCTATACCGGATCGACGAGACGCACTGCAATCCGCTGCGGGACTGGCAGGCGATGGGGAGCCCGGCAATTCCGACGCCGCGGCAGAAAGAGGAACTGATCCGGCGGTCCGCAATGACACCGGAAACAGCGGACTATACGTATGCCGACGGAAAACTGCATGTAGAAACAGCACTTGGTGTCAATGATGTGTGTCTGATCACGATCGAACAGTGAGCCGGCTGTTTTGCAGATATGCGAAAAGAGTACTGAAAAGGACAAAGGAGAGGAAGACCGGTATGAAGCTGCAGGAAATCAATATCAGGGATCCGTTCATACTGCTGTCCGGGGACACGTACTATATGTACGGGACCAGGAGCAGGACTGCATGGGGACCGGCTGACGGATTTGATGTTTATACGAGTACGGATCTGCAGCAGTGGGAAGGCCCGTTTGAAATATTCCATAATGACGGCACATTCTGGGCGACCGAGTGCTACTGGGCGCCGGAGTGTATTCAATACAGAGGCGGTTTCTATCTGATCTCTACGTTTGCGGGGACCGGCCGCAGAAAAGGCATCCAGATCCTGCAGTCGGCATCGCCTCTCGGCCCTTTTGTGCCGGTGACGGCAGGCCCGGTCACTCCTGCCGGATGGGACTGCATTGACGGATCCGTATTCATCGATGACAGCGGGAACCCCTGGCTGCTGTTCAGCCACAGCTTACCGGATGAACCGAGAGGAGCCATATGTGCAGAACTGCTTTCCGATGACCTGCGCCGGGCAGCAGGCAGCCCGGTCACACTGTTTTACGCGGATGAGGCGCCATGGGCAAAACCGATTCCGTTTGCAAAGGAAGAGTTCCATATGGACGGCGATGTTTTCTTCTCGGACGGCCCTTATGCATTTCGGGAGAAAGGCGGTTCCGTACATATGATCTGGTCCAGCTGGAGCCGTAACGGGTATGCCGTCGGGCTTGCCGTTTCGGAAAGCGGCAGTGTTACGGGACCGTGGAAACAGATCGAGAAACCGGTCTACGGGGAAAACGGCGGCCACGGAATGATCCTGCAGACAAAGGACGGGAGCAGAAAACTCGTGCTGCATTATCCGAACGACAAAATGAAAGAGCGGCCGGTGATCATTGAATTTGATGATCAGGTATCCTGCGGCTGAATCTCCAGAAGCATGACGCCGTGGGCGGGAACTTCCTCATCCAGCAGCAGCATCTGATCCACTTTCTGAACGGACATCGTGATATGCGGAACGCTGTATTCCCGGATAAATGCAGCGGTATCCTGGCTGAGCGCACTGGGGAAGCCGATCTGTCCCCACATATCGTAGGCAGATCCGTGTTCACGGTTCACCTCATATTTCCGGATGTAGTAGTTGCCCTCTGGAACGGCAATGGCAATATTCAGGGACAGTGTATCCGAATTGCTGTAGATATTGTAGCGGTGTGTATCATCGACCGCGGATTTCTCGATCGTGGAATACAGGACATCAAAGCGGGCAAGGTTGTACAGCAGGAGCTGATAGACGGAACCCTTCTGCGCAAAGATGAAATTGTCCCCGGACTTCAGTATTTTACAGCCCAGCCGGTTGATCAGTGACAGAGTATTGAAGGAAGCCTTGCGGAGCCCGCGGTAATCCAGCATGCCGGGACCGCCGCGGAACAGCGTGCTTTCCGGGAAAGCATCTTCGTGAATATCAGAGAGGGTCCAGTAGCTGAATCCCCGGACCTGCTTCATGATATCGGCATAGGTCCTGCAGAGGAACGGGCCCATATAGCACGTATCCCTGACCAGATCCTTCGGAAGAAAGGTAAGGTTGCAGTCGGAAATAATGATATCCAGCGAACGGAAACCGCTGCGGTTCATAGTCTGCTGCAGCTTCTGCAGGTTTTCGAGAATGTAATGCTGGTTGCTGATGGAATAGCTTTCGCTGTCGATCTTACTGAACGTATCGGATTCCACTGCTTTGCCGAGAAGTTCGCATCCATAGAGGTGGATGGATACGTAAGCCGGGTAGATCTGATTGGCATAGCAGAACTGAAAGAATTTTTCATACCAGGGAAAACCGGTCATATCGGAAAAGTTGGGCGTACCCAGCTGCAGTCTGGAATCCACTTCCTGAAAAACAGTATAGGTGCTGCGGTAAAAATCGAAGAAGCTTTCCATGCTTTCGTTCCAGTACGGATTCCGGATCTTCAGGTCCGGGCTTGTCCAGAAATCAAAATACCAGCTTCTGACTTCCTCCAGACCGTATTTGCGGATGTAATGTGTCAGAAAGCTCCGGATCATGGATTTCCATATGGACATGGACCGGGGAGTGCTGACATTGGGACGATACTGCCAGCCGGCATACTGTTTTTTCGATGCCAGTTTTTCCGGCATGTATCCGATTTCCGGAAACGGCCGGATCCCGGCCGAAAGGATGAAATCAAAAACGCTGTCGAGGGCCTGCCAGCTGAAGGAGGGCTCTTTTTTGTCATTCTCATAATATATGTAAAGTTCATCGGAAAAGATGTCCCGGATGCGGAGATAGTTGATCCCGCATTCTTTTTTTGCAAGGAGAATATGCCGCTGCATATCGCTCCGGAGACAGGATGCGGCCCGGCCGACAGACATGAAATGATCGCCGCTGACCGTGAATGAACCGGGCAGGAGTTCAGCCGGTTTCAGTTCCAGTGCCTGCATATGTTTCAGGTGCTCGCCGGAAGCAGCGGAATTATCGCTCTGTATGAACTGGCGGAAGTAGGAGAAAACGCCGTACGTATCCTCCGGCATTTCGGAATCGGGAAAAGCGGCACTCCGGTCGGACAGCAGGGTGTTCTTCTTTCTGTATTCCATCGGGGAGCAGCCGAAATAGCGCCGGAATGCGGCTGCATAGGTCTTGTGGTTGCTGAAGCCGTTTTCGAGGGCGATGTCCAGAATGCTGCGGCTGGAGCCGATGAGCTCTCCCAGGGAATGATTGACGCGGTAATTGTTCAGGTAATTTGAAAAACCATCATGAAACTGTTTATTGAAAACAGCCGAGAAATACTGTGGATGAATGCCGAGAAAAGCAGCGATCTCACCGACGGTGATCTTTTCGGAAAAGTGCTTGTTGATATAGACCATGATGTCAAGACTGCGCTCCCGCGACTGTTCCGATTTTTCAGCGGTTTCGTTCACCCGGCCGTATGTATCGAAAAGGACGGTGACCATGTCCAGTACGGCTTCCAGCGAACGGATCCGGGTACAGATCTCGTTTTTCATGTTTCCGAAAATGACAGCCGCAAAATCAGTACAGATTCGGCGATAGACCGGATTTCCCATATCGTGGGAAATGTGGTCCTTCTGCATGGAAAGCTGTTCGACCTGCGGACACATAGCATGAAGATATCCGGAATCTACTTCCAGCGCGAGAATTCTCGTGTGGTCCAGGGAAGAAACGATGGAAAAAGTCTCGAATGGCGGGAAAAAGAAAATATCGTGCAGGGCGAAGTCCCGCGTATGGTTTTTGTAATGAATGGAAAGGCCGCCTTCCAGGACGATGGCAATGATCAGATCGCTGGACCAGGCAATATCAGCGTTGAAATCATGCATGATCCGCTGCCGGAAAGGCAGGACATTTTCTGCGTTTGGATGATCTGGCTTCATATTATTTCCTCTCGGAGCACACTGTTTGCAATTATTATACCGTAAATACGAAAATCGCGATATGTGAAACCGAATAAGACCAAAAAAATAATCAAGGAACGAGAAATATGACCAAAATAATAATATAAATGTGCGGATCATTCAAAAAGAACTTTGTTTGCGGGAAAGGACAGGGTATTTTCCGGGACGGTTTCAGAAGCTGGACGGTTTACCATTTAACCAGTTCCGAGGATCCGGTATGCAGTTATTCGTGAGGTGAAACCACATGGAAAAAGAGAAGGAGTTGCTTTTTGAAGCCAGGAAGCTGACAAAACTGTTTGGTCCGACCGTGGCACTGGACGAGGTCGACTTCAAGGTCTATCGCGGTGAGATCACCGGACTGATCGGGGAAAACGGCTCCGGTAAATCCACGATCACTTCCATTGCAGCCGGAATGCAGCCTGCGACAAGCGGTGAAATGTTTTTTGAAGGGAAGCCGCATAAGCCTTCGACCATGCTGGAAGGAGCCAGAGCGGGCATCGGCATGATCGTACAGGAACAGGGTACGGTTCCCGGCATCAGCATTGCACGGAATATCTTTCTCGGCAATGAATCACAGTTTGCAAAAGGACCGATCATCAGCAAGGCAAAAATGAATGCCGAAGCGAAAAAGGCACTGGATGCCATCGGTTTTACAGGTGTGGATCCCTCCATGCCGATCGAGTCGCTGAGCATGCAGGACCGCAAACTGGTCGAGATCGCCAAGGTCGTTTACAGCAGGCCGGAAATGCTGGTCGTCGATGAAACGACGACAGCGCTTTCCCAGCAGGGCCGTGAGATCATATACGGCATCATGAACAGGATGAAAGAAGAGAACAAGGCCGTCGTCTTCATTTCCCACGATCTGGACGAACTGATGGCCAAATGCGATACACTGACCGTCCTGCGCGACGGAAAGCTGATCACAACTCTTTCCAAAGATCAGATGAATGAAGATGTCATCAAGCGCAACATGGTCGGCCGTGAAATGACCGGTGCCTATTACCGCAGCGACTACGGTGTTCCGGTCAGCAGCGAAGTGGTACTGAAGGCTGAAGGCATCACGACCGGTACCGGAACTGACCTTTACCCAGATGTCCATCGTCAACGTAGTATGCCTCATATTGTTTTTCCTGCTCTGCCTGGTGCTTTTCAATTACACTTCTCTGGGGCTGCGGATCCGCAACATGGGCGGCAATATGACGGCAGCAAGACAGAGCGGTATCAGCACGAAGAAAACGGCGATCGAAGCATTTCTTGTAAGCTCCCTCGGCGTAGCGGTCGCGGCTTTCATTATTCTGATCCGGACCAGATCCGTCAGCGGAAGTACAGCCGGTTCGGTCGGCACGGATGTCATGGTGGCACTGGTGCTCGGCGGCATGCCTCTTTCAGGCGGACCGAGATCCAAGATCAGCGCCGGTATCATCGGTGCGGCAACCATCACGATCCTGAACAGCGGACTGACGATCCTCGGCCTCACGACCGGACAGATCCAGATCTGCCGCGGCATTGTCTTCATCGTCGTGGTCTTTGTATCCAGCTTCAGCTATAGGAGCAGACTGCTGCCGAGATAAGAAACAGGTTCTTCGGAAATGAGAAATGAAAATCATTTCTGTCATACAGGAACAGCAATACTGGCAAAAGGCAATATCTGCTGCCGAACCACAACGGAACGCCGATCTCCATGGAATATCCGGACGATTATATCGGCCTGGTCGACCATATCTTCGCCGGCGATGCGCTGATCGAGGACCGGCTGAACCACAAATATCTGGAAATGGATGTGAAAGCGGCAAAGCTTTGCCGCGTGCGCTGGAAACAGGCCAGCATCTTCGTGGAAAAGGCACTGCTCATGCAGGTCTACGGCAAAACAGGCAAAGGAGGGAACGTGTCATGCAGATGAAAACATCCACCCGGTTTCTGAATGTCCTCTTCATGAATCTTCCGATCACGGCAGCACTCTGCACCGTTGCAGAGCTGCTGGCCATGGCGCACGGCCAGCTGGACCGTTTCAGCTGGAGCATGTTCGGCGTGAATTTTATTGTGGCATATATTTTTGCAGGCATCGTGGGAATGAGCATTCCCTGTGTGAAATGGGGACTGGCGTTCGCGGAAAAATGCAAGGCGGAGCCCGGATCCTTCCGTTTCGGGGCACTCGTCAATCTGCCGGTCAATACGGTCTATTCCGTTCTGCTCTGTTTCATCATGTCGGTATTCAATGTCTGTGTTCTGGGAAAGGGTCCGTTCATCGGGGCGCTGATCGGTTTCCTTATGGATATCGTCCCGATCTGGATCGCATGCTATATCGTCAGCATGCTGTTTGCACAGCCGGCGGAGAAACTGGCTCGCCGCTGCACCAATGACGGTCAGGAGGTGGCATAATGAAAGCAATCTATATTCCCTTAGGCGCACCCGGCCATATTCTGGCATCGCTGCCGATGGTCGGTTCTCTTGTTAAAATAGGTGTGGAGGTTACCTATTTTGCACCGGAGGCGTTCCGCAGCCAGGTCGAACTGACCGGCGCGCTGTTTTCCCCGATCCCGGCCGTGGCCGCGCAGGGCGGCAGCGTGGATGCCGGGACGGACTTTATCGCGGGCATTCCGCTGGTATTCTTAAGTGAGGCGGAAGGCGTGATCGACACGATCCTTCCGGTGGTGGAGAAAAACATGCCGGATGTGGTCATCGCCGATGAGATCGGGCTTGCAGGGCGTCTCGTCGCGGCAAAATACCATCTGCCGCTGGTGATGATGTTCACGAGCTATACCCCGAACAAGGCATTTTCCATCAGCCGCTTCTGGCCCGTCTACCCGGACGACAATCCGGCGCGTGCGGCAGCGAATAAGATCGCGGACCGTCTGACGGCAGAATACGGCGTGAAGCATCTCGATATCTATGAGATCTTCGAAGGGATCGGCGATTTCAACATCGTGACCCAGCCGAAGAGTTTTCATCCGGGAGCGGAGACCTGCGGGGACAACTTCTTCTTTGCAGGCGCGCAGGTGGCGCCGCGGGCGGATTCCGGGACCTGGCAGGCACCGGCGAACGGAAAGCCGCTGCTGTATACGTCGCTGGGCTCGCTGTTCAATAACTGGCCGGAGTTTTATCAGATGCTGTTCCCGATCGTAAAAGACATGGACATCAATGTACTCTGCTCGCTCGGGAAGGTGCTGAAGCCGGAGGATCTCGGGGAGATCCCGGCCAATGTGACGACCATGGCGTTCACGCCGCAGCTGGAAGTGCTTGAACACTGCGACTATTTCATCACGCATGCCGGCACCGGCAGTGCGATGGAAGCACTGTATTACGGTGTACCGTGCCTTTGCATCCCGCAGATGGATGAGCAGATGCTGACGGCGGACCGGATGGTGGAACTGCAGCTGGCGAGTGCGGCGCTGCGCAAGCCGCAGGTGACGGAAGAGACGCTGCGAAAAGCGCTGACGGAGCTGATCGATAATCCGGTCTATACGACGAACGCAAAGCGGGTCTCGAAGGAAATGAACGAAGAGGGCGGTTGCGACCGGGCGGCGCAGGCCGTGATCGATTTTATGGGAAGCAGAAAGTAGAAACGATACCGGATGGCACGATCCTGCATACGGAGATCGAAATCGCGATGCAGAGAGGATGGTTCAAAGGATGCATAAGGAATACTGGAACGACGGCTGGAAATTCTGGGAGGAAAAGGACGCTTTTGCACTGGTCTGGACCGTTCCGGAGGATGCGGAGAGCGTAACGATTCCGCACGATGCCATGATCGCAAAGACGCCCCGCGCGGATTCCCCCAACGGGAAAAACACGGGCTTCCGTGACGGCGGCAATTATGTATATTACAAGACACTGTATGCACCGCAGGAATGGAAAGACCGTACGGTGGAACTGTTTTTCGAAGGGATCTATGCGGATTCCTTCGTCTATGTGAACGGTCAGCCGGCCGGCAGGAATCCGAACGGCTACACCGGCTTCCGCGTGCCGCTGGATGATTTCCTGCGGTATGGGGAGGACAATGAGATCCGGGTATCCGTCCGGAACGGCGCGATGCCGAATTCCCGCTGGTATTCCGGAAGCGGCATATACCGCGATGTGCAGCTCCGGACGGCGGGGAGAACGTATCTGCCGGCCGGCGGGCTGCGCATCCGGACACTGCAGGCAGACGCAGATGATGCGGTGCTGCAGTCCGGTCTCACGATCCGGAATCTGGATCCCGGCGTAAAACAGCTTCGGACGGTCATTCGTCTTCTGGATCCTTCGGGCACGGAGATCGCGCGGCAGGCGGAAAGCATCTGCCTGTCCGGCGGTTCGGAGCGGATCCTTGAAAACAGGATCGCTGTTCCGGCACCGCATCTCTGGTCGGAAGATACGCCGGTTCTGTACACCTGCATCGCCGGGCTGTATGAAGGGGATGAACTGCTCGATGAAGAGCGTTCGCCGTTCGGCATCCGGACGCTGCAGCTGGACAGTGTGCACGGTCTGCGTGTGAACGGCAGGAGCGTCAAGCTGCGCGGCGCCTGTATCCATCATGACAGCGGCCTGCTCGGCGCCGCAACGTATGAAGATATGCAGTACCGGGAGATCCGCCGGCTGAAGGAAAGCGGCTTCAATGCGGTCCGGATGGCCCATCATCCCATGGCGGAGCCCATGCTGCGCGCCTGTGACGCGCTGGGCGTCTACGTCATGGACGAAGGGTTCGACATGTGGAACCGGCAGAAGACCGATTTTGACTACGGACAGTTTTTCGCCGACCGGTGGGAGCGCGACCTGGCCGCCATGGCGGAGAAGGATTTCAATCATCCCTGCGTGATCCTGTATTCCATCGGCAATGAGATCCCGGAGATCGGCACGCCGCAGGGCGCAAAGCAGGCCGCGGAAATGGCGGCATGGATGCATTCACTGGATGACAGCCGCTTTGTAACGGCGGGCATCAACGGTATCTTCATCGCGGGCGACGTGCTCGGGAAGATCATGGCGGATGTCTGCCGAATGCCGGATAAAGATGCACCTGCGGAAGGCAATGTCAACGATTTCATGGCCGTCATGTTTTCCCGTGAACGGGAGATCGTCCGGCATCCGCTGCTGACGCAGCGTCTGGACCTCGCCTGTGCAGCCACTTGATCTGGCAGGCTACAACTACATGACCCATCAGTTATGAAGATGGACGGGCAGGAGAAGCCCGGGACGTGTCATTGTGGGGAGCGAGACCTATTCCCCCGCGCTTGCGGAGAACTGGAAAGAAGTTAAGAGACTGCCGCATGTCATCGGCGATTTCTGCTGGACCGGCTGGGATTATATCGGAGAAGTCGGCATTGCCCTGCCTTCCTATGGTGACGGCAGCGATAAGGACAATGTCGGATTTCCAAATATTCTTTCCGGCACGGGAAGCATTGACCTGACAGGCCAACGCAAGCCGGTATCCTATTTTCAGGAGATCGTATTCGGCCTGCGGAAGGATCCGTATATCGCTATGCAGGATCCCGCGCATCACGGACAGAAGCTGATCTCCATGCCCTGGCTGATGAGCGACACAATGTCCGGTTGGGAGAGCCCCCCCCCCCCCCCCCCCCCCCCCGGATGCCCGCGGGAAGTCCCGTGACAGTGGAAGTTTACGCCGGCGGCGATGAAACGGAACTGTTCCTGAACGGTGTTTCACTCGGGCGGAAGCCTTCCGGGGAAGCGGCAGGCTGCCGCATCCTTTTCGAAACGGTCTATGAACCCGGCACGATCACGGCGGTCAGCTATCAGAACGGTACAGAGTCCGGACGCTTTTCCATGTCTACGCCGCAGGGAGCGCCGGTCCTGCATCTGGAGCAGGAGCACGAACGCGGCGAGGAGCTGCTCTTTGTCGATCTTACGCTGCAGGATGAAAGCGGCGTGCTGTTCCGCTGCACAGATGAGACCGTAAAGGCAGAGATCAGCGGCGATGCGCAGCTGCTGGCCTTCGGGAGCGCAAATCCGCGGTTCGATGATCTGTACAGTTCGGACACGGCGACAACTTATCAGGGCCGCGCCCTTCTGATCCTGCGGAAAACAGCCGCTGCCGGGACAGCACATATCCGGGCGGTGCGCAGGGACGGAACCTCCACTGAGCTGGAGATCGCCTATTGAGTAACAGCCGGTTCCGCGCCGGGATCATTTTCCGGCAGCGGGACCAAAATTCTTGCGGAGATCGGAATCGCCTATTGAGTGAAAAAGGAACAGAACTCTTTGCGGACGTTTGATTTGGGCGCGGAGACAGTGTTTATGCCTGCCTGCGCCCAAAGTCGTGTGAAAACCATGCTTTTGAACCGCCGGGGAAATCAGTTTGGCCGCGGAAGGGTATATTTCCTGTGTCTGCGCCTAAAATCGCGGCCAGACCAGCTTTGTGGACACCCGTTTGGGCGCGTAAGACCCAAAATGCAGGCGTACGCCCATAGCTACTGTCAAATAGTCAATTATCCTCGCCAAAGACAGCAGATTGGCCGCGGAAGGGCATATTTCCTGTGTCTGCGCCCAAAGTCGCGACTAGCATTGCACTTGGCCCGCGCCTGGTTTGCAGCCTGGCCGCGGAAGGGCAAATTTCCTGTGTCCGCGCCCATACGCGCGACTAGCCATAAGCAGCAGTTTCGCGCCGGGATCATTTCCGGCAGCGGGACCGGCTGTTTTACTGTCTGCATCAAAACTGGTGTAAGAACGGACAATATCCTGTATGATAATTGCAGAGATACATGCCTGATTGTTCAGAATAACCGGATTGCGCTGAACAATCTGATCGCTTCGAAGAACTTGATCGCGCGGAACAACACAACAAGAAGGACGAAAATCAAATGAAGATTACGCAGCTGAAGATCAACGGCATCGAGAATCCGGTCGGCTATCGGATGGATACACTGACCTGTTCCTGGAAAGTTGAAGATACGGCATGCCGCCGCGCCGCAGATACCAGAATCGAAGTCGGCGGTGATGCGGACTTCAGCACGATCCTGTTCCGCCGGGAAGGTGCGGATCTTCATTCCACCGGTGAAGAACTGGATGTTCCGCTCCGGCCGCGCACGGCGTACTGGTGCCGTGTCACGGTGACGGGAGAAGCCGATGCAGGAAGCCGTTCAGCGGCCGGAGAAACGGATGCGGCTGCTTCTGCCGAAGCGGTCGGAAGTACGGCTGCGTCAACACCGGAAGCTGCTTCCGCCGTCTGCACGTTTGAAACGGGGAAGATGAGTGAACCGTGGGAAGCGGACTGGGTCGCGGCTGCCGAAGACGAAAAATTTCATCCTGTTTTCCGCAGGATCTTCCGTCTGCCTGCTGATAAGGAGATCGTAAGGGCGCGGCTCTACGCCTCCGCGGTCGGCCTGTTCGAGCCGTGGCTGAACGGGAAAAAACTGGGTGATGAGCTGCTGACGCCTTATATCACCAATTATGAGGCGGGGATCCAGGTCATCACTTTCAAGGCGGAAGAACGGCTGCTCTCCGGCGAGAACAACTGGCTTGAGCTGTACTGCGGCAAAGGCTGGTATATGGGCACCTTCGGACTCGAATTGCACTGCAATAATTACGGAGACCGGATGGCGGCGATCGCGGAACTGTATATCGATTATGCGGACGGAAGCACGGACTGTATCAAAACGGATTCGGACTGGGAAGTACGCGGAACGGATGTTGAAGAATCCGGCATCTATTACGGCGAAACAGTGAATCATCTGCAGAACCGGGAAAAGGACAATCCCTGGCACCCCGTGGAAGTGCTGCATATTCCGGAGCAGCCGGATGCCTGTGCTGCGCCCGACGGCGCTCCTGCTGCAGCATCTGCCTCTGCCGCCGGCATATGTCCTTCCGGCATTGCAAATCTGCGGAAGGACCATCTCGAAGACCGTCTGAGCCTGCCGGTCCGTGCCATGGAGCAGCTGCCTGTGCAGAATGTGATCCTCACACCGGCCGGCGAGACCGTTCTCGATATGGGACAGAATTTTGCCGGTTATCTGCAGTTCCGTTCGAACTTTCCGAAGGGCACGAAGATCACGCTGGAAATGGCCGAGATCCTGCAGGACGGCTGTTTTTACCATAAGAACTACCGTGATGCGCAGTCGCAGTTTGTCTATATTTCGGACGGGCGGAAGGAAACGGTCCGTGTGCACTGCACCTACTTCGGGTTCCGCTACGTGAAGGTGACCGGCTGGCCGGGCGAGATCCGGAAGGAAGACTTCACGGGCATGGTCATGTATTCCGCGCTGGATCGCGCAGGTTATATCAAAACAGGCAACGCGAAGATCAACCGGCTCTATGAAAATACGCTCTGGAGCCTTAAGTCGAATTTTATCGACATGCCGACTGACTGCCCGCAGCGCAGTGAACGGCTCGGCTGGACCGGGGACGCACAGGTGTTTTCCCCGACCGCCTGCTATCATATGCAGACCGCCGCTTTCTACCATAAATTCATCAAGGATCTGCGTGACGAGCAGAAGATGATCGACGGCGCAATACCGAATTACGTTCCGAATATCGGGCATAAAACAGACGCGGGTGCGGTGTGGGGCGATATCGGGACCATGCTGCCGGATACGCTGTACCGCTTCACGGGCAACCTGACGGAACTCCGTTACGATTATCCCATGATGAAGGACTGGGTCGACTGGATCGACCGGAAGGATGCAGCCCGCGGCAGCAGGCATTATCTGTTTGATTTCGGTTTCCAGTTCGGCGACTGGCTCGCGCTGGACGGTATGACGCCCACAAGCTTCAAGGGCAGTACGGATGACAGCTTCATTGCTTCCGTCTACTACTGCCATTCGGCGGAGATCACCGCACAGGCGGCGGAACGCCTGTCCTTTGCAGACGATGCCGCACGTTTTCATGCACTGGCGGAGAAGATCCGCGCAGCCATCCTGCGGGAGTATTTTACGCCGAACGGACGACTGGCTGTCGATACCCAGACCGCCTGTGTGATCGCCCTGAAATTCGGGATCTGTCCGGACCGCGGAAGACTGCTGGAGCAGTTCCGCATCCGGCTGCAGAAGGACGGCTATCAGATCAAAGGCGGATTTGTCGGTGCGCCGCTCCTGTGCACCGTGCTCGGCGAGGCCGGCATGACGGATACGGCCTACGATTTTCTGCTCAACGAGAAATTCCCCGGTTGGCTCTATGAGGTAAAACTCGGCGCGACCACGATCTGGGAGCGCTGGAATTCCGTACTGGAGGACGGCACGATCTCCGATACCGGTATGAATTCGCTGAACCATTATTCCTACGGTTCCGTCGTGGAGTTCCTGTATGCTTTTGCGGCCGGCATCCGGCCTCTGGAACCGGGCTTCGTACGTGCCGTGATCGATCCGCATCCGGATATCCGGCTCGGAAGCCTTGACTGCAGCTATGATTCGGCCGCCGGGAAATACCGCAGCAGCTGGACCATTGAGAAGGACGGGCAGCTGACAGTGCAGGTCGCCGTGCCGTTCGGCGCGGAAGCGGAAGTGATCCTGCCGGAGGACCCGGAGGAACGCCGGCTGACGCTGGCGGCCGGAGAATACACCTGGCAGTACCGGCCGAAGAAAGATTACCGGAAACCGTACGGGTGGCAGACGAAAATGTCCCGTATTGCCGGTGACAGCAGAGCCATGGAGATCCTGCGGCAGCATGTGCCGGCCCTTTTCGGAATGGCTCTTTCCGGTGACATCGAGACGGGCAGCTGCACCTTCGAGGATCTGAGCCATATGGGCTTTCTGCCGGTCGATCCGGAGGAATTGAAAAAAGCAGTAGCGGAACTGGAAATGCAGATAGTATGCTAATATAATCAGACAGCCGGAAGTAACTGTAACGGCAAATTCTGAAGGGGAACATACAGAGCATGACCATTTACCGTACAGTCATAGTCGATGACGAACCGATCGCCATACAGGCGATTTCCGTTATATTCAGCCGGAATTTTCCGGAGTTTGAAGTGGTCGGAACGGCATCCAACGGACAGGAAGCCTATGAGCTGATCCGGAAGGAAGAGCCGGATCTCGTCCTGACGGATATTTCCATGCCGCTGATGAGCGGCGTGGAACTGACGGAAAAGATCCGTGCCGAAATGCCGGACGTGAATTTCGTCTTCATCAGCGGATACCAGGATTTTGAATATATGCGTGCGGCGATCCGCAACGGCGTCCTGGACTATCTTTCCAAGCCCATATCGCCGTCCGTCGTCCAGGCGACGATGGAACGGGTAAAACAGACCCTGAAGGAAGTGCATTACGAGCGCAAGAACGAGATCCTGCGCCAGGTCTGCACCGGCGGTAAAACAGACCCGAAGCAGCTGCGGCGGTATTTTCCGTATAAAGAGTACTATGCGGCGATCATCCGCCAGAACGGGCTTCCCAGGAGGCTTTCCGGAGGCAGGGCGGCAGAAATCTATGCGGATATCGAGGAACTGTATGCCGTCTACGGAAGGGACAGTGAAGAAGAACTTTATCTGATCCCGGCGGAAATGCTGCAGGAGAAGAATCTCCGGTCCTACATGGAGACGGTCCGCGACCGGCAGACGCGTCCGGGCTCCTACAGCACCATTCTTTATTATGGAAAAACATTTACGGACACGCAGACCAGGGAGAAACTGCAGGGCCTGTACCGCTGGCTCAATGCGGTCAGCTGTGTAGGCGTAGACCAGATCATCGACCTCGACAGTCCGCGGTACAGCACGGGAGAGATCCCGAAGCCGTCAACAGCGGAAGTGGATGTTCTGCTGCAGGATCTGGAAGGCTATGTGCGGAGCGGTCATCTGGACCAGCTGCAGAAGTATATCTCGGCGGCCTATGACCGGTGGGGCACGGAAAAGCGTCCGCAGATCTGGATGGAATATGCATCGCGCCAGATCCTTTCCTTTCTTCGGCGGGAGACGGGAGACGAGCGTTCCCTGATCGACAGCGAATATGTCATGGAAGAAGTCTTCTTCAGTGCGGAAACGGCAAAACAGCTGAAGGAAGGCCTTTTCACACTGTTTTTCCAGTCCGATGAAGAAGCGGGTAAACCCAGGCTGGACTCTTCCGCCTTTTTTGAAAAGATCACGGATTATCTGTCCGCGCACATTTCGGAACCGGTCTCACTGCAGTCGGTCTCCGATACCTTTGCCATTTCCCAGACCTATATGAGCCGCATTTTCCGCAAGTATGCCGGCATTTCCTTCAACCAGTATCTGACGAAGGTGCGTATGGAAAAAGCCAGGAAGCTTCTGGAAGAGACGCCGGATCTCTTTGTCAAGGATGTCGCTTCCATGGTCGGCTATGAAGACCAGTTCTATTTCAGCCGCATTTTCCGCACCTACGAAGGAAAACCGCCCAGCGCTTTTCTCGGCACGCAGGAAAAACAGTCCTGAATGATTTTGTCGGATTTCTCCATCCTCCGTTTTGGAATCTCCATGTACCCTTCGGGCAGCGGATTTTAGAATAATGACAGTTGAAGGGCATCCCGGGCGACTTCCGGGACATCCAAAGGAGGATACTATGAAAAAGAAACTGGTTACCATCGTTCTTGCATCGGTCATGGCAGCAGGAACGCTTGCCGGCTGCGGTTCATCCGCAAGTGCTCCGGCAGCGGCATCAAGCGCGGCTCCGGCAGCGGCAGCATCATCTGCAGCACCGGCGGCAGCTACGTCGGCAGCGGCAGCGGCTGCTACATCGGCAGCAGGAGAGAAGCCGTATGCAGGTACGACACTGACACTGTGGATCGATACCGCAAACTACAGCGATGCCGCACAGGCACTTCTGAAGAAAGCCACCGATGAACTTGGTATGGAATTCGAAGTCGAGACCTATCCCGGCGGTACCGAAGGCGACAACATCATCAAGACCAGATGCGCTTCCGGCGATCTTCCGGATCTCAGCGTATACAATTCCGGTTCTCTGCTGACTGCACTGAATCCTAAGGAACATTTCCTCGACATCACCAATGAAGATGTAACGGCAACCTTCGATGATACATTCAAGAAGACGGTCAGCCAGGACGACAAGGTCTATGGTGCACCGTTCACCACCACGCAGGCCGGTGCTGTCATCTACTGGAAACCGGATTACGAAGAACTCGGCCTTTCCGTTCCGAAGACCTGGGATGAATTCGTCAAGAACTGCGATGCTCTGAAGAAAGCCGGCAAGACACCTGTATATCTGTCCTGCGGCGATACCTGGACCACACAGGTCCTGTTCCTTGGCGACAACTACAATGTCATTGCAGCGGATCCGACTTTTGCGGATGATTTCACTGCCGGCAAGGCAAAATTTGCCACGACTCCTTCCGCACTCCGCAGCTGGGCAAAATATGGCGATCTCGTCGACATGTACAATGACGATGCTTCCGCGGCAAAGTACGATGACGGCGTTACGGCTATGGCAAACGGCAAGGCAACACACTGGTTCATGCTGACACAGGCTATCCCGGCCATGATCGCAGCAAATCCGGATGCAGCTGACAAGATCGGCGTCTTCGGTGTTCCCGGCGACAGCGCAGATGATCAGGGTATTACCGTCTGGGAGCCCAGCGCATTCTATATCAACAAGGATACCCAGAATAAAGATGCCGCACTTGCATTCCTGAAGTTCTGGTGCAGCAAGGATAGCATGGATGAGTTCATCAGCTCCTACGGCGCAAACGGACCGTCCTGCATCAAGGGCTACACGCTTCCTGATACAGTCTGCCCGGCTATCCGTGAAGACATGCAGGCATATTTCGACGCAGGGAAGACCTGCCCGGCTCTGGAGTTCATGTCCAGCATCAAGGGTTCCACCTGCGAACAGATCATGACCAGCGCAGCACTCGGACAGATCGGTGCAGAGGAAGCAGCCAAGATGTATGACGACGACTGCAAGAAGAGCGCAGTACAGCAGGGTCTTAACTGGCAGTAAGGCATACGGCGGAAAACGTCATATGCAAAACAGCCAAAACAGCAGATAAAATGATACTTCATGGGGCCGGCCTGCATAAAGCCGGCCCTGTATTTTGAAAGGAGGAACTTCCGGTGAAAGCAAAGAAGGCACGGTCACTGTATTCGGCATGGTTCGTAGTGCCGTCACTTGTGATCTTTTCCATATTCTTTCTTTACCCCATCATTACATCGTTCTATTACAGCCTGACTGTATGGAACTTTGATACTGCCACATTCTGCGGCCTGGATAACTACAAGATGTTCTTCTCCGAAAATTCACTGAATACTTCGGTCATCCATACGCTCATCTATGCGTTTTCCACCAGCGCGCTGAAGGTGGTCCTGGCCTTTTTCATCGCGGTCTTCCTCTGCAGCAAGATCCGTACAAAAGACTTTATCCGTTCCGCGGTCTTCTTCCCGAACCTCGTATCCATGATGGCCGTAGGCCTTACGTTTGCCTACCTCATGCATCCGACCAAGGGACTGTTCAACACTGTCCTGACCGGCATCGGCCTTCCGGCGGTCAATTTCCTCGGTGATGAACATCTGGCACTTGGCAGTATCATCGCAACAGATGTCTGGAAGGGACTTTCCATTTCCGTCGTCATCTATATCGCGGGCATCCAGTCCATTGACAAGACTTACTATGAAGCGGCATCCATTGACGGAGCGACCGGCTGGCAGAAGCTGAAGAGCATCACTCTTCCGCTGGTGGCACCTTCGCAGAACTCGATCATCATCCTGTCCCTGATCGGTGGACTTCGCAGCTTCGATCTGATCTGGGCTATGACCGGCGGCGGTCCCGGTTTTGCGACCGACGTTATGGCGTCCGTTATTTACAAACAGTACGCATACGGCTTCTACGGACTTTCCACAGCCGGCAACGTGATCATGCTGATCCTGATCTCCCTGATCGCCTTCCCGCTGCAGCACTTCCTGTATAAGAGAGAGGAGGCCATCCAGTGAAAAAGGAAAAGAGACAGCTTCTGATCGAAGATATCGTCGGCGTCCTTGTGACGGTCATCATCTTCATTGTGCCGTTCTATTTCATGTTTGTGAATTCCATAAAGTCCAAGCAGGAAGCCGGAAACCTCTCCATCAGCTGGCCTGCATCGGTGCATTTTGAAAACTATGCCGAGGTCTTCACAAAATCCAATTATCAGCTGGTGACGGCCTTTAAAAACAGTGCGATCCTGACGGTCTTTACCGTGCTCGGACTGCTTGTCACCTGTGCCATGGCTGCGTATGTCATTCAGAGACGCCATGACCGTCTGATGAATATCGTACAGTGGGTCGTCATGCTGGGCCTTATGATCCCTGCATCGATCCTGCCGACAATCCATCTTCTGCAGCAGCTGCATATCTACAAGACCATGTTCGGCATGGTCATGATCGAGATCGCCCTGCAGACACCCTTTACGATCATGCTGTTCCGCGGCTATATGGCATCGATCCCGGTGGAACTGGAGGAAGCGGCCAGGATCGACGGCTGCAGCCGCTGGCAGATCTACTGGGATATCATCGATCCGCTGCTGAAGCCGATCAAGGCCACCGTCATTATTCTGACGGCTGTTACGACCTTCAATGACTTTACGAATCCTCTGTACTTCCTGCCCGGAGCAAAAAATACGACCGTGCAGCTGACGCTGTATAATTATAAAGGACAGTTTACCAGCAGCTACAATCTGCTTTTTGCAGATATCATTCTGATCACGATCCCGATGCTTATCCTGTTCCTGATCTTCAACAGGAAGATCGTAGACGGCATGGTCGCCGGATCCGTGAAGGGCTGAACAGAAGACAGACTGGAACAGGTGCGGATATGAGATATCAATGGCGGATGATCCTGTATTATGCCACGGTCGCGATCCTCGTGACCGCCGGACTCGGTGTGCTCAGCTATCAGACGAGCATGCGCTATGAAACACAGAGCCAGAAGAACGGCATGATGGTCGAAGCCAGATCCCTCACGATCCAGACAGAGGACCGGTTTTCCCGCATGGACGCCATCATGAATTACATTCTTTCCGACGCGTCCATGCTTTCTTCCATGACGATCCTCGGAAGATATGACAGCGGACAGCTGTCGTCCGATACGATCGCCAATGCAAAGAGCAATATTGCCACCGGCATCAGTACGGATTACATCATCCGCAATTCCTACCGCACGGTCTTTTATAACCAGGATGGTTTTCTGGCCAGCAGCTTTACCGAAACGAATCCGGTCCGTCTCCGGTCAGACGATTTTATCAGCGGGATCTCCTATCTTCCGGCTGCGGCCGGCGCCGGCGGTCATTCCGTGCTGGTAGCCCCGCACGTGGACCGGTGGGGGACAAAGGACGGCGCGGAAGTCTATTCCCTCGTCAAGGCGCTGCAGGGACACCGGATGGGATTCCTCGAAGTGGAGAATACGGTGGAAAGCCTGGCCGGTCTGGACCGCAGCGATCCCGGCATTCAGTTCATGCTGATCGGAAACGACAGCGACCTTCTGTATTCCAGCGACGGCAGGACGCTGACAAAAGATATTCTGGCACTGATCCCGACGATCTCCCCGGACACGGTGGCAAAATCGGGCGGCTACTTTTTTACGAAGTCGGTGTCTCCGGACTACCGGCTCACGGTCCTCTGCTACAAGCCGGAAGCTGCTTTTTATGCAGCCAAAAAGACGATCCTCGGCACCTCCGTCATGGCAGCATTGATTGTTTTCTGGGCAAGCTTCACAGCCATTGTGCTCTGGTCCTATGTTCTCGTAAAACCGGTCAAAAAACTTACGAAGATCATCGCCGGCACGAACCTGGAAAACCTGGAGCAGAAGGACGTCGTCTCGGGCAGCGATTACCAGCTCGATGAATTCAAGGCACTCGCGCAGACCTACCAGAATATGACGGAGCGGCTGCACAGTGCGCTGATCAATGAGCGCCGGTCGTCCATGCTTTCCCTGCAGGCACAGTTCGATTCCCTGCAGGCACAGGTAAATCCCCATTTCATATACAATGTGCTGAATATTATTTCCTCGCAGGGCGTGATCTCGGGCAATGAGAATATTGCCGAAATGTGCGCTGCCCTGGCATCCATGCTCCGTTATACGACCGGTACCAAGGAGCGGTACGCAAAGGTCAGCGACGAAATGGAATACATCGATCACTATTTCTATCTGCTGAAGGCGCGGTACGGCGACCGGATCGCCTTTGATATCGACGTCGAAGAGGAAGTACGGGCGAAGATCCTCCCGAAGAGCACCATGCAGCAGATCGTTGAAAACAGTGTATCCCATGGCTTCCGGCACAATGCCGGACAGATGAAGATAAAGATCTGCGGCCGGAAGACGGAGACGGGCTGGGAGATCCGGATCACGGATAACGGGGAGGGCTTCTCCGAAGAATCGCTGAAGAGCCTGGAAAACAGCATGGCCCAGGTCCGTGACAAGATCCTTGTACAGCGGCAGGGCGTGGATATGGAGATCGGCGGACTGGGACTGATCAATGCGTATGCCAGATGCTTCCTGCTCTACCAGGACAACCTGATTTTCCGCCTCATGAGCAGCGCGGAGCCGGGAGAAGGCGCCATAGTAGTGATCGGGGAGACGGACCGGGGGAAAGAGAACGGCGGCAGCAGAAAATGACAGAACAGAACAGGAAATTACGGGGGATTACAGAAAAATAACGGCAATAAGTCTGTGGTTTTATCCCATCTTTGACAGTTGAAGAGGCGAAGATCTCGTAAATACGGGATTCTTCGCCTCTTTTGCACATAAAAAACGTAGCTATATATTCTTACTTTTTCTTTCCTTTGGATATCCGTACAATGGCACGCATGTTGATGTCGGTCGTAATCTCATGGTCTGTCCTGAAACCAAAAGCTTCATGCAGGGTATCTGTGAGATCAGTTCTGGTGTATGCAGGAGTATAACCGAGTTTCTCGCCTGGCCGGCTCATCATCATCTCTTTCAAAGTGCGGATGATCTGTTCCGAGGTATAGGCCTCCTGAAGTTTCTTTTCAAGGATCCGATAGATGAACAATGAAAGAAAGCAGGTGAGGAAGTGTGCCTCGATCCGGTCCGAATCCTGCAGATAGACGGGTCTTGCCTTGAATTCTGTCTTCATGATCCGGAAGCATTCCTCGATCTTCCATCTGTTCTTATTGACGTGGATGATCTCTTCGATACTCATCTCTGCAAGATTCGTGCATACGGCATAGAACCCGTCATACATTTCTTCTTCAGCGATCGCATCCGTATCGAGATAGTCGATCCTCTTTGTACAGACTTCGCCGGTATCTGTCATGGATTCGCGGGAGATGAAACGGGAAGGATCGTTCTGGCTCTTTGATCTATGATGGCTGCGTCCGCTGTCGATGATTGCCTGTGCACGTTCGATCTGCCTTCCACGGATTGTGCGTAGATAATTCTGGTATTTTAGTGAGAAACTGATGATGAGATGCTGTTCAAGTGGCTTCTCCCCGGAACGGAGTGCTTTCTGTGAAAGATCTTCTTTGATCCAGCGATCCTTGTAAAAAACTTTCTCATAGTCTTCCTCAGGATCCAGGTTATCGAGACAATAGATCTTTTCATCCCCGGGGAGTTTCCAACCGTCTTTGCCGAGGGCAAACTCCTTCAGGTAGTCCGGCAGCTGCTTCACGGATTGTGTTGTGATGAAGCTGCGGATCTCTTCCCCGTGAAGAGTTTTGTCGTTGAATTTCCGGTTTGTTCCGGAAGAGAGTCCTGCATCCGTGCAGACAATCACACGGGAGAGACCATAGTTCTCAATGATCTTTTTCTCCAGCGGACGGAGCGTCCCCTGCTCGTTTGTATTTCCGTCGTACATGTCGAAAGCCATGGGTATGCCGTCATGGTCTATGAAGAGTCCCATGCCGATGATCGGGAGAGGCTGGTGCTGCTTGCTGTGCCCGTACTTTCTGCTGCCGCTTTCCTGCTCGATCTCGAAGTAGTAGTTGGTACAGTCGTAATAAAGGATATCATCCCGCCGTTCAAGGACCTTCTGGCTGTTTCTGTACAGTTCTGACTGAATGAAGTCGCTTTCCTTTGCAAGAACGGATAGCGCACGATAAACATCGTGGATTCTGAAGGAAGGCTGTTCAAGAAACCTCTTTGCAAGCTCTGCTGATGCAAGTTTAGAGGACGGATAGAGAATTCTTGTATAAATGAGCCGGGAAAGGATCTCATTCAGGTCATAATCGAATTTATAACGTCTGCTGATCTGGGTGCAGATCTTATCAAGACCAAGGCTGGAGTAAATACACTGCAGGAAAAGATATCCGCAGTTGAAAGCCTTTTGTTCTCCCTTTGGAAGGAGCTTCGTCGGAGAATAGCGGACGAGGATTTCTTTCTGTTCCTCGTACTCCCTTCGGTTGAGTTCATTCACATACTCCTGTGCCCAGACATAGGGGTCTTTTCCGCCGGCTTTTGTCTTTACCTCATCGAGATTTCCAAGTTTTTCGATGGTGACGGTGGTGATACTGCCGTTTTCTTTACGGATGGTTTTCTGAACATAGAAAGAAGCTGAGTTCCTGGATCTGCTGACAGTAAGTTTCATGTACTTGTGTCCTCCACAGATCCATTATACCATATATAGCCAAATATAGCCACACATATTTAAAGAAAATTTGACAAAAAAATACAAGCCCCGAGCGGCTTGCGAAGTTTTTGGAACTATTCAACTGTCAAAGATCCGACAGAACAGAACAGGAAATTACGGGGGATTACAGAAAAATAACGGCAATAAGTCTGTGGTTTTATAACGGTTATTGAGTATAATGGAGTCGGCGTCTTCTTTACGGACGCCGATTCCATTGTGTTTATATGCCGTCGAAAAACGGCAGAGGTGACAACCGTTTGAGAACACATAGCCGGTCACTGGCAGGTCTCATCAGGACGCTGCTGTTTTCCATATTGATGATTCTGATGTTAAGCATTCTGCCCGGCGGCAGAATACATGCGGCAGACCAGGAAAAAGTCAGGGTCGGCCTGTATGATTCGCCTCATTATGCCTATCAGAATGCCGACGGGACCTATGCCGGCGCCGACATTGAATACTGCTACCGTATAGCGCAGAAGGCCGGTTTTGAAGTTGAGATCACACTGTATGACAGCGAAGCGGATATGCTGCAGGCGCTGGACAGCGGAAAAGCCGACATGCTTTTTGATTTCGGAAAGACGGAGCAGAGAGAGCAGAAATACCTGTTTTCCGAGAACGAGGTCGGTTCATCCGCACAGTCCCTGTATGTCCGGCTGGACGACGACCGCTTTAATTACGGTGACGTGGAACAGCTCAGTGACAAAGTCTTTGGCGCGGAAGCGGGCAGCAATACTCTCAGCGTTTTCGAGAACTGGTCGGAAGACCACGGCATGAAGCCGAACGTCCGGCTGTTCGGAAGCGAAAAGGAGATCGACGAGGCTCTGAATGACGGAACCATCGATGTCGGTCTTCTCAGCATGAGCGGGCGGGACGGCTACAAGACCATCCTGACGTTTTCGCCGAAGCCTTACTATATTCTGTTCCGGAAGAGCGAGACGACGCTGAAGAGCCATGTCGATACTTCCATGAACCAGATCCTCATCAACGATCCGCTCTATGAAGAACATCTGATCGAAAAGTACAATATCAAATCGCTCGGCGTATCGGATTTCTTCAAAGATGAAAAACAGTATATTCAGGACAATCCGGAGATCCGGGTGGCGGTCGTCAAAGGTGACGCACCGTATTATTACAGCACTTCCGACGGGAAGGACCACGGCATAATTCCGGATTATTACCAGAAGCTGTCGGCGTTCACCGGTCTGAAATTCACGTTTCATCCCTATGATACCAATCCGGATGCCATTGCGGCGGTGAAAAGCGGCGAAGCCGATCTGCTGGCTATGTTCAGTGACGGCGTCATTACGGCGGAAAAGGATCAGATCCTGCTGACCGATGCCTATGAAAATGTCGATACGGTCCTGCTGACACATGCCTCAACCAGTGCAGACCAGATCCGGAAGATAGCCGTCAAGGAACGCAGCGTCAATAACGTACGGCAGAGCATAGCGGCAGTCATGGACGCGGAGATCGTGCCGGTATCCAATGCGGAAGCCGGTTTTACGCTGCTGCGGAAAGGCAGTGTGGATGCCGTTGTCTGCGGCATGCCGACGGCTTCCTGGATCATGAACAAGACCAACGCGTCGGCGTATCGGACAAACATACTGAATTCCCTGCAGTTCGATCTCTGCGGAGCTGCGGCTGCCGGCAACACGACGCTCGTATCGGTGCTGGATAAGGGCATCAGCGCCACCAATTTTGAATTTGACAGTGTGGTCCAGGACAATACGATCCAGGAGAACAACTGGCAGACCATGATCGCCCGCATCCCGCCTATCCAGATCGCCGGGATCGCCGCCGTGTTCATATTCATCATACTGATCCTTGTCATGGCGCTGGTCTCGCTGGTCCGCCACCAGAAGGAAACTATTCTCATCAATGCCGCAAAGGCGGATAACGAAAGAAAACAGCTGCAGCTGGAAGCCATTGCCAGAAGCACGGCGGCAAGGAACCAGTTCTTTTCGGATGTCAGTCATGACATGCGTACACCGCTGACCGCCATACTCGGGTTTTCGGACCTGATCCGGAACGAAACGGATCTGACAAAGATCCAGGCGGAGAACGAGAAGATCAGCACATCCGGAAAACTGCTCCTGCAGCTGATCAACGATACACTGCTGCTGTCCAAGATCGGCAACGGAAAACTGGAGCTGCACCTTAAGCCGGTCGATTCCTTTGCGCTTTTCGATATGGTGATCACGCCGATCCAGGAGGCTGCGAAGCGGAAGAACATCACCTTCACCGTCGACCGCTCGCGTGCCCGCCGCAGAGTGATCATGGCTGATTCGCTGAACATGCAGAAGGTCCTTCTCAACCTGCTTTCCAATGCCGTGAAATATACACCGGAGGGCGGTCATGTTTCCCTGTCGTTTCTGAATGTACCGGAAGGTGCGGCGGATCCGGATTCCGTTTTTATCGTGCGGGATGACGGGATCGGCATGGAAGAAGAATTCCAGAAGCATATGTTCGAACCCTTCTCCCAGGAAGGCAGGACCGGATACGGCGGCAGCGGGACAGGGCTCGGTCTGTCCATCGTAAGCGAGCTGGTCAGGCTGATGGGCGGAACCATACAGTGCCGGAGCAAAAAGAATGAAGGCACCCTGTTTACGGTGCGTTTTCATTTTGCCGAAGCAGACGAAAAAACCGTACAGTCCGGTGAAGCGGCGGTACCCGCTTTTGATGTTTCTGCTTTGAAGGGAAAGTCGGTCCTTCTGTGTGAGGACAATGAAATGAACCGCGAGATCGAAAGTACGCTGCTGCAGGAAAAAGGTATGATGGTTACGGCAGCGGAAGACGGCCTGGCGGGCTTAGATGCTTTTCAAAAGAGCCCTGTGGGCACATATTCCGTCATTCTCATGGATATCCGGATGCCGGTCATGGACGGGTTTGAGGCAACAAAAAAAATCCGCGCACTGAACAGAGCGGATGCCGGAACGATTCCTGTTATCGCCATGACGGCGGATGCTTTTCCGGATGATGTGCAGAGATGTCTGCAGGCAGGAATGGCTGCCCATGTAGCCAAGCCGATCAATGCGGATAATCTGTACCGGGTAATCGCTTCGCAGCTGTAGTCCCTGCGGCGGGCTGTTTTCTGCAGCGCGCCTTTGGGAGAGTCTGCACGGAACGGCTACGCGATCTGTGCGTCCCGGATCTGCGCCAGTTCATTAAAGAACCGTTCCGCTTTTTCCGGGCTGTCGGTGCGGACGATGACGCGGACGCCATCCTGCAGCCGGAGCGACAGGACGCCCAGAAGCGATTTCCCGTCGATAATGCAGGTCCCGCTGACGAGGTCGATATCCCCGTCAAAGGACTTGGCAAGTTTGATATAGGCCTGCACGGCCTCACCGGTTTTCAGAACATAGGTTTTGGAGTATTCCTGATACATATATATGCCTTCTTTACACGAATATTTTCTGTTGTGTATTCTCTGTTACAGCGATAAAAAAATGCCAGCCCGCAAGACGGATTGACATCCTTGTCTGTACTGTGATATTAACAGCATAATAGGACGGAAAAAAACAAATGTCAACCGAGGGTGCAAAGACAAAGAAATATACTGAAAACAGGCCGGAACTGCGCAGGCGCCTGCGAAAAGCGCGACCGGTCTATATTATGATCCTTCCGGTCATCATCTACTTCCTGATCTTTTACTACTGGCCGCTGTACTGGCTCCGGATGGCATTTTATGATTTCAGTCTCTACCGGGGCTTTTCCGGCAGCACATTCGTCGGACTGGAGAACTTCCGGAGATTTGTGACGGATATGGATTTCTGGAAACTGATCCGGAATGTCCTGGTCCTGAATACATATTCGCTTATTTTCTGTTTTCCCGCACCGATCCTGTTTGCCCTGCTTCTGAACGAGCTGCGCATGAAGCATTTCCGGAAGGCGGTGCAGGCGGTCTCCTATCTGCCGCATTTTATTTCCATGGTCGCCTTTGTCGGCCTGATCTCAGCCATCCTGTCCCCTTCCACCGGCATCCTCGCGCACATCGTGACCGCCTTCGGGGGAAACGCCGTATATTACCTGGGACACGCGAAATATTTCCGCGCGATCTGCGTGATCTCCGGTATCTGGCAGGAGACCGGCTGGGCATCGATCGTCTACCTGTCGGCTATGACCGCCATCGATCCGGACCTCTATGAGGCCGCCATGATGGACGGAGCGGACCGCTTCCAGCGCCTTCTGCACATCACGGTTCCCTGTATCTGTACGACGATAATCATCATGCTCATACTCAAGATCGGTACGATGATGAGCATCGATTTTGAAAAGGTGTATCTGCTGCAGAACTCCGCAAACCTCGATGTTTCCGAAATGATCCAGACCTGGGTCTACAAACGGGGACTGATCCGGTATGACTATTCCCTGGCGACGGCCGCAGGCCTCTTCAATTCGCTGATCAGCCTGGTGCTCGTGGCCGTTTCCAACCGGGTGAGCCGCCGGTTTACGGATACCAGCCTCTGGTAGTACCGGGGCGGGAGAGCAGGGTAAAACAGCAGGATCAAAACGCACAGACATATAAAAGGAACCGCACGGCAGGGATAAAGACATGAGACACAGACGGAAAATACAAACTTCACAGCTTCTCCTGATCGTCTTTTTTGCGGCGGTCTGTGTCGTTGTGCTGTATCCGATCCTGAATGTCCTTGCTGTTTCTCTCAGCAGCGATGCCCATGTCCTGCGGGGCGATGTCACCTTCTATCCGAAAGGACTGACCATTGCAGCCTACAAGGCGGTCTTTTCCAATGAAAGGATCCTCCGTTCTTTCGGAAATTCCCTGTTCATAGCGGTCACCGGCTGTGTTCTCGGACTTACCGCCACGCTCATTGCGGCTTATCCGATCGCCTTCTGCGAGTTCCCGGGGAAGAAGGCATACACGATCTTTGTCCTTCTGCCGATGTGGTTTTCCAGCGGCATGATCCCTTCGTATATGTGCATTTCAACGCTGGGCCTCATCAACAGCTACTGGTCGCTGATCCTCAGCAACCTGATCCTGCCGTTCAATCTGCTGATCCTTGTCAGTTTCCTGAAAGGACTGCCGATGTCCCTCATCGAGTCTGCCCGCATGGACGGTGCGGGTGAATTCAGGATCCTCTGGTCCATTGCGGCGCCTCTCGCCAAACCGTCCCTTGCGACCATTGCCCTCTGGATCATTGCGCTGCACTGGAACGCCTATATGCAGCCATTGCTTTATATCACGGATTTTGATAAATTTACGCTGCAGCAGGTGCTGCGCGACATTGTCGTATCGGCCAACGCAACGAAGTATGAACTCGGCAGCGCGGCCGGAAATTCCATAGCCGGCGCGGCGCTGGCGGATCAGCTGAAAAATGCGGTGCTCATTGTTTCCATGATCCCCATGATGATCCTGTACCCGTTTATCCAGAAGTATTTTGTCAGCGGTGTGACTCTGGGCGCCGTGAAGGAATAGTGCCGGGGCCGGAGATCCGGTACGGAAAACATGAAAAGAGATACCGGTGTAAGATCTCGCATACGGAGGTAATAGATATGTTCAGTACGGTAAAAAAAGTTACGACCCTCGTTCTTGCCGGCGCGCTCTCTCTGTCTGCGCTGACGGGCTGCGGCGGAAAATCCGGATCGTCCGGGAATGCCGGATCTGCCGGAGCCGCGGCTTCCGGAACAGCGGCCGCATCGAATGCTGCAGGGAGCGCGGCGGATGCCGCGGGAAGCCCGGTCGAATTTTCGTACTTCGGGCCGATCTGGGATCCCTATACCGAAGATTCCATCATACTGGATGCCTGGCAGAAAAATACGAATACGAAGATCCATTTTCAATGGGCGCAGACGGACAGCTATGATACACAGCTGGCAGCTATTGTCGCCAGCAAAAAGCTGCCGGACGTCATTAAAATGGACAATGTCAATGCGGCAGGCCTGATCAAGCAGGGAGTGCTCGTTCCGCTGGATGATTACCTAGAAAAGGATATGCCGAATTTCCTCAGCCATATCAGTGACAGTGAAAAGGCCTATATCACGAATCCGGACGACGGGAAGATCTACGGGGTCGGGCTTATCATGGATATTCCCGCGGCCATGTCCACCATGGTCCGGAAGGACTGGCTGCAGAATGTCGGACTGCAGGAACCGGAGACCTGGGATGACTGGGTGAAAGTCTGGACGGCGTTCAAGGAAAAGGATGCCAACGGCAACGGCGATCCGAATGACGAGATCCCGCTTGCCATCATCTACAATAATTTCTATTTCCTGGAAAATGCCTTCGGCATCAAAAGCAACGGCCACTTTTCCGTGGTCGACGGAAAATATGTGTATGATCCTGAAAATCCGGCATATGGCGATTTCCTGGATGCGATGCGTGAACTTTATGCGAAGGGCATCCTGTATCAGGAATACATCACCTGTGATGACAGCCAGCTCAATACCATCGGGTCGAATGATACGCTCGGCTCCACGATCTCCTGGGCGGAGCAGGCCAAAAACTATTCCATTGCTTCGCAGGAAAGCAGCAAAAATGCCCTGTTCCAGTGTGTTGTCCCCATTGCCGGCCCGAACGGTGATCAGAGTATTCCCGCCCGTGACCGGATCGCGGAGAACACCTACGTTACTGTCAATGCACTGAAGGACGGCCGGATCGACAGGATCCTGCAGGCGCTGGACTATCTGTACAGTGATGATGGCGTTACCCTTACCAATTACGGGATCGAAGGCACAACGTACGACATGAAGGATGGAAAACCGGTGGTGAATGATACTTACAACCAGGGATTCAGCACTGCCCGGAAGGAAGGCCTGATCCCGGCGATCCTTCCCTTCTGTTTTACCCGTGATGCCTATATGCAGTATCTGATGCAGGGAAAGACCTATGATGACCTGCCGGCGGAAGGAAAAAGCTTTGTGGACGGCCTGAATATCAACGATCCGTACTTCTACCAGAAGCCGCCGGCATTCACGACGGATGCCTATGCGGACCACTCGGATCTCGTCGATAAACAAACTTCACTCCGGGATGAATATATTATGGGCAAAATTACAAAAGAGCAGTATAATACAGAGTATCAGAAGTTGAAAAAAGCCGGTCTGCAGGATGTCATCGATGCTGCGGAGAAAGCTTATGAATCGGTAACAGAATAATGCAATCCAATATCGACAGAATCGGACCCGTCCGCAAGGACGGATCCGATTGAAGTTTCCGGGGGTATAGCTCAGTTGGGAGAGCGCTTCCATGGCATGGAAGAGGTCACGCGTTCGAATCGCGCTATCTCCATTCGCAGAGATCCTGCAGGTCCGGTAATCAGGGCCTGCAGGATCTTTTCAGTTCAGTCCGTTACTGTAAACTGTTTTCAAATACACACAGACCTGCCAGAGATAACAGAATAAATACAAACTGCATTACGGAAGTACCCATGTTGTTCTCCTTTCTTAAACTCACGTATTATTATTTTTTCAGTCTTTGATCGATGACCGGTTCGTATTGAGATTCCTGCTTTCCTTTTGCTTTTCCCTTGTGATGACATAATAATAGTGCTTAAATAGACTTATAAAAATAAATTTAAGGACTAAAAGCATAATAATAATGACAGATATGAGGTGAAAACAGCAGATTATGAAGATCAGGCTTAAGGAAAACCAGCAGGAAGAGATCGAAGGCATGTATACGGAGTTTCCGTATGTGCTGCATGTAACGGATTACTCGCAGACAAATGTTCCGTGGCACTGGCATGAGGCATTTGAATTTGGCTACGTGATCGGCGATGTGGAAACGCCGGCCGGTCTCCATACGGTTTCCAAAAGCCTGTTTGACCTGGACAGATCCGATCTGCAGGGCTGCGAAGCTGTCATCAGCTGTTTCGGGAGCGGCTTTGACTGCGATCCTTCCGTCAACCGCAAAGCCTGTGATAAGCTGATCGAACTGACACAGGGGTCCGGGATCCATGTTCTGCACATCATCGGCTCCGGCAGTCTGTATGAGACGGAAAAACACGAGAGCCGCGTATATGAAGCGCCCGACCATCCGGATTTCCTGCGCGGGATCTCGGCGGAAGCATTGAAAGGCATGGAAGATTTCAAGGCCAGCCGCAATGTATGCTGGACCGTGGTCTGTCCATCGAAAAACTTTGACCGCGACGCAGAGCCGGTCGGGAAATACAGGGTCGGCACCGATGAAAACCTGCTGTACAATTCCAAAGGCGTCAGCTATGTGACGTACGGAGATCTGGCGGCTGCCATGCTGGATTTTGCGGAAAAGGGCGAGCATATCGGACAGATCTGCACGATCCTGTCGGATATCTGATTTTTTACAGTAAAGGAATAACGGCATAAAAAAACAGGCATGGACCGCGGAGGAAACGGTGATCCATGCCTGTTTTTCTGTGCTTTTTTTACGGCTTTCTGCAGAGAATGATCTGTTCCATTGAGAATGAGGGCAGGTCGACGCAGTAGCAGGACCCTTCCCGGCGCACAGGCAGCTCCTTATGTTCCGGGTAGACGGTTTCCGCCCCGGCGATCGGGGAAACGGTTTTCAATATTCCACCGTTGACCGGAACAGTCTCTCCTGCGTTCCGCCCCGGAATCGTGGAGATCTGATGGATCTGGAAGCCATCCTCCGTTTCAAAGAAGGCGGTCCGGATCAGGCCGGGGGTCGTGGTTTCATTCTGCATGACAGGAACGAAATTCATGATCCGCAGAAGATCGGCAAAACAGTCGGAGCTGTCCCGGAAGGTTTCCGTCTGCGCCATCGTGAAGAAATCGAAGGCGAGGTAGAGGGCTTCTCCTTTTTCCGACGGGTGCAGCAGGATGGCCGGCAGTCCGTTTTTCTCCGGATCGTCCGCTGATGCCGGCGGGCTCCACCAGTTGACCCATTCAGTCATTGAACAGGCAACCGTCGGTTTCGCAAAATCGGCCAGAACAGCGGTCTGACCGGACACCGGTTTCACTTCCAGAAAGAAATCACTGACGGGAGGCGTCGTTACGGACAGCAGACCCTTGAACAGGGAAGGCATCCGGGCTTTCAGATAGGCGCTCCAGTCATTCTGTGCATATTCTCTGTGGACACTGACAAAATCCATCCCGAGCAGTCCGGACAGTGCCGGGCGGCCGGTAAACTGCAGGCTGCTGTCATACAGCCCGGTCTGTCCGCTGACGATGATCCGGCCTCCGCCGTTTACGTAATCCGTCAGCAGTTCACGAAGATGCGGCGAAACGACGTACACTTCCGGGAGAACGATCAGCTGGTATTCTGCCAGCAGACAGGCGGTCAGGCTGTCCTCCGGAAGAATACTGTATGGTATCTTGGCGTGTTCGCAGCACATCATCGCACCGAGGATCGCCTTTGTGTGCGGCGGTGTTTTCTTCATACGCAGAATGGCGTCGGGATCCGGAAGTTCGCTGGTGATTTTTTTGGAAACATCGCTCTGGATGATGCCGATGCACCTGACGGGCCGGCGCGGAACGGAGAGGTACGGCTCCATTTTTTCGAGCTCTGCATAGGCGTAGCCCAGCCGCCTCGACTCTTCATGCTCCAGCGTGCCGTCAACGTGCTGGGAACCGCTGTACATTCCGACGCGGCAGCCCTGTGCGGCAATGCAGGAAAGATCGTAGAGATACTTGTTCCGGTGGTCGTAATTGTAGACCTGGCTGGCCTCTCCGGGAGCGAGCATCGGATACTGCCCGACAGCCGTATCTCTTGCATAGGCTGCGGAAAACCAGTTGTCATGCAGCAGCGGTTCGCTGTACTGATAATCCAGAAGATCGCGGAGTTCCTTCGGATAGTGGCAGGCAAAGTTAATGGTGATGGCCAGGGTCGGATCGATCTTCTTCAGACGTTCCCGAAGCTCCTTATAAAAATCGAGGCTCTTGCTTTCGAGATGCGCCTGCACATCCGCCAGATGCAGCAGGATATCCTCCCGGGTCTCCGGAAGGGGATAGCCGAAACGGTCTGCAAACAGCCTGCGGCAGGCAGGGCAGTAGCAGAGAGAAGCACCGAAAATATCGAGGAACAATGAGTCCGGATGATAGTTTTCAACGATTTCGGAAAGCTGCGACAGAGCATATTCCCGGTAGCCGGTCTGATAGCACATCAGGCTCCATTTTGCATAACGGTCGTTCCGGATGAGAGGCGAGCCGTCCGGTTTGCGGATCCGCCATTCCGGGAAACGGCGTGCGGCACCTTCATCATATTCGATGCAGTAGTACGCCACGAATTCGATTCCCATCTCTTTTGCAGAATCCCGTACGGTCCGGATCCAGTCGCCCTCTACGCCGGCGTGCTTCTGCGCTCCGGCTGTTTTGGAATCGTAATAGGTCACGCCCCAGTGATCCTTGCAGTAGACCATCAGAGAATCGATATGTGCCGTTTTGAAGAACTCGCGGTACTCTTCGATATTCATATGGCCAAGCGGGACGATCGGGGGCTGCGGCGAATGATGATCGATCAGATAGCAGCGTCTTGTGGACTTATAGGCATCGCTCATAGGTATGTACACCTTTCTGCTGGATTTTACGGTATCCGGCCGGGCAGCCGGTACCGGCACTCCATTGTGCATAATGACAGATTATCTGCATTATTTATACTGAGGATATGCCATTTGCTCCCCTCCGCACAACAGCAAATAATCACAAAAAGAAAAACCGGATATGTGCACAAGTTACAAAAAATAGTAAAATATGCGCCGATTATTGACAGTAATAACGATAAAGAATAGTATGAAATCAAATAAAAACGTAATATTTAAGGCTTTTATCGATATTTACAGGATGTAAAAAGAGCAGAACAGTACGGTTTCAGCACGTTTGAGAGTGTTTCAGGTGTGCAGAACTGGTCAGACCAAAGAAAAGAATTGCCAAATCGGTCAGACCAATTTATAGGGGAGGAAAAATGGAAACCGGAATGAACAAGGATATGGCGGCGAAGAATACGGCGGCGGAAGAAGATCAGCTGGATCGGGACCGTCTGTCGCTCGAACATACGGGGGATGACTATGGAAAATATCTCAATGCGGTCGTTCCGCCGGTATTTCTGAATTCACTGCATCTGTATGATACCTTCGAAGACTACTGCAATGTTGATGTCTTCCGGGAAGACAGCTTTGTATACGGCAGAGATTCCAATCCGACCGTCACCATTCTGGAGAAGAAGATCGCCGCGATCGAACATGCATCCCGGGCTGTCTGTTTTGCATCCGGCATGGCTGCCTTCAGCGCAGCGGTCATGACTACCTGCAAAGCGGGAAGCCACATCATCTGCATGAAAGATGTCTATATGCCGGTGAAACGCTATCTGCAGCAGATCTGTGTCGAAAAATTCGGCATGCGTGTGACGTTCGTTTCCGGCAACGATCTGCAGGAGATCGAGGATGCCGCGTGCGAGCAGACCTCGCTGATGATCCTTGAAAGTCCCGCGACGTTTGTGTTCCGTGTGGTCGACCTCCGTGCCATTGCGGAGATAGCGCACCGGAAACATTTCTATACCTATATTGATAACACCTGTCTGACACCGATCTTCCAGAAGCCGCTCGATCTGGGTATCGATATTACCATGCATACCATGTCCAAATATTTCGGCGGACACAGCGATATCATCGGCGGTGTCCTGGCGGGCAAGGACGAGGAACTGATGCGCAGGATCATGTCACAGGCGAGAGAACTGTACGGCGGGATCCTGGGTCCCATGGAAGCATGGCTTACGATCCGCGGACTCCGTACGCTGGACGTCCGTATGCATGAATTTCAGCGGATTGGCATGGCTGTCGCCGAATATCTGGAACAGAATGACCGCGTTGCAAAAGTGTACTATACCGGTCTCGCTTCGCACCCGCAGGCAGAAATTATCCGGAGACAGCAGTCAGGACACAGCAGTCTGATGAGCTTTTCTCTGGATACGAAGGACCCGGAGACGGCGGTCCGGCTGATCGACCATCTGCATCTGTTCGGAAAGGGCTGTTCCTGGGGCGGTTTTGAAAGCCTGGCACTCTGTCCTCTGTACAAGGAATCGCAGGAAGCATGCGATCTGATCGGCATGGACAGAAGCCTCATCCGGATCTACTGCGGCCTCGAAGGTTCCGACAATCTGATCGCTGATCTGGATCAGGCACTGAAACAGCTATAACTGCAGAAAATGCAGGACACGATAATAGCAAAGCTTATGGTAGTAAAGGAGGATGAAAGATGAAAAAGAAACTGGTTACATCGTTACTGGCAGTCACGATGCTCGGTACGTGTCTGACCGGCTGCGGAGGCGGCGCTTCGCAGAGTACGGGAACAGCGGCAACATCGGCCGCGGCAGGCGCTGCTGCAGCACAGACCTCTGCCGGTACGGCAGCTTCTGCAGCCGCCGGCGCGGTGCAGAATGCAGACGGTTCCTGGAGCCAGGCTTACAAGGGAACCAAGCTTACATTCATGGATGTAGCGCCCGGCGATGTCCGGACCGCCTATTTCCAGCAGCTGTTTAAGGATTTTCAGAAGGATACCGGCATCGAAGTCGAATATCAGAGCGTACCGTGGGATGATGCCGCCAACAAGATGACCGTGCTGGGATCTTCCGGCAGTCTTCCGGATGTCATGACTGTATGGTCCGGCTGGCTGGGACAGTACACGGAAGCCGGCTGGGTCGAACCGCTGACCGATTACATCGGGGATTCCACCAGCGATTATACGGATGCTGTTTCCAAACTGATCTGGGCAAGTGAGAAAACACGCTATGGCAACATCTATACGCTTCCCGACGGCCTGATGGTCAAGGGCATCTATGTCCGTAAGGACTGGTGTGAGGCAGCAGGCATCAAGCTGGATCCGACCAAGGCCTGGACGTATGACGACTATTTTGACCTGGTGGCAAAACTGACGGATGCGAGCCAGAATCATTACGGCGCTTCCTACAGAGGAGCCAGAGGAGCCCTGGATCCGCTCTGGGTCTACATGCAGGGGTATACCGGCGGCGCGACCTATGATCAGGACGGCAAGATCCTCATGGATTCCGATGACTGCCTGAAGGCATTTACCAAATGGACCGATATCTACAAGAACGGCTATGCTCCCAAGGATGCCATCAACTGGGGCTTCACGGAAATGGTCGATAACTTCGTCGGCGGCCTGACCGGCACGCTGATCAATGACTCCGAAGTGGCGGCTACGCTGATCGCAAAGATGGACGATTCACAGTGGATGGTCATGCCGATGCCCACTTCCGAGAAGGACGGCAAGATCTACAACACGATCAATGCACCGTATTCCTATTCCATGTCCGCAACCTCCAAGAACAAGGAAGCTGCATGGGAACTGATGAGCTATATGACCAGCTCCGACAAACAGGCGGACTACTGCCAGAAGACCGGCGAGATCCCGATCAAGAAGGATGCTTCCAATATCGCGGATTACGGCGCAGACGGACATTACGGCGTATTCATTCAGGAAATGAACGATCCTACGCTGGCTGTTCCGGCTACCTACGGCGCATTTGACTATACGGATCTGCACCAGAACCTCTTCCATGAAGAGATCCAGAGTTATCTGCTGGGCGATGAAGACGCTGCAACGGCATTGAAGAATATCTGCGATGCACTGCAGGAAAGAGAAGACCAGTACAGAAAAGACAACCCGGATTCCCAGGTGGAAACCGCACTTACAATGCAATAAGCTGATCTGAACAGCTCCTGCCGTCTTTCCCGAGGAGAGCGGCAGGAGCATTTTCTATAGGCGCCTGAGGCGCATTTTTCCATTTTAGTATTCACTTTAAGTATTCACTGGTATTGGAAAGGAGCATGGCATGATCCGAAAAAACAAAAAGAAAACTGCCTTGCCTGCAGGCAGAACAGGAATCATAGGGAAAAAGGAACTCACGCCCTACCTCTATCTGGCACCGGTATTGATTGTACTGCTCCTGATGTATGGCTATCCGCTGATCGAGAGTATCGTCATGTCCTTCCAGGATTATAAGCTGACGCATCTGAACCGCGTATCCTGGAATAATTTTGAAAACTACATCAAGATGTTTACCGACAGCAGCTTTCTGCTGCTGCTGAAAAACTCTTTGATTTATGTCGTCGTTTCCGTCGTCTTCCAGTTTCTGCTGGGGCTGGGGCTTGCTCTTGCCCTGAACACCAAATTCAAAGGGCGCGGCATATACCAGTCGATCGTATTTCTGCCGTGGGCTTTTTCGGCTTTTGTCGTAGGCCTTCTGTTCCGCTGGAGCTTCAACGGCGAATACGGCGTTGTCAACGATCTGCTGGAAAAAATGGGGATCATCAAGAACGGGATCTCCTGGCTGGGAACACCCGGGCTTTCGCTCGTCGTCGTTATTCTTGCCATGATCTGGATCGGCATACCGTTTCTTCGGCATCATGATTCTTGCGGCGCTGCAGTCTGTGCCGGAGGAATTGTACGAAGCCGCTGAAATGGACGGCTGCGGCGTTGTTCACCGGTTCTTTTCGCTGACGCTGCCTTATATCAAGCCGACCATCATCATGACGGTGCTGCTCCGGTTCATCTGGATCTTCAACTCCTTCGATCTGGTCGTCATCGTAACGGAAGGCGGCCCGGCCAACTATTCACAGACGCTGCCGTCCTATATCTACACCAAAGCGTTCTCCAGTTACGACTTCGGTCTGGCAGGAGCCTTCGGCGTACTGATGATCACGATCCTGACGCTCTATGCGGTGATCTTCCTCAAGCTGACCAAATATGATAAGGCAGGTGATTTCTGATGAGCAGACGAAGCAGAAAAATCGTATCCGGGATCCTCAGGTTTATAGTCCTGCTGTTTTACTTCCTTCTTGTTGCGCTGCCGATCTACTGGATGATCATTACTTCCTTCAAGACCAGCAATGAGATCGTCAATACACAGCACATTACCTACTGGCCGGAACTGTTTACACTCGAAAACTACAACAACCTGTTCAGTACCATGCATTACGGCACATATCTGAAGAACAGCGTGATCCTCGCCGTGACCGTCGCCATTGTCATTACGGTGATGTCGATCTACGGCGGCTATGCCCTTGCGCGGTTCACGTTCCGCGGAAAAGGGGTCGCCCTCGTGTTTTTCCTGATCACGCAGATGATCCCGGCCATCCTGGTGATCATCCCGATCTATGTCGTCTATACAAAGCTGCATCTGGTCGATACGCTGTTCGGACTTTTCCTGTTTTACACGGTCACGAACCTGCCGTTCTGCGTCATTACCATGCGGAGCTTCTTTGAGAGAATACCGTACGCGCTGGAGGAAGCGGCGTTTGTGGACGGCTGCACACGGGGACAGACCCTGTGGAAAATCGTCCTTCCGGTCATGTTTCCCGGCATCGTCGCCGATTTTGTTTTCGCATTCATCGGCGCATGGAACGAACTGATCGGGGCTGTCATTTTCCTGAACTCGCAGACCAACTGGACCATTCCGGTCGGATTGAAATCGCTGATCGGGAAATACAATGTCGACTGGGGAACCATGATGGCCGGCGGCTGTCTTGCACTGCTGCCTACGGTCGTGATGTTCATTTTCGTACAGAAATATATCGTTGAAGGGCTGACTTCCGGTGCCGTAAAGGGATAGAATAAATGAAATATAACATTATGGATCGGATGGTTGAAAGGCATGGTGCAAAACGGGTATTTATATACGAATCTGGCGGACCGGATCCTGCAGTATATCCGGAAGAATGAACTGAAGGCCGGGGACCGTCTCCCCGCGGAACGCGAGCTGGCCACACTGTTTTCCTCGAGCCGCTCATCGGTCCGGGAAGCTGTCCGGATCCTGCAGAATCAGGGGATCATTGAAACGGAGGTCGGCCGCGGTATGTTCCTGCGGGAGGATTCCTCCGCCGACCGTTATAATATCGCTCTCTGGAAGGTGGACTATACCGAGCTTCTGGACGTGAAAATGGTACTGGAATTTCATATCATCGAAGAACTCTGCACGACGATTACGGAGCCGGAGCTGCGTTCCCTGGAGGAGCCGCTGCGGAAGCTGGAAAGCGATTTTAACGAAGGCGTTTTCTCGATCGCCGATGATAATGTTTTTCATACGCGTCTCCGCCACCTGTATCATAACCAGACCATGGTGCAGCTTCTTGACAGCCTGATCATGCGGCTGGACGCCTACGGCAAGAACGCCGTCGGGATCGAAAAACTGTGGCTTCAGACGATCCCGTACCACCGGGATCTGTATGAGGCTATGAAAATGCACAATGTCGGACGGGCCAGGATCGCCTATAACCGGATCAACGAAATCGACAAGCAGGGCCTGGAACTGTCGGAAATGTAACGAAAGCATACGACGATGGATATCTTTGAAATCATTGGACCGGTCATGGTCGGACCTTCCAGTTCGCATACGGCGGGTGCGGTCAAGATCGGCTATGTTGCCGGAAGGCTTCTCGGCGAGCCGCTGCAGCAGGCGGAAATTCTTCTGTATGGAAGCTTCCTGGCGACCGGCAGCGGACATGGTACGGACCGGGCGATCGCGGCAGGACTGCTGGGAATGAAACCGGACGATCCCGGGATTATTCACAGCCTGGAAGAGGCTGCTGCGCGCGGGATACGGATCTCGTTCGGAAAAGCCGATCTGCAGAACGCACACCCGAATACCGCGGTCCTGAAGATGACGGGAAAGAGCGGAAAAAAGCTGGAAATACAGGCATCTTCTCCGGGCGGCGGAAGAATCAGCATCGACAGCATGGACGGGATCGAAATGCGGTTCAGCGCGGAATATCCCACGCTGATCGTCAGGAACCAGGATGAGCACGGACTGGTCGCAGCGGTAACGAAGCTGCTGGATTCCGCACTCGTGAATATCGCCGAAATGCAGGTCTACCGGGACATGCGCGGCGGGCAGGCCGTGATGACGGTGGAATGTGATGCGGAGATACCGGACAGGGTCGTAAAACAGGTGGAACAGCTGAAAGGCGTTCTGGCGGTAATCTATTATGGTCTATAAGACACTTGCGGATATATGCAGAATTTCCTCTGAACGGAAAATGGATTTCTGGGAAGTCGTCCGGGAGGACAACTGCAGGGAATTCCAGATCAGTCCGGAGGACTCTTTTGAAAAGATGCGGTCCATGTACCGGGCGATGCGGCTCGCGGACGAGACCTATGACGGAAGCCGCAGGTCAAGGAGCGGGATCATCGGCGGAGACGGCGCGCGCATGGAAAAAGCGGTTGCCGGCCGCGCCAATTTCTCCGGGGATTTCATCGGCGCCGTAATGGAACGCGCCCTGAAAATGGGAGAGACCAATGCCTGCATGGGCAGGATCGTAGCCGCTCCGACGGCCGGGTCCTGCGGCGTACTGCCGGCAGTCCTGATCACCTGTGAGAAAGAAAAAGGCTTTTCGGAAGATGAGATCGTGGAAGCGCTGTTTACGGCAGCGGGCATCGGACAGATCATTGCGCAGAATGCCTCCATTGCCGGTGCATCCGGAGGCTGTCAGGCTGAGATCGGGACGGCCAGTGCCATTGCGGCGGGTGCTCTCGTACAGCTGCGGCACGGCAGTGCGGAAGAAATCTGTATGGCTGCTGCCATTGCCATCAAGGGGCTGATGGGACTGACCTGCGATCCGGTCGCCGGCCTGGTGGAAGTGCCCTGCGTAAAGCGCAACGTCATCGGCGCTGTCAATGCCGTGACTTCTTCGGATATGGTCATGGCCGGCATCCGGTCGGCGATCCCGGCGGATGAGGTCATCAGCGCCATGGGGGAGATCGGGCGCGAAATGCCGTCCTGCTACCGGGAGACCGGAAAAGGAGGGCTGGCCGTTACACCGACCGCCGGCAGGATCCGGGAAGGGATCCGGACAAAGAAAACTTCCGACACAGAAAACGTCCGCTGACGGGTTATCCCCCGGCGGGCTTTTTTTTTACCGGAAAACGGCTCTGCCGCTGTATACGGCACCATTGTGTCCCGCATCCGTTTCGTCGTATAATTTATCTGAAATTTGCTGCAGTCCCGGCTTTGCAGCGGATGAAGAACAGAAGGAACGGAGAATATGAAAAAGAGATTTTACGCAGTACTGCTGAGCATCATGATGCTTCTGTCTTTGGCACTGAACGGAACGGCCGTGCAGGCGGAGGGGACGCCGAAGACGATCACGGGTTTTGCGACGCTGGGAGATGAGTATTCGAATCTGCTTTATGCTGATCCGCCAGATAAGAAAGAACTGGACGGCGAGATGCCGAAGAGCCTGCAGGTATATCTGGACAGCAGCAGTACGCTTACGGACGTTACCGTCAGCAGCTGGACATGCAGCACTTATGCTCCCAATCAGGAAGGGGAGTTTGTTTTCACACCGGTTTTTGATACGACGGCTTATGTACTTGATAAAAAAGAGGATGGTACATTTATCGACTGTCCGACCGTGACCGTTTCTATTCTGGGAGCGGATGCCAATGGTCTTGCCGAGGCTTACAGCAAGCCGGCAGCAGAGCCCGTGTCATTGCCTGCTTCCAACTCCAATTTAGATCCGGTGTACTCACCGGACCTGAGTTCGATGCCGCCTTTGCGGGACCAGGGAGGTTACGGTGACTGCTGGGCTTTTTCAACGATTTTTCTTACGGAAGAGAGCGCGATCAAACAGCAGCAGAAAGGGACGGATGTTGATCTCTCGGAACTCCATCTGTCCTATTTTGCCAAGTATATGAACCGGTCGGGAGATCAGGATCCTCTGGGAGGAATGGAAGGGGACCAGACACAGTACAATCCGGAGAATAACAACAGCGCCAGTTATCTGGATGCCGGCAATGTGTTTGACAGAGGACTGCAGACGCTGCTGAACTGGTGCGGAAGCGCTGATGAAGAGGATATGAAATACAGCGATGCAGAACTGACACTTGCCGATAACGGGTATGACATTAACGGGACCTATCCTCCGGATGACTTGCAGTTTTCTCTGGCAGATCTGCATCTGCAGGATGTCTACCAGATGAAGATGCCGAGATTTGAAGATGGCGATGTATATGATGAAGATAATCAATGCTATACCGATGAAGTCAGTGTGATCAAGCAGTATATCCGCGATTGCGGCGCCGTCGGTATCGGCTATTATGAAGCAGGGGATAAGTACTATAACAACGATAAAAATGCGTTCTTCTATGATGGAGAGGAGACCAGCGGACACGCCGTAGCGATCGTCGGCTGGGATGACACGAAACCATTGGAAGATTTTGATGTAAGCGATAGCAAGGTAGTGCCAGCTCATAACGGCGCATGGCTCGTGCGGAACAGTTACGGCGGACAGGGCTATTCTCATGAAGGCTATTTCTGGATGTCCTATTTCACCCACGGACTGCGGCAGAATGCGTATGCTGTCGTTAGTTCACCGGCCGGAACGTATGACCACAATTATCAATATGACGGAAGCAATGAATTCTATACGCGCGCAGCATGGTATGACGACCAGATCTACGGCGGGGACACGGCGACATCCCGCCCCGAGGTGGCGGCTGCCAATGTCTTTAAGGCGCATGGCAACAAGAATGGTGCGGAAAGTCTGAAAGCGGTCTCTTTCCAGACCTATGGTACCAGCAATGCAGACTATACGATTCAGATCTATACCGGCAATGAAATAGCCGAGGAGAATGACCCGACGGCAGGTACGAAGCAGACCGAACAGACGGGAACGATCACGGCGAGCGGCTGTTATACGGTCTCACTGGACACAGCGGTCCCCCTGCAGGAGGACGTGCCCTTCTCTGTGGTTGTAAAGCTGAAGAAAGAGGGCGGCGATGTCAGTTTTGCCTCGGAGCAGGCGACCGGAGATAACGGAGATACACTGCTCTGCAGCGCATCTGCCGGACAAAGCTACATCAGTACCGACGGAGGAACGAACTGGACGGACTTCGGGGCAATCCAGCCGGAAGGCTCCTATTCCAGCAATATCCGGATCAAGGCGTTTACGAACGATGACGGGAGCCCTGCTCCCACGGCGATCAGTCTGGATCATGATAATCTCGGCCTGGTCATCGGCACCGGTACGACGAAAACAGACAGCACACAGCAGCTGACCGCGTCACTGCAGCCGGAAGGCGCTGCGGGAAAGGTCACATGGACATCCGGTAACACGGATGTTGCAGCCGTATCGGAAGACGGTTTCGTCACGGCGATCGCTGCCGGGTCGGCAACCATTACAGCTGAATGCGGAAGCCTGAGCGCTACCTGTGCTGTTACGGTCACGGACAGCAGTCAGATTGTGCCGGTCACCGGACTTACGCTGTCTGATGCTGCGGCGACGCTGACGGTCGGAGGAACGAAAACGCTGACAGCGACCGTCGCACCGGAGAATGCCACGGATAAGCGGGTCACCTGGACCTCGGACAATCCGAATGTGGCGTCGGTGGATGCAGCCGGAGAGGTTACGGCCAGAAAGGCAGGCACAGCCGTTATTACCGCAGCGGCCGGAACCGGCGGCGGGATCCGGGCGGCCTGCACGGTCACGGTAAATAACAGTGAGGGGACGATCCCTCTGAACGATATACACCTGAGCAGTACTGCAGTAAGTCTCTGTATCGGCAGCGGCGCTGCCCCGGCCGAAAGCACGGCAACGCTTTCCGTGCAGTTCGACCCGGAGAATACGACGGAAAGCCGGACACTGCAATGGGGATCGTTCGATACGAAAACAGCCCGCGTGGACCAGAATGGTGTGATCACCGCCGTGGGAGAAGGAACGACGGCAGTCTATGTGCTCTGCGGACACTTTTTTGATATCTGCACGGTCAACGTCACGAAGAAAACAGCTCCTTCACCGCAGGACAGCACGGGTGCAGGCGGAACGACCTCCTCTTCATCCGATACGCCGTCGGCCGGCGGTTCTCTGCCCTCCGGCGTAAAACTGCAGACGGTGAATTATAAAACGCTGCTCAACACCTGGCCGGCGATCATCGGGGCGGAAAACACGCTGCAGCCGACGGATGTGCCGAAGTCCGGTATCGTATCCGGCATAACGGTGCTGCAGGTAAGAAATGCCCAGCTGACGAACGGCGATGTGCCGAAGGAAGCAGTCGATGCACTGTCACGGAATGGCACGGCAAAGGCACTGCAGCTGCTGCTGCCCGGCGATACGGCGCTGACGTTCCTGAGCGCGGCGGATAATAAAGGCTTTACCGGCCTCAATGTAATCAATGACCAGTCCTATGGAAAGTCCGACGGATTTGTTACAAAGACGCTGAATTTCCGGAAAAAAGCCATGTTCGGAACGGCAGCGATCCTGGTCACCAGGCTTCCCGGCTGCGTTCCGGAAAGCTATGTATCGGTCTATATCGAACGCGACGGGAAAAACGTTCTGTTTACGACGCTGCAGACGGACCGTTACGGCTATGCAGCCATGATGATCAACGAGACGGCGAAATATACATATGTATATGAATTGCAGAGGTCCTGAGTTACAGGGAGATGCTTATGAGACGAAGACGCGGCATATGTGCGCTGCTGCTGGTTCTGTTTCTGTGCCTGGCAGGGAGCCTGCCGGTTTCGGCTGCCGGTTCTTCCGCAGCGCGGAGAACGGTACGCGTCGGCTATTTTCCCTTTGACGGCTACCACATGGTGAATGCGGACGGCACACGCAGCGGGTACGGATACGCGTACCTGCAGGCTATGCTGCCCTATACGGATTTCCAGTATACCTATGTCGGCTACAGCGAAAATAAAAGCTGGAGCGACATGCTGGATATGCTCGACCGCGGGGAGATCGACCTTCTTACATCTGCTTCGAAAACGGAGGAGAGAGAAGCAAGGTTCGATTATTCCGACGAACCGATCGGGACCAGTTCCACGATCCTGACGGTCAGGGCGGGCGATACCCGATACCAGTCCGGCAACATTGCCGGCTGGGACGGCATGCATGTCGGACTGCTGCGCAACAACAGCCGCAATGCCAGTTTTGCCGAATTTGCGCTGCAGAACGGTTTCAGTTATAAATCGGACTATTTTGAATCTGTACAGGAACTGACCGAAGCACTGGCCGACGGCTCCATCGATGCCATCGTCACGAGCAATCTGCGGCAGGTCCGCAATGAATGGGTGCTTGCCCAGTTTGATCCCAAACCGTTCTATGTCATTGTGAAAAAAGGCAATGCCGGGCTGCTGGAGGAAGTCAATTATGCCATTTCGCAGATCAATACGGTTTCGCCGGATCTGCAGGAAGAGCTGTTCCGCCGTTATTATTCGCCGGACAGCGGGTCGGAGATCGCCTACACGGAAAAGGAACAGCAGTTCATAGACCGGTGTACCTCTGAAAAACAGGTATTTACAGCCATCATCAATCCGGACGAAAAGCCCTACAGCTGGTTCGAAAAAGGGCAGGCCAAGGGGATCCTGTCCGACCTCTGTCAGGAAATATTCCGCAGGACGGGACTGCAGATTCGTATTCAGGAACCGAAGGACCGCACGGAATACCTGTCTTTGAAAAAAAGCGGAGCCGCCGATATCTGCTGCTATTTCTGCTCCAATGCCTCCCATGCGGAGAACGACGGCTATGTTCTTACGCTGCCTTACTATACGGCGTCGGTGGCGCGGATCTACCGGAATTCCTTCACCGGAAATCCGCGGACGGCAGGCGTTGTAAAAGGAGAGGAGATCCAGGAGGAGCTGCCGGACCTGCTGAACGGGCTGAATACCGTCAGCTGCGGCAGTGTGCAGGAATGCGTCAGCGCCGTCAAAAGCGGTGTCGTGGATACGGGCTACCTGCTGACCAATACGGCCCAGGCAGCCGTATATGATGATCCGGCCAATCAGCTTGGCTGTGTGACGCTGCCGAGCCGGCAGATCCGTTTTTCCATTGCGGTGAACCGCCGGGCGGATTATCTTCTGGCTTCGGTCCTGGAAAAGGCGGCGGATTCCATATCGGATCAGAATGTCGCCGATATCAGTGCGCCCTACACGGTCAATACCTACCGGCAGCAGACCCTCATCGGGATCTTTTATGATCATCCGCTCCTGATCGCACTGCTGGTGAGCATTCTGTTTATTCTGATGATCGCTTTCCTGGAGATCGGTTTCCAGCACAGGAAGCAGGCGGTGGAAGAAAGTAGCAATGCCGCGCTGCGAAAGGCTGTCGACGACGCCGAGAAGGCGAACCGGGCAAAAACGGAATTCATCTCACGGATCAGTCACGATATCCGGACACCGATCGGGATCATCCGGAATATGACGAATTTTGCCATGGAAGACGCGGAAAACGCGGAAAAGCTGCGTGAAGATCTGAAAAAGATCGATTCGGCGGATACTTTTCTTCTCAGTCTGATCAACGATGTGCTGGATATTTCGAAGATCGACAGCGGCATGATCGAGCTGAAACCGGAACCGTATCTGTATGACGACTATATTTCCAATATCCGGAACATGTTCCAGCCGTTCTGCGAACAGAAGGGCCTGACGCTGCACATTGAGGAGGATGGGGCGGATGCCTGCATCCTGGTCGATCATACAAGACTGAACCAGATCACCCTGAACCTGATCTCCAATGCCGTCAAATATACGCCGGCAGGGGGAACCATTACATTCCGCTCAGGAAGCCGGCAGAGGGAGGATGGCAGGCTGGACTGCCGGATTGAAGTCTGCGATACGGGGATCGGCATGAGTGAGGAATTCCAGAGCAGGATGTTCCAGCCGTTTACGCAGGAATACGATAATCCGCAGCATATCGGCGGCAATACCGGAACGGGACTCGGCCTGTCCATCGTAAAACGCATTGTGGATCTGCTGGACGGTACGATTACGGTAAAAAGCGAACTTGGAAAAGGCACGGATATTGCAGTCTGCTTCACAGCCCCGGAGGGCGCGGCATACGGGGCAGCGACTGCGGCGGTCCGGCAGGAGGAAAACCAGTCCGGCCCGGTACTGCAGGGGCACGTGCTGCTGGCGGAAGACAATGAGATTAATGCGGAGATCGCGGCACGGCTGCTGGAGAGCATCGGCATCACCCTGGATACCGCGGAAAACGGCAGACGCGCCCTGGAACTTTTCCGGGAGTCGGCGCCCGGCCGCTATAAGGCCATTCTGATGGATCTCCAGATGCCGCTGATGGACGGGTATGAAGCGGCCGAGAGGATCCGCGCACTGGACCGTCCCGACGCACGGACCATTCCCATCATCGCCATGACGGCAGATGCGTTTTCGGCGGCCATGGAGCGCTGCCGGCAGGCCGGCATGGATGATTACATCACGAAGCCGGTCGACCCGGAGCAGCTGAAGGCAGTGCTGCTGAAAGCATGGGAAAACAGTTGAAAACAGCGGCCCGGATCTTCAGTGATCCGGGCCGCTTCCTTTTGACGCAGACAATATTTCAGCCGATACCATAACCGCTGCTGCAGCCGATATCTCAGCTGCGCTCCGCGATTTCGGTGAGTTTCCGGTTGATCTCGATGATATCCTTCTCCGTAAGGCCCGGCTTGTTCTTATTCAGGAAATCCCGGAAGGACTTGCCCCGCATCTCGACCGGCAGAGTCCGGAAGTCTGAGAAAGAGTACATATATTTCGCCATCTCCGGATTCCTGATGATACGCAGGCACGGAAGGTCGACATTCCAGCCGTTCTTCAGAGGACGGTCTGTTTTGTAGGTGACTTCATAGGTCCCGGCCTGCAGATGGCAGATGCCGTTCTCCACGTCCGCAAACATGGGATTGCTCCGGTCGGTGAATACATCCGGTTCCGCTTTTTCCAGTTTCAGGTCTGCCGTGCAGTTGAACGGCACGGTGACGGAAACATGCACGTGGTTTTCATCGAGGATCTTCCAGGCGCTCTTGTAAAGACCTGCCGCGGAATCGTATTCCGCATGCACTTCCTTCAGATCCCAGTTATACAGAGGTTCCAGCAGCGCGTGGCGGAAACCGGCGTCGCCGGCCGCGTCATTGATGCCCGCCACATGCCGGTACATCCATTCCACGATGGAACCGTAGGAATAATGGTTCATGGAATTCATGGAAGTCCCGGAGATCGTGCCGTCGGCGAGGATACTGTTCCAGCGTTCCCAGACGGTCGTCGCGCCCAGTTTGATCTCGTTCAGCCAGCCGGGGAATTCTTCGTTCAGCAGCAGCTCGAAGGCCAGATCCGGGAAGCCGTTCTCCGTCAGGACATTGCCGAGCAGCGGCGTGCCGGTGAAGCCGGTGCGGAGCTTGTGGTCGGATTCGTTGAAAAGATCGCGCAGCGTATCTTTGATGACCTGTTCATTGCTCGAAAGATGATACTTCAGCGTCAGGATCATGGCTGTCTGCGTACGGATGCAGCAGCGGCCGGTCGGTGAATAGTATTCTTCCTTTACGGCGTCGAACTGTTCTTCCGACAGCCGGCGATATTCTTTTTCCTCTTCCTGTTTTCCGAGGACATGTGCCGCACGGCTTACAAGGTCTGCGCTGGCTGCATAGTAAATGTTGGAAATGAATCCTTCGTCCGTGCCGCCCATGGCGTGTTCCGGATCATCGCCCATGGCATCGAGTGCCAGCCAGTCGCCGTAGCTGAAGTGCTTTCTCCAGGCGTGGTCCTTACCGTCATACCGGCGGATCCAGTCGACCCAGGCTTTCATGCTGTCAAACTGATCCTCCAGGATCGCCTTGTCCCCGTAGAATTCATACAGTGTCCAGGGAATGATGCAGGAGGCATCGCCCCAGACGGAAGAGGTGGAATGCACGCCGGCGGAAGGAATGACATCCGGGACCATTCCGTCATGCTCGGCCTGCTCGGTCTCCATATCATGCAGGAATTTTGCATAGAAAGCATAGGAATCGGAGAGGTAGGAAGCGGTCGCCGTGAAGACCTGCGTATCCGCGGTCCAGCCCATCCGTTCGTCCCGCTGCGGGCAGTCGGTCGGCACATCGAGGAAATTGTCCTTGAGGCCCCAGCGTACATTGGACAGCAGCTTGTTGACGAGCTCGTGCCCGGTCTTCATATCCGAACGCTGCTCCACATCGCTGTAGATGCACAGGCCGGTAAAGTCCTCTTTCTTCAGATCCGGAACGCCTTCCACCTTGACGAAACGGTAGCCGTAGTAGGTAAAGAGCGGGTGCAGCACTTTTTCAGTGCCGTCGGAAATGTAGATGTATTCCGATTTTGCACTGCGCAGATTTTCATTGTAAAAACAGCCCTTCTGCAGGATCTCGCCGGTCTGAATATGGATCTTCGTTCCCTTCGGTTCATGTACCTTCAGTTCGAAGACGCCGGTGATCTCCTGGCCCATATCGAGAACCTGTTCGCCGGCAGGCGTATGGATGAGGGCAGCAGGCTTCATCGTCTCATGGACGGTGAGGCAGGTGCTCAGGCGGTCCTGCAGGGTGCCTTTGGGCGCTTCGACAAGTGTGCAGGGAACCTCGGGCAGAGGAGCGAGCGTGTCATCGACCTGCTCGCCGTCATACAGATTGGAGAAGATGATGTTGCTGCGGCGGACCGTCCAGCTTTCGTCGGTCCCGATCACATCCTCAGTGCCGTCCGCATAGGTGAGATGCAGTTCGCAGAGCAGCTTCCATTCGTTGCCGTAATAGCCGATATTCTCCAGGGCGGTGAATCCGAAACGCGCCTTATACCAGCCGTTGCCGAGAAGCACGGAGAGCTTTCCCTGCTTCTGCAGAGCTTCCGTTACATCGTAGGTCTGCACCTGCACCCACGCGTTGTAATTGTTGGAGAACGGTGCAAGATATTCACAGCCGATCTTTTCGCCGTTGTAATATGCCTCGTACAGGCCGAGCCCGGTGATGTACAGACGGGCCGATCTCACGGCCTTCGCAGGCTTTATGTCCTTTTCAAAATACGGATGGCGGGGTTCGGTGCTGTCGCAGCCGATCCATTTTGCCGTCCAGGGCTCGTCCATCTTGCCCGTTTCAAACCATTCGATATTGGAAGCCGCTTCTTCGCCGGCATCGGAGCGCACCGCGACCTGGCAGTAGTAACGTGTGCGGGGGCGGAGCTCCAGCGGCACGACCGTTCCGAGCGAGGATACATCCGCCGAGAAACCGGTGTCGGACAGGACGTCCTGCATCTTCGGATCCGCGGCGATGACGATCCTTGCGGCAGTCTGTTTTCTGCCCGCGGCATCGTCTGTTTTCCACGACACATCGACCCGGTCCATATGGAAACCGAGCGGCTTTACAATGTGATTGAACCTGACTTCCCTGATCTGCATTTTATACCTCCATGAGGAGAACCTTCAGGTTCTCCGAATTATACACCGGCAGTATTTTTTGCCGGTGTTGCAGCCGGTGCCGGACATTGAACTTACTTTAGCATGCGCGGACGGCACGATTCCATGGACAGAAATAAACAATGCATGGACAAAACAGTAAAAAAGCCGGGATCCCCGTCCGTTCCGGACCGGATACGTGACATTGTCACGGTGTCCGGCCAGCTCTTCTGTAATAATAACTCCGATCCATAAAACTGTCAGCAGAATCGGACTTGAATCCGGAGGTGTGCAAATGGGAAAAACAGTAGTCATTGTCGGCGGTGTGGCAGGCGGAGCGAGCTGTGCCGCCCGTCTCAGAAGACTGGATGAAAACGCGGAGATCATACTGATGGAGCGGGGAAAATACATATCCTACGCCAACTGCGGTCTGCCGTATTATATCGGCGGGACCATCCGTTCCAGGACTTCGCTGCTGGTGCAGACACCCGAGGCTATGAAGAAGAAATTCCGCATCGATGTCCGTACGGAAAATGAGGTCACGTCCATCGATACGGCGGCAAAGACGGTAACCGTAAAAAAGGCGGACGGCGGGACCTATCTGCAGCCGTATGACGAGCTGGTGCTGTCCACGGGTTCCTCGCCGGTACGGCCGCCCATCCCGGGAATCGAATCCCCGCGTGTGCGTACCCTCTGGACCGTGCCGGACGCCGATGCCATCCGGGAAGAGGTTACGGAGCGCAATGCAAAACGGGCCATCGTGATCGGCGGCGGTTTCATCGGGCTCGAAGCGGCCGAAAATCTGGTGCAGGCGGGCGTGGAGACCTCACTCGTAGAAATGCTGGATCAGGTCATGGTCCCGCTGGATTTCGAAATGGCGCAGATGCTTCATGAAGGAATCCGCAGAAACGGCGTGAAACTGTATCTTTCCGACGGCGCTGCCGCGTTTGAAGATCATGCGGACGGCATGGAAGTCGTACTGAAGAGCGGAAAGCGGATCCGCGCAGACCTGGTGATCCTGGCGGTCGGCGTGCGGCCGAACAGCGCTCTTGCAAAAGACGCGGGACTGGCTCTCGGCGCACGCGGCGGCATTGTAACGGATGAACATCAGCGCACCTCGGATCGGTCCGTCTATGCCGTGGGCGACGTGACCGAAGTCACGGACCTTATCTCCGGCGAGCCCGCCATGGTGCCGCTCGCAGGCCCCGCCAACCGGCAGGGCAGGATCGCGGCCGACAATATTGCGGGGCTGGATTCATCCTACCGCGGCAGCCAGGGAACGGCCGTGGCAAAAGTGTTCGATCTCTCGGCGGCATCCACCGGCAGCAATGAGAAGACGCTGCAGAAGCGGGGCCTGATCCGCGGGAAAGACTATGAAAGCATCATCATCACACAGAACTCGCACGCGTCCTATTATCCGGGCGCGGTTCCGCTGACTCTGAAGCTGCTGTTTTCCATGGACGGGAAAAAGATCTTCGGGGCGCAGATCGTCGGCGTGGACGGCGTCGACAAGCGGATCGATACGATTGCAGCCGTACTGCGCATGGGCGGCGGCATCGATGACCTCGCACAGATGGAATTTGCCTATGCGCCGCCGTATTCATCAGCCAAGGATCCGGTCAACATGGCCGGCTTTACCGCACAGAACGTGCTGCGCGGTATCGTGCGCTTCGCCGCTCCGGACGCGGTGGAAAAACAGCCGGACACGGTGCTGCTGGATGTGCGGGAGGATGCGGAGCTGCTGGCTTTCTCCCTGCCGAACGCGGTGCATATTCCGCTGGGACAGCTGCGCGACCGCATCGGGGAGCTGGACAGGTCGAAGGCAGTCATCACATTCTGCGCGATCGGCGTACGTTCCTACAATGCGGCGCGGATCCTGATGCAGAACGGTTTTGAAAATGTTTCGGTCTATCCGGGCGGCACGCGGTTCTATCAGGCCGTGCACAGCAGCGAGGAGACGGCGGAGCAGAATGCCGGTCCCGCAGGGACTTCCGGCGCCGGCAGGAGCGCGGCGGCAGCGGTGTCCGACAGCGGCATGGAACAGCATACGGCGGCTGCGGAGGCACCGAAGGTCAGCATTCACGTAGACTGCAGCGGACTGCAGTGCCCGGGTCCGCTGATGAAAGTATTTGAGACCATTCAGACCATGCAGGACGGGGATGTCATGGAAGTGTCCGCGTCCGATCCCGGATTTACGCGCGATATCGAGTCCTGGTGCCGCAGGACCGGCAACACCCTGCTTTCTTCGGGTCAGCGCGGAAAGGAGTATACGGCGGTGGTCAGAAAAGGCAGCGGGAGTGCGGCTCCCGCCGGCTGTGCGTCACAGTCCGGCTGCCTGCAGTCAGGCGGCATGCCGTCCGGCAGTATGCTGCAGGCCGGCGCTTCGGGCGCGCCGGTGGTTCGCGACACACCGGAAGGAAAAACGATCATCGTATTTTCGGGAGATCTCGACAAGGTGCTGGCCAGCTTCATCATAGCCAACGGCGCGGCGGCCATGGGCAGGAAGGTCACCATGTTCTTCACCTTCTGGGGGCTGACCGTACTGCGCAGATCGGAAAAACAGCCGGTCAGGAAAACGTTCGTTGAATCCATGTTCGGCGGCATGCTGCCGCGCGGAAGCCGGAAACTGAAGCTGTCACGCATGAATATGGGCGGCATCGGGACAGCCATGATGAAACAGATCATGCAGGATAAGAATGTGGATTCGCTGGAGACGCTGATCGAAAAAGCCATCCATGCCGGGGTAAAGATCATCGCCTGCACGATGAGCATGGATGTCATGGGAATCAAAAAGGAAGAACTGATCGACGGCGTGGAACTGGGCGGGGTCGGAACCTATCTGGGCGACGCCGAGGAATCCAATGTGAACCTGTTTATCTGAGCAGAACGGAAAACGGGTTTGCCGGAACAGATCCGAAGTCAGGGATAACGGTATATTACCGGAAGAGGTACGGCAGAAATGCCGTGCCTTTTCCGTAGTGTAGGGAAAAAGAATATGCTATATTATAAAAAGGAGAAATAATAAATATTCTGACATCAGGAAAGGAGAACGGGAAAACAGCAGAAGACAGCAGGAATACAGCAAAAAAAGCGGAAAACAATGGGAGAGAGGAACCGAAAACAGCAGACCACGGAATCAACAAGGAGGACGGATATGAAAAGAAGAAAAAGGTACGTTTCCATATTTTTAGCCCTGACGCTGATGATGACCATGCTGACGGGAATGGCGGCGTTCGCTGAAGATGATGACGGCTCGGATGACGAGCACCAGCCGGAATTCATCTACGTCGACCCCCAGGAAGTCACGATCGTGCAGGGACAGAAGGCCACGGTCCGGGTTTCAACAAACTGGGCGTACGACATTTTTGACGACTCATCCTGTGTCGGGACATACGGACAGGAGGGCAGCGGCTATGCGGTCATCTACATCGACAGCAATGAACCGGTCCGGGATCTTCACTTTACATTCCATATCGAGGACGGCACGGGACAGGACGATGTGCTGACCGTCCATCTGAAGGCAAAGGACAATCCGACACCGGCGCCGCAACCGAGCCAGCCGTCGCAGCCTTCCGCGGCAGATCTGCAGGCGCAGTACATGGCGCAGGTCCAGCAGCAGTTCCCGTACGGCTTTGAATTCGTACCCACATCCGACGGGCAGAAAGGGATCGCCGTCCTGGATGCAACGAAGCGCATCACAAGCTTTTACCGCGCGGGCATACCGCTGGCGCAGTTTACGGTCGTCGATGCGAACGGCATTGCCTATCCGGTCATCTTTACCAACCCCATCAACTACGGCGGTATGACCTTCATCGGTATGACCGTTGTTCATCCGGTCAATGTGCCGCTCACGATCGTCATGTCTTCCGTATCAAAGCAGATGCTGAATGCGCAGGGGATCTACGGCGTACTTCTGAACGGAGCGCTTGTCATGTGGCCGTAACCGCTGTTGGCGCGGCTGGAAAAACCGATTGGCGCGTATTGGACAGAATGTAAAAATAGTAATTGACGGAAGACTCCTCTCTGACAGAGAATGAAATAAAACATCCGCCAGAGACCGGGGACCGTCAGAAAAGGGATCCCGTTCTCCGGATGCAGCGGAGGGGATCCTTTTTTATGGCTGAACATGAAAAAGAAGAAATATACAGCGGGATGGATGTCGGGGAAGTTCTCCGCAATCTGCCGGTCGGCGTCAGCACCAGCGTGATCCGGGACGGAAAGATCCTGTCTCACAGCGAAAGCCCGCAGTTCCGCAGTCTTCTGGGAATTGCCCCGGACTGCAGCCTGGAGGATGAATACCGGATTATTCGGTCGAAGATCCACCCGGACGATCTGGAAAAAGCCGTTTCCCTGCACAGGGGCATGGTCAGCTCAGGCCGGGATATACGCTATTCTTTCCGTTATTTTCCGGACGGCGGCAGCATGCGGTGGTATTCCTCCTATGTCCGTTCCGTGGAAGGGCCGTCCGGCACATTTACAGTTTACTCTGCCCTGACGGATATCACGCAGGAGAAGCGGATGGAAGCAGACCTTACGCGAAGCCGGAAGATGTACGAAGTATCGGCGGAAATGGCCGGGCTCTGCGTATGGAACTATGACATCGTCACGCATACGGTCCTGATGTCGGACAATCCGGCGACCCGGATCCTCTGCCAGCGGTACCGCATTCCGCAGACGCTGGAAAACGTTCCGGAATGCGAGAAAAAATGGATCGCCGAGGAAGATTACGAACGATACTGCAGCATGTACCGGGCGCTGGACCGCGGAGTAAAAAAGGCATCCTGCGAATACTGGTATAAGCCGGATATCTACGGAAACGCCCGCTGCGAGCGTGTCACCTATACGATGGTGTACGACGAAAACGGTAAGCCGGTCTATGCCTGCGGCATCGGCCAGGACATCACCGCGCGCAGAAACGAAGAGCAGAACTACCGGAGATGGTACCGCCAGATGGCGGAAGCCAATCCGGATTCCGTATGCTTTTTCAGAATGAACCTCACGACGAACTGGTGCGGCGGCGGACAGAGTAAATTTCCGTTTTATCTGACGCTGCAGAATGCCGGAACGGCGGACGGCTTTTTTGCCGCATCGGCCGGAAGCATTATCGATGACGGCTGCCATCGCACATTTCAGGAGATCTTCAGCCGGAATCATCTGCTGTCTTCTTTTCATGCGGGAAAGAGCAACGTGGAACTGGAATATCCGATCCGCACGCCGGAAGGTGCGTACTGCTGGCTCCGGGGCGTGGTGCATATGGTCCGGAACCCGGAAACGGGTGACATCGAAGCCATGGTCAGCGCCGTGGACATCACCGACCAGAAGGAAAATGAGCAGATCATCCGCCGCATAACCTGTGACAGCCACGATTTCATCGGGATCGTCGAGACTGACACGGGGCTCCTCAGCCTGCGCCAGGGGATCTGGGAGATGAAGGGCGTCAGCGACCGCCGGAAAAACGACTATCAGGAGACCATGACCGCCTTTGCCCGGAAGTACGTTGCGGCTGCCGAAAAGGAACGGTTCATCCGCGATCTCGCGATGGACAGCCTGCGGCGCCGTCTGTCTTCGGAGGGACAGTTCAGCTGTACGTATACCCTTGAGCGGACGGAAGGAAAACAGCAGAAGAAACAGCTGCAGATCGGCTGGCTCGGAGAGACGGAAGACAAGATCATTTTTGTGCAGACCGATATCACGAAATCCTATGAAGAGGAGCAGGAGCGGATGCGGCAGCTGCAGGAAGCGCTGCGGCATGCGGAAGATGCCAGCCGCGCCAAAACGGACTTTGTTTCAAGGATCAGCCATGACATCCGGACGCCGATCAGCGCCATCACCAGCATGACCGAATTTGCGCTGGCGGACATCGGAAATACGGAAAAACTGCGGGATGATCTCATGAAGATCCGGACATCGAACGGATTCCTGCTCAGTCTGATCAACGATATTCTCGATATTTCCAAGATCGACAGCGGACAGATCGAACTGCATCCCGAGCCGTATGTCTACCGGGAATGCGTGCAGAGCATCGTCGATGTGTTCGAACCGGTCTGCCGGGAGAAGAAGATCCGGTTTGAAGTGACATCGGATGAGTCCGACGCCGTCCCCTGTGCGGACAGGATCCGGATCAACCAGATCGTGCTGAACATCATTTCCAATGCAGTCAAATATACGCCTGCCGGAGGAAGTGTACAGGTGCATTTCTGGTGCACCCGGCAGGACAACGGCATGGATGCCGGCGGTTTTGAGGTGCGTGATTCGGGAATCGGCATGAGCGAAGGATTTCAGAAGATCATGTTTGAGCCGTTCACCCAGGATGATGAGAATCCGGAGCGGGTGAAGCTGGCAGGCGGGACCGGGCTCGGTCTTTCCATCGTGCGCCGCCTGATCGATCTGATGGGAGGAACGCTCGAGGTAAAGAGCCGGATCGGGGAAGGCACGTGCGTGACGGTTCACCTGATGTTCCCGGAGTCTTCCGGAAGCCGTCCGGCCGTACCGGACACGGCGCTGCCGGCGGCATCGGATGCGGCGCAGAATAAAGAGCCGCTCAGCGGAACCGTGCTTCCGCAGCAGGAGAAGGAGCCGCTCAGCGGTACCGTGCTTCTGGCGGAAGACAATGCGATCAATACGGAGATTATCGTCCGGCTGCTGGAAGAGACCGGCCTCAGGACCGACAGCGTGCCGAACGGAAAAGAAGCCGTGGAGAAATTCCGGAATTCCGGACCGGGGGAATACTGCTGTATTCTCATGGACCTGCGGATGCCGGTCATGAACGGCTTCGAAGCAACAGAGAAAATACGCGCTCTGGATCATCCTTCCGCCCGCACCGTTCCGATCATTGCGCTGACGGCGGATGCGATCACGGAAACAAAGGAACGTTCCGGATCGTCCGGCATGAATGCCTACCTGACCAAACCGATCGATACGCAGCAGCTTTATGCGACGCTCCGGCGCCTGATCCGCGCATGATATATGAATGATTTACGAATGATCCGCGCCGGATGCTGTCTTCACGTATGATCCGCGCATGATCCCTTTTACGGAAGGCGTTCCGCAACTGCTTTTTCCAGCACACGGAACAGCTCGGGAGGATTGACGGGCTTCGTTACACGGACTGACATACCCGCTGCCCGCCTGCGTTCCGAATCGTCATCGAGCGCATCTGCAGTCATGGCTATGATCGGGATGCCGACGGCATCCGGGCGTTTCAGCAGATGGATCGCTTTTGCCGCTTCGCATCCATCCATGACCGGCATACGGATATCCATCAGGACCGCATCGTAATAGTACGGGGCGGAAGCGGAAAATTTCTCCAGACCTTCCTTCCCGTCGGCGGCACAGTCTACAAGGATCCCGCGTTCCCGCAGGAGCGTGGAAGCGATTTCCGCATTGAGGTAGTTGTCTTCACAGAGGAGAACATGCTTTCCGTCCAGTACCGCGGACGAGGAGCTGTTCTCTTTCTTTTCGGCAGCGGACGGATCGGCCGCCATGAGCGGAAGATCCACGGTAAAACAGCTCCCCTTCCCGGGCTCGCTGTCCACCCGGATATTGCCGTGCATGAGATCTACGGTCCGCTTTACGATGGAAAGACCGAGGCCTGTGCCGACGACATGCGAAGTTTCCTTCCGGTGCTCCTGGGCGAACGGTTCAAAGATATGCGGCAGAAATTCCGCGCTGATACCGACGCCGTTATCCTGAATGGAGATCCGGTAATTGCAGCCGTCGGAAACAGGAGAGAGGCAGCCGCTCGTAACGGTCACGGTGCCGCCGTCAAGGGTGTATTTGACAGCATTGGAAAGCAGGTTGAGAAACAGCTTCTGCAGCTTCAGCCGGTCGACCCAGACATATTCGGACGGTGTGGGACCGATGGAGATCCGCAGGCTGATATGGCGGCTTTCCGCCTGGGGCTGCAGGGCTGTTACGACATTGCGCAGCAGTTCCGGGCAGTCCAGAGCCTCCGGCTCCATGACATATTTTCCGCTCTCGATACGTGACAGATCCAGCGTATCGTTGACAAGGGCAAGAAGAAGCTCCCCGGAGGTACGGATCTTTTCCAGATATTCCAGCCGTTTTGCCTCGTCATCCGTCCGCAGGGCCAGATCGGTAAAACCGATGACACCGTTGAGCGGTGTCCGCAGATCGTGGCTGACACTGGACAGGAACATGGATTTGGCTTCGCTGGCCTTGTCCGCTTCCAGTTTGGCAGCTGCCAGTTCTTCGATCTGCCGGTGCTCGTCATCCGTCTGCTTTGTGATATCGCTTTTGCAGAAGAAGATGGTGGCGTGCGATGCGTCCAGATAGGAGAACTGGATCAGCTTCTGCAGGATATTCCCTTTCGGACCGAACATGGAATAAGTAAAAGGGTAGGTCTCCTCCTTTTCCAGGACAGCCTGTATGGTCTCGATCCGCAGTCCCTTCCGGACATCTTCCCGCTGTTCCGGCAGAACGATTTTCTCAATATCGCCACCGATGGAGGAATAATAATCTTCCTGATGCTCATAGATGGATTCCGGGCGCATTTTCTTGATGCGGAAGTAACGGCAGACATGTGTCTGTACATAGAGAATGCCAACCACATCAAATCCCAGCATGGGAAGATGTGAGAATACCTGTTCCTCCAGCGTCTTGTCCGTAATATCAAAGGTGTAAGTAAAACACTCGATGTGACCTGTTTCGGGAGAAAGAAAAAGACTGACTGTACTGGAAAGAAAAATCGGGAGCTGATTCACCGGCTGCAGGCTGTATTTTACCGTGAAACGGGTTTCACCCTTCTCATAATCGGACAGAAGGCTTTCCCTCTGCAGGCGGCTGAGAATCTGCCGCTGCTCCGGCACCGGGGCATAGTGCTCCAGAAAAGCGGAAAACACATCGTCATAATTCATCTCCGGTTCTATGGCAAACGGCATTTTTCCTGCATTCTCATACTCGAGAATTCTGCCTGCCGTAAGATCTCCGTGAAATTTGCTGACGAGACCGTCATTCGCGCCATGGCGCAGGTTGTCCATTTCCTGCCGGTATGAATCATTCGATCCGCTTTTCGTATCCATTCGCCTTTTACTGCCTTTCTCGTGGTTTTTCAGGATACCGTTTATATTTTATAGTATAAACGGTCGCGGTCGAATTTTGAACCGGTGAAAAAGGACATCTTCACGAAGATTACGATCATCAGCGGACGAAAACACAAAAAAATCATTTGAATTTTTTCTGCAGCAGGTGATAGTATAGCAGCGTAACGAGCTGCCTGACGGCGTAAGACCGGTTGTCAGGAAGGCTCGCTTTTTTTTATGTGCGGATTGTATCTGCAAACGGGAAGACCCGTCAGTGTATCTGCGAACGGGAGAGCCCCGTCATTATGTCTGCGAACGGGAGAACCCCGTCAAGAAGGAGATCGGTAATGGAACTTCAGGAACTGAAAAATGAAAATACGGAGCTGGCATCGGAGAAAGTCAGCATTCTGATACGGCGGTATTCGATCCCCTGTATCATTTCTCTGCTGGTAGGCGCCCTTTACAATATTGTCGATCAGATCTTCATAGCCAATGCTTCCTACCTTGGATCATTCGGCAATGCGGCCAATACGGTCGTTTTTCCGCTGACGGTCATTGCGCTTGCGGTGGCGGTCATGGTCGGTGACGGCTGCTGCGCTTTTGTCAGCCTGAGTCTCGGCGCCGGAAAGAAGGAAGACGCGGACAGCAGCGTCGGCAGCGCGATCCTCGTGACGCTGGCATCCAGCCTCGTGATCACCGCGGTCTATCTGCTGTTTCAGGATCCGATCCTGACCATGTTCGGCGCCCGCGTGAACGAAGAGACCTTTGCCCTGGCAAAAGAGTATTTCTTCTACATTTCCATCGGCATTCCGTTTTACATGTTCGGCCAGGCGATGAATCCCATCATCCGCTCGGACGGCAGCCCGCGGTACGCCATGTTTTCTCTGCTGGCAGGCTCTGTCCTGAACTGCATTCTGGACCCGATCTTTATTTTCCCGCTCCACTGGGGCATGATGGGCGCAGCCGTGGCGACCGTGCTCGGACAGGTAGTCGGTGCGGTTCTGGCGCTGGCCTATCTTTTCCATATGAAGACGATCCGCCTTGCAAAACAGAGCTTCCGTTTCCGCTTTGATCTGCTGAAGCGGTTCCTGCCGCTCGGCATTACCAGCTTTCTGGCACAGATCTCGATGGTACTGTCCATGGCGGCGGTCCTCAATATGATCCGTAAATACGGCGCGCTGGACCCGGTATACGGACAGGATGCCTATGCACAGATCCCGACGGCCGTTGTCGGCATTGTCATGAAGTTTTTCCAGATCGTCATTTCGATCGCCATCGGCCTCGCTGCAGGCTGCATCCCCATTACCGGCTACAATGCGGGTGCGGGGCGCAGTGACCGGGTCCGTGAGATCCTGCGGATTCTGCTGCTCACGGAGACACTGACAGGCATCGTGGCCTTTGCCGTTTTCGAACTGTTCCCGGGGCAGCTGATCGCCATTTTCGGTGCCGGCAATGAAAGCGCCTATTATACGGACTTCGGCGTGCGCTGTATCCGGATCTTCCTCAGCATGATCGCACTGGCCTGTCTCAATAAGGGAATCATGATCTTTCTGCAGGCGCTGGGCAGAGCGAAGGAATCCAGCCTGCTTTCCATGCTGCGGGAGATTGTCTGCGGCGTAGGGCTGCCGATCCTGCTGCCGGTGTTCTTCGGACTGGACGGTATCCTTTATTTCATGGCGGTCTCAGACATCGTCACCTTCATCTTTTCCGACTATGTACTCCGGAAGGTCACCCGCCGTCTGGAAATGCCGTCTGCAGACGGGGTGCAGAAGGAGAAACTGTCGACAGAAACAGCCTGATTTACCGGCGTTTTCAGACCCTGAAACTTCCTCTTCCAATTTAACGTGATGCAGTATAAAATTCCCTTATAAAGGCCGCGGAACTGGCGGCCGCGAGGGGGAACTTTTATGGAAACTGTCAGCATGTTTTACGGGACATGGTGGTCCGTTCTGCCGCCGATCCTGGCCATTGCACTGGCGCTCATCACGAAGGAAGTCTATTTTTCACTGTTCTGCGGCGTTCTCTTCGGCGCCATGCTCAATGCCAATTTTGCGCCGTGGGGAACGTTCGATACGCTGTTCAATACCATGGTGGGCAGCATCGATCTCAAGATCATCATTTTCGATGTTATTCTCGGCATGATCATCGTGCTGATGTCAAAGTGCGGCGGCACGGCCGCCTACGGGGACTGGGCTTCGAAGAAGCTGAAGTCGAGAAAGGCGGCGCTGTTTGCAACGGCGGGCCTCGGCGTCCTCATTTTCGTGGATGACTATTTTAACTGCCTGACCGTAGGTTCGGTCATGCGGCCTGTTACCGACAAATACAAGATCTCGCGCGCAAAGCTCGCCTATATCATCGATGCGACTGCCGCGCCCGTCTGTATCATCGCGCCGATCTCCTCCTGGGCGGCAGCGGTCAATTCCTATGTGCCGAAGGACGGCAGCATCACCGGATTCCAGCTGTTTCTCGACACGATCCCCTATAACCTGTACGCGCTGCTCACGATTTTCATGGTATTCTTCATCACTGCCTTCGACATTGATTTCGGCCTGATGAAGAAGCATGAAGACAACGCGAGAAAGGGCGATCTTTTCACCTCCGGCGGCGAAGAATTCAAGAAAATGGCGGAAGACGAGAAGAAGAGCGCGTCCGAGAAAAAAGGCCACGTGATCGATCTGGTCCTTCCCATGGTCGTTATGATCGCCATGGCTGTTTTCGGCATGATCTACACCGGTTTCCTCGGCGGCGCAACGAATGCGGTCAACGCTTTTGCCAACTGCGACGCGGAAATGAGCCTGATCTTTGCCACGGTCGTCACGGTGATCTTCATGGGCATTCTCTACCTGCCCCGGAAAGTCATTACCTACAAGGACTTCATGAATGCGCTGCCGGAGGGCGGCAGCATGATGATGCCTGCCATGCTGATCCTGACCTTTGCCTGGACGCTGAAGGGGATGGGAGACAACCTCGGCATTGCGGATTTCATCAACAATTCCGTCAACATGACCGGCAGCTTCTCCACATTCATGCCCGTCATCATGTTCCTCATCGCTGTTTTCCTGTCCTTCTCGACCGGCACATCCTGGGGCACCTTTGCCATTCTTGTCCCGATCGTCGTATCCATGTTTTCGAAGATCGATCCGCAGATGATGATCATTGCCGTCTCGGCAGTCCTCGCCGGTTCGGTCTGCGGGGATCATGTTTCACCGATCTCCGACACCACGATCATGTCCAGCGCCGGCGCACAGAGCAACCATCTGAATCATGTCCAGACCCAGATGCAGTATGCGGCCGTCGTCGTCATCGTCTGCATCTTCGGCTATCTCATTGCCGGCTTTACGAGAAACTGGTGGCTTACACTGCTGATCTGCCTGGCGATCCTTTCATTCGTCCTGCTGCAGATCAAGAAGTATACGGGAAAACATGCGGAAGATCCGGGGATTCTTCCGGAGGACTGAGGATATTTGTATGAACGAAGACAGGATCAACTGGATTATCAAGGGAGCGGTGTATGTCCTTGTCATCGCGGCAATGCTCATGCTTCTGGCCGGCTGGATCCGGCCCGGCGACCGCGCGGCGGAGAAGAAAATCGCGGACATCGGAACGGAGATCCAGACGGCGATCGATGAGCTGAACAGCGGCAGCGGACTCAGTCTCCTGAAAGAAGGGTTCGAGGTACTGACCGGTGACAATCCGGACAATGGCAAAACGGAAGAAATGCTTGGGAATCTGAACCGGATCCGTATTATACTTAAAGACGGAAGGCTGACGCCCGGCGAACTGCTTTCCCTGCACGGGATCCTCGGAAAATATGCAGGGTCCGGGATCTTCCAGTCGCTGATCGGTCTGTTCCGGAGCGACGGGGAGAAGGCGATCAGCGGGCTGAATTCTTCCATGAACCTGCTCCGCGGGCTGCTGGCTGCAACTGTTCTTGCCGGACTCGTTTCCATCGTCCTGTATCTTCTCGGAAAAAGATACGACGGATTTCTGCTTCCGGCGATGCTGGCAGGGGACCTGATCTATTTTCATATTTTTGTTTCAAAACTCAATGCGGCGCTGAACGGCAGCAGAATTTTCCGTCTGACAGCCGCCCCGGTCCTGGCGCTGCTTTTTGCGGCAGCTGCCTGTGTTTTATGGGAAGTTCTCTGGAAAAGAACGAACGGCCGCATTCCCGGGCTGGCGGCTGTTTTAAAACGGAAGAAAAACTGATGCGATGGGAGTAATCTATGGACGCTGCCTATTTACTGCATATTAATCTGATCGTTCCTGCCATCGGGCTCTGCATTCTGACCGCCCTGCTTGCCGCCGTTGCCGTCGAACCGGTCAACGACCACAGCCGGAAGATCTATATGCTGATGCTGCAGGTCTGTGCGGGCATCCTGATCATCGAGATCCTGCAGGTGCTGCTGGAAGGCAGAACTTCCGGTACGTCGGTTCTCGTATACCGGATCGTGCAGTTTGTGTTCTTCTCCCTGCTGCTTGTAATCTCCGTGCTGTGGACGCTGTATTCCTACTACTGGTTCAACGGCGCGCTTCCGAGGAAAAAGCTCTATATCTGTTTTGCCGCCGGGCCGGCCGTTGATTTTGCACTCCTGATCGCCGGTATCTTCAACAACGGTGTCTATTCCGTCTCGCCGGAAGGTGTCTATGCCCGGGGACAGTATTTTACGTTCTTTATCTTTTTGTGTTATCTCAGCATGGTCGTCGTGATCATTGTGACCGCCGTGGCTGCACTGATGAAAAACGGAAAGGCCGGCAAAAAGGATTTCCTGCTTTTCTTTCTCTTTTTCGTGTTCCCGCTGCTCGGTCCCATCATGCAGTATCTGATGTTCGATATGTCCGTGATGGGTGTCTCGGAGGCGATCGCCATGCTCATCGTCTACCTTGCGGTTCAGCAGCGGATATCGGAGCGGTATGCCGTCGAGAGGGCCAAATACCAGGATGCTTACAGGACCTATGAAAAATCACTGGAGGATCTGCTTTCCACCAGTGCCGACGCTCTTTTCTATTCCCATGTCAATCTGACCCAGAATACACGGCGGGATGAACATATCTCATCGGCGGATTTCGATCCAGCGGCCGTAGGAGATACGGCGGACGAACTGTTTGAAGGCATCCGGCGTTTTATCAAGGACGCCCGGGAAGCCGATCGGTTCGGAATGATCTTTTCGCGCGAGCAGCTTCTGAAGGATTTCAGCGGAAACATCGCGAGAAGAGCCTGCCGCTATCACCGTGTCATGGAAAACGGCGAATCCCATATGGTCCGGACCAGCATCGGTATGCTGAAGAACCCCGACAGCGGCGATGTCGAGGCCATTCTCTATTCCACCGATGTCGACCGTCAGGAAAAGGAGGAACGGGTTATTTCCGCCATTACCAACCGGGAATTCGATTACATTGCGCTCGTCAGCGTGGAAAGCCGGAAATTCCATTATCAGTATTCCTCCAACCGCGCCGTGGCGCCGTTCCATATCGTAACGGATGACTATGACGAGGCCATGCGTGAAAAAATGGCCGGCCTGTTCGAACCGGAAGAAGCGGAAAAACAGTACGCAAGGATCTGTTTTGACACCGTGATCGAAGCCCTCGGAAAACAGGAGGAGTACAGCTTCTTCTACAACTGCAAGGGTCCCTCCGGAGAAACGCTCCATAAAAAGATCGCCGTCCGCTATCTGGACGATGACAGGGAGGAGATCCTGTTCCTGCGGAATGATATCACCCAGGAAATCCGGAACGAGATGGAACGGACAGAGAATCTGGAGAAGGCACTGCAGGAATCGCGGCATGCCAATGCCATGAAGACGGAATTTCTTTCCAATGTCAGCCACGATATGCGGACACCGCTGAACGCCGTGCTCGGTTACATAGGGCTGGCGGAAAAGTCGCAGGATCTGGAGGCGGTCCGCTCGTATCTGGAGAAAACGGAGAAGGCCGGGAAGATCCTGCTTTCCCTTGTGAACGATACGCTGGATCTTTCCAAGATCGAGACGGGTGTCGTCACGCTGAAACCGGCGCCGATCAGCTGCGGAGAAGTTATCCGGAAAGTCGTCGCCGCCATAAAACCGGCCATGGACGAGAAGCACCAGAAGCTGGTACTGGACAACAGCCGGGCGGTCATGGCGACGATCAATGTCGATGCGCTGCGCCTCCAGGAGATCTTTATCAACCTGCTTTCCAATGCCGTCAAATTTACACCGGAGAACGGGACCATTACGATGGTCGTGGAATGTGTGAAGCTGGAAAAGAACTGCGTGCACGACCGCGTCATTATCAAAGATACGGGCTGCGGCATGAGCTCCGCATTTCTTCCGAAGGCTTTTAAGCCTTTCTCACAGGAGCGGCAGGAGACAACCAAAAATATCGGCGGTTCCGGCCTCGGCCTGTCTATTGTCAAAAAGCTGGTCGAGCTGATGGGCGGCACGATCGAGGTGCAGAGCGAGCTGGGCAAAGGCACGGCGTTTACTGTCTATCTTGATCTGGAACGTGTCGATGATCTGCCGGATGAAAGCAGCGGAGCGGAAAATTCCTGGGACGGCCTGAAGGATCTGAACGTGCTTCTGGTCGACGATAACGAAATGAATATCGAGATCGCAAAGACTGTGCTCGAAATGCGTGACATGAAGGTCACGTGTGCCGAAAACGGAAAGATTGCCTGCGATCTGTTTGCGGCGTCGGAACCCGGTCATTTCGGCGTCATTCTTATGGATATCCGGATGCCGGTCATGAACGGCCGCGAAGCGACCGAAGCGATCCGTCAGATGGACCGGAGCGATGCCAATGTACCGATCATTGCGATGTCTGCCGATGCGTTTGATGACGATGTCCGCGCGAGTCTCGACGCCGGCATGAACGGCCATCTTGCGAAGCCCATCGATCCGGAGACGCTGTACCGGACGATCAGCGGGATCATCGGAAGGAAGTAAACGAGGGGAAATTAAGCGGAAGGAAACAAACGGAAGAAAGTAAGTGTCAGGAAATAAGCGGTAGGAAATAAGCGCAGGAAATCTGCAGTGCTCCCCGTGTCTTTGCTATGGGGAGCACTTTACTTTATTCAAAAAGTCGGAAATGAAATCCCGGATTGAAGGATTTGTCTTGAAAGACGCAGACTACTGCCTAAACGATTTAATATGCGGGTTTCGGCAGTAGCTATTCCGAGAAAATGAGGACTGCATTGCCTCGAAAACGAAAAACTACCGCCCGGATGATGCTTTACATATATTTAGGCAGTAGTTTTCAAAGGAAAATTAAAGAATTCACTGTACCAAAGAAATTAATTACTGCCTAAATGATGTAATGCATATATTCAGGCAGTAGTTTATACAAAAAATGAGAAAATACTATCATATCAAAAATCAAAATTACTGCCTAAAGTTTAGCAAAATAAGTATTAGGCAGTAACCGGCGCGTAAAGGCTGCTTCATGATCAAGGTTTTTATGATCGGGACAAATGCTGCGATAAGCGTCAGATCTGTTTTTGCGGGCCTTGATCTGTGAGTAATAATTCGAGATGTATCCATTCCTTCCGGATGCTATACTGAATTACGGGGAAGCTGTATTTCGGGCACCTGATCGGAATCCTGATACAGGACCCTGCCCCGCCAAACCATACTGTCTACGGAGGAGTGCCATGATCAAGTGTCCCAGCTGCGGTGCTGAACAGCGGTTCGACATCGCAACCCAGATGATGAAATGTGAATACTGCGGAACCACGTCTGAAGTACCGCCGGACGAGGAAGGAAAGACGGCCGACACAACGTACGAAACGAATATTTTCACCTGTCCGAACTGCGGCGGAGAGATCGAGTCGTCATCGGAGGAAGCGGCAGGTTTCTGTCCGTACTGCGGAGAAACTACGACGTTCGGGAAACGGCTCTCTGCAGCCCGCCGTCCTGAGAAGATCATCCCTTTTCAGAAAACAAAGGAAGACTGTAAAAAGGCCTATCTTGAAAAACTGAAGCATGCCATTTACGCGCCGGATGACATGAAGAATGAAAAGTACATTGACAGCTTCCGCGGTATTTACATGCCATACTGGCAGTACAATATCGATGTGGCCGGCAAGGTGACGGGAGAGTCCCAGAAGACTGACAACCAGGGCTCTTTTGATCTGGTTACCAATTACAGAAATTCCTGTGATGTCAAAGCACATTACTCCGGTTTTCTCTATGACTCTTCAACCGCCTACAGCGATTCTGTAAGCCGGGCGGTCGAGCCTTATCATCATGAAAAAGCGCTGCCGTTCCGGATGGGATACATTATGGGATTCTACACGGATGCGGAGGATGTTCCTGCCGATTTCTATCTGCCCGATGCCGTACAGGCTGCGGAAGGCAAGGTCAGGGATGATGCAGCCAGAAAATTTTTCCCCGGGAACTGTACGAACCTGCAGTTTACGAAAACCGATGAAGCAGTCGACCAGGAACGTGTCCTGATGCCGGTCTGGTTCATGTCCTACAAAAACGGAAACCGCGTCGCCTATTCCGCCGTGAACGGTCAGACGGGCGAGATCGCAGTGGACATTCCCGTCGATCCGAAGAAATTTATGATCGGGACCGCTTTCATTACGCTGATCCTGTTTATCATTCTGTCTCTGTTCACTATTACGCCGCTGGCGACGATGACGCTCTCATCTCTGGCGCTTGCCGCTGCAGCCGCAACATTCACCAATGCGCTACGGCACACCAATGCAAATATCATCAATGATGCAGAGCCTGCAAAGAAAGGGAACGGACTCAAGGCTGAAAAGAGCGAAAGAAAGCCGGGCGTCATCGGCTCGCTGATCGCGGGAGTCTTTTTCGGCTTTGTCTTCATCAGTCTTCTTCAGAATGGTTCGAAGGTGCAGAGTCCAGAATACACGGTGATGCTCGGAATCGTGGTCTTCATATTCATCCTGGTCAAGGCACTTGGGAAAAAACCGGAAGAGGCAAAGGGCTCCTGGATGGAGTATCTGCTGATGCTGGCGGCGGATGCAGTGATCACAGTCATTGCTTACTACCATCCGGCCAACGATCTCTGGTACTATCTTCCTTCCACATTTGCCATCGTTTCCGCTGTCCTGGCGGCTGTTTCCACGATTCGCCGGTTCAACATTCTGTCAACGCATAAGATGCCGCAGTTTGCAAGGAAGGGAGGCGATGACCGTGCGTAAACCATTTTGGAAATCCTTGTTCCGGACGCTGTCATGTGTCATGTTTTCCATTCTTATCCTGACTTTTGCTGCACAGCTGCCGGTCCGGGCGGAAGGAACGCAGACGACGGAAGCACAGACAACGGAAGCACAGACAGCGGATACGCAGGCATCCGGTACGCAGGGTGCGGATGCCCAGGCAGCTTCCTTTGAGATGGTCATTGAAGATAATGCCGGACTTATGACGGACGCTGAAAAGCAGGAACTTTCCGGTTTCATGCAGCCCGTAACGGATTACTGCAACGTTGCTTTCTGCAGCACGGATTATAACGAGTACGGTGTGGCACAGGAATATGGAACGGCACGGCTGTACGATCTTTTCGGAGAAGGCAGCGACAGCATTGTGTTTCTGATCGACATGGATACCCGCAATATTCAGATCATCACCAGCGGTGCCGTAAGGAAAGTTATTACCGATTCCTACTGCACGAGCATTACGGACAATACCTACAGCTATGCCTCGGACGGAAACTATGCAAAGTGTGCGGAAGAGGGCTTCACCGAGATCCTGCAGGTTTATCAGGGCCGGCACATTGCCCAGCCGATGCGGTTTGTCAGCAGTTTCCTGCTTGCGCTGTTCCTGGCGATCGTCATCAACTATATCATCGTAGCAACCTATTCAAAAAAGACAAAGGTGACCGCCGTACAGGGAATGCTGGTCGGCAGTTCGATCATAGCAGCAGGCGCGGTCCTGAATGACATTATCCGAACATACCGTGTTACGCATTCTTCCGGTGGCGGCGGAGGCTCCGGCGGTGGCGGGAGCTTTGGCGGCGGTGGCGGAGGAGGTACCGGCGGCGGTGGCCACGGGTTCTGATGGAACCTTCCGTGGCAGGACGATGAGCCCGGCGCGTAGCAGTAGTGCCAGCCGCGCTCCGCGGGTGCAGCGTTTGCTCCGATCCTGGCAAGACGTTGATCAGGAAGCTGCCGTTTGTGAGCTTGATACTGCCTAATATTAATTTTGCTGATCTTTAGGCAGTAATTTTGATTCCTGATACGATAGCTTTTTAACTTTTGCCATATAAACTACTGCCTGAATACATGCATTGCATTATTTAGGCAGTAGTTTATTTCTTTGGGACAGAGAATTTCCTGATTTTCCTGTGAAAACTACTGCCTGAATAAGCATATAGCATTACTTAGGCGGTAGATTCTATATTTGAAGCGGTGCAAATCTCATTTCTTCCGGAAAAACTACTGCCGAAATCCGCAGTTTGAATCATTCAGGCAGTAGTTTGCAGCTTTCAAGCCAAATCTTTCAAGCCGGGCTTTCAGGCTTGTTGAACTTCTGTCTTCTGCCTTTTCTCTCTTTTTCCATATCCGGAAATATTGTATGATGCAAGGGTGCCGGATGGCATCCTGCGGGAAGTGTGCGAATTTCTGCCGCGGGGCCGGCAATATGAGTATTCCGGAGCTGAAGAATCAGATGAGGCAGGCCGGAAACGGAGGAACTCCATGATATTGAATGATCATATTCTTGAAGACCATAAAGGCGCAGTGCGGTTCGGCGAAGCCTATCCGATCGGCAACGGGCACCTTGGGGCCATGATCTACGGGGCCTGTCCGGACAATGAAATCGTTCTTTCGGAAAATACATTTTTCAGCGGTGAAAAGAATGAGAATAACCTGAGAGACGGTGCGGCAGAAGCCTTCGGGAAAATGCGGAAAGCCGCATCTGCAGGCGATTATGCCCGGCTGCATGCCGAAGCGGAGAACTTTATCGGTATTCGCAACAGCTACGGCACCAATCTGCCGGCGGCAAAACTGCATCTGCAGTATGAGAATCCGGATCCTGCAGCAGTGCCGCAGCGTGATGCGACTCCGTCAGCGGATTACCGCCGTTCGCTCGATATCCGTACCGGAATAGTGACGCGGGAATTCAGTTTTATGCAGCAGGAAGAAGGAGCGCCGGCCACCCGGATCCGCGAAGAGTATTTTGCGTCCTGGCCCGATAATGTGCTGTGCATCCGGATTGAAAGCAGCCGGCCCGTGACGCTTGCGGTCGGAATGACAGGTATGACCGAAGACCCGGGGGATTTTCTTGTAATGCCAGGCATGACCGAGGTATCAGGAAATTTTGTTGGAGTACCGGGCATGACCGCGGCACCGGACGATTCTATGGTGCAGGCAGCAGACAATGCGACAGTGCTTTTTCAGGCGCATGCCTATGAGACTATGCACTGCGATAAACGATGCGGCGTTTCCCTGATCGGTGCACTGAATGTGATTACGGACGGCATGGTAACAGAGAGCACAGGAACGGACAGCACGGGCACGGATAGCACAGGCACAGACAGCGCAGGCACGGAGAGCACAGGCGCAGACGGCACCTGCAGCAGGAGCACAGGCATCCCCGGCATATGCGTCGAAAGCATGCGCCGCTGCCAGCTGTTCATCATTGCGGAAACAGACTATGAGAAACTGTTGCAGGATTCGTCCTGGCGCGCTGCGGCCGCATCCCTTTCGGCGAAAGACCGTTTTGCCCGGATGCGCGGGTGCTATGCGGAAACATTGCGCGGCCGCATGGACGCGCTTGTGCGGAAAGGCTATGAACCAATTCTGGCAGCTCATCTGGAGGACAGCCGGGAAGACCTCGGCGATACGGCACTGCAGATCGACGGACACCCGGAGATCGGCTTTCTCTATGCTTACGGCCGCTATCTTCTCCACGCTTCCTCACGGCAAAACAGCCGTCTCCCCGCGCATCTTCAGGGTGTGTTCAATGACAATGTGGCCTGCCGGATCGGCTGGACCTGCGACATGCATCTTGATATCAATACCCAGATGAACTACTGGATCGCGGATATGACCGGGATGACCGGCGACCTGCAGCCGCTCTTCCGCTGGATGAAGGACGTCCTGGCAACGGAAGGCCGGAAAACGGCGCGCGGCGCCTACGGACTCCGCGGCTGGGTTGGAGAACTCGTTTCAAATCCATGGGGCTATGCCGCGCCGTACTGGGCAGTCCCGCTTTCGCCCTGCCCCACGAGCGGCTTCTGGGCGCTCACACAGATGTGGGAGCATTACCGTTACACCGGCGATCTGCAGTTCCTCCGCGACGAGGCGTTTCCGCTGATCCGCGAAGCCGCGGAGTTTTTCACCGACTATGTTTTTGAAGAAAACGGATACCTGACCTGCGGTCCGTCTATTTCCCCGGAAAACAGCTTTACGGAGAACAGTCATACGGAAACCAGTCATACGGAAATCAGTTCTACGGAGAACAGCAATACGGAGAACACGGTGAAATACCAGCTCAGCAACGGCTGTACCTATGAAATCCTCATGATCCGGGAACTGTTTTCCATCTACTGCAGTGCCTGCGAAACGCTGTGCGGCGCAGGAAAGGAAGACCGCCAGGACGACGGCAAAACAGCCTCGCCGCATGACGTGTCATCCGATGTATGCGCGGCCGGCCGGATGTCCCTGACGGATGCGGATAAAGCTCTGTATGACCGTGTGAAAGCGCAGAAGGAAAGACTGCTTCCGTATCGGATCCTGGAGGATGGTACGATTGCAGAATATGCCGCGGATGTCACGGTTCCTGACCGGCAGCACCGCCACACAAGCCACCTGCTGGGCGTTTTTCCGTTTGCGCAGATCACGCCCGGATCGACGCCGGAGCTGGCGGAGGCGGTCGAAAAGACCATTCAGCGCAAGCTGACACCGGAGGAAGGCTGGGAAGATACCGGCTGGGCACGTTCGATGCTGCTGCTGTACGAAGCGCGTCTGGGGCACGCGGAAGAAGCGCTGCGCCATGTTCGCAGGCTTTCGGAAGGCCTGCTGGAGCCCAACGGGATGGTCTATCATCCGCCGACCAGAGGCGCGGGCGCATTTGACCATGTTTATGAACTTGACGGCAACACCGGACTCTGCGCAGGCATTACGGAAATGCTGGTGCAGAGCCATGAGCCGGCGGAGCGGAATACGGAGCCACAGGATCCTGTGCTGATCCGGCTGCTGCCGGCCCTGCCGCAGGAATGGGGCAGCGGCAGGGTGCAGGGCATTCGCGCAAGAGGCGGCATCGTTCTGTCCATGCGCTGGGAGAACGGTGAGCTGCAGGAAGCGCAGGCATGTGCCCTGAACGGCGGCACGCATACATTCTGCTACCGCGGCAAAACAGTCCGTAGGACATTCCGGAAAGGCGAGACGCTGGATCTTCAGGACATAATCTGAAGCGGAATGAAATGAATGATACAAATTAAAAAACGGCTGTCCCGGCAATGATGTTCTCCGGGACAGCCGTTTTTATATTATTTTATTTCCGGCGGCCAAGGATAAAGTCGATCAGGCCGGCGATAAAGGCAAAGATATAGGCGATGGAGAAGAAACGTGCGATTGTGAGCAGAACGGCTGAGAAGGAACCGCCCTGTCCGCCTTCGCCATGCATTCCACCCATGCCCTGCGGCATATTTCCCTGCGCTGCGGAGACACCCGAAGCAGCGGTCGTGGCAGAAGCATCAGCCCCGGAGACTGCGGTCGCGGCAGAAGTATCAGCACCGGAGACTGCGGTTGCGGCGGAAGCATCAGAACCGGAGACTGCCGTCGCTGCGGAAGCACTGCCTGCTGCGCTGCTGTTTTGCGCATCCGGCTGGAAGCCTTCCATCTTTCCGTAGCCGCCCATTTCGCCGCCTTCCATCGAAGATGTCATGAAAGGCCCGCGGAGCCAGGAAAGATACTGCGTGGTCGTCAGGCTGTAGCAGCCGAAGACCAGAAGAATGACTGTCAGTACCGCACCGATGGCCATACCTGCTTTCTTCGGGATCTTTACGAGCTTTGTAAACATACCGCCGAAGAATCCGCGGTGCAGGCCGATGTGAACGCCGAAGAGCAGCAGACCGCAGGCGGCCGCAAATTTATGAATGCTTTCGCCCATCTGACCGCCGGCATGGAATGAGAACACCGACTTGGAGATCATGACAGCCGTAACGGCGCACACCGCCCAGCTGACGACCAGCAGAAAATCGACGATATAGATGACGCGCGTCTTTGCGGGCATTTTTCCGAAGAACTTTTTTGTGATTCCGCCGATCCATTTTGCATTCAGGATCAGGTGCAGGGCGAATGCGGCAAACAGTGCCAGCCCGATGATTTCATGCAGATTTTCACCGGTTGCGTTCTTATTGAACAGCAGCACGATGACAATGACCATGGCGAGATCGAGTATCCATTTGAACCAGTTTTTTTTCATGATGTTTTCCCCTCATATTGGGCCTGCCCGCAGCCATGCTTTACACTGCATGTTTTGCTGTACGTGTTTTGCGCTGCATGCTCTGCATTGTCTGTCCTGCGGCGGCCGGAATTGTGTGTCCGGCAGCATACGGCCGGTTCGTTGAAGTACAGATAAAATAGTAACATGCATTTCAGCTGTTCGTAAGCGTCCGGAGGCCTGAAAACGCCGAACATTCGGTGAAAAGGATGTGAAAAAAGCGTGTCCTTGGAGGCTGTTTTGCCTTTGCCGGAATTTTACCCGGATTATGTCAAAATAAGGCATCGTAATCTGATGAGAAAAGCGATAATCTAAAAGAAACAGCCTGCCTGAAATGTCTGGATTGACAGCAGGAAAGAATAACCGGTTACACCGGATACGGAGAACAACACAGAATAATGATCAAAAAACTACTTGCCGAACTTGATGCTTCCGTTGCGGACGACCGTCTGCGGCGCAGACTGCAGTTTATATGGATGTTCCGCCTTTTTATGGCGGTGGCCTTCGGAATGACAATCGTCAATATCCTTACGGATAAGCGGCTGCTCGGCTGGTCCACTTTTATATTTTTCATACTCTGCGGGATCAATGCTTTCCTCGCCAGCCGGAACGAGCGGTGCCTCCGTATTTCCGCAGTCCTGTTTGTCATTGAATTCTACGCGCTGCTGATCTTTTTCATCGTGTCGGGTACGCCGGAAGGGTTCAGCGCGCTGTGGATCTGCATGCTTCCCACGTTCGGGATTCTGCTGTTTGGAAGGACCAAAGGAACTGTCATGAGTGCGGTCATGCTCGGTGTCGTGATCTTTTTCTTCGATACGCCGCTCGGCGTGAGTTTCCTGCAGTACCGCTACACGGACTCTTTCCGGCTGCGCTTTCCGATGATCTACGTATCGTTTTACCTGATTTCCCTGTTCATGGAGACCGTGCGAGTGCTGACGCAGCAGAAGCTGAACAAAACGCAGGACGAGTACCGCTATCTGTACGCACACGATGCGCTGACCGGCCTCTACAACCGGTACGGTTTCAATGAGCTGGTCGACCGCGCTTTTTCCGACTGTGCGCAGAACGGTATCGCGATGCTGATCGTGGACATCGACCGCTTTAAGGACGTGAATGATCAATATGGACATCCGAACGGGGATGTGGTTCTGAAAGAGGTTGCGGACCGCCTGCGGAACTGTGTCGGCAGCCGGGGCGAGGTGTGTCGCTGGGGCGGGGAGGAATTCGCAATTCTTCTGCATACCTGCGAGGGTGCGGACCAGCTCGGCAGGGATCTCTGCTCCGCCATCCGCGATACCGGAATCGCTCTGGAGAACCGGACCATCCATATCACCGTCAGCGTCGGGGTCTGTGCCTATGACGGAAAACAGCCTGCAGAGATCGGCGATATCGTCCGGCAGGCGGATCAGTGCCTGTACCGCGTAAAACAGAATGGCCGGAACGGTTCGGAAGCATGTATGATCGGAGGAAACGTATGAATATTCATTTCGGAGCGGATTACTACCCGGAGCACTGGCCGGAGGAAAGATGGCCGGTGGATGCGGAACTCATGCAGGAGATGGGAATTCAGGTCGTCCGCATGGCCGAATTTTCATGGCATAAGCTGGAACCAGAAGAAGGAAAATACGATTTTGCCTGGCTGGATAAAGCGGTCGCGCTTCTCGGCGGCCATGGCGTCCGCACTATCCTCGGCACGCCCAGCGCGGCGCCGCCCGCATGGATGATCCGCAGGCATCCGGATATTCTGCCGACGGACCATGACGGACGGGTGCGCGGCTTCGGCGGGCGCCATCACGACTGTCAGTCGAACCCCGTTTACCGGGACTATATCCGTAAAATCGTCACGGCCATGGCGGAGCATTATACGGACAATCCGTATGTGATCGGCTGGCAGCCGGACAATGAGCTCGGCAACAGCCATGACGACCTGTGCCACTGCCGGTATTGCCGGGAAAATTTCCAGAACTGGCTGCGCCGGAAATACGGTACGGTAGATGAGCTGAACAAGGCCTGGGGAGCGGCTTTCTGGAGCCAGGAATACAACAGTTTCGAGGAGGTCTTCACACCAGCGCTTACGGTCACGGGAGAGAATCCCTCGCAGCTGCTCGACTGGAAGAAATTTCACTCCGACCTCATTGTCGATTTTATGAAGATGCAGGCCGATATTCTGCGGGAGCACTGTCCGCACCAGTTCATTACGCACAATTTTATGGGTTTTGCGGACACGGTCAATTATTACGATCTGGCAAAACAGCTGGACTTCGTGAGTCATGACCAGTATCCGGGCGGCTTTTTCGGTCCGCAGCCGCATGATAAGAATGCCAGTCTTGCAGCCACGCTGGATGTGGTGCGCAGTTATAAGAATCAAAGCTACTGGATCATGGAACAGCAGTCCGGCATCACCGGCTGGCAGGTCATGGGAAGAGCGCCGCAGCCGGGACAGCTGACGGCCTGGACCTTGCAGTCCATCGCGCACGGCGCCGATGCCGTTGTCTATTTCCGCTGGCGCGTCTGCGCGCTCGGAACGGAACAGTACTGGCACGGCATCCTGCCGCACAGCGGCATTCCGGGACGCCGGTATGCGGAACTGAAGGAGACCGTGCACAGCATGGCCCCGCTCATGGATGCGATGCAGGGCGCGGTGCCCGTCGCGGAAACGGCGATCGTTTTCTCTTTTGCGCAGCTGTATGCTTTCCGGATCCAGCCGCAGAACCCGGAGCTGAGCTATGTCGGACAGCTCCTGAAGTACTATGAGGCACTGTATGAAAGGAATATTCCGGTCGATTTTGTCCCGGATACCGGCGATTTTTCAAAATATAAGCTTCTGATCGCACCGCTCCAGTACCTGATGACACCGGAACTTGAAGAGCGTTATTTTTCCTATGTGCAGAATGGCGGCCATCTGGTCCTCACGATGCGCACGGGTGTCAAGGATGAGCACAATATCTGCATGACCGACTGGGAACTGCCCGGACGGCTGGGCGGACTCGCAGGCATCGATGTTCTCGATTATGACTGCCTGCTGCAGGCCGATGTTTGCGTGACCTATGAGGGAAAGAAATATAAGGCTGAAAAGTGGGCGGATATGATCACCGTGAAGAATCCGGCGGCAGCGATCGTCGAGGCTTCTCAGGCGGCGCCGGCCGGCGATACATGCGTGGATGCTGACGGCACGAAAACTGCAGCCGGCCTTACTGTGCTTGCTTCGTATGCCAGTGAGTTTTACGCCGGTACGCCATGCATTACGGAAAATCCGTGTGGGAAGGGAATGTGCTGGTATGTCGGAACCGAACCGTCGGAAGAACTGCTGGCGGACCTGACCGGCCGTTTTGTGAGCCGATCCGGCGTTCATTCGCTCGGAAAATCGGATCCTGAGGTCGAACTGACAGCGAAGGAAAACAGGACCGGCCGCTGGATCTTTGCCATCAATCATGCGGCGGAAACACGGCACTTCGAGGTGCCTGCCGGATTCCGCATGATCCGCGGCAAAACAGCCGGCACCCTGGAAGGTTTCGAAACGCAGATATTCGAAAACCAGTCGGTCACAGGATGAATCCGGCAATCTTCTTAAACTTGTTGCAGTAATGGCTCTGGTCTGTGAAACCTGGTGAATTGGGAGTTTACTGGTACGGAGGAACCGGATAAAGGTGTGGTAATGATCTGACTTTTGTCCATATATCTCCTGTGTGGTGTTTATTTTTCGAAAATGCCCGGAACGTTATTCTGTAGATATAACGATCCGGGCATTTTTGACGGCTGCATGAATGGAGATTTCTATGAACAGAAAAAAAATCTATCCGTTTTCCATGATTATTCTTCCACTGACATTTTTTATTATTTTCTTTGTGCTGCCAGCTACCGTAGGGTTTCTGTATGCCTTTACGGACTGGAGTTCATATGTGGAAAATGTATCATTTGTCGGTCTGAAGAATTTTATCGAAATCATACAAAACAAATCACTGCTCACAGCCTTTGAAAATACGCTGATTTTCGCCGGTGTAAAAACAGTGGTGGTAACTTTTCTGGGGTTTGTTTTTGCCATTCCTCTGAACCGGAAACTTCATACAACCAATGCACTGAGAACGGTCTATTATCTGCCGGCCGTTCTTTCCACTCTGGTTGTCGGCCTGATTTTCAATGCTCTCTTTGACAGCAGGCATGGAACGGTCAATGCAATTCTGACAGGTCTTGGACTTGATAACCTGATCTTTCAATGGCTGGGAAGCCGGTGGCCGGGTGTTTTTACTATTTCTCTTGCGGAAGTATGGAGAAATGTCGGATATGCCGTCGTTATTACTCTGGCAGGCCTGCAATCGGTCAACTCCGACTACCTTGAGGCGGCCCGTGTGGATGGTGCCGGTGGCTTTCAGCCTTTTAAAAATATCACGCTGCCGCTGATCATGCCGATCGTCAATGTAAACATCCTTTTCAGCCTGATCTACGGACTGAAGATGTTCGATCTGGTATATGTGATGACAGGAGGCGGTCCGGGGCATGACACAGAGACATTCGGAACGCTGATGGTGAATGAAATGTCCCGCGGAAGGTATGCGCAGTCGGTGGCTATCAATCTGATCTTTACCATTATTCTGGTCATCGTGGCGGTTCTGTATCAGAAAGTGAGTTCGAGATGGGAGAATGTGGAATGAAGCCAAATGGAACAGACAGAAGAAAGAGCAGGAAGAGAAGAGAGACGGTGGAAAATATTGTTATTGAAATCATTCTCTGGGCATTCAGCATTACGATCCTGTATCCGATCCTTATGGTTCTTATTACATCATTTAAGTCCAAAAAGGAGGCAAATTATCTCAGCGTGAGTCTGCCGACGGAATGGCATTTTGATAATTACCGCAAGGTTTGGGAACAGGGCAATGTTTCACAGGCACTGGTAAACAGTCTGATCATTACGGCGGCATCTGTCCTGCTTATACTGGTGTTTTCTTCCGTTACAAGCTATGTACTTGTTCGAAGAGCTGACCGGATCTGCGGCAGACTGAGCACAATGCTGACATTCGGCATTATTGCTCCTGTTGCCATTCTTCCGACGGTACAGCTGTTTCGCGCATTAGGACTTTATGGTTCGCGTACTTCCCTTATTCTGATGTATTCGGCGATCTATCTGCCGTTTTCGGTGATGCTGTATTCCAGCTTCATCAAAGGCATACCGAGAGAACTGGATGAAGCTGCCGTCATGGACGGCGCGGTGAGTTTCCGGCTGTTTTACGGCATTATTTTCCCACTGCTCCGGCCGGTTACGGCAACTACCGGCATCCTGACATTCATGTGGATCTGGAATGATTTTCAATATCCCCTGTACTTTCTGAATTCATCTTCAAAGTGGACGCTGCCTTTGTCGGTGTATAATTTTTACGGACAATATAGTAGAAACTGGAATCTTGTATGTGCGGATATGGTTCTGGTTTCGATTCCGATCATCGCCGTATACATTTTTGCACAGAAATACATTATTTCCGGAATGACTGCAGGCGCCGTCAAAGGATAGCGCAAAACGGTGCCGTCTGCGTGTCCTCCGGGCCAGACAGATGGGATAAAACAGGATATGTTGAAGAAGCTGTCATTTCAGATAAAACTTTACCTGATGGTTCTGCTGATTATTATATGTGTCATGCTGATTTCCGGCGGTGCTTTCTATCATTACAGCAGCGGATTGATGCAGGAAAACTTTACTGCGAATGCCGAGCAGTCGCTGGATGTTGTAAGAGCGCGGGTCGAGGATCAGTATGGAACCATGTCTGATATAGTCAGGCGGCTGCATGCCTCCTCAGTTATGATGGAAATTGTTACGAGTGTCCGGCCTGAACAGGGCAAGTACTTTATTAAAAATACTAAAGCAAGACAGAAGCTGAATTCCCTGTTTCTTGAATCAATCATCGGTGAAGATGTCAGCACCAGTCTCCATTATGTGAGCAGCGGCGGAGAATACAGCAGCACGTTTATGAACCTGTATCCGTACAGTGAGCATAAATTCACACTGCAGGAAGCAGAAAAAAGCAGTGCTGCTTTGATGGAAACTGCAGGAAAAGAGTATCAGTATGTTTCCGGGCCGCATATGGATATATGGACAGATACGGATCATTCGGTTTTTTCCGTGATCCGGCCGATCCGTGATAATTACCAGACATACGGAGTAATAGAGATTGATCAGGACGTTTCCGTGCTGGACCGATTGTCGACGCTGGAAGGAATGGATGATTACCGGATTTTTATCGTTGACAGAGGAAAAACAGTATACGAAAACAGAGAGCGGGATCTCCAGAAAGCAGAAGCCGAATATTCAGCACGCGGCAAGACGGATTTCGGAACGCTGATATCAGATGGCTCATCCCGGAATTTATGGATTTCGAGTGATTCGGATGAACTGGGAATGACTTTTGTCATGCGCCTGTCGGCACATACTCTTGATCAGCGGCTTATGAATATGCGTATAATCATCATTGTCAGTTATGTGCTCGCACTTGTCCTGATCGTGTTTTTTCTGTACGCCTTTACAAGCAGTCTTGTTAAACCTCTTCGTGAGCTCAAAGAGAAGCTGCTGCGGATTTCTTCTGAAGAGCAGATCGACGGAGAAGAATCGGCAGCAACTGAAAATGAAGTTACATCGCTGACCATTTCCATTGAAAATCTTGTTCGTGAAATACGCAGGAAGGATTATTTTCTGGAAGAAGCCAAGAGAAACAGCATCAAGGCTCATCTGGATATGCTGGAATCACAGATTAATCCGCATTTTCTTTATAATACGCTGGCGGTTATCGGTGCCACCGGCGCAGAAGACGGAAGTATGAAAGTTTACAATATGTGCGGGACGCTGGCTGAATTACTTCGATATTCTATCCGCTATGAAAACAGACTCGTGGAATTCCGGAATGAAATCAAAAATATACAGCAGTACATATCCATCATGAAATGGAGATATGAAAACGGATTGAATGTCCGGTGGGAACTGGATCCCTCACTGGATGACGTGATGATCCCCAAACTTATTCTGCAGCCGTTGGTCGAGAATTGTTTTAAACATGGATTTGAAGGTGTAAAGCCGGTATGGAACCTTCAAATATCAACTCGCCGGATCGACGGCAGATGGCTGTTTGAAGTGCGCGACAGCGGAAATGTATTTTCTGAAGAAGTAATTACGGAACTGCAGGATAATGTTACCCGGTTTGCCTCCAGCGGCATGCGTTCAGACAATGAACATGAACAGAAACGGCTGGGGCTCGAAAGCACGCTGGAACGTCTCTATATGCTGTATGGGGATGCAATGTACTGGGATATCCGGAATGAAGAAGATTATGTGACTGTAACAGTGGGAGGGCCGATCCATGGATGAAATTACCGTCGTTGTGGCGGAAGATGAACCTGTCATTCTCAGAAGTACCTGCAGATTGATTCAGGATACCGATGCTGACCTTCATGTCGTGGCAACTGCTATGGACGGAAAGGAAGCATTTGAAAAGATTCTTCTGTATGATCCGGATATTGTTTTCACCGATGTAAAAATGCCTGTCATGGACGGACTCGACATGATCGAACAGGCCAGAAAAGAGAATTTACGGTCACATTTTGTTCTCATCACCGGGTATGAACGATTTGACTATGCCCGAAAAGCGGTCTCCATGGGTGTTAATGATTATCTGCTTAAGCCGATCAGCATTGAAAAACTGACGGATTGTGTGACAGGACTTAAGACACTGATCCGCCGTGAACGGCAGGAACAGCTGATTAAAAGTGTCAGTGATTTCTATGATGTAGAGAAGAATATATTCGGCGCATCCGGGGATATTGAAGAAGAACAGATTGCAAAACTTCCGGAAAAATTCAGGAAATACCTGAACCAGCACTTTACGGAAGATATTGCATTCGGTGAACTGGATCGTGTCTTTGGATATAACGTAAAGTATCTCAGTTCCGTATTCAAAGATGCCTATGGGGTGACACCAAGTAAGTATGTGACGGACTGTCGTATTACGCTTGCCAAGAAACTTCTTCGGAACGATCATGAAATGATGTTGAAAGATGTGGCATCTGCAGTCGGTTACGAAGATGCACTGTATTTCAGCAGGGTATTCCGAAACAGCACCGGACTTTCCCCGTCGCAGTTCCAGAAGCAATGATGTGAAAATAATCCATGTTTTATCTGACTCCGTTTCATTCTATGCATCTTCGGTATTCGCTATAGTAAGCTTATGAGAAAGAAATTGCCCGGCCGGGTACTTCCTCAGATCGGTATCAATGCAGTTATCGGGAAGCATTAAGGGGAATCGAAAGTTTCCCCCGCGGAGGTGTATGTATGAAAAACAAGGTTATCGGTATTATATTGTCATCAGCTATGGCGGCATCCCTTCTTGTGGGATGCGGCTCAGGCAATACAACAGACACGCCTGCAGCGGCCACATCGGCAGCAGCTTCTGCCCAGACATCTGTGGCAGCATCAGTGGCTACATCTGCCGCTGCTGCAGAAACTTCAACGGCGGCAGCTACGTCATCCCCGGCTTCAGAAGGCGGTGTGACACTGACTTTATACGGAGATGCAGGCAATGTTCAACGTCCATATTACCAGAATATGATCAAACTGTATGAGGATAAAACGGGGAATACGATTGACGTTCAGGGAATTGATTCCGATAATTTTGAATCGGTATGCCAGATGAAATTCCAGACCGGGGATATCCCGGATATTTTTCTGCATCAGGGAGGGACTGCTCTGGATGCCTATAATCCGACGGAAAATTTCTATGATTTTTCGGATGCTTCCTGGGTGTCTGATGTAGAACCAACCGTTTTGCCGTCCTGCAAAAGGGATGGAAAAGTATACGGATTGCCATAGATACACAGATCATGGAAAGCTGCTCATTACTGTAACTACAGCCGTTATCGACATAAAGTTTATCTGGAATTCCGTAGGTGGAAACGGCCTGTTTTAGGACTTTCTGAAAGTTGTAGGCATTATCGTTGTAGAAAAGTTCACCGCCAACTAAGAGGCGGGAATGATCATCGATAATCATGATGCAGTATACGCGTCTTGTTTTGCCATCTTCTGTAATGTATGGAAGATAGCAGGTATCAGCCTGCCAGATCTTACCGAATTCGTCTTCTTCATAGGCTTTACGGTCTCTAAGGTTGGGATCTCTTGCAGATTTCAGATCATTGTTCTTAACGAATCGCTGGACGGAGTCAACACTGACGGATGCAGAAAGAAATGATTCACGAATCAGGTAATCATGGATTTGAGTTGCGTTCATACGAGGATGTTCCTGTTTGACACGATAGATTTCGTTAATAGCCTCATCATTTAAGGCACGCGAAATACCTTTATCAGATCTGGTTGTTGGTATCAGTGCATCAAGTCCACCGCGAAGATACAGAGACTTCCATTTTTCAAGAGTCTTGTAACTGTATTGGACGACGGTTCCATTAGGAAGAGTCAGCGGATGTTCGGTTACACGCTTATAGTAAGCCGTTGCAGAGACGTCAGGAAAAAGCCCCTGAATCACAGGAGCTATCATGGCGAAGCGGAACTGAGCTACCAGCGCATCATTTTTTGTTGTTTCGGTTTCTTTACTCATAAAACAGAGCCCTCCTTAAGTGTTTTCTACATGATAAGGGGGAAAAGTGCATTGCACCATTCATCAGTCGTGTGGTCACCAGATATCGTAATCAGGAGAAAAGGCGTGCTGATGGTATCGTGCGTTTGCAGGTCTCTTTAAGATAGGATTCCGATGCGACTGAAGAAATGTATGTGACATATGGAGAGTAAATTCCTGAGAAAATGAGGAGAACTTATCCTTGCTACATAGGCGTTTCAGCAAGGCAAGGTCAGAGGTTTCAGAATCATTTAAAAGCCCAAGCCATTGCTCTTTATGCAGCTTCCAAAGAGAGATCCATTTGCGGAGCTGGTTTTCAGATATATTATATCGTTCACAGATCTGTTCAACTGTATGAAGATGGGCGAAGAACTCAGCAAGGACGCGAAGAACGAAGAACAGGCCATAGCTGGAATAAGGAATGATAATGTCTGGCAGAACAGCATGTGCATGCTCGCAGTTGTCACAGAATACACGCATGATGCAGAGGTTATCCTTGACCAGGTGACCATAGCGAAAGTCGATGATATTTCTGCCGTAGTAGTCATGGATATGGCAAGTACCCTTCGCTTCACAGACCGGACAGGGTTCAAGTTGAGGTATGAATTGATCCATGAATGCATTAAAAATGGACTTTGATGAAATTTTTATACGAATTAACTTGCAAAAAAGTGAGTTTTTTCTTATCATAACAGTGGTTGCGCATGACGCCTTACTAGTATAACCGTCAGTAATTAAATGGACTTTTTGATTTGCAACGTATCAACTACCACATTTTCACTGGAATCAACTTCTTCAAGTTTGTACTTCCAGTGATATACAATTGGATCTTCGTTTACCTCATCGAAGTATCTATATATACGTTCCACAAGTTCATCCTTAGTTTTTACACGTATGCCTTTGAGCATTTGGCGTGTGAGTTTGCTAAAAAAGCCTTCAACAAGATTAAGCCACGAACCATGCTTTGGTGTGAATACAAATTCAAATCTATCTGGGTTCGATGCCAAGTATTTGCGTGTTTCTTCTGAAGAATGTACCCTCAAGTTATCTAACACCAAACGAATTTTATCAAACTTTGGATACCTTGCATCAAGTAATTTAAGGAATTCGATATACTCTTTGCTGCTGTGCTTATCTCTTACAAGCGGAATTGCTTCTCCTGTTTGTAAATCAATTCCAGCAAGCAACGAAATAGTACCGAGACGCTTGTATTCATAATCGCGGCTAATGGTCTTGTGCGTTTCATCTGGTTGCAAGTCTTCTGACGTATTGGCAATTGCTTGAATGCCTGGCTTTTCATCATAAGAAAGAACATGTACAACATCTTCGTTTTCTTCATACGGAATGAGTTGACCAGCTTCATCAAACTGTAAGGACAATTGTTTATATACTAATAAAACATTGTGCATTTTCTGATCGAATTCAGGGTCACGTTTTTCACAATAATAAGTTATCTTATTCGGCTTAATATCTGCCTCTTCAAGTATTGTGCGAACTTTAGACTGACTGATTGTTGACAACCGTGTGTGACCAGCTTCTTCTGCAAATTTATTGATGTGTTTTGTGAGAAGAGCACGCGTCCATACTTCTGCCGAATAACCAAGATTGAACGGCTTTTGGCAGGCGATATTTATAATCCACGTTTTTTCGTCGTCCGTTATTTCAGCGTTACGGCCACGACCTGGCGCATCAAATAATGCATTTTCTACACCACCATCATGATATTTTTTGACACAAAGCATGACACTTTTGCGGTTCATTCCAACTTTATCTGCGATATCATCAATTGATATCCCGTCTGCTTTGAGTAGTAAAATTCTTGCTCGATTTACTGTCTGAGCCTGTATGGTTCTAGCACGTATTTGAGTTTCAAGATATATACGATCATCGTTGCTTAGTTTAATAACGGATGCATTTTTTCCCATAGTGTAATACTCCCTTTCATCTGATATGAATATTATACCATGGAATGACCATATAGTCCATTTATTTAAAAACATTTATACTAGTGGGACTTGATCCCGGACTTGGCACAGCGACTTTGTTGAGAGAAGGAACGAACTTTGGTCGGGGCTGTTCTTTCTCTTTTTTTATTGCTACGAAAAGAATATACAGAAATCAATGAGAATGGTCAATATCAGCAACGAAAAAAGCATGCAGTCATACACGGCACGCTGTAGTAGATATAAAAATAAATATACGAATTTAGTTTGCGGCAAAACTGCAGTAGGTAGGAACTATAATTTGCCGCGTGACATCCATATAAAGACAGAGAAACAATAGTTTATCCGAATTTTATGGAGGCAGGATATGAAAGATGATTTTGATGCTGTAATCGGTTATTCCGGAATCAAGAAGGAACTTACAAGACTGGCAGATATTCTGAAAAATACAGAAAAATACAAACGCCTTGGAGTTCATAGTCCTAAGGGTGTCTTGCTTTATGGAAAACCGGGGACTGGAAAAACAACGATGGCTGATTGCTTTATAAAGCTTTCAGGAAGAAAAAGCTATGTGTGTCGTAAAACGAAGGCAGATGGAGACTTTATTGACAAAATGGTTGATGTGTTTGAAGAAGCAAAAAATAATGCTCCCTCAATAGTCTTGCTGGATGATATCGACAAGTATACAGAACGGGATGATGAACATGCTGAAGAATTCGCTGCCGTTCAGGCATGTATGGATAACATTGGTGAAGAGGAAGTATTTGTAATAGCAACGGCAAATACTCTGAATGTTTTGCCGGACTCATTACTAAGAGATGGAAGACTTGGAAAACAGTTAAAATTTGAATTTCCTACAGGGCATGAAGCAGAAGAAATCATACACTATTACCTGAGGGATAAGCACGTTTCTGAAGATGTTGATCCGGGTTGGATGTCAAGAATGCTCAATGGAAGGTCCTGCGCGGCTCTCGAAAATATAATAAACGAAGCAGGGATTATTGCTGCTTTTGCTAACCACCAAGAAATTGCGGAGGAAGATATTATTGAAAGTGCTCTCAATGAAATATTCAGTTCAGCTGAGGGCAATCTTCCTGAAACACCCGATGCTTGCAGAAGGGTGGCATGCCATGAAGCAGGACATCTTGTAATAGGCGAACTTCTAAGACCGGGGAGTACAACTATTGCATCCATCCGATCTGATTCGGAGAGCAGAGGAACACTTGGTTTTGTTCATAATTATCAGGGAGAAGGCGTAGAGTTTTTTTTTGAAGAATATGAGAAGAAATTATTAAGAGTGCTTGGAGGTAAGGCTGCTACCGAGATTGTTTACGGAACATCTGATCCTGGGGCAAATAGCGATCTTCATGTTGCTTTTGATGTTGCAGAAAGGATGGTTGATAATTATTGCTCTTACGGGTTTGATAAATGGATCCAGGACAGTTGTGAAGGATCTATGGTCAAGGAACGCAGGAATATGCAAATGTCGGCTTTGCTGGATATCAGCTACGCGAAAGCTAGAAAAATGCTGGCTGAGCACCGCGCTTTTCTTGATGCAACGACTGATGCTCTGTGCACAAAGGTTACTATTACAGAATGTGATATCAGAGAAATAAGAGAAGCTTATGTTTTCAATTGAGTTGGCATTATTTTGGATAAAACGATGCACCGTGCAGTTATAAATGCTATAATGACGCTGATATGGTTGAAATTTTTTCGCACCATCTCGTAGTGCTATCAAAATACCCCAAATGCATCGGAAGGAATGAAAATATGGGTTTTCAGATTTTAAGAGGAGCGGACCAGATTGGCGGTGCAATAGTACAGATCACTACTGATGCCGACACAAAGATCTGGGTGGATTTTGGTATGGAACTCTCCGTTGATGAGGAGCAATCATCTGATGATCAGATGATTGCCATGATGCAGGCTGCTGACACCAGGCCGGATGCGGTATTCTTCACACATATCCATGGCGACCACATAGGACTTTTGTCACATATTCCGGACGGTGTGGATATTTTTATCGGGAGAGTCGGGCAGTTGCTGATGGAAAATATCAGGGATACTCTGCTCAATATAGAATCGCTATCAGATGAAGAGCGTAAGATCTTGGAAAGAGAAAAAACGCTGCTGTCAGGTAAGAATGTAAGATTCTATAAAAACAGAGAAGAGGATTATTATAAAGACATTAGATTTAAGGCGCTAAGGGTGGATCATTCTGCATTTGATGCATATATGCTCAGGTTTGAGGCTGACGGAAAGACCTATGTGCACACGGGTGATTATAGGTCACATGGTCGACTGGGGAAAAATCTCACAGAGGATATAAAAAAACATCTTACTGATAAGCCTGTAGATGTTCTTTTTACAGAAGGAACGATGATGTCCAGACAAAATCAAAAGGTTCTTTCTGAAGAAGAAATGCAGAAAACCGCTACCGATATTCTTAGAAATCATCCTTATTCCTTTCTTATCTGCTCATCAACCAATCTTGAAAGTATAGCTTCATTTTATTGGGCTGCATATCAAAGTACAGATAAAAAGAAAGCTCTCTACTGTAATTCTTATGTAAAAAAGCAGCTTCAGCTTTTCACTGAGTTAGTCGGAGAGGACGAGAGAGACTGGAGGTTTCAGTTCCATAGATCATACATAATATCACTCGATAAAAAGCTTAGAAGAAAGACTGATCCGCTATTCAACATGACTCAGTATGAGTATATGCTGAAGGAAGGTTTCGTAATGATGATCGGTAGCAGCGAGTATTACAGAGAAATTATGGAAAAATTTAAGGACTGTAATCCTAAGCCTGTTCTCATTTACTCCATGTGGGACGGGTATCTTGATGAGAACGAAGAGTATGCGAAGCCAGAACTTATAGCAGTTGTCAGGCAGGCGGAAAAATGGGAATTTGATATTGAACATCTTCATACCAGTGGACATGCAGATCCAGAGACAATTGCTGAGGTTATTACTACGATTAATCCGAAAGAGGCAATAGTGCCAATACATACTGAGAATCCAAAGGGATTTATGAATTTGGGTATTTCAGATGACTTAAAGAAGAGGATAAAAATCAGATGAAAAATCAGACGAATTCAAATCAGTGGTTAATCGATGCCTTCTCAGCGGCAGTAAATTATACTGAGCTTCCTTCGGGTATATGCTTTGACACGAAAGACGATGGAGCTAATATCCAGATCAGGTTGTCCGCAAGAGCTGCAGCGGTAAAAGGTAAAAATAACTATAGTAATATGCAGAACGACGATGCAGCGTTTGAGGGGTGGGCATTAGCATGTCATTGTTATGTCCCGGGAAACACAAAGATTCTGCTTGATGTGAACGGTGAGATACCTGATTGGGACAACGTATTTATGAAAAATGGAAATTTTGCAATTGGACATTATGGAAGATTTCTATATAGGGTTCTCACATTTTATAAACAATTTGGATTGGATGAAGATTGGTTTGAATTATCTGAAGATCTAAAAAGAGCTGTGAAGGAATTTGAGGGGTTTTTACAAAATGGAAGCTTTTTTAATAATTATCCTTCAGCGGAAGGAAAGGCAGAAGACGATGGAGATCCTGAACATAGGGTAGAATTGTTTTTTGAAAAAGAGCCACAGAAGTTTTTTGAGATTGCAGAGAGGCAAATACCAGGAATTACGGGTAAGATTCACAGGCAGCTTCCCTGCGGATTGTTTTACAAGGAAGTGCATACTTCACATACTGTATTTGCTGGGAATAAAGGAGCCATGGACTTCTGGAATTTATCCAGTATTAATGATGAGTCTGTAATGACGGTGGTTGAACTGAAAACGCTTAACAAGATGATCGGTGAAATTACAGAAGCATGGTTTTATGGGCATTATTGTTATGATGTGTATTGTCGAAATGGCCTTTTTAATAAAAAACCCGGAAAGAACAAATCGTTCCGTGGATATGAAGAATTGAAAAACAATGAGATAGACAAAATTAATATGGTAATGTTCTCAGATGAGGGAAATGTGCATCCATTAATGGCGGATAAGCGTATTGTAGAGATGATGAATAAAAGAAGCGCAGGCATTACATACTTTCTTATGACCTATAAATACAAAGATGGGGCAGTCATATGAGCGAGGAACTTATAGGAAAAGAGAAGAATAAGCTGAAGATCATATACCTCTTGGATATTATGCGTAAAACCGATGAGCGTCATCCAATCAATTCTACGGAGATCATTCAGGAACTTGGCAAGTACGGGATATCAGCAGAGCGCAAAGCAATAGGCCGGGATATACATGCTCTTCAGGATGCCGGATATGAGATCATTATGGCTGAAAATCGAAATGATGGCTGGTACATGATCAATCAGGCATTTGAGGATTATCAGCTGAAAATGTTGGTTGACGCTGTTGCAAGCGCCCAGTTTCTGACCATGAAGGATACCAGGGAGCTGGTAAAGAAAATCAAAGGAATGGCAACAAAAGAAGGCGAAAGGATCATTGATTCCAGTCTTGTCATAGAGGATTCACTAAAACTCCGCGATAACGGCTTTGCTATAAAGTTTGACAAAGTAATGAGGGCCATAGCCGATCAAAAACAGATACATTTCCAATACTTGGAAGATGCTCATGGAAATAAGCGTTGTGCAAGGAAAAACGGGAAATTTTACCAGGTAACGCCATATTATCTTGGGGTCTGGAGTCATGAATATTTTGTCGTCGCCAATACGAATGGCTACGATAATACGAGCCATTACCGGATAGAAATGATGACTAATCTTGAAATGACCGATCAAAAGGCACATCCAATGTCTGAAGTACAGGAGTTCAAGGAGATCGGAAGACATGGGAGGACGTTCGGTAATTATATAAAAGAGAGTGTTAATCTGTGGAGCGGCAAGACAGTTAGTATAAAGTTAAGTGGAATCAATCATCTGAAAAGAGAAGTTATTAAGAAGTTTGGCCGGGATATTATGTTCAGGGATGAACCGGATGAACGGTTTTCTGTAAACATAGATGTAGCGGAAGGAGAAGGATTCTATCAGTGGCTTGCACAGTTCGGGAAAAATATAAAAATTGAGAGCCCTGATAAGTGCATCGACGAATATAAAAAGTTTGTGAAAGCAGCTCTGGATATGTATTGAAAATATTTTTAAAGCGACCGGAAAATCGTTCTTCAGAAGCGCTTAGGAAGGTAGAAGGAGAGATACTTACTCTGCATTTCGGAGGGGACGCTGATGACAACATTTATGAAGGACGGTGTCGATATATATATGCCGGAGATGGACAGGACGGCAGAGCTTAAAATGGAGCGCTTCGCCGAGTTTATGGATAAATTCCCAAGTATAAGCCGGAACATATTTGCAACATCCAGACATCAATCTGGAGCAACCAAGCCATGTTGAGACGGTAGTATTGCTGTCAGGAGTCGATGGAAAATAAACCTGAAAACCGCTGCTTCAGTGTTTTGCTGGTTCAGGCTCCGTAATTCAGATTGTTCTCCTCGATTACGTCATTGGGGATCTCAAAATGCTGGTAGTCTTTTCTGTCCGTCCAGGACCCGCCCCATTCAAAACCGTGTTCCGTAAAAAGCTGATATGCCAGATCGTTTTCATTGATTTTATGCGGAAAGTCTCTGCTGTGGTCGACATACTCACCTGCCGTTGCCGGTTCCAGTATGGTTTCCCCATCGACTTCCTTGATGTAAGGATTGTAAAGCGTGTTAATATCAACAGCCAGTCCGGCCCCATGCTTTGACACTCTTTTCGTATGGGAAATGAACCTGAAATTGAAACAGGAAGAGTCGTTGTCGCGCATGGCGGTTTCGTCGTCTGCATCATACTCATCGATCAAACGGATCTTCTCAATCTGATAACCGGACTTATATAACTCCTGAAATATTTCCAGAAGGTCTTCTGCAATAAATTTGTTGCAGACCAATTCGCCTTCGTGTGTCTCACCGTCAAATCCGACATGGAGTACATGAAGATAGCGAAGATCTTCTCTTGGGACAGTACAATCCTCTTTGTATGATTTTCCCTGCATTTTTTCAAAGAGCTCATCGGATATTTCAGAGATGAAGAAATCTTTATTTTCTCCACTCTGAGTTACTTCCGTACCGGATATTTCTGACTTCGCTGCTGACGATGCCGCATCGGCTGTCTGTGTCTCAGAGGATGACGATGTATCGGCTGTCTTTGCCTCAGTCGATGATGTCACATCGGACGTCTCTGCCGCAGCTGATGGTGCCATATCGGATGTCAAGGCTTCAGCTGATGAAACTGCATCGGACGAAGTACTGTCCGCGTTATTTTTATTGCCGCAGGCCACGAGTCCGATAACCAGCATTCCTGTAAAAAGCATAGCCAACAGTTTTTTAGCGCCTTCTTCCCTCATATGGTTTACCCCACAGTTTTAAATTCTCATTGGACTAAAGCATGTCTTATGCCTTCTGCCATCAGCCTGCGTAACCCTTTTCCTAGAATTCACTTGTATTCTAATACCGGTATTTTTGCAATGCAAGGGCTGCCGCGATTACCATTGCTTATACGGAGTACAATGAAGATTATCATGTGTTCTATAAAAATGCACTTGCTGACCTTGAAAAAGCCAAGCAGACGCGCGAGTACGGATTAGACATGGTTAATCATCCTAATTGGTTTGATGCTTCGTGTATTCCCTGGATTTCATACGATTCGCTTAGCGTTGAACTGCCGGATGGATATCTGTATTTCAATCCTATTGTCAATTGGGAAAGATATGAGGATGAAAACGGTATCATAAAGATGCCGGTCTCTGTAAGGCTGAACCATGCGATTGCTGACGGGTTCGCTGTAGCAAGGGTATTTACCCTTATTGAAGAAGGAATCAGCAGACTTACGCGGTAAATTTCAGGGTTTGCGGTGCGACGGGCAATGATATTGCTATCAGATCTCTGGCAATCTGCTATATTTCCCAAAAATGAAATAATATTGATATTGGGAAATAGGACAGATATAATAGATTGGAAAGGAGGGGTAGCATGAATGAAGATAATAGAACGAAGCACTTATCTTGAGAAACTGAAACGTCTGAAAGGAACTCCGGATATTAAGGTAATTACAGGCGTCAGGCGCAGCGGTAAGTCAAGGTTGATGGAAAGCTATATTGACTGGCTTGAAAAAACAGATAAAGATGCAAATATTATCTATATTGACTATACCAGCCTGCAATTTGAAGGTTTAAAAGAATACCACGCCTTTAATAAATATGTGGAGGAACACTATCAGCGGGGAAAGAGTAATTATCTCTTTGTGGATGAAGTACAGATGTGCCCGCAGTTTGAACTTACGATAAACAGTCTGCATACTTCTGAAAAATATGATATTTACGTTACAGGCTCTAATGCATTTTTATTAAGCAGCGACCTTGCAACTCTGTTTACCGGAAGAACTTATGAGATAGAGATATTCCCGTTTTCCTTTGAAGAGTATGTGGAATATTATCAGCCTGAAGATATGGACAAAGCATTCGACCAATATATAAAAGATGGCGGCTTGTCCGGTTCTTATGTATATCGTGATCAAGAAGAACGATATCACTATATCAAAGATGTATTTGATACGCTGATTGTTCGTGATATCAGACAAAAGTACAAAATCAGAAATACTGTATTGATGGATCGTATTTCAGATTTCCTGATGGACAATGTTGCAAATCTGTCCTCTATGCGCCAGATTGCAGATACGATGACGAAAAACAATGACAGGATCAATCATAAAACGGTTGGAAAATACTTGGAATATTTATGTAATGCTTTTGCCTTTTATAAAGTCAGAAGATATGACATTCGCGGAAAAAAATATCTTGCCTCAAGCGATAAGTATTATCTGAGTGACCATGCATTTCGTTATGCAAAGTTGGGAACAAGAAATATGGACTATGGCAGAATGATTGAGAATATAGTTGCCATTGAACTAATGCGCAGAGGATATGAAATCTATACCGGTGTTCTTTATAAAAAAGAAATTGATTTTGTTGCAATGAAGCATGATGAGAAATTTTATGTTCAGGTATCAGATGATATTTCCGGTGAAAGTACTTTTAAAAGAGAGATAACTCCTCTTTTACAGATTAAGGATGCCTATCCTAAGATTCTGATTGCCAGAACCAGACATGAGGATTATCAATATGAAGGGATAAAAATAGTCGATGTGGCAAATTGGCTAAGAGAAAGCGAAAAGGCCGTTTCCCAAAAATGAATTTATCTTAAAATGGGAAATTGTTATTTCGGTTTTCAGTATTTTGCGACCTTCACTCATACATTCATTTGTGAGAGGTGCGTTATGGAATTATGGGATGCATATGATGAGCACATGAATAAACTGCACATGTCACCGCTTATCCGCGGAGAACGAATTCCTGATGGAGTTTTTCACCTGGTATGCGGCATTGTAGTGAAACATATTGACGGCAGCTATCTGATCATGCAGCGCGATCCCGGAAAACACCTTGGCGGAATGTGGGAAGCTTCGGCCGGCGGCTCAGCATTGCAGGGAGAAAGTCCTGCAGAATGTGCCGGCAGAGAATTGCATGAAGAAACCGGAGTTTTGTCAGATGATTTGGAACAGCTTGGCTTTGAAGTCAATACGGATCATCAGACGATTTATTACGAATATATCTGCATAACCAATATCAGGAAAACCGATATTAAATTGCAATATGGGGAAACGGTGGCTTATAAGTGGATCAGCCTTGATGAGCTGCTATCAATGAGTAAAAATGAATTGGCAACAACCCGGATACTGAAATATCTGCAGCGATAATCGATTCACTTTTCAAAATGCTGGTAATCCTTGCTGTCAGACCAGGACCCGCCCCATTTAAAACCGTGTTCCGTAAAAAGCTGATATGCCGGATCGCTTTCATCGATTTTATGCGGAAAGTCTTTGCTGCGGTCGGTGTATTCATCAGAGGTAGCCGGTTCCACGATGGTTTTCCCATCGACCTCTTTGATATAAGGATTGTACAGCGGGTTAATATCGACTGCCAGGCCGGATCCGTGCTTCGATACTTTTTCCGTGTGCGAAATGAACCTGAAATTAAAACAGGAAGAGTCGTTGTCGCGCATGGCGGTTTCATCGTCCGCGTCATATTCATCGATCAAACGGATTTTCTCAATCTGGTACCCGGACTCATATAATTCTTTGAATATCTCCAGGAGGTCTTCAGCAATCATTTTGCTGCAGACCAATTCGCCTTCGTGCGTCTCACCGTCAAATCCGACATGGAGCACATGAAGATACCGAAGATCCTCTCTTGGAACCGTACAATTCTCCTTGTATGATTTCCCCTGCATTTTTGCAAAGATTTCATCGGATATTTCAGAGATGCTGAAATCTTCATTTCCCTCGCTCTGTGTACTTTTCATATCGGATGTCCCTGCCTCCGCTGTTGATGATGCATCAGATGCTTATCAGAATGTCTCTCTGACACATTGTGCCCTATATGGCTGTCCTTTGCAAGTTAAAAGAGTCTCTGCGTCATCTGAAATTTAACGGCAGGACTCTTTTTCAGGAACCCCGCAGGTCATGCACGATTCTCTTTGTAACAGATTTGTTGTATGCGGTATGTCATCATGATAAAAATTTTATGCGATGAGAAAGAGGAGGAAGATCTGTGCAGAGGGATAAGGTGTACCGGAAGCGTACGGCAAAGAAAATCCGGAGGTTCCTGATTGCAGGACTTCTGGTTCCGGCATGTCTTCTGTCCGCGTGCGGGAGTACAAAAGCGGCGTCACAGAAAACGATGACGCTGCTGGAGCAGGAAATTGCAAAAGGCAGTACAGCGGAATATGACGGCACGGAATGGATCATCGATTCAGATGCAGCTGAACTTCCCGAAGGCTTTCGCACAATGCAGTCAGTGTTTGGAAAAGCAAAAGATAAATACAAGATGGACGCGAATTATGTTCCGTCACGGCAGGGTATGGAACAATGCCGTATGTCCGGAAGCGCGCAGTTTTCGCTGGACGGCCTTCGTCTGCTTGCCGCGGAAATAAAAAAGCAGTCGGACGGACCGGTTTATATAGTCGATCTCCGGCAGGAATCGCATGGCTTCCTTAACGGAACTGCCGTGAGCTGGTACGGAAAGAACGACTGGAGCAATCTTGGAATGACCCGGGAGGAAGTCCTGGCGGATGAGAAGGAACGCCTGCAGGATACCGTCGGAAAACAGACGGAAATCTGTACTCTTGACGGAGAGAAAAATGCGGATGAGAAAAGAACCATTGAAACGGTGCAGGCACTGACAGAAGAAGAGGCGGTGAAAAACGAAGGGCTGCAGTATTTCAGAATCACGGCAACCGACCATGCTTGGCCGGAACCGGAATGCATCGATGCCTTTATCGAATTCGTTAAAGAACTGCCCCGGGACAGCTGGCTTCATTTCCACTGTGCGGGAGGAGTCGGAAGAACCGTGGAATTTATGGCAATGTATGACATGATATGCAATCCGGATGTTTCACTGAAGGACATTGAATACCGCCAATGCCTGCTCGGCGGCAATTATCTCGGATACCGGCCGGCAGACGGACAGGCAGGATGGAAAACGCCGTATTACAATGAAAAAGCGGACATGGCAGAGAAATTCTACGCATATGTGCAGGATGAGGCAGCAGACGGTTTCGCTGTTTCCTGGTCAGAGTGGCTGCTCTGAAGCCATGACACTGTTTATTTCCGCATCAATAATCGAAGACTCTCCGGACATCGATCAGGGTACGATATGTGACAGGAGAACGGATCATGATTCCCAGAGCCGGAGAACTTGCGTTGACAAGGGAATCATTTCCGATGTAGATGGCTGTATGGCCGGAATACATCAGGATGTCGCCGGGCTTTGCTTCCGAAAGAGGAACGGAATGGCCGAGCTGTCCGATGATTTCAAGATTGCGGATAAAATAGACGCCGAAATGCGCATAGACGGCTTTGACGAATCCGGCGCAGTCGGCACCTTCGGTCAGGCTTTCACCGGCTACGACATAAGGATTGCCGACGAACTGGCAGGCGTAGTCAGCAATCTGCTGGCCGATGTTTGAACCGGAAGAAGAGGAAGCAGAAGAGGATCCTTCGGAAGCGGAAGGCTGCGTATCGGATGCTGCCGCCTGTGAAGCTTCCTGGGAAGCTGCTGCCTGAGAGGCTGCTTCTGCAGATGCTTTTGAAGCTGCGGCATCTGCCGCTTCTTTTGCCGCTGTCTGGGCTGCTTCGGAATCTGCTGCTGCCTGTGCAGCCGCCTGAGATGCTGCGGCTTCTGCCGCCGCTTTGGCTGCTGCTTCCGCTGCTGCCTGCTTTTCTGCCTGGATCTGCTTCAGCTGTTCATTCTGCTCGGCAATCTTTGCATTGAGGGCATCTGCCTGTTCACGGAGAGAAGCAATGTCTGTGTCGTAATCGGCGGACTGTGCCTTCTTTTCTTCGAGGGCAGTATTAAGAGCATCCTGCTGATCCTGAAGACTGTTCTGTTCTTCCACGAGTTCTGATTTATTGACTTCCAGAGCATCTTTCATATCGGAAATACTCTGGATGTTCTGCTCATATTCGGAGAGCTGGCTGCGGTCGTACTGATTCATCTGGGAAGAATATTCCACCCGGTTCAGAAGATCGCTGATATCCTGCGCCTGCAGAATATAGGAGAACCAGGTCATGCCGCCGCCGTTTTCATACATATACTGGATGCGCGTTTCCATATCGGCATACTGCTGGTCGCGCGTCGCTTCCGCATCCGACAGATCCGACGTCTTCTGGTCGATCTGACTCTGCGTCGACTGGATATCTGCATTGACAACATCGATACTGGACATCAGGGATACAAGCTGGCTGTCCAGATCGGAGACTTCCTGCTGAAGGCTGCTCTGAGCGCTTTCCGCATCGTTCAGTGCGGAATTCGTGCTGTCAAGAGCATTGCTGTTCTGTTCTTTCTGAGCCTGAAGATCGCTTTCCTGGTCAGCCATGACGCTGACGGAAGAGAAGGCGAGCGTAAGTCCGAGCATAAAGCAAAAAATACGTTTCTTCATAAAGTTTTTTACCTGACTCCCTCATACCGGGTTTATGTTAACAATAATAATTATGAAATATTATGTCACAGAACTGTAATAATTGCAAGGGTTGACGTAATTTTCCATAAAAAGAATAAAAGTCCTCCGGAAAATGGCTTTGTATCCAGCTTTTTTTCAGTTTTCTGTGTCCATTTAAAACATTTTCCTGTATGATGAGTCTGTCGGTACAGAAAGGCGGCTGAAAATGAAAACGGATTCAGGACTGATCATCAGGGAAGCAGAGGAAACGGACGCGCAGGCACTGCTGGATATTTACGCTCCGTATGTGCGTGACACGGCAATCACCTTTGAGATCGAGGTTCCTTCCGTATCCGAATTCCGCAAACGGATCCGGCATACGAAGGAAATGTATCCGTACCTGGCGGCGGAGCTTTCCGGCAGGATCGCCGGCTATGCCTACGCGGGACCTTTCAAGGAACGGGAGGCATACGACTATGCCGTCGAGACCAGCATTTACGTGAAAAAGGATCTGAGAGAATCGGGCATCGGCCGGGCTCTTCTGGAAAGGCTGGAGGAGATTCTCCGCCGCCAGGGAATCCTGAATGTCTGTGCCTGCATTTCCTATACGGCGGCACCAGATCCTCATCTTACAAATGACAGCGTCGGCTTTCATGAGCATATGGGCTACCGGAATGCTGCGCATTTTACAAAATGCGGGTACAAATTCGGGACATGGTATGATATGGTATGGATGGAAAAAATGCTGGGAGAGCATCCCGCGGATCCGAAGAGGATTCTTCCGGCAAAAGACCTGTACGGAACGGAGGAAAGAAATGTCGATTAAGGAAATCATCGCGGCAGTCATCATCATTGCGCTTCTCACGGGGCTTTCCATTCCGCTTCTGATGGGAAAGGGCGGCGTGATCCTTGTCCGGAAGTTTACGACCTTCCGCAATGAGGAAGAAAAAAAGAAAGGCCAGCGGATGTGCCGCATAACCGGAGCGGGACTTCTTTTTCTGGATATCCTTGTGCTTCTGGCGTTTCTGTTCAACAGCATCCTTCCGCCGTATTTCCTGTTTATTCTTCTGGCGGCTGTTCTCGGAGTGGTAGTCCTGGTTTATTATTACCAGAACAAGATCATCAAGGAACTGGTTGACATGCAGCAGGAAGAACAGAAAAAACAGCAGGACGGGAAATGAACCGGCAGTAATTCACGAATCCGGGATGCCGACTTTTTTCCGGTAGTACTGAGGCGTGCAGGCTTCAATTTTCTTGAAGACGGAACTGAAATAATTGCTTGAGGAGAAACCGAGGTCGTATGCGATCTCGGTTATATTTTTATCAGTTTCCCGGAGCTGCTTCTTGGCCTCGTCCAGTTTCTGCAGCGTAATGAATTCGGCCGGCGTGACGCCGATCTCTTTTTTGAATTTCACCTTGAAGCGGGACAGTGAATAACCGGAAACCTGGGCCAGGTCTTCAAGGCGCAGATTGGCCTGAAGATTTTCATTCAGGTAGCGGATGGAGTCGCGGATGCCGGAATCCACGGTCATGACTTCTGTCTTCTGAAGCGGTGTCAGGTACTGCAGCGTGAACAGGAAGGAAGTCAGATACTGCACGCCGATCCGGATCGTGTCGGGATTGAGGTCGCTGAAAAGATTGAAGGCCGTGCGCAGCATCGACAGTCCCGATTCTCCCATGACCAGCTGATGATCCTTCATGCCGGTCAGAAGGCGGCAGAGGGCATAGCTGTATTCGTGATTCAGTCCGAACATATTCCCGGGATCGGAAAGGTTGACCTGGAAGGCATAGAATTCACAGGGCATCTGAGGCTGTGTTCCGTTGCTGTGCATTTCGTAGGGATAGACGATGCAGATCTGGTTGCCGGTCGTGATGTATTTCAGGATCTCTCCGTTTTTTTCAATCTGCGTCAGACGGATGCCCTTGATCATGCAGTGCAGTTCCATGATGTCGGAATGAAAATGCATCGGTGAGGGTACGGTTGAAGAGTTGTAATTCCAGTAAGAGAAATTTCCCAGTCCCGTGACATGATGCTTGTCTTTCGTGATGACCTTTTTTTCTTTCGTCCAGTTGTAATCATCAAATATTTCAAGCTTCTCCATGGCGCTCCTCAGAAGAGAACAAATAGAATAGAAAGTGTTCCGGGAAAATTCGTCAATTGTACCAAAACAGATACTTCATTTCTGTATAGTATTATTCCATACATTTATAGAAAAAGGAAGCATTTTCTTAAAAAAGTATAAAATCGTATTGCGTATAAAATTGAAAGCGAAATGTTTCGGAATGACTTACACTGCTTGTAGATGAATCAATGCAGCATGACTGCATCGGCAGCAGGAGGGACAGGCAATGAAGATTGCGGGCGGTGTATGGCCGGTTATGATCACTCCGTTTACGGAAGACAACAAGATTGATTATGACGGAGTTCTGAAGATTATCGAATGGTACGATAAAATGGGCGTGACGGGCATCTTCGCCGTCTGTCAGTCAAGCGAGATGTTTCAGCTGAATGCCAGGGAACGTTTTGAACTTGCCAAATTCGTGATTGAGAATACGCCGAAGCACATCGGAGTCGTAGCCTCGGGGCACGTAGCCGAAGATCCGGAGGATCAGGTGCGGGAGGCGCAGGCGGTCATCGATGCGGGCGTCCAGTCCTATGTTTTCATTTCCAACCAGTTTGCAAAGGTCAATGAAAGCGAAGATGCTGCGAAAAAGAGAATCGAGTATCTGCTTGACCATATCGATGCGGAAAGCTTCGGCGTCTATGAATGTCCTTATCCGTACAAGAGGCTTTTGAGTCCGGAACTTCTGAAATGGTGCGCGGATACCGGCAAGTTCTCCTTCCTCAAGGATACCTGCTGCGATCTTCCGCAGCTGAAGGCAAAATGCGAAGCCGTGAAAGGAAGCGACCTGAAGATCTTCAATGCCAATGCGGCGACGCTTCTGGAAAGCCTGTCCTACGGAGTGGCGGGATATTCGGGCGTCATGGCGAATTTCCATGCAGATCTCTATGCCTGGCTGGTGAAAAACTGGCAGAAGGAACCGGAAAGGGCGAAGGTTATGATGGACTTCCTCGGGGCGGCTTCGATGATCGAGTGCCAGGTTTATCCGTGCAATGCGAAATACCACATGCAGCTGGAAGGCGTGCCGATTACGACGAAGTCGAGAAAACAGGATGACGCGCTGCTGACCGGAAGCAGAAAGCTCGAAATTGAAGAGTTCCATGATATCACACAGCATTTCCGGGAATCCTTTTTCGCTGAGATGTAAGGGAATCCGACCCGGACAGAATTGTTTTTTGATGCCGGCAGGGCATTGAAAATAGATTCAGATTTTTAATCATGAAGCAAATCAAACGGAGGGAAAAAAATGAGAAAGAGAATTTTAGCATCAGTTCTTTGTGCAGCGATGGTAGCAGCATCGGTTCTGGGCTGCGGCAGTTCAGCAGCTTCCACGGCGACATCGACAGCAGCTTCCAAGGCAGCTTCTACAGCGGCCTCGACAGCAGCTTCGACGGCAGCCTCTGTGGCAGCTTCGAAAGCGGCTTCGACAGCAGCTTCGACGGCAGCCTCGACAGCAGCTTCCACGGCAGCCGGCGATGCTTCCAAGGATCCGGCAGTGGAACTGATCTTCACATCGGTTTCCGTAACAGGCGATTCCCATACGACAGCTATGTCGGCTTTCGCGGATAAGGTCAAGGAACTTTCCGGCGGATCCGTCACCTGCAAAGTCTACTCAGACGGCACTTTATTTACGGCAGACAACGAACTGGATGCTCTGCTGAACGGCGATGCGGATATTGCTTATCTTTCCTTCCCGACACTGGCAACCCAGTCCGGTCTGGAATGGTGCTCCATGATTGCTTCCGGATATTTCTGGAGCAGCTATGATCACATGACATCCGTCCTGAACGGCGACATCGGCAAGAATGAGATCCGCAAGAAGATTCAGGATGCGACGAACTGCGTACCGCTTTCCAGCTTCTATCTGGGCGCACGCGAAGTCAATACCCGTACAAAGGCCATCAACAGCTATGCAGATATGAGCGGACTTCTTCTCAGAATGCCGAACTCCGAGACATGGCTGCATCTGGGCGAGGCACTCGGAGCCAACCCGACCCCGATTTCCTTCTCCGAACTTTACACCGCACTTCAGACCGGTGCAGTTGACGGCCAGGAGAACCCGCTTCCGACAGATGTCAGTGCTAAATTCTACGAAGTCACCAAGTACATCGCCATGACGGATCATGTCATCGACTCCATTATGCCCTGCATCAACAAAGATACCTGGAACGGCATGACGGCAGCTCAGCAGCAGGCAGTCACGGATGCCATGGAATATGCCCGCGGCGTCAACGACGATGCCCGTATCGCTGAGGAAGCAAAAGACATCCAGACCCTGACAGACAACGGAATCACGGTTACGAAACCGGATAAAGAAGAGTTCAAGAAAAACGTTCAGGCTTATTACACCAACCATCCGGAACAGACAGCACAGTGGGATATGGATCTTTACAACGAAATCCAGGCTGCTGCGAAATAAAGCAGAATCAGGCAGCAGACAGTTTTTGTGAAGATCCGATGGGATGCGGGCAGGCTCCGGTCGGCCTGCATCCCGTCAGACAGTTATTGAGGAGGGTTTATAAGTGGAAACCAATAACGAAGCACCCGTATCCAAGGGAAGAAAGACCGGAAAATGGATCATGAACTTCCTGGGAGTAGGCGTTACTTCCGTCTGCTTCACCATTATCTTCATTACTTTCATGGTCTCTATCATCTCCCGCTATATCTTTCGAGTACCGGTTGCCTGGAGCTATGAGATTTCCGTACTCGGGTATATGTGGACAATGTTCTTCGGCGTCGGGAAGGCCATGGAAAATGATGAGCACGTAGTCTTCAGCCTGGTGTACGACAGCCTCCAGCCCAAGGGACAGTATATCTGCAAGGTCGTTTACAACATTCTTCTGGCAGTTCTTCTGTCTGTCGCATTCGTTCCCTGCATCCAGTCGATGATGAAAAAGAAAAACGTGACGGGCGTCCTCCAGATGCCTCACGCTGTTGTTTTTGCGCCATTCATCTATATGCTGGCGGAAGTCATCGTGCGTTCCATCATCAATGTCTTCAAAGCAAAAAAAGAATATGAACTGAACAAAGGCAAAGTGACATCCTTCCAGGAAAACCTGATCAAGAGCGCCCTCGACAGTACGACGGACGAGAGCATCGAGCTTTCGGACAAAGCGAAAGCGGCTGTGCTTGAGATGGAGAAACAGGGGAAAGCGTCCGACGTTCAGACAGAAAATAAAGAAGGAGGTAAGCAGGAATGAACTGGGCCGTACTGATTTTATTCGTTTCACTGGCAATCTGCTTCATCATCCGCATGCCGATTTCTTTTTCAATGCTGGCGGCGTCCATCATTTATTTCATCATGGCTGCGCCTGCACAGATGGGACAGGTTTTCACGGTCATTACCGGCAATATGTTTTCGAACTATACGATGCTGGCGGCGCCGCTTTTCATTTTCATGGCGAACGTCCTCAATGAGGGCGAAGTCACCGACAGGATCTTCGATTTCTGCAACGGACTTCTGGGCAAGCTGAAAGGCGGCACCGCTCACGTGAACGTCCTCCTGTCCCTGATCTTTTCGGGCATGACGGGTTCAGCCATCGCGGATGCTTCCGGCATCGGCATCATGGAAATTGCCCAGATGAAGAAAGAGGGCTACGATGACGGATTCACCTGTGCCATTACGGCAGCTTCCGCCACGATCGGCCCGATTTTCCCGCCCTCAATCCCGATGGTCATCTACGCGATGCTATCCGGCGCGTCGATCGGCAAGCTCTTCATGGGCGGCATGGTTCCCGGCGTCCTGCTGGCCATTTTCCTGGGTGCCTATGTCTTCTACATTTCCAATAAGAGAAATTATCCGTCCGGCGTGATCATGTCGAGAAGGGAATTCGGACGCGCAACAGTTCGCGCCCTGCCTGCCCTTCTGACAGTCGTCATCCTCCTCGGAGGCATTTATTCCGGCGTCTGCACGCCGACCGAGGCGGGCGCTGTTGCTTCCGCGTATGCCCTCTTGATTTCCACCTTCGTTTATCGTACGATGGGATGGAAGAAACTCTGGGGAATCATCAGGAAATCAGCAGCCAATACGGCAACACTGGCTCTCCTTTGCGGGACCTCGATGCTTTTCTCCTATATTATCGCCAAGGAGCAGGTACCGGCAGACGTCGCGGCTGTCGTCACGAGCATCACGAGCAATAAGTATATCTTCCTGCTGGTCGTCAATATCGTCTTCCTGCTTCTCGGATGCGTTCTGGATGTCAGCACGATTCAGCTGGTCTTCGTACCGATGGTACTTCCGCTGGTCAATGCCTTCGGAATCGACCTGGTGCATTTCGGTGTTGTCATCTGCTTCAACATGATGATCGGTCTTTCCACACCGCCGTTCGGAATGCTGCTGTTCATCACTTCGCAGCTGGGCAAGACAAAACTTGCGGACATGATCAAGGAGATCTGGCCGATGATTGTGCTGATGATCATCGAGCTTTTCCTGATGACGTATGTGCCGGATATTGTCATGTTCATTCCGAATCATTTTATGCAGTAGTAAATTGAGATGAAAAGGAGATTCCATGATCGTAGATGATATCAGGAATCTGGAAATGTATCCGCAGTTCGGATCCTGCCTGGAAGCCATCAGGGCCTTCATAGAAAAGGACAGGAAGGAAAAGCTGCCGGACGGAAAGTATCCGCTGATCGGATCGGACAGGCTGTTTGCCCTGGTACAGGAGTATGAGACAAAGCCGTTCGCCGAAGGCAGAATGGAATCGCATCACCTGTATGCCGACCTGCAGTACATTACGGATGGCAGGGAATTCATTTATTATGACCTGACGGAGAACCTGGTTCCGGATGGGAAACCGACCGAAGGCGACATCCTGTTTTATGAAAAAGGAAAGAACCGCGGAGGCAATCTGATCAGTGCCGGAATGTTCGGCTATTACGCGCCATGGGATGCGCATATGCCCTGCATCGAGGCGGAAGAAGGCCGGAGAGAAAAAGGCCGGAAAATTGTTTTCAAGATTAAAATGTAATCGGGAACACCCGCCGGCAGAGGGTCCGGCGGGTGTTTTTTAAACGGAGGGTTCTATGATCTGCGTAAAGAAGATACGGATGGATTACAGTGAGGAACTGATCGGGACGGCGAAGGTACCGTCTTTTTCCTGGCAGACGGAAGCTGACGGACGGAACCGGAAGCAGAGCCGTTATCGTCTCCGCATTGCGGAGGACAGCCGTTTTGAAAAGACCGTCTATGACAGCGGAGAAATCGAAAGCGGGAATTCCGCCCATGTGCAGGCAGATTTCCGCCCGAAGCCCCTGACGGATTATTTTGCCGAAGTCATGGTCTGCGCCGAAAACGGAGAGCACAGTGAATGGAGCCGTCCGGGACATTTCCTGACGGCGCTGGAACCGCATGAGGAATGGAGCGGAAAGTTTATTTCCGCCGAAACGGATGCCGACGCGGAAAATTCCAAGGGCACCTATGTCCGCAGGGAATTCACGCTGAAGGGAGGAATCCGGAAAGCCTGTGTGACTTCCACGGCGCTCGGACTTTATGAGTTCTATCTGAACGGAAGAAAAGTGGGGGAGGACATCCTGACGCCGGGCTATACGTCCTATAACCGGCACCTTCTGTATCAGACGTACGATGTGAAGGAGTACCTGAAGGAAGGGAAGAATGCTGCCGGAGCCATGCTGGGGGCAGGATGGTACAAGGGAATCATGACGTTTGTGCGGCACCGCAACAATTACGGAAAACGCACGGCCTTCCTGATGCAGCTGCACGTCGAATACGAAGACGGAAGCACGGATGACATCGTTACGGATGAAAGCTGGAAAGGAAATGATTCCCCTGTCGTATTTGCCGAAATCTATGACGGCGAACGGTATGACGCAGGCAGGGAAATCGCGGGATGGAATCTGCCCGGACTGAACGAGTCCGGCTGGCGTCCTGTCGAAGAAATTCCTTTTGATAAAAGCGTGCTGACGGCGCAGGCATTCCCGAAGGTGCGTGAAATGGAAACCATCGGAGTAAAGGAAATCATCCGTACTCCGAAAAATGAGACCGTCCTGGACTTCGGTCAGAATATGTCTGCCTGGCCGCACATACGGGCGGAAGGCAGAAAAGGCGACCGGATCCGCATGCGCTTTTTTGAAATCCTTGACGGAGAAGGCAATGTCTATACGGCAAACTTAAGGACAGCGAAGCAGGAACTGGAAGTCGTGCTCGGAGAAGACGGGGAAATCGAATACCGGCCTCATTTCACCTATTACGGTTTCCGCTATGCGGAAGTTCTGGAATTCCCGGGAGAGCTCCGGAAGGAATGTTTTACAGCCCGGGCAGTTTCTTCGGATATGGACATGACCGGCACGTTCCGCTGCTCAAACCCGGATGTCAATCAGCTGCATCACAACATCCTCTGGGGAATGAAAAGCAATTTCGTGGATGTTCCGACGGACTGCCCGCAGAGGGATGAGCGTCTCGGCTGGACCGGCGATGCGCAGATCTTCTGCCGTACGGCCAGCTATCTGATGAACACGTACCTGTTTTATGAGAAATGGCTGACGGATCTTTCGGCAGACCAGACACCGGAAGGCGGGGTTCCGCATGTGGTTCCGGATACGCTGACCGCGTCGGGACATGCATCGGACAACGACATGATGGCGGAAGGGGCTGATTCCGCGGCAGCCTGGGCGGATGCCGCCGTAATCGTGCCGTGGACCATGTACCTGACTTACGGGGATACGGCCATCCTGGAAAAGCAGTTTGACAGCATGAAGAAATGGATCGAATTCATGCGCCGTCATTCGAATGATTACATCTGGAATTACCGGCTGCAGTTCGGCGACTGGGTCGCGCTGGATGCCGAAGAAGGAAGCTATTTCGGCGCAACGCCGAATGACCTGACGTGTACGGCTTATTTCGCCTATTCAACCGGCCTGTTTGCGGAAATCTGCAGAATCCTCGGACGGAAGGAAGAGGAGAAGAACTACCGGGAACTGTATTCTGCGGTTTGCGCAAAATATCAGAAGACCTTCTTCAATGACGACGGCACGATGAAGGCGCAGACGCAGACAGCCCACATCGTCAGCCTGTATTTCGGACTTGTTCCGGAGAAATTCAAAGTGACGGTGACAGAAGGACTCAGGAAGCTGCTTGCAAAAGAGAACGGACACCTGGTCACCGGTTTCGTCGGAACGCCTTATTTCTGTCATGCACTCAGTCAGAACGGCTGCACGGCCGAGGCGTACGACCTGCTTCTGAAAGACGATTTTCCGTCATGGCTTTATCAGGTCCGGATGGGCGCGACGACGGTCTGGGAGCACTGGGACGGCATCCGTCCCGACGGGTCGATGTGGAGCCCGGACATGAACTCCTTCAATCATTACGCATACGGGGCGGTCGGGGAATGGCTGTACCGCGTGTGCGCCGGCATTGAAGCCGATCCGGGGAAACCGGGTTTTGAAAGAATTCTCTTCCAGCCGCATCCCACACGGCGTCTGGACTTTGCCGAAGGCTCCTATGAATCCGTTTACGGAAATGTATCGTGTGCATGGAAGCGGCAGGGGGATGAGGTGACCGTTTCATTTTCCGTGCCGGTCAATACGTCGGCGGAAATCATTCCGTACGGATGTGCGGAGATCCTGGAAGCAGACGGACTGGAATTCAGGAAAACGGAGAAGGGGCTCCGTGCGGAGGCAGGATCCGGAAAATATACGATCCGGGCGAAGCTTCGATAAACCGGATTCAGACAAAAAAAGAGACCGTCTTCGCCGTGCCGTGAGCATGCCGGGGACGGTCTCATTTCGCACAGGGGGAAATTCGTGGTAGAATGAAGGCGCACGAAAAAGAATGAGCACACGGAAGAGGAAGCATGCGGATGATGAAGGCAAAAGACAAACAGGCTGCAGGAAACAGCGGGGATCCTGGATGGGAAAAACTGTCCGCTGAAACGCTTGCACTCCTTAAGGAACTGGTGGTGATTCCCGCCCCCTGCGGCGGTGAAGAAAAGCGCGCGGCATTCTGCCTGGAATACCTGCGGAAACACGGAGTGAAGGACGCCGTGACGGACGAAGCCCTGAATGTCCTGGTCCCGGTCCATGTGACGGAGTCGAACCGGCTGACGGTTTTTGCCGCCCACAGCGACGTCGTCTTTCCGGATACGGAAAAGCTGCCGCTCAGAGAGGAGAACGGGCGGATCTTCTGCCCGGGCATCGGTGACAATTCGGCAAATGTGGCAGTCCTGATGACAGCGGCAGAGGCTTTCGTAAAGAGCGGGCATTGCCCGAAGGAGGACGGACTGCTCTTTGTCATCAACTCCGGCGAAGAGGGTCTCGGAAACCTGAAGGGAGCGCGCCGGATTCTGAAGGATTACGGCAGCCGGATCCGGAGGTTCATTTCCTTCGACAGCACTTCGGAAGAAATCGTGGACGATGCCGTCGGATCGGAACGGTACGAGATTGCCGTCCGGACCGAAGGCGGACATTCCTACCGGGATTTCGGAAAGAAAAGCGCGATCGAAGCAGCGGCAGAACTGATTGAAGAAGCCTGCAGGGTGAAGCTTCCGAAAAAGGGACGGACGACTTACAATTTCGGGACAATCAGCGGAGGCACTTCCGTCAATTCCATTGCGCAGGAAGTGAAGATGCTTTTTGAGTTCCGTTCGGACCGCAGCGGGTCCCTGCAGAAAATGAAGAAGCGTTTCAATAAAGTTTTTGAATCGATGCAGTCGGATGAAGTGAAGATCAGCGTCAGGAGCCTCGGCGAGCGGCCGTGTGCAGAAGGCGTCGATCCGGAGAAGGAAATGGAACTGGTGAAGGCGGCGGCCGCCGCGGTCCGTGAATGCTATAATGAAAAACCGTACACGGCCTCGGGCTCAACCGACTGCAATCTTTTCCTGGCAGCAGGCATCCCGTCCGTGTGTCTCGGAGCGTGCCGGGGAAAAGGTGCCCACACCAGGGAAGAATATATTGAAGCGGACAGCCTGCTCCCGGGTATCAGACTGGCACGGAAGCTGACGGAAGAATTCGGAAAATAAAGGAAAACGGAGTCCGGAATGACGGAAAGAGGAAGAAAGAAAAGAAAAAACAGACTTATTTTACGGGGAATCCTGATTGCGGCACTGACCGGAGTCCTGGTCACGCTGATTCTGCTGATCGTGAAACTGAACGGAACTTCCGGACGTGCGGAATCTTCCGCCTCTGCAGAGTCCGCTGCATCCCAGCCGGATTCTTCCGGCGCATCGGAATCCGGCACAGGGGATTCTTCCGCATCCGGGAAGTCCGTTTCAGAATCCTCCGCATCCCGGTTATCAGCTTCAGGATCCTCTGCTTCTGCCGTTTCAACGGCATCAGGGACGGTCACGCTTTCCGAATCGCAGAAGGTTACGGGAGATCTGATCCTGGTCAACTATGAACATTCTTATGACTTTGAGGCAAATGCCTCCCTGATTGATCTTGTCAGCATTCAGGAAGCGCAGTCCTTTTCCTATCCGGTCGCCAAGGCGGAGTTTCAGCTTTCCTCCCATGTGATGGCGCCGCTCGATGCGATGATCAAAGCCTGCAATGAAGCGATGGGGACGGAGGTCACCGGAATCGAAAGTGCCTACCGGACAAAAGAATACCAGCAGCAGGTATGGGACGAGGCGGTACAGGAATACGGCGAAAGCTATGCGGAAAAATACGTGGCCGTGCCCGGCTTCAGCGAGCATCATACAGGACTTGCCGTCGACCTCGGCATTATCGAGGCGGACGGTACGGAAGAGTCATTTTCAGAAAGCCCGAATGCCGTCTGGATGGAGGAGAACTGCAGCCGTTTCGGGTTTGTACGCCGCTATGCGGAGGATAAGGTATCGGTCACGAAGGTCAATAATGAGGCCTGGCATTTCCGGTACGTCGGAATCCCGCATGCCGTGTACATGACCCAGCAGAATCTCTGCCTCGAGGAATATCTGGAATTTCTGAAAAACAGCACTTCCGCGGAAAACCCGCTGACCGTCAGCTGCGATGCAGGGTCATTTCACATCTGGTATACGGCGGAGAGCACGATTGAAAAACCTTCGGGCTCATACGAAGTTTCGGGAAATAATTCCGACGGCTGGATCATTACCGAAAAAACCTGAGCGGATTCCGGAAACAGGTTCTCACGGAGAGCCGAAAGGCTTTACATAAGTTGAGACGGAGCGGTATAATAGAATGTCAGATAGCGGTTGATCTTACAGAAAAAGTAAAGGCGGGAACGGGTCATGAAGAGAACTGTACTGCACAGAACACTTCTGTTTTCGGCTGCATTTTTTTGCGTGCCTGATTCTTTCGGCCGGCTTCAGCACTTCGGTCTCTGCGGAAGGCAGCAAAGAGCTGTGCGAAGGGGCATCAGCAAGCGTGGGCTACCGTCCGTATACCGAGCGCAATTCATCGGAAACGGCCGGGGAGGTACGGGATCAGGTCATCAAGGTCTACATGAAACAGGGAGAGACAGTCTGCTTCGGAACTTCCGTCAGCAATGCGAAGCTCGGCTTTACCAATGCCAAGATGGGTACAGCCCTGACGGCCGCGGAACTGACTGCCCTGAACGACAACGATATCCTGATCATGACTCCGTCCTGGGACTCATCGGCAAATTCCCATGCCTATCCTTATATCAACGGAAAAAAGGATGATTCCATCCTTCTCTATAATGTGGCGGAAAATCCGGCGGATACAACCCGGGGCTATATCGCGGATTATGCACGTGAAACCGCAGGACCGAATCTGGGGACAGAGACGGCAGGCTATGCACCGTTTTCCTACAAGGCGGAAGAGTCCGGCGTCTACTGCTTCAAATTCTTCTCGGAAAATCATGACAAGGGCAATCCCGAAAAAGTCCGCGTCACCGCAGCCTGGAATCAAAGAGGCAACTGCGTCGCGGCCTGGGATACGACGGTCGTGGGAACTGACGGAAAGGTCATCAACGGACGCACCTTCACGGATACGCTCTTTCTCAATATGGGCCAGAACGGATCAAACGGAGAAAGCGTCCTGATGTCCAAGGTTTATGCGGTAACCGGAGACGGCTATCAGTACCTCGTCAATTTCAACGGTCTCGATCCCTACGGCTTCGTGTTCTTTGCAAATAACCGCGGTCTTCTGGACAGCAGCAAGTCCGGCAGCATCCGTTCTCTTTACCATTCCGTCAAATCACTCAACAATCAGCTGTCGGATCTTTCGGCCCACAGCATCCTGCTGAACAATCTTCCTTATGATCCTGCCGCCGATCAGACGTATTCCATTTTCTTCAATAAGCCGGACAGCACGGCCCTTGAGGCACTCGGAATCGGGAATCCGGATACGAGCGGCTCGGTATCGGACTTTAAATTTACCGGAAACGCTGACGGCACCGGCTATGTCGGCAAGGGAGGAACCTTCAGCTTCTCAGTCGATACGGACAAGGTGACAGCGACTTCCTATCAGATCACGCTGGATTTCACGGGAACCGGCGGCGGAAAAGTCGTTCTTTCCAATACGCTTTCCAATGGCAAGAACAGCATTTTCTGGAACGGAAAAGATGCGAACGGAAAATACGTGCCGGCAGGTACCTACACGGTCAGTGCGGCAAATGTAGAGCTGAAAGGCGGCGAGGTTCATTTCCCGCTTCTGGATGCGGAATCGAATCCGAAAGGACTGATCATCGGGAGAATCAACGGAACCGGTGCTTCCGAGGCCTCTCCGGATTATACGGTTCACTACAACAATTCCGGTTCCTCGAATATCGGGGATGCGACGGCCCCGTGGTCGCCTGACGTGAACTGGAATGTGGCGGACAAGAAAGACGAGACGGCGGGAGTCAGTTCGGCTTCCGGCGCGATGGTCTATACCAACAAGGCCGGAGATCAGACTGCACTGGATATCTGGGCGAATTATTCTTCCCAGGGCATGACTTCTCCGTACAGTTTTACGCTGACGGCAGCATCCTTTACCGTGACCAAGACCTGGAACCGCAGCGGCATCTCGGCAGATAATCAGACTTATACGGATACGGAATATCTTCCGCAGTCCGTGACGATGACTTTAAAGGACGGCAGCGGAAATGTCGTGACGGCGGATGCAGCAGGGGATGCAATCACGAATCCCGTGACATGGAATACGTCATCTTCCGTGAACTATACCTGGACGGCCCTGGATCCGGCGAAGACCTATTCGGTAACGGAAAATGCAGTAGCCGGCTATCAGACCGCATACGGAAATGTAACCGGAAATGCGTCGGACGGATATGCGCAGACGGTGACGAACACCTATCAGCCGACCTACCTGGTAATCAAGAAGGTCTGGGATCACGGAAGCCAGAATCAGGCAGACTGGCCCACATCAGTCACCGTGAATATTACCGGAAAGAATGCAGCCGGTGAGGTGAAGTACACAAACAATGGCTATACAGTCACGGGAGATACTTCGAAAACTACCTGGACTTCCACCATTTACGGACTGGATCCGTCGCTGACCTATTCCCTGACGGAGGATACGGTTTCAGGTTATGACAGTGCCGTTTTCGGACCGGGCGGAACTCCGGAAGACGGATACGGAATCTATGTGGTCAACATCTATAATACTTCCAGCCAGATTTCACTGGCAGCATTCAAATACTGGAAGGACAGCGACGATACGTACCGTCCATCTTCTGTCACGATGACGCTCTGCAAAGCCGACGGAACGCCGGTCGACAAGGATGCCAACGGAAATGCCATCACGAATCCGGTCACGCTGAGCGATGCAAATGACTGGTATACAATCTGGCCGAATATGAGCAGTACCGAAAATTACACGCTGAAGGAAAACAGCGTACCGGGCTATACGGCGGAAGCAGAAAAACTTATCAGGCTGAATCATTTCGCATATCTCGGAATCGACAATACACCGCAGCTCTGTTCCTTCACGGTTACCAAGTCCTGGAACCACGGCATCAATACGGAAGCTTCCCGGCAGCCGTCTGCCGTCATGGTCCATCTGCAGCAGAGCCTCGATGGCGGGAAGACTTATACCGATACAGGGAAATCAGCGGCGCTGACGGCAGCAGGCAGCTGGACGGCATCCTGGACGGACCTGCCCGGCTACCTGGCCGACGGCACGAAGATCCTGTACAAGGCTTATGAAGACACGGTGCCGAATTACCGGATGACATCGGATTCCGCTGCGCAGGGAAGCGACGGAAACTGGAAGCAGACGATTCTCAACACGTATGAATATACAAAAGTTTCGGTGACCAAGACCTGGGACTATGGTGCGCAGCCGGAAGCAGACCGGCCGAATTCCGCGACGGTCTTCCTGAATCAGAACGGAAAGCAGCTCCGGACCTGCACGCTGTCTTCCGCAAACAGCTGGAGCTATACATTCGATGACCTGGCTGCGTATGATGAGTCCGGAAATGCCATTGTCTATACGCTGACGGAAGATCCGGTCGATCATTACGCCGTGAGCGGGGGAACCCTGAGCGGTTCCGCAGCAGACGGATATACGGCATCTTTCAAAAATACTTACGGCAGCAATCTGACGACCCTGACGATTCAGAAAACCTGGAATTACGGAGCACAGGATCCGGCGGATTATCCGGCACAGGCGGTGTTCCGGCTCTATATGAACGGAAGTGCGACAGACATAACGGCGACGCTCAATGCGGCGAACAGCTGGACCTGGACATTTACGGGACTGCTGACGGGCTATACCTATACCGTCGTGGAAGATGAGATTGCCAATTATACGCCGGCCTATTCGGCGGATGCAGGTTCCGACGATGCGGGCCATCTGATTAAGGTGACGAACACGTATGATCCGACAACGACCTTTACGGTGACGAAAGTCTGGGAGCACGGCACGCAGTCACAGTCTGCCTGGCCGTCGTCCGTCACGGTGCATCTGTATCAGGAGGGGAAGGACACCGGCCTGACCGTGACGCTGAATGCGGCGAACGGCTGGACGGCACAGTTCACGAAGCTCCCGAAATACAAGAGCAGCGGCGCAAAATATGAATACCGGGTCTATGAAGATACCGTGTCAAATTACAGACTGACTTCGAGCGTGACGAATTTCAGCAAGGCAGGGCTGTGGACGGCGACGCTGACGAATACCTATAAGGCTTCTTCCAACAGAACGTCAGCATCGAGCACAGGTACTTCCTCAAGATCCTCCGGATCTTCCGGATCGACTGCTTCAACGTCAGGCACGGGTGCTTCGACAGGCGATGCGACGCCGGAAGAGTTCCCATTTGAAATGATGCTGCTTCTGGCATCGGCCGTCATCCTCTGGGTATTCATGGACGGGAGAAAAAGAAGAGAAAAATAAAGCCGGAATCATTTTACAGATCCCGGCAGTCATAGAAAGAAAGTCTGAGGTACCGATGTCCCCGTTCAGTCGAGGATGTCGGTATCTTTTGTTTCCGGAAGAATTTTGACAGAGGTTGCTTCCACCTGAATATCGTAGCAGGTAAAGATCTTTTCCACGAAATCTTTCTTCATTTTCGGAGTAATCAGGCTGACGAGCGGAACGATGATCAGTCCGCCGATCATGGCGATGGCACCGGCATTGATCGGGCTGACGAATTTGAAGAAGATGTTGAGGACCGTAAAGCCGACGCCGAAGAGGAACGATGCCCAGACGGATCCTTTGGTGACGCCTTTCCAGTACAGGCCGTACATGAAGGGAGCAAGGAACGCTCCTGCCAGTGCACCCCAGGAGATTCCCATCAGCTGGGCGATGAAGGTCGGCGGATTAATGGCCAGGACGACGGAAAGAACGATGAAGACAACGACCAGGATGCGCAGGAAGAAAAGCTGCTTCTTTTCCGACATTTCCTTGATCAGGGTTCCTTTGATGAAGTCGATCGTCAGCGTTGAGCTGGAAGTCAGAACCAGTGAAGAGAGGGTCGACATCGAAGCGCTCATGATCAGCATGATCAGGATTCCCATGAGCAGATCCGGAAGATTCTGCAGCAGGGTGGGCATGATGGAATCGTAAGCAATCTTGACCGTTCCGTCAGCGGCTGTCGAGCTGACCTGGGTAACATCGATGAGGCGTCCGAATCCTCCGAGGAAATAGGAGCCGCCGGCGATGACGAAGGCAAAAATCGTCGAGATGACCGTGCCCGTCGCAATGGCTTTTTCCGAACGGATCGCATAGAATTTCTGAACCATCTGCGGAAGTCCCCAGGTGCCGAGCGAAGTCAGGATGACGACGCCGAGAAGTCCCAGGGGATCCGGCCCGAAGAAGGAAGTATAGGCACCGGGCTGACCGAGGGTCATGGTGCTTTCGGACGGAATCTCGGCCAGCTGGCGGACCGCCGCCATGAACCCGCCGTGTCCGGTCAGAACCGCTCCGATGACGCAGCAGATGCCGATCAGCATGATGATGCCCTGGATGAAATCATTCCATGCCGTGGCCATGTAGCCGCCGAGCAGGACATAGATGCAGGTGAGGCCGGCCATCAGGATGACGCAGACGATATACGGAATGTTGAAAGCCATGCCGAAAAGTTTTGACAGGCCGTTGTAGACAGAAGCGGTATAGGGAACCAGGAAAATGAAGATAATCATTGAAGAAACGATTTTCAGGGTTTTCGAATCAAAACGTTTTTCAAAGAAAGAAGGCATCGTTGCCGATTTCAGCGATTTGGTCATGACGCGCGTGCGTCTGCCGAGAACCACCCAGGCCAGAAGAGAGCCGATCAGCGCATTTCCGATTCCGATCCAGGTCGATGCCAGGCCGTATTTCCAGCCGAACTGTCCGGCGTAGCCGACAAATATGACGGCGGAGAAATAGGAGGTTCCGTAAGCGAAGGCAGTCAGCCACGGACCGACATTGCGGCCGCCCAGAACAAAGCCGTCTACCGTGCGGGCGTGACGCCTGGTGTACCAGCCGACGCCGATCATGATGGCAAAGAAAACAACCAGCAGAAATACCTTGATGAACATGAAAGAACCCTCCTCAAAAGCGATTTTATGGGTTAAAGTGTAACGCTTTAAAGCAGGAAAGTCAATCTTTCTTATGTATTTTCTGCAGTGCATTCAGCACGGTTTAACCGGGGCACTCTCCTTTCAACAGCTGAAAAATTCACAAATCAAATTATGAAAATTTGTAAGAAATTTACTGCGAACTTTCCGTGTGAAATGGAACTAATAGGTAGAACCGATAATTGCATGGAAAGAGAGAGTCATGAATCAGGAGAGAAAGGTAAGAGAGATGCGCCGGCGTGCGGAAGCGGCATTGGCGGCTATGTGCTTACGGCGGTCATCGCCTTCACGGCAGGGGTTGTTGCGACGGCGGTATGCCTGAAACTCAGAAAATCGCTGACAGGAAAAACAGAAGACGGCGAAACAGAAAAAAGAGGACATGAAGGAGGATGAAGGAATGAAAAAATGGGCACTGGCAATATTGGCTGCGCTTGCAGCCTGTCTGGTAATGATGGGCGGAACAAGGGACGTGAAGGCGGCATCTCTTCCAACGGGAGGACTTCATATTGATTCAGGAAGCATCACGATAAATGACGGTAATACTTCAGGAAAAATTACGGTTGCACAAGGAAGTACAACATATGATGAGATTGAATCGACGGCTGAAATAAAAATCGATCAGACAAATTCCAAGACTGTTACTACAAACTCTATTACGGTCAATGCCGGTAATGGGGTAAAGATAACTCTTGCCGGAGTAAATATCCAGGCCGAATGTGCATTTGACATATCTGAGGCTGCAGGGACTGTGACGCTCACGCTTGCGGACGATACTGATAATCAACTTTTAAGCACTGGGTTGGGGTCATGCAGGAATCCACAAAGAAAACACCGCCAATCTGACGATTGCCGGAGGACAAAAAGGGAACGGGAAACTCTATGCGCAATCTAATGCTTCCGCAGCTGGAATAGGCGGTGGATTTAATTCCTCAGGCTCTACTCAAGAGGATTGCACGAATATCACGATTAAAGGGGGAATCATTACTGCAGTAGGTGCGGGTCACTCGGCCGGGATTGGCGGAGGTATGGTAAAAAATAACGGTCAAGGCAACTGTAGCAACATAACAATAGAGGGAGGTTCAGTCACTGCTCGAGGTGACGGCAATGAAGGCAATGCACCAGGAATTGGTGGTGGGAATGGGGGCGATGCATATTCCTCAAATGCTATAGGTGATTATAACTATTATTATGGGTGTAGCGGAGGCTCGTGTACAGGGATTAATATCAGCGGAGGTATAGTTGATGCCAGCATAGGAGGCGGCAATGGTAGAAATATGGACGGCGATTCCTCTGGAGCTATTCACCCTTTGGCAGAATCATATGGAGGTAATGGGGGTGATTGCTCAAACATTGTTATCAGTGGCGGAACTGTTAATTGCAGCAAGATTTCCGGTGGGATTGGCGGTTCAGCTCATAGCGGCACGAGTAGAAATGGAACACTATGTCCCGGCGGCAACGGCGGCAATGGAGGAGGCTGCAGCAACATCACGATTACAGGCGGCACGGTCACCTGCAGCAATATCAGCGGTGGTGCGGCCGGAGCCGGCGGAAGCAAAGGAAGCGGCAGTGCAGCCGGTCAGAATGGGAGTGACGGGAATTGCAGCAGCGTTTATATCAGCGGCGGCAGCGTGAATACAAGTATCGGCACCACCCCGGCCGTTTCGTCAAGTGACAGCAGGGCCGTTTATCTTACAACAGTCACGCTTGACGGAATCACAAAGTCCTTGCCAGTTACTGCACTTAAATGCGTATTGAATAAATCGGATTACACCTACAGATTGAATGACGTGTACACGGATGAAAATAGCAAGCTGTATCTCTGGCTCCCGGCGGATACCGTCACGTCATCGGCGACACTGACGGACGGCACGACCGCTACAAGTTATCTCAGCACCAGTGAAATCAAAACGGCGAGTGGGACCGTTACGACGACGGGAACACTGTATGGAGATTCTCCTGTCACGATCACCTATAAGGCCAGCACGGGCGGCAGTGTAAATCCCACGAGCGAAAGTCCTGCCCGTGTAACCGGCACAGCGACCGGTTCGAAGGCAACGTTGGCCTCTGGATACCATTTCGTGAACTGGACAGATTTAACAGGCAAAGCAGTCAGCACGGAAGAATCCTATACGCCGGCGAAAGTAGGAGGACTGAATGTAGCCACTACATATAAGGCAAATTTTGCGGTCAATCCAACTTATTACACCATCACGGCATCGGCATCCCCGTCCGAGGGCGGTACCGTCACGGGCGATGGGACTTATGTCGAAGGGTCGAGCGTAACGCTGAAAGCTGCCATAAAGGAAGGTTATACGTTCCTCGGCTGGTACGAAGACGGCAAGTCCATCGGTACCGGTGCGACGATTGACATCGCTGTCTCCGGCGACCGCACCATCACGGCCCATTTCCGGGCATCGTCCTCCGCACGGGTCTTTGGGACGACACGCTATGATACGATGGCCGAAACCGTGAAGAAGGCATTCCCGGACGGCTGCGAAACGGCAGTCCTTGCCTCGGGCGAGAACTGGCCGGACGCCCTTTCTGCCTCTTCCCTTGCCGGCGTGAAAGGCTGTCCGGTCATCCTGACGGAGCCAGGGCAGCTCACACAGCAGACGGCAGACCTTCTCGCATCCCTCAAGGTAAAGAACGTTATCATCGTTGGCGGGACGTCTGCGATTTCCGATGATGTGAAAGCGGCTGTTGAGGCGAAGAGCATCACGACGGAGCGCATCTGGGGAAATGACCGCACGCAGACGGCTGACCTTGTGGCACGGCGCGTCATCGACAGCAGCGATGCGGATACGATCATCATCTGTTCCGGGCAGAACTTCCCGGACGCGCTGTCGATTTCCTCCTACGCCTACGCGAAGAAGATGCCGATCCTCCTGGCCGGGAGCGACGGGAAGCTGACGGCGGACTCGCTTACGATCGCGGAGAACTTCGGCAAGGCCATCATCGTTGGCGGTGAGAAGGCGGTGAGCCTCGATGTCGAGAAGCAGCTGACGGTCATGAAGACGGCGCGCTATGAAGGGAAGGACCGCTACGGCACGTCGATCGATGTCATTAACAAGCTGTTCGACGGCTATGCCCCGGTACTTGCCGTCGCGACAGGGACAAACTATCCGGATGCCCTCGTGGGAGCGGCGCTTGCCGGAAAGTCCGGCGGGACGATCCTGCTCGTGGATGGCAGCGGCACATCGCTTACGGATGACCAGAAGACGATCATCGGGAATGCGGGCGATGTCTGGATCCTGGGCGGGGATGGCGCGGTGTCGGATACGATGAGGACCGCAATTGACAATATATTGAAATAAAAGTTAAAAGAAGAAAGGCACCTTATAAAGATAACACGCTGATCTGTCATGCAAATGGCGGTTAGCGTGTTTTTTTTATGTGGCACTCTCTTTTCAATAGCTGAAAAATTCACAAATCAAATTATGAAAATTTGTAAGAAATTTACTACGAACTTTCCGCGTGAAATGGAACTAATAAATGGAACCAATGATTGCATGGGAAGAAAAAAGTGAAGGATGTTTTCAATAGGGTGGTAGAAAAAGATGAAGAAAAAAATAACTGCGGTTCTGATGGTACTCAGCATGGTATTGGCGCTCATACCTGCGGGAATGATGTCAGTTAGTGCGGATACGGATAATTGGACTGATGTCAATAATTATGACATAAGCTGGTACAATGCGACGGCTACTTCGTTCACAATAGATTGCGCAGCTGAGCTGGCAGGACTAGCGGTCATCGTGAACGGGATGAACGGACAGACGGCTGATTCTTTTACCGGGAAGGCGGTGTCCCTGTCCGCAAACATTGAATTGAATGGACATCGTTGGCTACCAATCGGATATTATAATAGTGAAAGTGACAAACATTGGTTTAATGGAACATTCGATGGCAGAGGGCATAAGGTCAGTGGAATCGGTATTGCTGTCAGCATGGATATGCACTACGGTTTCTTTGGCGTAGCTTATGAGGATTCACTCATCAGGAATGTTGATGTGGCTGGGAGCATCGTAAACAACGATTTGCCTGGCACAGCAGGTATTTTTGCCGGTGGAATCGTTGGATTCTCTGATGGCAAAATCCTGAACTGCAGTTCCAGCGTGAATATGGACATCAATCAATGCAGCAGCGCTGAATGCGGTGGTATTGCCGGTGAATGTGCCTCCGAGATAGACAACTGCAGTTTTTCAGGGACAATCAGTCAGCCCGGACATGTTTTTCAAATAGATTGTGGCGGGATTGCTGGTCATTCGAGTTTTGCTAATAATCAAATAACAAATTGCAGCAATACTGGTAGGATATCGGCAGAAACAACAGCATATAACGCCAGTACAGCCAATGCCGGAGGTATTCTCGGAAGTGGTTTATGCAATGTGAGAAATTGCTGTAATATTGGGAGCGTGACAGCAAATTGTAGCGTTAACGGTTTTAATAGCATTGCGGGAGGTATCATCGGTGAGGGCAATTATGCAGAGAACTGCTATAATGCCGGTGTGGTAAACGCCACGAATGGAAGTCGAAATAACTATGCCGGCTGTATCATAGGTCAACTTACTTCCCCGGGAAAAGTCGAACATTGTTATTGGCAGTCAGGCATAGAACCAGATAAAGGTGCTGGAAACACAAATGATGCTGTTGGCACATCACTTTCAGCCAATCAGATGAAAGCAGCAACCAAAACTGAAAATGCACTGGTCGATTCGCTGAATACATGGGTGACCGGGCAGATCACTGGTTCCTATAATACGTGGCATCAGGCAAGCGGTACGAATGGCGGTTATCCGTATTTGAATCCGCTCATCACCATCTGTTATGAATCGGCTGATCAGAGGATGGGAACGGTAAGTCTTGAAAGCGAAAACATCAAAGAGACATATGGCACATCCTCCGGTTCTACGGCAACAGCCAAAAGCGGGTATCATTTCGTGAATTGGACAGATCAGGAAGGTAATCAGGTATCCACGAATGCAGTATTTATTCCTGCAAAGAATCGTACAAGTAATAGTTATACATCGGCAACATATACGGCAAATTTCGCAGCAGATCCTGTACATACATATTACACCATCACGGCATCCGCATCCCCGTCTTCCGGCGGCACCGTCACGGGCGGCGGGACTTATGTCGAAGGGACAAGCGTAACGCTGAAAGCTTCAGCAAAGGAAGGCTATACGTTCCTCGGCTGGTACGAAGACGGCAAGTCCATCGGTACCGGTGCGACGATCGACATCGCTGTCTCCAGCGACCGCACCATCACGGCCCATTTCCGGGCATCGTCCTCCGCACGGGTCTTTGGGACGACACGCTATGATACGATGACCGAGACGGTAAAGAAGGCATTCCCGAACGGCTGCGAAACGGCAGTCCTTGCCTCGGGCGAGAACTGGCCGGACGCCCTTTCGGCCTCTTCCCTTGCCGGCGTGAAAGACTGCCCGGTCATCCTGACGGAGCCGGGGCAGCTCACACAGCAGACGGCAGATCTTCTTGCATCCCTCAAGGTGACGAACGTCATCATCGTCGGCGGGACGGCTGCGATTTCCGATGATATGAAAGCGGCTGTTGAAGCGAAGAGCATCACGACGGAGCGCATCTGGGGAAGTGACCGCACGCAGACGGCTGACCTTGTGGCACGGCGTGTCATCGACAGCAGCGATGCGGATACGATCATCATCTGCTCCGGGCAGAACTTCCCGGATGCGCTGTCGATTTCCTCCTATGCCTACGCAAAGAAGATGCCGATCCTCCTTGCGGGGAGCGACGGGAAGCTAACGGCGGACTCGCTTGCGATCGCGGAGAACTTCGGAAAGGCCATCATCGTCGGCGGTGAAAAGGCGGTGAGCCCTGATGTTGAGAAGCAGCTGACGGTCATGAAGACGGCGCGCTATGAAGGGACGGACCGCTACGGCACGTCGATCGATGTCATTAACAAGCTGTTCGACGGCTATGCCCCGGTACTTGCCGTCGCGACAGGGACAAACTATCCGGATGCCCTCGTGGGAGCGGCGCTTGCCGGAAAGTCCGGCGGGACGATCCTGCTCGTGGATGGCAGCGGCACATCGCTTACGGATGACCAGAAGACGATCATCGGGAATGCGGGCGATGTCTGGATCCTCGGCGGGGATGGCGCGGTGTCGGATACGATGAAGACGGCAATTAACAATGTGCTGAAATAGAAAGAAAACTTCAAACCGGTTAAGACAGAAGAGCGGCTGTACCGTAAATAGTACAGCCGTTAAAGTGCATCAGTACTTGCATGCAGCGCATGCCGGTATTCATCCATGAGGCAGGCCTCCGCATCCGCAAGTCCCTTCTCATAATCCGTCGTGTCGACGGCTATTGCGCCATTGTCCCGGAACCATTTAACTGTATAGTTATGATAGTCCGAGAAAAGTTTCAGCAGGTAATCGTCTTCCCTCCTGGACGTCCAGTCAGTATCGTACCTGCGGCTTGCGGCAAACATGCCCTCTGGGGAAAGGCCCGGCCGGCCAAGAAGCACCGATGCCGACGGACAAAGAAGCGCGCTGTCTTCAGGCGCTATCGCGGATCCTTCGATGATGACATCGGAGCTTCCGCACAGGTCGGTCAGGCGCTGGTAGAAAATGGGCTGGTTCTGCGGCGAAATTTCGGTAGGATAGCCCTTCCATGGTTCATGGTATCCCCATTCTCTCCTGTATCTGTCCGTATTGATCACCGCGAATCCGGTCAGCCCTGCCATCCTTTTTGCGAGCGTGCTCTTGCCGCTCCGCGGCTGTCCCATGATCAGTATCCTCATCGCTTATTCTCCGCTGTCTGATGTATGATTCATTTCTCAAATTATTTTTTTTAATATAAACGATGACCCACAACAAAACTGAAACAAATTTATGTCTTCCGCAGATGGTACGGCATAACGGATGCAGGAAAAGCGATTTCGAGGATTGCAGAAAAAAAGTTTCCTGCTACAATTTAATTTACAAATGGATAAGGGATGACGGCGGAGACGGAAACGCCGGAGAGGAGAACTTCATGAAATCAGAAAAACAGGAATCACAGGAAGACAGATATCTTATTAAGAATACGACGCGCGCCCAGCGCGAGAAAATAGTCAGGGATTCCATCGGAAACTGTGACGGGAACTGCGACGGCTGCGCCTGCGGACTCGGGGATGAGATGTATCAGGATTACATCGACGGAAAAAAGGAACTGAAGGAAATTTCCATGGAATTCCGCAGAGGTTTTGTAAAATAAGACAAAAAAAAGAATGCCTTCCCGAAGGAAGGCATTCACGTTAGCGGTTCTTATCCAGAAAATGCTTTCTGCAGACAGCTGCCTCGGCGGCTGTCTTTTCTTCATCGATTCCCAAAAGCTTTCCGTCTTTCATGACGGTTTTTCCGGCGACGACCGTACGGGCCACAGAACCTTTGTATCCGACGACGGAAAGCACTGCTTTCGGATCATCCAGGGCACCGACCAGATCCAGCCGGTTTGAATCAATCATGAAGAAGTCGGCAGCCATGCCTTCGGAGAGCTGTCCGATATCGTCGCGTCCCAGAACGGCAGCACCACCGCGGGTCGCGATCTTCAGCATATCGTAGCCGGTCGGAGCCTTTTCGCTTTCGTTCAGGCGGTGCAGCAGGAATCCGACGCGCATTTCCTCAAGAAGGTTGGAGCCGTCGTTGCTGGCGGAACCGTCGACGGCAAGTCCGACCGGGATTCCCAGGCTCAGCATTTCCGGAATCCGGGCGATGCCCGAGGAAAGCTTCATATTGGAAATGGGGCAGTGCGCGATGCCTGTATGGGTTGAAGCCAGAAGCTTCAGTTCTTCATCATTGAAATGGATGCCGTGTGCGAACCATACGTCTGAGCCGATCCATCCGAGAGACTCCATATAGGCCAGCGGCCGCATGCCGGTTTTTTCAAGCGTGAAACGTTCCTCATCCTTGGTCTCGCACAGGTGCGTATGAAGACGGACATGCAGCGAGCGCGCAAGTTTTGCGGATTCGCGCATGAGGTCGGCCGTAACAGAAAAAGGAGAGCAGGGAGCCAGAACGACCTGGCGCATCGAGAAACGGTTCGGGTCATGGAATTTCTCGACGGCTTCCTGTGAGTCACGGATGATCTCTTCGGTAGGCTGTACAACGGAATCCGGCGGAAGCCCGCCGTCTTTCTTGCTGAGGGACATGGAGCCGCGGGATACGGCAGAACGGATTCCGAGTTCCGAAGCCGCCTGGAATTCCGCGTCCATCAGTCCGCCGACTCCTTCCGGAAATACGTAATGATGATCGAAGCAGGTCGTGCAGCCGCATTTCAGCAGCTCGCCGAGACCGGACAGGGAAGCATAGCGCATGACGTCCGGATCGATGTTCTTCCAGTATTCATAGAGCGCAGTCAGCCACGGAAAGAGTTCCAGATTCTGGACTTCCGGAAGATTGCGCGTGAAGATCTGATAAAGATGATGGTGGGTATTGACCAGTCCCGGATAGACCAGCATTCCGGAGGCATCGATGACTTCTTCCGCTTCTTCGGGCCGGAAAGCCGGATTCATTTCCGGATTCAGATCCGACATCGGGCCGACTGTGGAAATGACTCCGTCTTCGGCATACAGATAGGCATTTTCCAGGACGCGGTCCTGAAGGTCGCAGGTGACAATCGTACGGGCGTTTTTAACCAGAAGAGTTTTTTTCATAAATGGTGCGCTCCTTTCAGAAAGGTTTCTGATTCTGTTATAGCAGAATTGCATGTGAAATAAAACCTTTTGGCGAAATAAAAATATTTTTGCATGAATATCAGTACTTTATCCGTACACTTCTTCTGCTGATATGCTAGAATAGAAATACAATGACAGTTTTTATTTACATTGAACTGAATCTTTTCTGCATTCTGATTCTTGCCTATATCCTTTATGAACTGAAGGCAAACGGCGGGGAACAGATGAGCATGCTGGCGTTCCGGCGCGTCGTGGTGGCGGTGCTGACAGCTCTTGCCGTCGACTGTCTCTGGGAGCTGCTGAACGGTTTCCCGGGGCTGCCGGCCAGGATTGCGGAATATGCCGTCAACATTATCGCGGCGACGCAGTATGCCTTTATCTGCTGGATCTTCAATTTCTTTGTGATCACCCGCACCGGCGGGATGGATTTCTCCCTGAAGAATTTCCGCAGGCACGGGATCCTGTTTTCATCCCCGATTCTGATCCAGTTCCTGATCGCCTTTCTTTCGGTCTGGACAGGCTGGTTCTTCCGCCTGGACGAAAACAACCGCTATGTTCCGGGCTCGCTTTATTTCCTGCAGCTGGTGATTCCGGTTTTCTATCTGATCGGTGCAGCGGTCAAGCTCAAGCGTGCCATCTGGCTGTCCGATAATCGGCAGAGTGCCGAAGGCTACTACACGCTGCTTTCCTTTGTGATCTTTCCGCTGGCCGGCGGCATCCTGACATGCTTCATCAATGATGCACCGTTCGTCTGGCCGATGTGCGTGATTTCCCTCCTGATCGTATTTGCTTCCATGCAGAAAATGCAGGTTTCGACAGACGGCCTCACGGGAATGAACAACCGTGCGAAGTTCGACAGCTATCTGGCTTCGGTCACGGAGGAGAAAATCGCCCCGATGCGACTTTATCTTTTCCTGATGGACGTCAATTCGTTCAAGTCCATCAATGATCAGTACGGTCATTATGAAGGCGACCAGGCGCTGCGGGAAACCAGCAGTCTTCTGAAAAAAGTAGGACAGGACTATGACGTCTTCCTTGCCCGTTACGGCGGGGATGAGTTCGCCATTGTGGCAAAGCTTCCGAATCCCCTGCTGGTTGAGAATATACGGGAACAGATCCGGAAGGGATTCCGTGAAGCAAATGCAGCCAGTAAAAGGCCGTACGAAGTTTCGGTTTCCATCGGCGTGGCGGAGTATCCGAAAGACGGTTCCATGCCGGTCAGTGAACTGATTGCGGCAGCGGACCGGAAGCTCTATGAAGACAAAAAAGCATATAAGGCGGAGAGCGGCCGCTGACAGATTACAAAAAAAGTTAGAATTATACAAAAATAGTTTGTATCCCGCCGGTTCTTGTGCTACGATTCATTCGGAACAGAACGGCGTTGTTTTGGTTTTCCGGGGAGGCATTGAAAAATGAACCAGCATTCGGTTAATCAGGAACTTTTCAAATGGAAAGGAAATCCTCCCGCGGGAGCATCTATTTCCCTGGCCATGCAGCATCTGGTAGCGATGATCGTCGGCTGCGTCACGCCGGCCATCATCATAGCAAATGTCATCGGACTGAGCTCGGATGACCGGATCATCCTGATTCAGGCCTGCCTGGTCATGTCGGCCGTTTCCACTTTCATCCAGCTGTTCCCGATCGGCGGCAAGATCGGATCTGCGCTTCCTGTCATTCTGGGAACCAGTTTCGCGTATCTGCCTTCGATGCAGGCAATTGCCGAAGAAACCGGCGGTATTGCGGCGATAACCGGAGCCATGGTTGTCGGCGGTGTCGTGGCGGTTGTTTTCGGCATCTTCTCTGAAAAAATCCGCAAGTTCTTCCCGGCCATCATCACCGGAACCGTTGTCTTCACGATCGGCCTGTCACTGTACCCGACCGCCATCAATTATATGGCCGGCGGCACTTCCAACACGGCCGACCTGATTGCGAAGAAAGGGCTGAACACCGCCCTGATCTACGGCTCCTGGCAGAACTGGACCATCGCCATTGCGACGCTGGTTGCCGTCATGCTGTTCAACAATTACGGCAAGGGAGTCTTCAAGCTGGCTTCGATCCTTCTGGGAATGATCGTCGGCTACATCATCGCGGCAGTCTGCGGCATGGTCGATTTCTCCAGTGTCGGGACCGCAGCCTGGTTCAGTGTTCCGCAGCCGCTGCATTTCGGCATTACTTTTGAACCGTCCGCCTGTATTGCGCTGGGCATTCTGTTTGCCATTAATTCCGTGCAGGCCATCGGCGACTTTACCTCCACGACGGTCGGCGGCTTCAACCGTGAACCGACCAATCAGGAACTGAAGGGCGGCATCATTGCCTACGGACTTACCAATATCCTGACGGCATTTTGCGGAGGACTTCCGACCGCAACTTATTCCCAGAACGTCGGTATCGTGACGACGAATAAAGTTGTTGCAAGAAAGGTATTCGCTTTTGCGGCCGGGTTCATTCTCCTTGCAGGCATCTGCCCGAAATTCTCAGCCGTTCTGACAACGATTCCCCAGTGCGTCCTGGGCGGCGCAACGGTCACGGTCTTCTCGACGATCGCCATGACCGGCATGAAGCTGATCAACAGTACGGAAATGAATGCCCGCAATACGACCATCGTCGGTCTTTCTGCTGCCCTCGGTGTCGGCATCGCACAGGCGTCGTCTTCTCTGAGCCAGTTCCCGGCGGCATTTACGATTATTTTCGGAAAGTCCCCGGTTGTGATTGCGACTCTTCTGGCCATCGTACTGAACCTGATCCTGCCGAAGGATTCCAAGGTTCAGGTAAAGACAGAGGAGAGGGCGGAAGTCCTGAAGATCGGCGAAGGCACGTACGGGACGGAAGACAGCCAGGACGGACCGTCCGATTCAGATACGGCAAAGAAACAGTAAATAAGGAAAGATCAGACAAGCCGCGCGGGAGAGCGGCTTGTTTTTCTGTCAGGAAAGCTTTTCATTGACTTTTGCGGTGCGCTGTGCTTTAGTTAAGTGTCGGTTCACCAGAAAGGAACTTAAAATGAGTAAAAAGAAAGAAATTGAAACAGCATCAGAGGAAATGACGCCGGAAGAAATTCAGGCCGGCGATTCAGAAAATGCGGAAAGAAGAAACAGAAAAAGTGACAGAGAAAGAAACGGAAAAAGTGACAGAGAAAGAAACAGAAAAAGAAACGGAAAAAGAAACAGTATCTGAGACGGACAATGCCGCAGCCGATGAGAAAGAGGGGAGCTTCGAGAGACTGAACATCGATGCGAAGATTCTCCACGCGGTCAAGGATATGGGTTTTGATTCTGCCTCTCCGATTCAGGAACAGGCAATCCCCATTGAACTGGAAGGACGCGACGTCATCGGACAGGCGCAGACCGGTACGGGAAAAACAGCGGCATTCGGCATCCCGATGCTGATGAAGATTGATCCGAAGATCAAGAAGCTTCAGGCTGTCGTCCTGTGCCCGACCCGTGAGCTGGCAATCCAGGTATCGGATGAACTTCATAAATATGCAAAATATATGCATAACGTGAAAATCCTCCCGGTCTACGGCGGACAGGATATCGTCAAGCAGATCCGCGGTCTGAAAGACGGCACGCAGATCATTGTCGGCACTCCGGGCCGTGTCATGGACCATATGAGAAGAGGAACGGTCAAGTTTGATGAAGTCGGCCTGATCATTCTCGACGAAGCGGATGAAATGCTGGACATGGGCTTCATTGATGACATGAAGACGATCCTGGCGGAACTCCCGGAAGAGAGACAGACGGTCATGTTCTCTGCGACCGTACCCAAAGAGATTGCCGAGATTGCTGAGAATTTCCAGAAGGATCCGGTCATGGTGCGGATCGCGAAGAAGGAGCTGACGGTTCCGGAAGTTACCCAGTATTATTACGATGTGCGTCCGACCAATAAGACGGAAGTGCTCTGCCGGCTGATCGATCTTTATGAGCCGAAGCTTTCGGTTGTCTTCTGCAACACGAAGCGAAAAGTCGATGAAGTCGTCGATGAGCTGAAGGGCAGAGGGTATTATGCAGAAGGATTGCACGGCGACCTGAGCCAGGCACAGCGTGACCGCGTCATGAAGAGTTTCCGGGCAGGACGGACGGAAATCCTGGTGGCGACCGACGTCATGGCAAGAGGCATTGATGTCGAGGATATCGAAGCGGTATTCAATTACGATATCCCGCAGGATGACGAGTACTATGTCCACAGGATCGGAAGAACCGGACGTGCCGGTCGCAAGGGGACTGCATTTTCCCTGGTTGTCGGACGCGATGTCTATAAGCTCCGCGAAATCCAGAGATACTGCAAGACGAAGATTCTTCCGCAGGCGATTCCCTCTCTCAATGATATTACGGAGATCCGGGCCGGAAAATACCTGGAGCATGCGGTTGAACTGATTGAAGATGAAGATACGGATCTTGAAAAGATGCGCAGCATGATCGACAAGTGCATCTTTGAAAATGATGTCAATTCCATGGACCTGGCGGCAGCGCTTCTTAAGATCCAGATGGGAAATGAAGAAAATGTCGAAGACGACATCATTGACAGCCGGGTACCGCGTTCCCTGGATGACCTGGGCGACCGGAAGAGCGGCGGACGTGACGGAAGAGGCAGAAGCAGCCGTGACGCAGCAGGCCGCGGAGACCGCAGCAGCCGCGGGGAAAGCACCGGAAGAGGACGCCGGAGCGAAGGACATGAAGACGATGACATGGAAAGACTCTTTATCAATATCGGAAGGAATCAGCACGTGCGCCCGTCCGATATCCTCGGAGCAATTGCCGGAGAATCCGGAATTTCCGGCCGCATGGTCGGATCGATTGACCTGTTTGACAGTTATTCCTTTGTCGACGTAGACCGGAACAGTGCTGAAAAAGTCATCGATGCCATGCAGGATGTCAAAATCCGCGGAATGAATGTCCATATGGAAAAGACAGCCGGAAAGACAGAGGGGAAAGACGGCGCAGACATAACAGAGAGATCCGACGGAGCAGAGAAATCCGACAGAGCTGAGAGATCCGACAGAACTGAGAAATCTGACAGAGCTGAGAGATACGACAGAGCAGAGAAATCTGACAGAGCAGAGAGATACGACAGAGCAGAAAAATCTGACAGAGCTGAGAGATCCGACAGGACAGAGAGATCCGACAGATCCGACAGGCCGGAAAGATCAGACAGAACGTACAGGTCCGACAGAACAGAGAAATTCGGCAGATCGGAGAAATCCGGTAGGCCGGAAAGATCCGACAGAACGAGAAAGAGATCGGCAGAACGACAGAACAGAGAAATAGATCGGAGATCGGAGGCAAAGATCCGACAGAGAAATCTCGACAGAACAGAGAAATCTGACAGAACAGAGAAATCAGAACGTACAAATCCGACAGAACAGAGAAATCCGGCAGAACGTACAAATCCGACAGAACGTACAAATCCGACAGAACGGAGAGATCCGGCAGAACGGACAGATACGACAGGACAGAGAAAGCCGGCAGGTCGGAAAGATCGGACGCAGCAGGCCGGACAGACAGAAAAACAAGAACAGGCGGATACGACCGAAGGACAGAAGGATTCGACAAGGGATTCAGAAGAAGTAAATCAGACAGATCCGACAGAAAAGACAGGCCGGGCAGGAAAGATAAGGCAGACGGCACAGATTAATAACCGCAGCAGTCTGCTCCTCAAGGCTTCCGTCCGCATCAGGCGACAGTTCCGTCGTTTTGATGCGCGGCGGAAGTTTTTGTTTACTTGAATTACGGAAACGGATTGGTATAATTGAAGAAAGAATTCAGTCGGTTTTTCGGAGGTTTTATGATCAGTTCAATGATAATGTACGGATACGGAAGCTATTACGGAGTCGGAAATTACCAGAGCGGACTCGGTCTTTATGTCTGGGAGTGGATCCTGATCATTGCGGCTGTTGCCGTAACGGGAATTGCTTCTCTTGTCATGAAAAATACGGTTTCAAAGTATTCGCAGATCCCATCCGGTTCGGGAATCACCGGCGGACAGGCTGCACAGAGAATCCTGGGCGGGGCCGGGATACCGCAGGTCGGCGTCAGACCGATCAGCGGTCAGCTGACCGACCACTACGATCCGAGGGATAAGACAGTCGGACTTGCGGAGGAAAGCTACGGAAGGGGTTCCGTTGCATCGATTGCGATTGCTGCCCATGAATGCGGACATGCCGTGCAGGATGCGACGAATTATGCACCGCTCCGGATCCGGTCTTCGATTGTTCCGGTTGCGAATTTCGGAAGCATGCTTTCCTGGCCGCTCATTATTATCGGTCTCATTTTTTCCTGGTCGATGCTGGCCAAGATCGGTATCGGTCTGTTCTGTGCCGTCGTCATTTTCCAGCTGGTAACGCTTCCGGTTGAATTTGATGCTTCCCGCAGGGGACTGAAGATGCTCAGGGATTACCAGATCGTTTCACCGGAAGAACTGGCCGGTTCCAGAAAAGTCCTGACGGCGGCGGCCATGACGTATGTGGCGGCTCTGGCTTCCTCAATCCTGCAGCTTGTCAGGATCCTGCTGATCGTCAGAGGAAATGACCGTGACTGAAGAAGCGGCTGATCCAATCAGGCGCGAAATAGGCACGGCGATGAGGATTGCCGTTGTGACGGGTGCGTCCTGCGGACTCGGCAGACAGTTCGTCAGACGCATCGCTGAAAAAGAAAAAGATATCGAAGAAATCTGGGTCCTGGCGCGTACGAAGGAAAAACTGGAGGCACTGCAGAACGAGGTTCCGGTCAGGATCCGTCCGTTTCCCTGTGATCTCACCGATCCGGAGTCCATCCGTAAAATCGCCGGACGGTTCAGGGAGGAAAAACCCGTAATCGGGATCCTGATCAATGCGGCCGGTTTCGGAAAAATCGGGAACTATGAAGAAGTCAGCCGCGAAGATGACGGGCGCATGATTGAACTGAACTGCCGTGCTGCGGTCGACATGACAATGATTTCACTTCCCTATATGGAAAAAGGCAGCCGGATTCTGGAAATCTGTTCGACGGCAGCTTTTCAGCCGTTTCAGTTCCTGAGCGTCTATGCGGCGACAAAGGCATTTCTCTACCGCTATTCACGGGCACTCCGCGTCGAGCTTTTTCCAAGGGGAATCAAAGTGACGGCAGTCTGTCCGTACTGGATCAAGGATACGGATTTTATCCCGACTGCTGAAGAGACCGAACAGACCAAAAGAAGAATCCGTCATTATCCGCTGGCAACCCATGCATCTTTGGTTGCTGCTGTTGCTCTTCGCGACAGCCGGCTGGGATTCGCCGTTTCCGTTCCGGGCATTATGTGTTTTCTTCATAGAATCGTGGCGAAAGTAATTCCGCACGAACTCATGATGGGAGTGTGGGCGCTGCTTCGCCGCGCCTGATGGAAAGTTTTCATACGGAATGAGCAGAAAGGATTTCTCTTGAGCACTTCACAGGAAATGACCCAGTATGACCGCATGACGAAGACACCGGTTTCCAAACTGATTTTTCAGCTCGGCATTCCGACAATCATCAGCATGCTCATTACGAATATCTACAACACGGCAGATACTTATTTCGTCAGTCAGATCAGCACGTCGGCGAGCGGTGCCATCGGCGTGGTCTTTTCCCTGATGGCCGTCATTCAGGCCTTCGGCTTCATGCTCGGTCACGGAGCCGGATCCAGCGTTTCCCGTCTGCTGGGCGCAAAAAAAGCGGAAGAGGCGACGGTCTATACCTCGACCAGTTTTTTTCTTTCTCTGGTCTTCGGCCTGATCATCATGATTTTGGGCCTCCTGTTTCTTACTCCTTTCATGTATCTTCTGGGAAGTACGGATACGATTCTTCCTTATGCGAAAGAATATGCAGTCTGGATCCTGATAGCAGCCCCTTTCATGTGCGCCAGCTGCGTCCTGAACAACATTCTCCGCTATGAGGGACGTTCCTTCTATGCCATGATCGGGCTGACGGCCGGAGGCCTTTTGAACATGATCGGCGATCCGATCCTGATGTTCGGCTGCGGACTGGGAGTGACGGGAGCGGGAATGTCGACTGCGATTTCGCAGGCGGTCAGTTTTCTGATCCTTCTGTGGATGCCGCTTTCCGGCAAGACGTCCAGCAAGATCCGCCTCACGAAGATCGCACGCCGGTTCCGTGAATTCTGGAATATTTTCACGGTCGGATCTCCTTCGCTTGCCCGTCAGGGGCTGAACAGCATTTCCACGATGATCCTGAATCATCAGGCGGCTCTTTACGGGGATGCCGCTGTTGCGGCTATGAGCATCGTCGGCCGTGTCTCCTTTCTCATCTTTGCCGTAGGACTCGGAATGGGGCAGGGGTTCCAGCCGGTTTCCGCCTTCAACTACGGAGCAAAGAAATACTCGCGTATGAGGCAGGGATTTTTCTTTACGCTGATTTCGGGCGGACTGATGCTTGCCGTTCTTGCCGTGATCGGTTTCTTTTCGGCGGGACCGGTCGTTGCCTGGTTCCGGAATGATCCGGAAGTCATCGCGGTCGGAGTTCCGGCGCTGCGCTATGCCTGCATCGGCGTGCTTTTCCAGCCGTTTGCCGTCTGCACGAATATGCTGTTTCAGAGCATCGGAAAAAGCGGTCGTGCCTTTTTCCTCGCACAGCTGCGGAACGGCGTTTACTTTATCCCGCTCATCCTGATCCTTCCGGGCATGATCGGACTTGCCGGCATTGAGACGGCCCAGCCGGCCGCGGATATTCTGGCCTGCCTGACTTCCGTGCCGTTTCTGGTTTCCTTCCTTAAGAAACTCCCACCGGACGGGAAAGACGTGCTATAATCTTTTGCTGTGGGGTGAGGGTTTTGAAAAGTTTCGGAAAGACATTAATCATACTTGGGAAATGGATCCTGATTTCGGCGGTTACGGGATTCGTCGTGGGAGGCGCGTCCTCCCTGTTCAGCTACCTGGTGATGGTCTCGACGTCCTTCCGGGAAGCGCATCCCTATATCGTATTCGGTCTTCCGGCAGCCGGTCTTCTGATCGTTTTTCTGTATCGCCGGGCCGGGGCGGAGATGAGCGATACGAATTCTGTCATCGAAGCGGTCCGTACGGAGAAAACGGTGGCACTCCGGGTCGCACCGCTGATTTTCCTTTCGACGATTCTGACCCATCTGTTCGGCGGTTCGGCCGGTCGGGAAGGAGCTGCCCTGCAGTTCGGCGGTTCCATCGGAAGTTTTACCGCACGCAGACTGCATATGGATGACAGCGACACGACCATCCTGATGATGGCGGCCATGAGCGCTGCTTTTTCCGCCCTTTTCGGAACGCCTCTGGCGGCTGCCGTGCTTCCGATGGAATTTGTCAGCATCGGGGTCCTGTACTATGCGGCGCTGGTTCCCTGCGTCCTTTCCTCTTTCATTGCGCAGAGCGTGGCAGTCTATTTCCATATTCACGGACTGCAGGCTCCCTATGAGCTGCTTGACGTGCAGTCGATCTATTCCATTGCCTTCCTGAAAATCATTGCGGTCGGAATTGCCTGCGCACTGGTTGGAATCCTGTTCTGCAACATGCTGGTCCACACAGGAAGATACGCGAAGAAATGGTTTGTGAATCCGTATGTCCGCATCCTGATCGGAGGCGGTTCGGTTGTCCTTCTGTCCCTGCTCCTGCGGACGCAGGATTATCTCGGACTGGGTGCCGAAACCATCAAGGCAAGCTTCAGCGGGGATGTCAGACCGGAAGCATTTCTCCTGAAAATGGTCTTTACGTGTCTTACTCTCTGTTTCGGATTTAAAGGAGGAGAGATCGTTCCGAGTCTTTTCATCGGCGCGACGATGGGCAGTGCCCTTTCGGGTCTTCTGGGACTTCCGGCAGACCTGTGTGCGGCCTGCGGGATGTGCGGGGTTTTCTGCGCAGTAACAAACAGCCCGATCACATCGCTGCTGATTGCCTTTGAACTTTTCGGTTTCAAAGGCGCCGCATTCTTTTCTATCGTGGTTGCGGTCAGCTATATGCTCTCGGGCTATTACAGTGTATTCGGATCTCAGAAAATCATGTATTCGAAAACCAGGACACAATTCATCAATAAAGAATCAAGAGAAGCTTTTTCCGATCATCTGCCTGCGGCAGGGTCAATTTTTTCGAGTCCCCGTCTTCTTGTCGGGAAAGAGCTTCATGAGAAGATACATCAGACCGATCAGGACAAGGGTCACGAGGAAGATGCCGAGCATTCCCAGTCCCATGATTCTTAAAGATTCAAGAAAGTTTGCGTTCATTTTCATCTGCCTCCCCTATTAACGAGCTACCAGTGTCAGGATCAGTCCGCCTGCAAGGACGGAAGCAATCTGTCCGGAAACGTTTGCGCCGACGGCATGCATCAGCAGGATGTTGGTCGGATCTTCATCCATTCCCATTTTATTGATGACTCGTGCAGACATCGGGAAAGCGGAGATTCCGACGGCACCGATCATCGGGTTGATCTTATTGTGAGGCGTGAACAGGTTCAGCAGCTTTGCAAAGAGGACGCCGCCGACCGTATCGAAAATAAAGGCGACCAGTCCGAGCAGGATGACCATGAGGGTCTGCCATGTCAGGAAGATGTCTGCCTGCATTTTCACGGCAACCGTAATGCCCAGAAGCAGGGTGACCAGATTGGCCAGCGTTCCCTGAGCCGTGTCGGACAGTGATTTCAGGACGCCGCATTCGCGGATCAGGTTTCCGAACATCAGGAAACCGATCAGGGCGACCGACCTCGGAGCGACGATGCTGGAAACGACCGTGACCAGGATCGGGAAGAGAATCTTGACGGTCTTGCTCACGTGCTTCGTTGCATACGGCATTTTGATCAGACGCTCTTTCTTTGTCGTGATGAGACGGATGACCGGCGGCTGGATGATCGGCACGAGTGCCATGTAGGAATAAGCCGCCACGATGATGGCCCCTATGTATTTGGAGTTGAAATAGTTTGCCACGAAGATGGCGGTCGGTCCGTCCGCAGCGCCGATGATTCCGATGGAAGCTGCGTCATGGAGATCGAATCCCAGAAGGGTCGCCATGCTGAGCGTGAAGAAAATGCCGAACTGTGCGGCGGCGCCGAACAGCATCATTTTCGGATTGGAAAGAAGCGGTGCGAAATCAATCATCGCGCCGATGCCGAGGAAAAGCAGAAGCAGGATGATTTCATTGGCGATTCCCTTGTCGAAAAGCCAGTTGAGAGGTCCGGTTTCCGTTACGCCGTTGATGACCTGCGTCACGGCTCCGGACATCGGAAGGTTGACCAGAATGGCACCGAAGCCCATCGGTACGAGAAGTGTCGGCTCCATATCTTTTTTGATGCCGAGGTAAATCATGATTCCGCCGATGACCCACATGACGGCCATCTGCCAGGTAATGTTGGATGCGTTGGAGAATAGATTCAGCAGCTGATCCATAAAGAAAAACCCCCTGTCATAAAGTCCTTTTATTATAACATGAGGTAAGGAAAGTTTCTATGAATTGTGATAAAATCAAAATAACGGACTGCAGGAAAATCAAAACAATGAGTAAAACGGAAATCGTAAAAAGGATACCCGGACTGAATCTGAAGATCATCGCGGATTCCGGTCAGTGCTTCCGCATGACGGAAAATGAACCCGGCGTCTTTATTCTCTTTTCCGGTGCGCATGCCCTCCGGATTTTTCAGAAGGGAAATCTTTTCCGGTTTGAATGCAGTGAAAAAGAATTTGCAGGAGTCTGGCAAGACTATTTCGATCTCCATACCGACTACTGGAAAATAGTAAGAACCGTCGACCCTGCGGATGCCTGGCTTTCGGATGCGGTAAAACAGGCGGACGGTCTCCGGGTGCTGAAGCAGGATTTCTTTGAGACGCTCATCACTTTCATCATTTCACAGCAGAACAACATCCCGCGGATCAAGAGGTGCGTCGGGCTTCTGTGCGAAAGATACGGAAAGAGAAAAAGACGAAGCGGCATCGGAGAATATTCTGCATTTCCGGAGGCAGAGGTGCTGGCGGCGGCAGATGAAAAAGATCTTCTGTCGTGCAACCTGGGCTACCGGGCACGCTATGTGAAGGAAGCTTCGGCGCAGATTGAAAAAGGAGAGGCGGATCTCCGGGCGCTGCAGAAAATGTCCGATGCGGAAGCAAAGGCGGAGCTTCTGCAACTGACCGGGGTCGGAACGAAGGTAGCGGACTGCGTGATGCTCTTTGCCCTGCACCGGATCGATTCCTTTCCGGTTGACACGCATATCCGGCAGATGCTTGCGGAACATTACCCGGATGGTTTTCCGTTTGAAAGATACGAAGGATTTTCGGGAATCCTGCAGCAGTTTCTGTTTTATTCGGAAATCCATAAAGAAAAGAAGCCTGTATAAGAATCATCAGCCGGAAAGGCGGAGGAACGATGTCAGTCATTAAACTGAAAAAGGGAGGCGGCCGGCTTTTAAAAAGCGGTGGAGCCTGGATATTTGACAACGAATGTGAGAACCCGGAAGAACAGACGGCAGACGGGGACATCGTCGAGGTTGCCGATTTTGACGGATACCCGATGGGAAGAGGCGTCTGGAATTCCGCTTCCAAAATTCGCGTGCGGATGCTGACGAGGAAAGCCGGTCAGGACATCGACGACGCGTTTCTGCGCATGCGGGTAAAAAATGCGTGGGAGTACCGGAAGAAAACAGTGGAGACGGAAGCTTGCAGGATCATTTTCGGAGAAGCGGATTTCCTGCCGGGTCTTACGGTTGATAAATACGGAGATGTTCTTGTCGTCGAATCGCTTTCACTGGGCATCGACCGGCTGAAGATGCGCATCCTGGAAATTCTGAAGGAAGTCCTTGCGGAAGACGGAATCACCGTGCGCGGCATCTACGAGCGGAGCGATTCGAAGGAACGGCTGAAGGAAGGAATGGAACGGATCAAGGGCTTTATCGGACCGGAATTCGATACGCAGGTTATCATTGAGGAGAACGGAATCCGCTTCTTCGTGGATGTGAAGGAAGGTCAGAAGACGGGCTATTTCCTGGATCAGAAATACAACCGTCTTGCCATACGGAAATGCTGCAACGGTGCGGACGTGCTGGACTGCTTCACCCACACCGGCGCCTTTGCGCTGAATGCAGCCAAGGCCGGAGCAAAATCCGTTCTCGGCATGGATGCTTCCGAGACCGGCATCCTGCAGGCGAGGAAAAATGCGGAGCTGAATCATCTGGAAGAGATTGCCCGTTTTGAAACGGCGGACGTCTTCGAAGCCCTGCCTGCTTTTGAAAAAGAAGGAAGAAAATTCGACGTGATCATTCTGGACCCTCCGGCTTTTGCGAAGACGAGGCAGAATGTGAAAAATGCGGAAAAGGGCTACCGGGAAATCAACCGGCGGGCGATGGGACTTGTGAAGGACGGAGGCTTTCTGGCGACCTGCTCCTGCTCGCATTTCATGACGCAGGAACTGTTTTCGAAAATGCTGTATCTGGCTTCATCGGATGCGCACAGGCGCCTGCGCCAGGTGGAATTCCGCACGCAGTCTCCGGATCACCCGATCCTCTGGTCGGCAGATGAGACCTATTATTTAAAGTTCTACATTTTCCAGGTTACGGAAGAAAAATAAAAGCGGCCCCCGTGAACAGAGGGACAGCTGCAGCAGGATCATGATAACAGTTTCCGCAGATTGAGAGGGAACTGCTGTGATATAATAGAAAAAGTTACAGGAAAGGAACAGAATCATTATGGAAGATAATAAACTTGCTCTTCTCATCGATTCCGATAACGTCTCGGCGAAATACCTGACAGGAATCCTGGATGAGCTGACGCAGTACGGCGTTACGACGTACCGTCGGATTTACGGAGATTTTACGAGTCCGGCCAATGCAAAGTGGAGTGAGAAACTGCTTGAGAAATCGATTATTCCGATTCAGCAGTTCTCGAATACGGCAGGAAAAAATGCGACGGATTCGGCACTGATCATCGATGCCATGGACCTTCTTTACAACTCCAACGTCGACGGCTTCTGCATCGTTTCTTCGGACAGCGACTTTACGCGTCTGGCAAGCCGCCTGCGCGAATCCGGAAAAATGGTCATCGGCATGGGAGAAAAGAAGACTCCGGATTCTTTCCGTGCGGCATGTACGGTTTTTACGGAACTTGAGAATCTTCTGGAAAATGAAGTCGCCGGATCCGGCATGAATAAAGAAGCAATCGAAGCGGACATCGTCAACATCATTACGCAGAATGACAACAAGGGAAAGAGCACGGGGACCGGTGAAATCGGATCCAAGCTGCAGAACAAATATCCGGATTTTGATATCCGTACATTCGGCTACAGTCAGCTGTCAAGATTCCTTGAAGACATGCCGGGAATCACGCTGATGAAAGACAACAACACGATGACCGTGAGCCTGAAGGAAGACAGCGGAAATGACAGCGGAATCCAGAAGGAAATCGTTGCCATAGTGAAGAGCCATGCTCCGCATGCCATCGCACTCGGAACGCTGGGACAGGAAATCCGGAAGAAGCATAAAAATTTCAACGTGAAAGTCTACGGTTATTCCCAACTCTACAAATTCATCGACAGCATTCCGGGAATTTCTGTCGAGGGAGATAAGACAGACCGCAAGGTTGTTTTAAAAGGAATGAAGTGAGAATTTTCACTCATTCAAATCAGAGCCGTTTTATTGACAGATAATTATTAAAAGTTGTATATTGTGAATGTAAAGATTTTATACTTTTTTAATAACACTTTTCTTGTTTAATGTGGAGGGTAAAAATGGCAGCAAAAAAAAGTCTTGCAGCGAAGATCGAAAAAGATGTAAAAGCTGCAAAGAAAGCAGTCAAGAAAGACGTCAAGGCTGTTGAGAAAAAAGTAGAAAAGAAAGCAACAGCGACAAAGAAAGCAGCTGAGAAGAAAGTTGCTGAAGTTAAGAAGGATGTAGCAAAGAAAGCTGCTCCGGCAAAGAAAGCTGCTCCGGCAAAGAAGACTGCTCCGGCAAAGAAGGCTGCTCCGGCAAAGAAGGCCGCTCCGGCTAAGAAGGCTGCTCCGGCAGCGAAGGCTGCTCCGGCAAAGAAGGCTGCTCCGGCTAAGAAGGCTGCTCCGGCAAAGAAGGCTGCTCCGGCTAAGAAAGCCGCTCCGGCAAAGAAGGCCGCTCCGGCAAAGAAACCGGCAGCAAAAAAGGCACCGGCTAAAAAGGCAGCAGAGAAGAAATAATCAACAGAGAAAAGCAGCGGCGGGCAGTCCGTAGGACGCCCGCCGTTTTTGTGTGTAAATTTGTGTGGAAATTTGCGTGTCAGTTTTCCTGTCTGGATACGGTTGAAAGCAGAGGATAGAGAACCAGTGCCAGTCCGAGTCCGACCGCACCCTGAATCAGGTTCGGCAGGGCAGAAGCAACAGCGCCTGCAAATCCATACAGGATGATTTCAAAGACGCCGTATCCGAGAAGGACGAGCAGCATATCAATCAGCCCTCCGAATACAATGGCAAGGAGCTTTTTCTTTTTATCCTTTCCGATTTTTGCAAATACCATTCCGGTAAAGAGAGCAATCAGTCCCTTGACGAAAAAGGTAACCGGAGCATAAATCAGATAGCCTCCGATGAGATCGGAAAGAGCGGAGCCGATTCCGGCTGCAAGGAAACCCGCACCCGGTCCGAGAAGGACGCCGGACAGGATGACGATGGCATCGCCGGGATGGATATATCCGGAAGTCCCGGGAGTCGGAATCCGGATGATCATGGTGGCAACACAGGTAAGCGCGGCGAAGAGGGCAGTGAGGACGGACTTCTGAATTCGCTTGTCAGACATTATTTATCCTGTTTCCGGAAAGTGATTTCGCTGTCGGTCATGGAATCGATGATTGCAAGAGAATGGACTTCAATGCCCTGTTCCCGGATTTCTCTGCCGCCGTCCTGGAAGCCCTTCTCAATCACGATGCCGACGCCTTCCAGTTCTGCACCGGATTCTTTTATGATATCAATCAGTCCCTGAACGGCACAGCCGTTTGCCATGAAGTCATCGATGATGAGGACGCGGTCTTCCGGAAGAAGGAATCTTTTCGCGAGGATGACATCATAAGTTTTCTTGTGGGTAAAGGACTGGATTTTCGTCGTGTACATCTCGCCGTCCAGATTGATGCTCTGTGCCTTTTTTGCAAAGACGACCGGAACATTGAAGTACTGTGCCGTGATGCAGGCAATCCCGATGCCGGATGCTTCAATCGTCAGGATCTTGGTAATCTTCTTGTCAGCGAAGATTCTTTTGAATTCTTTTCCGATTTCATTAATGAAAGGAATGTCCATCTGGTGGTTCAGGAAACTGTCTACTTTCAGAATGTTTCCGGGACGAACCTGTCCGTCTTTAAGAATCCGATCTTCCAGAGCTTTCATTTCTGTCCTCCTTATACATATTAGTGCTATCTTACAACATGAAAAATGAAAAAACAACCTCAGGCCGTATTCGGTTCGCTTACCGTGAAAATTCACGAAAAGATTTACGAAAACGATACCGTCTTTGTACTAAATGTAGTGCAAAAATTTGAGCAAATCAGGATTTTCCCCAAAATATGCCGTTTTTATCAAAAAACCATTGACACAAAAACCCGGGTATTGTAATATCCGTGTGTTGTTTTGAGGAGGTACTCAGGGGTTTTCAGATACAGGATACGAGGTGATTAGTATGTCTGAATACAAAGTGAAGCTTTCCGAAAAGGATGTCAAAGATTTTGTCAATGCTGCAGAGAAGCATGAAGGTGACGTGGATATTTCCTACAACCACTATATCATCGATGCCAAATCCATCCTCGGCATTCTCAGCATGGATCTGTCACGTGTGCTGACCGTTGCTTTTATGGGGAGAGATCCGCAGTTCGAGAAAGCAATCAGAAAATACACAGCCGCTTAACTAACCATTCGCTTATTGATGCTTCTGCAGGAGGGCCGTCCTTATGGACGGCCCTTTTGTGTTATAATCTTCTTATGGAAAAGCCAGTCATCCGGATATCGGTCCGGAACCTTGTGGAATTTATCTTAAGATCGGGCGATCTCGACATGCGGGTGGGAGCGTCGGCAGACCGGGAAGCGATGCTTGCCGGCAGCAGGGTGCACCGGAAAATTCAGAAAAGCAGGAAAGGCGGATACGAATCGGAGGTCTTTCTTTCCGGCGAAACAGAATTCGAGGATCTTATCATCCGTGTGGAGGGCAGAGCGGACGGGATCGATTCTTCCGGCAGTACGCAGGAGGCTTCCCCGGAGCAGCCGGCAGACAGCAGTACGGATCCGGAACAAAAAAAGGTCATCGAGGAAATCAAGGGAATCTACCGGGATCTTGAACATGTTGAAGAACCGGTTCCCGTGCATCTTGCACAGGCCAAGTGCTATGCCGCGCTGCTTGCTGAACGCGACAGCCTGAGTGAGGCCGGCGTCCGGATGATCTATGTGAATCTGGATACGGAAAGAACAAAGACCTTTGATTATTCTTATACGGCATCAGAGCTGAAGACCTGGTACGAAGGGCTGATGGCGGAGTACCATAAATGGGCGAAGTTTCTTGCCGATCACCGGAAGGAACGGGACGAATCCATGCAGGATCTTCCGTTCCCGTTTCCGTACCGGAAGGGACAGCGCGAACTGGTCGCTTCAGTCTGGCATACCATTTCCGAACAGAAAGAACTGTTTATCGAGGCGCCGACCGGAGTCGGAAAAACGATGTCGGCTGTATTTCCAGCGGTCCGTGCGCTGGGAGCCGGCCAGGGAGACCGCATTTTCTACCTCACGTCCAAGACCGTGACCCGTACCGTCGGACTGGAAGCTTTCGCCATTCTCCGAAGCAGGGGGCTGAAAATAAAACTGGTCTCGCTGACGGCCAAGGAAAAACTCTGCCCGATGAACGAACCGTCGTGCAATCCGGATGACTGCCCGTATGCGAAAGGACATTTCGACCGCATCAACGACGCAGTCTACGACCTGCTGCAGAAGACAGATCTCTTTGACAGGGACACGATCCTGCATCAGGCAGAAGAAAGAAAGGTCTGTCCTTTTGAGCTCTCCCTGGATGTCAGTTCCTGGACGGATGCGGTGATCTGTGATTACAATTATGTCTTCGATCCGAATGTCCGACTGAAACGCTTTTTCAGCGAAGGCATGAAGAGCGATGCCATCCTCCTGATTGATGAGGCCCATAATCTGGTCGAGCGCGGCCGGGAAATGTACAGCGCTTCCCTGACGAAGGAACACGTCCTGGCAGCCAAAAAGACGGTTAAGGAAAAAGATCCTGCCCTGGCCAAAGGGCTGGAAAAGCTGAATAAGCAGATGCTTTCCCTGAAGAGGGAATGCGATGAGTATGCTGTTCTTGAGACAGCCGGAGTGCTCGTGCTGAGTCTTCTGCCGCTTGTCGAAAAAATGCAGGATTTTCTGCAGGAGAAGGCAGATGCCGAAGAGAAAAAGGCATTGCAGGACTTCTGGTTTGAAATGCGGGATTTTCTTTCTGTTTCGGAAATCGCGGATGAGAATTACGTTACCTATTCCGAACTGAATGAGGACGGGGAGTTTTCCGTTAAGCTTTTTTGCGTGAATCCTGCCTCCAATCTCCAGAAATGCATCGACCGCGCAAGATGCGCCGTTTTATTTTCCGCGACGATGCTTCCGATTTCATATTATAAGAAACTCCTCAGCACGCACGATGATGACTATGCCATTTATGCCGATACTCCTTTCCTTCCCGGGCAGAAGCTGCTGCTGATCGGACGGGACGTCAGCACACGCTACCGGACACGCGGTGAAAAGACTTACGAGAGAATCGCCCGCTACCTTCATGATACGGCGTCGATGAAAAAAGGAAATTACCTGGCTTTTTTCCCTTCCTATAAAATGATGCAGGATGTCTTTGAAGTCTACCGTGACAGATACGATGAAGAAGGTATCAACTGGGTTGTGCAGACGCCGATGATGCGGGAGGAAGACCGTGAGATGTTCCTTGAGAATTTTTACGAGGATCCGAAGGACACGCTGATCGGATTCTGCGTCATGGGGGGAATTTTCTCCGAGGGAATCGATCTGACCGGAACGAGGCTGATCGGGGCCATCGTCATCGGGACCGGACTTCCGCAGATTTCCAATGAAAAGGAAATTCTCCGGGATTACTACGATAAAAACGGCGGGGACGGCTTCGGCTATGCCTATCGCATTCCGGGAATGAACAAAGTGCTGCAGGCGGCGGGACGGGTCATCCGTACCGTGACGGACAGAGGAATCATTTTACTGCTGGACGACCGGTTCCTGACGCAGGAATATGCGGCACTGTTCCCGAGGGAATGGACGGGCGGTAGAACGGTGAGGGTTGAGGAAATAAAGGAGGTTCTCCGTTCTTTCTGGAATGTGGTATAATAATCAGACAACAGAATGTTCTGAAAGGAGAAACATCATGCAGGTTATCAGTACGGAAAAGGCACCGGCAGCAATCGGACCTTATTCACAGGCAATCGTGGCAAACGGAATCTTATTCACATCAGGTCAGATCCCGATCGTCCCGGAAACCGGAGAGGTTGCGGAAGGCGGAATCGAAGCTCAGGCAGAACAGTCCTGCAAAAATCTTGCGGCAGTTCTTGAAGCGGCAGGAACATCATTTGACAAGGTCATCAAGACGACATGCTTCCTTGCGGATATGGGAGATTTTGCAGCTTTCAACGGCGTATATGCAAAATATTTCGTCAATAAGCCGGCACGTTCCTGCGTGGCAGTCAAAACGCTTCCGAAGAATGTCCTCTGTGAGATCGAACTTTCGGCAGTAGTTGAATAAATACGGTTGACATTCGGCCAAAAGCAATAGTATAATCACAAAGCGGGCTTATAAAGCCCGCATGATGGCGAGGTAGCTCAGCTGGCTAGAGCACGCGGTTCATACCCGCGGTGTCGAGGGTTCAAGTCCCCCTCTCGCTACGAAAAAAAAGCCCGGATGCAGGGGCTTTTTTTTGTTAATCAATCATGAATATTTAAGCAAGTATCACAAAGACCGTTTGGAGGTGCCCTATGAGCAAGAAAGAAAAAATCAGCGAACTGCTGTCGAATTCCGAACTCGTGGAAAGACTGAAGGCATGCACGAATCCTGAAGAAATTAAGGATATTGCAAAGGAGAATGGTCTCGATATTAATGAGGATGAAAGCAAACAGGCACTTGAAGCATTCAGCTCCGAAGAAGGCGAATTAGACCTGTCTGAATTAAAGAATGTAGCTGGCGGAGGCGCCGGAATGAAGTGTTGAACATGAGTAAGATGTCTGCAATCATTGACCGTCTCCGAAAGAAGGCGGTTTTTTTCATGCAAAAATGCCGATTTCTGAGCAGGATGCGCAGGAAGTGGAACTGACGACCACTGCCGATGGTCCAAATCATGGCCAAAGCGTGGTATAATACAATTATGAAATTAAATATTAGGAGGCTGCATATGGATAATGAAGAAAAGTTGAAAGAACTGTTGTCTGACACGGAACTAACCGGGAAATTCAAAGAATGTGCAAGTACTGATGAAATACGTGCCCTTGCAAAAGAGCATGACCTCGAACTGACAGATGAAGATGCCAGCCGTGTATTTGACATGTTCAGGAAGCTTTCCGAAGACGACTTGAACAAAGTAGCTGGTGGCTGTCAGATTGCACCAAAACTTGTACCGCTCCGTTGATATAATCGACTTTTTCCAAGGATGTTTTACGCGAAAGCATATATTTGCTTAAAAAGAGCCATGAGAACTGCAAACATATATCGGTTTGCGAGAAGAATTATTATGGCGATAACTGACAACGGGATATAAAACCGCATCAACAGAAAAAATCATCAGCCGTCTCCGAGAGGAGGCGGTTTTTTTATGCAAAAAAGCCGATTTCTGAAAATCTCCGGTCACGCGCGAGAGAACTTTGTTTTTCTCGTCCGGCATGATTTACACGGCATTTCTCCAGAGCTACGATGCCCTCAAGCTACGATGCAGATCTCATCCCAGATGTTCCGCAAGTACCGAAACTATTTGTTATACTTTTGTTGCGGTTTGAGCGTTAATAATATCCATATAGTAGGTTTATTCATTCGAAAGAATTAAGGAGGACATTATGGAAGACAAGAAAGAGTTATCGGATGAAGAACTCGAAGGCGTAAGCGGAGGCATTACCGGAAGCGTGCAAACCTTCGATGCGGCCACGGGAATAGGCAGGCTTGTCGATAATAAGGAACGTGCTGTGATGGTGTTTGCAAAAGACGTTCCAGGCGGCAAACTTGAGGTCGGACAAAGGCTATCCTACGATATAGTCATGAGTGATTGTGGGCCTTGCAAGGCTGCCAACGTAAAAATCATATAATCAGAATCATCATCGAAAAAACGTTTTAAAAAATAGGTAGAAAAATGAAACATGGAAGGGTGGCAGTTATTGCCGCTCTTCCATGTCCTATGAAATCCAGAATAGTGCATAGTGGTGGAAACCATGACATCATATTTGACGAAGCACCAGATCCATCAAACATCGTGATTTTTTACGGCTCTCTGATATAGTATATCAAGAATTTCCCCTGTCGTATGGCTTTCACCAGGATGCAATTTTCTGTATACTATGATATCAGAATCGACTACATCATCTGCATAATCGACAACATAGTGCATTTTTGTTTTGTATTCCTCCCTGCTCATTCCACCGCTTACGCCTTCCAGTTCATCGTCATTCAATTCTTTGCGGTTTTTTTCCATGATTGACCTCCTTTTGATGGTTTCGGGGATTGTGGCACATGTTTTACGGAATCAATAATCCTCTCTGTTTTCCGATGGATTTTTTATATCTTAGCGCTTGATCAACAACAAAACTGTAACAAATTTTATCTGTTATATATTTGTTGTAGTTTAGGGGCTAATAATATCTATACAATAAACTTATCTATTTTAAGAGTAAACGTTTTGAAAAGGAAGGCGGACTTTTTTAAACTGAAACATCAACATATAACAATACAATGATACGTGGAGGACATTATGGAAGACAAGAAAGCATTATCGGATGAAGACCTCGAAGGCGTAAGCGGAGGCATTACCGGAAAAGTGGTATGGTACAATGCGAGGAAGGGATATGGCTCGCTGGCCGATGGCAGTGGGAAAGAAACTATGGTGTTTTTCCGCGATAATCCAGGGGTTTCCCTTGAAGATGGACAGCGGGTAGCCTATGACGTGACTGAAACCGACCAGGGTCGAATAGCAACCAACGTAAGAATCATCTAATCAGAATCATCGCTGCAAGCCTGTGAATTCGATGAGACCCGCGTGCAGGACGATTACTCTGTGATCGGCAGTGAGTTTTGCGATTTCCTTTCAACGCTCCTGACTTTTCGCCTAATCGATGCTTTTGACAAAGCAGGCCTTCTTGAGGATTACACCTACAGAAAGATCCTCTCCGTACTAATCCGGGCGAAGAAAGCATGTGTCGGAAGTGAAAACTGGCAGCTTGTACGGATGAACCCATCTCACCTGGAAATCCTTCAAAAGCTGGATCTCATTCCGAAGCCGGAAGAACCGCCGAAAAAGAAACCTGGCAGGCCCAGAGGAAGCAAGAATCGTCCGAAGGCTGAGGCACCATCTGATCAGACGGAACAGCCGGTAAAGCGTAAACGTGGCAGACCGCTGGGTAGCAAAAATAAGCCGAAGGCGGACCTTTTTCAGGCCCGCCTTTTTTTCAAAATAATATTTAAGCTGTTTATATACGGAAGTCAAAACAGTTACGGAACCAAGAAATTTCCGGAATTGTCTACCGGCACAGTATCTTGTGTGGGCCCTTTGCCGCTTTGGTAACAATATGAAGATGCGCCTGCTCCGCCGGCTACTCCTTCAAGTTCAGAATCATCGAGTCCGTTTTGATCCTTTTCCCTATTTAGTTCTTTACTGATTTTTTTGTCAAACTCCTTATTCGCCATAAAAAACCTCCTTTATTTTTCATTATGACATGGACATTTATCCGGAAGCGCCTTGGATTATGCGTTTAGCATAAACCGTAACCAACAACAAAACTGCAACAAAAACCGGCAGCTGGATGTCAGTCGGAAAATTTTCTGACAGACTTTATGCGATGGAGTTCCTTACAGGAGCAGTCTGTGCTCCGGAATATCATAAGATAACTAAAGAAGAATTTGATACTTTTGAGGACTGGAAAGATACTATCATCAACAATCCCTCTTTGCTTAAAAATGCGACCTGACGAATGTTCAGGAAATGAGAATCATCTGTCATACATTTGGCGTGGATGGCATGTTAAGAATACTTTCAAATAGAGACCGGTTCCCGCCGGTCTTTTTTGAACAGCAGGAAGAGTCCGGTCAGAACGGCGGCAATCGAGATCCACTGCGAGGTCGACAGAGGGCCTAAGAAGCCGCGGATGTCGTCACCGCGAAGAAATTCAATCAGGAAACGGAGGATTCCGTAGGAAATGAGATAGGCCGGCAGCATGTTCATTTCCCGGCGGCAGACAAAAGAATAGCGCCAGAGAATGAAAAAAAGGAGAAAAAGGCAGGCACTTTCGATGAGCTGCGTCGGAATCCTGGGAATCCCGCCGGGTGCTTCCGAGACCGCGGGAAAGGTTACGCCGAACCACAGACCGGTCGGCTTTCCGTAGCAGCAGCCGGCACAGAAGCAGCCGAGGCGGCCGATGGCGTGAACCAGCGGAATTGCCGGGATGACCGCCGTGAAATAATCCGGCAGATAAAGCCGGTACTGCCTGCAGTAGATCAGGGCGCCGATCATTCCGCCGATGAGGCCTCCGTAGAAGACGAGGCCGCCCAGATACTGTGCGGCAAAGTCAGAAGGATCGCTGAAAAGCAGGCCGATGTGTGTCACGATTGCAGGCAGGCGGAGGAGAACAGGCAGGAGTTTGGCGCCGATAAGGCCTCCGATAAAGCCGTACATATACAAAAAGGTACAGTCATCCCTGTCTTTATTAAGATGGATTCCGTGGTATACTGAAAAGAGCCATCCAAGAAGGATGCCGGAGATCCCGATGAGAGAATAGGTCGGGAGAGTCAGGTTGAAAAAATGAATGGTCGGACACATTTGCCGGTATTATAACACAGAAGAAAGAAGGATGCCGCATGGCAAGATTTGATTTTGCATTTTTCCAGCTTCTTTTCAGGATACTCGGCCGCCAGACCGGAGATATCAGCCGCGTCGATTATAAGCCGCAGAAGCCTCACTATGAAAATTTCCCGGAAGAACAGCCCTTTCCCAGGGCGACTCCGGAATCCCAGGGCGTATCGTCAGCCTATACGGCCGAATTCCTGCAGAAGCTTAAGGACGACCCGCAGGCCAATCCTCATCATGTCATCCTGATGCGCCATGGAAAGATCATCGCGGAGTGCGGCTATGCGCCCTATCCGAGAGACATGTGGCATATCACGCATTCGATGTGCAAGAGCGTGACCGGAATGGCCATCGGGCTGCTGATCGAGGATGGGAAGCTGACTCTCGATGAGAAACTCAGCGACATTTTCAGCGAATATGTCGGTCTGATAGGAATTTTCCGGCAGAGCATTACCGTCGAGAACCTTCTCGACATGACGAGCCGCTGCGAGTTCGGGGAAGCCGGCGCCATTTCCGGCAACGACTGGCGGCGCGGCTTCATGAAAGCAGGCTGCAAGGGGGAGCCGGGCGGGGCCTTCGAATACAACAGCATGAATTCTTATATGCTCTCGGCCATCGTGACGAAGAAGACGGGAATGCCGATGTTTGAATTCCTGAAAGAGCGTCTTTTCAAACCGCTGGGCATTACGGAGGTCTTCTGGGAGTCCTGCCCGAAAGGAATCACGAAGGGCGGCTGGGGCATGTTCCTGCGCCCGGAGGATGCCGCCAAGCTCGGACAGCTCTATCTTCAGAAAGGGAAATGGAACGGCGTGCAGGTGATCCCGGAAAGCTGGGTCGAGACGTCCACGACGAAGCATATCGATAACGGCGAAGGGAATTTCGGGTACGGCTACCAGGTCTGGATGAGCGACCGTCCGGGCAGTTTTGCCTACAACGGAATGCTGGGACAGGACGTCATCGTCTATCCGGATACGGACATGGTCATCGTGATCAATGCCGGAAATAAGGAAATGACCCAGGAAGGAAATCTGACGGATATCATCCGCGGGTATTTCGGTGCGGGCTATGAACCTTCAGAGGAGGCGCTGCCTGAGGACACCGCCGGAGCATTGGAGCTGAGGAGCACGGTCCGGAGACTGGAAGGGAAAGAGGTCCATCTGCCCTGCATCGTGCGCGGAGGCTGGGGAGAGAGGCGGAGTGCGTACCGTCCGGAAGTCGGAGAGGCAGATCTCATTTCCATGCTGAAGGGAAGGAAATACGAACTTGATCAGAAGCAGGTCGGTCTTTTCCCGCTGGTCATGCAGGTATTCCACAATAATTTCACGGACGGCATTTCGCAGATCGACTTCCGGGAAGAAGACCGCCATCTGGCAGTGGACTTCCATGAAGGCGAAGAAGTGCATACCCTGAAGGTCGGCATAGGTTCCGCGGAGATTTCGGAAATCACGGTTCACGGCGAACCTTATTATGTGGGAACGCAGGGGACGATTGCCCGCGATGAAAAGGAGAGGCTCACGCTGATCCTGAAAGCGGATTTCCTGGAAGAAGCCGGAACCCGCAAGATCAAGCTTTATTTCGAGGGGGATGACCTTGAGGTGCGCTGGAACGAATCACCCGGCGAGGACATCATCGAGGACGGACTGGATTTTGTCAATAAATCGCCGGGCTATCTGAATCTGACTTTCGTCAAGTCCCTGATGGAAAACGGCGTGAAGGATATCATCAGCACTTCTGTGACGGCGACCGTGCATCCGGTTACTTTCGGGCATCTGGTCAAACCGGAAAAAGTGCTGAATTCCGGCGACAGCAGGGCATGAGGCATGATATAATAACAAGGTCTAAAGGAGGGCAAAGCTTATGCATTATTCTGAAGACCCGAACAGGCAGTATCACATCCAGACGTCACCGGAGGAAATCGGTCAGTACGTCATTCTGCCCGGCGATCCCAAGCGATGCGTCAAGATTGCTCAGTATTTCGACAATCCGGTAAAAATAGCAGACAGCCGTGAGTTCATGACCTACAGCGGAACGCTGGACGGCACGAAGGTTTCGGTTACTTCCACAGGAATCGGCGGTCCGTCGGCTTCCATTGCCCTTGAGGAGCTTACGAAATGCGGAGCGAAGACCTTTATCCGGATCGGCACCTGCGGGGGCATGCAGACCGATGTCAAATCAGGTGATATCGTCATCGCTTCCGGTGCCGTCCGCATGGAAGGAACCAGCAAGGAATACGCTCCGATCGAATATCCTGCGGTTCCGGATATCGACGTCCTGAATGCCATTATTTCCGCATCGGTGAAATTAAAGCAGACTTATCATGTCGGGGTCGTGGAATGCAAGGATGCTTTTTACGGCCAGCACAATCCTGAAATCATGCCGGTTTCCTATGAACTTCAGAACAAGTGGGAAGCATGGATCCGCATGGGATGCCTTGCTTCTGAAATGGAATCGGCAGCCTTATTTATCGCAGGCTCTTTCCTTCGCGTACGCGTCGGCTCGCTGTTCCTGGTCATGGCGAACCAGGAGCGGGAAAAGAAAGGCCTGGAGAATCCTGTTGTCCACGATACGGATGCGGCGATACGGATTGCCGTGGAAGCAGTCCGGGAACTGATACGCAGCGACAGGGAAAAACAGTAAGAAAGCAGCATGTCCTGACAGTACCGTCAACCAGCAAACCAAAAAAAGGAGAAGAAGATGGCAAACATTCCGACACCCCATATCCGGGCGAAAAAAAACGATTTTGCAAAAACTGTTCTGATGCCGGGCGATCCCCTGAGAGCGAAATACATCGCGGAGAATTATCTGAAGGATGCAAAGCTCGTGACGGATGTCCGGAATGTCCTGGGCTATACCGGAACATATAACGGAAAGAAAATTTCCGTCATGGCTTCGGGAATGGGCATGCCTTCCATCGGCATTTATTCCTATGAACTTTATCAGTTCTACGGCGTGGAGAACATCGTGCGCATCGGCTCGGCGGGTTCTATCCGCAAAGACGTGCAGCTTAAGGATATTGTCCTGGCGGAGGGAGCCAGCACGACTTCTTCCTGGCAGGATCAGTTCCATCTCTACGGAACCTTTGCTCCGATTGCTTCCTGGAATCTTCTCTACAAGGCCGTCAAGGCTTCGGAGAAGCTGAAGACGAAGGTTGTCGTCGGAAACGTTCTGTCAGAAGACGTCTTCTACAGCGAGGATCCGGAGAACGTGAGGAAATGGCAGAACCTCGGTATCATCTGCCTGGAAATGGAATCAGCTGCCCTCTACATGAACGCGGCGAAGCTCGGGAAGAATGCGCTTGCCATGTTCTCGATATCGGATGAGATTCTGACCGGGAAATGTCTGTCTTCCAAGGACCGCGAGGTAGGTTTCGGGAAGATGATGGAACTGGCACTGGAACTTGCGTGAGGCTGTCGGAAAATGAAAGAGGATTCCGGAATACCTGCTGAGGTCCGTAAGGAACTGCAGGAAAAGGCAATTGCAATGCTTTCCCGTTCCTATGCACCGTATTCGCATTTCCATGTGGGAGCGGCGCTTCTGTGCAGGGACGGAAAGATCTACACCGGATGCAATGTAGAGAATGCAGCTTTTACCCCGTCGAACTGTGCGGAGAGGACGGCAGTCTTCAAAGCAGTCAGTGAAGGAGAAAAGGATTTTGCGGCCATCTGCATTGCCGGAGGAAAAGACGGAAAAGCGACGGAATTCTGTCCGCCCTGCGGCGTGTGCCGTCAGGTTCTGGAGGAGTTCTGCAGCCCGGACAGTTTCCGGATCCTGCTGACGAGAAGCGACGGTCAGATGAAGGAGTTCACTTTGCGGGAACTTCTGCCGGAAGGTTTCGGTCCGTCTGAAATTTCCTGATTATCAAAAGCGTACGGCGGCATCAGAGGGGAGCAGCATGAACTATAAGATTGCGGTCTTAACCGGTTACTGGACACCCGGCATCATGGTCGAATTTCTGCACGGCATCAACCGCTTCGCCATGCAGGGAACGACTTCCGTTTTTGTCTTCAATTCCTTCGGAGGCATTGACAGCAAAAGTCCGAACTATATCGGAGAATACAATATTTTTGAACTGCCGAACTGGAAAGATTTCGACGGGGTCATTATCGAAGGCAATCTGCTGATGAGCGATGAAATCAGGCAGAAGGTCTGGAAGGACGTACGGGCCTCCGGCGTGCCGGCGGTCGTGGCGGATTATCCTCTGGAAGGATGTCCTTTCATAGGCGTCAACAACTATAAGGCGATGTGCGAAATCGTGGAGCATCTGATCACGCAGCACAACTGCCATATTATCCATTTCATCAGCGGGCCGGACTGGCATCTGGAAAATCAGGAAAGACTGAGAGCCTACCGGGATACGCTGAAAAAGTTCAGCCTGCCGCTTGACGATTCCATGATCCATGGCGGAAATTTCCAGATAGAGGCCGGAATGAAGGCTGTCGATGAGATCATTGAAAGAAAAGCGATGCCGGATGCCATCGTCTGCTCGAACGATGAGATGGCCATCGGGGCGTGTGAAGCCCTGAAGAACCATGGCATCCAGGTGCCGGGCGATATCCGGATTACCGGCTTCGACGGCATTAAAAGCGCACAGGATTATTCTCCGTCCATCACGACCATCTACCGCTATCATAACGGTCAGGGCTATGAAGCGATGCGGATGATCCTGCGGCGGATCCAGGGCTTTGACATTCCGAAGCAGATGGACTCCGAATACCGTCTTGAAAAAACGGAGAGCTGCGGATGTGCTTCGAACAGGGACGAGTTCGACCGTTCCCTGCGCGTGCGTCATTTCCATGAAGAATACTACAAGCAGGAGTATCTTGAAAAGCAGGAAATCCTTCACGAGCAGATCCTGGAAGCTTCGACGCTCCGGGAATTAACGGATTCACTCAAGAAGAATGAGAGCATGTTCGGATGCCAGGGGAGTCGAAGTCTTTCTGAACAGGGATTTCTATGACTCGGTGCGCACGGGCGTGAGAGAATACCGGGGAGAACGGCTATCCGGAAGAGTTTGTCGCCATGAATTCGGATGAAAAGATCATGACGAGGAAGGAAATCCTGGATTTCCATGCGAGCAGTCCGAACGGCGGCGAAATCGTGATGTGCTATCCCCTGCATTTCAAGTCGCGGTCCTTCGGCTTCTTTTTGCTGAACGGCTATTCACAGGCAGTTGACCGGGATATGCTGCACGGAACGCTGACGCTGATCGACCTGGCGATTGAAAACCTGCGCACGAAGAAAGTGCTGCACGATTACAATAAAAAACTGGATGAACTCTATGTGCATGATCCGCTGACAGGGCTTTACAACCGTTCGGGTACGAACGCTTCGGAGAGGAGCTGTTCGGCAGGAACCGGGAAGAGAAGAAACCCATGCTGATTGCCTTTGCGGATATGGACAGGCTGAAGGAAATCACGACAGTCTCGGACATGACCTGGGCGACTATGCGATCAAGGTCATTGCCGATATCCTGAAAAAGGTCTGCAGCAGCAGGCAGATCGCCGTCCGCTACGGCGGGGACGAATTCCTTCTGCTCGGCAGCTGCAGCTGTGAGAGCGACAAGGAAGTCCTGAAGGGAAGAATCATGGACGCACTCAGCGAATTCAACAGGAGCAGCCCGATTTCCCTGGCTCTGGGGATGAGCATCGGGTTCTGTTTCTCACCGGCTGATGACAGCCGCTCCCTCGGGGAATGCGTGCGGATTGCGGACCAGAGGATGTACGAAGAGAAGCAGACAAGAAAAATGGAGCGCGGGAAAAGCTGAGAGAAATTGGGGAAAGTAAGAAGCCGGCCGGGAGGCCGGCTTCTGTGCGTCTCCGGGGCAGAGAGAAGAATGAATAAAAATAATCGAAACGTTTCGGATACCGCTTGACAAACCGCCCGGGCAGGAATATAGTAAAGGAAAAGCGAAACGTTTCGAATTGCTTACACCCAATCTCTCAGGAGGAAAAAAAGATGCCACTTGTCACGTCGAAAGAAATGCTTCTTAAAGCCCAGGAAGGCCATTATGCCGTAGGAGCTTTTAACGTTGAAAACATGGAAATGGTCAAGGCAGTCATCCGCGCCGCGGAAGAACTGAAGGCTCCGGTCATGCTGCAGACTACGCCGGGAACCATTAAATACGGAACGAGCGCCACTTATGCGGCGATTGTCAAAGCAGAGGCCGAGAATACTTCCGTTCCGGTCTGTCTTCACCTTGATCACGGCGACAGCTATGAACTGGCCTGCGAATGCCTGAAAAACGGCTATACCTCCGTCATGATCGACGGATCGAAGCTGGATTATGAAGCAAATATCGCACTGGCACAGAAAGTGGTTGCAGAAGCAAAGAACTACGGCGTGCCGGTGGAAGCGGAACTTGGAAAAGTAGGCGGCAAGGAAGATGATCTTGTCGTGAAGGATGTCGATACGAATACCGACCCGAAGCAGGCACAGGATTACGCGGAGCGTACGGGAATTGATTCCCTGGCAGTCGCCATCGGAACGGCCCATGGATTCTACGTCGGAACGCCTGTCCTGGATGTTGACCGCCTTTCTGAAATCCGCAAGACGGTTTCCATTCCCCTGGTTCTGCACGGTGCGTCCGGACTGACGTCGGAGCAGGTGACGGAGTGCGTGAAGCGCGGCATCTGCAAGGTCAACTTTGCGACGGAACTCCGCAAGGCTTATACGGATGCAGAGAAAGCCCTTTATGCGGAACAGCCGGATACATTTGATCCGAAGAAATTCGGAAAGGCCGGAATGGCTGCCGTGACGGAACTTGTCGAAGGCAGAATGAAGGTCTGCGGCTGCGACGGAAAAGCATAAACGGATCTGAAAAAAGCAGGCGGAAAGCAGAAGAACAGCAGGCGCAAAGCAGAAACCAGCAGGCGCAAAGCAGAAGACCAGCAGACGTGACGGAGGACTGAATATGGCGGCAACAATCAAAGATATCGCGGAAGAGACAGGACTGGGACTTGCTACGATCTCTTCCTACATCAACGGCGGTCATTTACGTGAAAAAAACCGCGTCCGCATTGAAGAAGCCATAAAGAAACTGCATTACGAAGTCAATGAGACGGCAAGGGGGCTGAAGACCAACCGGACGAAAACCATCGGCGTGGTCATTCCCGAACTGAACAATACCTTCTGCGCCGAAGTCCTGACGAGCATGGAGGATGTCCTGCGCAGGCACAGCTACGCCACCATCATCTGCGACTGCCGCACCGATCAGAAACTGGAAAAAGAAGCGATTGACTTCCTGCTCCGGAAGCGGGTAGACGGCATCATCAACATGCCGGTGGATACGTCGGGGAAAAATCTGGAGGCCTTTGTGGACTCCGGCAAACCGATTATCCTGATCGACCGCCGGATCAGGACGATGCACTGCAACTCCATCTGCGTCAATAACCGCGAGGCGGCTGAAAATGCCGTCGGCGAATTCCTGAAAAACGGACATGACCGGATCGGCATCATTGCCGGACCGGAAGGACTTTACACGGCAGATGAACGTCTGAAAGGGTGCCTGAAAAAACTGAAAGAGGCAGGCATCCGGCAGGAAGACAGGTTCATTTACCACGGAGACCATACCATCCAGAGCGGAATCGACGGCCTGAAAACCCTGGTAAAGAACTGCCCTGACATGACGGCGGTTTTTGCGACAAACTATGAAATGACGATGGGCGCCATGATTGCCGTCAATGAACTCGGCATCCGGATTCCGCAGGATCTGTCTTTCATCGGCTTTGACAATCTTTCTTTTGCGAAGGCCTGCAGCCCGTCCCTGACGATCGTCGTGCAGCCGACGGCGGAGATCGGGAAAAAAGCGGCGCAGATGATCCTGAAGCATCTGGAAGAACCGAAAGATGAGAAGGCAAAAGGTGCGAAGGAAGACGGTTCGTATCTTCGCCATGACATTACGCTGAAAACGGAGATCGAAGAGGGAAAATCCGTACGCAGCCTTTATCCGAAGAAACTGAAAGAGGTCAGTCAATGATCGAATATCTGATGGGAATCGATATCGGAACATCTGCCTGCAAGATTGCGGTCTTTGCAGAGGACGGCACGGTCATCGACAGCGAAAGCGGCGATTATGCCGTTTATTATCCCAATCCCGGATGGGCCGAGCAGGATCCGGATGAATGGTGGACAGCCGTCTGCGGCGCAGTCCGCCGGATCTTTGCAAGAGGACGGCTGAAACCGCAGGATATTTCGGGAATCGGCATCGACGGGCAGAGCTGGAGTGCCATTCCGGTTGACTCGGAAGGAAATGTTCTTGCGAAAACGCCGATCTGGTTCGACATGCGTGCGGCCGGAATCTGTGAGGAACTGAACAGCCGTATCGGAAAAGACAGGATTTTCGCTGTGGCAGGCAATCCGCTTTCCCCTTCGTATACGACGCCGAAAATCATCTGGTACAGGCAGAACCGGCCGGAGATTTTCGGAAAAATCGATAAGATCCTGCAGTCAAATGCGTACATCTGCTACCGGCTGACCGGACAGATCACGCAGGACCTGAGCCAGGGGTACGGTCTTCACTGCTTCAATGCCGCTGCCGGAAAATGGGACGCGGCGATGGCTGAAGAACTCGGAATCCCGATGAGCTTCCTGCCGGACATCGTTCCCTGCGACCATGTGGCCGGCGGCGTAACGAAGAAGGCTTCTGAGGAGACGGGCATTCCGGAAGGAGTCCCGGTCGTAGCCGGAGGACTTGATGCCTGCTGCGGAACCCTGGGGGCCGGAGTGGTTTCCGAAGGCGAAACGCAGGAACAGGGCGGTCAGGCGGGAGGCATGAGCATCTGCCTGGACACGCCGAAAGCGGATCCGAAGCTGATCCTGAGCTTCCATGTCGTTCCCGGGAAATGGCTTCTGCAGGGAGGCACTACCGGCGGAGGCGGCGTCATGCGCTGGCTGGAGCAGCAGCTGGGAGAAGCCGAACGCATGAAGTCGGCGGAAAACGGAAAGAGCTCTCTTCAGCAGTTCAATGATCTGGCGGAGAAGGTGCCGGCAGGTTCGGAAGGACTTATTTTCCTGCCGTACATGGCGGGGGAGCGGTCGCCGATCTGGGACCCGGATGCGAAAGGTGTTTATTTCGGACTTGATTTTTCCAAGACGAAAGGCCATCTGATCCGTGCCGCGATGGAAGGAGTCGCATTTGCCCTGCGCCACAATCTGGACACGGCGGAAAAGGCGGGCGCAAAGGCCGGCGAGCTGCGTGCGATGGGAGGCTCGGCCAATTCTATTCTCTGGACGCAGATCAAATCCGACGTCACGGGGAGGCCGATTGCCGTTCCCTCATCCGATACCGCGACGACGCTGGGAGCCGCTCTGCTTGCCGGAGTCGGAACAGGGATGTATGCAGATTACCGCGAAGCCGTGAACCGGACCGTGAAAATCACGCGAAGGCATGAACCGAATCCGGCCATGCAGGAAGTATATGAAAAGAATTATGAGATTTATCTTCAGCTATATGAGAATCTGAAAGATCTGATGAAGAAAGACGGAGGCAGCAGGAAATGAAAGCAGGAGTTGTACATGCAAAAAATGACATACGCTATGAGGAGATTGAAAAACCGGTTCCCAAGGCCGGAGAGGTCCTGATCAAGGTAAAATACACCGGCATCTGCGGTTCGGATGTTCCGCGTGTCAACGGAGATGCCTGCCATTTCTTCCCGAATGTGCTCGGACATGAATTCTCGGGCGTCGTCGAGGAAGTCGGCGAAGGCGTCACAAAAGTCGCAAAGGGACAGAGAGTGGCCGGCGTGCCGCTGGTTCCCTGCATGCAGTGCGAGGACTGTCAGAAAGGGAACTATTCCCTGTGCAAACATTACAGTTTCATCGGTTCCAGACAGTTTGGTTCATTTGCGGAATACGTAGCCGTTCCGGAGAAAAATGCAGTTCCGTTTTCAGATGACGTTTCCTTTGAACAGGGCGCCTTGTTTGAACCGGCGACCGTAGCCCTGCACGGCCTGGAAAGGCTGGATTACAAAGGCGGCGGCACGGTGGCAATCCTGGGCGGCGGCACGGTCGGCATGTTCACGATGCAGTTTGCGAAGATTTTCGGAGCAGCCAAGGTTGTTGTTTTCGATATCGTCAAAGAGCGTCTGGATCTGGGCATGAGGCTCGGTGCGACGGCGGGAATCAATACGCTGGATGCCGACTTCATGGATCAGGCCATGGCCATCACGGACGGAAGGGGATTTGACTATGTCTATGAGACGGCCGGCAATACCATCACGATGAAGATGGCTTATCAGCTCGCTGCCAATAAAGCCCAGGTGTGCTTTATCGGAACGCCGAAGAAGGAAATGACCTTCACGGTTGCGGAGTGGGAGAACCTCAACCGCAAGGAAATGACCGTCACCGGTTCCTGGATGTCCTATTCGGCACCGTTCCCGGGACATGAATGGGAGCTTACCGCCCATTACTTCAAGACCGGCCAGCTGAAGTTCGATGATTCGTTTATTTTTAAGAAAGTGCCGCTTTCGAAAATCGCGGATGCTTTTGAAATGTTTAAGACGCCCGGACTTGTCAAGGGCAAGATCCTGATCAGCAGTGAAGAATAAGGAGGAAAGCGAAGATGACTGATTTTATTGATCCGGCAATGGTTCCAAAGAAAAAGCTTTACACAGGCGAGGAAATTCCGTGCGTCGGCATGGGAACTTTCGGTTCGGACCGTTTTACGTCCGAGGAAGTTTCCGGAGCTGTCGCGGGGGCAATCCGGGGCGGCTACCGCATGTTCGACTGCGCAGCCTGCTATGGAAATGAAGACGAGATCGGCGAAGTCTTCCAGTCCGCATTTGACGCAGGAACCGTCACGAGAAAAGATCTCTTCATCATGACGAAGGTCTGGAACGATATGCACAGGAAGGTCCGCGAGGCCTGCACGAAGAGCATTCAGGACCTGAAGTGCGATTACGTGGATATGTATTACATCCACTGGCCGTTCCCGAACTACCATGCACCGCACTGCGACGTGGATTCCCGCAATCCGGATTCCAAGCCGTTCTCCGTCGATGAATTCGTCGACACCTATGAGCAGATCGCGGATCTGAAAAAAGAAGGACTTGTCCGCAACATCGGCATTTCCAACATGACGATCCCGAAACTGGATGCCGTCCTGCCGAAGCTTTCGGTCAAGCCGGCAGCCTGCGAACTGGAATGCCACGTCTGCTTCCAGCAGCAGGAGCTGTTTGACTATCTTGTAAAAGAGGGCATCCAGCCGGTCGGCTTCATGCCGCTGGGTTCTCCGCAGAGACCGGAGAGGGATATGTGCGCGGAAGACGTCGCGGATCTGCAGACGCCGACGATGAAGGAAATCGCGCAGGCGCACGGAGTCCATCCGGCAATCATTGCCCTGAAATGGGCGCAGAAGCACGGCCAGATCCCAATCCCGTTCTCTGTCCATGAAAATGAGTACATGAGCAATCTGAGGGCCTTTACGGAAGATCCGCTGACCGACGAGGAAATGGAGAAGATCTCGAAACTGGAATGCGGCAACCGTCTCGTCAAGGGACAGGTTTTCCTGTGGCCGGGTGCGAATGACTGGCATGATCTGTGGGATGAAAACGGCTTCATTGTAAAATAGCGTGCAGAGGGGATAATGTGTTATAATCAATCTCGGCAGGAAGAATTTTCCTGCTGAGATTTTTTATTATACGGAGAATCAGTATGTTCAGCGTTCTTTTGGTTGATGATGAACCTCTCGTAAGGACGGTCATCCGGGATAAGATTAAATGGAATGAACTCGGCTTCGAGTTTGCAGGAGACTGTGAGAACGGGAAACAGGCAGTGGAATTCATCGAGCACCGGCCTGTCGACCTGGTCATCACAGACATCAACATGCCCTATATGGACGGCATGGAGCTTTCACGCTATCTTTATACACGCTATCCGGATACGGCAATCGTGATCTTTTCAGGCTTCTCTGAATTTGAATATGCCCAGAAGGCGATTCAGTACAAAGTCGTCGAATATATCTTAAAGCCTGTGACGGCAAGCGAGCTGACGGAGGTCCTGGTCAAGGTCCACAAGCGGCTCGAGGAGTCCGAAAGCAATGCCCGGAAAATGAATGAGCTCACGGAAGTGTACCAGAATTACCGGAAGAACCAGACGGCAATCACTTCCAGACTCCTCGGAGATCTCATGCTGGACAGCGGAGACAACAGCAGCACGCTGAATGAGCTGAAAGAGGCCGGCATCATTTTCAACTATCAGGCTTACTGTGTTGCCTGCATCCGGGTCGACAGCTGGAACGACCCGAACAGGATCCGCACGGGAGAGAGCCAGGATGATTCCCTGTATTCCTTCGCGATTGAGAACATCTGCTCGGAAATATTGAAAAATGAGGAAAAAGGACTGGCATTCCAGAGCCGTGACCGCTATATCCTTCTGCTGCTTTATACCAAAAAGGCCGCGGATTTCCGGAAGGAAGCCGTGCGCCTGTGCCATTTGTGCCAGGATACCATCAGCAATGTCATGCATCTGGGAACGTCTCTCGGAATCGGAAAGAGCGTACGGACGGTCAGGGACTTCGGCATTTCGTACAGGAATGCCATGGAATCGATGGATTACCACTATGTCCTCGGAGAGGGCTATTTCCTGGATATGGAAACGGATGCAGGAGATCTTGACCAGGACGTCGACCTGGGCGATTATCTTTCAAAGCTTACCGTTGCCATCAAGAGCTGCAGCCATGAAAAAATCGCGCTGCTCTTTGAAGAGATCGCCGAGACGCTGGGGAGAAAGAAGGTCAGTGAAAATCGCTGCCGCCTGTACCTGCAGCAGATCTTCAGGACCATCATGGAAATGAGGAAGCTCACGGCACAGCCGGGAGAGGATCTCCATCCGGAGGAAAAGAAGCAACTGGATGAAATCGCAAAAAGCCAGTGCCTGAATGAAGGACTGACGGCACTCCGCTCCTATGCGTACCGGAGCGCTGAGACCATGCGCAGCCTGGTCTCCTCAAACGGACAGCTGCAGGCCATCCTGGCGATTGATTATCTGAATGAGCATTATGCAGAGCCCGAGCTGAACCTGAACGGCCTCTGCTCCTATCTGGGCATCAGCGCCAGTCATTTCAGCTCGCTGTTCAAAGAGTATACGGGAATGACTTTTATGGAAAAACTGACGGCAATCCGTATTGAGAAAGCCAAGGAACTGCTGACGGATACGACGCTGCGGAATTATGAAATCGCGGAGCGGGTCGGCTACCTGGATCCGCATTATTTCAGCATCGTATTCAAGAAGGCTACGGGACAGTCGCCTTCTGACTACTCGAGGGAGACGAAGGCATGAAGAAACAGCCGCTGCTGTTTTTCCTGAACCGGTTCCGGACGATCAGGGCATCGATCATGTTCTCTTTTACAGTCCTGATTGCGGCAGCCATGGTTCTTTTTGCGCTGATTTCCCTGAATTATACCTATACGACGGCAATCGACAATGCCATCACTTATTCCGATCACATCACGGCGCAGGTCAATTCCAACATCGATTCCTATATCGAGAACATGCAGAATATCTCGGATATCGTTTCGACCAGTTCGGATCTTCAGAAGTATCTGTTCCGCACGGACCAGATACAGGAAATCCGGGAAGAAGAATATGCCCGCATGATTTCCGAGTTCTCAGCCGTCCTGGACAGCCGTTCGGATATCTACAACATCGCAGCCGTATCCGATACGGACCAGAGCGTCGTGAACCGCGGAGACAGTTCCCTGATTCCGTATGCACAGATGGCCAGGCAGGAATGGTTCCGGAACACGATGGCCAATCCGGACGGAATCTCCATTTCCGCATCGCATGTCCAGAATGCAATAACGACTTCCTACCAGTGGGTCATTACTCTCAGCCGTCCGATTACGGACAGCAGTACCGGCAAAGTCCACGGCATCTTTTTCATCGACCTGAATTATTCCGTCATCAGCAACCTCTGCAACGACAATAAGATCGGGGACAAGGGATACGTCTTCATCATGGATGATTCCGGGAACCTGATTTATCATCCGCAGCAGCAGCTGATCTACGGCGGACTGAAGAATGAAAGAACGGAAGAAGTCAGGAACGCGCAGAACAGCAGCTTCACGATCGGCAGCGGCAGCGACAGCCGCCTCTATACGAAATCCACCTCGAAGATGACGGGATGGACAACGGTCGGGGTCGCCTATACTTCGGAACTGACAAGAAATGACAACCGGACGCTGGGCATGTACATCCTGCTGTCCGGCGGCATCCTCCTGCTTGCCCTTCTGCTTTCGGATTATATTTCCCGGGGCATCACCAGCCCTGTCTTCAATCTCCTGAATTCGATGAAGGAAGCCGAACGGGGCGAATTCAAAAAAGCAATCGTTCCGGTCGTAAGCGACAATGAAATCGGCCAGCTGACGAAGGGCTTCAATACGATGACGGAGCGCATCGACCAGCTGGTGCAGGAAAATAACCGCGAGCAGGAAGAAAAGAGAAAGAGCGAACTGAAAGCGCTTCAGTCCCAGATCAATCCTCATTTCCTGTACAATACGCTGGACTCCATCATCTGGATGGCGGAAGCCGGCAAGAACGAGGAAGTCGTGCAGATGACAGCTGCCCTTTCGCGGCTGTTCCGCCAGGGCATCAGCGTCGAAGACGAGGAAATCTCTCTTCCGCAGGAGATTGATTACTGCAGAAGCTACCTGCTGATCCAGAAATACCGTTTCCAGGATAAGCTGGATTATGAAGTCACGATCGATGATGATGTCCGCTACGTTAAAATCGTAAAAATGGTCCTTCAGCCGATCATCGAAAATTCCATCAACCACGGCATCAAGGTGCGGGAAGGAATCGGCAAGCTGAAGGTTCATGCCTTCCGCGACGGCAAAAATGCCGTCATTACCGTCGCTGATGACGGTGTCGGCATGGACAGGGATACTCTGCTGCATATTTTTGAACATCATCATGTCAACCGTTCCAAGAACGGGGTCGGCATCTATAATGTACAGAGACGTCTGAAGCTTTACTACGGGGAAGCCTACGGAATTTCCTATGAAAGTGAGCCCGGAAAAGGGACGACGGCGACCGTGACCATTCCGATGGAAGGAGGAGAGGCGCATGAAGAATAAGAAAACCCGGATTCTTATCATGATTCTGGTTGCGGCGGCAGCAGCTGCGGCGGTTCTTTTCATGTCCTTTTCTTCCGGAACCAAGAAATACCGGATGATTTTTATTCCGAAAATCATTGATGAAAGCAATGATTTCTGGAAATCGCTGATTGCCGGTGCCCAGATGGGTGCCAAGGAATATGACGTGGATCTGACCATCGAAGCGGGGCCGGATGAAGAGGACTGGGCCAGCCAGAATGCGCTGATTGAGAAAGCCATCGAAGAAAAACCGGATGCCCTGCTGGTTGCGCCCTGCAGCTATACGGAGACGACGGATCTTCTTGAAAAGGCGAAAAATGCGGGGATCAAAGTCGTGCTGATCGACTCGATCGTCGACCGGGATGTTCAGGATGCCATCGTGGCCACCAACAATGTCGAAGCGGGGAAACTGCTCGGGGAATATGCGGCGGGACTTCTGACCGATGATGCAAAGATTGCTCTGGTGGAACACGTCAAGGGAGCTTCGACGGCCATCGACCGTGAAAAGGGAGTCCGGGAAGGTCTCGGCAGCAAGGCGGACAATATCACGGATATTGAATACAGCGGTTCCTCTGCAGACAAGGCCTATTCGCTGACGATGGATCTTCTGGCGAAATATCCCGATCTTTCCATGATCATCGGCTTAAATGAACCGTCCGCAGTAGGGGCGGCAAAAGCCATCCGCACCGCGGGCAAGACCGGTGCGGTGAAGATCGTAGGCTTTGACAGCTCTCTGGAAGAAATCCGCATGATGGAGGAAGGGGTTTTCAGCGGCATCGTCATTCAGAAGCCCTACAATATGGGCTATCTCGGAATCCAGCAGGCATGGAACCTTCTCCATCACGGCACAGTGACGGCCAATCTGGAATCCGGTTCCAAACTGGTCACGGTTGATAATCTCTATTCAGAAGAAAACCAGAAACTTCTCTTCCCGTTTACGGAAAACTGACCGGACGGGTCTTTGGCCCCCGTGAAAACCATTTACGGGGGCGTTCTTACGCCGAAGAAAAATTTAACCATTTTCAGGACGATTTTCAATTCTATTCGTTCACAGTCAGGACATATAATGTTCATGGTTGTGATAGGGTGCCTCCGCAGATTCTAAGGTATTCTTCACAGAAACTCTGCAAAGATGGAGGGAATAGAAGTGGAAAAATTCAAGAACTCTGCTTTTGTCAAGAAAGTAGGTTTCAACCGGATCGTTCTGATCGGCGTTCTGATCCTGATGTATGTCATCTTCTGTGTGGCAATCAAGGGATTTCTCGGAAGCTCCCATCTGATGGGAACACTGAACTATGTTTATTTCCTTGGCTTCCTGTCACTGGGCGTTACGTTTGTTATTGCGACCGGCGGCATTGATTTCAGTATCGGGCCTGTCATGTTCTGCTGCGCCCTGATCTCGGGCTACTGCTTCGGAACCTATCACGTACCGATGGCAGTCGCAGTCATCCTCTGCATCCTCGTCGGACTTCTCTTCGGTATGTTCAACGGATATCTGGTTGCTTACTGGGATGTCCCGCCGTTCATCGTATCCATGGCATCCATGAATATCGCGAAAGGCGTCGCTTCTATTTTCACGAAGACGCAGTCCATCAGCTGGCCGAGAGCCGAAGAGGCAGGCGGCTGGTTCAGGAGCATCGTCAAGGTCGGGGAGTTCCCCATGGGACTGATCCTCTTCCTGGTCGGAGCAGCGATCTGTGCCGTCATCCTCAATAATACGAGAATCGGACGCTACATCCTCTGCCTCGGCAGCAATAAGGAAGCCGTCAGGCTTTCCGGCGTCAATGTCAAAAAATGGCTGATGCTTGCCTATGTCATCTGCGGCATTCTGGTCGGCATCGCAGCTCTCTTCTTTGTTGCAACCTATACAACGGTACAGCCGAACTACGGCGATCAGTACAACAATGAAGCAATCGCCGGATGCGTCATGGGCGGAACTTCCATGGCAGGCGGACTTGCCTCCATCGGCGGCACGGTCATCGGCGTCTTCATCATTGCCCTTCTTCAGGAAGGCATCCTGGCCCTCGGCCTTGCAAAGGATGTCCAGCTGATCATTACCGGTGTCATCGTCATCGTTGCAGTCTACGCCGATGTCCTGGCTAGACGCAGAAGGAAATAATGACCGCACTTCTGTAAATCGGAAGCAGAAAGATAAAGGAGAAGACAATGGGCGAAGAAATATTAAGAATGGAAGAAATCGACAAATCATTCCCCGGCGTGCATGCCCTGGACCACGTTCATTTCAACCTGAACCGCGGTGAAGTCCATGCCCTCATGGGTGAGAATGGTGCCGGTAAATCAACATTGATGAAGGTCCTGACGGGAATTTATTCCAAGGATTCCGGCAAGATCATCTATGAAGGAAAAGAAGTGGAATTCCACAACACCAGAGAAGCTCAGGATGCCGGAATCGTCATCGTGCATCAGGAACTGAACATGGTCGGAGATCTGACGGTTGCCCAGAACATTTTCATCGGACGTGAGTTCATGAGCGGCATCAAGATCAACGACAGGAAAATGGTAGAGGAATCCAAGAAGCTGTTTGACCGTCTTCATATTGAAATCAATCCGACCGAGAAAATGAGCAACCTGACAGTCGGCAAGCAGCAGATGTGCGAAATCGCGAAAGCCATTTCCCACGAATGCAAGGTTATTATTTTCGATGAGCCGTCCGCAGCACTTACGGAAAAGGAAATCGATGATCTGTTTACCATCATCCGCGACCTTCGCGAACAGAACATGGGAATCATTTACATCTCCCATCGTATGGATGAAATCAAGGTTATCACGGACCGCGTCACGGTCATGAGAGATGGTACTTACGTCGGAACCCTGATCACCAAGGACTGCACGAAGGACGATATCGTCAAGATGATGGTCGGCCGTGTCATTTACGAGCAGCCGAAAGAGAAGAGCCTTGTTCCGGACGATGCTCCGGTCGTACTGAAGGTTGACCACCTGAATGCAGGCAAGATGGTCCAGGATGTCAGCTTCGAGCTTCACAAGGGCGAGATCCTCGGCTTCTCAGGACTGATGGGCGCCGGGCGTACAGAGACAGCAAGAGCCGTCTTCGGTGCAGACCCGAAACAGTCCGGAGACATCTACATCAACGGCAAGAAAGTGGAAATCAATTCTCCGGAAGATGCCGTGCATCACGGAATCGGATATCTTTCCGAAGACCGCAAGAGATACGGCGTCGTGGTTCAGAAGTCGATTACCGAGAACTCCACGCTCGCCTGCCTCGATGATTACATCAGCGGAATCTTCATCAACAAGGCAAAAGAGAAGGAAGCTGCTGAAACCTATATCAAGGAACTGGATACCAAGACACCTTCAGCAGACCAGCTGGTCGTAAATCTTTCCGGCGGCAATCAGCAGAAGATCGTCATTGCAAAATGGCTGGTCAAGAACTGCGATATCCTGATTTTCGACGAACCGACCAGAGGCATTGATGTCGGTGCCAAGAATGAAATCTACAAACTGATGAACCGCCTGGCATCCGAAGGAAAATCAATCATCATGATTTCTTCCGAAATGCAGGAAATCCTCAGGATGAGCGACCGAATCGTGATCATGTGCGAGGGCAAGAAGACCGGCGAGCTGAAGATCGAAGAAGCTACGCAGGAGAAGATCATGGATAAGGCAACACGGGATATCAAGTAGGAGGGAAGAAATGGAAAAGACCAAGAAGAAATCGGTATTATCGTTATTCAGCAATCAGAAGTACATTGTCATCCTGGTCGTTATCCTGCTGGCTGCAATCTTCATGATTGCCAGCGCAGACTTCAGGAAATATACGACCTTCGTGACACTGCTGGATATGTCTTACTATTATGTATTGATGGGTATCGGCGTAGCATTCCCCCTGATTACAGGCGGTGTTGACCTGAGTATCGGAACAGGAATGGTCTGCTATGCACTGGTCGGAGGCTATCTGGTCCGCAATGCAGGGGTTCCGGTTATCGTAGGCATTCTGGTAGCACTGCTTTTCGGAATCGGCATCGGAGCACTCAACGGCGTGCTGGTTGCAGTCATGGATCTTCCGGCATTCCTGGCAACACTTTGTACCTGCATGATCACACGAGGACTCGGCTCGCTTCTGACATTCAAGAGCACGGTTCCGTGGCCGACAGATAAACAGGCGGGCGGATGGTTCCATACCATTTTCAAGATTACGCTCGCAAATAACACAAAGATTCCGCTGGGCTTCCTGTGGGTCATCATCCTGACCATCATCATGGCATTCGTTTTAAAGCATACGAAGTTCGGACGTTATGTCATCGCCATCGGCAGCAATAAGGAAGCAACGATTCTTTCCGGCATCAATGTGAAGTTCTTCCACATCATGGCTTACGTCGTCTGCGGACTGTTTGCAGGACTTGCGGCAATCCCGTATGCATCGGCTATTCCGACTATCCAGCCGGGCACAGGAGCAGGCGTGGAACTGGATGCAATCGGCGGAGCAATCGTCGGCGGCGTTTCAGCTACAGGCGGCAGCGGTTCGATTGAAGGTACCTTCTTCGGTGTCTATGTCATCTGCCTCCTGAAGGTAGGACTTCCGTTCATCGGGCTTCAGGCAAACTGGCAGCAGGTGATTACAGGAGCCATCCTGATCGGCGCAGTCATGATCGATATCGTCAAGAAACGCAGGGCCGTTGCAACAGGCCAGGCAGCAGCATAAGGCAGTTCCCTCATAGTGATAAAGATTCCGGCAAGTCCGGACTTTATATAATTTCATTTTTACACAAACAAGGAGGAAAAAAATGAAAAAGAAGATTTTGGCTATGGTTTTAAGTGCAGCAATGGCAGCTACAATGCTTGCAGGCTGCGGCGGCTCTTCAACAGCTTCCACAGCAGCTTCAACAGCAGCTTCCAAGGCAGCTTCTACAGCGGCTTCCACGGCAGCTTCCACAGCGGCTTCCACAGCAGCTTCCAAGGCAGCTTCTACAGCAGCTTCCACAGCAGCTTCTACGGCAGCTTCCACATCCGGATCCAGCTCAGACCTGCTGACGGGAACGGAATTCGAAGGTGTTACAGCTAAAGGAACCTACACATTCAACGTCATCGTCAAGAGCTTCCAGTCAACTTACTGGCAGGCAGCCCTGAAGGGCATGGATCAGGCAGTTTCCGAACTCGGATCCGACAAGGTTTCCTACACGGCACAGGGCCCGAACAGTGAGTCCGATATCGCCGATCAGGTCAACATGCTGAACAGCGCTATTTCCGCTAAGCCGAACGGCATTGCCCTTGCAGCATGCGATGCTGAATCCGTTAAGGATTCTCTGTCACAGGCAATGGCAGCTAAGCTTCCGGTCGTCCTCTTCGATACAGGTGTTGCAGGAGCTCCGGACGGATCTGTCGCAGCTACAATTGCAACGGATAACAGCAAGGCCGGCCAGCTTGCAGCTGACAAGATGCATGAAATCCTGAAAGACAAGATCACTTCTGCAACCGCTCAGGTCAGAATTGGTGAAATCAACCAGGATGCAACCGCTACGAACATCCAGCAGCGTGGTCTTGGATTCATCAATGAGATGATCAAGCTCGTCATCGCTGATGGCAAGACAGTCGCAGTTACAGGCAATGAGTACTATGTCAACGCAGCTGAAGGCGCTAACGGCAAAGAAGCAGATGCTAACGTCGTTATCGAAGTCGCAGTTCCGGCTCAGACAACAGTTGACCTTTGCTCAACAGAAGCTTCCAAGATCATGAGCAAGTCCGATACAATCGGTATCTTCGGATCCAACCAGACATCTGCAGAAGGTGTCCTTGCAGCTAACAGCAACCTTTCCGTCCTGAGCTCTGATGCAACAAAGGGCATGATCGCAATCGGATTCGATGCCGGCTCAACGATCAAGGGCGCTATCACAGACGGAACGATGGCAGGCGCTGTTACACAGTCTCCGCTGCTGATGGGCTACTACTGCATCTACGCTCTGACAGCTTGCGCTAATGGCTCCACAATCAAAGATATGCCGATGGACGGCTATTGGTACGACAGCACCAATATGTCAGATCCGCAGATCAGCCCGAACCTTTACGACTAATCTTTAAGACATACGGGAAAATGAATCAGGAGGGGCTGCCCGGAAGGGCAGCTCCTTTTTTTATAAAATAATCCGCTTCCGTTTCTGTAATTGTCCTCTGCAGTCTTGATTTTTCTGCGGAGACATGTATAATGAAATAAAAGCGAAACGTTTCGGATAAACACGGAAGAGGAGAAGAAAATGATCCTGACAACGACACTGAATGCGGCAATTGATAAAAGATATGTAGTCGAAGAATTCCGAAAAGGAGAAGTGAACCGGGTAAAGGAATGTACCTATACGCCCGGCGGGAAAGGCCTGAATGTATCCAAGCCGGCAGCCATTTACGGAGCCGATGTCACGGCCACCGGCTTTGTCGGCGGACATGCCGGAAATTACATTGAAGAGAAGCTGAAGCCGATGGGAATCCGTTCGGCATTCTATCATCTGCAGGATGAAAGCCGTTCCTGCATCAATATCTGGGATGAGAAGAACAAAGAACAGACGGAGTTTCTGGAACCGGGCTTTACCGTGACCCCGGATGAGTTTGAAAAATTTACGGAGCATTACAGGGAGCTTGTGAAGCAGGCGGATATCGTGGAGATATCCGGGAGCGTTCCGAAAGGACTTGACGGAGCGGCGTATCAGAAACTGATCGCCATTGTCAGGGAGGCAGGAAAAAAGGTGATTCTTGACACATCCGGCAAACTGCTTACAATGGGAATAGAAGCTCTTCCGACCATGATCAAGCCGAATATCGATGAGATTCAGATGCTGACGGGTAAAAACTGCACGGATTTTGACAGGATGGTCGAGGCTGCAGAGGAAGTCCACAAAAAAGGAATTCCGATTGTGGCGGTTTCCCTTGGTGCAGACGGTTCTTTTGTGGTGTGTGAAGAAGGCATTTTCCGGGCAAGGGTACCGAAGATCAATGCCGTCAACACCGTAGGCTGCGGCGATTCCATGATTGCCGGCTATGCCATCGGTCTTTCCGAGAAGCTTCCGATTGCGGAAGTGCTGAGGAAGGCCAGCGCGATTTCGGCGGCGTCCGCGATGAGGGAAGAGACAGGATTCTTTGTCATGAGCGATATGGAGAATCTGCTGCCGCAGATTCAGATTGAAAAAATCGACGGCTGAGACGGATTCATTTTCAGAAAGGAAAAGATGGAATTATTATTTGACTGTGCGAATACGGAACTGATTGAGAAATATCTTCAGATCTATCCGATTACGGGCGTGACGAGCAACCCCAGCATTCTGAAGGCGGAAGGAAAAATCGATGCCTTCGAACGGCTCAGGGAAATCCGGAAGATCATCGGTCCGGACAGGACCCTGCATGCGCAGGTCGTCGCGGAGGATGCGAAGGGAATGGTGGAAGATGCCATTGCCATTCTCAACAAGGTAGACGAGAACGTCTATATCAAGATCCCGACGACTGAAGAAGGACTCAAGGCGATGCAGATCCTGAAGTCTCAGGACGTCAATGTCACGGCGACGGCAATTTATACGAAGATCCAGGGATTCATGGCCATCATGGCGGGAGCGGATTTCATCGCTCCGTACTGCAACCGCATGTGCAGCCTGGACGTTGATTTTGAAGATACGATTTCCGCGTTCCGTGACATGATTGATGAAAATGAAGCAGACTGCACGATTCTGGCAGCAAGCTTCAAGAACGTCGATCAGGTGGTCAGGGCGTATCTGGCGGGAGCACAGGCGGCGACCGTGCAGCCGGCGCTCATTTCCTCGGCATTCCAGATGGCGGCGGTCAAGAAAGCCGTCGATGATTTTGAGGAAGACTGGGTCTCCACGCAGGGAGACGTCACCTGGGCAGATCTGGCGAAAAAGCAGGACAGAAAACGGAAATAAGCTGCAGAAATGAACAACAAGAATGAACAACAGAAATGAACAACAGAAGCGAACAGCAGGAATAAGCTGGTGAAATAAAACAGTTATAGACACCGCAGACAGGAATCCAGGAAAAGAGAGGAACCGCGAATGTCATTTTTCAATCAGGAAAAGAAAAAGAGCGTGATGACGAACAGTGCTCCCGCAGAGGAAAAGCTGCTTGCGTGGCCGGACTGCTATTACAATGAACGGGAACCGGCGCTGAGAAAGGAAATGCTGGATCTGGCCGTTGAGAGAGGCCTGTGCCCGGAAGAAGATAAAATCCGGGAAGAGCTTTTTGAGATCCGCTATCCGGAATACGGAAAAAAGAAGGCGGAGGTAACGAAGGATGTTTACCTGACCGCCTGGATCAATTTAAGATTTGTCGGGAATGCCGTCAATCAGCCGTTCTCCAAACGCGGGCATATCCGGGAAGTGAAGAAAGAGCTGATCAACATGGGATTCGAAAAGATGAAGGCCCACGGACAGAAAGGGGAGGATCTCCTCTATCTGGAAATCAAGCATCTGGGAACGCTGTATTTCTATCTCTGCAAGGAAGATAAACAGTACGGCTCTTATATTCTCGGACTGGGACACATGAGCGAAGATTCCGTGGCGGGCAAAGCGGCGGCGGAAGCGGCTGCCATTGCACACACCATGCCGGATTCTCTCGGTCTCACGGAAGAATGCCGGATTCTGACGAAAGCAGTGGACGATGCCTACCGCGTCGTATTCCCTGACAGCGAAGAACTGGCATCAATGCTGAAATAATAGACCCGTCACTCTTCTTCGTAATCCGCAAACCGATAGTACTGCATTTTCAGGAACTTATCGTATACGGCCTGGGCTTCGTCCGGGAGCGTATCGGTAAGTTCTCCGTTTACCCGGAATTCGCCGCTGTCGCTGATGACATCCGTATAGCCGTACAGTTCGCGCAGCGCGTTGATGTTGGAATCGCCGGTGTAGCCGCATTCATCGAAAAGCTTCATCATCAGGAAGCACGGTGAGAACGATTCGCCGTCTTCGTCGGAAAAGTCGGTCCCCAGCGTTTCCTTGGCGGAATCATTTGCCCAGATCGTCCAGGGAGTCGTGTAGTGGCTGAGGAATCCCTCGTCCGTACTCTCGTCGATGTCGATGCCCAGGGCATCGTAAACCCCTTCCGTACCGTCGCTCCAGCTGCTCCCGAGATAAGGCTTGTGGTCGCCGAAGAAGACGACGACCGTCGGCGAGTCGCTGCTCCTCAGGCCGTCGAGCAGGGAAGAGAGTGCCTGGCTGGTCTGATTCAGTCCTTCGAAATAATTGTTAATGACATAGTAGACGTCGCTGCTGAGATCGCCCTTCGCGATATATTCATGATCCGGATTCTTCAGCTCCGTTGAATTGTAGAGGCCGTGGTTCTGCATCGTGACGGTCTGATTGAAATAAGGCATGCCGTTCTCATTGGCATCTTCCATATAGTCAAGAATCTGCGGGAAGAGGTCGCTGTCCTGATAGAACTGCGTCTCCGTAGGTTCTTCGAATGTCTCGTCCAGGAAATGGAAGGCATCGAAGCCGAAATAATTCTCAACAGCCTGCCGGGCATAAAACCATCCGTAGTACGGATGACAGTATTCCGTATAATATCCCTGACTTTTGAAATAGCGTGCATACGAGGAAGTCGGTTCGCGGTACTGGGCGAACATTTTCGTATCGCCGGTAATGAAGCAGCGTTCCGTGTTGTAGGTTCCGCCCGCAAAGACGTTGACGACGAGGCTTCCGGAAACGCCTTCCGACTGCAGTTCATGGAAGGTTTCGTAGGGATCTTCCTCGAACTCAAGCGTATCGCTGTATTCCGAGAAATCGCTGAAGGACTCCAGCATGATGCAGATGACGTTGACCTTTTTATCTTCCTCAATGTCTCCGGAAGCGTAGGAAGCGAGGGCTTCTTTCGCTTCTGTTTTGTTATAGCCTTCGGGTTTCTCATTCGTGATATACGTTGTTGTATAGATCAGGGGATAGAGGACGCCGCGGCTGCACCAGCGGTCTGCCGCATTCCACGTTTCATTCAGGACATAGCCGTCGGAAAATTTGATGTCCGCTTCATGGATCGTCTTGTTGTAGACGGCTGCATCCGTATAGACATTTTTATACAGCGGGAAGCAGAGCAGGATCAGGGCGGCAGCTCCGACCGGACGGATCCAGACGAAACGCCTGCTGATCTTTGCCTTCATGAAGAAGAAGGCAAATACGGCAAATAAAGCGGAAAGGATAAAAAAGATCCACATGACCGGGGTCGGCGCGATGGAATAATTGTCGCCGGACATATTGAAGGCTTCCCCGATCAGGAAAAAGTCATAAGCCATGAGCGGATCGCCGCGGTACAGAACCTTGAAATATTCTGCGACGGAAGGACTCAGCACCAGGACCGCACTGATCAGGACGGCCGGCCACATCCGGTTGATGATCAGAAAAAACAGGAGGGCAATGATGACGACCGGAAGAAAGTTCAGGAAGAAAATCAGCGGATATTTAAAATAGCTCTGATAGAGCTCCGGACCGTAGTTGGCACCTGAAAACCAAAGGCTCATGGCCGTAAGACCGGCACACCAGATCAGGAGAAGAACAAGATTGAATACCCAGTGCAGGATTCGCACGGATCGTTTTGTATTGGAGGGATCAGGAAAAACAATACTGCGGAACTTCTTCATTTTACTGCGGAACCTTTTCCTTTCGTGAAAACTGCCTGTAAAACTCTTCTATTTTAACGCGGTTTCCGGGAAAGGGGAAGGGAAAGTTTCACGGGAAGTGCAGACGGATTCCGGAAGAAGGGTCACGCCGGGTGACGCTTGTATTTTCCGGGCGTGATCCCCTTGTAGCGCTTGAACGTCTTGATGAAATAGGAGAGATCGCTGAAGCCGCAGTCATAGGCGATTTCCGTGACGGAAGTATCGGAAGAAGAAAGCTCGTAGCAGGCTTTTTCGATGCGGTAATGATTCAGGTATTCCATCGGTTTGCGGTGCGTCATCGCCGCAAAGAAACGGCAGAAATATTTCGGGGACATACCGGCGGCGTTGGCAATCATCGGAAGCGTCAGAGGCTCATGATAGTGCGATTCAATCAGTTCGAGGACGGAGCGCATCTGGGTCAGTCGCTTGTAGTTGCGGCGGCTGCTTCCGGTATCTTCATGATAGCTGTGCGTGCTGTAGATCTGCCCGAAGAAAGCATAGAGCAGCCCGAAAACGGAAAGCTCGTATCCTTCCGCCCGTTCTTTCATCGTATCGAAAATGTTCCAGACCGTCTGATGGATGCCGGCTGCTTCCGGCGGAAAGAAATCATCGACCAGGATGGTATGGTCGGCAATTTCCTGCATCATGGTGCGGCAGACCGTCGTGCTGTGCTGGAAGGAATCCAGATCGAAGACCAGGCATTCATAGACGCAGGCGGCAGGCATCGCGGCATGCAGGACACCGCCGTTGACGAAAAGGATATCCCCTTCTTTTGCCTCAACGGTTTTTTCATCCAGCGTCACGCGGAGTTCACCGGTCAGGATGCGGATGATTTCATACTCGGAGTGCCAGTGATAGGACATGATGTACTGCGGATGGTTCTGGTCCACGTGATAGAATTCGAACGGAAAGTCATAGGTTCCGTGCTGTTTGTTCTCATGATAGTCGAGAAACTGCATTTTTTAGACTCCTGTCCCGCCACGGAGGGCTCATCATCGGTAAATAAAACAAAAAAAGTGAATTTTGTACTACTTTTAGTTATTTTAGCACAAGTAATCCGGAAAAGAAAGCATTATACTGCAGTTAACAGAGCGGTTCAGGCGAACCGGCTTAAAAAATCAAGTTCAGAAACGGAGGAAACGATCTATGGCAGCAAACAGGTATGTAGGAGATTATCCGGTTATCGGTATCCGTCCGGTTATCGACGGACGCAGAGGACCGCTGAAGGTCCGTGAGTCATTGGAAGAGCAGACAATGGGAATGGCAAAGTCTGCAGCGAAGCTTTTTAAAGACAATCTGAAGTATTCCGACGGGGAACCGGTTAAAGTCATTATCGCAGATACGACGATCGGCCGTGTCGGCGAGGCAGCAGCATGTGAAGAGAAGTTCCGCAAGAACGGTGTCGCGATTACCCTGACCGTCACGCCGTGCTGGTGCTACGGCTCCGAGACAATGGATATGGATCCGAATACCATCAAGGCAGTCTGGGGCCTCAATGCAACCGAGCGTCCGGGCGCAGTCTATCTGGCATCCGTCCTGGCGACGCATGCACAGAAAGGACTTCCGGCATTCGGCATCTACGGACGCGATGTCCAGGAAGCAGATGACGGAAAGATTCCGGCAGACGTACAGGAAATGATGCTTCGCTTCGGCCGTGCAGCGGTTGCCGTTGCAACGATGAGAGGCAAGTCCTATCTGCAGATCGGCTCCGTCACGATGGGTATCGGCGGATCCATGATCTCTCCGGAATTCATCGAGAAATATCTCGGCATGAGAGTGGAATCTGTTGATGAAGTCGAAATCATCCGCCGCATGTCAGAAGGCATCTATGACGAGAAAGAATTCAAGAAAGCCCTCGCATGGACCAAGAAGAACTGCCCGGAAGGCCTCGACAAGAACCCGGCATTCATCAAGAAGAGCCCGGCTCAGAAGAAGAAAGACTGGGAGTTCGTCGTCAAGATGATGGTCATCATCAAAGACATGCTGAACGGCAACAAGAACCTTCCGAAGAACTGCGGCGAGGAAATGATCGGCCACAATGCAATCTGCGCAGGCTTCCAGGGACAGAGACAGTGGACAGACTTCTATCCGAACGGCGATTATTCAGAAGCCCTGCTGAACTCTTCCTTCGACTGGAACGGAGCACGTGAACCGTACATCCTGGCAACGGAAAATGATACGCTCAACGGCCTCGGCATGCTGTTCATGAAACTTTTGACAAACCGCGCACAGATGTTTGCGGATGTCCGTACCTACTGGAGCGGCGCTGCCGTCAAGAGAGTGACCGGCTATGAAATCGAAGGCAAGGCAAAAGAAGCTGACGGCTTCATTCATCTGATCAACTCCGGCGCATGCTGCCTGGATGCTTCCGGCGCTTCGAAAGACAAAGACGGAAACGCAGTCATCAAACCGTGGTATGAAGTAACGGAAAAAGATCAGAAGGCTATGCTCAAGGCAACCGAGTGGTGCGCAGCCGATAACGGCTATTTCAGAGGCGGCGGCTTCTCTTCAAGGTTCCTGACCAATTACGAAATGCCGATGACAATGCTTCGTCTGAACAGAGTCCAGGGTCTCGGCCCGGTGCTCCAGATTGCCGAAGGCTGGTCAGTCAAGCTTCCGGATGAGGTAACGGACAAGCTCTGGAAGAGAACCGACTACACATGGCCGTGCACATGGTTTACACCGAGAGTGACCGGCGAAGGCGCATTCAAGGATGCCTATACGATGATGAACAACTGGGGAGCCAACCACGGCGCTATCAGCTACGGCCATATTGGCGCGGACATCATCACGATGGCTTCGATGCTTCGCATCCCGGTCTGCATGCACAACGTACCGGATGACAAGATCTATCGCCCGGCGGCATGGAATGCATTCGGAATGGATAAAGAAGGCGCTGACTTCAGGGCATGCAAGAACTTCGGCCCGATGTATAAATAATTGAAAAGGAGATCGAAATTATGCTGAACGGAGTACCGAAAATTATTTCCCCGGAACTGCTGATGGTCCTCGATGAAATGGGACATGGCGACCGCATCTGCCTGGGCGACGGAAATTTCCCGGCTGAGTCAATGGGAAAGGACTGCATCGTTATCCGTGCTGACGGACACGGCGTACCGGAACTTCTGGATGCCATCCTGACGGTCATGCCTTTGGATCCGTATGTTGAAAAACCGGTCACGCTGATGGAAGTCGTTCCCGGCGATCCGGTCAAGACCCCGATCTGGAATGAATACAAAAAGATCATCGCAAAGCACGACAAGCGCGGAGCGAAGGCGGTCGGCAACATCGAGCGGTTTGCTTTCTATGAGGAAGCAAAGAAGACCTACTGCATCGTAGCGACAGGAGAGAAAGCCCTGTATGCGAACATCATCCTGCAGAAGGGTGTCGTTACCGAGAAATAAACTGTGACAAATGAAGACGAGGCCGTTCCGTTTATCGGGATGGCCTCATTTTCGGAGAAACTGGATACGGAGGGATTCTCATGGGAAATTATTATCTTGCGGTAGATATCGGCGCATCGAGCGGCCGTCACATACTCGGAAGCGTCGAGAACGGGAAGATCGTTCTGGAAGAAGTTTACCGCTTTGAAAACGGAATGACGAAGGCGGACGGCCATCTGATCTGGGACTGGCAGAAGCTTTTTGAAAATATCAAGGCCGGCATGAAGAAATGCAGGGAAATCGGAAAGATTCCGACGTCCATGGGCATCGATACCTGGGGCGTCGACTACGTGCTGCTCGATGAGAAGGACAGCGTCATTTCCCGGATGTACGGCTACCGTGACAAGCGTACGGACGGGATGGATGACAAAGCGGAGGAAATCATTCCGCTGAAGGAGCTTTACGGCCGCACCGGCATCCAGAAGGAAATGTTCAACACGATCTATCAGCTGATGGCGGTGAAGGAAACGCAGCCGGAAGACCTGAAGAAGGCGAAGTCGCTGCTGTTCGTGCCGGACTTCTTCAATTTCCTTCTGACAGGAAATAAGGCAAATGAATATTCCGAAGCTTCGACGAGCGTCCTTCTCAATCCGGAAAAGAAAGACTGGGATACGGAATTGATTGAAAAGCTCGGATTTCCGAGGGAAATTTTCCAGAGGATTGCCATGCCGGGCGAGGACCTGGGGTCTCTCAGGGAAGACGTGAAAAATGAAATCGGATACGATCTGCATCTGGTCGTTCCCTGCACGCACGATACGGAGTCGGCAGTACTGGCCGTGCCTTCGAATGATGATGATTTCGTCTATATCAGTTCGGGTACCTGGTCCCTGCTGGGAATTGAAAGAGACAGGCCGGACTGCTCGGAGGTCAGCCTGGAGCATTCCTTTACGAATGAGGGCGGATACGACAACAAGATCGAGTATCTCCGCAACATCATGGGACTGTGGATCATCCAGTCAGTCCGTCACAATTTCGATGACCGGTACGGCTTTGCGGAAATCTGCGAACAGGCGGAAGCCTGCAAGGATTTCCCGTCGAGGATCGATGTTAATGACCACTGCTTCATGGCACCCGACAACATGGTCGAAGCGATTAAAGGCTACTGCCTGAAGACCGGACAGAAGGTGCCGGAGACGCTCGGCGAGATCGCGACGGTCGTCTATGCTTCCCTTGCGGAATGCTACGGACGCACGATTCGCGGAATCGAGGAAGCGACGGGACGCACCTACAGCCGGATCCATGTCGTGGGCGGCGGATCGAATGCGGCCTATCTCAATGAGCTGACGGCAAAGATCACCGGCAAGGAAGTACACGCGGGCCCGGGCGAGGCAACAGCCATCGGCAACATCCTGGCGCAGATGATTGCGCAGGGTGAATTCAAAAATAAGGAAGAGGCCCGTGACGCGGTTCATGCTTCTTTCGGAATCAAGATCTATAAACCCTGACTGGAACAATTCTGACGGAAAGAACCGTCAGTCCTGACTGGGAATTAAAAAGCGGGTGTGCGGCAATCGCCGCGCACCCGCCTGTTTTACGGATTGAGCATCCGTCTGTTTCATTTGACGGATTACTGTTTCTTCAGGTTGTAATCGATGTAGCAGATATGTGTCTGCAGATATTCCTCGAAGCCGTGCTTGCCGTCTGCGCCGCCGATGCCGGATTTCTTGACGCCGGCGTGGAAGCCCTGCATTGCCTCGAAATGCCATCTGTTGACGTAGGTCTCGCCGAATTCCAGCTCGTTGCATGCCCGCATCATATAATCGGTGTTGGATGTAAAGATGGAAGAGGTCAGACCGTATTCGCAGTCATTGGCATCCTTGATGGCTTCATCCATTGTCTTGAACGTGCAGATCGGAAGGACCGGTCCGAATGTCTCGTAATGCATGATGTCCATGGACTGCTTGCAGTCGCTAAGGACAGTCGGTTTGTAGAAATAGCCCTTGCCGCCGCCGACCTTGGTATCCGGTGAACCGCCGCAGAGAACCTTAGCGCCCTGCTTAACGGCATTCTTGACTGCTGCATCGACATTTTCCAGCTGCTTCTTGTTGATCAGCGGTCCCATGTCGTAATCTTTGCTCTTGAAGACCGGGCCGTATTTCGTAGCCTTCATCAGCTTGACGATTCTCTTCGTGAATTCTTCAGCAACGGATTCCTGAACATAGACACGCTCAGCATTGTTGCAGACCTGTCCGGAGTTGTCGACACGGCTGTCGAAGATGGCCTTGGCTGCCAGATCAAGATCCGCATCCGCCATGACGATGGCCGGAGCCTTGCCGCCGAGCTCAAGAGAAACCTTCGTGACATTCTTTGCTGCAGCTTCCATGATCTTCTCGCCGACTTCGACGGAGCCTGTCATGGAAACGATGCCGACCTTCGGGTTGCCCGCAAGTCCGCTTCCGACTGTTGAGCCGGAGCCGGAGATCAGGTTGAAGACGCCGTGAGGCAGATGGCTCTTGGCAACGAGTTTTGCAAACTCAAATGCGTTGTTCGGCGTATCGGAGCTCGGTTTGATGACGATGGTGTTGCCGGCAACCAGGGCCGGTGCCATTTTTCTTGCAATCAGGAAGAACGGGAAGTTCCACGGAAGGATGCCGGCAGCAACGCCGATCGGCTCTTTCTTCAGGAAGATATTCTCATTCGGGGCATCCGACTGTACGACTTCGCCTTCGATACGGCGTGCGAACTCAGCCATGTAATCCATATAATCAGCGGTGAAGTTTGCTTCTACATGAGCAAGTCCCCATGTCTTGCCCTGCTCTTCCATGATGATCTGTGCGAGGAAATCTGCATTCTTGCGAACAAGGGCAGCGATTTCCTTTACATAGCCGGCACGTTCAATCGCAGGTGTCTTTTTCCAGGATACTTCAGCCCTGGCAGCTGCATCGACAGCAGCCTGGACATCCTTGGCCGTAGCCTTCGGGACTTCGGAGATGACCTCTTCTGTGGAGGGATTGATGACCTGAATCATTTCCCGTTTGCCATTAACGAATTTTCCGTCAATGAAAAGCTTGTACTGTTTCATTCATTGCCTCCTTATATGGAAAATTGTTGATACTGATTACTAAACTGATTCAGCAGAACTGTTAAAAAATGAAAGAAATTTTAAAAATTTCTGTTAATATTGTAATACAAACGCCGGAAGCGTGCAAGGTTTCGAACCGTTAAGATAATACGGAAAATGGTAAAAATTCGCGGCTTGGGGAGGTGAATCCGGGACTGTCAGCCGTGAAAAACGGAAGTTTCCCGATGCATGGAAAGGCGATTTGTTTTATGTTATAATTCGTATGATGCCGTGCTGGAAACAGATGCCGGGCGGCCGGGAGGAAGATGAAATGGAGAACGGCCTCACTCATTTCGACAACGACGGAAAAGCCGTCATGGTCGACGTCTCGCAGAAGGAAATCACCGCCCGCAGGGCGGAGGCGACCGGATCGATCCGCGTGAACCGTCAGGTGATGGATGCAATCCTTCAGGGCACGGTGAAAAAAGGCGACGTCCTCGGCGTTGCCCGCATCGCGGGAATCATGGCGGTCAAAAAGACGCAGGAGCTGATTCCCCTCTGCCATACGCTTCCGCTCGACGGATGCAGCATCGATTTTCACTGCAGGAAAGAAGACCTGACGGTCGATGCCGTCTGCTCGGCCTGGAACCACGGGCGCACGGGCGTGGAAATGGAAGCCCTGACCGGCGTTTCCACGGCACTTCTGACCATTTATGACATGTGCAAGGCAATCGACAAACGCATGGTCATCAGCGATATCCACCTGCTTAAGAAAACCGGCGGCAAGAGCGGGGACTTCTGCTTCTGAAACATCTGCACATCTAACAGAAAGCAAACAGCCGGAGACGGACGAAATGGAAGACAGCTTCGCAAGAAAAATTGATTATCTCCGCATTTCCGTGACGGATCGCTGCAATGAGCGGTGCGTCTACTGCATGCCGCCCGAAGGAGTGCCCTCGGTGCCGCATGCTTCGATTCTGACTTTTGATGAAATCCTGCGGCTCGTGCGTATCGCGGCAGGCCTGGGATTTACCAAGTTCAAGCTGACGGGAGGCGAACCGCTGGTCCGCCGCGGCCTGCCTTCCCTTGTCGGGGAAATGAAGCGGATCCCGGGAGTCGGTCAGGTGACGCTGACGACAAACGGCTCCCTGCTTTCCGGACAGATGAAGGAGCTGGCAGATGCCGGACTGGATGCGGTCAATGTCAGTCTGGATACGGCGGACCCGGAACTTTACCGGAACATCACCAGGGGCGGCAGGCTTCAGGACGTACTGGACGGACTCGATGCAGCGCTTTCATTTCCCGGCATCGTATGCAAGATCGACTGCGTCCTTCTGGGAATGAAGGAACAGAAGCTGACGGATATTGCAGCTTTTGCGGAGAACCGGCCGGTGCATGTGCGCTTCATTGAAATGATGCCGATCGGGCTCGGGAAGAAAATGCTTTTTCACGACTGCGGCGATGCATTCCTTCCGGGAAATGAATCGGACGCTCTGGCAGCGGAGGGACATTTCGTAAGCTGCCGGACGGCGGCGGAAATTCTGGAGAAGAAATTCGGACCCCTCGAAAAGGTTGACATAACACTTGGGAACGGACCGGCTGAATATTATGCACTGCCGGGATTCCGGGGGAAAATCGGATTCATCGGCGCGATTTCCCACAAATTCTGCGGCACCTGCAACCGGGTCAGGCTGACCTCCCAGGGCTTCCTGAAAACCTGCCTGCAGTACAGCGAGGGCGCCGACCTGCGCAGTCTTCTGAGAGGCGGAGCGGATGACCGGGAGATTGAAGAAGTCCTGAGGAAGACGGTCTTTTCAAAGCCCAGGGAGCACAGCTTCCTGGAGCGTTCCATCGAACAGGAAGAACGCGGAACCATGAGCGGAATCGGAGGTTAAGGAGGCAGCTATGGCAATACGGTTTTATGTGATTACGGCAAGTGATTCCGGGTCGAGAGGCGAGCGGACGGATGAAAGCGGACCGCTGGTCCGGAAGCTCTGCGAAGAAGCCGGATATGAATATGCCGGGTATCAGATGCTCCCGGACGACAGGGAGAAGCTTTCGGAAGCCATGCGGAAAATCTGCGATGAGCAGGAAGCGGAGCTGATCCTCACGACCGGCGGTACCGGGTTCGCCCCGTCGGATGTAACGCCCGAGGCGACGAAAGACATCATAGAAAAAGAAACGCCGGGCATTCCGGAAGCCATCCGTGCCGACAGCATGAAATATACGCCGCGCGCGATGCTTTCCAGGGCTGCTGCGGGCATCCGGAAAGGGACGCTGATCGTCAATCTTCCGGGCAGTCCAAAGGCAGTCGGGGAATGTCTGGAATTCCTGCTTCCGGCTCTGCAGCACGGGCTGGAAATCCTGACCGGCTCCGCGCATGAGTGCGCCAGAAAATAAAAAGACCGCCGAACCACCGGGACGGGGGTGGTGGTTCCGGAACCACCGGGACGGGGGTAGTGGTTCTTTTTCGAGGAGGAAAATATGGGTAAGGTTATCGCCATCAATGTCAGCAAGGAAAAAGGAACGCAGAAGCAGCCGGTGAAAAGCGCGAAGCTGATCACGGACTGGGGAATCGAAGGAGATGCCCACGCGGGCAAATGGCACCGTCAGGTCAGCATTCTGTCCTTCGGGCCTTTCTTTGCCTTCCAGCAGAAGGGGGCGCCGATCCATCCGGGTTCTTTCGGAGAAAATCTTCTGGTGTCGGGCTATGATTTCAAGACGCTTCCGATCGGGACAAGATTTTCCTGCGGAGACGTGATTCTGGAAATGACCCAGATCGGGAAGGAATGCCACAGCGGCTGCGAGATCTATAAGATCATGGGAGACTGCATCATGCCGCGCGAAGGAGTCTTTACGCGCGTCATCCGTGGCGGGACGATCCACGAAGGAGACGAACTGAATATTCTCGCTCCGGAGAAAGCACCGGACTGAGCCGCCTGCGCATGCCGTCACCGGACGGAACCGCCTTGCGGCATGTCATACAAAAGACGGCATAAAAAATCCCCTCTTCCTGCAGTTCCGCAGGAGAGGGGATTCTTTATATACGGGAAGTTCAGGGGAAATCTCAGATTCTTGCGACGCCGGAATCCCTTGCAGCCTGTGCAACCGCAGCAGCGACTGTCGGGCCGACCTTCGGATCGAAAGCCTTCGGGATGATGTTCTCAGCGCTGAGCTCATTCTCCGGAATCAGGCCGGCAAGAGCCTTCGCTGCAGCCATCTTCATGGCTTCATTGATTTCGCTTGCACGGACATCGAACGTTCCGCGGAAGACGCCCGGGAATGCGAGCACGTTGTTGATCTGGTTCGGGAAGTCTGAACGGCCTGTGGAAATGACCGCTGCTCCGCCGGCTTTTGCATCGTCCGGGAAGATTTCCGGAGTCGGGTTTGCGCAGGCGAAGATGATGGCATCCTTGTTCATGGTCTTGACCATTTCCGTCGTGACCAGGCCCGGTGCGGAAACGCCGATGAAGACATCTGCGCCCTTCAGCACGTCAGCCAGAGAACCCTTCTCGCCGTCGAGGTTGGTCTCATTTGCCATTTCTTCCTTGATCCAGTTCAGGTTGTCGCGGCCTTTGTAGATGGCGCCGTGACGGTCTGTCATGACGATGTTCTTGAATCCTGCGGAAAGCAGCAGCTTCGTGATGGAAATGGCAGCTGCGCCTGCGCCGGAAGTGACGACCTTGACATCTTCCTTCTTCTTGCCGACGACCTTCAGTGCATTTGTCAGGCCGGCCAGGGTGATGATGGCGGTGCCGTGCTGATCATCGTGGAAAATGGGGATATCGCATTTCTCTTTCAGCTTTCTTTCAATCTCGAAGCAGCGCGGAGCCGCGATGTCTTCCAGGTTGACGCCGCCGAAGGAGCCGGAGATCAGGTAGACGGTATTGACGATGTCATCGACATCCTTGGATTTGATGCAGAGCGGGAAAGCATCGACGTTGCCGAAAGATTTGAAAAGCACGCATTTGCCTTCCATGACCGGCATGCCGGCTTCCGGGCCGATATCGCCCAGTCCGAGGACTGCGGTGCCGTCCGTGATGACTGCGCACATATTCCAGCGGCGTGTCAGTTCATAGCTCTTGTTGATGTCTTTCTGAATTTCCAGGCACGGCTGAGCAACGCCCGGTGTATAAGCCAGGGACAGATCGTCTTTTGTCTTGACCGGAACCGTAGCGATAACCTCAATCTTGCCTTTCCACTGAGCGTGAAGCTTTAAGGATTCTTCTGCGTAATTCATTTATGTAACTTCCTTTCTTAAAATATTTACTGAATATCAGTGTACATTGCCGGGACATTTTTCGCAAGAATCAATAATTCTCATGGAAGACCTTGTTGCTTTCTTCCGGAAGCTGATAATCCTTGAAATAGGACTTGAAATCAATCGACAGATAGTCGCAGAGATCCTTGACTTCGACCATCGTGTTGTCGTTGACCGGGATGCCGTTTTCCATGCGGTCGGCGATTGCTGCGTATTCCTTCTCGCCCTGCGTATAGATACGCTCCTGTCCGTCGGCCTTTGGTGAATCGCGGAGTTCCTGCAGATATTTGGAGAGTCCGGCCTCAATTGCCTTCGGATCTCCGAAATAAGCCGGATTGATGGCCATGAAGCCGTGGCAGATGCGTCCCTGTCCGCCGGTCATGCAGTAGTTTGAAGTCTCGCCCTGGGAAAGGATTGCCGCCATGATCTCGCAGACGATGCCGTATCCGTATCCCTTGTGGCTGCCGAGCTGTTCGGTGGATCCGCCCAGAGGAAGGATGCCGCCGCCGGCCTTGTGCACGATGTTCGAAAGCACCCTGGGTGCGTCGGAACTGTCGGTTCCGTTCTCATCGAGAGCCCAGCCGATCGGAAGCGGCTTCTGGGCCTTGTTGTACATTTCCAGCTTGCCTCTGGTCACGACGGATGTCGCGGCGTCGAAACTGAAGTTGTAAGGTTCTGCAGGCATGGCAAATGCAAGCGGGTTCGTGCCGATCATGGCTTTCTTGCCGTAGGTCGGGACGACGATTGCTTCGGAGTTCGTGCAGGAGAAGCCCATCAGGCCTTCCTTGACGGCCATTCTTGCATAATATCCGGCGATGCCGTAATGATTGGAATTGCGTACGGAAACGATGCCGACGCCGTTGTTCTTTGCTTTTTCGATAGCCATTTCCATAGCCGTGTGGCCGATCAGCTGGCCCATGCCGGCATGTCCGTCGATGACGGCGGTAACAGGCGTTTCAAAAATCACTTCCGGCTTTGCATCGATATGAATCATTCCGTTCTGAATGCATTTGTGATAGCGGACCATGCGCTGCATGCCGTGGCTTTCGATGCCGTCGAGGTCAGCGGAGAGCAGGACGTCCTGGATGATATCTGCCTCCTTTTCCGTGAAACCGAATTTCTGGAAAACATCCATGCAGAAATCATGAAGCAGGTCATATGACCATTTAACATATCCCATGAGATTTACCTTGCCTTTCGTGATAGATTTGCTCAATAAAGCAACATTATTATAGCACCGGCCTCTTTTTTCTGTATATTCAATATTATTCGATTTGTAGGTAAATATCCGCTTTCCGGGCCGTATCCGGTTGCTTTTTCACTTTAATGTGATAAAATAAACCATAATCTGTTTGAAAGATCTGTTTACAAGCAATGCGAAGGAGGGCAGCATGGGAAGATACTATCAGGAGGACCGGGAAACCGCCTCACGGGACCAGATCACGGCCTGGCAGAATGAAGGGCTCGTGAAGACCGTGAAGAGGGTCTATGAGAATGTTCCTTATTACAGGAACCTGATGCAGAAGGCAGGCGTGGAGCCGGGAGACATCCGTTCCATTGATGACCTGGACAAGCTTCCGCTCCTGACGAAGGATGACCTGAGGGATGCCTATCCGTTCGGTCTGCTGGCTGTTCCGCTGCGCGACTGCGTCCGGATCCAGAGCACTTCGGGCACGACCGGCCGCCGCGTCGTCGCTTTCTATACCCCGCATGACATCGATCTCTGGGAGGACTGCTGCGCCCGGGCGCTTGTTGCAGCCGGATGCACGCCGGATGACGTCGTGCAGGTCTGCTACGGCTACGGACTCTTTACCGGCGGCGCCGGACTTCACGGCGGTTCCCATAAGGTCGGCTCCCTGACGCTGCCGATGTCTTCGGGAAATACGGACCGTCAGATTCAGTTCATGTGCGATCTGGGTTCCACGATCCTTTGCTGTACGCCTTCCTATGCGGCGTATCTGGGGGAGTCAATCAAGGAACAGGGCTTCCGCGACCAGATTAAACTCAAGGCGGGCATCTTCGGAGCCGAAGCCTGGACGGAGGAAATGAGACAGGATATCCAGAACGCTCTCGGCCTGAAGGCATATGATATTTACGGTCTGACGGAAATTTCCGGGCCGGGCGTTTCCTTTGAATGCGAAGAGCAGTCCGGAATGCACATCAACGAGGATCATTTCATAGCGGAATGCATCAACCCCCAGACCGGCAAGGCGGTTCCGGACGGAGAAAAAGGGGAGCTGGTCTTTACGGCCATCGACAAAGAAGCCTTCCCGCTGATCCGCTACCGTACGAAGGACATCTGCATCCTGAACCACGAGAAATGCTCCTGCGGACGGACCTTCGTGAAAATGTCGAAGCCGCTCGGCCGTTCGGACGACATGCTGATCGTCAAGGGCGTCAACGTCTTCCCGAGTCAGATCGAAACGGTCCTGCTCAACAACGGCTACGCGGCGAATTATCAGATCGTCGTCGACCGTCAGAACAATTCCGACCGCATCGAAGTGCGCGTGGAGATGACTCCGGAAATGTTCTCCGACGAACTTTCCGAAATCTCAAAGAAAGAAAAGGCTCTGGTGGGCGATCTCAAGGCCATGCTCGGCATTTATGCAGAAGTGAAGCTGGTCGCACCCAAGAGCATCGAACGTTCCGAAGGCAAGGCCGTCCGTGTTATTGACCGCCGCAATCTTTATAAGAAATAAGGAGGATCCATCATGACGACGAAACAGATTTCTGTTTTTCTTGAAAATAAACCGGGCACGCTGGCTGATTTCTGCCGGGTGCTGCAGGCAAATGATATCGACATGCGTGCGATGTGCATGGCGGATGCCCAGGACTTCGGCATTCTCCGCATCATCGTGGACGACGTCCTGAATACCATGACGGTTCTCAAGGATGCCGGCTATGTCTGCCAGATCACAAAAGTCCTGACCATCGAGCTGGAAGACAAGCCGGGCTCTCTGGTCAAAATCCTGGATCTTCTGGGAGAGGCGGGAGTCAACCTTGAGTATTCCTATGCCTTCCTTTCAAAGAGGAAGGACAAGGCTTACATCATCCTCAAGGCCTCGGACAATGACAAGGCGGTCGCGATTCTGCAGAAGGGCGGAATCAGCACCATTTGCCAGGATGACCTGAAGGAACTCTTTACGGACTGAAAAGGAATAAGCGGAAAACAGAAAAGCGTCGGGCAGCCGGCGCTTTTTTCAGTTCGTTCACAAGTTCAACACATTTACCGTCTATATTTGGAAAAGTGTGTAAATCGAAAAATCAAGAGGAGGCATAGAATTGATTGAAGTAAAGAATCTGACCAAGCGATACGGCGACATTACCGCGGTCGATCATCTGAGCTTTACGGTCGATGAAGGTCAGGTCTATGGTTTCCTGGGACCGAACGGCGCAGGAAAATCAACGACCATGAACATCATGACCGGCTACATCGCATCCACGGAAGGCGATGTCATCATCAATGGACACAATATTCTTGAGGAACCGGAAGAGGCAAAGAAGACGATAGGGTATCTGCCCGAAATTCCTCCTCTCTACACGGATATGACTGTTTTGGAATATCTGAAATTCGTCGCGGAACTGAAAAAAGTTCCGAAGGCGGAGAGAAAAAGTCAGATCGATGAGGTCATGCAGAAGCTGGCAATCGACGGCGTGCAGGGAAGACTGATCCGCAACCTGTCGAAAGGATACCGTCAGAGGGTCGGCTTTGCCCAGGCTCTGCTTGGAAATCCGGAGACCCTGATCCTTGATGAGCCGACCGTCGGTCTGGACCCGCAGCAGATCATTGAGATCCGCGAGCTGATCAAGAGCCTCGGGAAGGATCATACCGTAATCCTGAGCTCCCATATCCTTTCGGAAGTTTCCGAAATCTGCGATACAGTCCTGATCATTTCCAAAGGAAAGCTGGTGGCTCTGGATACTCCGGAAAACCTCGGCAAATCGACCAATGAGACTTCTTATCTGGTCATCACGGTGCAGGGCACGGAAGACAATGTCCGCAGCGCTCTTTCTACGGTGCCGCAGGCACAGAATTCGGAAGTCTCGACGGATGAGCAGGGGCTGGTTCATGTGCGGATCACGCTTCCGGGCGACGAGGATATCCGTCCGGCTGTCAGCCAGGCACTCTTCGGCCGCAGCTGCATGATCTATGAAATGAACCTTGAGAAGGCAAGCCTTGAGAACATCTTCCTTGAGCTGACTCAGCAGGAAGAAGCTCCGATGCCGGCTGATGATTCCGTCAATGAAAAAGACTACAGCGAACTGATGGCGGATGAAGTGGGAAGCGCTCCGGCGGAAACGGATGCTTCGGCAAAAGCAGATGCTTCGGCAAAAGCAGATGCGGAAGAAACACCGGCGGACGAAAAGGCTTCTGAAAAAACGGAAGGAGATGAGACGAAATGAAAGCAATCTATAAACGCGAACTCAAATCCTATTTCGTAAATATGTCCGGCCCGATCGCCATCGCGGTCATGCTCTTCGTCGTAGGTCTGATGTTCTGGGTTTACAATGTCTATTATCAGGTCGCTTCCTACGGGGAGTATTCCGTCTCCGGCGCCGCGCTTCTCTTTTATGCGGTTGTTCCGGTTCTTACGATGAGATGCTTCTCGGAAGAAAAGAAACAGAAGACGGACCAGATCCTTCTGACATCGCCGGTTTCGATTCCGTCGATCGTCATGGGTAAATATCTCGCCCTGATCACGGTGTTCGCAATTCCGACGGCAATCATGTGCGCACTTCCGATTATCGTGAAAGCTTTCGGATCGACGACGTTCCTCCGCGACTACGTGACGATCATCGCCTTCTTCCTGATGGGCTGCGCTTATCTTTCCATCGGCATGTTTTTCTCGACACTGACCGAGAGCCAGATCATTGCCGTCATCCTGTCCATCCTGTTTGTCTTTGTGACGCAGATGGTGACAAATGTGACGAACCTCATGAGCAGCGGTTCTTTCGTTTCCCTGGTCTTCATCGTGGTACTTCTGGCTATCCTCGGACTGATTATCTACTTGATGACGAAGAATTACTGGATCAGCCTGATTTCAGCCTGCGTGCTGATCATCGGGGCCTGCGTCTTCTATCATTTCAACAGTTCCTGGTTTGCCGGAAAGGCCGGCGACATCCTGGGTGTTCTGGACTTCAGTTCAACGCTGTCGAGCTTTTCCGGAGGCACGCTGGACATTACCGGGTATGTCCGTTTCCTGTCGTTTATAGCAATCGGCATCATCCTGTCGATCGTTTCTATCCAGAAGAGACGCTGGAGCTAAAGGAGGAGGCCGAAAAATGAGTTTATTTGATGAGAAGAATATCATTCATACAGACGGCGACATTATCGAAGATGCCGCCAAAGAACTGAATGCGGACGGTGTAGAGATTACGAACGGACTGAAAGAGAAAACTTCCGAAGCGGAAAAGACACCAGAAGATAAAGCCGAAGATGCGGCGGAACAGACTGAAAAAGTGACGGAATCCGCAGCGGAGCAGACCGAAAAAGCAGCAGAGACCGCAGCGGAAAATGATGCGGAAACAGCTGCCGGAGCAGCGGATGCTGCAGCAGAAACAGCGTCTGCGGAAACGGAAAAACCGGAATCCAAGACGGAAGAAAAGTCCGAAACGCCGGAGAAGAAAGTCAAAAAGAAAAAAGCAAAGAAACCGGGCGAACCGGTCGATAAGAAGAGCCTGAAGAACGGGTCTTATTTCCTGACGATCACGGTGGTTGCCATCGCGGCCATAATCATCATCAACATGATCGTCGGAGCCATCCCGTCCACCTTCACGAAAATCGATATTACCGACAACAAGCTTTATTCCATCGGCAATGTGACGAAGGGCGTCCTTTCCGGCCTGGATCAGGATATCGACATCTATTACCTGGCGCAGTCGGGGAAAGAGAACGACACGATCAAGAGACTGCTGGATTCCTATTCAGCGGCATCCTCTCATATCAAGGTTGAAGAGAAAGACCTCAATACGAATCCGACCTTTGCCAAACAGTACACCGACGAAACGGTGCAGGACAATTCGATCATCGTCGTATGCGGCGACAAGAGCCGGTACATTTCCAATGATGAGATCAACGATACGGATTCCTCGTCCTACAGCTACAGCAGCAGCCAGAGCTTCGACGGAGAAGGCCAGATCACAAGCGCCATTGCCTATGTGACCAACAGTACGGAAACGACGATGTACGTCACATCCGGACACAATGAGATTTCGCTGGATGATTCCATCACGAAGCTCCTCACAAAAGCAAATGTCACGACGTCGGACCTGAACCTTCTGAGTACGGATATCCCGGATGACTGCAAGACGCTGATGATCTTTGCACCGAGTTCCGACTTCACGGCGGAAGAGGCACAGAAAGTCATTACCTATCTTCAGAATGGCGGACATGCCATGATCGTATCCGTTGCCTCGACGACGGAAATGCCGAATTTCGACAGCATTCTGGCAGCGTTCGGAATCAGCAGGATTGACGGTTATGTCATCGACAACGATTCTGCGCACTATACGCAGGCTCCGGTTCTTCTGATGCCGGATAAGGTAAGCTCTTCAGTGGTCTATGACGGGCTTTCGGACCTGAACCTGGTCTATGCATTTGCACAGGGAATCAAGACAGCGGACGACACCGGAAGCTACACGGTTTCCCCGATTCTCCAGAGCTCTTCGGATTCCTATTCAATCAGTCTGGATACGACGACCGGAACGAAGGAAGACGGCGACCCGCAGGGACCGTTTGACCTGGCAGTCAGCGTGACAGGCGGCGATAACAATACAAAACTTCTGTATTATACGACACCGTGCGCATTCAGTTCGACGGCACTTTCTTCACTGCTGAATGCCAACGTCTCCATGCCGGAAGGCGATACGAAACTTCTTTCCAACTCCATCACCTACCTGACGGATACGGAGACAAATGTGACGGTTGATGCGAAATCGACGGCTGTTACATACAACACGGTATCGGAAACAATCGGAACAGCGACACGCGCAATCTTCATGTATGTTCTTCCGGCCTGCGTCCTGATTCTCGGATTCGTGTTCTGGTTCAGGAGGAGGTCCCGCTGATGGCTAAGAGCAAAAAGAAAATGATTATCCTGCTGGTATGCGTCGGACTTCTGGCAGCCCTGGTAGCGGTTTATTTCGGGGTCAAGGCCAAGGCCGCGCAGTACGAGGCAGACCAGTCGGTCACCTATGATAACCTGCTGACGCTGACTGCAGATGACATCAAGACGATTGCCTATACGAATTCCGATAACTCGGCGGATCTTTCCTTTACAAGGACGGACGGAACCTGGGCTCTGGATTCGGACTCAAGCTTTGCGCTTGACCAGGATGCCGTCAGCACACTGGCATCCGGCGTTACGGGTGTTTCGGTCTACCAGACACTGACCGGTGTGACGGACCTGTCCCAGTACGGTCTGGACAGCCCGGTGGTTCAGGCAACCATTACCGATACGGACGGAAATACGACAACGATCTCCATCGGAAGTTCCAACGATGCGACCAGCAAGACTTACGTCTATCTGAACGGCGATACATCGACCGTTTATGTGACGGCTACAAGCATCAGTTCAAACTTCTACAAGACGCAGGATGATTTCAAGTCCACGGATTCTTCGACAGATACGTCGTCAGCTGCCGCGGCGGCTGATTCAGCAGCGGCTTCGACGGCCGAATCGACAGCAGCTTCGACGGCTGCATCGACAGCAGATTCGACGGCTGCGTCCGCAGCGGACTCGACGGTTTCATCGTCAGCATCCTGAAAAAATTTACAGCCGTAATGACTGCCGCGTCTGCCCTGTGCAGAACGCGGCAGTTTTTTTGCGGCTCCGTGCGGGTTTTCTGGCCGGTGCGTGTGGGATCTTCTGTTGATATTGTGTGGGTTCCCTGTCTTGTTTCGTGCTGGTTTTTCCACCGGTTCTGCAGGGGATTTCATCTGACGAAAGAGAATGACTGCCGCCGGGAAATATGATAGAATCATCCGGAGAGGTGAACAGGATGAGAATCGGTTCTGGATACGATGCGCACCGCCTGACAGAAGGACGTGACCTGGTCCTGGGCGGCGTGAAAATTCCGTATGAAAAAGGTCTGCTCGGCCATTCGGATGCGGACGTGCTTCTGCACGCCGTGATGGATGCCCTGCTCGGTGCGGCAGCGCTCGGCGACATCGGGCTTCATTTCCCGGATTCGGATGATGCCTATAAAGGCATTTCGTCCATGACGCTGCTGGAAAAGACGATGGAAATACTGGAAGACAAAGGGTACCGGATCGTCAACGTGGATGCGACGGTCATTGCGCAGGCCCCCAAACTGAGGCCTTACATCGACAGGATGCGGGAAAATATTGCCGCTGCCCTGAAAATGAAGACAGAGGATGTCAGCGTCAAGGCCACGACGGAAGAGGGAATGGGATTTACCGGAACGGGTGAGGGAATCGCTGCGTCGGCGGTCTGTCTGATTGAAGGAAAATGAACGCGCACCGGAGCATGATTCAGCACTTTTTCACAGGTGCGGTACTTGACAAATGAACCTAAAATGTTATGATTTAAATGCATAGTTTAATACATGGCAGGACTGTTGAAAGACAGTTGCGCAAAGCCAAAGGGGCTAACCCGTCTTAACGACGGAATGCCAGCCGGTTGCCCGTTTCTAACGGTTTTCAGAGGGTGCCCGACGGGGTACCCTCTTTTTTTGAAACTATGTGGACGAGGGCACCTTGAAAGCAGGCTGAAAGGCCTGCTTTTTTGTATTTTAAGGATTCCGGTTTCCGGCAGTCCTATGTTATAATAATACGGCAGACAGAAAAAGAGAAAGTCTTGAGCACAGACCGATGCAGACGGATGAAGAACTTTATGAACTGAGCGTCGACGGAGACGACGCGGCCCTGAAGGAACTGCTTTCGCGTTACGGCGAAAGCCTGATTCTGTTTCTCCGCACGATCGTCGGTAACTATGAAGACGCTGAAGAACTTGAATTGGATACATTTGCCGCAGCCGTTTCCGGCACGGCACGCTTCCGCGGACGTTCTTCCTTCAAGACCTGGCTGTTTGCCATCGGCCGCAAGTTAGCTTTAAGGTCGGTCAGAAAAAGGCTTCCTCATATCAGAACGGCCGCTTCGGAAGAAGAAAAGAATCCGGAGGCCGAAGGGAAGAATTCCCCGGAGCCGCTGCCGGAATTCAGGATTCTCCGGGAAGAAAAATCGCAGGTGCTTTTTGACGCCATGAAAGAACTGAAGACGGAATACTGCGAATGCCTGTATCTGACTTATTTCGAGGAAATGAATCGGGAAGAGACTGCCGAGGCAATGGGCAGGACCAGGAAACAGATTTCGGATCTGCTGTACCGGAGCCGGCAGTCGCTGAAAACCGTTTTGGAAAAGAGAGGTGTTCGGAATGCGGACATTTGATGAACAGGCTGCCGAGATCCGTTCCCGGGAAGCAAAGATCAGGAAAAAACAGAATACGCGGGAGGCTGTGTTTTTCTCGGTGCTGTCCTGCGGAATATCGGCTGTATTGATCTTAGTGCTTATCCGTACGCTTCCGGCACTGGAAAACGGCATCCGGAATGAAGTGCCGCCGTATTACGGAACTATTTTCTCTGCAAATCCGATGGTCGGGTTTGCCGTGATCGTTGTGCTTGCTTTCGCGCTCGGAATCTGCGTGACGCTTCTGGGAATCAGAATCCGGAATAACAGGGAGAGGCAGGACAAAGAGTCATAAACCTTGACGACATCGATAATCTGATCAGCATCCTTCAGATCCTGCTTTTCATGGGGATGGGGATTGTGCTGATTGCCCGTGCAAAGCGGACAGTAAACCCGGCGGCTGTTACTTTTCTGGGCGGCGGGTTTCTTTGCTTTTCTTTCGGAAATCTTTTCTATGTTCTGCATTATGTTCTGCTCGGAAAAATCAACCGGAACATGTCCGCATCCGACATTGCCTGGATCGGTGCCTTTTTCTTTTTCATCGGAGCCCATCAGCTGCTGCAGTGGGAAAAACGGAAGGCCTCATGGAAATCGTGGGTGCTTGCCGCAATGATCGTGACGGTCTTTGCGCATCTGATCTTTCTATACGGAGATGTCTTTCTCAACATTTTCTGGGGCGTGCCGATACTGATCCTTTCCTGGTTCTGCGGAAAGGGAATGGATGCAGCGGGTAGAGAAAAAGGCAAGGAAAAGCTGCGGCCGTATTATTTCTCACTCTGTGCTTTTCTTGTCGCGGAATGTGCGCTCTTTCTGTCCTGGGGCATCGGATATGTTCTTTCTGATGCACTGATAACAGTTGTCATGTTTTGCATGGGAATCTTTTTTTACAGGGAGAATTCTGCATGTACGTAGAGAATCTCTTTATCTGCATCGCGATTCCGCTGGCGATTTCCCTCTTTCTGCTGAAGGGTTCCGCCCGGCGATTCTGCATGTTCCTTCTGTCGGGAATGTGCGTCTGTCTGCTGTCCGCCTATATCAACAGTTTTCTGATGGCGGTGACGGAGATGACGGTGGATGAGACGGCGATTTATATCACTCCGATCAGTGAAGAGGCCATGAAGCTTCTGCCCCTGCTTTTTTATTTCATGGTATTCAATCCGACGGAAGAGCAGGTCCTGACGGCGGCGGTTACAGTCGGTGTCGGATTTGCACTTTTTGAAAACTGCTTCTATCTGCTATCGGGAGATGCCGGGGATCTGACGAACATTCTGGTCCGTGCCCTTGCTGTCGGAGTCATGCATATCGTCTGTACGACTGCGGACGGCCACGGTCTGAATCTTGTCTGCCGATACCGTCATCTGGCGGCAATCGGAGCACTCGGCATTTTTTCCTTTGTCGTATCTTTTCACGCGATCTACAACCTTCTTGTTTCAACTGCCGGAATTTCGCGGCAGATCGGGTACGCCCTCCCCCTGCTGACGATTTTTATTTTCGTCCTGGTCCTTCACCGGAGGCAGGCTGATGAAGCGTAAAAAAACCGGTAATGTGAATAATCTGAAATAATTCCGAATCGGAATCCCTTCCCAGACACTTCCCGGATATCCTGAAATCCCTAAAAATTGGGCATGCTGCACAAACAGCATGCTTTATTTTTGTTAAATTTTTACTGCGAACTTTTCACGAAAAATGGAACTAACAGGTAGAAACATAAATTTTCAGCAGAAGAGGGGAAAAAGCCATGAGAAATCATCCAAATGACGCGGTTTTTGAAGTCCGAAGACGCGCAGCAGTCCTCGTAAAGAAAAGGGACCGTCTGGTGACCGTTCTGCTGGCATCAGCTTCGGCAGCCCTTTCCGGAGCGGTTGCTGCGGCAGCAGTGCTCCTGGCAGGATCCTTTTCAGGATTTGCTTCTGATCCGGAGGATGCCTACGGGGCCATGATGGCCGGAGAAGAATTCGGCGGGTATGCGCTTGCGGGGGTCATTTCCTTCCTCGCGGGCGTCGTCATAACGGTAGTGTGCATCCGGTATCAGAAGAAAAAACACTTCAGAAAGAAATGAAATCCACAGAAAACTGAGATTCACGGAAAACTGAGATTCACGAAAACGGAGATTCACGGAAAACTGAGATTCACGGAAAACGGAGATTCAAAACGGCAGATTATCCAGGCGGCATGCCGGCCGCAAAAAGATTCGGGGAGGAATGGAATGATGAAGAAATTCAAAAAAGTGATTGCCCTGTTATGCGTACTGACTCTGGTACTCGGCCTTGCGGCCTGCGGATCAAACGGCAGCAGTTCTTCTTCCGCGGGAAATGCAGACAGCACTGCCTCACCGGCGGATTCCTCAGCATCGGATTCTGCCGCGGACGGACAGAAAGATTCCGGCAATACGGACACTACAGCTGCCGGAGAAACGGGAAAGAACATTAAAGTGTCTTCATCCGGGAATGCAGACGGCAGCATTATTCTGACTTTTGTTACCGGAGGCGGTGCGGAAGAAGATACGATGAAAGTCTATCCGGATACGAAGCTGGATCTTTCGGAAATGGTACCTCCGAGCATGGCAGGATGCGAATTCACCGGCTGGTATCTGGATAAATATCTGTCGACGCCTTACGAGGAGGATATGACTTTCTCGAAAGATACGACGCTGTATGCGGGCTACCGTTCCAACGGAACGACCTTTGCCTCCTATCAGGCGGACATGCCTGCGGATACGGAGTTTGTACTTTATTCAACGGAGAAAATCACAGCGGAAACGCTGGCGGAATATATTAAATTCGAAGATGTCTACAACGGCAAAATCAGCATCTCCATGAAAGACATCGAATCAAATCCGGACATTCCGGAAGATACGGATTCGGAACTGACGGAAGAGCTGAAACAGGAAGGCATTGATTTTACAAAATCTGTTACCGCAGGTTCATTCCGCTATCGCCTGTATGCGGAAGGCGGGTTTGCAGCCGGACAGCTTTACAGTCTTACAATCCTGAAACCGGAAGCGGAAAGATTCGAATCTGCCGGCAGCATTTCCCTCATCGGCAATGATGCCGTACAGCTGAATTTTAAGATTGCAGAAGAAAAGATGGATACGCAGGTCGCGAAGGCAGGCATCATCAATGTCGCGGCAAAGGATGTGCAGGAAATCAAAAAGACCGGCGACAATGAATATACTGCCGTCCTGTCTTCGACGGCACCGGTCAAGGAAGGGGACGTCATTTACCTCCCGGACGGAGGAGAGGAAGGCAAAGGCGTACACTACAAAGTGCTTACCGTGGGGGAAAGCTCCGGACAGGGGAGGCCCTGCACCATGGAAATCGCCTCCACTTCCGATCTCTGGGATGAATATGCCTATTCCTTTGACAGCGGAGACCTGGAAAATTATTCAGTTGAATTTGATGAAAATGTACAGGATGAGCTGGCGAAGGAAATCGGGACCAGCATCGGTTTTGCTGCCTATGTGGATGCCGTCATGGACGGAGTCAGGGAATCTCCTGAAATCCAGGAGCAGCTGCAGTATGTGTCGAAAGAAAATTATGACCGTTTCATGGAAATGACGGCGGTCGATCTCGGAATCGGACCGGAAGAACTGCAGGATGTCAATACGCTCAGCATCAGCGGTGAGAAATACGGCGAGATCAATTTTGACATCGGTCTTTCTGAGCAGAAGATTCCCTATGTCGGGATTGAATTTGAAAGCAAAGAATTTGAGTGGGATTTCGGCAAGAATGAAAAGACCGGACTGCAGGGTACCGTCAAGCTGAAGTTCCATATCAGCGAGTCCTGCCCGGTATCTGTCTATGGCAAGACCATTGCCAAGAATGCAAAGTATGCTTCTATGAAGGATGACTTCGTCATGGTCGGAATTGTTCCCGACAGCACGACGGAATTCAGCTTCAATGCTACGCTGGAACTCGGGAAGGAAGAGAAGGATGATGATGAGTCCGGGACGGACAGCAGCAGTTCCGGAACCAGCTCGAACAGCACGAGTTCGGGAAGCAGCTCAAACGGCAGCACGAATTCGGGAAGCAGCTCAAACGGCAGTACGAATTCGGGAAGCTCAAGTCACAGCACGAACTCGGGGAGCAGCTCGAACGGCAGTACGAATTCGGGAACTTCAAGTCACAGCACGAACTCGGGAAGCAGCTCGAACGGCAGCACGAATTCGGGAACTTCAAGTCACAGCACGAACTCGGGAAGCAGTTCGAACGGCAGTACGAATTCGGGAACCTCAAGTCACAGCACAAGCTCGGGGAGCAGCTCAAACAGCACATCCTCCGGGAGTACGAACAGCAGCGCGCTGGGCGGAGTCGGCGGAGGTGCCGGAGCTGCCGGAAATGAGACAGTAGCTGAAAACAGCAAGGATGATTCTTCGAAGAAACTGGAAAGCGAACTGGGAATCGACATTGACACTTCCGAAGATTCCGAAGTCGTCATTTCAGTCGCCAAGCAGACACGCGACCTTTGGAAATACGTCGATCAGATGCATTCGCTGATGGCGGATAACAATGAACTGTACGATGTGGACCTGAATTACGTCGACCTCGTCGACAAGGAACTCGGGAAAATCAATCTGACTTTCAGCGGCGTCGATTCGGTTCAGATAACGTTCGGCATAACATTCAGCATTGCGGCTCAGGTCAGCCTTACGGCGAAAATAAGCTATGAGCACAAAGGCGATTATTATATCAGCAACGGAAAATGCATCTATGATAAGGGAATCATCAAGGATATCGAAACCTACGGAAGCAGCAGCAGTCTTTCTTCCTTTAAGACAGGCGCCCGCACGCTTGCAAGCGACCTGAATGTGGGAGTCGTGCTGCAGGGCGGCATCGGAGTGAAATTCGGCATTAAACTCGGACTGAACCTGAGCGGTTTCCAGATGAATGATCTTCTTCACGTCGGCCTGGAAGCCGGTGCCGGCCCTTACGGGGAACTGACCGGTTATTTCGCCTATAATTTCAATAAATCAAGCGGACAGTATTTCACGGACATGCTGAATAAAGAAGGGGAGGAATATGAATCATCCGTCTCTACATTTGCCGGAGGCGCAAGAGTTTCGGTAGGAATTTTTGTGGAGTTGAAGGCGACTATCAAGATTGTAAAAGAATGGGAAATAGGACTGGCTGACTGGAAATTCCCGCTCTGGCAGCAGGAACTGGGAGCCTTCAGCTCCAGCGCCGAGGATATCTACGGAGGCTTCGTAGACTCGACCGAGACTATAGCCCTTTCGAGCAATTTGGTCGATCTTACGGATATGAAGGATAAGAACGGGAATACCGTGAAGCTTGAAAACAAGATCCGCAGCACGGATTCCGCTGCGCCTTATAAACTGGAAACAGACATCGGGGATAAGAATTCCTCCTGCCTGAAAGTTCTTCGCGGAAATATGAAAACGAGCTCCGTAGCCTATTCGGATGATGATAAGGTTTCGGCGGTGACGTTCAACCGGGAGGACTATGACTTTGAGATAGCGGAAATCACCCTGGCGGACAGCAAAATCAGCAATGTCCGCGGACTGGACGGCGGGCTCCGCAAGCAGAGCATTACTTATAGTAAACCGGAAGAAATTGCGAAATATGCCGTTGCCTTAAACGGAGTACTGGACGGCGGGTATGTCGTCGTACGGAACGGCGCACTCAGTCAGGACATGACGATCAAGGTTGTTGCCAAGGCGTCGAAGGTACAGGATGTCTTTACGGCAGAAAATCCGACCAAGACTTTCTATATCAATTACAGTGCGACCGGAAATACAAAGACGCAGTACCATATCAACTTCTATGATACGGACGGCAATCTTCTGACTCAGGATACGTACCCTGCCGGAGCGACGCCTGTTGCATTTGCAAAGCCGGGATATCAGTGCGAAGGGGATGTCAAGATCTGGCTGTCGGTGGCACTTGAACTGGGAGACGGAAATTACAGGGAAGAAGCAGAGAAGGTCAGGGCAGCGAAATATTACAAAGGCTGGGATACAACCATTAAGGACTACTGGGGCTACTCACCGAGCGACTGGGATGTCAATACCGCTTTCTGGTCGGATGTGCCGATGTCGTCCGGAAAAGACGGAAAAGTAATGACGGCAGAGGACATCGGAGTGATGAAAGAAGATGTCAATGTCTATCTGCACATGAACCCGGCGAAGGACATGAAAGCCTCATGGGTACTGAACTGGTCCGATTCGCCCCAGACAATCAAGACGGTTACTTATCAGTACGGAACGGAGAATCAGCTTGAGAAGCAGAATCCGGATCTGGTTTCCTACAGCCGGCTGAATGACGGAACTGAAATCGGAACGAAAGAAAGCTTCACAGACTGGACGAAGACAGAAGACGTGAACGCGACATCCAAGGCCACGATTACGGTCATTCATGACGATGAATACGTGGAGGGAGAAAGATACTACTATCATCAGACGAAGGACAGCCATGAAGTGACGAGGCGGAAAATGCAGCCGGATCTTGTCTACGCTACGGCAGCTCCGGTGATAAAGAATGTCTGGAAAAATGTCTACTTTGTCTACAATGGGAAGAAGGTTGCCGCACGGACCAATATCGGCGAAGTCCCGGCTGTTCCGGAAGAGTTCAGGCTGGACAGCATCATGGGCTGGTCGAGGGCAGTCCAGTATGCGGTTTCGGAAAATGTCAGTTATTCAAATGTGAAAAATGAAACATCCTTTTATAAAGAACTGCCGGCCCTCACGGAGCAGGATCAGACGATTACCTACTACGGCCTGGACCGCAGCGGCACTGAGATCAATGTTTTCTGCAGGGCTGTGACCCAGGACAGTGACGGGAAATACAAGGCTTTCGGACATGTGGACGACAACCGGATCGGGATGACTTATGACGGTCTTCAGGATTTCCTGAAGGGCGTGGCTCTGCCGGATGCGGACATGCTTCTGGTGACGGATACATCCAAAACGGCAGCGGAACGGGCAGCGGTCTACAGCTTCGCCGGCTGGAAGATTCCGACCCGGGAAGATTTCGAGTACGGAACCGTCACAGCCGATTATGCGGATCTGGCTTCCATTTCCCAAAAGGGCTCGAAGGTTCTTTTGGATGAAGGAGAGAGCTATCCGCTGCTGGCGGTCTATACGGCATCGCCGGTCAATAAGCTTTTCTTCAATGCAAAAGGTGCAGGCACGATCGACAATTCCTCAAACGGCACGTCGCAGCAGTCCTGGAACGGTGCCAATGTCTATACTCTTTCGGAGAACAATACGAAACTGGAAGTGGATTATGCTTCCTCCGATACAGTCAATAAAGCCAACCGCTCCCTGAGCTTCTTCCCGCCGAAAATCATCGCGGCGGACAGAGACCGGAGCAGCCTTGCATTTGACAATTATTACTGGAAATCGACCGAAAAAATCGGCGGGGATTACATTACCCTGAAAAACGGAAGCTATGCAGACCTTGACGGACTGGCTGCTGCCGGCGGCGGGAGCATCACGTTTGAACCGGTCTTTGAAGAGCGCGGCGTCATCATTACGCTCAAAGATTCTGCGGAAGCCTTCAAGCTCGGAGAAGATCTCAGCTTCACGGTTTACGGAAAGGTCGGAGAAAAACTGACGGCAGCGGATATCTTCAGCTATATCCATGAACGTCCGGGCTATGTTTCTTATAAGCACGGCGAAGATCATTTCGCTGACGTGATAGCAATCCCGGATGAAGCTCCGCTTACGTATACGTTCGGAAGCGGCGATACGGAAAACGGAATCCTGCTGGTGGACAGCATTGAAATCAACTGGAAAGGCAAGTCTGCTTCCATCCTGGATCTGAACGGAGGCAGGCTGGCAGACGGCTCAGTCAAGAAAACGCTGACCGGCAATCCGGAGGACACGATCGATCTGAGCTATTACCAGCCGGTCACGCCGAATTATGTAACGGATGCCGAAGGCTATCAGGTGGAGTATGCATTTGACGGATGGAAATCTTCCAAGACTGACACGATCGTGACTTCGATTCATTACGGGGAAAATGCAACGGCACAGTGGAAAGCGACCGGGAAGAAATACAGGTTCATTTCCATCACCCTGCAGGCGAACGGCGGTACCTTCAGCAACCGGACGGGCAGTCTGACGATTGATCGTTTTAATGTCGATGCTCAGCTGAGCGCACAGTATGACTACGAAACGCCGACTCCGCCTCCGGGATATACATTCAGTCACTGGGCATGGTCGAACAATACCGGGGATTCCGTTTCTATCTATACGGAAGGCAAGGTTATCGAGGCAGGGTACAAGGCAGGGAATTATCTGATGGCTGTTTACGATGAAATCCCGAGCGTATCCGTCAGTGCCACCTCTTACAGCGGTGCTTACGACGGATCGCCTCACGGCATCAGCGTTTCGGTTTCACCTTGGTATGCAACAGTGGAATATTCGACGGATCAGAAGACCTGGTCAGATACGGCACCGACCTATACCAATGTGACAGACGGAAAGGTGAACGTTTATGTCCGTGCTGCGGCGGCAGGTTATCCGCAGTCGGGGACAGCTGCCGCGACCATCGAGATTACGAAGAAAGAGGTTACCGTCAAGGCGGATGATAAGAGCAAGGTCGATGGTGCGACGGAAGATCCGGCATGGAGCAATACCGTGACAGGACTGGCGGAAGGAGACAGCCTGACAGGAACGTTCAGCTACAGCATAGCAACAGAGAAAATAAACGGAACATATACCATCACTCCTTCCGGGACAGATATAACAATCAAGAACTCTGCAGAAGTGGACGTGACAGCCAATTATGAAGTGAAATATCAGACGGGGCAGCTTACAATAGCGACGGCTGGGAAGGTTACGTATACTTTTACGGATACGGTACAGAGTGAGACAACTTTCTTTGGTATTTCTAAAATCGGGGAAGAACTGCCGAAGACTCCAGATAACATATATATCGCTAATCCAACGATAGAGTTTACGTTGGAAAAGGGTGATTCGTATCCTACAGTACAGGTATGGAGAGTTACTGTCGGTACAAACAAAGCAGAATCTTTGCAGCAGGAAGGCATAACATATACGATTGGAGATAAAACTTATACGGGAAACGATATGGATCCAACTACGAATTTGGCCAACCCAAAATATGATGGTACAATTAATATTGTAACTGTCAGCTTAAAAATGGAAGTTAACTCAGCTGATCCGAGTCAGCTTAGTATGAGGTCACTTGCGGCACCGGTACTGATGTCCGCGGCACCGGCTCCGACAGCTGATACCGGTACGGTTTCCGAAGTGCCGGCTGAGGAAGTGAGCGGAAATGCAGCGGGTGTACAGGCAGCAGGGACCGAGACAAGCCCTGCTGTCATACCGGCGGAGGAGCAGGGTGAAACGGCGGCGGAGACATCAACAGCGGATACTCTTGCAGCGGAAGCACCGGCGGCTGAAACTCCGTCTTCCGAAGCATCGGAGGAAAAGAAGGAAGAATCATCGGAGCAGCCCGTGGAAGAACTGACTCTGCCGCCGGCGGCAGAGGGAACGGATAAAACGGAAGCAGGTACGTGATGGAAGAAGAGAAACAGAAGCCGAAACGCTTTCGGGCAATGGATGCCGTACTGCTGATCCTGGTTATTTCCCTGATTGCTGCAGCTGTGATTCAGCAGAGGGAAATAGCCAGGCAGGCAGCTGAAATCGCGTCGCTTTCGGAATCAGCGGGCAGCGGAGGCAGCAGCCCGTTTACGGAAACGGTGTCGGCAGTCCGCGGGAGCATTGCGGGAATCTCCATTTACAAGAACATGACCGTCCATTCTTCCGGCACGACTTTTCAGGAACAGGATGATTCCGATTCCGAGGAGGAGCTGGAGGCCGGAGAAGCGACGGGTGTCGTGATCGGCAGGGAACTTGTGCTGACCTGCTATCACGTGGTCAGTGATACGGACCGGATTGCGGTCTCGATTCCTGCCGGATCGGAAGAGGAAGCGAAGTCTTTTGACGGAACGCTTCTGGATGCGGATGAGGTGCGGGACCTGGCAATCCTGTCCGTACCCGGACTCGATGCAAAGCCCGTTGAAATCGGCGACAGCGATCAGCTGCAGGCCGGGGACCAGCTGATCTGCATTGCCAATCCGGCATCCGGAAAACTGGCGGCCTCCGTCAGCACGGGTGTCGTCTCCGGACTGAACCGGACGATGCAGTCTGCAAATGCGGAAGGGAAATACGTGAAGATGTTCCAGACCGATGCGGCCATCAACGGCGGCAGCAGCGGGGGAGGAGTCTTCAGCACCGACGGAAAACTCGTCGGCATCATTTCCAGGAAATACATCAGCACCGCGGCTTCGGATACGCAGCTGGAGGGAATCGGCATGTGCATCCCGATCAATGAGGCCGCAGAGCTTCTTGCGGCGCATTTTTAAAGCCATTTCTTGACAATTAAACGAGTTCTGTTAGACTTATTTCCATGAGCCTGATAAAAGAACTCAAAGAAGAATATGAACTGTACAAAGACCGCGATCCGGCGCTCCGCTCCTACTGGGACGTCCTCCTTTATCCGTGCCATCATGCACTGAAGGCTTACCGGAAGGCTCATAAGCTCTGGCTTCAGGGCAAATGCTTCCGCGCACGTCTGATTTCACAGAAAGCAGCGAGAAAAACAGGAATTGAGATCCATCCCGGTGCAACGATCGGGAAGGGTCTTTTCATTGACCACGGAGCCGGCGTCGTCATCGGCGAAACAACGGTCATCGGAGACAACTGCACGCTGTATCAGGGAGTGACTCTGGGAGGCACCGGAAAGGAACACGGCAAGCGTCATCCGACGCTGAAGGACGGCGTCATGGTCTCTGCCGGAGCCAAACTGCTGGGATCTTTTACCGTGGGAGAAAATTCGAAAATCGGTGCAGGGTCGGTCGTGCTCGACGAGATTCCGCCGAACTGCACGGTCGTCGGCGTACCCGGACGTGTCGTCCGGAGGGCGAACCGGAAAACACCGTGTGCGGATATGGATCAGATGCATTTGCCGGATCCTGTGCTGGATGATCTGCGGACGCTGCAGAGAGAAAATTCGGAACTGGTGAACCGCGTGCTGGAACTTGAAAAAGAAATGCAGGAAGTGAAAGGAAAAGAAGAGAACCCATCATGAAAATATTCAATACCCTTTCCATGAAAGAAGAAGAATTCTTACCGATCGAGCCCGGAAAGGTCCGCATGTATGTCTGCGGCCCGACGGTCTATAACTTCATCCATATCGGCAATGCGCGTCCGATGATCGTTTTCGATACCGTGCGCCGCTATTTTGAATACAAGGGCTGGAAGGTCAATTACGTCTCGAACTTTACCGACGTCGATGACAAGATCATCAAGGCGGCAAATGAAGAAGGCGTCAGCGCCGAAGAGATTTCGAAGCGCTATATCGAAGAATGCAAGAAAGACATGGCCGGGATGAACGTGCTTCCGGCGACGACCCATCCGCAGGCAACGCAGGAAATCAGCGGCATGATTGAAATGATTCAGACCCTGATTGACGGCGGGCATGCTTATGAGAAGAACGGAACGGTTTATTTCAAGACCAGAAGTTTCCGCGACTACGGCAAGCTTTCGCATAAAAATCTTGACGACCTGCGCAGCGGTTTCCGCGACATCAAGGTGACCGGCGAGGAAGACAAGGAAGATCCGCTGGACTTCGTCCTGTGGAAGCCGAAGAAGGAAGGCGAGCCTTTCTGGGAATCTCCGTGGAGCGAAGGACGTCCGGGCTGGCACATTGAGTGCTCGGTCATGGCCAAGCGCTATCTCGGGGAGGAAATCGACATCCATGCCGGCGGCGAGGATCTGGTTTTCCCGCATCATGAAAATGAGATTGCCCAGTCTGAGTGCTGCAACGGAGTTCCGTTCGCGCATTACTGGATGCACAATGCTTTCCTCAACATAGACAATCGGAAAATGAGCAAGTCGCTCGGCAATTTCTTTACGGTCCGCGACATCAGCAGGAAATATGATCTGCAGGTGCTGCGTCTTTTCATGCTGAGTGCCCATTACAGGAGCCCGCTGAATTTCTCGGATGATCTCATGGAAGCTGCGAAGAATTCGCTGGAGAGGATCAGGACTGCGGCGGGGAATCTGACAGACCGCATTTCCCGTGCTTCTGCATATGCCATGTCCGAAAAAGAAAAGGCGGATGCGGAAGAAGCAAAATCTTATGTCAACCGGTTTGAAGAAGACATGGATGATGACTTCAATACAGCGGATGCCCTGTCTGTCGTTTTTGATCTGGTGAAGTTTGCCAATACGCATGTCGATGAAAGCAGTTCGAAAGAATTCTGCACGCTTCTCCATGAGGAGCAGGCTCAGCTCTGCGGCGTCCTCGGAATCATTGCCGATGTCAAATCGGAAATGCTGGATGCCGACATTGAAAAAATGATTGAAGAAAGACAGGAAGCGCGCCGGTCGAAAAATTTTGCCCGTGCGGATGCCATCCGTGATGAACTGCTGGAAAAGGGCATTGAGCTGATGGATACCAAAGAGGGCGTAAAGTGGAAAAAGAAGCAGTAAATGCCTACTCGCCGCTGGTCCTTGCCTATCTCGGGGATGCGGTTTTTGAGCTGGAGATCCGCGCGAGACTGGTGGAGAAATCCAACAGCCGTCCGAACATCCTGAACCGCAAGGCGAGTGCCCTGGTCTGTGCTTCATCCCAGTCGGACATGGCAGAGAAGATTCTTCCTCTTCTGACGGAGGAGGAAGTCTCCATCCTGCGCAGAGGGCGGAATGCCAATTCACCGACGATGGCCAAGAACCAGAGTGTTGCCGATTACCGCCGTGCGACCGGTTTTGAAGCCCTGATCGGATACCTGTATCTGTCCGGTCAGAAGGAAAGAATGAAGGAACTGATCGCAGCTGCGGTCGAAGGGAGATCCGAACTTTTATGAAAGATCAGAACCATGAACAGAATCATGATCAGAACCATGAACAGAGCCGTGAACAGGAAAATGAAGACAGTCTGAAAATCGAGGGACGCAACGAGGTGCTGGAAGCTCTGCGCGCCGGAAGGACGATCGACAAGCTGTACGTTCAGGAAAATATCAATGACGGACCGATCCGCACCATCCTTTCCAAAGCAAAGGAAGCGGGCTGCGTCGTCAGCTTCATTTCCAAAGAAAAAATGAACGAGATGTCGGAGACGCACCGTCATCAGGGCGTCATCGCCTGTGCGGCGGCATTTCCGTATGTCGAAATTGACGATATGCTGGCCTGGGCGGAAGAGAAAGGCGAGAAGCCGTTCCTTGTGATCCTGGACGGAATCGAGGATCCGCATAATCTCGGAGCCATCATCCGGACAGCGGAAGTGGCCGGGGCGCACGGAGTCATCATTCCGAAAAGACGTTCTTCGGGACTGACGGCAACAGTCATGAAGGCGTCGGCAGGAGCCCTGAACTACATGCCGGTGGCGAAGGTCACGAATCTTTCCAGGACGATTGAGGAACTGAAGGAAAAAGGACTGTGGTTCGTCTGCGCCGATATGGACGGCGAGAGCATGTATCAGATCGATATGACCGGTCCGATCTGCCTCATCGTAGGATCAGAAGGAGAAGGCGTCAGCCGGCTCGTAAAGGAAAACTGCGACTATGTCGCCAAGGTGCCGATGAAGGGTGAAATCGAAAGCCTGAACGCATCAGTGGCGGCGGGAGTCCTGATGTATGAAACCGTGAGACAGAGACTGCAGAAATGAAGCAGCACGAAAAAATGACGGATGAAGAACTTGTGAGGGCATTCCGTGCCGGCGATGAAGACGCCGGCGATTTTTTAATGGAGAAATACAAGCCGTATGTACGCTCTCTGGCCCGTGCCCGTTTCCTGATCGGCGGAGAGACGGATGATCTGATCCAGGAAGGCATGATCGGGCTCTATAAGGCAATCCGTGATTATGAAGAGGACAAAGAGGCATCCTTCAGGACCTTTGCAATTTTATGCATCGGCCGTCAGCAGAGCACGGCCATTGAATCCTCGAACCGGAACAAGAACCGTCCGCTCAATACCTATGTGTCCCTTTCGGACGAAGAGCGCGAAGCTGCGGTCTTCATGACGCCGAATGCGGTTTCACCTGAGAACATCCTGATCGGGCAGGAAGAGGCGGCGGAAACCATGAAAAAGATCCGCGGTGCCCTGAGCCCGATGGAGCGAAAAGTCCTGGATGCTTACCTTTCCGGGATGGATTATATTGAAATTGCTTCAAAGATGGGGCGTGAGCCGAAATCGATTGACAACGCGCTTCAGCGGATCCGCATGAAGGTAAAGAAGGTAATTTAATACTATTTACAAATCCAATCCGTTCGGATTATACTGAACATTGCCCGTCCGATTCGGCGGGTTTCCGGGCCGTTCCGGTCCAAAGCTTTCCGTTCTGTTTTTTTACTGTTCTCATTTACAGTACGGCATGTTCATGCCCTTTTTTCATCTCATCTTCTTATACTTCATTCTATCATCTCATTTTTTATCATCGGATTCTTTCACAGTCCCATCTTTTACAATCCAATCATTTAAAATCCCATCTTCTGATCAAGGAGGAAACACAGTGAGTGCCCAGAGACAAATCATTCAGTATGACAGGAAAGGCAATCCGCTCCATACCTACAGCAGCATCCGCGAAGCACAGGACTTTTTTAAGATTACCCACATTTCCAGCGTTTGCCGTAAAAAGAGAAAGACGGACGGCGGATACGGATGGAAATATGCGGATGAGGAATCTGAAAAAGAAAGTTTAAGATAGCAGGAACGGAACCTTTGACGGAACGAACCGGAAATGTCATTCGGAAATGGCTGCAAAATATCCTTCAACAGCCGGAGAAGTATGATAAAATAAAGGAAGTCCATTACAGAAAAGAGGCAGATAAAGCATGAGTGAACTTCCTGAAAATATCAGTATTGAAACAAAATGCGTGCAGGCGGGCTATCGTCCGGAAAACGGAGAGCCGCGTGAAGTGCCGATCGTGCAGAGCACGACCTTTAAGTACAACACGAGTGCGGATATGGGAAAGCTGTTCGATCTGGAAGCAGAGGGATATTTCTATACGCGTCTGCAGAATCCGACCAACGATTATGTGGCGGCAAAGATTGCAGCGATGGAAGGCGGAACAGCAGCGATGCTGACGTCGTCCGGACAGGCGGCTTCCTTCTACAGTGTTTTCAATATCGCTTCCTGCGGAGATCATATCGTTTCCTCATCTTCAATCTACGGAGGCACGTTCAATCTCTTCAATGTGACGATGAAGAAAATGGGAATCGACTTCACCTTCGTATCTCCGGATGCTTCGGAGGAAGAACTGGAGGCGGCATTCCGCCCGAATACAAAAGCCGTCTTCGGCGAGACGATTGCCAATCCTGCCCTGACGGTATGTGATTTCGAAAAATTCTCCAAGGCAGCCCATGCGCATGGCGTGCCGCTGATCATAGACAATACATTCGCGACGCCGGTGAACTGCCGCCCGTTTGAATGGGGAGCGGATATCGTGACGCATTCGACAACGAAGTACATGGACGGCCACGGCTCGGGCGTAGGCGGATGCATCGTGGATTCCGGAAAGTTTGACTGGAACCGGTACGCAGACAAATTCCCGGGACTTACGACACCGGACGAGAGCTATCACGGCATTACCTACACGGAAAGATTCGGACTCGGAGGCGCCTTCATCACCAAGGCAACTGCCCAGCTGATGAGGGATTTCGGTTCCATCCAGAGCCCGCAGAATGCCTTCCTTCTCAACCTCGGCCTGGAGAGCCTGCATGTCCGCATGAAGCAGCACTGCAAGAACGGGCTGGCGCTGGCAGAGTTCCTGTCCGGAAATCCCAAGGTGGAATTTGTCAATTATCCGTCGCTGAAGGGTGACAAGTATTACGAACGTGCCATGAAATATCTGCCGAACGGCAGCTGCGGCGTCGTTTCCTTCGGCGTGAAGGGCGGCAGGGCAGCAGCTGAAGAGTTCATGAAGAACCTGAAGATCTTTGCGATTGAGACGCATGTGGCGGATGCCAGATCCTGCTGTCTGCATCCGGCAAGCTCCACGCACCGTCAGCTGACGGAAGAAGAACTGACGGCAGCCGGCATTCCGGGAAATCTGGTCCGCATGTCCTGCGGTCTTGAAAATACCGAAGACCTCGTCAATGACGTCCGGCAGGCATTGGAGAAAGTATGAGTAAATTAAAGTACAGGATCGCATATTATGCGGTCCTGCATTTTTTAACGGATTTTCTGTGCGCGGCATTCGTGACCGGAACGCTCGTTCAGAACGGTGCGGACCTGTACACGGTCCTGATTTACAATCTGTGTGCGTTTGCGCTGCAGTTTGTCGTCGGAGCCCTGTTTGACGTGCGCGGGATTTCTTCCGGAGGAGCTGTTGCCGCCTTCTTTGTCCTCACGGCATCTTTCGTGCTGAAGGATATCCCTTATGCTGCGGCCGCCGCAGCCGGAATCGGGAACAGTCTTTTCCATGTCGGAGCAGGCCGCGACATTCTGCTGCGGGACCGGAAGAACTGCACGCCGCTCGGAATTTTCATCTGTCCGGGAGCTGTCGGAATCTTCCTCGGTGTCATAGCCGGAAACGGTCATCTGATTTCTTTATGGGTCCTGGGAATCCTTGCGGCAGCCGGTGCTTTTTTTGCCTGGCAGGTGTATCGGCAGAATCCGGGTCCTGCCGCTGGAAATGAACCTGCAGAAGCCGGAACATCCGGTACGCATGCTGCAGCCGTCCCGGCCTCAGGGTTCCGTCCTGCGGCAGTCCTGATTCCCCTCCTGTGCCTTCTGGCGGTCGTGATCCTTCGCTCCTATATGGGAGCCCATCAGGATTTTGCCTGGAAGAAAACGATATCCGACAGCGCCTGCGTGCTCGCGGCACTGGTTCTGGGCAAGGCCTTCGGCGGAATCTTTGCGGACAGAATCGGAAAGAAAGCATTTTCCGTTATTTCGCTTGCGGCAGCTGCTGTCTTCTTTGCTTTTTCCGGATTGGAAATTTTCGGACTGGCAGCCGTCTTTCTCTTCAATATGACGATGCCGGTCACGATGCGCGGCGCGGCGGAATGGCTGCCGGGAAGAGAAGGAACATCCTTTGGATTCCTCTCATTCGGTCTTTTCCTGGGAATGTTCCTTGACCGCTATCTGCTCGGAGGAATTTCTCCTTTTGCGGGATTCTCCATTCTGGCCAGTCTTCTCTCGGCGGTCCTTTTGATAATTGGACTGAAAAAAGAAAACGGGGCAGCATCGTGAATTCCGGAGTACCCGGTACCCTTCTGATCTGCCTTGCACTGACCGTCCTTCTGGAGGAAGGCGCAGCTTTTTTCTTCCGTATCCGCGGGGCACGGAATTATCTTCTGGTGCTTCTCGTCAATATCCTGACGAATCCTCCGGCCGTACTGCTGGCCATCTGCCTGGAACCGGATGAAGGAATCGGACGCATCCTTTTTATTCTGGCCGTCGAAGCGGCGGTCATCCTGACAGAAGGTGCCGTTTATCGGAAAGCGGGAGAGCATTTTCCTCATCCGTGGCGCTGTTCTTTTTTCTTCAACCTGATTTCCTATGCCGCCGGAACGCTGATCCTTTACGGAATCCGGATGCTCTGAAGAAAACCTGAATGAATTGCGAAGTGCATCCACTGGCTGCCTGAACTGAATCCGCTGTCTGCCCGGACTGAATCCGCTGTCTGCCCGGACTGAATCCACTGTCTGCCCAAACTGAATCCGCTGTCTGTCCGGAAATTGTAAAATGACGGAAAGTCATGTATAATGAAAATGCTTTAAATCAGGCAGCAGCAATCAGATAAGGAGTATAAAAATGAAAAAAATTCTCACAATGCTTTTTTCTTCCGTTGCTCTTTTTGCACTTAGTGCCATGAATGTGTTTGCGGATCTCCTGCCGGAAAGCAAGCCGACATCTTCTTCCTCCGCCGGGGTACCGATGGTCACCGTGATCCTGATTGTCGCAGCCTGCGTCGCTGCAGCGGCGGTCGCTATCCTGCTGGTTTCCAAAAACAAAAAATAACGATTGAAAACTGCATGCTTCTGCGTATGAAAAAAGGGCCCGGACGGGTCCTTTTTTTATCGGCTGTTTGGAGAGAAGGTTTATTTCCCGGCTCCGATCACTGAAAGCACTTTCTTTTCGTTGTAGGAGAAGAGGACGATTCCTCCGAGGACGCAGAGCACGGCGGCGACAACGGCTGTCACGCGGTAGCCGAAGCCGTTCGTTCCGATCAGGGCCAGACTTGTGAAAAGCAGCATCGCGGCAGACTGGCCGAGCTTGAAGGCAAAGGTGCGGGCTGCATAGAACATGCCCTGACGGTTCTCGCCGGTTGTCTTTCCGTCGGCTTCCGCAATATCCGCGACGATGGCCTGCGGCAGGATGCCGAGGACGGCCATGGGAACAGCAGCAAGAAATGAAATGAGGATGCCCCAGACGATTCCGGAGATGCCGAAAAGTCCGCAGACGGATGTCAGCAGGAAGACGCAGGCGAAGAAAATGAAAGCAGCCGTGACCAGGCGCTTTTTTCCGACCTTGCGCGCAAGGAAGTTGACAGGCACATAGAAGAGGACGGACACGCCGGTCATCAGTGCAAACAGGGCGAAGGACATGCTGTCCGGAAGCTTCATCAGGACGGTGATGTAAAACGGAAGTCCGGTCTGGAACAGCGTCAGGGCAATCCAGTAGAGAACATCGGATCCTACGAATTTCTGGAACTCTTTGTTTGAGAAGGTCTTTGCCAGCGAACGGAACGCCGGCGTATCGCTGGGCGTCGTATCCGCATAATCGGCTTCCTTAATGGCAAATGCAGGGATCAGCATGCAGACGACGCCGATGGCGGCAAGGATACCGACAGCAGCACGGATGCTTCCCGTGTATCCGAGGGAAGGCTGCATGAATCCGGCAATATTCGGAAGAAGGTATGCAGTGGCCGTACCGATGATGAAGGTAAAGGAAATGTAAGTGGAAACGTTGACGCGGGCTTCCTGCGTGCGTCCCAGTTCCGGAATCAGGGCATTGAAAGGCGTGCAGTAAATGGTCATGAAGAGATAGAAGAGCAGGTCCATGATCAGAAGGAAGATACCGTTGATGCCGCTCGTCCCGCTGACAGGGGAGAAGAAAATCAGCACGGTGACAATGCCGAGTGGAATCGCTGCCGCGCGCATGAAAGGAATGCGGCGTCCGAGCCTGCTTCTGCAGCGGTCTGATTTCCCGGCAATCCAGGGGTCCGTCACGGCGTCGAAGATACGTCCGACAGCGGCAATGAGACCGATGATCGTAAGCCCGATGAAAACGGCACCCTGCGGCAGAAACAGAGGCTGTCCCTTGGCGACGACCTCTTCAGAAGGCTGATAGAAATAGACCAGCCAGCTGGTAACGATGCCTGACAGCATGGACCATCCCAGCTGACCGACTGCAAAAATCCACATGATCTTCTTTGATGCCTGTTTCAGTTCCTTCGTTTCCATTTTGATCCTCCGCAAATCATTGTTTTTATTGATTTCTTCCGGTTCTTCCCGGACGTTTCTGATCCGCTTTCAAGTAATACAGAAGAAGCTTCATCAGCATGGCAGGCTCTGTTTCAATACTGGAAAAATCATCTCCGGACAGGATCGGCCCGCGGGCGATCTTTTCGGCCAGGGCATTCATGGCATGGGCGGAGGCAAGGTAGGCAGTCCGGTAGTCAAGGCCCGGACGGATGCTTCCGTCCTGCAGGCCCCGTTCGCAGGAATCCAGGAACATTTTCTCAAGATCGAAGATGCTCGCCTCATATCCTGCAAGGTTTTCCACGGGGACTTTCTCGGTCAGCATCAGCCGGTCGAAGGCATCCAGGAAACGGACAAATTCCGGCCGGTCACGATAGAATTTCAGCATGAAACCGTACTGGGATTCAATCTGGGAATAGCCGGTCTGCTTTTGATAGGAATCGGAGGAAAATGTATCGGAAAACTGTTTCTGCACGTCCTTCCAGAGGAGGGAGCCGGCTTCAATGGCGATGGCCGTGCGCGTGCCGAAATAACGGTACAGGGAGGCGACGCCGATGCCGGCAGCTTCCGCAATATCAACCATTCGCACCGAATCAATTCCTTTTTTTAGAAAGAGATCCGCGGAAATGCGGATGAGCTTTTCCTTTTTCAGATTCAGGACTTCCTCATTTAAAGATTCTGTGTTCATAGAGGCTCCTTTTTTAGAAAAATAGCAAAACTATCAATCTGATAGTCAGACTATCACGACATCGGATTCCTGTCAAGACAGTTACTTGAAATATCGGGTACTTTGCAATATGATTAAAAAGAAGGTTTTGAATGTGCGGTGAAAAATCCAGCATGAATGAGGGGAATCTTCATGGGACTGATCCGGAATGAAAATTTCTATTATGATATTCTGAAAATGATCCCGTCGGGTGTCGGCGTTTTTGACCTGACGGGAAATTATCTGTGCATGCAGTACCTGAATGACGGTTACTATCAGATGATTCAGGACCGGCGGGATGCCAGAACGCAGTATTCCGGAGACAAAGTATCCGAGGCGATTTCGGAAGAAGATTTTCCGGGTCTTCTGAAAGAAGCCCATGACAGTATCCGGGAGAAACGGCTGTTTGAATACAGCTTCCGCATACGGGACGGCAAAGGCGGATACCGCTGGACCGCGATCCGTGCAAACCATGAAGCAGTCGACGACCGGACGGAAAGATTCTATGCGGCCTATTACGATATCAACGAACTGATCAGCACGCAGGAAAAACTGAAGGAGAATGAACTCCTGTTTTCCGAAACGCTGAAGCATTCCGGCATGACGCATTTCATTTATTACCCTGAACAGAAGTCCTATGAAGCTGTTGCGCTGCCGGAGCAGTTTGAAAAGCTTCCGAAGAAAATGGACCATTTCCCGGATTCCTTTATCCGTTTTGTGGAAATGCCGGATGCGGATGCTGAGAAATACAGGGAAATGATCCGGCAGATCGATGCCGGTGCAGAAGAGTCGGAATGCACAGCCCGCATGCGGTACCTCGGAAGGTATTCCTGGTACCGGATCAGCTGCCGGAACATTTTTGACAAAGACGGGAAACCTGTCCGGGCAATCGGGAGCGCCCTTCAGATCGACAGCTACATGGAGGCTGAAAAAAGCTATAAAGAACAGAAGCTGGAAATGAATACGCTTCAGAGCGAGCATCTTGCAGTTGTCTGTTTTAACGTCACGAAAGATTTTGTCATCGATGCGAACGAGCATCTGAAAGAATATTCGGAAGATTTTAAAAGCACGGAGTTTTACAGGGAAGCGAAAGAATGGGATCCGTCCGTCGGCGTGCAGAATGAAGGGACGGCCATCACCCTGATCCATGCGGTTTCGCAGATTCCGGACAGGGCTGAAAGGAAGAATTTTGTCTTAAGCTGCAGCCATGCAGGTCTTCTGCGCATGTATGAAAGCGGAAAGCACGAGAAGGTGCTGGAATACAGGCGGAAAACCGAAAGAGGGCTCCTCTGGGTTGCGACGCGCATAACGGAAATGGCGGATCCGGAATCAGGAGACATTCTTGCGTATTTCATGACGACGGATTTCAATGAGCGCATGATCTACCGGAAAATTACGGGAAGAATCATCGAGCAGAATTTTATCAGTCTTGCCTACTGCGAACTGGACACGGGAATCCTGTACGTCCGCGTGCTGAAAAACAGTGCGGAATCTCTTTTCAGTTCCTGCCTTTACAGTCAGATGGTCGACATGGCGGTGAGAAAGTACGCACCGGAAGCCGAAGCTGAAAAAGCCAGGAAGGAACTGGCACTGGATAATGTTGTGCGTCACGTCGATGCCGAAGAGAATTATACGGTTTTCCTGAAGTCCAACCGTCTGAAAGACGTCAGGACAGGCTTGCGTGAGAGAACCATCAAGTGTGAATTTTATTATCTGGATGAGAACCGTGACATTCTTGTGTTTCTCCAGTCGGATGTTACGGATGTCTTTGAACAGGAAAGCAGAAAGAGGGAAGAACTGTCCGCTGCGCTGAAAACGGCGGAAGAGGCAAACCGGGCCAAAACGCAGTTTCTTTCGAGAATCAGCCATGATATCCGTACGCCTCTGAATGCGATTACGGGCATGACCGCCTTTGCGAGGGAAGACGCGGGGGACCGTGAAAAACTGAACAGTGATCTCGATAAGATCGAAACATCGGGGAATTTCCTGCTGAGTCTCGTTAACGATATCCTGGATATTTCCAGAATTGACAGCGGCCGCATGGAACTTCATCCGGAGCCTTATTCCTATGAGGAATACCTCAGCAATGTGCGGAACATTTTCGAACCGCTGTGCAGGGCAAAGGGCATCCGTTTCAGTCTTGAGGAAAAAGGAAACGAGGGAACGATTCTGGTTGACCGGGTCCGGCTGAACCAGATTACGCTGAACCTGATTTCCAATGCGGTAAAATACACGCCGTCCGGCGGGACGGTCACGGCATCTGCCGGAAGCACAAGGATGCCGGACGGGAGTATCCGTTGTCTGCTGGAAGTCCGGGATACAGGCATCGGCATGAGCGCTGATTTCCAGAAGCATATGTTTGAACCATTTACCCAGGAGACGGACAATCCGGCACGGCCGAAAAACATCAGCGGCACAGGACTCGGTCTTTCGCTGGTCTCCAGGATTCTGGAACTGATGGGCGGCAAGGTCTTTGTGGAAAGCGCACCGGGAAAGGGAACGGACATCCGGGTGGAAATGATCCTGCCTCAGGCAGAAACCGGCCGGTCCTTTTCGGAAGCAAAAGAAGAGGCAGGACCGGAAGAAACAGGAAAGCTTCAGGGAAAAGTTCTGATTGCCGAAGACAACGAAATCAATCTGGAAATTGCTGTCAGGCTGCTGAAGCGATTCGGGCTTTCCGTCGATACGGCTGTGGACGGACGACAGGCACTTGAGAAATTCAGCACCTCCCGGGAGGGAGAATATGCGGCGGTTCTTCTGGATATCCAGATGCCTTACCTGAACGGCTATGAGACGGCAGGAAGTATGCGTGCGTTAAAGAGAGACGATGCGGCAGAGATTCCGATCATCGCCATGACGGCGGATGCTTTCAGCGATGATGTAGAGAAAAGCAGGGCAGCGGGAATGAATGCCCATATTGCCAAGCCGGTCAGTCCGGATGACCTGTACAGAAAACTGAAGACATGCCTGAGGATCCGGAAAGCAGGCACCAACTTGCCGTAAAATGAATCATCTGAACTGATACAAGCGGACAGAGAAGCCGTAGGGGCGGCCGATCCTTTCACACAGACGGAGGATTGAAGATGAAGCGGAAGCAGGAATGTCGTATGCTGACGGCAGTGACTGCACTGTTTTTATGCGGACTGCTTGCATTTTCCGTGTGCCCTGTTTCTGCGGGTGCATCCGGAACATCTTCAGGAGCATCTTCAGGAGCATCTTCAGGAGCATCTTCAGAAGCATCTTCGGGAGTGTCTTCAGATTCCGCCCTCCCGGCGGACTCTTCGGCGGCGTCTGCTTCTTCCCGTCGCACGGTGCGGGTGGGTCTCCCCGACACAGACACCGTTTCAAAATCCGGCGGTGACAATGTCACGGTTGCTTTTGAAAAAGATTATCTTCTCGGGATTGCAGAATATGCGAACTGGGATTACGAATATAAGGCCGCACCCTGGAACGAATGCCTTGAAATGCTGAAGAACGGGGAAATCGACGTCCTGCTTGACGTCTCCAAGACCGATGAGAGAATGGCCTTCTATGATTATTCGGCAGAGTCGATGGGCACGGAAATGTGCTACATGTTCGGCTCCGGCGACACGTCCCTCTATTATAATGACTATGAAGATTTCAACGGCATGAAAATCGGTTACGAAAACGGGAGCACGATTCTGACGGCCATGCAGGAATATGCAGATGAAAAGGGTTTCTCTTTTCAGGGGGTTCCTTATAAAAGCGGAGCTGCCATGTTTGAGGCGCTGGATGCCGGAGAGGTTGACGCGGTCATTCAGACGAATTTTTACGAAACGCCGGGCGGGCATACGATCCTGGTCAAATGCAAGCCGAGTCCCGTTTACATTGCGACGAATAAGGCCGATCCTACTCTGAAAAGCGAACTGGACGACGCCATGGCCGAACTGTTCAGCTATAATCCGGGTTTCAATACGGATCTTTTCAAATACTATTTCGGGAACTATAGTTCAGAGGCTGTCGGCTATACCAAAGAAGAAGCCGAATATCTGGCATCGAAGCCGGTCGTAAATGTGTTCTATGAGACGGACTGGGCTCCTTTTGAATTTGCCGATGGAAATGAAGCGGCCGGCATCACTCCCGACGTCATCCGCGCCATCGGAGAAGATACCGGCATCACTTTCAATTTTGTTCTCAATTCTTCCACGCAGACAATTTACAGCGGAATCAAGAATATGTCTCAGGATACTGTCATGGCGGTCAGTTATGATTACAGCTGGGCGGCGGCGCATGATCTGATGGTGACGGAACCCTATGTCACCGGTTCGGTCATGCAGGTCACAAGGAGCGGAGAATCAGCTCCGCAGACGGTTGCTGTCTGCGCAGGCGGGTATCTGGCGGCGGAAATCGCAAAGGAGTATCCCGGACTGAAACAGATTCCCTACCAGACTTTTGCAGAGTGCATGAATGCGGTACTGAAAAAAGACGCGGACTGCGTGTTCCTGAATTATTACCAGGCGACCTACTACCGTCTGATGAATGCGTATGAAAACCTGAATTACCAGCCGGTTGAAAACATTACGCAGAATCTGTCCCTGGGAATTACGAAAGATTCCAATCCGGCCCTGCTCGGAATCCTTTCGAAATCCATCCACCATCTGTCTTCGGGGAAGCTTCAGAGCATCCTGTCCGAGAATTCGGTTTATACGAATGCACTTTCGTTCGATGTGCTGATGAAGCGCTATCCGACGCTGATGGCCGTCGCTTTCGCTTTTATCGGGATCCTGACAGGCCTGTTCATTTTCCTGATCGTGACATCCAGCGTGCGCAAGAGGCAGAATCTCCGTCTGGCAGAGGCAAAGCGGGAAGCGGAAAATGCCAATGCGGCGAAGACGGATTTCCTTTCGAGAATGAGCCATGATATCCGCACGCCTCTGAACGGAATCATCGGCATGAGCTATCTGACCGAGAAGATGGACATTTCGGAAGAGGCGAAACAGAACCTGAAGAAAATCGATACGTCTTCAAAATTTCTGCTCAGCCTGATCAACGACGTGCTGGATATGTCGAAAGCGGAGAGTGGGAAAATGGAACTGCATCCGGAACCCTATCCGCCTGAAGCTTTCTTTGGCTATATCGATGCGGTTATCCGTCCGCTCTGCCGCGAGAAGAATCAGAAGCTGATCCTGGATGATGTCGGCATCGAGGGCATCGTTCCGGTCATGGATGAGCTGAGGATGAATCAGATTTATTTCAATCTGTTTTCCAATGCCGTGAAATATACGCCGGAGAACGGGACGATTGTCTATCGCCAGCGGGGACATCTGACGGAGGACAATAAGCTGGCCATGCAGATTGCCATCAGCGACAACGGAATCGGGATGAGCGAGGACTTCCGGAAAATCCTGTTTGAACCGTTTACCCAGGAAAACCGGAACGACAGTCCGGAGAAGCACGGGACAGGGCTGGGTCTGGCAATCGTAAGGCGGCTTGTCGATGCCATGGGCGGGACCATTGAGGTTGACAGCGAACAGGGAGTCGGTTCCACCTTTACCCTGAATATGAAATTCGATTATGTCCGTACCGCGGATATCCGTGTAAAGGAAGCCGTGAACAAGGATGGGCAGGAAATGAACCGCAATCTCTCCGGAAAGCATGTTCTCCTGTGCGAGGATCATCCGCTGAACCAGGAAATCGCGAAAGCCATGCTGGAAGAAAAAGGAATCCTGACGGAGATTGCGGATGACGGACAGAGCGGTGTCGAGAAATTCCGCCGCAGTCCGGTCGGGTTCTATTCCCTGATCCTGATGGATATCCATATGCCGGTCATGGACGGGTATGAGGCAGCCAGGCAGATCCGGCTGCTGGGAAGGGATGATGCCGGGAAGGTGCCGATCATTGCGATGACGGCCGATGCCTTCGCGGAGGATGTCCGAAAATGCCTGGATGCCGGAATGAACGGCCATATTGCCAAGCCGGTTGAGCCGGACGCCCTGTTCAGGACGCTGGAGGAGCACATCCGCACATGAGTGCGGAAATCTCTTAGAGAATCAGATCGGTTTCGCGGAAAAAACTGCGGACAGCAGAGCGGTATTCGTTTCCGTTTTTTGATTTCTGAACGGAACGGATGCCGCTTTTATTTTCGTCAAATGCTTTTATCACGAATTTCCAGAGATCCTTCATCCGGCAGAGGGCATTCCCTTCTGACTGAAATTCATCGGACCAGGCGCGGAAGAGTTCTTCGAGAAAGCAAAGATATTCTTCTTTTGCAAGAGGTTCTCCGCCTTTTGCTTCACGGATCAGGGCGGGATTGATGAGCAGTCCGCGCCCGATCATCAGTGCCTGCAGCCCGGGACAGGCGGCGGCAATTTCGCGGCAGCCGCCGGCGGAAAGAAGATCGCCGTTGTACACGACGGGATGGACGCTGCAGCGGTACATTTCCCGGAAAGCATCCATTCGCACGGGACCCTGATAGAAGTCCGTCTTGGTCCGTGCGTGCACGATCAGCTCGGAAATGGGGAAGCGGTTGAAGATGCGGATGAGTTCCGTGCTTTCGTCCGGAGAATCAAATCCGAGACGTGTCTTCACGGAAATGCGCACGGGAGCATCCTGAAGAAGGCGGAACGCTTCGGACAGGAAATTCTCCAGATTTTCCGGATCCCGCAGCATGCCGGCCCCTTTCCCTTTCGGAACGACGGTGCCGGAGGGACAGCCCAGATTCAGATTGACTTCGCGGAAGCCGAGAGCCTGCAGCTTTCTGACAGCTTCCGCAAACTGCCCGGCATTTTTTGAGAGCAGCTGGGGTACAAGACAGCTGTCGGCAGGATTCTCCGGAGTGAGTTCCTTCCGGTCGGAAGCTGAGAAAGTCACGCTCTGGCTCACGGCGATGAACGGCGTGAAATATTCATCCGTGCCCGGGAAGAAACGGCTGTGCAGTTTTCGGTAGGTGCGGTCCGTGAATCCTTCCATCGGAGCAAAATAGTACTTCATGCGGGAGAACTTCCTTTCAAATGATACTGATTATACCGTATCACAGTCCTTTTTTGTGAAAAAAACGCATTTTGGAACCGTGGGGGACCTTCCGGCTCGGTTTCCTTAAAAAATGCCATTTTGTTGCTCTTTTGTTGTAGTTCGTATGCTAAATTTTTAGAAATTATACCTCGCAGGTGAGATGTCCGTTCTGCAGCCGGTTCCGTTCTTACTGCGAAGGGAGGAAAATGAAGAGAAAAAAGGATGTTTTGATTGCGCTGCTGCTGTCGGCAGGTATGGTTATGGAATCCGCGATACCGGTCATGGCGGAGTCTCCGCAGGCCGGGGCAGAAAACACAGGATGTACCGCTGACACAGCTGTCATATCTGATGCGCCTGATTCTATCGCAGATGGATATATAGATCTCGGAATGCACGTGAATGATGAAGTTCCTGCGGTATCAGAGAATATGCTGGGTTCGGCTGCCGCCGATCCTTCCTTTGATCTTCGTGATGAGGATCTGGTGACACCGGTCAAAGACCAGGAGCCCTATGGAACCTGCTGGACATTTTCGACTGTGGCATCCGTGGAATCCAATATCCTGAAGAACGGCTATGAAGAGGACCCGGATCTCTCGGAACTTCAGTATGGCTGGTACGTCTTTGATAAAAATGCAGCCACGCAGCCTGCCGGCTGTGAAAAGGATACGGTTTCCCTGATGAAAGGACAGGCCTACGGGGAAGTCGGAGGCAATGCTTATCCTACGATGATTTCCCTGATGGAACGCAGAGGGCTGACCTCTGAAGGCATTGCTCCCTATGTCGGTGTAAATTCCCCGGGATATGACGACTCGGTAATGGCATACAGCAGCAATTCCTACGTGCTCAGCGACACGGATGTCGTTTCATCCGCAGACATCGCCGGAGCAAAAGACCTTCTTGTCACTAAGGGAGCTCTCATGACGCAGGTTGCCTATTATAACGGAGGTAAAAATGATGACGGAAAAGATTACTATCAGGACGGCAATGATGCCCTTTACAATCCGAATGGCAGCGATTCCAATCATGGAGTAACGATTATCGGCTGGGATGACAATTACAGCAGGACGAATTTCAACCAGGGGCAGCAGCCAAAAAATGACGGTGCCTGGATCGTGAAAAACAGCTGGGGAAACTATGGAAACCATAACGGGTATTTCTATCTTTCTTACGAAGATACGACTCCCTACCGTGAATGCTTCTCCTATCAGGTGATACCTGCCTCAGAGGCATCGGACAATGTCTATCAGTATGACGGCGCCGGCACCCTGGATTGCGAGGGTTCATGCGGTTCTTTCGGGTCAATGGAGTCGAATGTCTTTACAGCCGATAAAGATGAAATACTGGATGCAGTCCAGTGCTTTTTTGCAGACAGAATGACCCGATATAAAGTATCCGTCTATACGGATGTGGAGGATGTTCCCACAAGCGGGAATCTCGTATCTTCTTCCGTGACGGAAGGGGTACAGCTGTATCCCGGCTATCATACCATCTCCCTTTCGTCACCGGTTGATTTGAAAGCCGGGATGAAATTCGCTGTCGTCATCCAGATTCTGACAACGGATGAGCCGGACGATCAGGCAATATTTTTTCATGAAGCCCAAATGACGAACTACCCGGGTGTTTTCAGCGAGGTCCACGCTGAACCCGGACAGAGCTATTTCTCCGAGGATGGAAAGAACTGGGAGGACCTGGCATCCTATGGCAACTTATTCGTTAAGGCGCTAACAGAAGATGATACGACGAAGATCGTGACGGAGGAACCCGTCAGCGGGAATGTCGGAGACCGTTCCGGCATCAGCTTCCTGACAACCGGGCTGGGAACGGCGTCATGGTCCTCAACGGGAAATTTGCCGGATGGCCTGACCCTGGATGAGAAGACCGGCATGCTGCTCGGAACATATGAAAAGGCAGGGACTTACACCTTTACCGTCCGTGCAGAAAATGATTCCGGTTCTGATGAAAGGACCTATACCATCTCTGTCGGAGTAAGACGCATTCAGGGGGATGATCGCTACCGGACCATGCAGGCATCCGCCGGCATGACATTCCCGGGCACCTGCAGCACAGTCGTGGTGGCTTCCGGAGAAAACTGGCCGGATGCCTTGGCAGCCTCTGTCCTTGCAGGGGTTCTTGAATGCCCGGTAGTTCTGACCGGAAATGATACGATGAATACGCAGACCCATGATACAGTGAAACTGCTTCATCCGGCAAATGCCATCATTGCAGGCGGCTCCGATGCCGTTTCGGACAAGGTACGCGACGGCCTTCTGAATCTGGGAATCGCATCGGGAAATGTAACCCGCATCGAAGGTGCAGACCGTGTGGAGACGGCTGAACGGATTGAAAAGAAAGTCATGGAGAACAGTTCTGCCGATACCTGCATCATTGCCTCCGGGAACAGTTATCCGGACGCACTCAGCATCTCCGCCTATGCCTATGAGCATAAAATGCCGATCCTGCTGACGGAGGCAGACGGGACGCTTAGAGACAGCACGCTGAAGATTGCCGGAACCTTTAAGAGGGCCATCCTTACAGGCGGTACGGACGCAGTCAGCGGAACGCTCGAGACGCAGCTTGCGGGCGCAGGAGTATCGGCCATCCGCTGCGGAGGGAAGGACCGCTATGAGACATCGGAAAAAATCATCAGCAGCCTGTACGGCGACAGCATTCCTTTCCTTGCCGTATCGACCGGGCGGAACTTCCCGGATGCACTTTCCGGTGCGGTGCTGGCGGGCAGGGCCTGCGGTGCAATCCTCCTCGTGAATGGTTCGGAGACATCAGGCCTGTCTGGCGCAGAAGCGCAGCTCATCCAAAAATCAGATAACGTCTGCGTACTCGGCGGAACGTCTGCCGTCTCGAAGGAGGTGAAGAGCGAGATCGATGCTGTCAGCCTGAACTGACAGTCGCACCTTCAAAAATCTATGATCAGAATGCAGCAGAAAACCAGAAGGAGGTATTTCAGATGGAAAACAGGGATATGGATTTGATACCGGGTAAAGCAAAGCTGTCCGACAGCGATCTCGAATCCGTAAGCGGCGGCCAGATCAGCACCGTAAGTGAAATCTATGAGGCGTCAGAAGATGATTTTGAGGAGCTGTACAGGAGCGTATGCGGAAGAGGAATCGCCATACATCTGGCCCGGAACATGGAACTGTATGGCGGTGATAAAAGGAAAGCGCTTGCCGAGACCATGAAAAAGTACGGCCGGCCGCTTGGAATCACTGATGATACCTGAAGGTGAAAAATACAGGAATGAATAAAAAAACGATTGGAAAATACATTCTTTATCTGCTGCCATTTCTCATTGGCATGTACGGAATCTATATCATAGATCATGCCCGTTTTACGGATGCCGTCTATGATACGCTTCATATGTACGCAATGGACTTCGACGGCGAGACCGACAATCTCTTTATTGAGATTGCCAGATGGACCGCACCGCTTGTGACGGCAAGCTGGATCATTGCCGGCTTTTCCATCCTGCGGAACTGGTGGAAAAGCCGGCTGATTTATCTGAAGGGAAACAGCATCGCGGTTTACGGTGAGAGCAAGGAAAGAACCGCCATACTTGACAGTCTCGGGAACAAAGGCATTGCGGGAGAGGAAAAATTCCTTCCTGCAAAAAGCTACATTCTCCTTGGAAGCGAAGATGAAAACTACGCCTTTATTGAAGGAAATGAAAAACGCCTCCTCGGGCACAATATCTATTTGAAGAGCGGCATGGCACGAACGCAGACGCTCGGAAGTTCCCGGATTAAAACATTCAGTCCGGAAGAAAACGCGGCCCGCATTTTCTGGAAAAAGAACCCGGCAGGCGAACACAGGAAAATCATTCTGACGGATTTTGGAAAGCTGGGCGAGGAACTTCTGTATTGGGGGCTTCAGGATAACATTTGTCCTCCTGATCAGATCATTGAATACCACATCTTCGGCGACGGAGATAAATATACGGCGACTCATCCCTATCTTTCTGAAATCACTGACCGGATTGTATTTCATACGGAACCCTGGTATGAGTCGTTGGAAGTTATGGACAGCGCAGACAGAATTCTTGTATGCGGAGAAACGACCCGGGAAAGCGTCCGTGAGCTGCTTTTTACTGTTCCCGGAAAAACCCTGGACGTTTTTGACCGGACAGCACCCGGCAGCGAGTTTTCCGAAGCTGAAGACCGGCTTCGCTATTTCGACTGGGAATATGAAAGCATGACGCCAGCCATCATTCTGGATGAACTTCTCCTTGTGCGGGCAAAAACAATCAACCTGCACTACGCCGTCCTGTTTAAAGGTGCTGCTGACACGGAAGAAGAGAAAGAAAGACAATGGGAAAAGCTGGATGCATTTACCAGATATTCCAATATCAGCGCGGCGGATTATCATGAGATCCGACTGCAGCAGCTGAAGGAACACGGAATACCGGCTGATCCGCAGAAAATACCGCCGGCCTATATGGAAAAACTTGCGGAATTGGAGCACATCCGCTGGTGCCGTTATCATTACCTCAACAACTGGCACTACGGCATCCCGGAAAACGGAAAGACAAAAGACCTTGAAAAACGGATTCACTGTGATCTGGTGCCTTATTCGGACCTGAACGAGGAAGCCAAAGAAAGAGACCGGGATAATATCCGCACACTTCTCTCCATTAAATTATAATGTTTACGTACCCGATGCCAGAATAGAACGGGGCACCTTGGAAATTCGGCATTGTATTTGTTGTTAATTTGTTGTAGGTTGGGGATTAAGATGATTTTCAGAAAGGAGAAAGCAGCATGAGGATTCTGGCTATTGAAAAAACTGAAGAGGATCTGAATGTGCTGCTGGACCGGATTCAGGATGCTTTTCCGGAAAGTAACTGCACGGGTTTTACCGACCCGCTGATGGCCATTAAGGACTTCATGGTGCAGATTCCGGACTTCACGGTTTTCTGTGCGGACATGCATCCGATTGACGGATTTACCTTCGCCAGGACGATCCGCAGCCGTTATCCGGAATTTACCGGCCTGATGCTGGGAACGGACGACAGTCAGAAAGAAGATGCCCTGAAGTATTCACTGGACTTTCTGGTTAAGCCGGTTGACAGCGGACAGCTTAAAGAGACATGGGAACGAATGCAGTCTTTTGCATTAAAGTAAATGAAGTTGTAAAATGATTCAATATGCAAACCCTTTTCCTTTTTCACTCCTTCCTTTTAAAAATGAGACCGTCCTGCCAGCGGTCTCTTTTTATGGCAGTAACAGGCTGACACCGCAGTAAATAAAAGTTTCAAAGGGGGATTATATGGATATTCAGTATTTATTGCTGCTCCAGAATTTTCGCGAAGCGACAGGGGGATTTTTTAACGGCGTTTTTCTCTTCCTTACGGAACTGGGATGGAGCGTCCTTCCGTTCCTGATCGTAGCCGTGGTTTACTGGTGCCTTGAGAAAAAAGCAGGGGAGCTGTCGCTGCTCAATATCGGAATCGGCGGTTTCGTGAACGGTATGGTCAAACTGACAGCCTGCGTCTACCGTCCGTGGATACGAAGCAGCGAGGTGAAACCCATTGAATCTGCCATGGCGCTTTCGACGGGCTATTCCTTCCCGAGCGGACACATGACAAACGCGACAGCCCTTTACGGCGGCATCGCCGTGAAGGAAAAGAAAAACAGGATGCTCCGGAATTCGATGATCATCCTGATTCTTCTGGTGGGATTTTCCAGAAACTATATCGGCGTACACACTCCGCAGGATGTGCTGGTTTCCGCCGGTATCGGCATTCTGCTTCTCTGGATCACGAATTCGGTGCTGAAATGGGTAGATGCCAAAGAAGGCCGTGATCTGATTTTCGTGCTGGTCCTCATCGCCCTGAGCATTGCAGGACTGATTTATATTTCGATGAAGTCCTATCCGATGGATTACCTGGACGGGAAGCTGATTGTCGATCCTGAGAAAATGAAACCGGATTCCTTCGGCAATACCGGCATGATGCTCGGCACGGCCATCGGATGGCTTCTGGAACGCAGGTTCGTGAAATTCTCTACGGAAGTATCCAGGAAAACAGCCGTCTCCAGATTCATTTCCGGTGCGCTGGGCGTGCTCCTTCTTTATTACTGCGCGACGCCTTTCTTCGCCCTGTTCCTTCCGTCATTTGCCGCGAAAGCGGTCAGCGGAGGCATCCAGTCGCTTTATCTCATCCTTCTTCATCCGATGGTCTTTACGGCGTGGGAAAAGAAGCATCAGTCTTTGAAATAATCCCGGGCGAACCCCATTTTCTGGACGCATTCCAGCGTGCCGAGATACGTTCCCTGTTCATCGCGGACAGCCATGTATCTTACCAGAACGGGTTCGCCGTTTCTTTCCATCCAGATATCCGAGCTTTCTTTTTCACCGCTCCGGAGTTCTTCGATAGTCTGGTCGACAAGCATTTCGTATCTGGGCGGATGGCAGGAGTAGACTTCACGGCCGATGGCTGCCGCCGGGCGCTTGAAAAGCTTTTCCCCGGCATTGAAATAGCAGTTCCGGTCATGATCATCAACGAAAGTAAGTTCCATGGGAATCGTGTTCAGCACGGCCTCGATCTGCTTCGGCGTCATATGGCCGGTGCCGAGAGGAATCGGGGACGAACTGTTTTCGGAGACTTCAGAAGCGCCGGCTCCTGAAGTCTTTTCTTTTTCCGTGAATTCTGTGCGCCTTGCTTCGGCTTCGGCCCAGACCGGGCGGTCTTCCGTAAGAAATGAACCGTAGGCCGGCAGCTCAAAATAGATCCGCATCCAGTCCTCTTCAGTGAATTTTTCTGCGCAGAGAGGGTAGAGTTCTTCCGATTCCCGGCGGGAAAGGTTTTCCGCGCTGTCCGCGGCTTCCTTCAGACGTTCAGGAGTATCGCGAAGAATTTCATTTTCCTCAGCCAGGGCAAGCAGTTCATCCTTGATCTCCACGCCGGCATCCCACATCTCATCGGCCGGATTCCCGGAGGGACACCTCTCTTTCAGAACCGGATAAATCAGGTCCCCATTCTTTTTATAATGCACGTTGGCGGAGCGCAGCTTCTTCAGACTGCCGGCAAGACCTGCCGGATCTCCGGAAGCAAGCGCTTTTTCTGACTCTTCAATCAGAACGGAAATTTTCCGGTTTTCCTCCAGCAGAAGGCCGAGAGGATGGCCGGGGACAGCGGACAGCATAAGGACGGAAGAATCCGTCTGAGGAGCGGAATTATTTTCAGAATTCATACGGCAGCCTCCAATCAAAACTCTGCTTTCAGGATACACTTTTCGGGGCCGGAAGGGAAGGTTCATTTCCGGATATACTTGTCTATATTTATGAAAATTGCTATACTTATTAAATAAAATCTTGAATAACCGGCGGGGAGAATCAGGAAGATGGAGCAGGATCCGAACAGTATAAAAACTGCAGAATCATTTCATGAACCGGAGAATCAGCTGGAGAGAGATATATTCGATCAGAAGCTGGTCGGGCGTCTGATTGACATGAATTATGACCTGGTTTCCTACTGCGATCTGCGGCAGGAAAAATTTTATTTACGGGAAACAAAAGACGAGGAAGATTTCGGATATTCAGGTATCCCCTATGCGGATGCGGTCCTTGAGGCTTCCGGACAGATTGATCCGGCTCAGAAGAATTCTTTTTTAAGGAACATGGATCTGGGGAACATCCGCAGGGAGCTGGAAGATAAATCCGTTTATACGGTTTATTATGCCAAGAAAGAATGCAGGACCGATCTTCCGGGAGCACCGAAGAAGCAGATCAAGAACAACATTTTCTATCTGGACGGGGAACGAAATATCCTGGTTTCTCTCGCCATGGATGTCACGGAAATTTTTGAACGCGACCGCAGGAACCGCGAACAGATGGCGGATGCCCTGAAGGCTGCCAAGCAGGCAAGCTATGCGAAGTCGAATTTCCTGGCCCGTATGAGCCATGAAATACGCACGCCTCTGAATGCGATCATCGGCATGGATGCCATTGCGGCGCAGTCGATTGCCAACCGCGAGAAGACGGCGGACTGCATTTCAAAAATCGGACTGTCCGCCCGGTATCTCCTTTCCCTGATCAACGACATTCTGGACATGTCCCGGATTGAAAGCGGCAAGATGCTTCTGAAAAATGAAAGCTTTTCTTTTTCGGAATTCATGGCATCCGTCAGCAACATCATTTATCCGCAGACGGCATCGAAGGGACTGGAATATGAATGCACGGTCTCCGGAGAGGCGGATGATCTTTATATCGGCGATGAAATGAAACTGCGGCAGGTCCTGGTCAATGTTCTCGGAAATGCCGTGAAGTTTACCCAGAAAGGCAGGATCTCGCTGGATGTCAGCGTGACATCCAGAACACCGAAAGGCGTTACGATGCGCTTCGTGGTCAATGACACGGGCTGCGGAATCGCGGAAGAAAACCTGTCCGCCATTTTCGAAGCGTTCGAACAGGTGGATTCTTCGACGACGTCCTCCTTCGGAGGCTCCGGACTGGGGCTGGCGATCACAAAGAATCTGCTCGGGCTCATGGGCGGAAGCATTTCTGTCAGAAGCATTCTGGGGGTCGGCAGCGAGTTTACGATGGATGTGCCCCTGACGCCGGATCCGGAGGCGGCCCGTCCGATGAAGCCGTACTTCAGCCTGAAAAACCTGTACGCACTGATTGTGGATGATGACCTGCTGGTCTGCGAAGAAACGGAAGGCGTCCTCCGGGATATCGGAATGAACGGAGAGTGGGTGACCAGCGGACAGGACGCGGAGGAACGCGTCCGGGAGCGGCTCAAGGAGAAGCGGTTCTATGATTTTATCCTGATAGACTGGAAGATGCCGGTTATGGACGGCATTGAGACGACACGCCAGATCCGGAAAATGGTAGGACCCGATGTGACGATCATCATCGTGACGGCCTATGACTGGCAGGCGATTGAAACGGAAGCGCGGGCAGCCGGTGCAAATATGCTGATCACCAAGCCTCTGCTGAAGTCGAACCTGATTTCCGCTTTTGAAAAAGCCCTCGGACATGATGCCGTGCAGGTGCCGGAGCAGCAGGAATTTGATTTTACCGGAAAGATGGTCCTGATTGCGGAAGACAATGAGATCAATGCGGAAATCGCGAAATCCCTTCTGGAAAATAAAAATTTCCATGTGGAAATCGCTTCGAACGGCATCAAGGCGCTTCAGATGTTTACCCAGAATCCGGTCGGCTATTATGATGCCATACTCATGGACGTGCGGATGCCGATCATGGACGGGCTCCAGGCTACCGTCAATATCAGGCACTGGAACAGGAAAGATGCCAAGACCATTCCGATCATCGCGATGACTGCCAATGCGTTTGATGAAGACAGGCAGAAAAGCCGGGCAGCCGGCATGAATGCCCATCTGTCCAAACCGATTGAGCCGGAACTGCTGTACAGTACGCTCAGCCGTCTGATTGAAAGGAATGACACGGAAGGATAAATGATTCAGACAGAATCATCGCAAGTTCAAAAAAAGAAATCATGAGGGGAAAATGCATGAAACAGGCAGGAGGAAATGAAGCTCCGGTCAGTGTTGTCGGAATCGGGGCATCGGCAGGCGGACTTGAGGCAATCCAGGAACTTCTCAGGAAGCTTCCGGACAACACCGGCATGGCTTTCGTCATCATTCAGCATCTGTCGCCGGACTATAAGAGCATGCTGACGGAAATTCTCTGCAAGTATACCATGATGCCGGTTCTTCAGGCGGAAAACGGACAGAAGCTGGAACGAATACACTGTCTATCTGATTCCTCCGAAATTCAACATAGAAGTCAGGAACGGGAAACTGGTTCTGCACCCCTATGTTCATTCCCGGATCATCAATCATCCGATAGACATCTTCTTAAGATCCCTTGCCCGGGAGTACGAAGCACGGGCCATTGCCGTCATCCTTTCCGGAACCGGATCGGACGGAACCAACGGAATCCGTACGATTAAGGAACAGGGCGGCGTGATCCTGGTACAGAGGCCGGAGACGGCAAAATTCGACGGCATGCCGCGCAGTGCGCTGCAGACCGGATTTGCCGATATTTCTCTTTCTCCTCAGGACATCGCGGCGGAACTGACGCATATTTCCGAGACGATTTCTTCCGCACCCTCCGGCATGACCAACGAAGAGCTGCTGAATAAAATTTACTCGATCCTGAAGCAGACCTCAAACGTCAATTATACCTATTACAAGCAGACAACCGTCACGCGCCGTATTGAGCGCCGCATGATGGTCAATCATATCGAAAATCTCTACGACTATGTCACTTTCCTGAATTCCAACAATGAAGAAGCCGCAGCCCTGGCGAAGGACGTGCTGATCGGCGTGACCAGTTTCTTCCGCGATCCGGAATGCTTCGATGCGCTGAAGGAGCGCGTCATCCGGCCGCTGGTGGAGAGCCATGCGAACGGTCCGGCTGTCCGAGTCTGGATTGCCGGCTGTTCCACGGGCGAAGAAGCTTACTCCATTGCCATTCTTTTCATGGAAGCAATGGAAGAACTGAATGTCCATCCGGTCATCAAGATCTTTGCAAGCGACCTCGACAGGGATTCGGTTATCGCAGCCGGCAAGGGGCAGTACGGCGAGAATATCATTGAGGATGTCAGTGCCGTCCGCCTGAGCCGTTTCTTCACGAAAAAGAACAGCAGCTACATCGTTTCGCATGAACTCCGCAAAATGGTGATCTTTGCCCCGCAGAATGTCTTCCAGGATCCGCCTTTCGGAAAGCTCGACCTGATCTCGTGCCGGAACATGATGATTTATTTCCAGAACAGCCTGCAGAAGGACCTGTTTGCCATTTTCCATTCGGCCCTGAACGACGGAGGGGTCCTGTTCCTCGGCCGGAGCGAATCAGTCAGCGGGTGCGGCGATATCTATGAACCGCTCTGCCCGAATGAAAGAATCTTCACGCACAACGCCGGCGGACATGCCCCCAAGGATCTGACGGTCCGCTTCCGCGTGCCTCCGATCGACGGGGATCTGGCTCCTTCATCGGCGATGCCGGACGTGGCGCGTGAGAAAAATGATGAGACGAATGACCTGCGTCTGGACGTGCTGGAAAAATTCCTGCCGCCGTGCCTGCTGGTCAATGAACAGAATGCCATCTGCCATATTTTCGGAGACTGCAACAGCTATCTTCATTTCCAGGCAGGAAAGGGTGAAATGAACCTGTTCTCCATGCTGCAGGATGAACTGAAGATTGCGGTGTCGACCGCCCTGAAGACTTCCAGGGATGAAAAGCGCCGTGTCGTCTATGAAGGCGTTCCGGTGCGGAGAGGGAAAGAGAAACAGGTTTCGGTCATGCTGACGGTTGCTCCGGTCAGCGGGTCAGAGGAATATGCGGATTATTACGCCATCGTTTTTATGGAAAACGGCAAAGCGCCGCAGGATGAGAAAGCAGAAACCTATCATATCGATGAGGCGGCTGCAAGGCGGATCAGCAATCTGGAAACGGATCTGGCAAAGTCGCAGACGGATCTGAAGAAAACCGTCAGCGAGCTGGAAACCGTGAACGAGGAACTGCAGGCGACCAACGAGGAACTCCTGACTTCCAACGAAGAGCTTCAGAGTTCCAATGAGGAACTGCAGTCCGTCAATGAGGAACTCTATACGGTCAACGCGGAGTATCAGGAGAAACTGGGCGAAGTGACCAGCCTGAACAACGATATTTCAAACTTCCTGTCATCCACGATGGTCGGCATTATTTTCCTGGACGACAAGCTGCAGATCCGGCGATTCACGGAATACGTGGCGAAGGAATTCTCGGTCATGGAACAGGACATCGGACGTCCGATCCGTTTCATGGACTACAATTTTGTCAACATCGATCTGGTCGGGCTGTGCCGTCAGGTGGCGTCCCAGCTGCTGCCGGTGGAAACGCAGGTCATCTCCGCTTCCGGCAAAAAGTATTTCATGAGGATTGCGCCTTACCGCACCAGCCAGAAAAAAATCATCGGTCTGGTCCTGACGTTCGTAGATACCAGCGAGCAGCTGGTAATCGAACATTCGGAAAAAGGAGTCAAGCTGGAGCTGCTGGAAATGCAGCGCCAGAACCGTGAAAAGGACAGTTTCCTTTCCCGGATGAGCCATGACGTCCGCACGCCGCTCAATGCGATTCTCGGCACGGCCCAGCTGATGAATGATGAGAAGAAGCGTTCGCCGGAAGACAGGGAAAGACTTCATACCATTGAGACGAATGTCGGCTATCTGCTTGGAATTTTCAACGACATCCTGGATACCAGCCGCATCAGTGCCGGCAGGATGGCGATCCGTCAGTCACCGACGAATGAGCAGGCTTTCCTGGAAAGCATCCTGCCGGTCGTGATGGGCGCGGCTGAAAAGAAAGGGATTACCCTGACGGTTTCACTGGGAAGAAAGAGCAGCCGTGTCCTGATGATGGATGCGGACCATGTTTCCCGGATCCTTGTGAACATCATCGGCAATGCCATCAAATATACGCCGGAGGGCGGAAAAGTCGAATTCAAAGTCACGGCCAAAAAACTCCGGAACGGACAGGTTCAGCATCTCTATACCGTGACGGACAACGGCATCGGGATGAGTGAAGAATTCCAGAAAAAAATGTATGATCCCTTTGAACAGGAATCTGCCTTTAAGCGCGACCACATTGCCGGACAGGGTCTTGGGCTGTTCATCGTGAAAAAACTTGTCGATGCCATGAAGGGAACCATAACCTGCAGCAGCATCCGGAATCAGGGAACGGCATTCAGCGTCATTCTGACCTACGATGTCTGCAGCGACATGAAGGCGGAGGCAAAAAAGCCTTCCAGGGATTCCCTGGCAGGCCGCCATGTCCTGATCTGCGAGGATCAGGAGATCAATATGGAAATCGTCAGGAACATGCTGAAGAATATGGGAGTCGCGGCAGACTGTGCAAGGGACGGCCGCGAAGGAGTGGAGATGTTCAGCAGATCCGCCCAGGGCGAGTACGATGCCGTCCTGATGGATCTCCGGATGCCGGTCATGGACGGCCGGGAAGCAATCGTGGCGATCCGGGCCCTGAAGCGGCCGGACGCGCAGGCGGTTCCGATTCTTGCCATGACGGCAGATGTCTTTTCCGAAGACCGTGAGGAAGTCATGACGGCAGGCGCGGACGATGCGATTTATAAACCGGTGGACATGGAACAGCTTTTTACGATGCTCTGCAGGTATATCCTGAAATAAGGATTTGATGATGAAAACAGACGGGGAACAGGCACCCCGGCAGGGAAGCGGAATGGAAAAGCAGAAGATGAACGGGTCATTTCACAGGAGAATCCGGATAGCAGCAGCTCTGGCTGTGCTGTTCAGCCTGCTGTGCGCAGGCTGCGGTACGGGGGCAGCTTCGTCTTCAGGAAAGGAAATGACCATCCGGATTTCCATGTACAACGATATTGCGTACTCCGAATGGAGGACCTATGTCGAAAAGCAGTTCCCCGATGTGGCATTTATCTGGGAGAACAACCGGAACAGCACCCAGAATCTGCTCTATCAGGCAAAGCACGGAGACATGGCGGACATTGTCATGATCCGGCGTTATGAAAGCGACAGCGCTGCGGAACTGGCTCCGTATCTCATGAGCCTCAATAAAAATGAACAGACTTCCTCTTTCTCCGAAGGGATGCTGGATCCGTTTACCTTCGACGGAAAAGTGTGCTGGTATCCGGCACCCGGAATGGTCGAAAGCATTTATGCCAATGCTTCTCTTTTCGAACGCAGCGGGATCAAAATCCCGGAAACCGTTTCAGAGCTGGAGACGGCATGTACCCGGTTCCGTGAACTCGGCATTGACGGTCTGAGTATTGAAGCCTCTCTCGGCTACCGGAGCGCCCTGATGCTGGAAGGTTTCAATTACGGCGGATGCTTCTCGACGGAGGAAGGAAAGGCCTGGCTGAAGGAATTCCTTTCGGGCAGGAATACCAAACTGCCGGAGGATGTCTGCAGTCAGATGTCTTCCGTTCTCAGGGAGCTTTCCGATCACTGCGTGCTGGAGAAGTCGGATCTGGAACTGCAGACGGCCGATGCCCTGAGCAGCTTCGATGCCGAGAAATGCGCCATGATCATCAGCGGATCCGATAATGTCTTTACAGGGAAGACCGGCACGGATTATCAGGTAATCCCCTGCCTCGGCAGGACCAAAGATGACCGTGTCCTCTTTACCTACCCGGTGTTCAGCACTGCCGTTTCCGGAGAGGATGAAAAGAACCCGGAAAGAAAAGCGGAAGTGGAAAAGATCCTGAAGGTCATGTACAGCCCGGAAGCCCAGCAGGTTCTTGCTTCCGGAGCGGATACGCTGATTTCCTACAATACGGGGATTGAACTTCCGATCGGAAGCCTTTACCAGAATCTGAAAGACCTGATTCAGGAAAAAAAGACTTTTATCCGTTTTCTGAACCGCAATATGTTCTCCGCATCCAGCCAGGCAATCAGCGATATTGTACAGGACGGAGCCTCGGACGGGAAGGTCGGAGAAGACTTTAATTCCGTGCTGAACCAGCCGGCAGACACGACCGTGATCGGGAAGAGCAATGTACAGGCAGGCTGTCAGCTGGGGGAGGTCTATCCCCTGGAGAGGGAGGCTGCTTCCGTCATCGCCCAGTCAGTGCAGAAATCGACAGGGGCGGATGCCGTCCTGATCGAAGGGAAAAGTGCGGCCGGACCGATTTATACGGGCAACTATACGGAAGACGACCTGAATGCGGCCGTGGCAGATGAGAAGCTCTGGGAAGGAAGCCTGACCGGGGCACAGCTGGCCAGCGTCTTTGACGGGTCGATCCTTGCGACAACGACATACCGCTACAAGGCGCTTGAACCGCTGGTGGACTATCCGGCGCTGGCAGGGGTAAAGGCGGTCCTGTATGCAAACGGAACCGACAATGTCCTTCAGAAGCAGGACGGAACAGCTCTGGATCCGGCAGCCGTTTATGATACGGTTCTTTCGCAGACCATCTACGATGCCCTGCAGTACCTGGGAAATAAAAACATACAGTCTTTCGGGGAAATAGATCTGACCCTGCAGAAATGCGTCAGCAGCGGTCTGGCGGCGGGAAATCTTCCGAAGCCCGAGAAGTATTTTGAGATGGAGGCGGCAGAATGAGCAGAAAAAAGCCTCTTTCCGTACCGATGAAGAAGTTCATCAGCATGCTGCCGGTCTTTATCGTCATTTTCTCGACCATCGGAGTCGTCACGGCAGGTCTGATGTTTTACAGCATGCAGAGACAGGCACAGGAAATCAAAGCTTTTGAGACACAGAGAGAAAAAGCCAGCAGTGCGGCGGAGCAGTTTGAGAACGGATCGGCGACCCTGACCTATGAGTCCAAACTGTACTGTGAGACAGAAGACATGTCTCATTTCAAAGCTTATGTGAAAGAACTGACGGAGGACAGAAATCGGGACGCAGCGGTTCAGGCCCTTTTCCGGATGGGACTTTCCACCCGTGAACTCAGCCGCATACAGGATGCGAAAATCGCCTCGGATGATCTCTCGAACAGGGAGGTCTGGGCAATGGAGCTGGTAGCCCTGAGCAGCGGGGTGACGGAATCGGAGCTGCCGGAAGGCCTGCGGAGCGACGTCCTGACGGAGGAAGAAAAGAATCTGACGCCGGAAGAACAGTACAGCCGCGGATACCAGTATATCATGGGCGCATCTTATTTTACGTCCCGCTACAGCATCGACAGCAGCGTGAGGGAATTCAGCACGGACCTGATGCAGCGGTACGGAAAATCAGCAGTCGAGATGACCAATCTCGGGACGTCTTCGGCACTGGTTTCCTTCACCGTCATTCTGATCCTCGTCAGCCTGACGGTTCTGACTTCCGCAGCCTACAGCCGCTTCCAGAAAGAGAATGCGGCTGAACTGTCCGATGCCATGGAGAAAGCCAGGTCGGCGAGCCGCGCAAAGAGCGATTTCCTTTCCAACATGAGTCACGACATCCGTACGCCGATGAACGCCATCGTCGGAATGACGAACATGGCGATGCAGAGCATGCAGGAAAAGGACTACGGAAAAGTCAGCGGCGACCTGAAGATCGTCCAGTCCTCCTCCAGGCAGCTGCTCAGCCTGATTAACGATGTCCTGGATCTTTCCAAGATCGAGAGCGGCAAGATGATGCTGGCAAATGAACCGTATGCCATTCCGCTCGCAATGAACAGCCTGAACTCGATGATCCTTCCGCTTTGCATTGCCAAGAGCCAGGATTACCGGATCCATTATGTGCATCTGGAACATGAATTCGTGATCGGCGATGAAGTCCGTCTGAGGCAGGTCATGATGAACCTGCTGAACAATGCCAGCAAATATACCCCGAACGGCGGCAGAATCGATTTCTATATCGAAGAGAGGCCGAGCGAGACGGAAGGAACCGGCCTTTATGAATTCCGTGTCAGGGACAACGGCATCGGCATCGCCAAAGATAAACTGGAAAATGTTTTTGAACCATTTACCAGAGAGGTCAATACGACGGTCAACCAGGTTGAGGGAACCGGACTGGGGCTTGCCATTGTCAGAAGCGTTTTGGATGCCAGAGGCGGAACCGTAAGGGTAGAGAGCGAAAAAGGAAAAGGCTCTCAGTTTATCGTGACGGTCGCGCTGAAAATCCAGGACAGCCGTCAGGCGCTTGCCCGGTACGCAGATCTGCGCGGAAAGCAGATCCTTGTCATGGAAGAGGAAAAGGGAGCTTCCGAGGACGTGTACAGAATGCTGAAAGAGGCAGACGTATCCGTCGAATGTACGGATAATCTGGAATATGCGCTGAAGATGGTTTCCCTGAACAAAAACCTGTATCTTCTCGTCCTGATCGACCGGGAGAAGGATCCGTTCAAAGTCATCCAGGCAGTCCGGAATGCGGCTCCGAAACAGTCCATCCTGTTCCTGGCCTGTGAAGGAAAAATGAGGGAATTGGAAGAAGCCATCCTGGCGGCCGGCGCGGATGCCGTTCTGGAGAAACCGGTTTTCCGGAGCGTGCTCTACAGCAAGATCCTGGAGAACATCCGGGGAGAAAATACCGGAGCCGGTTCGGAAGAATTCCTGACGGGAAAACGCATTCTGATTACGGATGACGTGGCAATCAACCGCATGGTGGCCAAGCTGATGTTCGAGCATGCCGGTGCAGCGGTCGAGCAGGCTGAAAGCGGCAGGGAGGCAGTGGACAAATTCCTGGCATCCGAAAAAGGGTATTACGATGCCATCATGATGGATATCATGATGCCGGGGATGGGCGGCTACGAAGCAACGGCCCTCATCCGTCAGGCGGAACGCAGCGATGCCTCTGAGATTCCGATTGTCGCCATGACGGCAAATGCTTTCAGTGAGGATATTGAAAAATCGCTGAAAGCAGGGATGAACGGATATATCAACAAGCCGATTGAAATGGAAAATGTACGGCAGATCCTGACGGACATTTTCAAGAAGAAAACAGACGGCGGGGCTGAAAATGCAGCGGACCGTGCGACGGACCATACGACGGACCATACGACGGACCATGCACCGGACCATACATAAATCAGAGATTTCATTTCTCCCGGAAACCGGTATATAATATCAGGCATGAGGGAAAACCGGATGCAGGGAGGACGATTTGTCGCAGACAACCAAGAGGGCGCTGGAGGCATCGCTGAAAAGACAGCTGCTTCAGAAACCCCTCGACAAGATCACCATCAATGACATAACCGAAGACTGCGGAATCAGCCGCATGACCTTTTATTATCATTTCAGGGACATCTATGATCTGGTTGAATGGTCCTGCGAAGAGGATGCCGCAAAGGCCCTGGAAGGCAAAAAGACCTACAGTACCTGGCAGCAGGGTTTTTTGCAGATCTTTGAGGCAGTCCGGGAAAATAAAGTCTTCGTCATGAACGTCTACCGTTCGGTCAGCCGGGAGCAGGTGGAACGGTATCTCTATAAAGTCACCTACAGCCTGCTGATCAGCGTTATTGACGAAGAAGCGGAAGGCAGAAAGGCCAGTGAAGAAGACAAGGCCTTCATTGCGAATTTTTATAAATATGCGTTTGTCGGGCTGATGCTGGACTGGATCCGGGGAGACATGAAGGAAGACCCGGAAAAAATCATCGGGCGCCTGTCCCTGCTGATGCACGGAAGCTTTGCCCATGCGCTGGATGCCTATCGCACCGAACATACGACAGTTCCGCCGGTTTGATCGATTTTTTATCAAAACGGCGGAACTGTTTATTTTATTTCTCCTGCGGAAGAAATACAATGCGGCCATAGGATGAATCATTTCCCTGATCCATCCGGCTGTTGCCGAAAAGGAGGAATTGAAATGTACTATTCAAGCGGAAATTATGAAGCATTTGCCAGACCGGAAAAACCGGAAGGCGTCGAACACAAATCAGCGTATCTGATCGGAAGCGGACTGGCCTCCCTTTCGGCGGCTTGTTTCCTGGTGAGGGATGCACAGATGCCGGGATCTCATATTCACATCCTGGAAAAGAATTCCATTCCCGGGGGAGCGCTCGACGGCGATCATTTCGCGGACGTCGGCTATGTCATGCGCGGCGGACGTGAAATGGACAATCATTTCGAATGCATGTGGGATCTTTTCCGTTCCATTCCGTCCATTGAGACTGACGGAATCAGCATCCTTGATGAATATTACTGGCTGAACAAGAAAGACCCGAATTATTCCCTGTGCCGCGCGACGCAGAACTGCGGAGAGGATGCACACACGGATAAGAAGTTCAGCCTCTCGGACAAAGGCTGCATGGAAATCATGAAGCTCTTTATGACGCCGGATGAGAAGCTGGCCAATGTCAAAATGACGGAGCTGTTCGACGAGGAAGTTTTCTGCAGCGATTTCTGGCTGTACTGGCGCACGATGTTTGCCTTCAAGGATGACCAGAGCGCGCTGGAAATGAAACGGTATATGCAGAGATACATCCATCATATCGGCGGCCTGCCTGATTTTACGGCTCTGAGATTCACGAAGTATAACCAGTATGAATCCATGGTGCTTCCGATGGTGAAATACCTGAAGGACCACGGCGTCATTTTCCACTATGACACCAAAGTCATGAATGTGCTTTTTGATAACCGGGATGGAAAAAAGACGGCTAAAACCATTGAACTGGAATGCGGAGGCAGAAATGACCGGATCGATCTGACGGAAGATGATCTGGTTTTCTATACGAACGGAAGCAATGTCGAGAATTCGACTTACGGCAGCCAGACAAAAGCTGCAGGCATGGACGGTGAGATCCATGAAGGCGGAACCTTCGGGCTCTGGAGAAAAATTGCGCAGCAGGATGCGTCATTCGGACATCCGGATAAATTCTGCATGAATCCGGAAGACAGCTGCTGGGTCAGTGCGACGGTCAACACGCTTGACGGGAAGATTCTGCCTTATATCCAGAAGATCTGCAGGCGGGATCCGCTGGCCGGAAAGGTTGTAACCGGCGGAATTGTCACGGTCAAGGATTCAAGCTGGCTCCTGAGCTGGACAATCAACCGCCAGCCGCAGTACCGCAGTCAGCCGAAGGGTCAGGTGCTGGTCTGGCTTTACGGGATGTTCTCGGACCGCCCGGGAGATTTTATCCGGAAAGCGATGCGCGACTGCACCGGTGAGGAAATCTGCGAAGAATGGCTTTATCATCTGGGAGTTCCGAAAGACCAGATTGAAGAGATGGCAGAAAACAGCGCGAATACGATACCGGTCATGATGCCGTTTGCCAGCGCTTATTTCCAGCCGCGGGAAGCGGGAGACCGTCCGGATGTCGTGCCGGAAGGCTCTGTGAATTTTGCTTTCATCGGCAACTTTGCGGAGACGCCGAGAGACACGGTCTTTACAACGGAATATTCCATCCGTACGGCAATGGAAGCAGTTTATACGCTTCTGAAGGTTGACCGCGGCGTTCCGGAAGTCTGGGGAAGCGTATACGATGTCCGGGATCTGCTTGATGCGACGGTTGCCCTCCGTGACGGAAAGAAGATCACGGATATGGAGCTTGGCTTCAAAGAGAAGATTGCGCTGAAAGAAGCCCTTAAGAAAATCGAGGGCACGGAGGTCGGAAAGCTGCTGAAAGAGCATCATGTGATCTGAGCATCAGCCGGTGCGCAAAGAACCGAACGCATTCTTGACCTGACCGCTGCCTGTACGTATAATCGTTATCAGCGGCTGATCGTTCCGAAATCCGGAACATGATCGGAGCATCTTGATTCCGGAAATGGAGACGGCGAAAAATGAAAACGCGCATCCCTGCAAAGAGAATCGCAATGACCCTTTTCGGGGTAATTCTGGCGGCCATCAGCGTCGGATTTTTCAAGAATGCGGATTTCGGCGTCGACCCGTTCCAGAGCTTTGCCATGGGTCTTTTCGGGAAGTTCGGATTCGGCCTTTCCTACGGAACTTTTTACCTGCTTCTCAGCCTGGTTCTCCTGGCAGCGGATTTTTTCATGGACCGGCACTATATCGGGCTGGCTACCTTCATCAACCTTTTCCTGGTCGGCTACATCGTTGATTTTGCGGCCGGACTTCTGAAACGCATCGTGCCCGGGCCGTCGATGGGAATCCGGATTCTTTTCCTGGCGGTCGGAATCGTCTCGATGTGCTTTGCTTCGGCATTCTATTATACGGCGGACCTGGGAGTTTCCGTGTATGATGCGATTCCCCTGTACCTGGCAAAGCGCGGTCCCATGAAATTCCGGTATATCCGGATCATGGCGGATCTGATCTGCATTCTGGTCGGTTTCCTGTGCGGCGTCACCATCGGAATCGGCACGGTCATTACGGCCTTTTTCATGGGCCCATTGATTGACTTCTTCAACGTGCGCTGTGCGCAGCCGTTCCTGAACGGACACGGGACGCAGAGCCGGTAAAAAATGCAGGAGCCTTCCGGTCAGACCTTTTTCAGGTCAGACCGGGAGGCTCTTTTTTTGTCGGTTTTTCAGAAGGAAAGAACAAAGGCCGGAAGTCCGGAAGAAACGTGACTTTGTCACGGAAGAAACCGCAGCGGACGTGTATATTGATAGAAAAAGAGAGGAGAATTGACATGTCCGTCATAACCATTACAAAAGATAATTTTCAGCAGGAGATCATGGAAAGCAGTCAGACAGTCATGCTGGATTTCTGGGCTTCCTGGTGCGGTCCGTGCCGCATGCTCTCACCGGTGATCGATGAGATTGCGGAAGAGCGCAGCGATATTAAAGTAGGAAAAGTGAACGTTGATGAACAGCCGGAGCTTGCCAGATCCTTCCGGATCATGAGCATACCGACCGTAGCCGTCATGAAAAACGGAAAAGTCGTCAGGCAGTCCATGGGAGTACGCCCCAAAAAACAGATTGAGGAACTCCTTGCCTAAGAGGAAATCGACGTCAGTTTTTCTTTATCGGTCAGAAGGATGCAGTTTCTTGAAAGGGAGACCCATCCTTCCGACTGGAAATACCGCAGCATCCGTGTTACGACTTCCCGGGCGGTTCCCAGATGATCCGCTATTTTTTCATGAGTGATTTTCAGGTGATCGGAATCTTCCGCCGTACTTTCTTCCAGAAGGAAGGAAGAGAGACGCCTGTCGAAGCTTTTCCACAGAATCTGTTCAATCAGCCATACGACGTCGTTGAACCTGGACGTGATGATCCGGTTGGTGTAGTTGGCAAGCGGGGCGGATTTTTCCATCACCTTTTTATAAGCGGCGGACGGGATCACGAGAAGATCGGTATCCTGTTCCGCTTCTACGGAAACAGCAAACTGGACGCCGGAGAGAATGCAGGAGGCGGAAAAGAGACAGATATCGCGCTCGAACAGCCGGTAGATCGTGATCTCCCTTCCCTCATCCGAGGAAATGAAAGCGCGCAGCCGGCCGGAAACGACGCAGAGCAGCCCCTCGCACTGATCGGAGCCGTCGTGGACCAGACAGTTTTTTTCAACATGCCGCGGCATGGATTCATTTTCCAGAAAGCTTCTGTCAGCCGGGGCCAGTTCCTTCCAGACAGGCAGGAAATCAGATAGCAGCATGGTTTTACCTCATCAGGTTTTCAGGATGTTTCTATTATAGCACAGACGAAAAGGAGAAAGGCAATGGGTAAGAAAGTCATTATTATCGGCGGTGTCGCGGGAGGCGCAAGCTGTGCGGCCAGGCTTCGCCGGCTTGACGAAGAAGCGGAGATCATTCTTCTTGAGAGGGGAGCTTATATTTCCTATGCGAACTGCGGCCTTCCCTACCGCACGGGCGGCATCATCAGGAGCAAAGAGGCCCTTCTTCTTCAGACGCCTGAGGCAATGAGAAAAAAGTTTACCGTGGACGTCCGCGTAAACAATGAAGCAGTGGCCATCCGGCCGGAAGCCAGACAGGTTCTGGTCCGGGATCTTGCGTCCGGAAAAGATTATACGGAAGCCTATGACAAACTGGTGATTGCGACCGGTTCGGAACCGCTCCGTCCTGCCATCCCCGGCATCGAATCGGAAAAGATCCTGACGCTCTGGACGGTGCCCGATACCGAACGCATCCTGTCCCTGATCCACGACAAAGGCGCTCGTTCGGTTTCCGTCATAGGAGGCGGATTTATCGGACTGGAGATGGCTGACAGTCTGAAGCAGGCGGGACTTGACGTCACGGTCATTGAAATGCTGGATCAGGTCATGGCTCCGCTTGACTTTGAAATGGCCCAGCTGCTGCATGAGAATATCGAGCAGAACGGCGTCCATCTGCATCTGAAAGACGGCGTGAAAGCATTCCGGGAGACCGGATCCGGAATCGAGATTTCCCTGCAGAGCGGGACTGTATGCACCTCGGATTTTGTGATCCTGTCTATCGGCATCCGTCCGAACGGAAGACTGGCGAAGGAAGCCGGTCTGGAAATGAACGCACGCGGGGGCATCGTGACGGATTCGCACCTCCGTACGTCGGACCCGGATATCTATGCAGTCGGCGATGTCACGGAAGTAAAGGATTTCATAACCGGAGAAAAGACGATGATTCCGCTGGCGGGACCTGCCAATAAGCAGGGGAGGATCGCAGCCGACAACATCGCCGGAATGGATGAGGAATATGAAGGATCGCAGGGCAGTTCGGTAGCCAAGGTGTTTGACCTGACGGCGGCCTCGACCGGCCTGAATGAAAAGACGCTGCTGAAAAAAGGACTGAAAAAGGGCAGCGATTATGAAAGCATTGTCATCACGCAGAATTCCCATGCGGCTTATTATCCCGGAGCGGTTCCGATGACCGCCAAGCTGCTTTTCTCTGCAGACGGGAAGAAAATCTACGGCGCACAGATCGTCGGCCGGGCCGGCGTGGATAAACGGATCGATACCATCGCGGCCGCCATCCGGCTGCACGGTACCGTTGAGGATCTGGAAAAACTGGAACTGTCCTATGCCCCGCCGTATTCCTCCGCAAAGGATCCGATCAATATGGCCGGGTTTACGGCCGGCAATGTCCTTTCCGGACTTGTCCGGTTTGCCTCCTGGGATGCCGTTGAAAAAGACAGCGGTGCCGTTCTTTTGGATGTCCGGGAAGACTCGGAGAGGATGGCCTATTCGCTGCCCGGGGCAGTGGGAATTCCGCTGGGTGAGCTTCGGAGCCGCCTGGGGGAACTGGATCCCGAAAAAGAAATCATTACGTTCTGTGCCATCGGCGTCCGTGCCTATAATGCAGCGCGGATCCTGAGCAATCACGGTTTCCGGAATGTGCTGGTATATCCGGGAGGTGCCCGTTTTTACCGTTCGGTCCATTACCGTGACGAACTTGCGGAAAACACCGGTTCCGGAATGTCCGGGCAAAAGGCCGGTTCCGGGGCGGCAGAGCAGAAGATCAATGACTTCGGAACCCCGGAACGTCCTGAGGACAGCGGAAAAGATGCTTCGTCAGCAGTCCCGGCGATCCGCGTCAGGGTGGACTGCAGCGGCATGCAGTGCCCGGGCCCGATCATGAAAGTCTTTGAATCCGTCAGGGAAATGAAGGACGGAGAACTGCTGGAGGTCTCGGCATCTGATCCGGGATTTGCCGCTGATATCGCATCCTGGTGCCGCCGCACGGGAAACGAACTTGTCCGAAATGAAAAGAGCGGAAACGATTACATTGCCGTCGTCCGCAAGAAGGCCGCTGAAACATCCTGCGCGAAAACGGAGAGAAATGATCCGGCTCCGAAGAATGAAGGGAAAACCATCATCGTCTTTTCCGGAGATCTCGATAAAGTCCTGGCAAGCTTTATTATTGCCAACGGGGCAGCAGCCATGGGAAGACCGGTCACGATGTTCTTTACTTTCTGGGGACTAACGGCACTTCGCAAAGAACAGAAGCAGCCGGTCAGAAAGACTCTGATAGAATCCATGTTCGGAAAGATGCTTCCGCGCGGCACAAAGAAACTGAAGCTTTCCAGGATGAACATGGGCGGCATGGGAACGGCCATGATGAAAAAGATCATGAAAGAAAAGAATGTCGATTCCCTGGAAGAACTCATGAAAAAAGCCATGAAAGCGGGAGTCAGGATCATTGCCTGCACGATGAGCATGGATGTCATGGGAATTAAAAAAGAAGAGCTGATTGACGGCGTGGAACTCGGCGGCGTCGGAACCTATCTCGGCAATGCGGAAGAATCGAATGTCAATCTGTTCGTTTAAGATCACTCCCGGGCCGTTCTGAAAGACGGCCCCGGCAATGCGGAGAAAAATCTTGATTTCCTGTAGACAGAACAGGCGGAGGATGCAATACTGAACATTGTTCGATATGGAGAGGGGTGAGTCCGATCAACCGCGTTGTTACGTCCAAGGAAGAAATTCTGAAAGCCTGCCGGGAAATGGTTTCGGAGAACGGGCTGTCGGAAATCAGCATGCGTGCCGTTGCCCAGAGATGCCATATCGCGCTCAGCACCCTGTATTATTATTTCTCGGACAAGGATGATCTCGTCCTGGAAACAATTGAGAGCGTCTGGCAGGATATTTTCCGGATGGACCATCAGGACAGCAGGGACAGGTCTTTCCCGGAAACCGTCGAATGGATCTTTAAAAGCGTGAGGAACGGCACGGAGGAATACCCGAACTTTTTTACAACGCATTCCGTGAGCTTTGCCAGCAAGGGCAAAGGCCGGGCAAAAGATACGATGGATGGCTATCTTTCTCACCTGAAATCGGGAATGAAGGCAGCGCTGAAGGCGGATCCTGCGGTCCGGAAGGATGCCTTTTCAAAAGGATTCCGGGAAGAGGACTTTCTTGATTTTGTCCTCGGCAGTATCCTGGACCTGCTGCTGCAGCAGAAGAAGGACTGCCGGATTCTGCTGGAAATGATCCGGAGAACGATTTACTGAAGAAACTGCCCGCCGGGACAAAGGCGGGCTTTCCAGTCAGCGATATCGAACAATGTTCGAGAAGGAGGAATATCATGCAGGCGATTTTTGAAACAGGTTTTGATGTGATTTATCTGACAGCGGTCATCTGCCTCGGCATCCTGATGATCCGGGGCAGCAGGGGACGGAAGCAGTACCTGCTGTACGGCATCATGGCCGTTACGCTCGGATGCGGCGATGCCTTTCATCTGGTGCCGCGGGCCATAGCCCTCTGCACGACGGGGCTTGCTTCGTGGACAGCCGTTCTCGGAACCGGCAAGCTGATTACATCCGTGACGATGACTGTCTTTTATGTGCTGCTGTATTACGTGTGGCGCCTCCGCTATCAGGTGTCCGGAAAGAGCGGAATCACGGCGGCAGTCTGGATCCTCTCCATTTCCCGCATCGTCCTGTGCCTGATGCCGCAGAACGGATGGACCCGTGCCGATGCTCCGCTTTCCTGGGGAATCTACAGGAACATTCCCTTCGCCCTGCTGGGAATCCTGATCATCGTGCTGTTCTTCCGGAGTGCCCGTCAGAAAGAGGACAGGCCGTTCCGCTTCCTGTGGCTTACGGTGGTTTTGAGCTTCGCCTTCTACATACCGGTGGTCCTGTTTGCGGATTCGGTCCCCGCAGTGGGAGCCCTGATGATTCCGAAAACCTGTGCCTATGTCTGGACCGTCGTAATCGGTTACCGTGCGATGAAAGGAGAAAGTGAAAAATGAAAAAGTATCTGAACCTGTCTTTGATCTATGCAGTATTTGCGATGGCAGCGGGAGTCTTTTACCGTGAATTCACGAAATGGAACGGCTTCACCGGCGTCACGGCGCTCGGCAAGGTCCATGCGCATCTTTTCCTTCTGGGCATGATGGTGTTCCTTTTGGTCGCGCTTTTTTCCGAACGGCATGCGCTGAAGGAACAGAAGAGCTTCCGTATCTTCTTATGGCTCTACAACATCGGCGTGCCGCTTACGGCAGTCATGCTGGCAGTCCGCGGGAGTCCTGCAGGTTCTCGGGACACCGCTTTCGGCCGGAACGGATGCTGCTGTCTCCGGTATTGCGGGAATCGGCCATATCCTGACCGGTGCCGGACTGATTCTGCTGCTGGTTTCTCTGAAAAAGACGGCAGACAAATAACGAAAACATATGGCTTTTTCCCTCAAAATGTGATAACATCGACGAAAATCGTTTTTTTTTCGTGAAGGGAGAGAACTATGTCTTCTATGTTTTTAACGCCCTTAAAAGTTTTGGGACTGGGCATCCTGGTGTCCTACGGCGTTGCGGTTCTGATGCGGGTCACGATACGCGTCATCCGGCATTTCGAGAAGGTGCAGGCTGACCTGAAAGAAAAGAGATACCTGCGTAAAAATCAGAACAACGGCTGAAAGAAGGGACATTGAAAATGGATTTTGGACAGATTTTTCAGGGAATCGGGACGATGTTCGCTCAGTCGCCCTCAATCGTAGTTTTAAGAATCATTTTGATTTTTGTCGGACTTCTTCTGGTGTATTTCGGTAAGAAAGAAGTCCTGGAGCCTCTGATCATGATCCCGATGGGGCTCGGCATGTCAGCGGTCAATGCGGGCATGCTGTTCATGGATAACGGAGCTGTCGGCAACCTGATCCTGAATCCGCTTCTGACCACGACGGATGATCTGATGAAATACATGCAGATCAACTTCCTGCAGCCGGTCTACACGCTGACCTTCAGCAACGGACTGATCGCGTGCCTGGTCTTCATGGGAATCGGCATCCTCTGCGATGTCGGCTACGTGCTGGAGCACCCGTTCATCAGCATGACGATTGCCTTATTTGCCGAAATGGGCACTATCGCCACCTTCCCCATCGCCAAGCTGATGGGACTGAGTGACGGAGCGGCGGCCGCGGCATCCATCGTCGGCGGCGCAGACGGCCCGATGGTCCTGTTCGCCTCCCTCAAACTGGCACCGGAATATTTCGTTCCGATTTCCATCGTAGCTTATCTCTACCTGAGCCTGACGTACGGCGGCTATCCGTATCTGGTCCGCCTGATGGTTCCCAAGAGACTCCGCGAAAAGGCAATCGTACGTCCGAAGCGCCGCGAGTCTGCAGTCACTCCGTTTGAAAAGATTATCTTTGCTTCCGTAACCAATGCGCTGCTCTGCCTGCTGTTCCCGGTAGCTGCACCGCTGTTCCTCAGCTTCTTTACCGGCATTGTCATCCGAGAAGCCGGCATCCGGAAGTACATGGAACTGATTGAGAATGTTTTCCTTTACGCCTCGACTTTCTTCCTGGGCCTCATCCTGGGCGTCCTGTGCGATGCGACAACCCTTCTCAATACGGTTGTCCTCAAGTTCCTGGTCCTGGGTGTCGTTGCTCTGACACTGTCCGGTGTCGGCGGAATCCTGGGCGGGTATTTCATCTACTGGATCACGAAAGGCAATTTCAATCCGGTCGTCGGCATTGCAGGAGTTTCCTGCGTCCCGTCGACTGCGAAAGTAGCCCAGAGGGAAGTCCAGAAGGTCAGCCAGGGAACGATGATTCTCGACTATGCCCTGGGTGCGAACATCTGCGGCGTCATCACGACCGCCATCCTGACAGCCCTGTACATTACCTTCCTGCAGTAAAGCGGAAAATTCCCGCAGTTTTTATCATGATTTAACAGACGATTCCGGGACGTCCCGGAAATGAAAGACAGATGCCGGCAGCGGCATCTGTTTTTTTGGCGTGTCCTATTGAGAAAAAAATTGAACAATCGTTCAGCAAAAAGGGCATTTTCAGATAATAATGTGATATAATCCGTACATAAAAGATGCCGTAAACCGGAAGCTTTCCGGAAAGCAGAAAATAAATATGAGGGTTTTTATTCAGCAGACAGGAGGGGCCGCGGATGGATTTCAGCAGAGAACAGCTTCAGATGATTATTCAATGTGCACCCGGCTATGCGGTGATGTATCTGACGGACGGAGCGTCTGCCTCCCTGACTCCCTTTCTCTACACGAAGAATGCACCTTCTTTTTCCGGACTGACGGAAGAAGAATATCTGGAACTGTACCGGAACGATGCCTCGAAAGTAATTCTGAAACAGGACATGGAAATGGTTCAGGATACCATCCGGAAAATTTTTGACGGAGGTATTCAGGGAGTCTGTACGTATCGGACCTACCACAGGACCAGGGGATATGTTTGGACCCAGGCAGAACTGAAATGGATCGGCGAATACGAAGGCAGGCATGTCCTGTTCGGAACTTTCCGGGATATCAGCAGACAGATTGCTGAAGATACACCCGGAGGTTTTTTTATCTATGCGGCGCAGGAAGACGACCAGTTCTTCTTCGTCAGCGAGAATATGCTGAGGATGCTCGGGTATGACAGAGAAGAATTCCAGGAGGAATTCCGGAATCATTTCCGCTGCATGGTTTATGAAAAAGACCGTGACGCGACCCTGAAATCAATTGATGACCAGATTGCAGCAAACGGTCAGTACGACACGGTGGAATACCGGATCCGGAAAAAGGACGGGAGCCTTCTGTGGGTACACGACGAGGGACATTATGTCGTCGATCAGGACGGACGCGCCTGGTTTTACGTTACCATCAACGATATCAGCGGGAATGTGGCAGAACGCCAGATGCTTCAGCAGGAGAACAGCAGGCTGGGAGACATTATCAATTCCATCCCCGCAGGCATTTCCGTCTACCGGATCTCCGGCGGAAAGCTTACGCTCATGGCTGCCACGCAGATGACCTGTGACCTGTTCGGCGTAAATGAGACGGAAATGAAGCTGCAGAAACAGGAATCATTTACAGAACACGTTCATCCGGATGATGTCCATGCACTGACCGACACGATGCGGTCCGTTGTCAATCCGGGCCGGCACATGTCGCCGCCTTTCAGGTACGATAACGGCAAAGGCGGCTGGAGATGGCTCCGAATCATCGCTTCCTCGGTTCAGGGCAAAGAAGAGGAACGCATGATTTATGCCGTGATTACCGACCTCACCGCGGAAATGAAGGCGGAGACGGCGATAGCGGAAAGCCGCAGGAAACAGCGGGAAAACTTCCAGGGCTCCGTGAAGTCGCTGCTGTTTGCCAACCCGCAGTCCCTGTGTACGGTCCGACTGAATCTGACCCGCAACCGCTGCGTGGAATGGTACGGCACATCCCGGTATGTCATCAACACGATCCGGTCCGAAACGGCCGAAGGCGTTATCCGCAATATTTCCGGGATTATCCTGAATGAACAGCACAAGAAGAATTTCCTGGAGCATTTTCAGCTGCCGGCTTTGATCAGGCTTTTCCAGAGCGGAAAATCCAGCGATGTCGTGCGCTACCGCCGCAGCGTCGAAGACGGAACCTCCATCTGGGTGGAAACGGTTGTCAACATGGTTGAGGATCCGGAAACGCACGATATCGAAGCGGTGCTGTATTCGGAAAATGTCAATGAACAGGAACTGAACAGAGAAATCATCCAGAAGCTTACCGACACCGGATACGATTACATTGCGATTCTCCGGATTTCGGACCAAATCTTTTTCTTCCGTTATTTAGGGGATATCAAATCCAGTGTTTATCTGAAACGTCTGGGGAACATGAAAAAGCCGCAGCAGTACCGCGACACGATTGAGTACGCCGTCAGCAGCTGGGTCGATCCGCAGGAGAAGGAACGCTTTATTGAGGAAACCCGGATCGAGGAAATGGTCAGGCATCTGGACGAGGAAAACAACTATACTTTCAATGTCAAGGCGCGGCGCGGCGACGGCTCGGAAGGCTGGAAGCAGATCCGGACGGTCTGGCTGGATGAGACGAAAGAGTGGATCCTGGTTCAGCAGACGGATGTCACGGATACGCTTCAGCACAGGCAGAAAGAACTGATGGAGCGCCTGGATACGGAGAAGGCGCTGCGCTACGAGGCAGATCAGGCAAATGAATCCAAGTCGAATTTCCTGGCCAACGTCAGCCACGACATGCGAACACCTCTGAATGCCATTCTGGGATACGACCGTCTGGCACAGGAGACGGATTCAAAGGAACAGAAGGATGATTATCTGAACAAGATCGGCCAGGCCGGCAGCACCCTGCTGTCCCTGATCAATGACACGCTGGACCTGCAGAAAATCGAGACAGGCACGACGACGCTCCATACGGCACCGGTCTCCTGCAAGGCGATTGTTGACGGAATCCTGACAGCGGTAAAGCCGATGATGGATGCAAAAGGCATTCATTTCCGTTTTGACAATTCCAAAGCGGTCATGGCCGTCATCAACATCGATTCCATGCATGTGCAGGAAATCTTCATCAACCTGCTTTCCAATGCCACCAAGTTTACCCCGAGGGGCGGAAATGTGCTCTTTGCTGTTGAATGCGAGAAAGAGACTCCGGATACCGTGTATGACAAGCTGACGGTGAAAGACGACGGGTGCGGAATCTCGGAAGACTTCCTGCCGAAGATCTTTGATCCGTTTACACAGGAAAGGAACCAGAACAATGCGAACATCGGAGGCTCCGGACTGGGGCTTTCCATCGTAAAAAGGCTGGTTGACCTGATGGGCGGGAGCATTGAGGTGGAAAGCCGCATCGGAGTGGGAACGACTTTTACGGTGCGTCTGAAGCTTCCGAAGGCCAAGGAGATGCCCTCGCCGGAAAATACGGTTCCGTCAGCTTTGAAACCGACTGAGATTGCCGGGAAAAAGATTCTCTTATGCGAAGACAATGAGATGAACCGGGAAATTGCCAAAGCCATTCTTGCCAAGAAGGGCATCGAAGCGGACTGCGCTGCCGACGGCAGGGAAGGAACCGAAATGTTTGAAAAATCGAAGGGCGGAGAATATGCAGCCATCCTCATGGATATCCGCATGCCGGTCATGGACGGATACGAGGCAACGAAGGCGATCCGTGCCTCGTCGCATCCGGACAGCAGGACGGTTCCGATTCTTGCCATGACGGCAGATGCCTATTCGGGTGATATCAGCCGGGCTCAGGAAGCCGGCATGGACGCCCATCTTTCCAAACCCATTGATGTCGATAAGCTGATGTCCGAACTGGAAAGGCTGATCCATAGGTAGGATGGATGATCCCCCGTTGAAAAATTTATACATTTTCATTAAAATACAGTATTGAAATGACTGGTGATCCGTTCAGAATAAAGTCATGAAAGTGCTGTAGGCAAGCGGGGGGAAAACTTCATCATGGACAATGAAATCAACCTGCTGATAGCAGACGATGAAAAAATCATCCGGGAAGGCATGGCCTCCATCGGATGGGAGAAGAACGGCATTTCCCATGTCTACACGGCAGCGAACGGCGAGGAAGCCCTGCTCTTATTCGAAAAGAAAAAAATTCAGATTATCGTAACGGATGTTAAGATGCCGGGTGTCGACGGCATTGAACTCGGCAACCGCATCCATGCCATGGCTCCGGCAGTGAAAATCATTATTTTAAGCGGCTACAATGAATTTGACTATGCGAAAAAGGCCCTGCGGTTCGGGGCGATGGATTATCTTCTGAAGCCGGTTGATACAGATGAACTGATGGAAGCCGTGCAGAAAGCGGTTTCTGAAATCAAGGTCGAAGGGGTTGCCAGGAATCTGGGGGAGAAAAAGAAACAGTTCCATGAAATGGAAATCGCACTGGGCCCCGAAGATCAGGCTTTCTATCAGAATTACCAGGGAGTCCTCAAGCATGACAAGCTTTTCTTCGATGACCGCTCCGTCCCTCAGATCCAGGGAAATCACAGCTTCAGCATCCAGACCCTCATGGCAATAAATTATGTCAACCTGAACTATTCCCGGCCTGTTTCCGTGGATGATCTGTCTGATATCGTCAACCGCTCGCGCAACTATTTCAGCGCGCAGTTCAAGAAGGAAATGGGAATCGGTCTTGCGGATTATCTGAATAAAGTCCGGATCCAGCATGCCAAGATCCTGCTGAGGGAGACCAGCTACCTGACCTATGAAGTGGCGGAACGCGTCGGGTTTCCGGAATACAGATATTTCTGCACGGTCTTCAAAAAATACGCGGGCGATACGCCCACGCATTACCGTGAAAGCAAAAACACCCGTTAGAAAATCGTAGAAAATCAAACAGATTGTATGGGATATCTCATTTTTCTCGCTCAGCCCCGATGCTACTATTAAACAAGCAGGAGGCTAAGATGAAAAAGCAGAAAAAGAGAGCCATGAACAAACCGAAAACGCTGACAGCCGTTCTGTTCCTTGTGCCGGCGCTTGCGACGATGATTTACGCCGTATATTTCCCGTTCGGCTGGAATATTGTCCTGTCTTTCCAGAAATGGAACGGATTTACGCAGCCTGTCTTTGCAGGATTCGATAACTACATCCACATGTTCCGCGATCCCGATGCCCTTCATGCACTCTGGAATTCCGTTTTCCTCGCTGTAGTCGGAACGGCGCTTGCGGTCGTCATCGGAGTTCTCCTGGCGGCGTTTGTGTATCGGGTCACCCCGGCTGAAGGTGCTTTCTACCGGCTGATCATGTTTCTTCCCGTCATGCTTCCGACAGCCATTGTCGGACTGCTCTTCACCTTCGTATTCAATTCGGACATCGGACTTTTGAATAATTTCCTCCGCCTGATCGGGCAGGGAGATAAGGCAACGGCCTGGCTGGAGAATTCCCATACCGTTATGTGGTGCCTGGTCGGCGTCAATGTCTGGAAAGTGTCGGGTCTTACCATGATGCTGTGCTATGCGGCCATGCGCATGCTCCCGGACTCGATCTTTGAATCCAGCAAGATTGACGGAGCCGGGTATGTCAGGCAGTTCTTTTCCATGATCCTGCCGCTGATCAAGCCGACGATCCTGATGTCTGCCGTCTATACCATGGTCATGAATTTCAAGAGCTACGATCTGGTTTTCGTCATGACAAGAGGAGGCCCCGGAACGATTTCCCAGACCATTCCCATCGACATGATGAAGACTTCCTTCAATTTCAATGAATTCGGGTATTCGGCATCCATGGGCGTCATTCTCTGCATTGTCGTCATGCTGTGCATTGTTCTGACGAGACGTGCGCTGAGAGGAGAGACATATGAATACTGAAAAAACCAGAAAAGGAAAGAAAAGAACAGGCAGGGTAGCCAGAATCTTCTGCATCATTTACGTCATCCTGACGATCTATCCGATTCTATTCGTCATGCTGACTTCCTTCAAGCCGACGGCTGAGTTCTATACGAATGTCTGGGGCCTGCCGAAAACCTTTGCGGCCTCGAATTACCTGAAGGCCTGGGTTACAGCCAATATCGGAAGCTACATGCTGAACAGCCTGATCGTAGTCGGGTGTACCATGGTCATCACGCTGGCCTTCGGCTCGCTTGCCGGCTACGCGCTTTCCAGATTCCATATCAAGTATGCGGAGCTGATCATGCTGCTGATCCTGGCCTGCACCATGACGCCTTCCGAATCCGTCATCATGCCGATGTATGTCATGACCAACAAGCTCGGTTTGACAGCGACGTACATTTCCCTTATTATTCCTTATGTCGGATGGGGAATGCCGATGACGATCTACATTTTCCGGAATTATTTTGATACAATTCCGGGAGAACTGCTGGAAGCAGCAAGGATTGACGGCTGTTCGGAGACCAAAGCCTTCTTTAAGGTTGCCGCGCCGCTCATGATTCCTGCCATTGCAACCAATGCCATTTTCCTGTTCGTTTCCTGGTGGGGCGAACTTCTGTGGGCATCCGTTGAACTTTCCTCTTCTCAGATGAAGACGATCCCGATCGGACTGATTTCTTTTTCAGCTCAGTTCGGAACGGACTGGGGAGCGCTTTCGGCAGCGGTCTGCATCGTGCTGATCCCGCTTGTGGTTTTCTTCGTATTCGTGCAGAAGTATTTCATCAGCGGCCTGACGGGAGGTGCCGTCAAGGGCTGATGATCGTTTCAGTCAGCTGAACAGATTTGACCGATGAGTGCCGTCAGGCACTCTTTCGGCGTTACGGAGGGGAATTCAGTGAAAGCAAAACGGATGCATCAGGCTGTCTGGATCATACTGATCCTGATTGCGGCAGTTGTCATTCTCTTTATCTGCATTCAGAGATATGTCTCCCGGGTGGCCTTTCAGCAGGCCTGCACCACGGAACTTGAAGTCCTCAAGCAGACCAGGGAGCCGATCCGCTCGCTGACGGATGATGCAAAGTTTGTCTCGGAGAGCGTCCTGGGAAATGAAGTCCTCGTCCGGATGGCGCGGCGTTCCGGTCAGACGGATGATCAGGCCGTCGGCCAGGAAAATGAACTGGACCGCTATCAGCTGGGCTTTACCTTCAGTTCCCTTTTTTCTTCGCGCAGCTATCTGGATTCCATTTCTGTTTTCAATGATGACAGCATCATTCTCCAGTTCGGCAACATGGTGACGGAAGAAGACATGAGCCGGGCCAAAGCGATTTCCGACCTGAAAGGAAAGGTACTGTGGACCGGAGCGGAGACTTATCTTCACCCGCTGAACAGCAAGTCGAACGGATACGTCGTTTCCCTGTACCGTGCCCTGAATGATCTTTATGCCATGAAACAGCTGGGCTATCAGAGAATCAGCATCAAGGAGACCGCCCTGCATGAACGCTACGCTTCCGGTTCTGATGACGGAAGCCGGGCCTTTCTGATTAATCAGGAAGGGGATGTCATCTCGGCAGATGACAAGTCTGTTCTGGGGACCAATATTTCCAAAGAAGATTATTTCGGGAAACTTTTCACTGATTCGGAAGGATATTTTGAAAACGGGCAGGATGTGTGCTGCTTCTATTCGCTGACGGATCCAGACTGGTGCGTTGTCCGGATGGTTCCGAAAAAACTTCTGATGAGCAGTGCGAAGACGGTCAGCAACATCCTCGTCATCTGCATGCTGCTCTGCATTTCCTTCATTCTGGTCTGCTTCGTCCTGTGGAGGAAAATGACTCTGACGCAGAAAAACTACAAGGATGCCCTTCTTAATAAAGAAATGCAGCTCAAGTATCTTCAGGGGCAGATCAATCCTCATTTCCTGTACAATACCCTGGACACGATCCGATGGATGGCTGTCCGGAATGACCAGGGCGATATCGCGGAACAGGTCAAGGCACTTTCGGATGTCTTCCGCTATACGCTGAACAAAGGGGACACGTTCACGACGGTTGCCCGTGAAATCGAGCACGTCCGCAAGTATATGCTGATCCAGCAGAAACGTTTTGAAGACCGGATCGAGTACGACATTGATGCGGGAGAAGACTGCCTGCAGCTGAAGGTGCCGAATCTGATCCTGCAGCCGCTTGTTGAAAATGCCGTGGTTCACGGCCTTGAGGAAAGCACGGAAAAAGGACGGATCCACATCCGGATCTATACGAAGGAGAATGACCTTTATTACGTCGTCGAAGACAACGGTGTCGGTTTTGATGAAAAGGAAATTCGGAACAAGATGAATAATTCCGAGCAGTCCCATGAAGTTTTTGCACTGAAGAATATCGATGAGAGGCTGAAGCTCATGTACGGAGACGGATACGGACTGACCTTCTCGAGTGTCCTGGGAGTGAAAAGCATCATGACGATCCGTCAGAAAATCAACCGCTGAAGGATGCGGAAATCAATCGTTGAATTTTAAACAGAATCGTTACGTTTCGGAATTTCAGCCGTGCAGGGGCCAGCCTATAATGAAAACAGATTCGGGAGCAGAACTCCCGGTGACAGGAGGAGAAAGATGAAAAAGAAAGTGATCAGTGTTGTCCTTGCACTTGCGATGACCGTTTCCATGATGGCCGGCTGCGGCGGAGCTGCATCATCCGCGGCGACATCGGCAGCAGCGTCAAAAGCATCGTCCACGGCGGCATCCGCGGCAGCTTCCACGGCCGCATCCGCAGCAGCTTCTACGGCAGCATCCACGGCCGCTTCCACAGCCGCTTCCGCAGCCTCAACGGACGGAACCAAAGAAGATATCAAGTTCTACGGAAAAATTGTCGAATACAAGGGTGATGACCAGGCCTGCGAAAAGATGGCATCGCTTCTTGCTGATAAATATAATATTGATTCTCTGCAGGTAGACTGGGGCAATCTGGATACGGTCATCCGTACCGGCATCAGCAGCGGCGAACCGTGCGATGTCTATCAGTACTGGCCGCAGAACATGCGCTCCCTCATTGATTCCGGCATGGCGTATGATATGACCGATCTGATCAATCAGGATCCGGACATCAAGAACATGATACCGGAGTCAGCACTGGATGCAGGCAAGTTTGACGGCAAGTATTACGCTCTTCCGATGGATGCGAACTTCTCTTTGATCGTTGCCAATAAGGATCTGCTGGACAAGAACGGCGTGACGGTTTCAGACAGCTGGACATGGGATCAGTTCACGGATGCCTGCTCGAAACTGAAGGCGGCCGGTGTCTTCCCGATGGGACAGAACACCGATAACCAGCAGGCGGCATGGTTCTTCCGCAACGGTCTTCTTTCCCTTGCCTCAGACAGCAACAAGCTGGAAGATCTTGCAGCAGGGAAGGTTGCGGCAACCGATGATATCTTCACAAAGACTTTTGACAACGTAAAAGACCTTTATGACAAAGCTTATATGTATCCGGGCGACGGCGCAGCAACCATTACGAGGGATGAAGTGAAAGCCGGATTCATGCAGGGCAAAGTAGCTATGATCGATGATGTCGCGGCAAGCGTCACGACGACCTTAAAGGATGCCAAGGATGCAGGAATCAACGCAGTGGTCATCCCGTGGCCGTCCATGGGCACGAAGAACACCGTCCTCGGCGGATATGACGGACTCTTCATTCCGTCGAATGCAAAGGATCCGAAGGCTTCCTTCGAAGTCATCAAGACTTACCTCAGCGAAGAGCCGCAGAAGATTCTTGCAGACAACGGTCTTTCCATCACCAACCAGAAAGTTGAAATCACGGATGAAAATGTAAAGCAGGTTGTTTCGATGTCCAAGTCGGTTTATCCGTTTGAGTTCATGAACTACAATGCAAAGCTGGCTGACTACTTCAACAATCAGCTGCTTGCGGAAGTGGTGCTCGGCGGCGGCACTCAGTCGGCAGAACAGGCCATTGAGGCACTGCGTACAGCAGGCTGACCGGGATCGGGATAAGAAGCGAAAGGGGAGTGGCAGCATCCACTCCCCTTTTATCATTTCAGCGTATGGAAGGAAAGGTCGGGAAAATGAAAACTTCGGACAGGAAACCGGAAAAAAGAAGCCTTGCTTTCTGGGCATGGAATGACCTGCTGGACGGAAAAGAATTAAAGACACAGGTAAGTCTTTTAAAGAAGGGCGGCTACGCCGGGTATTTCATGCATTCTCGGGAAGGACTGGAGAGCGTCTATCTTTCGGATGAATGGCTGAAGCTCTGCAAGGACTGTGCGGAGGACGGATACAGCAAAGGCATGCTGCCGTTCCTCTATGATGAAGATAAGTGGCCTTCCGGAATGGCCGGAGGACTTGTCAGCAAACTGCATCCCGACTGTGCGGCTAAAGCTTACGTTTATGATAAAAGGACCGGTCGGATCGGCATCCGCACATCCAAAGGGAATCCCTGGTATAACGGCTTTGCTCCGGCAAATAACCTTTCGGAGAAAAGCGTCCGCAGCTTTCTGGAAATTACCCATCAGCGGTACGCAGATGCATTCGGCGGAAGTCTTTCCGGAAAGATCGAAGGCTTCTTTACGGATGAACCGAATTTCTGGGATTTCTTTTTTACGCAGGAAGGAAAGCCGCTGCCGGCCCTGCCGTATACGGATGATCTTCCCCGGGAGTTCCGGAAACGGCGCGGATATGATCTGGAACCCAGGCTCCTGTTCCTGAAAGATCAGGGATACCAAAAGCACAGGCACGACTACTGGCGCACCCTGAGCGAACTTTTCTGCGAACGGTATACGCAGCAGCTTTACCGGTGGTGCAGCAGTCAGGGGGTCCGGCTGTGCGGACACCTTCTCTTTGAAAATGATCTTGGCTATCAGGTGCGCGTCTGCGGTGCCGTGATGCCGAATTACAAATACATGCATGTGCCCGGAATTGACATCCTGGGAGAACAGACCAGGGAATATCTGACGGTCAAGCAGTGTACGAGCGTTGCACATCAGTACGGAAAGAAATCAGTCATTACGGAGACATACGGATGCACGGGATGGGATTTCACTTTTGAAGGGCAGAAGAGACTGTGGGACTTTCAGTGTGCTCTGGGCGTGACGATCCGGGCGCCGCATCTTTCTTTTTACAGTATCCGCGGACTGCGGAAGCGGGACTTCCCGCCGGCTTTCAGCTATCAGAGCGAGTGGTTCCGGTATAACCGCGTGATCTCCGATTACTGCGACCGGCTTTCATCTGTTATGACGGAAGGGGAACCGATCCGGGATGTTCTGGTCATTCATCCGATCAGCGGGTTCTGGTGCGAGAGCGGCAGTTCGCCGGATGAGGACTTAAGTAAAGTTGATGATATGGGATTCCTGGATCCGGCTCTCATTCAGCTGAATGCACGGGGAGATGAGCTGAACCGGTTCGCAGAGATGCTTCTGAAAAATGGCATCGATTTTGATTTCGGCGATGAACAGCTGATGGCAGGGGACGCTTCCGTGCAGAATGCGGAATTCCGCATCGGCAGGGCGTCCTATAAAATCGTCGTGCTGCCGGAGACGGAAAGCATTTTCCAGTCGACCAGGGACCTGCTGAAGAAGTTCGTCCGGAACGGCGGAATCCTGATTGCGACGGGATCTCTTCCGCACCTGACAGAGGGGGTCAGAATCAGGGAGGAAGAGGCTGACTTCAGCGGTGCCATCCGCACGGAAAGCTATGAAGAGACGGTGCAGGCGGTCCGCAGGCTGCTGCCGGTTCCGGCAGAGGTTCAGGATCTTCATACCGGGAATCCGGCAGGCGTCATCTCCGTCTTCAGGAAATGCGGAGACGGCATTTCCATGATTGTCGTAAATGAAGATATCCGGCGCGAATGCCGCATCGTTCTCCACGGGGCGGACTGCGCGGAAGAAATCGATCTTCAGACCGGAAAAGAAAAGAAGATTCCTGTCGGGGACAGTCATGTTTTCTATGAGGATTTCATCCGCAGCGACTGCAGGGTCTTCCGTCTGAAAAAAGGGAAATGCAGCGGAAGGAATCAGAAGGAACCGTATCATCATCCGCATGAGACAGAGAAAATCGCTGCGGCCCTGCCGCCGGAAGCTGAATTCAGCCGTACGATGCCGAACTCCCTGACGCTGGATTTCTGCCGCTATGCTTTTGATGGGGAAAACCTGTCGGAGCCGATGCAGATCTGGCAGGCCCAGAGGAAAATCCGGGAACGCCTGGGAATGCGGCAGATTGTCGGAAACGGCGTTGAGATGCGCTATCGCTGGATCGGTGAAAAAAAGCCGTCCGCGGATATCACGCTGAATTACCTTTTCATGATCAGGAACCTTCCCGAGGGGCCGGTGTCTGCATGCATCGAGAATGCAGAACGGTTTGAAGTCATCTGCAACGGCGGACTGTGTCCCAGACCGTCTGGCTGGTTTGTCGACAAGGCGATTCAGAAAGTGAAACTGAGGAATCTCCGGCCGGGGATCAACACGCTCGAACTGAAATGTCATTATACCAATGAAATGGAGCTGGAGGATATTTACCTGATCGGGAATTTCGGCGTGAACCTGCAGCGGGAGATCGTGTCCGAGCCGAAAAGGCTGCATATGGGGGACATTACGCAGCAGGGGTATTTCCATTATGCAGGAAGCATGATCTACCGGTTCCGTTTTCAAAGTGACTGCCGGAAAGCGGAACTGGTTCTCGGCGATTACCGTGCAGCCCTGATTGTCGTACGCGTCAACAGGAAAACGGCAGGAACCATCATGGCCGGGAACCGCCTGGAGCTTCAGCTCCGGACCGGGGAAAATAATCTGGAAATCGAAGCGGTAGGCTCCAACCGCAACCTGATGGGGCCGTTCCATCACACTTACGACGGCTGCAGCAGAATCGGATGGAAAGATTTCAGGATGGAAGAGGGGGAAGACTATACCCCGGAATACATTGTCAAACCTTACGGACTGATGTCACAGATTAAAATCATCCGGCTGGATGACTGAATCAACGGAATGCGGCGGGTCAGAGTGAACCGCATGCCGTACGATCACAGAAGATCAGGAAAACAGGGAGAATAAAATGGAGAAAATCGGAAAGAATCAGAAGCCGCGCATCGGAGTGTACACGATGGGACTTCGGGCTTACTGGAAACAGTTCGCGGGACTTCAGGAGAGGCTGACTGCCTACGGCCGGTTTATTGCAGACAGGCTTCAGGAGATGGGTGCGGAAGTCTTCTTCTACGGGCTTGTTGACTGCGAAGAAGAAGGGCACAGGTGCGGCGAGTACATGAATGCACACAATGTGGATCTGATTTTTGCCCATGCGGGTACGTACGTGACATCGGCCAGCGTGCTGCCGGTGCATCAGATCTGCAGCGCTCCGGCGGTAGTGCTCAACCTGCAGCCGACGGCACAGATCGACTATCGGAAAACCTCAACAGGAGAATGGCTGGCCAACTGCGGAGCCTGCCCGGTTCCCGAACTGGCAAATGCTTTTGAACGGGCAGGAATTCCTTTTCACTGCGTCAACGGACTCCTCGGCATGAAGAAGGGGACGAAGGATGCTGCTGCAGATGAAAATACCGCAGACCGTCCGGAAGCTGTCCGGGCGTGGAAAGAAATCCGCGAATGGACAGATGCGGCGATGGTGAAAGAAACCCTGAGGCACTGCCGCTTCGGATTCCTCGGAGACAATTACAGCGGCATGCTGGACCTGTATTCCGATTTTACGATGATTGAAGCCCAGACGGGAGCACACGTCGAACTTCTGGAAATGTGCGACCTGAACCGCATGATGAAGAGTCTGACGCGTGAGGAAATTGAAGAGAAGAAAAAAGAAATTTCCGAATTCTTTGTGATCAGCAAGGTTAAATCGGCCGATCCCCTGGCCGGGAAACCGACCGCGGCACAGCTGCAGTGGTCAGCGCGCGTAGCGGCAGCCCAGGAGAAACTGGTCCGCGAATACCGTCTGGACGGGCTTGCCTATTACTATCACGGGGCACCGGGAAGCGAGTACGAAAAACTGCAGTCCGGATTCATTGTCGGACATTCGCTTCTGACGGCAAAGGGAATTCCCTGCGCCGGAGAGGGCGATCTGAAGACCTGCCTTGCGATGAAAATCTGCGACATCCTGGGCAAGGGCGGGTCGTTCTGTGAGATTGTCGTCACGGATTATGAAGACGGAACCATTTTACTCGGACATGACGGGCCTTTCCATCTGGCTATCGCGCAGGGCAGGCCGATTCTCCGCGGGCTTGGCGTATACCACGGAAAACAGGGCACCGGCATTTCCGTGGAGGCAAAAGTAAGAGCGGGAGAAATCACCAATCTGAACTGCACGCAGCTTTCCGACGGCAGGCTCAAGTTCATCATTACCGAGGCAGAGGCGACGGACGGGCCGATCATGACCATCGGAAATACGCAGACCCATGTGCGCTTTCAGGAGGATCCGGATTCCTATATGGACCAATGGTTCGCGGAATACCCGACGCATCACTTCGCGATGAGCGTCGGTTACAATGCGTCCCTTTTTGCAAAGACAGCAGATCTTCTGAATATCCGGACGGCTGTCCTGAAATAAAGATGGTCCGTGCAGGCGCATTTAGGGTATAATATCAGCAGAACAGGAATGCAGGCTGTTTTCATACGAGGAGGGTAATATGATGCAGCAGACTTTTCCGGCAGTGGGAAACAGAAGGCCCGGCGAGCTGATTGCCGACAGCGTGCTGAAAGAGATTAGTGAGGTGTATGCTCTTTCTGCGTGCGATGTCGGGGAATACCAAACCATCCGGATTTTCGGAATCATGAAATTCCATGTCAGCCAGTACCGGGCGGAAAAGCTCGGCAATATTTCCGTGATGAAAACGAATACCGGACCGATGAAGATGGTATCGGTCATGCTGACGCCGCTTCTTCGGGACATCCCGATGATGTCGCTGGATTATATCTATATCTTCGGCAGAAGAAAAGCCTATATTGAATTCATTGATCTGAACCGGGATGAAAAGGGCACGGCCCCTTCCCGGAAGGAATGGCTGGCAGATCTTGCTTCGCAATTTAAGAATCTGAAGGATCTGGAGTACCGGCATTCCTGGCAGGACAGTGTCCTTGCCGGCACACTCTTAAAAACCGGAACGGCAGCTGATGACGGCGCATTATTTGAAATGCAGAAGGCAGCGGTCGGGGTCCTTCTGAAAATGAGTGAATCTGTGCCTGAACTGAAGCCTGACCAGACCGGCAGAAGAAAAGAGGCTGTTAAAGGATATTATGACAGGCTCATCAGCGAAGGCGGCATGTCTACCGATGTGTTCCGGAAATCGAAAGGGAAAGAGTGGACGGAGAAATTTTTCGCGGACGTTTTTTTCGGGACTTCATATTGACAGAAATTGATCTGAGGATTATGATACAGTACATCAACAGAAATTGATTTGAGGTGCAGGAATGGAATCTTCATTTGAAACGGACGCAAAGGTTTTCAAGGCATTCTGCGATCCAAGGCGTCTGGAAATTCTGAAGCAGCTGCGAAGCGGCGAGAAATGTGCCTGCGTACTGCAGGATAAAATGGATATCGGCCAGTCCGGGCTTTCCTATCACATGAAGATTCTGTGTGAATCCGGCATTGTGGAAAGCAGGCAGGAAGGCAAGTGGACGCATTATCGTCTGTCGGAATCAGGCTGCAGAAAGGCAGAGGATCTCCTGCGGAAACTGACCGAGTCAGCTCCGGAAGAGAAATGCAGCTGCTGTCCGTAAAGCCATTGCAGAATGGCTTTTTATTTGGATTTAAAATCAAAAATATTTGATTTGATTGGCGGAATCATCAAAAATAAAAACAAAGAGGAGAAATAAAATGGCTGACAAATGGTATCCGGTAATTGATTATTCTCTGTGTGCGGAATGCGGCACCTGCGTTTCTTTTTGTCCGCACGGCGTATACGATGTCTCAAAAGCACCGACTCCCGTGGTCGTCAATCCGCAGGGCTGCGTCGATCACTGTCACGGCTGTGAGAGCCAGTGCCCGACAGGAGCTATTTCCTATGTCGGCGATGATCAGAAGCAGGCAGGAAATTCATCCTGCAGCTGCGGCTGCGGGTGCAGCGGGGAGGATCAGTAAAATGGGAATTTTCGGATTCGGAAAGAAAAAGGAAGAAGCTCCGGCGTGTGCCTGCAGCGGTGCAGCAAAGCAGTATGAAGCGGAAAAAGCAGCACCGGAGGGCAGTACGGGACTTACCGGCGTGAAGGTCCTCGGAAGCGGCTGCAAGAGCTGCGAATCCCTGCTGGCAGCCACAAACGAAGCCCTGAAAGAAATGTCCGTTCCGTTTGAAGCGGAATATGTGACCGACATGGCAAAAATCGCTTCTTACGGCGTCATGTCAACGCCGGCGCTCGTCGTCAATGAACGGGTGGTCGCGATGGGAAAAGTCATGAGTGCTTCTGAAGTGGAAAAACTTCTGCATAAACTTGGCTATTGATTCCCTGAAAGAAAGCCTGACTTCACTGGAAGCCGGCGAAGCAGTCCGGGAAGGCATGGTATCGGAAGAAGCGGTGCTGTGCAATGCAGAAGGCATTGATGCATTCTTCCCGATTGTCCGCGGCATCACCAGTCAGGAAGAGGCGATGAAGAAAGAAAATGCCTATCACAATATGGTCCTGACCAGGGAGCAGGTGTTCAGGCTGATTCACAAAATAAAGGGATAATATCCCTGAAAATGATACCAAAAGATGAGCTGGGATATCAGACGAGAAATTTGAGAGAAACAGTATCAGATATGGTATTCTGGCTGAAGAAGAAAAAAACTTAAATAGCTTTGTGACAGAAGCGCCGAAATCAGAGGCAGACTGCGGATGCAGTCTGTTTTTTTATGGAAAAATTGGCATGAAATGCAAATGATAATGTCTCAGCATGACAACAGCATTTTCATTAGAAAAGATATACTCGAGATACAAACCGATTCTTATGCAATTGGGGTGAATCTGAACATATACCGTTACGGAATCGGAAAAGGAGATATCAAATGGAACAGTATTTGATGACAGATGATCAGAAAAGCTATATCCAGCTGGTCAGAGATTTTTTCAGGAAGGAAGTGCTTCCGATACGGGCACAGTGTGATGAGGATGAACATCTGCCGATCGAAGTAATCCGAAAAGCAATGGATATGGGCCTGCATACTCTGGATATTCCGGAAGAATACGGAGGCGCCGGACTTGATTTTGTTACGTACGTCATGCTGACCGAAGAGATGAGCAAGGTGGATGATGCCTTTACCAGTATTCTGAATGCCGGAAGCATTGCCTGTAAAGTGATAGCCCTCGGAGGAACCGAAGAGCAGAAAAATATGTTCTACAAAAAGGTAGTGGACGGGGCATTTGTCAGCATGTGCATAACAGAAGCAGATGCCGGATCGGATGTCAGTTCGATTGCGGCATCTGCCGTGCGTGACGGAGACGATTACATTCTCAACGGGACAAAGCTTTTTGTTTCGAATGGCAGCATCGCTGATTATTATATTGTCTTTGCATCGACAGATAAAAGCAAGGGAGCAAAAGGAATCTCTGCGTTTCTGGTTGATGGTACGAGCAAAGGTCTCACGAGAGGCAGACAGGAAAAAAAGCTTGGGGTACATTCGGGAGATACCTGTGAAGTCTCTTTCCGGGATGTACGTGTTCCGGCAGGCAATCTGCTGGGAAAAGAAAATGAAGGCTTTAAACTTACGATGGAGACACTCGACAGAGGACGTGTGAAAGTGGCAGCCATGGCTGTCGGAGTAGCACAGGGAGCATTGGACTATGCTGTTGCGTATGCCAAAGAGCGTCAGCAGTTCGGACAGCCGATCTGCAAATTTCAGGGTATACAGTTCATGCTTGCCGATATGGAAGCTTCCGTAGAAACAGCGCGACAGATGGTTTATTATGCGGCAAATCTTATCGATCATGATAAACCCTGCCGCCGCGCTGCTTCTATTGCGAAACTTACGGCTACGGATAACTGTATGAAGGTCTGCACAGATGCTGTTCAGGTGCTGGGCGGTTATGGCCTGAGCCGTGATTATCCGGTTGAGAGATTTTTCCGCAATGCCAAAACCTATCAGATAGTCGAAGGCACAAACCAAATACAAAGAATGGTCATCGGACGTGACCTCTGCAGATGAAAAGGAGGCTTATGTGGAATATCGGAACCTGCTTTATGAAGTAAAGAAGAAAATAGCCTATATTACCCTGAATCGGCCCAAAATGCTGAATGCTTTTAATCTGGAAATGAAACAGGAACTGGAAGATGCCATCAGCTATGCGGAAAAAGACGACATATGGGGAGCCATTATCACAGGCAGCGGCAGAGCTTTTTCAACTGGGACCGATATTTCGGAATTCCCTGAAACTGTTGAAGAATCACGGAAAGTAACAGCTTATTCCCAAAGGCTCTTTAATCGGGTAGAGAATCTTGGAAAGCCGGTAATTGCTGCCGTGAATGGATTTGCCTTAGGAGGCGGACTGGAGCTGGCTTTAGCCTGTGATATCCGGGTGGCTTCAGAAATGCAAAACTGGGTTTTCCCGAGGTAAAGGTCAGTGCGATTCCATGCTATGGAGGGACACAGAGGCTGACGAGGCTGATTGGAGCTGGGCTTGCAAAAGAAATGATTTATACCGGCGATATGGTGAGCGCTGAAAAAGCTCTTGAGATAGGGATTGTTAATCATGTCGTGCCGGCTGGAAACGAACTGTTGAAAGCGGAAGAAATCATGCAGAAGATTCTGTGCAATGCTCCGATGGCGGTTGCCTATGCAAAACTCTGCATTAACCGCGGACCGGAAACGGGTTTGGAATATGCTCAGGATCTGGAACAGAACCTGGTCAGCATGCTGGTTGCTACGCATGACCTTAAAGAAGGAAGCCGGGCATTTCTGGAAAAACGGGTTCCCGTTTACCTGAATAAATAATTTTGCATGTCAGCAGGAGGTTGCCATGAGCAGCAGGAACTTACTATTAACGGAAGAACAGAGGGAACTGGCTGATACGGCCGGACGGATCGTAAAGGATAAACTGGGACCGCGTGTGGCCGAACTGGATAAAACCGGCGAGTTCCCGAGGGATGTCATGGAAGTCCTGAGGGAGTCCGGATACTACGGAATGGGAATCCCGGAAGCATACGGCGGCCTCGGACTGGACAGCACGACTCAAATGGGAATTTTCGAGGAAATGGCAAAAGTGGATGCCGGATTCTCTTTTAATTTCGCTTTGGCAAGCGGTGAATTCAGTATTCTGGAAATGGCCGGTGCTTCAGAAAAAATGAAACAGTATTATGCCGACAGGATTCTCGGAGGCGCCATCTGCAGCTTCTGCCTGACGGAATCACAGGCCGGATCAGATGCCGCTGCAATCCGTACGTCAGCAGTGAAATCAGGTGATGAATATATCCTTAACGGGACGAAGTGTTTTATCACCAATGGCGCGCTGGCGGATCTTTTCATGGTATTTGCCTATACCGATAAAAGTAAAGGCACAAAAGGAATTTCACTGTTCCTGGTTGAAAAAGAACGTGGAGTGAAGATTGGAAGGACCGAAGAAAAGATGGGCCTGAAACTGTCCGTCACTTCGGAAGTGATTTTTGATGATGTTCATGTACCGGCAGAGAATCTGATCGGAGAAGAAGGACGCGGATTCATTTACGCAATGAAATCTCTTGAAAAAGCCAGGATCACCTCCATGGTTCATGCTCTGGGAATCGCCCAGGCGGCAATGGATATTGCACTGGATTATGCGAAAGTGAGAGAGACATTCGGGAAACCGATTATCAAACATCAGGGAATGGCCTTTCTTCTGGCAGACATGCAGAAGCGTGTTGATGCTGCGAGAGCACTTCTCTATTATTCGACAGCAGTACTCGACAGAAATATACCGGCGGGCACACTCAGCCCAAGTACGAAGATCTTTGTTTCAGAAACAGCCATGAGTGTGACAACAGATGCCGTTCAGGTACTGGGCGGCTATGGATACATGAAAGACTATCCGGCTGAAAAACTGATGCGTGATGCCAAGGTGTTCTCAATCTTCGAAGGAACAAACCAGATTAACCTGATGGTCAGTTCCGGGATTCTGGAAAAAATCAAATAAAGCAGCAGGAGGGACAGAGTTGGATAAACCGCTGAAAGGAATCAAGGTTGTTGAGTGTGCATTTTTTGTTGCAGGTCCGTCAGCCGGAATGAATCTTGCTGACTGGGGTGCGGAAGTCATTAAGATAGAACCTACTTTCGGCGATCCCGGTCACAGGCGTGATGCGGATGGGAAGATAGAAGTGCGTGATGAATACTTCAACGTTTATAACCGCGGGAAAAAAGGTATAGCCATTAACACGAAAGATCCAAGAGGCATGGCCATGCTCCATAATCTCCTGGAACAGGCAGATGTTTTCCTCACAAGCTATCGCCCCGGGGCTTTGAAGAAAATGAAATTGGATTGGGAGACGCTGCATGCGAAATATCCAAAAATGGTATATGCAGCCGTTACAGGATTCGGAGATGAAGGTCCGGAAGCGGACAGCCCGGGATTTGATACCGTAGCCTTCTGGGCAAGAAGCGGTTTGATGCAGGATATCGTAAACAAGGGCAATGATGTTCTGATACCGCCGGTAGCCTTTGGAGATCTTGCATGCGGCGCAGCTCTTGCAGGTGCTGTGGGAACCGCACTTTTTAACAGAGAACGGACCGGAAAAGCCGAAAAGGTTTCTTTGTCACTGTACGGACTTGCGCTGTACAGCCTGAGCTATCTGGTTTTTGATGTCCAGACCGGAGGAAGCTATCCGTTAAGCCGTTTGGAACCGGCGCTGCCGATGATGGCATCTTTTAAATGCAGAGACGGAAAATGGTTCTATATGGCGAATGTCGATCATGAAAAGCATTACGGAGATCTGATGAGACTGCTCGGAAGAGAAGACCTTGCAGAGGATGTCCGTTATAAGAGCCGTACGGCAGCTCAGAAAAATAAAGAGGATTTTGTGAAGATGCTGGATGCGGAATTTGCAAAGCATGACCGTGATGAAGCACTTGAGATACTGAAAAAAGCGGACATTGCTTTTTCAACGATCAATCATGTCGAGGATAATCTGAAGGATCCCCAGGCTAAAGCAAACGATTATCTTCTGATGATGCACATGCGTGACGGAACGGATGCTTATGTACCAAGTACGCCGCTGCGTTTCGGAGGCAGCGATATGGACGAAGCAGGAATGGGACCGCTTCTCGGCCAGGATACAGGCGAAGTTTTCCGCGGCATTGGCTATACGGATAAAGAACTCAGCAGGCTCGCTGAGGAAAAGGTGATTGTTCTGTAAAACTGATTCAGACATGAATGAAGGAATAACCGGTGAAGGAGGAAAAAAGTGAACCATGTACCTGTCATTGAAGATACCGTTTCTGATCTGATGGCGGGGAACGCGATGCGATATGCAGAGAAAGGAGCATTTGTATTTGATGACCTGGAATATTCATGGAAAGCAGCAGATGAGATTACCGACCGGATTGCCCTTCAGCTGCTGGAGCAGGGATCAGTAAAGGGAAGTCATATCGGTTTTTGGTCACTGAATACCATAGAGCTTGTGTTCTATCTGATTGCCTGCATGAAGATCGGAGCGGTTACGGCAGTTATCAACTATTCATACCGGACCTATGAACTTGAGAATACTGTCAGAAGAGCTGATATACAGAAGCTGTATATCGGAGAAAATAAAAAAGGCTCCGATTACAGAAGCATGGCGGAGAAGGTCAGGAAAGTTTATCCGGAACTGTTGGAAATACGCGATCTTCATCAGGATTACCGGACAGTCAATGAGAGATATCCTCTGGAAACCCGGCTGTCAGATCATGATGTAAGGCTTCTTCGCGAGCATAAAGATGGAATCTGCAGCAATGATGTACTGTGCATTACCTTTACGTCCGGGACATCAGCGGTTCCGAAGGCAGTCATGCTGACACAGAAAAACGTGATCAGCGATGTAAAACTGTTTGCAGAAAGGATGCAGGCAGAAAGTCACGATGTATTGCTGGCACCTCTGCCTTTGTTCCATAGTTCAGGAATGTCGGGAATGCTGCTGTTCGCACTGTGCACAGGAATGAAAGCGATTGTCCTCCGGATGTTCAAGGCAGAAGAAGTATTGAGAAGTATTGGTCATTACCATGTGACAGTTATGATGGCCGTTCCGTCAATGTTTGAGCTGCTTACCGGAAATGAGCATTTTGCAGAATATGATACCTCATCCCTGAGAGTGGCACAGACATCAGGAGCGTCAGTCGAACAGAAAAGTTTCCTGGCGGCAGTTAAGAAACTGAAGATAAAACATTTGATAATGGGTTATGGACAGACGGAGTGCGCACCGCTGATTACAGCAACTCTGTATGAAGATGATCTGAATAAGGCGGTGAAAACAGCGGGACTTCCTCTTCCTTCGGTTGAAGTGCGGATATGGAATCTGGAGAAAGATCAGTCAGCTGCGTCCGGTGAAAAAGGTGAAATTCAGGTACGCGGTCCGATTACCATGAAAGGGTATTACAAGGCTGAAGAAGAAAACCAGAAGAAATTTACGCGGGACGGATGGCTCAGGACAGCCGATGAAGGATTTCTGGATGGACAGGGACGTCTTCACTTTACAGCAAGGCTGAGTGACATGATTATCCGGCATGGTGAAAATATCTCGCCTGTTGAGATTGAGAATGTAGTCCGTTCCGGCATGAAGGGCATAAGAGCAGTTAAGGCAGTCGGTGTCAGAAAAGAAATCGTGGAAGAGGAAATCGCCTGTCTGGTGCAGTCTGATTCCGGAACAGTCGGCCCGGATGAAGTGAGGGGATGCGTGAGAGAGATGCTGGCCAGCTATAAAGTCCCGAAATACGTTTTTCAAATCAAAGAATTCCCGATGACTGCTACAGGGAAAATTGATCTGAAGAAGACGAAGGACATGGCCGAGGAACTTGTTCATGCCGCAGAGGAAAAGGAGAAAGAATGATGAATATTCTTGTATGCGTTAAACAGGTGCCGGATACGACTGAAATCAGGATAGATCCGGTAAGCAATACTTTGATTCGTGAAGGAGTTCCGTCCATTGTGAATCCGTTTGACGGTTATGCATTGGAAGCGGCGGCACGCATTAAGGACAGACATCCGGACACCCGGATTGTTGTTATGAGCATGGGGCCGGAACAGGCAAAATCAGCCCTTAAGGAGTGCCTTGCCATAGCTGCAGATAAGGCGTATCTGGTATCAGGCCGGATGTTCGGAGGATCGGATACCCTGGCCACGAGTTATATTCTGAGTCAGGCCGTAAAGAAGATTCAGGAGAAAGAGGCGGTTCATTTTGACGCGATTTTCTGCGGAAAACAGGCGATTGACGGGGACACTGCACAGGTCGGGCCTGAAATTGCGGAGCATCTGAATTATCCGCAGGTAACCTATGGACTGGAGGCAGAAGCGGATGGAAATCTGCTGAAGGTTAAGAAAGAAACAGAGGATGGGGGCCATGATTGTCGGAGTAAGGATGCCTTGCGTGGTCACGTTTACAAAACCGGCCTTTGATCCGAGATATCCAACCATTAAAAGAAAAATGGCAGCAAACAGGGCAGAAATACCTACACTCGGGGAAGATGAATTCCCTGATATCGACCGCGCAAGGATCGGACTGAAGGGATCACCGACGCATGTAAAGAAAACATTCGTTCCGCAGAAAAAAACAGGCGGAATTAAGATCAAAGAAGAAACGGATGCTGCCTCTGCAAAAAAAATGTTTCAGATTTTGAGCGATGCCGCAGTCATATAAGGAGAGACGATGGAAGCGAAAACAAAGGATGTATGGGTTTTCATAGAAACAGATGAGGAAGGAAAGGCCCGGAATGTCGGACTGGAGCTTTTATCACCGGGAAAGATGATGGCTGAAAAACAGGGCGGCATGTTAGGCGCTGCTGTCATCGGAAATCATATCGAACCGGCAATTGCATCAGCAGGCTGTCATGGTGCAGATATTATCTATGCTGTTGAAGGAGAGGAGTATCAGCAATACTCAACGGACGCCTATGCAGATGCAGTCTGCAGGCTGGTACAGAAATATGGTCCGGCCAGCATGATGATCGGCGCCACAAACAACGGACGCGATCTTGCACCCCGGGTCAGCTGCCGGCTTAAAACCGGTCTTACTGCAGACTGTACGGGTTTAGATATCGATGAGGAAACCGGGAATGTAGCATGGACAAGGCCGGCCTTTGGAGGAAATCTGATGGCTACAATCATATGTCCTGACCATCGTCCGCAGATTGGTACGGTCCGTCCCGGTGTTTTCAAAAAGAGTGAACCGCAGGAGAATACGGCAGAGGTTATATGCGAAGACATTCATATGGATCCGAAAAATATCCGGACCAGAGTTCTTGAAGTGATTAATGAAATGGAAAATGATCAGGTCGATCTGGAAGGTGCGGATATCATTGTTTCCGGAGGAAGAGGCGTTGGAGGCCCGGAAGGATTTGCTCCTGTACGCCAGCTGGCTGAAGAACTGGGGGCAGCAGTCGGAGCGTCCCGTGCTGCTGTGGATTCGGGATGGATCAGCCACAGCCATCAGGTCGGACAGACGGGGAAGACAGTAGCACCAAAGCTTTATATTGCCTGCGGTATTTCCGGAGCAATACAGCATCTGGCAGGGATGAGCGGAAGCAAAACGATTGTTGCCATCAATAAGGATCCGGATGCTCCGATTTTTGGGGCTGCAGATTACGGCATCGTCGGGGACCTGTTTGCAGTGCTTCCGGTTCTGACAGAAGAGATTAAAAAGGCTAAAAACAGATAATACAGGGAGAATACCTATGAAACTGGTAATCAGAGGCGATGATGTCGGATACAGCAAGGTGTGCAATATCGGGTCATTTGAAGCAATTGAAAATGGCGTGGTAACATCAGCAGATGTCATGCTGGATACGCCCGGGAGTGTCGATGCACTGGAAAGGCTGCGCAGCTATCCATGGATATCGATTGGATGGCATACGCATTTTTGGGGATCGCCGGTTCTCGGGGGCGATAAAGTGCCATCCCTTTTTGATGCGGAGAGAGGAGGATTCCGCAAAGACCTGTCTGCTGAAGATGTCGTATTTGAGGAGGCTCTGGCAGAATGCCGGGCTGAAGCGGAACTCTGTATAAAGATACTCGGCAGGGCACCGGATGTCGGAGGCAGCATCAGCGTCCTTCCGGATTCTCCTTTCGGACATGCTCTCCGGAAGATACATGATGAATACCATATTGCTTATCATTTCATGGGAATAGATCCGGTCGTACGCGGGTTTGAATTCAAGGCAGATGACAAATGGGCTGGCCGTAAGATCTTTGTACGCGGAATATTTGATTACTGCAAGCCGCTGAAAGCAGAGCCGCTGACAGAGGCAGGCTGGACGGATTCCATCTCAGCACTGGAAAAATATGATCCCATCCGTTTTTACACGGAAGACGAAAGCGGTCTCCTTAAAGTCCCGGAAGACAGCATTACGGTTCATGCATGGCATCCAGGCTATGTGGATTATTATGTGTATCGACAAGGGGATTATTCGCCGGCTGCATCCTGTTTCAAAGACATCAGAACTGTCGATGTCCATGCACTCTGCTCACAGGAAATAAAGGACTGGCTGACGGAAAATCATGTGGAACTGATCAATATGCGGGATGCGCTTTATGGGACAAGTGAGTATCAGAATTATCTGAAAACGATGAAAACCCTTAAATAATCAAATGGCCGTGCAGAAATGCACGGCCATCCTGAAACAAGGAGTAAAAAAGGATTATTTGTCTTTGAATAATCTGATTTTTCTGAGAGTCGCCGCTTTAATGGATCCTGTAACGGTCGGAATCAGAGAAGTCAGTTCCCGTCTGTCGGAAGCACAAAGTTGTTCATAAGCCGATACGGCTCCGGCCGTATTCAGATCTGTAAAAATATTGATCTTGCTGATGCCTTCCCGGATTGCCTTTCTGAAATCTTCATCGGTCAGGCCGGATCCTCCGTGAAGGACAAGAGGGACATCTACTTTGTCGGCAATTTCATGGATCCTTTCAAAATCAAGTTTCGGAGGAAGCTTGTAAGCGCCGTGCGCCGTGCCGACTGCAATGGCGAGCGCATCCACACCGGTTTTTTCCACGAAGTCCAGTGCTTTTTCAGTATCCGTGTAGAAACGGGAAGGGTCTGTAAGATCCATTCCGTTTTCATTTGATCCGTCATTATTTCCTACATGCCCGAGTTCCCCTTCGATGGTGGCACCGCAGGAATGGGCGATATCTGCCATTTCCCTGACTTTCCGGATATTGTCTTCATAGCTGTCGGTCGAGCAGTCGTACATGACGGATGAGAAACCGAGTTCCAGTGCTTTCAGACAAGTCTCTTTTTTCAGGCCGTGATCCAGGTGCACGACGACCGGGACAGATGCTTTTTTTGCCATCGGCAGCAGGAAGTAAGACAGTTCTTCCAGAGGTCCGAAGGGCATCAGGATTTCCGCCGTTCCGATGATGACCGGGGATTCTGCTTCCTCGGCAGCGGCCAGGACGCCCCTGGCCATTTCAAGATTTACCGTATTGAAAAGTCCGACACCGTAATGATTTTTCCTGGCGGGAATCAATACGTCATTCAGATTTGCAAGCATGGATTTCCTTCTTTCTGTTTATTCTTTCTATTCGTTCTTTTCCCATCCGTTCCTGATTTTTTCTCTCAGAAATTCAAAACTCTTTAAGCCGCTTAAGGCATCATAGGATGAAACGCAGCAGGCTCCGGTTGCAGCGGAAAGCTGCATGCATTCTTCAGGCGGGCA
>JALCKY010000003.1:145000-375901 GCA_022647575.1 Lachnospiraceae bacterium | reverse complement strand
GTTACATTCGTTGTACATCGCGCCATGATGAAGAAGCGTGAGAACGAGCTGGAGAACGAACTGGCAGACAAATACGCGGACGTTAAGGAAGCAAATCCGAACACGATCCAGCAGTTCGGAGCAAAGGCTTAAGCATTACCAATCAAGAATCAGGCGGCGGCACCCGAAAGGGACCGCCGCTTTTTTTTGCAAAAAAATTGTGAAAATTTGATGAAACTCTTCATTTTTGTGAGCATAACCTTGAAAAACCGGCCTCTTTACAGGTAAGAACGCAGATTGTATACAAAATATTATGGATTTGAGAGATCTCCAAAGAATCTCAGGAGGCTGCACGATGAATAAAAAATTCAGATTTGCCCGCAAATTTGCATGGATCTTGGCGGCCAGCATGATGCTGACGACTGTATTTGCAGGAACCATGACGGTCAGTGCCGAAGAAAGCAGCATGGCTGCTCATACCATTACCTATGATGCCAACGGAGGAAGCGGTTCGGTTAACAGCCAGAGCGCGGAAGAAGGAGCGGAGGCTGTGCTTGCTGCGAATTCATTTACCAGAATCGGCTATGTCTTCGTAGGATGGTCGGCTAACAAAAATGCCGCCTCTTCCGGTTCAGGCAATTATTCTTCAAGGGTCTATGCGGCCGGCGAGGAATATACGATGGACTCGTCCGATGTCACGCTTTACGCGATCTGGTCGACGGCTTCGACGACGAATGCCTCTTTCTACATCCGCCTGGATGGAACAATCCCCACGGAACCGCAGTCGCATTCCTCTTCGGAATACACGGGAGCAATCACGATTTCAGGAGCAATTGCCTCAGGACATGCTTATTTCTATACAGATTCGAGGTAGTGTCAAATAAGCTATGAAAACGCTGGGCCTGAAAAAGGGCCCGTGACGGACCCTGAAAACAGCAAATATTTCGTTGATGGAAGCGGACGCCACCCTTGACAGCATACCAGATCCGCGCTCTTCGGACTGCGCCGACGGTGAAGAACTCATGAACAGACAGACTCCACCCGTCGTAGCCCATGACAGCTTAGCGCGGCTCCGGTATGCGGTCAAGGGCGGGCCCCTGCGGGGTGGCTGGGAAGACGCCTCGGGATCGGAATCTATGAACAGGCCTGTGCCTGCTTCTGTTTCTGGCTTTCAAGGATGGCCTTCTGGCCAAGGTAGATCATGACCTGCCATTGCCCCGGCATGGTGCCCGCAGCCTGTATCGTATCCACGGCGTTCAGCACCTTATTCCGGTTGTAAGTGTGCGGGCGCAGGAAGTTGTAGTAGGCCACCCATAAGACCAGGTCACAGTCAGCCCCATCCATCCCGTCGTAACCGTTCGTTGTGCGGTAGGAGGACTTGTAGGTGCGGTTCAGACGCTCGATCAGCTGTTTGAAGGGACGGAACTCGGTCGTTACCGCGTCCCCGTTTCTGAGGCCGATGACCTGGGTGATCTCGAACCTCATCCGTTCCCCGAACTCCCGGAAGAACTGCTGAGCGGCAAGCGGATAGGCACTGTAGCCGTCGGCGATGAAACGGAAGTCCTTCGGCAGGCCGTCCCTGAAATGGCGGAAGGCCATGCGCATCGCCATGATGCATGGGCCGACGGTACGGTCCCCGGAGACGCGGTAGCCGAGGATGGAACGGCTGACGGAATCCATGATGAGCCAGATATAGGACCTGATCCCGCGTATCTTGATGTAGGTCTCATCCGCGACGAGGCTGCTTCCGGGATGGTACTGGTAGCTGTCGACAAAGGGCTTGACGCACAGGGCGGCGAGCCGGCAGTAGTTGGCGATCTGCTGGTGGGAGACACGGAAGCCGTACAGGTCCTGGAGGGCCTGGGAGGTCTGCCGGAGGGAAAGCTGCAGGTTGACGCGGAGCGTGAGGCACAGGCCCATGACGTTGGCATCGTATTTGCGGAAGCGCATGGATGCGATTTTCCGGGAAGGGCCGCCCAGCTCCATCCTGAAGAAATCGACGGAGAACTCGCGGTAGATGTAATGGAGCTTATAATCGGATTTCCCGTTTGGGGAGTCTGCCCGGACCTTCTTCAGTCTGTCAGCATAGTAGGGGCATCTGCTGTTGACACACTTCCAGATGACAAAGAACTTCCGGTTTTTCACGGGTACGAGGGCATGCCCACAGAATGGGCAGCGAAGCTCGTAGGATTTGTGGAATCGGTTCTTTTCCGGAGAGAACAGGGTATGGCAGACCTTGCACTGGTACTGGCCCTTTCCCCCGTTGTTCCGGTAGATGTATTCAGCCGGGGCACCGCAGCAGGGACATCGGGTTCCATCGGGGATGTCGCAGTCCCTGCGGCGCCTGACCGGTTTGATGGTACGGCCGTCATGGGAACGCTGGTATTCTCGCAGGAGATGATTCCAGTCCTTATGCGGGATAGGGATGACCTTCGGGAGGGTGTCGGTTGAGAACTTCTGGTATTCGGGAGAATGGGAGTCGTCATACGCCCATTGCCTGAGAGGGATATATTTGCAGATAAAAGAAATCAGCTGACGATTCTGCTGATAGAGTGATTGAATAACGGAAAGCAGATAGAGTATAATGTTCATGAGCAATACGCCTTTCTCTTTATGTGATGTTTGTTTGGCGATGAACATTATACACAAAGACAGGGGGTATTGCTCTTTTTTTGTGCAGATCCCTAAAAATAAAGGTTTATACGTGTTTTATACACGCTAAACATGACACTACGAAGGAACCGTGGCTGCGGACGGAAGCCTTGTCCTGAAGCTGTATTTTAAGCAGACTTACAGCGTGTCCTATGATTGGGGAACAGATGCACCGGACGGCGTGACGCTGCCGGCATCGGTAAGCCTGGTCAGCGGCGGAAGCTATACCGTTGATACGACTTATACACAGGGATATACCGTCAATGTGACGGATGCGGACGGAAAGATCACCGGAACGTGGACATTTTCCGGATGGAATGATCCGAACGGCGGCACGGTTGCTTCCGCGGATGTGGCAATTACCGGAAGCTGGACGTATCAGGAAGTTGGAACCACGGGGACGGGGGTAGTGGTTCCGACGACGGACCCGACAAACCCGACGGATCCGACGACTCCGACGACAACAGACCCAGGTACGGGGACAACGGATACTACAGATACAACAGATACCACAGATACCACTGGTACGGGCACAACGACGGATACGACGGATACCACCGGTACGGGCACGACAACGGATACGACAGGTACGACTGATACAACGGATACAACCGGTACGGGCACAACGACGGATACGACTGGTACGACGGATACAACCGGCACGGGAACGACGACGGATACGACTGATACAACAGGATACAACGGATACGACTGGTACAACGGATACAACTGGTACGGGAACGACGACGGATACGACTGGTACAACGGATACAACCGGTACGGGCACGACAACGGATACAACGGGAACGACGGATACAACGGATACAACCGGTACGGGCACGACGACGGATTCCACATCTTCAACAACAGATTCAACTCCGTCAACAACAGATTCAACGACCGTCGACAACAGATTCAACATCTTCAACTGTCGGATACAACTTCCGGAACAACCGGATACGACATCAACCGCAGCTACTGTCGATACAACAAGCAGTACGGATACAACGAGCAGCACAGATACGACAAGCAGCACAGATACAACGAGAAAGCACGGATACGACAAGCACCGCACGAGTACGACTGACAGTACATCTTCAGCAGATACATTTACTGCAGACACGATCCTGGCAGCAGAGGCAAATGCAGCGGATACCCTGAGCATTGCATCCGGATCCGTTATGGCAAAAGACAGCACAGAGAATGCAGGATCTTATACTCTGATCGCTCTCGATAGTGAGTCGGTACCGCTTGCAAATGGAGCAGAGAACACGGAACACAAATGCTGCATTCTTCATTTCCTGCTTCTCCTGGCGGCTCTGGTAACGGAAATTTTCTACATTCGCAGCACGAAAAAGCATCAGGCAAGAATCCATGAACTTCGCAGGGAAATTGCGGACGAGGAAATGAAACTTGAAGAAATCAACGAAGGAGGATACGAAAATGCTGTATAACCTGTTATCTCATTCATACCTGGGAATCTGCCCGTGGGACCTGCCGGCGCTGATTGTTCTGATTGCCGTGATCGTGATCTTTGTCGTCCATCACTCGATCCAGAAGAAGCGCGAGAGCGAGCTGGAGAACGAACTGGCGGACAAATACGCGGATGTCAGGGAAGCTTCTGCGGACAAAATCAAGCAATTCGACACGAAATGAAGCTGCTGCACAAGGCATTTGGCGGGCGGAATCCGGGCTATCCGGACACCGCCCGTTTTGTGCGGAAAATGGTAAAAAATTTTTCGGATTTTTGAAAATTTTATTCAGTTAATGTTTTCTTCATTTCCCGCCGTCTTATATAATGCAATGTCATTTAGTTAAAATTTCAAATTAAAATCCAGTGGTTTTCTTTCAGAGAGAGCCACTGTTTTTTTTCGTTCGAAAATAGTTGACCCGTTGCGCGAGCCTTGATTATAAACATTTTTCATATGGCTCAAATGATAGACCCTCGACAACTGTATTGCAGACCTTGATGAGATTCAGTTCTGTTGACAAGAAATCGTATCTCTTTCCATGATTATATTCAGATGCTTCAAATGCAGAGTAAGTCTGTTTCAAATGAAATTGGATTTCTTCGAACATTCTCTTTCAGCTCCTACAAAATCTGCTTTTACACAGCAGCGATTCAAACTTCAACCAGAAGGATGGAATTTCCTGTTCCATATATTTGTGGAACAGTGCAGGGAACTGTCTGATCAGCTCTATTGCGGCTATCGCCTTTAGCATGCGATGGTTCTGATGTCAACATAGCACGCAACCCAGAGGATGAAAGAACTTTTATCCATGAAGGTGAAAAAGGTTACAATGCAATTCACGTCAATGCACTTTATGATATCACTACCATACATACTGTGATTTCTGGTTCAGGGCAAAAAGAAGCTTCATGAACGTGCTGCACTAAATTCCATGATTGACCGTTACTCCGATCCTGTACCAGCTATTTTAATGGCAGATCGGGGATATGAAAGCTTCAATGTCTTTGCTCACCTTATTCAAAAAGATATGAAATTTGTTATCCGTATGAAGGACATCAACAGTAATGGCATCCTTTCCACTTACAGTCTTCCTGACAGTGAGTTTGATACCTATATAAGAACTACGCTTACCAGACGACATACGAAGGAAACACTCGAAAATCCGAATACGTATACCATTCTTCAGCCGATTACCGATTTTGATTTCTTTGATGATGGTTGTTACTTATTTTGCTATTGAATTTCGCATTGTTCGTATTCTTCTTGATAATGGAACTTACATTTGTATTGCAACCAATCTATCAGAAGAAGAATTTCCTTTGGAAGAGATTAAAAAGCTTTACAGAATGAGATGGAGCGTGGAAACAGTTTTCGGGAACTGAAATATACGATTGGTCTCGTCAACTGGCACAGTAGCAAGTATGACGGAATTCTTCAAGAAATCAATGCGCGCATGATACTTTATAACTTCTGCGAACTTGTAATCGCTCATGCTGTAGTAAAAACAAGGGACAACACGAAACATACGTATAAAATAAATTTCGCCACTGCAGTCAACATATGCAGAGCATATCTAAAACAGGGCAGTGACGAAATAAAGACCATGCTTCTCATACAAAATCATCTGACACCAGTCAGATGCAACCGTAAATATCCTATCAACCTCCGACCAAAGAGAAATAGGGATTTCATGTATCGAGCGGCTTAAATCTCGTTTACCATTATACTTCCTTTTTAGGCAGATTTGCAATCTGTCTATTTGACATACGCCAATATATTTTTGAAACCGTCAGATTTGTTTTCCTGATTCAAAATCTCAACCGTTTTCACATGCCTTTTCTTAACTAAACAGATTTTTCAGAGGCTTGTAACCTGTGAGATACCTTTCCTAACAGACGAAATGCTTATCTAAATGACATTGTTATATAATGTAGGAAATAAAAAAAGGTTACATGATCGGAAGACCTTTTTTTATTTTTCGTAAAAGCGGCTTAAACGATTAAGAAATGCAGACGGAAAGGTATTCGGACATGAGGAAATCAGGCAGAGTTTTGGCGGCAGTGGTGGTGACGTTGAGCATGGTGCTTACGTCCCTGTTCGCCGGTACGGTCCTTGTCAGTGCGGATGATATTCAGAACCAGAATCTGCGTTCGAACATAACGATTGCAGCAGAGAGTGCCGGGAAAGCTTATGACGGCACGCCTCTTACCGCTTCCGGATACAGCCTGACGTTCGGACAGCTTGCGACCGGCGATGAGCTGGTCAGCGCGGACGTTTCCGGCAGCCGGACAGATGCCGGCATCGGAGTCAATACCGTGAGCAACGCCGTGATCCTGAACAACGGAACGGATGTCACTTCCCAGTATACGATCACTTATACGACCGGCGCGCTGATGGTCAGCCCGTCAGCCGTGACGGTTACGGCGGCAAGTGCCTCCAAGGTTTATGACGGCACGCCTCTTACGGATTCATCTTATACAGTTTCCGGTCTTGCGGGAAATGACGGCTTAGCTTCCATCGTGGTCGAGGGCAGTCAGACGGATGCCGGAAATGCGGCAAATGTCGTGACTTCCTATACATTTGCCGAAGGAACGGCTCCCGGCAACTACAGCGTCAATCTTGTCAGCGGAACGCTTTCGGTTTCACCGGCACCGGTGGTCATTTCCGTCAGCAGTGCGTCCAAGACTTATGACGGCGCGCCGCTTTCCAACTCAGATTATTCCGTCAGCGGACTTGTAAACGGAGATACGCTTTCAGCGGTCATTTCCGGCGCGCAGACCGAGGCGGGCAGCAGCGAAAACACGGCTGCTTCATACACGATTCGAAACGGCAGCAGGGATGTCACAGGCGACTACAGCATTTCCGTGGTGAACGGAACCCTGACGGTCAATGCACCGGCCGCGGCTCCTGCTTCGGATAATGACAATAATGATGAAAATGAATCCGGAAACGGAACGTCCAATTCCGGAACGGGTTCGGCATCCGGTTCAGCATCCGGAACGGCATCTGGAACAGCTTCGGGTTCTGCTTCAGGTTCAGCTTCTGGTACGGGCACGTCTTCATCAGCGGCTTCAAATTCTTCTTCGACGGCATCGTCCGCCGCGACGGTTTCCGGCAGCACTTCCGGAACTAATTCCGGCACGTCGTCGGCATCCGGCACATCTTCCACAGCCTCGGGTTCCGCGACAGATTCGAACGCAGTTTCCGCTACGGTAACAACAGTAAATGGCAATGATGCTGCGGATGAAAGCTATACGCTGACGACCGTAGACAATGATGAATCGGTTCCGCTTGCCAGCGGGGAAGATAATGCGGGAAAAGTCAATGTCAGTCTCATTTTCTGGATCTTCGGTGCGGCAGCAGCCGCGGGATGCCTTCTCTATTATCTGAATGCCAGGAGACGTGAGAAGGAAATGCAGGATATCTGCAATGAGATCAGCTATGATGATCTGGAAAACAAGGACAAGAAATAAAGAAGAAATATAATGATGCAAGTGTCAAAAGTCAAAAAGTACTAATAGGATGATACGGGAAAATAAAATCCTTACGGATGTGCCGGGCGGCACAGAGGTAAGGATTTTTTGATGGACAGAAAATGCACGGGCAGAAAATGCATAAGAACGTTATATTGACCGCAGCAGGGGGAGGAAGTATCGTAAAAGCAGGTGCGGAGAGTAACTTTATGACGGAATGGTATGGGATGAAACATCTGGAATGAGAGTTGACAGAATAGTATATATCCTATATTATTAGTGAGGAGACTTATGCAGAAATTTGAGGATTTGAAGAAGTTTCGTGAAGATTATTTGCGCAGAGGAGAAATGCTATGAGTAACAAATTTAATGATTTTTTGGAGGAACAGCTTCAGGATCCGGAATTTGAAACAGAGTACACAAAACTGCAGCCAGGGCACACAGTTATTCAGGCGCTTATTGATGCAAGGAAGAAATCCGGATTAACGCAGAAGGAACTTTCAGTACGCACCGGAATTGCACAGGGAGATATCAGTAAAATTGAACATGGAAATGCAAACCCATCTATCCATACGCTGCAGCGTCTTGCATCAGGTATGGGGATGATCTTGAAAGTAAAATTTGAACATCAGTCAATGAAATAAGAAATATTTTATTGATTCATTTCCATGATCCATACACCAAAGGCGTTGAATAAGTTGATAGCAATTTATAAATATGTATAGCATGGAATGACGAACAAGATGAATGGCTTTTTTCTATAAATATGATCGAAAAGCTGAAAGGTGATGATCTAATATGAATACGATGGAATATAAAGGTTACATTGGAAGTGTGGATTTTTCTGAAGAAGACCAGGTTTTGCATGGCAAGGTTCTTGGAATCCGCTCCCTTGTTTCCTACGAAGGAACAAGTGTGAAGTCATTAATCAAAGATTTTCATCATTCAGTAGATTTATATCTTGAAAATTGCAAAGAATCCGGTACAAAGCCTGAAACGGCTTATAAAGGATCTTTTAATGTTCGTATACCTTCTGATATGCATAAAAAAGCAGCCATGGCGGCCATGTCAAGGAAGGAATCATTGAACCGCTATGTAGAAGAAGCGATCAGCAGCAAAATTGAGAAAGATCTGATTGAAGTGTAAAATTTGAGGAAGGGACCACCACCCCCGTCCCCGTGGTTCTTCGGTGCCGGAAACCGGCACCGATTTTTATAATTGACAAGTGTGCAGAACACATTATAATGAAATAGAATATAATGTGTATAAAACAGTAAAACCTTATTTCGGAGTGCAAATACATGACAGCGGTTGATCGTAAAATACAGCGCTACACGGAAGCAACGGTGAATCTTCTTCCGTTCTGGGAAAGAAAAAGTGCCCGGAGGGAACTGACGGATACGATTTACAATATGCTGCAGGATTACTGCGGAAATGAGGAGCCGACGCTCCGCGATGTCCGGGATATCCTGAATGAACTGGGGTCGCCGGACTCGATGGCAGACCAGTTTTATATGCAGAAAAGGAAGACGGCTTCATTTTCCGGAAAGGGACTCAGAATATTCCTGAATGCCCTGATGAAAGCGCTCATGATCGCCGCCATGGCCTGTCTCATTTTCGGAATCTTTGTTCTGGTGACGGGACTTTCCAACAATATGATGCCGGTCGTCTTCGGAGGGCTCCTCGCACTGATGGTCGTGGGGATCCGGAGCGTGGCACAGCCGGAAGTGCGGTACTGAAATTTTACTGCTGAAATGAAGGCGCCTGAGGGCGTCTTTTTTTAACCGTTTCTTTAGACCCCTTTCATTGAAATAATCACGGAAATCCGTTATAGTATAAATGGAGTTGCAGGGGGCACTGAATTGGATAAATGGGAAAAGAGAGCGCGTGCCAGAAAGCTGGCAAGGGAGAAGGAGCTTCGCAGGAGGCTTCTGCTTTTATGTCTCTGTTTTGCCGCTGCGGCGATTATCCTGTCGCTGATTTCCGTGAATCTCGTAAAGAGCAGCACCTCGGCGGTGAAGACCGCCGCAGCCGGAACGGCATCGGCCGGATTCGGAGCGGTCACCGCAGACCAGTCGGGAAATTCGTCGGCTGACATTTCCGGAAGCACGGCGGACTGGACGTCCGGTACCCTGGAAGGAACGACGTCCGCATCGGGAAACAGCGGGACAGATTCCGCTGCCGACAGCGGGGCCATTTCCCCGAACGTAGGGGAAATACCGGTTGCGACACCGACGGAAGCACCGCTTGTTGAAGCCGAACTGGCAACGCCCACGCCGACTCCGACGCCGATTACCGAGGAAGTGCGGCAGGGATTTGCGGTGGACCCGAACAATACGAACTGGAATTACAATGACAACGGAGTGAAAACGGTCTATCTGACATTTGACGACGGACCGTCGCAGTACACGTCGCAGGTGCTCGATATTCTTGAACGCTACAGCGCGAAGGCAACATTTTTCGAGACGGCGCAGAACCCGGAATATTTCAGCATGATCAAGGAATGCTACGACCGCGGACATACGATCGGGCTGCACAGCTACTGCCACGATTACCAGACGGTCTATACATCTTCGGATGCATTTTTCAGCGACCTTGACGAGATCGGACAGATCGTGCAGCAGCAGATCGGCTACGTGCCGTGCTTCATCCGGTTCCCGGGCGGCTCGTCAAATGAGGTCTCGAAGCATTACTGCGAGGGCATCATGACCGAGCTTTCGCAGGAGGTGCAGGAGAAGGGCTATCAGTACTGGGACTGGAATGCCAGCTCCGGCGACGGCTCCGACGAGACCGCGGAGCAGACGGTGGCAAATGCAACCCAGTATGCTTATTTGACGAATGTCGTTCTTCTGATGCATGATGCGGTCGGCAAGCAGTCCACCATCGACGCGCTGCCGCAGGTCATTGAATTCTACCAGGGACAGGGCTATACGTTCAAGGCGCTCGACCGCAGCAGCATGGTCGTGCACCATGAAATATTCAACTGAAATATATTCTGCAGAAAGGACTCATGAATCGACATGGAAAATGAACAGATGAAAACGGATGCGGCCGTGAATCCGTACGCCGAGGGCGTCGATCACGTCGCGCTTGCGGAGGATGCAAAGAGCGTGCTCTATCTTGACCAGACGCAGCTTCCGAACCGCGAGATCTACAAAAATGCGGATACGCCGGAGGAATGCTTCGATGCGATCAAGAAGCTGGAGATCCGCGGCGCACCCTGCATCGGAATCTTCGCGGGCTATTCAATGTTCGTGCTGGCGCAGAAATATGCCGGCCTCGAATATGCCTCATTTAAAGAGGAAATGCATAAGATCAGCGAATACCTCAACTCTTCCCGTCCGACGGCTGTAAACTTAAGCTGGGCGCTGAAGCGCATGGAAAAACTGATTGCGGATCATGAAGGCGAAAGCGTTCCGGCCATCCTTGAACTTATGAAGGCGGAGAGCATCCGGATTCATGAAGAGGATATCGAAATGTGCCGCAAGATTGCGGAATACGGCCTTACGCTCATCAAGGACGGCGACGGCGTCCTGACGCACTGCAACGCCGGACCGCTTGCGACGTCCAAATTCGGGACGGCACTCGGACCGCTGCTTCTCGGAAATGAAAAAGGCATGCATTTCCATGTATTCTCAGACGAAACGAGGCCGCTGCTTCAGGGCGCGCGCCTGACGTCCTTCGAACTCCAGAAGGCCGGCGTCGATGTGACGCTCATTTGCGACAACATGGCATCGATTGTCATGAAGCAGGGCTGGGTGCAGGCGTGCTTCGTCGGCTGCGACCGCGTCGCGGCAAACGGCGATTTCGCAAATAAGATCGGCACTTCCGGCGTCGCGATCCTGGCGAAGCATTACGGGATTCCGTTCTATACGCTGGGCCCGACTTCGACCATCGACATGGACTGCCCGACCGGCGCCGACATCAAGATCGAGCTCCGGGATCCGGAAGAAATCAAGACGATGTGGTACAAGGAATCGATGGCGCTTCCCGACGTAAAATGCTACAATCCTGCATTTGACGTCACGGACCACAGCCTTCTGACCGCGATCGTCACGGACAAGGGAATCGTCTATCCGCCGTTTGAAGAGAATCTGAAAAAGCTGTTCAGCAAATAAAAAGAACCGCCGACCCGAACCACGGGGACGGGGGTGGTGGTTCCAATCAAAAAATTCAGGAGGAAATGAATCATGCCAGCAAAAAAGAAAATGACTACATCTCCATCAGCCTGCATCGATGTCAAGAAGGGCACGCACATCGCGAAATGCGTCCTGATGCCGGGCGATCCGCTCCGCGCGAAATACATCGCGGAAACTTATCTTGAGAATCCGGTGCTTTTCAATGACGTCCGCGGCATGCTCGGCTATACGGGCAAATACGACGGTAAGGAAGTTTCCGTCATGGGTTCCGGCATGGGGATGCCGTCGCTGACGCTCTATGCTTTTGAGCTTTTTAATTTCTTCGGCGTCGAGTCAATCATCCGCGTCGGTTCCGCGGGCGGCATTGCCGACAGTGTCCACTGCCGTGACGTCGTCATCGCGATGTCTGCATCGACGAACTCCGGCTTTGAAAGCGCTTACGACCTGCCGGGCATCATTGCCCCGACGGCTGATTTTGAAATGCTCCGCACCGCTGTCGCGGCGGCTGAGGAAATGAAGGTCAAGGCGGATGTCGGCTGCGTCTACACCACCGATTTCTTCTATCATCCGTCGGGCAACATCAACCCGAAGATCAAGGCGACGGGACATCTCTGCGTGGAAATGGAAACCGCGGGCCTCTATCTGACGGCAATGAACTGCCACAAGAAGGCGCTCTCGATCCTCAGCATTTCCGATGAAGTCTTCACCGGAAAAGGCCTGTCCCCGAAGGAAATACAGCAGTCCTTCCATGAAATGATGGAGATTTCCCTGAAGACGGCAGCCAGGACGACAAAATAAATTAAGAATGGAAAATGGAATCGGAACCACCACCCCCGTCCCCGTGGTTCCGGGTTACGGGACGGGCGGGAGTTCTTCGGAGGCTTAAATGCTTGGAATTATTGACACGGGCGGCGGCATGCGGGATGTATACGGCTGCGGTGTTTTTGACTATTTCATGGACAACAAGATTGACATTAAATACTGCCTCGGCGTTTCAGCCGGCTCGGCAAATGTAGCGAGCTATCTTGCCCGGCAGCGCGGTCGCAACCTGCGCTTCTACGCGGAATATTCCACGCGGAAGGAATATATGGGCCTGCGTTCGCTTTTCAGCGAAGGTTCTTATTTCAACCTGAATTATATCTATTCCTATCTGGCAAATGAAAACGGCGAAGATCCGATTGACATCGCCAGAATGAAAGCGACGGACAGCGTATTTGTGATTGCCGCGACGAATATTCAGGATGGGAAGACGGAATATTTCACGAAGGACGATATCCAGCAGAACGACATGCGGGCGGTCATGGCTTCCAGCTGCGTGCCGATTGTCTGCAAGCCGATCAGCTTCAAGGGAAAGCTCTACTGCGACGGCGGACTTGCGACGCCGATTCCGTACGAGAAGGCATTTATCGACGGATGCGACCGTCTGATCGTCATCCTGACCCGTCCGGAAGATGAAGTCATGGAGCCGGAGCTGAACAAAAAGGTTTATCACACGCTGCTGAAGTCGACGCCGGCGGTCGCGCGCGGCCTCGACATGCACCACAGCCGCTACAATCAGGAACTTTCCGTCCTGAAGGTGCTGAGGGATGAAGGAAAAGTCATCCTCATTTCCCCGTCGGACCAGTGCGGCGTGAAGAACAACTGCCGCGATCCGGAGCTGCTGACCCAGCTTTACCACGTGGGCTATGCAGACGCGAAGAAGAAACTTGCCGGCGTGAAATTCGAGCACTATACGGAAGAAAACAGTACGTTCAGCCCGAAGGACCGGGAAGCGGAATAAAGGAATAACGATGGATTCAGACGGTGCGGTTGAGTTTCTTCCGCACCGTTTTCCATTGCGGAAAATAGCGGTCCATGCGGTTCTTGAAATAGACGCCGTGGTTCGCGACCCAGAAATGCGTCAGTTCATGGATCAGGATGTATTTCAGCGTCTCGTCGTCCAGAAGAACGAGCTGCAGATTGATGGAAATGATACCGGTCCTCCGGCTGCAGGAGCCCCATCTTGTCTTCATGCTGCGGATGCGCCAGCCGGAAGCGTGCTGGCCGACAACGGCTTCGCACTCCGGAATCAGTGCTTCCATGCGCTGCCGCAGAATCGCTTCAGCATCCGGCGGGAGTTCGGAAACGGGGAGCGGATGATAGGATTCCGCCCTCTGCATCTGGCGGTGCAGCCACGGAGCCTTTGAGCGTGCGAAGGCGGCAATGTCGCCGCTGCTCATGCGGAGGGGTGCCGTGATTTTTACGGAGCGGTCAGCGGGAGAGAAGCGGATATACAGATTCCGGATGTGCTTGCGCTCAACCGGAATTTCAATTCCATCAATTGTCAGAGAATCCATTTTCAGCCTTTCCAGTTTGCCTGCGATATAGTATAGTAAAACGATAATGCAGAAACCTACAGCCGTCAAACTGAATATTCTGTATGCCTGCGTGGCGGGACTGTTCTGGGCAATGTACTGCCCGGTTGTTTCCTTTACGTCAGTATACCTTCTGAACCGCGGAATCGGCAATACGCAGATCGGCATTCTCATGGCGTCGGCGCAGATTGCGGCGGCATTTGCGCAGCCTCTGCTCGGCTCCCGCGTCGACAAAAGCAGGACACTGACAAATGGGAAAATGTCCCTCATCCTTACCGCTATAGCTGGAATCTGTTCCCTGATCCTGTGCTTTCTTCTGCAGGCATCGCCTGTTTTTATCCTGCTTGAAATCGCCGTAATCACGGCTTCGACTGCCCTGCAGCCATTTAACAACGCATTGGCCTTCGATCATGAAAAAGAAGGATATACCATCAATTTCGGTCTGGGCCGCGGCATGGGATCGGTTACGTATGCCATTTCCGCACTGCTTTTGGGCTATCTTGTGGAAATTTACAGCCCGAATCTCCTGCCGTATGTGGCTGCTGCTCAGGCGGTGCTGCTGACTGTCGCGACGCTGCTTTATATGAAATCGGCAGCGGGGAAAATGCCGGCGACAGGCGCGGAAACAGGTGCGGCCGAAGACAGGTGCGGCGGAAAATGCGGAGCCGGTAAATTCGGCAGCAGAACAGAATGCACAGGTGTCGGACATTTCGACAGCGGATCAACTGCAGACATCTGCGAAGGAAGATTCCAAGGCCGACAGTCTGAAGGATTTCATCCTGGGACATAAGAAATTCATGATTCTGCAGATCGGAGTCATGTTCATTTTCTTCAGTCATCTGACCCTGAACACTTATTTCCTACAGATCGAGAAGAGCGTCGGCGGAAGCAGCAAAGACATGGGACTGGCGATTTTCTATGCGTCGATCATCGAAGTGCCGATCATGTTTTTCTTCATTAAAATCATTAAGCGGATTCCGTGCGAGAAGATCATGGCCTTCGCCTGCATCATGTTTGTTGTCAAACATTTCCTGACGTATGCCGCGTCTTCGGTGGGAATGATTCTGTTCGCGCAGTCATTTGAGATTGTTTCCTACGCGATTTTTATTCCGGCCAGCGTCTATTATACGAAAATGCTGATTGAGGAACGCAACCGCACGAAGGGGCAGACCTTTGCGGTCATTGCCATGACTTGCGGAAATATCCTTTCTTCATTTGCCGGCGGATTCCTTCTGGACTCGCTCGGTGCCAAACAGATGCTCCTGATTGCAGCCATTTCGGCAGCAATCGGCGCGGCGATTGCCGTGACGCATATCGAAAAGCTGCCGGCGGTGCGGAACTGAGTACGGCAATCGGATTCCTGCGTCTGTCGCGGAACTGATTTCAGCGGTATTCTTCCGGGTTCCGGATTCTGCCGCGGTATGGTTCGGAGAGCGGATTCCGTAAGAATTCCGGCAGGACCGCTTCATTTCCCCAGCGGTGCATCGGCCAGGCCTCCTCAGTATCGGTACTGCGCATGAAATAATCAAAGCCGGCTCCGGTAAATTTTCCCTGTTTCGGATCAAGCGGCAGGAAAGCTGCATCGAAATGCGCACCGCGGATCCCGTCGATGATGCGGCGGTAGTCCGACCTTTCCATGGCATTCGTTTCCTCATCATTTTTCTCAAATGACCAGTCGTTGAGGTCGCCTGCATGGAAAATCTCTTTCCTTTCGCAGGAGACGAGGAACGCAACGCCCGAGTCTGTCGATTGAAGGGCGCGAACCACCACCCCCGTCCCGGTGGCCCCGGCGGTCTTCGGAACCACCACCCCCGTCCCGGTGGTTCCGTTGTTTTCCGGAACCACTACCCCCGTCCCCGTGGTTCCGGCTTTCATGAAGGCGATTCGGCGGTACGCTTCTTCCGGCACGCCGTGATTTTCAAAGGAGCGCTCATTGAACTTCCGGCGGATGTCGTTCCCCAGGAAATACTGCACGTCCGGATACTTCTCCCGGAGGCGGAAAATCTCAAATGAAAAATGGTCCGGATGCACGTGCGACGCGAAGACGCAGAGCTGCTTCCCCGGATCGATGGGCGGGAGATTCCCCTTCCAGTAATCGAAAAGCAGGACTGTTTTTTCCAGTTCGACGAGAAAACCGTCGTGATAAATGTATCTGATCTGCATCTGCATTCCCCCCGTCTTAGGCCATGGTGTTTTCGGTGAAAAACAAGGTAACGATATGGTTAAGTATAGCATAGTCCGGTTGACTAATCCCCAACTTTCGGGTAACATAAGATTGCTCTTACGGAGAGGAGGTCGGACCGATGGAAGAAGAGAAGAAAGAAGATAATAGCGTCATCCAGAAAACAGAAGAGACTGCTGAGGCGGAATCACAGGAAACGAAGGAAGAGAAGCCTGAGGAAAATGAAACCGTCCATATCAACATCACAAAGCTGGATGAGGAAGGCCTTTCCGAATTCAGGGATGCTCTTGCCAAGTCCGATCACGAGAAGCTGAATGAAGTCTACGAACGCTATGAGCCGATCGATTTTGCCCAGGCCATGGAAGACTTCAATGATGAAGAAATCGCGCAGACCTGCGCCCTTTTTTCCGATCAGCAGCTCGGCGAGATTCTGGAGCAGGCTGATGAAGACGTACAGAACGACGTCATCGGCGACCTGGATAACGGACGTGTCTTGAAGATCTTCAAATTCATGCAGAAGGATAATGTGGCCGACCTTCTCGGCGACATTTCCACGGACCGCCGGAAGCAGCTCTTTGATTTGATGAGCGGCGGCGATAAGCGGACGCTGCATGAACTGCTGGGCTACTCCGAAGATACGGCAGGCGGCATCATGACGACCGCCTACATCGCTCTGTCGAAAAATTTGACGATTTCCGAAGCGATTCAGAAGATCAAGCAGATCGGTCCGCGGACGGAAGTCATTGAAACCATTTACATCCTGAATGACCAGAGACAGCTGATCGGCACCGCCGACTTGCGGGATATCCTGATTGCAGACAACGACGACATGCTGGAAAGCATCATGGATACAGACCCGATTTCCGTCGAACCGGAAGTCGACCAGGAATCGGTTTCCCGCCTCGTTGCGAAATACGACCTGAAGGCTATCCCGGTCGTCAATAAGAGAAAAGGAATGCTCGGAATCATCACCGTCGATGATATCATCGATGTCATCAATGAAGAGCATACCGAAGATTTGTACTCCATGGCCGGCGTCGGCAAGGAGGAGAGCATCGATACTTCCCTGATGGAATCGGTGAAGATGCGCCTTCCCTGGCTGGTCATCAATCTGGCGACTGCCTTTCTTGCAGCCTTTACGATCCGCGCCTTCGAAGGCACGATCCAGAAGGTTGTTGCACTGTCCGCCATGATGACGATCATCAGCGGCATGGGCGGCAATGCCGGAACGCAGACGCTTTCCATCATCATCCGCAGCATTGCGCTGGGCGAAGTGAAATTTACGGATGCCTGGAAACCATTCTTAAAAGAGGCGGCGCTTGGCGTCATCAATGGTGCCGCTACCGGCTTGATTACCGGGTTTGTGGCCTATTTCATGTATGGCAACTGGTTCCTCGGTCTGATTACATTTATCGCCATGATCGGCAATCTGGTCGTGGCAGGAGTATTCGGTTTCCTGATTCCGCTGGTTATGAGAGCTCTTCATCAGGATCCGGCGCTTGGTTCGACGGTATTTCTGACGACGGCAACGGACGTTCTGGGCTTCTTCATTTTCCTCGGTCTGGCAACTATGTTCCTGCCGTATCTGGAATAGCGAAGGAGGCTGTTCATGCTGATTCATCATCCGAATAAAATGGAATCCGACGACGCCATTTTCGAAGCACTTATGAAATGCGATCTCATTCATCTGGCGATGCAGGACGGCGGCCATCCCTATGTCCTTCCGCTGAATTTCGGTGCGGAGAAAACCGATGAGGGAATCGTGATCTATCTCCATTTGACGGAGAACGGAAAGAAAAAGGAACTGCTGGAAATGAATCCGGTTGCCGGTTTCGAGGCAAACTGGTATCAGGAGGCGGAGGCGAAAACGTTCCACTGCCATCTGATCTACCAGTCCGTGACCGGCTTCGGAAAGGTTGAATTCCTGACCGGGGAAGAGGACTGCGTCCATGCACTGAATGCGCTGCTCGGACATTACGGCAGAAAGCAGATCCGGACGTACAGCAGGCCCATGTTCGAAGACCTGACGATGGCCCGTCTTCTCGTTACGGAGTGGACAGGGAAGGAAATCCGGGAATACTGAATCAAAAAGAATCTGGAAATCTAAAAACTTTCATAAATATGCCGCGCGTTTCTTGTCAATCCATTTTGCAGGCGTTATCATTAACTCCGTAGTGCATAATGAGAGACAGAAGTTATTTAAGAGAGACAGAGGTTATTTATGAAAGATAAATTCATGAGATTCATGGCAGGACGCTACGGCGGCGACCAGTTCAGCCGGTTTCTGTCGATTGTTACGCTTGTGCTTCTGGTGGTTTCCATGTTCCTCGGACGGACAGTGGTTTACGTGCCGGTCATGGCAGTCGCCTGGGCGCTTCTGTTTTATTCGCTCTTCCGGATCTTCTCCAGAAACATACAGGCCCGCTACCGGGAAAATGAAAAATACCTTCAGATAAAAGGCAAAGCCACGAACTTTTTTGCGGTAAAGAAATCGCATTTTGCACAGCGGAAGAATTACCGTTTCTATCGCTGCCCGAAATGCGGCCAGCAGGTCCGCGTGCCGAAAGGCAAAGGCCATATCCGCATTACCTGCCCGAAATGCCGTGCGGAATTTGATAAAACAACCTGATTGGAGAAATACTTTTGTTTGGGTATGTGACCGTCAACAAGGATGAACTGAAGATCAAGGACTACAACCGCTACCACAGCTACTACTGTGGTCTCTGCCGTTCGCTCCAGCTGCGCCACGGAAAAAAAGGACAGGTCACGCTTTCCTATGATATGGTTTTTCTGGATATTCTCCTGAACGGCCTGTATGAAACGCCGCTGACTTATGAGAAGCGGAGCTGCATGCTCCATCCTCTCCAGAAGCACGAAATGGTCTTCAATGAGCTGACGGATTATACGGCCGACATGGGCCTTCTGCTGACTTATTTCAAGCTGCTCGATAATTGGAAAGATGAAAAGGACATGAAGTCGAGAGGCTTCGCACGGTCCCTGATGAAGGATATCGTCGGAATCGATGTGAAATGGCCCAGACAGAGCCGCGCCGTCCGCACCTGCATTCACCAGCTCAACGGCTACGAGGCGACGGGAGAATATGATCTCGACAAGGTTTCCGGCCTGACCGGCACGATGCTCGGCGAACTTTTTGTCTACAAAGAGGGCGACTGGTCGAACGAACTGCGGAAAATGGGTCTGTACCTGGGCAAATTCATTTACCTTCTGGATGCCTTTGAGGATCTGGACAAGGATCTGAAGAAAAAGGACTACAACCCATGGAAACCGATCATGGACCGAAAGGATTTTGACGCGACGGTGGAAAATACCCTCACGATGATGATGGCGGACTGCGCAAAGGAATTTGAAAAGCTTCCGATCGTACAGGACGTGGAAATTCTCCGCAATATTCTTTATTCCGGAGTCTGGACAAAATACGCGCTGGCTCGTAAGAAGCGCGACGAGAAAAAAGGAGAATCCGATGGTCGCTGATCCCTATAAAGTGCTCGGCGTGCCTTCGTCTGCATCCGATGATGAAATAAAGAAAGCCTACCGTCAGCTCAGCAAGAAATACCATCCGGACGATAATCCGGATGATCCGGAAGCAGCTGAAGAAAAATTCAAGGAAGTTCAGGAAGCATACCGGCAGATTGTCGATGCCAAGGAAAAAGGCACGAGCCCTTACGGAAGTCCGTACGGCCAGTCTGCATCTTCAGGCCAGGGCAGCTCCTCCGGAGGCCGCGGCTATGCGGACTACGGCGGATACTCAGGCGGCTTCGGTGACTTCTTCAACCAGTGGCAGAGATATTCGGAGCAGCAGAGGGCCAGCCAGGCAGCGGATGAGACGAGTGAAATGCAGGCAGCCCGCAACTACATCAACAACGGCTATTATCAGCAGGCTCTGAATGCGCTGGGCGGAACGTCGGCCGATCAGAGAAATGCCCGCTGGTATTATTACAGCGCACTTGCCAATCAGGGCACCGGCAATAACATGACGGCCATGCAGGATGCCAAGAAGGCAACGGACATGGATCCGGGAAATACGGAATATGCCCGTCTGCTGCAGCAGCTGCAGAACGGCGGCCAGTGGTATCAGCAGCGCGGCGAGACTTACGGAGGCACGGGAACGAACATCGACCCGACCTGGTGTCTTTCCATCTGCGCCCTGAACCTGTGCTGCAACTGCGGTACCTGCGGATACTTCTGAAAACTGCCGGGCAGATGCCCCTTTTTCATGATTACCGGCTGACATGTCCCGCTGACATGCTGCAGGAAGCAGATTCCGGAATCTGCGTCGCCGGTTTCCGCAAACGACCCGTCTACAGCAGGAATTTTTCGATGATTTCCGCCGTTCCGTCGTGGTTGCAGTCCAGCTTCGTGACGTAATCCGCTGCAGCTTTGCAGGCTTCCGTTGCGTTGGCCATGGCACAGCCTGTCGAACAGGCCTTCAGCATGGCGATGTCATTTTCCGAATCGCCTGCGCCGACCGTTTCACTGGCCGGAATCTGCAGATAATCGCACAGATACCGGATTGCGGAACCTTTTGAAACCCCCTCTTTCACTATTTCCAGATAGAACTCGCTTGAAAAGACAAGCGAGACTTTTCCGCGTGCCCATTCGGCATGGCGGGCCCGGAAGTCTTCCAGTTTCTGATGACTGTGCAGGTCGGCGAGAAGCATTTTCGCCGGCTCTTCCGTCATGCCGTCCGGCAGTTCCGGAATCAGCTTCAGCGGCGCCAGCGTACGGGCTGCATAATAGACCGTTTCCTCGTCTTTACTGCGGCAGAGCAGATAATGCGAATCGTAAGTCTGCGCATGAATCTTTTCTTTGTCTGCTTCGGCAAAAAGATAGCGGACATGGTCCATCGGCAGCGTATCAATTTTGATGGTCCGGTTCCGGAAGCAGTCCGTGATCTGCGCGCCGTTGAAGGAAATGGCGTAGCAGCCGTCCTGCTGAAGATTCAGTTCTTCGATGATATGACCTGTGCCGCAGAGAGGCCGTCCCGTGCAGATCACGATTTTGCGGCCTGCTTTCAGGGCGGCGGCGATGGCTGCCTTATTTCCCGGAGTGATTTTCTTGTCTGTCGTCAAGAGTGTATCGTCCAGATCCAGAAAGAGAATCTGCTTTTTATCTGACATGTTTTCGTTCCTTTCCCGTTTCATGAAGAAAATTATAGCCTCTTCCGAGGCAAATGAACAGATTCAAACGGCACTCCCTGCAGTGATTCTTTTTACCTTCTGACCGGGGTGTACGGCGGTTTCCGAAAACACAAATTTCTCACAGTTTGAGCGTTTTGAAAACACAAATTTTTTTTACAATGATTTTACATTCAAACAGGGAAATACCGAATCTGCAGGGAAAGGAAGGCGAGCGATATGTCCGATAAAACCAATTTTGTTTTTCAGAGAATCGAAGCCAAATACATGATTCCGAAAATGAAATACGAAGCGTTCCGCAGAGAAATGGAAGGCTACATGCAGCTGGATGAATATGGGCTTTCGACCATCTGCAACATTTACTACGACACGGAACATTACGACCTGGTCAGCCGCTCGCTGGAAAAACCGAGATACAAGGAAAAGCTCCGTCTCCGCAGCTACGGTGTTCCGGACAAAGACTCCCGCGTATTTATCGAGCTGAAGAAGAAATACGACGGAATCGTTTATAAGCGCCGCACGGATATGACTCTCCGGGATGCGGAAGCATTCCTGAACGAGGGAGCGGAAGCCGGGGACGACACGCAGATCAACCGGGAGATCAAATACTTCCTGGACTTCTACAGACCGGTGCCGGCCATGGTCCTGTGCTACGACCGGGAAGCCTTTTTCGGAAAGGAAGATCCGGAAATGAGGATGACGATCGACCGGAATATCCGTTTCCGCGAAAAGGATCTTTATCTGGAACACGGCGATTACGGAAAGCTGATCGATCCGGACGGAGACTATCTGCTGGAAATCAAGGTGGGACACGCGATGCCAATCTGGCTTGCCAGACTGTTTTCCGAATATGAGATTTTCCCGGTTTCATTTTCCAAATACGGAAAGATCTACAGCATCACGCATGAACCGTCCATGACGGGAAATCTTTTCGCCGCACAGGGATTTGAAAAGAAGGCAATGGAAAAAGTTTTTACGGAACCGCACAGTGAAAGGGGGCGTGCTGTATGTTCACAAGTATTCTAGATACCGCTTCAGGGACCTTGTCCCTCACAAGCGCAGCGTACTGCATCGGAGCAGCGCTGGTACTGGGAATCATCATTTCTCTCGTCTATATGTACAGTTCGGAGAAATACACCAAGAATTTCGTCGTCACCATGGCGCTCCTGCCGGTTCTGGTCATGGCCGTCATCCTGATGACGAGCGGAAGCCTCGGAACAGCGGTTGCCGTACTCGGGACCTTCAGTCTCGTCCGTTTCCGTTCCGTGCCGGGAACTTCCAAGGAAATTACCGGAATCTTCTTCGCCATGGCCGTCGGCCTTGCCTGCGGGATGGGTCAGATCTTATTCGCAGCGATCATCACTGTCGTCATTTCCCTCATCTTCGTGATTCTCAACAAGACAAAATTCGGCGAGAAGAACGACGGAGAGAAGCACCTGAAGATCACGATTCCGGAGAACCTGGACTATACGGGGCTTTTCAATGACATTTTCGAAAAATACACCTCAACGGCAAAACTCGACAAGGCAAAGACCGTGAATCTGGGCAGCATGTATGAACTGGACTACAGCATTGCCCTGAAGAATCCGCAGCTGGAAAAAGCGATGATCGATGAGATCCGCACAAGGAACGGCAATCTTTCCATTTCCTGCTCAAGGATATCCGAAAACAGTCTGGAGCTTTAAAAGACAGCCTGGAGTCATAAAGAAATCAAAGGAGTCAGACCATGATAAAAAAATACGGAAGGGTCCTTATGGCGGGAACGCTGACGGCGTCGATGATCCTGATGACCGCCTGTACGGGAACGGCGGGAAATGCTTCATCGGCAAGCACTTCTTCGACGGTCTCCGGCACGACGATTGCCGCGGACGGCGATGAAACGGGATCGGTGTCCACGCTGGAAGTGACCTCCGATATGTCGAACTTCAAGGACAGCGATGAGTATACGGACTGGTCGTCCGGAACCTATACTTCGATTGCCGGCAACGGAAGCTCCGTTTCCGTAAGCGGTACGGGCGTCACGTACAGCGGATGCGATGTGACGATTACGCAGCCCGGGACTTATGTATTTTCCGGAACGATCGATGAAGGCTCCATTACCGTTAAGGCAACGGATACTTCAAAGGTACGCATCGTCCTGAACGGCGTCACGATCACGAATTCGGATGGGCCGGTCATCAGCTCGGTGACAGCCGACAAGCTGGTCATTTCCCTGGAGAAGGGAACGGAAAATACGCTGACCGACGGAACGAGTTATGCGGATGAAGACCAGACAGCGGTTATTTACAGCAAGACTGATCTGGTATTCAACGGCGACGGCAGCCTGACGGTCAATGCAAATTATAAGGATGCAGTCTGCAGCAAGGACGATCTCCGGATCGTCAGCGGGACATACACGGTGACGGCCGCAGACGACGGCTTCATCGGAAAAGACCGGCTGGAGATCAAGGACGGTACGTTCAGCGTGACCTGCGGCGGCGATGCATTCAAGTCGACAAATGATGAGGACACGACGCTCGGATATACCTATATTGAAAACGGGACCTTTACGATCGCTTCGGGCGACGAGGCGTTCCAGGCAGAAACAGGCATCTATATTGCGGACGGGACATATGACATCACGACCGGCGGCGGGTCCGCCAATGCATCCGGACATACCGATCAGATGGGCGGAGGCTCCTTCGGAGGAAACAAGCCGGACGGCGGAACAACGCCGGGTACCGGAGATACGTCCGGAAGCGGCAGCTCGCAGAACAGCGGCAGCTCGCAGGGCGGAAATAATTCGCAGGGCGGCTTCGGAACAGGAACCTTCGCCGGCGGCCCGGGACCGCAGATGAACCAGTCTTCCCAGGCAGATTCGGGAAGCACGACGGATACGCAGAGTTCAGCGCTGCTTGAAACAGCAGCCGGAACATCTTCGTCAGCAGCCGCCTCCGGCACGGAAGATACCGACACGGATACGGATACCGCAGCGGCAGCAGGAAAAGGCATCAAGGCAAACGGAACCATTACGATTGACGGCGGGTCCTTTACAATGGACACCGTGGACGATTCCATCCACAGCAATTATGCCATCGTCATCAATGGCGGCACTTTCAGCATCAGCTCCGGTGACGACGGAATTCATGCAGATGAAACCCTGACAGTCAACGACGGCGACATTACCGTAGCCAAGAGTTATGAAGGGCTGGAGAGCGCACTGATCACGATCAACGGCGGCAATATTTCCGCGACGGCTTCTGACGACGGTATCAACGCAGCCGGCGGCGATGCATCAACGGACAGCACGGCAGCCGGAACGACGGACAGCACGGCAGCCGGAACGACAGACAGCACGGCAGACACATCCGGCAGCAGCACGTCTGCACAGACCAAAACTATGGGCGGCGGCATGGCGGGCGGCATGCAAAGTGATTCAACCGGATACCTGGTGATTAACGGAGGCACGATTTACGTGAATGCCGGAGGCGACGGACTCGATGCCAACAGTACCATTACGCAGACAGGCGGAGATATCGTCGTGGACGGACCGACGGACGACGGAAACGGAGCACTGGACTATGGCACGGAATACAAGATGACAGGCGGCTCGGTCCTGGCAATCGGATCCTCCGGAATGCTGCAGGCAGTTTCCGATGATTCGACCGTGAAGTGCCTGACGGTGGTTTACTCCTCATCGCAGGAAGCGGGAACCGTCATCACCGTCAAGGATTCTTCCGGAAATACTGTTTTCACCCAGACGGCAGCCAAACAGTATGACAGCTTCGTCTATGCAGGGGATAACCTGAAAGAAGGAGAAACCTATACCGTTTATTCCAATGATACGCAGCTCTGCACAGTCACTCTTTCGGGAACCGTTACAACGGTCGACGACAGCGGGAATGCGACAACCGCCGGTACGATGGGCGGAGGCACGAACGGAGGCATGGGCGGCGGACATATGGGACGCAGCTGAGACAGAGAGAGCCTGTTCGGGATTCTGAAAACCGGAATCCGGACAGGCTCTTTTTTTATGCCTGAATGGTCAGTAATTATATTTCGCCTTGTTTTTGACAAGAAATATCATGGAAATGATAAAGGCCATGACCTCGGCAACACCGACAGATCCCCAGATTCCATCTGTCCCGAGTAGAATCGGAAGCAGCAGTACGGACAGCAGCTCAAATACCAGTGTGCGCAGAAATGAAATCGCAGCCGATACAGCTCCGTTATTCAGCGCTGTAAAGAATGATGATGTATAGATATTTATACCGCTTAAAATAAAGGCAAATGCAAATATATGAAATGCCTTTTCTGTCATCTGCATAAGTTCAGCATCATAGCCAACGTAAAGTACGGCAAGCGGATGGGCTAAAAACTGAGCCAGCAGCGACATGGCAGCACCTCCGGCAAACATCAGGAAAGTGCTTTTCCTGCGCATGTTTTTAAGTTCTGCCGTATTTCCCGCTCCGTAATGGTAGCTTACAACCGGTGCTGCTCCGACTGAATATCCGACAAAAACAGCGATATAAATGAAATTCACATACATCATTACGCCGTAAGCGGCAACTCCGTTTTCGCCTGCATACTTCAGGAGCTGGCTGTTGTAAACAATACTTACGACGGAAGATGAAATGTTGCTCATCATTTCAGAGGAGCCATTGCCGCAGATTTTCAGAATCGGCTTCATTTCCGGTCTGACCGGCTTGAAAGTCAAAATGCTGTTCTTTGAAAAAATGAAATAGATAAGAGGCACGAAAGCTCCCACGCACTGGCTGATCACAGTGGCAGCGGCAGCTCCGCCTACTCCGTACTTTAATATACCCACAAAAAAATAATCCAGGAACATATTGGCAACGCCGGCGCCCACAGTGACAAAGAAGCCCATCTGAGGTTTCCCCGCCGTGATCAGAAGACTTTGGAAAAGATTCTGCAGCATAAAGGCTGTAATGAACGCCAGCCAGATTCTTCCGTACTCAAGGCAATAAGGAAGCATCTGGGCGGAAGCGCCGAAAGCAAGTGCGATACTTCTCAGGAAAAGCTGGCTGAATACCGTGAGTATCAAACCGAGAATAATCGTAAATTCTATGACCATGGAAAAATACTGATTTGCAAGTTTTTCTTTTTTCTTGCCGAGCATGGCGGCTACGAGAGCACTGCCGCCGCTCCCGAGCATAAAACCCATGCCTCCGAGTATCATCAGAAAAGGCATGATCAGATTCATGGCGGCAAATGGTGTTTTTCCTGCAAAGTTGGATACAAAGTAGCCGTCCACAACGCCGTAGATGGATGTAAATACCATCATCATGACAGACGGCAGAGTAAACTTCAAAAGTTTTTTATAGGTAAAATGGTCGGAAAGTTTTATTTTCATGACAACCTTTTGGCATCGTTTTATAATTGCTGCACATGATCCCTGATATAGTCATTCTGACGTCTGAATATCCGAAGGAAGGATTCACGTTCACGGTCGCTCAGCTGAAGAAATGCTTCTTTTTCGGCTTTGATCAGCGGATAGATATATCTTCTGCAGAATTTTTCCCCTTCATCTGTGAGCGAAACGGTCTTTTCATTGCGCTTTCCCTGAATTTTGGTAAGTTCGATCAGTCCCAGTTTCAAAAGCTGCTGAACTGCGGAATTAATGGTCTGTTTCGGGTAAAACCATTCGTCCGCCAGCTTGTTCTGCGTTATAGATTCTTTTGAACCGCATATGACATACAAGATCCAATGCATGGAATCCGACACGCCGGCCTGCACGGCGGCATTTCGATAGATATTGTCCTGTTCCTTGTACAGGCGGCCAAGTTCGGCAATCTGATCCGTTATCTCTTTCTTCATCTTGGTTTCTCCTTCTGCAGGATTCAAAATCCGAAATCGGACTTTTAAACAATAGTCCGATTCCGGATTTCTGTCAAGAATGCTGACCGTTATTTGCGATAAGAAACCTTTGAGTGTGCTATAATTCGGATAGATGAAGCTTCGGAAAAATGAATCGAAGGCGGCCCGTCATGCAGAAAAGAACAGCCCATTTTCATCTTCCTGGATTATTTGAATTTTATGATCTGTATAAGATTTTCCTGCCCCTGTTTTTCGGGCACAGGGAATTTTTTTACGACTGGTGCGACATCGGGTCCATTTACGGAGCACCGGCTGAATGCCTGTGGGGCGGAGGACGCATCGGATTCGGAGATAATGATGCCGAAGAAGTATCGGCGCTGATGCGGGAATACGGTGTTTCATCAAGGCTGACTTTCAGCAATTCTCTTCTGCGGTCGGAAAATCTTTCGGACAGAAAATGCAATGAGCTTTGTGCCCTGTTTCAGAACAGCGGCAGGACTGAGAACGGAATCATTCTTTATTCGGACCTGCTTCTTAAATATATCCGTGAACATTACCCCCGGTTTTATTTCGTTTCTTCCACCACAAAGGTCATTACCGACTGGAGACTGCTGTCGGCAGAACTGGACCGGGAGGAATTCCGCTTCGTGGTGCCGGATTTCCGTCTGAACAAAAAATTTGAGCAATGGAATTCCCTGCCGGATGTAAAAAAAGACAAAACGGAATTTCTCTGCAACGAATGCTGCCGGTTCGGCTGCATCGACCGGAAGGCATGTTATGAAAATGTAAGCAGGAAAGCACTGGGGGATGACTGCCCGGATTACCGGTGCACTTCTCCGGATGCGGGTGAAGGCTATGTCTTTTCAAAGGCCATGCAGAATCCGGGGTTCATCAGCACGGAAGATATTCAGAAAGTGTATATGCCGATGGGCTTTTCCAACTTCAAGATTGAAGGGCGGAGCCTTGGAAGCGCGCTGATTCTGGAGTTTCTTCTGTATTACATGACAAGGCCGGAATATCAGCTGCAGGTCAGGGAAAAGATATACCTGAATGCTTCGCTGGATCTGTTCTGAGCGGATCATTATCCTAATTGCAGGGTTACTTTCCGGGTGATATCATACTGTGCTCGAAACTTCTGAAATGATGGCCGATATGTTCCGGGAGAAGACCGGCTCCGATATCGCCCTCGTTCTTCACGGCGTAACCTGCCGGGACAATGTCATGCGCATTTACATCGGGACATTAATCAATCAGGAAAATAAAAATAAATGTAGATTGTTCATTGACTTTAATATAGTTAAATGTTACATTAACTATATTAAAGAAGAAAGGAATGCAAAATGGATATAACAAATATTCCGCTCTGGATGAAAAATCTGGATGATGAAGATCTTGTCTTTATACGAAAATTCGTTCTTGCCTCCGGATCGCTGAAGGAAATGGCAGAACAGTATAAAGTGACCTATCCGACCGTGAGGCTCCGGCTTGACCGGCTCATTCAGAAGATTGAAATCGGAGAGAAGACAGAGGAAGATCCTTACATCACCCTGATCAAAAACCTTGCCCTGAAGAATGAGATAACCTTTGACGCGGCAAAACAGCTGGTAGGCGAATATCGCAATATGCATAAGGAGGAAAAGTAATCATGTTCACTTCATTGATTTTTCTGGTGGTTGTCCTGGCGGCAGCTGCTGTTGCCCTTGAAATCTGGATCGTGAAGAAAGGCGGGAAATATACCGGGTTTGTCCTTCCGGGACTGACCCTCCTGCTTTCCATCCTTTTCCTTTATCTTTTCATGAATGGAAGCGCGGCGGACGTCGTCGGCTATATCGTGACGTTCCTTCTTCTGAACATTCCGACCATTGTTCTGCTGCTGATTTATTTCGCTGCTTCGAAAGAGCGGGAAGAGAACAAACATGCTGACGGGCATGGAGAAGATCATAAGAAAGAAAACGAAGAATTTGACAGCATGAGAATCAAGGACCTGTAAGATGATCTGTTATTTTTCAGCTACCGGAAACTGTGAATATGCCGCCGGGCGCATTGCGGCGGCACTTGGCGATCAGGCTGTGTCGATTGCGGAAGCCGGCACGGATCTTTCTCTTTCTGAAGGGGAAGCCTTCGGCATCGTTACGCCGACTTACTTCTGGGAACTTCCGGTACCGACGCGGGAATTTCTCTCCGCGCTTCGACTCCCGGACAGTGAAAAGCATTATACATTCCTTGTGGCCACCTACGGAACGACGCCGGGCTGCTGCGGCGAGCATGCCCGGAAACTCCTGAAGAAGCATGGCTGTATTCTGGATGCTTCCTTCAGCCTGAAAATGCCGGACAGCTGGACGCCTTTTTTTGACTTAAGCGATCCGGTAAAAGTGGCGCGGCAGAATCAGAAGGCGGATCATGAGATGGAGGGCATCATTTCCCGCATCAAGGCGCAGGAAAAAGGGAATCATACGAAGCTCAGAATTCCCTACGTTTTCAGATTCCTTACGGATCCCCTTCTGAACATCGCATGCAGAACGAAGAATTTTTATGTGGAAGACACCTGCATCGGCTGCGGCCTGTGTGCGAGGAAATGTCCGGCGCAGGCAATTGAAATGCGGAACGGAAAACCCGTCTGGGTGAAAAAGCGCTGCGATCTCTGTCTCGGCTGTCTGCACCGCTGTCCGGGATTTGCTATTCAGTACGGGGACGGCAGGACAAAACGGCACGGGCAGTATTATCATCCGAATGCGGAAAAAAGATAAGAAATCATTTTTAACATCCGGTGAAAAAATTCAGCTGACAGCTTCCGCCAGGGTCCGGTACAGAGTATCCGGATCGATTGGCTTTGCCATATGTCCGTTCATGCCGGCATCCAGGCATCTTTTCACATCATCCTCATAAGCATCGGCAGTCATCGCTATGATCGGAATGGTTTCGGCATCCGGCCGTTCAAGACGGCGGATGGCTTTGGTCGCTTCGATCCCGTCCATGACCGGCATGCGGATATCCATCAGGATTGCGTCATATTCATTTTCTGCACTTTCGGCAAACACATTGACACCGGCCTGCCCGTCTTCGGCGCAGACCACGTCCATGTCTTTTTTCTTCAGCAGAGCCATGGCAATTTCGCGGTTAAGGGCATTGTCTTCACAGACCAGAACTTTTCTTCCCTGAAGATTGACGCTGGGATTTATATTCTTTGCGGCAAATGAGGCAGCCTTTTCAGCTTCTTCGAAATGCAGCCGGACCGTAAAAGTCGTCCCTTTTCCGGGTTCGCTCTTCACATCGATGGACCCGCCCATCTTTTCCACCATCTCTTTGACAATGGAAAGCCCGAGTCCGGTTCCCACCGACTCATAGCCATGCCGTTTCTCCTGCGAGAAGGGTTCATAGATATGCGGAAGGAATTCAGGCGAAATGCCGATTCCGTCATCGCTTACGGTAAAAAGGGAATCCGGACTCCCGTCGGCAGAAGGCTCATTATAAATACGGAGGCGGACATGACCGCCCTCCGGGGTATATTTGACGGCATTGGAAAGCAGGTTCAGGAAAATTTTCTGAACATTCAGGCGGTCCGCAAGAATGACGCGGTCCGCGGCGCTGTCGCTGTCGACCGTGAAGGTGATATTCTTCTTTGAGGCAGCTGCGTGGATGGGGGCAATGATGGAGTCAAACAGTTCCCGCGACCTGACCGGTTCCGGATGGAGTTCAAAATTATGATTGCGGGTTTTTGAAATGGTGAGTGTATCATTGATCAGGTCCAGCAGCAGCTTCCCGGAGGATTCAATTTTTGAAAGATATTCATTTTTCTTTTCGATGCTGTTCTCTTTTTCCGCCAGGCCGGCAAACCCGATGACCGCATTCAGAGGAGTGCGCATGTCATGGCTGACATTGGAAAAGAACTGATTGCTTTCTGCGCTGAACTTTTCTGCAGCAGCCAGTTCCATGGAACGGTAGGTGACGGCAGCCTGCTGTTTGGAAAGCGTTTCCTTTTCTTTTTGGCGGCGCCGGATTGTCAGGAGAAGAACAATCAGGATAATGACGAAGCAGCACATGGCTGCGGCGAAAATATACAGCAGTGCAACAGGAATACGGTTCAGGGTTGCCTGAAAAGAAGACGTGTCTGCCTGTGAATATTTGACGATCAGCTGGTTCATTGTCGTCACATTGGAATACCGGATGCAGCGGTTCAGGACAGACAGCAAAGTCCGGTCGGACGAAGCGGAAAGCCCGGCTGCCAGACGGTAAGACAGTCCGTTCAGAGCGGTGACATTGTACTCTCCGGCACGGCTGTTGTTCATATAGCAGTTTGCGGAATAGGTGTTCAGCACCGCGCCTTCGACACTGCCGTTTGTAAGTGCTTTCATGCATTCTGTCGCCGTCGGGTAGGTCCTGACGGTCATGTCTGCATCTTTAAAATTGTTTTGGATAACGGAGGTCAGATAGGAAGGAACGGCCATCGTACGAATCTGGTCATTTCCCTTTAATGTTACCTGTGTCAGCGCCATGCTGATGTAGGAATTCGTCAGCAGGATATTGTTGGCTGTTGCATCCACGGCATCATAGACGGCAGCCCCGGCAATGTCAGCCTCCCCGTTTTTTACGGCCGAAATGATTTCGTCCTGGGTATCATAGCCTTTGAACGAAAATTGAAGTCCGGACAGCTCAGATATCCTGCTGAAATAATCGATGGTTGCCCCTGTCATGCTGCCGTTTTTGTCAGAGTAGGAAAAAGGCGCGTTGCTGTTCAGAACGGCGACCGACAGAGTTTTGCTGCCAGCGATGTAATTCTGTTCGTCCGCGGTAAATACCGGTGCCTGCTGCTGATTGGCGATATAGTATCTGCTGTAAAGATCATTTGCAAAATCAGGTGTTTCAATAGTAATCTCTTCCAGGGCGCTGTTGAGTTCCTTCATCAGCGCGGTATGGTCTTTGGGCATGCCGATGTACATTTTCATCGGGGAGAATTCCTTGATGATCCGGTAAGTGCTGCTGGAGCCAAGATAGGAAATGGCAACTGCATCCAGGCTTCCCTCGTCCAGGGCTTTCAGCAGTTCTTCCGTTGTGGACATGGAAATGATTTCTGTATGAAGCCCCTGTTCTTCCGCCCATCCGCGGTATTTCTCACCGTCGACAGAATCCGAAAGAATGCCGACTTTTTTGCCTTCCAGTGCGGCATAGTCATTGTAGGCAATGGAGGTGTTCTTCTGCGGCACAATGATCGTCACATAGACGGATCCCATGTCGTAATCGGAAAGCAGCAGTGTATTTGCTCTTTCTTCGGTATAGAAAAGAGAAGGCAGAAGATCGATCTCTCCCTTTTCGAGGGCTGCATAAGCATCTTCAAAACTGCTGAAATCGACATACTGATACTGCCAGTTCGTATATTTGGAGATTTCATAGAAATACTCGACGTTGTAGCCGCAGTAATCTCCCTGATCATTTTTATAGAAATAATCGCTGTCATAATAATAGCCGATTCTGACAGTCTGGTTTTCCCTGTCTGCCGCGCCGACCGGATATGCCGGGAAAAGTGCAGCAAGCAGGGCAAAGACGAGAAGGGAAGCAATGAATTTTTTTAACCAGTGCCTGTTCTTTTGAAGATGAATGTTTTTTATCATAATGGCTTCTTCCTGTTATTATCCTGTGTTTCCCGTATGGAGGAAGCACCGTTTTCCAGCAGCTGGCCTGTCAGTTTGATGACGTCATCCATCGGCACTTTTTTCCGGCTGCCGATCCAGACGCGGAAAATATCGGTCGATGCGCCTGCAAGGAAGTTGTTAATGATCATCTGTTCATCAGCAGAATACCGGGCAAACGGATTGTATTCTTTCCGGTTGTGCTGCAGATTCCTGGCCATGATTTTCAGGGAGAAGTCCTGATATTTGGGGTCAGTGATCAGCTTCTCGCGAAATGGATCTGCCGTATAAAATTCAAACATCACGCGGGTCAGGTCGTAGTAATCATAAGGAATGGAAAGTTTTTCGACTTCTTTTGCATAATCGGAAATGACATTCTGAATCATGTCTTCATAGAGTGCTTCTATGCAGGTATAGTGCAGGTAGAAGGTTTTGCGATGGATGCCGGCCGTCTCAGAGATTTTCTTGACATTGAGATCTTCCGGCTTCCCATTGACCAGCAGCGTTTTAAAGGCATCCTGTATGGACTTCAGTGTTCTTGCCGTACGGGGATTTTCTTTCAGCGCATTTTCCAAGGAGAACACCTCCTGAATATCCACTTCGCCGGGAAGTGAGGCAATGCCACACAGTCCGCATCAGTGGCAATTGATTGTGTTCCGGGCCGCGTTTATACTCTGGCTATAATAATACCACACGTGGACATTATAGCAAACGGACAGGAGAATATCAATGACGAGGATCAGAATTACAGCCGGAGAATGCAGCATTTCCGCCATGCTGAATGACACAGTGGCAGCAAAAGAATTTGAAAAAAGACTGCCGTTTCAGATTTCATGCCGTGATTCCGGCACCGATTACTGCGGTACGGCAGCAAGAGGCAGGTTCGATCCGTCAGAAGCCGCCGTCGGATGGAAGAACGGAGACATCCTGCTGTCAGACGGATGGTTTGCGCTGCTTTACGGCGGGCAGGAAAAATCAGAAGATGACCGTCGGATGATGATCATCGGACATTTTGATGATTTGGATGCAGTCAGAAACCTGCCGGAGACCGTGCATCTTACGGTAACTGCAGACAAAGGAGGATTTTCATTATGATTTCACAGGAACATTTTACTCTCAGCAGCGGAATTGAGATTCCGAAACTCGGGCTCGGCACCTGGTTTATTGACGATGACAAGGCCGCGGAAGCCGTCCGCGAAGCCGTAAAGCTCGGCTACCGTCATTTTGATACAGCGGAGGCTTACGGAAATGAACGGGGAGTCGGTGAAGGCGTCCGCTCAGCCCCGGTTCCCAGAGAGGAACTTTTTGTTACAACCAAACTGGCGGCGGAAATAAAAGACTATGACGGTGCGGTCAAAGCAATTGACGGGTCCCTGATGAAAGCAGGGCTTGATTATTTCGATCTGATGCTGATTCATTCTCCGCAGCCCTGGAATGATTTCCGCGGCGGAAATTATACGGAGGGGAACCGTGAAGCATGGAGGGCATTGGAAGATGCCTGCAAGGCAGGAAAATTAAAAGCCATCGGCGTGGCAAACTTCAGGGAAGAAGATATCCAAAGCCTTACCGATGCGGGGATGTCCAGGCCGATGGTCAATCAGATTCTCGTCCATATCAGCAACACGCCTCAGAAGCTGATTGACTGGTGCCGGAAAGAAAATATCCTTGTTGAAGGGTATTCTCCGGTTGCACACGGTGAGATTCTGAAAAATGAAGCAATCAAATCCATGGCGGAAAAATACGGAGTCAGCACCGCACAGCTCTGCATCCGCTATGACCTGCAGCTCGGCACGCTTCCGCTTCCGAAAACAGTGAATCCGGAACATATGAAAGAGAATATGGCCGTCGATTTTGAGATCGTCGAAGAAGACATGGATGTGCTCAGAAATTTTGAACCGATCAAAGACTACGGAGAATTCACATTCTTCCCGGTCTTCAGCGGAAAATAGAGGAGGATGAACAATGGCAGATAAAATCGTACAGACAGCAGGCAAAGAGGCACTTGGCGGATTTGCCCCGGAATTTGCACATTTCAATGATGACATTTTATTCGGTGAAAACTGGAACAACGGGGATATTGACCTGAAGACCCGCTGCATCATCACAGCGGTCGCCCTGATGGCATCCGGAATCACGGATTCTTCTTTGAAGTATCACCTGATGAACGCAAAAAAGAACGGCGTTTCACAGAAAGAAATGGCAGCAGTCATTACGCATACCGCATTTTATGCGGGCTGGCCGAAGGCCTGGGCTGCTTTCAATCTTGCAAAGGAGGTCTGGGATGAGGACGGGAGCATAACGCAGGGTTCAGCCGGAAAGGCATCATCTGAATTATCCGGCAGGGACAGGTTCCAGAAAGAAATCTTTTTCCCGATCGGGGAACCAAATGATGCGTTCGCACAGTATTTCACAGGCCAAAGCTACCTGGCACCGGTCTCGACCGAGCAGATTCCCATTTACAACGTAACCTTTGAGCCGGGATGCCGCAATAACTGGCATATTCACCATGCAAAGTCCGGCGGGGGTCAGATGCTGATCTGCGTCGGCGGCCGCGGCTGGTATCAGGAAGAAGGAAAAGAAGCGGTCGCACTGACGCCCGGCAGGGTTATCAACATTCCTGCCGAAGCAAAGCACTGGCACGGTGCTGCAGCGGACAGCTGGATGGCGCATCTGGCTGTCGGCGTGGCAGGCACGGAGGTTTCAACGGAATGGTGCGAACCGGTATCCGAGAAGGACTACGGCAAAATTACTTGTGATCCGGCCTGTGCTGATTAATAATAGATTCAGATTGGTATAGACGGACAAATGAACAGGCAGCAAACGGAGGAAAAAAGATGGGACGTCTGAAGGAACTTCGCAAGTACGTAAATCAGAGGCTGGAGGAAATGCCGGATCCGGATGAGCGGATCAAGGCAGCGGCGCACCTTTACGGAGTGTCGCTGGCAGCAACCATGATTTCGGAGAAACGGCATCTCAGCACGGAACTGGCTTCCATGGCTGCGATGCTGCATGATCTGTATGCCTATGAAAACGGCACCTATGAAGATCATGCACGCAAGGGCGCGGAGCTGGCGGAGAAGATCCTCACGGAAATGAAGTTGACTTCCGAAGAGGAGACGGGCATCATCTGTTCCGCGATCTGCCATCATGATGATAAGGCTTCCGTTGGTTCTCCGATGGACGAGGTGCTGAAGGATGCGGACGTCTGCCACCATGTCATGAATGACCTGAGCAAAGAGGTCAAAGACAAAGAGCGTGCACGCTACGAGGCGCTGCGCAGGGAATTCGGAATGAACTGAAAGCGGAATCAGGCGGGACTTGCTGAAGAACTGTCTCTATCGGAGGATGAAAATGGAATCGGAAATCAATCATCATTCAGTGATCTGTCTGGCCGGCGGCTGCTTCTGGGGCATGGAGAAGCTGATGTCCTCGATACCGGGGGTCATTTCCGTGACGTCGGGCTATGCCAACGGAAATAAGCCGGACCTGACCTACAGGGAAGTCTGCTCCGGAACGACGCATGCGCGCGAAGCGGTCCGCGTCTGCTATGACCGCGAAAAGGTCAGTCTCGAAACCCTGCTGTATGCGTTCTTTTCGGTCATCGACCCGTCGCAGAGAAACCGGCAGGGCAATGATTTCGGCGAACAGTACCAGAGCGGCGTCTATTATGAAAATGAAGAGGATGCCCGCATCTGCGAGAAGGTTTTCCGTACGGAAAGGGATCAGGAGCCGCGCTTTTTTACGGAGCTCGGACCGCTGAAGAGCTTCTGCGAGGCGGAGGAATATCACCAGAAGTATCTGGAGAAGAATCCGGGAGGATACTGCCACATTTCCCTCAGGAAGATACAGGAAGTTGCGCAGGTCCGCATCGACGCGGCAAAATATTCAAAGCCGCCGGAGGAGGAAATCCGGAAAAAACTTACGCCGGAACAGTATCAGGTTACGCAGGAAGCCGGCACGGAACCGCCTTTTTCGCATCCCTACCTGGATGAGGAGAAAAAAGGAATTTACGTCGATATCGTGACCGGCGAGCCGCTTTTTTCGTCCGGAGACAAATACCGGAGTTCCTGCGGCTGGCCGGCATTTTCCAAACCGATTGATGAAAATGTGCTGGTCAGGCATGAGGATACTTCCTTCGGGATGCTGCGTACGGAAGTCCGCAGCCGTGTCGGCGCCTCCCATTTGGGACATGTTTTTTACGACGATCCGGAGTCGCCGAATGGCACGCATTACTGCATCGACGGCGCAGCGGTCCGTTTCATTCCCCTTGAAGACATGGAAAAAGAAGGGTACGGGGATTTAATTGAGCTTCTGGGATAAGAATAAAAACCTTATGAAACAGAAAGCAGGAGAGCCATGGACAGAATCACAGCCTTCGATGAACTGCAGACAAGAATCCGGGATGAAGAATATCTGCTGGTCTTTATGACATCAGCGGACTGCGGAGTATGTCATGCGGATAACGGACGGCTGCAGAATCTTACGGCGAAGCTTCATTTTCCGTGCGTCCGGGCAGACATTGCAGAAGTGCCGGAAGCGGCCGGACAGCTTGGAGTGTTCAGCGCACCGGCAGTCCTTCTCTTTTACAGGGGGCGGGAATATCACCGGCAGGCAGGATTCCTGGATTTCGCCCGGCTGGAGGCAAGGATGGCGGAACTGAAGGGAAATGCAGCAATCAATAGAGAAGATTAAAAAAATGCACGAAGAGCCGTGTGGCTGTCCGTGCATTTCTTTATGCATTTCAGAATTATTTCTGATCTTTGCCGAATTCCTGCTTCAGGCTTTCGAGCTGTTTTGTAAAAGCTTCTGCGTCTTCTTTTGTTGCTTCGACGCCAAGTGATTTGAAGAAATCTTCCAGCTTGCCCTCACCCGCTGCCTTTTCAAATGCATCCCGAACTTCTTTGTTCAGCATGTTTGTTTTCATAAATTCATCTAATTTCATGATACCCTCCTCATAAGTTGAATTTGAAATCGCTGCAGCTGCAGTGAATCATCACGGCAGCACAAGTCTATTATGATACCAAATGCAGTAAATCTGCAACAAAAATAAAATTATGCCGGCTTTATGCTATAATGATGCGGACTTAACCATGACTGATCGTGGCGGCTTGAATGGAGAAAGAAGGGTACAGGAATCATGAAAGAAACAAAGAAATATGCATTTATTAACGGAATCATGCTGGACGGGACAGAAAATATGTCACCGGAGAAAGGCAGGGTGATTCTGACAGACGGTGAAAGGATTGAAGCAGTCAAAGCGGCAGGAACGGACATTTCCGGATATGAACCAATCGATCTGAAAGGACAGTACATCATGCCCGGCCTGATCAACATGCATGTCCATCTTGCCGGAAACGGGAAGCCGCAGAAAAAACAGCGTGACAATACCGCTTTAGTCAACAGGATGTTTTCAAATCCGGTCACGCCGAAAATTTTCCACATGCTGGTGCGGCAGTATGCCCGTATCGAGCTTATGAGCGGAGTGACGACGATCCGGACTGTCGGCGGTCTGCGTGATTTGGATTCCAGAGTCAGGGATGAAATATACAGCGGAAAACAGATCGGGCCGAGGATCCTTACCAGCAATGAGGGCATCAGCGTTCCCGGCGGACATATGGCTGGCTCTGTTGCTGCCATTGCAAAAAATACGGATGAGGCAGTTCAGCTTGTTCAGAAAGGCAAGCGCCAGGGTGTTGATTTCATCAAGCTGATGATTACCGGCGGTGTGATGGATGCCAAGAAAAAGGGCGTGCCGGGTGAACTGAAAATGCCCCCGGAAATGATCCGGGCTGCCTGCGATGAAGCGCACAGGAACGGCTACATTGTCGCAGCACATGTGGAATCCACAGAAGGCCTGCTTGCCGCCCTGGAAAACGGTGTTGACTCGATTGAACACGGAGCCAGGCCTACAGAGGAAATCATTGAACTTTTCAAAAAAAAGCATGCCTTCGTAACAACGACCATTTCTCCCGCACTGCCGTATGCTCTTTTTGACCGTTCTGTTTCAAATGCTTCGGAAGCAGAGCAGTACAACGGCAGAATCGTTTTTGACGGGATCGTAGAGTGCTCCAAGGCTGCTCTTGCAAACGGGATTCCCGTAGCGCTCGGCAATGATGTCGGATGCCCCTGGATTTCACAGTATGATTTCTGGCGTGAGATTGTGAATTTCCGCAAATACGTCGGCGTCTCGCAGAAGTTCGCGCTCTATACGGCAACGCTCCGGAATGCCCAGCTTGCCGGGCTCGGAGATGTGACGGGTTCGATTGAACCCGGAAAGTCTGCCGATATGATTGTCTGCAGGGAAAATCCCCTGGAAGATCTGCAGGCACTGCGAAATGTAAATCTTGTCATGGCCCGCGGCCGCCTCATTTCAAATCCAAAGGTCAGACGCAAACAGATTCTTGACAGGGAACTTGATAAGTTTTTGGATACAGAATCTTGATTCCCGGCAGACGGGAATAAACGGAGGAAAGCAGAATGAAAATGCAGAGATGTCCGCTATGCCATAACCATTGTCCGATTGACAGCTTGAGTTGCAGCAAGGGAAAGAAACATTTTGCATCGGAAGCAGGCAAAGAGCAAGGCAAAGAGCAAAGCAAAAAACAAGACAAGAAGCAAGACAAGAAGCAAGACAAAGTGCAGGAAGAAAGAAAAGACACGAAGAAAATAAAAGAGTATGAAAAGAAGGATGATTTATACAGCCTTCTGAGAACATGCGGACATTATCTGCATCATCATGCCGGAAAAAGTGACGGACAGAAAGAGAATCCGGAACTTTTCCAGGCCCTTGATGAACAGCAGAAAAAGGAACTGCAGGCCAGCCTGAAAATTCTGAAAGAGAGCTGGAAAAAATAATCATAAACGAATAAAGAACATACACTGAAGACATGGATTTTATTTACGGACATTTGCGGCAGAGGAGTATCCATGACGATAAAGGAACGGGACAGTCAGATCCGGGTTAAAGGCGGCGTCATTGCACGGCGCGAGTACAGGGCCTATGCGCTCGGCGGTTTCGGAGAGAACATCATTTACTGGTATATCAGCGGATATCTGATGCTGTTCTACACCGATATTCTGCTTGTCCCGTCAAGTGCCGTCGGCGTCATGTTCCTGATTACCAGGCTCTTTGATGCCCTGGATGATTTTGCCATGGGAGCTGTCATTGACAGGACCCGGACGAAACGGGGGAAAATGCGCCCCTATCTGTTTATTGCCCCCATTCCTCTTGCGATTACTAGCACGCTTCTTTTTACGGCGCCGCAGCTTTCCGTGACGGGCAGAATCGTGTATATGTATGTGACCTATATTGTCTGGAGTATTTTTTACACCATCAGCGATGTACCTTATACAAGTCTTGTCTCCGTACTCAGTCCGCTGGCAGAAGAACGGACCAATCTGATTTCTTATTCAAAGCTTCTGGCATCTCTGTGCGCCTCAATTCCTCCGGTTTTAATTTCCCTGCTTTCCCTGCTGAAAGACCGCGGTGCAGCCGGTCTGCTTGCGAAGGATAATGCGAGGATCTATTTCTCGATTGCAGTTTTCTTCGCACTGATCATGGTCTGCTGCATGTATACCTGCTACAGCGGTACAAAAGAGCGCATCGTGCAGAGTGATGAGAAACCGACCTTCCGGGACTGTTTCCGATACCTGTTTGCAAATAAGCCTCTGATGCTGGTGATGCTGACAAATCTGCTGATGTTCCCGAGATCCATTCAGGCAACCGTGCAGATTTATGTGGCTACCTATCTGATGGGCGGTGCCCAGTGGGTCTTTTTCCTCGGGATTCCGATGGCAGCTGCAACGCTTGTGACGATGGCTTTTACGCCGAAAATCGTTTCAAAATTCGGTCCGTGGCAGACCTATGTCGGTTCTCTGGTGGTTTATATGATTCCGTTTACGATTCTGTACTTTATCGGCTATCAGAATCTTCCGATGATTGTGATTTTTTCTTTCCTGTATATCGTGACGACAGGCCCCCAGAGCATTGTGCCTTCCATTCTGATTGCAGACAGTGTGGATGCCATGGAACTGAAAACCGGCCAGCGTGCGGAGGGGATGTCGTTTGCCGTACAGACATTCATGGGCAAGGCGATTGCAGCGTTTCAGTCTCTGGCCACCGGTCTGATGCTTGCCTGGTTCGGCTATGTACAGCCGAAGAATATCGGCGGCGTTCTGACGGAGCAGGTGCAGAGCACGGCGGCGAAGCAGGGCATTTGGGCGATGTATACGATTATTCCTTCTCTTGGCTGCATTTTCTGTATTATTCCGCTTCTTTTTTACCGGCTCAGGGGAGATAATCTGAAGGAGATGCGGGAACAGCTTGCCGTGAAACGTGCAGAAAGAGCAGAGCATCAGGAAAATGAAACGGAGGCAGAAAAGCATGACGGAGGAAATTTATAAAACGGAACAGATTGCACCCGATACCTACCGAATTGAAGAAGCAGGGGCGGTCAACTGCTATCTGCTGGTTGGAAAGAAGAAAGCACTGCTGATCGATACGGGCCTCGGGGTCGGCTGCCTGAAGGAAGAAGCAGAAAAGCTGACGGACCTGCCGATTGAAGCGGTGCTGACCCATGCCCACTGCGATCATGCAGGCGGAATCGGCTGGTTTGATCATTATTATGTGCACAGATCCGATACGGCGCCGGTCTATCATTTACTGAGTTCCCGCCTTGCCGCATCTGTTCTTCTGCCCAGGGGAACAAAGCTGCCTCATCAGCCGCAGAAACCGAAAGCAATCCCGATTGACAGCAGTTTTTCCTTTGAACTCGGGGAGCGGACAGTCCGTGTAAAAAATGTACCGGGTCATACGAATGGCTCCATTGTCCTTCTGGACCAGAAGGAAAAGCAGATGTTTACCGGAGACGATATCAATGAATCGCTGTGGATGCAGCTGCCCGGATGCACGACGCTTCGGCAGTGGCTTTCCGGAGGAAGAACGCTGCTTTCATTTGCCGGGGAATATACGGCGTGGTGCGGACACGGACCGGGCAGGCAGAGCGAGGAGCAGATGCGCACGACCTATGAAATGGTGGAAAAGCTTTCCGAAGGGAAAAACGCATTTTTCCCGCACACCGGATATTATCCGGACAGGGAGTCAAAGCCGCAGATCGTGTTCAATGAAGCAAGGAGGCACTGAGCGGACAAATGGATCAGGAAGACAGGCTGAAAGAGAAGGAAAGGGTTCTCCTTCTGCTTCGGAAATATGCCGTCAATTCCATATCGTATCTGGATCTTGAAGAAGATAAATCATGGTTCTTTTCTTCCGGGACAGAAGGAGCTGCTGCCTATGCCATGTCGGGAAGGGATATGGTCATTTGCGGCGATCCTGTATGTGCACCGGAAGAAATAGGTTCATTTCTCAAGGAACTGATGCTTTACGCCAAAAAGAATCATTACCGGCTGATCTTTCTTTTTGTCATGGAGGACTTTCTGGATGTCTACAGGGCAAACGGCTTCTATGTATACAAAAGCGGGGAGGAAGCAGTCTTTGATCTTTCTCTTTATCAGATGAGCGGCAAGAAAGCGGCAAAAGTCAGAGCGTCCGTTCATCAGGCCCGGAGAGATGGATTAACCGTTCATGAATACTGTCCTGAAAGACAAAGAGATCCTTCGATAGAAAAGAATTTTCAGGAAATTACAGCGGCCTGGCTCAGCAGAAAACATACCGGCATGCTGCAGTTTGCCGTAGGAAGTCTTGATCTGGATTATCCTGCGGATAAACGATATTTCTATACGGTCGACCGGGAAAATGTCATGCAGGGATTTATGGTCTTCAATCCCTACAGGCACGGGCATGGCTATATTGCCGACATTACAAGACGCCGTCCGGGTTCTTCCCACGGAGTCCTTGAACTGATTTTCTGCGATGCTGTCGAAAAATTCAAATCAGAAGGCATTCAATGGGGAAGCCTGGGCGTTGCTCCGCTGCTGCATACGAATGTTCCCGGATGCAGCAATTTCGAGAAACTGGAACATTTTAATTATGAGAAAATGGACCGGATTTATGACTTCAAGGCGCTTTACGCAGCCAAGGCCAAGTTTGCACCGACATCCTGGGAAAATGTCTATATTGCCTCCTATCCGAAACACATGACTCTGGCCATGGATTATTCTGCAGCGAATGTTGTCAACAGCAAAGGAATACAGGATTTCTGGAATACTTTCTGCCGGTATTATCTGAAGCATCAGCATATCTGACCGTCCGGCCAGATCAGGAAAATGCAGGCATAAAAAGAGACCGCTGGCAGGACGGTCTCGATTTATAAAGGGAAGGAGTATGAAAAAGAAAAAGGTTATGAAGTTGTTTTCGTATTGATCTTACAAGATATATAATAAATGGAGAATGTGTCCAGTGTATGAAGACATTTTCAACATTTGGTGAAAATATTGGACAAAAAATGCAGAAGCCGGGAATCAGATCAGGCAGAAAGAGGAAAGAAGGATGGATTATCACTTTTACGGAAGTGACAGGGCAGGGAAAGTCAGATCTAAGAATTCTGTCTTCAAAGGAATCGAAACGCCGCTTGATCTGTATGACGCTCTTTCAAAAATCTGGTGTGCGAAAACCTGTGCACCCAGAATGAGAGCGGACTGGACGCCGGAGAATCAGACGCTCGGGCAGTGCTCCATTACGGCATTTCTCGCACAGGATATTTTCGGAGGTGAAGTATATGGCATGGTGACAAAAGAGGGGAATGTCCACTGCTATAATGAGGCGGACGGCTGCATTTTTGATCTGACCAGCGAGCAGTTCGGGGATGAGGCGAAAGATCTCGTTTATGACAGGGAAATGATTCAGGAAAGGAATTCACCGGGTCATTTCATGAAGGCTGAGAAAAAGGAACGGTATGAATACCTGAAGGAGAAACTGAAAGACAGATGAACGTCTGAAGATATCGTGCCTCAGAGGGTAAACAGTTGCGGGCGGACGCTTTTGAAAATTTAATTTTTGTTGCGGATTTGTTGTTGGTTGCCTGTTATTCTTTTGATATCAATTTTTTATAGAAGGGAGTGATTGCGATGTCAAAAGAAGAGCTGATTGAAAAACTTACAGAGGACCCGGCTGTTATCGATGCAGCTTCTGCCATCAAAGACCCGGCAGCAATGATTGCATTTGCAAAAGAAAAGGGCGTGGAAATCACAGAAGATGAGGCAAAGGAAGCTATCTCCGTTCTTGAACAGTCAGAAGGAGAACTGGGATCGGATGCTCTCCGTGCTGTTTCCGGCGGAAAAAAGTGCTGATCGGTTCATAAACAAAGTCCGGGTTTCCGGACATCTGTAAGCCGGTTTCGGGCAGCAGCAGAAACACTCCTGCAAAGTCAGTTTGCGGGAGTGTTTTTTTGCGGTAAAATATGAACAGGAGGAAAAATGGAACGGCTAAGTGACAGGACGGACAGAACCTATATCGCAATCGACCTGAAGTCATTTTATGCTTCGGTCGAGTGTACGGAGCGCGGCTTTGACCCCCTGACGACCAACCTCGTTGTGGCGGATGTCAGCCGCACGGAAAAAACAATCTGTCTGGCAGTATCCCCGTCCCTGAAATCATACGGAATCCCCGGCCGTGCCCGTCTTTTTGAAGTCGTTCAGAAGGTCAGGGAGATCAATGCGGAAAGGCTCCGGAAGGCGCCGGGACATACTTTTTCCGGGTCCTCCTGCAATGCGGAAGAACTGGCGAAATCTCCTGAACTGGCGCTTGACTATATCGCGGCAGTGCCGCGGATGGCCTATTACATGGAATACAGTACGCATATCTATCATATTTACCTGAAATATATCGCTCCGGAGGACATCCATGTCTATTCCATCGATGAAGTGTTCATGGACGTCACGGACTATCTGAAGACGTATGCCATGTCGCCAAGAGAGCTTGCCATGAAAATGATTCTGGACGTGCTGCGGCAGACCGGAATCACTGCGACGGCCGGAATCGGTACGAATCTGTACCTCAGCAAGATTGCCATGGATATTCAGGCGAAACATATTCCTGCAGACAAAAACGGTGTCCGCATTGCAGAGTTAAATGAATTCAGCTACCGGAAGCTTCTCTGGGATCACCGGCCGCTGACGGATTTCTGGCGGGTCGGAAAGGGATATGCCTCCAGACTGGAGGAGAACGGGTTCTTTACCATGGGAGATATCGCGCGCTGCTCCCTCGGAGGTTCGGGGGATTTCCATAATGAAGATCTCCTGAACAGGCTTTTCGGCATCAATGCGGAATTGCTGATTGATCACGCCTGGGGGTGGGAACCTTGTACGATAGCAGACATCAAGGCCTACCGGCCGGAGAAGAACAGTCTGGGCTCGGGACAGGTTCTTCAGTCGCCCTATGATTTCGAAAAGGCAAAGCTTGTCGCCAGGGAAATGGCGGACCTTCTGTCGCTTGATCTGGTGGACAAAGGGCTGGTCACCGACCAGATTGTCATGAATGTCGGTTATGACATTGAAAACCTGTCCGATCCGAAAAGAAGAGCGAAATATCACGGCCCGGTCACGATTGACCGCTATGGAAGACCCGTGCCGAAGTCTGCCCACGGAACGGCAAATACCGGAAGGATGACTTCCTCGACGAAAAGAATCATGGATGCGGCGGAAGAACTGTATGACCGCATCACGGACAGGAATCTTCTGGTGCGCAGGATCTCGATAACGGCAAATAACGTCATCGCGGAAGCAGCAGCAAAGGAAGATGCCGGAAAACCGGAACAGCTGGATTTATTTACGGATTATGCAGCGCTTGATGAGAAAAAAGAGGGAGAAGAAGCAGAACTGGAAAAGGAGAAAAAGCGCCAGAAAGCCCTGCTTGAAATCAAGAAGAAATACGGAAAGAATGCGATTGTCAAGGGTATGGATCTTCAGGAAGGTGCGACTTCCCTGCAGCGCAATCAGCAGATCGGAGGGCACAGGGCATGAGCGGGAAATATGACGATATCCTGAATCTTCCGCATCCGGTTTCTGCCGTCCATCCACAGATGCCGCTCAGCGGCCGTGCTGCGCAGTTTTCTCCGTTTGCAGCCCTGACCGGCTATGAAGAGGCTGTCCAGGAAACTGCGAGGCTTACGGAGAGCAGGCCGGAACTGGCTGAAGACAGAAAAGAAGCACTGAATGAAATTCTTGGAAAACTTGCGGAACAGACCGGAAACGGACCGGAAGCGGAGATCACCTACTTTATTCCGGATGAACGGAAAGAAGGAGGCACTTTCCGGACGGTGCACGGGAAGCTCAGGAAAATAGAAGAGTTTGAAAGATGCGCGGTCATGGAAGACGGCTGCAGGATTCCCGTAGATGATATTCTCGATATTAGGATAGCGGATAATCCGGTGAAATAACGGACGGTGCGTAAGACAGCGGACAGAAGAGGTAAAAAAAAAAGCTGCGCAGTGTGCGCAGCCTTGCAGAATTCTGAGAACCGGATCAGCATTTGCCTCCGGAAACTGATTTTAATTCATCAATATTCAGTTCGCCGTCATCAGGATTGAGCATTCCGAGAATTTTTTCTGCCAGATCCCCGGGAATTTCGACTCCGCTCTCCTTGGCAAGTGCTGCCAGAGAAGCTGCGTCTTTGCAGGAGGCAGCTTTTTTTACAAATTCTGTATTATTCGTGAGTTTTTCAATCAATTCATTTTGTTCCATTATGAACCCTCCATTCTGATTTTACATCATGATTTAAACGGACATTTAAATTTTATCATCTCTGATGTGTATTTACAAATTCATTTCTTCAATTATCTTTTTTATTCTTTCCGGGATTTGATTTTTATAAAAGACGCACTGGACCAGACTTCGGTTCCGGAGGCTGCCGGTCTGTGCAAGTGCAATTGCGGGGCATCCGCCGCCGCAGGAAGGGAAATACCCGCAGGATCCGCATTCCGGATTCTCTTTTTGAAATCGCCGAGGGTCCGGCATACTTCCGTCAGATAAGGCCCGCTCTGCAGATATGTCTGCAGACCGTTCTTTTTGACATTTCCGAAGGAAATGCCTTTTTCGTGGAACAGTCCCGTCATAGTGATGCAGGGATAGAGTTCGCCGTCGGCAGAAACGGAAATCATATTCCGGTTATCCGCACAGACAAAATTCCTTTCGAAGTATTTTGAACCGGTTTCTCCGTCATCCGCAGCCCGGCTGTCCGTTTCCCTGCGTTCTGTATTTCCGTCAGCTGTTTTTCTTTTATTTTTCAGGTCTTCTTTGATTTTCTCAGGATCCAGATTCAGGAATTTCCAGATTTCCACCGGCATCTTTGCCCCGCTTTTCAGATAGTCAGAGGTAAATCTCAGCAGGCAGTCATAGTATTCTTCCGGCTCCAGGGAATCGTTCAGCGCACACATCTTCCAGCGGGGGGATTCGGTCGTGCGGGTGATCTGGAGAGTGTCAATGCCGGTTCCTGAAGAAACAGTGCCGTGGGAAGCAGGGCATCCCGGTTGGTCCTGTTCAGATTCATGACAGCCTGCACCCGGATTCCGTTCTGCATGCACAGCCGGATAGCTTCAAGCGCTTCTTTTTCCGCGCCTTCTCTGCCGTGACAGCGATCCTGACAGCCCAGTCCGTCAAAGGAAAGTTTTATGACAGGAGGCTGTTCCGTGTTTTTTATTTCATCAAGAATTTCCTGCGTCAGGTTTTCGCCGGAGGTGTAGATCCGGTCAACCTGCATGCCGGCTGCCCGGATCTCCCGCAGGATCTCCGTAAAATGCGGATGCAGGAACGGTTCGCCGCCGGAGAGCTTGACGGTCTGGACACCGCATTCTGCCGCCTCCTGAATCAGTTTCCGGCACTCTTCCCATGAGAATTCATTTACCGGTGATTCTGCTCCGGCAGCATTGTAGCAGTACCGGCAGTTCGAGCCGCAGCGGTCCGTGACCGACCAGAACATTCGCGGGAAATAAGGATTGCTGCAGAGCTTCAGCCTCTGCCAGGAGGTCAGTGCATCGCCGTCCTCTGCCGGCCGGCAGAGTTTCTTTTCCAGAAGGGAGCGCAGGACTTCATCTTCCTCCAGCTCGATTTTTCCGTTGCAGCGAAGCAGCATCAGGAATTCGTCGCGGGTCAGGCCTTTGGCGAACTTCTGGTTTTTTTCATAGTAGGCATGAGGTATCCCCTGCCAGGAACGAAGCGCAATCGTATCTGAGAGAATGTATTTCATTTCAGAATCCTATCTGCTGTCTGGATACCAGATCGGCAAAAATTCCCTTATTTTCAATCAGTTCTTCATAGGTCCCGTCTTCCGCGATTTTTCCCTGATCCAGTACCAGGATGCGGTCGCAGTTTCTGACGGTCGAGAGCCGGTGCGCGATGACAATCCGGGTGCAGTGCAGAGCGCTCAGCGCATCCGCGATCTTTTTCTGCGTGACGTTGTCCAGTGCGGAAGTCGCCTCATCCATGATCAGGATATTCGGCTTCTGCGCAATGGCACGGGCAATGACAAGCCGCTGCCTCTGTCCGCCGGACAGTCCGCTCTGATCCTCGGTCATCAGTGTCTGCATTCCCATGGGCAGTTTCCGGATGTCGTCGGCAATGCCTGCGGTTTCAGCCGCGTCCCAGGCATCCTGCATTTTAAGCCATGGTGCGGAAATGATGATGTTGTAGTAGATGTCTCCTGTAAACAGTTTTGCATTCTGCATGACGGTGCCGATCCTCCGCCGGAGAGAAGGCAGGCTGATTTCCGAAAGATCTTCGCCGTCGTAGTAAATGGCTCCTTTTTCCGGTTTTTCGAATCCCAGCAGCAGCCGGACCAGGGAGGATTTTCCGCATCCGGATTTTCCGACGATGGCAACGTACTGTCCGCGTTTAATCTGAAGATTCAGATCCTCATACAGATAGGGCATGTCTTTGCTGTACCGGAAGGAAACGTGGCTGATTTCAATTTTTCCTTTCAGTTTCGTAATGTTCCGTTTTTTCCCGGAAGTTTCCGGCACCGTTTCGAATACCGGCTTGATGGTTTCATAGGCCGCAGAACTTTCCGCGAAGTTCATCAGCTGACGGAAGAGCACGATGAACGCAGCAGTGACGGCATCATAGACCAGTTCATAGGTATAGAAATTTCCGACATAGGTATACTCCGCAGCAAAAACATAATAATAAAGGACAATGAAAAACAGCGGAATGATGACGGGAATGATTTCCGAAATCTTTACGATCAGCGGAGGATTATAGGCAATTTCCGCATTTTCCCGGTAAGTGTCGGACCATTTTGAAAAGGCCCGTTTTTCCGCTCCTGTCAGCTTGATTTTCTGGATGCCGTTGATCATGCCGAGATTCATGCCGCTTGAAACCGAGGAAGCCTGAATTTTACGGACAATGTATTTCTTATTGAAAAAATAGACAATGGCAGTCAGGGAAAGCAGGACGGCCATTTCCAGAAGAACCAGCCAGCCGATGCTGCTTTTGACGGAAAGCAGATAGGCGTCGTAAAGAAGCGTCAGGAAAAACATCGGGAGAGCAAAGATAAAAGTATCTGCGGCGGAATCACAGAAACTGCTGACGCTGTGAATCTTTCCCGCCAGCTCGCCGGAACTGCAGCTGCGGAAGAAATCCGTCGGCAGGGAAATAATCCTCATCATGATAGCTGCCTGGACAGCAGACCCGACCCGCGTCTTGATTTTTGAGATCAGGGCCTGGGCAATCGATTTTAAAAGGATGACGGAAACGACGCAGATCAGCAGCGAGCCGATGATATAGACATACGAAAGGTAGGGGTTGGCCTTGCTCAGGGTCTGGTAGACAAGAGCTTCATTGACCAGCAGACCGCCGAATCCGCCCACAGCCATCAGAATCAGCACCAGCACGATTTTCCGGATGTCGTTTTTTGTGAGTATCTGAACCATGTAGCGCAGCAGGTCTTTCTTTGTCATTTTCACGGAAGGAAAAGGCTTATAGAAACAGTAGGCCTCTGTCCGGAACTGTCCTGCATTTTCCTTCGTGATCTTGATCCGGTTTCCGGTTGCATAATCGCGGTAGCTGTAGCCGTTCCGGTCCGGCATCAGGGTCACCACGCCGTCCGAGTCACGGAAAAAAGCAAGAAAAGGTCCGATGGCATTGCGGTACCACCGGTCTGTCAGCTTCACGGTCCGTTTCATCAGTCCGGACAGGCTGATGAAAGAATCCAGCTGATGGTCGAAAGAATCCAGATTATCCGGGAGCTTGAATTTTTCGACATGATAATACTGCAGAATGTCGTCAAAGGCATTCCGGATCTGGAAGTCCCGGTTATCCCCGGAGACGGCAATCTGACTGCCCATGACAGCGGAAGCAAGACCGATAAAAGCGTCTTCAAAACGCCGGTCGTCATTTTCTTCCTTCTGTCTGATCTGTTCATCAAAATAACCCATCTGCGCGTGACTCCTTATTCGCTGGATATCAGCTGCGTATACAGACCGCCTTTTGCAAAAAGTTCCTCATGGGTTCCCTGTTCCGTGATCACGCCGCGGTCCATCATGTAAATGATATCGCAGTCCCGGATCGTGGAAAGACGGTGTGCAATAACGATTTCGGTAATGCCCCTGTCCTGAATCTTCCGGACGACATCGTATTCCGTTTTGGCATCCAGTGCCGATGTCGCCTCGTCCATGATGATGATAGTCGGATCCTGTGCAAGCACGCGGGCAATTTCCAGGCGCTGCCTCTGCCCGCCGGAGAAATTGCGTCCTCCTTCGGAGAGGCGGTATTCATAGCCGCCGGTGCGGCGCATGATATCTTCATGGATATCGGCATCGCGGGCGGCCAGGATCACGTCAAAATTTTCGATGGTTTTGTCCCACATCCGGATGTTGTCGGCGATGGAGTCTTCGAACAGCATGATGTCCTGCTCGACGACGGCAACTGATCCGGTCAGGACGCTCCGGCTGATCTCCTGCAGGGGTTTCCCGTCCAGCAGGACTTCTCCGCTCCATGGCTGGTATAAGCCGGAAATCAGCTTTGTCAGGGTGGACTTGCCGCAGCCGGAAGCGCCGACAAAGGCGATTTTCTGACCTGGCAGGATGTGCAGGCTGAGGTTCTCGATCAGCGGCGGATCCAGCCGGGAATATCCGAAGGTGACATTTTTCAGTTCGATGTCGCCCCTCAGCTTTTCGTAAACGACGCCGCTGTCCAGTTTCTCGGGGATGACGTCCGGAGGATATTCCATGATATCCTGGACGCGCTCCATATTCGTTCTCATTTCCTGGACCGTTTTTGTCGCATTGATAATCGAGGAGGCAGGCGTCATGAAGCCCATCAGGAATCCCTGGAAGGCGACAATCATGCCGAGGGAGAATTTCCCCTGCAGAGACAGGTAGACGCCGACGGCCAGGACAATGCTGCCGGTCAGGGAGGTGACCAGTTCCGGTACGAGCCCGAGGCCGTTCTCCAGGCGGATGAACTGCTGCTGCTGGGAAATGACCTTGGCCTGATAGCCGGCCCATTTTTCAAAGAAGCCGTTTTCGGCTCCGCTTGCCTTGATGGTTTCCACCATTTCGATGCCGGCGATGGTCGTTCCGTTCAGTTTGCCATTTGCATTCGTCTGCACCCTGGTGACATTGATTTTCTTTTTGGACAGCTGAAGCGAAACCAGCAGGTTGATGGTGACGGCCGCCACGGCGATCAGGGCAATCAGCGGACTGTAATTGATCATGGCAAATAAATACAGAAGCATCAGCGCCAGATTCAGGATCAGCGGCGCGAAGGTCTGGATGAATGTATTGGAAATGCTTTCATTGCTCTCCTGCGTGGTTTCGATATCGCCGCTCATCCGCTGCGAAAAGAATTCGACGGGCAGCCGCAGGAGATGCCATTCGAATTTCGCATTTGCCAGGACGGAGAACTTCGCGTTGATCTTATAGGAATAAATCGTTTTAATCAGGCTGACGGTCAGGGTACACACGGCAAAGCCGGCAAGCAGCAGAAGGAGAGGCGTCAGCCACTGCTGATAGCCGCTTCCCAGAATGCTGTCGACAAAGACAAGCGAGAAAACCGGGCTGAAAATGCCCAGCAGGGACAGAAGCACCGTCGTGCAGACCGTAAACAGGATGGCCGTCTTCGAACCCTTCAGGCGTTCTTTTGCAAAAGCCAGGATGGAAGTCTGCCTTCCGCCCGGCTGGAATTTTTCGCCGGGTTCAAAGAAAAGACAGATGCCGGTATAGCCTTCATCAAACTGCTCCATGGAAACGGCATACGAGCCGCCTGCCGGATCATTCAGATAGGCTTTATTTCCGCGGAAGCCGTCCAGGACGAGAAAGTGGCAGAAGTTCCAGTGAATGATGCACGGAAATGTGCCTTTCTTCCGAAGGCTTTCAATCCCGTAGCGGTAGCCTTTTGAATTCAGCCCGTAGAGCTTCGCGGCATCCAGGATATTCATGGCGTTGGCGCCGTTCCTGGAAACACCGAGGTCTTTTCTCAGCTGCGTCAGAGGCACCCACCGTCCGTAGTAGGCAAGAATCATGCCGAGGGAGGCTGCACCGCATTCCAGTGCTTCCATCTGCATCACGACCGGCACATGGGCAATTCCGTGCCGCAGCGGTTCCCTGTGTTTGGCGGCCATGGTCAGGCCCCCCTGCTGAAAAGATACGAGATCGGCGAAAGCTGGTCAAAATAAACGGTGACGGGATAGATTCCGTCACTGTCAAGGGCATAGTCAATCGGGCAGGCGTAATAATAATCCCCGTTCTCCATGTTCGCGATGGACTTTGCATTTGCATTAAAGGAAGCTGTGATCTGGACCGGTTCGGCGGGAACGGAAACAATCTTCACCGCTGTCGTGAAACCGTCAACCAGAAGGCCGGCATGCAGCTGACCGGCATATTCGGAGGAAACGTAGACGCAGGATTCTCCGTTCTTTGCGACGACGACCGTTTTTTCCTCAATATCGATTTCGCCGTAAATGGCCCAGAGGATGAACAGGGCAAGAAGAAGCCCGATCAGCGCAAGGACCATCCAGACAGCCGGATTGGTTACCCTGATATAATCATTCAGCTGCTCCGGATCATTCAGTTTTTCAAGACTTTTTTTTCGGAAAGGGCTGTTGGCCATGGTGTTCCCCTCATGATTTGAAATGGATGTTTTTATTATAACTTTTTTAAACAGTTATTTAAATAAGCAAGCACTATTTTTTCCATTCAGGTATACTGGTAGAAGGAGGATGCCGGAGATGTCTGTCCGGCGAATGCGAAATGGCAGATGATGACCTGTGGTCCTATTATTTTCAGAATGAAGACGTGCTGCATGCCTGCCGGATGGAAATGCTCCCGGATGAGCAGGGGAGTCTGTACCGGGAATGGCTCGGCCTGCATGACGGGATGAAAATCCTGGATGTCGGATGCGGAACCGGAGAATTTACTTATTATCTGGGGCGTCAGATATCGGAAGGCGAATTCACGGGCCTGGACTTTGACACGGGCATGATCCGGGCTGCTGAAAACAGGAAAGCGCCGGACCTGCGGAACCGCTATTCTTTTCTGCAGGGAGATGCTTTTCATCTCCCGTTTGAAGAGGGGACTTTTGACCGGACCGTATCATTTACTTTTCTTACGGCAGTCGGCGACGTGACGGGAGCCGTTGCCGAGATGGCACGCGTCACGAAGAGCGGCGGACTTGTCGCGGCAGTGATCGGTGACAGTTTTGAAGAAAAGACCGGGTCATCCGGATACTGGCCGAAGGCTGTCCTTCCAAGAGTCAATGAAATGGCTGAACTGCAGGCGAAGGCAGAGATGATGTATCAGGCCCTTCTGCCGACAGAAGGCAGATGGACCGAACCGTCGACGATCCCGTATCTCTTTTCGAAAGCTCCTCTTCAGAATGTCCGGGTCCGTGCCGTGGGGAATTTTTTCTCGCTCTCCGACGCGGCCCTGTCCGGGGAACTCAGGAAGGAATACATCGACAGCTTTTACCGCGGCTTGAGCATCAAGCTGTCGCGTTTCCGTGCAATCCCTGCTTCCAGGAATTATCTGACGGACCGGGAATTCGACCGGCTCCTCAGCCTTCAGAACTGGATCCATGACTACCTGGCATGCATCCTGGAGGACAACCGCATCTGGAACTGGAACAGCCATACCCTGCTTCTGATGACCGGCATAAAACAATAAGATAAACCATGACAGTCCGGACGTGATAAGATAGCAGTAAAGAAACGGAGGAAATCAGCATGCCGTTTGTCATTGTTCGGAATGATCTTACACGAATGAAAGTCGATGCCGTCGTAAATGCGGCAAATGAATCTCTTCTCGGCGGCGGAGGCGTGGACGGTGCCATCCACCGGGCGGCCGGGCCGGAGCTTCTTGCGGAATGCGAGAAGCTGCACGGCTGCAGGACAGGCGAGGCTAAAATCACGAAGGGATACCGTCTGCCGTGCCGGTATATGATTCATACAGTAGGTCCTGATCTGGAGGGGCGGCACGCACGGCGAGGAGAAGCTGCTGTCATCCTGCTATCGGAAATCGCTCGAACTTGCAAAGGAACACGGCTGTGAAACCGTTGCCTTTCCGCTGATCTCTTCGGGCATTTACGGCTATCCGAAGGAGGAGGCGCTGCAGGTCGCGGTCGATGCCATCCGTCATTTCCTGGAAAAGGAGGACATGACGGTTTATCTCGTCATCTTCGACCGCGCGTCCTATGACGTCGGATCGAAAGTCTTTGACTCTGTCCGGGAATATATTGATGACCGCTACGCCGGACAGCATACGACGCTTTATGATGCACAAGCCCGAAGCAGAGACAGAAAGAGGAGCACTTCCGTCTCTTTGCCTCCTATGCGGTGAAGGCATCGAAAGAAGAAAGTCCGGAAGAGAACATCCGGGAAGCGGAGTATGTCTCAGCCGATGAGCTGGAGGAGCGCATCAGCAGGCTGGATGAAAGCTTTTCCGGGATGCTGCTGCGCAAGATTGATGAAGAAAAAATGACCGATGCGGAATGCTACAAAAAAGCCAACATCGACCGCAAACTGTTTTCCAAAATCCGGTCGGATCCGCATTACCGCCCGTCGAAGCAGACGGCAGTCGCCTTTGCCCTGGCCCTGTCCCTGAACCTGGAAGAGACCAGGGAAATGCTGGAAAAGGCCGGCTATGCCCTGTCGCACAGCAGTAAGTCCGACATCATCATCGAATATTTCATCGAACAGAAAGACTATGATCTCTTCCGCATCAACGAAGTGCTTTTTGCCTTTGACCAGCCGCTCCTCGGAGCCTGAAAAATGTCGCCTCTGAAGCGACCATTCCGCATCGCAGAAACCTTATCATGCAGTTACAGGGTCAGAAACCCGTAACTGCATTTCTAATTTCAGGAGGAAAAAACGATGAAGAAGGATTTAACGGAACTGGTTTTTATTCTGGACCGAAGCGGATCGATGAGCGGCATGGAAGAGGATACGGTCGGCGGATTCAATGCAATGATTGAGAAACAGAAAAAGGCGGACGGGGAAGCTTATGTTTCCACCGTGCTCTTCAGCAATGACAGCAGCGTGCTTCATGACCGAGTGAAGCTGAAGGACATCCAACCCATGACGGAAAAGGAATACAGCGTCGGAGGCTGCACGGCCCTGCTCGATGCCATCGGCGGTGCGGTGCACCACATTGAAAATATCCATAAATACGCACGACCGGAAGATGTCCCGGAGCATACGATGTTCATCATCACGACCGACGGTCTGGAAAATGCAAGTCATGTTTACGATTCCGCGACGGTGAAGAAAATGATTGAACGGAAGAAGAAAGCCGGCTGGGAGTTCCTTTTCCTGGGAGCCAACATCGACGCAGTGGAGACCGCTGCAAAACTCGGGATTGCACGGGAACGGGCAGTCACCTATACCTGCGATGCGGCCGGAACACGCATGAATTTCAGGGCGATGGATTCCGCCGTTTCCAATCTGCGCGCCTGCGGATGCGTCAGCCCTGAGTGGAAGGAAGAAGTGGAGAAAGACCACCGCAGCAGGAAGTCGAAGTAAAATTCAGGATATTTGAACTTATGATGCTCTTAATCTCCACGGAAGCGGCATTTTGTTGTAGAATAGGAAAAGAGATCAAGAGAAAGCATCTTCATTTCCCAAACGAAACAGGATGCCGCGAAGGAGAAGAACAGAATGGACAGCAAAGAAAAACAGATTATCCTGACGGGTGACCGTCCGACAGGAAGACTGCATCTGGGGCATTATGTGGGGTCGCTGAAACGCCGCGTTGAACTGCAGAATTCCGGACAGTACGATGCCATTTACATCCTGATTGCCGATGACCAGGCACTGACCGACAATACAGACAACCCGAGGAAAATCAGGGACAACATCATCAACGTGATCCTGGATTATCTTTCCGTCGGCCTGGATCCCGATAAGGTGACGTTCTGCGTTCAGTCGGCTCTGCCGGCGCTGCATGCGCTTACGTTTTATTATATGAACCTCGTTACGACCGCACGGCTTTCGCGGAATCCGACCGTCAAGGCGGAGATTCAGATGCGCGGCTTTACCGAGGAAGGACTGGCGGCCGGCTTCTTTGCCTATCCGGTGTCGCAGGCTGCAGACATCACGGCATTTAACGCCAACATCGTTCCGGTCGGTGAGGATCAGCTGCCGATGCTGGAGCAGGCACGCGAAATCGTGGAAAAATTCAACAGGATCTACGGCGACACACTTGTGCTGCCGAAGGCCGTGATTCCGGAAAATGAAACCCAGAGACGCCTGCCGGGCGTTGACGGAAAAGCGAAAATGAGCAAGTCTCTCGGCAACTGCATTTATCTTTCCGATTCGGCGAAAACCGTTAAACAGCAGATCAACGGCAAGATGTTCACGGATCCCACCCACCTGAAAATCGAGGATCCGGGCCATATCGAAGGCAATGTCGTCTTCACGTATCTGGATGCCTTCTGCAGTGACGAACATTTTGCAAAGTATCTTCCTCAGTATGCAAACCTGGAGGAAATGAAAGAGCATTACCGCAGGGGCGGACTCGGCGACGGAACCTGCAAGAAATTCCTGATCCAGATCCTCGAGGAAACACTGGAGCCGATCCGGGAAAACAGGGCAAAATGGGAAGCGGACATCGATTCCGTTTACGATATCCTTCAGGCAGGAACGATGAAGGCCAGGGAAGTCACCAATGAGACGCTCGGCCGCGTGCAGAAAGCCATGCAGCTGGATTACTTCGACGGCCGCGGGGTTGTGGAAGAGTGGAAGGAACTTCTGAAAACACAGAAGAAATAAAAAGAGAAAACCTTACCGGCTGAAGCATCAGGTTCGGCAGTCCCGGATTCCGGGACTGCCTTTTTTGCGGCTTCGGTTCTTTAAAATGCAAACCTGCCCGGTGGGTTGCCGGGCAGGAAAAGGTAATGGAGATAAAGCATTTGCTCTATCTGAGGTGGATGAGGTCGGCATCCATCCTGTACAATATAGATGAGAATACAGAGAGCTGTCTGATTCTTTGTTGTGAAGAGCATGCCTGATGTCGTATTTACGGCTCTTTTTTTTAAGCATTCTGCAGGTGTATTACTGCTTCCAACATCAGGGGCAGTTATGATATAATACCGTTGAATTGAAATTAAGTTTTCTCCTGAGTTACGGCGTTTTTGCAGCATGACAGACTTTATGCTGCAAACCGGACCAACCCTGTATTATCCAATTTAAGACGTATGGAAGATGTTGATGCGCAGAAAGCGGATTCTCACTAAACGCAACAATGTTTTTTCTTTATACAACAATGACCGATTTCCCGGGCAGAAATCATGCTATGTTTTTTTTGCAGCCGGTGAACGGGGAACTGAACAGAGGGTGGGAGAGATGACAGCGATAGCAGATGCAAAGTTCGTGCATCAGGATGAAATCAGGCAGATTAATCAGATCCTGAACCGGAACCGGGATCCCATGTACTGTCTTTTTGATCCGGAGCATCATACACTGAAACTGAGCGACGGTTTCCGGAAACTGTTCCGGACAGAACAATATGCTCTTGAGAACATGCCGGACTATCTGCTTGAACACGGAATTGTCTGTGCCTCATCTGAAGAGACTTATAAGAAAATGTTCGCGATCCTTTCCGGAAAGGCCAATGAGTGCCATGCTGTTATCCGCCTGCAGGCAAAACGGCAGAATCCGGTCGCTCTTTTGATACACTGGGTGAAAATCAAAAATTCTTCCGGCCGGACCGAATACATTATGGGAGCCGCAGAGCGTTTTGTGCGGGTGCGCAGGAGAATGAAATCCGAGAATGAGCACGAAGAGCTTCTTGAACTGAGAAATAAGCTGAAACTCCAGGAGAAATATCTGGAACAGGCTGAAGAATATCAGAAAGAAATCAGAAGATACCGCCATGACCGGAAGAACAATTTACTTGCGTTTTCCGGACTTCTTAAATCCGGTGACGTGGAGGGAGCCAGAAAATATCTGGAAGAGTCTGTTACCATTCTGAATACGGACAGCGAAATCGTCAACACGGGAAATCCCGGCCTTGATGCCGTCCTGTCAGAGAAAATTCATGTGGCAGGACTGAACGGAATTCATGTAGCTCATATCATCGGGCTGCCGGCAAATATTGAAATCAATATGAAAGATCTGTGCCTGGCTATCGGCAGCTGCATGGATAATGCCATTGAGGCATGCAGCAGGGCAAAAGAAAAATATCCGAAACCGGCCATTTCGCTGGAACTGATTGAAAAGCACGGAGTCATTACCTTTAAGATGGAAAATACTTCGGTGACGCCCGGTTCTCCGGGAAATAAGGGTCTGAAAACTCTGAAAAAGGACAAAATGAATCATGGGTTCGGCCTGGATAATGTCCGGAACATCGTCAGTAAATACAGCGGCTATATGGAAGCACAGCCCTGTGAAGGCATCTTCCGCATTGCCTTTACGCTGTTTTTAAACGGCGACAGCTGATTCTGCAACAAAATTACAGGCATTCACAACATAACAGGCAAAATTCACAGAACCCCGATTTATAATACAGCCAAAACAGGGCCGGCACAGACTGGTGAGAGGGTGAAAGGTATGATAAAGATTGCGATTTGTGATGATAATCCACAGGTGGTGACTTATTATCGGACACTTCTTTCAGACAGTGCAAGGGAAAGCGGAATTGATATCAAGATAACGGAATACGAGAGCGGCGAGCAGCTCCTTTTCATGCTGTCAGATCACCCGAATGAAGTTGACATCATCTATCTTGACATCCTGATGGGAAAAATGAACGGCGTGGAAACCGCGAGGCGTCTTCGTGAAATCGGATGCCTTGCGCAGATTATTTTCCTGACGACGAGTGACGAGTATGTATTCGAAGCCTTTGAAGTAGAGCCGTTCTACTATATCGTCAAGGACGATATGACGGTCCGTAAATTCAAGGAGATTTTTCTGAAAGTCAAAGACTCCGTCCGGCTGAAAGAAGAAGACTTTATTTCCGTCACGAGCAATGGTGCAAAAGAAAAACTGAAACTGGACAGCATCCTGTATTTTGAAGTTCAGAACCGGGTCATCACAGTTCATATGAGGGATTCTGAATTCAGCTATTATTCGAGGCTGGAGGAAGTGGAAGAGCTTCTTGCGGAACGCGGGTTTGTCCGCATCCATCGCTCGTATCTCGTGAACTGTTATTATATCAAAAAATTATCAAGAAACGGTCTGGTCCTGAACAATGAGACAGAGCTGCCGGTCAGCGAGAAATATTCGCAGAATGTGCAGCAGCAGTTTTCAAAGTATCTGCTTAAAATTTAAGGGAGGATAGCATGAGCGACAAGCAGCTGAATGGAGATTTTTCGTGGGACATGCTGGGCGATGTGCAAAAAGGCAGAGAACATCTGGGACCCGCCATGCCGGTCCTGGTCTACCGCCTCTTTCAGTACACGATGCGCGCAACCCTTGTCCGGGAGTTCAGCACGGAGGAAATGATCCGTCTTTTTCGAAAGAGCGGGTGGCTTGCAGGAGAGGAATTTGCGAAAAACGTACTGGACCTCAATACGGACTGGAACGAATTCCTGGCACAGCTCCAGGCGAAAATGAAGCAGCTTCGGATCGGAGTCCTTCGCTTTGAAGAAATGGACAAACAGACAGGGCATGCCATCCTGACGATCGGAGAAGACCTGGACTGCTCGGGGCTTCCGGTTACGGGCGAATGCGTCTGCAATTATGACGAAGGATTCATTTCCGGAATCATGGGAGCCTACACGAAAAAACCGTATGAGACTGTTGAGGTCGACTGCTGGGCAAGAGGGGACCGTGTGTGCCGGTTTGAGACACACCCAAGCGAAACATAGGGGAAGCTATGCAGAATGAGATAGAAAGACTGACAAATCTGGTCGAGAGGGCAACGGAAGACATTACGGGCTGTGATATCAGCACGGAAGGCTTTTCGCCGGAGCTTGCACCTTTGGCGAAGGCCATCGGGGAATGCCTTTCCAATGCCCGGGAAATGTACAACTTTGAATCGGCGATTGCGGACGGCGATCTTTCCGTACCGGTTCCGAGCAGGCATAATTATTTCGCAGGTCCGGAAAAGGACCTGTATTATAAACTTAAGCATCTGACCTGGCAGGCGGAAGAAGTCGCCAAAGGCGACTACAGCCAGCGGGTCGATTTCATGGGCGCTTTTTCCAATGCCTTCAATTTCATGATTACAGAGCTGGAAAAAAGGGAAAAGCAGATTCAGGACCATGCGGAAGAAAAAGTACGCATGGCAGAGTCACAGAGCGTACACCTGCGGAAGGAAATGGAAATTCAGATGATCCATTACCAGTCCTACCGCAATTACGTCAAAAGTTTTATTGAATTCCGTGAACATTACAAAATCATGATGGGAGAAGTCTTCGAACTTTTCAAAAACGGAAAGTACGAAGAAGGCCGGCTGCTGGTTGCAAAGATCAATGACCAGATGGCCTCTGAAGTTGTCATCAGCCGGGAATATTCCAACAACGAACTGGTGGATGCCGCCATGATTGAAATGGCCGATTCCTGCCGGAAACGGGGAATCAGTTTCAGCGGAATGGTTTATATCCCGGATGGTTTTTCCATCAATGCAGAAGATGCCCTCGGACGGGTCATTGATTTTTCCGAACTTGTTTATTCCCTCATGGATATCCCGGGACATGAACAAAGGCGTATCAGCATACTCAGTACCCAGAAGAACAGCTGGCTTTCGATCGTGGTCCGCTATCATGCTGAACGGGGCTTTTTTCCTCCGGATCTTGCGGACTGTGTTCCGGAAGAAAGCAGGATCCTCATCGGACGCCTGAAGGAATCTGCAGAAAAGATGCAGTGTCTTCTGAACACGAATTACAATGCAGCGGCACATCAGATTGCCATTGTCCTTCATATTTGCGGAAAATAAAGACGGAGAGTCTTATTTTCTTACGACCCGCAGTTCCTTTGCACACTCCAGAAAAATGGGAACCAGGGTCGGATCGAAGTATCTCCCGGAAAGGTGTGAAATCTGTTCAAACGCCTTTCTCTGGCTCATGGAAGCTCCTATGGTAAGCAGATCATATTTTTCTGCAATCGCACAGGCGCGGCCCCAGAACGGAATGCGATTTCCTCTGAGCCCGCCGGGCTTTCCGCTCCCATCCCAGTGTTCCTCATGCGTTTCAATCGTATCGAGCAGTCCATGCACGTAAAAACCATTTGAATTCCAGGAATCAGTGAACACGGAAAGAATCCGTTCTTTTGCGGCCGGTGCATCTTCGGATGCACCGGCTTTTTTCGGCATTTCCCCGAGATGATGGTAAAAACCGAACTCCCGTGCACAGTGTATCATGTGCAGGCTGCTGACTGAGCCTGTTCCGTTTGACAGATATTCCGGATGCGTGATCAGGATTTTGGAGGTAAAGATTTCCAGAGCAATTCCGGTACGCATGCTGTGTCCTTTTATATTCGGAGGAAGAGTATTGAACAGCTGTATCAGCTGCCGCTTCTGAGCTTCGGAAATAATCATGGTATGTTCACCCATCCTTATGTGCCCTCATTCAATGCAGTATTCATTCAACATATAGCGTAAAGAGAGAAAAAAAGGAATGAAATGGAATAAAGAGAACTATTTCTGTTGTGAATTAAATATAGAAAATGCTGCATGGAAAACGGGTCATAACCTTTTACACGAATGTCAGATCAGAAGGTTTATAAGAAACAGTTTGATTCATCGATATTTGCAACACGATATTCCTCATTAACGACAGAACATCCATACGTCCCTTCGCAATGTGATATACATTCAGAAGATATTTCCAATCATCAGGTACAGCAGGAATACATCGCAGCGAAATGAACCGGTTTCAGACAAAAAAAGCAATCAGGAAACAGCAGAATTCTATGCAGAAGAGGGACAGGATGATTGCAGCCTCACTCGTTCAGACGAAAAATTTAATGATCCGGACGGCAAGGGAGCTTGCCGTGGAAACCGGATTTGAGAACTTTCGCATTAAGAAATGGGCTGATGAAGCCAAAATATCAGAGGGCATTCTCTATTATCATTTCGAAAGCAAGGAAGAACTGCTGAGGACGGTTTATCAGGAATCCGATTCTCTGATTAAGACGGAACTTCTGAAAATTATTGACAGACAGAAGACAGAAGGCGACAGGCGCACTCTGGGCAGGCGCGTGTTTGAAGAATATCTGCAGTTCCTGCATTCTCATATGACGGAAACTCTTTACTGCCGCATGTACAGGCAGTCCGGTATTTACAGCAATGAGTGCAGCGCTTATGAAGAGGACAAGCGGAACTTTATGAAGCAGCTGGGAAAAGCTTTCAGCACTGAAGACGAAAGAACCCAAAGCCAGCTGGCATTCTTTTTTTCGGAACTGCTCCTTTCATTTGCCGCATCTGAAGGCAGAGAAGAAAAGAAAGGCTCCGGCGAATACCTGCTTCCCGTAAGGAAGCTTCTTACAGAGACTCTGAATCTGATCCTTCAGGATGGAATCAATCATCCGAAGCAGTTATAACAGCTCCTGCCATCTTTTTCTCTAAATACATCAATATTAATCCGATTCGCGACATATCCAAACCGGCTCTTTCCCCTTTTTTATATACTGAATCAATGTAAGTTATGCGTCAGAGTGTCGCTGACGTTAAGCAAATTCAGAGAGAGGAGGCTTCTGTTTCTTTTTTATTTTTGTTGTATTTAGTTTGAAATTCCAAGGAGGGCAATATGAAAAATAAGGTTCTTAACAGGACATTGTCTTTTGTTCTGTCTGCCACGATGGCAGTGAGTATGGGCGGTTTTATACCTTCGGCCGTATATGCCGGAAGTTCAACAGAAGATGCGTTTACAACATTTGCTTGGCAGGACAGCACAATACCGATTCAGCGGAATGACACGATCAGCTTCGGAAACCATGGGGCTGCCCAGGCGAACAATGCCATTCAGTGGAATGTGGAAAATCTTTCATCTTCAAGCTCGTCATCAGACGGGAGTTCCATCGGAATCTTCAATATCGTCGAGCAAGGTCTTTACGGTTCTGACGCCAAGGGATACAGCAGCAGCTGGAAAGCCGGCTATACGCTGTCTTCAGCAGAGAATAATGCATTGGAATCTACGACGATTGCTGCAGACCAGGGGGAAAATGTACCGGCACTCAGTCTCCAGGATGGAACGACTCCTCTGACGCTGAATGATACGGGCGTAGCAGGTGAAAAAGTCTATCTGCCTTCCGCATACGAAATCGGCGAGTTCAAAGGGAACTATCCGTTCGGACTCGTCTGGACAAGAAATGCAGTTTCGACAGCAGACCAGAATGCAGCTGTTTTATCAGATTATGAAGGAATTTTTGGCCCGCAGCTGGGTGCATTTGCGGATCTTAAGACATCTGCAAAATACAATTACCGTGCAGCTGCCAACCTTGACCTGAGAAACAGGGATGTTGCTCTTTTCAAGACCATGCAGGGCGATGAAACCTATAAGCTGACACTCGAAGATACTTCGATCGCGCAGCCGAAAGGAGCCTCCATTTCTATTTCAGGAAATGATGCAAAGGTTACACTGGGAGAATCCATCCCGGCAGGCTTCAAGCTCGGTTATATGATTACATCCGGTGCTGCCTACAATGAAAAAGCATCAGACGGATCCTATAAAGCCCAGAGCGTGATTTACGGAACAGCAGCTTTCTCGGATCTTCAGGATAAGATCGTGGATATTACGAAGAGCGGTGATTTTACCGAGAACGACTTCCTGTATATCTTCTACCTGAAGGATAACGGAACAGATGAGACAAATTATGCCTCCCAGCCGCTCCTTCTTGACTGGCATGTAAATCCGGCAAAGGAAAACTTCCGGTTCGGAACAGCGGAATATGACGGCGGCGTGCATTATCTGGCGGATGATATATATCCGGCCATTGTAAACGGCGACACCGGCAAAGTCACGATTACGAAGATGGTCGGCGCTGACGGTACAGTCTATACACGCGACGGTAACAACGGACCGATCCATGCCGGTGATTACACCGTTTACGGCACGGCTGCGGCAGGAAACTCCCTTGACCCGCAGGGCATCCAGTTCAATGCCATTACAGCAGAGACAGCCCTCGGCACCTTCATGATTACGCCGAGGAACCTCTACAGCTATAAGGACAATGTGAACTTCATGCTTCCGGATGTGAAGCAGTACAGTGCAGCAACCTACACGATTCCGACACTTCCTCTTTCCGGCAGCGCCATCGTGAACGGCGACAAGGTCAATGGAGTTGATGTCAGTGTCGACCTTTCCGCAACGAAAGAAATCAAGACGCTGCATGATGCGCAGGTCACCATTTCCAAGGTGAACAATCCGGATTATACAGTTGATCCGCGAATCGTTACAAATACCAATGATGTCAATATCATCGGTGCGAAAGTCACTGCAGCTTCCATCAAGACTGATCCGACAACATTGAATTATGCTGTCGGGGATAACTTTGATCCGCGCGGCCTGGTACTTACGCTCACCTATGATGACGGCACCACCAGTGACATTATTTACAATAATGTATCGGATGAAGTAAAAGCGAATTTCTCCTTCAGCCCGAGCACGCAGCTTGGCGGAAATGATAAGAATGTCAATGTCTATTACACAGCAGATTCAAAACTGTCGGCAGGATCCGTACCGATTACAGTCGGCCGGAAGATTCCAAGCACCGATATGCAGATTGCGGCGAAATCCCTGATTGTCAAAGTCGGCCAGACCATTCCGCTTCCGAACGTGAATTTCACACCGTCGAACACGAATGACAACCGCTACATCAGCTGGTCACTGAACCAGGATTGGACGAATCCGTATGCCGTTCTCGTCGATATCAACGGAAACGTTGTTGAAAACGGCGATCCTTCCGCTTACGGTATCTGGGGACTCAGTGAAGAGGCAGGGCTTATTGATCTGACCGCTGTGATGCCTTCAACGGGCAGGACCAGCACTGCAAGCGTTACCGTTACAAATGAGAAATACAGCATTTCCTGGGAACGCCTCGGCGGCACAGACAGATACGAAACAGCAGCTATCGTTGCAAAGAAAGCATTCCCGAACGGTGCAAAGACGATCGTCCTTGTATCCGGAGGAAGCTACCCAGATGCTCTTTCGGCCAGCGGCTTTGCGGGAGTTCAGAATATCCCGATCATGATTACGGATACGGAAACTCTTTCCGGTGCAACGGCAGACATCATCAAGGCATGGGGCGTTACAAAGGTCTTCATTATCGGCGGCCCGGCAGCTGTGTCTGAAACAGTGAAGACTCAGCTGACATCAGCCGCAAATGTACCGGCAGCAGGCATCAAGCGTGTTGCAGGCGAAGACAGATACCAGACGGCGGAAGCTGTCTATGATGAAGGACTTGCAGACAATGTATGGGACGGCATCAGCGTTCCGGTCATTGTTTCAGGCGAGACTCCGGCAGACGCCCTTTCAATTTCTCCATGGAGCTACTCATTCGGCATGCCGATCCTTCTTGCAAAGAATGGAGCCCTGACAGCCAGATCCATGACAATTGCAAAGAACATGAACATGATTACCAGATTTGCTTATATCTGCGGCGGTACAGCAGCGGTCAGCCAGGCAACGGAAAACAGTCTGATGAGTGCAGGAATCTCCGTGAAGAGATTTGCCGGACTGGACAGATACGATACTTCCGCCATGATCGCGAAGTATTTCGCAGGAGATATGACAGATCCGACAGGCAAGACCGGCGATTATAATCATACAATTTTTGCTTCCGGACTTGATTCTCATTATCCGGATCCGCTGGTATCCTCCATGCTGCAGGCTCAGTATACAAAAGAGGACGGCAAGATGGCAACAGCACCGGTTCTCCTTGTTGACGGCACAAGCGGTGCAGGATTCGATCTTGTCAGGACAGCTTATACGGTCGCAAGCAATGACGTCAATATGCTTTATGTCATCGGCGGAACTGCTGCAGTACCGGAAACAACAGCAAATGCAATCATGAGCAGCTGGGACAACATTACAAGACTTCCGGACAACTCATAAGCATTCAGGCTGAATCATCTGCAGTAAAAAGAGAGGCCGGGGCAGGCAGCTGCCCCGGCCTTCTTATTGTCTGCCGGCAGGATTTCGGATATAATCAATTCAGAATCAGACTCAGCCGTGCAGCGATGGGCGGAAATCTATCATTCAGAAAGCGGGAAATCATGTCAGACAGCATTCAGGCTTTCAAAAACGAACTTAAGGCTTCTCTCGGGCAAAAGAAACTGACGCTTCGGCTTGACCATGTGCGTCTGGTCAATGTCTGTACGGAAGAAATCTATCCGGCATCCATCGGAATCTTCGGGAGCAGGATTGCCGGGATCTATTCGCATGATCTGCTGAAGGAAGAACTGCCGGCTGCGGAAAAGGTCATCGACGGGAAAAATGCCTATGCCGTGCCGGGATTCATCGACGGTCATGTCCATATCGAGACAACGCTGCTGACCCCGGAGGCTCTTTCGGAGGTCATCGTTCCGTGGGGAACAACTTCTCTTTTTGTCGATGCCATGGAGATTGCCAATGTCGCCGGCATCGACGGGCTGAAGGCGATGATCAAAGATGCAGACCGGCTGCCGTTCCGCATTTTTCTGGAAATTCCTTCCCGCGTTCCGACGGCGCCGGGGCTGGAGACGACAGGCGGCGTGCTCGGGGTCGAAGAAGTGAAGGAACTGCTGAAGCTGCCGGAGACGCTCAGTCTCGGGGAAATGGACCCGTCCAAGATCCTCGATATCCGTCCGGAATATCTCGAGAAAATCCTGGCGGCTTCGGACGGCCGCAAAATCTGCAACGGACACGCCATCGGGCTGACGCCGAAAGAACTCAATACCTATGCGGCCGGACATCTTTCCGATGACCATGAGTCCGTTACCTATGAGGAAATGGTGAACCGTCTCCGCGTGGGAGTCGCACCGCTCATCCGCGAAGGCAGCAGTGAACGGAATGTCGAGGCGCTTGTCAGCGGAATCGTGAAGCACGGGATGGACACCTCGGACTGCATGTTCTGCACGGACGACAAGCATGTGAACGATATTTATCAGGAGGGACATATCAGTTACAACATCCGCAAGTCCATTTCCCTCGGACTGCCGGCTGTGCAGGCCATCCGCATGGCAACCTGGAATGCGGCGAAGCATTTCCGGATTGAAGACCGGATCGGAAGCATTTCCCCGGGCAGATTTGCGGACATCGTTCTTTTGAAAGATCTGAAGAAAATCAAGCCGGTGCTCGTGATCAAGGATGGAAAGATCGCTGCAGATGAAAAGGGTGCCGTACCGGTCAGGAGAAAGAAGTATCCCGCAGGCCTTCTCAATACGGTCCACATTTCACCGAAATTCTCAGCGGCAGACTTCCGGATCCCTTGTGAAAAACCGGAAGCCGTCTGCCGCGTCATCGAAATGATCCGCGATCAGATTATCAACCGGGAAGCCGATCTTCAGATGAAGGCAGAGGACGGTGAGCTGCGTCAGGACCTTTCCCGCGACATCCTGAAGCTGGCCGTCGTGGAAAGATACGGAAAGAACGGAAATGTCGGCGTCGGATTCGTCAAAGGATTCGGCCTGAAAAAAGGAGCGCTGGCTTCCTCGGTATCGCACGATCACCACAACATCGTGACCGTCGGCACGAATGACCGCGATATGGAAATTGCCGTAAAGGAACTGAACCGGATTCACGGAGGCTTCTGCCTGGCTGCGGACGGGAAAGTCATCGACAGCCTTCCGCTGCCGTTTGGCGGGCTGATGAGCCTGGAAGATTCCGGAACCGTCATGAAGCGCATGAATGAAATGAATGCAGCGGTCAGGAAGCTCGGGTGCGGAATGGCAGCTCCGTTCATGTCGCTCAGCTTCATTTCCCTGCCGACCGTGCCGGAACTGGGGCTGACCGATCAGGGACTGATCGACGTGCTGGGACATAAGAAGACGAATCTGATCCTGTAAAAATAATTACTGTCGGAAAATAAAATCAGTAATAATTCCTATTATGTGATAAAGTCACGGAAAACCCCGGGCAACCGGGGTATGATTCGTTTATCAAATTTGAAAAGGAGGTGCTTCAATGAAATACGTTTGCGGTGTTTGCGGATACGTGTACGACGAGGCGGCAGGCATTCCGGAGAAGGGGATTCCCGCCGGCACGAAATGGGAAGAACTGCCGGAAGACTGGGTGTGTCCGCTCTGCGGAGCCAATAAGAAAATGTTCAGGGCACAGGGCGAACCTTCCGGTGCAGCTTCGGCAGAACCGGAGCAGAAAAGTGCAGCGGACCGGAATCCATCAGGCGGGACTGCTTCGCAGGAGACGAAAACTTCCGAAGACCAACTGCGGGAAATGTCCTACGGCGAGCTGAGTGCCATGTGCTCGAACCTGATGCTGGGCTGCGAAAAACAGCAGCTGGCAAGGGAAAAGGAACTTTTCGGAAAGCTGGCGGATTATTTTGAACGGAAAGCGGGAACGGAAGCTGACGGCAGCTTCGGAGAACTTCTTTCCCGGATCGGCAGCAACCTGAAAACGGATTTTCCGGAAGCGAAGCAGGCGGCCGAGGCGGCTTCCGACCGCGGCGTGAAGAGGATCCTGACCTGGAGCGAAAAGGTTACGAATCTTCTCTCAGGGCTGCTGGAGCGGTACGGAGAGGAAGGGAACGGGTTCATTTCCGGGACAAATGTCTATGTATGTGATATCTGCGGATTTGTTTATGTCGGGGATACGCCGCCGGACATCTGTCCGATCTGCAAAGTGCCGAGTTTTAAAATTCTGAAAGTGGAAAGGGGGTAGAAGCATGCACGCATCGAGAAATATACGTTTATGTACAAAGGACTGCCTTTGCCTTTATGTCTGCCCGACAGGAGCTTCCGATACGGAAAACGGACAGATTGATTTTAAGAAATGCATCGGCTGCGGGAGGTGCGTGAAGGCCTGCGTTTCCCATGCCATAGCCATGATTCCGGATACGTACGAGTATCCGCCTCAGCAGAAGCATGAGGCCGGAGTGGCTTCTTCGGTGAAGAAGCTGGCCGCTTCGAAGGCCGAGCAGGAGCAGATCGCCAGAAAAGCCATGGCAGCTGCCGCGGATCCCGTGGAAAAACAGTTTGCGGAAGCACTGATGAAATCCAACCGGAAAATGGCGGAGGATCTGTACCGCGAGGCAGGGTATATGCTGCCGCAGAGCAGGAATGCACATGACTTCCTGAAATTTCTGCTGGACCGGGAACCGGATGAGGAATTTCCGAAGGAAGCGGTGCAGGAACTGCTGAAGCTTCTGCCGGTCAATGATTGATCCTAACCTGGTTTATGCCGGATTAACCGCATACTTCCGGAATGCTATGTTATATTCAGATTAAATTGGCCAAAAAATTTGACAATTAGGCTGAATTGGTCTATTATTTGGACAAACTCATAGAAGAGTTGCCCCCGAACTTTACTATATTGCACATAGAGCCACCTGGGAATCATATCCCGGGTGGCTTTTTTATTTGATGATTTTTTCGGCTTTCCGAAAGTACGGGCTCATCTCTGAAGGATCTGCGAAGTCCGGATATTCTGCTGTGAAACAGAACAGTTGAAGGAATACACAGCAGAGAATGCAGATTTCAACGTGAGAAGTGCGGATTGCAACATAACAGAGAACAAAAATTGATTAATCGAATATATTAGGGACGTTAAAAAAAGGAAATTGATTAGTTGATTAGTTTTACGAAAGCGGTTTTACGAAAGTCAGCCAGGGCAGAAGCATCAGGGAAACGGAGAATCAGTAAGTAGCTTATGAGGGTACTGATATGTGACGATGATCAAGATTCAATAGACCTATGCAAGGGTCTGCTGAATGCACTGGCCGATAAACACAAGGCCAGCGTTGAAATACAGACCGTCACATCAGGAAATGAATTGCTTTTTTACATTGATTCAAAGTATTCGAAGGTAGATCTGATTTATCTGGATATACATATGCCCGACATGAACGGAATCACCATCGCTAAAAAGATACGCGCCAGAGGACTTCATATGGACATCGTGTTCTATACGGAAGATACAGAATCGGCAGCGGACGCTTTTGACGTAGAAGCACTGAATTACATTATCAAGCATAAGACGTCAAAAGAAAAGTTTGAACAGGTATTTTTAAAAGCCTGTGAGCGAAGTAAGCAGAGGAACTCAGAATACATCATGCTTTCCTGCGCAGGTGAGCACCTGCAGGTTGCAATTGATGAAATCCGGTTCTTCGAAGTAAGAAACAGAGTGGTTACCGTTTATTATCAGAACAATGATGAAAAGGGCGGTCATTTTGAATTCTATTCTTCTTTGGCAAAACTGGAAGAATTTCTATATGGAAAAGGATTCATCAGGATTCATTCTTCTTACCTTGTAAACGAAAAATACATCTTACATGCTAATAGGAAAGAAGTCATTCTCACAAGCGGTGAAACGCTTCCGGTGGGAAGAGCTTATACACCTCATCTGTTTTGATATCCACTCTCTGCTTTACTCTTTCAACTTGGTAATTGTTCAGCACATGGAATCATCGGGAATATTTGAATGACAAAATATATCTTAATAGCGTGCGCTATTTTTTTCTTTCTATCCGTTTCTCCGGTCACAGGTTACAGCGCCAAAGCGATGGCAGATGATAACCAGACAACTATCGGGGATGACAATCCGCGCGCTCTTGAAGATATGGCAGAAATTGTCGCTGTTATAGCTGCTGCCTCAGCAGCAGTGGGCCTCATCATCAGCATCCGGTCGGATGCGGAACTTCTTAGGTGGTATGAGAACAAGAAGAAGGGCAAGCGGAAATGAGAATGCTTTCTTATCTTCTTCTGATCCTTCTCTTGTTTGATGCTGTCGCGCTTGAAATCAAACTGAGACTCCGGAAAAAAATCCTCAGCATCGATGGATTCAACGGCATCCGTAAAGAAACGGATGCAGCAGATGACAGGAAGGTTATCGGATCTTTCGGTGAGGAATAAAAGGAAGACGGATAAAAGAACGGTCATGCAAAAGCATCTGTTACCAATTCCGTATTAATCCAGAAGAAATTCAGAGTTGCTTTGCTGATTTCAACATCTGAGATACCGATTTCAACACTTCACAGGACGAAACCAGGAAGACTCCATAAGGTCTAATTTAGGAAACTCGGCGAATAGGGTTTTTTAGTCAATTGCAGATATTGGAATAAAAGGGGGGATTGAGATGAAGAACTCAATAAAACGTGTATTTGCATACCTGCTTGTAATCGCCATGGTCGGAACAACAATGTTTTCCGACACCAGTCTGATTTCGGCGGAATCAGGAACGACTGATGAACAGACAACTGAGGCTGCTGCGAATGCAGAAGAAACTACACAGGATGCTTTGGCAGAAGCTCCTGCTGCGGAAGGAGCTTCTGAAACAGCAGAAGATCCTGCTGCAGAAGAAACAGCGACAACGGAAGATACAGCGACAACGGATGATACAGCAGTACCGGATGATACTGCGGCAGCAGTAGATACAGAAACACAGGATATCGTACCTGCAGAAATACCCGCGGAAACGGTAGCACCTGATGCGGCAGAGACGGCAGCGACGGATACAGCAGGGAATTCAAAAGAAGCAGCTGTAACGGACGTGTCGGAAAATTCCGCAGAACAGAATTCTGCTGCGGAAACACCGACAGCAGTTCCAACTGAGACACCGGCAGCAGAAGCGACAGAAACGCCGGCGTCGGTACCGGCAGAAACACAAATTGCTTATCCGGCTATCGGCGGAAGCAGTTCTTATAACGGTGTTACTGTTACTTTCTATGCTCCTGAAGGAGCGTTTAAGGAAGGAACGACATACAGCATAGTACCTATAGAGTCCGGCAATATTGACAATGCAGTTTCCAATGCTATGGGTGAGAACTTTAGTGGTGCTGTAGCGTTTGATATTACATTTTCCTATTGGGGGTCTCCGGTAGGGGCAGTAAATGTAACTTTTACGGTTACACCTGATTCGAGTACGAACAAAACGTTTTTCATATGAATGATGATAAGCTGAAAATCATAACAACAAGGATTCAGTAGTTGCCTGTAATGATTTAAGGAGCTCAACAACTCCAGATACTGAAACATATAATTTCTATAATAATACAGAATTAGTTACAGATTGTTAAAGTAGGTGATACTTTAGTTGAACTGTATGGAAAAGCTTTTACAGGTTGGTTTGCAGAAGGTTCATTGTCATTTTGAAAATGTTACAAAAGACAGCATATTAATTTATCAATGTCATTTAGCGACAACAAAACTTCAAGTTTTTCATATGAATGATGAAAACAGTACAGCTGAAAATCTTGGGGGTTCTATAACAACAAGTGATTCTACAGTTCAGTTGCCTGTAGAAGGAAATCATTTTTCGATTTATGTTGTAGGAGCATCAACAACTCCAGATACTGAAACATATAATTTCTATAATAATACAGAATTAGTTTCTAAACAGATTGTTAAAGTAGGTGATACTTTAGTTGAACCGGCAACACCGGCCTCTGTAAGTGGAAAAGCTTTTACAGGTTGGTTTGCAGAAGGTTCAACAGAAAAATTTAGTCATTTTGGTACTGTTGCAAATGTTACAAAAGACAGCATTATTAATTTATACGCAAACTTTGCAGACGGATTCCATGTATTTTACATGGATTCAGATAATAGAGTCATCGAGACAAGAGTGGTCAAAACGAATACGGCTATTAATGTTACAGATTTGACTCTTTCAGTTGGAACGACGCCGACACAGGCTTTAGTCGGATGGGATATAAAGCAAAATTCAGATACTGCTCTTGAGTTACTTACAATGAATCAGGCAGATGTTACGCTTTATCCGGTTATAAAAAATGCTGATTGGGTTACTTATAATACAAATGGCGGAACTACCATTGATCCTGAGTATTATTTATCAGGTACGATAACTAAAGCTCCAGCACAGCCAACAAGAGAAGGATATGAATTCGGCGGATGGTATAGTGATGCCTCATTCGCTCATTCCTTTAGTTTTGGATATGTTCTTGACGGAAATACGACAATTTATGCTAAATGGAATGCAAAAACTGTTGATTATACGATTGTATACTGGTTGGAAAATGCAAATGATTCAAACTATTCATATAAAGAACAAGAGTCAGCCACCGGAAAGGTTGGGGATGAAGCTATATATGATGTAACACATTCTTATGATCATTTTACATTGAATACTAATAAAACAGATGCAGAAAAAAATAAAGTTACAATTAGTGCGGATGGAACTGCTATTAAGAATGTGTATTTTAGCAGGAATACTTATACGTTAGCATTAAAAACGTATCAATGGGTAGAAACAGGAAACTATTCAGGGGAATATCAGTGGGTTACAGTTTACAGCTATTCAGGTATCAAATATGGCCAAGACACTGAAAAGTGGTGGACAGAAGGAACAAGCAAAAATCCTTCTTACTTATGGTACACCAGCAAAGATGAAAATGCTAAAGAATTTTATACTGCAGCACCAGTAATGGATGAAAAAGTTTCTACATCCATGACTAATGAAGGAATTGTAGCTTATGGAAGAACTGCTTCTGGCAATAGCACAATTCACTATTATGAGAGAGGAACAAATAATAAGGTTAGAGATGATTTTTCTGTTGGAGATTTAGGTTGGAACTTTACCAATGTGGATTTTGTTAGTATTGACGGATTCATAACCTATCCTATGGATGAGAATTATTATAGTGAACCTTATTATGGAACAGATTATTATATTTACTATGACAGGCAAAATTATAATATAAAGTTTTACACAAATGGTGGAGTGGCAGTAAACGATATAAATAATATTCCTTATCAAAGTAATATAGCTTCTTATAGTCCATCTGCATATGCGGCGGGTAAAACTACAAAAACAGTTAATAAACAAACGTATTATTTTGCAGGATGGTATGACAATGAGGCCTGCGCAGGCAGCCCATATGACTTTACTGGCAAAACGATGCCGGCAAATAATCTTATACTTTATGCAAAGTGGACTACAAATAAGTATACTGTTACATTTAATACAAATGGTGGAACTCCAGCTATCTCTTCGATTACAGATATTATTTATGGCACAACGATAGAGGAACCAACAACGACTCTGACAAAAGAGGGATATAAATTCGCAGGTTGGAAAAACGGGTCAAATGCTTTCAGCTTCACCACTCCAATTACATCAGATATTACTTTGACAGCTTCATGGATCAGCACATCTAAGTACAACATTACTTATAAAAATGGAGATACAGAAATCTCGGATGTAGATACAGCCTCCTATATCGAAGGTGCTCAAGCAGAGATTAAATCTGTTGAGAATTTGGTTGCACCAACTGGAAAGGTTTTTGTAGGGTGGCGTTCAAGTTCTGACAATAAGATTTACTATGCAGGAAACCTTCTTGTGATGCCACCGAAAAACGTGACACTCACAGCACAGTGGGCAGATATCGCTGCAACAACAGAAATTACTTATGATTATAATGGTGGAACAGATGGCTCAGCTACGAGCAATACAATTTCACAAATTAAAAATAATGAAAAAATAACGATTGCAGCGATTGGCCAGAAGGTTAAAAAAGCAGGATATCATTTTTCACATTGGAATACGGCTTCTAATGATTCGGGAACTAAATTCAATGTAGGCGATTTGGCTCAAATTGATACTCTTGGTACAGGAAATAATATTCTGTATGCTATATGGGATAAAGATGCAACGATTAGTTATGTTTCAACTGGAAATGGTACGGTGACCCTAGGTAGTGAAACGCTTGCACCTGATGCCGCAGAGGCAGCTGGATCTTCAGCACAGCCTAATACCGGATATAAATTTGTTAGTTGGTCTACAGATCCGCAAGGAGTAAACAAGATTTCTGGAGCAAATGCAACGTTTGTCCCGGTAAAGCCGGAAACTGGATGGGCAGATGTTACATATTATGCTAATTTTGAAAAACTCGACAATTTAAAGTATACCATAAAGTATTATAAAGACAGTATTTCGGAAGCCAATTATCTGGATCAGGTAGCAGGCACGGCGGAATTTGAAAGCAGCATAACGGTCGACAAGACGAAGTTCGCTCCGGAAGGCTACGCAACCCCGGGCACTGCCAGTAAGGACAGCATCAAGATTACGACGGATTCCGATGCGAACACAGCGACGGTCGTGTACAGCAAGGCAAGCTTCGGATACACGGTGAAGTATTATAAGGACAGTGCCTTAGAGGACAATTACCTGGATCAGGTAGCAGACACGGCGGAATTCGGCAGCAGCGTAACAGTCGACAAGACGAAGTTCGCTCCGGAAGGCTACGCAACCCCGGGCACTGCCAGCAAGGACAGCATCAAGATTACGACGGATTCCGATGCGAACACAGCGACGGTCGTGTACAGCAAGGCAAGCTTCGGATACACGGTGAAGTATTATAAGGACAGTGTCTCAGAGGACAATTTCCTGGATCAGGTAGCAGACACGGCGGAATTCGGCAGCAGCGTAACGGTCGACAAGACGAAGTTCGCGCCGGAAGGCTACACAACCCCGGGCGCTGCCAGCAAGGACAGCATCAAGATTACGACGGATTCCGATGCGAACACAGCGACGGTCGTGTACAGCAAGGCAAGCTTCGGGTACACGGTGAAGTATTATAAGGACAGTGTCTCAGAGGACAATTACCTGGATCAGGTAGCAGACACGGCGGAATTCGGCAGCAACGTAACGGTCGACAAGACGAAGTTCGCTCCGGAAGGCTACACGATCCCGGGCACTGCCAGCGAGGACAGCATTAAGATTACGGCAGATTCTGATACAAATGTTGCGACGGTCTTTTATACAAAAAGAACTAATCTTTCATATACAGTAAACTATTATCTGCAAGGCACAACAACAAAACTTACAGACAGTAAGACTGTGGATAACCAGACGTTCGGCACATCAGTAACGGAAAAAGCAATTGATATTACTGGTTATGTTAAAGCAGAACCGGCAGAACAGACTATTACGATTGCAGTCAAGGATAATGTGATTAATTTCTATTATACGAAATATGTACCGCCGTTTGTTCCATCACCTTCGATGTCCACAGTAAAGACCATTACGAACAAACCGGCGAACGGCACGGGATTTGCAGCGGGCGAGAAAGTTGACTTCAGCATCGCCGTAACGAACACCGGCAATGTTGATCTTACCAATGTCAAAGTTACAGATGCGCTGACAGGCCTTGATACGACCATCCCGGTGGTTGTGGTCGGCAAGACAGAAACCGTGACAACAAGCTATACAGTGACTCAGGCAGATATTGACAGCAAAGATACCTTAACAAATGTGGCAAAAGTTGCACCGTCCAATACCGGCGTAACACCGCAGAATCCGTCGGTCATCGTTCCGCTTGCGAAACAGACAGCTTCCATTTCGTCTGTGAAGAAGATTACGAATACACCGGCGAACGGAGTGGCATTTGCGGCAGGAGAGACAGTTGAATTTGCCATCATCGTAACCAATACAGGCAATACGACCTTGACCAATGTGGTCGTGACAGATGCTCTGACAGGATTGAATACAACCATTGCCACGATCCCGGTCGGCCAGTCTGTGACGGTAACGACAAGCTATACGGTAACGCAGGCAGATGTTGACAGCAAAGCTGTTCTGATGAACATTGCAACGGTTACGCCGAGCGATCCTGACGTGCCGCCGCAGAATCCGCCGGTCATCATTCCGATTGTGACACCGACAGCTTCGATCTCTTCTGTGAAGACGATTACGAGCACGCCGGCAAATGGAACAGCTTATGCGGCGGGAGAAACAGTAACATTTGCAATCACCGTAACGAACACCGGGAATACGACGCTGAAGAATGTTGCAGTCACCGATCCTATGACAGGCCTTGATACGGTCATCGCAGAGATTCCGGTCGGCCAGTCCGTGACGGTGACGACAAGCTACACGGTAACGCAGGCGGATGTTGACAGCGGTGCGTCCTTAACAAATGTTGCGACAGTTACGCCGAGTGATCATACAGCGGCACCGCAGAATCCGGAAGCAGTTATTCCGCTGGTGACACCGGCTGCAGCAGTGATTACACCGACGGTCACATCGACTGTTACGACGACATCGTCAAATGCAGGGGATGTCAAGACAGGCGATACCAGCAATCCGGCACTTTATATTCTCCTGCTTTTAGCAGCTGTCGGAGCAATGGCTGCGGCAATGAAGAAAAAAGAACTGAGAAAATAAAAGATTGATACAGGAATGACAGGAAGAAGCGGTGTCCGAAAGGATATCGCTTCTTTCTTTTTGTGCCGGTGACCGGATTTGATTACAACATCAGGAAAACTGATTACAACAAGGCTAAGAACAAAATCCGGTTTTTCCGATATATTGAATTTAAAGGTAAACAGTCATTTAAAAATAGAGAAAAAAATCTCTCTGATTTTCAGGAGAATCGGTTATGGAAGTCATTGAATATTTTACCGGAAAATGGAAAAACATGGAAAATGAGGCAGGCTGCGCCTGGATGAAGGAATACCAGGGCAGACGTCTGATGCTCCATATGGCTATCTGGGAAGATGAATTCCTGGAAGAATGGAAAGAGGATTCTTCTTTCGAAAGGCCTTTCAGCAGCAAAGATCTTGATCATTTTTTCAACACCAGCCCGTAAATTAAGACAGTTTCTTAGACACGATATAATGAATCTGATATACTCAAACCAGCAAGAAAAGCGAGGAGGTTCATTCCGTCATGTCCCGTGTTAAGCGCACCTTTACGCCAGAGCAGAAAACAAAAATCGTTCTTGAAGCCATCAAGGGTGAGAAGCAAATCAACCAGCTTGCCACCGAAAACAACATCCAGCCGAACCTGATACGGAACTGGAAGAAGGAATTCCTCGAGCATGCCTCCCTTGTTTTTGACGAGAAACGCGACGAGAACATCCGCGATAAGCTTGACGAGACACGAAAGGAAAAGGATGCCTACGCCAGGAAAGTCGGGCAGCTGACCATGCAGGTCGACTGGCTGAAAAAAAAATCTGAGGAAGTTGCTGGACCCGACTGGGAAAGCAAATTTACTAAAAAACCTTTTGACTTCTTTACGGCGATGAAGAGCGTGCGGAACATTCAGGAACAGGTCAGACAGCTTCAGAAATGCTGAAATTCAGGAGCTTGAAGGATGCAAAGAAAGATTAAGAAAAACCATATGCACTGGGAAGACTGGTATGCGCTTGCCCGTAAGTACTACCGCGAACATGGAGACCTGCGTATTCCGAGAAGCTATGTAACGCCTGACGGCAGTAAGCTCGGACGATGGATCGAAAGACAGAGAGCCGCTGTTCATGGAAAAGGAACGTATGCCATCAGCGAGGACCAGATCCGATCACTTGACAGAATCGGCATGCAGTGGTGCCTCGGAGAACGGAAAGAATGGGATTTCTGGTATCAGAAAGCAGAGGAATTCTATCGGGAACACGGCAACCTTCTCATTTCCAAAAAATGCAGTGCAGACGGCTATGCCCTCGGAAACTGGATCGGGGAGCAGAGACGGCAGTATCAGGAAGGACGCTTAAAGAAAGAACGCCAGGAGAAACTGGAAGCGATTTCCATGGAATGGTGCGTGCGGGAACGCCGGACATGGGAGGAATGGTATCTGGATGCCGTTTACTATAAGCGGCAGAACGGAAATCTGGATATTCCCTTTGACTACCGGACTAAGGAAGGGAATGCCCTGGGAAGCTGGATTGAAAGACAGCGGGAGAACTACTGGATGACCGGAAAGAGATTCTCGCAGGGAGCCAGCAATCCGCTCACGGAAGACAGGATTCATTTGCTGGAAAGACTGGGGATGAAATGGACCAGCCGCAAATGGAAAGCTGCAGTCCCGCGCGGACAGCAGATCCTGATGCCGGATGACTGGAACGATTCGCGGATGATGAAAAAATGATGAAAAAGGAATCGCTGCAAGACAAGTATAACCTGAAGGGGAAACATTTCGGAAAGCTTACGGTTTTATACAGTACCGGGGAGATCCGGAACGGAAGCCGGGTGTGGCACTGCCGCTGCGAATGCGGAAATGAAATCGACGTTACGGCCAGGAATCTTAACCGCGGCGCGAAAAGCTGCGGCTGCCTCCGTCACAGACCGCCTGCCCTGGACCACAGCATCAAGAACAACCTGCATCTGGTTGACGGAACCTGCGTTGAAAATCTGATCGCAAGCCAGAAAAGACCGATACAGAATAAGAGCGGCGTCCGCGGGGTCTATCCGACCAAGGACGGCAGATCCTACATTGCAACTCTGGAGTTTAAAGGCAAGAAGCATTATCTGGGCAGGTACCGTCGGCTCGAGGATGCAGCAGAAGCACGGCATGAGGCGGAAGAGCTTTATTTCCGGCCGTTTCTTGAAAATTATACAGGTCAAAAGGGGGAAATATGATTACAAAATCGCATGATATTACGGAAGACCGGATGATGGATGCTGTCTGCATGGCGGTAGATGCATACGGATTTGAAAATCTGACGACGAAACAGTGGGCTGAAAAGGCAAATGTTTCTGAAGGAAGCCTGTATTACCATTTTGAAAATAAAGATGATCTTCTTGAGAAAACATTCCTCCGGACGGACAGGCATTTTATCCGGGAACTGAATCAGATCTTTCTGGAACATGCCGGTGCCGGATCCATGAAAAAAGCAGCTTCCCAGATCATGAACGATTATCTGGTCTTTCTCTGTAGCCATCCGGTAGAGGTCCGTTTCTATCAGGCCTTCAGCAAGACAAAACTTTATATGGGCAAGGCCAGAGACGAACAGTCAAAAGACTGGTCGGAAATGGAGAAGGTTCTTTCTCTTTATCAGCTCACCAAACAGGAAACACAGACGGAGCTGCAGTTTTTCTTTACGGAATCCGTGAATGCCTATGCAGAATATCTCTGCAGTTTTGATGCCGATAAACCGGATGATAATTATAAATATATCGGCGAACTTCTCGTTGTGATCCTGACTTATATTCTGGAAGAGAAGAGGTAAGATGTCTTAATAATAATAGGAAAATACCGGAAATATTTTATACAAAACGGCGGCCGCGGGCTGCCGTTTTTTTGTGCCTTTTTATATCCGGCATGCTGATTTCAACGTGAAAAATGCTGATTGCATCGCGGGATGAGACCACATACAGGAAAAAAATTATAGTGACGGCAAGGCAATGAATGGCTGGATTTTGAAGGATGTGCTGTGGAAGGACGGCACATCCTGAAAAGCATCATTAACTTGAGGGAGGGGAAAATGAAAAAGAATTACCGTAAAGTTTTGTCACTTATTCTTGCTGCTGCCTGCGTTTTTTCAATGAATTTAAGCGTATTGGCAGATGAGTCCGCAGGGAACGGCGGACAGGATGCCCAGGCAAGCGTATCTGCAGAAGAACCCCAGGCAGAAAAATCTGCGGATGGGGATACAGCAGACCAGCAGGATGCAGATGATCCAAATGAAACAGCAGATGCAGAAGCTGCAGAGGATGTAATCCCGGCAGAAGAAGTCGCGCTGGATACCGAGGCAGCAGATGAGGCATCGCCTATAAAGGCTGCAGACACGCAGGATGCGGATACAAATGCTGAGGGATCTGCAAATGCAGAAGATAATACACAGGCTGAAACAGCAGACGTGCCGGAAATTGCAGGTACGGCAAAGCTGGCAGCCGCAGCAGAGACGACGGATGCAGAAGATGCGGGAGAGAAAGTATTGCTTTCAGCACCTTCGTTGTCTAATACTTACGAAGTATCGACAAATGATACTTTGGAAAAGATTCAGTTTGAGATAAATGCTGAGACCGGTACAGGTGAAACGCTTTATTTTGCTGCAGGTACTTATACTTATGATGGAACCTTAAACATCGGAGCACATGATATTACAATCGAGACTGCTGCAGATGCCAATGTCACATTTACTCCCGCTGCAGGAAATCAAGGAATTACTGTGGGCGGAAGCGGGACAATCACCTTTGCAGGAGAAGGCAGTGTTACCGTAAACGGAGAAAAATCAACGTCCGGAGCTTATCGCGGAATCAACTGCGGCGGCAATTTTAATATGAACGGCGGTGTCCTGACGGTTAAAAACACATCAGGATACGGTATCGGCGGAGATGCACAGGGTATAGATTTCAACATGACCGGCGGTAAGCTGAACATTACTCATTGCGGATGCAATAGTGATGAGGGCGGGTTTATCTGGGATAATAACGAATTGTGACCTCTGCATAAAAGTTACACTAAACGGCATCCATTACCAAGGCATCTGTCTTATGGCTTAAGGAATGTCATCAGTTCATCAAAGCTTTCATGACGAGCTTTGTCTGATACTTTTGCTTTTGTTCCTGCAAAACCTCGAGTTTTGCTGCGGTTTTATCATATTTCTGGTGGAGATTATTTAACTCCTCCTGAATTTTGGCAATCTCAACATTTATGGATTCGATTGTTCTTACACGTGCCATTGCTCAGACCTCCTTTGATTTATTCATGAGTGGCTGATTGCTGGCCAAAAGACTGCTTATTTCTGCAGCTCCCGTCCTGATGCTGTCTTCATTAAGCCCGAAGGCCGACAGAATAATTTTCTGCTTTTTGGTCACTGCATGATCCAAAGCATAGCTGCCATTGTTCCGACGGATCATTTCAATCTTTTCAAGTTCCCTGAGAGCCGCCGGTACAGTCATATAGTTCGGACTGCTTTCAATCTTCAACATGGTCTCCTTCAGGAGGTTGTATATCCGATTCCTGACAATAAGAGCAACAAACTCTATAAATACCTTTGATGACAGTGCCTCTTCAGACTGGACACGCATGCTCTGACATCCGAGAAAAGTCTTATCTGCGCGGAATAACTTTTCAGAAATATCCCTGCCTTTATACTGAATCAGAGCTTGAAAGGCAGTCATTTTTTCTGAGGTTATGATGCAGAAGTATCCGCAAAGATCCAGCTCTTTCTGGATGACATCGGGTCTTTCCTGTATACCTATGAGCTTCTTTCCCTTGTAATACAGGGAAAAGTAGTGATTGTATGTAGGACCGAATTTTGTGTCAGTTCCGATATGCTTCTCAAGGAACTGATGCATGCTGTCGATGCTCTGTTCTAATCTTTCCCTTTCAGCTGCCTGCTTTGAGGGTTTGTAAAATATATGGAAATACCGGTCATCGGTATCATCCTCATATAACCTGGAGGTGATTGTCATGCCATAAACCTTATAGGCACGGATCGCGCATCTACGGTCAGTCTCAAATGTATTACGTACACTGTCAACCATCGCAGACACAAGAGACTTACAGCCCTTAGCCATTATTATGAATGAGTAATGGTTGGCATCCATGTAACGGATGTTCTCTTTGCTAAAATAGCCACGGTCAAGAATAAAACCTATCTTCTTATAGCCATACGCGATTGCCTTATCGACCATGCATCTGAACTGCGATACATCAGTGATAGAACCCGGATATTCTTCATAAAACAGAGGAACACGATTCGACTTATCAAAGGCAATGGAAACATTGAATACTGGAACACCCTTGTCATCCTTGGCTTTGCCGAATTCGACAAGATCCATGTCTCCAGCCTGGCAGTTCTTGTTAGTGGAATCGTAAGAAACATAAATTCTCTGCTTCTTATCTCTTCCGGTATTCCAGTCATCAAGAAATCCGATGATCTGGTCGCGTCCAATCGATGAGAGCAGCCTGCTGACAGCCGAATCACTGTAAATCTTCATCCGGTCAGAAAACAGCGGATGGCAGAAAGCAAAGTCTGGGTAGTATTGACCAGCATTGTCCTGATCAATGATAGAAAATGCCACAAGATCAAGGAACAGCCTGGCACTTGTGCCAAGACGTTTGAAAAGTATCTTTGGAAGCTGATATTCCTCAAGTACATAACGGATGACAATGTATGAACCGATTCTCATGCAGCAGCTTCTGTCAGCCTCTGAACGTTCTTCAGGAAAGACAGCATCAGGAAAGAATTCCTGATACCTGTCGTTAGGGTACATCCTGCTCGGGTCGGTTGGAACCTGCTTACCGATAATGGTTCTCTTTGGTATGGAATATTGCTTCACGCTGTTATAATCAGTGCCGTATTGGTACAGGATATAAACGGCAGAGCCTTTCTTCTTGGTGATGATCTTACCCTTCACCATGGGAGTCTGAATCGCTGAATCGTAGTACATGTGAGGTCTCCTATTTAGTGTAACCGTTACACTAAATATATCACAGTTCAGCTGACTTTTCAATAGGAGAGCATTAGTATTTATGCGAATTCAAACAGCCTTTTTACTAGTAGAACTTAGTTAGTGTAACTTTTTTGAAGAGTTCACACGAATGCAACTTTACAGCCGGTGAATTGAATATCACCGATTGCGGATATTCGGAATTTGGCAGTTTTTATGTGCAGTGTCCGATAACTTTCGGGAGCAGCGCGGACGGAGCTGCGGCAATGACCGTGAATCTTTCCAACAATGCATCCGGGACAGAATACCTTGAAAATACGATTTTTATCAGTCAGAAAATTTCTAAGGACTCTGATAAGGTTAACAGTTTAACAGTCAACAAAAGTGCGACGGTGAATATAACCCTGACGGGAAGCGCCGGACAGAGACGCGGCATCAATACTGCCGGAGCAAATATTATTATTGACGGCGGAAAGTTTATCGTCAAGAACACCTACACTGGAAATGGCGATACCTACGGAATCCGCGGTGCAAATGTTGATGTGAAAAACGGCGGTGTCCTTGATGTCAGCGGGACAAAATACGGAGTGGCAAAAAGAGATACGGTTGGCACTTTGACATCAGAGGCCGATACGCTGATTACTTTGTCCGGTACGGATTCTGACAGCAGTGAAACGAAGAACACAATTACCGGCGGCTCCGTAAAAATGGATGATGCTTCCAGCGTTGTGAAAGGAGTTATGACGGCTGCCGGGAAGAATCTTGTTGATGTACAGCCGGTCAATGCATTCGGCGAGCTTCTGACACGTTTTGATCTTGCAGCAGCAGATGACAATAAGAGCATCAGTATTTCTGCAGATACTTCGGATCCGACAGAACATCCGGCTTATACTTACCAGGTCTCGCAGAATCATGATGGAACAGAATACGTATGGGCTCCGGCTGTCAGTGTGACTTTCTGGAACAGTAAATCCGATATTAATACGGCCGGAACAGGCGCATTGGGGAAAGATTACACGATTCGCGGAAAGACATTGTCTTATGTGGACGGAAGTGCACCATCTGCTCCGGCAGCTCCGACAGGGAAGACTTTCTCAGGCTGGATGATCTCCGAGGGAACAGCTGACAGCAGTCTTTATGATGCAGCCACCACGGCAGTCACGAAAAATATTGACGTATATCCCCTGTATAAGGATTCTCCGGTAACGCCGACAGATCCTGATCAATGGCAGATTTCAAAATCAAAGACAGCATCACCGACAGCGCTTTCCGGTGACAATAAAACAACAACAGTGACACTGTCACTGCCGAGTGCAGAGGAAGAGCTTTCGTCGGATGTTGTATTTGTTTTGGATATTTCCAGCTGTGCAGATGAAGTATACACAAAAATGGGCAATATGCTCCAGGAACTGTATGCAAGCATCAACAGCAGCAATGCAAAATTGAATGTTGGCGTCATCATGTACAGAGGAAATGCCATCACAGCCTATGCTCTGCAGGAATATAAAGGGGATCTTACTCCGATTCTTGCAGCAATGAAAACAGGTGTGGAGAGTATGACATCCTCCACAGCACTGCATGGCAGTAATATGCCTTCCGGTTTGGATGCGGCAAAAGTTATGCTGGATGGAAGCAAAACAGATAATGTCCGCAAGCATATGATTCTTATTTCCGATGGTGCAACCTATCTTTATACCCATGACCATGATTCGTCATCATGTTATTCACGGACTTCTGGGTGGGGTAATGAGAATGGTTGTTTATACGAATACTCAGCGAAGTATTTCCCTTACAGTTACTTGACAGGTTCTTTTGCTTTACCGCAAAGCTTTATAAATCAAGGCAATGCATCTGACTGGGAGGCTTTTCTTAGCAACATTGAAACGAAACGTGCTGATTATTTGAAATATGATGCTGCATATTTAAAGACGGATAAAAATGAAAAAGGTTTTAAGTTTGATTCACCTAATCCTAATTGCGATCCAGACAGCGTCGGGAATTATATTATCAACGTAGATGAATCACTTTATCAGACCTATGCGGATTTTAAGGAACTCGCTGACAGCGGAGTCAACTGCTATACGGTTAGTGCAGATGACAAGATGCCTGTATTTGCAAGCTTCATGAGTTATCTCGGTACATCTGTCGGCAAGGGCATCGGTACAGATTTTTCAAACATCCAGAAAAGCATACTTTACCTTCTCAATTCCGGCACTGTTACCGATACGATTGGCAGCGATTTTGATCTTGTGACAAATGGAACAGAGTGTCCATTCACGCTGACACTTGCAGGAACGGCACTTACACCTACGAAGACTGCAGAGAATGAATGGTCATTCGGCACGCAGGATACAAATAAAGTTTATCCGTATGTCATAACCTATACACCGGGTTCTGATGAGAAATTCACGTGGAAGATCAATGTGCCGGTGAAAAATGCGGAGCCGCTGCAGCTGAGCTACAAGCTGCTTCTGACAGCATCTCCTTCCGTTACGACGACTTATCCGACAAATAAATCCGCTGAGCTTGCCTATACTTCAAGTGACGGCAGTAAAAAAGGGACCGAGACATTTGAGGTGCCGAAGGTTATCTATACACCTCCAGTACCGGTACCGGACGGCTGGCAGGTCTCTAAGTCAAAGAAAGCATCTCCGACAGCACTTTCAGGCGATAACAAGACAACTACAGTGACACTGTCTCTGCCGAGTGCGGAAGAAGAACTTTCTTCAGATGTTGTATTTGTTATGGATGATTCCAGCTGTATCAACACGGTTATCAAAGAGAGCATGGCGGAACTGCTTCAGAAACTTTACAGCAGCATCGGCAGCAGTAAGGCAAAAATCAACGTGGGTATTGTTATGTTCAGAGGGAATGCCCTTACTGCATATAAATTAACGGAATATAAGGGTCAGGAAGACAACAGCAAAATTCTCGATGCAGTGAAAAACGGTGCAGCTCAGCTGTATTCATCAACAGCACTTCATGGAAGCAATATTCCATCCGGTTTGGAAGCTGCCAAGGAAATGCTGCAGGCAAGCAGTACGCCAAACAACCGTAAGTACATGGTTCTTATCGGGGATGGGGGAACTTATCTTTACATGAAAGACAGCGATCCGACGACCTGCTATTCCAGAACATCCGGAATCGGCAATAATGACGGCAGTATTGCTGAATGGAATGTAAAATATGGGAGTGCTACTACCTATCCGCTTCCATCGAGCTTCAAAAATGGCGGAAATAAATCGGACTGGGATACTTTCATCAGTTCTATTCAGGCTGTCCGCGAACAGTTTACCAAGTATGATCAGAAATATGTACGTACCGATGAACATCCGACAGCAGGCCTAACCGTGCCAACGCCTCCGATAACGGATATCAGTACATTTATTACCAATGTAGAAGAATCTATGTACCAGACAACATCTATTTTCAAGGAAATATCCGAAAGCGGAGTGAATTGCTATGCAGTATATGCTCCTGAAAAAAATGAAGATGGTACAGAAGTGGACATGGGGGTATTTAAGAGCTTTGTCCAATATCTCGGCTCATCCCTCGGCAAAGGAACCAGTGCCGATTTTTCAAATATTGAAAAAGAAATAGTATATCTTCTGAATAAAGGTACTGTCACAGATGTCATCGGAAGCGATTTCAATCTTGTCATGAAAGGAGAGAACAGCCCGTTCACACTGAAACTTGCAGACACAGTTCTTGACTCCCAGAAAACAGGAGATAATGAATGGTCCTTCGGCACACCGGATGCAAGCGGTGTCTATCCTTACGTGATTACCTACACGCCGGGATCCGATACAACCGATGCAAGCTTTGTCTGGAAGATCAGCGTTCCGGTCGAAAATGCGAAACCGCTGCAGCTGAGCTACGATTTGACGCTCAAAGCCTCTTCCTGCGTGAAGGGAACCTATCCGACAAACAAGTCGGCGACACTGGACTACACTTCCAGTACCGGCAGCACTGGCAAGGAAGATTTTGAAATTCCATATGTGACATACACAGCGTCTCCGACGTCATCCTCTACGACATCCTCTGCTCCGACGACGTCCTCGACCACATCTTCCACACCGACATCATCATCGACGACATCTTCGACGGTTTCCTCTGTTCCGACAACATCATCAACGTCATCGACAGTTTCCACATGCTCGTCCGCATCGACGTCCTCGACAGCGTCAACTGTCTCGGCATCAACGACGTCATCCACTGTTATTGCGGCAACGACAGTCACATCGACGACCACGACGTCTTCTTCCTCACCGAAGACGGGAGATGATTCTCCGCTGATTGCTCTGATGATTGCGTTATTTGCAAGCGGATTTACGATTCTTCTTCTGACTGACAGAAAACGTTCTGCAGGAAAGCGCAGGAAAAGCTGATCCTGCGGAACAAAGAAACACACCCATGTAAAAGCAGAGACCGCCGGCAGGGCGGTCTCTGTTCAGACTGAAGACAAAGTACTGGTTTCCCGGGGCACAGCCCCGGATTCCAGTACTTTTCTTTTTCTTTAAGATTTTTTATCCACATCGTTCCCTTTTTTTCTTCCCGTTTTACACGACTTTATCTCCCGCATCAGAATCCTCTTCCTTCCGCTGAGGATGGACTTTATAATAAGAATCAGCGGAGGTATCGAGCCTTATGATGACAGTTGATAAAGACAAGAATCGCGAGCAGATGCAGTTCTTCTCCATGGACCAGCTCGTCCCGAAAGACCATCTCCTGCGCCTGATCGACGGTGCCGTAGACTGGTCTTTTATTTATGATCTCGTGAAAGAGAAGTACTCCGAGGACCAGGGACGCCCTTCCCTTGACCCGGTGGTCCTCATCAAGATCCCGCTCATCCAGTATCTCTACGGGATCAAGAGCATGCGCCAGACAATCCGCGACATCGAGGTCAACATGGCCTACCGCTGGTTCCTGGGGCTCGGCATCTACGATCCGGTTCCCCATTTCACGACCTTCGGGAAGAACTACACGAGGCGATTCAAGGACACGGACCTTTTCGAGCAGATCTTCTCGCATGTCCTTGAGGAGTGCATATCCCATAAGCTCGTCGACACCTCGACGGTCTTCATCGATGCCACGCACATCAAGGCCTGCGCAAACAATAAGAAATTCATCAACCGGGCCGCGAAGGAAGAGGCGATGTTCTATGAGGCGAAGCTGAACGCGGAGATCGATAAGGAACGTGAGGAATCCGGAAAGAAGCCCCTGAAGAAGAAAGAGGATGACGACGATGACGGCGGACCCAAAGGGCCGGAAGCCCCGGGCGGCGGCGAGGGACGCACCGTGAAGGAAAGCACGACGGATCCGGAAAGCGGATGGTTCCATAAGGGCGAGCACAAGCAGGTATTCGCCTATACCGCCGAGACGGCATGCGATGAACATGGATGGATCCTCGGGTACACGATCCATCCCGGAAACGAACACGACTCAAGGACATTCCCTGATATCTATAAAAAGGTTAAGGGCCTCAATCCTGAATGCATCGTGGTCGATGCCGGATACAAGACCCCTCCGATCGCGAAGATGCTGCTGGATGACGGGATCAAGCCGGTTTTCCCCTACAAGCGGCCGATGACGGCGAAGGGATTCTTCCGGAAATACGAGTACGCCTATGATGAATACTTCGACTGCTACGTCTGTCCGAACGACAAGACCCTTGAATTCTCCACGGTGGACAGGATGGGATACAGGGAATACAAAAGCAATCCTCACGAATGCAGCACCTGTCCTTTCCTTGAGCAATGCACACACAGTGCCAGCCACGTCAAGGTTATCAACAGGCATGTGTGGGAAGACTACATGGAGCAGTGCGAGGAGATCCGTCAGACGCTCGGCATGAAAGCCGTCTATGAGAAGCGTAAGGAGACCATCGAGCGGATCTTCGGCACGGCGAAGGAGTTCCACCAGATGAGATATACGAACATGATCGGAGCAGCCCGGATGAGGATGAAGGTCGGGCTTACCTACACGTGCATGAACCTGAAGAAACTGGCAATGATGATAAAGAAGTATGGGCCGAAGAACGGCCCTTTGCACTTTTTTTTCAAAGCTTGTCATCTTTTTCTATGTAAAAGAAAACAGGGAATTGGGAATCAGCTGATTCTCAATACCCCGTTTGTCTTCAGTCTGAGCAGAGACCGCCGGCAGGGCGGTCTCTGTTTTTGTCTTCGTGCGCCCGGCGGCGCACGTTTCTAAAGGGTGAAAGACCCGAATCCGCCCGGTAGCGGGAAGGATACAGCCGAAGGCAAGGGTGTCCGTCGTGAGGCGGAATCTGAAGGAAGCCGGATGCGGGAACAGACTAACCACGTGGCAAACCTCTGGCCTGACGAACAGAAACCGCATAAAAGGCTATCACATGAGGGTAAGACTGCGAAACAAGCCGAAGTCCAAAACTACACGGAATCATGTGATATAGATATGCGGCAGGCAGATGGAGGAAAAGAAACGTGTGGTACCCGGGGAGGTCTGCATGAATGCCCCGAAAAGGGCAAACATCGTTCAAGGAAACGAGGCGGTGCTGAATGTGCAGAAGTCAGCAGAGGCCATAGTAGCCGGAAGGCAAAGGGCCGAATCAACAAGGAGTCCTTAGTACAAAATCCAGATGATAAAGAGATACCTGAAAAGCGGAGTGATGGAAGGCGGCGTGGTTACGAAAACAGAGGAAGGGTCACCGCAGGGAGGGAACCTATCGCCCCTGCTGGCGAATATCTACCTCAACGAATTCGACCAGGAGTTTAAGAAACGGGGGGTGCCGTGCATCCGCTATGCAGACGATATCGTCCTGCTGGCGAGGAGCAGGAGGGCATCCGAAAGACTTCTGGAGTCCAGCACAAAATATCTCGAAGAGACGCTGAAACTGACGGTGAATCGGGAGAAGAGCAGGACGGTAAGCGTGTTTGCAATCCGAAATTTTAAGTTCCTTGGCTTTGCGCTGGGAAAGAACGGGAATGGAATTTATGTACGCGTTCATGCAAAGTCATGGAAGAAGCTGAAAACAAATCTGAAGAACCTTAGTTCCCGAAGGAACGTTCAGAGCATACGCCCGGCATTGAATAGGCTGAAGGTGTATGTCAGAGGATGGCTGAACTACTACGGAATTGCAGACATGAAGAACCCCATAGGGGACATCAACGGCTGGCTGTATCATCGGATACGCATGTGCATCTGGAAACAATGGAAGAAGCCGAGGACAAAGATCAGAAACCTGATTAAGTTGGGTATCCCGGACAACTATGCCAAAATGGCAGGCCATAGTCGTAAAGGATACTGGCGATCCTCCAACACCACAACGGTCAAGAGAGCCTTATCAACAAAAAGACTGATACGTTCGGGATTTTATGATGTATCCCTTGCGTATCAGTCAGTGCATGAAACTTGTTGAAAGCGCCGTGTACCGAACGGTACGCACGGTGCTGTGAGAGGACGGCGGCTAATCACCGCCTCCTACTCGATTGAAATCTCTTAGCCTCTTTTCAGTGCTTCTTTCCGGTACTCGGTCGGACGCATGCCCATCACGTTCTGAAAGGCATTGCTGAAATGAAATACGGAACTGAAGCCGAGGGTTTTTACGATGTTCTTGAGCGGAACGCCCTGCTGGATCATTTCCATGGAACGCTCGATCTTGAAACGCAGAAGAGCACGCTGCGGCGTTGTGCCGAGGATATTGCGGAAGGCTCTCTCCAGACTGGCCTTGCTTGTTTTCCCGTCGCGCAGGATCTCGCTTATGACGATCGGATCGGAAAGGTGCTCGGCGGTATACTGGTAGGCATGGTTGATCGCTTCCGATTCCCGGCCCTTTTTCGGAGTCAGTACGCTGTTTTCGTCATGCTTCTGATCATAGATGATCTGTGCCAGGATCATTTTCACCAGCTGCTTCAGCATATCCGTCCTGCCGGTTTTATCCGGGGGATCCGCGGCAAGTTCGGTCATCAGTTTCCCGAAGTGCTGGTAGTTGGGACTTTTGAAAAGCGTATCGGAGGAGGCCATGGCGATGGCACCGAAATTGTAGCGCTCGACAAAGGGAATGATATCAAACTGCAGATAGGTGAAGCAAAGCTGCGCTTCTCCGATTCTTTTTCCGGTGTAGACATCGTAGGGGCGGAAAATGTAGAAGGAACCGGGGGATAGCCTGACGGATGTTCCGTTGTGCTGCAGCTCGACGGAGCCTTTTTGGTAATAGACTGCAAAAAAAGCGGGGAACAGAAAATTGACGGTCCGCGAAGTCGCTGCATCAAAGACTCCGCAGCCGATCAGCCGGATATGGATATTTTCAGAAAAATAAGCAACCAGAGAATCAGGCTTTTCTTCTATATTCTTAAAACTTTCTGTAAGATTCAGGGTCATGATTTTCCCCCTCTCTTTTCTGATTTCAGGTTACAATAATTTTCGGAAAAAATCAATATATCAAAGAATCATTATCATATACATAAAATCCGATTTTTGAACAAGTGATTGAAGATTGCGGCCCGGACGGATATATTAAAAAGTGAACAGAAATCAGTTTTTCCTGAAATAATGTCATTCAGCTGCAGCAATTTCCAGTCAATACACGGAAGTTCTTTTTTTTGACCGCTTAAATGAAAATCAGCCGGCTGCGCGGCAACATAATGCGGAGTCTGCACAGGAGGTATTCAGCAAAATGATGCAGAGTGTACTCTCTGAGCAGGAAAAGCAAAATTATGAGAAACTGCCGATTCCTTTCTGTATTTTTGAAATCCAAAAGGACAGCTGTCAGATGCTGGTTGTTTCCGATGGGTTCTGCCGTGCATTCCGGGCAGAGCGCAGCGCTTTTTCCGTACCGTGCAGAGAACTGCTTGCGCGGCACATCCATCCGGATGATTTTCAGCATTTCCGTTCCGATCTGGAAAGTGCCTGCCTGAATCCAAGCGGACAGTACTCAGCCATCTACCGGATCAAAGGCTCGGAAAATGAAGCCTACCGCTGGCTTGCCGGAAAGGGCAGCGTGGAACGTCAGGTGGGCGGATCCTATCTTCTCTATGTTTATTTCTCAGATGTCAATGATGAAACGGAGCTTCAGCGCGAGGAAGCCGATGACCGGCTGCGGCAGGACATGCTGCTGGCGGATATTCTATCCACGACGTCAACCGCCATTTTCTGGAAGGATGTGGACCGCAGGTTCCTCGGCGCCAATAAAGCATTTCTCGACTACTACGGTTTTGCGGATGAAAATGAAATCATCGGGAAAAATGATGAAGAGATGGGATGGCATACGGAGCCGGATCCCTTTAAAAATGATGAACTCTGTGTCCTGCGCGACGGAATCAGCACTTACCGCGTGCACGGGAAATGCCTGGCCAAAGGTGAAAACCGCGACATCGTCGCCAGCAAGAGTCCGCTGATCATTGACGGAAAAATCGTCGGACTTGTCGGCAGCTTTGAGGATGTGACAAAAGAAACGAAGCAGCAGACGGAAATTGAACGCCTGAATGCTGCACTGGAGGAAAAGATCCGTGACCGGGATCTTCTGATGAGCATCTCCGAAGTCTGCATCGTAAAAGTCGAATTGAAAGGCTTCACGATAACAGAATACAACGACGCCATGTGCCGGATGATCGGCTGCACAAGGGATGAATACGAAAACAGATACCATTGCAGAATGGATACATTTTTCACAGGTGAATACAGAAGCGAGCTGGAAACTCTGAAAAGACTGATCAAAGAAAATCTGGCTGCAGGGAAAGACAAATTCTCCCTGAATCTTCACATGCCGACTGCGCGCGGTCCGGTCTGGGTCGGAGGCAGTGTTTCCTTTACGGATCCCGATCCGGTTACTCACCGTCCGCAGGCTGTCTACGCGGTCTACCGCGACATCACCGACATCATGGAAGCGCAGAGGAAAATCGAACAGGCGGAGATTGAAATCCAGAAGACCGCCATTCTTGAAGCCCAGCTGAGAAAGATGCGCAGAATGATTGACGGCGTGCCGTCAGGCATCGGCGCGCTGCGCATTACAGACGGCAAGGCTGAGCTGAAGATGCAGCTGAACCGGTATTTTACGGAGCGGATTCAAATCGCGGTTGATCAGAACGGCATGGCGGATCTGGAAATGATTCTGGATGCCGTGCATCCGGAGGACCGGGAACGTTTTGACAGTGATTATCACGAACTGAGGCGCACGAAAAACCTGATGTCGCGTCAGTACCGCTTCCGGGCCAAGGACGGAAACTTTGTCTGGATCGGGGTAAGGGGGATTGTTGTACGTCTTACCGAAAAAGTCGAAATCGCTTATTTCACGTATACCAATATCAATGAAATGAAAATCACGGAGAAGAAGCTGAAGGAGAGTCAGCGATTCTACCGGGAGGTCGTGCAGGCGGCAAAGCTTTCAACCTGGGAATATGATCTTGAAAGCCATACGATCCGGATGTCCGACGACGGGCATACGCAGAACATGGCGAACCTGCTGGCACTGCCGAAGACGATTGAAAACGTGCCGGATTCCCTGATTCCGCTGATCAGCGAAGAGGACCAGCCTGTCTTTTCGGAAATGTACCGGAAAGTCGGACAGGGACAGAATGCTTCCTGCGAGGCCTGGTACAAGCCGGTCAACGGACGTGAGCCCCGGTGCGAACGTATTACCTATATTGCGGTTCCGAATCCGGAAGGCGGACCGAAGAAGGCAATCGGTTTTTCCCAGAACATCACGGCGGACCGGAAAGTAGCGGAACGCTATCAGCGTGAACTCGGCTACCTGCGTCAGACGGACGAAAACAATCTCGGTGCCAAGGGACATTATGATCTCACGAAGAACCTTGTTCTTGAATACACCACGAAGAACGACAGTTTCTTCAAGATTCAGCCGGGCATCCCTTACGACGATGCCTACCATGCATTTCTTGAAGTGCCTTATCAGGATCCGGAAAAAAATGAAATTGCAGATAAGCTGAACCGGAAAAAACTGATGGAGAGATATCAGCACGGGCAGATGCAGACGAGTCTCATTTACCACCGGGCCCGCAGAGGCGCCCTGCCGATGTGGATCTCGCTGAATATCCATACTTACATGAGTCCGGAAACCGGCGATCTGGAGGCCTTTACGTATGCCTATGACGTGACCGGGAAAATGGAAACGGATGAAATCATCGGTCTGATTTCAGAAGAGGAATTTGACTATATCGGAATCATTTATGCCGACAGCGATGAGTTTGAATTCGTCCGGAAATCTTCTGCGATTCAGTACGGTGCGGAAAGCGAACGCGTCTGCTACAGCAAAGCCTGCGATTATGTCTGCAGGACCTTTGTCGGCGAGACGGAACGCGGGCAGTATGAGACGGCTGTTGTTCTCGGGAATATTGTAGAAATGCTTCAGAAAAACGGAGGCCGCCATACAGCAACATATCTCCGTACGGAAGAAGGAAAAACCCGCTGCAAGCAGGTCTCTTATGTCTGGCTGGAAGAGCCTGCGAACATTATCCTCGCTGTCCGTTCGGATGTGACGGCAACCTATGAGCGGGACCAGCAGCAGCTCGCCCGCATTGAGGCAGCAAGGCTTGAAGCGGAACGTGCCAATGAGGCGAAATCGACATTCCTTTCCAGTATGAGCCATGACCTGCGCACGCCGCTGAACGGCGTGATTGGTTTTACGGAACTGGCCCTGAAAGAACCGGGTCCGGAGAAGAAGCAGGAATATCTGGAAAAGATCCGTTTGTCCGGGAAGCTTCTGCTGGATCTGGTCAATGATACGCTGGAGCTGAGCCGCATGGAAAGCGGCAAAGCCGCGCTGGAGCCGGAAGCCGTCATGCCGGAGCATCTGATTCCTGCCGTGGTGACCGCGCTTCAGCCGTCGGCGGAACTGAAGGGAATCCACCTGTGCACGGAGTACCGGATCGATATGAAGACCCCGGTATGGTGCGACCGTCTCAAGGTGCAGAAGATTGCCCTCAACCTGATTTCCAATGCCATAAAATATACGCCGGAAGGCGGTACCGTGACGGTCCGTGTCCTTCCGGAATCTGCCAGGAGGACAGCGGACAAATGGCTGCTCTATGTGGAGGACAACGGCATCGGCATGAGCGCAGAGTTCATGCAGCGGATGTTTGAACCATTTGCCCAGGAAAAGCGCTCGGAGTCCTTAAAGACGCCGGGAACCGGACTGGGGCTTTCCATCGTCAAGCGGTATGTGGACCTGATGGGCGGTACCATCGACGCAAAGAGCGTCCTTCATCAGGGAACGGTCTGGACAGTGGTCTTCCCCATCTGCAGGGTTCCGGCCGGCAAGGAACAGAACCGGAAGGAAGAGGCGGCCGTGAAGTCGCTTTCCGGAATGCATGTCCTTCTGTGCGAAGACAATTACATGAATACGGAAATTGCCGTCATGCTTCTGAAGGACCGGGGAATTTTAACGGATACGGCTGAAAACGGAGAGGCCGGGGTCAGACTCTTTTCTTCTTCGGAAGAAGGATACTACAGCGCTGTCCTGATGGACCTGCGGATGCCGGTGATGGATGGAAATACGGCAGCCCGGACCATCCGTGCACTCGGACGCCCTGACGCGAAGAGCGTTCCGATCATTGCCATGTCGGCGGATAATTTCGAGGAGAGCATACGGGAGGCTGAAGAGTCCGGCATGAACGGGTATCTGACAAAACCCATAGAGCCTCAGAAGCTGTTTGAAGTTCTGCAGACTTATTCCATCAGACCTGAATTAGAAAATTGACGAATGCAGCTCCGTGTGCGACAATCATAGCAGCTGATCCGGAATCAACAGACCGGCTGCTTTCGCGGAGGCTGCCATGCTGTCATGGACTTTATTCGGAATTTCATTCTTCATTTTCATCGTTTCTTTTCTTCGGGACAAGCGTTCTTTCCGCAACGTATTTTACTTCCTGGCCTGTCTGATTTTTCTGGTTGCGGCGCTCAATTCGTCTTCGGGGATGTCCGCAGTGAATGCCATTGTCGGCCTGCTGTTCCTCCTCTGCGTCATTGCCCTGCTCATTATGCCGGTCGTCTTTATCTGGGCCGGAATCATTACCATCCGGAAGGAAGGATTTTCGCTGGCGCACAGCCTGTCCATCCTGTTTGCCTTATCCGTCTGGGTATCGTTCGGCATTATCGTTTATGCGGTCGTCGCTGACAGGGGAAGTACGATCGTCCTTGCCCTGGTTATTCTGCTGGCCATGGCCTGCGTCTACATTCTGGCGACTTTCATGGGATTCTTCCTGTATTCGGAACTGTGCCTGATGCTTCCCAAGAAAAGGAAATGCGATTTTGTAATCATCCACGGCGCGGGTCTGCTGCGGGGCACGGACGTGTCGCCGCTTCTGGCCGGCCGGCTGGATAAAGGAATGTCCGTTTACCAAAGATCCGGGGAGGGAACGAAAATCATCGTCTCGGGAGGCCGGGGCGGAGATGAGAAAGTGACCGAAGCTTCGGCGATGAAAGCTTATCTCTGCGGGAAAGGCGTTCCGGAGCAGGACATCATTCTCGAAGACCGTTCGAAGACGACCTGGGAAAATATCGGCAATTCCAAAAAGATCATCGAAAGCCTGAAGGAAAAAAGCAGGGTCATTTTCGTGACGAATAATTATCACGTTTTCCGCACGGGCTACTATGCCTTCAAGCAGCATCTGAAAGCGGAAGGCGTCGGCTGCCGCACGGCCCTGTACTACTGGCCGAATGCTTTCATCCGCGAATACATCGCCATCATCCGGCGGGAGAAATTCGTTCCGCTGATGCTCCTTGCCCTCTGGATGATCGGCCTGGCCGTTTCTCTTCTGCGGTATTAAAGTTCCGGACTCATTTTATAAATTTAAATACTCGCTTAAATCAGAAAAATGAGTATTCTCCTGCAAACTGTGCTAAAATGTTTGCATAGTTCTAAAAAAATTTGCCCGTGAGGTGCCAGCCATGACAAATTCAGCTATCCTGATCTACTGTATTGCCTTTGCTTCCATCGCAGCAGCATTTGTCTTTGCATTCTGTCTCTATCTTTGGGTAAAGAAACAGCCGGAGGGAAATGAGACCATCCGGCAGGTAGCGGTTCTCATCAAGAGCGGCGCGAACACCTTCATGAAGAGGGAATACCGTGCCCTGTCTGTTTTCGCTCTCTGCGCAGCAGTGATTATTTTTGTTCTTCTTCCGGAACCGATCTGGATGTCATCCGATATTCTGACCCACGTTTTCATGGTGATCGCCTATCTCTGCGGAACGCTTTTATCAGCGGCTGCCGGCAAGATGGGAATCATCGTGGCGACGATTGCCAACAGCCGTACAGCAGAAGCCGCACAGAAAGGAATCCGCCCTGCATTTCTTATCGGATTCCGCGGAGGCGCCGTCATGGGCCTCGCTGTGGTCGGCTTCTGCATGCTCGGCGTAACGGCGGTGACGGCGATTTTCGGGAACCCGACCATCCTTCTGGGATTCTCCTTCGGTGCCAGTTCCCTTGCCCTTTTTGCAAAAGCGGGCGGCGGCATCTTTACCAAGACAGCGGATATCAGTGCGGACCTGACCGGAAAAGTGGAGCTCGGCATTCCGGAAGATGATCCGAGAAACCCGGCGGTCATTGCGGACAATGTCGGCGATAACGTCGGCGACGTAGCCGGCATGGGTGCCGACCTTTTCGATTCCAATGTCGCGGCCATGGCTTCCGCGCTCGTCATCGCTTCTTCTTTGGGCGCGGCGAAAGTGATCAGCACTTCCATGGTCATTCTCTATGCGGCCATCGGCCTCATTTCCTCCATCATCGGAATCGCTTCGGCCAGGATGGGAAAGAGCGGCCCGACCAGAGCCCTGAATACTTCCACCTATGTGACGACCGGTCTGTATCTTGTACTGACGGCGGCTGCGACGCTGATCTTCCCGGGATTCTCCTGGAGAATCTGGGGTGCTTCGGCAGTCGGCCTTCTGGTCGGCGTCATCATCGGAATCACGACCGATTATTTCACGGACGATACCCGCCCGATCGTACAGAAAGTTGCCCACGCTTCCCAGTCCGGATCTGCATTTACTATTCTTTCGGGAATCTCCTACGGATTCATTTCCGCACTGCCGGCCATGATCGGCATCGCGGTTTCCGCCCTGACGGCTTACAAGCTCTGCGAGCCGATGGGTGAAGGATACGCCATGTTCGGAATCGCCATGGCAGCAGTCGGTATGCTTTCCATCGTCGGCATGATCGTGGCAAATGATGCCTACGGACCGATCGTTGACAATGCGCGCGGCCTGGCGGAAATGGGCGGTCTCAGCGAAGACACGATCCGTGCAGCGGATGAGCTTGACTCAGCCGGCAACACGGTCAAGGCCGTCACGAAAGGTTTTGCCATCGGGGCAGCAGGACTTACGGTCATTTCCCTTCTGGGCGCCTATATGTCCGAGGCAAATGATGCACTTGCCGCAGCCGGAAGAGAGCTCATTACCGGTTTTGACATCATGGATCCGAACGTCTTTTTCGGAATCCTGATCGGTGCCGCGATTCCGGCCGTTTTCTCGGCGATGCTGATTCTGGGCGTCGACAAGAATGCACAGCGCATGGTCGCGGAAATCCACCGTCAGTTCCGGGAAATTGCCGGACTGAAGGAAGGAAAGAAAGGCGTTCATCCGGAATATGACAAATGCATCGACATTGCTACGGCCGGTGCGCTGAAAGAACTGGTTCCGGCCGGCATGATGGCCATCATCGGCACCGTGATCGTCGGTTTTGTCGGCGGATCCCGTGCCATCGGCGGCTTCCTTCTCGGAAACATCGTCAGCGGACTTCTGATTTCGCTCTTCATGTCCAATGCCGGCGGCCTCTGGGACAATGCCAAGAAGTATATCGAGGCCGGCAATGAAGGCGGCAAAGGTTCGGAAGCCCATAAGGCTGCCGTTGTCGGGGATACAGTCGGCGATCCGTTCAAGGATACGGCAGGCCCGTCCATCAATACGCAGATTACCGTGGTCTCCCTGGTTGCTTCCCTGATGTCGGGACTTTTTGTTGCCTTTTCGATTTTCGGGTGATCCGCTGAACCGGAAAGCTTCCTGATGAAGAAAATATGAAATATCGTGCTGCCCCTTTCACGGGGCAGCTTTTTTTCGGCTCAGGGCTGCTGATTCATGAAAAAAATCGCAACACTTATTTACTGATGCGGGAAGGGTGTGCTAAAATAAAAAATCGAGGGGAAGAAAAAATGAGCACACGAACTGTCTATTGTCAGAACTGCGGTGAAATGATTCCGGAAGATGCGGCATTTTGCCCTTATTGCGGTACGCCAAATGATGCAGCAGGGACGCAGCAGCCGGAGCTGAACCCGGAACCGGAATTCACTGTCCCTGATCCTATCCCGGAAAATGGTTTCCTTCCTTCCGACGGACCCAAAGAACCGAAAAAAAACTGGATTCTTATCCTTGCCGTTGTCATTATCATGCTGGCAGCTGCAGCGGTCGGAATCTTTTTAATTGCGCCGGCTGTCATGAAGGCGGCTTCTTCGAAGACGGCTGCGGCGGATGTGTCAGCGGAAACCTCGGTTCCTGCCCTGACGGAGACACCGGTCCCGACGGCAGAGCCGACAGCAGTGCCCACTGCTGTTCCGACCGCGACACCGACAGCAGCCCCGACACCGACTCCCACCGCTGTTCCGACAGCGACACCGACTCCGGTGCCGACGCTGACGCCTGCCGCGATTACGGAAGCTCCGGTGCAGTCGGAGGCAAGTTCTTTTGTCGCCGATACGACCACGTCTTATTTCTGGCCGGACAGCAATACGCGCTATTACAGCGAATCGGATCTGAACGGTCTGACAGCCCTGCAGCTCCGCTACATTACAAATGAGATTTTTGCGAGAGAAGGATACATTTTCAAGAAACAGGAATGGTATGATTATTTCTCGCAGAAAGCATGGTATCATCCGACGATTCCGGCGGACCAGTTTACCGACGATATGCTGAATCCATACGAAAAGGCAAATGTGGATATGATTTCCGCATACGAAAAAGCACGGGGCTGGAACCAGGATATCTGATTTACGGAAGAGGGGGCTCGGAGCTTGGCAAAGGCAGAAAGACGTTTTATATGGCTTTTTACAGCAGTGCTTTTTTCAGTACTGCTGTTTTTTTCATATCGTCCGGTTTTTGCAGATGATTTTGATATCCAGAACGGAGTTATTGTCAAATATAACGGGACCAGCGGAGATGTCGTCATTCCGGATGGGGTAACAGCCATCGGAGATACGGCTTTCCTCGGCCATGCGGAACTCTGCGTCCTGACGATTCCGAACGGAGTGACGCGTATCGGACAGTCTGCCTTCGAAGACTGTTCCGGACTTACATCTGTCACGATTGCCGGCAGCGTGGATACGATAGGAGCAATTGCTTTTCAGAACTGCACGAGCTTGAATTCACTGCAGATCACTGACGGGGTGAAACAGATTGACTCCAATGCTTTCCAGCACTGCAACAGTCTGACGGAAGTCACGATTCCCCCATCTGTGACGAATATCGATTACGGAGCTTTCTGTTCCTGCATCCAGATGACGGCAATCCATGTGGACGCTGCCAATCCGGCTTACTGCGATGAAAACGGCATCCTTTTTTCAAAGGACAGAAGCATGATCGTTCAGTATCCGGCCGGGATCAATGCCGTATCCTACGCGGTCGGCAGTCAGGTGAAAACAATCGGAAGAGATGCTTTTTATGACAATGTCTATCTGAAGAATATTACGATTCCGGAAGGCGTGACGGATATCCAGCCGTATGCCTTCAAGGGCTGCCTGTCTTTGTCCGAACTGACCATTCCGGACAGTGTGACGACGATTGAAATGAATGCTTTCCAGGACTGCGCCGGCCTTACCCAGCTGATCATTCCCGAAAGCGTGACGACCATAGGTGAAAACGCCTTTCAGAACTGCACGAACCTGACGGTCTGCGGAATTGAAAATTCGCTGGCCCAGAAATATGCTGCCGCAAACAATGCAGGGTTCCGTGCGATGACGGCCGACGAGATGAATACGGCACTCGGAAAGTCCGGTCCGGCAAATGAAGCAGCCGCAGGCAGTACCGCCGTGTCCGCTGCAGAGAGCAGTCCGGAGTCCTCTTCATCGGGAAGTTTTCCGGGAAGCGGGCAGGCCATGATGTGGATTCTGATCGGTATCGCGGCAGCAGCTGCCCTGGGCATGCTGCTGATGATTCTTTATTTCCGTAAAAAAAATGAAATGAACGTGCACAGGCCGACGGATTTTGGCGGTGCGGCACCGGCAGGCGGCAACACCGGCCGAGCGCAGAAGCCGAACAATGTTCCTTTTGGAAACGGTATCGTCTGTCCGAACTGCGGAGTTTCCTGTCCGCCGGATGCCTTTTTCTGCGATGCCTGCGGCGAAGCGCTGCGCTGCCCTTACTGCGGAGCCCCTTATCAGTCCCAGGTCCGTTTCTGCACACAGTGCGGTCAGCCGAAAGTACCGTCAAAGGAAGTATAGCAAAGCCAGCAGGATGATTGCACTGCACACGGGATATGGTTTTCTGTCCTGTTTTACGATCTTTTCGTCGGCATTCGGTCAGAACGCCGGAGGTTTCTGCTACTGTGATACAGGCGGTACAGATTAAGCAAAAAAGCGAGGGATAAAAATGTTCTGTTCAAATTGCGGAAAACAAGTGAAGGGTGATATGGCTTTCTGCCCCTACTGCGGAGCAAAGCTGTCGGGGGAGGAAGCTGCGACGGAACTTCTGCAGAAAGCGCCGGAGACGGATGCGGCAGTTCCGCAGGAAGAAGAGCAGCCGGACATTTACCATCCGAATCTTTACCAGAGTCAGCCGGTTCAGCAGAGCCAGACACCGGTTCAGCAAAGCCAGCTGCCGCTTCATCAGCGCCGCCTGCTTCAGCAGGAGCAGCCGGTTCAGCCGAGCCAGCCGGTTCAGCCGAGCCAGCCAATTCAGCAGAACCAGCCGGTTCAGCCGGAGAAAACTCTGATCATGCCGGCTCAGCTCAAGAGAACTCAGACTCCTCCGCCGGCCGGACGCAGGCCGGTTCCGGCAAAGGCGGGAAATACGAATACAGTCCTGTTTATCGTGATCATTGTCCTTCTGGTGCTGATTCTTCTGGTTGCCATAGGGGCTTATGCCTATCTTTCCGGATGGATTAATCTTCCGTTCCTTGATGCGGCGGCAGGCTGACGGCGGGAGCAGAATGAAATGACGGAAAATGCAATTCCAAACGGGACAAGAATCAACGAACGCTATGTCATCAGCGAAGTGATCGGAGAAGGCGGCGGGGGAATCGTCTACAAAGCTTTCGATGTCAATCTTCAGAGCTATGTCGTTGTCAAACAGATTAAAGACAACATGTCTTCCCTGCTGGAAAGCAGGACAGAAGTAGACGCCCTGAAACGTCTGAAACATGAGAGGCTCCCCAAGGTCCTGGATTTCTTTGAAGCCGATGGAAAAGTCTATACGGTCATGGACCTCATCCAGGGCACCAATCTTTCTACGGCACTCCGCTTCCAGGGACGCTATCTTCAGAAGGACGTCCTGCGATGGGCGCGGCAGCTGGCCGGCGCGCTGGCTTATCTGCATTCCCAGACGCCTCCCGTTATTCACAGCGATATCAAGCCCGGCAATATCATGATGAATCCGCAGACAGGGGATGTCTGTCTGATCGATTTCAATATTTCCCTTGCTTTTAATAAAAGAAACGTCAATGCCACCTGGGTCAGCGGCGGCTATTCTCCTCCGGAACAGTACAGAAGCCTGGAGGATTATTACCGCTATATTGAAACGGCCCGTCGGCAGCAGACGCAGTCTCCCTATACCCGCAGCAGAGTGTATCAGGGCAGCATGCCTCCCGGATCCGGGACAGCTCCCACCCGCATTTTCGACCGCAATACGGTTCCGATCGTAGAGCGGACAGTCGGACGCGGACTGGACACGCGTTCTGATATCTACAGCTTCGGTGCGACTCTGTATCATCTTCTGACGGGAATCAAGCCGGATATCGACTTCCGCAATATCGTGCCGATCTCCATGTTCGACATCGACCTGAGCGAAGGCTTCTGCCACATCATCGAAAAATGCATGCAGCTGGATCCGGCGCAGCGCTATCAGGACGGCATGGAGCTGGATGAAGCGTTCCGGAACATTTACGAGCTGGATTCCGAATACAGGAATTATAAGAAAGGTACATTTGTCAGGAAGCTGGTTTCTTCCCTGATGATTGCCGGCGGAGCCGCCCTTGCGGTGACGGGATTCCTGATCAATAAGAACGACGTCACGACCCGCTACAATCAGCTGGTTGTCTCGGCGGATACGCAGATGTCCTCACAGGATTTTTCCGGTGCGGAAAAAACACTGGAGACGGCGGAGAATCTTTCGCCGAACCGTCTGGATGCCTATGAGCGTGCGGCGGCAAATGATTACCGTTCCGGGAAGTACGATGAGGCAATCCAGTCGGCGCAGAACACGCTGAATAATCAGAATATCCGGATTACGGACCGGGACAGCCAGACACTCGGAGATCTCTATTACATACTCGGGAATGCCTATCTGGAAAATGAATCCTACAGCGATTCCGCGGATGCATTCCGGAAAGCCCTTGACCTGAACAAGAGCAACAATCTTTATTTCCGTGATTATGCAATCTGTCTTGCCCGGTCGGGAAATGTTGATGAAGCGAAGAAAATCCTTTCGCAGGCGGTCAGTGCCAACCTGAACAATGATTCCGTAACTTATACGCTGGGAGAGATCGCCTATGCAGAGGAGAAATATACGGAGGCCGGGAATGATTTCGCAGCCGTTCTCGGGGCCACGGAAGATGAATCGCTGCAGATGCGTTCTGTTCTGATGATTGCGGATGTATATGAAAAATTAAATGATCCCGACGGAATGATTTCATTTCTGGAACAGAAACAGAATGCAGGAGGCACGGCCCTGCAGATGCGCGTCACAAAACGGCTCGGCGATGCCTGGATCCTGAAGGGAAACCAGGATGCATCGGCCATGCAGAACTGTGACGAAAAAGCACTGGGATATTATGAGATTCTGTACAAAGGCGGTTACAAGACGGCAGACATTCTTCAGACAATTGCCGTTCTGCAGAAAAACCTTGTAAAGTACAGCGAGGCGGAACAGACCTTGAAGGAAATGGTCAGCCTGTTCCCGAATGATTACAGAGGCTATAAACAGCTGGCTCTTCTGTATGCGGCAGCGGAAGGTGCCAAGGCAGAAGATCAGAGAGACTATACGAACTTTAAGGACAATTATGAAAAAGCGCTGCAGCTGTATCAGTCGCAGCAGGATCAGTCGGATCCGGACATGCAGGAACTGACAAGTCTTTATCAGAGCGCACAGGCGGGAGGATGGATTTCATGACAGCAGGGATCATAATCATGATTGCCGGATTTGCGGTATTTTTTGCAGGGATGATTCTGCTCCTTGTCGAAGTCATTACGGAGCCGAAGAGGAAGAATGAAATCAGGAGGAACATGGACCGGAAATACTGATGAAATGCCGTTCGTCGGATTTCAGATGCCGTCCGTCGCAATTCCCGTTCTTTCAAATGATCCGTGGTAGGATACAAACATAGCAAGGAACCAAAGCCTGCAGAAGTAAAAAACAGAACTTCAGTGATGAGGGACTGACAAAGAAACAAAAGGCAAATAAAAAAAATAACGGAGGAAAAAACAATGGCAGAAATCAAAGTTACATCATCAGAGTTAAAGAGCAAGGCAAATCAGCTTCAGGTTCTCAACGATAAATTCAAGACGGAAGTCGACAAGATGGTCGGCTACGAGCAGAATCTGTCAGGCATGTGGGAAGGCGAAGCCCAGAAAGCTTTTCATAAGGCGTTCAGCGATGACAAGCAGAAATGGGAACTGTTCTATCAGGGAATCCAGAAGTACATTGAAGCATTGAATACCGATGCCCAGAAGTATGATGAAGCGGAACAGAAAGCCCTTTCAACAGCCCAGCAGAGAACCGTCTGATTCATAAGCACACCCTAAAAACCAGTCATCCATTGAAAATAGAAAAGGAGAACAGATCATGAACGGAAATTTAAGAGTCACACCGGAAAAACTTACGGCAGAAGCACAGAACTTCGCATCCTCCAGTACGGCGGTGCGCAACAATACAACGGAAATGCTCAATATTGTCAAGGAACTCCAGGGATCCTGGGCAGGCGAAGCAGCAACGGCTTATTATAACAAGCTGAACGGCCTGAATGACGATATGGAAAAAATCCACAAGATGATCAATGAGCATTCGAAAGACCTTACGGAAATGGCTCAGGGCTATTCCGCAGCTGAAAAGGCCAATGCCCAGACGGCAAGCTCTCTGAAAGAAAATATCGTCTGACTGGCTCAGCGGTATTCCGACTCCCCATACGATTCTGATACGCCCGAACGCGATTCCGTGCTCCGGGCGTGTCGGCGTATTTCCGGGAAATGACTGAAGCCGGGAGGCAGCAGAATTCATCATGACAGAAATACTGAATTTCTTCAGGGACAATCTGGCCGTCTGCATCGGAGTGATCTGCGCCGGCGCTGCTTTATTTCTCATTCTGGTAATCCTGATCCGGAAAAACCAGAAGGAAAGAATGCAGGAACTGGAAATGATCCGTGAGAAGCGGAGAGATGAGATGCTGACACAGGCGCTGATCAATCCGGAAGCAGGATACCGCGGGGCAGGACCGGCTGTTCCGGTTGATGTGGCATATTCCGATCAGTCTGCGCGGGCAGGAAGTTTTTCAGGACCGGCGGTCATGGCGGAACTGACGGAAATCGGCGCGGTATCGAGGAAAAAATACCTGTTCAATCTCGGAACGCCGGTTTCCCTGGGCGCGGGAGCAGACTGCAGCCTGTGCCTGAATTACCGGGGCGTCGCGGGACATCACTGCGAACTTTTCCTGCACGGTGCGGACGCCTGTGCGCGCAGTCTTTCCGGCTGCCGGACTATCCTGCAGAGAGGCGGACGCAGCAGTGAAATTGCTCCTGGCGGAGTATTCGTAAAAAACGGCGACCGGCTGATGCTGGGCGAGGCGATAGTGGAAATCCGATTATTAAAAGCTTGAAACGAGGGCAGATCTCATGAGTATGATTCTTTCCGTTTACAGTCAGAAGGCATTCCGTGAAGTGGTCCTGATGGACCGCGGCGCAAGGCAGATGCAGGTCCTGATCCAGAAAGACCTGTTTCAGATCAGCAGGGATCTGGTGCTGAATCTGGAAAAGGAAGAAGAGAACTGGGTGCTGAAGGGCGGTGCATACGACATCATCCTGAGAGGGCAGAACGTCCGGTGCGAGAAAGCCGTCATACGGGACGGACTCGGACTGGATATCCATACGCGCACGGCGGACCAGTTCACGATTCTGGCCTTTGAGCAGTCGCGGCCTTTCAGCGTATACCGGAAGTACAAGCTGGGAGATAACCAGAGACTGGAAATCGGGCGCGCGGAGACGAACCATATCTGCTATCAGAGTACGGACTTCGTTTCGACCAGGCACTGCTTTATCGAGATCAAAGACGGAAAGGCCAGACTGACCGATACTTCGAAGAACGGAACGTATCTGAACTTCCGAAGGGTAAGCGGCAGCCCGATCCTGAGATACGGCGACAGCATCCGGGTCTTCCGCCTGAATATGATTTATCTCGGAAATATGCTGGCCATCAATGACCGCGACGGACTGACCGTGAAATTCGGCTCCCTGACGCCGCAGGCGATTGATGCATTTGCCGCGGAAGGTGCGGAAGGTTCGGCACAGCCGGTTGAGTTTCACCGGGCACCGCGCAACTTCCGTGAAATCAATTCCGAGCCGGTGGAAATCGAGGCACCGCCGAATCCGCCGGATACACAGGATATCCCGCTGATGATGTCTGTCGGACCGGCCATGACTATGGCGATTCCGATGGTCCTGAGCAGTCTGATGGCTGTCATGGCCAGCAAGATGGGAGGCTCCTCTTCCGGTTATTTCATGTATATCGGCATGATCACAGCTGTTTCCTCCGCCATAATCGGTGCCGTCTGGGCAGTCGCGAACGTACGGCTGACGAAGAAACAGAGGCAGGAAAGAGAGAACAGGCGTTTTGAACGCTACAGCGAATATCTGATCCGCATGAAGGATCAGGTTCAGAGTGAATACGAGGAAAACGGCACCATTCTCCGGAACCGCTATATCAGTGCCGATGAATGCTGCAGCCTGAATGAAAGTTCTCCGCTTCTGTGGAACCGGAATGCCACGCATGAAGACTTTATGAGCTACCGCCTGGGAATCGGGGACATTCCTTTCCAGGTACCGATCACCATTCCGAAAGAAAAATTTACGCTGATCAATGATTCGCTTGCAGAGAAGCCGCGCCTGATCCAGGAAAGCTACAAGGTTCTGAAAAATGTACCGGTGCTGGCAGATATCAGGAAAGAGCATCTGGTCGGCATCGTCGGAGGTGCCAACCGGAAAGGCGCCGTTCAGGTTGCGCAGGATCTGATTGCACAGATCGTGACGGCCAACAGCTACACAGACGTGAAGATTGCCATCGTCTATGATGAGAACAATGATACCGACCGAGACACCTGGAACTTCATGATGTGGTTCCCGCATGTCTGGTCGGAAGACCGGAAGATCCGTTACATTGCGACAAACAAGGACGAAATGGGAGATGTCTATTACGCCCTTTCGCAGGTGTTCCGCGGACGCATGGAAGACGTGCAGAGCAAGCGGGACGCGGTCCTGAAGCCCCAGTACATCCTGATCGTAACCGATCCGAAGCTGATCGAAGAATCGGTCATTTCCAAATATGTCTTTGAGGACAAGGCAGATATCGGCCTTTCCACGATTCTGCTCGCCGAATTTTATAAGGACCTTCCGAACGCCTGCGAGTGCATCGTGGAAAATGACGGACGATTCCACGGCATTTACCATACGACGACGGGAATTGAAGCAGGCACCCCGGTCAATTTCGACGGGACGGACGACAGAAAGCTGCGCATCCTTTCGAGGGCACTCGGCAAGATCAAGGTTTCCGAGGCAGGGGAAGAAGGAGAAATTCCGAATGTCCTGACTTTCTTCGACATGTACGGCATCTCGAGCCCGGAGGAATTCCATTCCGAAGAACGCTGGAAGAAAGCGGACATGGTCTCTTCCATGAAGGCGCTGGTCGGCTTCAAGAACAGCAATGCTCCGTGCTATCTGGATATCCATGAAAAATACCACGGGCCTCACGGTCTGATCGCCGGCACGACAGGATCCGGAAAATCCGAGACGCTGCAGACATATATCCTTTCCCTTGCGGCCAACTACAGCCCGGATGATATCGGTTTCTTCATCATCGATTACAAGGGCGGCGGCATGGCGAACCTCTTTGAAAAACTGCCGCATATGATCGGTGCGATTTCCAACCTTTCCGGCAGTCAGGTGAAGAGGGCCATGGCCTCCATCAAGAGCGAAAACCGCAGGCGTCAGAGAATCTTCACGGAATACGGCGTCAACAATATCAACAGCTATACATCCCTTTTCAAGAGCGGGGATGCGGCGGAGCCGATTCCGCATCTGTTCATTATTATCGATGAGTTTGCCGAACTGAAGCGCGAGGAACCGGATTTCATGAAGGAACTGATCAGCGTTGCGCAGGTAGGACGAAGTTTGGGCGTGCATCTGATTCTGGCCACGCAGCGTCCGTCGGGAACTGTTGATGAAAATATCTGGGCCAATTCGAAATTCCGGCTCTGCCTGCGCGTGCAGGACCGTCAGGATTCCATGGACATGCTGCACCGTCCGGATGCCGCTTATCTGACGCAGACCGGCCGCTGCTATCTGCAGGTGGGAAATGACGAAATTTTCGAACTGTTCCAGTCCGGCTGGTCCGGCGCGTCCTATGATAAGGAACTGGGAGGCCACAGCCTGCTGATTGCGCAGATGCTTTCAGCTACGGGCAAGGTGGATCTTGCCGGAAACCATGCGAAGCTGAAACAGAAGGAAGCTCTGAAGAGAAGATGGATTTCCGAACTCATCGATGACCTGGAAAGCACGCAGGCGGACCTTTCGGAAGACATTCTCTCGCCGTCCTTCGACTTCATGGGACATGCGGAATTCATGGATGACTTCTACCGCAGGGTGCGGGCACAGCATCCGGATTTTGAACAGAACCATTACAACAATACCCGAGTCGCTGATTTCATTTCCGTCTATAAGGAACTGAAGAATCAGGTGCCGGGCGATCAGCTGCCGGAAGAGCTGATCCGGAAAGCGGGCAGGGAAAGCAGGAGGCTTCCGGAAATCAAATCCCGGACGCAGCTGGAGGCAGTGGTCGATTACCTGAAGGATACGGCGGAGAGGGCAGGCTACGGAAAGCCGAAGCAGCTCTGGCTTCCGGTGCTTCCGAATTTCCTTTATCTGGAAGATATGGAAGCCTTTACGGCAACGGTTTTCAACGGAGAAGAATGGCCGGAGGCTCCGAAGAGATTCCGCCTGAGTGCTGTGATCGGCATGGGGGACGATCCAGAGAACCAGGCCCAGATGCCGGTCGGCGTCGATTTTGCAAACGGCGGGCATCACGTTGTCTGCGGTACGGTGGCCACGGGAAAATCCACCTTCCTGCAGACGGTGGTCTATTCCCTGTGCATGACGTACACTCCGGCACAGCTGAATGTCTACTGTCTTGATTTCAGTGCCCGCATGCTTTCTGTTTTCAGCGGACTGAAGCACGTCGGCGGAATCATGGACGAAAATGATACAGAGACAGACCGCATTTCCAAGTTCTTCACAATGATCGGTAAAATGATCGAAGAACGCAAGAAGCTGTTTACCGGTACCAATTTCGAGGACTATGTCAACCGCAACGGATGGAGTATTCCGGCAGTGCTGATCGTAATCGACAATTACGGAAGCTTCCATGAAAAGACGGGAGAGCAGTTTGAAGAGATTATGATGCAGCTGGCCAAGGAAGGCGTCGGTTACGGAATCTTCCTTCTGGTATCCGCGGCCGGTTTCAGCATGAATGAACTTCCGAGCCGCCTGGCTGAGAACTTCCGCACCGGCATCTGTCTGGAAATGCAGGACATTTACGCATACGGCGATATCCTTCACATCCTGCGCCCGGATGTTGTGCCGGAAAGCAATGTCAAAGGCAGAGGACTCATCAGCTACGGCGATAAGTTCATCGAATTCCAGACGGCGCTGGCGGCACGTTCGGAAGGCAGTCCGGAGCGCAATGACCTGATCTGCGAAAAAGTCAAAGAGCTGAATGAACATTATGCCGGCGCATCGGCACGTCCGATCCCATGCATTCCGGAAAAGCCGGTACGGGAAGACATGACGGCTCTGGAAGAATATCAGACGCTGCTGAAAGATCCGGTTCTGCTTCCGGCCGGCTACGATGCCGAGTACGCTAACCTGTATTCCATCAATCTCTTCCGTAACTTTGTCTTCCTGGTGACGGGAACCAAGAGAAGCGGCAAGACCGTCTTCATGCAGAACCTGATGCTGACCTGTCTGGACCGCGGAGACGAAGTGCATATCGCGGAAATCGGAGCCAGCGACTATGAAAAAATGGCTTCCGAGCATTCGATTCAGAGGGTATCTGACGGCCAGGGCATTTACAATCTGATGAAATACCTTCTGGAAACCATGCAGGAAAGGGTTGCCGTCAAGAAGAAGTGCCTCAATGATAAATGTTCCGAAGAAGAGACTTTTGAAGCGGCATCTGCCTTTCGGCGGATCGATCTTTTCATCGCGGATGCGGGCAGCTTCCTGAGAGAGGCGTATAACAAAGAATCCATGGCCTTCCAGAGCATCAATGTGCTGGAAGCCATCTGTGACAAAGGCAGGTTCTACAACATTTTCCTGTTTGCCGAAGTCAGGGATGCGGATCAGAATGAACTGGCAGGCTACCAGGCGTTCCGGAGCATGAAGGAATACCGCTCCGGCATCCGCTTCGGCGGAAGGATGTCGGACCAGTCGGTATTTGCCTTTGACAATGTCAAATACCAGGATCAGGACAAGACGACGAAACCCGGAATCGGAATCATTCCGTCTGATGACAAACAGGCACGTCTGGAGAAACTGATCATACCGATGTACCGCGGATAAAGAATACAGGAAAATGAGGCCGTTATGATTTCAATCGCCGCAGTTGATGAAAATAAGAAGGAGCGTGACCTGCTGCATGAGTCCTGCTGGAAAATCGTATCCGTCCGGAAGGACGAGGATATGACTTTCCAGTCGGCTGATTCCGATGATGCGTTTGAGCAGATTGCCGGCGAAAAGACGCTCCTGAACCTGCTGTATTATGAATTCCGCAGCGGACAGTCCGTCGAAATGCTCAGGAGATTCCGCAGGAAATATCTTTCTTCCCAGCTGATGCTGATTGCCGATACTTCCGTATCACCGCTGGAATATCTGAAGCCCGGCGTAGCGCCGGATTCTCTGCTGCTGAGACCGTACCGGGCGGAAGACCTGAACCGGATCAACCGGGAATTCATGGCCTCCTACTTTGAGAAATATGGAAACGGGGAGACGGAAGGCACATTTGCCGTCGATACCAGGGAAGAAAAAATCATGATTCCGTACGGGCAGATTTATTATTTTGAAGCCAGGGACAAAAAGCTTTTTGTCCGTACGCAGAAGGATGAATATGCTTTTTATGACACGATCGATTCCCTTGAAGAGAAACTGCCTTCCGGTTTCCGGCGCTGCCATCGCAGCTACATTGTGAATGTCAGCAAAATCCGGAAAGTCATTTTCACGGAGAATACGATTGAACTGGAAAATAAGATCGGGGTACCGGTTTCCAGAAGCTACAAGCCGGCCTTCAAAGGAGAGAAATAGAGATGGATGAGAATTATTTCTATCTTTCGCCGGCGGAATACATCCTTCTGATGACCGGTGCTGATGACCGGAAGCTGCCCGGTTTTTCCCGGAAGGGGGAGATCCGTCAGGAAGAATACCTGCAGGCTCTTCAGAGCCTTTTCAGCCGGCAGATCATCACGCAGAAGGACGGGATTTTCGTGCCGTTCGGCCCGAAGGGACAGCTCTTTGAAGGAATTCATCAGACGGAGCGCGTCGTGTATGTACTGAGTGCGGATCCCTGCATTCCGGATATGACAGCTTATGATACGAAGAACGGACTGGTGCTGATCGAGGATGTTTCGGACCGGAACGCGGAAGAGTACCGCGTCATTTCCTGCAGGAAAGAAGAGTTCTTCGGGCACCTGAAGGATACCGGAAGGCTGCCGGAATTTCCGCTGGAAGATGAAGATAAAGAAGAGCTGGAGAAGGATCTGTTCGATAATATCCGGAGTGCCTTTGAAGGCTATTTCACGGACGGCAGTTTTGACAGAGACCTGAAGGACGGAAACATTCTCCTGAGTCTGGCAGCCGCTGTTCCGGGAAATGAGGAATATGCCGGGCGATATGTCCTGCTTCACCGCACGGCGGCAGACCTTGCCGTTTCGTCGGATGCAGAAGGAACCAATGCGGAAATTGCTACGGAAGGATCGGCTGTCAGAATGCTGAACCGGTGCTTCGGAAAGGATAAAAAATGATTGTCGTAAACGTAACTGTTCCGGGACTTGAGAAAGTCTACAACATGAACCTGGAAGAAAAAGCCCCCGTTTCCGAACTGATTGAAGAAATCGCGGAACTGATTGCCCAGAAAGAACATGCGCCTCTGAACGGCGATATCCATGAGATGATTCTCGGTTCCATTGACCGGGGACTGCAGTTCCGGAAGGACCGATGCCTCAGGGATTACGGCATCACGGTGGGCGCGGAACTGATTCTGGTCTGACCGGAAATGCAGTCTGTCGCCGTTGACGCACCGCCTGTCGGATTTTCCGAAGGAACGGCTGCCGTGTGATAGACTCTGAATATGAAATACAGAGGACGAAAAATGAGAATGAAAGTTCAGCCTGAAAGAATCGGCGAAGCAGGAGACCGGCTGCGGGAAAGCTCCCGGAAACTTCGGAGGGCAGAGGAAGAGCTGTATGCGGCTGCCTCCTCGCTCAGAAAATTTTCGGAAATGGAAGAATGCCTGACAGTCCTGAGGCATGTCGAAGATGACCTGTCGGAGGAAATGATCCGGACGCTGCGGATGTGCACGGCATCGAAAGAGATTGCCCTCATTTACCGGCATACCGAAGAAGGAACGACGGAAAAAATCGCAGAAGCAAAAAGGAAGGTGTTTCTTCACGGTTTCATTACGCGCAGGGTTCCTGAAATTGTTGTGGGTCCGCCGGGAGGCCCGGACTGGCAGAGGGATATGATTCATTTTACAATTGAGCATCTGAAAACAGTGAAACCATAAAGGAGTGCAGAACATGGCAGACAGGATTGAAACCAATACCGGAACGATGAAATCGGATGTCGAATCCATCCAGACGGAAATCAGGGGTCTCACCGACGACGGGAAGAAACTGCAGAATGCTGTGAGTGAATTGAACGGCATGTGGGAAGGCGAGGCGAAGGAAGCCTTTATGAATGCCTTCCAGACGGACCTGAATTCACTGGAAGACATGATCAGCATTCTTTCAGATATCACGTCGGCAACAAGTGAGGCACGCAGCGATTATGAAAACTGTGAAAGCAAGGTCTCCGGAATCGTTGCATCCATCAAAATTTAGGAGGTTGGAAAATGGCCGAAATCACACTTCGGGTAACACCGGAAATATTGAGAAACAAGTCTTCGGAAATTTCGGGACTGATCAGTGAGATCAGACATCATTTCGATACGATTGAATCTGTTTCACAAAAGACAGGCGGATACTGGATCGGTGAAGCGGGCGATCAGGACCGGCGGGAATACAGCCAGCTGAAAGATGATATCGAAAAACTGGAAAGACGTCTGGAAGAACACCCCAAAGATCTTCTGGTGATGGCCGGACTTTACAGTGAGGCGGAATCGGAAGCAGAAGCGGTCAATAACCAACTGGAATCGGAAATGATTATCTGACGGAACCACGGGAGATGATGAGATGAAGACAATGACGGAAATCCTGTTTAATTACAGCCAGGCAATCAGCCAGGCCAATGCCCTGGATGAGATTGCGGCACGGGTCGAACGAGTATCCGACAGCGACATGCAGGATGCCTTTGACGACCTGAGCAGTGCCTGGAAAAGCGACAGTGCAAAACAGTATCTCCTGAAGGGAAACAGACTCTGCGAGAACGTGAAAAAAACGGCAGGAGATATCCGCGAGATTTCCAATGCCATCCGCAGGATTGCGGAAACCACCAAGGCAGCCGAAGAAGAAAGCCTGCGCATTGCGACGGAGAGGACAGTTCAGTAAGTAAAGAATCATTTTTCGACAGAAAAACCTGAAAGAAGGAAAGGAGGGCAGAGGAAGAAGATGCCGAAGATTGTAATCAGTCAGAACAGAATCGCACCGATTCTGGATAAACAGATGCGGGCAGCAGATCAGCTTGCATCCATTTCGGAAGAAGTCGCAGGCATCGGAGACCGTCTTCCTTTCAAAATCGCGGAAAGCGAAGCAATCCTTTCCGGCATCCGAGCCGTTTCCGAAGACATCCAGGCACAGAATGAAAACACACGGAGCATGCACAGCAGTCTTTCCCGGATTCTGGAATTCTACAGGCAGACGGAAGCCGGCGTTCTGGAGAGGCTGAGCGGAGTAAAAGGCAGCCGGGACGGACAGGACGGCCGGACAGGAGGAAACGGACAAAACGACGGAAACATCTCTTCAGAGAATCAGAAGTCGTTTGACGGCAGTTTTCATGCAGGTGCGGAAGCGGAGGCAGACGCCTGGAAGAAGAGCATCGCCGGCGAGTACGGGAGTGCATCGGTTGCCGTCAGTGCGGCGGCAGCCTATGCCAAAGCGGACGGGCAGTTATGGAAATATGATGAGAACGGGATCCCGGTCATCGATCCCCGGATCGATGCCAAAGCCGGAGCTTCGTACAGCGTGCTGGAAGCAAAAGGGGAAGCACATGTCGGAGACGAGAATTTAGGTGCCGGTGCAAGCGGCGATGTCAAAGTGCTTTCTGCTTCAGCAGAAGCCGGAGCCAAGGCAGAGGTATTTGATGAAAACGGAAATTTCGCACCGAGTGCGGAAGCAAGTGCAGGGGCCAAAGCCGTGGCTGCGGAAGCAACGGGAGAAGTTCATGCGGATCTTGCCGGCGCGGAAGCTTCTGCAGAAGGCAGTGCCATGGTTGGATTTGCGGCAGAAGCAGGAGCAAGCATTTCCGAAGGAAAAGTCTCTGCACATGTGGCTGTTGCGGCCGGTGTCGGTCTTTCCCTTACCATCACCCTTGACTTCACCGGCATGATTGCTGCGGCGAAGAAAGGATGCAGGAGCTTATTATTCGGTTAACTGATATAATGGACAGAGACAGAGAATTAAAGGAGGTTTATGATGTTTGAAGGTTTATTACCGATCGGAACCGTGGTATTATTAAAAAATAGTACGAAAAAGCTGATGATTATCGGTCTGTGCCAGGCGGAAGCCGATGACCCGGATTCTATATGGGATTACTGCGGATGCGTGTTCCCGGAGGGATATCTCGGCCCGGAGAAAATGTACATGTTCAATGGCAACCAGATTGAGCAGGTTTTTGCACTTGGCTACCAGGATCAGGAACAGATGAAGTTTAAGAAATACGCGGATGAAGCCCTGGAAAAAATCAGGGAAAAAGAAAAAAAACCAGAGGGGTGAGAAACAGTGAAGTATTGTCCTGAATGCGGGACAGAATTGTCCGATGATACGGTTTTCTGTCCGAACTGCGGTACGAAAGTCGAAGAGGATACGCCGGCCGATGATGACGGAACCGTTCTTCTGAATAACAGGCAGAGCCAGCCGGAGGATACACCGTATGCCGGCGGATCTTCCCGCAGCGGATCGTCTTACGACAATGGAGCGTCTTATAACAGCGGACCGGCATACCGGCAGGAAAATTCTTATCAGAACGGCGCCGCAGATGATTCCGGGTATTATCGCCAGCCTGCGCCGCAGCCTTCAGGAAACCACTCGAAATGGAAATATGCCATCATCGCGCTGGAGTGTGCGGCAATTGCGGTGATTGGTTTTTTTATTGTCCGGTTTGTCGCTTTCCCGGGACAGCCGTCGACGGTAAAAACAAATTCGGGCGCATCGCTTTCGGAAGCTTCCGGAAGTGCTGCTTTAAGTACAGCCTCAGCCCTGTTTTCAGAACCGGACAGTACGGCAGCTTCTGTCGCTCCTGCAGCTTCTGTCGAAAGCCAGGCAGATGTTTCACAGCCGGCAGATCTTTCGCAGATCAGCGTCAATGTCACGGATGCTCAGCCGGGCGACATTTTCAGCATGTGGCCGACCCAGGCTTCCTCCGGTGCTGCTACATCGGAGCTGCATCAGACGGATCCGCAGTATAACAATGCACCAATCAAGGCAGGTGACGGAGACCCGGTTACGTCCTGGCAGGAAGGTGCCTCCGGCGACGGAGTCGGAGAGCGTCTTCAGCTGAATTATCCGAAGACGCTGAATATCAAGTATATCCAATGCAAACTCGGAAACTGGCGTACGCCGGAACTGTATGCCAAAAACAACCGGCCGCAGGCCATGACTCTTGATATTGCCGGGCAGACGTACCAGCTCAGTTTCACGGATGCGGAGATCGATCATTATATCGTATTCAGCGAACCGATTCCGGCAAATTCCCTGATTCTTACGATTGATTCTGTCTACAGCGGCAAGGATGCCGACTGCTGTATTTCTGAAATAACACCTTACGCGGCAGGATGAGTTCCATTTTCGGAGGGGGGAAATGAACAAGTCGAAGAAGTACCTGATGGTTTTTTCGCTGATCTGTGAAGCGGCCATTCTGGTGCTTCTTCTTTTTATGGTCAAGCGTTTTGCGGAGATTAAAAAGACGGCAGCAGCGGCCTCCTCCGAAGCAGTCAGTGAAAATGTAAGTCAGACGGATCTGTCTGCATCGCTGTCTGCCGGCGGAAACGAGAATCCGGCGGATGTTTTAAGTCAGAATTCTGCGGATATCTCCGGGCAGAAGTACTCGGGTGCATCTGAGGCGAATGCTTCGGGTGAAGCTTCGCAGACTTCGACCGGTACGTCCAGCCAGTATATTCTGGACATTTCCGGGCTGCAGGCAGGAACAGTCATTCCGGAAAATCAGTTCAACGCTTCCAACCCCGGACTTTATTTCACGGCGGTGCCGATTGAAGTGGACGATGACGTCTATCAGCGGATCAACGGGAAATCTTATCGGGAAAATGATGACATTTCCCTGGCGGATCTTCGCTATCTCAAAATGGTCTTCAGGAATTATGACGGTCAGGCTGAAGTCGGGGAAATGATTGTCAATGCCGGACTGACAGAGGACGTCCTGCAGATTTTTCAGGAACTGTTTCAGGATGGATACCAGATCTGTCAGATGCATCTGGTGGACAATTACTGGACCGGCGAGGGAATCAGCACGGATGAAGCTTCGGTTGAAGCAGACAACACATCCTGCTTCAATTACCGGAAGGCAACCAATTCCGCGAATCTTTCCAATCATGCCATGGGCTATGCCATCGATCTGAACCCGATGGAGAATCCGTACGTCCTGTTTTCCGATGACGGGACGGCAACCGTCTATCACAGCAATGCGGAACCGTATAAAACGAACCGGTCTGCCGCTGAGCCGCATGTCATTACACATGACGATACTGCCTATCAGGTCTTTTCGGAACACGGCTTCAGCTGGGGCGGAGACTGGAGCAGCCTTAAGGATTATCAGCATTTCGAGAAAGTGCTGTCAGGGGGATAAATGCAGGTATACAGGGAAGACAGGGAAAGAAAAAAACTGATGACTGCTCTGATCGCTCTGGCAGGAGCTTTGGTGCTGATGGTCCTTCTGACCGGACTTTTTCTCCGGACGCCGACAGCCCGCTATCATCGCAGCCTGAATCTCGGGAACAGGTACCTTCTGGCGCTGCAGTACGAAGATGCCGCGGAGGCTTATACAGCGGCTATCCGCATCGATCCGAAATCGGCGGATGCCTATGCCGGCCGCGGCGATGCCTATGCCGGACTCGGCAGGACAGAACTGGCAAGAGCGGATTATATTCAGGCGGTTCAGCTGAATCCGGAACTGGAGAAAACCATTCATGCTAAAATAGATGCCCTGCCGGCTCCGGAAGATGCCGCGGAACCGACACCGGAACCGGCTGCAGAGCCGATAGCGACACCGACACCGGAAGCGACGGCGGTTCCATTTGCCGGAGCGGTCAGACTGGAAGACGGGACAGCTGCTGTCTCTGCATGGAACGGCGGACAGGACACCATTACTTTTACCAATACGGGAAACGGCGATTATTACAGCGGATTTCAGATTGCGGTCAATGACCGTGTCCTCGGGACAGACAGCATCATGCTTTATAAGGATGCGGCCTATGCAGTTGATATCAATCCGAATGACGGCTGGAATAATATTCTCGTCACAGGTCAGGGTGAAGACGTCTATATGTGCCATTACCTGTATGCCTATAACGCGGATGAATTCGTGCTGATCGACAAGGGAGATACACTGGCCTGTATTGAGGACATCAAAGGCGACGGTCAGGTGACATTCTATGATATGGCTCATCTTCTGGCACAGCCGGATCAGTTCCTTTTCTTCAAATTGACGGAGCAGGTGGACGGAAAGAATGTCGCGAAAATTTCCGAGACACCGGGACATTATTTCAGTCAGAACGGATGGGACCTGATGGATGGATTTGTACAGAATTATCAGGACGGCTATTCCTGTTCTGCAGGATCGGCTATGGCAGTTTATTCTGACGAGGCCTGTACTTCCCAGTCGGGGACGATTCCGGAAGGGACTTCCATGGAAGTCGTCGGACGCGGCACGCAGACCGGTCAGTACAGCCTTCAGGTCACGGCCGGCGGAACATCCGGCTGGATCACCAGTGATGAGATGCATCTGCTGTCCGGCTATACGCCGTTTGACTGAACGACGGAACGGATGTCCGGGAGCGGGGATGTATGACGACGGATTATTCTGATGACAGATGGAACCCGCAGTAGAAATTCCTCTGGTTTCCGTAGTCCGCAAGGACGGTATCGAAAGGCTGGATGCTAGAGATGCGGTCCGCCCCTTCCGGAGTGAAATGACCGCAATCGTATTTGAGACATTTCGTTGTTGCCGGATCATAGGAAAGCAGTACGAAAGTATGCCATGTCCAGTCGACATCTCCGCCGTGGCCGCTGTCCTGCATGACGATATCGCCGCGGGTCAGCTGCGACTGATCTGTTACTTTTGTGAAGCCGTGGCTTGTCAGATAAGCTTCTTCGCCGGTGATCACGAAACCGCCTGCAGGCTGATCCTGCAGTCCGAGGTTCCACAGAGCCCTGGCAATCAGACGGTCGCAGCTGATCGTGCCGTCGGAGCAGGGAGGCGTTGACTTGGAATCGCCGTAAACATAGTGGCCGTCGTGTGCCATCCGGTAGACTTCCGCGACCTGTTCCAGAAACTGGTCGGTCGTAAAAGAAGGGACGGATGCGGCAGAGGAAGATGTGCTTATGCCGGCAGAAGATAATTCCGTGTGCGTACTGACATCTGCAGACGATGCTGATTCTGCGGATGATGCAGGCAGAACGGATGCAGCAGACAATATGGATTCAGCAGGCAATTCAGATTCTGAAGATACTGCATCCGAAACGGATGCGTCAGAAAGAATGCCTGATGAAGCGGAAGCAGAAGAGACGCTTCCCGCGGAAAGAGACGGCAGGAACCGGATCAGAATAAGTGCCAGCAGGAAAAAGCCTGTGATGGCAGCAAGAATAATCATCCATTTTTTCATGACTTCATCATAAGGTTGAAGTCCGGAAAATGCAAGACGGATGTGACGGGCGGCCTGCCTGCCGTTCATCGCTTTTAAGAGGCATTTCATCGGCAATTTCCATCATCTGTCTCAAAACATGTATGATAAGATATATCCGAAAGGCAAGAATCAGCAATACGGAAGAGAGGGTACCGGAATGTTCTGCAATCACTGCGGGAAGAAACTGGAAGAAGGAACAAAAATCTGTCCATACTGCGGGACGCCTGTATTTGAAAGAATGCAGACGAACGTTCCCGGAACGATGCAGGGCAGTTCTGCAAACCGGGGGACGGCCGGAAAAAGCAGCTCCGGAAAAAGCATCCCCGGAAGGAGCAGAAAGGATATGCTGCTCATGATCCTTATGCTCGGGGTCCTGCTGGCAGCTCTTCTGGTTCTCCTCTTTATTTATTTCCGTTCACCGACGGCCCAGTATCAGAGAAACATGAATCTCGGACACCGGTACCTGCTGTCCATGCAGTACGAGGAGGCAGTAAAGGCTTATACAGAAGCCATCCGGATCGAACCAAAGAAAGCGGAAGCATATGTCGGACGAGGTGATGCCTACGTCGGGCTGAAACAGCCGGACAAGGCCACTGCCGATTACATCAAAGCTATCGAACTGAAACCGGAATTGCAGGAGGAAATCGAGCAGAAAGTGGAAGAGGCATATAATTCGCTGTCCGATTCGGCACAGACGGAAACGTCTGCACCGACACCGACTCCGACGGCGGCCCCGGATACCGATGCGCAGGCAGCAGATACTTACCAGGCCATCCTTCAGGAATATAAAAAAGCACAGGAGCTCAGCTATCGGGTTGAGGAAACGGACTATCCGGATGTCAGCTATCGCGTGATCCAGCAGTCCAAAGACTACGATCCGGAAGTCCTGAAATATGCCTTTGTCGATCTGAATGAAGACGGATTCCCGGAACTGATTATCGGAGACTCTTATACCAATACAGCGACAGGCGGAGAAGAGAACACTCTTCAGGACGGATACTGCTGTAAGGACGGTCAGGTGCAGAGAATTTCCGAAGAATTCATCAGCTGGAGACGTGACTACGCGCAGCTCTACACGAATCATGTCATCGGCGTCTATCACAACAACGGCACCGAGAAAGAAACGGATTACTACCATGTGGCAGCTGATTTTTCGATGACTTTCCTCGAAGCCTATGACGGAGATGATATCAACGGCCGGTATCAGCACCGGACCAGCGAAGGCAGTACAGGCGACAGCATCAGCGCGGAAGAGGAAAAAGCTGGAATTGCAGCGTATTCGTATCAGACCGGTATCCCGTGGCACGATTTTTCTGAACTTGATGCGGGAAATGAACCGGCGGCATCCTCAGCCGCGACACCGCTTGTCTCAGGACAGGAGACAGCGGTCAGCTACGGCAGCACTACGGATACACTGACCTATACGGCAGTTGATCAGTATGAGGATGCACAGGGCGGGATGCAGATGACGGTCAACGGAAAGGAGACCGATATTAACTTTGGATTTCTGACTTATCGTGCAGAAGCCTATGCGGCGGACATCAATACGGCGGATGGCAGCAGGAACATCATCGTCAACTGCCCGGGAGACGATGCCACCGCGACTACAATCGTCTATGCCTACCAGAACAGCGATATTCAGGAAATCGGGCGTATCGAAGGAGTCCTGCGGCCGGCCAGCATCACGGGAAACGGGTCCTTTGAAGCAGTGAAGATTCATACCTGGGGAGTCAGGGATTACGGATATCTCTGCTTCATCTGCGGTGAGACCGTTGAGGATCAGAGCATGACACAGTCTTCTGTCAAAGCAGCGGGAATTCCGGCGACGTCGGATGTCACCAATCTGAAAGACGGGTTCACGGCAAAGGCACTGGATTCGATTCCGGTGTATTCGGATCAGACCTGCACGATGCAGACCGGCACGATCAAGCCGGGAGCGGAATTTGAACTGATGGATTTCCATTATGAGAGCAGCGGAACCAGTGCTTACCAGATTTCCGAATCCGGGACAGTCGGCTGGGTGCCTGATACTTATTTCAGAAGCTATCCGCGCAAGTATATTGAGAATATCATGACGGCGGCGTAAAAAATCCGGCTGTGTGCCGGACACGATCAGGGCATGGTTTCAGATTAAAAGGAAAGGATACGGAGACAGCATGGGACAGTCGAATGAAAACGAAATCTTCATGGATTATCGGAAGACGCTGGAGGATGCCAGGGAACTGGAATCACTCGGCAGCAGTCTTCTCAGATCGGCAGATTCCGAAAATGACGTTCTTGAAAACCTCGCATCTTTGTGGAAGGGAAAAGCCGGCAGGGAATATGTCATAAAAGGAAGAAGGCATGTACTTCTTCTGAAAAAGAAGGGGCAGAAACTAATCTCCGAATCACAGGCTTTGAAAGAATCTGCTGAAAGAAACTACCGGACCGAACAGGCTCTTCTGAGTATTCTGCAGAGATGAGTGCGAAGGCGTGAACGATGAAAACATGGAAAAGAATCATTCTGGGGGTGATGATCATGGCAGCGGCAGGCGGCATGGAAGGCTGTGCAGTTGACAGGGAGAAGTTCGAGAAGCAGGCACTGGACATGCTTGCGGCAAAATACGGCGAAACCTTTTATCTGGCACAGTATCATGGCAGTGATTATTTCGGAAATGAATACGAAGTTACGGCCTATTCGGAAGAGTATCCCGAAGTCCTTTTCAAATGCACAGGGGACCGCGGCGGAACTTATATCGAAGATGAGTATGTCGCTGCCCGGGTCAGTGCTGACGTGGAAGAAAAAATGTCGGCAGAACTGGGGATTCTTCCCGGCTATTATTTTCTGAAAGCGGAACCGCTCAGCAAATCGATAGCCTCGTCAAATGCCGGCATGACTCCGGAAGAGTTCATGGGCATCAAGCCATCGGACCGTTTCCTGCTGATGCTTCATTACTGTCCGGCGGACAGGGATGCCCGGGCAGTCTATCAGGCAGTCGAAGCAGCCGTGCAGAAGGAACCCGCTTTAAGCGGGACCATCCGTCTGACCGTAACGGATGAAGAGACGCTGAAGAAGGTTGAAGAATATTTCGGACAGAACGCAGGCATTTATGACGAGTATGACCAGCTGGTAAAGGATTCTCCGGTTATGGAAATACGCTTTTCCAAAGGACAGCTTCAGACGAAGGAAACAGACTTTGCGGAAGAGGCAGGTAATCAGGTATGAGTTATTCAGACGATCAGATGCTGATTGCATCGCAGATAGCTTATTTCGATTTTGATGAGTCAGATTTTATGGAAGGGCACCATACTCTGAGGGAACTTCTGAAAATGGAAGCAGAGGGAGCTTCCGCGGAAAAACTTTCCAAAATCAAGGATCTGACGGACCGCATTAACGGATTGCCCAACGGGGATCAGTGTTGGAACTGGTCCATTAAAAATATCTGCAACGATGAACACGGATCCGGCATGTATGCCTGCACCATCGACACGGCGGACGGAGATGCCCTGATTGCCTTCCGCGGAAGCGAAAGCGATACCACGGAGAATTTGGCGAAAGACTGGGGACTCTCCGATGTCGGGCTTCTGAACAATGCCCTGACACCGCAGCAGAAGAAGGCACAGGAATATACCAGGGAAATCTGGGATCGTTACGGGCACGAATACAATCATTTCGGTTTTACGGGACATTCTCTCGGCGGAAACCTGGCGGAACATGCCGGCATTACCGCTCCGGATGCCATGCGGGATAAGATTGATCAGTGCGTCAGCCTGGACGGACCCGGTTATTCGGAAAAATACCTGCTCGAACATGCAGGAGACATCATGAAAGCCCAGAGATACCTGACTCACTACCAGTGGAGTGTTGTCGGCACGCTGCTCTATATGGTTCCGACTGCGGATAACCGTACCATTCATGCGAATACGCCGTCTGACCATGACTGGCTCAATATGGTCTGGCGCCATGATACCCATAACGTCACATTTGATGAGCATGGAAATGTCATATCGGATCGTAAGGATGAATGGTCTGTCTGGTCCGGCCCGTTCAGCAAGTACATTGACATGAGTATTTTTGCTCTTCCGCGCTGGCACTGGATTCCCGGCGTCCCCGGAATACAGACTATCTACGACGGATGGGTCCATATGCAGGATATCTTTATTCACTGGTCCGACTGGATTAAAGAACGCCGGGACCGCTATATCGGAAATGTTCATTTCATGATCAAGCCATCAGCGGTAAATGAAGAACTGAGCCGCCTGACGTCCGAAGCGCTGCGGATCCGTTCTGATGCGGGAACCGTACGGGATATCGAGAGAAGGCTGCAGTTCCGGTCTGCTGCGGCAGGCGCCATCAAATGCAGTCTCTGGCAGACGGCAAATGGGCTGGAAGATTCCTCGAAAGACCTGAGAAAGTACATCGACGCGGGCAGAACCTGCGCGGATGAATATCAGAACAGAGAAAGAACCATTGCCGGGAATCTGGCTGCCAGCCATTGAGTGCAGCAGATGCTCCGGTTCCCCCGGTAGAAGACAAAGAAAAAGCAGGCAGTAAATCCGCTGCCTGCTTTTTGATGTGCTGATCAGGATTGATTAACTGTAATTGCCGAGATTTCCGAGGCCGCCGGCAAGAGAAGCAATGCTGCCGACACATGCAAGGCATGCAATAAAGGTGATTGCCGTGATGATGACCGCAATCAGGGAAAGAATGAAACCGGCCTGACGAATTCCTTCTGTGTTGCCTCTTGATTTAGCCATGGAAGCAAGAACAAGACCGACAACAGCAGCAATCGTGCCGATGAATGCGAAGGTGCCGAAGAAAACGCAGACCAAGCCGACGATGCCGCAGACTAAGCTTCCGACTGCAAGTCCGTGGCTGTCACTGTTCTGCGGAGGTGTCTGTCTGTAAGGCTGCTGCTGATACGGCTGTTGCTGCTGGTAGGGCTGCTGCTGATAAGGCTGCTGCTGATAGGACTGCTGCTGATAAGACTGCTGCTGACTGGGCTGGGGGCCGCCAGCTGTGCCTGTCGGAGCTGCTGCTACCGGGGCCCCGCAGGAAGGACAAAATTTTGCGCCGTCTTTGATTTCTGCACCGCATTTTTTACAAAACATATAATACCCTCCTCATTATGAAATTGTGTAAAAAACCAGTTGGACAGATTCCTTGCTGTGTGAGAACTATTTTTCTCATTGTAACATTATTTTCCTTAGGATTGTACTGTTTTTTCAAAAGCAGCGTTATTTTTTTGCCTTTTTTCCCCCTTTTCTTACCGGCAGGTTCTGCGGTAAGATAGAAACCAGAAAACAGACAAGGGAGGCTCATCAATGATTCCTGACCAGTGGTATGCAGTTCTCAGCACCAAAGAAGTAAAGAAGAACCGTCCGGTCGGCGTTACGCGCTTTTCGGAAAAGCTGGTTCTGTGGCGTGAGGAAAATGGATCCGTCTGCTGCATCGCGGATCAGTGCTGCCATCGCGGAGCGGCGCTGTCCGGAGGAAAAATCTGTGACGGCCGAGTCGCCTGTCCGTTTCACGGATTTCAGTACGATTCAACCGGACGCGTGACTTTCATCCCGGCAAACGGGAAGAAGAGCGTGCCGTCTTCCAACTTCAAGGTAAAATCCTATGCAGCGCGCGAAGCATACGACTTCATCTGGCTGTGGTACGGAACCCCGTCGGATCACCTGCCGGAGATTCCGTTTTTTGAAGATCTGAAGAGCGGTTTTTCCTACGGCATGTTTTCCGAAAACTGGAACGTGCATTATACCCGTGCCATCGAAAACCAGCTGGACGTCGTCCACCTCCCGTTCGTGCACGGCTCGACCATCGGCCGGGGAAATAAAGCACTGGTCAACGGACCTGTCGTGAAATGGGACGGCAGCCTGATGACCTATTATGTAAAAAATGAGTCAGATACCGGCCAGACTCCCCAGCGTCCGGATGAAATTCAGGACTATGAAAAACTGTTCAGTCTACAGGCACTGATGCCGAATCTCTGGCAGAACCGGGTTTCGCCGAAACTGCGGATCATGGCAGCTTTTGCACCGGTGGACGAGGAGAACACAAGAATCTATCTGCGTTTCTGCCAGAGTTTTCTCCGCGTTCCGGTTCTGAAACAGATCGTGAACGCCCTGGGCGATGCGGCAAACCGCGTCGTTCTTCATCAGGACCGAAAGGTCGTGCTGACGCAGATTCCGAAGAAGAGCGAGCTGATGATGGGAGAAAACCTGGTGCAGGGCGACCTGCCGATTATCGAGTTCCGGAGAAAAAGACAGGAACTGAAAGATCATCGGGCTGAAGGAAACGGATGACGTTTTTGTGCCTTTTGCTCTTGTTAAATGTTCAGGATAAATATACAATGCCTATATGAGGGCATCTCTTCTGATGAGGTGGGAATTGTTCAGACAGAAAACGGTTATTCATTTCTTAAACGGACACTGACCGTCCTGCCACGAATCGTCGCTGATTTCCTGTTTTCAGAATTTCTGAGATGGGAGTGGCGCCCGGTTCAGTGAAGGGTTAATACCTTTTTCTTTGGGAAGGAAGGGAACCTGCCATTCTCTTCCTTCCTCCATGCAAGAAAACAAATACAGCCGGAAAATAATTGAAAATCGGAGGAATCACGATGAAAACGATCAGGAGCAGAATCGGAAAAACTTTCACCGCCTTTTTCATTCTCATGATGGCCATGGCTCTCATTTCCTGCGGAAAAAGCAGCCAGAGCACGGCCTCTTCTGCAGCAAAGACAGAGGAAGCCTATCAGTCAGGCGATGCGGTGTCCGGAAATACCGCGGTTTCCGAAAACAGAAAGCTGACGAAGGATGTCACGATTTCGGCGGAGACGGAGGACTTCACGGCGGCGGATGAGGCAATCCGCAAGGCGGCAGAGGATGCCGGAGGCTATGTCGAATATTCGGATCTTACCAATTACGGCAATGCAAGATCGGAATCAATCGCCGTCCGCGTTCCGGCGGACAAACTGGATGCATACCTGCAGACCGTGGAAAATGCCTGCAGCGTGATGTCGAAGAGCGAACAGACAGAAGACATTACGGATGCCTATAACGAGACAGAAAGCGAACTGAAATCTCTTAATGCAGAGCTGGATTCCCTGAATGCAATGCTGGGGAAGGCTGAAACTGTCGAAGATACGATTTCGATTCAGGACAGGATCAGCGATGTCCGTTCCCGGATTGAATCACTGGAGGATGAGAAGCAATCCTACGATTCACAGATTGCCTATTCGACGGTCAGCATTTCCCTGAATGAAGCACAGGTGGCCATCGGAAGCACGAAGACCGTAGGCGAACGGATATCCTATGGCTTCCGCAATACCCTGCATGCCATCGGAACCTTCTTCGTGGAACTGTTCATTTTCCTGGTATCTGCAAGTCCGGCTCTTGCCATTGTCGCGGCAGTCACGGTACTGATCGTATTTCTTGTCAGAAGATCCAACCGGCGGGCACAGGAAAAACGGAACGCCCAGGCTGCGGCATGGAATGCGCAGATGCAGGGACAGGCGCAAGGACAGATGCCGGGGCAGACGCCCGGACAGATGCAGGGGCAGGCACCGGGACAGATGCCGTATATGCCGGGTGAAGGCAGCAGGAATTTTCCGCCTTCGGGGAAATAGAAATTTTTATTTGAAAACAGAAAATCGTTCTTCAATAAAAAACGGCATCTCCTTGAACGGGAGATGCCGTTTGCCTGCAGATGAACAGCTTAAGCCTGTCTTGCGTTTCTGTAATCGCCGAGGTATTTCAGAACCATAATGTCAATTACAAAATAGGCGATGGAGCTGCAGATCGATGTAACGAAGGAAAGCACATCGGTACCGGCTGCCGTGATGGAAGGAATCGATGTCAGAGCAATCAGCAGCCCGATGGAATCCAGAACGAGAAGAAGGATTGTCAGGCCTTTGATGCCTTTTCCGATACCGTTGCTGACGACTGTACGCCAGCAGAGAATGCCGTCGAGTATGCGGATTACGGCAAAGATGACGATGATAACAATGGCGATAATAAGCACGATATTGATGAAAGCTTCGGGAATAGCTGCTGCAGCGGGTGAAACAGCTGCAAGTTTCTTAACCTGACTGATGTTCAGAAGCGATTCCACGACTTCCAGAACTGCCAGGAAAACCATGACCCAGCCGGCTGCCTTTAAATTTTTTGCTGCTTTATTTTCCATAATAACCTCCCTCTGATTTTGGCCTGTTTACAGTTTTAGACGGCCACTCAAAAAATATACCATGATACTGGCCGATTTTCAATAACCCTGCCTGCATCTGCCTGATACAGGTTGATGAAAATGTCGCCTCCTTATTTTTTTGAAAGAATCAGTTCGGAAAGCACTGCATAGATTTTCTCCGGATCGACCGGTTTGGCAATATGGCTGTTCATGCCGGAATCCAGACATTTCTGAATCGCATCGGAAAAAGCATCCGCTGTCATCGCGATGATCGGTACGGTTACGGCATCTGGACGGTCGAGCTGCCGGATTGCCTTTACCGTCTCATATCCGTCCATGACCGGCATGCGGATATCCATGAGAATCGCATCGAAATATCCCGGACTGCTTTTGCTGAATTTTTCAAGGCCAATCTGCCCGTTGACGGCGGCTTCGACCGTCATGCCGCGGTCTTCGAGAATGGCGACGGCAATTTCACGGTTGAGTTCATTATCCTCGCACAGCAGGATCTTTCTGCCGGTCAGGTCTGTTTCTTCGGACCGGACGTGATCTGCCGCTGCGGAAGAAGGATTTTGATTTCCAGGAAATGGAGCCGGACCGTGAATTCCGTTCCCTGATTCTGCACGCTTTTTACCTTGATCGTTCCTCCCATCAGGTCGACAATCTGTCTGACGATGGACAGCCCGAGGCCGGTGCCGACGGATTCGTATCCGTGCCTTTTTTCCTGCATGAACGGTTCAAAGACATGAGGAAGGAAATCCGGCGAAATCCCGATTCCGTCATCGCGGATCGTGAAAACAGTATCCGGTTCCGGTGAGTCGGCAGGCTCGTCCCAGATTTTTACCCAGACGTGGCCGCCTTCCGGCGTATATTTGATGGCATTCGTGAGAAGATTCAGGAAGATCTTCTGAAGATTCAGCTCATCCGCATAAATCGTACGCGGGCGGTATTCCGATTTGTCCACAGTAAAAGTAATGTTTTTTGCGGCTGCGGAGGAACGAATCGTTTCCGTAATGGTACGCCCGATATCTTCGGTTTCGATTTCGTCGGATGCAGTTCCAGCTTCCCGCTGTTTCCCTTGGAAAGCGTCAGCGTATCGTCAATCAGGGAGTTGAGAAGCTGACCGGAGGATTTGATCTTGGAGAGGTATTCATTTTTCTTTTTGATGTCCGGGGCATTTTCCGCCAGGCCGGCAAAGCCGATGACCGCATTCAGAGGAGTGCGCATGTCATGGCTGATATTGGAGAAAAAGGAGTTTTTCTCCTCGGCGCTTCGCTCGCTGGCTTCTGCTTCTGCCCTTGCACGGACGGCGGCGATTTTCGTTTTCCGGCTTCTTAAAAGGGAAATGACCGACCAGACAAGAACCATGATGATCAGGATGGATGCAATTGCCGAAATTGCCAGCACGACGGCCGGGATGCGCGCAAAGAAAGTCTGAAGCGAGCTCTCAGAAACGGTATTATTTGCCTCAATGCCGTTAAAGAGACGGGTGCTGGCACTGACGCCCTTGCTCATGATATTCCCCAGCGTGACGTTGTCAAAAGCGACGGCGGCACAGATGTCGACGCCGGCTCCGGCAAGCGGAATGAACGAATAGGCGGAAGAATTGGTCTGGTTGATCAGATAGGTGGCACTCGGCAGCGCGACGATCAGTGCGTCTGCCTTATTTTCCTGAAGGGCGTCGAAGCAGTCGGAAGCCGTGTCACAGGCGATGTATTCCACATTCTTGAAACTGGATTCAATGCTCTTTTTCACCATGCCGATGCTTCGGTTCTTGATGGCAATGCGCCGGATCTCGGAACTTTTTTCACCGGAGCGGGAAATCATGACCAGGTCGATCGTTGCATAAGGAGCCGACAGCCGGAAGCCGTCGCTGTAGGCATAGGGGATGCCGTTGGAATACATGGCCAGGACATCCGCTTCGCCGTTCAGTACGGCGGAGGCAGCATCCTTATGTGCCGGATAGGACTTGAAGGTGAAATGAAAGCCGGTGTTTTCCGCGATGACTTTGTAGAGATCCGGAATGATTCCCTTCGGGTTTCCTGCGGCATCATAGCTGAAATAAGGCTTATCTTTTTCGATGACGGCGACGCTGATATCCGGATGGGCAGCAATGTATTCATTTTCCGCAGAAGTATAGGCAACATTTTCCACGCTGGAAATGCCGTATTTTTCCCGGAGCGTATTCTGGTAAAGAGGATTCTCGAGCAGAATCTGGGACATCGCTGCATCCACCTGGCTTTTCAGCGCCGTGTCCTGTTTCCGGAAAATGTAATAATAAGGAACCTGGGAAAAGGAAAGGACTTTGCGGTAGCCCGGGATGTAATCATCTCCCAGAACAATCGCATCGACGTCCTGGCTGTCGACTGCGGAGAAAGCACTTTCGGAATCGCTGTAAATGGTTTTTTTCGGAGAAATTCCGTGTGAAGAGCACCACGTATCAAACTCGCTTTCCGGGAATCCTGCGAGCACGCCGAAGCTGAGCTTTGAAAGGGCTTCGATGTCGCCGTAATCAATCCGGGTATCGTCTTTCCGCATGACGATCGAAGTAAAGGAGACTCCCTGCGAATAATCGCTGAAAAGATACGTCTGCTGCCGCTCATCATTTAAGGCGACGTTTCCGGCAATGTCCAGTGTTCCGTCAGCCAGGCCCTGGTCAGCATCCTGCATGGAACGAATCTGTACGAAATGAACCTCGATGTTGCAGTGCTGGGCGATGTTCTCCATCATTTCCGCATCATAGCCGGTCCAGACACCGTTTTCATCCTCTTCTGCGTAGCCCGGATAAACCAGAATCCCGACATTTACAGTCTGACGGCCGGTATCGGCGGCAGAAACGGAAGACGGCAGGCAGGTCAGAAGAATCAGGATGGAAAACAGGAAGGCTGCGGTACGGAAAAGGATATGCTTCATTGATTTTATGCCTCAATTCAGCGGAATTTGATGTTTTTTCTGACTGGTTCATTTTACCATTACGCGGGGGGAACGTCAATTCGGATATGGTTTGACAAATTCGCATCGCGTGCTACAATTTTAATGTGAACACGTTCATAATAATGAGGATACAGTGGAAAGAATGCCGAAAATACTGCCGAATCAAAGAGAAGTTTTTCTGAACAATGCAAAAAAAATCCTGAAAAAAGAAGGCTGCGGAGCCCTTTCCATCCGGCGTCTGGCAAATGACAGCGGGGTCGCGACCGGCACGCTGTACAACTATTTCCGCAGCAAGGAAGACCTGATTGCGGCCGTCATGCTCGACGACTGGAAGAAAACCCTGAAGGCCATGCAGATCCGGAGTGCGGAGGCACCCGGTTTCGCGGAAGGCCTGACCGGCATACGGCAGTGCATCGCGGAATTCGTAAAAAAGTACCGTCCGCTCTGGATGCAGTACATCCGCGGAGGCGGTTCGGGAAAGGTGATCGGCGATCATCATGAGCAGCTGATTGCGCAGATAGCCGGAACGATTTCCGCCTTGATCAGCCGGACCGGAGATGAAGGACTGTCCGACCTTTCGCTGATTCTGGCCGAGACGGTCCTGACAGCCGCGCAGCGTCCGGAAATCACGGATTCGACGCTGCGCCTGCTTGCCGAACGTCTGAATGGAAAGGAGAAACGCACATGATTTCCGAACAGATTGTCAGTGAAGTACGGGCTGCTTCCGAATGCACGGAAGTGACGCCGGGGAACAGGAGAGAGCTGAAATATCCGAAGCTCATTCCGCTGTTTCATTTCACGGTCCGTCAGTACCGGTGCCCTTTCGGAAATCTGCTGACGATGGACACCGATGCCATGGGAGGGAAGATGCTGCTGTCAACGGTCGTTTTTACGCCGGATACAGGCAGAAGCCTGCCGGTTCTTCTGATCGACAGCATGGACATGAAGAAGAAAAGCCTGATGTATGCCGAGTACTACGACTGTACGGCATCCGGCGTGGTGCTTCCGGCAGGCGATACGCAGAAAGCGGAATTTTCCGGACTTCCGGATTATGCGGAAAAGCCGGCGTGGTACATCGAAAGACGGATGCCCTGTTCCCTGATCAAGGGAGGGGACGGATGCCCGCCGGAAAAGCTCCGGGAAATGGCCCTGACCTGCGTGCGGCGTTATCTGGAAGCAGCTGGCACGGCGGAGACTGACCGGAAGAATCTGGCCGGGCTGCAGAAATTCCAGGATGAGATGTGGACTTTGGGAAATCCTTCTTCCGATATTCTTACCAAAGCGCTCGGAAAGAAAGATGCGGAAATCTTTTTCAGAAGCATGATCATGCCGGTACAGAACGGAAACGAAACGTGACCGGTACAGAACGGAAATGAAACCTGACTGGTACAGAACGTAGATTGAACCTGAAAGGAGAGAAAGATGAAAATTGTTCTTGCGGGAGCCTGCGGAAAACTGGGCAGCGATATTCTGAGGGCGCTGATCCGGGAAGGGCATGAAGTCACGGCTGCGGATGTGGTCGACCGTGATGTGGAGGGGGCTGACAGAAGCAGGTATGTCTTCCGGAAACTCGATGTGACGGATGCGCCGTCCCTTAAAGGACTCTGCGACGGAGCGGATGCGGTCATTACAACGGTCGGACTGACAGGCGTCAGCGCACAGCTGACCAATTACGACATTGACTACCGGGGCAACCTCAATCTGCTGAATGAGGCAGTCCGCGCAGGGGTACGGAAATTCGTCTACATTTCCGTGCTGCATGCGGATACGGCACCGGAAGAGGTGCCGATGTGCTATGCGAAAAAGCTCATGGAAGCGGAACTGGTGAAGAGCGGCATTCCGTATGTGATCCACCGCCCGTCCGGGTACTTCTATGATATCGTGAAAGTCTTCCGGCCGATGATCGAAAAAGGCAAGGTGACGCTTCTCGGGAAGAAGCCGGTCAGTGCCAATGTCGTCGATACGCCGGATTTCGCAGACTTCATTCTGGAACATCTGTCCGATCAGAATGCGGTCTATAACGTCGGGGGAAAAGAGACCTGGACCTATGAGGAAATCGCCCGCATGTGCTTTGAGGCGGCCGGGAAAGAACCGCAGATCAGCACGGCGCCGCCCTGGCTCTTCGACGTGCTGGCAAATCTTCCGAAGAATAAAAAGAACGGCAAGCAGCCCATCATCCGTTTCTCGAAATGGACGCTGAGCAATGATATGGTCGGCGATACAAAGGTCGGCAGCCACAGCTTCAAAGAGTATATCCATGACAGTTTTGCGGGAGGCGGAAAATGACCTGGGGACTTTTCTTTATTTTTCTGATCGTCAGCGCAGCATGCTGCAGCATCGGATTCAAAAAGACGGTTTATTTCCTGTCGACGGGATACGGAATTTCCATTGCGGGCCTGGGCATCGCCTATCTGGTCACGATCCTTCTGAAGGGTTATGCCTTCGGACCTGTCATGATTCTTCAGTGCCTGATTTTTGCAGCTTACGGTCTCAGGCTGGCAGGCTTCCTGATTTACCGGGAAAACAAGTCCGGTGCGTACCGGAAAGTCCTGAATGCACAGAAGGGCAGCGGAAGCGACGAGCCGTTCTTTGTGAAACTGGCAATCTGGATCTGCGTGGCGGCTCTCTATATTCTGCAGACCTGCCCGGTCTTCTTCAGGGCATTCAATGGAAAAGGCACGGAAACGGTGCTGCCGCTGATCGGCCTGCTGATCAGTCTTGCCGGACTTGTCCTGGAAACGGAAGCGGACCTTCAGAAACACAAACTGAAAAAAATCAGTCCGGATAAACCGGCGATGTCGGGAGTCTACCGGTTCGTGCGCTGCCCGAATTATTTCGGGGAAATGGTTTTCTGGACAGGCGTGTTGATCGGCGGACTGAATGCGATTTCCGGAATCCTGCAGTGGGTGATGGCAATCGCGGGCTATGTGACGATTCTTATGATCATGGTCGGCGGGGCAAAGCGTCTGGAAAAACGGCAGGAAGCACGTTACGGAAAAGATCCGGAGTACCGCACCTATGCGGAACATACGCCGATCCTCCTTCCGCTGATTCCGATTTACTCGCTCGGGGGCCGGAAAAATGGCGAACAGTAAGAAGGTTTCGCTTGCCATGCTGGATCTCGTTCCGGTTGTTCTCTTTTTTATTCTCGGGATTCTGTTTTACCGGAAAATGGCGGGAGTCGCTTCCGCTGCGGATCCCGGATTCCGGATGGGAGGTTTTTTCCTGGCAGGCGTTCTTGCCTGTACGGTCGGAGGCTTCTGCAAAGTGATCTGGAAATTCATGATCGTCCTCACCGGAAAAGACAGGACGGTTCTTCCGAAAATCTTCCGGATCGGCATGTTCGGAGGCTTTGCCGTACTGGTACTGGCTTCTGTCTTCAGCGGTGAAAGATTCCTGACGGTTCTGCACGGAATGGTTTCATTTCCGGCAGTGATTTTTCTGGCTGCCGGTGCGGCCGGCATGGCGCTGATGATCGTGATGTCCGCAAAAATGGAAAAGGAGAGCGTCCGCGCGAACTGGATCGAAGAAGGAACCAATACCCTTGCACAGACGATGTTCCTGATCTGCCTTCTGCTTGCCGGGGCATGACGATGAAGAAAAAAGTATGGCGGATTCTGATCATCCTGCTTATTTTCCTGGCGGTTCTTGCGGGAGGTTTTTTGATTTATGCTTCCGTCTATTATCATGCGGACAGTACGGCGACCGCTTTTCTGCAGAATGACAGGACCATTGAAACGGACGGAAACCTGATCATTCTTCCTGCGGGAAATGAAAAGGATACCGGCACCGGATTCATTTTCTATCCCGGCGCAAAAGTCGAGGCCTCAGCCTATCTGCCGATTCTTGAAAAAATCAGGGAAGAGTGCGGAGTGACCTGCGTGCTGGTGAAGATGCCGCTCAACATGGCAATCTTCAATGAGAACGCCGCGGATGAAGCGATGGAAAAACTCCCGGATATCAAAGAGTGGTATGTCGGGGGACATTCCATGGGAGGAGCAATCTCAAGTGCCTATGCCGCGGGGCATCCGGAAAAAGTCAAAGGACTGATTCTGATGGGCGCGTATCTCTACGGAGATTATCCCGGAGACCGGACCCTGGTCATTTACGGCTCGCTGAATGTCAGCGTGGAAAAACATCTGAAAGGAACGGAACACGTCGTCAGGATCGAAGGCGGCAACCATGCGCAGTTCGGGAACTACGGCGTGCAGCGCGGCGATGCGGCGGCGGTGATTTCCAGGGAAGAGCAGCAGAAATCGGCGGTGGAAGCAGTAAAAGGCTTCATAAAAACAGAACCGTAACCGGAAACTTTGACGGAATGCTTTTCCGAAAATCAGGAGCGAAAAGGAATGGTGTCAAAAACAGGCTGGAAAATCGGGTTTTTCTTGAAAAAAATACCCCATAGCAATAAAATGGGCAGTAGATACCTTATGACTGCTCATTAAAAATATGAGGGAAATTTCAGTGAAAATACTGACGATCGACAATGAAAGACTTGCACTGCAGAGTCTGAACGATGCCATCCTGAATGTGGAGCCCGACGCGGAGCTGAGCAGCTACCGGAAAGTTTCAGAGGCGCTGAAAGCAGTCGAACAGGAAGGATACCGGCCGGAAGCTGCTTTCATGGATATCGAGATGCCGGGCATGACCGGCATTGAACTGGCAGGAAGAATCAAAAAGGCATCTCCCGGGACCTGGATTATTTTCGTGACGGGATTTTCCAGCTATGCGCTGGACGCCTTTTCCGTCCACGCATCCGGATATATCATGAAACCGGTGACGCCGGAACGCATCCGGGAAGAGCTGGATCACATCGGGGCTGTTTCAAATCTTCAGACGAGCCAGGATCAGCGTCTGCAGGTCCGGTGCTTCGGGAATTTCGAAGTTCTGAAGAACGGTACTCCGGTTCAGTTTTCCAAAAAAAAGGCAAAGGAACTTTTTGCCTACCTCGTCCATAAAAGAGGAACTTCCTGCACGACGCGCGAACTGGCGGCCGTCATGTTTGAAGATGCACCGTATGATCTGACGCATCAGAGCTATCTTCAGACGATCATCGCCAATATGTGCCACATGCTGAAAGACATCGATGAGGAAGCGGTCATTGTCAGAACCTTCGGTGCCATTGCCATCGATCCGTCGCGGATTGACTGCGATTACTACCGGTTCCTGGAAATGGATCCGGCTGCCGTGAACGCTTATGCCGGCGAATATATGAGTCAGTACGAATGGGGAGAATTTACGGTCGGAATACTGGACCAGAAACAATAAAAATAAAAAATGCCATGTCCAAAAAATCTGCCTGATTTATTCAGGCAGATTTTTTTTGGGAATCGTGATGACGGCTTTGGTGCCCTTGTCCGGAATGCTTTTGATTTCCAGAGTGCCTCCGCACATCTTTTCAATCCGGCTGCGGACATTGGAGATGCCGATATGCGTGCGCCCGTCGCTTTTCGGCGTCATGACATCGAAGCCGACGCCGTCATCCGTCACCTTGATCAGATAGGCATTTCCGGTATCTTCGGTAGAGATGGTGACCGTGCCGCCGTCTTCCCGCTGCATGACGCCGTATCTGACGGCATTTTCAACCACCGGCTGCAGGGACAGGGCTGGAATGCGGAAGTCGGTTGCCCGGATATCATAGATGATATGAAGGGTATCGTCACCGAACCGCGTGACTTCCAGGCTCAGGTAATTTTTCGTATGCTCCAGTTCCTTTGTGAAAAGAATGGGCGTGCGCTGGGTCAGGGAATCCAGGTTGCCCCTCAGGAACTGCGAGAATTCGATGGTGGTCTTTTCTGCTTCGGGCGCCTTGCCGTGGCACATCGCCTGAATCGCCACCAGGACGTTGTACAGGAAATGAGGCTGTATCTGGCTGAGCATGATTGACATCCGCGATTCAGACAGTTCCTGTTCCTTTTCCAGTATTGCGGCATGGGTCTCCGCAAGTTCTTTTCCCTGTTTCAGGATTGCTTTTTCCTGGTCGACATAGACGGACAGGAAAAGAATCAGCAGTGCCAGGAGAATGCTCATGGCCATCAGAGGGACATTCGGCAGGATATCCTCAAGATAGGTGACGACGGCAAGGGGGATGAAATAAAGCAGGTAGCCGGCGTATTCCGGAAAATCCTGACGGCTGTGCGTCCGGATCAGATGCACGACGGACCAGACCGTCGGAATGATCAGGTAGCAGTAATTGACGATGCCCTGAATGTTAAAAAGAGGAGCATCCTGATAATGCCCTGAGGCATCGATGAAAAAGAACCATCCGGTAAAGATGGAAAGAAGATCGATGGTGCAGATTGCGGCAGCCGGAAGCATCAGGAAGATCCCGGAAAGCCTGCTTAAAGAATCTGAAAAATGCATCCGTTCCAGAATGAAGCGGCACCAGCAGTAGCACCCGATGGTAATGATGCAGTCTGCGGCGGCATTGATCAGAGCGTTGAGAAAGACAGGCGGCCGGAGAATATTGTCTTCTGTCAGCGCCCAGAAGATATCGGTAAAAAGAAGAATCAGGTACAGGATGAACATAATCCGCAGGATGCGGACTTCTTTCCCCGTATGGCTGTGGCTCAGGAGTCGGAGCAGAAGTACGGCGGTGACAATCATGAAGAATATTTCCGTCGCGATATAAGAGAGGTAGTTGGAATACATGAGCCCTCCGATAATTACGGTTCTTTATTTCTTTTTTGCCCCGGTGGATGCCCGTTCGATAATGGAGCAGCCGAGCAGAACGTTGTTTTCCCTGCCGGAAAGAGGTTTCCCATTGATCATATCCATGACCAGATCGCCGGAACGATAGCCGATTTCGTAAAGGGGGATTGCCATGGAAGTCAGGGCAGGATTGGTGACCGCGGCAATGTCACGGTTATCGAAGCCCATGACGGCAATTTCTTTTCCGACATTCATGCCCGCCTGGGAACAGGCGTTGATGGCGCCGACCGCCATCAGGTCGTTCAGACAGAAAATCGCGTCGGCTTTTTCGGCAATCAGTTCCCTGGCCAGGTCATAGCCGGAGTCGCGTTCCCAGTTGCCGACCCGGAAGAGGGACGGATTATACGGGACGCCCTTCTCATAGAGGGCTTCCTGAAAACCGGCCAGGCGGTTGATGGTATGGATGCTGCTCAGCGGACCGGCGATGATGCCGATTTTTTTATGCCCGCGGTTCAGCAGGTAGAGGCCGGCTTCCTTGCCGGCTTTTTTGTCGTCATACATAACGGACGGGATTGAGGAATCCGCACTGGTGCAGTATGCGCAGACGAAATTGGTATTATGGATTTCCGGAAGCGTACGGACGCGGTGCGAATGGCAGCCGAGGAAAATGATGCCGTCTACCTGCATGGATTTCATAAAATCCAGGGATTCGGCGACGATATCGTTGTATTCATTTACGTTGACATCCGGCATGATCTTCAGATTGTTGATCCTCAGATTCTCAAGAATATAATGATAGCCTTCTTCTTCGCAGCGGGCTCCGATTCCGTCGATGATCGGTGCCGCGTTGAATACCGTGATATCCTCGGCGATAATTCCGATGACGCGGCTCTTTTCCATTTTGAGGGAACGGGCATAGAAATTCGGGACATAGTTCAGCGATTTGGCAATCTCCAAGATCTTCTTCGTGATCTCCGGACTGATGCTGCCCTTTTTATTCAGGACTTTTGAAACAGTGGTTACGGAAACGCCTGCTTTTTCCGCAATATCCTTCATATTCGCCATAGTCTGTCCTTTGTCTTCGGGAAATGAAACAGATGGTTTAAGGTTTACCTTGATTTTACTTTCATCGTGACCATTCGTCAAGGTTTTCATAAGAAGGGAAAAATCGGAATTCATGCAAAATATCCAAATAACTCCGGCATAAATTGACACTTCTGACGATTTTCACAAAAACGGTTTACAAACCGGAGCAGGAGGAGTAGGATAATCTCATAAGTTAAACGATAACCTAAAAAACCGCGTAAAGCGGATTTTATTTGGCAGTAAAGGGTAAACGTTAAACCAACCAGAGAGGCCATCAAATGGGACTGCAGCAGCTGGAACTGAAGAACATCCGAATCACGGACAGCCTGTTCGGCGGATATGTTAAAAAGGTTGCGGACGTCATGATTCCGTACCAGTGGAAGAAACTGACGACCGAGAGCTCGGACAGAGCCTCCTGCATCCGGAACTTCCAGATCGCGGCGGGTGAACTGAAGGGTGAAAGAAAAGGCGTGGTCTTCCTGGACACGGATCTGTATAAATGGCTGGAGGCTGTCGCCTACTGCCTGGAAGCCGGATACGGAAAAGAGAACATGAAGTACGCGGAGAAGGCAATCGACCTGATCGGACGCGCACAGGAAGCAGACGGATATCTCAACACGTATTACACCGTCAATGCCCCGGATAGGAAATGGACGAATCTGGTGGAAGGCCACGAGCTTTACACCTGCGGACATTTTTATGAAGCAGCGGCTGCGTATCATCAGGCAACGGGAAATGAAGCCATCCTGAACATCGCGAAGAAAAACGCCGATCACGTGTGCAGCATTTTCGGAAAAGGCAAAGGACAGATTGCCGGATATCCGGGACATCCGGAAGTGGAAGTCGGACTGATCAAGCTCTACCGTGCGACCGGCGACCGGAAATATCTGGAACAGGCAAAATATTTCGTCAGCGAGCGCGGCGGAACGCCGAATTACCTGATGGAAGAGATTAAGAAACGCGGCGGATATGACTTTTTCAGCGATCTGGCCGAATTTGACGACAAGTATTTCGTAGCGGATAAGCCGCCCCTCATGCAGACGAAGGCAGAAGGCCATGCGGTGCGTGCGATGTATCTGTTCTCTGCCATGGCAGATCTGGCAGAAGAATACCGGGATCAGGAAATGATGAAGGCCTGCCGCCGCCTGTGGGAAAACACCGTCAGCCGCAGGATGTATATTACGGGAAGCATCGGCTCGAGCGGAATCGGAGAACGTTTTACGACGGACTACGATCTGCCGAATACGACGAATTACAGTGAGACCTGTGCATCGGTCGGGCTGATGATGTTCGGACAGAGGATGGCTTCCGCAACGGGAAACGCAGGCTATTATGACATCGTTGAACTGGCCCTTTACAACACGATCCTCGGAAGCATTAACACAGAGGGAAACCGTTACTTCTATGTGAACCCGCTGGAAGTCGTACCGGAATTCTGCACGGACCACACTTACATGAAGCATGTGAAACCGGTCCGCCAGAAATGGTTCGGCTGTGCCTGCTGTCCGCCGAATGCAGCCAGGACGATCGCATCCGTCGGCCAGTACATTTACGCATCCGATCCGAACGGAACGCTTTATATCCACGAATTCATTTCTTCGGAAGCAAAACTGGAAAAGTCGGGTAAGTCTTATCTGCTGAAAATGGAATCCGATTTTTTACGCTCCGGAAGGTTAACGATAACCTGCACATCTTCGGGAAACGGGAAGCTGAAGATCCGGATTCCGTCCTATGCAGAAGGCTGGGAACTGAAAGTAAACGGCGCCGGCAGCACTCCGGCGGTCCGGAACAGCTACATCACCGTTTCCCTCAGAGACGGGGAAAACAGGCTGGAGCTTTCTTTCAGAATCGTCCCGCACTGGATGGCGGCCAATAATTCAGTCCGGGCGGATGCCGGCAGGGTGGCCCTGAAAAAAGGACCGCTGGTCTACTGTCTGGAAGAGGCGGACAACGGAAAGATGCTTTCCGAAATTTACGTGAAGGAAAATGAACCTGTAAGAGAAGGAAAACCGATCAGGAATCTTCCGGGGGCGATCCCGGTGCTTGAGTTTGGCGGCGTGCAGGTCGGAAGCGGAGTGCCGGATTCCCGGCTGTATGGGGAATTCAAAGGCGCCAGGAAGAAACCGAAGAAGTGCCGGGCGATTCCTTATTTCCAGTGGCAGAACCGCGGCGAAGGCGAGATGAGCGTCTGGCAGAAAATTCTGTTTTAATGGAACACCTTAATGATTATAATGGTAGGGCCCTACCTTTATAAAATAAATCAGTCAGTTGATGTTATGATGATAAAACAGCAGGTATGGAGGAAAAGGCAATGAAAAAGAGAGGGTTCATCAGTGCATCTCTCGCAGCTATTACAGCGGCGGCAATCGTATTAACCGGCTGCGGAAGCAGTACGTCAAGTACGGCGGCAAGCACGGCAGCATCCAAAGCAGCATCGACAGCGGCATCCACGGCGGCTTCGACAGCAGTTTCGACGGCGGCATCCACAGCCGCATCGACGGCAGCATCCACGGCGGATGACGGCAAGGTTCATATCACCTATGCTCAGTGGGGAAATGAAACAGAAACAGCGGCCACACAGAAGGTCGCCGAGAAGTTCAACAGTGAACAGGACAAGATTGAAGTTGAAGTCGTCAAGATTGACCACGATACTTATGTGACGAAGCTGAATGCCATGGCAACGGCAGGCGAGCTTCCGGATACAGCCATCATGTCCGAGGCAGGCGTTCTGAAATTTGCTGAAAACGGACTGCTGGCGGATATCTCCGATATGTATGCCGAAGGCGATGCAAAACCGCTGGATTCTCTTACCTTCAAATATGAGGGACAGCCGGTTGCCTATTCTGCGGCAAATGAAATCCTGAACCTCTGGTACAACATTGATCTTCTGAATGATGTCTGCACAAAAGAAGGCATCGATCCGGCATCCGTGACGCCGCCGGCTTCAGCAGACAGTGCATGGGACTGGGATACATTCGTCAAGACAGCTCAGACCCTGACTCTTGATACAAACGGCAACAACGCCCTGTCACCGGATTTCGATGCGAATAACATTGACATCTACGGATGCACGATCAACTGCCTGCCGTGGCAGCTGGAAGTCTGGGCTAAGTCAAACGGCGCCGGCTACTACAGCGAAGACGGCAAGACCTGCACGATTGATTCGGATGCGACAGTGGATGCCCTTCAGAAAATCGCAGATCTTTCCAGCAAGTATCACTGCGCGCCGCCTGTCACATCTGCGGCAAATGCCCTGGAATCTTCTCTGGGCAGCAAGAAAGTTGTTATGGCAACAGACGGTGCATGGAATGTCGGCACCTTCCTCGGCCCGAGCGCTGATTTCAAGTACGGCGTCGGCGTGCTTCCTTATATGAAAGACAAAGTCACGATCTGCACAGGCGGACCGAACGTCGTCTTCTCCACAACCAAGCATCCGGCAGAAGCAATGGAATGGCTGAAGTGGTATTATAAAGAAGAGAACAGCTGGTCCCTGATCGAAGCCGGAACCTGGATGCCGATCCTTGATTCCTGGTACACGGATTCGACCCTGACCGACAAATGGATCAACAATCCGAATTATCCGGATCATGACATGTACAAATCGGCGGTTGTCGATTACGCTAAGAACAACAGCAAGTCAACGGCATGGTACTATGTCAATGGAACGGAAGATTTCAACTCGACTCTGGATACGGTCTTCTCCTCCGTCTGGTCAGGAGACAAGACTATGAAAGAAGCCATTGACGAGAACAAGTCAGAACTGCAGGATATCTTCGACGAAAACAACCCGCAGTAATCAGTAACAGGCAAGTTCACGGAGACAGGCGCGTCCTCCAAAATGTTTCCCGCGCCTGTCTCCATAATTCTGTGATGAGGTTATCAGAATGTCAGAAGTAAGAAAGAAAAAAACAAAAATTCCGACCACGAGAACCGGACACAAGGAAGCCAGAACCGCTTACCTCTGTCTGATCCCGGCATTTCTCGGCGTGACGTTCATCAGCTATCTCCCGACCATTGCGGTTTTCGTCCTGAGCTTCTTTGACTGGAACGGACTGACGAAACCGAAATTCATCGGGGCAGCGAATTTCGTACGGATCTTTACAAAAGATATCTATCTTGCCGATTCTCTGAAGGCAACCATTCTATATGCGGTACTTGCCGTAGTCGGTGCCATCGTCTATTCCCTTCTGATCGCACTGCTCCTGAACATGAATATTAAAGGACGGACATTTTTCAGATCCATCTTTTTCATCCCCTACCTCCTGCCGGCGATCGGCGTCTTCAAAGGATGGCAGTGGCTATATGAAGGCAACTTCGGATTGTTTAATTTTATCCTGCGCATGATGGGACTTCCGCAGCAGCGCTTCCTGGACAGTCCGTCACAGGTCATTCCCTGCCTCGTCCTGATCGCAATCTGGACATCGGGAAATCTGATCGTCATTTTCCTCGCTGGTCTTCAGAACGTGCCGACCGTCTACATGGAAGCGGCAAAGATCGACGGGGCAAATGCGTGGCAGCGTTTCTGGAACATTACGATTCCGAGTATTTCGCCGATCATTTTCTACAACGTGCTGATGGCTCTCATCACGCATCTTCAGGTCATCAACCCGGCGCTGGCTCTGACGAACGGCGGACCGGACAAGAAATCGATGTTCATGTCCTATGTCATTTATCTGTACGGATTCAAGAAAAACAAGCTGGGATACGCGGCGGCTTATTCCGTGGTGTTCTTCATCCTCTGCGGTATTTTCACGCTGATTCTTTTCCTGACGCAGAAGAATCAGATCTTCGGAGAGGGGGATGAGTAAGATGGCATCCGGAACATTTGCAAGCAAGAAAAAAAGAGAATCATTCTGGAACTGGATTGCGACAGTCATCGTCCTTTTTGTTGCGCTTCTGGTCATCCTCCCGATCTGGTGGATCTTCCGTACCTCGGTCATGAGCGTGGCGGCAGTCAATTCGTATCCTCCGGAATTCATACCGCATGAATGGCTGTGGTCGAATTACTCAAAGGCACTGCAGACATTCGAGTACTGGACTTATTTCCGGAACACCTTCTCCATCATCATTCCGGCCGTGACATTCGGCACCATCACCGCCATCTTCTGCGGATATGCATTTGCAAGACTGAGATTTCCGGGAAAGAAGCTGATCTTTGATATTTGCGTCAGCACGATTCTCCTTCCCGGCATGGTCACGCTGATCCCGCTGTATGTGGCATGGACAAAAGGACTGGGACTGGGCGATACCTACTGGCCGCTGATTCTGCCGTTTCTTACCGGCGGCGGATTCTTCAACATTTTCCTGATTCGGCAGTTCTTCATGACGATCCCGAAGGAACTGGATGAGGCTGCTTCCATTGACGGGGCGGGAAGAATGAGAATCCTCTGGACCATCCTGGTGCCGTCCATTAAGCCGGCTATCGTCGTGGTGGCAATGATGCTGTTCATCCAGATCTGGAACGACATGCTGCAGCAGATCATCTACATCAACAGCATGGATAAATTTACCTTTGCCATTGCCCTGACGAACTTCACCGGATCGTTCGGGACCAACTGGCCGCTGGCGATGGCGGCAACCTTCATGACGATCCTGCCCGGCATCATCATTTATATCTTCGGACAGAAGAGCTTCGTGGAAGGCATCGTCCTGACAGGAATGAAGAACTGAGATCGCGCGGGAAGGAACAGCGGAAACAGAAATGATAAAACTTACAAGCAGATTCATGAACTGGTATCAGGGCAACAACGACCGCGAAAAGGAACCGCCGAGAAGCGGTCTGAGAAGAGTCGGTTTCCTGATCTGGAATTTTGCAGGCCGGTTCATTCTGGCAAATCTGGTTTTTCTTGCAAGCTGTCTGCCGGTCGTGACGATTCCCGCGGCAATCGCGGCATCGAACCGCTATCTCGGAATCATGTGGCGGGACGGATACGGGTTTTCCTTTGAAGATTACCGGAAAGAATTCAAAAGCGATCTTCTGAAAACGATGCCGATCGGAGCTTTCAGCGCAGCGCTTCTTCTCTATGCCTACTATTTGATGAGCCTTGCCGGAAATTTCGGAAAGGACGGAGCACCGCTCATGGGCTTCGGCATCGGTGCGGCGATTTTCGGAGTCCTGACCGGTGCCTACGGATTGGTGCTTGCATCGATGACGGACCTGCCTGTAAAATACCTGATGAAGAACACATTCATCCTGATGATTGCGGAATGGCGGACGTCGGCGGCAGTGACTGTCCTGACGGCGGTTTATGCAGCTGTCTTTATTCTGACGATGCCGTATTCCCTTCCGCTGCTCCTTCTGACCGGGTTTTCCGTTTATCAGCTGATGATCTATTCTCTGATTGAAAAAACTGTAAAGAAAAGGGTAATCAGGCCGGTATGAAAAAAGCAAAACTGACAATCGATAAAAGCAGCAGGCTTTCAGCCGTAGATAAACGTATCTACGGCTCTTTCATTGAACACCTCGGACGTGCAGTCTACGGAGGCATCTATGAACCGGGGCATCCGGAAGCGGACGGGGAAGGCTTCCGGAAGGATGTCCTGAAACTTGTCAGGAATCTGAATGTCAGCAATGTACGGTACCCGGGAGGAAATTTTGTCTCGAATTTCTTCTGGGAGGACAGCGTCGGTCCTGCTGAAAAACGCAGCCCCAGGCTGGAGCTGGCCTGGACGAGTCTTGAGCCGAATACCTTCGGACTGGATGAATTTTCCCGGTGGGCGGAAAAAGCAGGTACGGACGTCATGATGGCCGTCAACCTCGGAACCCGGGGGATCGCGGATGCCTGCAATCTTCTGGAGTACTGCAACTTTCCCGGAGGAACGAAATACAGCGACCTTCGGAGAAGCTACGGACGGGAAAACCCGTACGGGTTCAAACTGTGGTGCCTCGGAAATGAGATGGACGGTCCGTGGCAGATCGGACATAAGACGATGCAGGAATACGGACGGCTTTCGGCGGAAACGGCGAAAGCGATGAAAATGATCGATCCGTCGATTGAACTGGTGTCCTGCGGAAGCTCCTATAAAGACATTCCGACATTCCCGGAATGGGAGAGAGTGACGCTGACCGAGAATTACGATTATGTGGATTACATTTCCCTGCATCAGTATTACGGCAATCAGGAAAATGACAGCAGCGATTTCCTGGCGAAGTCCGATGACCTGGATGCATTCATCCGGACAGTCACCGGCATCTGCGATGAAGTACAGGAGAAGCGCGGCGGAAAAAAGAAAATCAATCTGAGCTTTGATGAATGGAATGTCTGGTATCATTCGGCGGCAGAGCAGGAAGACATCCAGAAGAATCATCCCTGGCAGACTGCGCCGCCGCTTCTGGAGGATCACTACAATTTTGAGGATGCGCTTCTGGTCGGAGAAATGATGATTACCCTGCTCCGGCACGCGGACCGCGTCAAAATCGCCTGTCTGGCCCAGCTGGTCAATGTCATCGCTCCGATCATGACGGAAAAGGGCGGTGCAGCCTGGCGTCAGACGATTTACTGGCCGTTCTGCCAGGCGTCGGCATACGGACGCGGAGAAGTGCTTTCGGCGGATCTGGAAAGTACGGTTCATTTGACGGCAAAGCACGGTGAGGTCAGCGACATCGTGACCGTTCCGGTGTGGAATGAAGAGAAATCGGAACTGGTAATTTTTGCGGTCAACAGGAACCTCAGCGAAGACGTTCAGTTCGAGGCGGATGTACGAAGCTTTGGGTCGGAGTTCCGGCCTGTGAAAAGCGTTCTATGCTCTGATGACCTGAAAAGGGAAAATTCTGCGGAGGAAGAACCGGTCGTGCCGCGGCCGGACAGTGCCGTCTCTTTCGTACAGGGAAAGATGCAGACGGTTTTGAAAGCGGCATCCTGGAATGTCATCCGGCTGATGAAATGATCAAGCTCCTTTCGGCTTAATAAACCTTAAGAACTCCTTTAGGATTTATTAAGGTGTGCCTGTTATGATGATTTTCAGATTCAAGGAAAACAAAAAAACAGGTTTCACTTTGAAAGGAGATTTTTTATTATGATGAAGAAATGGTCAAAACGTATAGCAGTATTCACACTTGCAGGTCTGATGGCTATGTCCGTTGTGGCTTGCGGCCCGAAGACTTCTACGACATCCGGTACGACAGCTTCCAAGGCAACGACATCAACGACGGCTTCAACGGCAGCATCCACTGCTTCGAAGGCATCTTCAACAGCTTCCAAGGCTGCTTCGACTGCTTCCAAGAGCACGTCCAGCACATCCTCCAAGGCAGCTTCGACGGCTTCCAAGAGCACGTCCAGCACGTCTTCCAAGGCTGCTTCGACTGCTTCCAAGAGCACGTCCAGCACGTCTTCCAAGGCAGCTTCCACTGCTTCCAAGACGACATCTTCCAAGGCTGCAACGACATCGTCAAGTGCTTCCAAAGCTTCATAAGGAGCGCTTTTATCCGTTAATAGCTTTCCTTCCTTTTCCTTGTTATCAGGCTGCATGAGAGAAATCCCGCTGCAGCCTTTTTTTAACATTCGAATCCTTCAGAATTCACATAAACGACACTTTTTAACTCTATGATAGTCCCGGCTCAGAAAAAGGAAGCATGAAAAAGGGGAAACATCGTGGCTCAGGAAAATATTCTGATTGTAGAGGACGACAAGGATATCCGCGAAGGCGTGAGGATCCTTCTTGAAAGTGAAAATTATTCCGTTGAAGAAGCGGACTGCGGAAAGGCAGGACTTGAGAAGCTCAGCGAGACCACCGATCTCGTCATTCTGGACGTCATGATGCCCGGAATGTCCGGTCTGAAAACGTGCGAAGAAATCCGGAAGGTTTCCAATGTTCCGGTTTTATTTCTGACGGCAAAATCAAAAGAATCGGACAAGCTGATCGGGCTGATGGCCGGCGGGGATGATTATCTGGCAAAACCGTTTTCCTATGCGGAGCTTCTCGGCAGGGTCAAGGCACTGCTCCGGCGATACCGCATTTACAGGGGAAAGCAGGAAGAGGAAACCCTGCAGGAAAAGGACCGGGTCATTGAAATCGACCGGATCCGCATCAGCGAAGATTTCAATGAAGTGACGGTCGACGGAAATGAAACAGAGCTTTCCGATATTGAGTACCGCATCCTTCTGAAGCTGATGAAAAATCCGCGCAGGATTTTTTCGGCTCAGAACATTTATGAAGATATCTGGAATGAACCTTTCTTTTATTCCAGCGCCGGCACGGTCATGGTCCATATCCGGAATCTCCGCGTCAAGGTTGAAAAAGATCCGCAGAATCCGCTTCATATAAAAACCGTCTGGGGAAAGGGATACCGCTTTGAATAAGAAAATCCACAGCCTGAAAATGGAAGCATTCCTTCTGCTCCTGGGGGCTATCGCGGCAGGCATCGCCTGCTTTTTCTGTTTTCATTCCCTGGGAAATGTGCTGGTCGACAACATTCTGAAGACCTCCGGATACATGGAACGCGAAGAGCAGAAGAGCGCCAACAGCCTGCAGGCATTCGTCAATCAGTATAATGTATCTGCCGCGGACTATGAACTTCTGGATGACTGGACCCAGCAGCAGTCGGTGGTCTATATCGCGGTTTTCCGGGATGATGCCCTGATCTACGATTCGGAGTATACCTATGATGCCGGCGAGGCAAAAGCCGACCGCGGATATTACGGGGAAGTCCATACGTATGTCATCAACTTTGCCGACGGTCCGGCGGATGTCTATCTGATCGGTTTCTATTCCATGCGCTACGAGAACACCATTACACTGATGAGTGCTGTCCTGTCCTGCGGTGCGGCGCTGCTGCTGATCCTGCTGTTTCTCCAGCGCAAGATCAATTATATCAAGCAGCTGGAAAATGAAGTCCGTATCCTGGAAACGGGCGGGCTTGACCACGCGGTGTCCGTCAGAGGAAAAGATGAGATTGCCTCTCTTGCCGGAGAACTCAACGAGATGCGGCAGACGCTTTCGAGAAATTTTGAAATGGTACGGAAACTGTCGGAGGCAAATACGAATCTTGTCACGGAGCTTTCGCATGACCTCCGGACGCCGCTGACGGCTCTTCTCCTTTACCTGGAACTTCTGCAGAAGGGAAAATACAAAGATGAAGAAACGAGGCAGCAGTATCTGAAGAAGGCATCGGACAAAGGCCAATGAGGTCAAGTCTATGTCCAATGATCTTTTTGAACGGTTTCTGGTTTCGGGTAAAAAAGAAACGGAACTGGATCCGCCGCAGGAAATCCGCTATGTGCTGGAAGACACGCTTTCGGAACTGGTCTTTTATCTCGAAAGCCAGGGCTACCGCATCGAGTGCGGCACCGAATGGCCGAAGGGAAAGATCGCGGTCTCGATGGACTATATCAGCCGCATTTTCAACAATATCAGTTCCAATATCCTGAAATATGCAGATCCGGCGCAGCCGGTATCCATCCGCTACAGCGTGCAGAATAAAAAGCTGGAGCTGACTTTTGAGAATAAAATCAGAAAGATGTCAGACAGCTCATCGGAAGTGGAAAGCACGAAGATCGGACTTTCCAATATCCGGCTGATGATGCAGAAGATGAACGGGGACTCTGCGTCGGGAGAAGACGGGAATCATTTCCGGATAGCGCTTTATTTTCCGGCAGAATAAGAAACGAATGGCCCGGAAATTAAAAAAAACAGCTGCCTGCGTGCAGCTGCTTTTTACGTACATTGGATGATTCAGACGTTTCTGTTTTACCAGATGTGCATGACGTGCTGCATCAGAAGGCTCACGGCCGTGATGCCGGCCCAGCAGCTGGCACCCAGAAGAATCGGCTTGCCGCCCGACTTGATGAGCTTGACGATATCGGTGTTGAGTCCGATGGCAGCCATGGCCAGAACGATGAAGAATTTGCTGAGTTCCTTCAGCGGCTGGTAAATGGTATCCGGGACGCCGAAAGCGCCTGTGACGGTTGTGATGACGGAAGCGGCGATGAAGCCGAGGATGAACATCGGGAAAATGCGGGAGAATTTAAAGGTTCCGGAAGTGACGTCGCTTCCCTGCTTTGCCTTTTTTGCACGGTACAGGCCGAGGAAGAGGGTGATCGGGATGATTGCCAGCGTCCGCGTCAGTTTGACCGTGACGGCTTTATCCAGCGTCTGCGTTCCCAGGTTCCACATGCTGTCCCAGGTCGAGGCGGCTGCCGTAACAGACGAGGTATCGTTGACGGCTGTGCCGGCAAAGATACCGAAGGCTTCTCCGGACTGCGTGCTGAAGCCGATCGCCTGTCCGAGAATCGGAAAGAGAATGGCGGCCAGGACGTTGAAGAAAAAGATGACCGAGATCGCCTGGGCCACTTCGGAATCATCCGCGTCGATGACCGGAGCTGCGGCAGCAATGGCAGAACCTCCGCAGATGGAAGAACCGACGCCGATCAGCGTGGAAATATTCGACGGAATATGCATGACTTTATGCAGGACGAAGGCAATGATGAGGGAAACCGAAATGGTGCAGAGGATGATGGGCAGCGACTGTCCGCCGGTCTTCAGCACGACGCCGAGGTTCATTCCGAAACCAAGGAGAATGACCGCCCACTGCAGTACTTTCTTGGAAACGAAAGAGATACCCGGCTTCAGTTCCGTGCGTCCTTTCAGGAAAATGTTGAGGATCATGCCGGCGATGATGGCAATGATGGCTCCGCCGATGACCGGAAATTTCTTGCCGAGAAGATAAGCCGGTACGGCGACCGCAATGCTGACCAGAAACCCATAGATGTTTTTCTTGAAAAAGTTCATTTCACTGCCTTTCTGACGGAAACGTTTTATCATTCAACTGTTTAAGATAGCACGGAACAGTGATAAAATAAAATTATATATAATTATAATTATATAAGATAAAATTATATATTCTGCGGAAGGTGATGTGCCTGGATCAGGCAGCATATTTCCGCAGAATACAAATGAATTAAATTCCGTCAGGAGGAAAAGATGCAGGATTACCGCATGGATACATTTCTTGCAGTCTGTGAAGAAGGAAGCTACACGAAGGCGGCTGAGAAACTGCATATCACGCAGCCGGCTGTGACGCAGCATATTCATTTCCTGGAGGATTATTACGGGACGAAGCTAATTCAGATTAAGGACCGGAAAGTCTGCCTGACCCCGAAAGCAGAGCAGCTGAAGATCATGCTGATGACGCTGCGGAACGATGAGTCTGTCCTGAAGGAGGAAATGAGCCGGAAAGAGGGAGAGAAGCATCTGCTGAAACTCGGAGTGACGCTGACCATCGGTGAGTTCGTCATCGCAGAGCCGCTGTCGCGATATATCAAAAATCATGAAGAAATTCAGACCAGAGTCGTAATCGCCAATACGGAGGAGCTTCTGCAGAAGCTTCGGAACGGAGAAATTCAGATTGCCCTGATCGAGGGCTATTTCCGGCGAAAGGAATTCGAATCGAAGGTGTTCCGGACAGAACGGATTATTCCCGTTGTCGCTTCCGGCTTCATTTTCAGGAAGAAGCCGAAGAAGCTGGAGGACCTTTTCGGGGAAAGACTGATTGTCCGTGAAAAAGGTTCCGGCACGCGCGAGGTTCTTGAGAAGGGACTTGCGGTCCGGGGCTTTGCCGTCGACAATTTTGCGGAACAGACGGAAATCAACAGCATTTATGCCATCATCCAGTTCGTGAAGGAAGGCACAGGCATTTCTTTTCTCTACGAATCCGCTGTCCGCAGGGAAATCGAAGAAGGGATGCTCCGGGAAATCAGGCTGTCGGATTTTTCCCTGCATCATGATTTCACTTTCATCTGGAATAAGGGAAGCGTGTACGGAAAAGAGTATTCAGAAGTCTGCAGGGAACTGGAAAAAATGCTATGATAGTAAAAAGTCGTATTTTCAATATGAGGGGAAAATATGAAAAATAAAAAATGGCTGATTCTCTGTATTTCACTTGCAGCTGTTCTGCTCGCTCTTCTTGCTGCAGCCTTTCTGTTCCTGAAAAGCCCGGAAGGAAGGTATCAGCACAGCCTGAATCTCGGCAACCGCTATCTTTCGGCGATGAAGTATGAAAATGCCGTGACAGCTTTTACGGAAGCCATTCAGATTAAGCCCAGGCAGCCGGAAGCTTATATCGGCCGCGGCGATGCCTATGTCGGGATGTCGGAGCCGGAGAAGGCAAAAAGCGATTATATCAAGGCGGTTGAATTAGCGCCTGAACTTTCAGAGACTGTCCAGCCGAAAATCGATGCCATTCCGGCTGCAGATACGGAACCCGCAGATTCGCCGGCAGAATCCCTGCCTGATTCCGCAACGGATGAGAGCAAGGCTGATGACAGTGCTCTTCTGAAGCCGTATCTGGGAATTCTGAAGGAATACCGTGACGGGCTGCGGGATGGTTTTGCAAATCCCTCCGCTTACCCGGATGTCACAACGGTCCTGAAAGGAACACAGTATAATCTGGAGTATGCCCTGATTGATCTTGCAAATGATTCAGAACCGGAATTATTTATCGCAGATGTCGGAGAGGGCCTGGATGACTGCGGATACATGATGTATGACCTGTATGGAATAGAAAACGGAACGGCCATAAGAATGTATGAGCAGTATGAAGCAGAAGAAGGGACGACCGAAAAGTGGGACTGTGCGGAAGATATCATAAGTTATTTCGGAAGTAATGTAAAAGAGCGTTTTTCAATCTGTGACGGTGGTCTGATTCGCGAGGATACTGACGACGCTTCCATTTCACAGCGCGTCGGTTTTTGGCAGGCTGCTGCAGGCAGTGCTGAAATCAAATTTATGAAGGGTTATGCGAGGTCTTACAGCCGCAAAAGATTTATCGAAGTCGGCAGCGAAGGCTGGGGCGAAGACATGAGCGGAACCGAGATCTCGGAAGAAGAGTATGCGAAAGACTGCGTACAGTATGCCTACCAGTCCGGCATTCAATGGAAACCAATCTCAGAACTGACTTTTGATTCCGATGCGCAGGCAGGGCAGAAAGCTTTTGCAGGTGTCTTCCCGCTGACGGAAAATACCGTTTCCACGGTCGATCTGAATGCAGACGGCAGTAAGGATCAGATCAGTTATACCAATATCATGCAGACAGATAAGCCGAATATTCAGGAATCAGTCCGTATTCAGATCAACGGGCAGGAGTACACGGTGGAAATGCCATCAACGCTCTACAAAGAAGAAGTATACGCTGCTGATCTGAATGTAAATGACAGTGATAAAAACATTATCATCAATAATACGGACATCGTAGACAATACCTATACCGCAGTCTGCACTTATAACGGAAGCGGGTTCAGCGTTGTCGGAAAGTGGTCGGGCAGGACGGATATTTTCAGTATAAAGGGAGACGGCAGTTTTAAGTATTATCAGTGGGTCGGATGGGGGACCAAAGACGCCGGGAATCTGGCGTTTGAGTATACGGAAAATATACAGGGTTCGCAGATACAGACGGCAAACGTCAATGCCGGATGCGTGCTTTCCGGATCTGCCCAGAGTGCGACGGTATTTCAGAACGGTTATACAGTTGAGACAGCCGCGAACATCCCTTTATATTCGGATGAAACCTGCCAGAACCAGACAGGCACGATTCCGTCCGGCAGCCAGATCAGCATTCTGAATACGTCATCCGGGAATCCGCGGACTTATTATATTTCCAATGGAGGCACCGAGGGCTGGATCAATCAGATCAGCAGGAACACGGTCAGCGGATACAGCGCTTATGGCTGATAAAGCGGTGTTGATATTTCTTTTCTCCGGCCTTAAACTGATGTTGTCAGCAAATTGGTTTGTCAATCAGACAGAAAGGCGTGCATCATGTTAGAAGAACTGAAACAAAAAGTTTTTGAAGCAAACATGCTTCTTCCGAAGTATCACCTTGTCACTTTCACCTGGGGAAATGTCAGTGCCATCGACCGTGAGAAAGGCCTTTTCGTCATTAAGCCGAGCGGCGTGGATTATGATAAAATGAAGCCGGAAGACATGGTGGTCATGGATCTTGAAGGCCATAAGGTCGAGGGGGAAATGAACCCGTCTTCGGATACGCCGACGCATCTGGAACTCTATAAGGCATTCCGGGAGATCGGCGGCATCTGCCACACGCATTCCCCGTATGCCACAGGCTGGGCACAGGCCGGACGCAGCATCCCCTGCTACGGCACGACGCATGCGGATTATTTCTACGGAGAGATTCCGTGCTGCCGGAGCCTGACGGAAGAGGAAATCAAGGGCGAGTACGAGAAGAATACCGGCCTCGTCATCATCGAAACATTTGCAGACAGGAATCCGATGTACGTCCCCGGATGCCTGTGCACGAACCACGGGCCGTTCTCCTGGGGGAAGGACGGAAAGGAAGCCGTCCATAACGCCGTCGTCATGGAGGAAGTCGCAAGGATGGATCTCGTGACGGAAAGCGTGAATCCGAACGTCCGCCCGGCTCCGGATTATATCAAGGAGAAGCATTTCATGCGGAAGCACGGACCGAATGCCTATTACGGGCAGGGAAAAGATTCCGTAATTAATCAATAAGAATCCTTATTTCATACAATCGGAAAGAAAACAGGAGGCCTGTCATGGCAGCAAAGGAAATCATTGAATCCGGAAAAGTAGTTCTCGGAATTGAATTCGGCTCGACAAGAATCAAGGGAGTCCTCATCGATGCGGACGGTGCCGTGCTGGCCATCGGCACGCACGACTGGGAGAACCGTCTGACGGACGGCATCTGGACCTACACGATGGAGGACATCACCTCCGGGCTGCAGGACTGCTACGCGTCCCTTACAAAAGAAGTTGAAAAACAGTACGGTGCCAGGATCACCTCCCTTGCGGCCATCGGCATCAGCGCGATGATGCACGGCTATATGGCCTTCGATGAGAAGGATGAGCTGATGGTCCCGTTCCGCACCTGGCGCAATACCATCACCGAGAAATCGGCGGACGAGCTGACGGAGCTGTTCGGGTTCAACATCCCGCAGAGATGGAGCATCGCCCATCTGTATCAGGCCATCCTGAACGGCGAGGAGCATGTCGGCCGGATCCGGTACGTCTCGACGCTGGCAGGCTTCATCCACTGGAAACTGACCGGCCGGAAGGTGCTCGGCATCGGCGATGCCTCGGGCATGTTCCCGATCGACTCGACGATCAATGACTATGATCCGAAAATGGTGCAGCTGTTTAATGAGAAGATCGCTGAAAAAGGCTATCCGTGGAAATTCCCGGACATCTTCCCGAAGGTACTTTGTGCCGGCGAGGACGCCGGGGTGCTGACCGAAGAGGGCGCGAAGTTCCTGGATATTTCCGGGAACCTGAAGGCGGGGATTCCGCTCTGCCCGCCGGAAGGCGACGCGGGCACCGGCATGGTCGCGACGAATTCGGTCGCGGTCCGTACGGGCAATGTCTCCGCTGGCACCTCGATTTTTGCGATGATCGTCCTCGAGAAGGCCCTGTCGAAGCTCCACCGTGAGATCGACATGGTCACGACGCCGGCCGGCGCTCCGTGCGCGATGGCCCATGCCAACAACTGCACGTCCGACCTCAATGCCTGGGTCGACCTCTTCAGGGAATTTGCACAAGCCTACGGGATTCCGGACATCGACATGAATAAGCTCTACGGCACGCTCTACAATAAGGCGCTGGAAGGCGACAAAGACTGCGGCGGAAATATGGCCTACGGCTTCTATTCAGGGGAGAACATCCTGCCTCTGGACGAGGGACGTCCTCTTTTCGTCCGCATGCCGGACGCAAAGTTTAACCTGGCGAACTTCATGCGCACGAACCTGTATACGGCATTCGGCGCGATGAAGATCGGCTGCGACATCCTGATCAGGGAGGAGCACGTGCAGGTCGACCGCATCACCGGCCACGGCGGTCTCTTCAAGACGAAGGGCGTTGCGCAGGGCATCCTGGCGGCAGCTCTTAATGCACCGGTCACGGTCATGGCGACCGCGGGCGAGGGCGGTGCCTGGGGCATCGCGGTGCTGGCCGACTATGAGGCAAACAAGGCAGCCGGAGAAAAGCTGGATGAGTTCCTTGACCAGAAGATCTTTGCAGGACAGCAGGGCTCCACGATGGATCCGGACCCGGCCGATGTCGAAGGCTTTGAGAAATTCATTGAATTCTACAAAGCAGGCGTTCCGGTTGAACAGGCTGCGGTGAAGAATCTGAGAAATTAAGAGAATTAAGAGAATGCCATGCCGGCCGTTGGCCGGCATGTTTTTTTGTTGTTCTTTTGTTGTAGGTCCCCTGATAGGATAAAAACAGCAGGGAACATCCGTTTCCTGCTCCTGATTCCATGAAAGAGGACGTCATGTTCGAGAAGGAAACAACCGAATTTCAAAGGTGGAATGAAAAGAATCCGTCGGCAGCAGGACTTCTCTGCCGTAACGCAGACAGAACGGTCCGGATCCTTTACCTGAACCCGGCCATGAAGGAAACTCTCGGGCTGACGGAGGATCCGTCGGCAGAAGAAATTTTTGCGCTTTTGGGAAATAAAGATAAAATCGTTTCGGCTTTTGATCAAGATCTGCCGGTTGAATGGGAAAAGCACAGTTTCTCGGGACGGATCGTCATGTCCTGCCGCTGCACACGGGAAAGCGGAAACCTGGCGGTGCTGTGGGTGTCCAGCAGCCATGAGCAGCGTGCGGAGGAACTGCTGGAGAAAATTCTTGCCACGACGAAAACGGCAATTTTCTGGAAGGATGCAGACCGCCGCTTCCTCGGTGCCAATAAGGCATTTCTTGACTACTACGGATTCCCGTCCGCCGAGGTTCTTCTCGGAAAAAACGATGAGGAAATGGGCTGGCACACGGATCCGGATCCCTATAAGAACGATGAACTGCAGATTATCCGGAAGGGCATCAGTACGACCCGGGTTCCCGGCATGTGCCTGTCGCACGGCGAGAACCGGAATATTGTCGCAAGCAAAGCGCCGATGTATGAAAACGGAAGGATCGTCGGACTGGTCGGCAGCTTCGAGGATGTCACCAACGATGTGCGGCAGAAAAAGGAAATCGAAGAACTGAATCGGAAACTGGATGCCGCCCTGAAGGCAGAACGGAAAGCGAGCCAGGCTAAAACGGATTTTCTGGCAAGGATGAGCCACGACATGCGTACGCCGCTTACGACCGTCATGGGACTGTGCGACATTGCGTTTGAACATTATCAGGATGAAGAAATCCTGAGCTATTTCCGGAACATCAAGAGCAGTTCCCATTACCTTTTGTCCATCCTGACGGATATCCTGGACATGGAAAAGCTGGCGTCAGGAAAGATCACGCTGAATCCGGTCATCTGTACGAAAGCTGAGACGGAGCATATCCTCGGCATGATGATCCGTCCGGCGGCAGATGCAAAGCATATCAATCTTCTGATTGACATTCAGTGCACAGATTCCAAATGCTATCCGAAGGTAGACGTCCGGAGGGTTCAGCAGATCCTTCTGAATCTGCTGTCCAATGCCGTCAAATATACGCCCGAGGGCGGCAGCGTCAGCTGCATCAGCCGCATGGAAGAAATCGGCGGGAAAGCCGTGTGCACGCATGTCATTTCCGATAACGGAAAAGGCATTGATCCGGAATTCCAGAAAGTCATGTATGACCCATTTTCCAGGGAAACCGAGGGCGTTTTTGAAACGGGAAGCGGCCTGGGACTTGCCATTGTCAAGAAACTGGTCGATCTGATGAACGGGACCATTGCATGCAGTTCCCAGCCGGGAAAAGGAACGGTTTTCACGGTTACCATTCCGCATGAAATGGCGACGGAAAAGGAAATCGAACAGTACCGGGCGGCCGCTGAAAGACCGGAGATCCGGAAGAGCTTCCGGAAATACCGCATCCTCATCTGCGAGGACAACGATATCAACGCAAGAATCATCATGCGTCTTCTGCAGGGAAAAGACTTTGAAACAGAGAGGGCCGAGAACGGAAAAATCGGCACGGAGATGGCCGGAAAGAATCATTATGATGCCATCCTCATGGATATCCGGATGCCGGTCATGGATGGCTGCGAAGCGGCGAGGGAAATAAGAAAGTTTGATGCCTCCGTTCCCATCATTGCGCTGTCGGCAAATGATTTTGCCGAAGACATCGACAAGAGCATCGCCAGCGGCATGAATGCCCATCTGGCCAAGCCGATTGACACGGAACAGCTGTTCAGCACTCTGGCGAATCTGATTGAAGGCAGAAAAGACTGTACAGAGGACGAGGCATAAAGAAATCCGGGAGGGTCCATGTCGGAGCAAATCAGTAAGCAAAACCGGGCTGCCGCCGCATTTTTCGCTGCCGTTTTCATGAACGGTTTTGAAGCAGCCGGCTATCAGGCCAGCCTTCTGACAATCGGAAATGCATTCGGCCTGAATTTTGCTTCGATGGGCTTTTTCGCTTCAGTTCAGCTGATTGCCGGACTGATTGCCCCGCTGGTGTTCGGGCCTCTTGCCGACCGTTCCGGAAAACGCAGGTTCTTTCTTGCATTTCTTGCAGCGGAAATTGTCGGAAGCATTTTTCTGATCCTTCCGGGAAATGAGGCTGCTTTTCTTGCCGGCATTTTCCTGATCGGAATCAGCACGAGCGGACTTCAGTATATCGCGATTGCCGCCCTGTCGGATATTTATCCGGCTACGGGAAAAAAGAAAACCGGAATCCTTACGGGCTTCTATTCCATGGGAGCCGTCCTTGCGCCGCTGGTCTGCGGCTTCTATCTGAACAGAGGATATTCCTGGAAGATCCTGTTTATCCTGCTGGGCCTGTCGGCACTGGGAAATCTGCTGTTCACTTCAGCGGCAGTCGGCTTTGAGCCGCAGGAGAGCGGAAACCGGACAGAAGCAAAGCAGAAGCTTCCGGAAACTGGATCCTTTCGGGAGTCCTGTTTTTGAGTTTTATCATGTTTCTTTATGTGGGATTTGAGAATGGATTCGCATTTTTTATCGGGACGTATATCCGTCAGGACCTGGGAGGCTCAAAAGAGTATTTTGCGCTGTCTCTCTTCTGGCTTGCGATGATTCCGTCCCGTCTTCTCTGCGGTTATTTTGCAAAATACAGCAGAAGGATTCTGCTTGCCGCCTGTGCGGGAGCCGGTTTATTTGCCGCACTGACCGGACTTGCCTCCGGTGAGATACCGGCAATCATACTGTGCTTTCCGCTGGGATTCTTCAGCGGCGCCGTCTATCCGTCCGTCCTGAACCGGCTGATGGAGTTTGCCGGAGGCAGGTCGGCTACGGCAGCCGGCATCCTGACGGCCGCGACGGGTCTCGGCGGTGCGGCCATCACGCAGCTGATGGGAATCTCTTCAGGAATCATCGGCGTGAGAACCGGAATCCTCTGTCTGGCAGGTCTGATGGCTGTCGATGCAGCAGCGGCGGCATGGCTTCTGAAGAAAACAGAAAATCCAGTCCTGAAGCGGCCGGTCTTTATTCCCGGATCGTATCCTGCAGCAGGGCGTACCACACGTCAGCGTTCTGTTTGTACAGGCTGTCCAGCTGGTCGGCCGGAACGGGAGACGTGCCGCTTCCGATTTCAATGGTGAGGCTCGGAATATTCATTTTGGAAATGGCCCAGTCCTTATATCCGGCAGGGTCCAGAGCTTCGTAATTGTCATCGAGGGGATAGCCGGTCAGGTCACCCATGGCCTGCGCGAAATTTTCGGATACGGTGCGGAGATCTCCCGTCTGTTTAAAATACCAGTAAATGACGCCGCCCTGCGTATGATAGCTGATGGTCCTTGTGAAAGGATAGCTCTGCGTCAGGGTGATCAGCGCCTGTGCTTCCGGCGCGCATCCCGGAGACGTTCCCTTATAGTGATCGGCGGAAGGATGTCCGACCTGATCGTCGTAAATGTCCCAGTCGGCATCAAAGTTGCGGTTCAGGTCGATGCCCTGCGCATTGGATTTCCATTTCCGGAAATAGCTGCTGTCGCTTCCTCCGTCCATGGCGGCAATCTGCCGCACGGTTTCCCTGACGGATTCATTTTTCAGGCCGTCGATGCCGAGCTGGCTGATGGTTACGCCGTCGGGATTGATCATCGGTATGAAATGAACCGCACGGTCTTTCAGCAGTTCGGATACGGGTGTCCCCTGATATTCTCCGCCGTTTTTCAGCTTTGAAAGAAAATCGGCGAGCTGTTTCATGCAGACCTGTGTTGTCATATATTCACGTGCGTGAATGGAAGCAAAGACAAGAACATGCTGCGAGGCGCTTTTATTTCCGATCAGGACATGATAGAGCTCCCGGCCGTCCGGCGTCTGGCCGAGGCTGCCGAGGGTCAGAAGGTCTGAATAGGACTGTGAAAGAGAATTCAGATCCGATGCCATTTCATCGTAGGTATAAAGGGAAGAGGTGTCGCAGAACAGGTCTGCCTGCGCAGCAGGTGAGGATACGGCAGAAAGGTCAGAAGTCTCAGAAGTTTTGGAATCCGGAACCGCTTCAGATGCAGGAATCACGGAAACATCGGCCTGCGAAGCAGCTGCGGAAATCCCGGAAACGGAAGCATCTGCAGCGGAAATACCAGTAGCAGAAGCATCTGCGGCGGAGATGCCGGCGGCGGAAACAGCTGCCCCTGAAAGCATTCCTGACGAAACAGAGGAATCGTTTTTTGGCTTCATGCGCGTCATCAGGAGACTGGCTGCGATGCCGATCAGCAGAAAAACGGCGGCGGCAGCCAGCAAAAGAAGGATTTTTTTCATGGACATCTCCTGTCAGCTGCCGAGATAGGAAGCCAGTGCGTACCCATCCTGTCCGTTGTAGCTGACTTCATAAAAACCGTTGCTTGAATTTGCGACAAAGGTAACGGCAGCGCCCAGAGGAATGTGGGCCAGATCGGTACCGCTCGTGGACGGCGTCGCACGCAGCGTAATGTATTCATTGCAGTTGATGACATGCAGGATCTGGGCAGCAGGGGCCGGATTCTGCGCAGCGGATGAGCCGGCCAATGTCAGATAGCTGGCCAGCGCATAGCCTTCTGTTCCGAGATAGGAAACATGATAGAAGCCGTTTTCTGCATTGCCGAGGAAGGTGACGGAATCGCCGAGAGGAATCTGACGGAGAGAAGCGGACGAAGTCGAAGGAGATTCCCGCAGGGTAATCCATTCCTTGCAGTTTACGACGATCATAGTGGTATCGTACATAGGCGTTTCCGAAGTGCCGGAAGCGGCAGAAGAAACAGAAGAAACGGAAGGTGCCGGGGTAACAGCTGCCGGTGCTGAAGTCGGTGCGGCTGAAGAAACGGCCGGCGCTGAGGATGCAGAAGCTGCGGAAGATGTACCCGACGAAGAGGAAAACAGGTCTGAGGCAGCAGAGGAAGCTTTGCTGCCGCTGTCTGCCGACAGAGTTCCGGCGGAAGCGGTAGAAGAGGCAGCTGCAGACGAAGAGGACGGAAGCAGATGCGACAGGCGCGGACCGACGACGAAAAAGCCGACGACGAGAAGGGCAGCCGCCGCCGCAGCGGCGACCAGAATCCAGATCCAGGTGTTTGATTTTTTTGGAGCAGGTGGGTAAGGAGCCGGAACAGGAGTGCCGTTATTCGGCAGAACCGGTTCATTTTCCTGAGGGGTGCTCCTGTTTACAGGTGCCCCGCAGTAGGGACAGAAGTCAGATCCGGCCTTCAGAGGTTTACCGCAGTTTTCGCAGAAGGAATCTTCCTCATTCATCACAGCTCCTTTTCATGATTCAGCAGTATGACACGAAAAAATTTTACCACATATTCCGCTAGGTGAGCACTTTTTTCTGCTGTCGCCCGGCGATTTGCCCTTTGATGATCCGTTCTTTGATGATCTGCCGTTCAGGAAGGCCATTCCGTTTTTCAGGAGAGAATCCCGCCGTTCAGGATAGACTGGCAGTCGGCTGTCATGTCCGGCATTCCTGTCGAGGCGGCAAAATCAGAAGGCAGGATTCCCGGAGAGTAGTCATGAGTAGAGCCGTCCGGTTCCGACCAGCGGATCAGCCTGGAACCCTTGTAATAATAGCGGTCGAGATTGCTCAGGCTTTCGGGATCGGAATAGGAATCGGCAAAGATCAGCTGGCCGTCTTGCAGGAAAAATTCCTCATAGGAAGAAGTGCATTTTCCGGTTCCCGGCCACAGGGTCGCTTTAACGAGAGTGGTTCCGTCGGATGCATAATAAAGCCGGTATCTGCCTTCAGAGGAAACCTGCTGATAAGAATTCAGACTGTTCTCAACTTCATTGAAATAAGAACGGATGGATTGAATATCTACATTTCCCTCTTCGGTGGGAACAGCATCGGCGTAAGAAACATCCGGTTCAGACGGAGCAGAATCCGGTGAAACGGACGCGGGCGACACGGATTCAGGAGCAGCTGCGGAAGAAGCAGGGGAAATGACGGAAGCTGCTGAAGAAGAGACGGCGGAAGCTGATGAAACAGAACCGGCTGCAGAAGAAGCGGCCTGAGAGAAAACGGGAACCGAAAGGTTCCCATCCGGAGAAGCCTGCGAGGTGACGGCAGGGTTTCCTGAAAGACCTGCTGAATTCACGCGGCCGGTCGGGAAGCCGTGAAGAGCAAAAAAAAGCAGCACGGCGAAGACGGCAGTACCGGCTCCGATGGCTGCGAGGATCCAGACAAGCTTGTTTGAAGAACTTTTTTCCGGCGGCTGCGGCGGGCAGTCGTTGACAGCAAGACCGACGGCAATCCGGCTCCCCCATGAAAGAAAATCGTTCGGATTTTCCAGGGAACTCAGACTGCCGCGGATGATGGCATAAGTCTGCTGCAGAAGACGTTCTGTTTCATTTCCGTCGGAGATGTATTCAGCAATACAGGACCGGAAGAAATCACAGGAGTGGGCGTAAAGAAACTGAAAGGCTTCTTCATCTCCTGCGGCAGCGGCGCGGACACTGTCCGTGAAATCAAAAGTATTCGAATAGTTGATTGTTTCCGTTTCCATGATCAGGCTTTTTTGGTTCCGCACCGATAGCAGAACATAGTCCCGGGTTCATTTTTGGCACCGCAGTTTGTGCAGAACCATCCGCTGTCCGGTACGCTGCCGGCAGCCGGGGAAGCAGCTGCATCAGAGGAAATGGTTTCTTCAGCCGTCACCGGTTCTGAAGACACGGAATCTGTTTCAACAGATTCCGACGGTATGGCATCTGTTTCAACAGGTTCTGCCGGCATGGAATCTGCTTCGGTCGGCGCCGCAGACCCGGCAGTTTCACCGACAGCCGATTCTCCGGGAACAGCTTCCTGAGGAGCACTGTATTCGGGTGCGGCAGCGTCAGCAGCCGGAGTAGCGGCCGGGGCTGCAGCATTGTCGATTTTTGTGCCGCAGTTCATGCAGAAAGTCGAACCGGCTTCGAGCGGAGCTCCGCAGTTCGGGCAGAAGGCCGTCGCCGGTGCAGAAGCCGGCTGCTGATTCTGGGTGCGGACAGCGGCAAGATTCGTGCCGCAGGAAGGACAGAAGACAACGTCGGGTTCCACGGAAGCGCCGCAGGTCGGGCAGATCTGACGGCCCTTGATGCGGTCTATTTCATGCTGGAATGTAACCATTTTATTTTTGGCATCGGTGATGGATGCAACCTTGTCTGCATATTTGCAGGTTGGATCATCCTTGCTTTCTTCATAGTATTTTTCACCCAGCTCTTTATATAAGCTCTGAATCAGAGTCTGCTGGGCACGAATCTGGCTGTTGAGATTTGAAGTATCTGCAACATTTTTTGCCGAGGCGGAAATTTCCCGTCCTGTATTGGACAATACGTCACCAACTTTATCAAAAAAGCCCATATGAATCTCCTTTCCGGAAATGCCTGTTTCAGGTTTTTACGATGGTTTCATATTAGCACATTTCCCGGAAATTGAAAATAAATCCTTTAATTCAGGCCTTCTGCGGGGAAGCCAGCCTGTACAGAAAAATTCGGCAATGGTATAATCGGCTTCAGAGAAATGAATCAAGAACGGACTGAAAGCGTGGATGTAAAGTGAATAAAAAGAGGGGACGATTTTCCCGTGTCCTTCTGGCAGGGGAAATCGTAATTTTAGGGGTTCTGGTTTTTCTGATTTTCAGGGCGGTGCGAAATTATGAATCGGTACCGGCAGCATCTGCTGCGGGAAGCCAGGCAGTGCGGTCGGCGGAACTGACAGCATCCCAGTCAACAGGATCTGCAGCATCTGAGCCGGCAGAATCGGCAGCGTCCCGGCCGGCGGAATCGGCAGCAGTTCAGCCGGCAGAATCAGCAGCTTCATCGCAGGAAACGGTTCTGCAGCCGGTTTCCGAAGCTGCGTCGGTCTCTTCTCCGGAAACGCTGACGGATGTCAATGCACTTCCGGCAGGGACCGTGCTTGCGGAGAATCAGATCGATTCGAATCATCTGGAATCATATTTCATTTCCAATGAGATTGCGGAGGGGGACGCCGTCTATCAGCGGATCAATCAGAAATCCTACCGGAAAAATGACAACATCGGTCTTTCCGACCTGCGCTATCTGAAAGTAATCTTCCGGGATTTCAATAATCAGATCCAGGTCGGAGAAATCATCGTCAATGCGAAACTCAGCGATGATTTCCTTTCGATTTTTCAGGAACTGTATCAGAAAGACTATCAGATCCGGCAGATGCATCTGGTCGACAATTACTGGACCGGCGAAGGAGAGTCGACCGATACGGCTTCCATTGAAGACGACAACACTTCGGCATTCAATTACCGGACGGCTACCGGTTCATCCAATCTGTCAAATCACGCCTACGGGTGCGCCATCGATCTGAATCCGCTGGAGAATCCTTATGTCGTCTTCAGGGACGACGGATCCGGGAAAGTCTATCATGCCGCATCCGAGGCGTATATATATAATCGCTCTTCGGATACGCCGCATGTCATTACGCATGACGATTTTGCATTTCAACTGTTTCAGCAGCACGGATTCTCCTGGGGAGGAGACTGGAACAACCCCAAGGACTATCAGCATTTTGAAAAGAAAGTCAGCTGAGGGACAAAATATGAACAGGCTTCAGAAAATCATCATTGTTCTGGCGGCAATACTGGCATGCATGATCGGAATGTGTGCGTATCTTCTGACGCCGCCGGCACGCTACAGCCGGAATATGAATCTGGGCAACCGCTACCTTCTGGCGATGGACTATGAAAAGGCTGCCCAGGCTTTTACGGCAGCGATCACGATTGAGCCGAAAAAGGCGGAAGCCTACATCGGCCGCGGCGATGCCTATGCAGGACTGAAGGAACCGGAAAAGGCGCAGGCAGATTACATTGAGGCAGTTCAACTGGATCCCGGAGTGCAGGAAGCCGTTCAGAAAAAGATCGATGCACTGGAAATGACTCAGGACGGAGGAACTGCTGATTCGACAGCCGAAACAGTTCCTCAGACGCCGGCTCCGACGCCGACAGATGAAGCGGTGCCGGGTGCCCTGACGACCCTGAACCCGGTGATTACGGATACCTTCTGGGAAGGAAATGACGGTTCGCAGCGGACCGTTTCCTTTGTCTCTCTGTCCGATTCCGACAAACAGCTGTGTCCGGCCCTCGGACAGGGACTGGATTCCTATTTTGCGCAGGAAGAGACACAGATGGAATCCGAGAACCAGAGGGTGGATTCCGTACCGCCGCTGCCTGAAAATGAGACGCCGCCGCCTTATGATCAGCAGAAAGCAACCATTGCACGTGCGGATACAAAAATCCTCAGCATCGTCTATGCGATTGAAGGCTATGGCGGCGGAATACACGGATGGCATATGACGCACGGATTGAATTTCGATTCGCAGACAGGAAAGATTCTGACGACAGCGGATATCATCCTGAATACCCAGACGGCCAGCCAGATTCTGGCACAGAAACTGATTACGGAAGTCGGGGCAGATGCCTTTTATAATTCCGGAGCGACGCTGCAGTCCGACATTGAAAGCAATCTGAAACCGGACGGGGGAATTACCTGGAGTGCTGATCAGAACGGATACACGTTCTATTTCGATATCTATCTATTCGGCGCGTATTATGCGGGCGGGCATGAAACAAGGGTGAACTTCAGCGAATATCCGGATGTCTTCAGCACAGCCTGGCAGAACTGAAAAAGCTGTACAGGAAAAGCAGTACATGAAAAGCAGTACAGGAAAAATAGAAAGGACCGCAGCCGATGGAAAAAATTTCCGGAAAAGCGGAAGAAGCACTCGCCGAATATCTGAAGAACCGGTTCGTCATTCCGGACGGATTTGAAAATGACGCTGCTCTCCGGAATGCGGACGATTCTTTTGCCGACCGCTGGAAGCCGGTCATGGAGCGCGCGGAAGAGGCCGGCGCTGCGGAAGCGGCGGCGGAGTACCTGCTGAAGGGCCGGGAGATGTTTCATTTCCGGGATCCGGACGGCGTTCGCATGCAGATCTATCCTTCGGCGGCAGGCCGGGTTCCGGTCATTACGTTCAGGGATACGGAAGATTTCGAAAATCTGGCCGTGAGTGCAGCCTACGGCGGAAAACGTCCGGAGAATCTTTCCCGGATGGGAGCGATTTTTCTTTATAACAAGTCCGACCGCTTTATCATGCTTTCTTCCAAGCCGTACAGCAATGTGCCGGCAGAGGAACTCGGGCTTGCGGAAGATGACTGGGCGGAAAAGTCGATGAAGATCCGTCTTGAGCATGAATGCACGCATTATTTCACGAAGCAGTTTTTCGGGTCGGCAGCCAACAATCTGCACGACGAACTGATCGCCGATTTCTTCGGCCTGGAAAATGCCTTCGGTTTTTATAAGGCGGAATATTTTCTTCGCTTCCTCGGGCTGACCGGAAAGAGCGGCGGAAGATTTCAGGTTTATCTGGAATCCCTGCCGGAGGAAGTCCGGGAAGAAATCCGGCCGCTTCTGGAAGAAATCGTGAGGAAGGCGGCATCCGGCGCGGAAGCCTGGTCGGAAACGCAAGCCTTCCGGAAAATGGATCAGATTCAGAGAATTACTTTCCTGTGCAGAAAAAATCTGGCGGAATGAAGACAGCGGCGTCAGGCGCCGCTGTTTCTGTAATAATGCCGGATATACTGAATGAATTCTTTTGCTGCCGGTTTCAGGGAGCGTTCCTTTAAATAGGTCAGATAGAATTTCCGGCGGAACCTGCTCTGGAGAGGATAGGCCAGAATCTGCCCCCGCTGGATCAGGTCCTGCACGGCATATTCCGACATGATGGAAATACCCACGCCGTCGGCAACCATCCGCTTGATGGATTCCAGATCGTTGTTCCGCGCGATGACGCGGAGCTTTTCGGGACCGACATGGATCCCTTCCAGGAAACGGTCAGCCGCCTTCTGAGTGCCGGACCCGTTTTCCCGGAGGATGATTGGTTCCTGCAGGAGATCTGCGATTTCAGGATTTTTCTTTTTCAGTTCCAGATAATGATCATTCGAAGGGGTAATCAGCATCAGCTGGTCGGAGCAGAAAGGAAGGAAAGTGCATTTGGAGGCATTTTCTTTCTGGCCGACAATGCCGAATTCCACCGTTCCGTCCTGGACCTTCTGCAGGATCGACTGGGAGTCGCCCTGACTGATATCGAAATAAATGCCGGCATGGTTTTCGTGATAGGCGCCCATGACCGGCGGAAGAAGATAGCCGGAAGGAATCGTGGAAGCCCCGATGTGCAGGATGGATTCCGCCGTGCCGGAAAGCGCCTGAAGCGCGGCTTCTTTCATGTCCATGATCCGTCTGGCATATTTCAGGAATATTTCCCCGTCTTCCGTCAGGCGAACGGATTTCGTCGAACGCTCAAGCAGTGTCTTTCCGAGCTCTTTCTCAAGATTCCGGATATGGGTGCTGACCGTGGACTGGGAGAGGAAAACATCCTCCGCGGCCTTGGAGAAATTTTTTTCATTTGCAACGGCAATGAATAATTCCAGCTGTCTGAATTCCATGGAAACCTCCTGATCCGGGAACTGCTTCCATTTTAACGCAAAAAGGACGGATGGGATAAAAATAGATAAAAAAGAATTAGTTTATAGATAAAACAGATAAATGAACCAAAAGAGGGCGGATTATCAATTTCTCAAATGCCCTTCTTCATGATACATTAGAGTAGATGAAAAATAATTTGAGGGATATTAAATATTTTGCAGGAATCGATATCGGCTCCACCTGCGCCAAGACGGTCGTCATGGACAGGGAAGGAGCGGTCTGCTTCCGCCTGCTTCAGGCTACCGGATGGAGCAGCATCGGAACGGCAGAGGACATCCGGAAGGCCATTCTGGAAAGAGGCTGCGGGGAAGACAATACGGCAGTCGTTGCGACAGGCTACGGGCGCATTTCGGTGCCGTATGCGGACAAATGCGTGACGGAGATCACCTGCCATGCCAAAGGGGCCTGCCATATCCACGGGCTTTCCGCCATGACGGTCATTGACATCGGAGGACAGGATACGAAGCTGATTTCCGTGGAAGACGGCAGCGTCAAGGATTTTGTCATGAACGACAAATGTTCTGCCGGAACGGGACGCTTCCTCGAAATCATGGCCAATACGCTGGCGGTGGACGTCCGGGAACTCTGCGCTCTTGCATCTGAAGGCGGCAGCACGTCCATCAGTTCGCTCTGCACGGTCTTTGCGGAATCCGAAGTGACCAGTCTGATCGGGCGTGGCGAGAAGAAAGAAAATATCGCCTATGCCGTCGTGAATTCAATCGTGACAAAAGTAGCATCGCAGGCCGGACGTCTTCCTTATGAAGGAACGACAGCCTGTCTCACCGGCGGTCTGTGCGGCATTGAATATTTAAGAAGCGCGCTTTCGGAAGCGCTGAAGGTTCCGGTCAGGACCTGCGAAGAAGGACGCTATGCCGGAGCGGAAGGCGCGGCGCTGATTGCCTCATCCCTTTATGCATGAAACCCGTATGCATGAACCGCGGATCAGGGCGGTTCGGTTTTTTATACAGTATCTGAACGGGAAAGGAACGCTATGATTTATCTCGACAATGCGGCAACAACCATTCATAAGCCTCAGCAGGTCATCGATGCGGTCACGGAAGCGATGACCACTTTCGGAAATGCGGCAAGGGGAACGCACGAAAGTTCACTGGATGCTTCCCGCTCCGTTTTCGGCACCCGGCAGAAGCTGGCAGAAATGTTCGGCTGCTCCCGTGCGGACCATGCCGTCTTCACGGCAAATGCGACGGAATCCCTGAATATTGCCATCAACGGAATCATTTCCGAAGGAGACCATGTGATCTCCACGGACATGGAGCATAATTCCGTTCTGCGTCCTCTGTACCGCCTGCAGGCGGAAAAAAACGTCGGACTGGATTTCGTGCCGGCCGACCGCGACGGAAAAATCCGTATCGGAGATTTTGAGGAACGGATCCGCCCCAATACAAAGGCCATCGTCTGCACGCATGCTTCCAATCTGACCGGAAATGTAAACGACCTGGCGGAAATCGGAGATATCGCCCGCAGGCACGGACTGATTTTTATTGCCGATGCATCCCAGACGGCCGGCTGCCTGGAAATCAATATGCAGGAAATGAACATAGACGTTCTGTGCTTCTCGGGACACAAGGGCCTCATGGGACCGCAGGGCACCGGAGCACTTCTTCTGCGGGAAGGCGTGGAGATCCGTCCGTGGAAGACCGGCGGAACCGGCGTGCAGAGCTATCTGAAGAGCCAGCCGGAAGAATATCCGACCCGGCTGGAGGCCGGAACGCTCAACAGTCACGGAATTGCGGGGCTGTCTGCCGCCCTTGATTTCATCAAAGAAACGGGAATCTCCGTGATCCGTGAAAAAGAAACGGCGCTGATGCGGCGGTTCTATGAAGGCGTATCCGGGACTGACGGCGTGAAAATCTACGGTGACTTTTCCGGGAAACTCCATGCGCCGACCGTTGCCCTGAACATCCGTGATTATGAATCGGGCGCCGTATCCGACGAACTTTTCCGGACCTACGGAATTGCCACGAGGCCGGGGGCACACTGTGCGCCGCGCATGCATGAGGCACTGGGAACGACGCAGCAGGGAGCGGTACGGTTCAGCTTTTCCTGGTTCAATACCGAAGAGGAGATCGACGCAGCAGTTTCCGCCGTGAAGGAAGCTGGCGGGAGAAAACTGAAAGCACGGAGAACAATCACGCGCATAACGGCAGCAGGAGAACCGACTGCCGGAAAAAACATCCGTAAGGAATTAAAAAAATGGAGGTATAAAAATGTCAGACTATCATCAGATGTGGAAAGATTTGGGAATGGATATCGAGAACCATGACAAACTGTGCAACGTGCTTCCGACTGCCGTCGGGGATGTCTTCCTTTCCCAGGAAAACCGTCCGAAGGCCATGGACTTCTGGGATATGGTGATTTCCGAAGTACACGGCATCCGTCCGGCAGAGCTGATCGAGGAACAGAAAAAAGGCCGCAAGGTTTTCGGAACGTTCTGCGTCTATGTTCCGGATGAAGTCGTCATCGCGGCAAACGGCATCGTGACGGGACTCTGCGGCGGCTCGCAGTTCTGGGTTCCGGGCGGCGAAGCTGTCCTGCCGAAAAATACCTGCCCTCTCATCAAGGCTTCGGTCGGTGCCCGTCTGGGCCGCACCTGCCCGTTCTTCCGCATCGCGGACATGTATGTCGGTGAGACGACCTGCGACGGAAAAAAGAAGGCTTATGAGATTCTCGGCGAAGACGTCCCGATGTATGTCATGGACGTTCCGCAGATGAAGCGGGATAAAGACATCGTGAAATGGAAGGAAGAAATCGCGGAGTTTGCAAAAAAGGTCGAGGAGTTTACGGGAAATGAAATCACTCCCGAAAAGCTGAACGAAGCCATCCATATCGTCAATGAGAAACGGCGCGCGCTGGCAAGGGTGTACAACTGCCGCAAGTCGGAGTGCCTCCCCATTTCCGGAAGAGACTCCCTGCTGATGATGCAGATCTCATTCTTCGACGATCCGGTCCGCTGCGCACAGATGTGCAACCGGCTGGCGGATGAGCTGGAACAGAGAATCAAGGACGGCGTTTCAGTGGTCAAGGAAGGCACGAAGAGAATCCTGCTGACCGGCACGCCTCTGGCAGTCCCGAACTGGAAGCTGCACAACATCATCGAGACCAGCGGTGCAGCCGTTGTCTGCGAGGAAATGTGCACAGGCACGAGATATTTCGAGAACCTTGTGGATGAAACAAAGACAACCCTGGATGATCAGTTCATGGCTCTGTCTGAACGCTACATGAAGACCAACTGCGCATGCTTCACGCCGAATACCGGCCGTGTCGACGACATTCTCCGCATGGTCAAGGAATACCATGCCGACGGCGTCATTGACTGCAGCCTGCAGTTCTGCTGCCTGTATGATACGGAGAAACGTTCGGTATCCAGAGCCCTGAAGGAAGCCGGCGTACCGGTACTCAGCCTGGAGACGGATTATACGGATACGGATGCCGAGCAGCTCCGCACGCGAATCGGTGCTTTCGTAGAGATGCTTAATGCCTGAAGAAAAAAACGGGGAGGAAGGCCGGCTGCGGTATTATATCCTGTTTCAGAATTACGAACAGGGGCTGGCTCTTCATGAACTGCTGTCAGACCATGGGCTGGAAAACCGGATTGCGCCGGCTCCGCGTTCCATTCAGGGAAAGCTTTCCTGCGGCATGTCATTGCTGATCGAGCCGGAGGCTATTGAGGCGGTCAGGAAATGCATTTCCGAAAACAAGGCAGAGTATTACGATATCGTTCCGCTGGCCGGACAGATCATTTCCCACAGGGACAGGTACTGCTGAAGAGCGGACGGCGGTCCGGCCGGACCATTTTATGAATTGAAGAAGACTGTGTGAGGGACTCCCGTTCCGGCAAGGCAGAGACTGCTTTCCGGGACGGGAGCTTTTTATGCTATAATCAGCGCAGAACCGGGTTACGGGAGGCAGCGATGAACAGTTCGGAAATCATGAAGGAAATGATTCAGTATTCGGACGGAAACCTGCACGACATCTGTCATTTCCTGAAAGTACATGGCTATGCGGAGACAATCGGAAAATGCGAAGGGCTGGATCCGGAGACGCAGAAAATCCTGGAAATCGCAGCCATTCTTCATGATATCGCCTGTCCGCTGTGCAGAAGGAAATACGGCAATACCGACGGTAAGCATCAGGAAAGCGAAGGAATGATCCTGGCACGGGAGTTCCTTTCGGATAAAGGCCTGACGGAAGCGGAAAACGACCGCATCATTTTTCTGGTCGGACACCATCATACGCTTCGGGACATTGAAGGCGATGATTATCAGATCCTGATTGAAGCGGATTATCTGGTGAACGCCGACGAAAGCAGCTATCAGCCGGGAAAACATTCAAAACTTTCAGAAAGAGATTTTCCGCACGAAGACCGGGACGGAACTGCTGAAATCAATTTACTGCATTCTGTGATGATTCCGTCAGTTTCCAGATCTCTTCATTGTACTGCCGGATTGTCCGGTCGGAAGAGAAGTATCCGGCTTTGGCGATGTTGGTCAGCATTTTCACCGCCCAGTTTTCTTCATCGAGAATATCGTGGAGCATGCGGGACTTGATCCGGCAGTAATCTTCAAAATCAGGAAGCGTCATGAAATAGTCTTTCCCGGTCAGTTCGCCGTGAAGGCGGGTCAGGGAATCCGCATTCCCGACCTCCATCATCTGATCGCTGACAAGGAAATAGAGAGCGTCGGAGATCCGTCTGTCCTTCTGCACCCAGTCCCATGCGTGGTAGTCATTGTTCCGGTAATGGGAAATGACTTCATCGGAGCTTTCACCGAAGGTATAGATGTTCTTATCACCGACCAGACCGGCAATTTCTACATTTGCACCGTCCATTGTTCCGAGGGTGACAGCACCGTTCAGCATGAATTTCATGTTGCTGGTGCCGGAAGCTTCCTTGGAGGCAAGAGAAATCTGTTCGGAAATGTCGCAGGCCGGAATCATTTCCTCGGCTGCAGTGACGTTGTAATTCTCCACCATGACAATCTTCAGATAGCGGCTGACATCCGGGTCCCGGTTCACGATTTCCTGAAGGCAGAGTATCGCGTGGATGATGTCCTTGGCAATCGTGTAGGCCGGAGCAGCCTTGGCTCCGAAGATCGCGGTGATTTTCGCATCCGGGATCATGCCGGCTTTCAGTTCGTGATACTGATGGATGAGCCACAGCAGGTTCAGCTGCTGGCGCTTGTATTCGTGCAGGCGCTTCGACTGGATATCGAAAACGGAATCCGGATCGACTTCGATTCCCTGCGTACGCTTGAGCCATTCGGCACAGGTCTTTTTATTGTCTTTCTTGATCTGAATCAGTTTCTTCAGAAATTCCCGGTCTCCGGCGTGCTCAAGCAATTTTTCCAGCTCGTCCGCATTCTGTTTCCAGCTTTCCCCGATCGTTTCGGTAATCAGCGATGAAAGTTCCGGATTGCATTCCAGAAGCCAGCGGCGGAAGGTGATTCCGTTGGTCTTGTTGTTGAATTTTTCCGGGTACAGCTCATAAAACGGATGCAGTTCGCTCTTCTTCAGGATTTCCGTGTGCAGAGCGGCAACACCGTTGACGGAATGCGAGAAATGAAGATCAATCCGGGCCATATGCACACAGCTGCTGTCGTCGATGATGAAGACAGAAGGATCTCCGAATTTTTCACGGACGCGCGCGTCCAGTCTTTCGATGATCGGCATCAGCTGCGGAGCGGCGGATTCGATAAAATGCCGCGGCCATTTCTCAAGGGCTTCCGCAAGGATCGTATGATTCGTATAAGCGCAGACCTGCGTGACAATCTGAATGGCTTCCTCTTCTTCGATACCGTGCTGTTCAAGAAGACGGATGAGTTCGGGAATGACCATGGTCGGATGCGTGTCGTTGATCTGGACCGCGGCATATTCCGGCAGGTCGTGCAGGTCCGAGCCGCGCTCCATCGCTTCATCAATCAGAAGCTGTGCCGCATTGCTGACCATGAAATATTCCTGATAGACTCTCAGCAGGCGGCCTTCGTCATTGCTGTCGTCCGGGTAAAGGAAGAGAGTCAGGTTTTTTGCAATGTCTTTCTGATTGAAACGGATGCCGTCCTTGATGATCCGTTCATCAATCGAGTCGATGTCGAAGAGACGCAGAGACGTCCGCATTTTCCATGATATCCGGTCACGTCGATTTCGTACATCACGGACGGCAGGGAGAAGCCGCCGAAACTCGACCGTATAGCGGCGGGCTGTCCGGCGCATCCAGTTTTCTCTTCCCCAGACCAGCCAGGAATCGGGTTTTTCTTTCTGCATGCGGTCGGCAAATACCTGACGGAAAAGACCTTCATGATAGGCAAGGCCGACACCGTCGGCGGGCAGGCCGAGGGTGGCGCAGCTGTCCAGGAAGCAGGCAGCCAGCCTGCCGAGTCCGCCGTTCCCAAGGGAAGGCTCCGCTTCAAATTCTTCGAGTTCGGAAAGACTCCTGCCGGCATCTGCCAGCTCTTTTTTTACGGAATCATAGAGCCCGAGATTAATCAGGTTATTGCTCAGCAGCTTGCCGATCAGAAATTCCGCAGATATATAATAGAGTTTTTTCCTGCCGCTGTTGTATCCGTGTTCTTTCACGGCATCGGATGCCAGGTGAAGTGCGGCATTGTATAATTCCAGTGTCGTCTGAGCAGAAACAGGACCATCCAGATAATCTTCCAGTTTTCTTTCCATTGGGAAACCTCCTTAAAAAAGCCCGGCCGGACAGGATGCCTGATCCGGCTGAATTCATCTGTTCATTTGTACAATAGCATCTTTATTTGCAAATATCTTGCAATATACAAGCATGAAATTGTACAATAACAGCATAAACATCGTAAACATCGTAGCTGACTTGTAAGTCGGGATGCCATTTTGTAACACGACATGCATTTTTTGAAAATGAAACACTCCCTTTTGTAAACGAAATGCAGTTTTTCAGATTTTTTGTAAGACAGATGCAGTTTTTGTAATGGAGATGCAGTTTCCGGTATCATACAGCGTTTGCTTTGCGGCGAAGGAAGAAGTATGATGGAAAAGACGGATATGCCTTTAAGAGGTAGGTTCCCTGCCGGCTTTTTTGAAGCCTGAGAATCTACCCCTCCGGTCTTCCTGTTGAGATACCGGCGGCATTGCTTTTATCTGTCTATTTCCGAAGAAGGGCAGGCTTCAGTACGATGTCCCCGGGTGCGACCGGGGAACAGCCAAGAAGCCCTGCAGTTCCTTCCCCATGAAAAAAGCTGAACGCGTCGTAGGGACTGCGGTTGTTCAGCTTTTTTCTTTTGTATGAATTGATGTGGTTCATCATGAGCGTGATATCCTCCTGCGTAAGGCTGTCGAAGCTCTTCCCTTTCGGAATGATGCGCCGGATGAGCTCATGGTTCACCTCGATCGCGCCCTTCTGAAATGGGCTGCCTGCATCGCAGTAGAACACGCGGGTCCGCAGAGGGCCTTTGCCGGACGGACCGAACTCGATCCTCTTCGGATTTGAGAATTCGCTTCCGTTATCCGTAAGGATCAGGGGGAAGAGCCCTGTAAAGACATCCGCCCCGATCAGGCTGTAAAGACCGTCGAAGATATCGATCACGGACTGTGAGGTGTTGGCATCCCGCAGGAAGGCAAGCATGAAACTGGATTCCACAAAGTGGACCGTAAGGAGGCTTTTCCCGCCCGGTGTCCCGATGACGCTGTCCATCTGGACGACAGCCGTCTCGGGGCTTGATCCCAGGAACCTCTGGAAATCAGTGTAGCTCCTTCCGATACGGCAGCCGCGGTCGACCTTGAATTCAGGCTTCTTATAGCGCTGTCGGAAACGTACCTTCCTGGGGAGGTCGATGTTCCGGACATCCAGGAGGCAGGCGTCGATATAATTGTAGACGGTCTTCTCGCAGCACATGAGCTCGTCCCTGTGATGGAGATAGATCTGATGGACGGACTGCCCCTGCTTCACAAGAGGGCTGATGACAGCATTCAGATGGCTGATCTCCTGTTCCGAGACGCATAGTCCGCTTCTCGCTGCGGAGAGCGATGCATGTGCTTCCAGATGTGCCTTCTCGGCATCATAGAAGTTCTTTGCCAGCGGGCATTTCGGGAACCGGGAACAGCCGTTGCAGACATACGGCACATGGAACCGTGCGGTGCAGACTTCTTCGATGTAGTCAGGGCAGACATCCCGGCATGTCTGACAGAAGCGGCAGAATGATCCGGCGCTCCTGCGGCAGTCCCTGCAGAGCCCGCGCCGCTTGCAGGCACTTCTCCTGCGGCATGGATTATAAATACAGCCGGGCCGGCTGGTGGCAATTACCTTCATATGCTTTCTCACTTCCCGTGAGATCGTAGTGTCGTTCTTGCCGAGCAGGCCTGCGATTTTTTTGAAGGAAAGACCTTCTTTCAGATATTTCTGAAGGAAAAGGCGTTCCTCATAAGTAAAGAAACTTGACATGGCGCCTCCTTATCCGCCGCCGGTACAGGATAAGAATACCGTCAGGACAGGATTCGCGCAAGCACTTGTACGGCAAGAGGCAGTCCTTTTCAGAACAATAAACGGCACACATAAAACGGTACGGTTACAGATGCAAACACAGCTTTTAAATTTACAATTAACGAACATCGTAAACATCGTAAACAGAGAACATCGTAAACAGGTACATGCGCCGGCGGGAGGAAGCCATGAATACAGTGGAATACATCCAGTACAGGGAAACCAAGGTCCATGAACAGCCCGGATTCGCGTACAATACGTATCTGTGCACGATTCCGCTCGACTTTCCGAAGGTGGCGCTGCACTGGCACGATGAAATGGAACTGATCTACATCAAGAAGGGCAGCGGCGAAATCACGCTCGATTTGAATGCGTATGAAGTATGCAGCGGGAGCATTGCCGTCGTACCGCCCGGATGCCTGCACTCCATTTCCTCGGAAGAACATATGGAGTATGAGAACATCATCTTCTCGGTCTCTCTTCTGGAGACGTCGGGTGATGACTGGTGCAGCCGTTCTTTTTTCAGCCCGCTGAAAGAAGGACGGCTTTTTCTGCCGCGGATGCTGGAGCCGGGGACGGAACTGCAGCGCCGGGCCTCTGCGTTCCTCGATGCGGCGGACCGTGCCTGCGACCGGAAGAAGGATGGCTATCCTCTGGAAGTCAAAGGCGATCTTTTTCTTTTCCTTTCGGCACTGTACGAATGCCGTTCCGAATCGAAACAGGAAAGGGACGGAAAGAATTCGGAGAAAATGAAGCATATCCTGGCATGGATCCGGGAACACTGCGCTGAGCATCTGACGGTCGCGGAAGCGGCGAAAGAGGCAGGCTATTCGCCGGCTCATTTCATGCGTTTCTTCCGGGAAAATTCCGGACAGACCTTCATCGCTTATCTTCAGGATTACCGTCTGTCTTCAGCGCTCCGGCTGCTTTCCGTGTCCGGTGAACCAATCAGCTCGATCGCCCTTTCCTGCGGCTTCGAAAACATTTCCTATTTCTGCCGGAGCTTCCGGAAAAAATACGGCCGTACGCCGCATGAAATGCGCTGATCCTTTTCTTACAGGCCAGGCACGCGAACGGCAATAAGGTGCTTTTTTATGGTTTTCTTATACTTATTTACGGTTTTCTGAGCGGAAATTGAAAAGAAAGGCTCCTGTATGGTAAAGTAATAAGATGAGAATCAAGGATGCTATGAAAAAGAAGAGATTTCTGTCGGGTATCATCGGAATCATGACTGCTGCTGCGCTGCTTTCCGGCTGCGCTGCTTCTGATACGCTTTCCCGTGATACCGGATCCTCTGATGCATCGGATATTTCAGTCTTGTCAAATGAATCCGGTACTCCGGCGGTAGGAGCTGACGGAATCGCAAGAAACACCGGCAGGGCACTGACAATCGGTTTCATTCAGGTCGGTGCGGAATCTGACTGGAGGATGGCTTCCACCGCTTCGATCGAGAACGCTTTTTCTTCCGAGAATGGGTATCATTTGATTACCAACGATGCGCAGCAGAAGCAGGAAAATGAGATCAAGGCAATCCGGGAGCTCATAGACCAGGATGTAGACTATATCCTTTTCTCACCGATCACGGAAACCGGATGGGAATCGTCGCTGCAGGAAGCAAAAGAGGCGGGGATTCCGGTCATCATGTTCGACCGTACCGTAAATGTCGCGGATAAGAGCCTTTATACAGCCTGGATCGGATCGGATTTTCTCCTGGAAGGGCGCAGGGCCTGTGCATGGCTGAAGGCCTGGTGTGATTTAAATAATGTGACAGGCAATGTCAATATTGTCGATATTCAGGGAACAATCGATTCCTCTGCCCAGATCGGACGAACGAAGGCACTCAAGGAGGCTGTACAGGCCAACGGAAACTGGAAACTGCTGGGAGCGGAGTCCGGTGATTTTACGTCTGCCAAGGGACAGGAAGTCATGGAAGAAATGCTGGACCAGTATGGCAGTGAAATCAATGTCGTATACTGCGAAAACGATAATGAGGCATACGGAGCCATTACGGCAATCCGGGAATCAGGACGCAAAATCGGAAATGACATCACGGGCGGAGAAATCATGATTCTTTCCTTTGACTCGACGAAAGAAGGCATGACGGATACGCTGAAACGGTCTCATTTCCGTCAATACGGAATGCAATCCCCTCTACGGGCCGATTCTGACGCAGATGGTGCAGAAGCTTGAAAAAGGCGAAGAGCTCACGCATGAAACTTTTATTGATGAGGATCAGTTCAGTGCACTGCCGGATATTGCGGAAGTCATGGCAGGCGGAGTTACCTATCCGGTAATAAACCTGACACAGGCAGTTCTGGACAATCGAAAATACTGAAAGCGGCGTAAAAATGATTAAACTGTTTCTGGCGGAAGACGAAACCGTCATGCGCGAAGGAATTAAAAAGCATATTGACTGGGAAAAGGAAGGCATCGAATTTGCAGGCGAAGCCGGTGACGGCGAAATCGCCTATCCGATGATCCTCAATCTGAAACCGGATATCCTGATCACGGATATCAAGATGCCCTTTATGGACGGACTGCAGCTGATTGAGCTCGTTAAAAAGGAGCTGCCGGATCTTCATGTGATTATTCTTTCCGGCTACGATGATTTTTCATATGCGCAAAAGGCCATAACCCTCGGAGCATCGGAATACCTGCTGAAGCCGATTTCACCGTCGAAGCTTCTGGAAACAGTGCGGAAAGTTGCGGCTGCGATACAGGCGGAACACCCGAAGGGACAGACGGACTGGACACAGGAAGAACTGGAAGAAAAGGAAGAACTTTCCAAGAACCGGCTCTTTAATGCCATGATCATGACGACCGGGTCTGTTCCGGAACTGATTGCTTCCGGCAAAGAACTCGGCATTGATCTGACGATGCTTTATTCCGGATCATGCTTCTGGATTTCCGAATCAAGGGCGAAGAGCGCGATGCTTTTTCCGAAACAAGGAATGCCTTCAGGATGAAGCTGTATGAACTCGCGAATGGAAAGAACGGACTGTCCGTCGTAGACCGGGGAGTTGACGGCTTCTTCATTTTCCAGACGGGAAATAATCCGGAGGAAATGAAGAAGGTGACAGAGGAAACGGTCGGCAGCATTCAGGAAATGATCCGGGAATATGACCGTGCCAATTACTATATGGGAATCGGCAGCCTCGTCAACCGGCTGAGAGAAGTGCGGCACAGCTATGAGACGGCAAACCGGGCATTCTCAAACCGTTTCCTGACCGGACCGAATAAAGTGATGTACAGCGGAGAATTTAAAGAAAATCTCCGCGGCGACGATTCTGTCATCGACATCAGTCAGGCAGTTGCCAAGGAAAGTTCCCATAAGGCCCTGGAGAATTTCCTGAATACGGGAACTTATGACGAAGCTGAACCGTTCATGGACAGGTTTTTTTATTTCCGCCGGAGAAATGAACGTCAAATCGACGATTTTCCTGCAGTATCTGACCGTTGACGCCTACCTCCTGATGGTCCGGTTTCTGCAGCAGATGGGAGAGAATCAGAAGCAGGTGGATGAGGTGTGCGGGGATCTCAATTCGACACTGAGCCATCTCGGTGAATGGGAAGATTCGAAGAAATACCTGACGGATTACCTGCGGCATGTCATCCGGCTGCGTGACAGCGGATCTGCCCGGAAATACGGGAAAATCCTGGGTACGACACTGAACTACATCGACAGCCATTACACGGATCCGGACATTTCCCTGAACACGGTAGCGTCCGTAGCAAACTTAAGCCCGAATCATTTCTCGGCGATTTTTTCTCAGGAAATGAAGATCACTTTCATCGAATACCTGATCGGGAAGAGGATGGAGAAGGCGAAAAGCCTTCTGATGACGACGGATATACGAAGTTCGGAAATCGCTTATGAAGTGGGGTACAAGGATCCGCATTATTTCAGCCATACTTTCAAGAAGACGCAGGGCATGTCCCCGAAGGAATTCCGCATGAGAGGCAAGGATGGGAACGAAGAATAGGAAGCTGCACATCGGACACATTTCCCTGAAAGAAAAGCTGTTCATACTGTGCGCTTTTTTAATCATTCCCTTCAGCATCATTATTTTCTACCTCCTTTATAATCTGAACCAGTACTGTTCTTCTTACGACAGCATCGTCCGCAATATCACGCAGGCGAATGAATACAATGTCGCTTTCAAGGAAGACATGGACGAGGTCGTCTATCAGATGATTGCCCGTTCCATGAGCAAATATGAAGTGGAATCCCAGCTGAACATGAAGAATCCGGACAGGATGATCACGGATGCGGAACAGACTTTCGAATCCCTGAAGCAGAATTCCTTTTCGCCGGATGCACAGGACCGCTTAAGCTCGGTCATCAAGCTTCTGATCACTCTGCGGAAACGCGTCAACGATATCGACAGTAAAGTAAAAATCTCCGGCTATTATGATGAAAACATGACAAGTCTGGATTCGGATATCCGGATCATTACGGAACTGATACAGGAGCGCATTTCGGAGTATATCTATCATGAATCGGAGAGCATGGAGACGGTCCGCCAGAACATGTCCGAAAGCCGCAATATCCTTACGAGGTTTTCTTTTATGACGATCGGTACGACGCTTGCTTTGGTCATCCTTCTTTCCATCTTTATTTCCCGGAGCATTACGGAACCGATCAAAAGACTGACGGCTGTGACGAAACAGGTCGGAAAAGGAGACTTCAGTACGCGTTCAGAAGTTAATGAAGGCGATGATCTTGCCGCCCCTCAACCGCAATTTCAACAGTATGGTGGAGCGTATCGGCACGCTGGTGGAAAACAACCGGAAGGAGCAGGAGAGATCGAGAGAATTGGAACTGAAGCTTCTGCAGGCGCAGATCAATCCTCATTTCCTGTACAATACTCTCGACAACATCGTATGGCTGACAGAAGACGGAAAGAAAGAAGAAGTCGAATCGCTTGTTACGTCGCTTTCGCAGTTCTTTCGGACGACGCTTTCAGGGGGACGTGATTTTATCCGCCTGAAGGAAGAAATATCCCACATTGAATCGTATCTGCAGATACAGAAATTCCGGTACAGCGATGTGCTTTCTTATGAAATCAGCATGCCGGAGGAGCTCGGAAATTATTCTATCGTGAAAATGACGCTGCAGCCGATTGTTGAGAATGCTCTCTATCACGGGCTGAAAAATCGCAGGGAAATCGGAAAAATCCGGATTGCGGCGGAAGAGATGGATGACGGAATCCGAATTACGGTTGCAGATGACGGAATCGGAATGACCGGTGAAGAACTTGAAAAACTCCGGCAGCTGATTTCGGGGGAAATCCGTGCCGGTGAAAATAATACGGGCTTCGGCATGGCCATGTCGCGGAACGCCTGAAACTGAATTACGGGGAAAACTATGGCCTTACGATTGAAAGCGAATACGGAAAAGGAACGACGGTCCGCGTCCTGATCCCGAAGAGAATTGCAGAGCAGTAAAATAATCCACTTCTCGGATAAAAAATCTGCTGTCGTAAAAAATTCTACTTTTTCTGCCGGGTAAAAAACAGAACTTATTCAGTAAGCAAGCTCATGGAGTCCTCCATGGGCTCATTTTATAATGGGTACAACAGAAAAAGCGGAACGGGTTGTTCCAACTGTGAAAACTAAGGAGGATAGTTGAATGAAAAAGAGAGTGATCGGAATACTTCTTTCCAGCGTACTGGCAATCGGTATGCTTGCAGGCTGCGGCGGCAGTTCAACAGCTTCTACGGCGGCTTCGGCAGCAGCATCCAAGGCAGCTTCCACGGCGGCATCCACGGCAGCTTCCAAGGCAGAGTCCACGGCGGTATCCACAGCTTCCGAAGCGGCATCCGTTATTGAGTCCAAAGCTTCCAGCAAGGCTTCCGGCGATCTGATTAATGTAGGTTTTGCACAGGTCGGACATGAATCTGACTGGCGCACGGCTTCCACAAAATCCTGCCAGGATGTTTTCTCGGAAGCAAACGGATACAATTTAAGCTTTGTTGACTGCGACAATGATTCCGCAGCTCAGCTTGAAGCAGTCCGTTCCTTCATTGAACAGGATGTTGATTACATCATCATCGACCCGATCGTTTCAACAGGATGGGACACCGTCCTCGGCGAGTGCTCCGATGCAGGCATCCCGGTCATCGTCATTGACCGTACCATCGATGATTCCGATAACTATACCGCATGGGTCGGCTCCGACTTCAAGAAAGAGGGTCTTGCGGCAGGCGAATGGCTGAAGGCTTACGCCGACAAACAGGGCGTATCCGCCATCAATGCACTGGTTATTTCCGGCACGACAGGTGCTTCCGCTCAGATCGGACGTTCCGACGGCTTCAAGGAAATCGCAGACAAGTACGGATGGACGATTCTTGATGAACAGACAGGCGACTTCACAGAAGAAGGCGGCCAGGAAGTCATGGAATCTTACTGCAAGACATACGAAGGCAAGTTCAACGTCGTCGTCTGCCAGAATGATAATGAAGCATTCGGCGCTGAGACAGCAATGGACAATGCAGGATTAAGCTACGGCCCGGGCACCGACATCATCCTTATTTCCTTCGATGCATGCACGGCAGGTCTGGAACAGGTTAAAGCAGGCAAGTTCAATGCAGACTTCGAATGCAATCCGCTGGCAGCTCCGACAGTTGAAGGAGTCATCCAGGATCTGGTAGCCGGAAAGACACCGGAACAGAAAGTCTACATGACAGAGCATTGGTTCGCACTGAAAGATCAGATCCTTCCGTTCTCCGTTGACGGAGAAGCGCAGGAAATGACGGAAGTCACGGATGATGTCATTTCTGCTCAGTATTAATTGAAACACAAGAAGAAGCAAAGCTGCTTCTGAAAAAGCAATCAGACGAGGCCCCTCGTACGGAGGGGCCTCGTTTCAAAAAAAGATTTGAAAGGAGCAATCGCATGGAGAACGGAGTCGTACTGACAGCGCGCGGCATCTCGATGACATTTCCGGGCGTCAAGGCTTTGGATAAAGTCGATTTTACCCTGCGCAGAGGTGAAATTCATGCGCTGATGGGCGAGAACGGGGCAGGCAAATCCACGCTGATCAAATGCCTGACCGGAATCAATGATTTTGAAGAAGGCGAAATTCATATGGAAGGCATCGAAGGACCGGTCAGGAACCATTCGACACGCGATGCCCAGCGGGTGGGGATTTCCACGGTATACCAGGAAGTCAACCTCTGCCCGAACCTTTCGGTAGCGGAGAATCTTTTCATCGGCCGCGAACCGCTGACAAAACTCCACACGGTAGACAGAAATTCCTATAATGCCCGTTCACAGAAAATCATGGATGATCTGGGCATTTCTATTGATGTTACGCAGAATCTTGAAAATTATTCCCTGGCTATTCAGCAGATGGTCGCAATTGCCAGAGCAGTCGATCAGGACTGCAAAGTCCTGATTCTGGATGAACCGACTTCTTCGCTCGATGAGGACGAAGTGGAAAAGCTCTTCCGCCTGATGCGGACCCTGAAAGAAAAAGGCGTAGGGATTGTCTTTGTCACGCATTTCCTTGAACAGGTCTATGCGGTCTGCGACCGCATTACGGTTCTCCGGAACGGAGCCCTGGTCGGGGAATACCCGATTTCGGAACTCCCGAGGGTCAAGCTGGTTGCGGCGATGATGGGCAAGAACCTGGATGATCTTGCGGACATCCAGAGCGAAAAAATCGATGTCGATAAGGCGGAAATGGAAATCAGTGCCCGCGGTCTCAGCCATGCGGGAACGGTCAAGCCGTTTGACCTTGATATTTACAAGGGAGAAGTTGTCGGCGTCGGCGGCCTTCTGGGATCCGGCCGCAGTGAACTGGCCCGGGCAATTTACGGAGCGGACAGAGCACAGACCGGTACGCTGAAGGTCGGCGGAAAAGATGTGAAGATCAGTCAGCCGATCGATGCCATGAATCTGGGCATGGGCATGCTTCCGGATGACCGCAAGGCAGAAGGAATCATCGATGATCTCAGCGTACGTGAAAATATCATCCTGGCGCTTCAGGCAAAGGGCGGAATGTTCCGCCAGCTGCCGAAGGCAAAACAGGAAGAAATTGCAGAACGCTATATCGACCTGCTTCAGATCAAGACTCCATCCATGGAAACGCCGGTACGGCAGCTTTCCGGAGGGAATCAGCAGAAGGTCATCCTTGCCCGGTGGCTGGCAACGGATCCGGAATTCCTGATCCTTGACGAGCCGACCAGAGGCATTGATATCGGTACGAAGGCAGAGATACAGAAACTGATTATCGATCTTGCGCAGCAGGGCAGAAGCATCCTCTTCATTTCCTCGGAAATTTCCGAAATGCTGCGTACCTGCAACCGCATGGTGATTATGCGCGACGGTGCAAAGGTCAATGAACTGAGCGGCGAAATGACGCAGGAAAAAGTTATGCAGGCCATAGCGGGAGGTGAAGCAGACAATGGATAAAAAAGAGATGAAGACCAGCCGTTCTTTCGGATACCGGCTCCGTCACTGGAATCTGCTTCTCCCGGTCGTATGCATGCTGCTGGTCATGGCGGCTAATATCCTCTACAGTGCCGCAACCGGGAGCAATCCATTTTCCTTCTTCCAGATTACACTGCAGAACACAAGCAGCAACGGAGTCATTTTATACGGACGTATTATTGATATCCTGAACCGCGGATCAGAAGCGGCCATCCTGGCAATCGGCATGACGCTCTGTGTTTCATCTTCTGCCGGAACCGATATTTCCGTCGGATCAGTCATGAGCCTCTGCGCCAGCTTCTGCTGCATGCTGCTGGCAGGATACGGAGTCACATCGACCAATGAACTGGCTGTCCCGCTGATCGTCGGCATCCTGGCGGCACTTGTCATGGGAGCTCTGTGCGGGGCCTTCAACGGCGCTCTGGTTGCCAACCTGAAAATCCAGCCGATGGTCGCAACGCTGATCCTGTATTCGGCAGCCCGTGCGGTCGGTCTGCTGCTGTGCAACGACATGATCGTCTATGTACGCAACAGTTCTTACGGAATCTTCGGCAGTTATCTCGGAATCATTCCGACACCGATTGTCATTACGTTTGTCTGCATTGCAGTCATGAGCATTTTCCTCAGGAAAACGGCGATGGGAACCTATATCCAGTCAGTCGGCATCAACGACAAGGCCAGCCGGATTGCGGGTCTTAATTCCACAAAGATTATTTTCATGACTTATCTGCTGTGCGGAATCTTCGCGGCAGTCGCCGGTATCGTTCAGTCCTCCAGAATTACTTCAGCGGATTCAAACAACATCGGTCTTTACATGGAACTTGATGCCATCCTGGCAGTTGCCCTCGGCGGAAACAGTCTGGGCGGCGGAAAATTCTCCCTGGCCGGCTCCATTATCGGCGCCTATACGATTCAGGCGATTACGACGACGCTCTACGCGCTCGGTGTTTCGACGGATCAGGCACCTGTCTTCAAGGCTGTCATTGTCATCATCATCGTTGCCATCCAGGCACCTCCTATCCGCGCTTTCTTCCGCAAGCGGGCTGCCTTGAGAGCAAATTCGGTGAAGGAGGTGAGCAGGGCATGAGCGGAAATGCAAAGACAGCAAAAACTCCCGTAAGGAAATCCGGGAACAGGCTGAACAATAACACGATTCTTCTGTTTATCACGATTGCCCTGTTTGTCATTCTGTATGCCGGCGGATGTATCGCTTACGGTTCAAAAGGTTTTATCCATCTGCAGACATTCCTGAATATCCTGATTACGAATGCCGGACTGATTTGCGTTACCTGCGGACTTACCGTCGTGATGCTGACTGCCGGAATCGACATTTCGGTCGGCGCGCTGATTGCCCTGGACTGCATGCTGCTTGCAGTCGGCATGAGAGCAGGAATCGGCGCTGTGCCAATGTGCCTGCTTGTGCTTCTTCTCGGTGTTGTATTCGGCTCTGCTCAGGGATTTCTGGTCGGATACCTGCAGATTCAGCCTTTCATCGTCACGATGGCAGGAATGTTTTTTCTGCCGCGGCATGACGGCAGTCGTCTGCACGGATCAGGTCTCCATTACGGAAGACATGAATCCGATGTTCTATGCATGGGCGAATGCAAAAATCCTCCTTCCTTTCGGTGGGTACACGAAAGGCAGCGGAAAATATATGGCACCGTATATCCGTGTCGGAGTCATCATCGCCATTGTCGTTCTCATCCTCATTTTCCTGATGCTTCGTTACACGAAATTCGGCCGTAGTCTTTACGCGGTCGGCGGAAATGAACAGAGCGCCATCATGATGGGCCTCAACGTGAAATGGATCAAGATGAGAGCATATATGCTTTCCTCCATCCTCTGTTCCATTGGCGGAATCTGCTACTGCCTGAACACGATGTCGGGATCCGTCCAGCAGGCACTCGGTCTGGAAATGGATGCCATTTCTTCGGCCGTCATCGGAGGAACGCTGCTGACCGGCGGCGTCGGCAATGTCATCGGATCGCTTTTCGGCGTGCTGATCAACGGAACAATTTCTTCCATTGTTAAGACCAACGGGAAACTGGCAAGTTCCTGGCCGAACATCCTGACGGCAGCCCTGCTGTTCTTATTCATCGTGGTCCAGAGTATTTTTGCAGCAGTACGGGCAAAGAAAAAATAAAAATTTCTCTCCTTCTTTTTTTCCTTCAGAGGGAATCTGCCGCCGAGGCAGATTCCCTTTGTCACTGTCCGGCCTTGGTGTGTTTCCGCGGAAAAGGATTGTATTGAACCACTCCCGGGAGTATGATGAAGACAAGCCGGCATACGGCTAAAAGACCTTGAGAGAGGGCGGTTTTTATGTCTCTGAACGATAGAAAAGCAGGAATTCTGTTTCCGATTTTTTCACTTCCTTCACCTTACGGAATCGGTACTTTCGGCAAAGAAGCCTATGCTTTTGCCGACTGCCTGAAAAAGGCAGGACAGGCCTATTGGCAGATTCTGCCTATCGGTCCGACGGGGTACGGCGATTCGCCTTATCAGAGCTTTTCAACTTTTGCGGGCAATCCTTATTTCGTAGACCTTGATACCCTGAAAGAAGAGGGACTGCTGACCCAAGAAGAGATTGATTCGGTTTCCTGGGGAAGCGATCCTCACCGGGTGGACTATGCGGTGCTTTATCAGAACCGTGCGGCGGTCCTGGAGAAGGCCTATCAGAGGTTTTCGAAGGGAAAAGACTACGAAGCTTTCCTTCAGACCGAGGGAGAGTGGCTTGACGGCTATGCTGATTTTATGGTCGGAAAAGAAGGCAGGACGAAAGAGTATTACTGCTTTGTGCAGTACGAATTTTTCCGTCAGTGGTTTCAGCTGAAGGAATACGTCAACAGCCTCGGCATTCAGATCATCGGCGATATTCCCATCTATGTGGCAATGGATTCCGCGGATATTCTTTCGAACCGGAAAATGTTCCAGTTCGATGCGGACGGAAGGCCGACAGCCGTAGCCGGATGTCCGCCGGACAGTTTTTCCGCGAAGGGACAGCTCTGGGGCAATCCTCTGTATGACTGGGACTATCATGAAAAAACGGGATATGCCTGGTGGGTCAGACGCCTGCGCCATTGCTTCCGCATGTATGACATTGTACGCGTGGATCATTTCCGGGGATTTGATGAATACTATTCGATACCGTACGGCGATGCCGATGCCTCCGGCGGCAGCTGGAAAAAGGGCCCGGGCATGAAGCTGTTCCATGTCCTGCAGAAGGAACTCGGAAACAAGCCGATCATCGCGGAAGACCTGGGATATATCACAGCGTCCGTACAGAAGCTGGTAAAGGATACCGGGTATCCGGGAATGAAAGTGCTGGAATTCGGTTTTGATTCCCGCGAGGAAGCGGATTACCGGCCGAACACGTGGATCCCGAACTGCGCAGCCTATACGGGCACGCATGACAATCAGACGCTGGCCAGCTGGTTCCGCGAAATTTCCGAAGATGACCGGAAGATGGCCGCTGATTATATGAAACGTTCCGTGGAAGACATCCTGAAGGGAGACTATGTCTATGACTTCATCCGGATGGCGATGACTTCCGTTGCCAATACGGCCATTATTCCGATGCATGATTACTGCCGGCTTACAAAAGAAGCCCGGATCAATACGCCTTCAACGCTCGGGAGCAACTGGACATGGAGATTTCTGCCGGATCTGACTGAAGATCCCGTGTGGGAGGAGATTGCAGCCATGACGAAAGAGAGCGGACGCTGCTGAACAGGAAGGACTGACGGGGATAGCTATGGGAAGAATATTCAATTTCGACGGGCCGGTCTTTCATTTTCTCGAGGTATTTGCCAACCTTGTCATACTGAATCTGCTGACCATACTGCTCTGCATCCCGGTTATCACGGGAGGGGCAGCGATTGCGGCACTGCATTATTCGGTGCTGCACATGGTCCGGGATACGGACGATTATATTGTCAGAAATTTTTTCAAATCTTTTAAGGAGAATTTCAAACGCGGTACGATCCTGTGGATCCCTGTTCTTGTATTCCTGGCAGCCGTGTTTGCGGATGCATGGCTCATCAGGAAGAATCCCGATGTTTTCCCGCCGGCGGCAAAAATCGCCTTCGGCGTGATTTTTCTGCTGATTTTATTTGTGATCGTGTGGGTATTTCCGCTGCTCTGCCATTTTGAATATGCAAGCACCCGGTCCTATATCAGGAACGCTTCCCTGCTGGCCGTCGGACATCTGCCTCGGACGGCAGCCATGGTGGTCATTACGGCTGTTCCTCTGATCTTTGTCTATATGCAGCCTTACAGATCCATTGTCTGGCTGATCCTCTTCGGCTTCTCACTGCCCGCCTGGGGCAAGGCCTGGCTTTACAGCCCTGTATTCAAGGGGATGGAACCGCCTGATCCAACAGGGGAAGCAGAAACTTCCGATGACATGAAATAATCATCTAGTCCGTTGTGCGCCTGTTGATGAGACGGGGCGGAATCAGCTTGTGGACCGGTTTTACAGGTTCGCCGGAGTTTTCCGTGTGAGTGCGGATCTGGTCAGTGAGCAGTTCCATTGCCGTATTGACAAGGGCATCTGTCTGCTGGCCGATTGTTGACAGCGGCAGGACCGCTTCGCGTGCCGGCGGAATGTTGTCGAAACCGATAATGCGGTAATCATCCGGCAGGCAGCCATATTTGCGGAAGAGATAGTTCAGCACGATGATGGCTGAAAAGTCCGACAGACAGAAGATGCCTTTTTTCTTGCATGGGAAGGCATCGAGAATGTTCGACTCAAGGACATTTTCAACCGCACGTGCGGTTTCATTGTAGGTTGCGCCTATCGGGTATTCATACATCCTGTAATCAAGGTGATGCTCGGAACAGGTGTCCAGGAATCCGCGGACCCGGCCGTAGCTCGGAACATCCACTGCTGTCGGGGAGTTGAGCAGGATGAAAATGTCGCAGTTGTTTTTATAGAGCAGGCTTGCTGCCTGGATTCCGCCCATGTAGTTGTCGGTGTTGACTGATGAAATATAGCGGTCCTCCCGTTCGATGGAGACGAGAGGAATCCCGTAGGAGGCCAGTTCCATGGAAGGAATGGTATGGGAAAGGACAATCAGTCCTTCCACTTTGTAAGCCAGCAGTTCCCGGATGTACCGGCGCTCATTCCCTTCGGTCGGGCTGCCGATAAAGACCAGGAACTTGTAGCCGTAGCGCTCATAGGAAGCAAGAATTTTTTCCGTGATTGATGAATAGAAGCTGTTGTAGATATTCGGAATAATGAGACCGATAAACTCCGTGCGCCCGTTCGCAAGAATCCGGGCCACTTTGTTTTCGTTATAATGCAGAGCCTTGAGCGCAGCTTCTATTTTGTTCCGGTTGGCAGGCGACAGAGATTCCGGGCAGTTAAAGTACCTGGAAATCGTGGTTTTCGAGAACTGAGTGTAATTGGCAATATCCTGAAATGTAACGTCCTTTTCTCTGGCCATATCGGATCTCCTTCGATGCTGTACTGTAAACCTGATGTTTCCCTGTGCCGTGATTCTGGAAACGGTGCCAAAGTCAGTATGACGGACATTTTCATACTAATATAATAATTAAATAACCGGTTACATATAAAATCAAGAGGAAACCTGTACAAAACGAAAGGCTGAAAATTGGCTAAAATACACGAATCTAAAAATAGTGTTGACATGGAGGAGGGTTTCAACTAAACTGGAGTCAAGTAACCGGTTACTGTGATACGGCCGGTTAATGATTCGATGCAGGATCACATTTACAAAGTTTTAAAGGGAAAGTATTTCAAAGGGAAAAATAAGTAAGGAGGATGTAAAAAGATGAAGATGAACAGAGTTATGGCAGTTGTTTTAGCTGGAGCAATGGCACTGGGGCTGGCAGCCTGCGGCGGCAGCGCAACAGCAAGCACGGCAGCAAGCGGCAGCAGTACGGCAGCTTCAGGAAAAGGCATTACGCTTCTGAACGGCAAGCCGGAAATCGACACGCAGCTCCAGAGTCTTGCAAAGACTTATCAGGAGAAGAGCGGTGTGACGGTTACCGTCGTAACGGTCGGCGGGTCCAATCAGGCAACAGCAAGCGATACCCTGAAGAAGGATTATCAGGCAGGAACAATGCCGGATATCTTCGTATCGGAAGCCAACCAGTTTGCTAACTGGAAGGGAAAACTTGCAGATCTTACAAGTGAGAAATGGGTCAGCAACACAGATCTTGCCTACAAGGAAGACAGCAAGGTTTACGGCTTCCCGTACATGGTGGAAGGCTGGGGCTTAGCTTATAACGCTGATATCCTTGAGAAAGCCGGAATCGATGCAACCAAGCTTACAAGCCCGGCAGCTTACAAGACAGCATTCGAGACCCTGGAATCCAAGAAGAGTGAGCTTGGCCTTACGGCAGTCGTAGACTACGGCGCAAACAACAAGAACCTCGGATGGTCAACCGGTACTCATATCTTCGGCCAGTATCTTGATGCAGGCATCAAGTCCGGAGAAGACTCCAAGTATTTCGATATGCTTCAGGACGGCGGACAGATCGACGAAACCAGAATGACAGATTTTGCCAACTTCATCGATCTTATCCAGCAGCACTGCGACAAAGACATCGCTACCAACGGAACTTACGATCAGGAAACAGCTCTCTTCGCACAGGGCAAGGCTGCTTTCGTTACACAGGGTTCCTGGTTCGGCGCAAACCTTACCGCATCCACGGATTACAGCAAATTCAAATGCGGCATCGCTCCGTTCGCATTTGAAGACGGAATCGATACCATCTGCGGCGGCGCTACCTCTTACTGGGCTGTATACGGCGACGGCAATGTAGATGCAGCAAAAGCATTCCTTCAGTGGTGCTCAGAAGCTGATGCTCAGAAGATCTTCGTCAATGACTGCGGATTTGTTTCTCCGTACAAGACCGTTACAGATGTTCCGTCCGATCCGTTTGCATCATCCATCAAGTCTTACATGGACAACGGCAAGTTCTCGAACATGAATACATTCATGAAGAAGGACGGCCTTCAGAATGAAACAGGTCAGGTCTTCGAAGACTTTGCAAAGGGCAACCTTGACGCAGCGAAGTTCGTAACTACGATAGAACAGGTCATCAAGAGCTATTACGCTTCATAACGAAAGATGAATTGAAGAATCAGGTTGAATCAATTGAGAGCGGCGGCGGGTCAGGCCGCTGCCCTCAATGCTTTCAGGGCAGTAAATGGATCAAGTCCTTTTATGAAAGGAGGGGAATCGCTGTATGAAAGAATTTTCAGTCGGGCGCAGGTTTGGTGCATATGCCGTTCTCGCGGCCGGAGTCATACTGATGGTAGTGGCTCTCATCATGGATATGAGCGGAAGCGGAAGCGTGTTAAGAGGCCCCCTGCTGGTTATGGGCATGGTGGGGATTATCGCCGGAATCTATCTTTTCCCAACACTTAAGTATCACCGGGTACTGGTATATATCATTTTCCTGTTCCCGCTGCTTTTCACATTCTTTATCACAGTCATCATTCCCATGATTGAAGGTATCTGCTATTCCTTTACCGACTGGGACGGAATTACCGTTACAGGCTTTGTAGGCTTTGCAAACTATTCAAAGATGTTCGGACAGCCCAGTTTCATCTGGTCGATCCTGATCACGTTCATCTTTGTTTTCATGAATGTCATTCTCGTCAACCTGATCGGGTTCATGCTGGCACTGCTCTGCACGACAAAGATCAAGGCTCTCGGATTCTTCAGGGCATCCTACTTCCTGCCGAATCTGATCGGCGGTATCGTTCTTGGTTATATCTGGCAGTTCGTATTCAATGAAGTCCTGACCAGAATCACAGGGCAGGTAACGCTTTTGAATGCAACGAACACATCGATTATGGCAATCATCATCGTCTACATCTGGCAGTACGGCGGCTACATCATGCTGATCTATATCACCGGACTGACAGGCGTTCCGGCTGATACTCTTGAGGCGGCAGCCATCGACGGAGCCAATGCATGGAAGACCCTGATCAAGATTAAGCTGCCCATGATCGCACCCACGATCACGATCTGCACGTTCCTTACTCTTACAAGTGCTTTCAAACAATTCGATGTCAACCTGGCATTGACAAACGGTACAGGATCCGTTGCGAACTTCCTTGGAGCCTATATTACGAACGGAACCGAAATGCTGGCTCTGAACATCTACAGTACGGCTATCGCAGAGAATAATTACGCCGTATCGCAGGCAAAGGCAGTGCTGTTCTTCATTATCCTTGCCGTTGTCTCCATCCTTCAGGTCAGGACGTCGAATAAGAAGGAGGTGTCGCTGTAATGAATAGGACACCAAAGAAATCGGTGCTGGTCATCGAGTCCGTGATTGCGATTATTCTTGCCGTTTACATCCTCTTTCCTTTCTACATGGTAGTTGTCAACTCTTCAAAGACGACGACGGCCATCGGAAATGATCCTGTCACACTGGCAGGGGCAAGTTTCGGTCAGTTGATTTCAAATATCGTAGACGTTGTCAACAATACGCATTTCCTTTTCTGGCAGGCATTTGCCAGCTCGGTCACGATAACCGTTATCTCCATTCTGCTGCTGAATCTTTTCGGCGCCATGGCGGCATGGGTTATTTCCAGAAATCAGAAGAAGAAATGGGCATCGCTTATTTACTTCACTTTCATTGCATCCATGATCATTCCTTTCCAGGTCGTCATGCTTCCTCTGGTGGCAACCTTCAGGGATGTAGGTAAGTTCATCGGCATTCCGATGATCCAGTCCATACCCGGCTTGATTTTCGCTTATCTGGGATTCGGCGGCGCCATGACGGTATTCATTCTGACAGGCTTCATCAAGGGCGTTCCTTTTGACCTTGAGGAAAGTGCAGCCATCGATGGATGCTCACCGGAAGGAACCTTCTTCAGAATCATATTCCCGCTTCTTCGTCCGGTCATCATGACCGTCACGATCCTGAACGGAATGTGGATCTGGAACGACTACCTTCTGCCGAACATGATGGTAGGAACCAGTGATTATAAGACGATTCCTGTAGCTGTACAGTCCTTCATCGGATCCTACGTAACAGAGTGGAACATGGTAATGGCAGCAGCTCTGATCGCCATTATTCCTATGATTGTCGTATTCCTGATCGGCCAGAAACAGATCGTTCAGGGAATGATTGACGGAGCCGTAAAAGGCTGATTTTGTTATGAATTCTTTGTCATTTTTTACTATGGGAACCGCCGGTGCAGATTCGTCTGTGCCAGCGGTTCCGCTTTACAGCAGGGAAAGGAGCCCCGGGAAATGAGGACATGGTGGAAGGAAGCTGCTGCGTATCAGATTTATCCGAAGAGTTTCTGTGATTCCGACGGAGACGGAATCGGAGATCTTCAGGGAATCATCAGCCGCCTGGATACGATCAGGGAACTCGGAGCGGACATCATCTGGCTGTCTCCGATCTACTGCTCGCCGCTGGCTGATCAGGGCTACGACATTTCGGATTACTATCGGATCGACCCGCGGTTCGGTACGATGGAGGATATGGATGAACTGATCGCCGAGGCAAAAAAGCGAGGCATCGGGATCGTAATGGACCTGGTCGTGAACCACTGCTCCGATGAGCACGAGTGGTTTCAGAAGGCCTGCAGGGATCCGGACGGAAAATACGGAAAGTTTTTCTATATCGAGACAGTGAAGGAAGGGGAAAAGCTTCCCTGCAACTGGAGATCGTATTTCGGAGGACCGGTCTGGGAAAAGCTGCCGGGATACGAGAACCGTTACTATCTGCATGTCTTTCACAAAAAGCAGCCGGACCTGAACTGGGAGAATCCGGAGCTTCGGGAAGAAATCTATAAGATGGTCAACTGGTGGCTGGACAAAGGCCTTGCCGGGTTCCGTATCGATGCCATCATCAATATCAAGAAGACTCTGCCGTTCCATGATTATCCGGCAGACCGCAGCGACGGCCTGGCGGACATTGCCAATATGCTGAAGGAAGCGGAAGGCATCGGAGAATTCCTGGGGGAAATGCGCGACCGCTGCTTCCGTCCCCACAATGCCTTTACGGCAGGGGAAGTCTTTAACATCAGGGACAGCGAGGTACCGGAATTTATCGGAGAGAACGGTTATTTCTCAACGATGTTTGATTTCAATGCCAGCGTCTGCGGACGCAGCAGAAAAGGCTGGTATGACTGCCGGCCGGTTACTCCGGATGACTACAGGAACTGCTGCTTTGAAAGCCAGAAGAAAATCGGCAGGATCGGTTTTCTGTCCAACATCATTGAAAACCACGATGAACCGAGAGGCGTCAGCCGCTATATTCCGAAAGAAGATCTCTGCGACGATACGAAAAAACTGCTCGGCGCGGTCAGCGTGATGCTCCGGGGAATTCCGTTCATTTATCAGGGGCAGGAACTCGGAATGGAGAATATCCCGATTGATTCCATTGAAGAAGTCGATGATATTTCTTCACTGGATGAATATCAGGTCGCCCTGAAAGCGGGCCGGACTCCGGAAGAAGCCCTGAAGGCGGTGGCGGCACAGAGCCGTGACAATGCACGGACGCCTTACCAGTGGAGCCATGGGGAAAATGCCGGATTTACTTCCGGGAAGCCGTGGCTTCGCATCAATCCGAATTACCGGAAAATCAATCTTGAAGATGAGCGGAAAAATCCGGACTCCGTCTGGAATTTCTACAGGAGCCTGATTGCACTGCGAAAGGATCCCGCTTACCGGGAAACGCTTGTCTACGGAGAGCTGCAGCCGGTGATGACGGACCGGCCGAAACTGATGGCCTATCTCCGCAGATCGGAAAACCAGACGATCCTGATTGCGGCAAACTTCAGCAGGGAACCGCAGCGGATCCGTCCGGAGGGAAGCTGGGAAAAAGTGCTGCTGAACAATCAGCATGAATTTTTTGCAGAAGACGGCAGCATCCTGCTCGGCGGCTATCAGGTACTGATTCTGGAAATGAAGAAGGATTTCGCAGAGGAGAACAGTGACAGATGACAGCCATTCTGCTGATTGTCATTTATCTTGCCTTCATCAGTCTCGGACTTCCGGATTCCCTGCTCGGATCGGCGTGGCCTTCCATCTACGGCAGCTTTCAGGTGCCTGTATCCTGGGCCGGCATCATCAGCATGATCATTGCAGGCGGGACGATCCTGTCGAGTCTTGTAAGCGACAGGGTCATTCATCGATTCGGGACAGGCAGGGTGACGCTGGTGAGCGTTGCCCTGACGGCAGCAGCCCTTTTCGGGTTTTCCGTGTCGGGGGCTTTCTGGCAGCTCTGTCTCTGGGGCGTTCCGTACGGACTCGGCGCCGGAAGCGTCGATGCGGCACTGAACAATTTCGTTGCCCTGCATTACAAGTCAAGACACATGAGCTGGCTTCACTGCTTCTGGGGAATCGGTGCCACGGCAGGTCCCTATATCATGGGATTCTGCCTGTCGCTCGGACTGGCCTGGACAGCCGGCTACCGTACCGTCGGGTTCATTCAGGCTGCGCTGGTTATCGTACTCTTTGTGTCCCTCCCTCTGTGGAAAAAGGAAAAACAGGAGCAGAAGGATATCGGAGCCGCCCGGAATGTCTTAAGCCCGAAGCAGGCGCTGAAACTGCCGGGTGCCAAACTGATTCTTGCGACCTTTTTCTGCTACTGTTCCCTGGAAGCGGCAGCAGGACTCTGGGCGGCCAGTTTCTTTGTTCTGGCAAAAGGAATCGATGCGACGTCCGCTGCGAAATGGGCTGCATTTTTCTATCTCGGAATTACGCTCGGAAGGCTGTTTTCAGGATTCATCGCAGACCGTTTCGGTGACCGGAAGATGATCCGCTGCGGGCAGGCCGTCCTTCTTGCGGGCATCTGTTTCATGCTGCTCCCGGCCGGAAAAACGGCGTCTCTTTTCGGACTTGTCCTGATCGGGCTGGGCTGTGCGCCGATCTACCCGAGCCTTCTGCATGAAACGCCGAAGAATTTCGGGGCGGAAAATTCGCAGTCCCTGATGGGAATGCAGATGGCCTGCGCCTATGTCGGCTCCACGCTGGTCCCGCCTCTTTTCGGCCTGCTTTCCAACTGGACCGGGATGGCGCTGTATCCGGCTTACCTGCTGTTATTTGCCGTGATGATGATCCTGGCTGCGGAAGCGGGGAACCGGAAAGTCCGTTCCGGGAAAATCTCCGCCGGCAGAGGCTGAAGTCACCTCTAATCCATGGATAAGATGCATAAACCGTGGTAACATAAAAGAAAACAAAAACTTTTCTGAAGGGAAAAACCGGACGGACAAGAAGTCTTTCCTTATCAGTTTCTTGTTATTGAAATTACAGACAGCAAGGGGGAATCAAGATGAATCCACAATTCAGGGAACGTCTGAACAAACACTATGACGAACTGAAATGGCTCTACTGCGAACTGTACGGCGAAAACATTCCTGCGTTTGAAGGCCTGCTGAAAATGCTGGAAGATTTTTATACTAGGCGTTCGGAATCGCTGAAGGCTCTCGATGGAAAAAGAGAGGCTGATCCGGACTGGTATAAGGGCAATAATATGCTCGGCATGTGCCTCTACGTGAAGCCGTTTGCCGGAAACCTGAACGGGGTGCGGAAAAAACTTCCGTATCTCAAGGAATGCGGAGTCAATTACCTTCATCTGATGCCTCTTCTGAAAAGCCCGAGAGGACGGAGCGACGGGGGCTATGCCGTTTCGGACTTCCGTACCGTTGAACCGGAGCTCGGCACAATGGCGGATCTGAAGAAACTCACGGAAGAATGCCATGCAGCCGATATCAGCGTCTGCATGGATTTTGTCATGAACCATACGTCCGAGGATCATGAATGGGCAAGAAAGGCACGCTCCGGCGATCCTTATTACCAGGACTTCTATTTCTTCTACAATGACTGGGGAATTCCCTCGGAATATGAGAAATACGTGCCGCAGGTTTTCCCGACGACAGCGCCGGGCAATTTCACCTGGCTCGACGATGCGCGCAAAATCGTCCTGACGACGTTCTATCCTTACCAGTGGGATCTGAATTACCGCAACCCGAACGTCTTCTATGAGATGACAGCCAATATGCTTTTCCTGGCAAACAAGGGAATCGATGTCATCCGGATCGATGCCGTCCCGTATATCTGGAAACAGCTGGGGACAAACTGCCGCAACCTTCCGCAGGTGCATACGATTGTCCGGATGTGCCGCATGATTACCGAAATCGTCTGCCCGGGAACGCTTCTTCTCGGGGAAGTCGTCATGGCGCCGGATAAGCTGGCTCCGTATTTCGGAACGACAGAGAAGCCCGAATGCCATATGCTCTATAACGCGACGACGATGTGCACGACGTGGAACACGGTTGCTACCAGGGATGTACGTCTTCTGAGAAGGCAGGTCGATCAGGTCAGTGCGCTGCCGAAACAGTACATTTTCCTGAATTATCTCCGCTGCCATGACGACATCGGCTGGGGACTTGACTTCCCGTGGCTTAAGCAGTTCGGCTGGAAAGAAGTGCCTCACAAAAAATTCCTCAACGATTTCTTTACGGGGAAACTGCCGCTGAGCTTCAGCAGGGGAGAACTGTACAACGATGATCCGCGGCTCGGGGATGCGCGCCTTTGCGGAACTTCCGCTTCCCTGTGCGGCATTGAAAAAGCCTTTTATGAGCAGAATGAAGAGGCGCTCCGGAAAGCACTGGATCTGGATCTGATGCTCCATGCGTTTTTGCTTACGCAGACGGGGCTTCCGATTCTGTATGCAGGAGATGAGATCGGACAGCGGAACGATTATTCCTATCATGAGGATCCGGAGAAATGGGCGGACAGCCGCTACATTCACCGCGGAAATTTTGACTGGGATCTTGAGAAGCTCCGTCATAAAAACGGCACGATTCAGGAAGTGCTTTTTGACGGTCTGAGGAAAATGGAAAAGGTCCGTTCAGCGAATCCGGTTTTCAGGACCCAGGCGAATGTTTCCACTTTCTGGGCAGGAAGCGATTCGATTCTTGCCATCCGGAGAGAATATCAGGGAAAGACGCTGATCGCGCTGTTTAATTTCACGGACAGCGAGATTACGGCAGGGGTGGAATTCCCGGCATCCAGAAATCTGATGACCGGGCGGAAGACCGAGGCCGGAGACCATATCAGCCTTCCGGGGAATGGATTTGTCTGGTATCTGTACTGAAGCTGCAGAAAGGCGGATGATCCGTCACAGCTTCAGGTCGATGCCTTCGTCCAGATGCTCTGAAACATATTTTCCGTCTTTTTTTCTCTGACGGACGCATTCGGACAGGAGATATTCGATCTGTCCGTTTACGGAGCGAAAATCGTCTTCAGCCCAGGCGGCGATGGCATTATAAAGTTTTGGAGAGAGTCGAAGCGGTACTTGTTTTTTTTCGTCCGGCATGAAGTTTCCTTTCCGGGATGCTCCCGTAAATGATCAGCTGATCATCACGGAAGCATCCTTTTTTATCGAAGATCCGGTTTCTTTAATACAGGCTGCCTGAGTTGACAACCGGCTGTGCGTCTCTGTTTCCGCAGAGGATAACGAGAAGATTGGAGACCATGGCAGCCTTGCGTTCCTCGTCGAGTTCAATGACATTGTCTTTTCCGAGTTTGTCGAGAGCCATCTGGACCATGCCGACAGCACCGTCGACAATCATCTTTCTGGCATCAATGATGGCGCTGGCCTGCTGGCGCTGCAGCATGACGGCCGCGATTTCCGGAGCGTAGGCAAGATACGTGATCTTGGCTTCCAGAATTTCGATGCCGGCGATATCGACCTTGTCCTGGATCTCCCTGCGGATCCGTTCTGCGACAACTGAACTGGAGCCCCGCAGACTTCCTTCATCGGGAAGTCCGTCGCCGGTCGTGTCGATTCCCTGTGCGACATCATAAGGATAGATGCGGACGATATTCCGTACGGCAGAGTCGCACTGCAGGGAAAGATATTCCTTGTAGTTGTCGACTTTGAATACAGCCTTGGCGGTATCGACGACGCGCCACATGACTGCGATGCCGATTTCGACAGGATTGCCGAGCACATCGTTGACCTTCTGCTTGCAGTTGTTCAGCGTCATGATCTTCAAAGAGATTTTTTTGCTGACCGCTTCCTGGGCGGTTTTTGCCGGGGAAGAGGACAGAAGAATCTTCGGCTGATGCTCGCCGCTGTCCACGTCGCCGCTCTGGCCCAGATGCGTCTGCGCAGCCGGATTGACTGCCTGGCAGAACGGATTCACGAAATAGAATCCTTCGCCTTTCAGCGTGCCGATGTATTTCCCGAAGAGGGTAAGAACCAGAGCTTCTTCCGGCTTCAGAACTTTCAGTCCGGGCACCAGGATCCATTCACAGGAGAACCAGACAAGACCGACGACAAAAAGCACGATGCGGAAGACATTGCCGCTGTCCAGTCCCATGGAGCCGAAAATAATCAGAAATAAGGATACGATGCCTGAAACAATCAGCAGAAGCAGCATAGCCATGCCGTTTCCGGCTTTTAACGATTTCTCTTCCATAATTGACCTCCGTCTCTAAAAAGAGAAGTTTGTAAATTGATATCATAATGATATCATATTAATTGCAAATGTCAAGACCTGTTTTATGAAGGAAAAAGTGTGTTAAGATAGAAGGCAAATTCAGGAGCCGGGCGGAACACAGCTCAGAACCTGAACAGAATAAAACCCGGGAACCGGGGAAGATAAAAGGCGGTACCGTATGATAGCCGGAATGACTTATTATCAGATATGCACGTACTTTGTCATCTATTCTTTTGCAGGATGGGTCATCGAAGTGATTTTCCATGCCGTGACGCTCGGCAAGGTCGTGAACCGCGGGTTCCTGAACGGACCGGTCTGCCCGGTCTACGGTTTCGGGATGCTGGCCGTCTTTGCCGTCTCGTCGCTGATTCCGCAGGGCGCCGGCGAGGAAATCGGAGTCCTTTATCTGTTCCTCGGAGGAATGGTGCTGGCAACAGCGGTGGAATTTGCGGCCGGATTTCTTCTGGATGTTTTCTTTCATGCAAGATGGTGGGACTACAGCGACAAGCCGTTCAACCTCCACGGCTATATCTGCCTGGAATACAGCATCATCTGGGGACTTTCCGTCGTGTTTGCGGTGAAGGTCGTCCATCCGCTGATCAGCCGGGCTTCCGTGGAAGCGATTCCGGAGAACATCGGATGGTGGATCCTGCTGGCCATTTACGTGATCTATTTCACGGATCTGGGCGTGACGATCGCGGAGATCAGGGGACTGAATAAAACGCTGGCAGAAGTGGATAAGGTGCGGAAATCCATCCGCACGGTGAGCGATACGATGACCGAGAAGATTGCTTCCAATGCCATCCGGACCGCGCAGGTCATCGGCGAAGGACAGGTGCAGGGGGCCCTGGCCAAGGCGGAACTCACGGACAAGATGGACGAACTGAAAGACAGGATTCCCAAAACCCGTCTTCATGATATTAACGCGTATCCTGCGTGCGTTCCCGGATATGAAGCATCATCAGTACGGTGAGACGCTGGAATATCTGAAGAACAAACTGCTCCGCCGCGGCAAAGAAGAGGAGTCGGACTGAGCGGGAAAACGGACAGGACAGCAATCTGACGGAAGAGAAAATCATGTTTTTTTAAAGTACATGAAATCATATTGACAAAATAATAACAAGCCTATATACTATGCCTCAGAAAGAGTGATAAAAATTTAACACATAAGGAATCACCAATATAAAAGGAGGCATACATCATGCAAAGATTTACACTTCCCAGAGATTTATATCACGGCAAGGGAGCACTGGAAGCCCTGAAGAGTCTGAAAGGCAAGAAAGCAATCGTCTGCGTAGGCGGCGGATCCATGAAGCGTTTCGGCTTCCTGGATAAAGCAGTCGGCTATCTGAAAGATGCAGGAATGGAAGTCCAGGTTCTGGACGGAATTGAATCCGATCCTTCTGTCGAGACCGTCTTAAAAGGCGCCAAGACCATGATGGATTTCGGACCGGACTGGATCGTGGCAATCGGCGGCGGTTCACCGATCGATGCAGCAAAGGCAATGTGGATCAAATACGAATATCCGGATATTACTTTTGAAGAAATGTGCAAGGTCTTCGGCATTCCGGAACTGAGAAAGAAAGCACACTTCTGCGCGATTTCCTCAACATCCGGAACAGCAACCGAAGTAACGGCCTTCTCGATCATTACCGATTATCAGAAGGGCATCAAGTACCCGATCGCCGATTTCGAAATCACGCCGGATGTTGCAATCGTGGATCCGGAACTTGCGGAAACAATGCCGCAGAAGCTGGTAGCCCATACAGGAATGGATGCCATGACGCATGCCATCGAAGCTTACGTTTCAACAGCTAACTGTGCCTACACCGATCCGCTGGCCATTTTCGCCATCCGTACGATCAAGGATGACCTGATCCCGTCCTATAACGGAGAGATGGCCAAGAGAGATACGATGCATGATGCACAGTGCCTGGCCGGAATGGCCTTCTCCAATGCACTTCTCGGAATCGTACATTCCATGGCACACAAAACCGGCGCTGCATTTGCAGACCAGGGTGCGCACATCATCCACGGTGCAGCCAATGCCATGTATCTGCCGAAGGTCATTGCCTTCAACGCCAAAGATGAGACAGCAAAGAAACGCTACGGCGTCATTGCCGATGAAATGAAACTCGGCGGAAAAGACGATGATGAGAAGGTGAAACTCCTGATCGCCTATCTGCGCGGCATGAATGACAAGCTGAACATCCCGCAGTGCATCAAGAACTACGGCGCGGACAGCTATCCGACGCGAGCCGAGGGCTTCGTCCCGGAGAAGGTGTTTCTGGAGCGCCTGCCCGAGATCGCGAAGAACGCGATCGCCGACGCCTGCACGGGCTCCAATCCCGCGTCAGCCGAGCTCAGGAGGAGATGGAAAAGCTCCTCAAGTGCTGCTATTACGATACCGAAGTCGACTTCTGATCCGCAAAATGAATCCGCAAACTGAATTCGTGAGCTGAATTCGTAAACTGAATCCGCAAACGGAATCGCAACTGAAAATGAAATCTGCCGGACACGGAAAACCGTATGCCGGCAGATTTTTTATTTTCTTTTGAAAAGAAAAATTTTAGATGCAGCGGGATCCCTTTCGGATGAAACAGAACCCGCCGCGGCTGCGGAGCAGAATCCTACAGATCCAGACTGTCTGCCCAGGCGGCCATGCGTTCCTTCGACAGGCCGTTCAGGAGCTTACCCTGCTTCCATTTCGTATCTTTGGAACAGGACGGCTTCAGTCCGGCATCTGTCTTTCCCATGCCGCTGCCGCCGGAAGTGGCAAAGGGAATGACGGTTTTCCCGGAAAAATCGTAGCTTTCCAGGAAGGTGTTGATGAGGGTGGGAGCGATGCCCCACCAGATCGGGAAACCGACAAAGACCGCATCATAGGAATCAATCCCTGCATCTTTTTTCTTCAGGGCAGGACGGAAAGAGAGATTCTTCATTTCCTTCGTGCTGCGGCTGTGGTGATCGGTCCAGTCAAGATCGGCCTGGGTGTAAAGCTCCTCCGGAACGATTTCATACAGATCGGCATGGATGGCATCTGCCAGTTTCTCTGCCGCAGAAGCGGTGACTCCGCCTGCGGAAAAATAGGCGACAAGTTTTCTGCTCATGGTTCTTCTCCTTTATTATTCCTTTTTCTGACCGAGAGCCTCTGCACACCGGCTCAGCTCGTCACGGATATGGATGTGCTGCGGACATACCTGCTCGCATTTCCCGCACTTAATGCATTCGACGGCGTGCTTCCTCTGATGGCCGCCGACCAGCCAGTTTTCCCGGGAGGCGGCTGCTTTCGGATCCCCGTAGAGAGTCAGGATGTTCATGGAAGCGAAGGAGCCGGAAATCCCGATACCCATCGGGCAGACCTTTGCGCAGTAGTCACAGGAAGTGCAGGGGATGACCGGAATCGAATGCAGCAGGGCGCGGGCTTCCGAGACGGTTTTCTGTTCGGCTTCCGTCAGCGGCTGAAAGTCCTTCATGTAGGAAAGGTTGCTGTCCATCTGTTCCGTATTGCTCATGCCGGACAGAACCGTAATGACGCCGTCGAGGCTTGCCGAAAAGCGGATGGCCCAGGAAGCAAAAGGTGCTTCCGGATCGGCCTTCCTCAGCAGCTCCGCAACAGGGGCAGGAGGATTGGCCAGCAGGCCGCCCTTGACCGGTTCCATGACGACGACCGGCTTGCCGTGTCTTCTTGCGGTTTCATAGCAGGCACGGGACTGGATGGCGGAATCTTCCCAGTCAGCCCAGTTGATCTGAAGCTGGACGAATTCCATCTCCGGGTGGCGGTTCAGGATTTCCTCAAGTTCATCTGCCGTGGAATGGAAGGAGAAGCCGACATGGCGGATAAGTCCTTCTTTCTTCATTTCCTGCGCAAAGCTCCACATGTCGAATTCGTCGAAAAATTTCGTGCGGCCTTCCCCGAGATTGTGAAGAAGATAATAATCGAAGTAGCCGGCTCCGGTACGTTCCAGGGATGTCCGGAACTGTGCGGCGGCATCTTCTTTCGTGCGGCAGCCGATCCAGGCAGCGAGCTTGGAGGCGAGGGTGAAGCTGTCGCGCGGATGCCTTTTGACGAGGGCTTCCCGAATCGCTTCTTCGCTTCCTTCATAAGCCCATGCCGTATCAAAATAAGTAAAGCCGGCGGCCAGGAAGCGGTCAACCATGACTTTTACCTGCTCCAGATCAATGACGCCGTCTGTCTTCGGAAGACGCATCAGGCCGAAGCCGAGCTTCGGCGTATTTTCTCCCAGTTCTGCCATTTGAATTCCTCCTCTGATGAAAGTGCTTAAAGCTGACTGGATGTCAGCAAAATCAGTATAGCTATTAGTTGACATTGTGTCAAGTATAGATTATACTTTTCGTGAAATGCAAGGGAGGTCTCCATGGAATTCAAAAGGGCCAGGACAGAAGAACAGGTTATGGACAGGAGGAAGGAAATCCTCCGTGCCTGCTCGGAAATGTACGGCAGGGAAGGCTTTGACGGCGTAACGGTCAAAACCATTGCGGAGCGGACCTCTTTTTCGCGCCCGTCCATTTACAATTATTATCAGACCAAAGAGGAAATCCTTCTTGACCTCCTGAAACAGGAATATCTGGAGTGGTCCGGAGATTTTCTGGAAGGAGCCCGGAAAATCCGGAAGAATGACGCGGAAGCATTCTGCCGTCTTCTGACGAAGGCATACGGGAAACATGAAATTGTCCTGAAGCTGTTTACCGCCAATCTGACGGTCATCGAAAACAACTCCCGCGATGAGTGCCTGGTTGATTTTAAAAAGGCGATGGCGAAAATCACAAAAGATTTTGATTCGGCGATGGCCGGTTTATTTCCCGCAATGAAAGAAAAAGAGAGACAGCAGTTTTATTCGATGCAGTTTGCGTTTGTCTACGGACTCTATCCGACGACGCATGCCTCCGAGAAACAGGAGAAAGCGATGAAGGCGGCCGGGTTCCGGAAGCCGGCATCCTTTGAGAGCATGTGCTTCGAAGGCCTGCTGTTTCTGCTGAAAGGATATGAACGATGAAGAATACGACGCTCTGCTACGTTGAAAAAGACGGGCGGATGCTGATGATGCACCGCATCAAGAAAAAGAATGACCTGAATCATGACAAATGGGTCGGCATCGGCGGGAAATTCGAGGAGAACGAAAGCCCCGAGGACTGCCTTCTGCGCGAAGCGAAGGAAGAGACCGGACTGACGCTGACTTCCTGGCGCCTGCGCGGGGGTCGTGACCTTCCTTTCCGATCTTTATGAAACGGAGTACATGTTCCTCTACACGGCGGATGGCTTTACCGGGGAAATGAGGCAGTGCGACGAAGGAGTCCTGGAATGGATTCCGGAAGAAGAGGTCGGCGCCCTTCCGATGTGGGAAGGCGACGCGGTTTTCTTCCGCCTGATCCGTGAGAACCATCCTTTCTTTTCCCTGAAGCTTCAGTACTGCGGCGACAGACTCGTGCAGGCCGTGCTGGACGGGAAAATCCTGCCTGCCGGAACGGACATTTCCGGCGGAAGGAGCATTGAGAAATCATAGCCTCTCTGCTATACTGGACGGCATGAAAGGGAGAAAAAACATGGACTTTGATGCCGTTATCATCGGGGCAGGCGCGGTCGGATGCGCATGCGCCCGGGAACTTTCCAAATATGATCTGAAGACGGCCGTGCTGGAGAAAGCTTCCGATGCTGCCTGCGGAACGAGCGGGCGGAATTCGGCGGTTGTCCATGCCGGCTTCAACAACCGGACCGGGAGCCTGATGGCACGTTTGTGCGTCGAGGGAAACCGGCATTTCGAAGAAGCCTGCACTCTTCTGGATGTCCCCTACCGGAAGACCGGCAAAATCCTGATTGCTTTTAATGAAGAAGATATGGAAACCCTGCGGCTGCTTGTCCGGCAGGGTACGGAAAACGGGTGCGAAGGCCTCCGTCTTGTCGGCACTTATGAAATGCAGAAGCTGGCACCCGGCATCCAGGGCATCGGGGCGATGGTCTCCCCGAACACCGCGATTACCAATCCGTTTCTCTATACGATTGCGCTGGCAGAAAATGCCTGTGCAAACGGCGTGCAGTTTTATTTCCGGAAAGAAGTCGTCTCGGCCCGGAGGGAGGGCAGCGGAGAAGATCCTACCCGGAAAGCTGACGGGAGGATCGTTCTCACGACGGCGGACGGGGAGGAATTCCGCACGCGCTATGTCATCAATTCCGCCGGTCTTGCTTCGGCGGATGTCGCGGCGCTTTTCGGCATCGGGGGATACCGCATCTATCCCTGCCGCGGACAGTATCTGATCCTCGACAAGAATGTCATGAAATACTGCGCCATTCCGGTCTACCCGGCGCCGAGAAAAGGCATCGGCGGCCTGGGCATCCACATCACGCCCACGACGGACGGCAACCTGATCCTGGGCCCGAGCAGCGAATACATTGATGATGGAAATGACTGCGGGACGACGGCGGAGGTTCTGAACCGTCTTTTTACGGAAGCCAGGCAGATCCTGCCAGTGCTGAAGAGATCGGACATCATCGGCCAGTATGCCGGCCTCAGGGCGAAACAGTCGCCGCCTGAAGAAGGAGGCTTCCGCGACTTCGTCATCCGGGAAGAGGAAAACTTCCCGAATCTGATCAGCCTCATCGGCATTGAATCGCCGGGACCTGACCTCATCGATTCCGATTGCGAAGGAAGTCGTGAAGATCCTGGCGGGGAAAGAGAAGCTGAAGGAAAAGGACGGGTTCATTTCCCGGAGGAAGGGACCGGTGAGGTTCCGGGAACTTTCGGAAGAAGAGCAGCAGGAGCTGATCCGGAAGAATCCGGCCTACGGCGAAGTGGTCTGCCGCTGTGAGAAAGTGACGCGGCAGGAAGTCCTGGACGCGATTGAGAATCCGCTGCATACGGTGACGCTTTCGGGCATCAAGAACCGAACACGCTGCACGACGGGACGCTGCCAGGGCGGCTACTGCCTGGCGCGCATTGCCGAGATCCTGATCCATGAATACGGATACAGGCCGGAGGATATTCTCCTGAGGGAAGAAGGCTCCAGCCTTTTTGCGGGGTATGTAAAATGAGAGAGCTGATTGTCATCGGAGGGGGCCCGGGCGGCCTCGGCGCAGCCTGCGGAGCAAGGGATGCCGGACTGAAGGACATTCTGGTGGTCGAGCGCGATTTCCGTGCCGGCGGAATCCTGAACCAGTGCATCCACGACGGGTTCGGGCTGGTCCGCTATCACGATGCGCTGACCGGTCCGGAATACGCCGGACGGAGTCTTCAGGAAGCGGCTTCTCCGGAAATCGAAATCATGACCGACACGATCGCGACGGCCATTACCTTTGAAAACGGCGAGAAGACCGTGCACCTCCAGTCCCCGAAGGGTCTGGAAAAAGTCACCGCGAAAAGCATCGTTCTGGCAACCGGCTGCCGTGAGAGGACAAGGGGAGCCCTGGCAATTCCGGGCGAAAGACCGGCGGGAATCCTGACGGCCGGGGCTGTCCAGAAGCTGATCAATATCCACAACATCCTTCCGGGAAGGAAGGCGGTCATCCTGGGCTCCGGCGATATCGGACTGATCATGGCCAGGCGTCTTACCCTGGAGGGTGCCGAAGTCAGCGCCGTGCTGGAACTCAATCCGTTTTCAGGCGGGCTCTCCAGAAACATCCGGCAGTGCCTGCAGGACTTCCGGATCCCCGTGCGCATCCGGGAAACGGTCGTTGAAATCAAGGGTCGGAACCGCCTCTCCTCAATCGTGGCGGCAAAGGTCGATGAAAAGGGAACGCCTATTCCGGGAACCGAATATGAGATTCCCTGCGACCTGCTCATCCTTTCGGTCGGGCTGATCCCCGAAAATGAGGTGGCCCGGGAAGCCGGCATTGCGCTGGAAGACAGAACCAATAACGTTATTACGGATGCCTTTCTGCAGACGAACCGGCCGGGCATTTTCTCCTGCGGCAATTCGCGGAAGGTACACGACCTTGCCGATTATGTGACCGGCGAAGGCGTCCTGGCCGGAAAGAATGCGGCAGCTTATGTGCTCGGGAAAACGCCGGAAGCGTACGACGAGAAGAAAAATGATGCGGTCGAAAAGGGAATTCCGGACGAGAAGGAAATGTTCTGCATCAACTGTCCGCGCGGCTGCCGTCTGACGGCAGAAACGGATGCTTCGGGAAATGTTACCGTCAGCGGTAACAAATGCGGAAGAGGAATCTTATTTGCGAAGCAGGAAATGATCAGTCCGATGCGTACCGTCACGACGACGATCAAGGACTCCGCCGGGAACCTGATTCCGGTGAAGTCAACGGCTCCGGTCGAGCTGAAGAGGCTCCGGGAATTTACGGAAGCATGCAGAAAGATCAGCGTCCGGGAAGGAGAGCTTCACGACGGGGAAGTTCTCTCTGTCGAAGGCTTTGAAGCAGGAATCCGTGCAGCGGTATCCTGAAGATGCAGCGGAGAAATACGGAAAATCATTGCGGAAATATGCTGCAGAAATACTTTGCAGAAATACATTACAGTGAAGGTACAGACTGAAAATGAAGAACAAGAAAAAGCTTTCCCAGGCAATGGTCTTTATCATTCTGTTCGGCATCGTCAGCTTATTTTCTGATATGACGCATGAGGGAGCCTCCAGCATCCGGGGCGCCTATCTGTCTCTGCTGGGGGCTTCCGCAGGCACGATCGGGTTTATTTCCGGACTCGGAGAACTGATCGGCTATTCGATGCGCTATGTTTTCGGAAAAATCACCGACCGCACGAAAATGTACTGGCCGATGACGATAGCCGGCTATATCCTTGACGTGCTGGCAGTGCCGGCCCTGGCTCTGGTCGGGGAGCACGGATGGATCATGGCCTGTTTCCTGCTGGTCATCCAGAGGATGGGAAAAGCCATCAAGAAACCGGCCAAGGACACGATCATGTCCTTTGCCGCGACGCAGGAAGGGGTCGGGAAGAGCTTCGGCATCCAGGAAGTGCTGGACCAGTTCGGAGCATTTCTGGGACCGGTCCTGCTGTATCTCGTCATGCTTTTTAAGACGGAAGGCACAACGTTTGAAATCTATTCGTTCTGCTTTGCGGTCCTGGCGATTCCCGGAGCCATTACCATCATCCTGCTTCTCTTCACGAAATTCCGGTTCCCCAATCCGGAGCGTTTTGAGCCGGAACCGAAAGAATACATTCCGTTTAAAATGAAGAAAGAGTTCATTTTCTACATTGCCGGAATCAGTCTGTTTGCCTTCGGCTTCATCGATTATTCCATCGTCATCATGCACGTCTCGAAAACCTATATGAGCCTGGCATCCGGCCTGTCGCAGACGTCTTCCCTGGTCAGCAGCGGCACGCTGCCCCTGCTCTATGCGGGAGCCATGCTGGTGGATGCCGTGGCGGCACTCTTCTTCGGGCTGATGTACGACAAGAAGGGCGTCAAAGCCCTGGTCTGGTCGACCCTCATTTCAGCGCCGTTTGCGATTTTTGTCTTTGCCTTCCATTCCGTTCCTCTGCTGCTTCTGGGAATTGCCCTGTGGGGTGTGGGAATGGGAGCGCAGGAGTCCATCCTCAAGGCAGCCGTCACAAGCATGGTGCCGAAGGCAAGCCGTGCGACAGGCTACGGAATCTTTGAATGCTCTTTCGGCGTTTTCTGGTTCCTCGGAAGCTGGCTCCTCGGAGTTCTCTATGACATCAGCATTCCGGCCATGATCGGCATTTCCGTCCTGGCACAGCTGGCGGCCATTCCGCTCTATCTTCTGTCCGCAAAAAAGAAAAATCAGGCTGAATAATACAGCATCCGTTGACAACCCGGTTCCCCGAATGGTATAGTATTTTATGGGTAAATTGAATTTACTAATATGAGGGGATAAAGATGGTTCGGGAAGAAAACAGACTGGGTAGAAACCGCGATGATTACAGGCGGAGCAACCGCGCACTGGTTCTCGGAATGATCGGCACCGGACACTGTTCTTCACGTGCCGAACTGGCACGCGTCACCGGGCTTACGAAAATGACCATCACGAATATCGTGAATGAGCTGATCGAAGCCGGACTCATTTCCGAACGCAAAACCAATCATTTGAGCCCGGTCGGGCGTAAAACCGATCGGGCTTGAAATTTCGCCGGAGGCGCCGAAGATTCTCGGCGTGACCATCGTGCGCTCCGGTGTCGAGGCTGTCCTGTGCGATCTGAGCCTCCATGTCCTGAAAAAGAAAAAAGCCGTGCTCCGGGAGTACAGCGAAGCGGGGCTGCTCCGTCAGGTGTTCCGTCTGATCGACAGCCTGCTGGATAAGGAAGACCGTGTTCCGGCCATCGGACTTTCATCAATCGGTCCGGTCGACCTGAATACCGGGACGATTCTTCACCCGTACTATTTCTACGGCATTGAAAATGTGGCCGTTGTGAAGGCCATTGAAGAACGCTATCACCTGCCGGTCTGCTTTGACACCAACAGCCAGAGCGCCGTCCTGACGGAAAAACTGTACGGAAACGGGCGGCCTGTGAAGACATCCTGTTCATCGGAATCAACGAGGGCATCGGATGCGGCATGGTAGAGCAGAACAGACCGTACCGGAACGCGGGCGGTTTTTCGCCGGAATTCGGACATGTCAGCATTGATGAAAACGGACTCCGCTGCGTGTGCGGGGCGAAGGGCTGCATTGAACTCTATGTCAATTCTTCCGTGCTTCTGCAGAAATTCCAGCGGGCAACGGGAAAGAAGAATGCCTCCTACAGGGAATTCTGCGGAATGGAAAAGGATGCCGCCGTCCGGGACATTTTCAGGGAGGCAATCGAAAAACTGTCCATTGCGGCAGTCAGCACGGTCAACCTGCTGAATCCTGAACTGATCGTTCTGGGACAGGACTGCGTCTACTGGCCGGACTGGTGCCTGCAGCTTCTCGAAGAAAAAATCAATGAGAAGAAATTTGTCAGCAGCAGGCATGAAGTTCCGGTGAAGAAGGCCTGTTTCGGAGAGGATGAAGTCGTGCTCGGCGCGGCCTGCAACTGCATCTACGAAATCTTCCTGGGACATTCCCTGTTTGATGCGCTGGAATCGGAATAAGGAGGCGTCATGGATCTTTATGCAATCGGCGAAGTCGTGATTGATTTCATTCCCGGAAAAGAGAAGCGCAGCTACATCGCCAATGCGGGAGGCGCTCCGGCAAATGTAGCCATCGCGATGGCACGGAACGGATTCTCCGCCGGTGTATGCTGCAGCGTGGGAGAAGATGACTTCGGACATTTCCTGATGAAGACTCTGAAGGAGAACGGCATCCGGATCCTCAACCCGGCATACTGCACGAAAGCCGTCACGACGATGGCGTTCGTAAGCCTGGACGAGAACAATGACCGTTCTTTCACATTTGCAAGGAAGCCCGGTGCGGACATGTTCATCGAACCGGAATTCGTGAAGGAAGAAGACATCCGTGACAGCGTCCTTGTCCATGCCGGATCGTGCTCCCTGTCGGCGCAGCCTGCCCGGGAGGCGACGAAGCGCGCACTCATGCTGGGTGCCCGGAACGGGAAAATGGTCAGTTTCGATATCAATTACCGGAACCTGATGTGGAATGACGACAGGGATGCCTGCGCCGATGCGGTCTTTGAGATCCTGCCGTTTGTCGATCTGCTGAAGATATCGGAAGAGGAAGCCGTGATGCTCGGCGGCGAGGAGAGGATTCCGGAAGTCATGGCCCGGCAGAAGATCGCGGTGACGGTCGAGACGCTGGGAAGCGAAGGCTCACTGGCTTATTTCGCAGGAAAGGAAATCCGGGTGAAGGGAAAGAAAGTGCATGCGGCCGATACCACGGGAGCAGGAGATGCTTTCTGGGGAGGTTTCCTTTCGGGACTCCGCCTTCAGGGAATTGAGCACGCAGGGCAGCTGACGGAGGAAACCGTGCGCAGGGCAATGCGCTACGGCAGTGCTTCCGGGACCATCTGCTGCCAGCATATGGGAGCGATTGATTCGCTGCCGACGCGCCGTGAAATTGAAGAGGCGCTTGCGGAAGAGGAAAATGAAAATGCCTGAGAGAAGAATCATGCTTTCTCCGTCGCTCATCACGCTCGACATGACGAACCTGGAATCACAGGTCCGTGAGCTGGAACGAAGCGGAGCGAAGATGCTGCACGTGGATATACTTGACGGACATTTCAGCCCGAGCATGCCGCTCGGCCTGGATACCGTCCGGCAGCTGCGGGAAAAGACGGAGCTGCCGTTCGACTGCCATGTGATGGTGACGGAGCCGGATTTTTTCGTGGATGAGCTGCTGGACATCGGCGTGCAGCAGATCGTCTTTCAGGCGGAAAACCGCACCTCATATCGACGGACTGCTGAAACCGGATCCATGCGGCGGGGGTCCGTGCGGGAATTGCCCTTAAGCCGGCAACCCCGCTGGATACGCTGGAGTATGTCCTGGAGAAATGCGACACGGTCCTCCTGATGCTGATCAATCCGGGCTATGCCCAGGTCAGAGGCGAGAAGCAGGTTCCGTATGCGGACCGGAAAATCCGCGATCTTCGGAAGCTGATCGATGCCCGCGGACTGGATACGAAGATTGAAATCGACGGCAGGGTTTCGCCGGAAAATATTGCCGCCTACGGCGGCGGGTGCGTCGACCTTTTTGTCTGCGGGAGCACCTGCATCGACCGGAAGGATATTCCGGGAAGCATGAAGAAGCTTCTGGAGATCCGGAAAAAATAAAAGCCGGATTCTTCAAATCCGGCAAAGAGGCAGGGAGACAGGATGGAACAGGATTTTGCAGCAGCATACAAGGAGACGGAAGCAGCCGTGCTGAAGGAACTGACGCGCACGCTGGACAGCATCGACCCGGCATCGCTGGAGAAGCTGAAAAACGATATTCTTTCCGCCGACCAGGTGTTTTTTGTCGGCGTGGGACGCGTCATGCTTTCCCTGGAAAGCATCTGCAAGAGGTTTTCCCATCTGGGAATCAGGGCACACTGCGTCGGCGATATCACGGAGCCTCATCTGAATCCGGAGGATCTGCTGATTGTCGGCTCCGGATCCGGGACGACCCTTTTTCCGCTGGCCATTGCCAAAAAGGCAAGGGAGACCGTAGGCTGCAGGATTGCCCACATCGGATCTGCCGTGAACAGTCCGGTCGATGACTATGCGGATTACCTGGTGCGCATCCCGGTCCGTACGAAGCTCTACCTGGAGGATGAAATCGATTCCTGCCAGCCGATGACCACGCTGTTTGACCAGTCGCTGCTTCTGGTCGGAGACATCCTCGCAAAGATGATCATCGATGAGAAGCATCTGGATATGAAGTCGCTGTGGCAGTATCACGCGAATATGGAATAATCACGGAACAGGAAAAATCACGGAACAGGAAAAATCACAGAACAGGGAAAATCACGGAACAGCAAAATCACAGAACAGGAAAATCGGAGGAAAGAAAATGAAACGTTCGGAAATCAATGCCGTCATTAAAGGGTTCGAAGCCCGGCTTCAGGAATACCGGTTTGCGCTGCCGCCTTTCTGTTCCTTCACGCCGGAAGAATGGCAGACCAAGGGACATGAGTACGACGAGATCCGCGACAACATGCTGGGCTGGGACATTACGGATTACGGTCTCGGCGATTTCGCGAAGACGGGACTTTCCCTGATTACGCTGAGGAATGGAAATGTCAGGAACCCGAAGTATACGAAAAGCTATGCCGAAAAGATCATGATGACGCTTCCCGGACAGATTTCGCCGAATCATTTCCACTGGAACAAGATGGAAGACATTATCAACCGGGGCGGCGGAAATGTCATTTTCCGGCTGTGGAACGCGACGAAGGACGAGCAGCTGGATACGACGGACGTGAAGGTATTTTCGGACGGACGCTGCTATACGGTGCCGGCCGGGTCGGACATCGTGATCGCACCGGGACAGTCGCTGACGCTTTATCCGTATTATTACCATGAATTCACGGTCACCGGGGAGCCGGCACTGATCGGAGAAGTTTCGAAATGCAACGATGACAATACGGACAACCGTTTCCTCGACATGCCGGCACGCTTCCCGACCATCGAGGAGGATGAGCCGCCGTACCGTCTGCTGTGCAACGAGTATCCGCCGGCAAAAGACTGAAGAGGAGTTTCAGAAGGAGAACAGAATGGAAAAGATGACGTTTAAAGTCGGACTGGTCGGAAGCTCGCAGCTCAGCTTCCCGGGCGACAAGGAAAGTGCTTTCCGCAGGGCAACCCGTAAGGTCAGGAAACTGGCAGAGGAATGGGATTTCGAACTCTATGTTTATAAGAAAACCGTCATTAACGCGGAAGACGGATATGCGGCACGGAAGGCACTGGAAGAGGAGAAGGTCGATTTCGTCCTGCTGCAGACGACCTCTTTTTCGGCAGGTTTTCTGGCGCCGGTTTTTGCCAGGACCAAAGATGCAAGACTCGGCCTTTGGGCAATCCCCGAAGGTGCGGAGGACGGAGCGATGCCGTTCAATTCCCTGTGCGGCATCCATATGTATTCCGCGATTATCGGACATTACCTGAAGGATTATCACAAGTCTTTTAAATGGTTCTTCGGCACGGCCGACGATCCGCTCTTTCTTGAGCGTTTCCGCATCACGGTCCGTACGCTGAAGGCCATTAAGAAAATGGAGCATTCGAGCGTTGCGCTGGTCGGCGGCATCGCTCCCGGCTTTGACGACCTTTACGATGACGAGCGGAACCTGATCCGTCTTTTTGACGGCATGAAGATCAGCCGCCTGCACGAATACGATGAGCTGAAGAAAGCGGCGCTGGCCGTCCCGGATAAGGACGCGGAAGCACGTGCGGAAAAGGAAGCCCGTCTCGGCGGCGGATTCCTTCATCCCACTGCGAGAAAGATGATGAATCTCAATGCGCGCTTTACCATTGCCTATGAACAGTTCGTGAAGGAGAACGGCTATGATGCCGTTGCCGTAAGCTGCTGGCCGAAATTTCAGGATGACTTCCTGTTCAGCAGCTGTGCGGTCATCGGCGAACTGAATGACGAAGGAACCGTTACCGCCTGCGAAGGAGACCTGACATCCGCCATCAGCATGCTTTTCCTGAAATATTTATCGGACGATATCCCGACGCTCATGGACCTGTCTGCGTTCGACCAGAAGGATGATACGGTCCTGCTCTGGCACTGCGGACCGGCCAGCAGGAGATTCTCGGAAAAGAACGGATTCTGCTACGGGCTCAATTATTCCGGCTCGGCGCATGACAAGGATGAGAAAGAGCCGGGCGGCACAGGCGTCGTGCGCGACATGATCATGGATCCCGGACCTGTTACGATTGCCAGACTGACCGGAGAGAGCGACAGGATGTTTGAAGCGACCGGAAAATTCATTGACTATGACAAGCCGAGCTTCCGGGGCTCCCGTGCGTGGACCGGCGATCTGAAAATCGGCGGGCAGAGCGTCTCTTCGCTGGATTTCCTGAATACGGTACTGGTCCGGAGATTCCAGCATCATTTCCCGATCGTCAAAGGCGACTGCAGTGCCTGTGTCCGGGAAGCGATGTCCTGGCTGGGCCTGAAAGGGGTTAAGGTAGTTCCGTATCAGGATTATCTTCAGAGTCCGGAGGAATGAAGAGGATGACGAAGGATGCCATTCTGGGCCTGCTCCGGGAAAGGCCGGACAGCTTCGTGTCCGGCGAGGATATCAGCCGGCAGCTCGGCATTACCAGGGCAGCGGTCTGGAAGTATGTGAAGCAGCTGGAAAGCGAAGGCTATCAGTTTGAGGCGGTATCCAAGAAAGGATACCGTCTGCTTTACAGTCCGGATCTTCTCATTTCCGAAGAGATCCGGCCGTATCTGAAAACGGATACGATTGGGCAAAAAATTGACCATTATAACACGACCGTTTCCACGAATGATGAGGCAAAAAAACTGGCGAACAGAGGCGAACCGGAGGGCACTGTCGTGATAGCCGAGGAACAGACCGGAGGCAGGGGACGCACGGGAGGCAGCTGGGCTTCGGAGAAGGGAAAGAGCATCCTGATGTCCCTGATCCTGCGGCCGGATGCACCGCTTTCCGAAAGTGCGGCCATCGCTTCGAAAGCCTGCCGGACGATCGGGAAAGTGCTTGGGACGTACGTGCCGGAAGTGGAAGTCCGGGCACCGGATGATGTTTTCATCGGGGGGAAGAAAGTCTGCGGAATCCTGACGGAGACAGCCGGGGAACTGGACCGCATCCGCTTCATGATCCTGGGCATCGGAATCCTGGTCAACGAGGAGAAGGACGGCCTGCCGCCGGCAGGAAACGTTCCGTTTACCTCCCTGCGTCTGGAGGCAGGGAAAGAGATTCCGCGGCAGCAGCTGACCGCGCAGATCCTCAATGAATTCGAGAAGAGCTATTCCGGCGGCAGGCGCTGAACGGCCATTGGTAAAAAAATGTGCGTCCGTCTTTCATTCTTGTCAGACGGACGCTGTTTTATGCTATAATTTACTTCTGAGGGAGAAAGGAGCATTCTATGAAGTACGGAATCTATTTCGCCTATTGGGAAAAAGAATGGAATGTCAATCAGTCGAAGTACATCCGCCGGGTCAGGGATCTGGGATTTGATATCCTGGAAATCTCCTGTGCGATGCTGAAAGATATTTCGGATGAGAAAATTCTGGAAATGAAGAAGCAGGCGGAAGATGCGGGAGTCATCCTGACTGCCGGATACGGACCGGGTGCTTCGGAGAATCTGGCATCAGCGGATCCGGCCGTGTCGGAGTATGCGGTCTCTTTCTACACGGATCTTCTGAAGAAGCTGAACCTCCTCGGCGTGCATACGATCGGCGGCGGCATTTACTCCTACTGGCCGGTCGATTACAGCAGACCGATCGACAAGGCAGGGGACCGTGCACGGAGCATCGCCAATGTCCGCCGGGTCGGAAAAATTGCCGGGGATCTCGGCATCGACTACTGCCTGGAAACGCTCAACCGTTTTGAAGGATACCTGATCAACACGGCTGAGGAGTGCCGTCGCTTCGTGGATGAGGTCGACGTGCCTGCCGTGAAATGCATGCTGGATACGTTCCACATGAATATCGAAGAGGACAGCATGCCGGATGCGATCCGGACCGCCGGAGAAAAGCTGGGTCATTTCCATGTGGGAGAAAACAATCGCAAAGTGCCCGGCAAGGGAACCCTTGACTGGTTTGAAATCGGCCGGGCCCTGAAGGACATCGGCTACGACGGGCCGGTCGTCATGGAACCGTTTGTTCAGTCGGGCGGAGGCATCGGTTCGGACATCAAGGTCTGGCGCGACCTGAGCGGCGGAGCGGACGAGGCAAAGCTCGACGCAGACGCGGCAGGATCCGTGTCATTTTTAAGATATGTATTCGGGAAATGAAACTGCTGCAGGATAACAGACACGACTGCCCGTCGGAGAACGGGAGAAGGAGCCAGTATGATTAAGGCAGATGCAGCCGTCATCGGATTCGGAAAAGGCGGCAAGACAATCGCAGGAGCCCTTGCAGGAAGCGGAAAGACGGTTGTCATGATTGAGAAATCGGACAGGATGTACGGCGGAACCTGCATCAACGTCGCCTGCATTCCGACAAAGTCTCTTGTTCACAGCGCCGCGCTTTCGGCAGCGCAGGGCGGAAGCTTCAAGGAGAAGTCGGAGCGCTATGAAAAGGCGATTGAAGAAAAAGACCGTCTGACGGAAATGCTCCGGGGAAAGAATTATCACAAGCTGGCGGATAACGGAAATGTGACCGTCCTGAACGGGACGGGTTCATTTGCCGACAGCACGCATGTTAAAGTGAAGATGGCTGACGGAAAAGAAGAGGAAATCGAAGCCGGAAAGATTTTCATCAATACCGGCGCAAGACCGTTCGTGCCTCCGATTCCGGGACTGGCCGAAAGCAGATACGCTTTCGTGAGCGAGGAACTGCTGGACCAGAAAAAGCTTCCGCATTACCTGACGATCATCGGCGGCGGATACATCGGCATGGAATTTGCATCCATGTACGCAAACTTCGGTTCGCACGTCACGGTTGTCCAGGACGGCGCGCAGTTCCTGCCGAGGGAAGACTCGGAGATTGCGGATGCGGTTGAAAAGAGCCTGGAAGACCGGGGCATCGAAATCCTGAAATCGACGAAGATTCTTAAAGCCGAGGACCGCGGCGGACAGGCAGTCATGACCGTGGAGATCGCCGGTGAAGAAGGGGCTGAGCCGGATACCGAGGAAATCTACTCGGATGCGATTCTCGTGGCGACGGGCAGACGTCCGAATACGGAAGACCTGAATCCGGAGGCCGCAGGCGTTGAACTGACCGAGCGCGGAGCCGTAAAGGTGGATGCCGGCCTGAAAACGACGGCAGACAATATCTGGGCGATGGGAGACATCGTCGGCGGGCTGCAGTTCACGTACATTTCCCTTGATGATTTCCGGATCGTGAAATCGCAGGTTCTGGAGACGGAGCAAGGAGCACGGAAAACCGCGGCGCGGTTCCGTACAGCGTCTTCCTGGATCCGCCGTTCTCACGCGTCGGCATGACCGAAAAGGAAGCTCTCGACAAAGGCTATCAGGTGAAGATCTTTAAGCTGCCGGCAGCAGCCATTCCCAAGGCGCAGGTCCTCCGGAAGCCCGCGGGCCTTCTGAAGGCCGTGGTCGATGAGAAAACCGGGAAGATCCTCGGAGCGCATCTGTTCTGCGAGGAATCCTATGAAATCATCAACCTGCTGAAGCTGGCGATTGACCAGGGAATTCCCTACACCGTTCTCAGGGACAGCATCTATACGCATCCGACGATGACCGAAGGGCTCAACGATCTGTTTGCGGGATAAATGACAGGATAGACGGAATCTTGACGGAAGAGGTTTGAAGAAATGCAGTTTTCTTACCCTGCGGTATTTAAGAAAGTAAAGAAAGATTGCTACAAAGGTTATTTCCCGGATCTGGACGGAATCGAAGTGACGGGGTATTCCCTGGATGATGCAATCCGGAATGCCATCCTGGCGGAAAACGACTGGATCCTTCTCGAACTGGATGAGGAGGATCCGCAGCTTCCGCCCCATACGGAAATTGCGGACATGGAACTGAAGAAGGGCGAGATTGCCCGCAACATCGGAGTCCATATCCGTTTCTTCGAAGGCTGGGACGAATAAAAGGAAAAAGAAAAAGAACCGGCACCCCCGTCCCCGTGGTTCCTGGAACCACGGGGACGGGGGGGTGCCGGTTCTTTTTCTTTCTTATTCACCCATGACGGTGATTTTGCATTTCCGCGTACGGGGATGCGTCGTATCAAAATCCACGAAATAAACATAGCCGGTTTTTCCGACGCCCAGCTTCCCGTCCGAGACATCGAATGTCTGCGAGGAGCCGATCAGTGTTGCGCGCAGATGGGCATCACCGTTGAAGAGGTCTTTCTTCGTGCCGGTCGGCAGATAGTCCGCCGCTTCCGGCCATTCGGAGACGGCCTTGAAATGCTCGTCGCCGGGATAGCGGTAGTCGTCCGCACTCTTATGGTCCGGAAGGATTTTACGGAGCGCATCGTTCAGGTCGGCCTGAAGGAATTCGTCGCCGTCTTCCGTCCTGTCGTGGACATATTCCTCATAGAATACGGAGCAGGTCGTATGCGGGGAAATGACGAAGCATACGCCGTCCGAGATTCCGCTCTCCGCGATTGCTTTCTTTACCTGTTCGGTGATGTTGATGTAGGTGGGACTCCCGCCGTGCGAGTGAAGCTCGATCTGCTGCTTGAACATTTTCATTTTTCCGGTTCTCCTTTTTTGAATTCAGCGGCGGCAGCGACCATTTCCATGACGCGCTGTGCCGGATCCGGTGCCTTGATGATTCCGCTGGTGGCGCCGGTTCCGTCGGCTCCCATGCGGATGACCTTGCGGACATCGTCCGCGGTCGTGATGCTGGAAGCGATGACGACAAGAACGTCGGGGCTCTCCCGGCGGATCTTTTCGGTCGCATCCGTGATGTAGCTGTCGTCTGCAATTCTGCCGACGCCGATGAGATCGGTCGGCTCGCAGAGGATAACGGTCGGATGCAGCCGGGAAAGGGCGATGCCTTCGGCGACGGAATCCGCGCAGACGATGGTGGCAATGCCCATTTCCTCTGCCCGCTTCATGGTTTTATAAAGTTCATTGACGGTCAGAGGATGTTCGGCATGGTTGAGAAAGACGGCTTCCACCCCTGCGTCGCGGAGCGCTTCCGGAAGGACATAGCCCATGCCGCGTCCCGGCACGAGGGAATCCATGTGCTGCGCGGTCAGGATCAGATGCTTCGTGTGCTCTTTGATCAGGCGCAGGTCGGAATACGGACAGGTAAAAAATATATCGATGCCGTACTGCTCGGCAGCCCTGTCAGCCGCGAGTGCCAGCTGCAGGCTTTTTTCCCCATAGAGATAGGACTTGGGATTGACGATCAGGAACGGTGCTTTAATCTGCCTCATACTTTTCCCTCCGCATACCGGACGGTTTCAAAGACATGGAAATAGCGGTCCAGACATTCCGTCAGGCCTTCCCTCTGGACGTCGCGGAGTTCGTGATAATCCTTCGGCTTGGAAGCCATCGCCTTTTCGTAGGCAGAGGCGAACAGATCCGTGTAAATGTTGATTTTGCTGATGCCGCCGGTCGCGCACCTCTTCAGGTTCTCATCGCCGGAAGAAGAGCCGCCGTGCAGAACGAGCGGCGTGTCGATCGCGGCGCGGATTTCAGACAGACGTTCGAAGTCGATGTGCGGCGTGCCTTTGTAGGCACCGTGCGCCGTTCCGATGGAAACGGCCAGCGAATCGACGTCTGTCGCTTCGACGAACTTCTTTGCTTCTTCGACCGTCGTATAGACATGGCCGGCATCGCCTGCCGCATTGTAATCGCTGCCGGTTCCGACGTGGCCGATTTCCGCTTCGACGACGGCGCCGCGCAGGTGCGCATATTCCACGACTTCCCTGGTCCTGCGGACATTTTCCTCAAAAGGATCGGAAGAGGCATCGATCATGACGGATTTGAAGCCGCTGTCGATGGCATCGAAGATCAGCGATTTCGTGGTGCCGTGGTCCAGATGAAGCACGACCGGCACCTTTGCCTTTTCGGCATAGTAGCGTCCGATTTCAAATGCATCCGCGGGCTCGATGAATTCCTTCAGAACTTCCGCAAAGCAGAGAAAGACCGGGACGTTCAGCTTCTCGGCTTCTCTGACGATGGCGTCGGCCGAAAGCTGGTCGATGTAGTTGAACGCGGGATAGGCAAAATTCTTTTTCCGTGCGATCCGAAACAGTTCCTTTGATGATACGTTCATTTTTTTTCCTCCGTTATCCTTTTAAAACTTCTGATGCCGTATCTTCGTCCGTAATCAGGACGTTGATGTAGTGACCGCGAAGAACGGCCAGAATCGGCTTGACTTTATTTTTTCCGACCGCGGAGCCGATGCGGAGCGGAATCTTTTTCAGGGTGTCCATGTCGATGGCAATGACACGCCCGTTGAGGACGGTATCGCAGACAGCTCCGTTGATGTCGATTCCGGTGCCGCAGATATCCGCACAGACATTGCTGCTGAGGAGAGAACTGATTTCCTTCCGGCTCAGGTTCCCGGAGCAGATCAGGGAAGAGGAGCTTTCGTTGCTTCCGATGCCGAGCAGCGCGATGTCCGCCTGGGCCATTTTCCGGAAATGCTCCTTCAGCATCGGCTCGGTCAGAAGCACGTCCTTCGTGTTCTTCGACGAGACGATCATCGGGGCATTCAGGGAGTAAGCCGTGCCGGTGAAATTGTTTTCCAGCATTTTCGTCAGCAGCTGTCCGTCAGAGGCAGGAGACGAGGCAACCGTTCCGCCGAGGCACTGGATGACGTCGATCCGGTAGGGAACGGAGGAAGTGAAGCGGCTGACGATTTCGTAAATCATCGTGCCCCAGGCCAGACCGATCAGCATGCCGCTGTGCAGATTCTCCTTGAGATACTCACAGGTCTCGATGGCTGCCCGGCCTTTCAGCTGGCTCAGCGACCCGCCCGAAGGAACGATGATGACCTTCATCAGGCCGAATTTCTTCTCCATTTCGGCTGCCAGCTGGGCGCGTTTTTTCGTGGGGACCTTGATGCGGAATTCGATGATTCCCTCTTCGACGCAGATTTTCAGAAGCCGCGAAATATTCGTGCGCGACTGATGCGTCAGGTCGGCGATGTCCTGCTGCGACATCCCGTTGATATAGTAAAGCTCGGCAATTCTGATCAGATCTTCTGTCGTATACATATCCGTCTTCTCCTGTGGTGCAGTCGGCTAAAAAGTTCTTTTCAAATGAATCATAGTATGCTATAACGAATATGTCAATTGACAATTTAAGAAAAATAAATTCACATTTGACATTTATCCGTAACGAATCATGCAGGAGGAAAGATCATGGCGGAATATGTAATCGGATACGATCTCGGAACCGGCGGGCTGCGCGCGGGCATCTATGATTTTCAGGGAAATGAAATCGCCTTTGCCTCAACGGAGTATGAAACTTTCTACCGGCACTCCGGCTGGGCGGAGCAGAAACCGGACGACTGGTGGAAGGCTTTCGCCGAGGCGACGGCTGAGGCCGTTCGGAAAGCCGGCATCGATAAAAGCGAGATCATTGCCCTTTCCTACGATGTGACCTGCTGCTCAGTCATGCTGTGCAGGAAGGACGGCACGCCGCTGAGAGACTGCGTGATGTGGATGGATGTGCGCGCTTCAAAGGAAGCGGAGGATATTAAAAATACCAAAGACGATGCTCTGAAATTCAACGGCTATGGAAATGTATCGGCGGAATGGATGCCGTGCAAGGCTCTCTGGCTCAAGCGGAATGAACGGGACCTTTACGATCAGGCGGACGTGGTCTGCGAGTGCGCGGACTGGATCACCTACAAGCTGACCGGGAAATGGACCGCGAATCTTTCCGAGACGGCGATCCGCTGGTATTACGATTCGCGGAACGGCGGATTCCAGAGATCCCTTTATGAAAAGATCGGACTGGAAGACGTCCTCGATAAGTTCCCGGAAGAAATGCACAGCATCGGCGACAGCCTCGGAAACATTTCCCCGGAGGCGGCGGAATTCCTCGGGCTTTCCGAAAACACGCTGGTCGCGCAGGGCGGCACCGATGCCTACATCGGAATCCTCGGCCTGGGCGCGACGGATGCCGGCAAGGTTGCCCTGATTACGGGATCTTCGCATCTCATCATGTGCCTGACCGATCAGTATCACTATTCCAAAAGAAGCTATTTCGGACCGTTTCCTGACTGCGTCCTGAAAGGCCTGGGCGTCGTCGAAGGCGGGCAGACCTCTTCGGGCTCCATCGTGAAATGGTTCAAGAACAATTTCTGCAAAGATCTGGAAAGCAACGGCGGAAATGCTTACCGGACGCTCAATGAAGAAGCGGCGAAAATCGAGCCGGGGGCGGACGGACTGATCGTGCTCGACTGGTGGCAGGGCAACCGCACGCCGTACACCGATTCGCAGATCCGCGGCATGATCTACGGGCTTTCGCTGGAACATACGCAGGCGCATCTTTTCCGCGCCATCATGGAAGGCGTCGCCTTCGGAACGGAAAATGTCTTCCGCTCCTTCCGCGATGACGGCTATGAAGTGAACGACATCTACATGGGCGGCGGGACGACGAACAGCGATCTCTTCATGCAGATCCACGCGGACGTCAGCAACGTCGTGATCCATGTGCCGTCGAATCCGCAGAGCTGCGTGCTCGGCTCCGCAATCCTGGCGGCCTATGCGGCCGGGAAATTCGGAAGCATTCCCGAAGCGGCCGGAAGCATGGTCCATTATGCCAAGGAAGTCAGGCCGGATCCGGAGAACCATGAGAAATACCAGAAGATCTTCGCACAGTATGCCAAGGCTTATGAAGAGTGCGGAGACTGGATGCACGAGACGACAAGGACTCTGAAGAATGTCTGAATACGATCTGGGGATGTATGAAAAAGCGGTTCCCGATTCCCTGCCGCTGGACCGGAAGATGGCAATCGCCAAACGCTGCGGCTACGATCATCTGGAATTCTGCGTGGACCTCAACGCGGAGCGGGCGGCACGGCTGGACTGGAGCCGGGATGAGCGGAAGCGCTGGAGGGACATTTCCTGGGAAATGAATCTGCCCTTCACGACTTTTTCCTTAAGCCTCCTCCGCCGTACACCCCTCGGACTTCCCGACCGCGCAAAAAATCAGGAAGCGTTCGATGTACTGGAAAAGAGCGCGGAACTGGCGCGGGACCTGGGCAGCCGCATCATTCTCATCAACGGCTACGACGTCTACGGCGAGCCGTCGACGGAAGAGACACGGAAAAGATTTTTCGAGAACCTTCCGAAGGCCGCGGAGATCTGTGCGAAGTACGGCGTGACGGCCGGTCTGGAAAATGCCGAGATGCCGTTCTGCGATACGGTGAAAAAAGCGGCGGACATCGTGGACCGGATTCATTCCCCCTATCTGAAAATCTATGCGGACATCGCCAACACGGCCAATGTCAATGACGGGGATGCAGAGCGCGCAGCCGAAGATCTGCTGTGCGGGCAGGGAAGAATTTTCGCGATGCATCTGAAGGACATGGTGCCGGGAGATTTCCGCTATACGAAATACGGAGAAGGAATGGTCGATTTTCCGCGCAGCATCCATGCCGCGAAGAAGCTCGGCGTCCGGATCTTTACCGCGGAACTTTTCTGCGGGGGAAATGAAGGCTATGAAGAAAAAGCGACACAGGTCTGCCGTTTCCTCAGAGGGTACCTGGATGCGGAATTCAGGGCTGCTCCGATTCGCCTTCGAGATCTTCCTTAATGAACATGATGATAAAGCCGATGAAAAGCAGGGCACAGGAAACCCAGATGGTTGACTGGCCGAGATACCTTACCAGTACCGAGCCGATGCCGGCGCCGAAAGCGAAGAGCAGGATGACGCTGAAGTACTGAAAAGCTTTCCGGAGAGCGGAGCGGTTTTTCAGGCGGAACCAGACAGCCAGCGATTCCATACCGCTGCGGATATTTCCGATGCACATCGTCGTGGCATAGGAATTGCCGTTGAGCTTGCGGAAGGCCTGAACCTGCATGGCGCAGGAGAAGGAAATCATCGAGTTCGCGATCAGGTCCATTTCCGAAGGCATGAATCCGACGAAGAAAAGCAGGATCACTTCGGCAGCCACGATGATCTGGCGCCAGTGCACGGGCCTGAGGCTGCGGAAAGACATGCGGATCAGCTGGCAGATGAAAATGCCGAAAGCGAAAAAGAGCAGCGGAACCAGGTAGCGGATAATGCCCGGGATGTCGCCCTTGAAAATACGGGCGCTCATCAGGACGATGTTTCCGGTCTGGGCGTTCGCAAAGACGTTCCCGCGGATCATGTAGGAATAGGCATCCTGCAGGCCGCCGGAAACAGTCAGGAAAACGGCAAGGACCAGAGAATCGGAAACCTGGCCGCGCGGTTTTTTTATCTGAAAAGGTTTCATGCGGAACAGTATAAAACAATCGGCGGCCCGAATCAAGACAGTCAGAAATGCATCCGGTATCCTCAAATGAAGCGGTTTGTGGTATATTTATTTCAAATCTACCTGTGAGGACAAGGCTCGACGGATGGCAGCTTCCGTGAAACGAAAATCGAAAATCCATTCACCGCTGATCCTGGCGGCTGAAATCATCCTGACGATCGGCGTCAGCGTGGCTTTCGTTTTCTCCGGACTGGCAACTCTGGAAAATGAAGGCCGGCAGACCGCCGAAGAAACCAAACTGGATTATGCGAGGGTGGAGCAGAATTACATTTCCATCTTTAAAACCCTGACGATTCCGATCAGGGATAAAGTCGACGAAGGAATCTCCTTCGATGAGATGCAGGCTTATCTCCGCTCCAACAATGAGAAATATACGCAGGCCATCGGCGAAGATATTTTTGACGGAATTGCCCTGACCTATAAAGGCGGCTATGCCCGCAGCTGGGACTACGGCGACTATTCCCATTATGATCCGACGAAACGCATCTGGTATCAGCGGGCGCAGGAAGCAGGCGGGGAGCCGGTCCTGGTGCCTCCGTACGTCAGCTATCTCGGGGTCAATGCCCCCAGTGCGGATCAGGTCATTGAAATCACGGTTGCACAGAAATACAATGACGAGGTCAGCTTCGACCTGGATCTGAAGCTCGGCGAAATCAGCAGCCTGATCAACAACAAGAACGCTTCCTATGACGGGGCGTCCGTCCTCCTCTATGAAAAAAACGGATATATTCTGGCAGCCACCGACAGCACTCTTTACAGCCATAATGTCCAGGTGGCCGACAGCGCCGTTTCCGAAAGCCTGATGAAAGCCCTTGCCGCATCGAAGAACGCACAGGAACAGCTGAGGTTTGCGATTGTCAGCGGGCAGGCAGAATACCTTTATACTTCATCTGACGGCGAAGGCAACTGCTACGTCATCCTTGTGCCGTTCCTTTCCTTCTTTGTCAAGAACCTTCTGCTGGCCATGCTGATCATGATTCTTCTGATCGCGCTGGAATGCATCATTTTCATCAAGAATCGGCAGGTCATCAGCGGCATGAACAGGGCTTCGGTCCTGCAGCGCCACGTCCTGGAATCCATTGCCTATCACTACGAAGCGGTCTTCATCGGAAATGCCGTGACCGGAAAGCACACGAATATTCATTCCGTCCGGGGGATGACCGGCATCCTGGAGAACATCATCGGAAATGAAGAAAAACTGCAGGAATATGCGGAGCAGCATGTGAAGGAAGAGTACCGGCAGGAATTCGTCCGGGCGCTTCTGCCGAAAAATGTGTCGGAAGCCCTCAGTGAAAGTTCCTCTGCCTTCGTCCGGGTGCAGATGACGGATGAGCACTGGTATTCCATCCGCACGATCCGTGACAGGGAGTATGAGAAATCGCACAGCTATTTTACCTTCATTGAAAATGCCGATGAGGAAATGGAGCATCAGCTGAAGCTCCGGGAGGCACTCGACAATGCCAATGCGGCGACCGCGGCAAAGACGGAATTCCTTTCCCGCATGAGTCACGATATCCGTACCCCGCTCAACGGGATTATCGGCATGACCTTTTTTGCAAACAAAGAAGACAATCCGCCGGCAACCAAAGAATATCTGGCCAAGATCGATACTTCCTCCAAATTCCTTCTGGGACTGGTCAACGACATCCTCGACATGTCGAAGGTGGAAAGCAACCGGGTGGAACTGAGAGCGGAGCCCTATACCTTCGGCATGCTCGTAAATTATCTGAATGCCGTCATTGTGCCGCTGTGTGAAAACAAGGGCATCAGCTTTGTACGGGACCTGCAGCCGGATCCGGATCATACGCCGCTCATCGATTCCCTGCGGGGCAACCAGATTATCTTCAATCTCTTTTCCAATGCCGTGAAATACACGCCGGAAGGCGGGACCATTCTTTTCCGCTTCCATCAGAAAATGCTTCCGGACGGAAAGGTGCAGATTCATATGGAAATCACGGATAACGGAGTTGGCATGAGCGAGGATTTCCAGAAAGTGCTGTTCGAACCGTTTACGCAGGAGAACCGTGACGACGCATCGGACAAGAGAGGAACCGGACTGGGCCTGGCTATCGTGAAAAAGATGGCGGAGCTCATGGGCGGAACCATTTCCGTGGAAAGCAAGGAGGGGAAGGGAACCACCTTCCTGCTGGACGGCAGCTTCGACTGCATTTCCAATGATCAGCTTCCGAAGAATGAGAAGCTGACGCGCAGCGAACATTTCAGCAGCGGAATCCTGAAGGATAAGCACGTGCTTGTCTGCGAGGACCATCCGATGAATCAGGAAATCATCCGGAAGCTTCTGGAAAATGAAAGCATGATTGTCGAGATCGCAGGAGACGGCGCCGACGGCGTGAAGAAGTTCTCCTCTTCGGAAGAAGGAACCTACGACGTGATTCTGATGGATATCCGCATGCCGAACGTCAACGGATACGAAGCGACGAAAATCATCCGCAGCCTGAACAGGGCGGATGCGAAGACCGTGCCGATCATTGCCATGACGGCGGATGCCTTTGCCGAGGATATCCGGAAATGCCTGGATGCAGGAATGAACGAACACATAGCAAAGCCGATCGACCCGCTTCAGCTCGTCGACGTGCTGGTACGCTTTTTATCGGGGACAGTATGAAAAGAAGACTTGAAACACTTGATCTGATCCGCGGAATCTCCCTTGTCAGCATGATCCTCTATCATGCGACGTGGGATCTGGTGCGGACCTTCGGAGTTCCGTGGCCGTGGTTTGATTCAGCAGGTGCCGAGGCGTGGCAGAAGAGCATCTGCTGCACCTTCATCCTGCTTTCGGGAATCTGCTGGCCGCTCGGGAGGCATCCGCTGAAACGGGGCCTCACGGTTTTTGCCTGCGGTGCCCTGATCACTTTTTTCACGGTTGTTTTCATGCCGGAGGATACGATCATTTTCGGAATCCTGACGCTCATCGGAGACTTCGATGCTGGCCATGATTCCGCTCGACCGTCTTTTCCGGAAAATGAATCCGTCTGCCGGAGCAGGCATCAGCTTTTTCCTGTTCCTGCTTTTCTATCATCTGAATTCACAGGTCTGCGCCCTGTTCGGCCATATCTTTTTCATCTGGCCGGAGCAGCTTTTCCACGGCATCGCGATGACCTTCCTCGGTTTCCAGGAGCAGGGATTTTATTCTGTTGATTATTTTTCCGTGCTTCCGTGGATGCTGCTGTTCATCACCGGATATTTCCTGTGCAGGGCATATCAGAAGCATGCAGAAGAAAAGGATAAGGAATGTACGGCGGGTACGGGGAACGCAGAAAGCTGCGCAGGCCGTGCCGGATGCGGAAGGAAATGGCTGCATCTTTCTTTCGCGCCGTTCAATTTCCTGGGAAGATATTCTCTGATCGTGTATATGGTCCACCAGCCGATCGTCTACGGAATTCTCTGGCTGATCTTCAGTCCGTAAGATCCCTGCAGAACTGGGCAATTTTATCGGAATTTTCCGGCGACTGTTTCCGCAGCGGATCGATGAGCCCCATTTCAGCCGCGACGGAATCCGTACGGAGTTCATTCTTCATGGACGTAAGGCATTTTTCCGAATTGCCTCCCATGCTGCAGGCAAAGAGGGCAAGACGCTTCCCAATTTGGACAACAGGTAATATTTCATGTATAATGAAAAAAATGAATGCTTCATAGTGCAGATTTATTTCCGGCAGCAGTCCGGATGAATGACGGAGGACTTCCTATGAATATCAAATGGAATGCAGGAAAGTATGCGAGCAGTTTTTCATTTGTCCCGAAGTTCGGTTCGGATCTTGTGAAGATGATCGAAGTGAAGCGGCATATGCGCGTGCTCGACCTGGGCTGCGGGAACGGTTCGCTGACGGGCGAGCTGGAAAGGGCGGGGATGCATGCCATCGGCCTCGACGCCTCGCCGGAAATGCTGGAGCTTGCCAGGGAGAACCACAAGGATCTGGAATTCATTCAGGCGGACGCGTCGGATTTCGCACTGAAGGAGCCGGTGTCGGCGGTCATTTCCAATGCGGTCTTTCACTGGATCGATGCGGATAAGCAGGATGCGATGATGGACTGCGTTTACAGATGCCTGGAGGAAGGCGGCCAGTTTGTCTTCGAGATGGGCGGCTTCGGAAATAATGCCGTCATCCACGCTGCGCTGAAGGAACAGTTTGAGAAGCGCGGGCTTACCTATATAATGCCGTTTTATTTCCCGAAGATCGGAGAGTATTCCGCAAAGCTGGAGAGCCATGGGTTCACGGTGACGGAGGCTTATCTTTTCCCGCGTCCGACGGAACTGGAAGGCGAGGACGGCTTTGAGGAATGGGTGGAAATGTTCGACCAGACTCCGTTTGCGGGAATGGATGAGGACAAGAAGACGGCCATTATCCATGACGCGGAAGATGCCGTAAAGCCGGAGCTTTTCCGCGACGGGAAATGGTACGCCGATTACGTCCGGCTCCGCATGAAAGCTGTCAGGTGACTGAGGGAAGACGACAGTTATTTTCCGGAAAGTGTGCACCATGAAGAAACTGTTCAACCGCTTTTTCAGTCCGCAGCTGAGCTTTCGGCTGACGCTCTTTAATATCATTTCCACGGTCGGCCTGATCGGCGGACTGATTTCGTTCGGCGTCTCTTTGGCAAACGGACTTCCGGCCATTCAGGATGCCGTGGTGTTCTGCTCGATTCTGATGCTGGCGTACTGTCTTTATCTGGCGAATTTCAAAGACAGGCTGAAGGCAGCTTCGATCATCATCATTTCCCTGATTACGATGGTTCTTCTGCCGATCATGTTCATTACGGGCGGCGGCGTTTACGGAGGAATGCCTTCGTGGTTCGTGATCGGCATCGTCTTTACCTTCCTTTTAATTGACGGCAGACTCTGCCTGATCCTCGCGGCGATACAGACCCTTCTGTACATCGGCTGCTTTACGGTGGCTTATTATTATCCGGAATGGATCACGCAGTTTCCGTCCAGGTCGGGCGTTTTCATCGATGCGGCACAGAGCATGTTCATCGCGGCCTTTACGCTGGGTCTCATCATGCGCTTCCAGAGCATGGCTTATGACAAGGCCATGAAGAAGCTCATCGACCAGAACCGGCAGCTGGAAGCGGCCACGGATGCCGCCAATGCGGCAAATAAGGCAAAGACAGAATTTCTTTCGCATATGAGCCATGATATCCGTACGCCGATCAACGGCATCGTCGGGATGCTGGACATCGCGGAACGGAATCCGTCCGATGCGGCGCGTCAGGCGGACTGCCTGAAGAAAATACGTGTCTCGTCCATGCATCTTCTTTCCCTCATCAACGACATCCTCGACATCAGCCGGCTGGAAAGCGGGAAGGTGGAATTTGCCGCAGAGACCTTCGACCTGAAGATGCTGGTGGATGACTGCTGTACGATCATTCGT
>JALCKY010000003.1:0-140000 GCA_022647575.1 Lachnospiraceae bacterium | reverse complement strand
TGGAATACCGGGGGAAAGCGGAACGTGGGGGCACCAGGAAAACCCGGTGCCGGGACCACCCGCCGCGAGACGACCGAAATCAAGTAGGGAAGCGCGCGGGGCGCGCGTCAAGAAAAGCCGCTATCGTTCGCACCGTACCCGTACCGTAAACCGACACAGGTGGATAGGGCGAGGAGCCCAAGGCCGGCGGAAGAAGCATTGTTAAGGAACTCGGCAAAATGACCCCGTAACTTCGGGAGAAGGGGTGCCACAGAAATGTGGCCGCAGAGAACAGGCTCAAGCAACTGTTTAGCAAAAACACAGGTCTATGCAAAGCCGCAAGGCGACGTATATGGGCTGACGCCTGCCCGGTGCTGGAAGGTTACGAGGAGGGGTTAGCGCAAGCGAAGCTCTGAATCCAAGCCCCAGTAAACGGCGGCCGTAACTATAACGGTCCTAAGGTAGCGAAATTCCTTGTCGGGTAAGTTCCGACCCGCACGAAAGGCGTAATGATTTGAGCACTGTCTCGACAATGCATCCGGTGAAATTGAAGTGCCAGTGAAGATGCTGGCTACCCGCGCCAGGACGGAAAGACCCCATGGAGCTTTACTCCAGCCTGGCACTGGGATCCGGTACCGCCTGCACAGGATAGGCGGGAGGCTTCGAGGGCGATCTTTCGGGATTGCCGGAGCCGATGTTGGGATACCACCCTTGTGGCACTGGGTTTCTAACCGATATCCGTAAGCCGGAGTCGGGACAATGCCAGGCGGGGAGTTTGACTGGGGCGGTCGCCTCCGAAAGTGTATCGGAGGCGCTCAAAGGTCCGCTCAGGATGGACGGAAACCATCCGGAGAGCGCAAAGGCAGAAGCGGGCTTGACTGCGACACCGACGGGTGGAGCAGGTACGAAAGTAGGACTTAGTGATCCGGTGGCAGAAAGTGGGATTGCCATCGCTCAACGGATAAAAGCTACCCTGGGGATAACAGGCTTATCACTCCCAAGAGTTCACATCGACGGAGTGGTTTGGCACCTCGATGTCGGCTCATCGCATCCTGGGGCTGTAGTAGGTCCCAAGGGTTGGGCTGTTCGCCCATTAAAGCGGTACGCGAGCTGGGTTCAGAACGTCGTGAGACAGTTCGGTCCCTATCCGGCGCGGGCGCAGGACATTTGAGAGGAGCCGTCCTTAGTACGAGAGGACCGGGACGGACCCGCCTCCGGTGCACCGGCTGGGCCGCCAGGCCCATGACCGGGTAGCTGTGCGGGGAAGGGATAAACGCTGAAGGCATCTAAGCGTGAAGCCCCCCTCAAGACAAGATGTCCCATCCCTACAAGGGAGTAAGTCCCCTTTGAGAAGAAGAGGTTGATAGGGCAGAGGTGGAAGTGCCGCAAGGCATGGAGCTGACTGCTACTAATCGGACGAGGGCTTGACCAAGAAAGAAAGCAAGGCACGGAAGTGCCGCGCTCTTGTGTGAGATACATGTTTATGCGGTTTTCAAAGTGCGTACCTGGTAAGGCCCAGTGGCTCAGTTGGTTAGAGCGCCGCCCTGTCACGGCGGAGGTCAGGGGTCCGAGTCCCCTCTGGGTCGTTGCAGTAAAAGTAAAAATGGGGTCTTAGCTCAGCTGGGAGAGCATCTGCCTTACAAGCAGGGGGTCACAGGTTCGAGCCCTGTAGGCCCCATCAGCTACACAAGATTTCCATTTTCTTTTTTTACGCCGATGTGGCTCAATTGGCAGAGCAGCTGATCTGTAATCAGCAGGTTAACGGTTCAAGTCCGCTCATCGGCTCTGAGCTTTATAATTTCATAAGGCTTATGGATGGGTTCCCGAGTGGCCAAAGGGGACAGACTGTAAATCTGCTGGCGATGCCTTCGAAGGTTCGAATCCTTCCCCATCCAGTCAATGGTTCATTTCCATTGTGTTTTATTACCGCGGGGTAGAGCAGTCTGGAAGCTCGTCGGGCTCATAACCCGGAGGTCACAGGTTCAAATCCTGTCCCCGCTACTCCCGCGAACCCAATCGTTCGTAGAAAGCCCAGTTAGCTCAGTTGGTAGAGCAGAGGACTGAAAATCCTCGTGTCTCTGGTTCGATTCCGGAACTGGGCACTCGGAAAAGCCGAGAAATCTTTGAATCCAAAGATTTCCCGGTTTTTTCTTTTACTGATGACTGTAATAAAATGAGCAGTCGCATTATGAAATATTTACCAAATATGTGAAATAGGTTCTTTTTGAGTTGAAATTCAAACTATAAGGTAGTATCTTATTTATAGTGACTTTCGATTTCATAGATTTACAGGAGGACAGGATGAGAAATAAAATAATGGCAATACTCCTGACGGCGGCCATGACGGTCAGCCTTCTGACAGCAACCGCTTATGCGGATGCATCTGCATCGTCTGCAGCTGCTTCGGATACACAGTCTTCGATCTCGGCCGCGGCATCAGGATATGATACTGAGCTGACGCCGGAGGGAACGGTCTTTTCCGCTGACGGAATTACCTATCTGGTTACGTCGATGACAGAGGCCGAGGTCTATTCCGTTGACGGATCCCAGAACCCGACGGATCTGGTCATCCCGTCCACCGTTTCTTATCAAAGTGATACCTACACCGTTACGGCAGCTGCCGACGGAGCATTTGCAGGACTCGGTTCTGTAAAGACGCTTACGATTCCGTCGACGCTCACGAGTATCGGCAGCGGCTCCATGCTTTCTTCTCTTCAGAGCATCACGCTGGATTCGGGAAATGCTTCCCTGTTCCTTCAGGACGGCGTACTCTTCAGCAAGGCTTCCGACGGCAATGAACTTGTCCTGTATCCGTCGGGACTTGATGGTGTCAGCTATGTCATTCCGGACGGCACGACGGCAGTCCGCTCCAATGCTTTTTACGGAAATAAGAATTTACTGACGGTTGTCATTCCGTCTTCTGTCCAGACGATAGCCAAAGATGCATTTGTGTCCTTTGCCAATCCGGCAGCCTTCGCATTCGATACTGATACCGCACCGTCTTCGGTCGCGGGACGTGCATTTGAACTGGATGCTGCTTCGAATATCTTCTATTTCCGTACGGAAGGCGTCCTGGAGGCCATTCAGGCGGAAGCCAGCAATTTCGCAGGAGATTCCGATGTTTCTTATGAGACATCCGGAATGCCGGCCTATATTCAGGCAATTAAAGATTCGGCATCCGAAACCGTACTGAATTCTTCGTCGGCAGAGCCGGTTCTTCAGGCTGCCGGAGACGATGCCGGCATTGCAGACGGATACTATGTCATTCATTCCAATGTCAATTCCGGATACGTGCTGGATGTCAACAATGGTCAGGGTTCCATAGATAATTTCGCAAATGTGGACATTCACAGCTGGAATGAAGACGAAATGCAGATCTTCAAGGTTACGAAGGTCGATGCTGCCAATAATCTTTACACATTCAAGAATGCCATGTCCAGCATGGTACTGGATGTGGCCGGCAGAGGAACCACGGACGGGACAAATGTTCAGCAGTATGAATCAAACGGAACAGCGGCTCAGAAGTTCCGAATCCTGCAGACCGGAACTGATGGCGTTTATACGATCATGACTTCCTATAGCAGCATGGTCCTTGATCTTTCCGGTGCGCTCGCTCAAGACGGCAGAAATGTTCAGGTCTGGACAGGAAACGGAACGAACGCGCAGAAGTGGACGATGACGGCGGTTGCGGATCCGACGGTGGACGATCTTGAAGCAGGTATCTATACAATCCATACTTCAGTCGGTGCGGCGAATTCTTCAGACCTGTCGACGCGTACGCTCGACATTAAAAACGGAAGTACCCTGAGCGGGGCCAATGTCCAGCTTTATGATGCCAACGGCACCAATGCACAGAAGTTCCTGTTCATCCCGCTCGGCAACAAATATTATTATATTCTGAATGCCTTTACGAGAAAGGCTCTCGATGTCCAGGGCGGAAGCACCGAGAACGGTGCCAATGTCCAGATCTATACGGAAAATGATACAGCTGCCCAGATCTGGAGAGTCAAGAAGAACTCGGACGGAACCTTCACGATTACGAACCGCAACAGCAACAGAAGCCTGGATGTTTCGGGCGGCATTTCCGAAAACGGCAGAAACGTACAGATCTGGGATTCGAACCATACGGCGGCTCAGAAATGGATTCTCGGATCGTCCTCCGTTTCCATTTCCGGACTTTACACGATCGCTTCCGCGGCAGACCGCACGAAAGTTTTCGATATAGCAGGCGGTTCGCTCGATGACGGAGGAAAACTCCAGATTTACGGCAGCAACGACACCAATGCACAGAAATACATGCTGACGAGTGCAGGAAGCGACCTGTATATCCTGAAGAACCTCAAGAGCGGGAAAGTTCTGGATATTCCGGGTGCCCAGCTGTATGCCGGGAACACGCTCCAGCAGTATACGTCAAATGAAACTTCCGCACAGAAGTTCCAGCTGGTTCCGACCGGCGACAGGGACGGCAGCTATTATATTCAGACCTACGACGGTTCCTACCGGATCGGCATTTCCGGAAACAGCCCGTCTGTGCGCGCAGAAGTTGTGCTGGCTTCCCCGGACAACAGCCAGTCGACGCAGAGATGGTACCTTCAGGGAACGTCTTACTCGGACGGATGGCAGGTTATCTACGGCGTGTCGTGCTACATTGTGAACGGGAACGTCGTGAAAAATACCTGGGTCGGAAACGTCTATGTGGACGGAAACGGGGCGATTTATCAGGGATGGCATGCGGCACCGTCTGACAGCGGCATCTATCGGGTAGGCTACTATTATTACTTTGACGGAATCAACGGAGCCCAGTCGGATGCAAGACCGTACATCGGTCAGCTCTATCCGACCAAGGCATCGACGATTTACTACAACATCGGAGACGGCAGAGGCTACCGTACGGAAAACGGCTATGACTGCCATTACACGATCTATGTCGACCGTGCGAACTGCCGGGTTACGGTTTATACATCCTATCCGGGTACTACTGCAGCCAATGTCCCGATCTGGGAGTTCAAGACTTCTCCGGGCATCAGCGGAACCAGCAGGGAAACGGATGCAGGCCATACGACCGTTTATTACAAGAACAACTGGTTCGAACTGATGGGACCGACGTACGGACAGTATGTCACGCTGATTAATACCTCAGGTGAATACTTCCATTCGATTCCGGGTGAGGAAGCCAACGACCACTGCGTCGATGCCGGTACCTATAACCTGCTCGGCACGCAGCAGTCACATGGATGCTGCCGCCTGTGCGTCCGGTGCGCTTACTGGATTTATGCATTCTGCTGGAACGGCACGGACATCTATGTCGGCGACAATTATGTACATCCGATTGAGACATTCTATCAGCCGAAGATGCAGAACGGCCAGTGGATCGATCCGACCGATGTCCATTACACCGGGAACTACGGATATTCCGACAACGGCGTCTACTACGGATACCACGGAACCTTCTGATGACAGTCTGAACAGATTATGAAAAAACACCGTACCGCGGAAGCGGTACGGTGTTTTCTTTATTCATTGAAAGTTCTTGTTCAGGTCCGTATAAGTTCAGCGAATTACAGCTCAACCTTGAAGTCGTCAGAGCCTTTGCCGTTTACGACATAGTAGGCAACGTTTTCTTCCGGTTTGACATAAAGCTCAAGTGTCTTGACGGCAACGTCTTTGTGAGATGCTTCAAAAGCTTTCTGAGCTTTCTTCAGGATGTCTTTTGCGACAATCTGTTTTCCGAAAACTTCAATCGTAACATCCGTCTTCGGTGCAGCCGGAGCTTCTTTCTTTGCAGCGGGAGCAGCTTTCTTTTCTGCCGGAGCAGCCTTCTTCTCCACAGGAGCTTCCTTCTTTTCTACAACAGGAGCTTCCTTCTTTTCTGCAACAGGAGCTTCCTTCTTCGCAACCGGAGCGGCTTTCTTTTCTTCAACAGCCTTCACGGTTTTTGCAACAGTCTTCGGTGCTTCTTTCTTAACCATAACTTTCGATGCTTTCATTATAAATCATTCCTCCTGATAAAAAAAACAGTGACATTGAGTTCCTCATTTACTCCATAAGGTTGCATTATAAAACCTAAAATGACAATTGTCAAATTTTTCGGAACATTTTCAGATATCTTTACGAGGATTTGCGTGAACGGCCGAAAAGCGCTAAACTGATTTTATTACGGAGGAAATGGTTCATGAAATCTAAAAAGCTGCTTGTTCTGTTTCCCGGAAAGAGATACAGCTGCGACCTTCCGCTTCTGTATTTTGCGGAGTGCGTCTATAGGGATGCGGGTTATGACATCCTGCGCCTGTCTTATCCGGAAATAGAATTTGAAGGAAATCCCGGTAAAGAAGTCTATGAGGAAATTCAGAAGTCGGTGCTGGCGCAGGCGAAGAAAGCAAAGCTTGATTCGTATGAAGAAGCCGTCTTCATTTCCAAGAGCATGGGAACCGTCGCAGCCGGCTGGCTGGAGACGAAGACCAAGACGAAAGTCCGGCAGATTTATCTGACGCCGCTGGCGGAGACGCTTCCCTATATGAAAGGGAAGAAGAACATTCCGGCGGTCGTCCAGGGCACGGCGGACAAATGGCTGGACCCGAAAGTGCTGGATGCTTTCTGCAGGGAAGAAGGGCTGCGGCTGGTCCGCTTCCGGGATGTCGGGCACCGGCTCGAAGCGAAAGGGGACATTCAGAAGAGCATCCGGAATTTTGCCAAAGTGGCCGCGCTGTATCAGGAAGATGCCTGAAGCGGAACCATCACCGCCGAACCATCACCATCGAACCACAACCCCCGTCCCCGTGGTTCCTGCCGTTGCAACAGAACCACGGGGACGGGGGTTGTGGTTCCATTCCGGCGGTGCTATGATGAAAATACGAAAGGAATTCTTATGGAAATAAAAATCAGAAAGGCCCAGGATCAGGACATTCCGAGGATCGGAGACCTGCTTCTTCAGGTGCATGAAGTTCACCGCAAAGGCCGTCCGGATCTTTTTACCGAAGGCGGAAGAAAATATACCGACGGTCAGCTGACCGTACTCCTTAAGGATGAGACGCGTCCGATTTTCGTGGCGCTTGATGAAACGGAAAAAGTCGTCGGCTACAGTTTCTGCGTGATCCTGGAGGGAGACGGGCAGAATCAGATCCGCCACAGGACGCTTTACATCGATGATCTGTGCGTGGATGAAAATGTACGCCATCAGCATATCGGACAGAAATTGTTCGAAAGAGCGAAGGAATATGCCAAAGAAATCGGATGCTATAATCTGACCCTGAATGTATGGGCATGCAACGAAAGCGCCATGCGTTTTTATGATAGTCAGGGAATGGAAATGCTGAAGAAGGAAATGGAAACAATTTTATAAACAGCAGCAGAAACACAGAAATGAAAGGAGATGCCGGTATGGATAATTTCAAGACGTGGCAGGAGTATTTCGAGAAAATGAAGTCAGGAACGGATGATGCGATGGGGAATCTCAAGAGCCGCAGCGCAGATCTCATGGAAGGCTTCAAGTCAGGCTATGCAGCCGCCAGGGAGAAGACGTCGGATGCGCTGGAGAAAGAATACACCCCGCTTGAGAAAGGACTCATTTTAGGAGGCGTTCTTTTCATTGGCGTGCTCATCGGAATGTGCATCGGCGCCCATCGCAGAAAGAAAAAAGAAGAAGCTGAGGACGAAGAGTGAAATTCATTTCCTGGAACGTAAACGGCCTGCGGGCCGCCGTCGGCAAAAATTTCATGGAATTCTTCAAGGCGGCGGATGCCGATGTGTTCTGCCTGCAGGAAACGAAGCTGCAGAAGGGACAGATCGAGCTTGACCTGCCGGGTTATTTCCAGTACTGGAATTATGCGGAGAAAAAAGGGTACTCGGGGACGGCCGTCTTCACGAAAAAAGAGCCGCTTTCCGTATCATGCGGAATCGGACAGGAAGAGCATGATTCGGAAGGACGCGTCATCACGCTGGAATTTCCGGACTTTTATTTCATCACGGTCTATACGCCGAATTCCCAGGACGGACTCAGAAGGCTCGATTACCGCATGAGCTGGGAAGATGCTTTCCTGGCCTATCTGAAGAAGCTGGAAGAGACGAAGCCGGTTCTCTTCTGCGGAGACCTGAATGTCGCCCATGAGGAAATCGACATCAAGAATCCGAAAACGAACCGCATGAATGCGGGCTTCACCGACGAGGAGCGCGGGAAAATGACGCAGCTGCTCGGCAGGGGATTTACGGATACGTTCCGCTGGCTTCATCCGGACGAGGTGACTTATTCGTGGTGGTCCTACCGCTTCCATGCGCGCGAGAACAACGCGGGGTGGAGGATCGACTACTTCATCATTTCCGATGCGCTGAGGGAGCGCCTGCAGGATTCGAAAATCCTGACGGATGTCATGGGTTCGGATCATTGCCCGATTGAACTGGATATGCTATAATGAACAAAATTAAAAAAGGCGTCAATTACACGTATATTTTGAAGTGTGCGGACGGATCCCTCTATACGGGCTGGACAAATGACCTGGCGAAACGCGTGGAGGATCATAACGCAGGCAGGGGAGCGAAATATACGAAAGGGCGGGGTCCCGTGACCCTGATGTATTATGAGGCCTTCCCGACGAAAGAAGAAGCAATGAGCCGGGAGTATGCGATCAAGCAGCTGACACGGGATGAAAAACTGAAACTGATTCTATAGTTTGCTTCCGGCCACAAACCGCCGGACAAAAAAGACCTGCCATCAGGTTCCTTCCCCGGAACGCGTCATGGCAGGTCTTATTAACAGCTTCACAATGTTTTGAGAGACGGTGCCGGTCAGACCGGCAGGTTTGCGAGGAACAGGTACATCAGCAGGTAATGGCAGAGACTTCCGGCCATCACGAAGAGATGAAAGATTTCGTGGGTGCCGAAATTTTTGTGGCGGCTGTTGAAGGCCGGGCATTTCAGGGCGTAGATGCATCCGCCGACGGTGTAGAGCACGCCGCCTCCGAAAAGGAGAGCCAGTACTGCCGGCGAGATCGCGGCAATGTCACGGATCTTGAAAATGATCAGCCAGCCCATGGCAATGTAAAGCGCCGAAGAGAGCCATTTGGGACAGTCGACCCACAGATAGTAGGCGGCGCAGCCTGCGGCAGCCAGTGTCCAGACGCAGATGCAGAGCAGATTGCCTTCCGTACCGTGGAGTCCGATCAGGCAGACCGGCGTATAGGTGCCGGCAATGAGCACGTAGATCGACATATGGTCGAACTTGCGAAGGCGGCGGCTGGAATCTTCACTGATGTCCAGGGAATGGCACAGCGTGCTGGCCGCATAAAGAAGCAGCATGGTGAAAAGGAAGACAGCCATCGAAGCCGGATGCAGCAGATCGCCTGCCTTCAGGGATTTCAGAATAAGAGGGGCTGCTCCGACAGCAGTCAGGCAGAACCCCGTGAAATGCGTAATGGCCGAGCCGGGCTCTTTGATGCGGAATGTTTTCATAACGGCGTCCATAAATACCATCCTTTCAACATGTAGTTTTAAAAACTATGTGTAACGATAAGGAGACTATAACATATATTTTTTAAAAGTCAAGAGGAAGTTTATGGCAGAAAAACAGAATAAAGTCTATATCGTCGGCCATAAGAATCCGGATACGGATTCCATCTGTTCTGCGATTGCCTACGCGGACGTGAAGAACCGTTCCGAAGACGGCGTCTTTCAGGCCAGACGGGCCGGCCAGATCAATGAGGAAACGGAATTTGTCCTGAATTATTTCGGGATGGAGCAGCCGAGCTATATGCCGAATGTCGGCATGCAGGTCCGCGACATGGAAATCCACGAGACTCCGGGAGCTTCGGAGAAGATTACCGTGCGGGAAGCCTGGGACAAGATGGCGGCAGCCGGAACGGTCACGCTTCCGATTACGGACCGGGACTCAAAGCTCCGGGGACTCATCACGGTCGGCGATATCGCGACGTATTATATGGATGCCTATACGCGCACCATCATGTCGGATGCCCGCACGCAGTACCGTGCGATGGCGGCGACGCTGGAAGGAAAAGTCATCGCGGGAAATGAACACGGCTATTTCGTGCACGGCAAGGTCCTGGTCGGCGCGGCCCAGCCGAATCGCATGACTTCTGTCATGGATCCGGACGATCTGGTCATTCTGTCCGACCGGGAAGATGCCCAGCTGAAAGCCATCGAAGCCGGCGCCAGCTGCCTTGTCATCTGCATGGGGGCAGAGCCTTCCGAGAAAGTCGTCAGAGCGGCCGACAAAAGGAGCTGCGTCCTGATCCTTACGGAGCTGGATACTTATACGGTTGCACGTCTCATCAACCAGAGCATTCCCATCAAGCATCTGATGACCAAAAAGGGAATCGTTGCCTTCCATACCGATGACTACGTCGACAACATCAAGACGACGATGGGACGTCTCCGCCACAGGGACTTTCCGGTGCTGAACCGGCAGGACCGCTATGTCGGCACGATTTCCCGCCGGAACCTCATCAATATCAAGAAGAAGCAGCTGATCCTGATCGACCACAGCGAAGTGTCGCAGGCGGTCGACAATCTCGAAGAGGCGGATATTCTCGAAATCATCGATCATCACAGGATCGGAACCGTCGAGACGCTTCAGCCGATCTTTTTCCGCGGGGAGCCTGTCGGCTGCACCGCGACGATCATTTATGAAATCTATCAGGAAAAGAAACTGGACATTCCGGAGAAAATCGCGGGGCTTCTGTGCGCGGCGATTATTTCCGATACGCTGATGTTCCGCTCCCCGACCTGCACGCCCAGGGACCAGGCGGCGGCAGAGAATCTGGCGCTGACTGCCGGCGTGTCCATTGAAGATTTCGCAAAGAAGATGTTCAAGGCCGGTTCCAATCTTTCTTCCAAGACGCCGGAGGAAATCTTCTATCAGGATTTCAAGAAATTTATTTTCGGCGAATCGGTTTTCGGCGTCGGACAGATCAGTTCGATGAGCCGCGAATCGCTGCAGGAAATCAAAGAAAGAATGCTTCCAATCATGAAAGCGGAATGCGGCAAGAACGGAATCACGATGGTCTTCTTCATGCTGACGGACATCATGACCGAGGAAACGGAACTGCTGTATTACGGGAAGGACACGGAAGCGCTGATCATGGACGCCTTCCATATCAAGGCAAAAGACGGGGAATGCATCCTGCCGGGCGTTGTTTCCCGGAAGAAGCAGCTGATCCCTGCCTTTATGGAGTCTCTGCAGAATGTCTAAAAAAGAATGGAAACCGGGAAATCTTCTGAACCCGACCCCGGTGGTGCTGGTTGCGACAAGGGGAAAAGACGGAAAGGACGACGCCGCGGCAATCGCCTGGACCGGAACGATCTGTTCGGATCCGCCGATGCTGAGCATCAGCGTCCGGAAGTCGAGATTGACGTATGCCAACCTAAAGGAAACCGGAGTATTTACGGTCAATCTCGTAACGGAGGAAATTGCCCGGGCGGCAGATTACTGCGGGGTCATTTCCGGCAGAGACGAAGACAAATTCTCCGCGGCGCATCTGACGAAGGAAGAAGCTTCTCATATCAGATGTCCGATGATTTCGGAATCGCCGGTGAACCTGGAATGCGTGGTCAAAAAATCAGAAGACCTGGGGACGCATACGATTTTTCTTTCTGAAATCGTGTCGGTGCATGTCGACGAAAGCCTGATCGATGAAAAGGAAAAGTTCCATTTCAATGAATGCAGGCCCGTCGTTTATTCGCACGGCGAGTATCTGGGGATCGGAAAGTCTGTCGGAAAGTTTGGGTTCAGCGTTAAGAAAAGTCAGAAAACTTCACGGACACGGCAGAAATAAACAGACAGCATGGCATGGATTTCTCCTGAAACGCTCAAAAATGTTAATGAATGTTTACAAAAACGTTGCGATGCGCTAGGATTAGTCATAGCCCTTGGGGAAGGGCGAGAGGGGAATAACGAGGTAGGTATGGAACAATACGTGATAAAAGGCGGCATTCCGCTGGTCGGCGAAGTTGATATTGCCGGAGCAAAGAATGCAGCGCTTCCCATTATTTCAGCATCCATCATGACGGATGAAACAGTGACGCTGGAGAACCTTCCGGATGTCAATGATATCAATGTCCTTCTGGAGGCCATTGAACAGATCGGTGCCCGTGTAGAGCGTCTCGACCGCCATACGGTAAAAATCAACGGATCGACGATTGCCAACTGCAGCGTTGATTATGAATGCATCAAGAAAATCCGCGCGTCGTATTATCTTCTCGGTGCGCTTCTCGGCAAATACAACAGTGCCGAGGTTCCGCTTCCGGGCGGCTGCAACATCGGCAGCAGGCCCATCGACCAGCATCTGAAGGGATTCCGTGCAATCGGCGCGAACGTCGAGATCCGGCACGGCACGATCATCGCGAAATGTGACCGCATGGTGGGTGCGCACATTTTCATGGATATCGTATCCGTCGGTGCGACGATCAACATCATGATGGCAGCTTCCCGTGCACAGGGGCGCACGATCATCGAGAATGCGGCGAAGGAACCGCACGTCGTCGATGTGGCGAACTTCCTGAACAGCATGGGTGCGGACATCAAGGGAGCCGGAACGGATGTCATCCGCATCAACGGCGTGCCGCAGTTCCACGGATGCACCTATATGATCGTTCCCGATATGATTGAGGCCGGCACGTATATGCTGGCAGCGGCGGCGACCAAAGGAGACGTCATCCTGAAGAACGTCATCCCCAAGCATCTTGAGGCCATTACCGCCAAGCTGGAGGAAATCGGATGCGAGGTCGAGGAAAATGATGATTCGATCCGCGTGGTCGCATCGAAGAGACTGATGCGCACGCATATCAAGACGCAGCCGTATCCCGGATTCCCGACCGACATGCAGCCGCAGATGGGCGTCGTCCTGGCACTGGCCCAGGGCACGAGCATCGTGACGGAAAGCATTTTTGAAAACCGCTTCAAGTATGTCGACGAGCTGGCGCGCATGGGCGCGGATATCAAGGTCGAGGGAAATACGGCAATTATTGACGGAGTCGAAGGCTTCACCGGAGCCAGGATCGCTTCGCCGGATCTGAGGGCAGGCGCTGCGCTTGTCATTGCGGGACTGGTTGCCGAAGGAATTACGGTGATCGACGATATCGCTTACATCCAGAGAGGCTATGAAGATTTTGACGGCAAGCTGCGGAGCCTCGGAGCGGAAATAGAAAAAGTCAATTCAGAAAGAGACATTCAGAAGTTTACACTGAGGGTCAGCTGAGAAACAGGAGGTCCGAACCATGGCGAAGATTATCCCCTATAAACAAAGCTACGAGAACCCGGATGCGGAAGCGGATTATCAGGATGTCACGATGTACGGAAAATCCGGAGTCGGACAGAAATATTATTTTTTCAAAAAAGGACTGAAGACCTTTTATCTTCCTCTGAGTGAGATCGTCAATGCGTCCCGCCATATCGAAATGGTGACGGCCAATGCCTGCACGGCAGGCGAGAATCTTTTTATCCAGAGAATCTATGTGACGACCAAAGACGGGGAAGACATCGTAACCATCATCCCGGACAGGAAACAGGCGGAGAAAGTGTTCGGCATCATCAGGGAACGCGGAATCCATACGGAGACACCGAAGAAAAAAGAATCGTGAAGGAAATGTCTTTTCAGGAACTGGACAGATGCATGCTCTGCGGCAGGAAATGCGGAGCACAGCGGAATAAAGGCAGAGCAGGCCGATGCGGAATGACGGATCAAGTCGTCGCCGCGCGGGCTGCTCTTCATATGTGGGAAGAACCCTGCATTTCCGGCAAGAAGGGTTCCGGGGCTGTTTTCTTTTCGGGATGTCCTCTTCAGTGCGTCTTCTGCCAGAACCGGCCGATCGCGCTGGGAAAAGCGGGAAAGGAAATTTCGGTGCAGAGGCTGGCGGACATTTTCCTCGAACTCCGCGATCAGGGCGCGAACAATATCAACCTGGTTACGCCGACTCATTTCGTGCCGCAGATTATTGAAGCAGTCAGGAGGGCGCGCGCGGCGGGACTTTCAATCCCCATCGTCTACAACACGGGGTCCTACGAAAATCCGGAGACTATCTCGATGCTGGAAGGAACGGCGGACATTTTCCTGCCGGATCTGAAATTCCGTGATCCGAAGATTGCGGAAAGGTATGCCGGCGCACCGGATTATTTTGAGACGGCGTGCAGGGCCATCGGGGAAATGGTGCGGATCGCGGGAGAACCGGAATTCAATTCCGACGGAATCATGCAGAAGGGCGTGATCGTCCGTCACATGATCCTGCCGGGACATACGAAAGATTCGGAAGACATTATCCGCTATCTGCATGAGAGCTACGGCAGCAGGATTTTCATCAGCATCATGAACCAGTATACGCCGATGGAAGGAATCGGAAAGGATTATCCGGAGCTGGCAAGGAAAGTCACGAAGCGGGAGTACGACAAAGTGCTCAGCTATGCCATCGATCTCGGCGTGGAAAATGCCTACTATCAGAGCGGCGGGACGGCTAAGGAAAGCTTCATTCCCGCGTTCGACGGAGAAGGCATCTGAAGACGGAAGATGCGAACCGGGGGAAACGCGGAACCGGCAGAACCTGCCGGCCGGGCAGAACCGGAGGAACCGGCAGAACATAAAATTTCAATCAGCAGTCAGGAGGTTTTTATGAGCGACTATATGGTCCGCGCAACAGCGGCGGAAGAGCATATCCGTGCCTTTGCGGCAACGACAAGGGAAATGGCAGAAGAGGGCAGAAGGGTCCACGGCCTGAGTCCGGTTGCTGCGGCAGCCTTGGGAAGGGCGTTGACGGCAGGCGGAATGATGGGTGCCATGATGAAGGGGGAAAAGGATGTCCTGACGATTACTTTCGACGGGGACGGCCCGATCGGCGGAATCACCGTGACGGCACGCTCTGACGGGGACGTCAAAGGATATGTGAAAAACCCGGACGTGATGCTGCCGCCGAGCCCGCAGGGAAAACTGGATGTGGGCGGCGCGGTCGGACACGGCACGCTGCGGGTGATCCGGGACATCGGCCTGAAGGATCCCTATATCGGCGAGGTTGAAATCCAGACCGGGGAAATCGCAGATGACCTCACTTATTATTTTGCTTCCAGTGAACAGACCCCGTCGGTAGTCGGGCTGGGTGTTCTGATGAATCACGACAATACGGTGCGTGAGGCCGGCGGATTCATTATCCAGCTGATGCCGGATGCGCCGGCGGAATGCATCGACCGTCTGGAAGCAAAAATGAAGGGAATCAAATCCGTGACGGATCTTTTGAAAAACGGAGGTACGCCCGAATCCATCCTGCAGGAAATCCTCGGGGATCAGCAGCCGGTGATCCATGAGAAGATGCCGGTCCGTTTCCACTGCGACTGCAGCCGGGAGCGGGTGACGAAGGCACTGATTGCCATCGGGAAAAAGGAGCTGGATTCCATGATCGCGGACGGAAAGGAAGTCACGCTCTCGTGCGGCTTCTGCGAAAAGAAATATTCATTTTCAATTGATGAGTTGAAGGAAATCGAGAAGTCTGCTTCTCTGAAAAAGTAAAACAGAAAATCTTCGGGAACCGCCGGTATAGACAAACCGGCGGTTTTGTATCTTGAATAGTCAGACGGGATTTGGTACATTCTCTTTGTTGTAAAAAACCATAGGCAGTTTGCTTACCTTTATTAAGAGACGGTGGAGACACAGAGGGTCGATGAAGCCGCGGCAACCTCCCGCAGCGGGGATGGTGCCAACCTGAGCGAGCGATCGAACAATAAGGGAATTACGTTGATTCGGGTCCGCTTATTGCGGGCTCTTTTTATTGGGCGACGGTAAGCAAAAAAAAACAAATCGCCGTAAGGCAGAGAAAGGAAAACAGAAAATGGGTAAAAGGTATTTCACATCCGAGTCCGTGACGGAAGGTCATCCGGACAAAGTCTGCGACCAGATCTCTGATGCTGTGCTGGATGCATATCTTGCGCAGGATCCGATGAGCCGTGTTGCATGCGAGACCTGCACGACGACAGGCATTGTCTTTATTATGGGCGAGATCACATCCAAGGCGAATGTCGACATTCAGCAGGTCGCCCGTGATACGATCCGCAGAATCGGCTACACGGACGCCGCTTACGGTTTTGATGCGGACACCTGCTCCGTCGTGGTCTGCCTCGACAAGCAGTCGGCCGATATCGCGATGGGCGTCGACAAGGCTCTGGAAGTCAAGGAAAATGAGATGTCCGATGCGGAAATTGAACAGAACGGTGCCGGCGATCAGGGAATGATGTTCGGCTATGCATCCAACCACACTTCCGAATACATGCCGTACCCGATTGCCCTTGCCCAGAAAATGGCCCTGAAGCTGGCTGAAGTCCGCAAGAACGGAATACTGAAATATCTCCGTCCGGACGGCAAGACGCAGGTCTCCGTCGAATACGGCGAAGACGGAAAACCGGCACGCCTTGAAGCGGTCGTCGTTTCCACACAGCATGATCCGGATGTCACGCAGGAACAGATTCATCAGGATATCCGCAAATACGTCATCGACGCAGTCGTTCCGGAAGGAATGATTGACGACAAGACGAAAGTCTTCATCAACCCGACCGGACGTTTCGTCATCGGCGGTCCTCACGGGGATTCCGGTCTGACCGGACGCAAGATCATCGTCGACACCTACGGCGGCTATGCCAGCCACGGCGGCGGCTGCTTCTCCGGAAAAGATCCGACAAAGGTTGACCGCTCTGCGACTTATTTCGCAAGATATGTTGCCAAGAACCTGGTGGCAGCCGGTCTTGCCGATGAATGCGAAATTGAAGTTTCTTATGCTATCGGCGTAGCACGTCCGACTTCCGTCAACATCAATACCCGCGGCACCGGAAAACTTGCAGACGGCGATATCGAAGACATCGTGATGAAGGAATTTGATTTCCGTCCGGCGGCCATCATCAAGACGCTGGATCTCCGCCGTCCGATCTACAGTCAGACCGCGGCTTACGGTCATTTCGGACGCAGCGACCTGGATCTTCCGTGGGAGAAACTGGACCGCGTGGACGATCTGAAGAAATATCTGGCCTGATCCGGAAATTTATCCGGCACGGCAGGAAGAGAAAAGCAAAATAAAAGACACTTCCTTCAGCGGCAGAGGATTGACCGCAGGGGGAAGTGTCTTTCGTTTGGAAGAATCTCTTTCCGTTCAGTGATTGGCGCAGAAGAGCTTTGCCGTGAACAGCATGAAGACGTTGTTGTTGCCGCCCGCTACCGCATCGAGTTCCTCATCGCTGAGTTCGGTATTGTTCCTGGCATATTCCTGAACATATTTCAGAAAGTCTTCTTTGGTCGTATCGATGGAATGGGATTTGAAGAACTCATTCAGACGGTCTGCACTGGCCGCTGCCTTGAATTCATTTGCGAGCTTTTCATCTGCTTCTGCTTTTTTCAGGAATTCATCTATATTCATTCTGACATACCTCCGATTGATTTTAGTGATAGTTTTAAAATAGCAGAAAAGCAACAACAAATCTACAACAAATCAATCCTTTTTTATATGATATAATAAAAACATACGGAGGTAGAATGCCTTGAAACTGAGAACGCGTCTGTTCATTTCCTTCCTGATCATTATCCTGGTCCCGGTCCTTCTGTCGGTAACGCTTCTCATCGGCGTCGGCGTCTTCCAGGCAAGCATGATCCAGTCAAAATTCGGCATCGATATCGCGAACCTTTCGCCGGATATCCGGTCACTGTTCGTGACGCTGACGACGTGCATGGTTGCCATCCTGGTCGTCACGGCTGCCATCCTGAGCGTCTGGATCAACAGCGGAATTTCGGCTCCGCTTGTCAATCTGACAAAAGCGACCAAGAATATCCGCGACGGCAATCTGGACTTTACGATCCGTCCGGAGGGCGTGCAGGAAATCCGCGAGCTGTGCGAAGACTTTGAGGAAATGAGGTCGCGGCTGAAAACGGCGAACGAGGAATCGGTTGCCTTCGATAAAGAGAACCGGGAACTGATTTCGAACATTTCGCATGACCTGAAGACGCCGATCACTGCCGTCAAGGGCTACTGCGAAGGCATCATGGACGGCGTGGCGGACAGTCCCGAAAAAATGGACAAATACATCCGCACGATTTACAATAAAGCGAATGAGATGGACAATCTTATCAACGAGCTGACGTTTTATTCGAAGATTGATACAAACCGGATTCCGTACAACTTCACGAAGGTAAATGTCTGCAGCTATTTCGGGGACGCCAGCGATGCTCTTCAGCTGGAGCTGGAACAGAAGAATATTGAGTTCCGCTATTCCTGTGATGTATCGCCGGACGCGGAAGTCATTGCCGATGTCGAGCAGATCAAGAGAGTCATCAACAACATCATCAGCAATTCCGTGAAGTACATGGACAAGCCGGAGAAGCGCATCAGCATGCGCGTCATGGATCTGGGGGATGACGTGCAGGCGGTGATCGAGGACAACGGAAAAGGAATTTCGCCGAAGGATATCGGAAACATTTTCGACCGGTTCTACCGCACGGATTCCTCCAGGCATTCGGGACAGGGCGGTTCGGGAATCGGGCTGTCGATCGTCCGGAAGATCATGGAAGACCACGGCGGCCGTGTCTGGGCAACCAGCAGGGAAGGCGAAGGAACAACGATGTATTTTGTTTTGAGAAAGTACCGGGAGGGTCAGGCAAATGAGTAAGATTCTGATTATTGAAGACGAGGAATCCATCGCCGATCTGGAGAAGGATTATCTTGAGCTTTCCAATTTTTCAGTGGATATTGAATACGACGGCGAGAAGGGCCTGAAGGCGGCGCTGGAAAAGGACTACGATCTTTTTATCCTGGACCTGATGCTTCCGGGCATCGACGGCTTTGAGGTCTGCCGGAAGATCCGCGAACAGAAGAACACGCCGATCATCATGGTCTCGGCCAAGAAGGAAGACGTCGATAAGATCAAAGGCCTCGGTTTGGGTGCGGACGATTATATGACGAAGCCGTTTTCTCCGTCGGAACTCGTGGCCCGCGTCAAGGCGCATCTGGCTCAGTACGAGCGACTGATCGGCCAGCAGACGCAGCGGAATCATGTCATTGAAATCCGGGGCATCCGGATTGACAAGACGGCGCGCCGCGTATGGGTGAACGGGGAGGAGACGCAGTTTACGACCAAGGAGTTCGATCTTCTGACTTTCCTTGCCGAGAATCCGAACCACGTCTTTACGAAGGAGGAACTGTTCCGGAAAATCTGGAACATGGAGTCCATCGGCGATATCGCGACCGTCACGGTCCACATCAAGAAGATCCGCGAGAAAATCGAATTTGATACGGCGAAGCCGCAGTACATCGAAACCATCTGGGGTGTCGGCTATCGCTTCAAGGTATGACGATGCATCTGGAAGAGGAACTGAAGAAATACGCGCAGACGGATTATTACGGATTCCATATGCCGGGGCACAAGAGGCAGACTGCTTCCCCCGGCAATCCTTTTCTGTGCGGAGATTTTCCGCTTGCGTCCGTCGACGTGACGGAAATCCCTCCTTTCGACGACCTGCATGATCCGCACGGAATCCTGAAGGAAGAGATGGAAAATGCCGCACGCTTTTACGGCACGAAAGATACGATTTTCTCGGTCAACGGAAGCACGGCTTCGAACCTGGCGGCCGTCAGCGCTTCGGTGAAAAGAGGCGGCAGGCTTCTTGCCGCGGCCAACTGCCATCGTTCGGTTTTCCACGCGGCGGAACTGCTGGATCTTCAGGTCACGAAAATCACTTCCGGGGAAATGATCCCGGATGTCCCGGGCCCGGTCGGTGTCTCAGAAGCCAAGAAGCTTCTTTCCGCACAGCACTTCGATGCCATGATCGTGACGTCGCCTTCGTATGAAGGGGTCGTTTCGGACATTTCCGCCCTGGCGGAAGCGGCACATACGCAAGGCACGGTTCTGATTGTCGATGAAGCGCACGGCGCGCATCTTTCGATGCATCCTTATTTTCCGGAATCGTCTGTCCGGTGCGGTGCGGACCTCACGGTGCAGAGCCTCCACAAAACGCTGCCGTCGCTGACGCAGACTTCCCTGCTCCACAATGCGACGGGCAGGGTGAAAACGGAGGAGCTCATGAAATGGATGGACATTTACGAGTCGTCCAGTCCGTCCTACATCCTCATGGCGTCCATCACATCCTGCATCCATTTCCTGCAGGAACACCGGGAAGAATATTTTGAGGCCTATGTGCAGAAACTCCGGAAATGCCGCAGGAGCCTTCAGGGGCTGCATCATCTGAAACTGTTTGAGGCTCCCTGCGCGGAACCGTCGAAAATCGTGATCTCTGCGGCAGATACGGACATAAAAGGTACACAGCTCTATGATATTCTTTATCAGAACTATCATCTGGCTGCGGAAAAGGCGATGCCCGGATATCTGCTGCTGATGACTTCGCCGGCAGACACGGCGGAAGGGTTCGAACGTCTGACGAAGGCGCTTACGGAAATCGACGAGTCCCTGTGACGGAATAAAAACTTGCTTTTCCGCAGGGAAGCGCCTAAACTTGAAAAGACTTTGAATGGAAAAAGGCAGGAATTTTTCATGGGCAGAATCTTTTATATCATGGGCAAGAGCGCATCCGGGAAGGACAAGATCTACGGACAGCTGCTCGAGGATGAAACCCTGAAGCTGAAGAATATGGTCTTATACACGACCCGGCCGATCCGCGTAAGCGAACAGGACGGGAAGCAGTATTATTTCGTGGATGAAAAGAAACTGGAAGAACTCAGGGCTGCCGGACGGATCATCGAGGAACGCACCTATCAGACCGCGGCCGGTCCCTGGACTTATTTCACGGCGGACAATGTGAACATCGACCTGGAGCATGACAATTATCTCGGCATCGGGACGCTGGAATCCTATTCGAAGCTCAGGGAGTATTACGGACCCGGGCGCATCGTGCCGATTTATATCGAAGTCAGCGATGAGAACAGGATGCAGCGGGCCATCAAGCGGGAAATGAAGCAGGAGAATCCGAATTACAAGGAACTCTGCCGGCGCTTTCTGGCGGACTGCGATGATTTTTCGGAAGAGAAAATCGCGCAGGCGGGCATTGAAAAACGCTTTGACAACAACGGAGATCTGGCGGACTGCATGGGCGAGGTTGAAGAGTACATCCGCGGCATGTTATAATGGGTCATCGGTAAAAAAGGAGAAGCATGTACGACCAGGGATTTGAAGGCGTTATCGGCCATCAGGATATCATCCGGCATCTGAAGAATGCCATTTCTTCGGGCAAGGTTTCGCAGGCCTATCTTTTCGCAGGTGAAAAAGGCTCCGGAAAGAAAATGCTGGCGAACCTGTTTGCCATGACGCTGGAATGCACGGAAGGCGGCACGGAACCGTGCATGACCTGCTCGTCCTGCAGGAAGGCACTCAGCGGAAGCCATCCGGATATCCTTACGGTGACGCATGAAAAACCGAATGTCATCACGGTCGATGAAATCCGCAGCCAGGTCGTCGATACGGTATCCGTTCTGCCGTACGAAGGCAGATACAAGGTTTACGTGATTGACGATGCAGAGAAGATGAACCCGCAGGCCCAGAATGCGATTCTGAAGACCATTGAGGAGCCGCCGGAATATGCAGTCTTCTGTCTTCTGGCGACCAGCGCGGATGCGCTTCTTCCGACCATCGTTTCCAGATGCGTGGTCCTGAACGTAAAATCCGTCAGGGATTCGGAAGTGAAGGAATATCTGATGCAGCGCATGAACGTGCCGGACTATCAGGCAGAGATCGCTGCGGCCTTTGCCCAGGGCAACATCGGGCGCGCCCGGGAAATGGCTGAGAGTGAAGATCTGAACAGAATGACGAAAAATGCGGTCAGCCTCATCCGCCATGTCCATGACATGAGCATTTCGGACCTGACGGAAGTCATCAAGAATCTGACGGCAGAGAAACAGAACATCAATGAATACCTGGACATCCTGACGCTTTGGTTCCGCGACGTCCTTTTATACAAAGCGACGAAGGAAATCGACAATCTTGTTTTCAAGCGCGAAATCATGGATATCCGGGAACAGGCAGAAAAGAGTTCCTACGAAGGCATCGAGGAAATCCTCAGTTCGATCGACCGCGCGAAGGTGCGTCTCCATGCGAACGTGAATTTCGACCTTACCATGGAATTGCTTTTTATGACAATCAGGGAGAACTGCAATGGCTAAAATCATCGGCGTACGATTCAGGGACGCAGGCAAGGTATATTATTTTGATCCGAAAGACACCGTTTACCGCTACAATGAACATGTCATCGTCGAGACGGCAAGAGGCATCGAATACGGGACCGTCATCGTGACGCCGATGGAGATTCCCGACGAGCGGATTACGCAGCCGCTCAAGGAAGTCATCCGCATCGCGACGCCGGAAGACGATGAAAGAGAAATCAACAACCGCAGGCGTGAAAAAGATGCCTATAAAATCTGCCAGGAAAAGATCCGCGAGCACAATCTGGAAATGAAACTGATTGCGGCGGAGTACAGCTTCGATGATTCCAAGCTGCTGTTTTATTTCACGGCGGACGGACGCATCGATTTCCGGGACCTGGTCAAGGATCTGGCCGGCATTTTCCGCAAGAGAATTGAGCTGAGGCAGATCGGCGTCCGGGATGAAACCAAGATCCTCGGAGGAATCGGCATCTGCGGACGGCCTCTGTGCTGTCACAGCTACCTTTCCGATTTTGCGCCGGTTTCCATCAAGATGGCGAAAGAGCAGAACCTGTCCCTCAACCCGACCAAAATTTCCGGGACGTGCGGCAGGCTGATGTGCTGCCTGAAAAATGAGGCGGAAACTTACGAATATCTCAATAAAGGGCTTCCGGGGAAAGGCGATCAGGTCACGACTCCTGACGGCCGCCACGGAGAAGTCCAGTCGGTCAACATCCTGCGTCAGCTCGTAAAGGTCATCGTCTATACGAACGACGACGAAAAGGAACTGATCGAATATCCGGTTGCCGACATTACGTTCATTCCTCATTCGAGAAAGGCAAAGCCCCAGATGCAGAAAGGCAAAAAGGGCCAGGAGAACGGAGAAAAGAAAGCGGCGGAGCAGGAGAGAAAGACGCCGGAGCAGGAGAAATACCAGCAGGCGATCAAGAAAGCCATCGAGAAGCAGAACGCCGTCAAGGAAGAGAAAGAAAATGCGGCTGCCGGAAACAGCGCAGCTGGTGCAGAAGACGGCGAGGTAAAGAAGAAGCGTCACAGAAGAAGCCGCCACAGAAAGAAAGGCGGTCAGGCACAGGGAGCCGGCGATAGTCAAAACGGCGAAAGTCAAATCGGTCAAAGCCAAAGCGGTGAAAACCAGGGCGGCGGAAATCCCGGAGCCGGCGGAGGAGAAGACGCCGGATGAGCATCCGACTTGACGACCTTCAGAACGGATATAAAATCTGGCAGGACCCCGATCTATTCTGTTACGGAATAGATGCGGTCCTGCTTTCACATTTCGCGGTCATGAAGCCGAAGGACCATGTGCTGGACCTCGGCACGGGCAACGGAGCGATTCCGCTGATCATGAAGGCCTGCGCCCCGGAAGGCGTAACTTTTACCGGACTGGAGATTCAGAAAAGGGCGGCTGATCTTGCGCGGAAAAGCACAGAGTACAATCATCTCGGAGATTCGGTGCACATTGCCGACGGCGACCTGAAAGAGGCGGTCTCGATTTTCGGTGCGGCTTCCTTTACGCTCGTGACCTGCAATCCGCCGTATATGACGGAGCACCACGGACTCCTCAATCCGGAAGAGCCGCTGGCCATTGCCCGGCATGAGATCCGCTGCAGCCTCCGGGATGTCATTTCCCAGGCATCCAGGCTTCTTGTGACGAACGGAAGATTCGCGATGATCCACAGGCCGTTCCGTCTTGCGGAAATCGTCAGGGATCTTTCCGAGTACGGTCTGGAAATGAAGAAGATGCGTCTCGTTTATCCGTATGCGGACCGGGAGCCGACAATGGTGCTGCTGGAAGCCGTAAAGGGCGGAAGACCGAGAGTCAGCGTGGGGCCTCCTCTGATTATCTATGAAAAGAGAGGGGTCTACACGGAGGAAATCCGGAAGATTTACGGATGAGCGCGGAAGGAGAAGAAGATGGCGGGAACTTTATATCTGGTCGCAACGCCGATCGGCAATCTGGGAGACATTACGATGCGGGCCCTGGAAGTCATGAAGAGCGCTGACCTGATTGCGTGCGAGGATACGCGGACGAGCGGAAAACTCCTGAAGCATTATGAAATCGGGACGCCGGTCACTTCCTACCATAAATTCAATGAACAGGAAAAAAGCGCATCGCTTGTCAGTTCGCTTCTGGCGGGGAAGGACATCGCGCTGATTACCGATGCAGGCATGCCGCTGATTTCCGATCCGGGCAGCATCCTGCTCCGGGAATGCAGGGAGAACGGAATCACGGTCACTGCCGTTCCCGGTGCCTGTGCGGCTGTCACGGCGCTGACGCTTTCAGGCGCCGATACCCGCCGGTTCATTTTCGAAGGCTTTCTTCCGACCGACCAGAAAGAAAAAACGGCGGTGCTGGAAAGCCTCAGAGAAGAGACCCGCACCGTCGTTTTCTATGAAGCGCCGCACCGCCTTGTGCGGACGCTGAAGACTCTGCAAGATATTCTCGGCGACCGGGACATTACCCTGTGCCGGGAACTGACAAAAAAATTTGAGACAGTTGAAAGCATGAAGCTTTCGGAAGCCATTGCCGCATATGCGGCAGAGGCTCCCCGCGGTGAATTCGTGCTGGTCCTTTCCGGAGCGGATCCGGAACAGCTGATCCGGGACAGCCGTGAAAAATGGGAAAGGATGAGCCCTGCCGAACACGTGAAGATGTATGAGGACAGCGGCATTTCCCGCAAGGAAGCCATGAAAGCTGCAGCCCGCGACAGGGGAGTCACAAAATCCGATATCTACCGCGAGCTTCTGAAAACCCGGGACGAGTGAAGAGCATCTTAGCCGGTTCAGGCCAGATATCCCTTTGTCTTCAGGCAGGCTTCGACCGCGGCCGCGCATCCTTCGAGCGTCAGGGATGAGCTGTTGAGCATCAGGTCCATGCCGTCGCTCATGCCCCATTTCCTGTCCGTGTAGAACTGGTAATAGGCACGGCGCTGCTTGTCGATCCGCTTGATCTGGCGTTCGGCTTCTTCGGCGGTAAAGCCTTCAGAAGCTGCGACGCGCCGGATGCGGTCAGCCTTCGGAGCGAAGATAAAGACGTTCAGAAGATCGGGGAATTCGCTCAGGACATCGTCGGCACAGCGGCCGATGAAAATTGCGGAGCCCTTTTCGGCTTCTTCACGGATGATTTTGGATTCCATGATGAAAAGCTTTTCGGAAAGTGCCGTGTCCATGCCGTATTTCGTGTACGGTTCAAAGAACGGATTCGTCAGTTTTTCATCTTCCGAAGAGAGCACGTCTTCATCGTAGCCGTGTTCCTTTGCGATTCTTTCAATCATGTTTTTATCGAATACGGGGATGTTCAGATCTTTTCCGAGCGCTTCCGCGACGGCACGGCCGCCGCTTCCCTCTTCACGTCCGATGGTAATGAGTATTTTTTTTGAAAGTTCCATAACAGACCTCCTTTCGGCGGAAACAGAACGGTTCATTTCCTGATACTATTTTATCATAAGGACCGGAAAAAGTTCGAAATTCTTTGAAGGAAGGTTGCGTTATTTCCGGCAGAATGCTACAATTTAAAATAAGTATATGTTCATTTCGATTCTGTTAAAGAGGAGCACTGCAAATGATAACAGCACGTGAAGAAGACAGTCAGAAGCTGATGATGGATGCCGCTGTCAAGCTGGTTGCGAACGAAGGCTTTGAAGGGTTTACGACAAAAAAATGGGCAGCCCAGGCAGGAGTTGCGGAAGGATCCCTCTATTATCATTTTAAAAGCAAGGATGATCTTCTGGAAAAAACCTTTACCATGATTGATAAGGGGATTGCAGGGTGCTTTACATCATTTGCGCAGAACATGAAAAAACCTCTGGACAATTACCGCCTGATGCGCGAACTGTGGTATGCTTATTACGGCCATCTGATTGACAACCCGGAAGCAACGCTTTATTATTACCGTTTCCGTACGTCAACCCGCTACACGCAGGAAGTCCAGGCAGGGCAGATTGTTTATTTCCAGGATTTTATTTCCATTGTCCGGGAATTCAATGAGGAAACCGGTCTGATCACTCATCTGACGGAGAATATGATCTGGGTCTATCTGATCGATACCACCCTGGCATTTGCCTTCCGTGTCATAACGAAAGGTCTTGAGGATACGGAAGAAAACAGGAAACAGATGTTTACCCTGTTTGCAAAAGGCGTCATCGGAATGGCTGAGATTACCGAAGCGGAGGAAGACAGGAACTGACGCCGTATGAAACTTTCCCATTCACAGGCTCTGACAAAAGGTGCGCATGACGGTCTGCCGATTATGCTGGGCTATCTGGCAGTAGGCTTTTCGCTGGGCATCGCGGCAAGAAGTGCGCACATGACGGCGTTTCAGGGTTTTCTGGCGAGTTTCCTGAACAATGCTTCTGCCGGTGAATATGCCGCCTTCACGATGATCGCCTCCGATGCCACCTATGCCGAAGTTGCCCTCATTACCCTGATTGCCAATGCGCGCTATCTTCTGATGAGCTGCGCGCTTTCACAGAAATTTTCTCCTGATACAAAATTCTTCCACCGGCTTCTTGTCGGCTATGACGTGACCGATGAGATCTTCGGCGTTACGATTGCCAGGCCGGGAATCCTCGACCCCTTCTATACGTACGGGGTCATGCTGGTTGCCCTGCCCGGCTGGTCGCTCGGCACGATGGCCGGCGTCATGGCGGGAAGCGTTCTGCCCGAACGGATTCTGAGTGCCCTGTCGGTTGCCCTGTACGGCATGTTCCTGGCCATCATTGTTCCGCCGACCAGGAAGAACAGGGTCATTGCCTTCCTGATTCCGATCTGCTTCATTTCCTCGTTCCTGATGGCACGGCTGCCGGTCGTGTCCGGAATTTCGGCAGGTACCAGAACCATTATCCTGACTGTCGTCATTGCGGGAATCGCCGCCCTTTTCTTCCCGGTGAAGGAAGATGCCTTTGAGGAAACTCCGGAAAAGGAGGCGGGAAATGACTCATAATATCTATCTTTATATTCTTGTCATGGCCGGCGTCTCCTATGCCATCCGCGTGCTTCCGCTGACGCTGATCCGCAGGCAGATCAGGAATCCCTATATCCGTTCGTTCCTGTTTTATGTTCCGTATGTGACACTGGCGGTCATGACCTTCCCGGCGATTATCGATGCGACGCAGACACCGGCGGCCGGCATCCTGGCACTGGCAGCCGGTATCATTCTTTCGCTTCTCGGAAAGAGCCTGTTCACCGTGGCAGGAGTCTGCTGCGTTGTCGTATTTGCCGCAGAATTTTTTATCTGAGAAGGCACGTGCGTTCTTCCGGGAGTCTTTCCGGATTCTTCGAATCGTATCTATGAAAGAAACGAAATTGCTGATAAAATAGAAACAGAAGGATTTGCTTTCAAACGGAGAGGAGGAAGCAGCATGGGACTTTTTGATAAGAAATACTGCGATGTCTGCGGAGACAAGATCGGATTTCTGGGGAACCGGAAACTGGAAGACGGCAATCTGTGCAAGAACTGCGCGGCCAAGCTTTCACCCTGGTTTTCAGACAGGCGCAAGAGTACGGTGGCGGAAATCAAGGAGCAGCTGGCTTACCGGGAAGAGAATAAAAAAGCGGTGGCGGAATTCAAGACAACGCGGACGCTCGGCAGGGATACCAAAGTACTTCTGGATGAAGACAGCAAAAAGTTCATGGTGACTTCGGCGAGGGATCTTGCGGCAGCCAATCCGGATGTCCTGAATTTCTCGGACGTCACGGGCTGCAATGTCGACGTCAGCGAGAATCAGATGGAAGTCAGGAAGCAGGGACCGAACAATGAAGAAGTTTCCTACAATCCGCCTCACTATAATTATGATTACAGCTTCACCATGATCATCAACGTCAACAGTCCGTATTTTGACGAAATCCGTTTTCCGCTGAACAGCACGTCCATTACCATCAATGACGTAATCGGACACAATGTGAATCCGCATTCGGATGTCGATTATGCAGAGTGCGAAAAGCTCGGCCAGGAAATAAAGAATGCACTCATGACGATTCAGAAGGATGTACGGCAGGACGCGGCAGCAGCCGCAGCGCCGAAAAAAGCAGTCGTGTGCCCGCACTGCGGCGCAACGACCACGCCGGATGCAAGAGGCTGCTGCGAATTCTGCGGCCAGCCGGTCGGCTGAAATTTCATCAGGAATGGGAATCTTTCCAGGCCCGGAGTTCCGTCAGGAAATCCGGGCCGTATTTTATGCAGTTCACAGGGTTCATTCCGGAAATGAGGAAGAGGCTGAACCAGGTAACGGGCACCGATGCTGCCAGCCGGTGCAGAAGCTCATCTGAAAAAATGTCCCCGGGGATCAGCTTCTTTTCCCGTGAAAGGCGAAGCCGCAGGGCACGGAGATGCTTATACAGATCTCCGTCTTCCTGAGGAAGATTCATCCGGAACCGTTTCTTTTTCTGCACGGGGACATCCTGCGGCGAAGGAGCCTGAAGGCAAACGGAGCATTTGCCGCAGAAGCGGGGAGCGTGCTCGCCGAAGTAGTTCAGCATGAAGGCACGGAGACACGTCTTCGCACCGGCATACCGCATCATTTCCCGGAGCTTCTCCCGGCGGAGGCTGAGAAAATCTTCTTTCATGCGTTCCCGTTCTTTTCTCTGGGCAGGCAGATTCTCTCCCGAATCCGCCTGTCTTTTTTCGATGTCCTTTTCACTCTGCTTCAGGAAGAATTCATTGATGACAATGTCCCGGTAATGGAAAAGGAGGATGCAGTCGGAGGGAAGACCGTCCCGCCCGGCGCGTCCGGCCTCCTGATAATAGGCCTCCATGTCGCCGGGCATGTTGTAATGGATGACGAAGCGGACGTCCGGCTTGTCGATGCCCATGCCGAAGGCGTTTGTCGCGACGATGACCGGAGTCTCGTCGGCAAGCCAGGAGGCCTGGTTCCGTTCCCGTTCTTCTTTCGGGAGACCGGCGTGATAAGGAGCCGCTGCCAGGCCCTGCCGGATGAGACGCCTGGTGAGGGTCTCGACGCTGCGCCTGGTGAGGCAGTAAATGATGCCGCATTCTCCGCGGTATTTTTTCAGAAGAGTATTCAGCGCTTCGAATTTGTCCTGCGGATGGCGGACTTCAAAATAAAGATTCGGACGGTCGAAACCGGTCGTCATGCATACCGGATTCTTCAGGCCGAGACAGCGGATGATATCATCGCGCACGCCGAAAGTCGCCGTGGCGGTGAAGGCGCACACGACGGGACGCTCCGGGAGCCGGGAAATGAATTCGGGAATCCGGCGGTAAGCGGGACGGAATTCCTCGCCCCACTGGGAAATGCAGTGCGCTTCATCCACGCACAGCATGGAAATACGCACGGATGCGGCAAAAGACAGGAAGGCCGGGGTCAGGAGACGCTCCGGTGAAAGATAGATCAGACGGTAAGCGCCTTCGGCAGCAAGCTGATAGGCACGGCGCAGCTGGGAAGGAGTCAGGGAAGAATTGAGCCAGGCCGCATGTACATTTTTCCGGTTGAGGGTCTCTACCTGGTCGCGCATCAGGGAAATCAGCGGGGACAGGACGAGCGTGATCCCCGGAAACAGAAGTGCAGGGACCTGATAGCAGAGGGATTTGCCGGCACCGGTCGGCATGATGCCGAGAACGTCCCGGCCGCGGAGTACCGCATCGATGATTTTTTCCTGGCCGGGGCGGAAGGAATCGTAGCCGAAGACGGTATTCAGGATTGAATGGGCATCCTTCATGGCAGAGTCTCCTTTGCATGAGGAAAAGGTGGTATAATTAAACAGACATTTAAATAATGGCTCCGCAGAGGCTCAGAAAAAAAGGAGGGGAAACCGGGAGCAGAATCCCGGCAGAAAAAATGAGGACACTGAGGAACATCTTGATTGAGATACTGGTTCTGTCACTGATTTTTTCAACGGCAGGCTGGCAGCAGGTATCCGCTGCCGGATCACAGGAAAGGCTGCAGGCAGCGGACGGACCGGTAGAAAGTCCGGTCAACAAGAAAGGCACGGTTGAAGGAGGAAATACCTGGACGGCGGAAGGGGACAGCGTATCTTCCCTGAAACTGGGACATGTCTTTTTTAATCTGAATCTTGATACGGTCATTACTCCGGGAACCCAGAGCGAAAACTTTTCTTACAATGGAACGAGTTATAAATTCCGTTCTGAAAATGATATTTCTTCCAATACCTGGCGCTGGACTTACCTGAGAGCGCAGGAGTACCGGCAGGCAGGTGCGGCGATTACGGTCCAGCTGCTTCTGCCGTGGTCGGATGACGCGGCTGTCCAGCAGTATATTTATCCGGGGGCCAGAACTCATACCAACGCACCCTACTATGCCCTGAACGCCAGTGACAGCGCTTCAGCCAACAGGCTGGGGGCTTTGTTCCATTACCTGGTTCAAAAAATGCCATGGGTCAATAACTGGGTAGTCGGAAACGAAATCAACAGTCAGGCGGAATGGAATTATACCGGAAGCGGAGATCTCAGCACGAATGCCATTATTGCCGCTCAGTCTTTTGAGCAGATGGAGAAGGCTGTCGAAGAAGAGCAGCCGCTGGCAAAGGCCTATATCTGTCTTGACAATGTCTGGAATACGGCAAGGACGGACAAACAGGAGTTAACATCCCGGGAACTGCTGGACCGTTTTGCGGCAATCGAAACAGGAAAGAGCTGGAATCTTGCATTCCATCCCTATCCGGTGCCTTACACGGCGGAAGATGATCCTGTAAAGTGGACGCTCTGGGGACCGTCCGCGGCGCAGTATTCGTATCAGACCTATGACGACGATACCGGATTCCTGACGGCAGCCAATCTGGATGTCCTGACGGACCACATCAGGAACCAATACGGCTCGACGCACCGCGTCATCCTGACGGAATTCGGTTATGACGCCCGTGCCGGTGAAACGGCCCAGGCAGCGGAACTGCTGTATACCTATAAAGCAGCGGAACGCAATGACATGATTGATGCCTGCATCTACCAGCCGTGGGCGGATAATCCGGCGGATTTCCGGTTAAACGGCGTGGAGGCCTCGGCGAACGGAACAAAGCGCGAAATTTATTCTGTTTTCAAGAACATGACAGAGTCATCGGGTATCGATGAAAGCCGGTATCTGAATGCAATCGGAATCAGCAGCTGGACCGACGGCATCATTTACGGAAAGACAAAGCCAAAAGCGACCATAAAGTATGCCTCTTTTGACAGGGTGTTCGGTGATGGGCGCTACAGTACCGCCGCCGCAATTGCCGAGGCAGCGTTCCCGGACGGGGCAGCGAAGGCAGTCCTGGTTTCCGGTGAGAATTTTCCGGACAGCCTTGCGGCCAGCGGCTATGCCGGAAGCCTGAACCTGCCGATTCTGATGACGGCGAAAAATTCGCTTCCGAACGAAACGCTCAGCCTGATCCGGAAAATGGGCATTTCGCAGGTCGTGATTATCGGCGGGCCCGGCGTCATCAGCCAGGAAGTCGAAAGTCAGCTGGCACAGAGCGAAGTCCGGACGGAGAGGATCTACGGAGACAGCCGCTACGAGACGGCGGAGAAACTGGAAGCAGCCGTTGATTTCAGCACGGATGCCTGTGTCCTTGCATACGGGGAGAACTTTGCAGATGCCCTGTCTGTTTCCCCATGGAGCTATAAACTGAAAATGCCGATTCTGCTGACGAACAAGGAGATTGATCCGGCGGTGCTGGCAGTCGCTGAGAAATACAGCAAGGTTTATATTGTCGGAGGAACCGGTGTCGTCAGCCAGTCGATTGAGGATACGATCCGGGCATCCGGCAGAACGGTACAAAGAATTTTCGGCGCTGACCGCTACGGGACGAGTGTGGAAATTGCGAAAGAATTTGCTGATTCAGCCGGGACGGGATATAATAATACATTGATCGCGAACGGGGAGAATTTCCCGGATGCGCTTGTCGGAGGCATGTACGGGGCGATGCTGGGGGTACCGGTCCTGCTCGTGAACAGCAAAGACATGAACGGCCTGAGTTTTCAGTTTATCCGCAGTACGTTTCCGGGAGCAGGAGCGACGCATCTTTACGTCCTCGGAGGAACAGCTGCGGTATCCGATGCAGCCGCATCGTATCTCTGCACGAAAGATGCTTAAATCAATTTTACAGCAGCATCGGGAAATGTAAACGGATTTCCGAAAAGGAGCAAAAAAGATGTCATTAAAAGATTATTGTTTCGACGGATCGAAGAAACTGGACCTCGGAAAGATGCCGACGGACGGAAAAAAAGACGGTATTGTCAAAGAGGATATCGCTGCGAAGACAAAGAAAAACCACGAGAAAATCTTCGCGCTTCAGGATAAGTTCTATGCGGACGGACACGAAGGGCTGCTGATCGTTCTTCAGGCAATGGATGCGGCAGGGAAGGACAGCACGGTCAAGCATGTCATGAGCGGCGTCAACCCGCAGGGAATCGATGTCTACAGTTTCAAGCAGCCGACCAGCACCGAACTGGCCCATGACTTTTTATGGCGGGTCAACCGCTGCCTTCCGGTCCGCGGAAAAATCGCGATGTTCAACCGCTCCTATTATGAGGACGTCCTGGTCGTGAAAGTGCATGAAATCAACAAGACGTACCATATGGCCAAAAGAGTCATTGATGATCCGGATTTCTTTGAGAAAAGATACCGCCAGATCTGCGATTATGAACGCTATCTTTATGAAAACAGCTACCGTGTCATCAAGATCTTCCTGAATGTTTCGCTGGATGAACAGAAGAAGCGTTTCCTGGAAAGAATTGACGATCCGGAAAAGAACTGGAAGTTCTCGTCATCAGACCTGAAGGAACGTGCCCGCTGGGATGATTATCACAAGGCTTATGAAGATGCCGTCAATGCGACCGCCACTCCGGAAGCTCCCTGGTATGTCCTGCCGGCGGATCAAAAATGGTATACAAGATATCTCGTATCTGAGGCAATCCTGAAAGTGCTGGAAGACATCGATCCGCAGTACCCGGAACTTCCGGATGAGCAGAAAGCGCTTCTGGCGGACAACAAGAAGGAACTCACTTCCGGTGCGCTGGATGAGGCAGCCATAAAAGAAGCGGAGAAAGAAAGCAGGAAGGCTCAGAAGGAAACCGAAAAAGAAGCCAGGGCCGCGAAAAAGGCCATGAAGAAAGATAAAAAGAAGACGGATAAAAAGGCTGAGAAAAATGAAAAAGCCGGGAAGAACGGCGCATCTGCCGGACAGGTGCTTTCCGCAGAAAAGCCGGTAAAGAAACCGGCGAAAAAAGCGGAGAAGAAACCGGAGAAGAAGCCGGTGAAGAAATTGGAGAAGAAGCCGGAGAAGAAGCCGGTGAAGAAAACCGTGAAAAAATCGGCTGCAAAAATCTGAGCAGCAGAAAACCCGCGGAAGTGCTCCGCGGGTTTTTTCATGTCTTCCTTCCGGCAGGAATGCTGACCGGAATTTTATTTCAGGGAATTGACGCTCATCTGTTCCAGCAGCTCTGACTTCATTTTGTAAAGCTTCGGAGAAAGGTCGACGTACATCTGGTGAGGGTTCATCAGACGGCGGGTTTCATCCCACATCGATTCCTGTTCTTTGCGGCAGCGATCGCGCAGCTGCATGGTTGTCAGAGGATCGTCGTAAACGCATTCGCCGTTCCGGAAGACCGGGACAAGCAGCTCGCGGAGCTTGTAGGTTCCTCCGTGGAACTTGGTTTTCTTCCAGGTCTCAACCGGATCGAAAATGACCATATCCTTGGATTCGTCATATTTCTCTCCGACAAGGCAGATCAGATCGGCGCGGATCTTGCCGGTCTCTTTGTCATAAATCCGGTAAATGGTTTTATTTCCCGGATTCGTGATCTTTTCGGAGTTCTCCGAAAGCTTGATCTTCGGAGTGAATTTCTTTGCATTGGCATTGCGGATTGCTGCCAGTTTGTAAACGCCGCCGAAGGCGGGATTGCCTTTGGAAGTAATCAGGTTCGTGCCGACGCCCCAGGAATTGATCTTGGCGCCCTGCTGCTTCAGGGAATCAATCAGATATTCATCAAGATCCGAGGAAGCGGAAATCGTCGCATCGGCAAAGCCTGCCTTGCTGAGCATCTTGTAGGCTTCCTTGGACAGGTACGCAAGGTCGCCGCTGTCCATGCGGATTCCGTAATGCGTCAGCTTGATGCCGTCCTTCCTCATTTCCTTAAAGACGCGGATGGCATTGGGAACGCCGGAGTTCAGCGTATCGTAGGTATCGACCAGCAGCGTGCAGGAGTTCGGATAGAGGTTTGCATAAGCCTTGAAGGCATCGTACTCTGTCGGGAAACTCATGATCCAGCTGTGCGCATGCGTTCCGAGAACCGGGACGTCGAACATCTGGCCGCAGAGGACATTCGAGGTTCCGACGCAGCCTCCGATGACGGCAGCCCGTGCACCGTAAATGCCGGCATCAGGACCCTGCGCCCTGCGGAGACCGAATTCCATGACGCCGTCGCCCTTTGCCGCATAGCAGACACGCGCTGCTTTTGTCGCGATGAGGGACTGATGGTTCATCATGTTGAGGACGGCCGTTTCCAGCAGCTGTGCCTGCATGATCGGGGCAATGACTTTCAGCATCGGCTCGCGCGGGAAGATGACGGTTCCTTCCGGAATGCCGTAGATGTCTCCCGTAAAATGGAAGCCGGCCAGATATTCCAGAAAATCATCGTCGAAGATTTTCAGCTTCCGCAGATAATCGATGTCTTCATAAGTGAAATGAAGATCTTTCACGTAATCGATGACCTGGCTCAGCCCGCAGCTGATGGCGTAGCCGCCGTCGCAGGGGTTGTTCCTGTAAAAAGCATCAAAGACGACGACCTGGTCGGTGGGGTTCTTGAAATAACCCTGCATCATCGTCAGTTCATATAAATCCGTCAGTAAAGTGAGGTTCTCTGCTCTTTTCATTTCACGTCCTCCGTTGAGCAGAATTATACACCCACCTTTTCGGCTTGTAAATTGCCGGACGCAGGCAGATTCCGGCAGGCATCAGCAGGCTCCCGGCCGGAGCGCGGGAGTTCTGCACCATGCCGGAGTGCAAGTTTTTCCTGTTGACGAAGAAGGGGACGAAAGTTTATGATAGGCGTTAAACATGACAAAATTACTGATTCGTAAATTCATAAAGAATCCCGAAGACGTGACGAACAATGACGTGCGCACGAGATACGGCATTATGGCATCCATCGTGGGAATCTTCTGCAACGTTCTTCTCTTTGCGGGGAAGTTCGTCGCAGGCTTCATCATGCATTCCATTGCCGTTACGGCGGATTCTTTCAATAACCTTTCGGATGCGGCGTCCAACATCATCAGCCTGGTCGGAGTGAAGATGGCGAGCCGTCCTGCGGATGAGGAGCATCCGTTCGGGCACGGACGCATCGAATACATTTCCGCGCTGGTGGTTGCCTTCATCATTCTGGAAGTCGGTTTCTCGCTTTTGAAGGAAGCCGTCGGCAAGATCCGGACACCCGAAGAGATTTCCTTCGATCTGGTGCTTTTCATCATCCTCGGCGTGTCGGTCCTTGTAAAGCTGTGGATGGGAGTCTTTAACGGAAAAATCGGCAGGAAGATCAGTTCCAAAGTCCTGATCGCCGCCGCCACCGATTCCATCGGGGATGTCGTGGTGACGGGAATCACGATGGTGTCCATCCTGGTTGATTATTTCATCGGCATCAACATCGACGGCTGGGCAGGCGTCGTCGTTTCGCTTGTCGTTATGTATGCCGGATTTTCCGTGGCAAAAGATACGATTGAGCCTTTGATCGGAGAATCGGAGGATCCGGAAATGTGCCGGCAGATTGCGGAAATGGTGGGTTCGTACGACGGCATCGTCGGGACGCATGACCTGATCGTCCACAATTACGGGCCGAACCGCTCCATGGCTTCCATCCATGCGGAAGTTCCGAACGATGTCAGCATCGAAGTTTCCCATGAGATCATCGACCGGGCGGAAAAGGAAGTATCGAAGAAGCTCGGAATCGTGCTGGTCATCCATATGGATCCGGTGGAAACAAAGGATGAGAAGACACTTGCGGCCAAGTCGCAGGTGGCGGGAGTCCTGAAGAACATTGATGCAGAACTTTCCTTCCATGATTTCCGCATGGTGAACGGCCAAAGACAGATCAACCTGATTTTTGATCTGGTGACGCCTTTTGTCTACGATAAAGAAAAGACAGCAGGGCTTCTGCACAACATCCGCAGGCAGATGAAGGATATCGATAAAAGGTATGAATGCGTCATCACGGTTGACCGGAGTTTTGTCCAGGAAGAAGAGCCGAAGAAGGAAGTACGGGAAAAGGGACAAGAAAAAGGTTGAAATCGGCCGGCTGTTAAGTTATAATACCTCTTGCATCAACTTTGGGCTATCGCCAAATGGTAAGGCAACGGACTCTGACTCCGTCATCTCCAGGTTCGAATCCTGGTAGCCCAGTTCAGTGTGAAAGCACATGTGCATAGCCGTCTGCAGGGAATCCTTCGCGGACGGTTTTTTATTTCTCTGAAAGACAGGCGGGTGTTTTTATGAGTTATGAATTTACGTCACGCGTACGCTACAGCGAAATCGGTCCGGACGGCAGGCTGACGCTTTCAGGACTGGTCAATTATCTTCAGGACTGCGCTGTTTTCCATTCGGAATCCATCGGATACGGACCCGAAGTGTGGGCCAGGCGGCAGGCTTCCTGGATCATTACTTCCTGGCAGATCGTCATCAATGAATTTCCGAAGCTTGCCGAAGAAGTGACGACGAAGACCTGGTCGTATTTCCTGGCGGGCATGGAAGGACGCCGGAATTTCACCATCAAGGGAAGCGACGGCCGACTGATCGCCTATGTCGATTCGAAATGGTTTTTCTTTGACATGCAGAAGCAGCGTCCTGTGCATATCCCGCAGGCGGAAATCGACGGCTACGGAATCGAGGAAAAACTGGAAATGGAAAGTGCGCCCCGGCGCATCCTCCTTCCGGAAGACAGTGCCGTCAGGCGCACTTTTAAGGTAAGGCCGACTCATTTAGATACGAACAAACATGTGAATAACGAGCAGTACATCAGCATGGCGGCCGGGTATCTGCCTCTGGGATTCGTGACGCACGAACTCCGGGTCATTTATCACCGGCAGGCAAAGCTGGGCGACATCATCTGCCCGAAGGTGGGCAGAACCGGAAAAGGCTACGTGGTCTCCCTGGATAATGAAGAAGGGATCCCCTACGCGATTGCCGAATTCATTCAGAAGACTCAGGAAGAAGAAGCCGATGCGGCGGCCAGTGTCTGATCGCTGCCGACAGTCATCGGAACTTTGGCGGTCTCCAGCACCACATCGTAGGTTTCCTCGTCATAGAATTCCATCTGAAGTTCAAGGTCGGTAATCGAAGAGATGCCGGCCTTTTCTAAATCGCTTTTTTCAAGGTAGAGCTTGCTGACACGCATCTTTCCGGACGGAAGGGTCTCGCTGTAATAGGTATTGACCATGACGCCGTTGACGGAAAGGCTTTCCGGCATTGCTTCGACGGTCTTGTCCGTGGAATTCTTCACGAAGCAGATCAGGTAGGTCCCCATTTCATCGGAACCGATGCTGCGTGCGGCGGCAAATAAACCGTCTTTGTCGGCCAGGACGACTCCGCTGTCATCTTCGGACGTATCCATCTGTGCGTAGTCGGAGGTCTGAAGAGGAGCACCGTCCGCTTCCAGAAGAACATCAAAAGTCGACGGGTCGTAAATCTGGAAATGCGTCTCGATCAGGCCGATATTTTTTACGCCGCTCAGATTGAGGCTGTCGAGGTAAAGGTACATTTTATCATTGCCCTTCTTCCCGGCAGAAACATCGGTGCTCAGCAGGCAGTCGACCAGGTATCCGTTGACGCCGGCGGAACTGGACATGATGCTGATGTCCTTGTCCGTATTGTTCTCAATGGAGACTTCAACAGACGGCCCCATGTACATTTCCGAATCATCGATGCCGGTTGCGGTGATTTTGATGCCGTTCTGATCCAGGAGAACGGTTTCACTGATCGTGGGCAGCGACTGGATATTTTTCAGGACGTATTCATCATCCGTATCTTCGCTGCTGTCATCGGTGCTGTCATCACTGATGTCAGCGCCGGACTCTTCAAGGCTGCTGTCCGTGAGGCCGGAAGGCATGCTGGCTGGGCCGGGCCCGAAATCATGCAGGGCAGGATTGCTGCCGTCATTGCTTTCAACCGGATTCAGCGTATTCCAGCTGCTGTCACCGTAATCCGAAAGCAGGCTGCTTCCGAGAATCAGGGCGATGATTATCAGGAGGCTGATCAGGAAGCCGAGGACGCCGCAGACAATGCCGGCGATGGAGAGAACTTTCAGCCGCTGTTTCAGGGCGAGGGCGATAATGCCGAGAACAATCGCGGCAATTCCTGCGACGATTCCGAACGCCTGCTGCGTGAATCCGAAGATGAAGGCCAGGATGCCGCAGATCAGGGAAATGAGAGCCAGCACCGGGAACGCACCCTTTTTCCCGCGATGATCCGGTGCTTTCGGCTGATAGTAAGGCTGCTGGTTCTGCGGGCCGTTCTGAGAGAAATTCTGCTGGGCCTGCGGACCGTTCTGAGAGAAATTCTGCTGAGCCTGCGGGCCGTTCTGAGAGAAATTCTGCTCAGCCTGCGGACCGTTCTGGCCGGAAGATGGCTGCTGATTCTGTGAAGTATACGGAACGGTGCTGTCCGGCTGAGCCGGCTGCTCCGGCATCGGCTGCGGATTGGGATCGGAAGCGTCATACAGGACCTGATCCGGTGCAGGAGCTCCGCATTCAGGACAGAATTTTGCATCTTCCTTCATGGAAGCACCGCAGCTTGGACAGATTTTTTCACTCATTTGTCTTACCTCCCGGAATCTGGTTTTTGGTCTTTTTTGGTTTTCCGCAGCTGTTTTTCATCGGGCAGTCGGAACAGCCGCATCCGCAGCCGCCGAACCTGCGCCTGCGGACCATGTACGTGATGACGGCGGCTGCCGCGGCAGCCACGACGATCAGGACGATGAGAGTAGGCAGATTCATTTGTCACCTTTCCTTTCTTGTCTTCTTAAACAGTGTACGCCGGAAATGAAACAAAATCCAGTTCCCGTATAAATTCTCCCGCAGAAAATCTCTTTGCATGTTATAATGTCTCTGAATATAAAGGAGATTTTTTATGATTGAACTGGGGAAATATCAGGAACTGACGGTCGTCAGAAAAGAAGAATTCGGCGTATATCTGGGCGAGTCGAGGGCGGCAGGCCCCGATGAGCGCATTCTGCTGCCGAAGAGACAGGTCCCGGCGGGCACGGAAATGGGGAACAAAATTTCCGTCTTTGTATACCGGGATTCGGAGGACAGGATGATCGCGACAGTCAGCAGACCGCTGATTGCGCTGCACGAAGTCGCGGTGCTGAAGGTGGCGGAGGTCACGAAAATCGGGGCATTCCTCAGCTGGGGTCTGGAGAAGGACCTTCTGCTTCCCTATGCGGAACAGACAAAAGATGTCCATAAGGGAGAAGAAGTCCTGGCTGCGCTCTATATCGACAAGAGCGGCCGCCTGGCGGCGACGATGAATGTATATCCGTACCTTTCGACGGATTCGCCCTATCATGAGGGAGACAGCGCGGACGGACTGGTTTACCAGTTCGCGCATAACTTCGGCTATTTTGTAGCTGTCGACAGAAAATATTCGGGAATGGTCCCGATCCGCGAAGCGCAGTCCGGCTTCCAGATCGGACAGACGCTGACGTTCCGCGTGACGAGGGTCCTGGAGGACGGAAAACTGAACCTGTCTGCCAAGAAGAAAGCCTTCGAGCAGCTGGAGCCGGATGCGGAAAAAGTCCTGAAGAAGATCAGAGACGATTTCAACGGCACGCTGCCGTTTGACGATAAAGCGGATCCCGAAAAAATCAAGGAAGTTTTCGGGCTTTCCAAGGCTGCTTTCAAACGGGCGGCAGGCCATCTTTATAAAGAGAGGAAAATCGAAATCGGGAAAGGGTTCATAAAAGCGAATGACACTTGATCAGGCACAGATAGGAAAGACATACGAAGTCGAAAATGTCGATCTTCCCCAGGAGCTGGATATCCGGCTGGAGGCACTCGGCATGACGAACGGCACCGACCTGGATGTTATGAATGCAAAGGAACACGGAACAGTCATCATCAAGCTGCGCGGCAGCCGCTTTGCGCTGGGAAGGGGCATTACCAGCCACATCGAAGTGAAGGAGGTGGCTGTCCATGAGCATTGATGAAAACAGTCAGCAGACGCTGATCGATGCCGATACCGGTACCCACCATCAGAACCTGACCATTGCTTTTGCGGGAAACCCGAACTGCGGCAAGACGACTTTATTCAACGGCTATACCGGCGCCAACCTGAAGGTTGCCAACTGGCCGGGCGTCACGGTCGAGAAAAAAGAAGGAGCGATGAAGTATCATGACGATACGTTCAAGCTCGTCGACCTTCCCGGCACCTATTCGCTGACCTCCTATACGATGGAGGAGACCGTCACCCGGAATTACATCATGAGCGACGAAGTCGATCTGATCATCGACATCGCCGATGCCTCTTCCCTTGAACGGAATCTGTACCTGACGCTTCAGCTGATCGAGCTGGGCAAGCCGGTCATCCTGGCGCTCAACATGATGGATATCGTCAAGAAGAGAGGAATGGAGATCGATATCCACCGTCTGCCGGAAATGCTCGGCATCCCCTGCATACCGATTTCCGCACGGACCAAAGAGGGAACCAAGGTCCTGATGCATGCCGCCGCGCACCACGGCGACAACGCCCAGAAGCAGTCCCCCCTGATCCACCAGCATACGCATAAATTCGAGGAAGAAGGACATCACCGCCATCACCATCATCAGGAATACGTCATGGTGTATTCGGATGAAATCGAGGATAAGATCGACCTCATCATCGATAAGATGAAGGTGCTTTATCCGAACCTGAAGAATTACCGCTGGTATGCCATCAAGCAGCTGGAGAAGGACCGCGAGATCTCGTCCAAGTATCCGGTTGAAATGCCCGATGTCATTGACCGGAGCTACGAGGATGACATCATTACCCAGAAGTACGATTTCATCGAAGAGATTGTCGAAGAGTGCCTGGTCAACAAGGCAACAAAGGAAGCCAAGACGGACCGGGCAGACCGGATCCTGACAAACAAGTGGCTCGGCCTTCCGATCTTCCTGGTCATCATGGCCCTGATTTTTGTCCTGACCTTTACGGTCGGGAACTGGCTGAAAGGATATTTTGAGATCCTGTTTGAATGGCTGCAGATGCTCATTTCCAAGGGACTCGGTGCAACGGGAGTTTCGCAGGCGGTCACCTCTCTGATTTCCGACGGCATTGTGGCCGGCGTCGGAGGCATCCTGACCTTCCTGCCGAATATTTTTATCCTGTTCCTGGCACTGGCGTTTCTGGAGGATTCGGGATATATGTCGCGTGTGGCTTACGTCATGGACGGCATCATGGGAAAGCTGGGCCTGTCGGGAAAATCCTTTATTCCGATGATCCTGGGCTTCGGCTGCACGGTTCCGGCCGTGATGGCTTCCCGGGCTCTGGCGACGAAGAAGGACCGCTTCCGCACCATGCTGGTTACGCCGTTCTTCTCCTGCAGCGCCAAGATCCCGATCTACGTGCTGTTTGCAGGGATGTTCTTCCCGAAGAATTCGGCGCTGGTCGCCTTTTCCCTTTACGTCATCGGATTTGCCATCGGCATTTTCATCGCCTGGATTTCCCATATCCTGGACAGGGATAAGAATGACAACCAGCTGCTGATCGAGCTTCCGGAATATAAGCGTCCGAGTGCGAATACCATCTTCATTTACGTCTGGACGAAGATCAAGGATTATCTTCAGAGGGCCGGCACGATCATCTTCATTTCCTCGATCGTCATGTGGTTCATCCTGAATTTCGGGCCGGCGGGCTACGTCGGATCCGGTACGGCAGAGAGCTTCGGCTCGATTGTCGGACAGGCGATCGTCCCGGTCTTTGCACCGATCGGACTCGGCTACTGGCAGATCATCGTGGCGCTGATTGCGGGCATTTCCGCAAAAGAGGTCGTGGTATCGAGCTGTGCGGTGCTGTTCGGAATTTCCAGCATCAATTCCGCAGCCGGCATGAGCGAAATGGTCACCGCACTTTCCGGAATCGGCTTCGGGGCGCTCAATGCCTACTGCCTGATGATTTTCTGTCTGCTGTATGTCCCGTGCATCGCGTCGATGGCAACCATCCGGCGGGAATCGGGAAGCACGAAGTATACGGTGTTCGTTATCTTTTTCCAGATTGCGGTGGCATATCTTGCATCGTTCCTGGTGTTTCAGATAGGCAGCATTCTTTAAGTTCTTTTCAGAAGAATAAGGAGGGTATCAATTATGCAGCAGTTTTTCTCAAATCTGGTTACGAGTGTCGGAGGGGAAGCACCGAATTTTACGCAGTTCGGAATGATCGGGGTCATCATTACACTGGTTATTGCCATACTTTACTGTTTCTTCGGATATAAATTCCTGAGGGTCTTCATCACGGTCATCGGATTTCTGGCAGGCCTGGGCATCGGCTATCTGATCGGCGTGCGCGTCGGTGCCAATGATGTCGTGAAATGGATCCTGGCAGTCGTCATCGCCATTGCCCTGGCTGCTGTTTCCTTCTTCATTTACAAGGCAGGCGTTTTCCTTGTGACATTCTTCGTGGTGCTGGCGCTCGTCTTCCAGCTGTGCGAAAAGCTTCCGGCACCGTGGCCGCCGGTCATCGCCGTTATCGTCGGTCTGGCTGCAGGCATCCTTGCCGTCATCTTCGTAAGGCCGGTCGTCATCCTTACGTCGGGACTCTGCGGAGGCATGTCCTTCTCCATGGCACTGGTCAGCGACCTGATCAAATGGCAGTCTTCCTATTCGCAGGTCGTGGTCTTTGCCCTCGGTCTGGCCATCGGCATCCTCGGCATCCTTTTCCAGTTCAAGACCAGCAAGAAACAGAAGTAGGAGTCTATGTCCTTTACGCATCTGCACGTCCATACCGAATATTCGCTTCTGGACGGCTCGAATAAAATCAAAGAATATGTAGCCCGGGTGAAAGAGCTCGGCATGACAAGCGCGGCGATCACCGATCACGGCGCGATGTACGGCTGCATTGATTTTTACCGGGCGGCCAGGGATGCCGGAATCAAGCCGATCATCGGATGCGAAGTCTATGTCGCGCCGGGATCGAGGTTCGACAAGGAATCGAATACCGGAGAGGAACGCTATTATCATCTGGTCCTGCTTGCCGAAAACAACAAGGGGTATGCCAACCTCATGAAAATCGTCTCGGCAGGCTTTGTCGAAGGGTTTTATTACAAGCCGAGAGTCGACAAGGACGTGCTGAGGAAATACCATGAAGGAATCATTGCTTCTTCAGCCTGTCTTGCGGGGGAAATCCCGCAGGACATCCTGAAGGGCGATTATGCGGCGGCGCGTCTTGCCGCGATTGAATACGGTAACATTTTCGGCGAGGGGAATTTCTTCCTGGAGCTGCAGGACCACGGCATCCCGGAACAGAAGACCGTGGACCGCCAGCTGATCCGCCTCCACGAGGAGACGGGCATCCCGCTGATCTGCACGAACGACGTCCACTATACGTATGCGGAGGATGTGGATTCGCACGATATCCTTCTGTGCATCCAGACAGGCAAGAAAGTCTCCGATGAAGACCGCATGAGATATGAGGGCGGACAGTATTACGTCAAATCCGAAGAGGAAATGAAAAAGCTCTTCGGCTATATTCCGGAGGCGCTTGAAAATACCGGAAAGATAGCCGACCGCTGCAATGTCGAGATTGTCTTCGGAGAGCGCAAGCTTCCGAAATACGATGTCCCGGAAGGCTACAATTCCTGGGAATACCTGAACAAGCTCTGCCGCGACGGACTGAAATCGCATTATCCGAAGATCACGGCGGAACTGACCGAACGTCTCGACTACGAGCTTACGACCATCCGCAACATGGGCTTCGTCGATTATTTCCTGATCGTCTGGGACTATGTGAAATTTGCAAAAGACCATGACATCATGGTCGGGCCCGGAAGAGGCTCGGCAGCCGGTTCGATCGTTTCCTATACGCTGGGAATCACGGAACTGGACCCGATCAAATACAATCTGCTGTTTGAACGTTTCCTGAATCCGGAACGCATTTCCATGCCGGATATCGATGTGGATTTCTGCTATGAAAGAAGACAGGAAGTCATCGACTATGTCGTACGGAAATACGGCAAGGACCGGGTCGTCCAGATCGTGACTTTCGGTACGATGGCTGCGCGCGGCGTCATCCGCGACGTGGGGCGCGCATTGGACATGCCGTATTCCGACGTGGACAAAATTGCCAAGATGGTGCCCAAGGAACTGAACATCACGCTGGACAAGTCTCTGGAAATGAACCCGGACCTCCGGGCGCTTTATGAATCCGATGAGCAGGTGAAATACCTGATCAATATGGCAAAGCGGCTGGAAGGGCTCCCGAGAAATACGTCCATGCATGCCGCAGGCATCGTCATTTCCCAGAAATCGGTAGATGAATATGTGCCTCTTTCCAGGGCGCAGGACGGTTCCATCACGACGCAGTATACGATGACGACGCTCGAGGAGCTGGGACTTCTGAAAATGGATTTCCTGGGGCTCCGTACGCTGACGGTCATCCAGAATGCGGTCAGGCTCGTCAATGCCGGAAGAAGCGTCGGCGATGTCATGCTCGACATGTCGAAGATCGACTACAACGATCCGAAGGTCATGGACATGATCGGCAGGGGCAAGGACGAAGGCGTTTTCCAGCTGGAATCCGCGGGCATGAAATCCTTCATGAAAGAACTGAAGCCGCAGACGCTCGAAGACATCATCGCCGGCATCGCCCTGTACCGGCCGGGACCGATGGACTTCATTCCGAAATACATTGAAGGAAAGAACCATCCGGAAACCATCACCTATGAATGCAGGCAGATGGAGCCGATCCTCAAGGCGACGTACGGCTGCATCGTCTATCAGGAACAGGTCATGCAGATCGTGCAGGATCTGGGCGGCTATTCGCTCGGGCGTGCGGACCTTGTCCGCCGTGCCATGTCGAAGAAGAAAGCTTCCGTCATGGAGAAGGAGCGCCGGAATTTCGTTCACGGCAATCCGGAGGAAGGCGTGCCGGGCTGCATCAGCCGCGGAATCAAGGAAGAAGTTGCCGACCGGATCTTCGATGAAATGTCTGATTTTGCCAATTACGCTTTCAACAAGTCCCACGCCGCGGCCTATGCGGTCGTGAGCTTCCAGACAGCGTACCTGAAATATTATCATCCGGTCGAATTCATGGCCGCGCTCATGACGTCCGTCATCGACAATCCGGACAAGTGCTCCGAGTACATCCTGCACTGCCGGGAAATGAACATCGACATTCTCCCGCCTTCCGTCAACTCCGGCGACGGGGCTTTCACGACGGAGGGCAACGCCATCCGCTACGGCATGTATGCCGTCAAGTCGGTCGGACGTTCGGTCATCGACGGAATCGTCAGGGAACGGGAAGAGCACGGAGTCTATACTTCGCTGCGCGATTTCCTGACCCGTACGTACGGAAAGGATATGAATAAACGGGCGATTGAAAACCTGATCAAGGCCGGAGCCTTCGACGGGATGGACGGGACGCGGAGACAGCTGATGCAGGTCTACGCGGTCATCCTGGATGAAGCGGCAAGAGAACGCAAGGAGTCGATGACCGGGCAGATGAACCTGTTCGACATGATGGCGCCGACGGAGAAAAAAGAGTACGAAATCCGCATGCCGGAAGTAGGGGAGTATTCGAAAGAGACGAAGCTGGCACTGGAGAAGGAAGTGCTCGGAGTGTACCTGAGCGGACATCCGCTGGAAGAATACGAGAAGACCTGGAGAAACGGCATCACCGCTCTGTCCACGGACTTTCTGCCGACCGAAGAGACGGGGGAGCCGAAAGTGGCGAACGGCGCCCGCGAAATCGTCGGCGGCATGATCACCGGCAAGACGATCAAGTATACGAAGAACAATAAGGTCATGGCGTTCATTACCGTGGAAGACCTGGTGGGCTCCGTCGAGGTGCTGGTATTTCCCAAGCTGTATGAGCAGTATTCCCAGAAGCTGACGGAAGATGCAAAGGTCTTTGTGGAAGGACATGTCTCGGCGGAAGATGATAAGCCGAGCAAGCTGATCCTTGACCGCATGACGGAATTTTCGGATGTGCCGAGGGAACTCTGGATCGCGTTTGAGACCAAGGATGAGTATCTTGCCTCACAGGATGAGTTGCTGGACCTGCTTCACGATTCCGAAGGAATCGACTCGGTCATCATCTATATCCGGAAGCCGAAATCGATACGGAAGCTTCCGCGGAGCAGGAATGTGAAGATCTCGGATGCGCTGCTGACGGAGCTGAAAACGGCCTACGGACCCGACCGCGTCCGGGTAACGGAAAAGAGTGTTGAAAAAATTGAGGGTATGCTATAAAATAATGGCTGTATATTCGGAGGAAAAAATATGCCGGCAAATAAGAAAATCAAGACAATCGGAGTACTGACATCAGGCGGAGATTCACCGGGAATGAATGCGGCCATCCGTGCCGTCGTCCGGAGGGGTCTGGGATACGGCCTGAACGTCAAGGGAATTCTTCAGGGCTATGACGGATTAATTGAAGACAACATAAAGGATATGCAGGCGCAGGACGTTTCCGACATCATCGAACGGGGCGGAACCATCCTCTATACGGCGCGCTGCCCGGAAATGAGGACGCCGGAAGGCATCGACCTTGCGGTCGAGACCTGCAAAAAGCACGGCATTGACGGCCTGGTCGTCATCGGCGGCGACGGCTCCTACCGCGGCGCCGGAAAGCTGGCAGAAAAAGGGATCAACGTCATCGGCATTCCGGGGACGATCGACCTCGACATTTCCTGCACGGAATACACGATCGGCTTTGATACGGCAGTCAATACCGCCATGGAAGCCATTGATAAAGTACGCGATACGTCGACGTCCCATGAGAGATGCTCGATTATCGAAGTCATGGGCAGAAATGCCGGATACCTGGCCCTGTGGTGCGGCATCGCAAACGGCGCCGAGGATATTCTGCTTCCGGAAAAATATGACTATGACGAGCAGAAAATCATCGACAACATCATTGAGAACAGGCGCAGGGGAAAGAAGCATCATATCATCGTGAATGCGGAAGGCATCGGCCATTCAGCATCCATGGCAAGGCGTATCGAAGCCGCTACCGGCATCGAGACCCGTGCCACCATTCTCGGCCACATGCAGAGAGGCGGTTCGCCGACAGCAAAGGACCGTGTCTACGGTTCGACGATGGGCTGCATTGCCGTGGACCTTCTGGTCGCAGGCAAGAACAAGAGAGTCGTCGGGTACATGAACGGACAGTTCCAGGACTTCGATATCGAAGAGGCACTGGCGATGCACAAGGGCATCTGGGAATACCAGTATGAAATTGCCGTATCGCTTTCGCATAATTATTTCAAGAAATCGGAGTAAGGATGTTTTCTTTCAAAGACATCAGGGAACTTCAGAAAGATTCAAAGGCCCGCAGAATGCTGGGCCTTTTTATTGCGGAAGGAATCAAGATGTTCCGGGAGGCGCCGAAAGAGGATATCGAGGCGGTCTATGCTTCCGAAACCTTTGCTGCGGAAAATGAAGCAGCCCTTGCCGGGACGGGATTCATTTCCGTGCCGGATGAACGCTTCGCCGGCCTCAGCGACACGAGGACGCCGCAGGGAATCCTGACGGTCCTGAAGCAGAAGGCCTGGACGGCGGAGGAAATCCTTTCAAAGAAAAACCCGTTCGTGCTGCTGCTTGAAAATCTGCAGGACCCGGGAAATGCCGGCACGATTCTCCGTACCGCGGAAGCGGCGGGGGCGGACGGCGTCTTCCTGACAAAAGGTTCCGTCGATATCTACAATCCCAAGACGATCCGCTCGACGATGGGATCGGTATACCGGATGCCGCACGTCTACGTCGACGACGTCCGCGGACTCCTGGAAATGTTCATGATGAAGGACGTCCGGACCTACGCGGCATTTCTGGATGCGCCGGCCGGCTATCTTTCCGGGGACTACCGGGAAGGCACGGCGTTCCTGATCGGAAATGAGAGCAGCGGGCTGACGCCGGAACTGGTGAATCTCTCGGACCGGGTGATTTCCATTCCCATGAAAGGAAGCGTCGAATCGCTGAACGCGGCAATGGCCGCCGGGATCCTGATGTTTGAAGCAGCAAGACAGAGAGGCGCAGAATGAAACTGAAAATCGACGCCGCAAAAGAATACGGAGTCGTCCTGGAGGGCGGCGGGGCAAAGGGAGCTTATCAGATCGGAGTCTGGAGAGCACTGATCGAAGCGGGCATCCGGATCCGGGGACTTGCGGGAACTTCCGTCGGAGGCCTCAATGCCGCTTTCATCTGCATGGGCGACTGGGAAAAGGCAAGACATTGCTGGGAGAACCTGACCTACAGCAAGATTATGTCAACCGATGATTTGACCATGGACAAGTTCCTGAAAGGCCGCCTGCCTCTCGGAAAAGCCTGGCAGACAACGGTTGCTTTCATTAAAAACAAGGGCTATGATGTCACGCCGCTCAAGGAGCTGATCGCGGACAATGTGGACGGAGACAGAATCCGCTCCTGGCCGGGAGACATCGTCGTCATGAGCTTCAATCTTGATACGAAGAAGGAAGAGGAGATTTCCCTCAAGGACAAGACGGACGAACAGATCCACGACTTTCTCCTGGCGACTGCCTACATGGCACCGGTCTTTAAGACAGAGCCCCTGCAGGGAGCCCATTACATCGACGGCGGGTTCGGCGACAACGTACCGGTCGATGCACTCATCAGAAGGAATTACAAAGACCTGATCGTGATCCGCATTTACGGAGTCGGTTTTGTCCGGAATACGAAGATTCCCGACGACGTGCATGTGACGGAAATCGCACCGCACAAGGATCTCGGCTCCATCATGGCCTTCACGGAAGAGAACAGCAGGAAGAATATCATCTACGGATACTATTCCGGCATGCGCGTCCTCTACGGACTGAAGGGCAGGATCTTCTACTTTGATGAAGAGGACCGCGGAGAAACGGTCTATCTGGGCAAAATCCTGAAGATGATCGACAAAACGCAGAAGGAAGCCATTGCCCCGGAATATCTGCCGGGCGGTGAGAAGCGAAGATCCTGGCTGCGGCATCTTTACGAAACAGATATCCCTGATCTGGCCAGGGAGCTGCAGCTTCCGGAGGACTGGAACTACCAGGATCTCTTCCTCGGTCTCATTGAGGATGCAGCGGAATTTCTGGCTATCAGCAAATGGAACATTTATACGGTGGAAGGCATCCTGAGCGCTGTAAAAAAAGCGATGGAACTTGCTGATCCCGCGACTTTCACGAAGCATGTGAAGATGGTGAAAGTCCTGACCGAAACGGAAACCCTTAACGAAAACGGCGTCATTCATGATTCGATTTCGAATGATGTCAGACAGGAACTGGAAGGAGACTACACATGAATCTAAAAGGACGTTCATTTCTGACACTGAAAGATTTTACACCGGAAGAGATTCAGGAAATGCTGGATCTGGCAGCGGACCTGAAAGCCAAAAAGAAAAAGGGAATCTACGGACATTCCCTGGCACATAAGAATATCGCCCTGATTTTCGAAAAGCCTTCGACGCGTACGCGCTGCAGCTTCACGGTGGCAGCCATCGATGAAGGAGGCCATCCGGAATACCTCGGCGTGCATGACATCCAGCTGGGGAAAAAGGAAGACGTACCGGATACGGCCCGCGTCCTCGGCCGCATGTTCGACGGAATCGAATTCCGCGGCTTCAAGCAGTCAAATGTGGAAGCTCTGGCCAAGTATTCCGGCGTCCCGGTCTGGAACGGCCTGACGGATGACTACCATCCGACGCAGATCCTTGCGGACTTCCTGACCATGGAAGAGCATCTGGGCGGTCTTAAGGGAAAGAACTTCTGCTTCCTCGGAGACGGCCGCAACAATATGGCAAATTCCCTGATGATCGGCTCTGCCAAGATGGGCGTGAACATCACGATCATTGCGCCGAAGTCCCTGTGGCCGAAGGAAGAACTCGTGGAAGAGTGCAAAGTCTGGGCAGCGGAAGCAGGCTCGACCATCACCCTTTCCGATTCGGTGGATTCCGTGAAGGGAGCAGATGTCCTCTATACCGATGTCTGGGCTTCCATGGGAGAGGAAGACAAGGCGGCGGAGCGCATTGCGCTTCTGAAGCCGTATCAGGTCAACGCGGAACTGATGAAGAAGACCGGAAAAGACAGCACCATTTTCATGCACTGCCTGCCGGCGGTCAAGGGAAATGAAGTGACGGAAGAAGTCTTCGAGTCGCAGCAGAGCGTCGTATTTGATGAAGCGGAAAACCGCATGCACACCATCAAGGCAGTTATGGTCGCCACGCTGGGCGAAGAGTAAAGAGGACATGCCGGCAGGCCGGCGGACGGCCGAAGCGGAGAAAACGGAATGAAAGAAGAAGAAAAAAAACCGGAGGAAGACCGGACAGCTGAAATCATGTTCCGGATCATCGCGATCGGTCTCTGCGCACTGATCGTCGTCCTCTTCGTGCTCCTTTTTCTTCTGCCGGGTATCCGTCCGGTTCTTTTTACGGGGCTCATGGTCCTCGGGTTCATGCTGAACGCCCTGGCGGCAGCCTGGCATTTTACGCGGGAAGAAAAAATCGGCTGGGCCTATATCGCGGGTGCCGCAGTCTGCACCCTGTTTATCCTGAACAGCTATCTGAAATTTCTGTAAGAGAGGCGGATATGATCGATCCTTTCTATTCCGTTCGCTATGCGGAAGAAATCGATTCCACGAATCTTTGGATTAAAAGGCTCCATGAGGAAGGCGCTCCGGAAGGAACGACGGCCGTGGCTGACTGCCAGACGGCAGGACGCGGCAGAAGGGGGCGGAGCTGGATTTCCCCCAAAGGGGAAAGCATTCCGTTCTCCATCCTCTTGAAGCCTTCGGTTCCTCCCGAACGGACGCCGATGCTTTCGCCGGTCATGGGACTTGCCGTCTGCGATGCCCTCAGTGAAATCACGGGAAAGAAAGCACAGATCAAATGGCCGAACGACGTCGTCATTTCCGGAAAGAAAATCTGCGGCATCCTGACCGAACTGATCATGGAAAATGACGAAGAGCCTTATGTCATCATCGGGACCGGAATCAACAACGGAAGCCGGGAGTTCCCGGAAGAGCTGAAGGACCGTGCAACGTCGATCCTTCTGGAAACAGGAAGAAAAGCGGACCGCGGAGAAGTGCTGGAAAAAGTCCTGAACATTTTTCTGGCGGATTACCGGCAGTTCCTCAGGGACGGGGATCTGCAAAGTCTTGCCGGACGGTACAACCGGGAACTGATCAACCGGGACAGGGAAGTGCTGATTACCGGAAAAGATATGACCGTGAGGGCGACAGCCCGCGGAATCGACCGGACGGGGGCACTGATCATAGAAAAAGAAGACGGAACCACCGAGGCTGTTTCCTCCGGGGAAGTTTCCGTCAGGGGGCTGTATGGATATACCTGAAAGAGTGACCCTCTGCGGGTCGAGCTATTACAATCAGAAATATTATCTGAATCCGGCGTTTGACCGTCTGCCGAAGAAGGTAAGGGACGAGCTTCAGATCATGTGCGTCGAGTTTACCGAAAACGTCGGAGGCGTCCTGACGATCGAGTTCAATGAAGAGAAAGAACCCGAATTCAAGGTGCGCTCTGCGGAAGGGGATCAGCGGTTCGATGAAATCGGCTCTGCGCTGCAGGCGAAGAAGCTGATCCATGAAAAGCAGGAACTCCTGCAGGAACTGACGCTGTACTACCGGGCGGTCGTGCTCGGAGAAAAGGTATGAAGATCGGAAACATCGAACTTTCCGGTCCGCTTGTGCTGGGACCGATGGCCGGCGTCACGGACCGTCCGTTCCGCACCCTGTGCCGCGAACAGGGGGCTTCCCTCGTGTGCATGGAGATGGTCAGCGCAAATGCGCTGAAATACCATAACCGGAAGACAGAGGAATTCATTGACATCGGGCCGGAGGAGCATCCGGTTTCCCTTCAGCTTTTCGGTCCGGATCCGGATACGATCGCCGCCGCGGTCGGGATCCTTTCCGATTATCCCTATGACATCCTGGATCTCAACATGGGCTGCCCCGTGCCGAAAATCGTCAATAACGGCGAGGGCTCCGCTCTGATGAAGAACCTGCCTCTGATGGGGGACATCGTCCGTGCCGCCGTCAGGGAAAGCACGCGCCCCGTGACCGTGAAGATCCGCAAGGGCTTTTCGGAAAATGAAGTCAATGCGACTGAAGCGGCAAAGGTGATCGAGGATGCCGGGGCATCTGCCGTTGCCGTCCACGGACGGACAAGGACGCAGTACTATTCCGGTCATGCCGACTGGGAAATCATCCGTCAGGTGAAAGAGGCAGTCCGGATTCCGGTGATCGGAAACGGGGACATTTCCTCGAAGGAGGAAGCGCAAAGGCGCATGGCGGAGAGCGGGTGCGATGCAGTCATGATCTGCCGTGCCGCCCGCGGGAATCCCTGGATCTTTTCCGGAAATAAACCGGACAAGGAAGAACTGAAAGCGATGATGCTCCGGCATGCGGCCATGCAGATGGAATGCAAGGGCGACCGCATGAGCGTCTGCCAGATGAGAAAGCACGTTGCCTGGTATACGGCGGGCTATCCGGAATCGGCAGCTCTCCGCAAAAAAATCAATGAGGCGGACAGCTATGAGGAACTCCGCGGACTGATTGAAGCTTTCTGAAGAGAGCGGCCGGATTTTTCTGAGCAGCCCTTTTCTTGACATTTCTTATGGGCGTGCTTATAATACCAAAGCATAGCGTGCCGCAAAGGCACCCGTAACAGGAGGCTCAGGAAGGCCATGGCGGAAACTCAGGCAGTAAAGAAGAATATTCTGACATATGCTGGACTTAAGAAGCTCGAAGACGAACTGGAAGACCTGAAGGTCAATAAACGCAGGGAAATATCGGAAAAGATCAAGGAAGCAAGGGATCAGGGAGACATTTCCGAGAACGCCGAATACGATGCGGCTAAAGATGAGCAGCGCGATGTTGAGGCGAGGATTGAAGAAATCGAAGAGATCCTGAAGAACGCGGAAGTTGTCGTTGAGGATGAAGCCAGCACGAGAACCGTCAGCGTCGGATGCAAAGTCAAGCTTCTGGACGTGAAGACCAATGAAGAGCTTGAGTATGCCATCGTCGGTTCGACGGAAGCGAACAGCCTTCAGAATAAAATCTCCAATGAATCTCCGGTGGGACGTGCCCTGATCGGCGCGAAGAAAAACCAGACGGTGAAAGTTTCCACGCCGGCAGGAGAGATTGAGTACCAGATCCTGAAGATCATGCGCAACGTATAACAGACTGAGACCAGAAGTATAAGAAGATAAGAAGCTCCTCATCCGTGAGGAGCTTTTTTGAAAAAAGGAGATCATGAAATGGCCGAGGAGAACAACGGAAATCAGAACAGCAGCCGTCAGGGAGGCGGCCCCCAGCAGGAGCCGGATCTCAACCAGCTCCGCAAGGTCCGCAGGGAAAAACTGGCGGAACTGATTGCTGCAGGAAAGAATCCCTATGAAATCGTCACCTATGACGTCGATCAGCATACGCAGGATATCCGCGACCATTATGCGGAACTGGAGAACAGGGATGTCTCCATTGCCGGCAGGATGATGGCCAAGCGGATCATGGGCAAGGCTTCTTTCTGCAATGTCCAGGACCTGAAGGGAAATATCCAGGTCTATGTAAGCCGCGATTCCCTCGGTGAGGAGCCGTACAAGGACTTCAAGCATCTGGATGTCGGGGACATCATCGGCGTAAAGGGATATGTCTTTACCACCAAGATGGGCGAGATCACGATCCATGCCAAAGAAATCACCCTTCTTTCCAAGAGCCTTCAGATCCTTCCGGAGAAATATCACGGCCTGACGGATACGGATCTCCGATACCGCCAGAGATATGTCGACCTGATCATGAATCCGGAAGTCAAGGATGTCTTCATCAAGCGTTCGAAAATCATCAGCGCCATCCGCCGCTATATGGACGGACAGGGATTCATGGAAGTCGAGACGCCGATGCTGGTGGACAATGCCGGAGGCGCGTCCGCCCGTCCGTTCACGACTCATTTCAATGCGCTGGACGAAGACAAGAAGCTCCGTATTTCCCTCGAACTGTACCTGAAGAGGCTGATTGTCGGCGGGATGGAGAGAGTCTATGAAATCGGCCGCGTGTTCCGCAACGAAGGCCTGGACATCAAGCACAATCCGGAATTCACCCTGATGGAACTCTATCAGGCCTATACGGATTACAACGGCATGATGCGCCTGACGGAAGACATGTACCGCACGGTGGCGCAGGAAGTCCTCGGCACGACGGTCATTACCTATAAGGGCGTGGAGATGGATCTTTCCAAGCCGTTCCCGAAAATGACGATGACCGAGGCCGTGAAGAAATACAGCGGCGTCGATTTTGATGAAATCGGAACGCTGGAGGAGGCACGGAAAATTGCCGACGAAAAGGGCGTCGAATATGAAAAGCGCCACAAGAAGGGCGATATCCTGAATGCCTTCTTTGAGACCTTTGTCGAGGACAAGCTGATCCAGCCGACCTTCATCACGAATCATCCGATCGAGATCTCGCCTCTGACAAAGAAGATCCCGGGCGATCCGGAGCATGTGCTCCGCTTCGAAATGTTCATGAACGGCTGGGAAATGTGCAATGCTTATTCCGAGCTCAATGATCCGATCGATCAGAGAGAACGCTTCAGGGCACAGGAAGAGCTGCTGGCCCAGGGCGACGAGGAAGCGAACCATACCGATGAGGACTTCCTGAACGCGCTGGAGATCGGCATGCCGCCGACCGGAGGCATCGGCTACGGCATCGACCGCATGGTCATGCTGTTTACCGGAGCGGAAGCCATCCGCGACGTGCTCCTTTTCCCGACGCTCCGCTGCATGGACAATAAAGAATCATAGAAGCAGGAGCCATGGCGGCATGGAAGTCATGGAAGTCAGGCACCGGATGCGGCTGCCAAAGTTACATAAAATTCATATTTATCCTATTTGATGTATGGTATAATAAGAAAAATGAAATCTCAAGGAGGAAATACCATGCAAGCGATGAAGAAATATGTCTGCGATATCTGCGGCTATGTTTATGATCCGGAAGTCGGCGATCCTGAAAACGATGTTCCTGCAGGAACCCCGTGGGAGAAAGTCCCGATTGAATGGGTCTGCCCGGACTGCGGAGTAGGAAAAGACCAGTTCAGCCCGGCGGAGGACTGATCCGGCTGAAGAACCGCATCATCGGTGAAATTCCGAAGAATTTCCGGAAAAGGCAGGGAATGAGTCAGTTCCCTGTCTTTTCTTTTGAAAGTCCTCTTCATTTTCCTTGACTTTGCCGGAGAGGCTGTGCTATATTGTATGGGCGACAAGATTCAAGGTCTTTTTTTTTGCGCTAATTTTGCGTCTATTTTGGAGGTAATTACCGTGCGTACGAGAATCACTTTAGAGTGCACAGAATGCAAGAACAGGAATTACAATACGACAAAGGACAAGAAAGAGCATCCGGAGCGTATGGAAACAAAGAAATACTGCAAATTCTGCAAGAAACATACTCTGCACAAGGAAACGAAATAAAGAAAGAGCAGGTATTGAATGATGGCAGATGAAAAAACAGTAGTCAAAGAGAAGAAAACCAGTTTCTGGCAGGGTGTCAAGCAGGAATGGCAGAAGATCATCTGGACAGACCGCGCTACTCTGCTGAAGCAGACAATCCTCGTTGTCGTGATTTCCATTATTATGGGGGTCATGATTGTTGTTGTCGACAGGGCGGGGCAGCAGCTTGTGGATTTCCTCATCGGCATCGGGAAATAATGGGGTAAACATGGCAGAAGCTAACTGGTATGTCGTACACACCTACTCGGGGTACGAAAATAAAGTAAAAGCGAATATCGAGAAGACGATCGAGAACCGTCATTTGGAAGAGGAGATCCTGGAAGTGAGGGTCCCTATGCAGGATGTCACGGAAGTCACGGAGAAGGGCGTCGTCAAGCAGACGCAGAAGAAAATGTTTCCGGGCTATGTTCTCGTCAACATGATCATGAACGACGATACCTGGTATGTCGTCCGCAATACGCGCGGCGTCACCGGATTTGTCGGACCGGGCAGCAAGCCGGTTCCGCTGACGGCGGATGAAATGAGACCGCTCGGCATCAACGGCGGGGTCGTTACCAACGCTCCGAAGCCGAAGGTCCTTGTCGATTTCGAACCGGGCGATACCGTGGTGGTCATTGCCGGTGCCTGGGAAGATACGCAGGGCGTCATCAAGAGCGTCAATGCGCAGAAACAGACGGTCACGATCGATGTCGAACTCTTCGGGCGCGCAACGCCGGTGGAGATCAACTTCGCGGAAGTCAAGAAAAGGTAGCATTTTACACGGTGTATTAAGTGGAAGGGCATAAGCCCGCCATCACCACATAGGAGGTCTATTATGGCAAAAAAGATTACAGGCTACATCAAGTTACAGATTCCGGCCGGCAAGGCAACTCCGGCACCGCCGGTAGGTCCTGCTCTTGGACAGCACGGCGTCAACATCGTTGATTTCACGAAGCAGTTCAACGCCCGTACGGCGGATAAGGGTGATTACATCATCCCGGTCGTGATCACGGTTTATGCGGACAGAAGCTTTACTTTCATTACGAAGACACCGCCCGCAGCAGTTCTGATCAAAAAGACGCTGAATCTGAAGTCTGGCTCCGGTGTACCGAACAAAACGAAAGTGGCGAAGATCACCAAGGCACAGCTGAAGGAAATTGCGGAGACAAAGATGCCGGATCTCAATGCGGCTTCGGTTGAAGCGGCAATGAGCATTATCGCCGGAACATGCAGAAGCATGGGCGTAACGGTAGCTGACGACTGATCATAGGTGGAAGGGACGAAACCCGATATTACCACATGGAGGTATTTGAAAAATGAAACACGGCAAGAAGTATACGGAAGCAGCTAAGGCGATCGACCATTCAACGCTGTACGATCCGGAAGAAGCAGTTAAATTAGTAAAGGCAGCATCCACTGCAAAATTTGATGAAACGATCGAAGTCCATATCCGCACAGGCTGTGACGGACGTCATGCAGATCAGCAGATCCGCGGCGCGGTTGTCCTTCCGAATGGAACAGGAAAGAAAGTCCGCGTCCTGGTATTCGCAAAAAACGCCAAGGCTGATGAAGCCAAGGCAGCAGGCGCAGATTATGTCGGAGCAGAAGAACTGATTCCGAAGATCCAGAATGAAGGATGGTTTGAATTCGACGTTGTCGTCGCAACACCGGACATGATGGGTGTTGTCGGACGTCTCGGCCGTGTCCTCGGACCGAAAGGCCTCATGCCGAACCCGAAGGCCGGAACCGTCACGATGGATGTCACGAAGGCCATTCAGGAAATTAAAGCAGGTAAGATCGAGTACCGTCTGGACAAGGCGAACATCGTACACGTACCGGTCGGAAAAGCTTCCTTCTCCGAAGAACAGCTTGGCCAGAACCTGAAGGCTCTGATGGACGCACTCAACAAGGCACGTCCGAGCACCCTGAAGGGAACTTACATGAAGACCGTCACGCTGGCACCGACCATGGGCCCGGGCGTCCGCGTCAATCCGGTCAAGTTCCAGTAATCCGTTGACACCGCGCGCAAGCGCGTGTTAAGATACATTGCAGTAAGCCGAAGACAGCAGGTGTCCGAAAGGACGTAAGCGCAGCGCCTGCCGAGGACAAAATGATCTTTCAAAGCGAAAGAATCCCCTCGTGTCTTTGCGGCATGAGGGGTTTTTCATTTTATTCGGCCATCTTACAAAGAAGGAGGAAAATGAGTCAATGCCAAAAGTTGAACTGAAACAGCCAATCGTTGATGAAGTATCCGCTGTAATCAAAGATGCAAAAGCGGTTATGCTGATCCAGTACCTCGGACTTACGGTTGAGCAGGATACGGCACTCCGCAAGGAGCTCCGCGAAGCAGGCGTGAAGTACAAAGTCTTCAAGAACACGCTGATGAACCGTGCGTTCCAGGGAACGGAATTCGAGGAACTCTCGAAAGACCTGAACGGCCCGAATGCACTTGCGGTTTCTGTTGACGATCCGTCGGCACCGGCCAGGATCATCATGAAGAACGCAAAAGCAATGAAGAGCCTGAAGCTGGTAGGCGGTATCGTGGAAGGCAAGTACTACGATGCGGCAAGCCTGGCTGAAATCGCAAACATCCCGTCAAGGGAAGTCCTGCTGGGCAGACTGCTTGGAAGCATGCAGTCTCCGATTGCAAACTTCGCACGCGTCATCAAGCAGATCGCGGAGAAGTCCGGCGAGGAAAACGGTGCTGCGCCTGAAGAAGCGGCACCTGCAGCAGAAGCACCGACAGCAGAGGAAGCACCGGCAGCTGAAGAAGCTCCGGCAGCAGAAGAAAAAACGCAGGAATAATTACCCTGAAGCTCACCAAATCATAACGGAGGAAAATAAAAATGGCGAAATTAACCACAGAGGAATTCATCGCAGCAATCAAAGAGCTGTCGGTTATGGAATTGAATGACCTCGTCAAGGCATGTGAAGAAGAGTTTGGCGTTTCCGCAGCAGCGGGCGTCGTTGTAGCAGCTGGCGCAGGCGCCGGAGCAGGTGCCGGAGAAGCAGCTGAAGAGAAGACCGAGTTTGATGTCGAGCTGACAGAAGTCGGCCCGTCCAAGGTTAAGGTCATCAAGGTTGTCCGTGAAGTTACAGGCCTTGGCCTGAAGGAAGCAAAAGACCTTGTCGACGCAGCTCCGAAGGTTGTCAAAGACGCAATGAGCAAGGAAGATGCTGACGCTCTCAAGGCAAAGCTTGAAGAAGCAGGCGCTAAGGTTACCCTGAAATAATCTTCATTTCCAGAGAATTTTATCAGAGGCTGTTCGCCGAAAGCCCGGTCAGGAACCGGGAAAAGGCGTACAGCCTCTGCCCTGTCTATATCCCAATCCCGATTTATTTCTGAAAAATCCATAAAAATGTTTGACACCTTGACTTCCCCGTGATATTCTAAAGAATGCACTATTATGGCGGAGATTGCCCAATCCCTTTTGATTCTGCAGTGAAACCATAGTAAATTCAATGGAAAACAGGGGTAAATGTCTAATGGAGAAAAACAGGATTCGTCCTATTAAATCCGGCAGATCAATCCGAATGAGCTACCAGCGGCAGAAAGAAGTCCTGGAAATGCCCAACTTGATTGAGGTCCAGAAGGATTCTTACGACTGGTTCGTCAACGAAGGATTGAGGGAAATATTCGACGACATATCGCCAATCGAAGATTACAGCGACAAGCTGAGTCTCGAATTCGTCGGATATGAGCTCTGCAAGGACGAAGTCAAGTATCCTCTCGAAGAATGCAAGGAACGCGATGCGAACTATGCAGCGCCCCTGAAAGTCACCGTCCGGCTGAGAAATAAAGAAAACGGAGAGATCAAGGAGCACGAGATCTTCATGGGCGATCTTCCGCTTATGACAGACACCGGCACCTTCATCATCAACGGCGCGGAACGTGTCATCGTCTCGCAGCTGGTCCGTTCTCCGGGCATCTATTATGAAATCACGCATGACAAAATCGGCAAGAAGCTTTATGCCTGCACCGTCATCCCGAACAGGGGTGCATGGCTGGAGTATGAGACGGATTCCAACGACGTCTTCTATGTCCGTGTAGACCGTACGAGAAAAGTCCCGATCACGGTCTTTATCCGTGCGCTCGGAATCAGCTCGAACCAGGAAATCATCGATCTGTTCGGCGACGAACCCAAGATCGAAGGCAGCTTTACGAAAGACCCCGCGACCAATTATCAGGAGGGTCTGCTTGAGCTGTACAAAAAGATCCGTCCGGGCGAGCCGCTTGCCGTGGATTCAGCGGAATCGCTGATTACCGGCATGTTCTTCGATCCGAGAAGGTATGACCTGGCGAAAGTCGGCCGCTACAAATTCAATAAGAAGCTTCTTCTGCGCAACCGCATTTACAAACATGTCTTTGCGGAAGACGTCATCGACCAGAACACGGGTGAAATCCTTGCGAAGGCCGGAGACACCTGCGATACGAGGGAACTGGCAGATCAGATTCAGAATGCCGGCATTCCGTCCGTCAGCATTTCCGTCGAGGGAGCAGATCATCCGATCAAGGTCCTTTCCTCAATGATGGTCGAAATCAAGAATTTCGTGAAGCTGACTGACAAAGAAAAAGCGGATCTGGGCGTTACCGAACTGGTCTATTATCCGGTGCTGGCGGAAATCCTTGCGGCAAATAAAAAAGTCGCGGATCAGAAGGAAGAAATCGCACGCCGCATCCATGAACTGATTCCGAAGCATATTACAAAGGAAGATATTCTCGCTTCCATTAACTATAATATTCATCTGGAATACGGCATCGGAAATGATGACGACATCGATCATCTGGGCAACCGCCGTATCCGTGCGGTCGGAGAGCTCCTTCAGAACCAGTACCGCATCGGTCTTTCCAGACTGGAGCGCGTGGTCCGTGAGCGTATGACGACGCAGGACGTTGAGTCCATTACGCCGCAGTCCCTGATCAATATCAAACCGGTAACGGCTGCCGTGAAGGAATTCTTCGGTTCTTCGCAGCTGTCCCAGTTCATGGATCAGAACAACCCTCTGGGCGAGCTGACTCATAAGAGACGTCTTTCGGCTTTGGGCCCGGGCGGTCTTTCACGAGACAGAGCCGGATTCGAAGTCCGCGATGTCCATTATTCCCATTACGGACGGATGTGCCCGATCGAGACTCCTGAAGGCCCGAACATCGGTCTGATCAACTCCCTGGCATCCTATGCAAGGATCAATCAGTATGGCTTCATTGAGGCGCCGTACCGCAGAATCGATAAATCGGATCCGGAGAATCCGCGCGTAACAGACGAAGTTACCTATATGACCGCGGATGAAGAAGACAATTACCATGTCGCGCAGGCAAATGAAGCACTTGATGAAAAGGGTCATTTCGTTCATCACAATGTTTCCGGCCGCTACAGGGAACTGACGCAGGAATTTGACCGCAGCCAGTTCGACTTCATGGATGTCTCCCCGAAGATGGTCTTCTCAGTCGCGACGGCGCTGATTCCGTTCCTTCAGAACGATGACGCGAACCGTGCCCTGATGGGATCCAACATGCAGCGTCAGGCAGTGCCGCTGATGACGACGGAAGCGCCGGTCGTCGGAACAGGCATGGAAGAAAAGACGGCTGTGGACTCGGGTGTCTGCATGCTGGCAAGGAAAGCCGGAAAAGTGACTTCCGTATCGGCAACGGACATCGTCATCAAGAACGATGACGGCACGACGGACAAGTATCATTTGACGAAGTTCTTAAGAAGCAACCAGAGTTCCTGCTACAACCAGAGACCGATCGTCGACAAGGGCGAGCACGTCGAGGCGAAACAGGTCATTGCCGACGGCCCCTGCACATCAGGCGGCGAGCTGGCACTGGGCAAGAACCCGCTTATCGGCTTCATGGAGTGGGAAGGCTACAACTACGAGGATGCTGTCCTTCTTTCCGAGAGACTGGTCCAGGATGATGTCTACACTTCCATCCATATCGAAGAGTATGAAGCAGAATCCCGTGACACGAAGCTCGGACCGGAAGAGATCACACGCGATGTTCCGGGCGTCGGCGACGAAGCCCTGAAGGATCTGGATGACCGCGGAATCATCCGCATCGGTGCGGAAGTCCGTGCCGGGGACATCCTGGTCGGAAAAGTCACGCCGAAGGGCGAGACGGAAATGACGGCAGAGGAAAGACTGCTGAGGGCAATCTTCGGCGAGAAGGCACGCGAAGTGCGTGATACTTCCCTGAAGGTGCCGCACGGCGAATACGGAATCGTTGTCGACGCAAAGGTGTTCACGCGCGAGAACGGCGACGAGCTTTCTCCGGGCGTCAATCAGGCAGTCCGCATTTACATTGCACAGAAGAGAAAGATTTCCGTCGGCGACAAGATGGCCGGCCGCCACGGCAACAAGGGTGTTGTTTCCCGCGTGCTTCCGGTCGAGGATATGCCGTATCTGCCGAACGGACGTCCGCTTGACATCGTGCTGAATCCTCTGGGCGTGCCGTCCCGTATGAATATCGGACAGGTCCTGGAGATTCACCTTTCGCTTGCCGCAAAGGCGCTGGGCTTCAATATCTCGACCCCGATCTTCGACGGCGCAAACGAAAACGACATCATGGACAGTCTGGAAATGGCGAATGACTATGTCAATACCGACTTCAATGATTTCAAGAAGAAGTACAAGAAAGACCTGAATCCGGAAGTGATGGAGTATCTGGAAGAACATCTGGAGAACAGGGCGGAATGGCAGGGAGTGCCGATTTCCCGCGACGGCAAGGTCCTTCTCCGCGACGGCCGTACCGGCCAGCAGTTTGACGGACCGACCACGATCGGCTTCATGCATTACCTGAAGCTGCATCATCTGGTTGATGACAAGATCCATGCACGTTCGACGGGCCCGTATTCCCTCGTGACGCAGCAGCCTCTGGGCGGCAAAGCCCAGTTCGGCGGCCAGCGTTTCGGAGAAATGGAAGTCTGGGCTCTGGAGGCGTACGGCGCATCTTACACGCTGCAGGAAATCCTGACAATGAAGTCGGATGACCTGAACGGCCGTGTGCAGACTTTTGCCGCCATCGTCAAGGGAGAAAATATCCCGGCTCCGGGCATTCCGGAATCGTTCAAGGTGCTTCTGAAGGAACTTCAGGCATTGGGCCTCGACGTCCGTGTCCTCGATGAGAACCGCAAGGAGATTCATCTGAAGGAAATGGTCGATTACGATGAGACGGATTACCGTTCGGTCATCGAAGGAGACAATCACAGGTTCGACCGCGGAAGCTCTGATGATTTCAAGAAGCATGGCTCATCGGTACAGCGCTACGACGAAGACAGCGATCAGCTGGTTGACGAAGACAGCGATGCAGATGAAGACAGCGAGCTTCTGGACATGGAATCAAAGAATCCTGCCGGCGACGAAGAGTGATGATTGACGAAAAAACAGACGACCAACTGTTATAGGAGGTATCTATGCCAGATTCAGTTGTGAAAAATGAAGAAATCGAAAAGTCTTCTACGTTCGATGCGATCCGTATCGGCCTCGCTTCTCCCGAGAAGATCCGTGAGTGGTCTCACGGAGAAGTCAAGAAGCCGGAAACGATCAATTACCGGACGCTGAAGCCGGAGAGGGACGGTCTTTTCTGCGAAAGGATTTTCGGACCCAGCAAAGACTATGAATGCCACTGCGGAAAATACAAGAAGCCGCGTTTCAAGGGCATTATCTGCGACCGCTGCGGCGTTGAAGTCACGAAGGCCTGCGTGCGCCGTGAGCGCATGGGCCATATCGAGCTGGCGGCACCGGTGTCCCACATCTGGTACTTCAAGGGAATCCCGTCGAGAATGGGCCTGATCCTGGACCTTTCTCCGAGAACTCTTGAAAGAGTACTGTATTTTGTCAGCTATATCGTACTGGATCCGGCGGATGCCAAAGGCGCGCTGGAGTACAAGCAGGTCCTTTCCGAGAAGGAATATCAGGACATGCGCGAACAGTACGGATGGAACTTCCGTGTCGGAATGGGCGCGGAGGCTGTTCAGGAACTGCTGAAATCCATCGACCTTGAAAAAGAGTTCAAGGAACTGAAGCAGGGACTCAAGGAATCGACCGGACAGAAGAGGGCCCGCATCATCAAGAGGCTTGAAGTTGTGGAATCCTTCCGTGAGTCGGGAAATAAACCGGAATGGATGATCATGAACGTCATCCCGGTCATCCCGCCGGATCTTCGCCCGATGGTCCAGCTGGACGGCGGACGTTTCGCGACTTCCGATCTGAACGACCTTTACAGAAGAATCATCAACCGGAACAACCGTCTGAAGAGACTGCTTGAGCTGGGAGCTCCGGAAATCATCGTGCGAAATGAAAAGAGAATGCTGCAGGAAGCGGTTGATGCCCTGATTGACAACGGCCGCCGCGGACGTCCTGTCACAGGCCCGGGCAACCGTGCCCTGAAGTCTCTTTCCGATATGCTGAAAGGCAAATCCGGACGTTTCCGTCAGAACCTGCTCGGCAAGCGTGTCGATTATTCCGGACGTTCCGTTATCGTCGTCGGACCGGAACTGAAGATCTATCAGTGCGGTCTTCCGAAGGAAATGGCCATCGAACTTTTCAAGCCGTTCGTCATGAAGGAACTGATCAGCAACGGAATGGCCCACAACGTCAAGAATGCGAAGAAGATGGTTGAGCGTCTTGAACCGGAAGTCTGGGATGTGCTGGAAGAAGTCATTACGGAGCATCCGGTCATGCTGAACCGTGCACCGACACTGCACAGACTGGGCATCCAGGCATTCGAGCCTGTCCTGGTCGAAGGAAAAGCAATCAAACTGCATCCGCTTGCCTGCACCGCATTTAACGCAGACTTCGACGGCGACCAGATGGCCGTCCATCTTCCTCTGTCCGTTGAGGCACAGGCAGAATGCCGTTTCCTGATGCTTTCTCCGAACAACCTCTTAAAGCCGTCTGACGGCGGACCGGTTACCGTTCCGACGCAGGATATGGTCCTCGGCATTTACTACCTGACGCAGGAGCGCGAGGGAGCCATCGGTGAGGGCAGTTATTTCAAGAGCGTAAGCGAGGCAATCCTTGCTTATGAAAATAAATACATTACGCTTCAGACGAGAATCAATGTCCGCACGAGCAAGAAGATGCCGGACGGCACGGTCAAGACCGGCTTCGTCAGCAGCACGCTCGGCAGGTTCCTGTTCAATGAAGTGATTCCGCAGGATCTGGGATTCGTTGACCGTGAGAACCACGACAACGACCTGGTTCTGGAAATCGACTTCCTGACCGACAAGAAAATGCTGAAGAAGATCATCGAGCGCGTCATCAACATCCACGGCGCTACCGTGACGGCGGAAGTCCTTGACCACATCAAGTCGATGGGATACAAGTACTCCACGCTTTCAGCCATGACGGTTTCCATTTCTGACATGACCGTCCCGCCGGAAAAACCGCAGATGATCGAAGAAGCGCAGGAACAGGTTGACAAGATCAAGGAGAATTACAAGAGAGGACTTCTGACCGACGAAGAGCGCTATCAGGAAGTCATCGATACCTGGAAGGAAATGGATGCCGCGCTGACCAAGAAACTGATGGCCGGCCTCGATAAATACAACAATATTTACATGATGGCTGACTCAGGAGCCCGTGGTTCCGACAAGCAGATCAAACAGCTGGCCGGCATGCGAGGCCTGATGGCGGATACGACCGGACATACGATCGAGCTGCCGATCAAGTCGAACTTCCGTGAAGGACTGGACGTTCTGGAATACTTCATGTCCGCCCACGGCGCCCGCAAGGGACTTTCCGATACGGCACTCCGTACGGCTGACTCCGGCTACCTGACAAGACGTCTGGTCGATGTCTCCCAGGAACTGATCATCCGCGAGACGGACTGCTGCGAAGGCAAAGATGAAATCCCGGGCATGTATGTCAAGGCATTCATGAACGGCAGGGAAGAAACGGAAGGCCTGCAGGAAAGAATCACAGGCCGTTTCGCTGCAGAGACGATCGTCGACAAGGACGGAAACATCATCGTCAAGGCAAACCATATGATCACGCCGCGCCGTGCGGAAAATGTCATGAAGCACGGTGTCGACAAGAACGGGAATCCGCTTGAACGGGTCAAGATCCGTACGATCCTGACGTGCCGTTCCAAGCTGGGCATCTGCGTGAAATGCTACGGCGCCAACATGGCGACAGGAGAAGCGGTCCAGGTAGGCGAGGCAGTCGGCATCATTGCCGCACAGTCCATCGGCGAACCGGGCACACAGCTGACCATGAGAACCTTCCATACCGGCGGTGTTGCCGGCGGAGATATTACACAGGGTCTTCCCCGTGTCGAGGAACTTTTCGAGGCACGCAAGCCGAAGGGCCTTGCCATTATCACGGAGATCCCGGGCACCGTTCATATTGATGACCAGAAGAAGAAACGCAACGTCATCATTACGAATCCGGATGCAAAGGAAGGAACCAAAGATTCTTCCAAGACGTACCTGATTCCTTACGGGTCGCAGCTGAAGGTTTCCGAAGGACAGGTCCTGGAAGCCGGCGATGAAATCATCGAAGGTTCCGTCGACCCGCATGATATCATGAACATCAAGGGAATCGGGGCTGTACAGGATTATCTGCTGCGGGAAGTCCAGAGGGTTTACCGTCTGCAGGGCGTTGAAATCAACGATAAGCATATCGAGGTCATTGTCCGTCAGATGCTGAAGAAAGTCCGCATTGAAAAAGCGGGCGATACAGAGTATCTGCCGGGAACCCTGGTTGACTACCTGGAGTTTGAAGACCTGAATGAAGAACTGAAGAAGGAAGGCAAGGAACCGGCAGAAGGCGAGAGAATCGTCCTCGGTATTACAAAGGCAGCCCTTGCGACAAATTCCTTCCTGTCGGCAGCCTCTTTCCAGGAGACCACAAAGGTCCTGACAGATGCGGCTATTAAAGGCAAGCTGGATCCGCTGATCGGCCTCAAGGAAAATGTCATCATCGGACAGCTGATTCCTGCCGGCACCGGCCTCAAGAGATACCGCAATATCAAGCTCGATACGGATGCAAAGATCGAGCGGAGAAAAGCGGAAGAGGCAGCCCGCGCAAAGGAAGAAGCGGACAAGCCGAAGGAAACGCATTACGAGGAAGAAGAGGAAGACATCATCGAAGAGACGGAAGACGAAGAAACGGAATCCGTCACGACGAAAGAGGAATAAAACTTTTCTTTCCGGGAAAACAGAAAGCATGGCAGAAGAAGGCCGGAACCGAAAGGCTCCGGCCTTTTTATATCCCAAAATCATGCAGAACACAGAAGAGACACATTTTCTTCAGGCGGCGGACACAAGTCAGACACAAACTTCTGTTATTTTCGAATATTGATAGCATGTGTATCTAAAATCCGGAGGCTTTCAAGTCATGGCTAAAATCAGGAAGAAAATGTCCAAGAAGAAAAAAATCATCTTAATTGCTTCGATCACGGCCGGAGTTGCCGCTGCCGGAGTTGCCGCCTTTTTCTTTATCCGCTACCGTGCAGCGGCTGCTATGGCTGCTTCCATGACGAAAACCGTCCAGAGTGCACAGGCAGCGACGGGAAGCATCAGCAACAGCGTTACCGGAACCGGAACGCTTGCGGAAGATGATGCAGAAGACATTTCCGTTCCGACCGGAATCACGATCGACAAGATCCTGGTTGAAAGCGGGGATACCGTCACGGTCGGACAGGCGCTGGCGACGGTTGATGAAACATCCGTGAAGACAGCCATTGCCGAAATCCAGACTTCCCTGTCGGACATTGATACACAGATCGAGGCAATCGGGGACAGCACGGAAGATGAAACAGTCACGGCAACGGTTTCCGGCAGGGTCAAACAGATTTATATTGCTTCCGGTGACAATGTTTCCGACGTCATGCTGCAGTTCAGCTCGCTGATGGTGATTTCAGCAGACGGCAAGATGGCAGTCGATCTCAACAACAGCGGAGTTCTTTCCACCGGCGACAGCGTTACGGTGACTCTGTCAGACGGCACGGAAGAAGCCGGCACGGTGGCATCGGCAGCCGGGGACACGGTGACGATCATCCTGACGGATGACGGACCCGAAGCGGGCGATACGGTTTCCGTGAAAAATTCATCCGGCACGGCGGTAGGCTCCGGTGTCCTTTATGTGCATCAGCCCTATCAGGTGACCGGGACTTCCGGTACGGTTTCCGACATCTATGTTTCGGAAAATGAAGAAGTCGATCAGGGAGACAGCCTTTTCTATCTGGATGACGTGGCAGATACGACCCAGAAGGATGAACTGCTTGCGGAAAGAGAAGACCTGACGAAGGCCATGAACGATATGATGCAGCTGGAACAGAAAGGTGAAATCACTGCGACAGCTGCCGGTACGATTGAAAGCATCAATGTGGAGGAAGGCACGGAAGTGACCAAGAGTTCTTCTTCCACATCCTCTTCTTCCACGACGGGAGGCACGACCGCCGGAAGTGCGACCAAGACATCCTATGAGACCGGCACCATTTCCGGCAGCGGTTCGGATGCGGCATCTGCAGGCAGTGCATCTTCAGGCAGCACCGGATCTTCCGTCAGCGGCTTCACTTACCTGACAGCCGGAAGTACTTCTGCCTCTGCCCTGAAATTAAGTTCGGAGAGTCTCTCTGAATTCAGTGCAGCGATGAACAGCTCCGGCTCTGCAGGAACGGAGTCTTCGGATTCTTCCGATGTACTTTCTTCGGGCAGCAGTACGGAGACGGTGTCCGGCATTCTGGCGGAAAGCGGAGAGGCAGCGTCCGGCACATCTTCAGACACTTCTTCCAATACTTCTTCCGATACTTCTTCGGCAGGTACGGAGTCCGGATACACCGTGATCAAGGGAGAGCTGAACATTCCCCTTACCTCTCCGATCAACGGCGTCAAGATGACGTCGCAGCAGCTGAATGCGGCTCTTGCCTCGGCAAAGATTTCCTCTTATTCAGCAGCCGTGGATTCAGACGACAGTACGAAAGACACCATTTCCTGGGATGCGGCAGGAACTTCCGCGACCTTCAGCCTGAAAGCGGCAGACGGATACTGCTTCGACGGTTCGGGAAATAATACGCTTACCGTAAAGGACAGTGCCGGGTCGAATTATTCCTATACTTATTACCTGAGCGATTCAGATGGCGACGGATACTATGACACCATGACCGTGACGATGAAGTTTACGTCTGCCGATACCTCTTCTTCATCTTCCGGGTCTCCGGCTTCATCAAATGCATCCGGAACGGCGGGAACATCAGGAACAGCGGGCACTTCCGGCACGACGGACAATATGACGGGAAACACTTCCGGAAACAATGCATCTGCAGCCGGCAGCACAGCGGGCATTTCTTCGTCCGCAGGCAGCGGATCGTCGGTAAGCGGCGGGACTTCGGCTTCGTCATCCTCCGGGACGAGCTCTTCGACCGGGACATCTTCGTCGTCAGACCTGTACAGCCAGTATGAGACGACGGGCTTTACGGTCCAGACAAACAAGAACATGAAAATCACGATCAGCGTCGATGAGCTGGACATCCTTTCCGTCAGTGAAGGCGAGGAAGCCGACATCACGCTGGATGCCCTGGAAAACCAGACCTTTACCGGAACGGTGACGGCGATTGACACAACCGGCTCCAACAGCGGCGGCGTTTCAAAATTCACGGTTACGATTACCGTTCCGAAGGAAGACGACATGCTTCCGGGCATGAGCGCATCAGCTTCCATCATCATCAGTTCCGCGGACAATGTCCTGACGATTCCGGCCGCGGCACTTCAGGAATCCGGCGGAGAAAGCTATGTCTATACCAGCGAGGATTCCGACGGAAACCTTTCCGGCAAAACGACGGTCGAGACCGGACTTTCCAATGACAGCACCGTGGAGATCACGAGCGGCCTTACGGAAGGCCAGACGGTTTATTACAAGCAGTCAGCCGGAGAAGATATTTCCGCAAGCGATGAAAGTACTTCCAGCTTCGGAAACATGATGGGAGGCGGCGGAAATATGGGAGGCGGAGGAACCATGCCTTCCGGCGGCGGTAACATGCCTTCCGGCGGCGGTCAGGGCGGCCCGGGAGGAAACGGATGATCATTTTCAGGGACGTATCGAAAATCTATCAGATCGGCGATACGGAAGTCCGGGCTCTTGACCATGCGAATATGCATATCCGAAAAGGAGAATTCGTATCCGTCATAGGACCTTCCGGCTCCGGCAAGTCGACGCTGATGAACATCATCGGATGCCTTGATCTGGCGGATGAAGGAGAGTACCTTCTTGACGGCCAGGAGATCGAGGACTATTCCGAGCGCGAGCTGGCAAAAATACGCAATAAGAAAATCGGGTTCATTTTCCAGGACTTCAACCTGATCGGGAAAATGACGGCCTATGAAAATGTCGAGCTTCCGCTGATTTACCAGAGGCTTCCTCTGGCGCAGCGCAGGATCCAGACGGAGGAAGCGCTGAATAAAGTGGGACTCTGGGACAGGCGCAACCACAGGCCGACGGAACTTTCGGGCGGGCAGCAGCAGAGGGTGGCCATTGCGAGGGCACTGGCCACGCGGCCGTCGCTTTTCCTTGCCGATGAGCCGACCGGCAACCTGGATTCGAAGACCGGTCAGGAAATCATGGATCTTTTCCATGAACTGCACGAACAGGGCAATACCATCGTGCTGATTACGCATGATGCGCATGTTGCGCAGCAGGCGGCCAGGAGCATCAAGATTCTGGACGGTCATGTGGAAGACATCGACGATGCATCCGAAATCAAGGAGGTGGTCTGATGTTCTGGCAGTCTGTCAAGATGGCATGGAGCTCAATCATTTCCAATAAAATGCGGTCATTTCTTACGATGCTCGGAATCATCATCGGCGTCCTTGCCCTGGTCGTTTTGGTCTCCATCGTAAACGGCGCAACGAATTCCATTTCCGAGAAGATCTCTTCCATGGGAACGAATTTGCTCACGGTGTCCATCAGCGATGACAAGGAAAATCCTCTGAAGCTGTCGGAAATCTCCGACATCCGGGATCTGGGCGACATTTCGGAAGTTTCACCGGTCGCAACGGGAAGCTTTACGGTGAAGTACGAACGGAATTCGGAAAGCGTTTCGGTCACGGGCATCACGGCCGGCTATTTTACGATTGAAGGCGACGATATCGCTTCCGGCCGCGAGATCCGGACAGCGGATGTCGATAACCATACCAATGTCGTGATCATCAATGAAGATCTGGCTTATGACCTTTTGGGTGCGACAAATACCGCAGATGCCGTCGGCACGACCGTGGCGCTGGACGGAGTTCCCTATACGGTCATCGGCGTCATTGCCGCAAGCGATGCGGTGACCATGACGAATTCTTCCTATGCGGCCTATATTCCCTATACATCGCTGGAGAGACTTTCCGATTCCGTAGCGGATGTCACCAGCTTTGTCGCGAACGCGGACAGCGACGCGGACCTGACGCAGGCGGAAGCAAACCTGGATACATACATGCTGGGCCGCTTTGAGGACGACAGCGATGCCTTCACGATCACCAACCAGAGTGAAATCGCCGATACGATGAGCAGCGTCATGAATACAATGGCAATCGTCCTGGGCGGCATCGCAGCTATTTCCCTGCTGGTCGGCGGCATCGGCATCATGAATATCATGCTGGTCTCCGTAACGGAACGCACGCGGGAAATCGGAATCCGCAAGGCCATCGGAGCCGGACAGGGAAGCATCCTGACGCAGTTCCTGATCGAGGCCCTGATGGTATCCCTTTTGGGAGATGCCTTCGGCGTCATTTTCTCATGGGTCGCGCTGCGGATCGTCAACCTGGTCGCCGGATACGATTATCCGCTGGACAGCAGGGTTGTCGTCATCGCGACGCTCTTTTCCCTGGCAATCGGCCTGATCTTCGGACTGTATCCGGCAAGAAAGGCAGCCCGGAAGAAGCCGATCGATGCGCTCCACTATACCGGCTGATGCCGGACATCCGGCTTCCCGACAGCTGTCAGACGGCCGTCTGACGCGCAGAGCCTCCGCTCTGCGCGATTTTTCTTGACTTGAATACGGAACTGGATATATAATGACAAGGCGCGCTCCGAGAACGCTTGTTTTCTTTGCGCGTAAAAAATAACAACTTACAGCCGAACTGCCGCGCGTGTGCGCGGACTCAGAAAAAAGGAGGAAAACGTTTAGGAATGCCTACATTTAATCAGTTAGTCAAGAACGGCAGACAGACTTCCGTCAGGAAGCCGAAGGCTCCGGCTCTGCAGAAAACATTCAATTCTCTGAAGAAACGTTCTGTAGATGCATCCAGCCCGCAGAAGAGAGGCGTCTGCACAGCGGTCAAGACCGCTACACCGAAGAAGCCGAATTCCGCACTTCGTAAAATTGCCAGGGTACGTCTTTCCAACGGAATCGAAGTCACGAGCTATATCCCGGGTGAAGGCCACAACCTTCAGGAACATAGCGTCGTCATGATCCGCGGCGGCCGTGTCAAGGACCTTCCGGGAACCAGATATCATATCATCCGCGGAACTCTTGATACAGCAGGTGTTGCGAACCGCAAAAAAGCGCGTTCGAAATACGGCGCCAAGAGACCCAAGAAGTAAAGATTCCTTTATCAGGAAATAAAGAAACCCGTCAATAGATTCACAGGAATTTTGAAGTTATCAGTACGGTATTCCTATCGTCCGTTCGGCTGTGGACAATAGTGACTGCGTCCGTGCGAACACATGATTCCAATGTGAGTACCTGAGAATAAATCATTATGATTTAGGAGGGAAGTAACGTGCCACGTAAAGGACATGCACAGAAAAGAGAAATCCTTGCTGATCCTCTGTATAACGACAAGATCGTCACAAAGCTGATCAACAATATCATGCTTGACGGCAAAAAGGGCGTAGCCCAGAAGATCGTATACGGAGCATTCAAGCAGGCAGAAGAGAAGGCGGGAAAGCCGGCTCTTGAGATTTTCCAGGAAGCAATGAACAATATCATGCCGGTAATCGAAGTCAAGGCAAGACGAATCGGCGGCGCAACCTATCAGGTTCCCGTTGAGGTCCGTCCGGAAAGAAGACAGGCTCTCGCTCTTCGCTGGCTGACTTCATTTTCCAGGAACAGGTCTGAAAAGACCATGGAAGACAAACTGGCCGGCGAGCTCCTCGATGCCATGAACAACACCGGCGGAGCAGTGAAACGTAAAGAAGACATGCATAAGATGGCTGATGCGAACAAGGCATTCTCGCATTACAGATTCTAAAGAAAGGATATCCAATGGCTGATACCGAAAAACGTCAATACCCTCTGGAACGAACAAGGAATATAGGAATCATGGCTCATATCGATGCCGGAAAGACGACACTGACAGAGCGTATCCTGTTCTATACAGGGGTCAATTACAAAATCGGTGAAACGCATGACGGCACTGCTACCATGGATTGGATGGAGCAGGAGCAGGAACGCGGCATTACCATTACGTCCGCCGCGACGACCTGCCACTGGACCCTTGAAAAAGAGACGAAGCCGATGCCGGGTGCCCTGGAACACCGTATCAACATCATTGACACACCCGGACATGTTGATTTCACAGTAGAAGTTGAACGTTCCCTCCGCGTCCTTGACGGCGCAGTCGGCGTGTTCGATGCAAAAGGCGGTGTCGAGCCGCAGTCGGAAAATGTCTGGCATCAGGCGGATAAGTACAATGTCCCGCGTATGGCGTTCATCAACAAGATGGATGTCATCGGTGCGGATTTCTACAATTCCGTCGATCAGATCAGGACCCGTCTGGGCAAGAACCCGGTCTGCATCCAGCTGCCGATCGGAAAGGAAGACACCTTCAAGGGACTGATCGATCTGTTTGAGATGCAGGCGTACATCTATAATGATGAAAAGGGCGAAGACATTTCGCTTGAGCCGATCCCGGATGATATGAAGGACCTTGCAGATGAATATCATACGAAACTCGTTGAACAGATCTGCGATCTGGACGAGGATCTGATGATGCAGTACCTGGACGGAAAGGAACCGTCCGTAGAGGATATGAAGAGAGTCCTTCGCAAGGGCTGCTGTGAAGGCACGGCAATTCCGGTTGCCTGCGGAACAGCTTACCGCAACAAGGGCGTTCAGAAACTCCTTGACGCAGTCATCGAATATATGCCGAGCCCGCTCGACATCCCGCCTGTGGAAGGTACGGATGAAGACGGAAATCCGCAGACCCGTGATTCATCGGATGAAGAGCCGTTCGCGGCTCTGGCTTTCAAGATCATGACGGATCCGTTTGTCGGAAAACTGGCTTATTTCCGTGTATATTCCGGAACGATGAACTCAGGTTCCTATGTCCTCAATGCTACAAAGAATAAGAAGGAGCGTGTTGCACGTATCCTTCAGATGCATGCGAACAAGAGAATGGAGCTGGATAAAGTCTATTCGGGAGATATTGCGGCAGCAATCGGCCTTCGTTTCACGACGACAGGCGATACTCTTTCCGATGAACAGCATCCGATCATTCTCGAATCCATGGAATTCCCGGAGCCGGTTATCGAGCTCGCAATCGAGCCGAAGACGAAAGCCGGACAGGATAAGCTGGGTGCGGCACTTGCCAAGCTTGCAGAAGAAGATCCGACGTTCCGCCAGCATACCGATACGGAAACGGGACAGACCATCATTGCAGGAATGGGAGAGCTCCATCTGGAAATCATCGTCGACAGACTTTTAAGAGAGTTCCATGTGGAAGCCAATGTCGGTGCTCCGCAGGTTGCATACAAGGAGACATTTACAAAAGAAGCGGATGTCGACAGCAAGTATATCAAGCAGTCCGGCGGAAAGGGCCAGTACGGTCACTGCAAGGTTCGCTTCGCACCGATGGATCCGAACGGAGAAAACCTCTACGAGTTCAAGAGCTCCATCGTCGGAGGAAGCATCCCGAAGGAATACATCCAGCCTGTTGATGACGGTATTCAGGAAGCAATGAAGTCCGGTATTCTCGGAGGCTATCCGGTCATCGGAATTTCAGCTGACTGCTACGACGGATCCTACCATGAAGTCGACTCTTCGGAAATGGCATTCCATATCGCCGGATCCATGGCATTCAAGGATGCAATGGCCAAGGCGGCACCGGTCCTTCTGGAACCGATCATGAAAGTCGAGATCACGACTCCGGAGCAGTACATGGGAGATGTCATCGGCGATGTGAACTCCAGAAGAGGCAGGATCGAAGGAATGGAAGACGCAGGCGGCGGCAAGCTGATCAAGGCTTTCGTCCCGCTGGCTGAAATGTTCGGCTATGCGACGGACCTTCGTTCCAAGACGCAGGGCAGAGGCAACTACTCCATGTTCTTCGAAAGATACGAAAAAGTTCCGAAGAATGTCATGGAAAAAGTGCTCTCCAGCAAGGGCGACGAGTCATAACAAAACGCTTGCAAATACGGCAGTTATGATATAAAATCAACATTAGCGTCCCATATAACCTGAATGATTTGTACACCCGCAGGGTGAAACTTTAAGGAGGATTTATAGAAATGGCTAAGCAGAAATTTGAAAGAACGAAACCGCATTGCAATATCGGTACGATCGGCCATGTCGATCACGGCAAAACGACGCTGACCGCTGCTATCACGGAAGTTCTGGCAAAGAGAGTTCCGTGCCCGGGCAACCAGTTCGTCGATTTCGCTCATATTGATAAAGCTCCCGAAGAGAGAGCACGTGGTATAACCATCCAGACAGCTCATGTCGAGTACGAGACGACGAAGAGACATTACGCTCACGTCGACTGCCCAGGGCATGCTGACTACGTCAAGAACATGATCACAGGTGCTGCACAGATGGACGGCGCAATCCTTGTCGTCGCTGCTACAGACGGTGTCATGGCTCAGACAAAAGAGCACGTTCTTCTGGCTCGTCAGGTCGGTGTTCCGTCAATCGTCGTTTTCATGAACAAATGCGATATGGTTGATGATGATGAACTTCTTGACCTTGTCGAAATGGAAATCCGTGAACTGCTCAGCGAGTATGACTTCCCGGGAGATGATATTCCGATCATCCGCGGATCTGCTCTGAAAGCACTGGAAGATCCGGACAGCAAGTGGGCTGACAACATCATGGAACTGATGGATGCTGTAGACTCCTACATTCCGGAACCGGTCCGTGATACGGATAAGCCGTTCCTGATGCCTGTCGAAGACGTCTTCACGATTTCCGGACGTGGCACTGTTGCTACAGGCCGTGTCGAGAGAGGAACCCTGAAGCTGAATGATCCGGTTGAAATCCTTGGTATCAAGGAAGGCAAAGAGACATCTGTTGCAACCGGTATTGAAATGTTCCACAAACTGCTGGATATGGCAGAAGCAGGCGACAACATCGGTATTCTTCTCCGCGGCATCGATCGTACGGGCATCGTCAGAGGACAGATCGTCGCAAAGCCGGGAACCGTTACCTGCCACAAGAAATTTACGGCTCAGGTCTACGTCCTGACAAAAGATGAAGGCGGACGTCATACACCGTTCTTCAACAACTATCGTCCGCAGTTCTACTTCCGTACAACGGATGTGACTGGTGTCATCAATCTTCCGGAAGGAACTGAGATGTGCATGCCCGGCGATAACATCGAAATGACGATTGAACTGATTCACCCGATCGCTATGGAGCAGGGTCTTACCTTCGCTATCCGTGAAGGCGGACGTACGGTCGGATCAGGCCGTGTTGCTACAATCATCGAGTAATCATCGGCATCTTTCAAAGAGTGGGGCGAGTTTTTCTCCCCCACTCTTTTTTAAACACCAGGGGAGAAGCTTTCAGGTTTTCAGGGGAGAACAATACGATGAAGAAAATGAAGACGCTTGCAGCGGTCTTTGCTTTTTCTCTTTCGGCGATGCTGATGCTTTCTGCCTGCGGAAGCAGCAGAACGGACAGAGCGGCATCTTCGGCTGCCTCATCAGTCATGTCTGTACCGGCGGCGACGCCGACTCCGGTAAAAACTCCTGTTCCGACCGCTACACCGAAAAAAACACCGACCCCTACTCCGACGCCGACCCCGACGGTGATACCGGCTGTCATTCCGGCCGTGACCGTTACGCCGACCCCGACTCCGACACCGACGGCTACTCCGACGCCTGATCCGACGCCGACGGCATCTCCTGAACCGACTCCCGTTCCGGCGGAATCGGCATCGAGCACTGCCTCTGTGACGGAAAGTACATCTTCGACTGCCGGCAATGCGAAGGTCACGCAGGACGTCAATGTCAGAAATGAACCGAATGCCACAACAAGTCTGGTCATCGGCTCACTGAGCGCGGGAAGCAGCATTACGGTTACGGGAACTTCGGACGGCTGGACGCAGATTGACTATTTCGGACAGACAGCTTACATCGAATCGGACTACGTCTCATCATAAAGGATTGAATCATGACACTGCTTGAACTGTTTCTGATGGGCATCGGCCTGTCAATGGATGCCTTTGCGGTTTCCGTCTGCAAGGGCCTTTCCATGAAAAAAATGAGCTGGAAGAATGCCTGCATAGCAGGAATTTATTTCGGCGGTTTCCAGGCCCTGATGCCGCTGATCGGCTACTTTGCTGGGACCGGATTTTATGCCTATATCCAGAGCATCGATCATTGGATCGTCTTTGCGCTTCTGTGCCTGATCGGCATTCAGATGATCCGCGAATCACGTTCCAAGACCTGCGACGCAAAAGCCGGCGGTGATTTTTCTCCGAAAAGGATGCTGCCGCTGGCACTGGCAACCAGCATCGACGCTCTGGCGGTCGGCATTTCTTTTGCCTTCCTTCAGGTCAATATCTGGGAAGCCATTCTGATCATCGGCTGCACGACTTTTGTTTTTGGTTTTCTGGGAATCTGGATCGGAAAGATTTTCGGCGACCGTTTCCGTTCATCGGCCGAGCTGATCGGAGGATGCATTCTGATCCTGATCGGAACGAAGATCCTGCTGGAACATCTGGGCGTAATCACCTTTTAATCTGAAAAAAATGACTCCGGTATCTGACAGACTGTCAGGATCCGGAGTCTTTTTTGTGTCAGGAGGCTCACCTTGAGCACAGGGGAATCCGTTCAGAAAACGGCGCGTCCCGCACAGCCGCACGGCAGAATCAGGCTGGAACTCCGGACCGGAAGTCCGAGTTCACCGGAAGTGATTTCCGCACCGCGTCCCTTCAGGGAATCGGAGAGCAGATAAGTCAGAACGCCTGGCTGCAGGCCGGTCGTATAGGAATTGACCAGGAAGAAAAGCGGCTCATCTGAAAGCAGGCCGGCGCAGGAAAGAATCAGGGAATGAATCTCATCCTCGATTTTCCAGATTTCTCCCTTCGGGCCGCGGCCGTAGGAAGGCGGATCCATGATGACTGCTTCATAGTGGCTGCCGCGGCGGAGTTCCCTCTGCACAAATTTGATGCAGTCATCCACAAGCCAGCGGACAGGCCGGTCGGCAAGACCGGAAGCGGCTGCATTTTCCTTCGCCCAGTTCACCATGCCCTTAGAGGCATCCACGTGGGTTACCGAAGCTCCGGCAGCAAGTGCGGAAAGCGTCGCACCGCCGGTATAGGCAAAAAGATTCAGCACGCGTACGGGACGTCCGGCTTTCCGGATCCGTTCCGAGAACCAGTCCCAGTTGGCGGCCTGCTCGGGGAAGACCCCGGTATGCTTGAAAGCAAACGGCTTCAGATGAAAGGAAAGGCTGCCGTAGGAAATCTGCCAGGTTTCGGGAAGGTTCCTGCTTTCCCATTCGCCGCCGCCTTTGCTGCTGCGGTGATAGCGGCCTGAGAAATGATTCCATCCCGGGTCATTTTTCTCCGTATTCCAGATGACCTGGGGATCAGGGCGCACCAGGAGATAGTCGCCCCATCGCTCCAGACGTTCTCCTCCGGATGCGTCCAGCACTTCAAAATCTTTCCAGTTATCGGCAGTCCACATCTTCCAACCTCCGTTTTTCGTCTCTTCCTATAGTATTCCCAAGGGGACGTCTTTGCAAGTGCCGGAGAAAGGTACTTTAAAAAAGTAACGACATTTCATTGACACGTGGCATGGGCTGGGGTAAAATAATGTGACATATCGAAATGCCTATTCTGCACGAAACCGGAGAGGAACGCATATGAAAACCTATCAGGAAATGACAAAGGAAGAACTGACGGCTGAACAGCAAAAGATCAGTGAACAATTCAAAGCGATGCAGGAAAGAGGCCTGAAACTGGATATGTCCAGGGGAAAGCCGGCAATGGCACAGCTGGAACTGTCAAATGAAATGATGGATGTCCTCAATTCGGACAGCTATTTCAATGACGAGACGGGGACAGACTGCCGCAATTACGGAGTTATGGGAGGAATCCCGGAAGCCAAAAGGCTGATGGGCGAAATGTCCGAAGTAAGTCCCGACGACATGATCATTTTCGGGAATTCCTCATTGAATATCATGTTTGATACGATTTCACGTTCCATGACGCACGGGGTCTGCGGAAGCACTCCGTGGTGCAAACTGGACAGCGTGAAATTCCTCTGCCCGGTTCCGGGATACGACCGTCATTTCAAGATCACCGAGTATTTCGGCATCGAAATGATCAATATCCCGATGTCTCCGGACGGACCGGATATGGATATGGTTGAAAAATATGTCAACAACGATCCTTCTGTCAAGGGAATCTGGTGCGTTCCGAAATATTCGAACCCGCAGGGCTATACCTATTCGGAAAAGACCGTGAAGAGATTCGCGAATCTGCAGCCGGCAGCGGAAGACTTCCGCATTTTCTGGGACAATGCCTATTCCATCCATCATCTCTATGATGAGCCGGAAAGACAGGACTATCTGCTGGAGATCCTGAATGAATGCCGGAAAGCAGGACATCCGGATATCGTTTATAAATTCATTTCAACTTCAAAGGTCACATTCCCGGGTTCCGGTCTGGCAGCCATTGCTTCCTCACCGGCGAACCTGGCAGACATCAAGAAGCATCTTCAGGTACAGACCATCGGGCACGACAAGCTGAATCAGCTGAGGCATGTCCGTTATTTCGGGAATATGGCCAATATGCATGCACATATGAGCAAGCATGCGGCGATTCTCCGTCCGAAATTCGAAGCGGTTGAGCAGATCATGGATGAGAATCTGGGCGGACTGGGAATCGGAAGCTGGACCAAACCGAACGGAGGCTATTTCATTTCGTTCGATTCGATGAACGGCTGTGCGAAGGCCATCGTGGCGAAAGCGGCGGAAGCCGGAGTCAAGATGACGAATGCCGGAGCAACTTATCCGTACGGAAATGATCCGGATGATAAAAATATCCGGATTGCACCGTCCTTCCCGACACCGGGAGAGCTTCGGATGGCGACGGAAATATTTGTGGCAAGCGTCAAGCTGGTCAGCATTGAGAAGCTGCTTGCCGAAAAGTAATTGCGGTACGGAACCTAGGGGAGGCTCCGCGGTTTAAAGAGGGAGAAGAAAATACTGAATGGAAGAAGAGAAAAGAACAGCGGAAAACGCAGTGCAGTCTGCTGAAAATGCAGTGCCGGAAACGGCGCCTGAAGTGACTGTGCCGGAATCAGTACAGGAAAATACAGTGCCGGAAACGGCACCTGAAACGGCTGCGCCGGAATCAGAATCCGGAAGCACGGTCTCTGAGAATGCAGGACCTGCTGAGGATACTGCGGCGGAAACGCCGCCGGCAGATGAAGAGGCACCGGAGATTAAAACGGATGTCAACGTCGGCGACCTGGAAAGTAAGATTGCCGAGGCAACGGTCGTCGGTGCGGTTCCTTCTGCGGCGGAAAGGCCGGAGACAGAGACAGTGAGTTCTGGGGAACGCACAGAACCGACCCCGGAAGCCCGTAAGAAAAAACATAAGAAAACTGCCATTATCGTAACGCTCGTACTCCTGCTTCTTTTGGTCGGAACTGTCGGCGGCGTATATCTTTACATGGCCAATTATTTTGACACGCATTTTTACAGCGGGACGATCATTAACGGAAAGGATGTTTCCGGGCAGACCGTGAACGATGTAAAAGACTGGATCAAGAGCAACATTGCCAAGTATTCCCTGACCATTACGGAACGGGACGGAGTGACGGAAACCCTGTCCTCCGAAGATGTCGGATGGTCCTATGTCGATGACAAAAAAGTTGACCAGATCATGCAGGCCCAGGATCACTGGAAATGGTTCCTGGCCATTACGAAATCAAAGAAGTTCGACTTTACGGCCGGGACTACCTGGGACAAGGGAACGGCAGAAGCTTCTATCGATAAGCTGGACTGCCTGCAGGAAGCAAACATTACCCATCCGGTCAATGCCCTTTTAAATGAAACATCGGACGGAGCTTCGATTACTCCCGAGGTCGTCGGAAATGAAATTGATAAGACGAAACTGATTGAGCAGGTGGAAGCAGCGCTGGATGCCGGTGAAACGGAATGCAGCATTGTCGATCCGGACTGCTACGTTTATCCGAATGTCTACAGTACGGATGAAAACCTGAACAGCAGGATGAATCAGTGGAACGCCTATCTGAATCTGGAAATCACCTATGCCTTCGGCGACAATACGGAGACAGTCGGGAAATCGACCATTGCTCCCTGCCTTACGGATGACGGCACGAACGTGACGATTTCGACGGACTGGATCCGGCCGCTTGTCGGAACCTGGGCAGATAAATACAATACATTCGGAAAAGACCGGACGTTCAAGACGCATTCCGGAACCACCGTGACGCTTCCGGGACATACCATCGATCAGACCAGTACGGATCCGTCGACGGGAACGAAGCCGAATAACCATACTTCCGATTACGGCTGGTGCCTGGATTCCGATTCAACGGCAGCGGATCTGAAGAGTGCGATCGACAGCATGTCTTCCGGAGCCCGCAACCCGGTTTTCTATACATGGGGAACTGCAAAAGGATGGGACAACGGAGGCCTGACCGGCACTTATGTGGAAGTCAGTCTTACGGCACAGCACCTGTGGGTTTACAAGGATTATCAGGAAGTCGTGTCGACGGATATCGTGACCGGTCTTCCGACGGAAGAACGGGCAACGTATCCGGGATGCTTTGCCATTGATGCCAAGAAGTCTCCGGCGACTCTGGGAACACTCGATATGCAGGGCTATTCACAGCCGGTGAACTGGTGGTGTCCGTTTGACGGAGGCCGCGGACTGCACGATGCCTACTGGCGGGATGCTTTCGGAGGAACCATTTACCAGTCAAACGGTTCACACGGGTGCGTCAACATCCCGGAGGATGTGATGCAGTCAATCTATGATACGGTTTCCATCGGGACTGCTGTCTGCGTCTATTAACTGCAGCAGCAGAATCAGGAATCCTTCTGACGGAAGGCTATGGAAGAACAGAGAGAAAAAACAAAAAAACACGGCGTAGGTTTCGCGGTCCGGATCATCATCCTGACAGCAGCCGCTGCCGTGTTTTGCTATGCAGCTTTTCAGCTTTATTCCATCTATCACGGCTATCAGGCAGCCAATGATGAATATGACAGCCTGAAGAGCAGCTATACCTCTTCTTATTCCGCTGCGTCGGATGTTTCAACGGAAACATCTTCCGCTCCGTCGCCGGACCAGTCGTCGTCAGACGAATCATCGGGCGAAGAAATCTTCACAGAAGATGCGGATCCGCCGCTCACGGTCGATTTTGCTTCCCTGCAGGCCGTCAACTCCGATGTCAACGGCTGGCTTTACATCGATGCGATTCCATCCGTCAGCTATCCGATCTGCCGCGGTGCGGACAATGATTTTTATCTGCATCACACCTTTGAAAAGAAATCTCTGTTTGCAGGCTCCATTTTTGAAGACTTTCATAATTCCGCGGATTTTTCCGATCCGAACAGCATCGTCTACGGCCACAACATGCGCAACCAGAGCATGTTCGGTCTTTTAAAAACCCTGCGCAGTCAGGAAACTGTCGACAAGAGTCCCTATTTCTGGATCCTGACGCCGAACGGCAATTACCGTTATCATATTTTTGCGGCCTTTGAGACGCCGGTGAATTCGGATGCCTATCAGCTGTTCTCGGGACAGGGGGCGGAATTTCTTGCATGGGAGCAGGAAATGCAGAAGAATTCCGAAATCTCAAGCAGCGTTCCGCTGGCTGAAAGCGATAAGACCGTTATGCTGTCCACGTGTACGTCCGACAGTTCGACGCGCTGTGTTGTTTTCGGGAAGTGCGTATCTTCGCAGAGACCGTCAAAAGCAGCCGGCTGATCAGCCGGAAAAGAAAGGAAGCCTATGGGAGAAATCGAAGAACTTCAGAAAATCATCGACAGTCACAGCCGCATTGTCTTTTTCGGAGGGGCAGGCGTTTCCACGGAAAGCGGCATTCCCGATTTCCGCAGTCAGGACGGGCTTTACCATATGCAGTACAAATATCCGCCGGAAACCATTATCAGCCACAGCTTTTTCGTCCGCAATCCGGAAGAGTTCTGGCGCTTCTATAAAGACAAGATGCTGATCAAGGGGGCGAAGCCGAATGCGGCCCACCTGAAGCTGGCGGAACTGGAAAAGGCAGGAAAGCTGACGGCAGTCGTGACGCAGAATATCGACGGACTCCATCAGGCAGCGGGCAGCAGGAACGTGTATGAGCTTCACGGATCAACGCTCCGCAACTACTGCACGAAATGCGGGAAGTTTTTCGATGTCGATTATGTGAAGGACTGCGAGGGCATCCCGAAATGCGATGCCTGCGGCGGGAGCATCAAGCCGGATGTCGTGCTCTATGAAGAGGGCCTGGACAATGAAGTCATCAGCGGGGCGGTCCGGGCAATCCGGGAAGCAGACTGCCTCATCATCGGCGGCACTTCCCTTGTCGTCTATCCGGCGGCAGGACTGATCGATTATTTCACGGGAGACAAACTTGTCCTGATCAACAAATCGGCGACAGCCCGCGATACGTCTGCGGATCTTGTCATCAAGCAGCCGATCGGAGAGGTCTTCTCGCAGATCCGGGTGAATGCCTGAAAGAAGGCAGAAACGCGTTAATAAGCAGGCAGAAAACTGCTTGCTTATTTATTTCCCGTATGTTATATTAGAAGTCCGTGAGAGTTTTAACCAACCTTGTCTCCTATGCAAACGGGAGGCCATAGACCGAAAGGAGGAAAGACAGCATGACATCAGAGTACGAATTGGCTTTAGTCGTAAACGCCAAGATCGAGGATGCAGAGCGTGCTGCGGTCGTCGACAAAGCGAAAGGCTATATTGAACGCTTTGGCGGAAAGATCGGCGAAATCGAAGAATGGGGTAAGCGCAAACTCGCTTACGAAATTCAGAAGATGGACGAAGCATACTATTATTTCATCCCGTTCACAGCGGAACCCGACTGCCCGAACGAACTTGAGAAACGCATGAGGATCATGGACAATGTCCTGCGTTATCTGATTGTTCGTCAGGACGGAGAAGACGAATTCCATCTGAATGTTTCTGAAGAGAGTGCCCCGGAAACGGATGCAGCAGCGGAAGCTGAAGCACCGGCGGAAGAAGCAGCTCCTGCGGAAACAGCAGATGCTCCTGCTGAAGAAGCTGAAGCAGCACCCGCTGCGGAAGAAGCATCTTCAGAAGCTGACGGCGCTGCAGAAGCAGAACCGGAAAACAATACGACAGAAGCATAAGAAAACCTTGACGTGAAAACCCATCATAACCCGTTGATTTTTCACAGAAAGAAAGAGGGTAACTTATGAATCAGGTTGTATTAATGGGACGCTTGACACGTGACCCGGAAGTCCGTTACACGACAGGCGAGAATACGCTCGCAGTTGCCAGATATACGCTGGCAGTAGACCGCAGGTTCAAGAGAGACGGAGAACCGACCGCAGACTTCATCAACTGTGTTTCCTTCGGAAGGACAGCAGAGTTCGCGGAAAAGTATTTCCATCAGGGAATCAAGATTGTGGTGACGGGACGCATTCAGACCGGCAGCTATACAAACAAGGACGGCAACAAAGTCTACACTACAGATATCGTAGTCGAGAATCAGGAATTTGCCGAAAGCAAAGCGGCATCTGATGCAAACGGCGCAGGTCCGGTCAGGACCCCGTCTCAGGCATCGGCTCCGCAGCAGGCAGCACCGCAGCCCGATACATCGGGCGACGGCTTCATGAATATTCCGGACGGAATTGATGAGGAGCTGCCGTTTACCTGATTGATCAGGAAAGGAGTTGAATTCGATGGCTTACAATAAAGCAGCCGGAAGCCGCGACAGCGGTTTCAAGAGAAGGCCGGGCGGATTCCACAGAAGAAAGAAAGTCTGTGTATTCTGCGGAAAGAGCAACAACGGAATCAGCTACAAGGATGCCAACAAGCTTAAGAGATACATCTCTGAGCGAGGCAAGATCCTTCCGAGAAGGATTACAGGCAACTGCGCAAAACATCAGCGCGCACTGACTGTCGCCATCAAGAGAGCAAGGCATCTGGCGATTCTGCCGTATGTACAGGATTAAAGAAAGATGATATAATAAAACCGCTGTTGCAGGCTTGCGATGGCGGTTTTTTGTACAAAGAAGAGGGCCCGGCAGGCCCGAAACAGGGAGGGAAAAATGGACGTTATCTGCATCGGTGAAACCCTTATTGACTTCATACCGGGGAGTGAACCGGCAAGCTATGTGCGGAATCCGGGCGGCGGTCCGGCCAATGCATCCGTAGCGATGGCCAGGAACGGCCTGGATGTCGGCATTTACAGCAAGCTGGGAAATGATGACTTCGGGCGTTTTCTGAAAGAGACTCTCGAAAAGGAAAATGTCCGTCTTCTTGTTCCGGAACTGACCGATGATGCCGTTACGACCATGGCGTTCGTAACGCTTTATGAGAACGGAGAACGCTCCTTTACGTTCGCCCGGAAACCCGGTGCGGACATGCTCCTTTCCACAGACGACATCCATGAAGAGGAAATCGCCGGAGCCAAGGCCGTGAATGCAGCCTCTTTCTCCATGTCTGAAAATCCGGAGGCGGAAGCGGTCGTCTATTTCCTGAAGAAAGCACATGAGCTCGGGAAACTGGGTGCCTTTGACATCAATTACCGGGATACCGTCTGGCACGGAGACAAGGAAAAGGCAGCAGAAGCCGTCAGAGGAATCCTGCCTTATATTGACCTCCTGAAGATTTCCGAAGAGGAAGTCGATATGGTCGGCGGCGAGGAAAAGCTCTTTGATACGATGAAGGAGTATTCCATTGCAGCGGTCATCGAGACGCTCGGTGCGGACGGTGCGAAATGCTTCTTTGACGGGCAGGTTCTGGAAGTCGCAGGCCGCAGCGCCCATGCCATTGATGCAACAGGCGCAGGGGACGCTTTCTGGGGCGGGTTTATTTCCACGCTTCTGAACGAAGGCGTGACTTCGACTGCAGATCTGACGGCGGATAAAATCCGCGAAGCCCTGACATACGGGAACGTGAGCGGCTGGTGCTGCGTCCAGACGAAAGGCGGAATGACGTCTCTGCCGACGAGAGCCCAGATTGAAAAGGTTCTAGAGGATGAACGAAAATAAGATCGTTCTGAAGGGAAAACTGAAGAGTTATCTGCAGTGGCCGATTGTTCTGTCTGTGCTGTGGGCGGTGATGGCGGCCGCCCTCTTTTTCGTAAACGTAAAAGCAGGACTGATCGCTGCAGGCTTCGTGGCAATCTATGTGATCATCGTGCTGGTGCTTTATTTCGGAAACAGACAGCAGCTGCTGAATGAACTGATCACTTTTGCGGCGCAGTACGGACAGGTACAGAAGAACCTTCTCAAGGATTTTGTGCTTCCCTATGCCCTGACGGATTCCGAAGGAAATCTTCTCTGGATGAATGACGAGTTTTCCGCCATCTGCGGAAAGAACCGCAGCTTCCACAAGAATATCGCCACGCTGTTCCCGGAGATCCGGCAGGAAACACTGCCGGGCGAAGATATCCGGACGGAATGCGAAATGAAAGCAGACAACCGGGATTACCGCGTTGCGATGCAGAAGGTCGGCCTGGACGGCATGATGGACGACCAGAGCGTGGTCGGGTTTGAAAACAGCAGCTACCTGATTGCCGTTTACCTCTTTGATGAGACGGAAGTGAACCGGCTCGTCAGCGAGCGGGAACAGAATAAACTGGTCTGCGGCCTCATCAATCTGGATAATTATGAAGAGGCGCTGGAAAGCGTCGATGAAGTCCGGAGGTCGCTGCTGCTGGCACTGATTGACCGGAAGATCAGCAAGTATTTCGCGGAGATGGACGGACTGGCCAGGAAGCTGGAGAAAGACAAGTATTTCTTCGTCATCAAAAAGGCCTCCCTGGACAATATGAAGGCGGCAAAATTTCCGCTGCTGGATGAAGTAAAAGGCGTGAATATCGGAAACGACATGGCGGTAACGGCATCGGTCGGCATCGGTCTCAACCAGGGATCCTACAATGCCGATTCAGAAGCGGCCGGTGCAGCCATCGAGCTGGCACTGGGGCGCGGCGGAGATCAGGTCGTCATCAAGAACGGCGATGCGACGACGTACTTCGGAGGCAAGACGGAATCCGTTGAAAAAGGAAACCGCGTCAAAGCCCGTGTCAAGGCGCATGCCCTGCGGGAAATCATGTCCAGCAAGGATGTGATCCTGGTCATGGGACATAAGATTACGGATGTCGATACCCTGGGATCGGCGGTCGGCATTTATGTCGCGGGCAAGGCCATCGGCAAGCCGGTCCACATCGTCATCGACAATCCGCCTTCCACCATTCAGCCCCTGATGTCCGGATTCCTCAACAACCCGGATTACGAGCAGAAGATGTTCGTGACATGCCGTGAGGCCATCGATATGGTCAGCGACAAAGCGGCCGTCATCGTGGTCGACACCAGCAAGCCGAATTATACCGAATGCGAAGAACTGCTGACAAAGACGCAGACCATCGTCGTGCTGGATCATCACCGCCAGAGCAGGGAAATCATCCGCGGCGCCGTTCTTTCCTACATCGAGCCGTATGCTTCTTCGGCGTGTGAAATGGTAGCCGAGATCCTGCAGTATTTCGGGGATGAAGAGATCCGCCTCCGCGGCGTCGAAGCAGATGCCCTGTACGCGGGCATCATGATCGACACGAACAATTTCATCACCAGGACAGGCGTGCGTACTTTTGAAGCGGCGGCATTCCTGAGAAGGAACGGAGCCGATGTCACGCGCGTCCGCAAGATGTTCCGTGACAGCATGGAAGATTACCGTGCAAGGGCACAGGCCATCGCAAACGCGGAAATCTTCGAGAAGATGTATGCTATTTCCGAATGTCCGGCCAAGGGCCTGCAGAGCCCGACCGTGATCTGCGCCCAGGCGGCGAATGAACTGCTCAACGTGGTCGGCATCAAGGCATCCTTTGTCATGACGGAATTCCATGACATGGTTTATATCAGCGCCAGGGCAATCGATGAAGTCAATGTACAGATTATCATGGAGAGGCTCGGCGGCGGCGGACACATGAATATCGCCGGCGCGCAGCTGGGCAATATGTCCATGGACGGTGCAAAAGAACTGCTGAAGACAACCATCGTTCAGATGGCAGAAGAAGGAGATATCTGATGAAAGTAATCCTGCTGGAAGATGTAAAAGCCCTCGGAAAAAAGGGGGAGATCGTAAATGTTTCGGACGGCTATGCGCACAATCTGCTTTTCCCGAAGAAACTGGCAAATGAAGCAACTGCCAAAAACCTGAATGAGCTCCGTCTCCGTCAGGCAAATGAAGAGAAGATGGCTGCCGAGAATCTTGCGGAAGCCCGGAAACTTGCAGAAGAACTGGAAAATAAAACCGTTACCGTGTCCATCAAGGTCGGTTCGGGCGGCAGGGCTTTCGGCTCCGTCTCCTCGAAGGAAATCGCGGACGCGGCAAAGGAGCAGCTGGGTCTTGAACTGGACAGGAAGAAAATGATCATGGATGCACCGCTGAAGGAACTCGGGATTTCCGAAGTCGGTCTTCGCCTGCATCCGAAGGTTACCGCGAAGCTGAAGGTTGAAGTAAAGGAAGCATAACATGGATGAGGCCCTGATCAAGAGAATACCGCCCCACAGCATCGAGGCCGAGAAATCGGTCATCGGTGCCATGCTCATGAATAAAGAAGCGGTCCTGGCTGCCATTGAAATCCTGACAAAGGAAGACTTTTACCAGAGTCAGTACGGCATCATTTTCGAATCCATGAAGGAACTCAACGATGAGGAGAAGCCGGTCGATGCCATCACGCTGCAGGAGAAACTCCGGGAGAAAGATCTCCCTCCGGAAGTGAGCGGGCTGGATTTCGTGAAGGATCTCGTCACATCAGTGCCGACATCGGCAAATGTCCGCCATTATGCGGAAATCGTCAAGAACAAGTCGACGCTCCGGAAGCTGATCCGGACGGCGGATGAAATCGCCGGAAAGTGCTATGAGCAGAAGGAAGAGACGCCGGATATCCTTGATGAAACGGAGAAAAGCATTTTCGACGTGCTCCAGCAGAGGATGCACAGTGAATATACGCCGATCAAGGAAATCGTCCTTTCGACAGTGGATAAGATCGACAAGGCTTCCAAAACGACCAGCCACGTCACGGGTCTGGCGACAGGCTATTATGATCTGGACATGAAAACGACCGGCCTGCAGAATTCCGACCTGATCCTGATTGCCGCGCGTCCGTCCATGGGCAAGACCGCCCTGGTCCTGAACATTGCGGCAAATATGGCTTTTCACCAGAAGCTTCCCGTTGCCCTGTTCTCGCTGGAAATGTCAAAGGAACAGCTGATGAACCGTCTGATCGCGGTGGAAGCGGACATCAAGGCACAGAATATCCGTACCGGACAGCTGACCGATGAAGAATGGAAAAACCTGATCAAGGTTTCCGGCATCATTTCCCGGTCGGAAATGATCATAGACGATACGCCCGGAATTTCCTTTTCCGAACTGAGATCGAGAGCCAGAAAATATAAGCTGGACCATGACATCAAGGCGATTTTCATCGACTACCTGCAGCTGATGGTCGGCAGCAGGAATTCCGACAACCGGCAGCAGGAAGTTTCGGAAATCTCCCGCGCCCTGAAATCCCTGGCGCGTGAGCTGGACATTCCGATCATTGCCCTGTCCCAGCTGAACCGAAGCGTTGAGCAGAGAGAGGATCACCGGCCGATGCTTTCCGACCTGCGTGAATCGGGAGCTATTGAGCAGGACGCCGACGTGGTCATGTTCATTTACCGCGATGACTACTATCACAAGGATTCCGAGAAGACCGGAGAAACCGAAATCATCATTGCCAAGCAGAGAAACGGCCCGATCGGAACGACGACGCTGGCCTGGGTTCCGGAGCTTACAAAATTCAGGAATATCGTGCACGGAAAGAATTTTGCACCGCAGGAATAAGGCACCGCAGGAATAAGGCACCGCAGGAATAAGACACCGCAGGAATAATGTACCGAAGAAAGTAAAAAGCTCTGCCGGCCCGGAAGGACTGACAGAGCTTTTTTATGCAGGATAAATCAAAGGGCCATGCGGTAGATTCTTTCGATGTCGTTTTCATCCAGGGAACGGATGCCGTCATTGCCGATGGTGCGGGTATGATTGAAGGTGCATTTGACGGACAGCGTCTTGAATTCTTCTTCGGTCGGATGAACGCCGAGCTCGGTCAGGGAAGTCGGCATGCCGACGGAGCGGAAGAAGTCTTCCGTAGCCTTGATGCCGGCCATGGCGATTTCGGTATCGTCCTGGTCTTCCGCCGGAACCACGTCCATGATGCGGACGGCGTACTGCGCAAAACGCTTTGGATTGGTGTCGAGGACATAGCGGGCCCAGGATCCCCAGACAGCTGTCAGGCCTGCGCCGTGCGCGACGTCGTAGAGTCCGGAAAGTTCATGCTCCAGCTGGTGGACGGACCAGTCCCCGTTCGTTCCGCCGCAGTTCGTCAGTCCGTTGTGGGAGAGGGCGCCGCACCACATGATTTCGGCGCGGGCATCGTAGTCGGTCGGATCCTTCATGACGATTTTGGCGCTGGCCATGACATCCTTCAGCAGTGCCTCGGTAATGCCGTCCGTGATTTCGGCGGCCTTTTTATTGTGGAAGTAGCGTTCCATCGTATGCATCATGATGTCGGAAAGTCCGCTGGCCGTCTGATAGGGCGGAAGCGTGTACGTGAGCACCGGATCCATGACGGAAAATTTCGGACGGCAGATATCGAAACTCTTGCCGACCTTGATCCATCCTTTTTCATTCGTGATGACGGAGGAGGAACTCATTTCCGAGCCTGCCGCGGCAATCGTGAGCACGGTGCCGATCGGCGCGCATTTCTTCGGGATGAACTTGCTGCTGTAAATGTCCCAGACATCGATGTCCGGGTTGGCAATTCCGTAAGCGATGGCCTTGGAAGTATCGATGACGGAGCCGCCGCCGACAGCCAGCAGAAAATCAGCGCCTTCCTTTTTTCCAAGCTCGATTCCCTCATACACTTTTGAAAGCCTGGGATTCGGCTGAACCCCGCCCAGGAGCACATAGGGAATGCCTGCTTCTTTCAGGGAACTGCCGATCCGGTCCAGCAGGCCGGATTTAACGGCAGAGCCGCCTCCGTAGACCATCAGTACTTTGGAGCCGCCGAATTCCCTCACGCATTCGCCTGTCCTGTTTTCCATGTCCTTTCCAAAGAGAACTTTGGTAGGGGTGTAATAGGTGAAATTTTCCATGTTCGAGCCTCTTTCCATGATTTTGATTATAAGATTTTAACATTTACAGTCATACAGGTCAAATGCTATAATGGACAGGCGGCAAAAGCCGGAAAATAAGGAAAAAACAAGTAATGCGGGCTTAAAAAGGAGGCGTCGATGTATTCTTTTGAGGAGATTGAAAGAGAAGATCCGGAAATTGCAAAGGCGATACGGAACGAAATCAACCGTCAGCAGACTCATCTGGAACTGATTGCATCGGAAAACTGGGTCAGCAAATCCTGCATGGCGGCACTCGGCAGCCCGCTGACAAATAAATATGCGGAAGGATATCCGGGACACCGCTATTACGGCGGATGCGAATTCGTGGATGTCGTCGAAAAACTGGCCATCGAACGCGCCGAGAAGATGTTCGGATGCACGTATGCCAATGTACAGCCCCATTCCGGAGCGCAGGCGAACTTCGCCGTCTTCTATTCCCTTCTTCAGCCGGGTGACACGTTCATGGGAATGAACCTGTCGGACGGCGGACACCTTTCCCATGGTTCACCCGCAAATGTTTCCGGAAACTATTTCCGCTGCGAACCCTACGGGGTCACGCCGGAAGGCTTCCTCGATTACGACGCCCTTGAGAAAAAAGCCCTGGAATGTCATCCGAAGCTGATTGTCGGCGGAGCTTCCGCGTACTGCCGCATCATCGATTTCAAACGGCTGAGGGAAATCGCCGACAAGGCGGGTGCCTACCTGATGGTCGACATTGCCCACATCGCCGGACTGGTAGCAACCGGACTTCATCCGAGTCCGTTCCCATATGCGGATGTCGTAACGACAACGACGCACAAGACCCTGCGCGGACCGCGCGGCGGCATGATTCTTTCCACGGCAGAGTTTGCCAAAGAGCATCATCTGAACAAGGCGATTTTCCCGGGAACGCAGGGCGGTCCCCTGATGCACTGCATCGCGGCGAAGGCAGTTGCCTTCCATGAGGATCTGCAGCCGGAATTTGCCGTCTACTGCGAGAACATCGTAAAGAATGCCAAAGCGCTGGCCGAAGGCCTGGTCGGAAGAGGAACCAAAATCGTGACCGGCGGTACCGATAACCATCTGATGCTGCTCGACCTGATCGGATCCGGAATCACGGGCAAGGAGCTGGAAGCCCGTCTGGAGCAGGCCAACATTACCGTCAACAAGAATACGGTTCCGGGCGATCCGGAGAGTCCGTTCGTCACTTCCGGAATCCGTCTGGGAACTCCGGCCGTCACGACCCGCGGACTGAATGAGGCAGATATGGACCGGATCGCGGAAGCCATTACGCTGATGATCCGGGATTCCGGAAATAAGGAAAAAGCAAAAGCCATTGTCAGAGAACTTACGGAGGCACATCCGCTGGAGGCATAGATTCCGTCATGCGCAATCATTTCCTGCTTGCGGCGGTCAACGCAAAATACATTCATACGTGTCTCGGGGCTTATGACCTCGCTGCGTTTGCATCTGCGCACGGGCAGGAACTGGAAATTGAAGAATTCACGATCAATGAGAAGGAGGAGGAGATCCTGGGGCGCATCGCTGAGAAGGCGCCGGACGGGATTTTCTTCTCCTGTTATATCTGGAACATTTCCCTGATTGAAAGGATGCTTCCGAAAATCCATGAAAGGCTTCCGAAGGCATCCATTTATCTGGGCGGACCGGAAGTGAGCTTTGATCCGGAAGAGAGGCTGAAGAAATTTCCTTTTCTTAGCGGCGTGATTGCCGGGGAAGGCGAGGCGGTCATGACGAAACTTCTTGCCGGCTGGCCCGCACGCGAAGCGATGGGCAGGATCCTCCGGGCAGATGCGCTTCTGCCGCTGGACATGGTTCCGTTTCCCTATGAAGAAGCATTTCTCCGGGAAGCCGGCAAGCGCGGAAAGATCCTTTACTATGAAACGAGCCGCGGCTGCCCGTTTTCCTGCAGCTACTGCCTGTCGTCGCGGAAGGAACCGGTGCGTCTCCGGAGCATGGATCTGGTGCGCAGGGAGCTCCGTCTTTTCCTGGATGCGAAAGTCCCGCAGGTCAAGTTCACGGACCGGACCTTCAACTGCAGCCACGAGCATGCCTATTCCATCTGGGAATTCATTCATGAGAACGATAACGGGACGACGAACTTCCATTTTGAAATCGGGGCGGATCTTCTGAGGGAAGAAGACCTGGAACTCCTTTCGAAAATGAGACGGGGCCTGGTCCAGTTTGAAATCGGCGTCCAGAGCACGAATGCGGAAACGCTGGCTTCCGTCTCACGGACGGTGGACATGGAGCATCTCAGGCAGGCGGTCCTGAAGATCCATGAAGCAGGCAGGATCCACCAGCATCTCGACCTGATTGCCGGACTGCCGTACGAAGACTATGCATCCTTCGGCCGTTCTTTCAATGACGTCTGGGAAATGAAGCCGGACCAGCTTCAGCTGGGTTTTCTCAAAGTCCTGAAAGGAACGGAAATGGAAAGGCTGTCCGGAAAATTCGGCATCGTCTATGATTCCGCGGCACCGTATGAAGTCATCCGCACGCCCTGGCTTTCCGAAGCGGAGAGAGAAAGACTGGAAAGGATTGCCAGGATCACGGACATTTACCACAATTCCGCACAGTATACGCAGACGCTTCCGTACCTGCTTTCGCGGGCGGAAAACCCGTTTGCATTCTTTGAGGCGCTGGCCCTCTATTACGAAAAAAACGGCTGTCCGTCGGTGACGGATTCCAGAATCACCAGGTATGAGATCCTGCGGGACTTTGCACTGAGTCCGATGTTCCCGGGCACGGGTTCCGGGGAGCCGGTCCGCAGGGAAGAACTCATCGAAAGACTGTCCGTCGATCTGTATCTTCGGGAGAAGCTGAAGCACCGGCCGGACTGGGTGCAGGATCTTTCGGGACGCTATGAATTTGATTACGGCAGACGGGACGTTTTCACCAACAATGCGGAGGTCAGGAAAAAATGACGGCAAAGAGAACGAAAGAGATCATTGAACTGCTGGATGAGCATTACGGCACGGCCATGGCAGTCTATCTTCATCATCAGGATGCGGGTCAGCTTCTCATAGCGACGATCCTTTCTGCACAGTGCACAGACGCCCGCGTGAACAGCATCACTCCGGACCTGTTCCGGAAATACCCGGATATGGAAGCTTTTGCGGCAGCCGACCTGAAAGAACTGGAACAGGATATCCGCTCGACGGGATTCTATCACAACAAGGCAAAGAACATCATTGCGGCGGCGCAGAAGATCGTGAAGGACTACGGAGGGAAGGTGCCCTCCGATATCGATGAACTGGTGAAGATTCCGGGCGTCGGGAGAAAAACAGCCAATGTCATCCGCGGAAACATTTACGACGAACCGAGCATTGTCGTCGACACCCACGTCAAGAGAATTTCATGGCGGCTGAATGTCACGGATGAAAAGGATCCGGAAAAAGTGGAATTCGACCTGATGAAAAAGCTGCCGAAGGATCACTGGATTTTATGGAACCTGCAGATCATTGCCTTCGGCAGGGCTATCTGCAAAGCGCAGCATCCGCTCTGCGACCAGTGCTTCCTTGTGAAATACTGCCGAGAAGAGCATAAGAATTTCCGCGCAAAACCGTAACAGCGCTGAATTTCAGGGCGCATGCTTGCGGGAAAACGGAAATTGCGCTATGATAAACCATTATGATGTGGAATCCTAAGAACAGAAGAATCATTGTCATTATTCTTGCGGTCATCCTGGCGGCATCCATGGTGCTTGCGCTTCTGATGCCTGTCCTGGCGGAGAATCAGACGGACAGCCTCGTCAGGACGGAAGGCGTGATCGGGAATGACATTCATGTCGGGGACGTAGACGTTTCCGGCCTGACGGTCGATGAAGCAAAGGCGAAGGTCAATGAGGAAGTCAGTGAAAAGTCTGCGCAGACCCTGACGGTTTCCGCGAACGGACAGACGCAGAGCATCACCGTTTCAGACCTCGGGTATTCATGGACGAATGAGTCGGATCTGGATACGGCTCCGGATCTCGGAAAATGCGGCAACATTCTCAGCCGGTATAAATTCCAGAAAGATCTTGAACAGTCTCCGTACGTCATTCCCATGACCTGTACGGTCAATGAAGATGCCATCCGCTCCTTTGTCTCTGCGTTTGCGGCGACGGCGGATGTTCCCGCGACGGAACCGCAGCTCAGCGCGGCGGATGACGGCACGCTGCAGGTAACGGCAGGAACGGAAGGAACGGTCATCGATCAGGATGCAGCCGTATCTTCCATCAAGGATTACCTGCTGAATACCTGGACGGGCGGAGCGGCATCGGCCGAACTTGCAACGGCCGTGAAAGAGCCTTCTGTTTCCGCAGACGATCTTGCCAAGGTCAAGGATGTCCTGGGATCGGGAGAAACCGTTTATGCAGGAAGCACGGCAAACCGCAGCCAGAATATCGTGAACGGCGTGGCCAAGGTCAACGGCACGCTGGTTGCTCCGGGAGGACAGTTCTCCCTGATCGGAACGGTTACGCCTTTCAGCGAAGACAACGGATACGCACCGGCACCGTCCTATTCCAGCGGGAGCATCGTGGACACATACGGCGGCGGGATCTGCCAGGTATCCACAACCCTTTATATGGCTGTGCTTCAGGCGGAGCTCCAGGTGGATGCCCGGACCAATCATTCGATGCTGGTCGGCTATGTGACTCCTTCCATGGATGCGGCGATTTCCGAAGAAGGCGGCAAGGACCTGGTCTTTACCAACAATACGGATTATCCGATCTACATTATGGGAAAGACGGAAGACGGCAAAATCGACTTTACGATTTACGGAGTGGAGAGCCGCGATCCGGACAGGAAAGTAACGTATGAAAGCAAGGTCATCAGCCAGACGCAGCCGAACAGCGTGATCTCTCTGGATGATACCGTGGATTACGGAACAGTCGAACAGGTGGCCTACGGCCATATGGGAACGGTTTCCGAGCTTTGGAAGCATGTAACCGTGGATGGAACCACGACGGATGAACTGATCAATTCCGATTCCTATGAAACGTCTCCGATCATGTATGTCCTGGGGACGAAAGGGGCGGATGCCGGAGAACTGGAAGCGTTCTCGCAGGCGGTCAGCGCAGGCGAGGTCGGCATTGCGACAGATTCCATTACCAGTAACGGGGCAGCTGTCAATCTTGTGCAGATGCCGGAAGGTTCGACGAGCACGGCAGAAGCGGAGGATTCGGATTAATTGAAAAAAGGAAAAATACCCGAAGCGGTGCTGATCCGTTCGGTTCTGAAACAGCTTCACAAAAGAAGAAAAGAAGTCGCTGTCGGTCCTGCCGTTGGGCAGGACTGTGCTGCCTTATGCCTTGAAGACGGAGAGGCGCTTGTCCTTTCGTCCGATCCGATTACCGGTACGACAAAGGACATCGGAAGATTCGGGGCACTCGTTACGACGAACGACATCGCTGCGGCGGGTGCGGAGCCCGTCGGCATTATCCTGACCATGCTTCTGCCGGAAGACACGACGGAGGCGCAGCTGAAACAGATGATTTCCGAAACAGAAGAGTCGTGCGGAAAAATCGGCGTGGAAGTCATCGGCGGCCATACGGAAATTACCGATGCCGTCGTCCGCCCGGTCATTTCCGTGACAGGAGTCGGGAAGATCCGGAAGAACAGGCTCTTTACGCTGAAGAGCGTCCATGAAGGCGACGATCTTGTCGTCACCAAGTGGATTGCCCTTGAGGCGACCTCGATTCTGGCGAAAGAAAAGAGAGAAGAACTGCTGAAGCATTTCCCGGACGGCATTGTCGATGCGGCATCGGATTTTGATGCGTACCTGTCCGTGATTCCGGAATCGAAAATCGCCATGGAGCATGGGATTTCCGCCATGCACGACGTGACGGAAGGCGGCATCTTCGGTGCCCTGTGGGAAATGGGTTCCGGTTCCGGCTGCGGGCTGGAAGCCGATTTGAAAAAGATTCCGATCCGGCAGGAGAGCGTGGAGATCTGCGAATACTTCGACATCAATCCCTATCTTTCCATGTCGAGCGGTTCGATGCTGATTGCCTCGCCTGACGGGGCAGGCCTTGTGAAGAAGCTGAAGGCGGCAGGAATTCCGGCTTCGGTTATCGGGAGAATGACGCCGGGCAATGACCGGATCGTGAGAAACGGCGAAGAAGTCCGCTATCTCGACAAGCCGCAGACCGACGAATTATATAAAGTTCTGTAAAAACGGAAAATCAGAATTTCCGGCTCATCTTTTATTATTCTTTTACAAGCTCCAGCGTGAAGACGAAACGCGTCCCGACATTTTCCGTGCTTGTCACGGTAATGTTCTCGCCGTGTGCGTTCAGGATTTCTTTGACGATTGAAAGACCGAGACCCGTCCCCTTCTTGTCCTTGCCCCGCGAGGCATCTGTCTTATAGAAGCGATCCCAGATCTTGTTCAGGTTTTCCTTGCTGATGCCGATGCCCTCATCTTTCACGGACACCTCGCATTTTCCGTGGCGGATGGAAGTCTCCAGATGGATGGTTGAATTCTTTTCGCTGAACTTGATGGCATTGTCGATCAGGTTGTAGAGAACCTGCTGGATTTTCCCTTTGTCCGCCCGCACGAAAAGTTTTTCACCGAGCAGCCGCAGATCGAAAGAAATCATTTTTTCACGGCAGGAGCCTTCGAAGACGGCGGCCGTGTGACGGATCACGTGATTGATGTCGAAAGCGGAAAGCTCAAGCGTGTAATTGCGGCTGTCCAGATTGTTCAGCGTCAGCGTGTCGTGCGTCAGTTTTTCCAGACGGTCCGCTTCCGAAGAAATGATTTTCAGGTATTTGGAATGCATTTCCGGAGGAATGGTGCCGTCCGTCATGGCTTCCGTGAAACCCTTGATGGAAGTCAGCGGGGAGCGGAAATCATGCGATACGTTGGAAATGAATTTTTTCTGATACTCGCCGGTCTTTTCGATGTCTTCGGCCATATTGTTCAGGGACTCGGCAAGAGACCCCATCTCATCATCCGTGTTCAGTTCGATGCGGTAGTCGTAGTGTCCGGCGGAAAGCTCCTTGGCACCGGTCATGATGCGTCCCATGGGACGGAAGACCGCAAAGGTGAAATACACCAGGATGAGAAGCGTGAGGAGGAAGAAGATCAGCGTCATGATGTATAGACTGCCCATCAGGGAATCCCGCTGGGAATAGATTTCCGTCATGGATTTGTGAATGGAGACGTAGCCCTTGGTCGTCAGATTCCCGGTTACAGGCGTCATGACGTTGAGCTGCTCTTCGGAATACTGTCCGTAAAAATCACTGATCTCATAATACCGCGGCCCGAATGCCGCAAAGTCGAAGTTTGGAATTTTATCCGGATTCTCTTTCTTCAGGGCGGTGCCCGTATAGATCAGTTCCGTTCCGGAAGAATCTATGATGCGGATATCGACGTTCTGGGAGGTCGCGATCATTTTCAGATTCGTGTAGAGATCGCTGAGCGAGGCAGATTTTGAGAAAATCTGGCTGGCCCGCTGCGAAGCAATCTGGGTCGCCTCCGAATAGAGGGACTCGGCAGTCGAGCTGACGATCCTGTCCTGAAAAAGCTGCGGGCCCATTGCCGATGCAGCAAAGAGAAAGAGGATGGCCAGAATGGCATAGGCGATGATGAACTTCAGGAAGAGAGACTTCTTCATGCCTTGTTCTTTACCTCGAATTTGTAGCCGATGCCCCAGACCGTTCCGATGGACCAGTCGTCATGATCCTTGATTTTTTCACGCAGGCGCTTGATGTGCACGTCGACCGTCCGCGTATCGCCGATGTATTCATAGCCCCAGATATGGTCGAGCAGCTGTTCGCGCGTAAAGACCTGGTTCGGCTGCGAGGCCAGGAAATAAAGCAGCTCCAGTTCTTTCGGCGGCATATCCACCGCTTCGCCGTTGTAGATGACGGAGTAGTTGGTCTGGTTGATGATGAGATCCGGATACTCCACGTACTTGACGGCGGCAGCCGGCGGGGTATCCTGCGTACGGGGCTCGGAATGCCAGCGTCTCAGCACGGCCTTGACGCGGGCGACCAGTTCCTTGGTTTCGAACGGCTTGATGATATAATCGTCTGCGCCGAGTTCAAGCCCGAGCACCTTGTCGAAAGTTTCTCCCTTGGCGGAGAGCATGATGATCGGGGTATCGGATTTCTTGCGGATTTCCCGGCAGACCTGATAGCCGTCCATGCCGGGCAGCATCAGGTCCAGCATGACGAGATCCGGCTTGAAAGTCCCGAAGGTCTTCAGTGCCTCTTCCCCGTCTTCAGCGGTGACGCACTCGTACATTTCCTTCGTAAGGTAGAGGGAAATGAGTTCGGCAATGTTGCTGTCATCGTCGACAATCAGGATTTTCTGTTTTACGGCCATGCATCTGTCCTCCCGCTTTATTTTCTGAATTCGGCTATCGTGACGCCGGTATCGCCCTCGCCGTATTCTCCGAGGCGGTAGGCGGCAATCCGTTTCTGTTTCCGGAGATAATCGTGGACGCCCTTGCGGAGGGCGCCGGTGCCTTTTCCGTGGACGATGCGCACTTTATCCAAATGAGCCAGATAGGCATCGTCGAGATATTTGTCAAGTTCTGTAACGGCTTCATCGACCGTCTTTCCGAGAAGATTGATTTCCGGTGCCACGGCCGCCGATTTTTCCATGCGGATCTGACCGCTTCCGGTTTTTCCGGATGCGCTGTCGGCGGAATCATCCGATGCGAGCTTCTCCAGATCGGATAAAGCGACCTTCGTCCGCATCAGGCCCATCGTGACATAGAGGCTTCCCGATTTGTCCGGGAGCGTACTGACGGTGCCGTTCACATGGAGGCTTAAGACTTTTACGCCGTCGCCGATTTTCAGGTCGCCGGGACGAAGGGGACGGGAAGCGCGCTCCGGTGCTTCCGTCCGGATATTCTTATCGAGGGACTTGATCTTCTCGCGGAGGTTCCCGCGCACTTCTTCCATTTCCCGCATCGAAGTGCCGGTTCCGTTCTTCGTGTACCAGCTGATGGTGCGGTCGGCATAATCCTTTGCTTCCTGCAGGATGCGCTTTGCTTCGGCGGAAGACTGCTCGATGAGGTTGGATTTTTTCTCGGAAAACTGCTTTTTCTTTTCCTCAAGTTCGAGGCGGAGCTTTTCGGCGTCATTCTTTTCTTTCTCGATTTCCAGGCGCTCGTTCTCCATTTCCGTGCGCTTCTTTTCAAGATCCGCCAGGACATCCTCGAAGGATTCCGCTTCGTGGGAAAGGCGTCCGCGTGCCGTCTCAATGATGTCTTCGGGCAGGCCGAGCTTTTTGGAAATGGCAAAGGCGTTGCTCTTCCCGGGGACTCCGATGAGAAGCCGGTAGGTCGGCGAAAGCGTGTCGACATTGAATTCGCACGCGCCGTTGATGACGCCCGGGGTACGCAGTGCCCAGAGCTTCAGTTCGCTGTAGTGCGTTGTGGCGATTGTGCGGATGTGCCTTTTGTGCAGGGACATCAGGATGGAGGCCGCCAGCGCGGCGCCCTCGACCGGATCGGTGCCGGCGCCGAGTTCGTCAAAAAGGACCAGGGAATCCTCGTCTGCCTTTTTCAGGAATTCGGTGACATTCTTCATGTGCGAAGAGAACGTGGACAGGCTCTGTTCGATGCTCTGCTCATCGCCGATGTCGGCATAGACCTCGCTGAAAAGAGCGATGCGGCTCCGGTCGGCTGCGGGAATATGCAGCCCGGAAAGACCCATCAGGACCAGCAGGCCGGTCGTCTTCAGGGAGACGGTCTTGCCGCCGGTATTCGGGCCGGTGATGACGAGCAGGTCGAATTTTTCACCCAGGCGGATATCAATCGGCACGACTTTCTTTTTATCGATCAGGGGATGCCGTGCCTGCCGGAGGTCAATGATGCCGTCGCGGTTGATGAGCGGCCGGCTGGCATTTTCCTCCATCGCCAGGGAAGCCCTTGCAAAAATGAAATCCAGCTGCACCATATTGTCGAAGTCCAGCAGGATCTCATCCGTATGCTGGGCGGCATTTTCCGAAATGCGTGCGAGGATGGCCTCGATCTCTTCCTGCTCCTTCAGCTCCAGTTCACGGATCTCATTGTTCAGCCGTACGACGGAAGCGGGTTCTATGAAGATCGTGGAACCCGTCGAACTCTGGTCGTGGATGATGCCCGGAACCTGCGCCTGACAGCCTGCTTTTACCGGAACGCAGTAGCGTCCGTCGCGGGTCGTGATCAGGGAGTCCTGCAGATAATCCTTCGCGGAGGAGGAAATGAGCCTGGTCAGCTCTCCGTGAATCCGTTCGCCTGAAGCCTTGATGCTCCTGCGGATCTGCCGGAGGGCAGGGGAGGCATTGTCGCTGATTTCATCTTCGGAGAGGATGCAGGCGCGGATTTCCTCAGAGAGGGAAGTCACGGGCTCCAGCGTCTCGAACATCGGCGAGAGGCTGTCTTTCGGTGCATCGTCCCGGTCATTTTTTCCGTAGGTCCTGACCCGTCCGGCATTTTCCAGCAGCTTGGCGATCTGGAGAAGCTCGCGGGTGTTCAGCGAAGATCCGATTTCCAGCCGCTTCAGGAGTCCGCGGACATCGTAAGTATCCCCGAAGGAAATGCTTCCTTTCTTAAAAAGGCGCGACAGTCCGTCCGCCGTCTGGGACTGCATTCTCTCAATCTCATCGGGGATGAAGGACGGTTCCAGCTCTGAACAGAGTTTCCTGCCCGGAGCGGAAGTGGCGTGATTGGTCAGAAGAGCAATGATTTTGTCGTATTCCAGTGTTTTTAAGGCTTTTGCATTCATGCTTTCATTTTACTCTGTCGGCCCCGTCTTGGGAAGGATTATTCACATTCTCATTCATAAAAAGTTCATATTCGGCTGATAAAATATTCTCACTATGGACGACGACCGAAAGCCCGGAGACAGCGGGCTGAAAAGCGAAGAAGAAGAAGAGCAGAATCAGGAGCAGGATCAGGAACAGTACTCCTTTATTAAAGAGACGGTGAAAGACCGTCCTCTTCGTGTCCGCCGCGTTCTTCAGGTGCTGCTGACAGCTGCCGGAGCCGCGGTGATTTTCGGACTCATTTCCGGTGCGATCATGAAGGGCATGATTTCTTCCGGGTCGGACGGTCAGATTACGATCCCGACGGATGAGTCTTCGGTTACCGTCACGCCTACGCCCAGTCCGACAGCGACTCCGACAGCTGCCGCTACCCCGACTCCGACCGTGACAGCGCCGACACCGACGCCGACACCCGTTCCGACAGAAACACCTACGCCGGAAGAGGAAGAGGCTCAGCAGATCTCGGACTACAAAGAACTTTACGCCGCAATCGAGAAGATCGCGGGAGAGCCTGTCAAGTCGGTCGTTACCGTTACGGGAATCACCAGTACGGAAGACCTGTTCAATACGGTAAATGAAAGCTCACAGAATGCCAGCGGACTGATCGTTGCCGATAACGGGACGAACCTGCTGATCCTGACGGACGGAGAGGTCAGCGACGGCGTTACCAAGATTCTGGTCACATTTGCCGACGGGGCAGTTGTCGAGGGTTCTTTCCAGAAAATCGATCCGGCGACGGGCCTTTCCATCGTGACCGTGCCGGATGCTTCCGTGAGTGCGGATACGGCTTCCGCGACGGCGGTGGCGAACCTCGGAAATTCCTATACGGTTTCACAGGGGCAGCCGGTCATTGCAATCGGCCGCCCGATGGGGTATAGTGATTCTATTGTGTACGGGCAGATTTCGTCCGTATCCAACAGCATAACCGTTACCGACGGGCAGTATACGATCCTGACGACGAACATCCAGGGGAGCACAGATGGTTCCGGGGTCCTGGTGGATCTTGACGGTGCCATCGTCGGAATCATCATGCAGGAATATGCCCCGGAGAGCAGCGGCACGATTACGGCCATTCCGATTTCGCCTCTGAAGAACCTGATCGAAAAGCTTTCGAACAATGAACCGCTCTGCTACATCGGGATCACGGGCGAAGACGTCAGCGAGCAGATTTCGGCACAGACCGGTGTTCCGACCGGCGTCTATATCACCTCGGTCGACACGGATTCGCCGGCTCTGGCAGCAGGCATCATGAATGCGGATGTCCTTACCGAATTCGACGGACAGACGGTTGATTCCATGAAGACCTACCGGGAAATTCTTCTGACGAAGAAGCCGGGAGACAATGTGGCAATCAAAGTCATGCGCTCGGGTGCCGGCGGCTATGTGGAATTTCATTTTACCGTGACGATCGGACAGAAATAAATCCGACCGTTCCGGCCGGGAAAGAATCCCGGCAGAACAGCGGAAAGAGTCCCGGCAGAACAGCCGGAAAGAGTCTTGGCAGAACAGCCGGGATTCCGCAAACATTTCAGAAAGAAAGGATTCTCATGAAGTATATCAATGAACTGCGGGAAGGCAGCCGTATTCAGGATGTCTATCTCTGCAAGTACAAGCAGTCTGCCGTTACGAAAAACGGCAAGAATTATGAAAATGTCATTCTCCAGGACAGGACGGGAAATCTGGATGCAAAAATCTGGGATCCGACGTCGGAAGGAATCGGAGAATTCGAAATCCTTGATTATGTCTATGTTTCGGGAGTCGTGAATTCTTTCAACGGCAGCCTGCAGGCTTCCCTGAAGCAGGTGCGCAAGGCGGATGAAAGCGAATACATCCCGGCGGATTATCTTCCGGTCACCAAGAAAAATACCAAGGCCATGTTCCAGGAACTCATGGTCCTGAAGGACAGCGTAAAGAATCCCTATCTGCATCAGCTGCTCGACAGCTTTTTCGGAGATGAGGAATTTGCGAAATCTTTCCGCCAGCATTCGGCGGCAAAGAGCGTGCATCACGGTTTCGTCGGAGGACTTCTGGAGCATACGCTTTCCGTCACGAGGCTCTGCGATTATTTCAGTGCCTCCTACCCGATTCTGAACAGGGACCTGCTGATCACGGCAGCGCTTCTGCACGATGTAGGCAAGACGAAGGAACTGTCGCTGTTTCCGCTGAATGAATACACGGACGAAGGACAGCTGCTCGGGCACATCATGATCGGTGCGGAAATGGTTCATGACCGTGCTTCGAAGATAGAAGGTTTTCCGGAAGTGCTGGAGAGCGAGCTGAAGCACTGCATCCTTTCCCATCACGGACAGTACGACTTCGGATCGCCGAAGCTGCCGGCCATTGTCGAGGCAGTTGCCCTGCACATGGCGGATAACACGGATGCCAAAATGGAAACGATGACCGAGCTCCTTGAAAATGCAAAGGATGCGCCGGACTGGATCGGATACAGCAAGCTGTTTGAATCCAATCTGAGGAAGACTGAAGAGTGAAAAAAAACGATTCCGTCGTGATTGAAATAACGGATATGAGTACAACCGGAGAGGGTATCGGCCGTGCAGACGGCTATACCCTCTTTGTGAAAGGTGCTGTCATCGGAGATACCGTTGAAGCGGTCGTGACGCTGGCCAGGGCCAGCTACGGATTTGCCCGCACCAGGAAAGTGATTGTTTCCTCGCCGGACCGGGTAAAGCCGGCCTGTCCCAAGGCGCGCGAGTGCGGCGGATGTACGCTGCAGGCACTTTCCTATGAAGCCCAGCTGAAGTGGAAGAGAAGCCTTGTCGAGAACAGTCTTCTGCGCATCGGGGGCATTCAGACAGCCGTCGAACCGGCAGTGGGGATGGACGAGCCGTTTCATTACCGCAATAAATCGCAGTATCCGGTGGGGACTTCTGCAGAAGGAAAACGGATTACCGGATTCTATGCGGGGAAGTCTCACGATATTATCGATAACCGGAAATGCCTCATTTCCCCGGAAAATGATTCCGTGATCCTGGATACGGTTCTGGACTTTATGGACCGGAACGGAATTGCCGCTTACGATGAAAAAAGCGGAACGGGTCTTGTCCGCCACATCCTGATCCGGAAAGCCTTTGCGACCGGAGAAATCATGGTCTGCCTCATTTTGAACGGAAGAAAGCTTCCGGAGGCGGAACGCCTGACGGCGGAGCTTATAAAAATCGAAGGCGTGAAATCGGTCTGCCTCAATGTCAATACGAAGCGGACGAATGTGATTCTCGGAGAGGAAGTGATTCCTCTTTACGGCGAACCGTTCATCACCGACCGGATCGGGAATCTGTCCTTCAGGATCTCGCCTCTTTCTTTTTATCAGGTCAATCCGGTGCAGACAAAGAAACTGTACGATGCGGTCCGGGAAGCGGCAGCCCTTACGGGAAAGGAAACCGTTCTCGACCTTTACTGCGGCATCGGAACCATCGGACTCTATCTGGCACCGGATGCAGAAAAAGTCATCGGTGTGGAGATCGTGCCGGCAGCCGTGAAAGATGCTAAGGAAAATGCGGAACGGAACGGCATCGGCAATGCCGTCTTTTATGAAGGAGCTGCGGAGGAAATGACAGCGGACCTTCCGAAGGCAGACTGCATCGTTCTCGATCCTCCGAGAAAAGGCTGCGAAGAAAAACTGCTGACGGCGGTGCTGGAAAAGGCACCGGAAAAAATCATTTATGTCAGCTGCAATCCTTCGACGCTTGCCCGCGACCTGAAAATTCTCTGTGCGGAATCGTACCGTCCGGAACGCGTGCGTCCGTTCGACATGTTCCCGCAATCGAGCCACGTGGAGACCATAGTTGCACTACATCGGACCAATTCGTAAGAATCCTTGATTTTAGGCACTTTGAGAGACATTTCACTTTCTCACAGAGTGACCGAAAAACATACAAAAAGGCAGTTTTGGATGGAGTCAACGTATCTGTAGTTCTCGATGTGGTGTCTCGGAACATATGATGTTAGCTGAAAACAAGCCATGAACCTCGTGACAAAGTCACTCGGTCGCGGCTGTCGCCTTATAAATATAATCTTGAAATTATCCTTATGTGAGTTAACTCACAGCGGATAATGTTCAATCTTATATTTACATGGCTTGTAGCTAACGCGTACACTATTTAACTAAATAAGAGTAAAAGGCTTGAAGCCGTTCATTTTCAAGAAATTGAGAATGGGCGGCTTCTTTGCGTGATAAAAGCGAAGCAATCTTTTATCGCGAGTGGAGAAAGGAGAAGCAATGGACAAGATTATTATGGTGAACCTGAATGAACTGCATGATTTCAAGAATCATCCATTTAAGGTAGAAGAAAATGCAGAGTTATTCGAACTGACACAGAGTATTAAGCAGGAAGGTGTGATTGTTCCCTTACTTGCAAGAGCAAACCCTTACGGTGATGGTTATGAATTAATTGCAGGGCATCGAAGAAAAGCAGCCTGTAATTGGGCGGGATTAGCAAAAGTTCCTGTTGTCGTGAGAAATCTGGACGACAATCAGGCAGTAATTGCGATGGTTGACAGTAATCTCCAACGAGAGAATATCAGACCAAGCGAGAAAGCTTATGCTTTTAAGATGAAACTGGAAGCCATGAACAGACAAGGGAAAAGAACCGATAGCACTTCGGTCCAAGTTGAGCCGAAGCCAGAAAGCGGGATGCGAAGCAATGAGCTTCTTGCAAAGCAGGTGGGAGAAAGCGTTGCACAGATTAAGCGGTATATCCGTCTGACCAATCTGATTCCTAAAATACTGGATATGGTAGATGAAGGAAAAATCGCATTTACTATTGCGGTAGAACTTTCCTATTTAAAGGAAGAAGAACAGTATGAGCTTCATGCTGTTATGGACTTAGAGCAGTGTACTCCTTCTTTATCCCAGGCGAATCGCATGAAGCGAATGAGCCAGTCGGGGAAACTTGATATGGATCAGATGTATGAAGTCCTCGGAGAGGAAAAGCCGAATCAGAGAGAGCAGCTTAAAATTAACGCAGACTCTTTATCAAAATATTTTCCATCAGATTATACACCAAAGCAGAAGGTGGAGCTGATTGAAAAGCTGGTGAAGGATTGGCATGAGCAACAGAGTATGGAGATGAAGCCAATGCGCAAAGGAAGAGGCAGATGATTTTAGATAACAGATTGGAGGAATAGCCATGGTTGGTCAGATTCTTATAAAGAAATTGAAGTTTATAGCACAGGTTATTTTGTTTCTGTTGCAGTTAGTATTAGCAGGAGTAAAATTATTTCTTTTATTATTCGTCCTTGTAGCAAAAATTGTTCTTGCACTTGTGAGGATAGCAACACCGTAGAGAGGAGTAGAGAGATTATGAGCAAAGAGAAATCATTATTTGAGCAATTAGGTGGAACTTATACGGAAGGTGAAGATGGATTATTATATCCGAACCTTGCTGTAAGCGAAACGGATGTAACGAATATAAATGAATTCGCAGGAATGCATGGAGATATCTGGAAGAGGTATCTGAAAGAGAATCATCCAGACAGATATCGCCACTTGGTAAGACTTGGAGAATTACAGAAACAGGCATTAGAAGTAAATGAGGAAGCCAATGAGATGCTTGATACCATCATGAATCAGTATCTGAAATCACACAAGCCGAGCAATCCATCATCCACCATGGAACAATGGAAACTTAGAGAACAGGCAAAGCAAACAGCAGAGGAGGTTGTATTTCATGACATCGTATACAGATTTTATTAGAGGAAGTTCAAACAGAAACAACAACAGTAATTACAAGTTAGGCAATAGCAACATTATTAACAATAACAATGGTTTATTCAGCGAAAACGCTGAGGAAAGAGAGGATTTTATGACAGAGAGAATTAGAGAATACAACATGAATGGAACAATGATTATCGGAGTAGACACAGGTTATGGCAATGTAAAGACAGCCAGAAGATGTTTCCCGACCGCAGTAAGCTGTAGTGACAAGCCACCAATTTTCAGCAGAGATTATATCCAGTTTGATGAGAAATTCTATATTATCGGGGAAGGTCACAAAGGATTTGTGGCAGACAAGGTTACAGATGAGGATAACTATATCCTTACAATGGCGGCGGTTGTGAAGGAGCTGGAAGCGAGGGGCATGGCAGATACCAGAAACTTTGCAAAGATTCATCTGGCAGTAGGACTTCCGTTAAAATGGGTGCAGGCGCAGAGGGAAGAATTCAGATGCTATATGTTGAAAAACTCCCATGTAACTATTGAATATAAGAAGCGAATCTATGGATTAGAGATTGCAGGATGTACAGTTATGCCACAGTGCTATGCGGCGGTAGCTGAGAATCTGAAATTCTTTCAGGGAATGAACCTGCTTGTAGATATTGGAAATGGCACACTGAATCTGATGATGTTAAACAATGGAAGAGCAATGGAGAGTAAATCGTGGACAGAAAAGCTTGGAATTAATCAGTGCATGATTCGTATTCGTAATAAGGTTCGTGATGAGACTGGAACGGAGCTGATGAGCGATGTCATTGAGAATTTCCTTCGTTTGGGAGACACCGATGTGACAGAGCCTTATGCGTCTTTAATGAAGGAAGCAGCTAAAGAATATGTGAAGGAGATTTTCCAGAAACTGAAAGATTATGAATACAATGAAAAGCTCATGAAACTTTATGTCATGGGCGGTGGTTCAACTATCATGGAAGCATTTGGAGAATATGATCCAGCCAGAGTGACATTTTACCATGATATCAAAGCGAATGCAAAAGGATTTGAGTATTACTGCTATATGATTCTCAGACATCAGCAGGGCAGAAAGTAGGTGGTTAGATGGCACAGTTAAACTGGAATTATAATGTCAGATTCAGCCATAGAAATGAGGATGCTGTGAAAGCATGGGAGAATCTTCATTCCAAGGAAGTGAATGAGAATTTTAAATCAAAGAATGAATTTGTGGTAAGAGCAATCAATGACTATTATGAACGTTTTCAGAAGGAAATGAATGATCCGTATCTGGAAACGAGAGAAAAGGAAGACGCGTTCGCAGACAGAATTGTGGAACAGGTGACACAGAAAGCGTTTGCAAATCTTCCGGCACTTGCAGGAATGTATCTGATGCAGCAACAGTCTATGTTATCTGCTGGTTTTCAAGGTGGAGCAGTTCCAATCAATGCTGGGATGAATGTAAGTGCTTCTGTAAACGAGAATAAAGCTAGTCAGCAAGAAAGAAATACGGAGATTTCATCAGTACAGGCACAGACTGATTTCACAGAGGAGCCAGAAGAGAACGATTTTCTTGATTTCAACCTGTAAGAACAGCTCCGACATAGCCGATGCAACACAGCCAGTTCCACTAGCCCAATCGGCTACAGTTCCGTGGTCACAATTGCTGAAAAGACATAAATCAAACCATCCCATGTAATGATGGATTGATTTATGTCAGGGGGTCTCGGGGGCGAAGACCATGAGCAGGTAGCACCGTTGGAGCAGCCGACGAGGAGAGAAAATAGAACCGCAACTCCGTTGTGGTTCTATTTTTTTGACGAGTTGGCAAGCCAACGGTACTACCTGCCTATATCATCCACTACGCAACGGACTTGTCGTGACACAACGACATTGCGGGAAAGTTGCGTGAAATCAGACTGGAGCGTAGAGCGGAAGGAGGATTTCGGGATGGGAGTGACGGTTCTATCGTCACGGACAGACCAAAGGGGATGATGTGCCCTGCTAACGGAGCAATGCCCAGATTATGGCTATGGAAATATCGAATACTGGGATTATATGGATTCAATTTCCATAGCAAATGGCTACAGAGAGATACACAAGATATGAATTATGATGCTATAAGGCTACGGAATAGGAAAGATGTGTAGCGGATATCATGAAAAAGTAGCAACAGAGTGATTCATTATGGAAGAGTGGCATCACTTACAGTGATTCGTGTAGCCATCATAGTTACAGATGTAAGAAATAATGGCTATGCCTATAGCCACAACAATTTATAGATAAGTTACAAGATAACAACAAGACAACAGAATAACAGTGCTAGGAATAGCAACTTTTCAAGAGGAAGCAGATGTAAGGAAACTTATGTTTAGCTTCCTTTTTGCGTTATAAACACAATTCACACAGAGAGGAGGAAGCCTATGGCAAACAGAACCAGAGACGAAGTCATCTACATCCGAGCAGATGAACGTCTAAAGAGAGATTATGAGAAACAGAAGGCAGAAAGTGGTTATGAAAGTAATGCAGATTTCCTACAATATCTTCTAGATACCAATGCAGGAAAACGAGTAGATGGAGTTACCTTGAAAGATATCTGGAATTCTTTGAGAGAGATTGCGCACGAACTGAAGAAGCAGGGCGTGAATATCAATCAGATTGCAAGGACAACCAATATGTATGCAGATCTTTACAGCGATTCGAACCTGTGGCTGGCAAAGCGGGCATTGGAACGAGTGGAGAATACACTGCTTGGTATTATGGAGAAGCTCCTGTGATTGCAGATGCAATAGCAGGAGTTGGAATGCAATTAGAAGCAGTAATTACAGATAACAAGAATCATTGAAGCGAAACATAGCTTCGGGAGGGAGAATTTATGGGAAAGGTATATGGAAATGTTAAGGTAAACTATGCACCCTGCAAGTCCACAGGACAGCTAAAGGGAGCAACAGATTATATCCTTGGCAACATGGAACAACAGAGAAAAGAAGGTATCATTAAGACCAGAGATGACCTCTATATGGCATTAGGCTGTAATCGGGATAACTTTGCCAATACACAGCTCATCACAAGGAAGATGCACGAAAAGAAGTATAACAGATGGCTTCCAAAGGAAATCCTAGCACATAAGATGTCTATTTCCTTTCATCCAGAGGACAACGATAAGGTTACCTATGAGGATGCATTTCAGATAGCGCAGGACTTTGCAAGAGAGTTCTTCTGGTCAAAGGGCTTTGAAGTATTATTTGCAGTTCATACAGATACAGAGCATATCCATGTTCACTTTATTGTCAGCAACTGCAACTTGAAGAATGGCAGCTCTTACCGAAGAGGACCAAAGGAACTAAGAGAAATGTGTGCATTCTTTGGAGAACAGTGCAGGAAGAAAGGTTTGACACATTCTTATCGAGATACTTTCTATGTGGAAGATAAAGAAAGAGAACGTAGGACATTTCCTGAATATCAGATGAAAAAACGCAATAAGTTATCCTTCAAGGATGAACTTCGTACTTATATCAGACTTGCCATGAACAGCCGTAACACGAAGACTATTGATGATGTGGTGGAAGAATTAAGGAGTGTCTATCGTATCAATATCCGCCTTAAAGGCAACACCATCAGCTATGCGCTTCCACATAAACCAGGGAAAGGAGGCAAGCTACAGGCAGTCAGAGGTTCGAAGCTAGGAGATAAGTTCACAGTTGCTGGGATTACCGACTATATGGAAAAGAAGGAAATGAAAAGACTGGAATATGAGCGACTAGATGCAGAGATAGAGAAAGCAAATGACAGTATTAAAGATTATGACAAGTGGGAGGAACAGGAGAAACAAACGACAGCTCCTAATACTACTAATATAGAAGAAGCGCCAACAGAAGAGAAGAAGGATATCTCCTATTATGAAGGCTTTGATCAGTTCCGAGAAGAACACAGTATTCCAGATGGGTGACGACAGCATCTTCTATGGTGGTGCTTTTGATGAATTCAATAAAGAATGGCAAGGTGGCAGTTCTGATGATACTTCTAATCAGCGATCGGACGAACCTGACCAGATAAAGAAATTCCCATCTCCATCAGAATATCGCAAATTATCATTAACAGAAAGAGCAAAGCTTCTTCCACCACCAACAGAGGATAGAATGGAAGAGATTAGCAAGTATATGGAGCGAATGGGATATACAGAGGAATCTATGCAGGGAGTCCGTTACAAGATGTCTGTCTATGATGACTTTAATGAAGAGTATGATTGTCGTGTGAAGTATGCAAAGGAACATCCTACAATGGAAGAAGGAAAAGAAGAGAATAAGGAACAGGCAAAAGAGATAGAAGAACAGCAGGTTATCGCCCCAGTTCGCAGACGAGGACGAGGCAGATAAATTGAAAGTGATTATTGTGCGGATGCGTGCTACAATATAATCAACACAATAATTACAATCAATGGAGCAAACACATGAAGAAAAAGAATCGTACTCAGGTCATGTACCTGACACAACACATATTAGAAGAATACTGGCAAAGTAACCTAGAACCATTAAAGGAGCATCTGCATAAGGACATTCTATGGATTGGTTCTACAGATGAAGAATATCTCCACGGAGAAGAAGCTATGTTGAAGCGTCTTAGTGAAAACAACACGGAGATGCCACCAGTATCTGAGATTCTACGTCAGTACTTTATAAACCACCCTCAAAGCATTGATAAATATACGTTCCTTCAAAATTCAGCTTTCACCCATTGGGTGAAAGAAAAATGCTCAAAAATGTGTTGAATTATCAGCTTTTATGAGTCGATATATGGTACAATAATAGTAACAAAAGCAGAAAAAGGGGTTTAAATTATGATTAATAAAATTGATTTCACAGCTAAGAATCTAACATCAAATGCAGGTCTTTTTCTTCTCCTTGAGAACGCAAAAAGTAATGAGATTTTTGATCTAGTTGAAAATGACCTCGTATTTGATAATGACTCCACAAATAAAATCAAGATGAATCATATAAAGACGATGATCTGTGGTCACTTTATTGGTATAGACAAGCTAGAACGTCTAAAGCTCCTTCAAAATGATCCACTCGTTAATGAATTTGATATTTCCGTAAAAGAACCTGAAACAGTGTCACGGTTTTTAGGAAACTTCACCTTTAAGACAACACAAATGTTTAGAGACATTAATTTTAAAGTCTTTAAAAAACTGCTCACTAAAAGTAAATTGACATCCATTACGATTGATATTGATAGTAGTGTAATCAACGTAGAAGGTCATCAAGAAGGTGCATCAAAAGGATATAATCCCAAGAAACTAGGAAACCGATGCTACAATATCCAGTTTGCATTTTGCGACGAATTAAAAGCCTACGTCACCGGATTTGTAAGAAGTGGCAATACTTACACAGCTAACGGTGCATCTGAAATGATCAAAGAAATAGTAGCCAACATCAAAACAGATGATTTAGAGATTTTATTTCGAATGGATAGTGGCTACTTTGATGAAAAAATTATTGAAACGATAGAATCTCTTGGTTGCAAATATTTAATTAAAGCCAAAAGTTATTCTACGCTTGCATCCCAAGCAACGAATTCATCGGTTGTATTCGTTAAAGGTGAAGAAGGCAGAGAAACTACAGAACTGTTTACAAAATTAGATAACTGGGAGAAAGACAGAAGGTTTGTTGTGTCTCGCGTACTGAAACCAGAAAAAGAAAGAGCACAAATATCACTTTTAGAAGGCTCTGAGTACGAATACTTTTTCTTTGTGACAAACACTACATTGCTTTCTGAAAAAGTAGTTATATCCTATGAAAAACGTGGCAATGCTGAGAACTATATTAAAGAAGCCAAATACGACATGGCGGTGGGTCATCTTTTACTTAAATCATTTTGGGCAAATGAAGCGGTGTTTCAAATGATGATGCTTTCATATAACCTGTTTTTGTTGTTCAAGATTGATTCCTTAGAGCCTTCAGAATACAGACAGCAAATAAAGACCTTTCGTTTGAAGTATGTATTTCTTGCAGCCAAAATCATTAAAACCGCAAGAACTGTAATTATGAATTTGTCAGAAAACTATCCGTACAAGGAAGTGTATGAAAAATGTCTGGTATAATAAAGATATCATCTTGAAAATCGAGTGTTGCTCTGTGGATAACTTGCAGGGTTTAATAAGTATCTTTACTCCAAAGTTGCAATCAATAATTTATTGAAAAAGATTGAAAGGTGGTGGTAAATAATGTTACAATGTGGGAGTATCAGTTTAAATTCTTCGTGAAATAGTGTTCTTTTAAGCTAATAAAAAATGCACGTGGAATTTAGGATTACGAAAATAGTTGACAAGATAGCCAAAATATGTTGCGCGAGCCTTGATTATAAACATTTTTCAAGGAGGCGCCCTATGGCTCAAAATTTTTTATCTGATTTAAAACTGACCCTCGACAACTGTATTGCAGACCTTGATGAGATTCACTTCATGTTCTGCCAAAATCCGGAGGCTGATTTTACAAGAAATCGTAAACTCTCTTTCCATGATTATATTCAGCTCATGCTTCAAATGCAGAGTAAGTCTGTTTCAAATGAAATCCTGGATTTCTTCGAACATTCTCTTTCAGCTCCTACAAAATCTGCTTTTACACAGCAGCGATTCAAACTTCAACCAGAAGGATGGAATTTCCTGTTCCATATATTTGTGGAACAGTGCAGGGAACTGTCTGATCAGCTCTATTGCGGCTATCGCCTTTTAGCATGCGATGGTTCTGATGTCAACATAGCACGCAACCCAGAGGATGAAAGAACTTTTATCCATGAAGGTGAAAAAGGTTACAATGCAATTCACGTCAATGCACTTTATGATATCACTAACCATACATACTGTGATTTTCTGGTTCAGGGCAAAAAGAAGCTTCATGAACGTGCTGCACTAAATTCCATGATTGACCGTTACTCCGATCCTGTACCAGCTATTTTAATGGCAGATCGGGGATATGAAAGCTTCAATGTCTTTGCTCACCTTATTCAAAAAGATATGAAATTTGTTATCCGTATGAAGGACATCAACAGTAATGGCATCCTTTCCACTTACAGTCTTCCTGACAGTGAGTTTGATACCTATATAAGAACTACGCTTACCAGACGACATACGAAGGAAACACTCGAAAATCCGAATACGTATACCATTCTTCAGCCGATTACCGATTTTGATTTCTTTGATGATGGTTGTACTTATTTTGCTATTGAATTTCGCATTGTTCGTATTCTTCTTGATAATGGAACTTACATTTGTATTGCAACCAATCTATCAGAAGAAGAATTTCCTTTGGAAGAGATTAAAAAGCTTTACAGAATGAGATGGAGCGTGGAAACAAGTTTTCGGGAACTGAAATATACGATTGGTCTCGTCAACTGGCACAGTAGCAAGTATGACGGAATTCTTCAAGAAATCAATGCGCGCATGATACTTTATAACTTCTGCGAACTTGTAATCGCTCATGCTGTAGTAAAAACAAGGGACAACACGAAACATACGTATAAAATAAATTTCGCCACTGCAGTCAACATATGCAGAGCATATCTAAAACAGGGCAGTGACGAAATAAAGACCATGCTTCTCATACAAAATCATCTGACACCAGTCAGATGCAACCGTAAATATCCTATCAACCTCCGACCAAAGAGAAATAGGGATTTCATGTATCGAGCGGCTTAAATCTCGTTACCATTATACTTCCTTTTTAGGCAGATTTGCAATCTGTCTATTTGACATACGCCAATATATTTTTGAAACCGTCAGATTTGTTTTCCTGATTCAAATCTCAACCGTTTTCACATGCCTTTTCTTAACTAAACAGATTTTTCAGAGGCTTGTAACCTGTGAGATACCTTTCCTAACAGACGAAATGCTTATCTAAATGACTAGATACAAAATCGAAATAAATGAGATTTCATAACTAAAAAAAATCGATTCACACCATTCTTTGAATTGATGTTGAAATTGTATTTTGATAGTAGTAGAATAGTACTGTATGGAAAAGAAAACAGAGTTATCAGTAATAACAAAATCAAAGGAGCTGTGTAATTACATTTTGACAGTTACAGAAAAATCACCAAAACGTTTTCGATTTACACTCACTGGGAAAATACAAAATTATGCACTTAATGTGATTGAGATGCTGATAAAAGCGAATGAGATTTATGTATATGAAACAAATCGCACCCTCAATATGCAATTAGTACAAGAAAGAGTGCATATGCAACGAGAAGCAATGACAAATTTAAAGCTGCTTTCCTATATGGTTCAGGTGGCAATGGAACAGCAATGTATCCTGCCAAAACAGTATGAACAAATAACAAGGAAAGTATATGATTGCCAGAACCTGCTTGGCGCATGGATGAAAAGTGATGCGGTGAGATTTCAAAGAAACAGTTGATTCGGTGAAAGCCTGATCATATATAGGGATAAGATTGATATTTTCGTCTTGGTGGTGGCTTCGTTCCCCTGGTAACAATGATAACAATGCAGCCAACGTGAACGATAACGGCAACGTCAACTCGAACGGCAACAATGTAAACAATGAAAACGGTTCTGTTCGTCCCGCATGACCCCATGTACCTGATATGTATTCTATGGAGGATGCATCCGTATGTATTGCAAGTAAATTTACAAACAATATATTTGTCTGGGGTAAAGGAATCTTATTCCTTTTTGTATACGAACTTGTGTACAGAAAAACACATACCATTCTAGCATAGGACGTTATTATTTAATTTTCGGATGCTTTGGGAAATTGCTGTGCGATTTCCTGGAATGGTAATATAATCAAGGAGGTGTGGGTGACAGAATATGAGAAAATCTATCAGTTTGAATCCTTATATCGTGCATATAAAGCTACAGCAAAAGGGAAAAGAAATAAAAAAGATGTGATAGATTTTGAACTTGATTTATCAAGTAATCTATGGAAGCTCCATGATGAACTTGAAAGTAGAAAGTATAGGCTAAGTGGATACCACTACTTCCAGATATATGATCCAAAGAAACGTAAGATTCAGGCACTTTCTATTAGAGATAGAATTGTTCAGCATAGTATTTGTGATAATATACTGAAACCCTATTTTGAGCCAAGATTGATTTATGATAATGCTGCTTGTAGAGTTGGAAAAGGCACACGCTTTGCAACAGACCGATTAACGGAGTTTATGCGTGCTTATTATAGACAGCATGGGACGAAAGGATATATCTTGAAATTTGATATCCGCAAGTTCTTCGATAGCATCAATCATAACGTTTTAAAACAAAAACTGATTGGAATTGAGGATGATGAAGTAAAAGAATTATTATTTCAAATCATAGATAGTATTTCCGTTAACCCAGATGAATCAGATATGAGAGGACTTCCGTTAGGAAACCAGACAAGTCAGTGGTTTGCACTATGGTATTTGGATGGTCTTGACCGAATGATAAAGGAACAATTTGGAATAAGATATTACAGCCGATACATGGATGATGGAATCATCATACATGAGAATAAAGAATATCTTCGACAATGCTTGCATCAAATGGAGCAATACATCAATGAAGATTTGAAACTTTCGTTTAATGAAAAAACACAGATATTTCCGATTAGCCAGGGTGCAGATTATCTAGGATTTCGATTCTATCTTACAGATACTGGAAAAGTCATAAAAAGACTGCGAACTTCCAATAAGAAACGTTGGAAAAGAAGACTAAAGCTTTATCAAAAACAGTATAAGACTGGCGAAAAGAGCTTTGAAGATATCACAAGAAGTATGAAAAGTTATGAAGGTCATCTTCGATATGGAGATACTTGGAGATTAAGAAAACAAGTATATCAAAATTTTGTACTTACAAAGAGTACAGACAATCCTATACAGGACACGAGAAACGGAAGGAAGGATGAACATTATGAAAAAGAACAGATTTAAAAGAGTACTATCTGTTGCACTAGCTGCGGTGATGGTGGCAGGCACAATCTCATTTATGCCAGGAGGAACAACTGAGGTACAGGCATCAACAAACCCATCAACAATTAATCTCCGTACAGGAGGAATCGGTAATCCAGACACTACAGCAAGTGATACCTGGTCAGGCAGTAAAGTATATTATGGTGGAAAAGAGTGCTATGTGTTAGATAAGGATGGTTCACTGACAAACGGAAAATCATCTGTATCTAACCATATGTTGTTACTGACAAAAGATTTTCTTTCAGCAACACAAGCGTTTGATGATGATAAATCCGATTGGTCAACTTCTACCATTCGTGGAAATTTAAATGATACAGAAAAAACAGAAGCTAGTGGTGGATTTCTTGGAACAATGACAAGCGTGGAACAAACCAGTATTGACGCAACTACAATTAATAGTTCCAAGACAACGAATGGTGGCTATGCTTCTTATCCAAGCGGTACAACGAGTGATAAAATCTTTTTACTAGACTTGGCGGATGTAAATAATGCAAATTATGGATTTACCTCTAATAACACAAGAGCTGCAAGCTCTTGGTGGTGGCTTCGTTCCCCTGGTGACGATGATCTCGATGCAGCCGACGTGTCCGCTTACGGCGTCGTCGACTCGGGCGGCCTTGTACTCTTGGCTACGGTTCTGTTCGTCCCGCTTTTAATTTGAATCTGAGCTCTGTGCTCTTCACATCTGCGAGTGGAACGAGCAAATCCTCTTTTGCATCGGTAAATACCACTAGTGCGAATACATGGAAGTTGACATTAAAAGATTCTTCTAAAGGAGTTAGCATTACATCGGGTCAGTCAGTTTCAAGAAATGGACAGACGATTACAGTTCCATATACATATACAGGTAGTGATGTTTCACAGATTTCAATTATGATTACAGATAAAGCATATGGAGAAGGTGATGCAAGTATTTTATATTATGGAGCATTAACTACCACATTAGCAGCTACAGGAACAGGTACATTTACACTTCCAGAAGGTTTATCAGAAGATTATAAAGTTTACATGATGGCAGAAGATGTAAATGGCGATACTTTATCAGATTATTCTTCCGAACCAGTAGCACTTACCATTCCAGAACCAGTTTCAACATATGATGTGACTGTAACACCAGGCAGCAACATGACCAAGACAAATACATCAGGTACAGAAAGTCAGACTGGACTTACAGGTGCTATGACTGATGTTGTATATAAAGCAAATGAGGGATTTTATTTCCCAACAAATTATAGCGTAGCAGCAGTCAGTGGAGTTAGTGTAACAAGAAACAGTTATACACAGATTACAGTTTCAGGAACACCAACAGCTACAGCAACGATTACACTTACAGATGCTACAGCCAAAGGAACACAGAATGCTCCGGCAGGATTAAGTGATGGAGTAGATAAGATAGCTGGAACAACGACAGCGATGGAGTATATATTAAAATCTACATATGATGGAAACAATAATGCTACATGGAGTTCTTGTACATTAAGTAATACTACAGTAGCAGCAGGAACATATTATGTAAGACTTGCGGGAACAGATACATTACTTGCAGGCGAGAAAGCGACTGTAACAGTGACAGCATCTCCAAATCCACCAACTTTATATCAGGTAACCGTAACTAACGGTACAGGAGACGGTAGTTATGCAAAGGATGCATCTGTTACGATTACTGCAGATGCAGCCCCAAGTGGACAGCATTTTAAGGAATGGACAGGAACAGATAGCTTGACATTCACAAGTGGCAGCAAGGACAGTGCAACAGCAGTATTTACAATGCCAGCAAATGCAGTTACTGTAACAGCAACCTACGAGAATGATACAACAACACCAGATCCAACACCTGCTACACCAACTTATAAGATTATCGAAGGTGCAGGTGGTACATGGACGAGCGGCACAGATGGAACATTGTCAATCCGAGGAGACGGAGAAGTATCTAAGTTTAAAGAAGTGAAGGTAGATGGAACCGTAGTGGATGGAAGTAATTATACGGTAACAGAAGGTTACACAATTGTTACATTGAAAGCAGATTACTTAAAAACATTATCTGCTGGCAATCATACATTTGAACTTGTATGGACAGATGGCTCCGCTTCCACTTCATTTACAGTAAAAGAGGCTGCAGCAACCACACCATCAAATACACCAGATACACCATCAAATAAAGATGATGTGCCAAAAACTGGAGATTCTACTCCGATTGTATGGTTATTTGTTCTTGCATTGATAAGTGGAATTGGAATTTTATATTTCGGAAGAAAGAGAAATACAGTTCGATAATTTCAAATGAGGTTTGATGTGAAGATGGAATTAGGCGATAGAGGACAAACAAATAGAAAGAATAAGCGGGTGGCGAAAGTCACCCGTTTTCGTCGTAGAAGACAACTGCAAAGAAGATATCGAAGATATATGATTTTATTGACTGTGGTTTTATGCATTTGTGTCGTAGTAATTGCGGTTATCGTTCTAGGCAGATACCGTGATAATAGAAAAGCCATTGAAACACAAAGCACTTTAATGGAATCCATAAACGATAGTAGGTTACAAGACAAAACGGAACTATATACAATGCCTACTGCTGGTATAGCAACTGTTTTGCAGGATATATTAAACAATGAAATAAAAAATCCAACGCATGAACCAGTGCAAGCAGAGATACTTCCGGAATACCATTCATTATATGGACAAAATGCAGATATGATTGGATGGCTTAGAATAGAGGATACAGTCATTGATTATCCTGTCATGCAGACGATGGAAGATGAAGACTATTATCTGGATTATGATTTTAACAAGGAAGAAAACATGAATGGATGCTTGATTATGGACACAGATTCTATTGTGGGTACAGGAACGAGTACTTATCAATATAGGGATGGAACCAAACCCTCAACAAATCTGATTATTCATGGACATACGATGAAATCAGGCTTGATGTTTGGAGGATTAAAGCAATATGCGGATGAAGATTATGGAAAAGCTCATTCAATTATTTACTTTGACAGTTTATATGAACAACGCGAATATGAACTGATTACAGTTTTCTATTCACAGGTCTATATGAGTACAGATACGGTTTTTAAATATTATCAGTTCTTTCAGGCTGATACGCAGGCTGAATTTGATAACTGGTATGATAACATAAAAGCAATGTCTCTATATGATACTGGTGTAACAGCAGAATATGGGGATGAATTTATTACATTGTCTTGCTGCTCTTATCAGGTAGAGGATGGTAGGTTTGTAGTAGTAGGTAAAAGGATAAAATAAGAAAACTATTTTCCTATATCAATGTATTTCTGCTTATATTTCTCTGCCAATTCAGGTTTTCTCCATTTCTGATACAGAAGATTTAGATAAGCATATATGCCCTTGGTGTATTCATGATTCACACCTACCGTATTAGCAAATATGGATTCTGCAAGTAACAGATGCTTCTCGGCAATGGTTGTTTTTCCTGTGGAGAGTGCAAGTAATCCTCGCTGGAATTGACAGTAGCCATAATCAAAGGTATCGTTGCCTTCATGTTCCATAACAGTCTGTTCATAGAAGTCTAGTAGAGCAGTTGCATGTTCGTAATCTTTGGCTTGAATCAGTAGACTTACAAGATTACCCATCTGCTGTAATACATCGTGATTCTCCATAGTTCCAAGTGCTTCATATTCTTTTCGAATAGAGAGAGCCTTTTCCATTTCAGCAGTTGCATTTAACAGGTCTTTAATAGCTAGACAGCAGTTTGCTATATTATTGTGTAGGTTGGATGCAAGACTGACAATCTGAATATCTGCATCATCCGTAAGCATTGGAGTAATGATATCCAGTGCTTTTTTTCTGCGTTTTAGAGCATTGGCATAGTCTTTTCTTAGATAGAAAAGTTCAGCTTTGTAGTCCAGTAATAATGCTTTGGAACGAGGACTATTTATTTTATGCTCCTGCATGAAATATTCAATGCGATTTACCAGATCAGTAAGAGCATCTGTTACGCCGTATTTTTCAAAGTATGGGAATTCATCCTGTAATAGCAGTAGATAATCTTCTGGTGCATCTACAATAATTCGCTCGTTAATACTGACAAGGGTCGATAACACTTCCTCTGGACGGCGGATATCCAGTATTAGGCATTGTATATATAGATTGGCTTGCACCAGAATGAAAAGTATGGTACAATAATTTAAAATAATGATAGGGGTGGAAAGATGCGTATTATTTCTTGCTAAATATTAAGGCATAATAGGATGTCCTGGGCGCTTAAAGTGCCTGCTTTTGTTATGCCTATGCAAGAAAGTTACCATCTTCTTTAACTCTAAACGCATAGCTTTGTCTTGCCTTTCTGGCTGGACTTTGTCCGTTTATGGGCTGCAAGAATGTACTTTCTTGCAGCCCATAATTTTTAAGGAGGACAAAAGCATGTCGCTTATTAACGTAAATAATTTGACTTTTTCATATCCGGGAAGTTACGACAATATTTTTGAAAATGTCAGCTTCCAAATTGACACGAATTGGAAACTGGGTTTCATCGGAAGAAACGGCAGAGGGAAAACAACTTTTTTAAATTTACTGCTTGGCAAGTTTGAATACAGCGGAAATATTTCATCTTCGGTCGACTTTGAGTATTTTCCTTATACGGTGGCTGACGAAACACAAAACACGATGGATGTTATCAATAGCATTTGTAAGGATTTTCTGCAATGGGAACTGCTGCGGGAGCTGTCATTGCTTGATGTGTCGGAGGATGTGTTGTATCGTCCGTTTCAAACGTTGTCAAATGGTGAAAAGACTAAGGTTTTGCTTGCTGTTCTATTTCTCAAAGAAAACAGCTTTTTACTCATTGATGAACCTACAAATCATCTTGATATCGCAGCGCGCTCAATCGTAAGCAGATATCTGAAATCCAAAAGCGGATTTCTCTTAGTATCACATGACAGAGCTTTTTTAGACGGCTGCATAGACCATGTGCTTTCCATTAATAAAACAAATATTGAAATACAGAGCGGTAACTTTTCCTCGTGGCTTGTGAACAAGGAACGACAAGATAACTTTGAGCTTGCTGAAAACGAAAAGCTAAAAAAAGAGGTTAAACGTCTTCAAAAAACCGCAAGAGAAAAAAGGAATTGGGCGGATACTGCAGAGCGTCGAAAAGTTGGATTTGATTCAACTGCGACCGATAGTAGTAGCGCAGGCAAACGTCCTCTCCAAGGTGCAAAATCAAAAAAGCTTATGAAAAGAGTCAAAGCTATTGAGGAACGTCAAGAATCTGCCATTGAAGAAAAGTCTAAACTGGTCAAAAATATTGAAAATGCTGACAATTTAAAATTAACACAGCTTTCTTATCATGCAAGCCGGCTTGCAGAGCTATCCGATGTTTCCATTTTCTATGATGGAAAAACAGTTTGTCAGGATATCAGCTTTACCATAGAATGTGGTGACCGTATTGCTCTTGTAGGCAAAAACGGAAGTGGAAAATCAAGCATACTAAAGCTTATTTGCGGTGAGAATATAACTCATACTGGTATTTTTGAAAAAGGCAGCCAATTGACCATTTCGTATGTTTCGCAGGATACTTCATTTTTAAGCGGAAATTTGTCAGATTACGCTTTACAAAACAAAATTGATGAGAGCCTTTTCAAAGCAATTCTTCGCAAGCTTGATTTTTCGAGAATACAATTTGATAAGAATATGCGTGATTTTAGTGGCGGTCAAAAGAAAAAAGTATTGATTGCAAGAAGTCTTTGCGAAAACGCTCACCTATATATTTGGGACGAACCGTTAAATTATATTGATGTAATATCTCGTATGCAAATTGAGAATTTAATTTTGCAGTTCAAACCAACCATTTTGTTCGTTGAACATGACAGTACCTTTTGTGAGAAAATTGCGACGAAAAAAGTGAAGTTATAGTTTTGTGATATGAGCATGATCTTTTTCTTGATTAAATTCCGATTTGTACAAACAAGAGAGCAAGCCACTTCATAGGTAAGATTCCTATCGGAGCAGCCTGCTCTTTTATTCTGCAATATCCACACTGACGCCGGATTTGAATTCGACGGTGAACTTATCCGTGTATATTGTGATGCTTTTTATAAGCTTCCTGACGAGAGATTCATCGAACACATGAATTTCTGTATTCTGCATGGCGACGAAATCCTGCAGTTCCTTGATCCGGTTCATGGCTTCTTCTCTACGGTGATTGTCGACCGTGGACTGTTTCTTCATTTCCTGCAGGCGAACCATCTCGTCAGTGATGGCATTGTAGTCTTTGCCGCCCTCGACCTTTCGAAGCAGCTCTTTCTGTAAATCTTCAAGCCTCAGTTGGATGCCTTCCGGTGAGAGAGTGTCGGTTGTGACGACGGCCCTGGCTACGTTTTCCTGCAGCTGGGCCAAGAACTCTTTCCTGCCTCGTAGAATCCGGTTTAAGGATTTGACCGTGACGTCCTCAAGGGCAGCTTCATTTACCGTCCGATTCGTACAGTTGCTCTCAGCTTCCGATGGCTCCAAGCGGCTGATGCAGCGCCAGACAATGGATTTGCAGCCGTGATTGTTCCAATGGACGCGCCTGTAAAGCTCGCCGCACTCTCCGCAGAAAATCATCTGCGCAAAGCAATGATTGCAGGAGTAGGTGCGTTTCTTGCCTGTCGGGCTCTTGTGCACGACGCGCCTGCGGACAAGTTCCTCCTGTACCTGCATGAAGATTTCTTTCGGAATGATGGCTTCGATGATCGTCCTCAACATAGTATTGCGGCACGATGCCGTGTTCTTGATTCGTTTCTTTGTAAGGAAGTCGGTGGTATAGGTTTTCTGCAAAAGGGCATCGCCCATGTATTTTCGTTCCGGAGAATCTTGTTGATCGTGCTCGTGTGCCATTTTTCTTTTCCGGCACCGGTAAGGATGTGATCCGCCTCAAGTCCGGAGGCTATTTTGTCCATGCTGAGGCCTTCGAGATATTCGCGATAGATGCGCTTCACAACTTCGGACTGCTCAGCGTCAATTATGAGCTTTCCGTCATTGTCTTTCGAGTAACCGAGGAAGCGGTTGTGATTAACGCTTACCTTTCCCTGCTGGTAACGATACTGCAGACCGAGCTTTACGTTCTGCGAAAGACTCTGGCTTTCCTGCTGGGCAAGGGAAGCCATAATCGTTATAAGAACCTCGCCCTTGGCATCCATTGTGTTGATGGATTCCTTTTCAAAGTAGACCGGGATATTTTTGTCCTTGAGCTGCCGGATATACTGCAGGCAATCAAGAGTGTTGCGGGCGAATCGGCTGATGGATTTTGTGATGATCATGTCGATGTTTCCGGCCATACACTCATCAATCATGCGGTTAAACTCATCACGCTTTTTTGTGTTGGTGCCGGAAATGCCGTCATCAGCAAAAATACCTGCAAGCTCCCATTCCGGATTCTTCTGAATGTATTCTGTGTAGTGGGAGACCTGTGCGTCGTAGCTGGTTTCCTGTTCGTCAGAATCGGTGCTGACACGGCAGTATGCTGCGACGCGGAGCTTAGGAGCTTCCTCTTTACTGATGTTGTTTCCGACCTGCCTTTTTGCCGGAATAAATGTAACGCTTGCCATCAAATCACCGACCTTTCTATCAGGCTGTAAAGGTACTCGGCCTGCGCTGCCAGGATCGTAATGTAATCTTTTTTCAATTTTCAAAGCGTAGGAGCTGACCGTATTACCACCTTATTTTTTTTCTGTTCAACCGTCCGAGCGCTTTTGCCCGACGCTGCTTTTCGGCTTCGGCCTGTTCGAAGGTTTCACTTGTCAATGAGGGCCGGATAGAAGCTGTCGCCGAGATAATGACGATTTCCCATGATTCGTTTGGCACCGCAATGCTTTACGTCATTTCGATACCGGCATCATTGGCAGCCTTCTGTAATGAAGCACCTGCAAGATAGGCTTCATACAGTTTTCTTAATTTTTGGCGACAGCTTCATTGTCAATAACTGCCTTTCCATTTTCAATTTGTATCCGTAGGGTGTGTGTCCCATTTTCATATCCTTTCCGTGAGCGAGAGGCCGCATTTTAGTTCGAAGCGGTACTCGGTTCGGCTGATTACAGTTATCCGGCTCACATGTTTTTCAAATAATTCTTCATTGAAGGTTTCCAGCATTTCACCTTTTTCGGCAAAGTGAAGAAGGGCGGTTGCTGCATTGACCTTAGAAACATCCGACGAAACGTTATTCTTTGCGCATCCATTTCTTTTCGGATGCGGTCAGCCTTTGTCAGAAGCTCATTTGTTTCCTTTGTAAAGAGTACCTTATCTAGAAATCCCTGTGCGGCCAGTTGCTGGAGCCTTTCACGCTGCTCTGTGTTCTGAGCGAGTTCAGTCGTCAGCTCCTGAATCCGGCGCAGGGAATCGTCTGTGGATTCTGTCTTGAGGGCCTCTGTATAAGGCTTCAGCACGTAGCGATGAGCGAAAACAAGCTTGTTCATCATCGTGACAAAAGCCAGCTTCAGGTCATCGTCCTTTATGGATTTCATGCTGCAGGCGTTCTTGTCGTTCAGATGCGTATTACAGCACCATGCTATGTAACTGTCGCCAGATGTGTAATGCGTCCGGCGTTTGAAGGTGCTGCCGCATTTGCCGCAGATTATTTTCCCTGAGAAGGCATAGCGCTTCTGGTACTTCTCACTGTCTGGAATGACGTTTTTTTCTTTGGCGTGCTGCTTTAACATCTTACCAGCGGCTTCAAACTCGCTGTGGCTGATGATTGCCTCGTGATGATCTGATACAAAGTACTGATTTTTCTCACCGCGATTGTGGTGGCGGTTGAACTGCGCATCCGTGTAGGTCTTCTGGAAAAGAACATCGCCGGTATACTTCTCATTTGTCAGAATCCCTTTGACTGTGGATGCGCTCCAGTGATGGCCTTTCCTGGTAGGAATCTTTTCTTCATTCAGCATGTTGGCAATTTTTGCGGTGCCAATGCCGGAAAGAGCAGAAGCGAAAATCCTTTTTACAATTGCCGCCTGCTCCGGGTTGACGACTATGTTCTGCTTATTCCAATCGTAGCCGTAGGGCGGGCATCCGATCTTGAACGTCGCGTTTTCAAATCGGCGCTGCACAGACCACTTGCTATTCTCTGAAATGGATAGGGATTCGTCTGCAGCCATACTGGAAAGGATTGATAGGAATAATTCGCTTTCCATCGAGCCGGTATTGATGTTTTCCTTTTCAAAATAAACAGGAATATTCAGGTTGAGAAGCTTTCTGACAAGCTCAAGGCAGTCAGCAGTGTTGCGGCTGAAGCGACTGATTGATTTCGAGATGATAAAATCAATCTTCCCGGCTTTGCAGTCGGCAAGCATGCGGTTAAGCTCAGGACGTTTCTCCTTCTTTGTACCTGTGATGCCTTCATCATAATAAACGCCAGCGCACTTCCAATCATTCCGGGCAGCAATATAGTTTTCATAGTGTGTGACCTGTGCTTCAAGACTTTCTGCCTGCGCGTCAGAGTCTGTGCTGACACGGCAATAAGCAGCTACGCGGAGCTTTCGCTTTGCATCAGCCTACATTTTTATTTTCTTCGATTTTCGTTATTTTTTTCAAGGGTTCATCCTCCTTTCCGCATGTCTATACATCACTCTGAATGCCTATACTATCAAGCATTATTCGGATATATTTCCGCGAACAAGGGAGAGAAAGTTTTAAGGTTGATGTCCGATAATTTGTTGAATTCAGCAACGGATATGAGCCCGGAATCAAGCATTGTTTTCGCGATGGCCTGAGCTCTTTTGTAGTCAAGGTCTCCCTGAATGCGCTCCTGTGTGAAATATCCAGTTGGAGCACTTGTATTATTGTCTGTCATAACTTATCCACCTCCAATTTCCCACTGGAGATGAACGGTGATTTGAGCGGAAGAAAATAAAAAAAACCTGCGGGTATTCCAAAAAGGAACACTCGCAGGCGAGAAACTGGATGATGGTTATTTCACTCTGATCTTCCAGCCGACCAGAATCAGATTAACATTTTGAATCAGTGAGCTGTTCATGGACTGGATAGCAGAAACAGTTGTACCGTACTGGCGGGCGATGGCAGAGAGCGTATCGCCTGATTTCACGGTGTAATAAACAGGCTGAGGTTCATTATGGACGCCGCACAGCTCGTTCACCTTGGACTGCACGGAATCATAATCATAACCGGCAGCAGAGAGAGGCGATTCTTCCGTTCTTCGCCGTTGCCCCAGTTCCCAGCGAGCACTTCATGCGCCAGCTCATCAACGGTTTTTGAAGCGACGGGAGTAGGAGTATCGTCAGCTGATTTTGAGTATCCGTTAAACCCGCCGCCAATGATGACTGTCGGGAAGTCCTGATATGACCAGTCCATATCCACACGGCCATTGATGCCGGGAACGGAGCCATTGGAGCTGTGCTGCCAGATTCCGCAGGAGTCTTCATAGCTGCAGGCATCGGCCCACTGGGCGCACCAGTAACAGTAACGTTTGCGGACAGCGTCCGTCACAACAGATCCCGCGAAGGATGCAGAAGTATAAAAACCGGCAAAGTATCCGGCAGCCTCCAGCCTGTCGCAGAAAGTCTTGATCAGGCCGGAGCAGAAATCAGTCCCGGCTTCGATCTGCTTCTTTTCCTCCATGTCGAGGAAAACAGGATAGTCAAACTGCTTCCCGGCAAGTGTAGACAGGAACATTTCAGCTTCCTGTACGGCCTCGGAGAAGCTGTCTGCATAGCTGTACCAGTAAGCGCCGACGTGAAGTTCGGCAGCTTTTGCCTTCCTGTAGTTTTCTTCAAAGTACTTGTCTTTTGAGTTTGTACCGTAGCCTGCGCGGATGATCACAAAATCAACTCCGCTGTTCCTGACAGCGTTAAAATCAATCGCACCCTGCCATACCGATACGTCAATTCCTTTTATAGCCATGTTATTTTTCCTCCTTATCCGTGTCTTTTTCATCACGGTTATGCAGCTGCTCCAGTACTTCCTTCAGCTTTCCCGGAATCGGAAGTCCAAGGTGGGCAGCATTTTCAATCAGGGACAGACCTTCATTCGAGATGTAGAAGAAGATGACTGCCGTCCGCAGGACACCGACCTGTCCGAGCACATTGATGTCGATGACGTTTGCGATGCCGACCAGAATGAAGATCAGCACCTTGCGGCAGATGCCGCGAAAGCCGACCGCCGAGGAGAGCTTTTTGTCGCTGATCGCGCCCATGACACCGGTGATGTAGTCGCAGACGACAAAGATCAGCAGCGCGATAAGCAATCCGTCGCAGCCGCCAAGAAATAGCCAAGCCAACCGCCGACAGCAGCAAAAATAAGTTGTAACGTGTTCCAGAATTCTTTCATGAGAAATTCCTCCTTTGATTTTTTGCATGAAAAAGGCGGCCTCCCGCAGGAAGTCGCCCAGTGCATATAGATTGTTGTTTACGACTGCGTTTCCGTCAGCGTATAGGTGATTTTCATCGTCTTGTCCGCCGTCTTGATGACCGGAGTCGCCAGATTGTTGATGGTCGCAAGATATGGCGTATACAGATACAGATCCTTGTAGAAGTAATAGTTGCCATAGGAGCAGTAGTATTCCTGATAGGCGAAGGTCTTATATCTTGCCATAGATTTTCTGCCCCATCTTGCATAATCGTTTGACTGGAGATTGCGGACATGCAGCTTCGGTTCGCCGTTTAAGTAATACCAATCGTTAATCACGACATCATCGTCAATGAGGAAGGTATGCAGGCTTGAGCTGTTGTAGGATGCATTGGGCACGACCTCGATATTGGCCACGCTGGTTGTGTCAATCCGATAGACTGTATTTCCAATAGCAAACATAAGCCACTTCCCACTCATACCGATATGACTGATTTCTGAAGTATTTGCAGGCAGGATGATTTTTTGCGTGGTTGCCTTTTCTGCGCTTACGGTATCGAGAAACCATTCGTAGCTTTCGTGATTGTAATAATCCGTGCTGCCGGAGGAATAGCTGTATTTCTGATTGTCCCTCCGGCTGATTCCATACCAGTTGCCATCTGCGGCATGGAACAGATACGGGAAAGCATCGCCGGAATTGTTATAGGGAGCAACCGTCCCGTCCTTGTTCCCTCCGCTATAGGCATACCAGTATGGATAGTGGTTCAGCTCGATTGTTTTTTCTTCCACTGCATCCGTAGCAACTAAGCTGTATGGCCGCTGCATAAGTCTGGCATGGAGATAATCCTCCGATACCTTTCTCAGGGTAACCGAGGTTGAATTATAAACAGGGATCATCTCCAGACGATAACCGTCTTTGATATATGTCCGGTGGTTCTCCTGATAATTGCTCTGGTTTCCCGGTATGTTTGAAATGACGTTATCGCTTTTTAAACGCACAAAGTAATTGCTGTCATACTGCGTTCCTTTGCCAGCCAGTACATTCGTGAGGGAAATACAGGATATTGTCCCGTTCGCCTGCGAGGTCGCAAAGTCCCAGACATATTTGAAACCGCCATCTACAGTTTTGCTTTCTGTAAGGTTTCTGCTGCCGCGCCGGATGTCCTCCGTATTGTTCGCGTCATTGGACGCGTATCCTATGAGCGGATTGTCGAGCGGTGCGTAGATATTTGCAGGATCTTCCTCAACCGGATTCTGATATAGCAGGAGTCCGCCCGTCAGCCTGCTGTAGATTGGCAGCATCCAGTCCTCGCCATATTTACCGTCGAAGTAGGGATTGTTAAACATGGCTCCCTGGATATTGGTATTTAAGATGTCCGCGATTGCCTCTGTTACAAGGTTCTCATCCCGGTATATTTCTTTTTTGCCCGTGTGGACGTCTGTCAGTTCTATTGTGCTTTTTCCCTTGAGCATGTTTATTCCTCCCTGTTCAGATAGTCGGTTGTGATCGCCTTTACAAAGCCCGCTTCTCCGCTGATCACAAAGCGGTACATAAGCTGCCCGGTGATGGCCTTTTCCGACCATGCATCGGTTGAGATGGCTTCCAGCGCGGCCTTGGACATGCCGGATTTCTCCTCAGAAAGCTGCGCCCATTCCGTTCCGGTATATGTCCACCAAGCTTTCCCAGCATCAAATGATACGGCAAGGAGTGTGGCGTCATCGCAGTCGGCGGTTACCTTTTCAATGCCAAGAATAGAAGCATCGGACATGTCGATGTTTTCCGAGTAGATGACCTGCGGCTTCGGGATTCCGGTGTAACTTGCCTGAAAGGGCGGGAACCGGTTATTGGAATCATGCCAGTAAAGGATGGTCGGGTCTTTCAGGGAAAGAAGCAAAGCACCATCCGGGATTTCCTGTACGCCATTTGTCTCGAATATCTCTGCGGTCAGATCGGTATCCGTCAGTTTGGAAAGCGCTCCATTTGAAACCGTGTATAAGGCTTTTGTGGCATCCGTGATGAGGTACCTGCGGTTATATGGGTCAAGCAGCACTGGAAGGTCGTTTGACTGAACGAAGGCTGTCCCGGTTGCGTCCTGATGCAAAAATGAGAGATTCGACCCGGCTGCTGGCGTAAAGGAGATTGAACCTGATGTGGTAACCAGAGCGGATTCGCCAAGGTAAGCAGTATTCGTCGGCAGCGTTTCAAAATGCAGGACAATGTCCCCGGTATCAAGAAGCAGCAGATCCCAGACAAGCCTTACATCCTCTGTGGTCACGCTGTAGTTGGCATAGCCCTCCCAGCGGATGCGCAGAAATTTATAGTGGTTATAGATCGTTCCTTCCTCACGTCGGATTGTCCATACCTTTGCGTCACGCCTGCAGACTTTGACCTGTTCGGTATTGCTGCCAATGCCCATCCACGAGTTGCCATTTACATAGATGTTTTCTGCAGCAACAGAATTGTAGATAAACCAGCTGACACCAGTCAGGGTATCGGTGCCATCATCGTTGCCGGAGTTGTCGCGGATGATGGCCATATTTTCTGTTGTGGCCAGAAGCTCTTTAATAGAAAAGTAATCAGCCATTTTGTACCTCCAATTCTGATACCGATTCAAATGCCGTAAAGTCAAGCGGATAGGCTGCAAGACTGCCGCGGTCTATTTCGCGGCTTTCACCTGTTATCGTTTCTTTGTAGCTGGTCTTTAGGATGACCTTGCCGTCTGTAAGCATGGTGTATGCCGTACCGGTTAGCTTCTTCGCAGGCTGCATATTGCCGTCAATAAACGGATCTGTCTTAAACGGCTCAATCGTGATGCCCGTCAGCGTATCAAAGTCGGCGGTAGAAATTGTAAGCGAGTCCATGCGGCCACGGTTAAGAGCACGTTCAGTTCCTCCGGAGATGGTGTATGCCTGCCGGAGCGTGAACTGCGTATCGTCGGTCACATAAACTTTGCTGTAGCGCATCTTTTGCTTATCACTGACATCAATTACGTCATGAACAATCGGTGCAAAGATTCTCAGCTGATCAGCAATCTCAAGTAGCGGCATACCGGTAAAAGCAAACTTTGAAATACTCTCTGTGATGCCTGCAGGCTCCGGTGTCAAAAGGGCCATTTCAAGAACTGCAGCAAGAGGAAGCGTCTGCATCCCGGCAAAAACAATCGGGAGGTATTCATCGCTTACCTCAATGCGCCCGTTCCATCTGTCCTGCGCGCCTAGACCCTGGCCGGTAATGGAAGCAATAATGCCCTGTGCCTGTATGACCGCAGATCCAGGTGCAACCGAAATCCAGACTTCAAAGGTATGCAGCGTTTTTTCCTGCATGTCGAGAAGCGGGTAAAACAGGTTCAGGATGTGGTCGCCGCTGTGCCAGGTTTCCATCGGATGGAATTCTTCTACCTCATGCCCATCCACCACATAGGTAACCGTAACAACCGATTGACCATCTTCCTCCCAGGAAACAGGGACGGTGACCGTGGTAGCCAGTTCCCTGTTTTCGGTTTTGGTATTACCGTCTGCATCCTTTGTATCCTCGGGTAGGATGGTCGTGCCTGTTCCGGTCGCCGTGACCGCGCGTTTCAAAGAAGCTGCAGTAACTTGCAGGAGAACGGCTGCTTTGAATTCACAGTCGGTTTCTTCCTGCGTGGCGAGTTCAATGTTTACAATCTCGACCTTGTCTGCGCCGAGCGTATACGCCATCGCATTCACATAGGAATAGGTCGCCATCTTTGTGGCCTCAACAGAATTGGTCAGCCCGGAGATATCCTTATCGTTCTTACTCTTGGCTTCTGAAAGGCGTGGATTTTTGCCGACACATTTGAGGGAGCACTTTCCGTTGACCTTGACTGTAATGGATGTGATTGCTGCAATCTTTGTGGCATCTGCCTGGCCTCCGGTAAATGTGAGTACATCACCTGGGTCGAGTGCCGGATCTCCGATGGTTTCAGAATCGAAAGGCACATAATTGATTACGGAAATGGCATTCAGGATATTTTTAAGGATGCGGGTTCTGGTTTCATCAAGGCCAAATTGGAGCAAGGGATTAACCGCAAGGTTCATCGTCAGCCCGTCATCCGGGTCAAGCGCATAGTATTCTGCCGTATTTGTGCGCCGGTTTGTTGAACTGATGGCCGTATATCTGGTGACGAAATCAGAAAAGCTGGAAGAATACCGGTGTGTGCTGTTTACGCTACAGACCGGGCTTTCACCGTATTTTACAAGCTGCAGCTTTCCATCCCGGTTAATGAAGGCAAAGCAGCCAAGCGCCTGAGAAAGATAATGAAGGAAATCCCGCCAGGTTTCGATATCATTGTCCGGATAGACGCCGAGAAGTTCAGTGCCATTTGGCAGAGCTTCAATTTCTGCTTGCGTCTGTGCAAGGCTGACCTTGCAGTCGTTACACATGATGTTTAGAAAATCATATGGATAACCGCTGGACTGTTCTTTTTTATAGGCTTTTTCAAAGCGCAGCATTCCATCATAGGCCTTGAGTTCCAGCGTCCGTATTTTCCGGTTTGCCTCCGCCACATAAAAGATTCCCATCGGGATATCCTCGACATTCCCATCCGGAAGTGCCATGTGGAAATCCAATGCAATCTGTGCGTCCTCTAATGAGTAACGGTCAACGTCTGAGAAAAGGGATATGCCAAGTTCCGCAGAATAGACGGAGCCGAGCTCTATTTCAGATGTCCCGGAGCACTGTCTTGTAATATAGCCGGAGCCCTTGACAATGTCCTTATTGACAAACGAATAGTTTTTCCCGGTTGCTGTGGTGATGTTCCCAGACCATGTAAAGGAGCGGGCATTTTCTTGTACTGCTGTCTTGTATAGATCAGATACGGGATACATAGCGCCGCTCCTTTCTCATCAATATTCCTTCAGTTCAAAGCTGACTTTCCATAGTCCTTTTCTGCTGGTGTCGTGTGCAAGGGAAGCTTTGAAACCGTCGATGTACATTTCTCTGGTCTCCCTGACCATTGTTTCTGTATTAAAAAAGTTGACTGCGAGCTTTGGCTTCCCACGCATCGCGGACAGCTTTTTAAGCCACGCCGGTGATACCTGAAAGGAGACGGATATCTGGGCAACACCGGATCGCACGATGTCGCGCTGAGTCGTACCGGCTTCCGTTTCCCCGGAACTGTCTGCCTCCAAATCGGAAAGCGCCAGATCATAGGAAACAGGAAGCGGCATGTCTGTGCCATCGATATTTAAATATTGTGTAAATGCCATCATCTGCCTCCTGACCGGAGCGCCATCCGCTGCTGGGCGGTAATAATAGTTTCATCCAGCAGGGTTCCTCCAAGGTAAACTGGAATGGTAATGTCACCTCCGCCGCCCACATTTTCAAGAGCTGCAGAGAGCGCGTTTACCATCGTGCCGGTCTGGCTTGCTACGGCATTCTGAATCATGGCCTGCAGGGACGAAACGCCGACGACGGCTTCCGCACCGGCCTCACCTCCGGCAAGCAGGCTGTTTCCGCTCATCCCGAAGATGGTCGGTGAATCCAGAATCATGCCGTTTCCCATTGCCTTCTTATACCAGTCCACAGAGAAATGAGGGATGGACGGCGGGTCGAGCGAGAAGCTGCCGGAAATAGAAAAGTGCGGCAGCTTGATCTTCGGCAGTTCCCAGTTGAAATTGAAGATGCCCTTGAGCTTATCTACAATCCCGGATACAAAGCTCCAGATGCCGTTGAACACGCTGCTGAACACATCCTTAATGCCGTTCAGAATTCCGGAGATCGTGTTGTGGATTGCGTTGAAGGCTGTGGAGATGCCGGTCTGCATGGCATTCACCACGCCCATGACCACGCTCTTGATGCCGTTCCAAACAGTGGTGAAAACCGTATGGATTGCATTGAAAACCGTACTGGTAACCGTTTGGATGGTATTCCATGCCGTTGTAATAAAGGTCTGAATTGCGCTGACCACTATGGTTACTACCGTTTTTATGGCGTTCCAGATGGTAGTGACAACGACACTGATCGCCGTCAGAACGGTTGTAATGATCGTCTTGTAAATTTCAAAGTAGGTCGTCACGACGAGCTGAATCGCGGTAAAGATGGTTTCAAAGAAAGTCTTGATCCCGCTCCAGATCGTAGAGATTACCATCTGGATTGCCGTCATGACAGTTTCAACCGTAGTCTTGATGGTATTCCATGCATTCGTCAGGAACGTGCCGATGGCTGTGACGACGGTTGTAAATACCGTCTGGATTTCCTGCCAGATGGTGACGAAGAAATCTTTGATTGCCGTGAACACAGTAAGGACGGTCTGTTTGATACCTTCCCATAGGTCAATCCAGAACTGCCGGAAGCCGTCGCAGTTATTCCAAAGATAAATGAATGCCGCGACCAGCGCAGCGATTGCCGCAATAATCAGGATGATCGGGTTTGCCAGCATGACTGCGTTCAAGGCCCCGAACACCGGAGTAAGGGTTCCGATGACGGAGGTGATGGTACCGACTGCCGAGATGACCTTGCCGATGACCACCAGAAGTGGCCCGATTGCAGCTGCAATCAGCGCGACCTTGATGATGACCTGCTGTACCGGTTCAGGGATGCCGCTCCAGATCTGCGAGAATGATTTCAGGGCATTGGAGATGTCCTTCAGCACCGGCGCAAGGGCGGAAGCAAGGCTGTTTCCGATGTCGGCACCGGTTTCCTTCAGGGAGTTCATGGTCATCTTGAACTGGTCAATCGGGTCGAGCGTTTCATTGAAGGTGTTCTCGACGCTCCCGGAGAAGTTGCCGAGGGAGCCGGACAGATTGTCAAGGTTCAGTTTTCCCGTTGCGCAGGCATTGTAGATTGCTGCGCCTGCCTTACTTCCGAAAAGGTCATAGGCTGCCTGCAGCTTTTCCGTTTCAGAGCCGTTGCCCTTCATGGTGGTGGAGAAACCGGCAATCGCCTGATCCAGCGTCTTGCCGTCTTTCGTCGCGTTCTTCATTGCAGTCTTTAGGCCCATCATGGCTGCCGAGGTATCAAGACCGGACATCTCGACCATGCCCATGAAGCCTGCGGCCTGCTGTGAATTCAGCCCCAGCTCTTTAAGCTGCACCGCGTTTGTCTGCAGGGCGGAAGCCAGCGTATCCATGTCGATGCCGGTTGCCTGTCCGGTCGCGTTCATGGCATCCAGCAGATCGCCTGCGTCCGAGGCATCCTGTCCGAAGGCATTCAGTACGCCGGAGACATTATCCACGGAGGTGGAAACATCCGTATTGTTCAGGTCAGCAAACTTGATGAATTTCCCGGAGAGATCGTCCAGCGCCTGTCCGGTCAAGCCAAAACGTGTGTTGACTTCACCGACAGCGGCACCGGCGGTCTCAAAGTCGGTCGGGATTTCCGTTGCAAGGTCTTTGACGGTCTGGTTCATGTCTTCCAAGGTCTGACCGGTCGCGCCGGTTTTCTGCTCGACGATATCAAGACCGGAATCCAACTCGCTGAAAGCAGCCAGAGAGGCCGCGCCGACCGCCACAATCGGAGCCGTCACGTGTGTGGTCAGTCCTTCACCGACCTCGGAGATTTTGCCGCCAACCTCCTGCATCTTGCTGCCAGCCTGTTTCAGGGTGGCGGATACGCTGGTGTCGGTTTTCTTGCATTGCTGCTCCAGACCTTTAAGTTCCTGCTCGGTGGCGATGATCTCACGCTGCCATGCATCATACTGTTCCTGCGTGACGGAGCCGTTTTTCAGGCCCGCGTCCATCTGATCCTGCACGGATTTTAACTGCGTGAGTTTCTCTTTTGTCTCGCCGACTGCCTGTGACAGGAGTTTCTGTTTTTGCGAGAGCAGCTCGGAATTGGTAGGGTCAAGCTTTAACAGGCGGTTGACGTCCGTAAGCTGCGACTGTGTGTTTCGGATCTCTTTGTTGACGCCGGAGAGGGCTTTGGAAAGGCCGGTCGTATCGCCGCCGATTTCCACTGTGATTCCTTTGATTCTGTCAGCCATGCGATGACCTCCTTCCCTTGGTTAAAATTGATCCATCTGTTCCTGCGTTGCTTTTGCGGGCCAGTCGTAGCTGTCATTACTCATTTCCGAGTACATGTCATTGACTGTACCGATGGTGAGCAGGTCGAGCTCGGAAATAGAAAGCCCGATTTGCACACAGCGGAGCAGGAACAGTGGCGTCGTCATTTCGCGTTCAGTTTCATAAGGTTTTTTTTAGACTCGACCTCCGTCTCCACATTCAGCCCCCACAGCGAAATGATCTGCGGCAGGATTTCATAAATGGAGAAGGTATTGAACTCATCAAGCCATTCCTCCGGAGTGTCCGGGATATCCGGATTCTTATGCTTGGCCATAAGCCAGGCGATGTTCTCGAAAAGCTCCAGACTGAAGGTATCCAGATCCGATTCCTGCGGATTGGCTTCGTCGATGCCTTTCTGCAGCTGGTTCAGATCCTTGTAGATATCCCGGTGGAATTTGTTCCTGTACAAACGAGGAATGGCGGCAGAGGCACGGAATTCGACCGGCTTGCCGTCAATCTCGATGGTTTTTGTAACTGCCATAGTGCTGCCTCCTTATGCTGTCTGCGAGCTGGTCTTGGAAGACGTTGTCGCAGTGGTGCTGGTGCTTGTGCTGGTACTGGCGGCGGCGGTCGTAGTGGTGGTCTTATCCTGCGGTTCATAGACCTTGGTGTACCAGTTGTTGTAGGTTTCCTCGCTGGTGTTCGTACCGGTTTTGACCTTTACCAGCCCGCTCGGAAGCGGCGAAACAGTAAGCGAGAGCTTCTCCGTCTTGACTTCCTTCTTGTCCTCTGTGGTATCGCCCTCCATCGAAGGTCTGGTCGCGCTGCAGTAATACAGGCAGTGGCGGATCTTCCGCTGGTCGCCGGAGAACTCAAAGAGCAGAGCAAAATGCTCCGGCTCCACATCCTTGTTTTCCACCAGCACGCCATTGGCATCTTCGGTTTCATGCAGGACATCCACAAGAAAGCTCTCCGGGATGAGCGCAAGCTCGAAGTCGCCGGAATAACCGTTATTGTTGCTGACCATGTAATACACGGAATCATCCGCGTAGAACGGGTCGTTATCGCCCTCTGCATCCAGTGAAAGGCTCACGGAGCCGGGCATGCTGACAGGCGTCCCGAAGGTGACCTTGCCATCCTCGTCAATCGTGACAAGTGCGTAGTGACAGTTCTTAAGACCGAACTTCACTTTGTTTTTTCTGTTAGCCATAGTGGCATCCTCCTTTAAATCTCAGTTTGATAGAGCACTTCATACATCTTCTCGGAATCAATCCAGACCTCGGATTTCTCCCACGGAATTTCATGGGCGGTCAGGATATCCTCCAGTTTTTCTTCCAGCTCCGGGTCTTTCTTATCCGTGTAGAGTTCCATGTTCAGCTGGCTGATTTTGAAATACACGCCGTTGTCTGCGAACATGTTGTCACTGCCCGGAAAGAGAAAAATAAGGAAGGGCGGCTCAGGAGACTCACCTTCGGCGAAATGGTCGTAGGCAAGAGGGAGTCCCGCTTCCTTTAACATGTTGGTTATGTCGTCATAGGTCATACTCAGCCGCCTTTCAGTTTCTGTTCGATGGTTTTTACAAGCGTTTCGTTGCCGCGCTGTTCGGCAGGCGCGATGTGAGGCTTTCCCTCGACACGGCCTCCGCCGCGTTTGGCGTGTCCGTTCTCAAGCAGGTGCGCAATCTGGTATCGGTTCCTCGAATGCACCACAAGGTCAATGCTCTCGGAATCCTCGTGGACATTTTTTACCGACCAGCTTTTCTTGTACTTTCCGGTATCGACGGGAGCGCCAGATTGGATGTCCTTACGGACAGAAGCCGCCGTATCCTTTACGGCATCCTTCATGTCGTCGGTTGCGAGCTTTGAATATTTTTGAAGCTCCTCCATGATTGCGTCGTCCATTTCGCTGATCGGTATTTTTCTGCTCATGTTTTTTTCTCCAGCTTGCAGTTGAATTTAAGGCTGTTCCGCTTGCAGCCCATCGGGTTCACATAGGTGATGTTGTAGATATGGCCTTCCGCGATGATCCGGTATTTTGTGGATTCCACGGCGGCAAGCTCGGAAGAGTACCGGCAGGTAAAGTCAAGGGATTCTTCCGGGTTAACAACAACGCCTTCGGATTCCGAACCGGTGCTTGTGCCGACTGTTGCCCAGCAGGAGCAGTAATCCGTCCAGCCGTTGGTGTGGTTTCCGTATTTGTCAACGGTGACCGCACTTTTCTGAAAAGTGATTTTTGTCCGCATCGCGCCGATATTCATCAGAAGCCCTCCTTCCGCGTGCCAAAGAGAAGGGAGCGCAGCGTCATGTTGAGGGCATGGTGGTCGGCTTCCTCCCGGTGCTCGTAGAGATAGGCCACGGTGTAAAGGATGGCCACCCGGATGCGGATCAGGGCTTTTTCCTCGTTTGCCATAAACTCCTCGTCGGACTGTCTTGTGATGTCCTGTACCTGCTTTGTCGCCGCAGAAATCAGGCTTTTTATCAGCTCGTCCTCGTCACCGGTGGTGACCCGGAGATAGGCTTTTGCTTCCTCAAGAGTTACTTCCATCGTCCGCCTCCTTAAAAAGATACCGCCTGCAGGAAGGTTAATTTCTGCAGACGGCTGGTTACGTTAGCTGCCATTTTGATCAGGCACCGGCCTTGACGGACAGTCCCTTCACGGCCTCCGGCAGGATGAGCTTGCCGTCGATGCGCTCAGAGGCAAGGAAGCCAATCTGGCCGTTTGCCGCGTAGAGCTCGGAGAGGCGCTTGAAGGAACGTCCCTGACGCTCGGCGATCCAGTAGTAGGAGAAATCGCCGAACAGAATTGGTACATTACCTGCAACCAGCTCCGGCGCATAAATCGAAGTCTTATAAGGACGGTTCAGGATCGTGTCGGGCTGACCGACGACAACAGACGGCTGCCAGATGTAATTTCCGTTGTTGTCCTTAATCTTGCGGAGCGCCTTGATGGTGGGTGTCGTTCAGAATCCAGATGGCCTTGCTCCTATAAACGGAACGCAGGGAGTGGAACACATCCATGATGTTGTCAAAGGAAACCGTGCTCCCGGTAATCTCTGTGGTCGCGCC
>JALCKY010000002.1 GCA_022647575.1 Lachnospiraceae bacterium | reverse complement strand
GGCCGCCATATCGAGACTTTTGAAGCCGGATTCCAGGTCATGGACCAATCAGTCCTTGCCAATGATACGGACGGATATCTGAAAGGGAATGCGGCCATCTAGAGTGTGTTGGGACATGAAGTCCAGTTTGAAACAAAGGATGAATTTGATGATCTGATGTCTTCGGACATGCCACTGAAACTGTAGGGAGGAAAAAAAGATGGCCTTATTTGACAATTTGGCGAAGACTCTGGCGGATGCGGCCTCTAAAGCTGCAGAAGCAACGAAAAACATTGATGCAAAAGAGATCCAGAAGAATCTGACCAATGCGGTAAATGATACAGTTACCAAGGTAAAAGACACGGCAGACGCGATTGACCCGAAGGATATTCCCGGCAGTCTTTCCAAAATGGCATCCGATGCAGGTCAGGCAATCGTAAAGCACAATAATGACCGGAAAGAGTCCCAGGCATCAGCAAAGGAAGTCCTGCATTCAGCACAGGCGAAGCAGAACTATCTGACAGTCCACGATGCCATGAAAGTTATATACCTTCTGATGTTCAGCGACAGGGATTTTACAGAAGATGAAAAAGCGGTTTTCCTGTCCGCAGGCAGCGAGATTGATCCGAGTTTTTCATCCGATAAGGATGCATTGATTGCTGAATGCACGGCAGTCATTCAGGCAGCTGAGAATGGGAATTATGAGCAGAATATCCATGATACAGTTGCCAAGACTATCTGGAATTCCTCAAAAGAGAAAGATGCAGCGGTAAGCGGCCGGCTTTTAATATGGAATATGATTGCGGCAGCCTATGCGGATGGCAATTGTGCTGCGGATGAGCATGATCTCATTCGATTTGCGGGAAATGAACTGAAAGTGGAGACAGAAATCATACAGGAAATGGAATCGGCAATGAAGACCATGATTGCCGTATCCAAGGAAGAACAGTGGCTCAAGGAATCTGGAAGGACATACAATGAGGTACGGACACAGGTTGATGAGCTGGAGAACCGCAGGAATATCATTATGCAGGGCATTCAGGCCCTGCTGAAAGACTGAAAGGGGAGCATATGCCATTACCATTATTGTTCATTGGAATTGCGGCGGTGACAGGCATTTACGGCGCCGGGAAGACAGTGCAGGCAGTCGGAACGAACGATACGGCAAATAAAATCAATACACTGGCAAATGATTCCGTGAAGAAATCCAAAGACAAACTTGAACTCCAGAGAAAGGAAGTATCTGATTCTCTGAACACCCTGGGACTGGAAAAGATATTTGTCCTGAACAACAGCGTCAAAGGATTCTGAACACATTCGAAAAAATCAAGAACGTGGATTTCCGGAACACGGAAGGTCTCGAGGAACTCAAGAACCTTCATATCACGCAGGAAGATTTCAAGGAGCTGAAGCAGCTGGAACAGTTTGCGGCACAGGTCGTCGGTGGGACGGCCATGGGTGTTGCGAGCGGTGTGCTGACGGGACTGGCTGCCTGGGGCGGGGCGGCAACATTTGCAGCGGCATCTACCGGAACAGCCATCTCAACACTTAGCGGAGCTGCGGCATACAATGCAACACTTGCCTTCTTCGGGGGCGGAGCCTTATCAGCCGGCGGCTTGGGGATGGCCGGCGGGACAGTTGTACTTGGAGGATTGATTGCCGGGCCGGCACTGGCAGTCATGGGCCTCGTCGTAGGCGCGAAATCGGACGAGAAACTGGATAAGGCATTGGCGAACAAGGCACAGGCGGATGAAATAGCTGCGTCGCTGGATACGGCTTCAGTGCAGTGCTCGGTTATCCGTAGAAGATCTAATATGTTCTACAATCTGCTGGCCCATCTGGATACATATATGCTCCCGCTGGTCTGGAATATGGAGGATATCTTTAATCAGGAGGGTAATGACTACAGCAAGTACAAGCCGGAATCCCAGAAGACAGTTGCCCGTGCGGCACAGACGGTTATGACAATCAAATCAGTATTGGATACACCGATCCTCACGCAAGACGGTGCGCTGACAGAAGAATCGGAGAAAATCACGAAATTGATAGGAGATAAAATATATCAATAAATACTGTTTCGACACTTTCTTCTGTCCTCGGAAAAACTCTTTAAAATCAAGCAGAATTGGCACCCAGAAGTAAGCTCTTTAATCAGGAAAACTTGCTCTGCTGTATCATGGATCGCAAACCGGTACTTACAAAGTGCTTCCATCTAAACTCGTATATTTTACTCAGGGGCATTTGCCCTGGAGGATTTAATAATGAGATACCCAGATCCAGATGCACTGACCTTCGCTGATACTGAATTTCCGGGCCGTTTATGCTATGTTATTTCTATGTTAAATTTTACGGGAAATGATTGACATGGATATCTGCAGGAAGGATTATGACAGTACGAAGATAAACGGATGAATAGGCTGATGTTTGTAAAATCCGGACGCAGAGGAGAAGATCCATATGAGCAAATTTGGGGAAGTGCTTGGCTGGGCCACGGCTATATGTTATTTCATATCGGTGGCGAATTTCCTGGTAAAACGTATCTTTAAAGCATGGATTGCGAAAATGCCCAAAGGCAATACCTTCAGGAAATCCTATCAGTTTTTCATGAAACTGCTTGTGAAATATCATCGGTATTTTGGCATGGGCGCCGGTGCATTTGCGGTTCTGCATCTTTGCTGGCAGATTATCAATGTCAGGGTATCTTATTCCGGCATATTCGCTGTCATGCTCATGTCGCTCACGGCGATTTTAGGGATTTTTATTGCTTATGGGAAAAAGAGCAGCCTTACAAAAGTCCATCGTCCGATGGCGATATCCGTCATGGCGGTCATCATTTTCCACATGATTACAAAGCTATAGAAAATTCAGGATTAGGAATTTTAGTTTCGGACCGGCATCCAAAGGACGAGCCTCTTAATCAGGACATTTTTAAACAAAATAAGCGAAATTGTTCCATGCCGCTTCCATCACGAGGCGGCATTTTTTCTGGGGATATATGCTATAATCTGACTTATAGAAAACAGCGACCAATACGAATCGAATCTGCGGCGGCAGATGCATGATTCGTGCGGTATCAGTTCCATCGTCCGTATCCGGAAAAGGAAGATAATCAATGAGTGAATTGCTTCGTGAAGCCCGCAGCTATGAATCGGAAGCCGGGGAAAAAATCAGGCCGCAGGAAAGGCCATCCTTCCATCTGACGCCGAGGGCCGGCTGGATGAATGATCCGAACGGGTTCATTTTCTACAAAGGCATGTACCATCTCTTTTATCAGTATTATCCGTACAGATCCGCATGGGGGCCGATGCACTGGGGACATGCGGTAAGCAGCGACCTGCTTCATTGGAGCTTCCTTCCGGCAGCAATGGCACCGGATGAGGTTTATGACCATGATGGATGCTTCTCAGGGAGCGCAGTCACGCTTCCGGACGGACGGCTGATGCTGATGTATACCGGCGAACGAAAAGAAGGAGATGCCTGACGGCAGAGAAACAGATATCCAGACGCAGTGCCTTGCATTCGGAGACGGAACGGATTTCGTAAAATATGAAGGAAATCCCGTGTTAAATGGTTCGGTCCTTCCGGAGGGAGGAAGCAGGGCAGACTTCCGTGACCCGAAAATCTGGCAGGAAAAAGACGGAACCTATGCCTGCGTCATTGCAAACCGGTCTTCAGACGGCAGCGGGCAGATCCTCTTATTCAGAAGCGCAGATGCGATCCAATGGAAGTTCGGATCGGTACTGGCATCCAACAGGAACCGTTTCGGCAGGATGTGGGAATGCCCCGATTTCTTTGAACTGGATGGGAAATGGGTGCTTTTGGCAAGCGCACAGCAGATGCTGGCTGACGGAGGGGAGTATCACGGCGGCTACGGCACTCTCTGCATGATTGGAAACTGCAGTCCGCAGGACGGACATTTCGCGGAAGAAACAATCCATCCGATCGACAGCGGCCTGGATTTCTATGCGACACAGACACTCCTTGCGCCGGACGGACGGAGAATCATGGTCGGGTGGATGCAGAACTGGGATACCGTCTCACTCTTGATGCCGGATACCAAATGGTTCGGCCAGATGTGCCTTCCGCGTGAGCTTTCCGTGAAGGAGGGAAGACTCATCCAGATGCCTGTAAGGGAAATCAACGCGTGCCGGAAGGATGAAGTGGTTTATGAAAATGAAGCTGTCACAGGCGGGAAGACATTCCCGAAGATCAAGGGCCGCAGGGCAGACATTGAACTGACGGTAAACTTCAGGGCAGGGAAGACTCAGGAACATGGGGAAAACAAAGACAATGAAGGCACCCCGGACAGAATATATTCATGCAGCCGCTTCGAGTTTCGGTTTGCCAAGGATAATCAGTTCTATACTTCCGTTACCTACACGCCGGCTGATTCTATGCTTATATTCGACCGGACATTTTCCGGAAGCCGGCGGGATATGATCGATTCCAGAAAATGCAGAACAGATTTGCAGGACGGCATCCTGAAACTTCGTATCATACTGGATCTTTTCAGTGCGGAAGTATTCGTGAATGACGGCAGGCAGGTCCTCAGTTCAGTTATTTATACAGAACCCTCCGCCGATCAGATGTCATTTTCTGCCGAAGGCACTGTCATGATAGATATAAAAAAATATGATATATCGACAGATGAATAGATTCCGGTTTGCCGTAATGCAATATACAGAAAGAAAAACTTATCGGTAAAAAGGGGGGAACAAAAGACATGACGATGAAGGAGAGAATAGCGGATGGCATGCTGTTTTCCGATAATTGTGAAGGCATGCCCCGTGAGAGGGCACAGGCGAAATCGCGTATGCGTGCCTACAACCGGACCGGTTCCTCAAAGCTCGGCCTTCTGCACCGATATCTCCTGATGAAGAGAATCTTTGGAAAGAAGACGCTTGCCTGGATCGAGCCGCCGTTTTATTTCTGCTATGGACGGCATATCAAGATGGGCGATTACGTCTATGTGAACGTGAACTGCTCCTTCATCGATGACGGAGAGATCGAGATCGGAGACCGCTGTGAATTCGGACCCGGCGTTTCCATTGCAACGGTATCCCATCCGGTCATCCCGAAGCACAGGGCACTCATGTACTGCGATAAAGTGACTCTGGGAGAGAATGTCTGGGTCGGTGCCAATGTGACGATCCTTCCGGGAGTGAGTATCGGAGATAATTCCATCATCGGTGCCGGCAGCGTTGTCACGAAGGCTGTTCCGGCGAATGTCATCGCCTTCGGTAATCCATGCTGTGTCTATCGGGAGTTTAACGAAGCGGATATGAAATATTACCATGGGAACCGTCTGATTGACGAGGCTGATATCGAAGCCATGAAAAAATGGGAGAAAGAGCATAAATGAAGATCGAGCATGCGGCGATGTATGTGAACGACCTTGAGGCAGAGAAGGAATTCTTTATCGAATATTTTCATGCGGAGGCAAGCAGCGGGTATCATAATGAGAAGACCGGGTTCCGGTCTTATTTCCTGACATTTGAAGGCGGAGCCCGTCTGGAAATCATGAAGAAGCCGGAGATGGCGGATCAGGAAAAGAACCCGAGCCGGACCGGATATGCGCATCTGGCCTTCAGTCTTGGGAATAAGGAAAAAGTAGATGAACTGACGAACCGGATAAAGGCTGCAGGATACGAAGTCATCAGCGGCCCGCGGACAACCGGCGACGGATACTACGAAAGCTGCATATTGGATGGAGAAGGAAATCAGATCGAAATGACCATATGATGAATGCAGCCTCATCATCCTGTCCTTCGGGCAAGATGCATCGCTCGCGGAAGAGAAAAATTAGTGGGCACGTTAATGTCGTAATTATTTGTCAAAGAATGGAGACCTTTTATATCCAGTAGACGGTGTTGCTATAAGCAGGAAAAAAGTCGATGGATATGTGAGTATTGATTGGAGTATAGTAAAGCTGTAATTAAAAGCAAATATGCCATAATATTACTATATACGGGGAATAAATTTAATAAATGTAAAAATATACCCCCTATAACATGATTTATGCACTGTACGATGCACTGTATGATTAAGGGTATTTACTTCAATCGAAGATAGCAGGTTGATTTTCCAGTACCTTCACGTACAAGTTCGCCGGATTTTACCAGCTTACGCAAAGAGCCCTCAATGGAACTGATACTTAGTGAAGGACACAACTCCCGGATGTCCTGTTTGCTAAATCTTCCGATTTTGTTTTGTGTGGCTTTTCTTACCATGTCGATGGCAGGCAGCTTGGTTTCAACAATGGAAAATCTATCTTCAAAGTCCTTATAAGCTGACAGAATAATTCCAAGCAGATATTTGATGAACGGAATAGGATCCTCACGGCCTTCGTGCCATCCGTCCTGTGACCGGCTCAGGGGGGCATCGTAATAAAGGTCTTTCGCCTGTGCGATTTTTGCTTCCAATGAAATGTATTTTCCAACATAAAATTCATTTCGATACAAAAGCAAGGTTGTGAGCAATCGACTCATTCGGCCATTCCCGTCATTGAAGGGATGGATGCATAAAAAGTCATGAATAAACACTGGTATGGCAATCAAAGGCTCCACTTCCATGTTTCCAATCACTCGATTATATTCTTCACAAATTCTGTCAAGTGCTTCCGGCGTTTCAAATGGAGCAAGTGGAGTAAACAGAATTTCGGTATGTCCATCCGGATAAGCAGCACTGATATAGTTTTGAACATTTTTTGTCTGCCCTGCGATAGGGTTGTTCATGTGGCTGTACATGATTTTATGCAGCTGCAGGATATAGTTTCTGGAAATCGGAATGGCATCAAAACTTTCGTGAATGACATTAAGGACATCACGGTATCCGGCAATTTCCTGTTCATCACGGTTTCTTGGTGTCGTTTTTTCCTCCACCAGCTGTTTGATTCGTGTGTTGGTGGTGACGATACCTTCGATTGCATTTGATGCTTTGGTACTTTGCACTTTAGCAATTTCCACGAGCTTTTCCAGCGCTTCCGGCCGCTGCTTCAGGTATTGCTCCTGTTTTCCAGCTTCTTTATAGATGGCTGCTATATATCCAAGGATATCAGAGTCCCATTTTTGTTCTCTGATTTTTGAGTAGTTGAATTCTCTCATTCCCTTAACCTCCCTTTATTTCCCTTAAATATTGTCATATAATAAGGGAAAAGTCAATGTGCAAGGGCTATATTCCCGTAAAAACAGCATAAAAATAAGGGGAAACAATCCTCAGATAAATAGTATTCCCCTGAAATCGTAAATTGATTCACTTGAATTGCTGCCGAAGCGGATCGCGCGGTCAATCGCCATGATGGTTGCCACGGCACCGTTGATCTTCTCTGTAGATTTTTCCTTGTCTGCTTTAATATTTCCAGCAGGATCGCTGCGGCAGACTGATTGCGGCAGTGCGCTGGGAGAAGGCATCTTTTGTCAGGCCGTAGGTGTGATTAAGAGATCAGACGGGGTCGTCAGCAAGACTTTTGTAAAGAGGATGGAGGCCCTTGGGTACGATATCGAACTGCATTACATGAAGAGAAGAAAATAATCCTTCGTGATATCACAAATTGTGACTTCACCGAAATCCTGATGCTACGATGGTCACAAAATGGTGGGCATGCTATAATTTGGACATGAGAAGATTTCGATGAGGAAATTGAGACAGTTATTACTTGCAACACAAAGGAAAAGTTGTAAAAAGAATCAGAACCGGAGGACGGCAGCATGGACGACCGTGGAGAAGTAATAATCTACCAGACCGAAGATGGTCTGACGAAGATAGATGTCAATATGCGGAACGAAACGGTGTGGCTTACGCAAGAGCAATTGGCAGAGCTGTTTCAAAGGGATAAGTCAACGATTTCACGTCACATTAAAAACATTTTTGCTGAAGGAGAATTGGATGAAAAAGTGGTTGTTGCAGAATTTGCAACAACCAGTCAGCACGGTGCTATGGAGGGAAGAACACAGAGCAATATTACAAAATTTTATAATCTTGATGTTATCATCTCCGTTGGCTATCGTGTCAAATCCCAGCGTGGCGTGCAGTTCCGTATATGGGCAGCAAACATCTTAAAGGAATACATCAAAAAAGGTTTTGCGATGGATGATGACCGTCTGAAAGAGCTTGGCGGCGGCGGATACTTTAAGGAACTGCTGGAGAGAATCCGTGACATCCGGGCTTCTGAAAAAGTGTTCTATCGCCAGGTATTGGAAATCTATGCAACGAGCGTAGATTATAATCCTGACGCGGAAGTCTCCATACAGTTTTTTAAACGAGTACAGAACAAGATTCATTATGCCGTTTCCGGCGAGACCGCTGCGGAGGTGATCTATCATCGTGCTGACGCGGAAAAAGATTTTATGGGCCTGATGACTTTTTCAGGAGACCAGCCTACGCTCCGTGAAGCGAAGACTGCAAAGAACTATCTGGATGAGAAAGAGCTTCGTGCAATGGGCCAGCTTGTTTCCGGATATCTTGATTTTGCAGAGAGACAGGCAGAGCGTGAGATACCAATGACGATGGAGGAATGGGCCAAACATCTCGATGGCATTCTGACCTCCACAGGAGAAAACCTTCTGATTGGAAATGGGACTGTCAGCCATGATCAGGCAATGAATAAGGCGCAGACGGAGTATAAAAAATACAAGGCAAAAACATTAAGCAGCGTGGAGCAGGATTACCTGGACAGTATAAAGCAGCTGGAACAGAAAAGTAAAAAATAACCTGTTTATGATGATAGGCTGTTCATAGGCATACGGCAGCAGAACTGGTAAAATATTGCGAACCTGTTCAGATGTATAATTTTAATTAGAATATTATAAGAGACGTCTAATTAAAAAATATTACCGTTTTCTTTAATTAGAGTATAATTTATCCATTTAAGAAAATCCTTTTCGATGGAGAACTTAAAGAGAAAGCAACTATCCGGAAATTCCGAATAGTTCAAACTCAAGGTTCCCGGCCAGGAGAATCATTACGGAGAAATGAAATGAAATTGAAATGTCCGTACTGCCATTGAAATGTTCAGTGCTGCCTGCTAAAGTTACCAATGAATTGCATGAAGCATGTCTGCCAGGAATGCCATGAGGCGTTCAAACCGTCCATGAAGGAATTCATTTGGTCTAGACATACGGCCAGGACAAGAAAACTCACCTGCCGGAAATATCATTGAAAACACGGATAATATGACTCATAATGTTTGACTTCTATTTACGCTTTATATATAATAGAATAAAGCGTGAAAAGAAGAACAACATATGACAAATGCAGAGATTATTGAAGATATCGCAAAAAAGCATAACGGCCTCGTGACGAAACGGGATGCCTCTGAAAAAGGCATAGATTCCTGGTACTTTACATCGCTTACCCGTAGGGGGAAGCTTGAAAGGATCGGGAGAGGTATTTATCTTGTGCCCTCTTATGAGAATTATGATGAGCTTTTTATATTTCAGCAGCGCAATCAGAAGTGTATATATTCTTATCAGTCGGCGCTCAGCCTGCATGGCCTTACGGACAGGGTTCCCTTCAAGGAGGAAGTTACAGTCCCCCAAGGTTATAATGCTTCCCATTTCTCAGACAAAGTGACCGTACATTTTATCATTGGAAAATGGTATATGATTGGTCAGACAGAGTGTCTGACTGAAATGGGAAATAAAGTCCGTGCTTATGACATGGAACGCACAGTCTGCGACCTTATCCGAAGCAGGGCGAAGCAGGATCCGGAGATCTTTTCCAAGGCAATCCATTTGTATCTGAAACGGAAAGATAAAGATATATGGAAACTAAGAGATTATGCGAAAGTTTTTGGTTTATCGAAGAAACTGGAAGAAATCCTTGAGGTAGCGGTTGATGAATAAGGAAAGCATAACTGCAAGACTCAGGAACAAGTCGAAAAAAACAGGTGTGCAGTTCAATACGCTGCTTAGCCAGTTTTTCTTTGATGAGTTTCTGAAGAAAATGTCGGAAAGTGAATATTCGGATCATTTTACACTTAAGGGAGGGATTCTGATGTCATCAGTCCTGGGTCTGAGCAATCGTGCGACCAAGGATATTGACTTCCTGCTGAATGGATTCTCGATGGAAAAACAATCCCTGACAGAAGTAATTGATCGGATAATTGGTCAGCATGATCAGGAAAATGTCTGGTTTGAGCGTGACGATGAAGGGGAACCAATTCGGGATGAAGATGAGTATGGTGGATACCGCTTCCATTTAACAGGACACCTGGCGAATATCCGTGTCCGTTTTGGAATAGATATAGCAACTGGTGACCCGGTTACGCCGGCAGCAGAAAAGATTGACTATATGATGGTGACGGATGAAGTGATCAGAATCCGGGCTTATCCGCTCGAAACAGTTCTGGCGGAGAAAGTACAGACAATCCTTAATCGTGCTGAAGCTAACGGAAGAAGCAAGGACTTCTATGATGTATATGAAATCTGGAAAATGAAATCAAATGAACTGCAGACAGAGAATTTAAAGCAGGCATTTGCCAGGACATTTACCTATCGGAATACCGTCATGAATGAAGCTTCAGCATTGGGAATCCTTGAGAAGATAGAAAATGATGAAGCGTGCCGAATAAGATGGGGGAGCTACCGTAATAAGAATCTGTATGTGGGGCAACTGGAGCTTAGTGATGTCTTGAAATCCTGCAGGGAGATTATAAAAATAATAAACTAATAATGACATTCAGGTATACCCAGGGTTTTGCGGGTCCGAAATAAGCTCTAAAATTGATGGCGGCCAACAAGGCCGCCACCTTTATTTTCCGGTTACAACTCCGGTTACAAACGCATGAACGATGTTAAATCCTCCCATTTTATCAGCATTTTCGGCGGTATGTCCGGGTTCGAGCCCCCGGAGGCGCATCTCAGATCGCCAAAAAGCTTCTATTTCCGGGCTTTTTGGCAATTTTTTAATGGTTTCAGCAAGGAATCATGGGAAAGGAAAATTAAAGAAACCGTGTAAAATCAAGGAAAAAGCCCCACCTATATGAATCACTTAAAAAGGCCATCACTGCTTTTAACCGATAGACATCGATTTGGCCATTCTTCTGATACTGGTCCAGAATGTAGTTGGTAGCGAAGTTATGGCGGAGCCGGTGTGCGGAAAGTTCAAACGGGAGATGTCTGGGGATTTTTTCCACGACAAGACGTATGGTATTCCTGGTCAGCGGTACACCATCGCTGTTGATAAAAAGGTTCTCTCTGCCATGGTGCAGTAGGCGGCGTATGCACAGCCGGCAATTTCATGCCGGAACTGATTACGGACATCTACAACAAATTTATGGCGGGAGATCTCAAAGGATCACTGGAAGCACAGTTCAAGTTAAATCCTGTGAGAATGTCCATGGATGCGGCAAGCTTCCCGGTAGCTGCAAAAGATATGGCAAACCTGCGCGGTCAGGATGTGGGATCGCCTTATAAGCCGAGTCTTCCGACACCGGAAGGGAAAGCGACCGAAGGATTCAGAAAAACAATGAAGGAAGCCGACCTGATCTGAAATTTATTTTAAAGCGGTTGACTGACAATTAAAATGATTTGTTATAAAATAGAAAGGGCCGGTTCCGGTTTCGGAAGCGGCCCTTTTCTGGATAACGAAACCTTTCTTGCACCTGTCTGTAAAGTACCACTGGATATATGCTGAATGAAGATACCGGAAAGACAGGCGGCAAAAATAATAATTATCAGAAAAAGGAGAACGGAGAGTCCTATGACACTCAGGGAAGATGCGGATTTTATTATAAAAGAGTCCATCAGTACAGTGCTTCCGGATAAAGCAACATCAAAGGCACTCAAAGGAAAGGATTTCGGAACCGGAGAACTGCGTCTTGTTGCAGCGGGGAAAGCCGCCTGGCAAATGGCGCAGGCAGCGGACCGCACGCTGGGAAGTCGTATCCGCTCAGGTGTGGTGGTAACAAAGTATGAACACGTAAAGGGGGCTATTGCGAACTACAGATGCTTTGAAGCAGGCCATCCGGTCCCGGATGAAAATTCGTTTATTGCAACGCAGGCAGCGCTGGATTCTGTTCAGGGACTAAAGGAACAGGATACGGTTCTGTTTCTTCTTTCCGGCGGTGGCTCGGCACTCTTTGAAAAGCCGCTGATTTCCGGAGAGGAGCTGCAGGGTATCACAAAGCAGCTGCTTGCATCCGGTGCGGATATAACGGAAATGAATACCATACGCAAAAGGCTTTCAGCGGTAAAGGGCGGACGCTTTGCAGAACTTTGCAGTCCTGCTAAAGTATACTGTATTGTCTTAAGCGATATTCTGGGAGACCCATTGGACATGATTGCATCGGGTCCGGCATATCCAGACTCCTCTACTAAAGAAGACGCGTTTGCCATTGTGAAAAAATATCATCTGATACTGACAGATCATGCAAAAGAACTGCTCAGGCAGGAAACGCCTAAAGTATTGACAAATGTTGAAACGGTTATAACCGGAAGCGTTCGGGAACTATGCCGTGCCGCAGAAAAAGCAGCCGGTGATTGCGGGTATGAAACGGTATTTCTCACCGACCATCTGGATTGTGAGGCGCGGGAAGCAGGCGCGTTCATGGGTGATATTGCCCTGAGCCATCAAAACGTGAAGAGGAGTACGGCCTATATTGCCGGCGGTGAAACAATCGTCCATTTAAAAGGCCATGGGAGGGGAGGACGGAATCAGGAGCTCGCACTCAGTGCGGCGGAACATCTTGATATCTGTTATAATACGGCTGTCTTCAGCATCGGTTCCGATGGGACAGATGGTCCCACTGATGCCGCCGGAGGATATACAGACGAAAATACGAAAGCCCTGCTGGCTCAGAAGGGTTTGCTCATATATAAGATATTGGAAGAGAACGATGCATATAACGGACTGCAGAAAAGCGATGGCCTCATTATTACAGGGCCGACCGGAACGAACGTGAATGATTTATCGGTTATCCTGATTAAACGGTAAATATTATCTGCAAAATAATGCAGATAACACTGGCGGAAACCCTGCAGGTCGAGGATTACAGCAAATATCATCTTGGCTTCTTCGACGGCGACGAAAGGCAGCAGAGAAGGAAAATTGTATTCCCGGAGGACTGCAGGAAGGCATTCAAGCTTGAAAAAAGGATTGCCTCATAAAAGAATAGGATGACGAGTTATGAATTATAAAGACTATAAACGACTGAAAATCGGAAATTGGGTGTCGGTTGGTAAATTCTCCGATAAACTATATGCTATGGAGATTCTTACCGGGGCTGTGAATGCACCTGAATATCATAGAATTACAAAAGAAGAGTTTGACACTTTTGAGATTTGGAAAGGTTCAAAAAAAGCGACTGAGATAATGCACAGACCGGCATTTGGTTTGGCTCTGAAAAATAATCCCCATTTCAATTTTGATGAAAATGATATTTTAAATGAAATTTACTTGTAAAACCCATTATTTCGCTTACTCGATTCACTCTTTTTTACGATTTTCGGTGATGGAGAGATCTGTGCCACTTGTGGTTATAAAAAGCAAAATATAAATTAAAGCCGAATGAACGCTCTGCAATGATCTTTTGATGAATGTCTTTCATTAATGCTGGGATTTTTGCCCGATATATATTAGAAAAAAATGCAAAAGCACAAAAATCTAAAATAGATATTAATGAATATTAAATCAGATACTTGATTGATTTTCCTTTGAACTTTTGTTTGATGGTTGATTAATTTAACTAGTTACTAATGTTGCACTTGATTTTGACGGCGCCACAAACCCCCTGTTTTATTAGATTTTTAATTAAGTGTCCGGGGGTCAAACCCCGGAGACGTATCGGAATCGTTTCTTTTTAAAACGGATGGAAAAAGATTTTTTGCTGGTTTGCCACAATAGCAGGGGACAGAGTATCAAGCAGTTGCCTTTAAATGTACAATAACATCCTGCGTTAGCAGAAGGGTATCATTTTCTAGCAGTTTAATACCTTTATATTCACTGATATAACTATCAGTTGATGTTCCGAAAACTGTATTAAGCCCGCTGGAAACAGCTACTACATTTCCGTTACCACTTACAAGTGTAATATCATATGTCCCGGAGGGCAGATCTTTGCCGACCTGGTATGAGCCGGCAGAGAAATCCGCCTCATAGTTTAGCATAATGGAAGAGGCAGCAGATTCCACTGTAACCGATACAGTGGATTTCTTTGTATAATCAGCAGTTACTCGCGAAACAATATAGAGAATGCCAATTATAGCGATGATTAAACATGCACCTTCAACTAAGACGTAACGAACATTTCTATTCATTGGGGGCCCTCATATTTCGTTTTTATAAGTATACCATAGATAAAAATGATATTTTAATTTGTGTTTAAAAGCAAAATACCTTTTTTATTGAAATAATCGGTGATAGAATTTTATTGAAGTGAGGGATAAAAATGGGGTATGAGCAGGAAATACGTAATGCTGTTGAAACGGCTTTTATTGATAGAAGGATTGAATCAAATCTTGCGTATAAACCGCAGCTAATTACAAACAACGCCATGGTAGGGAAGAAAGTCTTATCTTCGATAGAAGATGAGCTTCTTTCGTGTGATTCATTTTTAATCAGTGTCGCTTTTATTACGCAGGGCGGCATCGAACCACTTCTTCAGACTCTCAAGGAACTTGAACAGAAACAGATCCAGGGGAAAATACTTACTACTGATTACAAGGTTATGACGGACCCCGTTGTCCTGAAAAAATTACATGATCTTAAGAATATTGAACTTCGAATATACCATGTTGATGAAGAAGAAAAAGGACCAGGCTTTCATACCAAAGGGTACGTTTTTCAAAAGGATGGAATTTATCGCATTATTGTCGGCAGCAGCAACATTACCGGTCGTGCTTTGACAACAAATAAAGAATGGAATACAGAACTGGTTTCGACGGAAAATGGAGAATTTGTAAAAGATATTCTGGATGAATTTAATTCCATGTGGAATGATAGCTGTGCTCAAAGTTATGAGGAGATGATTGATCAATATATGCTCCTCTATAAAACAGTTCATCAGCAACGCGAAATCGCAAGGCAGCAGGAAGTTATTTCACTGGAACAATATAAATTAAAGCCAAATTCGATGCAATTGGGCTTTATTGAAAATTTGACAAAAATACGAGAAGCTGGCAAGGATAAAGCTCTGTTAATTTCAGCAACTGGGACAGGAAAGACCTATGCCTCTGCTTTTGCATTGAGAGAAGAAAATCCGAAGAAAGTCCTTTTTGTTGTTCATCGGGCACAGATTGACAGACAGGCTATAGAAAGCTATCAGCGTGTTTTTGGAAAAACAAAAACATTCGGACTTTTGACAGGAAATGAAAAAGAAACTGATAAGGACTTTGTTTTCTCGACGATTCAGACTTTGTCAAAACCGGAAATATACCGTGTTTTTACACCGGACGAATTTAATTTCATTGTAATTGATGAGGCCCATAGGGCAGGAGCCGAAAGCTATCGACGTATCATGAATTATTTCCATCCCGAGTTTTGGCTAGGTATGACTGCTAGTCCGGACAGGACAGATGGCTACGATATTTATAAACTGTTTGATCACAATATCGCATATGAAATACGTCTGCAGCAGGCAATGGAAGAGAATCTGCTTTGTCCGTTCCACTATTTTGGAATAACGGATCTGAAAGTAGATGGGAAAGAAATTGATGATAAAACAGATTTCAATCACCTTGTTACTGAAGAGCGTGTTCGCTATATTTTAGAGAAAGCGGATTACTATGGATATAGCGGCAGTCGCGTTAAAGGTTTGATTTTCTGCAGTCGAAAGGAAGAAGCAGGTAGACTGGCGGAATTATTCAATGAACATGGTGTCCGCTCTGAATTCGTATGCGGGGATGACAGCCAGGAAAAAAGAGAAGAATGTATTAACCGTCTGGTAAGCGATGACAGAGATGATTATCTTCAGTATATTTTTACGGTGGATATTTTTAATGAGGGAGTCGATATCCCCGAAATCAATCAAATTATTATGTTGCGGCCTACGCAAAGCCCGATTATCTTTATCCAGCAATTGGGACGAGGTCTGAGAAAAGCTGATCATAAAGAATTCGTTGTTGTTCTCGACTTTATCGGGAATTATGAAGAGAACTATATGATTCCGGTTGCGTTGTCAGGTGATCGCTCCTATAACAAAGACAATATGCGCAGGTATGTGGCGGAAGGTACAAGAATCATTCCGGGAAGTTCCAGTATCCATTTCGATGAGATTGCCAGGAAGAAGATATACTCTTCCATTGACCATGCAAAAACAAATGATCTGAGACTGATTAAAGAATCTTATCAGAATCTGAAATATAAATTGGGACATATTCCATCGGTACTGGATTTTGATATATACGGAGCAATCGATATCACAAAAGTGTTTGATAAATGTGGATCCTATTATGCTTTTCTGGCAAAGTACGAACCGGAATATAAAGTGAGATTTTCGAAAGAAAAAGCAGCAGACCTTGAGTTTATATGCCGGAAACTTGCCAAAGGAAAACGTGCGGATGAACTGAAAATTCTGAACCATCTGATTGCATTTCATGACCGCATGAAAACCTATTATATTCGTATTAATGAATTAATCGGCATGCAGGTTTCGGCACTGGAAGAAGCGTCGGCGGTTCGTGTTTTAACAAATGGTTTCGGTAAAGAAGCTGAGAAAGAGAAATATAGAAGCTGTGTTTTCATTGAAAAAGGTGAGAATGGTGGCTATCGTATCACAGAGCATTTTTCAGAGCTTTTGAAGGATGAGGAATTCTGCAGACAGGTGAGGGAGTTGCTGGATTTCGGAATCTTGAGAAATCAGCAGTTTTACGGTGAACGGTATCATGATACAGCACTGCAGTTATATCAAAAATATACTTATGAAGATGTATGCCGATTGCTTAATTGGAAAGTAAACATGAATGCGCAAAATATCGGTGGTTATTTCTATGACAGGGAAACGAAGACTTTGCCGGTATTTATTAATTACGAAAAAGCAGAAAATGCGATTGCCTATGAAGACAGATTCATTTCCTCAAACGAATTGATTGCACTTTCAAAGCATCCAAGAAAAACGGATTCGGCCGATGCCAATCATATTTTCAAGAGAATGCCTGAAGATAAAGACAACAGAATATACCTATTTATTCGGAAAAATAAGGATGATCAGGAAGCGAAGGAGTTTTATTTCCTTGGTGAAATGAAAACAGTAGGAGATCCGCAGCCGGTGCAGATGGAAGCGACACATGATGATGCATTTGAAATAGAGTATCATATGGATGTGCCGGTGAGAGATGACATCTATGCGTATCTGATGGGAGAGTAAGATGAAAATAGTAAAAGTCGTGGCAGCTATTATTAAACATGATGGAAAAATTTTTGCTACTCAACGGGGATATGGTGCTTTTAAAGATGGCTGGGAATTCCCAGGCGGAAAAATAGAGCAAGGAGAGACACCGCAGGAGGCTTTGAGGAGAGAGATTCGTGAGGAATTAGAAACTGATATTGAGGTAGGGGATTTATTTGATATCATCGAATACGATTATCCTGAATTCCATTTGAGTATGGGTTGTTATCTTTGCACAATCCGGTCCGGCTCGCTGGTTCTAAAAGAACATGAAGCAGCAAAATGGCTGACAAAAGAGAACCTAGATAGTGTCGACTGGCTGCCGGCGGATTTGACCATTATAGAAAAATTGAAAGCACTTGAAGAATAGTATGGAGAATCTGATTTTTCAAAAAGCGGTTGATATGTCTGTGTTGCAGCAGTGGATTAGCAGTATTATTTTATATTTGACCTTGATAATCGGCAAATCAGTCGATCAGAGGCCTTCGGAATCTTAGAGATTTATCAAACGCATTGAAGTTTGGAGGAAGAAATCATGATAAATCTTCCGGAGAGTTCAGCTCTTCCAATCCAGTCTTTCTCCAGGATTTTTAACGACATGAGCGAGTCGTATAAAATATTTTGGTTTAAAGGCGTTCTTGATTTTGCCATGAACGGAAAAGAATCAGCAACATTCAGCGAAATCATTCACCATATGATTACGGAAGCCTGGTATATGGTATCCGAATACCATCTGAATCTTGGCCCGATGGATACACTGGAAAAACTTGTACTGGACCTTCAGGGAGAGAGCGGACTGACCGCTTCAGCGGAACCGCGGAAAATTCACGAGTTTCTTGTATTAGCTGAAAATGATTCTGATACGAAAAAGGGTGAGATGTCGAAGAGGCTGAAGAAGTATGAAACGACATTAACCAACATGGTGCCTTATCGTCTGCAGGCTCCGTTTCTTCATGACGTCAAAGGAAGTGTCTGGGGCAGCACGAAGGATGTCATCACACGGGTTAACCTGAATCCCTCTGTCATTTATCATTTCGGCGAAGAGAGCGGACTTGACCGGACCATCCATATCCAAAAAGACTGGATGGATTATCTGACGCGGAACCAGGCAATCATCTCCGGCTGGATCAATTACAATCTGGTATGCTATCTGCAGAAACGCAACCCCAGTGTACCGGGCATTTCTGACAAGCTGAAGCCTCCGACGGAGAGAAAAATGGAGAAGGCTAAGAATTTCTGGAGGGCTGTCGCTGAGCACTGCAGAATCCGAAATATTTATGCACATGATATGGAAATTATTGATGGGAATAAGATTTCACTGGATCATTTTGTGCCATGGTCGTATGTCGCCCATGATGAGCTCTGGGATCTGGTACCGACAACAAAGAGCATCAACAGCAGCAAAGGAAACAATCTCCCCAACTGGAAGCATTTCTTTCCGCTGCTCTGCGAAGAAGAATATAAATCTTACTGCGCCATATGGGAGAATGAACACATCAGGACGGTGTTCGATAAATGTGAAAAGGAACACGTGAACAGTGATGAAGTCCGGGAGAAATTATACGCGCCGGGGATAGAGAGGGAAGCATTTGAAAAAGAACTCTCTCTGATCGTGAAACCTTCTTATCAGAGCGCGAAAAATCTTGGCTTCGCAGAATGGAAATATGAATAACAAAACGATTGAATATTATAACAAGAAAGCGGAAGAATACAGCACTGATACATTTTCGGCGAATGTGTCTGATTTACGCATGAAATTTTTAAAGCATCTCGAACCGGGTGATTATATCCTTGATTTCGGCTGTGGTTCCGGACGCGATACGAAAGCATTTTTGGAGGCTGGATACTGCATGGATGCAATTGACGGATCAGAAGAGCTCTGCAGGATCGCTTCGAAGAATACAGGAATTTCAGTTAAATGCATGCGCTTTCAGGATTTAAATGTCAGGGAACAATATAATGGCATCTGGGCCTGTGCATCGCTCCTTCATCTGCCAAGGGAAGAACTTGCAGCTGTATTTGTAAAAATGGCGACAGCATTGAAAACGGGTGGCTATCTGTATGTTTCATTTAAGTATGGAAATTTTGAAGGTGAACGGAATGACCGTTATTTTCTGGATCTGACGAAAGACTCTCTTAAGCAGCTGACCGACCGCTGTGGGAATCTTGTAATCGAAGAAACCTGGATTACCGGAGACGTGCGGCCGGAACGGGCGGAAGAAAAATGGCTGAATGCAATTTTAAAAAAATCATAAGTTTATTATTGTAGAAGATGCCTATGTCTAAAGGTCTGATTGACAGGCTTCTTGATGAGATCTTTGATGCCAATTGGGTTGGCTGCCGCGGAGAGAAGCTGACAGAACGCGAACTGAATCTTGTGAAGCTCTTCGGACGCAGCGGAAAAGTGCTGCGAAATCTGTATGTGCCGAAGACAAATGGAGAGACTTCCGAAATTGATGTCGTGTTCATTTGCCGGAAGGGGATTTTTGTCATCGAAAGCAAGAATTATTCAGGTTGGGTCTTTGGAGATGAGAAATCAGCCTATTGGACGGTGATGCTGCCGAACCGGAAAAAGAACAGATTCTATAATCCGATCCTGCAGAATCGCACGCATTTGAAATGGCTCAGACAATATCTTGACGGCAAGGTTCCGCTCTTTTCCATTGTTGCATTTTCCGAAAGATGTGAATTGAAGAAGGTCACGGTGGAAAGCTCGGATATACATGTCATCAAAAGGGATAGGCTTTACGCGACTGTCCGGAATATCTGGGATGAATCGGATGACGTCCTGGATGAGGATGAGGTGACAGCAGTCTACGAAAAGCTTGAGATATTGACGCATGCGGATCAGGCGCTGAAAGAGCAGCATATTGAAGACATTAATGAAAAATATAAGAAACCGGTGCAGAGCGGGATGCAGAAACCGGCTGTGGTATCGCCGGCACCTGAAAATAGTGAAATGCCGGATCTGTTGGTCTGTCCAAAGTGCGGCGGAAAACTTATCTTAAGGATGGCAAGACAGGGAGCAAATGCCGGCAGGAAATTTTATGGCTGCAGCAATTACCCTAAATGCAGATATACGAGGAATGCGGAGGGAGCAGAAACAGAATGAGAAAGCTGGAATTGAAGCGGGTCTATCGTCATTTCAAAGGTGATTATTATCTGGTCGAGGATATCGCCAGGAATTCCGAGACGGAGGAGGAATATGTCGTCTACCGGAAACTGTACGGTGACGGCAGCCTCTGGATCCGGCCGCTTGCGATGTTCTTAAGTGAAGTGGACCATGAAAAATATCCGGAAGTGAAGCAGAAATACCGTTTTGAATTACAGAATTTTAGAAGTATTCAGAGAGAAAAATGATGATAGGGTACGAATTACCGTGATGCGTAAAGCTTCCTATCCGAATCTTTCCGCGAAGTATGAGGACCTGAAAAAAAGCGGGAGGACATAAAAAGAGACCGTTGGCAGGACGGTCTCGATTTATAAAGGGAAGGAGTATGAAAAAGAAAAAGGTTATGAAGTTGTTTTCTTTATTGATCTTACAAGACATATGATACCGGGGAATTGTGTCCTGTGTATGAAGACATTTTCAAAAAACGGTGAAAAATCAGACTGACTTTAAATATTGGGGAAAATGCAATGATAGGAAAATATCGGATCATAACCCTCTGCGGGAGCACGAAATTCAAGGACGCTTTTCTGGAACAGCAGAAGAGACTGACGCTGGAAGGCAATATTGTGATTTCTGTTGGCTTATTCGGCCATGCAGGCGATGAGGAAGTATGGACGCCCGGTACGAAGGAAATACTGGATGACATGCATAAACGGAGATTGATCTTGCAGACGGCATATTTGTCATTAATGTCGATGGCTACATCGGCAAATCGACCAGATCCGAGGTTGAATATGCAAAAGAGCATGGGAAAACAGTGGAATATCTGGAACAGGTAAAGCCATGAAGAATCAGGCTATTGACGAAAAGGATAATGAAAGTTTGACGGGAGGAGGATAAAAAAATGTCCAGCTCCCGTTTTCTGCGTAAATAATACATCCGATATACTTGAAATAGAATATAATTGTCTCATGAGCTACTGGGAATACAGAGAAACAATGGAAAATCATGATTCAAAGAAAGGCGGCGGCCCGGGCTGTGCCGTCATGATGCTGATGCTGCCAATTGTCATGCTTTTTGGTTTCTTTAGGAAGACCGGAGGGGGAAAAGCAGACCATGGAAGGGAACATTCAGAAATTCGATGATGACGATTTTTTGGCGGGCATGTTTCTCGGCAGCATGCTGGGCCATCACGGCGGCGGAGGCGGCAGAGGAAGCTCAGGCTGCTGCGGCCCGGGCTGTGCGGTTATGATGCTGACGCTGCCATTTGTCATGATTTTCGGATTCATACTGGAACGGAAAGAGAAAAAGGCGAGTCTGATACGGAATTCACAGGAAGATACAGAGAAATCCCGGGCTGAACATACGGAAAAATGAAGAAACGAAGAACAAATTATTAGATTTTTATGCACTATTCAGATGGAAGCGATCATGTATATATATATTTACTAAAAGGAGAAAGCTGTTTGAATAAGAATAACATCCTGGAGATTGCATCCAGCGTATCCGGGAGGTTTGCGTAATTCAATCTCGTGCAAGCCTCCCGGTTTTGCTGTTAATAATCATCAGGAGGAAAAACCAATGAATAAAAATGACTGTATCATTCGCTTAGAAAAGAAAGAAGATTACAGAGAAATTGAAAGTCTTGTCAGAGAATCATTCTGGAATGTTTATCGCCCGGGCTGCAGTGAGCATTATGTGATTCATGTACTCAGAGAAGATTCGGCTTTTGTAAAAGAACTGGACTTTGTCATGGAAAAGGATGGCAGTCTGATTGGGCAGAATATGTTCATGAAGACAGCCATCAAAGCTGATGACGGCAGAGTAATAGATGTCCTTACAATGGGGCCTATCAGTATTATTCCTGAATTAAAGAGCAGGGGCTACGGAAAAGTGCTGCTGGATTATTCTATGGAGAAGGCTGCAGGGCTTGGCTTCGGAGCAGTTCTGCTTGAAGGCAACATTGACTTTTACGGAAAGAGCGGATTTGATTATGCCGGCAAATTTGGCATCAGATATCATGACCTTCCGGAAGATGCCGATGCGTCATTTTTTCTCTGCAAGGAACTGATCCCCGGATATCTCAATGATATTACAGGCGTATATCAGACGCCGCAGGGATATTATGTGGATGACATTGACGTGGAGAAATTCGACAAAGAATTTCCACCGAAGAAAAAGTTGAAACTGCCGGGACAGCTGTTTTAAACTAAAAATGAGGAAAAGGAAGGCTCCCTGTCATTGAGAAAATTCAGTGGTAAGGAGCTCTTTTATTCAGTTATAATAATACCGACAAATGTGCAAATCCCGATTTGAAGAAAGGATATTGTAAATGGAAACAAGATTAATTCAGATTGCTATGAAGCTTTACTTGAAAGCCGGCTTTACGCCGACAGGCTGCAGTGATGAGGATGAGATTGAGCTGGCTGCGCAGCTGCACTGAAAACAGATACATAGAAAAGCTGTAATTAAAAACAAATATGCTAGCGGTAATCACAGCGGCGGCATTGTATCATAGTCATTTCCGAATCTTCTTTTTCGAACTGTCCTGCCCAGTGGCAGATGCTTTGCAGAATCGGCACGACAGACTGTCCTTTTTTGGTCAGCATATATTCCACACGCGGAGGTATCTCATCATAGGATTTGCGTGAAATGATCTTATCTGCAGCCAGTTCCTTCAGTGTCGTGGCCAGGACGGCATCCGTAATGTTTCCCATTTCCATGCGGAGCTCACTGTAACGCAGGGATTCCTTCCCGGCTAGGACGCAGACAATCCGCGATTTCCATTTTCCGCCGAAGACCTGAAGGCCATATTCAAGGGGACAGCGAATGTCGGCTTCGAGTTTTTTCTGATACATGGTGTCCTCCTTTTCCTGAAGGAAAGCATAACATTTTATGCGGGAAAATCATAGTAACTATCAAATTTAATAGTGGAGCTTTAATAGTGGAGCAACTTTAATAGTGCAGTGTTGTCTTTAACAATAAGGCCTGCCGATTGGCAGGCCGGAACTTACATATCATTTATTATAGTCAGGCAACGCTGTAGAACCGGATATCGGGATCCTTAGCCCATGTAGGCTGAAGGCCTGGGAAGACTTTTGTCTTGAAAAGTTCGGAATCCAGATATGCCTTTGCGTGTTCCATGCTGTCAAATCCGTGGATGACCTGGACGTCTTCGTCACGGATGAGGAGCTCTTTTGTCATAGCGCCCCGGATGGTATCAAGGAACGGCTGGCGATAATCGGTATAGACTTTTGCTGCAGCTGCACGATTTTCCGGGTCAATAGTCATGATTACCTGAAGATAAGCTTTTACATTCATTGCTGATTCCTCCTTGGATTGGTTTTCTGCTTCCTGCATAGGATAATCCGATGGCTATGAAAATAGAAGATATCAGCAAATTTATGAGCTGCTCATAAATTAATGAGTGATATAAGATGAATGTAAGTGCCTTCTATCAGGCGGGCCTGCTGATAGTTCATGTGTTATCTTTGCTGCCCTTTTCCTTGATTTTTTCATTCATCTGCACAGCCAGTTTCTTATAATAACGGGAAAATCCGAACCAGATCAGGAAGGCAATGACAATTTCGAACAGGACGCTGACCAGACTTATTTTCCAGCCGGCTTCAAACGGAATCCATCCGACATAAGCAGCAGTGACCAGCATGACGGTGCATCCGATTCCCATATGGATCAGTATTTTCATCGCAAATGGAAGACGTCTGCTCCTGTAGACCATCGAAGGAAGGGAGAAGCCGATTCCTACTGCCATGCTGCCGACGGCCATTTTTGTATAGGACCAGTTATGCAGCACAAAGTCTCCCTGATACAGGATATTGAAAATGATGCCGGTTAAGGCAAATATGGACAGGCCGATTCCCATCCCCATAAAAACTGTCCTGAATACATTCTTTTTCATAACAGCCTCCTAGATTCCGAGATAATTTTTCAGTGACGGCAGATATTTTCTGGATACATAATCCTTCATGCCGTTTTTGAGTTTTAAAAGCATCATGCCGCTCATGGACGGCTCCACGCTGTCCAGATGTAGGAATCCTCTTTTCCATAAACCATCGTCTTTTCGTCCTCCACACGTACAAGATAGACTTCCTCCGGTTTCAGGATGATGATGCGTTCTTTATCAAATGCGGTGAGGACATTTCCTTTCACATGATTCAGCATTTCTGCCAATGAAGAAATCTCATCCGTCATTTCCCTGCGTAGATGACAGCATAAGGTTCCGTGATGTCAGGGGATATCCTGATTTCTGTTTTCAAATGAAGCACCTCTCTTTCTGTCGACAGCTGGATTATAATATCCGGATGAATCTGCTGTCTACAGTTTCGGCGTGAGTGGCCGAAAACAAGGGGTGAAATGCAGGAATAGACCGGTTGGGTCACATACGAAAGAAAATAGTTTTTCCAAGGGAATGGATGATATACTAAAATCATACAAATGTGACACCCGGTATTTGCTGAATTGCCTTGTAAAGGAGAAAACGATTATGGAATATCAGGTAAAGGTCACGGTCTTGGATAAAAAGCTGTTTCCGGAACTGCAGGAACAATACTGTGCAGTACCTGACAGCGGAAAATGTCCCTGCTATAACATAGGGGATGAGTTCATTTTCTGCCGCAATGACGGAACCAGGCCGGTCATTTTTAAAATCGAAAGAATGGATATGGGGAAATGAAGAAGTATCGCATACCGGTTCTGATGTTCCTGATCTTTGAGGCCGTGGCGGTGATCCTATGGCTTGCCTTGCATAACATCTTCTATCTTTTCAACTTTTCCTATATAGGCTGCTGCATCTCCATCGGGCTGTTCCTGTTTGTGAAGAAATATAAATATGCCAGGCATTTTATCCAGTTCGCCGTCGGCTCTTACATGCTGGTTTACCTGGGTCTGATCTGCCATGAGAATATGCAGATCGAGGGATTCTGGTTCTATTTATTTTCCGGAGTGTTTGAAGCTGCCACCATCCACTACGCCGTGGCGAAAATTTTCGGCCCGCTGATCTTTGGGAGAGGCTGGTGCGGCTATGCATGCTGGACGGCCATGATCCTTGATCTGCTGCCGTACAAGACGCCTGCCGGGCAGAGAAGAAAAGGCCTTGGCTGGCTCAGGATACTGACTTTCGGCATATCGCTGATCTTTGTCGCGGCGCTTTTCCTTCTGCAGATCCCGGGACTTGATCGCATCATGTTTACTGCCTTTATTGCGGGAAACATTATTTACTACGCGGCAGGAATCGTGCTGGCATTTCTCCTGAAAGACAACAGGGCCTTCTGCAAATATTTATGCCCGATCACCGTATTCCTGAAGCCGATGAGCTATTTTTCATTGATCCGGATCAAGCCGGATGCAGCCAAGTGTATCCATTGCGGGAAATGTACCCGGGTCTGCCCGATGGAAGTCGATGTCATGAATCCATCCAGAAACCGGAAGAACGGCACGGAATGCATCCTCTGCATGGAGTGCGTCAGGAACTGCCCGAAAGAAGCACTGTCATAGAGGTTGGCTGATGAATTGAATGTCATGCTCTTTACGGTTTTCTTTTCATTTGTCCAAAGGCACAGGCATTGAGTCTGGAAAATGTAGATGCCATAGGAAGCGACATCGGACAGACAGTTACGCATGACAGTGATTTCGTACAGTCCCTGAACTGGGTTTTCTTATATACCCTGGTCCGTTCCCTGCGTTTTTCGGGATTGCTCTCCTGGCTGATTTCCTTGAACATGCTGTTGGAAAGGGCCGCACCTCCCGAACAGATCCCTGCCGTTATAGTTCGGGCAGACTTCCAGGCAGCAGCCGCAGGAAAGACAGGAGGCTGCCAGATACTGCCGGTCATGTTCTTGCCAGTCGGCATCTGCACCTTCTTCCGGATATACATTCAAAATCTTCCTCAGCTCGATCATCCTGCTTCGGTCTACTTTCAGGTCTTTGATCAGCGGGAATTTGCTCAGAGGGCTCCAGCGTAATCACGTTTCCGAGATCTTTGAGAAATGTGATGCAGGCAAGGGCAGGGCGGCGGTTAATCAGCATGGCGCAGTTTCCGCACATCTTCTGCCGGCAGCTGCAGTCCCAGGCGATCGGGTCTTCTTCCGTTTCATTGATTTCATCGAGGATTTTTGCAATCGTCGTATCAGGCGTATATTCAACCTGATAGGTTTTAAACCCTCCGTTCCGCTTAATCCGGACTGCTGCTGTCATAAAACATCCTCCCGACTTCTTCCGCGGTGATTGAAATTTCTCCCTTGCAGTAAAAAGCAGCCATTGTCTTCCTGAAGTGCACATCATCGCGTTCCGGATAGTCCTTCCGCATCTGCGCTCCCCTGGCTTTCCCTGCGTTCCAGGGCGCTGCGGCACATCGCCTCTCCGAGCAGCCGCAGGTTTTCCGCTGCCAGTGCTTCACTGATGTGTCCGCTTCGATAAGAAATCTTACGTGTTTTCATTTCCGTAAGCTTTGAAACCGCTTCTGTGAGTTTTGTCTCCGTGCGCATGATTCCCATGGATTCATTCATGACATCCTGCAGGCTTTTAAGGAAAACGGAGGGCTTCTCACCGGATGAATCAATATGGCACCGCTTTGTGAGACGACGGATTTCATCGTCCGCTTCCTCGTCTGCATGAATGCATGTAAGCTGATCGGCACCTGCCGTCTGTACGGCAGTTTGTCCGCCGTAAATGGCACCAAGCGTTGAGTTGCCTCCGAGACGGTTTGCACCGTGATACAGGCAGGCACATTCACCTGCGGCATACAGGCCGGGCAGGGTCGAACGATGTCCACTGTCAACGTACACCCCGCCCATAAAGTAATGAATCCCCGGGTAGACCGGGATATATTCCTTTAACGGGTCGATGTTAAGAAATGTCCGGCAGACATCCGTCACTTCCGCAAGTTTTTCATGAACCGTACCCTCGTCCAGATGCGTCAGGTCAAGGCCGACCTGTTTCTTTCCGTCAAGTCCGAGGTTCATTTCATCGCATACCTTATAGATGCATTGAGAGACGACATCGCGGGACATAAGATTCCCATGCTCCCCATACCAGTCTTCCATGAAATACCAGGGCCGGCCGTCCCGCATCGTGAAGAGGCGGCCGCCTTCGCCCCGTGCGGCTTCCGAAATCAGCATCCGTTTCTGCGGCGTCTCAATCGTCGTAGGGTGATACTGGATCATTTCCAGATTAGCCGCTTTTATGCCGGAGGCAAAAAGCGAAGCCGTGACGGAACCGTCGTTTACACTGGATCCGGTCGTCTTGCCGAACAATCCGTTCAGGCCTCCGCTTGCGACAATCAGCGCGTCGGATGTCCGGTAGGAAATTTCCCCGGTAATCATATCTTCTGTAAGGATTCCTGCATAATGCCCGTCCTTCAGGATGCATTCGATGAACTTTGTATTCTCCAGGGTCCTGATTTTCCCCTGCGCACAATAGCGAAGCATCACTCCGTGAAGTCCGTTCACGAGCTGCTTGCCGATTCCGGCCTTGGAGAAAACGGTCCGTTTCTTTTTCTGACCTCCGAAATACCGAAGATCCGGGTTCCCCATTTCGTCCCGGCTGAATACGACTCCTTCTTTTGCGAGCTCCCGGATTAATTCCGGTGCATGCTCCGTCAGCCCGCGGACAGCCGCCTCATCTGATAAGCCGGCACCGGATTTCATGGTGTCGTCAAAGTGCTGTTCTACGGAGTCGTCTTCCCCTTTTGTATTCAGCGCCGCATTAATCCCGCCTGCAGCCATGACAGACTGCGCGCGTTCCGGCGGATACGGGGAAATCAGCGTGATTCCGTATCCTCTTTTTGCTCCTTCAATTGCCGCGGATATGCCTGCAAGACCGCAGCCGATAATCAGCAGTTCCATTGTCAGCCTCTGAAATAGTTCGGATAATAGGTAAGAAATGCAGCAATTGACAATATGGTCGGCAGGATCCCTGCGAAAACGGCAACGATTTTTGCCTTCTTCAGATCCGTATCTTCACGCAACCATCCCAGCGTGATAAAACTTTTCGGAACAGCGATGAATAAATGTATTCCTGCCATTGCCATCGTCAGGATGATCAATGTACAGGACCAGGGTTCCGGCTGATGGACAAGATAAAATATATGGGAAAAAGCGAAGACAAGCAAAAGCAGTCCTGCCGCATACTGGATAAGGGATGTCCTGTTCAGACGGATATAAAGCCGTCCTCCTTTGAGCAGCTTCACGAGCACGAACGGGAGGCTGAGAATGACATGGATCATAAGACACGTAATCAGGATTCTTCCGAGAATCAGCAGTATGGGTGTTAACGTAAAGAATCCGAACATGAGCCCGGATGCATAAAAAGAATGCACGATAAAAATCAGCACACATATAAGCCCGAAAATCGTTGAGAGCATCTTTCGCATATCTGATCCTTCATCCTTTACGATTCATACCGGAAGACTGACGGTACCCGTCTTTGTCTCCGGCCGGATTACGTACTTATCTTAGCCTGCGACCCACAACAAAACCGTAACAAGGTTTTTGCTGCGTTTCCACCCTGTTTTTTTAACAGTTGATTATAACATTATTCTATTGAATATTCATTTAACTGCCATGTGTTATTGGAAGAATTTGTTTTACCGGTGCTGATGCAAATAATTTATTTACCAGGTGCAGTTTTTGTTCAGATCATATTTACCGTTTCGAAGGCATCAGTTACAATATGTGTAAACAAAAAGTGCAACGGGTGCGATTTCACAGGAGGCTGCTCATATTGGGTGTTTTATCAGTCGCAGAATCCATAGAAAAGCTTGGAGCTGATTTCCCGAACCTGAACTGGAATTTTGAGGAGCACAGGATCGGGAAGCGGAAAGAACTGATTTCCCAGTGGCTAGGGGATTCTGATGAAGATATCATGGTCTGTGTTTTCAAGGGAAAGGAAATCCATGAGAAATTCCACAGGCAGGATTTCTTCTTCATCAATTACGCTTATACGGGAGATTACGGGGCCCAGAGCTATCGGTTTGACAACCATGTGACGGTCAGGGAGAATGAATGCTATATCGGCCAGCCGTTTTCCGGCTATGCCCTCTATGGTGCGGGAAATAAGGACATCGTCATCATCGGCGTGCTGATCAGGAAAGAGGTCTTTTACCGGAGCTTCCTGCAAACGGTATCCGCCGACCGGAGGCTGCTCCATTTCTTCCTGGATCCGAAGATCAACAGCTTTTCCGATGAATTCATCCATCTTGAGAATCTGCAGGACGGTTCCATCCGGACGCAGATCGAGCTGATGGCTGCAGAGTACGCCAATAAGAATGCGGGGACGCAGGCAATCCTGAAGCCCATGACGCAGACGCTGGTCATGATGCTGGCACGGCAGTTCAGGAAATCCGGTGATGGGCCGGAAAATGAAGATGTGATCGGAAGGATGGAACGCTATATGGAGGAACACCTCGACCATGTGACGCTTGGGATGCTTTCTTCTGAGTTCGGGTATCATCCAGCCTATATCTCGGACAGGCTTTCAAAGAAAACGGGAAGGACATTTTCCAACATACTGCTGTCACAGAGGATGGAACGTGCCGTTTTCCTGATGCGGAATACCGACCTGTCAATCGAGGAGATCGTCCCGATGGTCGGGTACACCGACAAGAGCAACTTCCATAAGGCGTTCCGGGATTATTACGGGAAGACGCCCCGGCAGTTTGTCCGGGATGGAAGATAGGGCACACATAAAGATATACCACTAATAAACATAAGAATTGCCACTGAAACCGGGACAGTCCTTCTGTAGAATAAAGTCAGCATCAGGAAAAGATGACTTTCTTTCTTACAGGAGGATTTTATTATGTACAGCAATTTCGTATTCGACATGCCGACCAGGGTTCTGTTCGGGGCGGGTGCCCTGAATCATTTGAGAAATGAGAAGCTCCCCGGAAAAAAGGCATTGATCGCCACATCGAATGGTCAGTCCGCAAAGAAGTATGGCTACCTTGCCCGGGTCGAGAAGGAAATGGAGCTTGCGGGCGTAGAGCATGAGCTTTTTGACGAGATCCGTCCGAATCCTACCAGAGACAATGTCATGGACGGGGCGAAGAAGGCAAAGGATACAGGCTGCGATTTCATCGTGGCGCTGGGCGGCGGTTCCGTCATGGACTGCTCCAAATGCATCGCGCTGATGATGACGAACGGCGGGGACATCTGGGATTATTCCCTGAGCGAAAATGGCGGCAAGAAGAACCCGGAAAATCCGGCGGCTCCGATCATATGCATCACGACGTCGGCGGGCACCGGCAGCGAAGTGGATATGGCCTCCGTCATTTCCTATGATGAAGTCAATGAGAAGACCGGAATCTTCTTCTATTCCATGTTCCCGACGATCTCCGTCGTCGATTCCGACCTGATGATGAGCGTTTCCCCGAGGTTCACGGCATACCAGGGCATGGATGCCTTCTTCCATGCGGCGGAAAGCGTCGTCAATACGAAAGAACATCCGATGGGAGAAATGTTCGCCCTGAAGGCGATCGAATTGATTGCGGCGAACCTTCCCAGGGCATACAGGGACGGGAACGATAAAGAGGCCAGGGCAAATATGGCGCTGGCGAACACCCTTGCCGGCTACTATATGCTCTGCACTTCGGAACACACGATGGAGCATGTCATGGGAAGCTTCCATGACAGCCTGGTCCATGGAGCCGGCCTGATCATGATCAGCCATGCCTATTTTGACTTCTTCGCCGAGAGGAAAGCGGCCGAAGGCCCTATGATCCGGATGGCAAAAGCGATGGGCGCAGAAAATCCGTCTTCCGGGAAGGACTTCATTCAAGCGCTTGACAGCCTGATCGCCGTTGTGGGCTGCGCGGATCTTAAGATGAGCGATAACGGCATCACGAAGGAAGAACTGAAGAAGTTCCCCGGGATGATACACAAGGTGCTCGGCGGAGACATCACGGCAGATCCGCTTCCGCTCTCTGATGACGATTATCTTGAAATCTATGAGAAGTCTTACAGATGAAGCAAACATATATGGAATGCCTGTATGAGGCGGAAAGGAAATTTTCATGAAAACAAGAAAAATGGAACCGGGAGAAATTGCGAAGCATGTAAACCCTATGACGATGTTCGAGGAGAACTGGTTCCTGGTCAGTGCTGCAGAAAAGAGTGCGGCAAATACGCTGACAGCTGCATGGGGCGGATTTGGCAATGTCTGTAATAAAAAAACAGTGACAGTCTATATCCGCCCGCAGCGCTACACGAAGAAATTCATCGATGCGAGCGGACGGTTCACGTTGACCTTTTTTGATTTCAGCGATGCGGATGTCAGGAAGGCTCTTGGATATCTCGGCAGTCATTCCGGAGCGGATGAGCCGGATAAGATCAAAAGTTCCGGACTTACGCTTACGGATATCGACGGACAGCCGACCTATACGGAAGGAAAGTATGTCCTTCTATGCAGGCCATTTTTCAGGCAGCAGCTGGAAGAGGGAAATTTCCTTGATGCTGAAGTGGCAGATGAATCATTTCCATCCAAGGACTTTTCCGTGATGTATATCGCGGAGGTCGAATCCGCATACGAAATTCTGAAGTAAAGCGATGAAGAAAATAAGGGAAGCTGTCCTTGCGGCAGTTATGGCGATGTCCCTGATTGATGATAGGAGGTAGGAAGAAATGCTTGAAAAGGACAAGCTCCAGAAGGCATTTACCTATATTGAGCCCGGTCCGGTCGTCCTGCTTACGACAAGAGACGGACAGAAGGATAATATCTGCACGATCAGCTGGATGATGGCAATCGACTATTCGGAGCATTGCCGCATAGCCATATCAACAGGTGTGTGGAACAGCTCTTTCAAAACCATGATGCAGACAAAGGAATGCGGCATCTGCATTCCTTCTGCGGATATGGCGGAGAAGGTTGTGGGGATAGGAACCTGTTCGGGCAGGGAAATTGATAAATTCACAGAATTCTCACTTACGCCATTCGAAGGCACTTCGGCTAAGGCACCGCTTATCTGCGAATGCATTGCAGGGCTGGAGTGCCGGGTGATCGATTACATCGAAAAATACGGTCTGGTTATCCTCGAATGCAATCAGCTCTGGGTAGATAAAACGAAAGAGTTCCTGCCTACCTTGCATGCAAACGGCGACGGCACATTCCGGACAGACAGCGACAGAGTAATCAATCTGCGGGAAGAGATGCGTATGTGGGTGCCGGGTGGATCCGAGAGATTTTGAGAAAATACAAAGTACTTTTTAGGAGGAAAAGTTGTTATTTCCTACTCTTCACAATTCAGAAGAACTTACAAAGCTGGTCGAAGAGACCGGCTTTATGCCGTTTTTTGCAAATGAAATTCCTGGTTTTTCCGTTGAAGAATGCACGCCAAAAGAATATTGGTTTGTTGACGGAGTAAACGGGCCATGGGAATGGAAAGGCGAAATCGCACAGGGAAGGAATATTGCCTATGGAAAGCTTTTCCATAATAAGGCAGGCTATGTAAGCAAAAAATGGTACAAATATCTGGCGAATTACCGGCGGGACGGATATGATTTTGATGCAAGATATGAAGACGGCCTGGCGGCAAGAAAAGACAAGCAGATCATGAATTATCTTACAGAACACGGAAGCTGCCTGTCAAAGGAACTCAAGGCTTTTGGCAATTACCGCAAAGGCGGAAATACAGGATTTGAAACGGTCATAACGCGTCTTCAGATGCAGACTTATATTACGGTTCAGACATTTGAGAATCAGATAGATAAAAACGGGAATGAATATGGCTGGGGTATTGCACGATATGTAGTAAGTGAAGACTGGCTTGGAAAGAATAACTGCAGGGGAGCCTATCGGGAAAGGCCGGAGGATTCTTTTGAAAGAATTCTGGAACACATGCATAAAACACTGCCGGATGCCGAAGAAAGTATGATTGTAAAAATATTGAAATGAACAAGCTAGAAGAAATCGCGTAATGTCGCTTCAATTATGAGGCGGCATTTTTTATGGGGATATATGATATAATTTGACTGAAAAAGACAGTGACAAATATGAATTGAGCGAGCTCTTTTGCGAGCGATGCATCTTGCCCGCAGGTCAAGATGATGGAACTGTCAATTTCAATGGGCAACGAGTCATGCCATTAAGAAGGAAGAAGATTATGATAAGAGAAATTTTGCTGCTTGGCGATCCAAAGCTGTATGAGACCAGCACGGAAGTCACGGAAGCTGACGTACCTCGGATTGCCGGCTGGGTAACGGATCTGCACGATACCCTGATGGAGTACAGAAAGGTTCATGGAGCAGGACGTGCGGTAGCGGCACCGCAGATCGGTGTACAGAAGCGCCTGCTTTATATGTTTGATAACAGGCCTTATGTATTCATCAATCCGATACTGACTTTTCCGGACTCGGAGAAATATGAACTCATGGATGACTGCATGTCTTTTCCCGGACTTATGGTTCGCGTTTCAAGATATCGGCGTGCGGATATCCGGTATCTTGATGCCGACATGCAGCCTCGGGAAATGCACCTGGAGGGAGATTATTCGGAACTCCTGCAGCACGAATATGATCACTTGGATGGAATCCTGGCAACGATGAGGGCTGTAGACAATAAATCTTTTTATTTCAGGCAAATGAAGAGGAAGTTCTGACCCCCGGTATTGGCTGAATTCATTTTCTACCGCAATGAAGAGCGGAATGACAATCGTAAGATAGACACTTTGCAGTATTTGTTCCTCCAATCATGCTGGAAAAAGATATAATAGAAAAAAAAGGAGGAATACGGATGAAACAGGCGAAGCAACCGAAGAACCAGATCATCACTTACTGCATTATAGTAGCAGTCATTACCATTCTTCTCAATTTCCTGATTATTCCGGCGCTCTTTGAGCATCAGATCCAGGATGTCGATTACAGTACCTTCCTCGACATGACGACGAACAAGAAGATCGCAACTGTCCAGATGAACAGTGATTATATCTATTTTACGGACACGTCGACGCCTCCTTCCTATTACCGGACGGCTACATTCAACGATCCGGATCTTGTCAACAGGCTTCTGGAATCCGGCTGCAAGTTCGACCGGATCGTAACGACGACAAACCCGGTTCTCTCCTTCTTATTGACCTGGATCCTGCCGCTTGTCATCTTTTATTTCCTGTGGCAGTTCCTCATGCGTTCGGCGACGCAGAAGATGGGCGGCGGGTCAGGAAACCCCTTCATGTCTTTCGGAAAGAGCAGCGCCAAGGTCTATGTGCCTTCGACGACCAGCATTAAATTTGCGGATGTCGCAGGCGAAGAGGAAGCAAAAGCGCTCCTCGAAGAATTGGTCCAGTATCTGCATGAGCCGCAGAAATACCAGGCAATCGGTGCCCAGTGTCCGAAGGGCGCCCTTCTGGTCGGCCCTCCCGGAACAGGCAAGACGCTTCTTGCCAAAGCGGTTGCAGGCGAAGCCGGCGTGCCTTTCTTCTCCATTGCCGGGTCTGAATTTGTCGAGATGTTCGTCGGCATGGGCGCGTCCAAGGTAAGGGACCTTTTTGACCAGGCCCAGAAAAATGCACCCTGCATCGTCTTTATCGATGAGATTGATACAATTGGCAAGAAACGGGATGCAGGCGGGCTTTCGACAAATGATGAGCGGGAACAGACGCTGAACCAGCTGCTGACGGAGATGGACGGCTTCGATCCTTCCAAGGGCGTCATTATCCTGGCGGCAACGAACCGGCCGGATGTGCTTGATCCGGCTCTTTTAAGACCGGGACGCTTTGACCGCAGGATTCCTGTGGAACTGCCGGATCTGGAGGGACGTATTGCCATCCTGAAGGTTCATGCAAAGAAAATAAAAATCTCGGACAATGTCGATTTCGCATCGATCGCCAAAACGGCCGCCGGAGCATCCGGTGCCGATCTGGCGAATATCGTGAACGAGGCGGCACTCCGGGCCGTGCGCGAAGGAAGACAGATTGTGACGCAGGAGGACCTGCAGGAGAGCATCGAGACGGTCATCGCCGGCTACCAGAAAAAGAGCCGCGTCCTTTCGGATGAAGAAAAGCATATCGTGGCTTATCATGAAATCGGACATGCGATGGTTGCCGCCTGCCAGACGCATTCCGCGCCGGTCACGAAGATTACCATCATCCCGCGCACTTCGGGCGCCCTGGGCTACACGCTGCAGGTGGATGAGGGAGAAAAATACCTGATGAGCAAGGAAGAAATCCTGAATAAGATTGCGACGCTGACAGGCGGACGCTGCGCAGAAGAAGTCATTTTCCATTCCATCACAACGGGTGCTTCCAATGATATCGAGCAGGCTACGAAGCTTGCCCGTGCCATGATAACCCGCTACGGCATGGATGAGAGCATCGGCATGGTAGAGCTTGAGACCCAGACGAACGCTTACCTGGGCGGGGACACTTCCCTTTCCTGTGCACCGGAAACGGCAAGGAAGATTGATGAGACGGTCGTGGCCGTCGTGAAGGCACAGCATGACAAGGCAAAGAAAATCCTGGAAGAGCACAAAGAGAAGCTGGATGAGCTGGCGGCTTACCTTTATGAGCACGAGACCATCACGGGTGAGGAATTCATGCAGATCCTTGGAGGCGATGCAGCTGCTGAAACAGTGAAAAATTGAAATCATTTATCCGTTTTTCTTTATTGTACATTCCCGCCTTATCGGTTAGAAAGGAGAACAACAGACATGACGATGAAGGAGAGAATAGCGAATGGCATGCTCTTTTCCGATTACTGTGAGGGCATGCCCCGTGAGAGGGCGCAGGCGAAATCGCGTATGCGTGCCTACAACCGGACCGGTTCCTCAAAGCTCGGTCTTCTGCACCGGTATTTCCTGATGAAGAGAATCTTCGGAAAGAAGACGCTTGCCTGGATCGAGCCGCCGATTTATTTCTGCTATGGGCGGCATATCAAAATGGGCGATTACGTCTACGTGAATGTGGACTGCTCCTTCATCGATGACGGAGAGATTGAGATCGGAGACCGCTGTGAATTCGGGCCCGGCGTTTCCGTTGCAACGGTATCCCATCCGGTCATCCCAAAGTACAGGGAACTCATGTACTGCGATAAAGTGACTTTTGGAAAGAATGTCTGGGTCGGTGCCAATGCGACAATTCTTCCGGGAGTAAGTATCGGGGACAATTCCATCATCGGTGCCGGCAGCGTTGTCACGAAGGATGTCCCGGCCAATGTCATTGCCTTCGGGAATCCGTGCCGTGTCTATCGGGAGTTCAACGAAGAGGATATGAAATATTATCATGGAAACCGGGTGATTGACGAAGCTGACCTTGAAGCCATGAAAAAATGGGAGAAAGAGCATAAATGAAGATTGAGCATGCGGCGATGTATGTGAACGATCTTGAGGCAGAAAGGGAATTCTTTATCCAATATTTTCATGCGAAGGCAAACAGCGGATATCATAATGAAAAGACCGGGTTCCGGTCTTATTTCCTGACATTTGAAGACGGAGCCCGTCTGGAAATCATGAAGAAGCCGGAGATGCCGGATCAGGTAAAGAACCTGAGCCGGACCGGATATGCGCATCTGGCTTTCAGTCTTGGAAATAAGGAAAAAGTAGATGAACTGACGTACCGGATCAAGGCTGCAGGATACGAAGTCATCAGCGGTCCGCGGACAACCGGTGACGGATACTATGAAAGCTGCATATTGGATGGAGAAGGAAATCAGATCGAAATGACCATATGATGAATGCAGATGCATTCAGCCTGGAAACAACGCGGGAAAATCTTCCCAAATAATCTCAAAGCATTTGCGGGAAGCAGACCTTACTTTTATTGATTTGCAGGAACAGACTGCTGCCGTCATTGCACTGAAATCGGCAATCGGCGTTGCCCATACGATGCCGTTTACACCCAGAAGCGAGTTCATTAAAAACATAAACGGAATATCCAGTCCGCCTTTACGCAGGCGTCTTTGACCTGGAGCATAAAATAAAGCAGCGAGATGTTCAGTTTCCGATTGACCTGCAGCATGCTTATGAACTCGGCAGGAAAGTCTGCAGCTTAGAATAAGACTTCGACAATTATTCATTTGATGAGATGGAGGTATTGCATGAAATACAGTAAGGAGATAGCTCTTAAAGATGGCAGAGCATGCCTCCTTCGAAACACGGCAGGCATCGATGCAAAGGCTGTGCTTGACAGCTTTAATAAGGTTCATGCAGAAACGGATTTTCTTCTTTCCTATCCGGATGAGAAAAGCTTCAGTGTTGAAGAAGAAGCGGATTTTCTTTCGGGCAAAGAAACAAGTCCTTCAGAAGCAGAACTTTGCGCAGTAATAGATGACAAAATCGTAGGATTGGCAGGATTTTCTTCCGTCGGCTCAAGAGAAAAAATCAGGCACCGTGCCGAATTCGGAATCAGCGTTGAAAAAGAATTTTGGGGATTGGGGATAGGGCGCGCCTTGACAGAGGCGTGCATTGAGTGCGCGAAAGATGCGGGATACAGGCAATTGGAACTTGAAGCTGTCGCGGAAAACAGCAGCGCAATTGCATTGTATGAAAGCTTTGGGTTCAGGGAATACGGCCGCAATCCAAGAGGCTTTCATTCACGCTATACAGGCTGGCAGGAACTTGTATTAATGAGATTATCTTTTGATTAAAGCAGAGCCATAAACGGATAACAGAAACAATGGCGGCCAGGCAATGGCCGCCATCTTATTTTTACATCACAGCATCGCCCGCAGTATAACCTTCCAGCGAGCCGGCTTTTACCTGAATGCAGGCATAAGTGACAGAACTGTCAGCCGCTGCCGAAAACTGTCTCTTTCCTTCAGGTGCCACTCTGATCCAGTCTCCGGCGCTAAGTTCAATCTCCTCGTCGTCAATGACTGCCTTGCCTTTTCCTGCCAATATGGCATAGATTTCCTCATTCTTCTTATGAGAATGAACAAAAGGAACACCTGCTCCGGCCGGGAGTGTATTCACACTTACCTCTGCACCGGTCAGCTGCAGCTTGTCATGAAGCTCAACTCTTGCCTCCCCTGCAGGTACACTTACTTTGCTGTAATTCTTCATTTTCTGATTCCTCCGTTTTCAAATTGATAAATCGCTGTTGTATTTACTTGATAGTTTTATTATACTTAACATATAAATACTTACAAGTACGCAAATTGTTTTAACATAGTACATAAAGTATACTGTACTGCAAAGAAGGCCCGCATGGAAAAATTAAAAAAGAACACATCTCTTTCATTCAAAGAATTCAGCAAGCTGGTGAGCAGTATCATCCTGACAGAAAACGGAAACTGCCCCGTCACTCCGGTCATTTCCATGCTGCAGGGAAAATGGAAGCTGCAGATCATCTATGAACTCTGCATCAAGGCTCCCATGCGTTTCGGAGAACTGAAGAAGATGCTGGGAAATGTTACCAACACAGCTCTCACAAATGCCTTGCGGGAACTGGAAGACAATGACCTGATCCACAGAGAACAGTTCAACGAGATTCCGCCGCATGTCGAATACTCGCTTACGGACAAGGGAAAAGATCTGCTCCCTGTCTTCAATGCTATTGCGAACTGGGGACTGAAATATATTTCCTGACCCGGTCATTTTAAAATCGGAAGAATCGATATTGAAAACCAGATGCAGTTCCGCTTTGAATGGCATCCATATCTTGAAATCAGAATTATACCTTATAAGCCCGATTCAGTATAATATAGAATACAGCAGGCAGGAGAGGGATGAAGCATATGAATATCCAGATATTCGGGACAAAGAAATGCAACGATACAAAGAAAGCGGAACGCTTTTTTAAGGAGCGCGGCATCCGGTATCAGTTCATTGACATGCGGGAAAAGGGCATGAGCAAGGGAGAGTTTGAATCTGTCGCAGCAGGAAACGGCGGCATGGAAAAGTTGGTCGACTGGGACGGCAAAGATCAGAACCTGCTGGCCTTGATTAAATATACGGCAGATGAGGACAAGCTCGATAAGATTCTTGCAAATCCGCAGATCATTAAAACACCGGTGGTGAGAAACGGGAAACAGTCTTCTCTTGGATACCGGCCTGATGTGTGGAAAGACTGGATAGATAAAGGCATTTGAAATACCGCACCTGCTGTTCTGTGGAATAAATTTTGGCCAGCAGGCGGGAAATGGACGAAATATCAGTATTTTCTGCATCGTTATGTTATAATCATTTTACAAGCTGTATTCCTGCAGTATTCGATATCGATCATAAGCACACCAGCCGAAAGACTGGGCCGCAAAACTACTTAGGACCTGTTCCGCAAGGATGGTAGCCAGTTGCAGTCAACCTCTACCAGATGGCAGAGGCTTTTTTTATTACGAGATGGTTCATTTAATTCGCAGCAGAGCCTATGATGGAGGTAATTGATGCGTACAAAAAAAATTGAAAATGTTAATAAAAAGGGCCGCCTTCTCTACATGCTGAGGCTTCTTTATGAAAATACGGATGATCAGCATGTGATGTCGACAAATGAGATCATTGACTGGTTCACGAAACGCGGTATTCCGGTCCACCGCAAGACGGTAAAGGATGACATCGACACGCTCGTACAGGCCGGATATGATATTGAAACGGTACATACCAACCACAGTTCGTTTTATTTCGGTGAGCGCGAATTTGAACTGCCGGAACTTAAACTCCTGATTGATGCGGTCATGTCCTCCCGTTTTATCACGGATGAGAAGAGCCGTAAAATGATCCGGAAGCTTACGAAACTTGCAAGTCAGTATCAGTCCTCTGATCTGGTTCGTCATTTATACACTGCCGGCCGTGTAAAGCCGAGCAATGAGAAGATATACTATGTGGTGAATAGTATTACAGATGCGATTAATGCGAAAAAGAAGATCAGGTTTAATTATGAGGAATATACACCGGATAAGAAAATCATACTGCGGCATGACGGTGAGGTGTATGTAAACAGTCCGTATGCATTGTTCTGGAGCAATGATTTTTACTATCTTATCGGTTATTCGGAGAAGCACGAAGGAATTATCCAGTTCCGTGTGGACCGGATGGTAAATACAGAGATTCTGGATGAACAGGCAGTGCCGGCGCCGGAAGGATTCGATGCCGCTGAATACGGAAAGGAATTCTTTGAGATGTTCTGCGGCGATGAAGTTACAGTGACGCTGGAATGCGAAAATACTCTGATGAAGACAATCATTGATAAGTTTGGGGAAGAAGTCGAGACAAAGAAAGTCAGACTGGATAAATTCCGCGCGAAGGTCAAAGTGGCCGCAAGCCCGGTATTCTATGGCTGGGTGTTTCAGTTCGTAGGGAAGATAAAGATCATATCGCCTGCGGCAGTGAAGAAGCAGTACCAGAAAATGCTGCAGGATGCCATCGAGAAATAAGGATTATCCGGGAGCAGAAGAAGAGAAAGGTTACTGCAGATAACTCACTATCATTGAGGGGAAAAGTTATATGGCTCTTCTGAAAGGATAAATGATGTATAAAGTTCGAATCACCGTCATGCGCAAAGCTTCATATCCGGATCTTTCTTCGAAATATGAGAACCCGATTTCCCATGCCTGTGATCTGCAGGAGGGGCAGGTCTTTCTGTCGGAAGGCGGCCGCCGTCCGGAGGGCATGTGTGAAAGCGCCTGGGATAGCATGTCTTCATTTGTCATGACGCTGGCGCACGGAGGGGAAGACTTCTTCGACGGGTGGATGAAGAACAAGAAGTCTGCCATGATTTCCTGCAATGACGGATTTCGGCCGGTGAGCTTTCTGATTGAAACGCTGGATGAGGAGAAGGGCTGATGAAAACGCGCAAAGAGGCTGTAAAATTCTGTCTGGGCTATCCCAATGTATTTGAAGATTATCCGTTCCATGACCCGAACTGGTGCGTGATGCGCCACAGGGAAAACCGGAAAGTATTTGCCTGGATCTTCGACAGGGATGGACGGGTATGGATCAATGTGAAATGCAGCCCGGACTCCCGCTATTTCTGGAGGGATGCCTTCAAGTCAGTGCAGCCCGCGTACCATTTGAATAAGGAACACTGGAATTCTATCATCCTGGATGGCACGATTCCGGATAAAGACATAGGAGTCATGATCGACGAAAGCTATGCCCTGACGGCGGATCACCGGACATAAAAAGAGACCGTTGGCAGGACGGTCTCGATTTATAAAGGGAAGGAGTATGAAAAAGAAAAAGGTTATGAAGTTGTTTTCTTTATTGATCTTACAAGACATATGATAAATGAAAAGTGTGTCCAGTGTATGAAGATATTTCTAACAAACGGTGAAAATATCCGATGAGAGCATATGATAAAGAGAAACTGAAACAGACATCAAAGAAAAAAAACCGGGAAACTCCGGATCAGGTATAGGAAATCATGAAGAAACAAAGAACAATCTGCTTTATTCTGGCGGTTATCCTGATGCTTGCAGGATGCGGAAAAACTTCCGCATTCTTTTCCTCTGTGACGAAAAATATTTCCCCGAACCCGGCAGCTTCAGAATCTGCCGGATCAAATGAGGCGGAAATGTCTTCGGCGGAATCGCAGAAAACGACAGCGTCAAAGACGGCATCGCAGCCCGAAGTGCAGTCTGAATCAGCAGCTGCATCGGCTCAGTCAGATGTGCTGGACAGGACATCCGGAGCAGAACAAATGACGGTTCATTTTTTGGATGTCGGAGAAGGCGATTCGACGCTGATCGAGTCGGATGGGCATTTCCTGCTGATGGACGGCGGCGACCGCGACCATTCTTCCTTCGTCGTATCCTATCTGAAGAAGCAGGGCATCAGCACGCTCGACTATGTGATCGCGTCGCATTTTGATGACGACCACATCAACGGAATCGTTGGCGCGCTGCACGTCTTTACGGTATCCGAAATGCTGGAGCCGGGATATGCGGGCACGACCAGCGTGTATCAGTCGCTGAAGGACATAGAATCGCAGAAGAGCATTGTCCCCGTCGTGCCGAAAGTCGGCGACAGCTATAACATGGGGAGCATCAGTTTCACGGTCGTCGGTCCGACAAACTACAGTCATGAAGAGGAAAATGATAATTCCCTCTGCGTGCTGGTGACCTGCGGCAGCAGCCGTTTCCTTTTCACGGGCGATGCCCAGGAGACGTCGGAAAATGAAATCTGCGGGACGGGCATCAGCCTTTCGGCGGACGTCCTGGAAGCCGGCCATCACGGAAGCAGCACGTCGAATTCCGGGACGCTGCTGAATGCCGTCAGTCCGAAATACATGGTCTTGAGCTGCGGGAAGGATAATTCCTACGGCCTGCCGGATCAGGATGTGATTGAGCGGATCCGGGACAAGGGGATTTCCCTGTTCCGTACAGATGAGCAGGGGACAATCCTTGCGACGTCGGACGGGACAAATATTACCTGGAGCACGGAGCCGAGCACGACATGGGCGTACGGGTCGGCAGAGGAGAGCAGTAAGTCCTGGGACAGCACCATTTCCTATGAGGCAGCAGGAGACACCGAAACTTCGGCAAAGTATATCCTGAATACGCACACGATGAAATTCCATCTGCCGGGATGCAAGTATGCGGAAAAAATCTCAAAGAAGAATTATGCAGAGTCAAATGAAAGCAGGGACCAGCTGATTGCGGAGGGCTACTCCCCCTGCGGGTGGTGCAACCCCTGATTCGAGATGGCTTGGATCGGAACGGAAAAGAACAAAGTAAGGATATTTAAAATAACCTGGTGGAAGAATTGGTTTTCCTGTCAAAGTATAAAAATAATTAGGCACCTTGACAAAATTGCAGCGAAATGATACTATAACAAGGTACCTAAATAAAACACTGGAAGGAGAAAATAATATGACAGCAATAACGAATTGTCCATTGTGCCATAACCATTGCCCAGCTGAAAATTTGGGCTGTGATAAAGGAAAAACATATTTTTCCATAGAAGCAGGTCAGCTGGTGACTAATGGTGATGGTGAAGAAAGTAATGCCGGGAAAACGGATTCGAGAAGAAACCGCAGATCGGACCGCGGTCAGGAACATAATCATGAACATACAGAAAAACATGGCCATGAAAGCGAAAGAGGCCGCGAAGGAAAAAGAGAAGAACATAATCAGGACGAGAACAGGGACGGAAAACGTCATCAAGGAAGAAAAGAAGATGCCCGAAGCGGACATGGCAGGATGCATGAAGAACGGGACGAAGAGTTCGGATATGAGCAGAAAGATGATTTATACAGTTTAATGAGGGCTTGCGGGCATTATCTTCATCGCAGATCCGGACATGGCGATACACAAATGAAGATTTTACGACTCTTAGGTCATAATGGTGAAATGCTCCAGCAGGATATTCAGGATATCCTGCATATCCAGGCAGGTTCAATCAGCGAAGTTATAACAAAACTTGAAAACAAAGGACTGGTTGAAAGAAAGAAAAACGAAGAAGACCAGAGAAGAATAGAAATTGTCATTACGGAAGAAGGAAAAAAAGCCGGTTTGGAATCTTCTGACGAAGAGAACACGGAGCTTTTCAGCGTGCTTGATGAGAAGCAGAAAGAAGAACTTCAGGAAAGTTTAAAAAAACTTCTTGAGAAATGGAAAGAAAACAGCTGATTATTGATTGATTAGCAATATCAGAAGACCCTGAACATTTTGCTGTTCAGGGTCTTTTAATGGATAAAGGATGGGAAGAAGCTGTTTAATTATCCGAGGCGGTATAGAGCAATGGCGTTTCCTGAAAGTATTAATTCTTTCTGCTGATCGGAAATATCAAGATTTTTTATGAATGCCGGTCCTTCAGTCAGCCATTCCCGCCGGACAGGATAGGATGAGCCAAATATCAGATGGTCGGCACCCAGTACCTCGACAGCACATTCAAGCTGCGCTCTGCCCCATGGCTGTGCATGTGAAAGTTCAAAATATATATGTTCTTTAAACTGGGATCTGGCATTTTCGTTCTCTGTTCTGAAGCGGCTGACAGTTTCTTTTGTTTTTGGGGGATTTGGGAACATCATGTTAGCAATGGCAAAAAAACCGCCGCCCAGCATGGAATGCACAAATTTAACTTTTGGATATTTATTGAAAAATCCGCTGAATATCTCACGGCCTATTGCAATTTCCTGGTCAGCGCAGCGCCCATAAGACCGCCTGAGGTTGTTATATTCGTACAAGGTATTATATTCGACCGGAACGGGCGTGTGATGGATATAAGCGGTCATACCCAGATCATTGAGAACGCGAAAGAATCCGGAAAATGAATCATCATCCAGATATTTGTCTCCATAGTGGGCGCTGAGCTGAACAGCAGTCATTCCAAGTTCGTCATGACAGCGGATGAGTTCAGCTGTACTTTCTTTTGTGCCGTCAGGCGGAACTGCAGCAAGAGGGATTAATTTCCCCTTGCTGTCTACTGCATGCTGATGAATCTTATCGTTAAAAATCCTGCAAAGTTCCAGAGACATCCATTCCTGACAACCGGGCAGTTTTAAGAGCGCCTTATCTGCACCGGCGGCTGCGAGATCTTTTAATTGGACCTCAATTTCATAATCTCCCTGTACATAGTTGAGATTTTGATATCCCTGCGGTTTCTCAAGAACAATCTGTTTTTTGCCGGTCCCTTCGATATCAAGGAATTTTCCATACCAGCCATTAGCGGAAGGTATACAGGACATGAACATATTAAGCAAAGCAGTATCTGTAAAAAGTTCCTCGGGAAGCCAGTACATATTTGAATCTATGATCATAAAGTCTCCTTATTATAAAGCAGTATTTTCCGAAGTATGTACAGATGAATGTTTAAAGATACTGTACAAGGTTTTCGATGATTCCCGGGTTTGATGAACAGCATTTTATGACGCGCTCTGCCTTTTCATTATCAACAAGATCTTTTGCATCGTAGCCGTCATCGCGGAAATTCATGGAGAAAGGAGTATCTTCCGTAAATGCGGGCCATTCAGGCTGGGTACTGCCATTGGGGCTGCCGTTTTTGGCAAAATTGGTCCAGTAATCCAGAATTGCCTCGCTAAGCTGATGATCATAATCGGTAAAAGTATGCTCCATATATTCCAGAGTTCCGAATTCATAAGCGATTTCGCCGCCATGATACGGCCCGGTTTTACCGCTTGATGAATCAACGCCCGGGATGTTGCGCTCAAAGAAATAGGAATATACCGGTTTCCGACCTGCCTGTATCTGTCTCCTTCCCCAGGAAACGCTGGGCGAAAGTGCAACGGCGCGTTTGATTACCAGATCGTTTTTTATCGGCTCAAAGCAGTGCTTGATAGGCTGCATCCAGTCATCAAGGACGGTGCCGCACATGATATCAATGCTTTGGTCGTAGTCACCCGCATATAAAGCGACGCCTGGGACAGCCGTAAGGGAATAGCCATCAAGACAGGGCGTAAAGATAGCCGGTTTTTTCGGAAACTGCGGATTGTCTAACCCGGTATATAACTCATATACCCGTCGGGGCATGATCCTGCCAAGCTCTTTAGGATCGTCGTGAATCAGATTGTCCCAGGTAAGTCCTAAGGAATCGAGAGCTTTCATGCACCAGTCTCCGACAGCTTCCGAAGAACGGTATGGTTCGGGATCCATGATGCTGCATCCTGACTGAACAATGACTCTTTGGAACCATTTCTTATCTTTTGTCAGAGGGGAGGTCATGAGCATGCGGCAGCTTACAGCACCTGCAGACTGTCCAAAGATAGTTACATTGCCCGGGTTCCCGCCGAATGCGGCGATGTTTTCATGCACCCATTTCATTCCTGCAACAAGATCAAGAAATCCATAATTCCCGCAGTGACCGTCGCGTTCAATCAATCCGGGATGGCACATAAATCCCATCAGGCTGACACGATAGTTGATGCATACAAGAATTACTCCGCGTTTATTAATTTTTTCCCCGCGATAGCGGGCACTTTCACAGCGATGCATGGTATCGGAAGCTTCTGTGGTGATTGTCCCGAAGTTAAAACCTCCGCCATAGAACCAAACCATTACCGGAAGATTGTCATCCGGGGATTCCGCCGGCGTAAAAACGTTCAGATACAGGCAATCCTCGGATTCCGGCAGACCCTGATAATGAGGACTGGGTTCCTGTATCGGGGCATTCGGCCATCTGTCGCAGGCCATTTCGCCTTCCCAGGGGTCAAGCTCGACCGGTTCATGATAACGCATGTCGCCTACAGGCGGTTTGGCGAATGGAATTCCTTTGAATATTGCTGTCTGAGGTTCCTTACCCGGAACTCCGGTTACGATGCCGTATTTTGTCCTGGCTTTAAAAAGTGGCATATTCTCCTCCTTCGTATTCTCTGTGTTTATTGGTCAATCAGCAGTTTCTGGGTTTTCCATTTTCCGCTGATAAAGTATGTAAATGCCATTGCAAAAGTAACTAATTCGCACAGGGCATCGCCCCAGTAGAAACCTTCCACGCCCATGCCCAGTCCCATTGTCAGGATCAGGTCAATGACGACACGGCTGACGCCATCCATGATGCCAAGCATGAAGCAGAGTTTAACGGCACCTGCGCCTGTTGCCAGGGCTTTAAACGTACCGGAAATCGTAGTGACAAAACAGCCGAATGTCATAATCCTCAAGAAGACGATACCCAGTTGACATACATCCTGATCTACTGTAAATACTCTGTAAAGCTGCGTAGGAATTGTCAGGAAAAGCACAGCGCCGACAGTTGTCAGTGCAAGCGCAAATAATAAGGTGGCCATAATCGTCTTTCTTACTCTGTCCTGTTTCCTTGCACCTAGATTCTGACCTATCATAGCACCGGCTGCACTTGTAACACCCTGTTCGAAGAGGAGTACAAATTTTTCAATCTTATTGCCGATACTGTACGTTGAGGAGCTAAGAAGTCCGAAGGAATTGACATTAGCCTTTACCCAGAGCATGCACCCATGGACGGTAATGGAACGGACCAGCTGAGGGATGCCAAGTTTAAGGATAATCCTAAGGGCTGTCTTATCGACTTTGAAATAAGAAAAACTAAGCTTGAAATCAAATTGTTCACGTCGTTTGTACATGTACAGATACGCAGCGACGAATGCTCCGATCTGGGATGCGACAGTAGCAATAGCGGTGCCGGCAGCCTGCATGGGAATAACGACCACGAGGAACAGGTCCAGGAAAATATTGATGGTAGCAGCTACGACTACAAAAAGGAGAGGCCGCTGGCTTTCCCCCATGCCGCGAAGTACGCCGCTGACTGCATTATAGCCGTAAATGAACGGCATACCAAGAGCCGTGATCATCATATAATTTACAGCTTCGCTCCATGCTTCTTCAGGGCAGTTCAGCAGCTGAAGAATCTGTACGTGGAAAACCATCGTGATCAGCATGAAAACGACGGAAAGACCGAGCATTAAAGTGATAAGCGTTCCGACAGCCTTTTTGAGTTTTTCCCGTTCGCCGGCTCCGGCTAATTGTGCGATATAAATCTGGCCGGCCATAGCGAAGGCACTTGCAACCGGTGTTACAAAATCAGCCAGTTCACCGCCGGTTGAAACACCGACTGTGCCTGTACTGCCCACAAACTGTCCGATAATTGCCAGATCGGTCATGGAATATAACTGCTGAACCATTCCTGTAAGCATAATAGGAACGGCAAAAGATGAAAGCAGTTTGAAGATTGAACCCTGTGTCAGATCCCGTCCGACACGTCCTGTACTTGCTCCGCGCATTCAATTTCTCCTTCTCCTGAAGTGTTAAGGATTTGCCTTTACTATTTTGAATTTAGTTGCCGGGGATTTTAAAGTCAATTCAGAATCGGCAACGGTTTTCATCACTAAAACGGAAGAAAGGAGATGCGGCCATTTACTGTCTATATAAAAAACCGGCATCCTTTCGGATAAACCGGTCTTTGCTGATTATTCATAGGTGAGGTTAGAAATGCTCCGGAACCGACATCATATGGACAAAATAATCCAGGAATGTCTGACAGTATTCGGAAAGAATACGTCCCTTTTTCCAGGCGATTACGAGAGGGAATGAAAGGACGCCGGTTATCGGAACGGAACATACATTTTTTAACGCAAGCCCTTCAATATCCGATTCGTAAAGCATGGTACAGTGCTGGGAGGAATCATAGGCAGTCCGGTAGATAAGCTGCTCGCGGCGCATAATGTATTTTTCAGACGGATCGGATGTGGGCAGCAGAAAATCAAGGGAAGAATTGATTTCCCTTATGGTATGCTTCATAGTTTCCGTACTGGCAAAAATTGTATAGTCTTTTAATTCTGCCGGTGTTACAGACGGAAGAACCGAAAGCGGATGATTTTTTGGAAAGAGAGCCCATAGAATATCCTGGCAGAGGATTCGATAGTCACAGTTGCTTTTTACCGGTTCGAACAGATGCATGATCCCGAAATCCAATGTATCGTCGGATATTTCCGGTGTGCAGTTGTAAATATCCTTATACTCGACTAATTCTACATTAATATCAGGAAACTGGTCATGAAAATCAGAATTAAGGAAACGATAGCGCATATTAAAGGAATCCCAGGTTGGAGCTGCGCATACGGAGATCCTTTTGCTTGAACCATATCGCGATATATCATGCAGAATTTCAGAAAATCGAGGCTGTAGATCCTTGATTTTTGTATAGAATTCTTTTCCGGCGGGAGTCAGTGAAGCCCGATGCTGTTTTTTTACAAACAGATCAACTCCAAGATCGTTCTCCAGGTGTGCAATGGATTTTGAAATAGAGGATTGGGAGATATGGTATTTGTCAGCTACTTCCTCATAGGTTGATCCGCTCGCGATATCAAGAAAGTACTGAATGTAAATAGTTTCCAAGGATGCCTCCTTTGGCAAAAATACTGCTTGCATTTTTATAATAACAAAATCGACGGACAGCGTCAATCCGTGCCGGTTCAGCAGACAGAAGCTGTAAAAAAATAATTTATTTCTCTTTCATTATAATATTCCCGCTCCGAAGTTTAATCGAATTTTGGAATGAAACACAGGTTTTAAACGGAATTGACTGTAAAGTTAAAAGCAATTTAAATTGGATATAGTAATATTACACGAAAAAAAGAATGAGCTCAGTTTCAAAAATGTCACAAATCATAAACTTCGCGAAGAAAACAGGAAAGGAAGGTTTTAATTGTACACAAAACTGCATCCCATGGTTCAGTTCAAGAAAGATACATGGGAAATTGACGAATTCGATGTTGCAAGCTGCTTTCTTCTGATAGGCAGAGAAAAAGCCATGCTGATTGACTGCGGGATGGGTATTGGAGATCTGAAAGGAGCAGTAGAACAGATAACCGATAAGCCTCTCATTGTTGTTATTTCTCATGCCGATCCGGATCATACCGGCAATGCACGGCAATTTAAAGAGATATGGATACATCCTTTGGAGGCTGCACGAAGCAGAATACCCTGTTCTTTGGAAATGCGGAAACGGGATACGAGGTTCATATGGCTGCGCAATTATCCGAGAATCTATCCGTATGATATTGAAACAGATCTTCGTGAGCCGGAAGAACCAATGCCGGAAATGCATGACTTATCAGACGGCCAGCAGTTTGACCTCGGAGGCGGCAGAATCGTGACTGCTTTTTTCTGTCCGGGGCATGCGCCGGGGGAAATGATCTTTCTTGATGAGGCAACAAGGACACTTTTCTGCGGGGATGCTTTGAATTATAACCTTCATTTAGGCGGAACGACAATTGAAACTGCCCTGCCGTATCTGGAGAGGATGCGGGACTTGGGAGAACGCTACGACGATATTTTTAACGGACATCATGATGGGCGTCCATTTGGAGCTCCACTGGGTAAAGATTGTCTGCCCAACGCCATTGAACTTTGTCATCAGCTTTTGGAAAATCGGTACAGTCTGGTACAGGTGCCGAGTTCATGGGGACCATGGTCAGGACATAAAGACAGCATGTGTGTTCTGAAAGGAAAGAACATGCTGGGTGTTCATGAAGATCGGATTTTCAATTCAAACAATCAAGAGAAGGAGAAATGAAATGAAAAAAGCAATAGCCTTTATTTTGGCGACAGTAATGACAGCCAGTCTAATGGCAGGCTGCGGCAGTTCAGCTGCCAGCACATCAGCGTCTTCATCGACTTCTGCAGTTTCGTCTGCAGCAGCATCCACAGCAGCTTCATCTGCAGCTTCCGTTTCATCGTCAGCAGCATCCACAGCGACGTCAGCAGCAGACAGCACTGCATCGGGATCCGATTCGACAATGTCCTACAATAACGATAATAAAGTAGCATCCGTTACAGTTGCCATTCAGCCTCAGAGCACGCTGAGTCCATGGGGAACCAATACAGGATTTGAATATCTTCAGGAAGTATACGAAGATCTTTTTGAACAGGATGACAGCGGCGACATGTATCCGGTGCTTGCAGATAAGTCGAAAGGTGAGTTCGGCGGATATGATCATAAGGCAGGCAGCGGTGACTATACGGTTTATCTCTATGACTATATCAAGGATTCAGCCGGAAATCCGATTACGGCAAGCGATGTCAAGTTCAGCTTTGAATATCAGCTTAATAATGCAACGACTTCCGGATGGAAGAAATTCCAGAGCGTTGAAGTAGTAGACGATACAACGTGTATTTTCCACTTCAGCTCAGAATTAACCCAGATCGGCGAACTCAAGAATATCTGGGCAAGGTGCCCGATTGTCAGTGAAGCTGCCTTTAATGCAAGCCAGAGCCAGTTTGCTTCCGACATGTGCGGAACAGGCCCGTATATGCTAGAAAGTTATGCTTCCGGGGCATCAGTCGTACTTGTTAAGAACCCGAATTACTGGCAGACAGACGCATCCCTTTTAACACAGAGGCAGCAGGCAAATGCGGATAAAATTACCTATGATTTTATTGATGAAGCTGCCCAGCAGGTTATTGCGCTTGAGACAGGGTCCGTTGATGCCGTCTATAACGTAAGTGCCTCCAATCTGGCTGATTTCCAGGAGGGCGGAAGCTATGCAGATCAGTTTTCCATTAAGGAATGGCTGCAGACAGGCGTGCGTTATATCATGTGCAACTGCAGCAAAGACAGTCTTTGCAATGATGTGAATCTGAGAATGGCCATTTTCTACGCAATTGACAACAGCGGACTTTGCGCAGCCCTTGGTGAAACTTCAGAACAGCCGGCACATTCACTGATTTCTGCAGCATTCCCGGAATATGATACGGCATGGGAATCATGGGATAATTATGAAAATGTCAGCGATCTTGACCGTGCAAAAGAATATCTTTCCAAGACAAGCTACAACGGAGAAACTCTTAAACTTATGTGTGAATCCGTTTACAGCCCCACAGCCGAAATCCTTCAGAGCATGCTCCTTGAAGCAGGCATCAATATGGAGATTACAACATATGACAGAGACACCATCAATACTTTAAAGGGTGAATCTGACAAGTGGGACATTTTCCTTGATCAGACAGCAGGGGATGCAGGAGTTGTCGAAGCTTCCCATTGGTTTAATACAAGCAATACAGGAGAAGATCGTACCGATAACTTTATTGAGGATCCGGAATGGCAGACGATGCTGGAAACAATTCTGACAGAAGACGGCCATACCTCTGAAAACATTGATGCATGGCTTCAGCATGCATACGATAACGCATATGGAATGGCTCTTTGCAGTGATATTAATCACATCGTTTATAAAAACACGATTACATCCGTTTTCAAGAATGATAAAAACAAGCTGATTCCGGGCGCATTTACATACGCAGCGCAGTAATAAAGACAATTGCAGGTGCAGAATATAAGGTCTGCACCTGCATCTTGTGCGGAGGATAACATGGCAAGGTATGTGGTGAAACGAATCTTGTGGCTGCTCGTCATTATGGTATGCGTTGCCATATTGATTTTTACGATTCTGTATTTTGTACCGGGAGATCCTGCAAAGCAGATGCTCGGTGATTCTGCGACACAAGAGGAAATTGATGCCCTGCGGCAGAAAATGGGGCTGGATCAGCCTTATATTGTTCAGCTCGGCACATACCTCTATAACACGTTTATCAAATGGGATTTCGGAACATCCTATTCTTTAAAAGTTCCCGTCATCCAGGAGTTTATGACGCGTCTGCCGCGTACATTCCTTCTTGGAACTTTATGCGTGCTGATTGACGGTTTGGTAGGGATTCCGCTGGGAATTGCGGCAGCAATGCATCGGAACAGTGCTATGGACCACGGTCTCATGATTGCCACCATGATCGGAATCTCCATTCCCGGCTTCTGGCTTGCCTTGCTGATGATCATGCTTTTTTCGCAGCAGCTCCACTGGCTTCCGGCCTATGGCATTGACAGCTGGCAATGCTGGATTATGCCTGTTATTGCCGGTTCGCTTGCAGGTCTTGCGCAGAATGCAAGACAGACAAGAAGTGCCGTCCTGGAAACGATAAGGGCGGACTTTGTAACGACAGCCAGGGCCAAAGGCCTTCCGGAAAGAAAAGTTATCTATGGCCATATGCTTCCGAATGCATTGATTCCTATCGTTAATGGATTAGGAGGGCTTTTTGCCGGTGCAATCGGCGGAACCGTGGTTATTGAAACGGTCTTTACCTTCCCGGGTGTGGGACTACTGCTTTTAAACGGCATCACGGCACGTGATTATCCGGTAGTCCGGTCCTGCGTGCTGATTCTGGCTATTTTTTCAGCAGCAGTCATGCTGATTGTTGATTTGATTTATGCATATATTGATCCTCGTATAAAAGCGCAGTATGTGCGCCTTGGAAAAGGAAATGGCAGGAAAGGAGCACATAGACATGAATAATGCAGCAGCTGCAGTAATGCCGAAAAAAAGAAGAGCCAGCGTGACGACGGAAGTGCTGCGGCGTCTGGCGAAAGATAAAGTCGCAATGCTGGGACTTATCATTCTGATTATTCTCGTTCTTGCTTCGGTTTTTGCACCTTTGCTGACACCATATTCTCCGACAAGTACGGATTTTTCAAGCGTTTATAAGGGACCGTCGCTGCAGCATCTGTTCGGGACGGATAAACTGGGAAGAGATATTCTGACACGCTGTCTTTATGGCGGACGTTACAGTCTTTCTCTGGGCTTTCTGGCTTCCCTGGTCAGTATCGTGATCGGAGTCGTCGTAGGTACCATGGTGGGTTATGCAGGCGGCCAGGTAGATATGGTTGTCATGAGAATCTGCGATATCATAGCAGCCATACCCGGAAACCTGATTGCTATCCTGATCTCTACCACCTTAGGGTCCGGATGGGCGAATACGGTATTTGCTATGTCACTGGGCGGTATACCTCATCAGATTCGGGGCGTACGTGCTATGAGCCTGAAAGAAAGGGAAATGGAATACCTTGAGGCGGCGAAATCAATCAACTGCAGCAAGGGGAAAATCATGTTCAAGCATATGCTCCCCAATATTATTTCTCCCTTTATTGTAAATTTCACGATGGGTATCGGAAATACGATCATGGGTGCGGCAGGACTGGCCTATATTGGATTAGGAATTCAGCCGCCGACACCGGAATGGGGCGCTATGCTTTCCAGCGCAAAATCGGAAATACTGACAAAACCGTATCTTCTTATCTTCCCCGGTCTGTGCATTGCCGTTACAGTACTGGCGATCAATATGTTCGGCGACGGGTTAAGAGATGCGATGGATCCGAAACTGAAAGACTGATGAGGAGAAAACGATGCGCAGAGATAAAAGAACTGAAATAGAGATAAATGAAGCTTCTCATCATCCGGAACATGACCATAGACATCATTCTGAAAATGCGGCAGGACATGAACACGAAGAAGAGTATAAAGGACCGTTTCTGGAAGTGAAAGATCTGGCAGTTCAGTATACTTCTGCCGGCCAGATCATTCATGCTGTGAACGGAGTTTCCTTCACCTTAAATCGAGGAGAAACCATCGGACTGGTCGGAGAAACCGGTGCCGGCAAAACTACGATATGCAAGGCTATCCTTCGCATTCTCATGTCCCCTCCTGCAAAAATTGTCGGCGGAGAAGTCTTTATAAAAGGCCGGGATATACTGAAGATGGATGAAAGAGCGATGCTTCATATCCGTGGAAATGACATTGCCATGATTTTTCAGGATCCGATGACAGCGTTAAACCCGGTTATGTCTATCGGCAAACAGATATCTGAAGTTATTATGAGACATAACCATTGCTCAGAAGATGAAGCAAGAAAACGGACCTGTGAAATGCTGGAAATGGTAGGAATCCCGGCGGAACGCTATGTGGAATTTCCTCATCAGTTCTCAGGCGGCATGAAGCAGAGAGTAGTGATCGCGATGGCACTGGCGTGCCGCCCGCAGCTGCTTCTGGCGGATGAGCCGACTACGGCGCTTGATGTGACCATTCAGGCTCAGGTTCTTGAAATGATCAATTCATTAAAGCTGAAATTCAATACATCCATGATTCTTGTAACGCATGATCTCGGCGTTGTGGCTGAAACATGCGATAAGGTTGCCATTGTATATGCGGGGCATGTTCTGGAATACGGAACAAAAGAAGATATTTTTCTGCACACTGCCCATCCGTATACCAAGGGACTCTTCGATTCTGTACCGAAACTCAATGATAAATCAAAACGTCTGTCGCCAATTGAAGGACTTCCGCCTGATCCGACGAATCTTCCATCGGGATGTGTCTTCTCGCCCCGATGCAAATATGCTACGGATGAATGCAGAAAAAGCAGCATTGAATTAAAGGGATTATCGGAAAGCCATTTCTGCAGGTGCATTCATATCGCAGAAAAGGAGGTCAGAGAGTAATGGCACTTTTGGAGGTAGAGCATCTAAAGAAATATTTCAGCGTGGCATCCGGTACGAATCACGCCGTTGATGATGTGACGCTGAAAATCGAAAAAGGAAAAACGATGGGAATTGTCGGTGAATCCGGCTGCGGAAAATCTACATTAGGCCGTACGATTATCCGGCTTCTGGATTCTACTTCAGGAAAAATAACGCTGAACGGAGAAGACGTTACCAATGTAAAAGGCAGAAACCTGCGCCGCGTCAGAGAAAATATGCAGATAGTCTTTCAGGATCCGTATTCTTCCATAGATCCCCGCATGTGCGTGGAAGATATTATTAAAGAACCCCTGAAGGAAAGCCATCACTTTAAACGTGCTGAGCTTGAACAGAGAGCGGAATACCTGATGGATAAGGTCGGCATAGAAGAAAGACTGCGCTTAAGCTATCCGCATGAAATGGACGGCGGGCGCCGGCAGCGTGTCGGAATCGCCAGAGCGATTGCACTGAATCCGGAATTCATTGTGTGCGATGAACCGGTCTCAGCCCTGGATGTTTCTATTCAGGCACAGGTCCTGAATCTTCTGATGGATCTTCAGGAAGAACTCCAGCTTACTTATATGTTCGTAACACATGACCTGTCAGTTGTCCGTCATATTTCCAATGACATCAGTGTCATGTATCTCGGGCAGCTGGTTGAGACTTCACCCTCCGAACAGCTTTTTAACAGACCGCTTCACCCATATACAAAAGCACTTCTTTCGGCTATCCCATCCATGGATATTTTGCATCCCATGAAGAGGGTACAGCTGAAGGGCGAGATATCTTCTGCAATTAATCCGCTTCCGGGCTGTCGTTTTGCAGCACGCTGCCCTTATGCAACAAAAGCCTGCAGTGAGCCTCAGGCGCTTCGTGAAATAGAACCGAACCACTTTGTTTCCTGCTGCAGGGTAGAAGAAATCAATGCATGAGGATTGAAAGGGAGGAGTAAAAATGCCGGAGAGCCGTATTGAACGACGGGATCGCCGAATGACGGAAGAATATGATAATGAACTGATGGAAGTTACTTCATTTCATCACAGCAATTATTATCATAAATTCTTTGCAGGTTATTCCGAAAGCATGGTACCTAATAAAAAGGGTACCAGGAATAAGATCCTGAGAAAGTATGTCGGCAGTTACTATTCCAGAGAGTGCAGTGATTCAGCCTGGATCCTTTCAAAAGCACTGTACCTGCTTCTGGGATTAATGGCAGCAGCATTATTTCTATATGGAATCAGCAGACCGACAGAGACTAACCGGCTTTGGTATGTGGTAATCCCTTCTTCTGCGTCGACGATTTCTTTAATCCTCTTTCTGACAAAACTCGCTGACTGCATCCTGAAGAAACGCAAAATGACGGTTTACGAATACCGGACAACATTCGGAAGCTTATTCTTATGGAGCATGATAACATCCGGCCTTCTGGCAATAACCGCTGTTACAGCTCTTATATCTTCCGTTTTAACAGACAGCGGTGAAAGTCCGCTTATGAAAGCTGCTGCCGTGACTGCATGCCTTTTCTCTTCTATATGCATTTTTATGATCGGGGCAGCAGAGCGGCGGAATTCATACAGTGAAACTCCCGGTGAAGAAGAACCTTATCAAAACGGTGTCATTATCCAATAAATGTCTGGGATAATATGGAAGGACTGAAAGATGAAGATGATGGATTTTTCCTGCAAACACAATGTTTTAATAAGAAATCTTGATGGTTCTCTGCTGCCAATGGATGAACCGTATTTTGAATCTTTTAAAGAAGCTGACGGAGTATGGCGGATCCTCAGCTCGGGTGACTATTCGTATCTTATTGAGGGCGAAGATGAAGCAGTTGCTTTGGATTCCGGCTACGGTGCCGGCAATATCAGAATTTATCTGCAGACTCTGACGGATAAACCGGTCAGGAGAATCATAAACACCCATTATCATTTCGACCATACAGCAAACAATGGATACTTTGAAGAAGCATTCATGAGTGAAGAGACAGTCCCTCGTGCAACAAAGCCATATAAAAGTTTTTCCGGGATTCAGTTTATTGAGGATTATCCCAAAACGGTTATACATGAGGGTGATGTGATAGAACTTGGGGGGAGAAAACTCGAAGTATTCGAGATACCCTGTCATGCTGCCGGAAGTCTTGCATTTCTTGACCGTGTTAACAGGATCCTTTTTACCGGAGATGAATTCGGACCATTCTGCAATTTATCCGGCAGTATTTCCCAGTTTGTCAATAATATGCAGAAACTCATGAGCATACGAAGTGAATTTGATTATTGCCTTGGCGGAAACGGAAGATTTGATGCATCTTATGTCGAAAAGTGCCTTGCATTGGGAAGAGACATTCTTGCAGGTACCGCTGAAGTATGTGAAGGAAAGGGAGGTAAAAAACCTGATAACGGACCTCCTGCACCCGAAGGGGTTACGGTTTATGGGAGAAAGTCACCTCATCCGGGAGACAGTGTAGTATCTACACCCCGTATGAATCAGATGGTAAGCGGCCATGATGTCAGAATTATGTATGATATCAGGAATGTTGAAGAGAAGACTGTAGATCTCGGATAAGAACAGGAAGGTAAAATGTATGAAAGCAGGTATGGGAGAAACGGCCATAAATTTTCCTGACATGGTTTTTCCGAATCCTGTCGAAAAATATACAGGAGTTCATGACGCGCCATATGTGCATGTCTTAATTCTTGAAGATACTCATAAGTATATTTTTGTATCTTTCGACTTGATTGATCCGGCAGGATGGGATGAGCACAGGAACAGGCTGGCAGAGAAATTCAAAATTAAGCCCGATTATATTATGCTGCACACTTCACATGCAGTTTCAACGCCTCATAGCGGGAGACCGGAAGAATTTGTTACGGATCGGGAAAAAGAAGGCAGGAAGCTGTTTCACGACGCAATCCATCAGGCCACAGAAGAAGCTGCATCAGAGGCAGAAAAAAATCTGAAATCTGCGGTATTTGGAATCGGATATGCAGAAAGCCATATTAATGCAAGCAGAGTTCTCGATACAAAGAAAGGATGCATCCAAGCTGCAAATGAGAAAGGAAAATCCGACCATACCATACCGGTTCTCAGTATAAAGGATGCAGAGGATGGAAAGTATATCGGAATCCTTTTTAATGTTAATACGGCCCCTTCTGTCCTTGAGAACAGTAAAGAAGGCGACACAAGATTAGTATCCGGCGATATGGCGTCACCGGCAGAAAGAATGATTAAACGGATCACTGGCGCACCGGCTGCTTATACGACCGGTGCTTCGGCAGACCAGTGCCCAATCCTGACAGCAGTGTGGGATTATATGGATGACATGGGAAATATGCAGAAAATGATGATGCCTGAACTTGGATTCTCCATGAGCACGCTGCTTGGAATGCGTTTGGCAAGTTCGGTTCTGCAGATACTGCCGGACATCAGCTGCTCACCGGTCAGTTCCGGACTCCATATGTGCAAAAAAGTCTTTGCTTTGCCGGGGCATATGCCATTCCCGCCAAAATCGAAAAATCTTCCCTTTGTCCCCGGACCGGATGTTCAGTCGGAAGTTTATTTCTTTTATACGGATCAAACAGTAATCATAGGCTGCAGGCAGGAAGTATGCGTAAGTACCCTGCAGAATATCAGAACCCATTCGCCTTTCCAAAATACAATCCTGCTGGATTTTTTCAATGGTATGGCAGGGTATATGGTCACGAAAGACCTGTATGAAAAAAATTATCCTTCGTGCAGGAAAGGGAATTTTGCAGCGGGTGCCGCGGAAGTGTTTGAAAAATATATTATAGAGTTCCTGATGGATTTAAAAGGATAAAAGCAGCCCGATGATGTGCAGAGCATCTATCGGGCTTGCTTATTATTTGCAATATTTCTGGATCTCTTTGTAAATACTTTCTGTTGTATCATCGTTTTCGTAATTAAAAACAACAGTCATATCTTCTGTACGGCATATAATGCAGCTGTTGATTTTAGTGCTGGTATAATTCCGGTAATTTCCCCAGGCTGCATTCTCCCAGGTTCCATATCTGCAGTTTAATGAAGTACCGCCGTCTGTCGGCGAACCGAAGTCTGCCTGATTACTATAGTCGAGAGATGTAATATCACTGTAATTGATTTCGCAGGAAGTCTTTTCAGGTCCTGTCAAGGCAAAACCATTCTCCTTTACTTCAAAATCCAGAGGCGTGACTGTCCGGGTTGTCAAAAGAATCGTAACGATTACGATTGCGGCTGCAAGGAATATAAAACTGAAAAGAGTTTGCTTTTTCATTTTTTTGCTCCTTTGTTTATTATATTTGAGCAATTTATGAATGTCAAAAGTATATGAAAAATGAAAGCGAAGAATAAAAAGCGTGGGTCAGGTTGCCACACCGGCGTATTGTTTGTTGTATAAATTGAAGTATTCACCATGTAATTTCATGAGTTCTTCATGACTTCCGCATTCGGCAATATGACCGTCATGCACGACAACAATTTTATCAGCATCCCGGATGGTAGAAAGACGATGCGCGATAACCAGAGATGTTCTTCCTTTCATCAGGTTCATCATTGCTTTTTGTATATGCAGTTCCGTCCTGGTGTCAACAGAAGAAGTTGCTTCGTCGAGAATCAGAATCTTCGGATCGGCTAAAACCGCACGGGAAATAGCAAGCAGCTGTCTTTGACCAAGAGAGAGATTATTTCCTGATTCGGAAAGCAATGTATCATATCCATCAGGCAGTCGGCTGATGAAGTGGTCAGCCATTGCAGTATCGGCAGCATTGAACACTGACTCATCGGAAGCATTCAGTTTTCCGTATTTTATATTGTTTCTGATGGTATCGTTGAAAAGAACTGTATCCTGAAGGACAATGGCAATCATGCTTCTTAAATTTTGCTTCGGAATTTTCGTAATATCTTCACCGTCAATTGTAATTTTTCCTCCATCCAGTTCATAGAATCGCGTCAGCAGATTGACCAGAGTCGTTTTTCCGGATCCGGTAGCACCAACGATGGCAATTTTTTGGGCATGGCAGACAGAAAGATTAAAATCCTTCAGAACAGGATGAGCTTTTTCATATCCGAAGTTCAGATGCTCGAACTCAATGTCTCCGCAGACAGACTGAACATCAAGACACTGCTTTCCCTCATCAATTTCATCCTCCGTATCCATGACATCAAAAATACGTTCAGCGCCTGCAAGGGCTGTCAATATGATGGAATACTGATTCGCAATCATATTGATAGGCTGGCTGAACTTTTTTGAATACTGGAGCATTGCCTGTATTGCTCCGATTGTCAGGGTGCTGACTTTCGATAATATCAGAAAACCGCCGACAGCCGCAATCAGAACATATTGAAAATTGCTCAGGAAGTTCATGATCGGACCCATGATGGAACCCCAGACTCTGGCCTTGATGCTGTATTTTCGAAGCTCCTCTGATGTCTCTGAAAATTCACTGACAGCTGCATCTTCTTTTCCATAGGATACCACGGTTCTGTAACTTGTTACCATTTCCTCTACATGACCATTTAACCGGCCAAGCAGAATCTGCTGTTCTTTGAAATACTTGCGCATATGGTTCCCAAGTATTTTTGATACAAAAAAGGTGATGGGAATTGTCACGATGGCTGCAAGTGTCAGAACAGGACTGTAATACAGCATCATTGAGAAAGCACCTATTAATGTGAGGATTGCCTGAAAGAATACGGTGATTGATTGGGCAACAGCGTTAGATACATTGTCCGCATCATTTGTCATGCGGCTCATAAGATCTCCATGTGCATGCGTATCAATGTATCTGACCGGAAGATGCGCAAATTTATCAAACAGCTCTTTTCGCAGAGAATATACTGTGCTCTGCGATAATCTTGCGGCAAGAATTCCCTGAATATAAGTCAGGACAGCACTTACCAGGAACAGCATGACCATGATGATCAGATAGTGAACCATATGCGGAAAATCAACGTAAACGGAATCACCGCTGACGGAGATGGTATCGATGGCTCTTTGCTGAAAAGAAGGACCGAGGATATCAATCAGGGTAATGAGAAGCATCAGCATGAGCATGACGGACAGCAGCATTTTACTTTTTCCGATATAGGCTGACAGTCGTTTTAAGGTCTTCCGGGTATTGGCAGGTTTTTCAGAAGAAGCGCGGGCATTCATAAAGTTTTTTCCGCCGCCGAAGCCGCCGCCCGGTGTTATTTTAAGTGAAGGTCTTTTTGATTCAGTCATTTTGTCTCCTGTCCATGACGAAGGGAAGAGGATACAGTCTGAAAGGCACCGGAAAGCATTTGAGAATCATAAATATCTTTATAAGTATTGCTGACTTTAAGCAATTCATCATGAGGAGCACAGTACAGCAGAGAACCGTCATTTTCAATAACGGCAATTCGATCGGCACTCATTACGCTGGCGATTCTCTGTGCAATCATGATGATCGTTGTACCGGGTGCCAGATATTTGCTGACTGCATTTCTTAAGGCGGTTTCGGTACTGAGATCGAGCGCAGAAGTTGCATCATCAAGAATAATGATTTCCGGTCTGCGGATCAGAGCCCTCGCAATGGAAAGCCTCTGTTTCTGACCGCCGGATAAGGAGGCTCCTTTTTCGGATATAGAGGAGTCGTAGGCGCCCGGCATTTTTTCAATGAATGAATCTGCCTGTGCGGCAACGGCAGCCTTTCTTACTTCTTCATCAGAAGCATCAGTTTTTCCCCATCGTATATTTGCGGCAACTGAAGAAGAAATCAATTCAGTCTGCTGCATGACATATCCGATACGTTTGCGCAGAGAAGAAAGAGGAAATGAACTAAGCGGCTTGCCGTCAATCAATATGTTCCCTGAGACAGGATCATAGAATCTGGGAATTAAAGAAGCGAGGGTGGTTTTTCCGCATCCCGTAGCTCCGATGACAGCGAGCGTTTCCCCTCTTTTAATATCCAGATTGATATCTTTAAGAACGGGTTTTCCATGTGTGCCCGGATATTGAAAGCATACATTCTGAAAAGACAGAATGACGTCGGAAGGCTCTGAAGCAGCAGGAGAAGCCAGTTCAGCATCAGTCGGAATCGTTTTAAGTACCGGCTCTGTCTGTAAGATTTCATTGATTCTGGAAGCGGAAACCTGTGCCCGTGAGATAGACTGCAGCAGGTTGGTAGCCATTGTGATCTGCATCATGACCTGGGTAACATATGTGATGGCAGCCATAATGGAGCCAGCCGTCATCCCCAGGTCCTGAGTACTGATTTTTGAGCCGCCGATATAGATAACGGCAATGATGGCTAAACTCTGCATCAGAGTGAGTACAGACGGGATAACTGCCATTAATTTAAGAACATGCATGTTTACATTTCGGAGGCCGCAATTTGCGTCATCAAACCTGCGGCATTCATATCCTTCGCGATTGTAGGCTTTGACAACACGCGTTCCGTTAACATTTTCTTCAACGACAGAGTTTACCTTATCCAGCCGGTCTTGCATGTCCGCATATTTGGGAATCGCTTTTTTCAGAACAAAATACAGTATCAGGACTAATATCGGAAGTGTACAAAGAAGAACAAAACCGAAAGAAAGGTTCAGAGTAAGCAGCATAACCATTCCGCCGATGACAAACATTGGACATCGTATAAAACCGCGGAGAAGGCTTTCTATAAAATCCATGATCTGCGTAATATCATTTGTCATGCGTGTAATCAGGGATCCGGTCGTAAATGTATCGGTCTGCTGAATGGATAAAGACATTACTTTCCTGTATGCGTCACAGCGAAGATCCCGGCCGAAACCCTGTGCTGCTGTTGCCGACATTAAGGCGCAGCAGATGCCGAAAATACCTCCAATCAGGGTAAGAACCAGCATCATTATTCCAAAGACGATGATCAGATGCATGGGAGAATCATCACCGCCGCCGAATATATCCAAAAGCTTTACGGCGAGTTCTGAACCGTTATCAGGGCTGGTGATATCCAGGCCGGTAATGCCGTAATTAACGATAAATGACATGAGGCGCGGCAAAAAAAGATCTGCCGTCACTTCTCCAATCATAAAAAATGGGGCAAGAATGGCAAATATTGTATAAGGTTTTAAATATTTAAATAATTTTCGCAAATGCTATGCTCCTAAAAAAGCTGAATAATTATATAAGGTACCTAAATAATAATGCAAACAGGTATAAAATGTCAAGGTACCAAATAAGTGCATTTAAGGGCATAAGGATGCGGGAACGTGATATGCTAATAGGGAATGTTATATCTATGTTAAATTTACCGGAAAATGATTGACAGACATGCTCATAGGAATGATTATGGCAGTACGGGCACAAAGGGATGAACAGGCCGGTGCATTCGCGGTGCTGCACCTCTGCTGTCAGGGAGCCTGCGGGAATACAAGCCTGATGAAAACAGCGATTTCATTCAGATGAGGTAAAGCCGATGAAAATATTGGGAATCATAGGGATAGCAGTTCTGGCCTGTCTTGCAGGCATCACTGTCTTCCATGTCATACATTACCTGCTTTACTGCAGGTACAAAAAGGTGCCGGGGAAGAGCCACTGCGCAGTATGCGGCCATCGGCGCACTTGTCAGAAATATCATCAGAAACACGAATGACCCGGTTCACGGGGCCTGCCTTCCGGCATTGCTGAGGATTTCCGAACTTCGGAAGCTGTACCGGTGGAAAGCCTCTTTCAGGAACTGCGGTGTATGCTCGAAGTAAAATTCTGCCAGTTCTTCCGCGGAGAGATCCGTCTCGTCATTGATCCATTCCTTAAGCAGTCCGATGATCCCGTAAGAGTGGTGCTTCGCTTCAAGCATCTGATATTCGGTCGGCTCTGTTTCTGCGGCAGCCATCACATCTTTTACCATTTGGATAATATATGTCATGTAATATTTTGTTACGGAGTTCTGCGAATCATCGGCAAAAACCTTCTGATAGAACGTCTTCCTTTTTTCCATCAGCCGGAGGGATGCCGCAATCCTGTCCGGGCTGTACTCCGGCTCTCTGTCGCCTAACGAAGAGGCGATATCCCTCAGATAGATCCACGCAGCAAGATCATATTTGTCATGGAAATGATAATAAAATGTCGGCGGCGCGGCGCCGCATCTTTTGCATAAATCTATGACACGGATCCTGCTCAATGGCTTGACTGCCAGCAGGTCCTCCAGTCCCTCGGCGAACATCGCCTTTGTCCGATCCTTCATCTGCAAAATGAATCCACCTCCATAGCCTTATATTAATCAATAAATATAAGAAATACAAATAAAAATGTATTTTTATATGGTGATAGCTTAATGCTTTCTTACTACAATGAAATCAGTATATTCCGGATAATAAAGTGATAAATGGAGGAGAACGCGTTATGAAGCTGATTGCGATCAACGGAAGTCCGAGAAAAAACTGGAACACAGATCTGCTGCTGCAGAAAGCGCTTGAAGGCGCGAAAAGCATGGGAGCCGAAACGGAAATGATCCGACTCTATGATCTGGATTTCAAGGGCTGCAGAGGCTGCATGGCCTGCAACTTAAGGGACGGAAAATCCTATGGGCACTGTGCCTGGAATGACGAACTGAAAGAAGTGCTGGAGAAAATCGACGGCTGCGACGGCCTGATCCTGGGATCGCCGATTTACTGGGGCGACATTTCGGCTGAGATGAGGGCATTTCTTGAGAGGTTGCTTTTTCAGTACACGGACTTTGATAATGGCGCGTCTCTTTACAGGGGAAATGCAAAGGCCGGGTTCATTTATACGATGAATGCCCCGGCCGGGTATAATGATGCGATGTACAAAAAATATCAGGATTTCCTCAGCCCTCATTTTAAGTATATCGGTACGGTGGAAAGCGCAGAGACTCTGCAGGTTGAGGACTACGGCAAATACCATCTTGGCTTCTTTGACGGTAACGAAAGACATCAGAGAAGGGAAACCGTATTTCCGGAGGACTGCAGAAAGGCATTTGAACTGGGGAAAAAGGCCGCATCTGCAAGTCCTTTGGAACGATGATCAGTGCCCAGGGGAGAAAAAGAAGCATCACCGCGGCATATGCCATGAGAAGCAGGGAGGCCCCGATTACCTTCAAAAGGTATTTTGCAATGAAGAGCAGCGTGTTCCGCAGCTGCTGACGGACGTATTGCTGCGTAATCGGGAACAGGCCGTCTGACGGCAGCGGACAGATCCTGCTGTTTACCAGTGCGGACGGTATCGTATGGAAATTCAAATCAATCCTTTTCTCCAATCAGAACCGGTATGGAAAAATGTGGGAGTGCCCTGACTTCTTCGAACTTGACGGGAAATGGGTGCTCATGACAAGCCCGCAGGATATGCTGATTGATGGAAACAATTACCACAGCGGCCTTGATTTCTATGCGACCCAGACAACCCTTGCACCGGATGGGCGCAGAATCATGATCGGGTGGATGCAGAACTGAGATTCGGTATCCCTGAGAATGCCGGATGCCAAATGGTTCGGCCAGATGTCTCTCCTTCGTGAGCTGTCATTGAAGGACGGCGTCCTGATCCAGAAACCGGTGCGCGAGATTGATGCCTGCCGTACAAATGAAGTGATTTATGAAAATGAAAGAATCTCCGGGAGGAAATCATTTCCGGAACTGAACGGCCGTAAAACTGTTCAATGCCGCTTCAATTGCGAAGCGGCATTTTTCATGCGAATTTATGCTATAATCAAAAAATACAAAGACTTTCCGCCTGCGCCTGCAGTGACGTGCAGGGAAGATCAGAGGAGATATTTTGAAGGATTTTCTGCCGGTCAATATGGACGATGCCCGGAAACGGGGATGGGATGAAGTTGATTTTGCCTATATTACGGGTGATGCCTATGTGGATCACTCTTCTTTCGGCCCCGCCATCATCAGCAGGGTCCTTGAATCAAGAGGATACCGCGTCGGCATCATTGCTCAGCCCGACTGGAAAAGCTGTGCAGACATAACCGTATTCGGCAGGCCGCGTCTGGGATTTCTGGTATCAGGCGGAAACATGGACCCGATGGTAAATCATTATACAGCCGCAAAAAAGCCCCGCAGCTCAGATGCCTATACGCCGGGCGGCATGAGGGGAAAACGTCCAGACCATGCGACGGTTGTCTACTGCAACCTGATCAGAAGCTGCTACAAAGATATCCCGGTCATTATCGGCGGAATTGAGGCAAGTCTCAGAAGGCTGGCTCACTACGATTACTGGTCTGACAGCCTGAAAAGATCAATACTGCTGGATTCACAGGCTGATCTCATTTCCTATGGCATGGGCGAACGGTCGATCGTTGAAATCGCAGACGCGCTGTCAGCAGGCATCAGCGTGAAGGACATTACCTATATCGACGGCACCGTGTACCGCACCGCGGATCCGGATACCGCCTACGACCATATTATGCTTCCTTCCTACGAGGAAATGAAAAAGGACCGCCTGAATTATGCGAGGAGTTTCCTTGTGCAGTATCAGAACACCGATCCTTTTTCGGCCAAACGCCTTGTGGAGCCTTACGGGCGCGACGGCGGAGAATATGTAGTCCAGAACCCTCCGGCAAAGCCTCTTTCGCAGATGGAAATGGATGATGTCTATGATCTTCCGTACATGAATACGTATCACCCTTCCTATGAAAAGGCCGGAGGCGTCCCGGCCATCGATGAAGTGCGTTTCAGCCTGACAAGCTGCCGGGGATGCTTCGGCGGCTGTTCCTTCTGCTCGCTCACTTTCCATGAAGGCCGCATCGTGCAGGCAAGAAGTCACGAAGCCATCATCAGAGAAGCTGAAGAAATGACACAGCGTCCGGACTTCAAAGGCTACATTCATGATGTCGGCGGCCCTACTGCAAATTTCAGACGTCCTGCCTGTGACAAGCAGCTGGAGCATGGCGCCTGCATCGATAAACAGTGTCTGTTTCCGCGGCCTTGCAAAAACCTTATCGCTGATCATTCCGATTATGTGAGCCTTCTGAGAAAGCTGCGCGGCATTCCGGGAGTGAAAAAAGTATTTGTACGCTCAGGGGTAAGATTTGATTATGCACTTGCGGACAAAGACGATACCTTTATACGCGAACTTTGCCTGTACCACATCAGCGGCCAGCTGAGGGTGGCACCGGAACATGTGTCGGACAATGTTCTGCGCCTGATGGGCAAGCCGCAGAATTCAGTTTATGAGGCATTTGTAAAAAAATGCATGAAGATCAATGAGAAGACAGGGAAGGATCAGTATCTTGTACCGTATCTGATGTCTTCCCATCCGGGTTCTGCCTTAAAGGATGCCGTTAAGCTTGCCGAATACGTGCGTGACATCGGCTATATGCCGGAGCAGGTGCAGGATTTTTATCCTACTCCGTCAACGCTCTCAACCTGCATGTATTATACAGGCGTCGACCCGCGCACCGTGGAACCGGTGTATGTTCCGAAAGACCCGCATGAAAAGGCAATGCAGCGTGCGCTGATACAGTACCGCGACCCGAAGAACTATGATCTGGTAAAGGAAGCTCTGCTGAAAGAACACAGGGAAGACCTGATCGGCTTTGGCGGAAAATGTCTGATCCCGCCAAGAAAGATTAAACACGGCAGAGTGAAAAAACTTTAGAAGAAGGCGATTTTTGTGAGCGAACCGAATGTTTTACTGAGCAAGCTGGATTCGACGGACCGGAACGGAATCCGCAGGAATCTGAAACCGGCCAATATGCGCATGGCACTCCGGATCTTTGCCGGAATCATTGTATCGGTTCTGATTGCCCAGGGAATCGGACTTAAGTTTGCTGCGTCTACCTCAATCGTGACGCTGCTCGGGATTCAGGCGACGAAAAAAGAAACCATCCGGACCGCCGTGCTGCGGGTCATTTCCATCGCCTATACCATCGGGATTGCGTATCTCATTTACCGGTTCTTCGGTGTAACCGTTTTCTCCTTCTGCCTTGCAGTCCTGATTCTGACATTCCTGACTTATCTCCTGGGCTGGAACAGCACTTTATCCGTCAATGTCGTCGTGCTCGTGCATCTCTTTATGCAGCAGCTTCCGTTCACAGGAGCTCTGATCGTAAATGAGACCATACGTGTTGTCATCGGCATGCTGATTGCCCTGGCCATCAACTGGCGGCAGCCGGACCGGGAAGATGAATTCATCAGCGACATGGCAAACATCGAACAGATGATGTCGCACATACTGGCTACATTTGCAAATATTCTCCGGGGAAATGAAAAATGCACGGAAGAACTGAGCAGGCATCTGACAGAACTGAAAGACTATCTCGCGTCCGGAAAGAGCAATGCTTATTTCTTTGCAAACAATAACCTTGCGCCGCATGCCGCGTACTACATGCACTATATTTCCATGCGGCAGGCCCAGTCCCTCATGCTGTACATCATTTACCGCTACATCGAAAAGATGGATGATATCAGCAGCTGTCCGAAAGAAATCATCAGCTATGCGGATGCCATAGCACGGGGAGTCGCCCTCGGACATGACCGGGATGAAATCGCAGAGCAGGCGGAAAATGCCGCAGAGGCACTGAACCGCGGAAGGCTGCCGGAAACGCAGGAGGTTTTTCTAAACCTGTCGCTCTGCTACTCCGTAAAGCGGGGCTGCGACGAGATCGTCGAAGCCCAGAACGACTTTATTGCTTCACTCACGGATGAAGAACGCAGCCGGTATCTGCGCGGAAGCATCGGCTGAGTTTATTGAAAGACAATTGCGATGATTTATGAAACGAAGGCTTTGCCGAAAAATTTCGGATGATGCATGGAGGGATGCAGAGAATGGAAAAAAAAGGCAGAACGGAAGCAGAGATAGAATTTGAGGCCCTGGATGAAATCCCGTCAGGAGTCGGCGTTTTTGATGTGACGGATGCAGCCATCACGATGAAATATTTAAATGACGGCTTCTACCGGATGATCGGAGCGCACAGGGAGGACCGGGCGCGGTTCTTTAATGAGGGCACCATCAATTCCGTTTATCCGGATGACCGCAAGGAGATCCTTGCCGAAGCACTCCGGTCCATCCGGGAGCACCGGGTGTTCGACTGCAGGTTCCGCAACCTGGACGGCAGGGGAAAATATATCTGGATCGGCATCCGTGCGAGCCATAAGCCGGTTGATGAGAAGACAGAACGTTTCTATGCATCGTATTATGATGTCGACCAGTATGTAAGCGAACGCGATGAACTGACGGCTTACGGAAAGCGCCTGGATTCAATCCTGGGAAGCATTCCGGGCGGAGTTGCCGTCTTTTACGAAATGAATTCCGAAATACGTCTCGCTTATTCCAATGCAGGTTTTTATTCGCTGCATCATGGCAGCAGGGAATACTGGTCGAAGCAAAGCCCGAATCCTGTGGAATGGCTTGCTCCGGAAGACCGGCATCTATTCTGGGATGAATTCAGGAAGGCTTCTTCCGGAGAGAAGGAGCAGGGCAATGTGGTCTATCGCGTGATCGGGGAAGACGGAAAACTGCATTGGGTAGCCAATCAGTTCTGCCGGGCCGGCAGAGTGGACGGCATGCAGTACTATTATGCCTCGTTCACGGACATGGATGACCAGATTACTGCCGAACAGGAGATGCAGCAGAATAAGCTCATGTATGATGATGCCGCAAAATCGTCGAAGATGATCATCTGGTCCTATGACCCGGTATCCAAAAGCGCGAAAATGATGCAGAGCGGTTATACGGAGGAAATATGCCGGAAGCTGCATGTGCCTCCGGTCATAGAAAATGTGGCAGAAACCATCCTCCCTTATGTCTATCCGGAGGACAGAGAAGCTTTCCGTTCCTCCTACCGGGCGATGGATGAAGGAGCGGAACGCGCGGAATGTGAATTCCGTTTCCAGATGCCGGGCCAGGAGACTCAGCAGCGGGAACGGATGGTTATGAAACGCGTGACGGATAAAGACGGACGTCTGCTGAATGTCTTCTGTTTCGGCCAGAATATCACGGAACAGAAGCAGAAGGAATTTGATTATGAGCAGACCCTGCGCCGGCTGGATCAGGCTTATCCTCATGCGCTCGGATCCTTCCGCCTGAACCTTACGCACAACTGGTGCGAAGAAGGAAAAAGTTCAATTCCGTTCTTGCTGCAGCAGCAGGAGAAAGGCACGGCAGACGGATATTTTAAGGAATTTTCAAAACTGATAACCGACGAGGAGACCAAGGCGGACTTTCAGAAACGGTTTGACCGTAAACTTCTTCTGAAGGAATTTGCGGAAGGCACGTCGAAGGTCTCCATCGAATATCCGGTCATCTATCCGGACGGCAGACGCTATTGGCGCGACGGCATGCTGTTCATGCTGAAGAATCCGAAAACCGGAGACGTGGAAGCCATCACCTATGCGCTGGATATTGATAAACGCAAGAAAAATGAATTCATCATGGAACGGATCATTCATGACCATTTCGACTATATCGGCATCATCCATCCGAAGGCCGGTACCTTTGAATTCTTCAGCCGCAGGCCATGGATCGACTATGGGAAAATCGGAGAAATCCTGCCCTATGACGAATGCCGGAAATATGTCCATGATCAGTTCCGGCGCGAGGACGAGCGCCGTTACTTTGACGAGACGGCCTCCCTGGATGCCATCATCGAAGACATGAACGCCAACGGGAGACGTACCGCTACCTATCTGAGGACGGCAGAGGAAAAGACAGAGTGCATAAGGCTTCAGTACTGCTGGCTTGAAAAAGCAGGCGGAGATATCCTGGTCGTCCGTTCCGACATCACGGAGTCCTATCAGAAGGAACAGAATCAGATCAGTCTTCTGGCGAAAGAAAAGCATGCGGCCGAAGCAGCGAATATTGCGAAAACCGAGTTCCTGTCCCGCATGAGCCATGACATGCGTACACCGCTGAACGGCGTGATTGGGATGGCTTACCTTGCACAGAAACAGGAGAATTCTCCGACTACCGCAGACTGTCTCAAAAAGATCAATACTTCTGCCAAGTTCCTGCTGAGTCTCATCAATAATATCCTGGACATGGCCAAAGTGGAGAACGGAGATATTGATCTCCATTATGAACCGGCTCCGATTGACGAGTACAAGGAATACCTCGATGCCGTAATCAAGCCCCTCTGCAGGGAGAGGAATCAGCAATTTATTCTGCAGGAAAATGTAGATACTCAGAACATTCCTCTGGCAGATAAAAGCCGTATTGATCAGGTCCTGTTCAATCTTCTGTCCAATGCAGTCAAGTTTACGCCGGAAGGCGGAACAATCACCTACAGCATCAGCAGCAGGCCTGTTTCACCGAACCGCATGGAAATCTCTCACCGGATCAGCGATACCGGTATCGGCATCAGCAAAGAATTCCAGGAACGGATGTATGAACCGTTTGCGCAGGAAGGACGGGATGATACCTCGGAACGCCGGGGCAGCGGCCTGGGTCTTCCCATCGTGAAGAAACTTACGGACCTGATGGGAGGAACGATCTCCGTGGAAAGCGAGCCCGGACAGGGCACGACTTTTGTCGTGAAATTTACCTTTGATACAGTTCCGGTATCTTCCATACCTGCCGGGAACGAACCGGACAAAACGGAGGACGAGGATTCTTCAGATCTTACCGGCATGCATGTGCTGCTCTGTGAAGACCATCCGCTCAATCAGGAGATTGCCCGTGCGCTCCTGAATGAAAAAGGAGTCATTGTCCGGATTGCTGAAGATGGCCAGAAAGGGGTCGATGACTTTTCCGGGTCGGCAATCAATTATTACGACTGCATTCTGATGGACCTGAGAATGCCTGTCCTGAATGGCATCGAGGCTGCAAAAGCGATTCGCGCCGCCGAAAGGCCGGATGCAAAAACTATCCCGATTTATGCGATGACGGCTGATGCTTTTACGGATGACGTGAAGAAGTGCCTGGATGCCGGGATGAACGGGCACATTGCAAAACCCATCGATCCGGGGAAACTTTATGCTGTTCTGAAGCATGTATTTCGTTAACGGCAGTACTTTTGATCCGGAACATGATCCGCCATGCCGCACTCCACGCAGCGTAGGTTGCTTTCCGGCCGGATTTCCGATATGCTTTTCCGGAAGGGAGCCATGAACGATGAACAGCTATGTAACCGGGAAAACCATTAAAGATCTGAGAGAGAAGAAAGAACTGACACAGAAACAGCTGGCTGATATGATTTCTGTAAGCGACAGGGCCGTGTCGAAATGGGAAACACAGAAGGGACTGCCGGACATTACCCTTCTCGAACCTTTGTCACAGGCATTGGGCGTCACGGTGTCGGAGCTGCTGTCTGGGGAGTGCATTGAAAACAGGAACCGGTCTGCCAATATGCTTCGGAGCCGTTTCTATGTCTGTCCTGTCTGCGGAAATGTCATTCATGCCATGGGAGAGGGAAGTTTTTCCTGCTGCGGAATCACCCTGCCGCCGGTTCAGGAAGAAGAGCCCGATCCGGAGCATAAGATTGAAATCGAGACAGTGGATGAGGAGTTTTACGTCCGTATCGACCATCCGATGACCAAGGAGCATTCTATTTCATTTCTGGCTTATCTGACTTCATCCAGCCTGCAGATGATCAAGCTGTATCCGGAACAGACAGCGGAAGGCAGGTTCCGGAAGAACGGACACGGAAAGATTTTTGCATACTGCAACAGGCACGGATTATTCGCGGATAAGATCTAGTGCATGCGCCGTGGCCTCACGCAGGCCGGTATATTCTTCATTGTCCGGAGCTTCCCTGCACAGCTGTTCCAGGATGTCGTAAGCTTTCCGGAGCAGATCCCGATCAAGCGTATCCGGCTGGATGCCGGCTGCCAGATAACAGGAGCGGGCAAGCTCGCAATATGCGTCCATGGTTCCGGTTTCTTCTGCATATGTTTCGGAAACGGCCATGTACCGGGCATAGGACTCGGCGGCTTCGCTGATTCTTTTTCTTCTATACTGGACGCCGCCCAGGCATTTATAAGCCTCAATGACCAAGCTGCGGCTTTCTGCCGTATCGGTCTTTTTTTCTACTAGATCGCAGGCTTTTGCAAATTCCTGATAAAAATCTTCAGCCCCTTCGAGATTTTCTTCGGCTTCCCGGAGTTTGCCCATTCTGTATAAAATGAAAGACAAGTCGCGCCATGCCGCAGGAGTGTCCGTTAATGAATCTGTGGAGAGATGCAGGTCTTTGACATAGTATTTTCCTGCCTCCGGGTAATTGCCCTGAGACATCCTAAGATCGCCGAGCCTCTGATAAGCGGCACAAAGATTGCGCCGTGTCTTTATGGAGTCGGATTTCCGAAAAAGCATTTCGCTTAACTTCAGACTTTTCAAATACATGTCTTCCGCTTCCGCATATCTGTCTTCCGTATACAGAAAAAATCCTGTATCTTCATAAGCAGAAGCCAGATTGATATGGATCTCCAGGCTGTCGGTTTCACTTGCCAGCTGTTCCAGAAGTATTATATTCTTCTGATAGAATTCTTCGGCTTTTATGGAATCATTTTTAGAGGAGCAGATGTCCGCCATCCGGCTGCAGCTGATGGAAAAACGCAGCCGTGCGTCTATGGTTCCTGTTTCTGCCGCCAGTCTTTCGAATATTTCATATCCTTTCTGATAGTACGGCTCAGCTTCTTCCGGTTTCCCTTCTGAATCCAGAATAAAACCTGTATGATCATAACTGTCAGCCAGACGGGTGAAAGTCTGCACGGTTCCCGTTTCTCCTGCCAGCTGTTCATAAAGGCACATGCCTTTTTTATAGAATTCTTCTGCTTCGGGCAGCCTGCCTTCAATTTCACGCAGGTCCCCCATTTTTAAGTAGGCACAGGCAACGGAATCCCGATCCGCTAAAGAACTGGTTTCTTCCGCCAGTTGTGAGGAAAGTTCCAGGAAATGCAGGAAGGATTCCTCTGCATCTGCCAGTCGGCCTTCATCCCGGCAGATGGAACCTATCCTTTCATAGGCGGAAGCCAGATCATATCGTGCCGTGGGGACATCGCCCCTTTCCAGCAGATTTTTGCAGAGCTTAAGGTATTTTCGGTAAAAGGATTCTGCTTCGGACAATTTGCCTTCATCATCTTTAAGTATGCCAAGCTTTGCATACAGGATAGCCATGTTGTGGAACGCATTCGAATCCTTGGTTTTATGCACAAGATGTTTGGAGAGTTTCAAGGTCTTTTCGTAGCATTCCTCAGCCTCGGCAATTCTGCCTTCGCTTGTCAGAATGTTGCCGATACGGCTGCTGATGGCGGAAGAAAACCAGAAGAACTGATCGGTATGCGGGATATTTGACACGATGGCTTCCATTCTTCTGTATGTTTCCATAGCCGGTTCCAGATGGGCCAGGCTGGCCTGGGCATCGCCGAGTTTCAGAAGGGACTGCAGAAGAAGCATCAGGCTGTCGTCTGTTCCGGAAGATTTATAGTCTTTCTCCCGCTGAGCAGCAAGCTGCCTCAGGAAGAGGACAGCAGTTTCATAATTCCTTTCTACACCCTCACCGTTGGTATACATATCTGCTAGTTTTTCAATGGCTTCCGGCAGGCCGGCTTCTGAAGCAGCGCGGAGAAGACTGAGAGCTTTACCGCAGTCTACTTCGACGTCAATGCCGTTCAGATAGGCCAGACCGATGAAAAAATCATGCTGCGGATTATTTCCGGATCTGTTTCTGGCAAGATTCTGAAGTGTTTTGAGAAGTGAGGCGGAGAGTGCAGGAAGGTTTTTTCCGTCTATGCAGCCGGGAAACTCTGCATAATGGGCTTCCAGGGCTTTCGGATCCGTATGCACCAGTTCTACCGGAAGGATGGGTTTCTGTTCACGCCTGGCAGCGGGATATTCGGTTGTCATTACATAGTTCTCTTCATTGACCAGGTTCGGCGTGACGACAAGCGCAAAGAGAGAGCTTTTTTGCAGTGCCGAGGCAATTGCTTTTGTGAAGTCTTCACCCGGTGTAAGGAATTCATCATACCAGATGGCCACATCGCGGCAGAAATCATTGGCATGGATCAGATGCATCAGGTCCTGCGCATATTTCCGGTCTTTTTTACGATAGCTCAGAAAAATGTAGGCGTCAAAAGCCGCGCGTACCTGCCCGGCCAGTTCGTCGCTGATCAGAACGGCCTCCAGATATTTCTTCAGCTTCTCCTGATATCCAATCGCCGTGATATCCCGTACAGATTCATCCAGATATTCGAGATCGCCGCAGACCTGATTGAATTGTTCCGCAAGATTGGTTTCCTGCATCAGCGGAAGCACCGGAATATGCTCCTGCATGGCAAAGCGGAACTCCCGTATTCCGCGGTTTTCCGTATTCAGCAGTTTTGCCGTAATGGGCATGATGAAAAGCTGCATCTGGCTGAGGTCGAAGGAGAGTTCTTCTTCGGTCCGGACCTCATCCGTATCGCGGTACCATATGGCGCAGTTCTGCAGCGAAAGGACTTCTTCCGAGAGTTTTTCAAAATACAGAGAAAAGTCTTCAGGATGGCAGCAGAAGTACACACGGGGTTTACCGGAAGGATCAGATTTACCGCGGGTCTTGTATTGCAGCATGGAAATACCTGCTTTCTGTGACTATTTTTTTAATCATAGTGAGTTTGCAGGGGCTTGTCAAGAAAGGCAGATGCCTCTGAGGAGGCATAATTTGATCGGTTTGAGAAGAAAAAAAGCGATAAAACGGTCAGCCGCTTTATCGCTTTTTTTCTTCCATAAATACTATAGCATAAAACCGGCCAATTTACCAGACTGGTACTTCATCCTGCTTATAGGATAATAAGGATACGGAGGATGAAGGCATGGATAAAAACTGGCTCCTGGTTCTTCAGCAGGCTCAGGTTGGAAAGCTGCTGGAGACGAATCAGGTTACGCAGCGTTTCGGACTTTCTCTGACGGAGAGCGATGTCCGTTTGATTGCAGAGGCAGGAAAGGACACGCTTAAGGAAGCACGGCGGGTTGAACTGGGCGATGGCATCACGCCGAAGATTATTTTCGAGTTCTGTGATTCGGCTTATTTAAACCAGAGCAATTACCGGGATACCATTATCCGTCTGCAGGAAATCTTCTTCCTTTATAAAAATGAAATGCAGGATGAGATCACGGATGACGAGCTTCTTCATTTCATGAAGGAGCAGTTCGAGACGGTCTGCTACGGGGATCTGGATTATCTGGAAGGAACCTGCCTTGCGAACTTTGCCCGGGCCATCCGTGCCGGATACCGCGGCTGTTCGGAGACGGACGGATACGGTGAATATGCCTCTCTGGATGAGGTGACGCGATGGGACCGGAAACTGTATCTGGAGGCGCTGCATGAACTGCTGGGGGAATAGAAGATGAATTACAGCATGGAAGAACTTGCGCCGGTCGCGGGCGGCCTCATCAGGAAATACGGCAGCTATGAGAATTCCTCCGTCACCTACGAAAAAGCAGAACAGCTGATGGGCGCGGTCATTTACTGCATCCGGGAGTATGAAGTGGGAAATGACAGCAGGCTTCTGCCGGAAGCGAAGGTGTCCGCACTTGCTGCCTATCAGGCAGGCTATGAATGCGTGATGCACAAGGCGAAGAAAGCGGTGACTCTGTATAATCAGACAGCAGTCATTTTCCATTCCTATCGGCTGCGCTGCCTGAAGGATACATTCCGGAAAGGCCTGCCGGAATTTTTCAGGCATTATGATCCGCGCTTTCATCCGCAGGATACAATCCTGACGCTCGACTACCCGGTCCTTGTGAATCTGCAGGACCTGAGCGGCATCGACTGCATCTATGAATATCTTCGCTGCGTTTTCCTGGAGCAGAAGTTCCTTGCGCAGATTCCTTGCGATGAGGTGACGGAGTGCCTGAGGGAATATCATGACCGCTATGAAGAATTATTTGAGAATGTCTGTCACATTTTCCTGCTGCAGCAGGCGAAAAGACGGATGAAAAATGAGCCGGTTTCCGGCCGGCGTCAGCCTGAGAAAATCATGCCGGAAATGATTGATGCCTGTACGCACGGCGATACGGAAATCCGGGACTATCTGATGAAGGACCTGACGGAATTATCTGCATGGTTCGGCGTGATTTTTCCAGCTGAGTAAAAGGGCGGAAAAACCTGAACGCAGCGGACTCTTTTAATGCTCCAGCGCGAACTGGCTGTTGTAGAGATCCGTATAGAAACCGTTTGCTGCCATCAGGCGGTCATGGCTGCCCTGTTCAATAATCCGTCCGTCTTTCATGACGAGAATGACATCCGCGTCACGGATGGTCGAAAGCCGGTGTGCCACGATAAAGCTAGTACGTCCTTCCATCAGTTTGTCAAAGGCATTCTGGATCATCAGCTCGGTACGGGTATCGATCGACGAGGTCGCTTCATCAAGAATCAGCATCGGCGGCAGGCACAGCATGACCCTGGTGATGCAGAGCAGCTGTTTCTGGCCCTGGCTTAAACTGTCTTCATTCAATACGGTATCCAGCTTCTGAGGCAGTCTGCGGATGAACTCCCAGCTGTGGGCTTCCTTTGCAGCCAGGATGATTTCTTCGTCGGCCGCATCCGGCTTTCCGATATTGATGTTCTCCCGGACGGTTCCGTTTTTGAGCCAGGTATCCTGCAGGACCATGCCGTAGTTCCTGCGCATGGAGTGGCGGTCCATTTTGTAAATGCTGGTGCCTTCCATTCTGATGTCGCCTTTCTCTGCGTCGTAGAAGCGCATCAGGAGGTTGATCATGGTTGTCTTTCCGCATCCGGTCGGGCCTACGATGGCGATATGCATGCCGGGCTTTGCCGACAGCGAGAAATCTTCAATCAGTTTTTTATCTTTCGTATAGCTGAAGGATACCTGATCGATTTCAACGCTTTCCCTGCCCGGTTCCATCACGGACGTGTCTTCCGCCTTCGTGATGTCGACTGCATCCTTCTCCGGTTCCTGATCAATCAGGGCGAAGATCCTCGCAGCGCAGGCCAGGGCATTCTGCAGCTCGGTGACGACCGAACTGATATCGTTGAACGGCTTCATGTACTGATTGGCATAATTCAGCATGACCGACAGTCCGCCGATCGTCAGGGCGCCTCCGAAGATCTGGAAGGAGCCGATCAGGGCTACCGCCGCGTAGATCAGGTTATTGATAAAGCGCGTGGTCGGATTGGTCAGGGATGAATAGAAGGTTGCCTTCCGGTTATATTCCCTCAGCTCCCCGTTGATTTCACGGAACTTTTCAGAAGCTTCTTTTTCATGGCCGAAGGCTTTGACGACCTTTGCATTGCCGATCATTTCCTCGATCAGTGCCGTCTGGCTGCCCCGGGTCTCAGTCTGGGCATGGAACATTTTATAGGAATGCGTCGCGATGAACTTCGCGGCAAAAAAACTGACCGGGGTCGTCAGAACCACGATGACGGTGATCAGGACATTCTTGCTGAACATGAAGGCCAGGGTGGCGATAATGGTGACGACGCCGGTGAAAAGCTGGGTGAAGCCCAGCAGCAGGCCGTCTGAAAGCTGGTCGGTATCGGCTATGATGCGGCTGACGATATCGCCTGAAGAATGTGCATCGAGGTAGGCAAGCGGAATCACCTGAATCTGACGGATGGCCCTGGCGCGGATGTCGCGGATCACCGCGTAGGTGATCCTGTTGTTGAGACGGTTCATGATATAGGATGCCAGTGCGGACAGCAGGACAAATACGGCTATCCGGATCAGGTAATAGCCTACCAGCTGAAAATCAACATTGCCCTTGGAAATAATTCCGTCGATTGCCGCACCGAACAGGATCGGCACATACAGCTGCAGGATGACCGACAGCGCAGCCAGGATTATGCTGAAGACCAGTAAAATCCTGTACCGTCCGATGAACTTCAGTACTTTCCCAAGCGTTTCTTTTGTGTCTGCCCGGTCGCCTGACATTTCGCCTTCCGGGGCATTCTTTTTCAGATCACTCATGCCGATGCTCCTTTCCGGCAGTCAGCGGCACCGCCGCCTGCAGGCCTTTTCTCCGGGAACTGCGAATAATAGATTTCCTGATAGATTTCACAGGATTTCATCAGTTCTTCATGGGTTCCTTTTCCGGCCAGATTTCCGTCGTTCATGACCAGGATGAGTTCTGCCTGCATGATGCTGGAAACCCTCTGGGATACGATCAGGGTTGTCGTCGTGCCTGACAGAGTACGCAGTGCCTTCCGAAGTGCCGCATCCGTTGCAAAGTCAAGCGCGCTGGCGCTGTCGTCGAGAATCAGGATTTCGGGTTTTTTCACCAATGCCCTGGCAATGGTAAGCCTCTGCTTCTGTCCGCCGGACAGGTTCCGGCCGTTCTGCTCAAGCATGTAATCAAGACCGCCCTGCTTGCCTTCGACGACTTCCCTGGCCTGTGCCATGGTCAGTGCCTGCCAGATTTCTTCATCACCGGCATCCGGATTGCCCCATTTCATATTGTCGCGGATGGAGCCTTTAAACAGGACAGCCTTCTGCGGCACCATGCCCACAAGGTCTGTCAGCCTGTGCTCCGGATAGTTCTTCACATTGATGCCGTCCACCAGCACTTCGCCCTCCGCCGCGTCATAGAACCGGGGGATCAGATTGACGACGGTGGATTTTCCGCTGCCGGTACCGCCGATGATGCCGACCGTCTGTCCTTTTTGAATCCGGAAATCGATATCGCTCAGCGACTCTTCTCCCGCATCCTCATACGTCATGGATACATGGCGGAAAGCTACCGTTCCGTGCTCTGCAGGCTGCCCGGTCATTTCCTCCGGGAAATCCATTCCTTTCGGAAGTGCCAGGATCTGGGAAACACGGTTTGCGCAGGCGATGGATTTATTCAGGGTGATCAGCAGGGAAGCCAGCTTGACAAGCTCGATGATCATCTGAGCCATGTAGTTGTAAAGGGCAACGACTTCGCCCTGCTGAAGGGAGCCCAGACTGACCTGGACGGCACCCACCTGAATCAGGACGATGGTGGCGATATTGATGAGTGCAAAGGTGACCGGATTCATCAGGGCCGATAATTTCCCTACGAATTCATTGGTCCTTGTCAGGTCTTCATTTTTCTGATCGAAATCTTTTACTTCCTCGGCCTCTTTGCAGAAAGCCCGGATGACCCTGACGCCTGTCAGGTTCTCACGGGTCAGTCCGGTAACGGCATCCAGCTTTCCCTGTACCTTGCGGAACAGGGGAATGCTGACCCACATCAGCCCGAAGACCACGGCGGACAGAACCGGGATGGCGACGGCAAATACCAGGGCTGCCCGGACATTGATCGTGAAGGCCATGACCAGGGAGCCGAATACGATGAACGGGCTTCTCAATAAAAGCCGCAGGCCCATATTGATGCCGGTCTGCACCTGGTTGACATCGCTGGTCAGCCGGGTGATCAGCGTGCTTGTCCCGACCTTATCGAGCTTTGCGTAAGACATGTCTTCGATATGGTCGAACATGTCCTGCCGGATATCCGTTCCTACATCGGAACTCACCCTGGCGGCAAAATACTGTGCGGTAATGCTGCAGGCAAATCCCACCAGGGCAAGCAGGATCAGCAGTCCGATGTTCAGATAAATATAGCCGGTATCTTTCTTTACGATTCCGACGTCGATGATCTGCGCCACGACAAGCGGAACGAGCAGGTCGAAAAATGCTTCGAGCAGCTTGAACAGCGGGGCAGTCACCGTCGCCTTTTTGTGATGCTCAAAATATTTCAGAAGGTTTTTCACGTTATCCTCTTTTAAGAAGTTTCTCTTGAATTTCCTTCCCCATAGTATCATGATTAGCCATATATATAAAATATTGTTTTTGTTGTACGTTAAACAATTTATATATAAGGAGGCCCTATGGAACTCAGACAGCTTGCTTACTATAAATCCATCGTCGAACACGGCAGCATCAATGCCGCTGCGAAAGACCTGCATATGTCGCAGCCGCCTCTGAGCTATGCCGTCGCACAGCTGGAAAACGAACTCAGCGTAAAGCTTTTTGAACGCTCTGCAAAAGGGATACGGCTTACTCCGGCCGGAAAGGTTTTCTATCTGCATTCCCAGGATATTCTCGCACGGGCAAATTCCGCCATGCGGGAAGTCAGCTCGCTTACGGAAAGAAAGACTTTCCGGATCGGCGTTACGCCGACGGTAGTCCCCGTGATTGCCCCGTTCCTCTGCCGACTGAAGACGGAAGGCGGGAACATTCTGCTTGAGCTGCATGAAGGCAATACCTATCATCTGAAGGAGTCCCTGGATGACGGTACCCTGGACGCGGCAGTCATCCGCACGCCCATCAGCCTTCAGGGATGCAGATTCCTGAACATTCTGGATGAGCCGATGGCCGTGATCTATCCGAAGCGGAAGAAAGGTCCTGCCGCTGTTTCACTGAAGGAGCTTTCGGATCAGTCCCTGATCATTTACCGGCGCTATGAAGCCCTGATCCAGGCCGCTTTTGACAGGCAGAGCCTGTCCTTCAATATGGTCTGCGAATGCGATGACGCAAGAACCGCCATCAGTCTTGCCGGTCAGGGAATGGCAGCTGCCATTGTTCCGCTGACGATTGCCGGAAGTCAGAACGGACTGCCCGTTTCCGTGATAGATGAAAAAGAACTGACGACTTCCATCCTGCTGGCCTGGCACAGCGGCAGCCCGCTGCTGAATGCTCTGATGGAAATCATAAAAAACAGCCGGTCAGGACAACCGGCGTAAAAAGCGGGCATAGCCGCCTCTTTCAAATTCTGCCTTCGGAAAAGGATATTCGGAGTTCGGGTCCTTCAGGACTCCGTATCCGATTTTCAGCATGAAGACCGCAATGAACAGAAACAGGCAGAGCAGGCCGAGAAGTACGTCCCATATCCTGAGCAGGCCATGCGACAGGGTATAGAAGAACCACCAGATGCCCACGGGAACATGTCCGAATAATACCGCACAGAATCCCGGCGAGTAGATCCGGTTTCCGATCTTCTTCGGCGTGATGAAGCCGTGGATGATGATCTGGCTGATCCCGAATACGACCGGCATGAATCCCAGCCATAGGACATTCGGAAACAGCACGGGAAATAAATATGCCGTGTAGGATGCGGTCACATTGATGACCATGGCATTGTTCTGATTCAGGGGATATCTGTCGGCCGGTCCGTCACCGGACGGCTGCAGGGCCAGATTCGTGATCGCCGGCTCGCCTCCCGGGAAACGGTATTCTTCAAACTGATGCCAGAAGATGACGGCAAAATTCATCAATGCCAGGCGCTGCAGCATTTCCATCTTTGACCAGAAGACAATCATGCAGATGACGGCGGCCGTCATGGGCACGAGGCCGATATCATACCAGTGGTTTCTCAGGAATCTCATTTTTCTTCCCTCATTTTATTACACAGTATGTTTACTTTCTGATATAGTATATCTAGCATAAACAGCTGATTTTATCTATCGGATTGTTTGCGTTTTTCCACACAATCCGTCTATCTGCAGTCATAATTCCGGGAGAAATGAGATGGAAGATCAAAGAATCGTAAAAACAAGGCAGGCCCTGTATCAGGCACTGGCCGGTCTTCTGAAAGAAAAAGAATTTGAACGCATCACCGTGAGCGACATCATCAGGGAAGCCCATGTGACGCGGAAGACTTTCTATAACCATTATCAGGATAAAATCGAACTGGTGCAGGAGTATCAGGCCATGCTGAGCAGGGAAATCCTTGCCCTGCAGTCATCACACGGAACTTTGGACTATGACTATTTCACGGACCTTTTTACGCTCCTTGAAAAGAAGGATGCTTTGCTGAGAGGCCTGATGTCGCCCCGCGGATCTCTTGCAATTCAGGAAATCATGAAAGGAACCATGGCCGGGTACTGCCGGCAGCGGCTGTCCGGCGGGAAGGAAGATGCCGTATTGCTGAAATATCAGTCCGTCATGACGGCGAATGCGATTTTCGGCGTTATTCAATACTGGCTTACGGCAAGGCCCCAGCTGCCGCCGAAGGAAATCGCCGGCATCATCTGCCGCTGCGTGAATCTGAAACCTGTATAAGCGGGTACTTCTTCTGCGTGAAAATTGATTCAGCTGAAGGTTTAAAATGGGCTTTGCGTGCCGGTCGATGCGACCGGCATTTTTATGGTCTCGATTTTCTTTACAGATGAGTCATCAGATTCTATTTATGGTATATTTGCTTAAGTACTTGAACAGAGAGGAGCAATCCCGTGGATAAGGAAGTAATCGAACAGCTCGCGCATGAGTTTGAAGCCTGCCAGAAACTGCTGATCGCTTTGGGCGATGAAAACAGGCAGCATATCATTCTGGAAATGATGCAGATGGGTGACTGCAGCGGAGTACGGGTCGTGGATGTGGCTGAGAAGAGTCATTTATCCCGTCCTGCCGTTTCGCACCATATTCAGATTCTGAAGGATGCCGGCATCCTGAAAAGACGGAAGGAAGGAACGAAGAATTATTACAGGTTTGATTCGGATACGGAAGCAATGAACCGCCTGCTTGCGCTGATCGGACATGCTGCGGCTGTTATGCAGAAGCTTCCGGACAGGAGAAGTGAAGATGATTAAGATTCATATCCTTGACTGCGGCAGTACTTTTGTGGATGAAGCGCTGCCCCTGTCAGACCGTTCGGGGAATCCTCTTGCTTTTACCGGGATCGGCAGAAAGAAAAAGCATCAGATTGAAGTGCCTGTAACGGCCTATCTGATTGAGCATCCGGATGCCCTGGTGCTTGTTGATACGGGATGGGATACGATGATACGTGACAATGTCCGCCAATATGAAGGATTCTTCAATTATTTCGCATCTCCCGGCGTGCTGCCTCCGGGCAAGGCAGTGACGGAGCATTTAACACGGCTTGGATTCAAGGCTTCCGACCTGGATTACTGCGTGCTTACGCATATGGACATCGACCATGCAGGCGGCATCCGGCTTGTCCGCGACGCGAAAAAGATACTGGCAAGCAAGGCCGAGCTCGAGGCAGCGGGAAAGGTCAATCCAAGATATCTCAGACGTCTGTGGAAAAACATTCCGATTGAAGGTTTTCCAAATGAGGAAACGGACCTGCTGGGGGACGGAAGCATCCGGCTCATTCCTTTCCCGGGACATTCCGCAGGCATGACAGGAGTCAAGGTGACCGGGAACAGGGAATTCTGCATGATTGCAGGCGACTGCGGCTATGCCCGTAAGTCCTGGCAGGATCTTGTTCTGCCGGGGATAACATGGAACCGGAAGCTGGCGCTCTCATCGCTTGAAAAGCTGCAGGCTTACGGAAAAGATCCGGGATGCAAAGCAATCCTCATGACCCACGACAGAGAATTCAGATCAGGAACAATAGAATTATAGGAGGCAGTTTATGAATACCATGAATACATTGGAAGCTATGCAGGCACGTCATTCCGTCCGTCAGTTTGAGGACAGACCGATTGAAGAGAGCATTCTGTCTTCACTGAAGAATGAAATTGATGCGTGCAATAAAGAGGGACATTTGCATATTCAGCTTGTCACAAATGAACCGGAGGCCTTCAGCGGCACGATGGCGCATTACGGAAAATTCAGCGGCGTACGCAATTACCTTGCACTGATCGGAGAAAAGAGCAGTGACCTTGAAGAAAGATGCGGCTATTACGGAGAGAGGATTGTACTTCTGGCTCAGGCAGCAGGACTGAATTCCTGCTGGGTGGCGCTGACATTTTCCAAAGGGGCCGCAAAGAAGAACCTGGAAATCAAGGCAGGTGAAAAACTGACTGTCGTCATCGCGCTCGGCTATGGAGCGACAAAAGGGGCTGCCCATAAATCAAAACCGATGGCAGAACTCAGCACGGCAGACGGACAGATGCCGGACTGGTTTAAGTCCGGCATGGAAGCGGCGATGCTTGCCCCTACGGCCATGAATCAGCAGAAGTTCAGGATCACGCTGTCAGGCGATACGGCAAAGGCTGAATCATTAGGCGGCTTCTACTCTAAAATAGACCTGGGAATCGTAAAGTATCATTTTGAGATCGGCTCCGGAAGAAAGGCTGTGTGAACGGAAATGAATAAGAAATTAATGACAGGCGTCGGAATTGCGGGAGGGGCAGCTGCGTCGGCATATATCTGCAGCCGTGTCAGGAAGAGCAAGGCAGAGAACACGGATGGGACGGGCAGGACCGTGCTCATCACAGGTGCTTCCGGCGGTATCGGACGTGAAATGGCTTTCGTGTTTGCAAAGCATCATTTCGACCTTGTTCTTGTCGCCCGGAATCTTCAAAAGCTGGAAGAGCTGAAGAAAGAACTGGAGGAAAGCTGCGGCGTCAGAGTTTATCTGTTATCCAAGGATCTTTCGGATGAGAACGCGGCGCAGGAAATCTATGACGAAGTCGGTAAGGAAGGAATTACGGTTGATCAGCTTGTCAATAATGCGGGAGCGGGGAAACAGGACAGGGTCGTGGATGCCGATCCGGAAGCCATGAGGAACCTGATCCATCTGAATGTCACGAATCTGACGGTCCTGTGCCGCTTGTTCGGAAAGGATATGGTCGGAAGACACCGGGGCAGGATCCTGAATGTATCCTCCATGGGAGCTTTTATCCCGGATCCGTATTTTAATGTATACGGTCCGACAAAAGCATATGAGCTGTTCCTCTCGGAAGCTATGTACGGGGAACTGCAGGGCACAGGCGTTACCGTATCGGCTCTCTGCCCGGGACCGACAAAGACGGGCTGGGCGGCAAATGCCGGCAAGGCAGACGCGAAGATTGCAAAGGATCCCGGAGAAGTTGCTGAGGCCGGATTTATCGGCATGCAGGAAGGAAAACTGATTATTATTCCGGATGCAGACTACAGGGCATTCCGTCACATGATGCATTTTCTTCCGGCTCCGCTTCAGTCGAGAATAATCGCTGCATGGCAGAAATCTCTCTTTTGAAAGAAAACCGGCACTTGACAAAAAAGGCCGTACGATTTATAACTAACAGCATTAGATAAAATAGCTGTTAGATAAAATAGCTGACAGATAAAATAACTGTCAGCCAAAATGACTCTCAGACAGAATGACTGAGAAATAAAAGAAGGATCTGCCATGGACTATGAGAAACTTGCCGAAGAATTCGTTAAGCTTTTCGGAAGGATGGAAAGACAGAAAGAACGGAAGAAAGTTACGGACTCCATGCATGGGGAACAGTTTATTCTTTTTTTCCTTTCTGCCCACACAAGCAGTGTCATCCCGTCTGAGATCGGCAGGGAGATGTGCATCAGCTCCGCGAGAATCGCAGCAGCCCTGAACAGTCTTGAAGAAAAAGGATTCATTACGCGGAGAATCGATACGGATGACCGGAGAAGGATTCTTGTAGACCTGACGGAAAGCGGCCGCACGGAAGTAGAGAAGCATAAGCGGGAAATCAAAACGACTACCGCAAATATGATGAGATATCTCGGGGAGCACGATGCAAAAGAACTTGTGAGGATCATGAAAAGACTCTCGGAAGTTTCCCCGGATGCTTTTAAATAGGTTCAGGCAGAATAAATTCCGCTGAATCAAATCAGGCAGCCTGCAGTTCGGGCTGCTTATCACAGCCCATATACCTAATAGTATTAGAAACAAATAACATTAACAAAAAGGAGAAAACTGCATGCTGAAATTACTGAGAAGAATGAGCAGGACGGAGTGGATTCAGGCCGTCATAAGCCTTGGATTCATCGTCGTCCAGGTCTGGCTGGATCTGAAGCTGCCGGATTATATGTCGGAGATCACGACGCTTTCCCAGACGGAAGGGTCGGCTATGTCGGATATCTGGATTGCCGGCGGGAAGATGCTCCTCTGTGCGCTGGGCAGCCTCGCCTCTTCCATTGCGGTCGGGTTCTTTGCAGCCAGGATCGCTGCTTCTTTCTCGCGAAGCCTGAGAAGCTCGCTTTTTTCCAAAGTGGATTCTTTTTCCATGGAGGAAATCAGCCGGTTTTCGACAGACAGCCTGATTACGCGGTCTACCAATGATATCACGCAGATTCAGCTGCTGATCACGCTGGGACTGCAGATGATCATCAAGGCTCCGATCACGGCAGTCTGGGCCATCATCAAGATCGCGGGCAAGGGAATTGAATGGACGGAGGCGACGGGCGTTGCGGTTCTCATTCTGATTATGGTACTTGCTGTCATGATGATTTTTGTCCTGCCGAAATTCAGGCAGATGCAGACGCTGACGGACAACCTGAACCGGGTCACTCGTGAAAACTTAAGCGGACTTCGCGTCGTCCGCGCCTATAACGCAGAAGCGTATCAGGAGAGAAAATTCGAGACGGCCAATGACGAACTTACGAAGACGCAGCTCTTTACGAACCGCGGCATGGCCATCATGATGCCGATGATGACGGCGCTGATGAGCGGACTGTCACTGGCGATTTATTGGATCGGCGCTTATCTGATCAATGATGCCGGGGCCATGGACCGTCTTTCCATTTTCTCCAATATGGTCGTATTTTCCTCCTATGCGATCCAGGTCATCATGTCGTTCATGATGCTTATCGCGGTATTCATTCTCCTGCCGAGGGCTTCCGTTTCGGCAAAGAGAATCAATGAAGTGCTGGATACGAAACCGACCATTCTGGACGGAGAGAAAACAGAAGGAAAGAAAGACATGGAAGGAGAGGTGGAATTCCGGCATGTCAGCTTCAAATATCCGGGTGCTTCCGAATATGTTCTTGAGGATGTCAGCTTCACGGCCGGGAAGGGAGAAACGATTGCCTTCATCGGTTCGACCGGAAGCGGAAAGAGCACCCTGGTCAGCCTGATTCCGAGATTTTATGATGCAACGGAAGGCGGCATTTATGTGGACGGCGTGAATGTGAAGGATTACACGCAGGAAGCCCTGCACAGCAGAATCGGCTACGTATCGCAGAGAGCCGTCCTGTTCCGCGGAACCGTCAGCAGCAACATTTCCTACGGAGACAGCGGAAAAGGGAAGCCTTCGGATGACGAGATCCGCAAGGCGGCGGAAATTGCCCGGAGCACCGATTTCATTGAAAAAATGGACGACAGCTTTGAAGCGGAGATCGCCCAGGGCGGAACGAATGTATCCGGCGGGCAGAAGCAGAGGCTGGCAATTGCCAGGGCCGTCTGCCGCAGGCCGGAACTCTATATTTTCGATGACAGCTTCTCTGCCCTCGATTATAAAACAGACCGTGAAGTGAGAAATGCCCTGAAGAAAGAGACGGCCGGCGTCACCTCCCTGATCGTGGCGCAGCGCATCGGCACCATCATGGATGCGGACCGGATCGTCGTGCTGGAAGACGGAAAAATTGCCGGCATCGGCACGCACAGAGAACTGCTGAAGACGTGCAGCGTCTACAAGGAGATTGCAATGTCCCAGCTGAGCGAGGAGGAACTGGCATCATGAGCCATAACAGCGAAAGAAACAGCATGCAGCAGAAAACGGCCGGACGCGGTCCGATGCAAGGAGGCCCGATGGGACGGGGACACATGGGCGGAGGCAGCACGGAAAAGGCGAAGGACTTCGGTTCAACCATGCGGATGCTCCTGGGATACTGCCGGAGATATCTTGCCGTCATCCTGATTGCGCTTACTGCGGCGGCAGGCGGCACGATCCTGCAGATCATCGGGCCGGACCGCCTCAAGAATCTGACAAATGAAATCATGAAAGGCCTTCCGCAGATGATGCAGGGCAAGCCGGTCATCGGCAGCATTGACATGGATGCGGTTGCCCGGATAGCCTGGTTTCTGGTCATTATTTACGGCGTGTCTTTCCTGCTGAACTATCTGCAGAGCTTTCTCATGGCGACGGTCACGCAGATCATTTCCAAAAGGATGCGTACGGATATTTCCGAAAAGATCAACCGGCTTCCGCTCCGGTATTTTGACAGGACCAGCAAGGGCGATGTCTTAAGCCGTGTTACGAACGATGTCGATACGATCGGACAGTCGCTGAACCAGAGCATCGGGACGATGATTTCTTCGGTGACGATGCTGGTCGGTTCTCTGGTCATGATGCTTTACAACAGCTGGATCCTTACCCTGACCGCTGTCGCAGCAAGCGTGATCGGCTTCGGCCTGATGATGCTGATTACGGGGCGCTCGCAGAAATACTTTGACCGTCAGCAGGCAGAACTGGGATGCATCAACGGATATATCGAGGAATATTACAGCGGCCACAATATCGTAAAAGTCTATAACGGTTCCGCTGAGGCAAAACGTGTTTTCGAAGAAAGCAACGGCGCACTGTATGCCAGTGCCTGGAAATCACAGTTCCTTTCCGGGATGATGATGCCGCTGATGAGTTTTGTGGGAAATCTGGGCTATGTCGCAGTCTGCGTGATCGGTGCGGTCCTGGCGATGAACGGAACCATCACGTTCGGCGTCATTGTCGCTTTCATGATGTATATCCGCCTCTTTACGCAGCCCCTGTCACAGATTGCGCAGGCAGTCAATAATCTTCAGCGTACCGCAGCTGCCAGCGAAAGGGTTTTTGAATTCCTGGGTGAAGAAGAGATGGAAAATGAAGACGGCAAGACTGCCCGCCTTCATGATATTCAGGGAGAAGTTACCTTCGATCATGTGAAGTTCGGCTATACTCCGGAGAAGACGATCATCCATGATTTTTCTGCGGAAGTGAAACCGGGACAGAAGATCGCCATCGTCGGTCCGACGGGTGCCGGCAAGACGACGATGGTCAATCTGCTGATGCGCTTCTATGAAACGGACAGCGGGGAGATCCGCATTGACGGAACTCCGATAAAGGATGTTCCGCGTTCCGATGTCCATTCACAGTTCGGCATGGTCCTGCAGGATACCTGGCTCTTTGAAGGGACGATTAAGGAAAACATCACTTACAGTAAAGAGAATGTTTCTGACGAGGATGTCATCCGGGCCTGCAGAACCGTCGGCCTGCATCATTTCATACGGACGCTGCCGGACGGCTATGATACCGTCCTCAATGACAAGGCCAGCCTGTCGGAAGGACAGAAACAGCTGATGACCATTGCCAGGGCCATGATCCAGAATGCTCCGCTGCTGATCCTGGATGAGGCGACCAGCTCGGTTGATACAAGGACGGAGCGCATGGTCCAGAAGGCCATGAATCAGCTGACCGAAGGGCGGACTTCCTTTGTCATTGCCCATCGGCTTTCCACGATTAAAGATGCAGACCTGATCCTGGTCATGAAGGACGGCGATGTCATTGAAAGCGGAAACCATAAGGAACTTCTGGCAGAGGGCGGCTTCTACGCAAATCTGTATAACAGTCAGTTCGAGAAGGAAGCGTCCTGAGGAATCTCCGGTGTCCAGTAGCGGTTGCTGTAGATATCGCTCAGGCGGTAGGTTGCGCTGCACGAATCGGCATTGGTCAGGGCCACGTTGGAAACGGTCAGGGTGCCGCTTGCGGTAATCGGGTCGCCGAATTCATAGGAATCGGAATAGGTTCCGTCATAGCTGTAATAGTCACAGAGCGGCTGAATGGTATCGCCGTCCTTGATTTCGATAAGTCCCCTTGCCTTTGTCTGGGTTTCTGTATCGGAATCATAGACTCTGCGTGCACCGAGTACAGTACCGTCCGGCTGATCGGCAGTGAATTTCACCAGGATGTTGACCTGCTCGTTGTTCAGCATGGCCGGAATGCGTCCGATGATCGTGTAGCCGTTGGAACTGCTGACGGCACTGGTATTGTAATACGGCACGATCTGTCCGTTCAGTGCCATCCAGGTGCCGTCCCATTTCGCAATCAGGTCCTGATCGCTGTCAAAGGAATACAGGTTATCGAGTCCGAGATCAATGAATCCGTTTCCGTCATCGTAAAAAACGGAGAGCTCGATTTTCTGGATCAGGTTCCACTGGTCTTCCGTCAGTTTCAGCACTTTCGTGCCGTTCTTATCCGTCCATTTCAGATTCTGCGTATTGAAGGTATTCTGCGAAACCTGTTTTGCCTGATTCTTGATGAGATCCGTGTCGATCCAGTCGGAATTATCTGCCGTAAGTCCGTTCAGAACCTTGCCGTCTGCCAGGCTTCTGCTTCCGAGGAAGGAGCCGAGCAGATCCTCCAGTGTATTGTAATCGCCGTTGGAACCGCTGTAGCCTCCGTAGGAACTGTACTGATCGCTGCCGGATGAACTGTAGCCGCCGAGCAGCTGATCGAGCGGACTGGAAGAGCCGCCTGCGGAAATCTGGCCTCCGGTTTCCAGGGATGCAAATGACCGGACCGCTTTCTGGTAATTGCTGTCCATCCCGATGTTCTTATACATCTGCAGGACGATGCTGACGTACGAAAGCTTCTGATACGGGAAATAAACCGACATGCCGTAGCTGTTATTCATATCGGAAGACGTCATGTTGTATTTGACGGCACTGCGGAGAACGGAAGCAAGCTGATTGCTTTCGGATGTATTCAGATTGTCGCAGAAGTTGATGAGATCAATCTGGTCGATTCCCTCTTCTGCTGCGAATTCCCGGCAGGAGCTTCTGGCAGAGGCGACGGAATTGTAATTGCTGCCGCTGACGGCAGCATCAAGGGAGCTTGAGAAAGAGGAGAAAGCATCCGGAACCGTGGAAGAAAGCTCTGCAAGATCGACGACGGAAAGAGTCGTGCTGTCGCCGCGTGTCCGGGAAGCATTATCGGACGTAAAAGTGTCGCAGATGACTTTGCCGAGATCGAGCGTACTGATGGAAGTGTTGTCCGAAAGGTCCGTAAGCCAGTCTGTATAGTACCAGCCGTAGCCCGGTTCGGTTTCCTCAGATGCGATGAAATAATCCGCATACGGTTCGACGGTAAGGGCTGTTGAAAGATTGGCCATCAGGCAGGCGTCAAAGCCGATGAAATCGAACTGCACATCTGCAGCCTGAAGTGCTTCCCCGATTTTGTCGATTGTCATGGAACCGTCATTCGGATATTTTTCGTCATAGCCGTAGCCGGAAAGAGTGCCGCCGCCGTGATCCCAGCAGATGAGCTCATAGCGGGATGCCTCATAGTTCTGCCGGCACCATTTGATAAAGGAGGAGAGCGTATCGGGATCGGTCATCGGTTTGGATCCGAGATTGTCTTCTTTGAGTTCGACTCCGCCGGATTTGACCTGGTAAATCTGGTTTGTGGAATTGCTGATGATGGAATTCTGCCACTGCGTGCATCCGCCGGTATAGACGAGGAGATTCACATTGTCGGAAATAGAAGCCTTGGTCATTTCCGTAAGGTCGGAAGTCGCCATGCCGGATTTTGACTCGAGATCGGTGCCGCACATATAGACCATGACGGTAACGGTATCTTTTCCGCCGCCGAGGAGCTGGGTGTATTTCCCTCTGGCACCGGAAGCGACGGAAGTGTTCAGCGTGCCGGTGTTCACATCGCCGGTAGCCTGTGTATAAGTCCCGCCTGTATTTTCATAGGTGTCATCTTCTTTATCGGCAGAACTGTAGACAGTGCTGCTGCCGCTTTCGTAATCGCCGTAGGGCTTGTAGTTATTGAGAAGAGAAGAGTTCTGCGAAACGCCCGTGGAGGAAAATGCACCGCGCATGCATGAAAAGAGCACGATGGCGACGATGATGACGAGGATGATCGGGATGAGTTTTGCAAGAGGATTCCGATTGCCGCCTCCGCCGGACAGACCGCCTGAAGAGCCGCCGCTGTTTCCGCCTCCTCCGTTTCCCCCGCCGATGCCGGCACCGAGATCTCCCTGGCTGTGACCGGAGTTCTGGGCCATGCTTTCAAGACCTCCGAGGATGGTTCCGATGTTCTGTGCGGCATTGCCGCCCGTCGCTCCCCCCAGAAGCGACGACAGATCTCGGTCGGGAGCGTCTTTGTCCCCTTCGGGTTTTTCATGTCCGCCCGGACGTCCGCCGAAACCTTCTTTATTTCCCACGGGACCGGTGCCGAGACCGCTGCCGTGCTTCTCAACGTTTCCGTTTCCGGATGTGACATGTTCCTGACGGCCGACCGGCCTGTTTGTTCTATCCATTTTTTTGCCCTTTCCCCCTGCGGAAATGCACGCCTGTGTTTCTGGTAAGATTTATTCTATTGTAAACCTTTACGGAAAGAACGTGCAATGAATTTGGGTGTTTCGCAGTCATGGAAGCGTTTTTGAGCGGCACAGTGCACGAAAAATCCAGCCGGTTTTTCGTGCATTTTTCGGTTATTGAAAGATTCCGTTTTTCTGCTATACTTTGAAACATCTTCAGCGGACCGTTTCCGGTTCCGCTTGCGGTCTTTCTGCCGGGCAGCTCCAGCCGTGAAAATTCAGATGAAAATGAGGCATTTCTATGACGCTACAGGGGATTTTTGCGCTCTTCGGAGCGCTCACTGCCATGTGCACTGACGTATCCTGCGGAAAAGTCTTTAATCAATGGATCCTGTTTCTATATCTGTCCGGACTGTCCCTGCAGCTGCATCTGAACGGGCTGACAGGCTTTTGGAAATTCCTGCCGGGAACAGCGTTCCCGCTGATTATCCTGTTCCCGCTGTTCATTTTCCGGATGATCGGCGGCGGAGACATCAAGCTCCTTTCGGCACTCGGAGGCATCATGGGGCTGAGCTCTTTTCTTCAGTGCTTTCTCTGGACACTGGTTTTCGGTGCAGGGCTGTCCGTACTGATTCTGCTCTTTGACGCTTCTTCCGGTGAGAGGATGCTTTATTTCTTCCGCTATCTGAAAAGCGCGGTACAGATGTGCAAAAGCAGCGGCGGGGATGGGAGAATGCGGATACGGCCCTATCTGACTCCCGGAGAGCGTCCGGAAAATATTCATTTTACAGTGGCTGTTTTTATGAGCGTCATGCTGTATGCAGGAGGACTGATCTGACGCTGGAAGACTGATCTGACTCAGGAAAACTCTTCTGCACGGGCAGGAATCATTCTTTTCAGGCGGGTAAAGCGGGCTGCTGTTTTGTCTTGAAATGGAACAGGTAAACTGATAACATGATGGATACACGGAGGGTTGGTTATGGAAAAAGTAACTCTGTCTGCAATTGCAGAATTACTGGATCAAAAACTGGATGAAAAGCTGGACCGGAAATTCGATGAGAAACTGAATCCGATTTATAACCGGCTGGACGGGATTGATGGCCGGCTGGACGGCATGGATAGAAAATTCGGGGAACTGTCTGCGCGTCAGGACAGTATGGCGGAAAGTCTGAAGAACCTGGCTGGAAATCAGGAGAGTCTGGCTGCCAATCAGAAGAGTCTTGCTGGAGATCAGAAGAGTCTGGCTGCCAATCAGAAGAGTCTGATGGCGCGCCAGGACAGCATGGCGGAAAGTCTGAAGAACCTGGCTGGAAATCAGGAGAGTCTGGCTGGAGATCAGAAGAGTCTGGCTGCCAATCAGAAGAGTCTGATAGCGCGCCAGGACAGCATGGCGGAAAGTCTGAAGAACCTGGCTGGAAATCAGGAGAGCCTGGCTGGAGATCAGAAGAGTCTGGCTGCCAATCAGAAGAGTCTGATGGCGCGCCAGGACAGCATGGCGGAAAGTCTGGAGACTTTGGCTGGAGATCAGAAGAGTCTGGCTGCCAATCAGAAGAGTCTGATGGCGCGCCAGGACAGCATGGCGGAAAGTCTGGAGACTCTGGCTGGAGATCAGAAGACTCTGGCTGAAGATCAGAAGAGCCTGGCTGCCAATCAGAAGAGTCTGATAACGCGCCAGGACAGCATGGAACAAAGACTCGTGAGGATTGAATTTACCCAGGAGAATGATATTAAGCCGACACTTCAGCTTCTGGCTGAGAATTATGTTCCTGCCGCGAAGCGGTTTCTGCAGGAGGCAGATAAAATCGAGACCATGCAGACGGACATTGAAATCATGAAGCATGTTCTGATGGATCACAGCGCCAATGTCATTTAGATAAGCATTTCGTCTGTTAGGAAAGGTATCTCACAGGTTACAAGCCTCTGAAAAATCTGTTTAGTTAAGAAAAGGCATGTGAAAACGGTTGAGATTTGAATCAGGAAAACAAATCTGACGGTTTCAAAAATATATTGGCGTATGTCAAATAGACAGATTGCAAATCTGCCTAAAAAGGAAGTATAATGGTAACGAGATTTAAGCCGCTCGATACATGAAATCCCTATTTCTCTTTGGTCGGAGGTTGATAGGATATTTACGGTTGCATCTGACTGGTGTCAGATGATTTTGTATGAGAAGCATGGTCTTTATTTCGTCACTGCCCTGTTTTAGATATGCTCTGCATATGTTGACTGCAGTGGCGAAATTTATTTTATACGTATGTTTCGTGTTGTCCCTTGTTTTTACTACAGCATGAGCGATTACAAGTTCGCAGAAGTTATAAAGTATCATGCGCGCATTGATTTCTTGAAGAATTCCGTCATACTTGCTACTGTGCCAGTTGACGAGACCAATCGTATATTTCAGTTCCCGAAAACTTGTTTCCACGCTCCATCTCATTCTGTAAAGCTTTTTAATCTCTTCCAAAGGAAATTCTTCTTCTGATAGATTGGTTGCAATACAAATGTAAGTTCCATTATCAAGAAGAATACGAACAATGCGAAATTCAATAGCAAAATAAGTACAACCATCATCAAAGAAATCAAAATCGGTAATCGGCTGAAGAATGGTATACGTATTCGGATTTTCGAGTGTTTCCTTCGTATGTCGTCTGGTAAGCGTAGTTCTTATATAGGTATCAAACTCACTGTCAGGAAGACTGTAAGTGGAAAGGATGCCATTACTGTTGATGTCCTTCATACGGATAACAAATTTCATATCTTTTTGAATAAGGTGAGCAAAGACATTGAAGCTTTCATATCCCCGATCTGCCATTAAAATAGCTGGTACAGGATCGGAGTAACGGTCAATCATGGAATTTAGTGCAGCACGTTCATGAAGCTTCTTTTTGCCCTGAACCAGAAAATCACAGTATGTATGGTTAGTGATATCATAAAGTGCATTGACGTGAATTGCATTGTAACCTTTTTCACCTTCATGGATAAAAGTTCTTTCATCCTCTGGGTTGCGTGCTATGTTGACATCAGAACCATCGCATGCTAAAAGGCGATAGCCGCAATAGAGCTGATCAGACAGTTCCCTGCACTGTTCCACAAATATATGGAACAGGAAATTCCATCCTTCTGGTTGAAGTTTGAATCGCTGCTGTGTAAAAGCAGATTTTGTAGGAGCTGAAAGAGAATGTTCGAAGAAATCCAGGATTTCATTTGAAACAGACTTACTCTGCATTTGAAGCATGAGCTGAATATAATCATGGAAAGAGAGTTTACGATTTCTTGTAAAATCAGCCTCCGGATTTTGGCAGAACATGAAGTGAATCTCATCAAGGTCTGCAATACAGTTGTCGAGGGTCAGTTTTAAATCAGATAAAAAATTTTGAGCCATAGGGCGCCTCCTTGAAAAATGTTTATAATCAAGGCTCGCGCAACATATTTTGGCTATCTTGTCAACTATTTTCGTAATATTTTTTAAGTTTTTGACGAAAAAAAACAGTGGCTCTCTCTGAAAGAAAACCACTGGATTTTAATTTGAAATTGGTTAACTAAATGACATTGATCACAGCGCAAAGCTGGAGAAAATTACAATCTGAAATTATGATTTAACCTCATTATCATGATTTTGCTTGACGCAGTGCACGAAAAATCCGGAAGGTTTTTCGTGCACTTTTCAGTTATTGATTCTCTGTATTTTTCTGATATACTATGACCTATCCTGAACGGGCCCTTTCCGGTCCGCATTTTTCAGAAAATCATGAATTGAAAAATGAAGCTTTTCTTTCGGTGCAGAAGATGTGCCCTTCAGTTTCTGCCGCTCTTTTTTACGTATACCGCTGACGATAGACCAGGAGGATGAAAATGGGAAGAAATGTCATGGCGCTGTGCGACCTTGAAACTGCCTATGCCGTAAATTTTATGGAGTATGTGAACCGTAAATCGAGAAATGTCCCTTTCGAGGTACATGCGTTTACGAGCATCGAACAGCTTAAGGTCTTTTTGGAAAACCACAGAGTTGAACTTCTGCTGATTTCCGAACAGGCAATGTGCAGGGAAGTTTCGGAGTATCCGATCGGGAAACTGATTATTCTTTCAGAAGGAATCCATAAGCCGAATTTTGAAGAATATCCTTCCGTCAATAAATACCAGCCTTCCTCGTCGCTGATCCGTGAGGTCCTTTCCTACTATGCGGAAGAGGAGGCTGAACATGAGGAAGGCACAGTCATGAAGGAAAATACCGAAGTCATCGGTGTTTATTCGCCTGTCGGGAGATGCCTGAAAACTTCTTTTGCCATTACGCTGGGCGAACTCCTCGGCAAGGAGAGGGCAGCGCTTTATCTGAATTTTGAAAGCTGTTCCGGTTTTCCGGAGCTCTTTCACAAAACGTATAAGCGGGATCTTTCCGACCTGATCTACTACCTGCGGCAGGAGCAGTCCAATCTGGCGGATAAGGTCAACGCGATGATTGAAAGCGTCGGTAACCTTGATTATCTTCCGCCGGTCCGTTCGATGCAGGATCTGTGGAATACGAGCCCGGAGGAATGGATGCAGCTGCTTCATTTGCTGAAGGAACGGACGAATTATGAAATCCTGATTCTGGATTTCGGCAGCGCCATGAACGGGCTGAAGGAAATGCTGCAGTTCTGCGACCTGATTTACATGCCCGTCCGGAAGGACATCCTGGCTGACGCAAAACTGGCGCAGTTCAGCGAGCTTCTCAGACTGTGGAAATGTGAAGACCTTAAGGAAAAAATCCGGAAAATAAACATTCCGTACAAGCCGGGAACCGAACGATGCGACCGCTATGCGGAACAGCTGGAATTCGGTCCGCTCGGTGATTTTACAAGACAGCAGATTGAACGGGAAGGATTCGGCAGAAGCAGTGCCGAAAGAAACCGTTTCCTGCGGGAGACTCCGGGAAGAAACGGATACCGCCGTGTGCCGGAGCGGGAAGGATACGGCCGTGTGCCGGAACAGAACGGGTACAGCCGGGTGACGGAAAAGGACGGATATCGCCGTGCACCGGCACAGGACGGCTGCAGCCGGAAGCAGGCAGGAAGGGGCATGCCATGGAACCGGCACATTACAGGGAACTGAGAAAAATTCTTATGAGCTCTCTGGATGAGCGGGGGGAACTGAGCGACGAAGAAATCAGAAGCATCATTGATGATCTCGTTCTCGGCTTCAGCCATGAAAATTATCTGACGGTGAGCGAGAGGAACACGCTCAGCCGCGAACTTTTCAGTTCCGTGCGGAAACTGGATATCCTCCAGGAACTGATCGACGATAAAGACGTCACGGAAATCATGGTGAACGGTCCGGAGCGGATCTATGTGGAAAAAAACGGACAGATGCGGCTGTGGGAAAGGACTTTTTCCTCCAGGGAAAAACTTGAAGATGTTGTCCAGCAAATCGTCGGAAATTGCAACCGCGTAGTCAATGAGCGCAAGCCGATTGTCGATGCGAGACTTTCCAACGGGGCCAGGGTAAATGCAGTCATTTCCCCGATTGCCCTGGACGGTCCGATCCTGACAATCCGCCGTTTCCCCGATACGCCGATTACCATGGAAAAGCTGATTGCCATCGGAAGCATTTCCGAAGAAGCGTCTCATTTTCTGCAGAAGCTGGTTGAGGCAGGCTATTCCATCATCATCAGCGGAGGCACATCGGCCGGGAAGACGACCTTCCTCAATGCACTGTCAAATTATATTCCGAAGAACGAGCGCATCATTACGATTGAAGACAACGCCGAACTGCAGATCCAGGGAATCGACAACCTGGTGCGGCTGGAAGCAAAGAGCGCGAACATGGAGGGAAATGAAAACATCACGATCCGTGATCTGATCAAAAGCTCCCTCCGCATGAGGCCTGACCGCGTGATCGTCGGCGAAGTAAGGGGCGGAGAGGCGGTCGACATGCTGCAGGCATTTAATACGGGACATGACGGATCCCTGTGCACGATTCATGCGAACTCGGCGGCTGACTCTCTTTCCCGCCTTGAGACGATGGTGCTGATGGCATTTGCCCTCCCGCTGCCGGCTATCCGCAGGCAGATTGCTTCCGGCGTGGATATCCTGGTGCATCTCGGACGTCTGAGAGACAGAAGCCGCCGCGTGCTGGAGATTGCGGAAATCGACGGATACGAAAATGAGAATATCCTTCTGCATCCGCTTTATGAATGGGACGGCGGGAGAAAGTCGCTTGTGAAGATGGGCGAACTGAAGCATACCGGCAAGCTGGAAAGGACGGGAGTCGTGATTTGAGAAAAGAGACAGTGAAGCAAAGAGAACTTCCGGAGTGCAGGATTGAGAGAACAGACTACACGGTATACCGGTTTTCCGTCAGGGAATGGCTCCGCGTTCTTGCGGAATGTCTGATACTGACCGGCGGAATCGATTATCTTTTTTATCAGAGCACCGCGGCATTTTTCTTTCTGGCGCCGCTTTCCTTTTTCTGGATACGGATCCGGAAAAAGCAGTATGGGGAAAAACGTCTGAAAATGCTGACGTACGATTTCCGTACGGCTCTCAATTCGCTTGCGGTGTCGCTCAGGGCAGGATATTCCGTTGAGAATGCTTTTCTTGAAACGGAGAAGGATCTTGCAAGAGTCATCGGAAAGAAATCGCAGATGACCAGGGAAATTGCCTATCTCAACAGCCGGATCCGGGTCAGCGTGCCGGCAGAGGAGCTGCTGTTTGATTTTGCGGACCGGACAGGACTTGAAGATATCAGCAATTTTGCTGCAGTCTTTTCTTCTGCCAAACGGATGGGCGGAAGCATGGTCGACATCATCCAGGCGACAGCCAGGACGATCGGAGACAAGATTGACGTTGAGCGGGAAATCGATACGGCTCTGGCTGCACAGAAATTCGAGCAGAAAATCATGTCGGCGATGCCCTGTGCAATCATCCTGTATATGCAGATTGCTTCTCCCGGCTTCCTGAGCATTCTATACGGAACGGCTTTCGGCGCGGCGGTCATGACCGGCTGCCTGATGGTTTATGCGGGAGCTTTTGCATTGGGAAGCCGGATCGTGGACATTCAGGTGTAGAAGCGGCAGGCAGGACAGTAAACGCATCGGACCGGGGAGGTGCAGAATGAGAAAAGGCAGAAAACTGCTTCAGTCCATCGGGGCATCGGAGAAAAATTTCCGGACTTCCCTTTTGATTGCTGTTTTATTTCTCATCATCGGCGGACTGGTTTTTGTCATGGAAAAACGGGAAGACACGGCATCGGCCGGATACCTGGAAAGAGGGGATTACGGCAGCGGCAGTTACAGTGAAACGCTGAATGCGGCCATCGGCGGTGAGCAGAAGGAAGTGGAAGTCGAAGTCGGCGCGCGGAAATATTCAGACAGCGAAGTGACCGGGTTTCTGGAGGAAGCGTGCGGAAAGCTGGAAAAGGCCGTGCTCGGTGAAACGAAGGCAGGCCATGTCGACCGGAATCTGAATCTGATGACGGAAATGGAAGGCCTGCCTGTAGAAATTTCCTGGGTAACGACACCGCCGGATATCATGGACTATGAAGGGACCATTGCGGATGACGTGCCGGACGGAGGTACCCGTGTCCGGGCAGAAGCCGAGATTTCCTGCCAGGGGGAAATACGGAACCGGGTGCTGGTTCTGACGGTTTTTCCGCGGATACTTACGGAAGAGGAAGCCCTGCAGAAAGAAGTCAGGAAAGCTGTTGAATCGCAGGATGCTTCTGATGAGAAGCTGACGCTCCCGGAGACGATTGGCGGCCGGAGCGTTTCCTGGTCGGGCACCGGCGGAAGTTCGGGACTTGCCATTGCCGCTCTCGGAATCTTCGCTGCCATTGCCTATCTGTTTTCGCAGAAGGAAAGCAGCCGCAGGGCGGAAGAGAAGAAGCGTGCGCAGATGATGCTGGATTATCCGCATATCATCAGCAAACTGACCCTTCTTCTCAATGCAGGCATGTCCATGAGAAAGGCGTTTGAGAAAATGACAAAAGACTACCGCCGTACACTGAAGAGAGGCGGACGCAGGCGGGAAGGATTCGAAGAAATTGCCAGAACTTATCTGGAAATGGAGAAAGGAATCCCGGAAGCAGAGGCTTACGAACACCTCGGAAACCGTACGCCTCTCGTCAAGTACCGGACGCTTTCTGCGATTCTGATCCAGAACCTGAAAAGAGGCAGCCGGGAACTGATTCTCCTGCTGGAACAGGAAGCGGCCGCAGCCTTTGAAGAGCGGAAAAAGCAGGCCCGCGTGCTGGGTGAAGAAGCCGGCACCAAACTGCTTCTGCCGATGTTCCTGATGCTGCTGGTGGTGATTGCCATTCTGATGGTGCCGGCCTTTGTGAAGTTTACGTAGTTTATGCTGCCGGAATCTTCAGTTCCTGTCCGGCATAGATGAGGTCCGGATCGGCAATGATCCCCGTATTGGCCTCGTATATTTTTTTCCACAGGCTGCCGTCTCCGTAGACAGAGGAGGCAATCCGGCAGAGCCAGTCGCCTTTCTGTACGGTATAGGAACTTCCGGCTGAGGCTGTTCCTGCCGGTTCTGATGAGGCTGTCCCGAGGACAGCAATGCGTCCCTGTCCTTCAGGACTGCTGTATTCAGCTCCGACGGAGCCGTTGAGATTTGTCTGAATATAACTTTTCAGCGCCTCGTAATCCTTCATTGTCGCTGTGGAAATAACTTCGCAGTTCTTAAACATGGAATATCCGTCTCCGCCCTGCTGAAGTCCGTAGATGCTTCCCGCAACTTTATACATTTTTGCGGCATCGATCGGCGTTCCGCCTACCTGTACGTCTTTTACCCGGCGCGGACCGTCCGCGCTGAGGAAGTCGAGGCTGTCAGACCGTTTTACGGAAGAAGGCACTGAGGCATCAATGGTGTACGTCAGTCCTGAAACCTGCAGGAAGCCGCCGTTTTCTTTCGGATAGACACATGCCGATAATTCCAGTGCATCCAGAATCTGCTGTCCGGATGCGGAAATGATGCAGGTATCGCTTCCGAACGGATAGACATTCAGGATGTCGCCGACGGAAATGTCTCCGGCTTCAAGATCGCTGCGGATGCCGCCTCCGTTGCATAATCCGATATCGCCTCCGAGCACTTCACGGTAAGCATCCGCGCACAGGTCGCCGAGATTGGTTTCTGCCGTGCGGACGGCACGGTTTCCGGCGGAGTCCTTCGTTGTCAGCGTATAGTCCGTGCTCCCGATCTTTTCTTCCATTTTACCTTTGAACTGGTCTTCAATGCTGCTGATATAGGTCAGGACTTCCGGATCCTGTTCCGTATAGTCTTTTACCAGTTCCTGTGAAATGTTCCCGGTTTTCGTATCGATGACGATTTTTCCGATATCCGTCAGCTTGGTGCCGGTCTGTGCATGGACGACTTTCTTTCCGTCTTTATTTTCCAGCGTGTCCTCGATTTCCTCATGGGAATGTCCGTCGATCAGGATGTCGATGCCGGTCGTATTTGCAATGACCGAAGTTCCGGTCCAGAAGTCAGTGATGCCTTTTTCTCCCAGATGTCCGACGGCGACGACGTAATCGGCCCCTTCCGCCTTTGCGGAATCCACGGCGGTCTGGACCGCCTTGTAAAGGGAGGTCCCGTCTGAATCTTCGGCAAAGCTGTACAGGTAATTTCCGTTTTCATCCTGAAAATAGGCAGGCGTGGATTTCGTAATGCTCTCCGGCGTGCTGATGCCGACATAGGCAACTTTTGTATCGCCGTAACTGAGAATCTTGTATGCATCCAGGATCCTTTTTCCGTCGGCTTTTGATGTCAGATTGCAGCTCAGATAGGGAAATGAAGCCATTTTTGTCAGATTGAGAAACTGACTGAGGCCGAAGTCGAATTCATGATTGCCGGGAACGGCCAGATCGTAGCCGACCCGGTTCATGATATTGATGATCCAGCTTCCGGAAGAAAGCGTCCCGATGCTTCCGCCCTGGATGGAGTCTCCGGCATCCAGAAGTGTGACATTTTCCGTGCCGTATTCCGCAATCATTTTTTTCTTATAGGAAGCAAGCGCTGCGTATCCAAGGCCGGTGACATTTCCAGAACTGTCTTTTGTCTGATCCACGGCGCAGTGCACGTCGTTCGTGTGCAGCAGGAGGATTTTTCCGTCCTCCTGCGCGGACGATGAATCCCCCGATGACGCGGAGGACGCGCCGGAACTATCCGATGCGGCGGATGCACCGGAACTTACCGATGCCCCGGACGCACCGGAACTTACCGATGCGGCGGAAGTCTCTGCGCAGACGGCCGAAGTCCCGGTCAGGAAAGCAAGCGTCAGGGCAAGAACGGAAGAAAAAATGCAGACGGACAGATGATTTCTTTCTGATTTTCTGGATTTCATAACCGGCTCCTTCTGTGTGCGGACTGCTGATCAGCTTTTCTGCGTTGATTATACTCAGAAGACTAACAACAAATTAACAACAGAAATGCTTCCGGATTTCACAGCAGGATCTCTCCGGGGTCTGCTTATGCTATAATCAATACGGCAGGGAGATTTCCCGGAGGAGGCGTGTCATGGAAAAACGGCTGAAAGCCTACATGGAATACCTGAAGAATCTGGACATACCGGAAGGAGGAAATCCGGAGCTTGCGCAGAAGATGCTGGAACAGATCAGAATTTTCCAGCATGAGCGGCTGGTGCATCTGATCGTCACGATGTCTGTCGCTGTCTTCATGATGGCAGCCTTCCTGTCATGGTTTGTAAGCCCGAATCTCGGTTCCGCCGTTTTTACCCTGATTCTGATGGCCCTTTTGGCTGCCTATCTGCGCCATTACTATATTCTTGAAAATACGATCCAGGCCATGTACCCGTTTTACGACCGGGCGCAGGGAATCGATCTGAATCCGGAAGTGAAGAAAAAATGAAAATTATTCTTGCATCCGCCTCACCCAGGCGTGCCCGGCTTCTGACCCAGCTCGGCGTATCCTTTACGGTCATGGCTTCCGCCCAGGCGGAAACGGAAACCGGCAATTCCCCGGCGGAGGTCTGCCTGACAAATGCAAAAATCAAGGCGTACGATATTGCATCACGCCTGGCGTCATCTTCAGGAGACAAGTCCGCTGCAGGCCGGGAATCCGTCCTGGTGCTCGGTGCCGATACGGTTGTTGCGGCAGGGGGTGAAATACTCGGCAAGCCGAAGGATGAGGCAGATGCATCCAGGATGCTGCATCTTCTTTCCGGACGGACGCATCAGGTCCTGACGGGAGTCTGCGCCGTTCTCCTTGGTCCCGAAAGCCGTGCATTCCCCGATTCTCAGAAGCTGCCCGGCAGAGGAGAGATTTCTTTTGCCGACACGACCGATGTGACCGTCGCACCGATGAGCGACAGGGAAATAGAAGAATATATTAAAAGCCGCGAGCCTTTTGACAAGGCAGGCGGCTATGGGATTCAGGGTGAATTTGCAAAATACATTGTCGGCATCCGCGGCGATTACAGCAATGTCGTCGGACTTCCCGCCGGCAGGGTGTGGCGCGAATGCCTTGCGCTTTTGTAGGATGATTTCTGTCTCTTAAGATTTTCCGCTTTTCTTTTCTTTTTTTGCGGCAGTCAGTTTCTTCCGGATATCCGCGACCGTGATCTGCGAAAGCATATTCAGGCAGGAGCTGTTCAGGTCACCGTAAATTCCATCCATTACGCCGGCAATTCCGGAAGCGACGGCGCAGTCCATATCGACATTTCCGGACCGCCAGCCGGCCTTCACAAAATCCGTGCCGGCTGCTTCCGCAATCCTTCTGAGGGAAATGCTGCTGTCCGGAACGTTCAGGGTGTATCCTCCTCCGATTCCTTCTTTTGTCGTCACCAGGCCGGCTGCCTTGAGACTGTGCATGATTTTGCGGACCCGGGCAGAATTCGTGCAGATGTTTTCTGCCAGTTCTTCCGAAGTCAGTTCACGGTTCTGCGCGCTTAAGTAGACAAGGGCGTGTACGGCAAGAGAGAATTCAGCTGTCATGATTTTCTTTGCTCCTTTTCAGATTGACAATCGTAATGGCGTGATGCGGGCAGGCTTTCCGGCAGTCGCCGCACCGTATGCATTCAAAGCTGTTCGGTTTCTGATAGACCGGAATATCCATGCCGCAGGCTTTCCGGCACAGCCCGCATTTGGTGCATTGATCTTCTTCAATACGGAAACGGTAAAGGGCCACCGGATTGAAAAATCCGTAGATGGCGCCGAGCGGACAGAGATATTTGCAGAACGGCCGGTAAACGAGGATGGAGAGAAGCAGCAGCACGATCAGGATCGTCAGCTTCCAGGAAAAAAGAAAGCCGAGGGCCGACTGCAGGACCGGAGTTGACGCGACCAGCGGAATTCCGGCAAACAGCGTTCCGGAAGGGCAGATGTATTCGCAGAACCAGGGCTGTCCCTGTCCTGCAAGGTCCAGGACAGTCATCGGAAGGATAATGACGAATCCGGCAAGAATTCCGTATTTCAGGAAACGCAGGAAACGGTCGCCGGGAAGCTTCTTCATTTTCCGGACAAACGGAATTTTATAAAGAAGATCCTGGACGAGACCGAATGGGCAGAGCCATCCGCAGACGAAGCGTCCGAAGACCGCACCGATGAAGAGAAGGAAACCTGCGACGTAAAAGGCGATATGGTATTTCCCGCTGTCGAGCGTGGCCTGCAGGGAACCAATCGGGCAGGCGCCGAGAGCACCGGGGCAGGAATAGCAGTTCAGCCCCGGAACGCAGACAGCCTTCGAGGGCCCGCGGAAAATGCTGCCTTCCGCGAACCCTCTTGCGTAGCCGTTCGTCAGTGCGGTGAACAGGATCTGCACGACGGTACGGATATGATTTTTTACGGCAGTCAGCAGTTTATCCAAGGCCGATACACTCCATGCAGATATTGACAGCCTTATTCAGGACCGCTGCGGCTTCTCCGCGGAAGATGCCGAGGAGAATAAAAAGAATGCCGAAGAGCATAAGAACGGCCGCTGCCTTATTTCTTTTCAAAAAAGGAATCAGAGCATGCATATCTTTCAGCCTCCAAAGAACCACGGGGACGGGGGTGGTGGTTCCGAAGAACCACGGGGACGGGGGTGGTGGTTCTGTTTGATGGATTATTTCAGGTATTCTTCAATGACCGCAGCCCAGCCGTCTTTTGATTTTGCTCCCACGAAGACATCGCCGACCTGGTTCCCGTTTTCATCGACGAACATCGTGGTCGGGTAATAAATGACCTGCTGCGCGATTTTCAGAAGATTTCCCTCCGGCAGCAGATGCGTGTAGTCCGCTCCGACCTGTTCGACGATCTGCGCAGCTTTTTCCTTCTGGGCGGAGTCGATCGAGCCGTCGTATGAAATCGTGTCGAGCGGAATGCCGATGACCTGGAAGCCGCGGTCCGCATATTCCGCATTCAGCTTTGAAAGCTCCGGAAGCTCATTGATGCAGGGACTGCAGAAGGTGCCCCAGACATTGATCATGGTAAGCTTCGCTTTTTTCAGAATACTCTGGTCGGCAGCGTTTCCGGCAAGGTCTTCCGTGGAAAATGAATCCAGTACGCCGAATCCGGCATTGCCCTTGCTGACGGTGCCTGATGCAGCTTCCATTCCTGAATTCGTATCCGGTGTTTTGGAACTGCCGCCGACCTTTGAGGTCATGACATCCGTTTCGGATGCGGCAGCGGCACTGTCCGCCGAGACGGAACTGACGGACGAGTCAGGGACCTTGTTTAATGAGACAGTGGAATTACCGGCTGGTGAAGCGGCTCCGCATGCGGTCATGAGAAGCGCACCGGCAAGTGCCAGGGGAAGTATGGCTTTTCTGAACATGGTTTTCTCCTTTTCGGGGTGCGTTGTTATTTTCTAACTGTAACTATAGCAATTACAGATAAAACCGTCAAGTACTTTAGGAAAATTTCAGGAATCTGCGTGACGCAGGTTCCATCTGTCCAAAAAGACCGGCCCGCTATATAATAGAACCAGAACGTCAGAAGACGATATGGGAAAGTGAATCCGGGAAATGAAAATCAATTTTAAAGCAGAACTGCTCGATTTCGGAAGCATCATCGCCGGCACGGCAGCAACAGCCCTGTCGATGGTTATCTTTACAGTCCCGAACAATATCGCACCGGGAGGAGTAACCGGTCTTGCGACTGCACTGAAATCAATTACGCCGATTCCGGTCGGCGTCTGGTCATTGATGCTGAATGTCCCTCTTTTTATCCTGGCATTCCGGAAACTGGGGTTCAAGCCCCTTGTCAAGACGCTGATAGCGACAGTCCTGCTGTCGGTCTTTCTTGACTGGTTTACGCTGTTCGTGCCCGTGTATACGAATAATGTCCTGGTTGCAGCCGTATTCGGCGGAGCTCTGACGGGAGCCGGACTCGGGCTCCTTTTCCTGCGCGGCTTAAGTACGGGCGGCACGGATCTTCTGAGCCTCATCGTTTCGCGGAAATTCCGCGAAGTCAATACGGGCACGATTCTCCTGTGCATTGACTGCGGCGTAGTCATTTTCGCCATGCTGATTTTCCGGGATATCGATGTCGCCATGTATTCCGCCATCGCCATCTATGTTTCCAGCAAGGTCATCGACGCAATCCTGCAGGGTGCCGATTACGCAAAGGTCATTTACGTGATCACCGGCAAAGGCGAGGAAATTGCCGAAATCCTGCTGAATGTCACGGACCGCGGCGTCACGAAGCATGAGGCTTCCGGTGCCTATACCGGTGACAGCAAGACCGTGCTGACCTGCGTCGTCCGCCGGGGCGGCGTGACGGCGGCTTTGAATGCCATAAAAAAGAACGATCCGAATGCCTTTGCCTACGTGGTCAGTGCGACCGAAGTACACGGCGAGGGATTCAAATCGTTCTCGTAGAGAAAAATTACAGGTCGTCAAACCGGAATCCTGAGACTTCTTCCGGGTCGGGAAACCGCAATCCGGAAATCTTTTATGAACAGGAATCCAGAATCCTGTAGAGCAGGCGGTACAGCTCCGAGGCTTCCGCCGGGGAGAGGTCGATGCACTTCCGCATTTCCTTCGGAATGGAAAGGGCTTTTTCCCGGAGGGCGGTTCCTTTTTCCGTCAGCGTGATTTCAACGGTCCGCTCGTCCTGCTCACTGCGCTTTTTTGTAATCAGTCCGCCGGTCTGCATCTTTTTCAGAAGCGGCGTCATGGTCCCGGTGTCGAGATACAGAGCCTCCGTCAGTTCGCCGACGGTGGCTTTTTTCTTTTCCCAGAGCACCATCAGGGTCACATACTGCGTGTAGGTAATGCCGAGTTCATTGAGGTAAGGCGTATATTTCTGTACGATTTTGCGTGCACCCGCATAGAGCGGAAAGCAAAGCTGGCTGCTGAGTTTCAAGGCGTCGTACCGACTGCTCATCATTTCTCCCCGGATGATCATGTATTGATGAAACGGCAGATCATGTATTGATGAAACGACAGATCATGTGCTGACAAAACAGCAGTGTTATTTAAAGGGCAGCTTCCACCTGCACTGCGACTTCCTTCATATCGAAAGTGGGCTCGAAGCGGGCAATGATGCTGCCGCTGCGGCTGACCAGGAACTTGGTGAAGTTCCACTTGATGGCGGGGTTACTTTGATAGTCTTTGTCAATGGACTGAAGCAGGTCGTTCATCAGCGGCGCCATCGGTCCGTCGCCGAAGCCTTCGAAGCTTTTCTGGCTCTTGAGATAGGTGTAAAGAGGAAGTTCGTTTTCTCCGTTGACTTCGCTTTTATGCATCTGCGGGAACTGCGTATGATAGGTCAGGGTGCAGAACTGATGGATTTCTTCATCCGTGCCCGGTGCCTGTCCGCGGAACTGGTTGCAGGGAATGTCGAGAATTTCCAGACCCCGGCCGTGATACTTCTCATATAATTCTTCCAGATCCTTGTACTGCGGAGTGAAGCCGCAGCCGGTTGCGGTGTTCACGATCAGAAGGACTTTTCCTTCGTAGTCCTTCAGGGAAACATCATTGCCTTTTGCATCTTTTACGGAATAATCGTATACGCTCATATTCAATCCTCCTGAGACTGTTTTTCTTGACTTGGGATTTCAGCAGTGCTATAAATGTTTTATACAATTAGATTGTATCAAATATAAATGGAATGTCAAGAACAAACGGAAAGGCAGGTGCATTTCCATGGCTGTCCTGAAGAAAATAAAGAATCTCCTGAATACGGTTGATGTTCTTTCCTGCATCTATACCTATGAGGCGTGGAACGATGCCTTCCTGAAGCATACCGGCACGGTGAAAAATGATGATGAAGATATCCGCAATCTTTCGGAGCGCGTGCGGAAGATCGAGAAGCGGATGGGAAACGTCAAGGGAAAGATCCGCTTCATTGTGTACGACGAGGAGTTTATCCGGTGGCGTGCGGAAAACAAGAAGGGTAATGATGAGGAAACGCAGAAGGCGTATGCGAAGCTCCAGACGGATGCCGATGCGGAAAGACTCTGGGCAAAGCATCCGGAGTACCACAGCCTCTTCCATGAAGGCGCATTCTTTTTCTATGTCCCGCAGACGGAGGCGGCCGGCGGACTCCGGGTTTCCGACCGGATGCATACGGATATTGAAAAATTCCTCGGTGAAAAATGCGGGAAGGAAAACGTCTGGGTCGCCAGGCAGATTCCGAACGCGGACCTTTATGAGAAGCACCATGCTAACTTTGTGCAGAGCGCCCTGTCGCAGATGATTGACGGCAAGGAAGCCATCTGGACGAGGTTCGAAGACCGGCGCGGCGGCAGGGAATTCGGAAAGCAGATTCTGTGCGTCCCATTTGTCGTGAAAGAAAGTTCGGGCTGCCTCGTGGACGTGAATACATACCGGAATTCCTTCCGGACGGCCATCCGGGAGATCTTCACGGAAAAGAAGGACATCCTCGAGGAGGAAATGCGGGAGATCACGGGATGTTCCGCTGAGCTTTATACCGCGGAAGAAGCGGACAGGACAGAGGAGGCACGCCTTCTGCTGATGAAGCGCCTGGACCCGAAGGCTGCCAGGAAGGAAATCCGCAGCCGCCTCGATGAAGGCTATGTCCTGCATATTTAACCAAAAAGTTCCGTCATTTATCGGCGAACAGGCGCTTGAAAACAGACAGAGGAAAAGGTATGCTGTTTAGCAGGAACACCTGATTCAGAATCTGTCTACCGAGGGGGAAATGATGAACGCCGGGGATACGAAAAAACTTCTTTCATCTGCTGCGGCAGATCGTCTTTTTGCAAGGCTTTACGGTCCGGATGAAACCGCGGCCCAGAGAAAACGCTATGAAGGCGTGATTGACGGTTTTCTTTCCATGTACGGAGAGGAGGACTTCCTTCTTTTTTCTTCTCCGGGCAGGACGGAAATCGCGGGAAACCATACCGACCACAATCATGGAAAAGTGCTGGGCGGAAGCATCAACCTGGACTGCGTGTCGGCGGCCGGAAAAAATGATGCAGGCACGGTCCGCATTTTTAGTGAAGGCTTCGATCAGCAGCTTACGATCCGCCTCGATGACCTGGAGCCCGGGGAGACAAAGACCGGCTCGGAAGTCCTGGTGAAAGGCATGCTGGCCGGCTTTAAGAAATACGGCTATGCCATCGGCGGCTTCGATGCCTATATCACGAGCAATGTCATTTCCAGCGCGGGAGTCAGCTCCTCCGCTGCCTTTGAAACGCTCATCTGCCAGATCATCAACACGTTTTTCAACGATGGGAAAATCGATAAGACGATGTATGCGCAGATTGGAAAATATTCCGAAAATGTCTACTGGGACAAGGCTTCGGGCCTGCTGGACCAGATGTGCTGCGCCGTCGGCGGACTCATTACGATCGACTTCGCGGATCCGGTGAACCCGGATGTGCGGAAGGTGAATTTTGATTTTGAAAGCGCGGGCCATTCGGTCATCATCGTGCAGACGGGACGCGGGCATGCGGATCTTTCCGAAGACTATTCCTCGATTCCGAAGGAAATGAAAGCGGTCGCCGAATGCCTCGGGAAACAGCATCTCTCCGAGACGTCCGAAGAGGAGATGCTCTCGCACCTGCAGGAAATCCGGGAGAAGACAGGAGACCGCGCCATTTTGCGTGCGATTCATTTCTTTGAGGAAAACAAGCGCGTGGAAAATGACGTGAAGGCCCTGGAAGGCGGAAGGTTCAATGAATTCCTGAAGGGCATCACCGCTTCCGGAAATTCTTCCTGGAAATACCTGCAGAACTGCTACACGAACCATGACTATCAGGAGCAGGGCATCACGGTCGCGCTGGCGCTGACGGAACTGTTCCTGGAAAAGAAAGGCTGCGGCGCCTGCCGCGTCCACGGCGGCGGCTTTGCCGGGGTCATCCTGGCAATCGTCCCGAATGAAATCACGGACGAGTACATTTCCTACATGGAAAAGCATCTCGGGGAAGGCTGCGCCTACCGGATGGCCATCCGCCCGATCGGCTCGTGCTGCGTGAACGAGGAAATCGGCTGAACAGGCCGTACGGACAGAGAATCAGACAGCGGAGGGAAAATGATCAGCAGAGTTATCGATGAACTTACCGCCTACGGGGCGGAAAAAGAACTTATCGGAAAAGAAGACGTCATCTATGCGCGCAACCGCATCCTCGACGTCATGAAGCTCGATGAATACGAAGAAGGAACCACGGGGACGGGGGTGGTGGTTCCGTCTGACGGAAACGCAGCGGCGGAGGCAGCTCCGGCCCGTCCGCTGGAAGTCATCCTGAAGGATCTTCTGGATGATGCCTGCGCACGCGGGCTGATCGACGACACCGTTACGGAGCGCGATCTTTTCGACACGCGTCTCATGGACTGCCTGATGCCGCGCCCGTCGGATGTCATACGGAAATTCCGCAGCCTCTATGCGGAATCGCCGGAGAAGGCGACCGACTGGTACTATCAGTTTTCACAGGATTCGGACTACATCCGCCGCTACCGCATCGTGAAGGATATCAAATGGAGCACGAAGACGGAATACGGCGACCTTGACATCACGATTAATCTTTCCAAGCCGGAAAAAGATCCGAAGGCGATTGCCGCGGCCAAGCTGGCGAAGCAGACCGGCTATCCGAAATGCCTGCTCTGCAAGGAATGCGAAGGCTATGCGGGCCGTACGAATTTTCCGGCGCGGGAGAACCACCGCATCATTCCGATCACGATTAATCACAGCGACTGGTTCCTGCAGTATTCGCCGTACAGCTATTTCAACGAGCACTGCATCGTCTTCAACGGGAAGCATACGCCGATGAAGATCGAGCGCGCGGCGTTCGGCAAGTTGTTCGATTTCATTTCCCAGTTCCCGCATTACATCCTCGGATCGAATGCGGACCTGCCGATTGTCGGCGGCTCCATTTTGAGTCACGACCATTTCCAGGGCGGCCGCTTTGATTTCCCGATGGCGAAGGCGCAGATCGAGATGCCCCTTTCCTTTGAAGGCTATCCGAACGTCCGGGGCGGCATCGTGAAATGGCCGATGAGCGTCATCCGCCTGCAGTGCGAAAACAAGGATGACCTGATCGATCTGTCGGATAAGATTTTAGGGAAATGGCGCGCATACACGGATGCGGACGCGATGATTTTTTCCGAGACGGACGGAGAGCCGCACAATACGATTACGCCGATTACCAGAAAACGGGACGGTCTTTTCGAAATAGACCTGGTGCTGCGCAACAACCTGACGACGCCGGAGCATCCGGACGGCCTGTATCATCCGTGGGCGGAACTGCATCACATCAAGAAAGAGAACATCGGACTCATCGAAGTCATGGGCTTGGCCATCCTGCCGGGACGCCTGCAGACGGAACTGAAGACCGTCGGCGAATATCTCGTTTCCGGAGACGACCCGGAAAAGAACGAGACGATTCAGAAGCATGCGGTCTGGATGCGGGAACTGAAGGAGAAGTACGGAAGTTTCACCGGGGACATGGTGGATGAAATCGTCCGGAAGGAAGTCGGACTGGTCTTCGGAAAGGTGCTGGAATGTGCGGGCGTCTTTAAGCGCACGGAAGAGGGGAAGGCTGCATTCCTGAGGTTTATGGACAGCATCTGACGGATATAAAACCATGCACTCTCCGGCTGCGGTCAGTGTGTTCTGTGAGAGGGCGTCCGAGGAGGCCGGTACACGGCGAGGTTCTTCCGAGCCGATGTACCGCTGCACGACGAGCGAGCGGGAGCGTCCCGATCACAGAATATAATGACCAAAGCCGGGGAAGCGTATGGCTTTTAAATCGGTTCAGACTTCCTTCAGAAGTCTGAACCGGTTTTTCTTGTATTCAAGGATTCCGTCGCGGGCCATCCGGGAAAGTTCGGCGGAGAGTGCGCTGCGGTCGACCGAAAGATAATCGGCCAGCTGCTGTCGGTCAAACGGAATCTCGAAGCTGCCGGAAACTTCTTCTTCAGAGTCATCGTCCATGCGCTCATCATCGTCGTCTGCATGGGAAGAAGAGCGGTCCTGATGCATTGCCTGGGCGGAAAGATAGGACAGCAGTTTTTCACGGGTCGTGCGCTGCGTCAGGTGCGTAAGTTTTTCATTCATCGCCAGATCCTTGGAGGCCAGCAGCATGACAAGGTTCTGAATGAGGCGGGAATGGAAGCTGCAGGCGGAGGAACAGACGTGCAGGACCCGGTCGACTTCGAGAAAAAGGACTTCGCAGTCCCGGGCCGCCACGACGCTGACGCCGAGCGTGTGGTCCGGCGAGCAGGCATAGGCATCCGCGAAAGTCTCACCCGGAAGAATGGCGGCGACGATGTTGCTGTTGCCCCAGTAGTCTTCCTTGATGACATTGACGGTGCCGCTGACAAGCAGGCCGATCGAGCGGATGCTGTCTCCGTATAGAAGGATGAATTCGCCTTTTTTATATTTCTTCTTTTTTGCGGAAAGACATTTCAGCATGGAACGGATCTCGTCTTCTTTGACGCCGGCAAAAAGAACCGATTGCAGGGCTGCAGAAATTTCTTTTTCCATGAGAGCCTCCATTGTTGGAAATACAACATATTCAATCAACCTATTATAGTACAATGCCGTCATAACAAGCAAGTAAGCATAAACGAACCGGATAAATTCAGGAGGATTCCATCATGCAGAGAAAAATTATTGAAATCAATGAAGAGAAATGCAGCGGCTGCGGTGCCTGTGCGGCGGCCTGCCATGAAGGTGCCATTGCCATGGTTAACGGGAAGGCGCATCTGATGCGCGATGATTACTGCGACGGACTCGGCGACTGCCTTCCGTCCTGCCCGACCGGCGCCATTACGTTTACGGAACGCGAAGCGGCGGAATACAGTGCCGAAGCGGTGATCGAGCACAAGCTGAACAAGGCGGCCGCTGCGGAAAATGAAGCCAGGCGTGCGCCCGGCGTGCCGTTCGGCGGATGCCCGGGCAGCAGGGCGGCTATGCTGAAAAGGCCTGCCCCGGCAGTAGATTCCTGCACGGCAGGAGCTTCTTCATCAGCTGGGAATGCTGCAGGAAATGGTGCAGCGGCCGGCTCCGGTGTTATTTCCGAACTGACCACGTGGCCGGTCCAGATCAAGCTGGCTCCGGTCAACGCTCCGTATTTTTCAGGCGCAAAGCTGCTGATCGCGGCAGACTGCACGGCTTATTCAAGGGCAGATTTCCACGACCGCTTTATGAAGAACCATGTGACGCTCATCGGATGTCCGAAGCTGGATTCCGTCGACTATTCGGAAAAGCTGACGGAGATTTTGAAAAACAATGAGATCAAGAGCGTCACGGTCGTCCGCATGGAAGTGCCGTGCTGCGGCGGAATCGAATATGCCGTCAAGACGGCTCTCCAGAACAGCGGCAAAATGATTCCGTGGCAGGTCGTAACGCTGGCGACGAACGGAGAAATCCTGGATTAAACCTGCAGCATTTTTTACAGCAGGCGGCAGATATTCAGCAGCTTTTGAGGCACCCTTTCCGGGGGTGCCATTTTTTTTGCTCAGGCGGATGCCGGGCCTGCAGACTTTCTGATTCATTTCTCATGCATTGTATCTCCACAAAACGGAATTTTATATTATAATAAAGCCGAGGTGGGTGAAATGAAGAAGTTCAGGATTTTTGTAATCAATCCCGGTTCCACGTCGACGAAGCTGGCCCTCTTTGAGGACGAGACATGCCTCGTCGAGACGTGCGTCAATCATTATTCGGAGGAACTGCTGAAATTCGAAAAAATCAATGACCAGCTTTCTTTCCGGATGAGGGATATCCATGACCTGATCGAGAAAGAGCACATTGACCTGAGAGGGCTCGACGCGGTCGTCGGCAGGGGCGGCGGAGCGTACCCGATGGAGAGCGGCACCTATGTCGTCGACGAGAAGCTGATCGAGGATACGAGGGCAGCCAGAAGCGGCCTGCATCATCCGTCCAATCTCGGCGTGCAGATGGCCAAGCTGGTTCATGACCGCTACGGCGGGGAAATGTTCACGGTCAATCCTCCCGTGGTCGACGAGCTGTCCGACCTTGCCCGGGTGACCGGACTCGACGGCGTTTACCGCAAGGCGAAGATGCATGTCCTCAACCTGAAGGAAATGGCTATCCGCCATGCAAAGTCAATCGGCCGGAAATACGAAGACTGCAATTTCATCGTCTGCCATATCGACGGAGGCATTTCCGTGACGGCGCATGAGCACGGCCGCATCGTGGATGCAAATGATGCGTCCGGCGGCGAAGGACCGATGACTCCCACGCGGATCGGAACGCTTGCCCTGACGGATGCCATTGATTACTGCCGGGGAAAGAACCTCGACGACGTCTACCGCACCTGCATCGAGGCAGGCGGGTTCGTTTCCCTTCTGGGGACTTCCGATTCCGACAAAGTGCACGAGCGGATTGAAGAAGGCGACACCAAGGCGGCGCGTACCTGGAACGCGATGATCTATCAGATCGAGAAATACATCGGCGCGATGGCTGCGGTCCTTCAGGGAAATGTAGACGGAATCCTTCTGGGCGGACGGCTGCTCCGTTTCCCGGAAGTGGAAGAAGAAATCCGACGGACCTGCGGATGGATCGCACCGGTCACGGCCTACGAAGGCGAGTTTGAGCAGGAGGCGCTGGCATTCGGCGCGCTGCGCGTGCTCCGGGGCGAAGAAAAAGCGAAACACTACACCGGGATTCCGGTGTGGGACGGATTCAAAGATTGACGGAACGATGGAACGATGGAACCATCACCCCCGTCCCGGTGGTTCCGGAACTAGGAACCACCGGGACGGGGGTGGTGGTTCCAAAAAAAATCTTATAAGCGAGGTATTTGAAAAATGCTGGAAAGAGTCATCGACATACTTGCGGATCACACGGATTTTCCGAAAGAGCAGATTACGGCGGACACGGACCTTGTCAGCGACCTGGAACTGAATTCCTTTGAAGTGTTCAGCATGGTCAGCGAGATGGAGGATGAGTTCGGAATCGAGGTTCAGGACGAGGACATCATGAAGTTCCAGAAGGTCCAGGACATAGTCGATTACATCGAGGCTCATCAGTAATTCACGTGCAAAGGGGAAATGAATATGGATTTTACCAGTTCTTCTTTTGATTCCATCCGGAATATGAAAGGCTTTCTTGATTTCTGCACCGAAGAGCACAAAGACCGGACAGCCTTCCAGTACTATACCGGAAAAGAAGTTGTCAATGTTTCCTACATCAAATTCCGCGAGGACGTCCGCGCGCTGGCAGGGTATCTGCTTTCGCAGGATTTCCGCGGAGTGAAGATCGCGCTGTACGGCGAAAACAGCTACAGCTGGATCGTCTCGCATTTCGCGATTACGACGAGCGGAAATATAGCTGTTCCGATCGACCGCAACCTGCAGCCGGAAGACGTGATGAAGCTGGTCGCCATGAGCGGGGCGAAGCTTTTTATTTATTCACGCATCTTTGCTGCGAAGGCGGCCGAGTTTCAGACTGAAGGACTGCAGCTGCTCTGCATGAACGACCTTCCGGAGCGGATGAAAGAAGGCGCGGAACATCCGGGAAAGCCTTCCGCGGAAAATGAACCTGACGATGTCGCGGCGGTCGTCTACACCTCCGGCACGACGGGGATCAGCAAAGGCGTCATGCTGACGCACCGAAACCTGATCATGAACGCCCGTGCTTCGGCGGACGCCGCCCGTATCAAGGGCGGAAATGTCATGGTCCTGCCGCTGCACCACATGCTGGCCTTTACGACCGGCGTCACGGCCGTCATGCTTTACGGATATCCCGTTTATATCAACGACAGCCTGCGTCATGTCAGCCGGGACCTGCAGCTGGCCAAGCCCCAGCACATCGTCCTGGTCCCGCTGATCGTCGAAGGACTTTACAAGACAATCTGGCGGACGGCGGAGAAGAACGGCCAGGCGAAGAAACTGAAATTCGGTCTGACCCTGAGCAATGCCGTTTCAAAAATCGGGATCGATATCCGCCGGAAACTTTTCAAGGACGTCCTTGCCGCTGTCGGCGGAAATCTGGAAACAGTCGTCTGCGGCGGTGCGGCCCTGGATGAAAAATATATCCGCGGCTTCCGTGACCTCGGCATTTACATCATCAACGGATACGGCATCACGGAATGCTCCCCAGTCGTGTCGGTCAACCGCCTCGGCAAAATCAAGGCGGGCACGGTCGGCCAGCCGCTTTTCTGCAATGAGATCAGAATCTCGAATCCCGATGCGGACGGCATCGGCGAAATCTGCGTCAGGGGCAGCAACGTCATGGCCGGCTATCTGGATCGGCCGGATGCCACGAAGGAAACCTTCGACGGCGAATGGCTGAAGACAGGCGACCTCGGGAAGCTTGATCAGGAAGGCTTCCTGACGATTACCGGGCGGATAAAGAACCTGATCATCCTGAAGAACGGCGAAAACATTTCCCCGGAAGAACTGGAGGAAAAACTGTACCGCATCGAGGGCGTGAAAGAATGCCTCGTTACCGGGAAGGACGAACAGATTTCTGCGGAGATCTATCCGGATCCGGAAGTCGAAGGTGCGCATGAAAAGATCGATGCCGAGATTCGGAAAATGAACAAGGGCCTTCCCAGCTACAAGCAGATCGCGAACATTGAATTTAGAGACACGGAATTTGAAAAGACCACGACGCAGAAAATCAAGCGGAAATACTGAATGAGGGGGACGCTGAGCATGGCAGAGAAAGAAGAGGCCTTCCGCATCATCCGGACGGCATCGAAGGACGGAATCCTGCAGCTGACGGATCAGGAAGCACCGAAGGACGGCATCGGCGACATCGAAGTAAAAATTCCATCCGGCATGAAGAACGGAATGAATTCGGACGGGGAAATGGTTCTGTACAATGCCGGCCGCTCGCTTGTCATTTCACTCAGTGAAGCGGCTTTCACGAATCCGGACAGCGTGCAGGGAGATATCTGCGATGCCATCATGGCAGCTGACGGCCAGGACTACGCCGCGTGTACGACGAATGCCTGGAAGGGCATTTCCTGGTCGGGCGTCGTCTACCAGGGCGGCGCGAAAGCCTTCAAGGGCAGCATGGGCCGCTTCTATTCGCTTGAGCCGAACGAGGGGAAGACCTTCGTCCTCATCAGCATTCTGGACGACAGCGGAAAATTCGACCTGCGCGGTTTCATTGAAAAGAATATCACCATGAAATGGACCGTCCCGAAAGAAGCGGGAGAAGACGAATAGCAGCACGGGAAAAGCTGATGAAATGAATTACGGAAGAAAGATCATGAATTGAAGCACGGAAAAAAGTTTATGAAATGAATCAGGAAAGAAGGTTATGAAATGAGACAGCAATTGACGGCACTGCGGGAAATCATGAAGGAGAAATCGGTCACGGCGTGGCTTTCGCCGTGTTCGGATGAACACGGAAGCGAATACATCGGCGCGCATGACGAATGCACGAAATTCCTGAGCGGCTTTACGGGAGATTCCTGCACGGTTCTGGTCATGCCGGAAAATGCATATCTGTGGACCGACGGCCGGTATTTTGTCCAGGCTTCCGCAGAGCTTCAGGGCAGCGGTGTGGACCTGATGAAAATCGGAGAGCCCGGTGTTCCGGCGCTTGCGGATTTTCTTGCGGAGCATTTAAAAAAAGGAGATACGCTGGCATTTTCCGCTAGACTCTTCGGTGCCAGCTTCGGACAGAGCCTGATTGCCCGGATGGAAAAAAACGGTGTCAGCGTCCGGACGGACGAAGATCTCATCGCACCGGTCTGGAAAGACCGTCCGGCACGCAGCATGAGCCGCGTCTGGATCCATGAACAGGCATTTGCGGGTGCATCCGTACAGGATAAGCTTGCGGCGGTGCGCGCGAAAATGAAGGAAGAGGACTGCGGCATTTATCTCACTTCGGCACTCGATGAAACGGCGTGGCTCACGAACCTGCGGGCTTCCGACATCGAATGCAACCCGGTCTTCCTTTCTTATCTGATGATCTCCGAAAAGGACTGCCGGCTGTTCGTGCAGGACGGCGCGCTGGATGACAGCGTCCGGAAATACTGCGCGGAAAACGGCCTGACGCTCTGTGCGTACGACAGCTGGATGGAAGAAGTGCGGAAGCTGAAGGACTGCCGGATCCTGATGGACCTTACGGCCTCCGATTACGAGACCTGGCAGAATGCGAAAAATGAAAACCAGATCGTCGACGTGCTCAGTCCCATTTCCTACCTGAAATGCATCAAGAATCCGACGGAGATCGGGCACATGAAGAAGAGCCATCTGCGGGACGGCGCGTACGTGACGAAGTTCATGTACTGGCTGAAGAAGGAAATTGCCGCGGCGGAAAAAGAAGGACGGACGCTGACCGAGGTCGATGCGTCGGACCATCTCGATGCGCTGAGGGCGGCGGATAAAAATTATGTGTCGCTGAGTTTCCCGACGATTTCCGCGTACGAATCGAATGCGGCGATGTGCCATTACATGGCGCAGAAGGAAACGGCCGCGCAGATGCATGCGAAAGGCCTTTATCTGGTGGACTCCGGCGCGCAGTATCTTGACGGCACGACGGACATTACGAGAACCTTTGCCCTGGGCGGGACGACGGCTGCGGAGAAACGTGATTTCACGCTGACGGTGATCGGGATGCTGCGGCTTCTGCACGCGGTCTTCCCGAAAGGAATCCGGGGAATCAATCTGGATACATTTGCCCGCGAAGCGATGTGGCAGTACGGCGTCGATTTCAATCACGGGACCGGCCACGGCGTTGGCTTCCTGAACAACGTGCACGAAATGCCTGTTTCCGTCCGCGTCCGCCCGAGTGCGGACACGAAGCGCGACATCCCGTTCGAACCGGGCATGGTCACGTCGGATGAGCCGGGCGTCTACATCAACGGCGAATACGGAATCCGCACGGAAAACATGATCCTGTGCCGCGAGGATCCGGATCATACAGGTTTCCTCGGATTCGAGACGCTGACCTTTGCGCCGATCGACCCGGAAGTGCTGGACGTGTCGCTGATGAATGCGAAAGACATCGAGTGGCTGAATGAATATCAGAAGGATGTGCGCGAGAAGATTTCGCCGTATCTGGATGAGGACGAGAAAATGTGGCTGGCCAAAATTACGGAAACACTGTGAGAAATACTGTGCGGCGGCGTACGGAAAAGCCCTCCGGCATGGAAATGGCTGCCCGAATCGGATACGGCTTCCGCGCCGGGAATCCCTAAACATTTCTTCGAATACGATAACAAAGCGGTTTCTGCGGAACTCGCCTTGATGCTCAGTTTAAGACAGAAGTCTTTGAGCTCAGACAGTCCTCGAAACCGCTTTTTCGTATTCTCAGAAACGTCAAGGGATTCCATCGGCTTGTGCAGATGTATCCGATTCGGGCAGCCATTCCCCTTGCCGGGTGCATTTTTCATACTTTCTTATAAGGGATTCCCGGCGCGGAAGCCGTATCCATTTGGTGCAGCCCTGTCCGTCCCCTGAGACATGAATCTTTATAGCACAGTCTTTACAGATGCGGGCTGCTGCATTTTCATCACGCGTAGAAGACCCAGATGAGCAGGTAGCCGGTGAGGACCGCGACGAGAGTGAACGGCACCCCGATGCGCATGAAGTCCTTATTTTTCACCGTATATCCCATCTGCCGCAGCATGCCGGAAGCGGCAATGTTCGCGGAGGCGCCGACCGGCGTCAGGTTGCCGCCGAGAGTCGCGCCGGCCAGCAGTCCGAAATAGAGGACGTCCGGCTGCACGTTCAGCGTCGCCCCGATTGCGCCGACGACCGGAAGCATCGCGGCGACGTAGGGAATGTTGTCAATGAAGGCCGAGAAGAGCACCGAGAACCAGACGACGATCGTATAGGTCAGGAAAAGGCTGCTCCCGCCCAAGCGGACGAAAAGACTGCTGATGTCATCGATGAGGCCGGCATGGCTGATGCCTGCGATGACAATGAAAAGGCAGCCGAGCAGGACGATCGTTTCGATGTCGAGGGACGCAAGAGCCTCCTGTGCGATCCGGCGGCGGTTCTTATTTTTCACAAGAGCATGCAGGAAGACGAGCAGGAAATACCCGGCGCAGATGAAGCCGTTGGTCATTTCCGGCTTATTCGGAATAAAGGAGGCAGCGATGAGAGTGACGACGATGCCGAGGAGCGTAAAGGACGGAAAATGATCCGTGACCTCGGTCATTTCTTCATTTTCCACGGTGCCTTTTTCTTTTCGGAAAATGAACATCAGCACCGGAATCGTGGCGATGGCTCCTGCCTCCACGACAAAGAATATTCCGGGATGACCGTGGTACACGAAGAAGTCCGCAAAACTCATTCCCAGGTGGCTGCCGAGCATGATCGAAGTCGTGTCGCCGACAAGCGTCGCGGCTCCCTGGAGATTCGAGGAGACCGCAATGGAAAGGACGACCGGAACCGGCGAAACCTTGAACTTGTGCGCGATGGCCAGGCCGATCGGCGCAATCATAAGGACTGTCGCCACGTTGTCGATGAACGCGGAAATGATGCCGGCAAAAAGCGCGAGCGAAATGAAGACCCATTTCACGCTGTGGATATGTTCAACGAGAATGTCGGCCATGCGCGCCGGCATGCCGGATTCAATGAAGAAATGAACCGCACCCATCGTGCCTGCCAGCATCAGAAGCACGTTCCAGTCAATGACGCCGGGAACTTCCGAAAGAGGAAGGATTCCGAGCATTAGAAAAAGTGCTGCTGAGATGATCACCACAATCATGCGGCGCTTCGGCAGAACCAGCATAAAAACATAAGTTGCAATGAAAAGAATCAGGGCGACAGTCTTCATGGAAAAAGTATAGCACAGACAGCGGCTTGATTGTAAAAAGAAACAGCTTTCAGAAAAGAGACGTGCAAAAAAAAGACGTGCAAAAAAGAGAAACGCACGGGCCGGATTGAGGTTCGTGCGTTTCTCTTTTTTACACTGTTTTTATCTTAGGAGATTTATAGGATTATGCGATCATTTCTTTTTCTGCAGCGAGCAGTCCGGACTTCAGGAGATACTTGTTGATTGCTTTCATCGTCTTTTCATTTCCGGTCTCGATGGTCAGTGAAAGCTCCGGTGCCGGGCAGTAAGAGAAGACATTGATGATGTCGTAAGCAGGAATCTGTTTTCCGGCGACGGCGACTTCTCCACGGAATGAATAGTCTGATAAAAGATCTGCATACTTTCTGTAATCGGTAATCGTGTTCAGATGGATCCTGTATGTCATCATGGTTTTATCCTCCCTTTCTGATGTTCTATACAGTGAAGATTTCTTTTGATGGTCTTATTATAAGAAATCGGACGGATAAAAGCCTGCGGCATTCGGACAGAAACTGAAAATAATCGGACCGGAAAAACCCGTAAATACGGGAAATAAACCGGAATTTAGGCCATTTCGTTGAATTAATCGGCCCTGCAGTATAAAAATCCGGCAGAATGTCAGAATTCAGTTTATAATAAAAGTGAAATACCGGTGAGATTCAGCATCCATGCCGGCAGTATCCGGAACATTTTAATATATCGGAGGCATTCCCATGAAAGAAATGGATTCCCTTCTCAATCTCAAGGACAATAACGAAGAAATCGTTCCGATCGATTCCGCGGAATATCCTTTTGTCTGTATCTACCGCTATCTGGACCGCTGCATCGGCAGCATCATTCCCTGGCACTGGCATTCCTTTCTGGAGCTCAGCTACGTCGCGGAAGGCGAGCTGATCTATCAGACGCCGGATGAGACCTTTACCCTGAAGAAGGGAGATGCGATGTTCATCAACTCCGACACCCTGCATTTTATCCGTCCGGCCGGGCAGGCGAAAGACTGCTGCATCGTTGCTTTCTTATTTGACATGCATTTCCTTTCGGGAATGTACAGCAGCCTTTTTGAGCAGAATTATCTGCGGCCGGTCATGAACTGCCGCAGCCTGCAGATGTATCCGATCCATCCGGACAGCCGCCGCCGTCTGGAAATGCTGGATTCGATCCTGAAAGTCCGTGATCTGGATAAGGCCGGCGGATTCGGATCGGAATTCGAGGTCCGCCATGAACTGAGCCGTTTCTGGTGCATGCTGATGGAAGAGACGGAGGAGATCCGCCGCGAGGACCGGAAGCTGCCGGATACGGATTCGCAGCGCATCAAGGACATGATGCATTTCATTGAGGAACATTACGGGGATAAGATCACAATCGACGACATCGCAAAATCGGCCGGCATCAGTGAACGCGAATGCCGCCGCTGCTTCGGCAGCTGCATGAATCTTTCACCGGTCGACTATCTGAATAAATTCCGGATCCGCAAGTCGGCGGAGAGGCTTCTGAAGACCGGTGACAGCGTGCTGGATATCGGACTCGACTGCGGGTTCTCCTCCAACAGCTATTTCGGGAAGACGTTCCGCGAGGAAATGGGATGTACGCCGAAGGAGTACCGGAAGAATTCGGGAGGTTCGCCCATGTCTTCCTACTATCACGAAAATCTCAATCCGTAACCTCCGGCATCCGGGTGCCGGGTTTACCCAGTTTTCTCTTTGTAACTGCATAGAAGATGAACAGTGCGGCGAAGGACAGAATCCACGAAACCGGATAGGAAATGAGCAGCGCGTGATAGGCGTCTGCTTTATTTCCCGTCGCAAAGACGCTGCGGAAAATGGTGAAGATCCAGACAATCCGCAGTCCGCAGCAGCCGACGATCGTGGCGATCATCGGGAAGACGGACTTGCCCATTCCGCGCAGCATGTTGGTGGTGCAGTTCATGCAGCCGCAGATAAAGTCGAAGGCGACGATGATGAAGAGGCGGCCTGTACCGGCGGTCAGGGCAGCCGGGGCTTCCGGCAGATAGATCCGGAGCAGCGGCACGGCGAAGAGACAGGTGAGTCCGCCGAGCGCGGCGCCGATGACGATGTTGCACAGGATGCTGATTCCGTAGACACGGTTGAGACGGTCAAACCGTCTGGCACCGAAATTCTGTCCGGAAAAAGTCATGCAGCCCTGCGAGAAGGCATCCATCGAGGAATAGACGAAGCCCTCCAGGGAGTTGGCGGCGGAATTGCCTGCGACGTAGGCCGTCCCGAGCGAGTTGACCGATGACTGGATCATGACGTTGGAAATGGAGAAGACAGCGCTCTGCAGGCCGGCAGGAAGTCCGAGCCGGACAATTGCCGAGAAAGGCTTTCTGTGGATCCGGATTTTCTCAGGATAAATGCGGCAGGGGCCTTCCAGGCGGAAGAGCGCACGCATCATCAGGACGGCAGAAAGAATCTGGGAAACGACGGTCGCGATGGCGACCCCTGCGACTCCGAGATGGAAAACGATGACCAGGATCAGGTTCAGGATGACATTCAGGATTCCGGAAATGGTCAGATACAAAAGAGGCCGTTTGGTATCGCCGGTCGGAACCAGCACTGAGCGTCCGAAGGTGTAGATCATGAAGGCAGGCGTTCCGCAGAAATAAATCTGCAGATAGAGGGAAGCCTGGTCGATGACGTCTGACGGCGTGGACATCCAGGTCAGGAAGGTGCGCGCACCGAGGAATCCGACAGCAGCCATTACGACTCCGAAAAGAACGCCCATGGCCACGGCCGTATGCACGATATCCGGGAGCTCCGAATCCTGCTTCGCCCCGATCTTGATGGAAATCGTAACGGTGGCGCCGAGGGAAATGCCTACGAATAAGTTGATGAGCAGGTTGATGAGGGCGGTATTCGATCCGACGGCCGCTACGGCGGTTTCATCTACAAACTGTCCCACGACAATAATATCAGCTGCATTGAACAGCAGCTGAAGGATGTTCGTAAGCATGATCGGGAAGCTGAAAGCAATCAGCGGTTTTAGGATCGGTCCCTTTGTTAGAAGAAAAGCATTGTTATCCGACATAACGTCAGTATAAGTCACTTTCCGGTTATTTTAAAGAGGCATGCATGAATTTTCCAAGTTCGGCAAAGAGATGGTCCGGGTCGACCGGCTTCGTCGTATGGCCGTTCATGCCGGCGGCCAGGCAGCGGCTGATGTCTTCTTCATAGGCATCGGCCGTCATGGCGATGATCGGAACGGAAGCGGCATCGGGACGGTTCAGGGCGCGGATTTCCCCGGTTGCGCGGTAGCCGTCCAGAACGGGCATGTGGATATCCATCAGGATCGCATCGAATTCGCCTTCTGCGGAAGCGGAAAAAGTTTCGACTCCTTCTTTTCCGTTTTCAGCGCAGGTCACGAGAATTCCTTTTTCGCTCAGGATCGTGCGGGCTATTTCCGTATTGATGAAATTGTCTTCGCACAGGAGAACTTTCTTTCCGGAGAAGTCGTAATCGGCTGCGGTCTCGGGAGCCCCGCGGTCCGGACCTTTCCCGGCTTCAATCGGAAGGGAAACCGTGAATTTCGTTCCGCTGCCTTTTTCGGTCTCCACCCGGATCGTCCCTTTCAGCAGGGCAACGATCCGATGCACGATATACAGTCCCAGACCGGTTCCCCCGACGCCTTTCATTGACGGGTCGCGCTCCTGGGCAAACGGTTCGAAGAGGTTCGGCAGGAATTCTTTCGAGATTCCGATGCCGCTGTCGCACACGGTAATGACGGCATTTTTCCGGCCGTCGCTTTCTGTATTCTCCGTGACGCTGAAATGCACGCTGCCGCCGTCCGGTGTATATTTCACGGCATTGGACAGGAGGTTCATCATCAGGTCCTGAATCTTGAGCTTATCGGTCAGCACGAGTTCCTTTTCGGGAAGGTTGTCATATTCCGTGAAGGAAATGTTTTTCTCCGCGGCAGAGTTTTCGATGACGAGGGAAATGCCGCTGATGAGTTCCTTGAAGTCCGTCCATTCCGGATGCAGTTCCATCTTCCCGCTTTCGATGCGGGAGACTTCCAGCGTGTCGTTGATGAGGCTCATCAGAATCTTTGCGGACCGGCGGGTCTTTTCAATATACTCCTGTTTCTTTTCTTTCGAGTCTGCCTTCAGCGCGAAGTCCGTAAAACTGATGACGCCGTTCAGAGGTGTGCGCATATCGTGGCTCATGCTGGAAAGGAACTGTGATTTTGCCTCGCTGGCCTGATCGGCACGCAGCGCTTCCGCCTGCAGCTCCCTGTTTTTTATTTCAATCAGCTGCAGGTTCTTCTGACGGTAAATGAGGGCGACGATCAGCACCGCAAGAATGGTGAAGACTGCCGCAGCTATGAAAAGAAGCAGCGGGTTCATGACGAAAAACTGCCATATCGTCAGATCGCTTTTTTCATTTTCCGTATGGGTGAGGATCACGGACTCAACAGTATCGTCGGAAAGATTGGTCACTGCCTTGTCCAGGATGGTCATCAGGCGGTAATCGGCCTGGTTGGATACGCCGATGGCAAACGGAACGCTGTACTGCGGAAGAATGACCGACTGCATCGTTCCGGTCAGATCGTTCGTATTCAGATACTGCTGGGCGGTATAGGAAAGTACGCAGGTCACGGCCGCTTTTCCGTTTTTTACGGCATCGAGACATTCCCGGACCGTATCAAACTGCAGGATTTCCGAACCGCTGTTCAGAAGATCCGTGCGGCAGGGAGTGCTGTCGGCCGTCTTTACAACGGCGGCGGATGCATAAGGCTCGGAAACGGACCTGCGCGTGACCGTGGAAACGGAGGCTGTCAGATAGGCCGAAGTCAGCTTGAATCCCTTCTGTTCGGCATCGAAGTAATCGTCATAGGCATCGATGCGGACGTCGATGCCGCTGCCGGAGTTCAGGAGACTGAAATAATCCTCCCTGTTCTTTGTTTCGACAATCTCAAAATTCAGGCCGGTCATTTCCGCAGCCCTGGTAAATAAATCGGGAATGATTCCCTTTGCGGTTCCGTTTTCAAAATAGGAATAGGGCGCCTGGTCAGGCTCCACGACAGCGCGGATGGAAGTACCGCTGTCCTGCATTTCCCGGATAAACGCCTTTTCATCTGCTGAATAGGCAATTTCTCCGCTGGCATCCGCCGTGTAGTATTTATCCCACAGACGATGTCTCCAGTCCGTCTGATTGGAATCCATCATGCTGATGGCGTGATTGATTTTGGCAAGAAGGTCCGTGTCATTTTTACGCACCATGACGTAAAAATCAGAAGGGTTGAATTCATCCAGAATCCACTCCCCGTGAATTGAACGCAGGTTGCTGGAACAGATGGCATCGATGTTCCTGCCCGTCTGAAGGTCAGCTGCCATTTCACTGACGGAGGTGTAATAGACAGGGGTATAGGAAAACCCTTTTTCAGCTGCGAAATCAGCTAATTTTTCATTGCGGCTGTTGTCCCTGATCAGTCCGATGCGCATGCCGCTGTAAGTGGAATAGTCTCCGATGGTATAGCGGGAGTCTCCGCTTTTTACCGTCAGAATGGCCGAACTGGTTCCGATGGCTTCGTCTGAAAAAGCAAATTTCTCTTCGCGCTCCGGCGTTTTCTGGGCGGAGGTCAGAAGATCGATCTGGCCGTTCTCCAGCATGTCCTGCATTTCCGACCAGCTTTTGTCGTAGCCGTCGTATTCGTATGTCCAGTCTCCGTAGCGTGCAAGTTCCTGAAGGAAATCGTAGCCGTAGCCGCTGCGCCTGCCGTTCTCATCCTGGATGTGATAGCCGTCGAAGGCAAAAAAGCCGACACGAACCACTCTGCCGCCGGCGGACGATGCAAAGACTGCTGACGGAAGCAGAGAAAGGAAACATATGAAGGCGGTCAGAAAGCAGAGTGTCTTTTTCATAATCTTTCCTGAAGGAAGCAGCTGTCGGAAGCAGCCTTGTCTCCATAATCAGATTACGGAGCAAACAGCAACAAATCTACAACAAAAAGAATGGGTATTTTAAAGTAAATGCGTGATTTTATAACTTTTCCTTGTATTTTAGGGGCTTGAGGGCCATACTTGAACTTGGAGGAACGAGCATGGCAAAACCCATTGACGCAAAAACTGTGATGTCAGATATCAAGATGCTCCCGGACAGTGAGATACGATTGATATACAACGGGGTCTATGAGATGCTGAACCCGGCGGTCCCGATTGACGAAAGCATATCCAATGCAAAGAAGAACAGGGGCTATGCCTGCCCTGACTGCGGCGGACGTGCCGTGAAGAACGGCAGGAACGCTTCCGGACATCAGACTTACAGATGTACCAAGTGTGGGAAGCGTTTCACCTCCCTTACAGGGACGTTCATGCAGGGGACCCGGAAGGACGCTGGGACGTGGCGGATATTCCTCGATGGGCTTCTGAACTCCCATACCCTCGAAGATATCGCCAAGGCTTCAGGGATAAGCGTCACGACGGCCTTCTATTGGCGCCAGAAGGTGTTTGATGCCCTACTGGAACTCAACGGAGATGTCTCGCTTTCCGGCGTAATCGAAGCCGATGAGACATTCATCCTTGATGATTTCAAGGGAAATCACAAGAAGTTCGTGCTCCCGAGGCCTGCAAGGCGGCATATCTCGAAGGCGGCTGTCGCCGGGTTGTCTAAATGTCAGGTATGCGTCCCTTGTATGATGGACAGCAACGGGAACGCGAAGGCGCTCATCACGAATACCGGCAAGATTGATGCCAAGACGCTTGATGCCGCCTTCGGAGATGCGGTCGTTCCCGGTTCCATAATGTGCAGCGACGCTGCTACCGTATACCGCAGGTTTTCGGCGTCAAGGTCCATTACGCTCTATCAGATACCGCCAAAGAAGCATAAGAGCGGCCCGTATGATATCCAGAAGATAAACGCTTTGCACCATGACCTCAAAGACCTCCTGGAAAAAGATACTCGCGGCGTCGCTTCGAAATATGCCAACGGTTATATCGCTTTTGCCTGCTGGAAAGCGACGCATGACGGTCCTGACAGCGAGGTAGTATCACAATTGATTGCTGATATCGCAAAAGGCACCAGCGTCAAGATAACCAAAAAGATATCCGACAGGGCGGCACTTCCGACCATCACATAGCATTATCACGCATTATCTTAAAAATACCCAAAAGAATTGAAAAATCCTGACCGGAAACAGCAGATTCCCGGGATATCCCATGACGGAAGGTCATGGATATGATATACTGAATCAGATGTTTTCCACGGTAAATAAACGGGTTTAAAGGCAGGATGATATGCGGAAGACAGAAAAGCCGATCAGCGCAGCACTTAAACACTGGATCAGGGACTGCCGGAAATTCATGAAGGATTCGGCAGAAATCAGCAGCGGGCGAAACTGGGAGATTCTGCACCCGATGTCGCTCCTTTACCTGGTCTATGTATGCGTATATCTCTTTGTGATATGTCCGATCCTGAACATTCCGCTTCAGACGACCGTCGTGCAGATCTTCACCATTCTGCATGTTATCTATACCCTGACGGTTTTCTTTCTCAGAAAGACGCCGCCGGTATGGGCGGTGGATCTTATGCTTACCCTTTTCGCCATGCAGATCCTCGGGCTCTCGGGATTCCTGGGAGTTGCGGTTTTTCCGGATGAGGCGTCCTTCTTATTTCCGCTCTGCCTGGTGCTGATGACGCAGATTTATACGAGACGGCCGATCCGGCCGATTCTGGAAACGACCATTTCCTCCGCCGTCTATCTGATCTGCTGTTTCCGGACGGAGAGCCGCTATGAGTTTATCCTGGATGCGGTCAGCATTTTCATCGCGCTCGGCATTTCGGGGGCTGCGCTGTTCAGCATCGTCAGCTATAAGATGCGGACGTATTATGCGCAGGTGGCTTTGGAGAATATGTGTGAATCCGATGCGATGACCGGCGTCAGCAATAAGACGACCTTTGAATTCCTGGTAAGGAAATATCTCCGCAGCTGTCTCTGGGCCGGACATGCCTTTGTCATCTGCGACATGGATGACTTCAAAAAAATCAATGATCAGTACGGACACCGTACGGGTGACGAAGTACTGAAGGCATTTGCCAAGAAGATCCATGAGCTGCTTGATGAAGACCCCAACTGGATGGCAGGACGGTTCGGCGGGGATGAATTCGTCATTTTCATCAAGAAGTACCAAACGCGGCAGGATGTACAGGAAAAGCTGAGTCGGCTGAGTCAGCTGACAGGATTCCCTTTCCCGATACGGTGCAGCATTGGCGTCGCTTTTTCGGATTCGGAAAAAACTACCTTTGAAGATTATTTTGCCGCGGCGGACAGATGCCTCTATAAGGCAAAAGATGAAAAAACAGGGAGGCTGTGCATGGCAGATGCGTGAGAAGAGGATCAAGAGCAACATCAAATATTTCCGGAAAAAAGAAGTGGATCTGGGGAAATTCGTCAACCACTATTATATTGAAAACGGACTGGCGTACATTTCCTGCAATGTAAAGGGAATTTTTGACATCGTCAACCCGTATTCCGTGGAGAACTACGAAGTCATCAATTCCAGCTTCGCCGATTTCATTGAGGAAAATGCCTATTATATTCCGGTCGAGTATCCGATCGTCCTCGAAATCTGCGGGACGAATTTTACGGCCGGCCAGCAGGAAATGATCAAGCGGATTGTCACCGATTATTATGCGCTCCGGCTCGGGGACAAGCAGATTGACCTGAAGATCAACCGGAACAAGACGATTTTCCTGTTTGTCATGGGCATCCTGTTTTTCGGGATCTTCTGGTTTTTAAATGCAATCAATGTGACGGATGCAATCATTGATTTTTCTTCGCTGATTTTCTGGTTCTTCATCTGGGAATTCGGCGACCTGGTGTGGTATGAACGCAGGAAGCTGATCTCCGACAAGACGGAGGCCGGACAGCTGGCAAGCATGAAGGTCGTCTTCAAGGAAAAATTTGTCGACACGCCTCTGAGTCCGCAGGCGAGCGAGAAAATCATCGAAGAAATCTTTGAAGAAGGCGACTGATATCAGTTTCTGCTTTACCCTTCATGAAACGTATGTTATCATGATTCTCGCACGTCATTTTTTGAAGGGGAAGCAATGGAAAAGAAGAGTACATTTACAGGAAAAGTCGGTTTTGTCATGGCGGCTGCCGCATCGGCAGTCGGTCTCGGAAATCTCTGGAGATTTCCATACCTTGCTGCCAAATACGGCGGCGGCACATTCCTTCTGATTTATCTGATTCTGGCCGTCACGTTCGGTTTTACGCTGATGGTGACGGAAGTTGCCATCGGCCGCAGGACGGGAAAGTCTGTCCTGAATGCCTACGGCGCGGTCAGTAAAAAGTTCCGTTTCCTGGGCCCGCTGGTCTTTCTGGTGCCGGCCATCATTACGCCGTATTACTGCGTCGTCGGCGGTTGGGTCCTGAAGTATTTCGCCGGTTTTATTGCCGGGGAAAATGAAGCAATGACAGACAGCAGTTTCTTTTCGAACTTTATCGGCGCACCGGTGTCTCCGCTGATCTACACGGCGATTTTCCTCGGGGCTACGGCCGTGATCGTGGCGCTCGGCGTCGAAAAGGGAATCGAGAAGTTCAGCAAGATCCTGATGCCGATTCTGATCGGTCTTTCCGTGATTCTTGCCGTTTATGTCTGCACGATGCCGGGAGCCGGCGCAGGAATCCTGTACTATCTGAAACCGGATTTTACCGAATTTAAATTTGAAACCGTCGTGGCAGCAACCGGCCAGCTGTTTTATTCCCTGTCTCTTGGCATGGCCATCATGATCACGTACGGTTCTTATATGAAGAAAGACGTGAACATCGAAAGCTCCGCAAGACAGATCGAAGTTTTCGACACGCTGGTTGCATTTCTCGCGGGCATGATTATCGTGCCGGCTGTGTACGTTTTCTCCAACGGCGACAAGTCGCAGCTTTCACAGGGCGCCGGATTGATGTTCGTGACCCTGCCGAAGGTCTTCGCGACAATGCCGCTCGGAAGACTGGTCGGCATCCTGTTTTTCCTGCTGGTCATTTTTGCGGCGCTGACGTCATCCATTTCCCTGCTGGAAGCGCTGGTTGCGGTCGCTCTCGAGAAAACGAAGCTGACGCGCGTCCAGGCGACAGTCATCATTACGATCCTTTGCATGATCGTTGCGGTGCCGTCCGTGCTCGGATACAATGTCTGGTCCGCCGTCAAGATCGCCGGCTTTGCCTTCCTTGACTTCTTCGACTTCATCAGCAACAGCGTGCTGATGCCGTTCGTCGAATGCCTGACCTGCCTGATGATCGGATGGTTTGTCGGATCGAAGTATATTGAGGATGAGGCTGAATTTGACAGTCAGCCGTTCAAGGCCAAGAAAATGTACCGCGTGATGGTAAAGTATGTGGCACCGATCCTGCTGGTCATTATCCTGATCAGTTCGATTCTGAATGCCCTGGGAATCGTGACGATCTGAGATCCATACGGAAAGAAATGATGCATCCGGGCGGCATCGACAACGGCTGCGATCGGGACTTAAAAGCGTTGACAAGGAACATATGGATGGATATACTTTGGATATCCGGAGGCACGCTTATGATTACAAAGATTAAGGACTGGGGAAACAGTCAGGGAGTTCGCATTCCCAAAGAAATTCTTCAGGAAGCAGGCATCACCAAGGAGGATGATTTAAGCATTTCCATTTCTGAAGGAGGAGTATTTCTGAAAAAGATTCAAAGACACAGGACGCTGGAAGAACGGGCAAGAGAGTGCGGAAAGAAATCCGGCCCGTATCAGGAATATAACTGGGGCGAATCCAGAGGCAGGGAGAACTGGAAATGAGGACAGTTGAGCAGGGAGAAATCCTGAAAACAGAAAGCATACCTGATCCGCTTCTGGTAGTGAGCAAGAATTTCTTTAATCGTTCTGAGGAGGCCTTTGTCTGTCCTGTTGTTAAAGCGGCTTCTCCTGATCCTCTGCACATCGCACTGGAGGCAGGACCGATAGAGGGCATCGTACTGTGCGAACAGGTGAGGATGCTGGATTTCCGCGTGCGGGGTTTCCAAAAAGCGGGCAGTATCTCCCTGAAAGAAATAATGAATATCACGGACGCGATTCAGAGTATATTTGATTATATATAAAGAGTGAAAAAGGCTTCATCACCATGCACGGATAATCCAGCCGATTATTCGTGCATTTTTGCAGTCAAAAATTTTCTAAGGAGTCAGACGGATCAGATGGGAGAAAAAGGATCGGCTAACAGGAACCGGTCTTTTTTTACGGCGATTTCCAGGGTCTTTTTGGGATTTTCCCTCAGCTTCCGATACTGTTTCGGCGTTGTACCGTATTCCTCGTGGAAATTGGCGATAAATGCGCGGGAGTCTGAAAATCCGTTTTTGAGGGCAATCTCCAGAATATTGTAGTCGGTATTGATCAGATCCTGGTATGCATGATGCATGCGTATCCGGGTCAGATAATTCTTGAAGCTGATGCCCATATAGTTGCAGAAGGTCCTGCTGAAATGTTCATTCGTAATGGCATATCTTTCGGCCATATCCTTCAGAGTGAGTTTTTCCGCATAGTGCTCGTCAATGTAGTCAGCCATGGCCTGTGCCCGTTTCTGATTCCTGTCTGTACGGAAAGTATCTGCCTGATGTACGAGAAAACGGCAGTCATGAAAAAGGACAGAGGCAATTGCATAGAGAACCTGATTGGCATCCAAAAGCGCAAACGGATCTTCATTTTCCCTCAGTACAATCCGGTAGAGTTCTCCGAAAGACTGTTTGAGACGCAGGTAAGCAGCACTTTTTTTATTGAGTTCAAAAAAGACATAACCGGTATTCTTCTGAAACTGGGTGATGAAATCATACGGAAAAATAATGCTGATGGCATCATCTTTTGTCGTGTCCATTGTACAGCTGTGGATCACACCGTCGTTGATAATCAGAATGTCTCCGGCATGCAGAATCTGGCGGCGGCCGTTGATATGATAATCAGCGCTTCCTTTCAGCATGCAGGTTATTTCCAGATCCCTGTGCCAGTGAGGGGGGACGATATCAATGACATTCTTGGAATGAACATAAACCCATGCCAGTGTTTTGGCCGGGACTTTTATGATTTCATGGTAGCCTTTTTCCTGCTGTTTTTCCGGCATGAATCAATCCCTCCCTTCTGACAGAGTAAAGTATAAGCAGAAATAAAAGGGCAGTCAATGCAGGAAGAAAGGAAAATATCAAGTTTTTGCTATTTTTTAGTTTTCAAATGAAAGGAATTGAAATGGATATACAGTGTATAATCAGCAAGAATCAAACAATGTGTTTTCGAGATTTATCAGTCGAGGGAATAAGATATGAATAAATCTACCGGTAAAGCACTGAAGCCAAAGTTCTATGAACATCTTTTCTTCCTGGGACCCGCCAGTATCGTATACTGCATAGTCATTCTGATCCCGTTCATCATCAGCATCGTCTATTCGTTTACAGACTGGAATGGCGTCAGCAACGAAATCAAGTGGGTCGGGTTCAAGAACTTCATTGATATCTTTACAGGTAATTCGGATTTTCTCCAGTCTTTTGTTTTTACGCTGGAAGTATCGCTGATCAATGTCGCACTGGTTAACCTTTTGGGAATTCTTCTGGCAGCAGCCCTGTACAGCAAGCTCCCCTTCCGTAACGGATTCCGTCTGATCTTCTATCTGCCGAATGTCATCGGCGGACTGATCCTGGGATTCATATGGCAGTTTATTTTTGTCAACGGACTCCCGAGCATCGGCAGGCTTCTGCAGAGTGCGGTCCTTTCAAAAGGATGGCTGGGAACGGAAATGGGATCGTTCTGGGCAATCATCGTCGTTTCCGTCTGGCAGAGCATGGGCTATGTCATGATGGTTATGGTGGCGGCCTTCACCGGACTTCCTCAGGATATGATCGAGTCGGCAAGAATTGACGGAGCGACATCTTCCCAGATCTTCCGCAAAATCATGATTCCGAATGTCATGCCGTATATCACGGTCTGCCTTTTCTGGACTCTGTCTTCAGCCTTCAAAATGTTTGAACTGAATTATTCTCTGACAAAAGGCGGTCCTTACGGAACCACGACGTCCATGGCTCTGAATATCTATAATGATGCATTTGCCAATAATAAATACGGCCTTGCCACGGCGGAATCCCTGATCTTTTTCCTGATCGTCCTGGCGGCGGCAGTGATCCAGCTTTACTTCTCCAGAAGACAGGAGAGGAGGTTTGAGGCATGAAGCACGAAAAGACGGTCATGTGGATCAAGTTTGCAGTCATTCTGATCCTGGCGCTTATTTTCATCTATCCGATGTTTCTGGTTTTCATTAATTCCGTAAAGCCGCTGAAAGAAATCATCGCAAATCCGCTTTCACTGCCCGGCTCAGTTGATTTTGACAATTATGTGAAGACATGGGGAATCATGGACATCCCGAAGATTGTCAGAAATACGGCAGTCATTACCATCTTTTCCCTTGCAGGCATTATCATGCTGACTTCCATGACCGCATACTGGACCGTCCGGCATCCGACGAAATATTCAAGGATTTTCAATGGCGCTGTCCTCCTTTCGGCACTTGTGCCATTTGCCGCAATCATGATTCCGGAAATACAGGTGCTGCATACGATCAGCCTGATCAATACGCTGCCGGGAACGATTCTTGTCTACTGGGGCATCGGAATTCCGTTTGCTTTCTTTATTATTCAAAGTGCCGTCAAGGGACTTCCGGTTGAACTGGAAGAATCGGCGATGATTGACGGATGTTCACGGATCGGCATCTTCTTTAAGATCGTGCTGCCGCTGCTGAAACCGGCGATTACTACGGTAGCGGTCATGGATATCTTCTGGATATGGAATGATTTTATGGTTCCCCTGATTACCCTGAATAACGGCAAGATGTCGACCATTCAGCTGGCAATCAGCAAGCCTTTCGGCCAGTATTCGAGCAAATGGGATATTGCGCTGCCTGCATTGGTAATAACCCTGATTCCTATTCTGGTTGTGTTTATCGTGCTGCAGAAGAGAATTGTGGACGGAATCACAGCCGGAGCGGTAAAGGGATAGAGATAAACGGAAGGGAAGATAAAGGAGGAAATTATGAAAAAAATCAGGCTATGGAAACAGGTTTCAGCAATCGTGCTTGCGGCTTCTCTTGCAGCGGGACTTTCGGCATGCGGGTCTTCATCTGCGTCAACAGCAGCAAGTACGGCAGAATCGAAAGCAGCTTCGGCAGCGGCAAGTACGGCAGCTTCTGCAGCAGCATCGACAGCGGCATCGACGGCAGCCAGCACGGCGGCATCATCAGCCGATGCGGGAGAGACAAAAACAATCAAGATTTATTCCAATAAGGTTGAAATCGATGAAGGACTGAAAACATTAACGGCAGCTTATACAAAGGAACATCCGAACATTCAGTTTGAAGTCGAATCGACATCAAATGATTTCCTATACAGAGAATTAAAAGCAAAATTTGCAAGCGACAGTGCACCGGATCTCTTTACAATCCAGGGCTATTCGGATGTAATGACATGGCAGAGTCATCTGGCGGATTTATCGGATGAGTCATGGACAGGAGACATGCTCGATGCTGCTAAAAGCATCATTCAGACCGACGACGGCAAGATTTATGCGTTCCCGCTTGCTGTTGAAGGAAGCGCCTATATGTACAACAAAGACTATTTTGAAAAAGCAGGAGTCACGACGATGCCGACGACACCGGATGAGCTGAAAGCGGCGATTCAGAAAGTCAAGGATGCCAATGTCTGCGCCTATCCGCTGATTGAAAATTATGCAGAGTATTACCAGCCGGCAAACTTCTTCCTGAATTATGCTTTTGCCGCACAGGATGATCCGCTGGCTTTGATCAAGCAGCTCAATGAAGGAACTGCAGACCTGAAGAACAATAAGTACTTCCAGGAATTTGCAGACTTCCTGACGCTGGAAGCAACGCTCTGCGACAATTCCACAACCACAGACTTCAATACGCAGACTTCGAATTTTGCATCCGGACAGGCGGCCATGACCTTCGGAGGCAACTGGGCTCAGCCGACACTTGATGCAGTTGACCCGAATCTCAACTGTGCACTGACGCCGGTTCCTGTTTTCAGCGATGCTTCCAAGAACGATAAGATCTACATCAGCGGCACTTACTGGGGCGTTAACAAGGATTCGGATGCGCTTCCGGAAGTCAAGGAATTCCTGAACTGGCTGGCAAAAGATGCTGAAGGACAGAAGGGAATTACGACGACGCTGCAGCTGATCCCGGGATTTTCAACATTCTCCGCGGATACCAGTGCTATGGGCGCGCTTGGAAAAGATGTCGCCAAGTATGTTGAGGAAGGAAAAGTCCTCGGTATCTACAGTGCTTATTATCCGGATGGCGGACTGGAAACTTTAGGCAATGAAGTCTGCAAGTTCATCGCAGGAAAAGAAACAAGAGATGAATTCCTGGATGCCATTCAGACAGAGTGGAAGAGTCTTGTCGGATAATGCTTTAGCAGTGTCTGCAGCATAAGATCAGAAAACGCGGAATACGGTGGACCATGAATAATAGAAAAATTGATGAGATCATTTCAAAACTCAGCTTACATGAAAAAATTCAGCTGTGCATGGGAAAAAACAGCTGGCGTACGAACGAAATTGAACCGTATCACATACCATCTCTCCATGTAAGTGACGGAACCAATGGAATCCGCTATCAGACCGGTTCCGAAGAGGAAGATCCGCCGTATTTCCGCGACTGTATTCACGGCAGTTTCGACAGCGCGGAAGCTATGGAAAAAACACATGCTGCAACCTGCTACCCATCAGGTTCTGCAATGGCCTGTGCGTGGAACAGAAAGTTAATGAATGAAGTGGGCAGGAATCTGGCACTAGAATGCCGGGCGCTCGGCATCCGGGTCCTGCTTGGCCCGGGCATGAACATACGCCGCCATCCGCTTACGGCCCGGAATTTTGAATATTATTCAGAAGATCCGTGCCTGAGCGGTGAAACAGCGGCAGCAATGGTCAGCGGCGTTCAGTCTATGGGCGTCGGATCAAGCATCAAGCATTTTCTGTGCCATAATTCAGACGACAGAAGAACAAGGGTCAATGTGACTGTTGACGAAAGAGCGCTGCGGGAAATCTACCTTGCGGGTTTTGAACGTGCCGTAAAGAAGTCGCATCCCGCTACGGTCATGACGGCATACAATCAGATCAACGGAGAGGAAATCAGCGAAAGCACCATGCTGCTCCGGGATATTCTCCGTAAAGAATGGGGATATCAGGGAGTAGTGATTTCTGACTGGGGAACCGTCAAGGACTCCGTAAAAGCAACTGTCGGAGGCCTGGATCTCCAGATGCCCTGTTCAATGGCAAGTGCAGAAAAGCTTGAACGCTTTGTGAAAGAAGGAAAAATCGACGAGAAGCTGGTGGATGAACGGGTCCGTCATATCCTTCGTCTTGTCTTTGAATATTCCAAGCCCTGCACCGACCATGAAAAGTTCAATCCGGTTTATGCACATCAGCTGAGTGAGGAGGCGGCGGAAGAAACAATCGTACTCCTGAAAAATAAGAATCATCTGTTTCCGCTTGATCCGAACGGTAAGAAAAAGATCGCGGTTATCGGACGCTATGCAAAAGAGGCCCAGTATGTAGGAAGCGGATGTGCCATTGTCCGATCCGAAAATATTGATATTCCTTTTGATGAAATCAAATCCGCAGCGGGAAATGATGCCGTGATCGTTTATGCACCGGGTTATGATGAAAAGGGCAGAACGACGCCGAAGCTGCTGAGCGAAGCGAAGAAAGCCGCAAAGGATGCCGATGTTGCTCTGATTTTTGCCGGCACAACCCTTCCGAACGAATCCGATCTGTATAACAGAAAGAATATGGCTTTGGATGCCGGACAGTGCAGAATGATTGAAGAACTGCAGGGGACAGCAGAAAACACCGCGGTCATCCTTTCCGGGGGCGATGTGATCGAGATGCCTTGGATTGACAAAACGGATGCAGTCTTTGAGACATGGTACGGCGGGGAAGGCATGGGAAAGGCACTTGCGAACATCCTGTTCGGCCGTACATGCCCGAGCGGAAAGCTGCCGGTTACAGTCCCGAAACAGGAAAAAGATGCTCCGGCCTATCTGACGTTCCACAGCGATCCTTTTCATAAACTGTACGGGGAGAGCTATTATGTCGGCTACCGCTACTATGATAAAAAAGGAATCGAACCTCTTTTCCCGTTCGGGTTCGGTCTTTCCTATACTTCGTTCGAATATTCCGCACCTCAGCTTCTGAGTGAATCGGATGACAAGGTCCGTGTTGCTGTTGATATCAAGAATACCGGAGAGCGGGAAGGAAAAGAAACGGCAGAACTCTATGTTTCTCCCAGGAACAGCTTCTTTGACAGACCGGTCCGGGAACTGAAAGGCTATGAAAAAGTAAATCTGAAACCCGGACAGAAGAAAACGCTGGTTTTCGAACTGGACAGGAGAGACTTCAGCTGTTTTGATCCGGTCAACCATAAGTGGACAGTCGATTCGGCATCTTATGACATTGAGTTTGCTTCGTCGAGCAGGGACATCCGTGAAAAACTCAGGGTCAGACGGAAAAAGGATCATTTCCGGATCGATCACCTGAACGGTGACTGCGGGTTCTATGAAATGTTCTCCAACAGAGTCACAAAGAAGATGTTTTTTGATTTTGCGGAGGCCAGGGGCCTGCTCACGAAGGAACAGGTTACAAAGCAGGTTCAGGAAAGCATTGCGAATTCTTTCTGGTCTGTCAGATCGTATCTTGACATGTTCAGCCACGGAATGGTTTCCGATGAAGAAATCGATGATTTGATCTATCAAATGAATGAGGTGCTCGATCAGCATGAGTGAAATCCTTCTGAAAAATGCAGCGGCTGTTGTGAGCTGCGATCAGACAGACCGGGTTTATAAAAATGCGGATATTCTGATCAAAGACCGTTCGATAGCTGGGATCGGCAGCCGACTCCAGGCATCGGCCGATGCGGAAATCCTGGATATGACGGGGAAGATCATTTACCCGGGCTTAATCAATACGCATCATCATTTCTTTCAGACATTTGTCAGAAACCTGGAGACCATTGATTATCCGAATATGACGGTCATGAGCTGGATTGACCGCATCTACCGGATTTTCAAGGAAATCGATGATGATGTCATTTATTATTCGTCACTGACAGCGATGGGCGATCTGCTGAAACACGGCTGTACCTGTGCCTTCGACCATCAGTACTGCTACACAGAAAAGACGGGGAAAAGACCGGTAGACCGCCAGATGGAAGCGGCGGCAAAACTCGGCATCCGCTATCATGCCGGGAGAGGATGCAATACCCTCCCCAGGGACAAGGGCGGAAGCATTCCCGAAGAAATGCTGGAGACGACGGACGAATTCCTGAAGGACTGCGAACGCCTGATTGACAGGTATGATGATCCGAATCCATTTTCCATGAGCAGGATCGTGGTCTCTCCCTGTCAGCCGATCAACTGCTTCCGTGAGACATTTGAAGAAAGCGTCAGATTTGCACGGGACAAAGGAGTCTTCCTTCACACCCACCTGGGAGAAGGTGAAAATGAGGGAATCCTGCAGCGATACGGAATGAGAACGCTGGATTTCTGCGAGTCTGTCGGTTTTGCAGGGAAAGATGTATTCTACGCACATTGCTGGGAACTGACACCGGAGGAATACCGGAGGGCAGGAAAAGAAGGAACCGGGATTTCTCATTGCCCGGCACCTGCCGTTCTGGGCGGGTATCCGATTATTGACATAGCAGACATGAAAGAAGCCGGTGTCAATGTCAGCCTCGGCTGTGACGGATCGGCTACAAATGACTCTTCCAATCTGCTGGACAGCATGCGGATGGCCTATCTGATGCAGTCCTATTATGCAAAGGAACGCGGACACGGACTGAGCGGCTACGATGTCCTGAAGATGGCAACCGTGAACGGGGCGAAAACCCTCGGACGTACGGATCTGGGATCTCTTGAAAAAGGAAAAGCAGCTGATCTCTTTTCTGTTGATGCCGGAAAAATCGAATATGCAGGGACTCTGCACGACCCGAAGAATCTTCTGGCAAAATGCGGGATTACCGGACCTGCGGATATGACCATGGTCAACGGCAGAATCGTTTATCAGGACGGGCACCTCTGCGGTATCGATGAGGAAAAAGAAGCAGGGAATGCAGAAGCCTGCTGCTCAAAAGTTCTGCGGAGCCGGTTTCCTGAGATCTGGAAGAACAGTTAAGCTTTTCCGGAACGATTCCTTTTCATACAGCCCCTTATGATGTTCATCGAAATGCACGAATAATCCAGCCGATTATTCGTGCATTTTTGCGTCTTGAGCAATCCATGGCTTTGAGAGTATGGTTTCTTTATCAAATCTGGAAGTTCTGAAAGACATTCCCTTTTTGAAAAACATACGGGAAAGGAGGTGAGGCGCATGGACGAACTGCGTGCGTTCTGTCAGGACGAGTCCGGAGTGACTACCATTGAGATAATCCTTGTCTTACTCGTTTTGATCGCTTTAGTGCTTATCTTTAAAAAGCAGCTGATCAGTCTTGTCAATTCCATTCTCGGGAAAGTCACATCACAAAGCGAAAGCGTCTAGAGAATCCCATAAGGAGAGAATGCCTTGAACCGTAAAGGAAGCATTACCATTTATCTGAGCCTGATGCTCACGGTCATGATTTCGCTGATCTGCACCTCCATCCTTTCGGTGAAGGTGTCAGCCTGCCGGATGCAGCTGGCAAATGCAGCGGACCAGGCAATGTTTTCCCTGTTTGCGCAGTATGACCGCGATCTCCTGGACAGGTACGATGTCTTTTTTGTCGACGGCAGCTGCGGCTCCTCGCAGCTTTCCCTCGGGAAATGCTACGACCGCCTGACGGATTCGATGAGTTATCTTCTCAGCCCCGATAAGGGAAATCTGTCCGGCGGAAAGAATCTTTTCTCACTCAAAGAAGCAGGAGGCAGCATCACGGGCTATACGCTTGCGACAGACTGCGCAGGGGCAGCGTTTGCGGCACAGGCAATCGATTATATGACGCAGACGGCAGGGATTCAGGGCATTCGCCTTTTAAAGGATGAAATTGGTAAAAACGCTTCGATCGTTCAGCAGCAGGAAACAGACGGCGGAAATCCGGACGGCGGAAACCTTGCTGCGGATTATGCGGAGCTGGAGGCACAGGCTGCCCGGGAGAAGACGGAAAATGAAGCGGCGGAAAAAAAGAAGCCGGTCGAAATTCCGCCGGATTTTAAAAATCCGATGGGCGAAATCATCAGGGTAAAGGCAACCTCCATCCTCAATCTTGTCTGTCAGGATGTTTCGGAAGTATCCGGAAAACAGGCCGCGGCGTCTGAACTTTTAAGCGGACGTCAGAAGGAAAGCGGCATGGGCGTCATTGACGTTTCCGTTTCGCCGGAGGATGCCGTCAATTCCCTCTGGCTGGATGAATATCTTCTGACCCATTACGGAACGTACCGGAAGCCGACGGAAAAAAGCGGGCTTTCCTATCAGGCGGAATACATGATTGCAGGAAAGGACAGCGACACGGCAAATCTGGAAAATGTGGTCAGCCGGCTTCTGCTGACGAGGGAAGGCGTGAACATCCTTCTGATCATGACGAATTCCGAACTCCGTCTGCAGGCAGAAACGACTGCGGAAATCCTGGCAGCCATTCTCCTGAATCCGGAGGCCGCTCCGGCCATTCAGGCAATCCTGACTGCCGGCTGGGCTTTCTGCGAAAGCCTGATCGATGTGAGAGGACTGCTCGACGGAGACCATATTCCCCTGGTCAAGACTTTTCAGGACTGGCAGCTTCAGCTGAGCGATGTCCCCGGCTTTTCCTCCCGGATGGACAGCTTCCGGAGACGGGCTGCGGCCGGGACGGACTATGAGGATTATCTGCGCATTTTCCTGTATCTGACTTCGGCAGAGGAACGCGTCAGCCGGGCCATGGACATGACGGAAAGCACGATCCGTGAATCGGGCCGCGGGAACTTCCGTCTGGACTGCTGTTTTGATTCTCTTACCGTGGAAATGAAAGCAGAAGCCGAAGGGCGCAAGGTATTTACGACGGAAAAAACGATGTGTTACCGGAAAATCTGCGGGGATGCCGTTCAAAAAAAATAAAAAAATACGAAGCTCTTTTCAGATCATTCCCCAGGAAAGGCATTCCCGCTGATTTCCCGGCAGCGGAAAGAAAATCACTGCTGATTTCCGGACAGCGGAAAAGGATCAGACATCCAGGCGCTGACGCTCCACCAGTTCCGCGAACAGGCCGTTCTTTGCTATCAGCTGGTCATAGGTCCCGTCTTCGGCAATCTTTCCGTCCGCAAGGACGACGATGCGGTCGCACTGTCTGATGGTGGAAAGACGATGCGCAATGACGATGCGGGTACATTTCTCTTTATTCAGCGAATCCGTGACGATTTTCTGCGTCAGGTTGTCGAGAGCGCTTGTTGCTTCGTCGAAGATCAGGATTTTCGGATTCGGGGCGAGGGCACGGGCAATCATCAGGCGCTGCTTCTGTCCTCCGGAAATGCCGCCGGAGCCTTCCGCGATCAGCGTGTTCATGCCCATCGGCATCTGCCGGATATCCTCTGCCATGCCTGCTTTTTCAGCTGCGGCCCAGGCATCGTCCATGGTCAGCCAGGGAGCGGTAATGACGATATTGGAATAGATGTCCCCCTGGAAGAGCCTGCCGTTCTGCATGACGCTGCCGATATGCCGGCGGAGTGATTTCAGGTCGAGGCTGCTGAGATCCTTGCCGCCGTAATAGATGGCACCTTTCTGAGGAGTCTCAAATCCGAGCAGCATCCTCACCAGGGTCGACTTGCCGCATCCGGTCTTTCCGACGATGGCCAGATACTCTCCTGAACGAATCTGCAGGGAAAGCTGGTCGAAAATATACGGCGAGGTTTCCGAATAGCGGAAGGATACGTGATCGATGGAAATGCCGGACGGAAGATTGGTAACGACTTCTTTATTTGCCGCAATCTCCGGCTGCGTCTTGATGATCGGCCGCAGCATATCCATCATCGGACGGATCTGAGCAATGCTGGAAGCCATTGCGACAAGCGAGGAAAAGGCGCCCATGACCGTTGCATAGGCGGAATTGAAGGCAAAGTAATTGGCCAGGGAGACTTTGGTGGTGATCGAGAAATAATAAATGACGACCGTGCCGATCAGGGAAATGCCGGACAGGAAAACACCGCTTAAACGCAGGAAGGCCGGCGGGTCGTAAGTGCGCTGGGCAATCGGCGTATAGGATTTGGCCCATTGGGCAAAAGCACGGTTTTCGGCTCCGGAAAGACGGAGCTTCTGGACTCCGGCCACCAGGGAATAGGTAAGACCGCTTTCTTTGGCAGTCAGTTCCATGGTCTTTTTATAATAGGAAATCTGGGCCAGGGATGTGATGGCGGAGAAAGCGACGGAAATCAGGATCAAAAGGATTCCCGGAACCGCAAGTCCGGGTCCGAACTGCACCATCTGTACAATATAGACCAGTGAGAAGACCGAAGTCAGTCCCGTCGCCAGCAGAATCTGCGACAGGGAGGTGCACAGCGTATTCAGATAGCCGATGCGGTTGGAAAGTTCGCCGGAACTGTAATCCCGGAAAAAATCCGCCGGCAGGGAGAGAATCCGCATCATGCCGGCTGCTTCCACGCCGAGGGTCATTTTCGTTTCCACTCTTTCGGTAAGGAGCGTTTTTGCCGTATTGATCAGGAGCATGGTAATGCTGACGGAAGCCAGGAAGAAAAAGACGGCATAAAACAGCGTCATATCCGTGCCGGAAACAACATTGCCGTAAATGATCTGGCTGAGTTTCGGGATCAGCAGGCCGATCAGGGCAGCGGCCAGGGCGGCTGCCGCGATGAGCACGAAATCGGATTTCGAGAGACAGCGGAAAATATAGAGCATGATGTCCGGTACGGAAATGGATTTCAGCGGCAGCGGCTTGTAGAAGCAGAAGGCTTCGCTGTCGAGGGCGGCCGCTGTCTTCCTGTTCAGATGCACTTTTTTCTGCGTGCCGGGATCAAAATAGGTATAGCCGATTCCTGCGGGCAGCAGGGCAACGGGCGTGCCGGATTCCCGGAGCACGCCGAGCATGGCTCCGATGGAATCTTTATACCAGGGGCCGCTCAGTTTTACCGTACGCCGCATGATGCCTGACGGACGGAGAAGGTATTCAAGCTGGTCGTTGATATCCGTAATGTCCGCGGGCAGATCCTGGGAAGGGACGTGATAGTATTTCAGGATTTCATCGATTGCGGTCTTGGTCAGAATTCTCCGGCCGCTCAGCGTTTTGGCCAGACGGGTACCGAGGACGACATCGCCCATGCCCGCGAATGCTTCGGACAGGACGTTTTCGTCGTATTCGATACGCTGCCTTATCTGCTGATCATACAGTCCCATGCTTTTCCTTCCAAACAGACAGATTTCATTTCCCTGCTTAAACAGATTTCCTGCCCCGGACCGGATACATCCGGCGGAGCCGTGATCCGGATTACGATGACACCAGGTCCTTATACAGACCGTCCTGCCGGTACAGTTCTTCGTGAGTTCCCCGTTCCACGGCGTCGCCGCGGTCCAGCACGATGATCTGATCGGCGTTCCGGATCGTGGAGAGACGATGCGCAATGACGATGCAGGTAATGCCGCGGTCACGGATGGCTTTTACCACTTCATATTCTGTCTTGGCATCCAGCGCGCTGGTTGCCTCATCCATGATCAGGATCGTCGGATCCTGGGCAAGGACGCGTGCAATCTCAAGACGCTGCCGCTCGCCTCCGGAAAAGTCCCGGCCGCCCTCACTGAGCCGGTACTGATAGCCTCCGTTTCTCTGGAGGATGGCTTCATGGATCTGGGCGTCGTGGGCGGCCATGATCATTTCATAGTTTTCAATCGACTGGTCCCACATCTTGATGTTGTTTTCAATCGTATCTTCAAAAAGAATAATGTCCTGATCCACGACCGAAAGCGAACTGGTGAAGATGCTGCGGTTGACCTGCATCAGCGGAATTCCGTCAAACAGGATTTCACCGCTCCATGGCTGATAAAGACCGGAGATGAGTTTGGACAGCGTGGATTTTCCGCAGCCGCTCGGGCCGACGAAGGCAATCGTCTGTCCGGGCTCAATCGTCAGCGAGAAGTCTTTGATCAGGGGAGTGTCGAGACGGGAATAGCCGAAGGTGACATTTTTCAGCTCGACCCTGCCTTTCAGCTTGTCGTATTCTTTTACGGGCATACGGCCTGCGGTATCGCAGAGAGGGTCGGACGGGCAGGCAAGGACATCATCGACGCGTTCCATGGATGTCCTCATTTCCTGCAGGGTCTGTGAAGCGGAAACAAGTTCCTGCGCCGGGGCGAGGAAGGAATTCAGAAAGCCGGCGAAAGCGGCAATCATGCCGACGGTCCAGCTTCCTTTCATGCACAGCCAGACGCTTCCGGCAAAGACGAACAGGCTGGTCAGCGTTGCGACCAGGGACGGAAGGAGGCCGAGATAGGTATTCAGTTTCAGAAACTTCATATTGCCGGAGTTGGCGGCGGCCTGGTAGCCGGACCATTTCTCAAAGTAGCCGTTCTCGGCACCGGTCGATTTGATGGATTCGATCATTTCGATGCCGGAGACGGTCGCGCCCTCCAGCTTGCCGCTGTCGCGGGCGATGACGCGGGTCAGATTCACTCTCTTCCGGGAAATGTACCCGGACACGGCGACGTTGATCAGGACCGAGACGATGCCTGCCAGGGAAAGCAGCGGGCTGTACCGGATCAGGACGAACAGATAGAAGATCATCATGAAAGCCTGAATGACGAGAGGCGCAAAAGTATCAATCAGCGTATCGGCGATGGAGGCATTCAGTTCCTTGCGGGCAATGATGTCGCCTGACATCCTCTGCGAGAAGAAATCCATCGGAAGCCGCAGAACATGCCACATGTATTCGGCATTGGATGTGATGGCTACTTTTCCGCTGCTCTTCAGGGAATAAGTCGCCTGAACCCAGGCAACGAGAATCTGCACGGCGGTGATGACGGAAATGCCGGTGATGAACGGATAGAACCATTCCGGATTTTTGCCGGTCAGCAGGCGGTCGGCAAAGACGTTGGTAAAACCGGGCGTGATGATGCCGACCAGGGAAGTGATGACGGTTGTTGCTATTACCAGTGCGAAAGCCGCGCTGCTCCCCCTGAGCTTCTTTCTTGCAAAAGACAGGACGCTCTTCGGCTTTCCTCCCGGTTCAAATGTATCGCCCGGCTCAAAAATCAGGCAGATGCCGGTATAGGCATCGCTGAAATCTTCCATGGAAACGGAATAGGTTCCGCGGGCTGGGTCATTGAGGAAGGCTTTGTTCCCGCGGAAGCCGCACAGCACGACGAAGTGGTTGAAATGCCAGTGGATGATGCATGGAAAAGAGGCATCCTTTTTCAGATCGCTGATATCCAGACGGTAGGCATCTGCCCTGAGACCGAAATTCCTGGCGGCCTTCAGAACATTATTGGCCTTGGAACCGTCGCGGGAAACCCCGCAGTCCCTGCGCACGATTTCAAGAGGCACCCATTTCCCGTAATAGGCAAGTACCATCGCAAGAGCCGCAGCACCGCATTCCAGCGCTTCCAGCTGGATAACGGTCGGGACTTTTGCAATTCCTTTCGTAATGGGTGTGTGAAGGGATTTTTTCCTCATCTGCCTGCCTTCAGTGAATGATAAATGAAATCGGACTGATGCTTTCAATCAGGACGCCGGCCTGATACGTTCCTTCCGGAAGTCCGGCATTCTCCAGACTGACCCGGACGCACAGGCTGCCGGCGGCAATTCCGGAGTAGTACTGCAGATATTCATCATTTTCCATCACGGAAGGGTCGGCATCGATGGTGCTGATCTTTGCTTTTACGGTCTGTCCCTGAACGGTGACGGATACGTCCATGCCGGTTTTCAGTTTTGAGGCATCATCAGGACTGACATAAAGATAAGCGGCGGAATCGCTGCCGACGCTGCAGGCTCCCCGGACGGATGTCGTGATATGCCCGAAAATACTCCAGCATACGATTCCGGACAGAAGGATGATGACGGCAGCCAGAAGAATCCAGACGCTCGGTTTTGCCACGCGGATGTAATCGTTCAGCTGGTCCGGAGAGGTGACTTTCTCCATGCTTTCTTTTCTGTATAGGTTCTGCTCCATTTTCCTCTTCCCGTATCTTTCTGAAAGGTCCTGATGCAGTTTCTGAAACAGTGAAGAACCGTGCGCATATCATGGCTCCTATGCGGACTTCAGCGCGGTTATGTAAAAATTATAGCATTAAACAGCAGTTTTCTCAATTAAGTTCGGACAAAATGCACGAAGAATCCGCCGCTGACTTCGTGCAGATTTCCGTCTTGAGCAATCCAAAGGATTTCATTTATAGTCGGAATATGATCAGAAAAATGAAGCAGGCATCCCTTACAATTGAAGCGGCCTTTGTGCTGCCGCTGTTTTTCCTGGCCATGGTGACGCTGATCGTCTTCATGGATGCCGTCGGCATGCAGGTGCGCGGAAATCTGGAACTGTCGAACAGGGCGAGGCGTCTTGCGATGGATGCGGCGGCAGCTTCGTCTGCCGCAGGGAAGAACGGCATTTCCGGAGTCTGGATCGATCTGACGGAGACCAGGACTTATACCTTTCCGTTTTCAATGATTCCTGTGCCGGGAATCGCTCTTACGGAGCGCGCACGCGTCTATCCCTGGATCGGCTATGAACAGGGAAGCGACGATGCTTCGGATTCCGACCGGGAGGATGAGATGGTCTATGTGACGGATTACGGATCGGTTTACCATACGCATGCGGACTGCACGCACCTTGACCTGACGATCATTGCCACGACCACGGATGAGGTCGGCAGCCTCCGGAATAATTATGGTGAGAAATACAGGAAATGCGATTATTTCCCGGACGGATATACGGGAACAGTCTATGTGACTGCCAAAGGAGACCGCTATTATCCTTCGCTGAAATACGCAGGCATAACCCGGCACGTGCGTCTGATCCGGAAGTCGGAAGCCGGTTCCGTTCATGAATGCGAGCGCTGTGCGGCAAGGGATGCGGCCGGTTCCGCGGGTGCGGAAGGAGGTACGGAAAATGATGCTGCCTGAGACAGTGCAGGTTCTCTCGCTTCCCGGGGCGGATGCCCTGGTGACGGTACCGGAAATCATGGCCGTTTCCTTTCTGGCCGTCCAGGGCTGGCTTGATTTCCGGAAGCGGGAAATCAGCCTTCTGTTTTCTCTTCTTACTGCCGGTGCAGGAATCCTGCATATGTTCCTGAACCGGCGCGGAGAAATGCCGGAATGCTTCCTGGCCCTGTTGCCGGGCTTTTTTCTGCTGCTGATTTCTTTCGCTTCGAAGGGAAAAATCGGACAGGGCGACGGAATCGTGCTGCTGACATGCGGCTTTTTTCTCACGGGAATCCTGGTAACGGAGATGCTTCTGCTGGCGCTGGTTCTCAGTTCGGTTTTTGCCGTTTTCCTGGTGGCGCTGAGAAAAAAGAAAAAGACGGAATCCTTTCCGTTCGTGCCGTTTCTATGTGCAGGCTGTATCGGTGCCCTGCTGATCTGATGCACTGCGTGCATTCATCGGCATATTCCCGCTTTGTATTCCGGTTTCGGTTCATGGTATAATACCCTTCAGAAAATGAACGGAGGCTGCCATGAACATTACGGCTGTGGATCATATCACGATCAATGTGAAGGATATCGAAGCGAGCAGAAAATTCTACGGAGAGACGCTCGGTCTTCCCTATCTGGGTCAGGTCGACATGGGAGATCATGAGCTGACGTATTACAGGCTCACCGATACGACGAAGCTGGAACTGATCCGCTATAAGTTTGAAAGTCCGGACGGAAATAATTCCTGTTTCACAAAAGGGATTTACCGTCATTTCTGCATCGCTGTCGATGACCTCGACCGGGCTTATGCAGACATCCGGGCGGCCGGAATGAAGATGCTGACGGAACCGGCCCATATAGAGAAGCTTTCTTTCCGGAACTTCCTTTTCGAGGATCCGAACGGCGTGGAAATTGAAGTCATCGTAAGGGACTGAAAAATGAAACTGGCCTTGATTCAGATGGAAGGAACCGCTGACCGCGAAAAGAACCTGCAGACAGCGGAATTTTATCTTGCGGAAGCTGCGGCGCAGGGAGCGGATCTTGCCATGCTTCCGGAAATGTTCCTGTGCCCGTATCAGACGGATGCATTTCCGAAGTATGCGGAAGAGGAAGGCGGCCCCTCCTGGCAGCGGATGTCGGCTGACGCGAAAAAAGACGGCCTGATTCTGGCGGCGGGCAGCATGCCGGAAAAGGACGGGCAGGGAAGAATCTATAATACGGCCTATGTATTTGACCGGAGCGGAAAGCAGATTGCCAGGCACCGGAAAATGCATCTTTTTGACATTGCCGTGGAAGGCGGGCAGCATTTCCGGGAATCGGAAACCCTGACGGCGGGAGATGACGTCACGGTTTTTGATACGGAATTCGGACGGATGGGACTGGCTGTCTGCTACGACATGCGCTTCCCGAAGCTTTCGGAGAAGATGACCGAAGCGGGAGCGAAACTCCTTCTGTTTCCGGCTTCCTTCAACATGACGACCGGCCCTGCGCACTGGGAACTTCTCCTGAGGGCAAGAGCATCAGACGGGCAGGTCTTCACCGCGGGATGCAGCCAGGCACGAAATGAAGAAGCCTCCTATGTTTCCTATGGAAACTCCATGATCGTTTCACCGTGGGGAAAAGTCCTGACGCACATGGATGAAAAGGAAGGCATGACGGTAACGGAAATTAATTTTGATGAGATCGCCCGCATCCGGGAACAGCTTCCGATTCTGAAGCAGAAACGGATGATCGGCGGGGAAATGATCTGAGGATGGGGAAGATGCTGAAAAAAATACTGAAAATCATCGGAATTGTTCTGGCAGCAGTCGCGGCATTTGCGGTACTGTTCATTTTGTTCCTGACCGTTACGGAATACAGGCCGGCCGATGTCGAGGATGCAGTCATCCTTGCTTCATCGGACGGATCGCAGGCGCCTTCGGAAGGCAGCACGGTATCCGTGCTGTCCTGGAATATCGGCTACTGCGGACTGGGGGCAGGCTCGGATTTCTTTATGGACGGCGGGAAGAATGTTGCTTCGGCTGACAAGGAAACCGTTCAGAAATATCTGGATGGAATTGCCGCTGCGGTTTCCGATCCGGCAAATCAGTCCGACATCCGGATGTTCCAGGAAGTCGACACGGACTCTTCGCGCAGCTACCACATCAATGAGACGAAAACGCTTGCCGGGGCAAATGCTTCCTTTGCCACGAATTTTTCCTGTGCCTTTATTCCGTATCCGATTCCGCCGATCGGAACCGTGCACAGCGGCCTTCTGAATACGACGGATTTCCCGATTGAGACATCCCAGCGGATTGCGCTGCCCTGTCCGTTTTCCTGGCCGGTGCGTCTCGGAAATCTGAAGAGATGCCTCCTGGTCAATTACATTCCTCTTGAGAATTCGGATAAATATCTGGTCTCGGTCGACCTGCATCTGGAGGCCTATGATGACGGTTCCGGCAAGGCAGCCCAGACGGCCAAGCTGAAGGAATTTCTTGCGTCGGAATATGCGAAGGGAAATTATGTGATTGCAGGCGGGGACTTCAATCAGGAGTTCCCGGGTGCCCTCGATGTCTATCCGAATACGCATGCGGATCTCTGGTCGCCGGGCACGCTGGATGAATCCCTGATCCCGGACGGTTTCTCTTTTGCCTATGACACTTCGACTCCGTCCTGCCGTCTCAACAACCAGCCTTATGATCCGTCGGATACGGCCGATACGCAGTATTACGTGATTGACGGATTCATTCTTTCTCCGAATGTGACGCTGGAATCCGTCAAGACGATCGATGAGGGATTCGCGGATTCCGATCACAATCCGGTCCGGCTGACGGCAAAACTCGGATAGCCTGCGGTCTGCCGCTTCGGCTGCGTCTTTCACCCTGCTTTTTTACATGGCGGGCCTGTACGTTCATAAGATTAAAAGTTTATCGGGCAATACGTTGTATTTACAACATACGCGGCAGCGCACCGACGATATAATCCTCCTCAGAACAGCAAAGCTGAGAAACCGCTGCGGGATAATTCCTGCGGCAGAAAATTACGGAGGAGAATATCATGAACGAAATGTTTTGTTTCCAGTGCGAACAGACCGCTATGTGCAAAGGCTGCACAGGCAAGGCAGGCGTCTGCGGAAAGCCGGCAGATGTCGCAAAGCTTCAGGATCAGCTGACAGGAGCGCTCGTCGGACTGTCCCGCGCCGTTGAGGCACACGGAAGCGCGGAAGAAGCTACGGATAAGCTGATGCTGGCCGGACTCTTCACAACCATTACCAATGTGAACTTCAATGCAAAAACCGTACAGGAAATGACGGACCGCATTCATGCGGAGAAGAACCGCCTGGCTTCCGGCTGCGCTGTCTGCGGCAATCCCTGTGCCCGTACCGATGATTATGACATGAATGAAGTCTGGAAGGCAGACGAGGATATCCGTTCCCTGAAGTCCCTGATCCTTTTCGGACTCCGCGGCATGGCTGCCTATGGCTATCATGCGATGATCCTCGGCTATACTGACCGGGAGGTCAATGATTTCTTCTACCGTGCCCTGTTTGCCATCGGACAGGAAGATACGATGGATGCGCTGCTTCCGCTTGTCCTGAAGACCGGGGAAGTCAACCTGAAATGCATGGGACTTCTGGATCAGGCCAATACCGAGACATACGGAACGCCGGCTCCCACGGAAGTTTCCCTCGATATCGAAAAAGGTCCGTTCATCGTCATTACCGGACATGATCTTCATGACCTGCAGCTGCTTCTTGAACAGACCAAGGATAAAGGCATCAATGTTTACACGCACGGCGAGATGCTGCCGGCTCATGCTTATCCGGAACTGAAGAAGTATCCGCAGCTGAAGGGAAACTTCGGAACGGCATGGCAGAATCAGCAGAAGGAATTCGCAGACATTCCGGCACCGGTCCTCTTCACGACAAACTGCCTGATGCCTCCGAAGGCTTCTTATTCCGACCGCGTCTTTACGACGGAAGTGGTTTCCTATCCGGAAATCAGGCATATCGGAGAAGACAAGGATTTTACGCCTGTCATTGAAAAAGCCCTGGAGCTCGGCGGCTATACGGAAGACCATCCGATGACCGGCATCAACGGCGGACATAAAGTCATGACCGGCTTCGGCCGCGGTGCGGTGCTTTCTAACGCAGGCGCAATCGTCGAGGCGGTTAAAGCCGGAAAGATCAGCCATTTCTTCCTGGTCGGCGGATGCGACGGTGCCAAGCCGGGACGCAACTACTATACGGAATTCGTCAAACAGACACCGAAGGATTCCATTATCCTGACGCTGGCCTGCGGGAAATACCGCTTCAATGATCTGAACCTCGGGACTGTCGCCGGTTTCCCGCGCATCATGGATGTAGGCCAGTGCAACGATGCCTACAGCGCAATCCAGATTGCCGTCGCCCTGGCAGGTGCCTTTAACTGCGGCGTGAATGAACTCCCGCTTTCCTTCGTGCTTTCCTGGTATGAGCAGAAGGCGGTCTGCATCCTGCTGACGCTGCTTCATCTGGGAATCACGAACATCCTTCTGGGACCGTCGCTTCCGGCGTTCATTTCCCCGAATGTTCTGAACTTCCTGGTTGAGAAATACGGCATCGCGCCGATCTCCACTCCGGAAGAAGATCTGAAGAAGCTTCTGAAATAATCAAACAATCACGGAGGCAGCCTTATGCAGGCTGCCTCTTTTTTTGTGAGTTTCCAGATAAGAAGCTGTCGGATTCAGTCGTTCGGCGGCAGAGAGAAACGGCCGGCCAGGCGCTCGGTGCGGATGACGTTGACGAAGGCGGAAGGATCGATCTCGGATATTTTCTTCGTCAGCTGCGGAAGATCCTCGCTGCCGACGACGGAGTAGACAAGCGTGCGCGGCTTATTTTCATAAGTGCCGATGGCCATGATGTCTGTGGAACCGTGCCCCGTCGTTTTGCTGATCAGCTCGGAGATTGCTTCGGGATGGCACGTGACGATGAACAAGGTGTTCTTCTTATAGCGCTTGTAAAGGCCGTCGATGACCTGGATCGTGACGAACTGGAAAATGATGGAATACAGCGCCTTGTCCCAGCCGTAGAGGAAACCGTCGACGGTCAGGACGCAGGCATTGAAAATCAGGACGACCTGCCATCCGTCGATGCCGAATTTCTCCGATACATAAATCGATACGAAATCCATTCCGCCGGAAGTTGCCCGGGCGAAGAGACACAGGCAGATGGAAAAGCCTCCGATGATTCCGCCGAAAATGGAAATCAGCAGGGTATCGTACGTGATGACGTAGGAGGGAAGGACCGAAGTCAGAATGGAAACCATCACGATCGTATAGACGGAAAAAATCGTGAACCGTTTCCCGATCAGACGGAAACTTAACAGCGCGGGAATTGAATTCAGGATGACGTAAAGAACGCCGTAGGAAATCGTGACGCCGGTGCTGTCCTTGATGATTTCAATCAGCAGCAGGGAAAGTCCCGAAAAGCCTCCGGGCAGCAGTCCCCCGGTATGGACGAAACTGTTGATGTTCAGGGAATAGATAAGTGCGGCGGCAGTGCAGAGAAGAATTCGCAGGATGTCTTTTTTCAGACCGGCCGGCTGTTTAGCCATGAGAAGTCCTTTCCGAAAATGTAATCAGGTTCCGTAAATGAATATAGCACATCGGTTTGATTTGCAACAGATAGTTTTCCATTTTCCGGATATGATTTATAATAGAAAACACGGAAAACCAACAGGAGGTGCCGGAATGAAAAAAGAAATCAACGGACGGAAGGCTGCCATTGTCGGATGCGGATTCGTGGGGGCTGCTTCAGCCTTCAGCCTGATGCAGAGCGGTTTATTTTCCGAAATGGTCCTGCTGGATGCGGACGCGGAAAAAGCGGAAGGGGAAGCGATGGATATCGCCCACGGAATTCCGTTTGCAGCTCCGATGAAAATCTATGCGGGAAATTATGACGATGCGTCGGATGCGGCCATTATCGTCGTGACAGCCGGCGCGGGACAGAAGCCCGGAGAGACGCGTCTTGATCTGGTCCAGAAAAACGTGAAGATTTTCGGGAGCATTATTCCGGAAATCAAAAAGAGGGATTATCAGGGCATCCTGCTGATCGTAGCGAACCCGGTCGATATCCTGACGTATACGGCGGTGAAGCTTTCGGGCATGCCGGAAAGCCGGGTCATCGGATCCGGCACGGTTCTTGATACGGCCCGTCTGAAATACAAGCTGGGCGAGCATCTCGGCGTCGACAGCCGCAGCGTGCATGCCTTTATCATCGGAGAGCACGGAGACAGCGAACTGCCGGTCTGGAGCAGCGCAAATGTATCCGGAATCGCTCTCACGGATTTCTGTGAAATGAGAGGCTATCATGACCATGAGAAAGCGATGAGGGAAATCGCGGAGGATGTCAAGAACAGCGCTTATGAAATCATCAAAAGAAAGAAGGCAACGTACTACGGCATTGCCATGTCCGTCAAGAGAATCTGCGAAGCCATCATGAAGGATGAAAAATCCATCCTGCCGGTGTCGGGAATGATGCACGGCGAGTACGGCATTGAAGGCATCTGCCTCAGCACGCCTGCCATTGTCGGCCGGAACGGCATCGTGAAGAAAGTCCCCATCTCACTGAATGAAACAGAAAGGAAGCAGCTTACCGAATCGGCGGCCACGCTGGCGAAGACGGCGGAAGGGTTGTCACTCTGAAAATGAGATGAATGGCAGCTGTTCTTTCCTAATATATGAAATAAAATTTTATTTACGAAACAGGAAAATCGTTTAAGAAAAAAGATTGAGTACACGAACGAAAAATAGAAAAAGTACACAATTTAAGGGCTAAATAATATCAAAAGTGCTGAAATAAAAAAATATTACATTAAAATCTTGACGTGAAATAAAACTACAGTATAATTTATCCGCAGCGATGGTCTTAACGCTCGGTGCATGCGGAGGTTCTTCTACGGCGTCAACGGCTACGACGTCATCGGCAGCAGCTTCAACAGCGGCCAGCACGGCAGCTTCTACAGCAGCTTCGAAAGCAGCTTCTACGGCGACATCTTCAGCAGCGGCCAGCACGGCAGCTTCGACAGCGACAACTTCAGATGTTACATTAAGTTCCAGCAGTGGTGGGGCGTTGAACTTCCTGACGGAAAACTTCAGGAGATCACAGATGAATTCACGAAAGAAACAGGAATCAAGATTGAACTTCTGAGCAACCCGTACGCAGATACAAAGACACAGATTGCAGCAGGCGCGGCAGCAGGAACAATGGCAGATGTTGTCGGTCTTGACGGATCATGGGTTTATGATTTCGCAAAACAGGGATCCATTTCCAACCTGACAGATCTGATGAAAGCAGACGGCTACGATGATACACAGCTTTCCAGCCAGATCAAGTATGAAGGAAATACCTACATGATCCCGGTTGTCAACTTCGCATACCCGATGTACTGCAACATGGACATCCTTAAAGCAGCCGGCATCGACAAAGCTCCGACGACATGGGATGAGTTCACGGCAGACTGCAAGACGATCGTATCTTCTCAGTCCGGTGTGGCAGGATATGCAATCCCGCTTTCCACAGAATCTCCGTCCGGCATCCAGAACAACTTCATGAGCTGGCTTTGGGCTTCAGGCGGTTCCATGCTGAAAGACGGCAAGCCGAACCTTACAGGCAACCAGGATATGATTGATACGGTCAACTTCGTCAAAGGACTGTATGACAACGGGCTTATGTCCGAAGGCTCCTACTCCATGAAGGAAGCAGACATGGTTGAAGAGTTCACGAACGGCCGTGTTGCATTCATGATTGATTCACTTGCCCATATGACGACAATCAAGAAAGAAGCTCCGGATCTGAATTATGAGTTCATTCCGGTTCCGACAAAGACAGGTTCTCCGGCAAGAGCGGAATGGATGTTGCTAACTGGGGCATCGGCATTGCTTCCAACTGCCACACATCAGGCAGAAGCCATGAAGTTCATCGAATACATGATGAGCCCGGAAGTCAACGCAAACCTTGCAGTCCTTGCAAATGCATTCCCAGGCAACAGCAAAGCAAACCCGGATTACTCCGCAGCTGATTCCAAGTTTACAGATGCTTACAAGATCTATCAGAGTGATACCGCTATCAATGAATTCACAGGACTTCCGACTTCTGAAGACCTGATGAGAAGCTATGATGAGCAGCTTCAGCTCTACCTTGATGGCGATACGAAGACAGTCGACGAAATGCTGCAGGCTGTACAGGATGCATGGACACCGGCATTCGCCTGATACGCTTTCTGACTGAACATTAACACTGACAGGTTTATTATCGCCGGGCTGTTTGCCGAAGGGTAGATAGCCCGGTTTTTAAGAAAGGGCACTATGGCAGCTAAGACGAAAGCCAAAATGGGCGTTAAAGAGAAAAGAAGGATCCTGACAGCCTATCGCTACCTGGCTCCTACGATCGTTATTCTCGTGGTCCTGCTGGTTATCCCGATCTGTATGGTTATCGGATATTCTTTCTTTGACAATGTCATTATCGAGAAGAATCCGGTTTTTGTCGGGATATCAAACTATGTTAAGATCCTGACAGATAAGTCGTTCGGCGTGGCAGTTAGAAACACATTATTCTTCGTCATTGTCAGCGTAATCGCCCATATGATCCTCGGAATGACATTCGCCAAGGTCCTGAACACGATTTATCTTCATAATGTTACGAAAGCCTTGTTCCGCGTTATCTATGCCCTTCCCTGGATGTTTACCGCATCAGTCATTGCGATCCTGTGGAAGATGATGATGAATCCGAGCGGCATCATCAATTACATAGCCATGATGCTTCCGGGAATTACGGATAAGATCGACTGGCTCGGCTCACGCAAGTATGCGCTGGTCGCTGTCACGATCATCAATATCTGGTCAGGCTATCCGTTCTATATGGTCAGCATCCTTGCCGGACTGCAGGGAGTTTCCAATGACCTGTACGAAGCATCGGCCATCGACGGCGCGAATGCATTCAATCAGTTTTTCCACATTACGATTCCGCAGCTGAAACCAATCCTTGTAAGTCTTCTGATGCTGGACTGCGTCTGGACGATACAGCAGTTCGCTTTAATCTGGATGACGACAGGCGGCGGGCCGATCAATGCGACGGAAACAATCAGTACTTATATCTACAAAGCTGCCTTCAGCAAATATCAGTATGCACAGGCTTCGGCGGCAGCCGTGATTCTGCTGATTGTCTGTTCATTCTGGCGGTCTTCTACGTAAAACAGCAGAAATCGGAGGACTGACATGGTAGGAAAAAAGAAATGGTATGTTAAATTAATCGTGATCATTCTTCTGGTTTTCGGTGCCCTCTGGGCGGGGCTTCCTATCGTCTGGATGCTCCTGTCTTCCTTCAAGCCGAATGGGGACATGTTCTCCTGGCCGCCGACTTTTATATCAAAAAGCCCTACACTTCAGGCATATGCGGACATTTTCACAAGTCCGGAAAGAGTTCGTTTCTTCCTGAACTCCTATATGATTTCGCTTGTGGTCGTTGTACTGACGCTTGTCATCGGGATCCTGGCTTCTTATGCATTCAGCCGTTTCAAATTCCCGGGCAAGAATTTTCTCAGCACTCTGATCATCAGCGTTCAGGCCGTACCGCCGATTACTCTTTTGATCCCGTATGTCAGCCTGATTGTTTTCCTGAAACTGTACAATACTTATTTTGCCCTGATCCTTACGTACCTGATTTTCACGCTTCCTTATGCCATCCTGATGACGACCGGTTATATGAATACCCTTCCGAAAGATCTTGATGAGGCAGTCATGATTGACGGCGGTTCAAGATTCAAGGCGCTTTGGAAGATTCTGGTTCCGGTGTCTATTCCGGGGCTTGTCTCGGTCGGTATGTACACTTTCATGCAGGCATGGAACGAATACCTCTTCGCGCTTGCTCTGACTCAGACAAACGACATGAGAACCGTTCCGGTAGGCATCAGCCTGCTGATGGGGCAGCATGCGTATGAGTGGAACACGATGATGGCCATGAGTGTTCTGGGGTCGCTTCCTGTTTTGGTTTTATTCCTGTTCTTCCAGCGGTATTTCATCGCAGGCATGACTTCAGGAGCAGTAAAGAATTAACAGAAAATAAATTATTCGGAGGAGAAAAAAATGCTTTATAACATGAAAGATCTGCTTGCGGTAGCAAACAAAAATAACTTTGCAGTACCTGCCTTCAACATCAGCTCTTATGCGATGTTCAATGGAATCATGGATATTTGCGAAAAAGAGAATGCCCCGGTGATCATCGCGATCCATCCGGATGAGCTTCATCATATCGGCGATGACGTGGTTGCAGCAATCCGTCAGAAAGCCATGAAGTCTTTCCTGCCGGTAGTCATCCATCTGGATCACGGCGCATCTTTTGAACAGGTAATCGAAGCTATCCAGGACGGTTTCACTTCTGTCATGATCGACAGCTCCAGCAAGCCGTTTGAAGAGAACATCGCAATCTGCAAGAAAGTCTGCGAAGCAGCCCATGCTGTAAATGTATCAGTCGAAGGCGAACTCGGCACCATCGGCACGACCGATGCAGCGACCTATGAAAAACAGGTCATCATCTATACGAAGCCGGAAGATGCAGCTGAATTCGTAGAGAAGAGCGGCGTGGATACGCTGGCTGTCGCAATCGGAACCTGCCACGGACTTTATCCGGCTGGCATGAAGCCGGAACTGAAACTGGATATCCTCAAGGAAATCAAGTCCAGGGTCAGCATTCCGCTGGTTCTCCATGGCGGCTCCAACAACCCGGATGAGGAAATCGGAAAGTCCGTCACGCTGGGCATCAACAAGATTAATATTTCTTCGGACATCAAGGTCGCTTACTACACGAAGATGAGAGAAGTCCTGAAGGACGAGGGATTAAGAGAGCCGAACATGATTGAGCCGCCGTGCATCGAGGCAATGGAAAAAGTCGCTTCTCAGAAAATCCATCTGTTCCAGGATGATAACAAGGCAGCGTTATACTGATCGAAACCGTATGATCCCCGAGAGGTATGAAGATGCTTCTCGGGGTTGTTTTATTTTTAAGAAAAATAAAGACAGGCAGGGAAACCGCCATGAATATGACAGAGAGATATCAGGAAGTATTTAACGGAATGAAAGGCGAAATCGCCGCGAGAAAAAAGGCCGGTGCATTTGCCGCACTGGGATATACAAGCAACCTGGACGTACTGAGCCGTTTCGATACGGGAATCCTGAACGAACTGCTGGAAAAATATCTGCCGGGTGAAGATCTTGCAGACATGAAGATGCCGGACCGTATTGAGACAATGGAAGATTTTCTGCGGACGACAGTGGAATACTGCCGGAGCGGAAAAGGAGGCGAAGCTGAAATCAGGGACGTCTCCATCCTGGAAGGAATTTTTGAAACCGCCAATGGGATGGGAGGAACCGCGACGCAGGGAGCTCTGGCTCTGGCTGAGGTCGGCTGCCCGTCCATCGTCCATCTCACAGATGATTCCAAAGAGGTCTGCGATATCCTGAACAGCCCGTATATCTATACGACGGACGCGGAGGGAAAGCTGATTCATACCGACCGGGTTTCCCAGAAGGAAGAGCAGGAAATCCATTACATCATGCAGTTCAAAAAGGGCGATGTCATCCGCCTGGGATCGCAGGAAATCACGATTCCGAATTCGAACCGCCTGATTATCACGAAAATTACGGTCAATGCCACAGTGCCGTTTAACGAAGGATATTTTTCCTATATTGAAAATCATGCCGAAGACATCCGCAGCAATGTCCTGTCCAGCTTCAACTGCCTGAAAAACAGGGAACTTCTGGAGAAGAGATTGCAGTACGTCAGCCGGCATGTCGAAAAATACAGGGCGGCCAATCCTCACGGAATCGCCTATTTTGAAAATGCCCATTTCCATGATCCGCTCATCCAGGAGCTTTGCTACAAGATGATCTGCCCGATTTCAGATATCATCAGCCTGAATGAAGAGGAACTGAAAGCAGCCCTGTCGGATTACGGATTCCAGGTGGATATCGAGGATATTCATTCCGTTATCGCAGGGACAAAGTTCCTGCGCGACAGATTCCATGTCCGCAAGGGCGTGATTGTGCATACGAAAGACTACTCCATGTACTGCGGAGACAGTCTGGAAGCCGATATTGAGAAAGGCCTGATCTACGGAAATCTGATGGCGACATCAAAGGCCATGAACGGCTGGTACGGAGACATGGAAAAGATTGCGGAAGTCATGAAGCTTCCGTTCAGCCCGAAAGGCACAGAATGCAGAGAGAAAGCCTGCAGCGATGCAGTTGTCGTTCCTTCGAGATACCTTGACAGGCCCAAATATACCATTGGGCTGGGAGATTCTTTTGTAGCCGGTGTTCAGATTTGCTTCTGATGGAATATTAGAATATAATGAAAAAAAATAATATTTCACGGAGACGGTTATGGAGAATACAGGCTCGGTTATTGAAATCATAAAAGAGAAATACCAAAAGATCTATACAGCAGAGCGCAAGGTCGCTGATTTCGTTCTGGACAGGCCGCAGGAAGCGGTCAATATGAATGTGGCGGAACTGGCAAAGCAGTCTGACGTCAGTGAAGCGACTGTCATCCGGCTGTGCCATCATCTGGGATACAGCGGTTATTATCAGTTCCGGATCCTGCTGGCCAAGGAGGTCGGCAACAGCCAGCCGGATACTGAAGAGCTGGACCAGCCGAATGCGATCCAGGGCATTTTTCAGAAGTATTCTCAGTCGATCCGTGAGATTGGGGAGAACATCGATCAGGAAGCGATGCGGAGCTGCGCGGAAATGATCAAGAACTGCAATCAGGCCTATATCATTGCCGTGGGCAATACGATGCCCCTGGCCCTTTACATGAGCTTCCGTCTGATGAGGATCGGTGTCCGCTGCTTTACCGACATGGGACCTGAATATTTCCTGAACCATATCAACCTGGGCTCCTCGGATGATATTGTGGTTGCGATTTCACAGTCCGGCAGTTCCAAGCAGGTCATCGAAGGAATCAAGCTCGGAAAAGAAAAAGGGATGAAGGCAATTGCCATCACTGCCTTTGCAAATTCGGAAGTCTCCGAGATCAGCGATTATGCGCTGATTTCTACCGGAAGGAAAGAATCCTTCAACTATTATAAGAATTATGCGCACCTGAAAGAAACGGCCGTAATCGACGCCCTGCTGGAACTGATCACCAACTGGGAAACCATTGTGGAGAAGCAGACAGACAGGCCTGAAATGATCCTGGCTGAAACAAAATACTGATAGGAGGCATTTCATGAAACGTTCAAAGATTAATCAATGCATCAAGGAAATGGAGAAGATGGCTTTTGAGCATTCTTTTCCGCTTCCGCCCTTCTGCAACTGGGAGCCGGAGGAATGGGAGAAGCGCGGGCATGAGTACGATGAAATCCGTGACAACTGCCTGGGCTGGGACATTACCGACTGCGGGCTGGAGAACTTCGACAAGATTGGATTCTCGCTGATTACAATCCGTAACGGGAATCAGAAGATGAAAGACAAATATAAAAAAGTCTATGCGGAGAAACTGATTTTTCTCAAGGACGGACAGCATTTCCCGCTGCATTATCATGTGGCCAAAAGCGAGGACATCATCAACCGCGGCGGAGGGACGATGATCATTCATGTCTATAATGCCAATCAGGACGGGAGCCGCTCCGACGATGATGTCTGCGTCAACAGCGACGGACGCTCTTACTATGTGAAGGCGGGAACCGGAGTCGAATTGCATCCGGGAGAAAGCATTACCCTCTGGCCGTATCAGTATCATGATTTCGATACCGTGCCCGGCGACGGCGATATCCTCATCGGGGAAGTATCGCAGTGCAACGACGATACGACAGATAATTATTTCTATGAGAAGGTCGGACGTTTCCCGGCCATCGAGGAAGATGAAGCGCCTTACCGTCTGCTCTGCAATGAATACCCAAAGGCAAAGGACTGAAGACATGAAAACATATAAAGAGATTCAGCCGTAGTATATCGGCAATGAAAACCAGCTGATCGGATATCAGGAAGCGGTTCTTTCCGACGGCATGTCGGAAGGCGTCCGTGTCATGAGGATTGACAACGGAGGGAATCTTTCCGCATCTGTCCTGCCCGGCCGCTGCATGGATCTTTTTCAGGTTCGCTACAAAGGAAAAAACATGAATTATCTGGCCCCGCAGGGAGTGCGGAATGCGGAGTTCTATGAAGCGGGAGATGCACATTTCTTGCGGAACTTCTTTGTCGGCCAGCTGACGACAGGCGGACTTCAGAATATCGGCGTACCGAAGGAAGTATATGGGGGAAATGAAGGGACTCCACGGACGTATCGACAACATTCCTGCGGAAAATGTCAGCTACGAGCGTACAATGACCAGGGGAGTTCCCGGACTTGTCCTGAAGGGGACGATGAAGGAAGGAAGAATCTTCGGCGAGAACCTTTCTTTGGAAAGAAAGCTGGCCTTTTCCTATGAGGACGACAGCATCACAATCACGGACAAAGTGACGAACCACGGATTCGGGCGCAGGCAGTTTGGCCTTCTCTACCATCTGAACTACGGATATCCTCTTCTGCAGGACGGAACCAAGATCCTTCTTGATTCGGAAGAAGTAACGCCCCGCACGCAGAATGCGGCGGGGAAACGGTGAAGACGTGGAATGTGATCGAGGCACCGGGTTATCCTTATCCGGAGCGCTGCTATTTTCATAAGATCCGTCCGGACAGGAAAGGAAAATGTTCCTATACGGTTTTCAATGAAAAGCTTTCCATCGGCGTCCGGGTAGAATTTGACGCAAAGGAACTTCCTTATTTCTGCGAGTGGAAGATGCTGGGCAAAGGGGAATATGTGCTCGGCATGGAACCGATGAATATGTTTATGGACGGCCCGGCCATCGGAGAAAAAGGATGCATGGCACCGGTGCTTGCTGCCGGCGGAAGCCGGACATATACCGTGAAGCTGTCCTATATCGACAGGCTTTGAGCCTCAGCACAGTGAACGAAAGGAGTATGGGATGAAACGCAGTGAAATAAATCTTGCATTAAAGGAACTGGAAAATATGGTCAGGAAGAATTGCGTCAACCTTCCGCCGTTCTGCGGCTGGACGCCTGAAGAATGGAAGACGAAGGGACATGAATGCGATGAAATCCGTGACAATATGCTTGGCTGGGATATTACGGACTACGGTCTCGGAAAATTCGATGAGATCGGATTTTCACTCATTACCCCTGCGGAACGGAAACCTGAATATGCAGGACAAGTATAAGAAGACCTATGCGGAGAAACTGCTGTATCTGAAAGAAGGACAGTATGCGCCGAATCATTTCCATTGGAAGAAAATGGAAGACATCATCAATCGTGCCGGCGGCGTTCTTCTGATCCGTGTCTATAATTCGCTTCCGAATGAAGAGGTGGACAAGGAAAGCGACGTGACCGTCCATACGGACGGTATCGTGCGCAAGGTTAAGGCAGGCACACAGATCCGCCTGGAACCCGGCATGAGCATTTCCATCCAGCCGTATCTCTATCATGATTTCGAAATCGAAAAAGGCACCGGCCCTGTCCTGATCGGCGAGGTCAGTCAGTGCAACGATGACAATACAGATAATCGCTTTAATCCTCCGGTAGGACGTTTCCCGAAGATTGAAGAAGATGAGACTCCGTACCGCCTGCTCTGCAACGAATATCCGGCGGCCAAGTAACAGCGGCTCTGCTGCGGCAGACTGAAAATCATAAGGAACTGAACAGAAAACGGGCGGACGGAGAGTCTGCCCGTTTTTCACATTATAGGAAATTCCTCCTGTTGGAAAAAAGCTAAAAGAAAGAAGGTGGTGAAAGAAAGGTTCAGTAAACAGACCGTTGGGGATCAGAAGATATAGAAGCCTTCCTCACCTTCACCGTCTTCATCAAGGTCATCGTCTTCGTGTAAGAAGTAGTCCATGTCCAGGAGGTCGTCGTCACTCATCGTACGGACATCTTCCGATGTCATTCCTTCCGGCGGGGACTGCATATATTGTTTCCTGAGTTCCTCTGTATGATCGTCCATAGCGGGTTCCTCCATTCCTGAATCTATATTAGCACAGACGGAGGCATCTGTCAGAATAACGGGAGGACGCAGGGGAACGGCACCCATGGGCCTTAGCCATTGCCTTTCGGTACATTTCATCCAGAGGGACGCGATGGTGGTTATGGTAGAGTTCCAGGAAGAGCATGGAGGTTCCGCAGGCCGGGCATTTCAGCGGGTCGTATCCGAAGGAGAAGAGGATGCACTCGCGCCAGCGGTTGAAGGACAGGAACACCTTATGCTTCTCCCGGGAAATGGCCCGGTTGAGCTTCTTGTCGGACTCACGATGCCGGGCGTAAAGGCCGTAATAGCGGATCATCTTGAAATGTTTCTCGGGGATGTGGCGGATCAGCCGTTCGATGAACTCCAGGACGGGGATGGTCTCGGTGACGAGCCGTTCATCCTCGTGGCGGTTGTAATGGAAGGTGACATGATCGCCGTCATAGCTGTCGATCCGTGACGTGGCGATCACGGGGCGTCCGAGATAGCGGCCGATATATTTGATGACGGTGCCCGGGTCGCATTTCCTTGGCTTGGCATAGACATAGAAGCCGTTCTCATGGTCACGGTAGACGGAGGACTTCACCCGTCTGAAGGACGGCCCGAGCCTTTGCTCCAGTTCATTGAGGAGGGATGTCTGGAAGGAATCGCGGAGGAGCGTGTAATTGAAATATCTGACGTTCCGCCACAGGCCGCTGTTCCCCAGGCCGCCTTCGGAGATCAGGCAGTGGATATGGGGGTTCCACTTCAGGTCGCGGCCGAAGGTGTGGAGGACGCAGATGAATCCGGGGGTGAAGGACTGGGATTTGTTCATCTTAAGGAACATGCGCAGGATGCCGGTGTCAATAATATACGAAAAATCCATTGCGAAGTTCGTACATTTTTCCGTCTTGAGAAATCCAATGGATTTGAATTACACTTCTTTCAAGTTCTCCCGTTCTTTCAAAAATCATCCCAGGAAAACAATATGAAAAAAATATCCGAATGCCGTGAATCCGCAGGAAATCTGCGGCGGGCTTCCTTTACCATAGAAGCAGCCCTTCTGATCCCCTGCATCCTGCTTGTTATTTTTGCCGTTTTCTATCTGAATTTCCATGTCTGCAGCCGGGCCTGCCTTTCCGCGGCCGCCTGCGAGCAGGCCATCAGCGGACACGACCCGGAGAATCCGGAGCTTTTTACGGCAGTGAATCTTTCACGGATGAAGGAAGAGAACGGGAAGACAAGGACCGTTTCATTTGCAGCGGACACGATAGCACTGTACGGCGGCTGGAAATGGAGCATTTCCGAAAAAGGAGAATATGCGGTCGTGGATCCTGTCAGTTTCATACGGAAGCTGCGGGCTGCAGAATCGCTGACGGAGGACTGAAATGGAAAGAGAGTTTCAGAAGGAACTGAACCGCACAAGCCTGACCGTCCGCGCAGATGAAAGCGTGGGAAGATCGTACGAGACCGGGATGTTTCTTTCCTGTCACGTGAAGGGACTGCTGTCGTGCGGCGTACGGCACGTCGACAATGAAACGAGATTCTCCTATGATATTTCCGCGAAAGTCTCCCTGACGGATTTCTGTGCGGAACGGGAATTCCGGAAAGAGGAGCTTCAATGGATCCTCACGGGGATTCTCCGGACTCCCGCGGAAATGGAAGATTATCTTCTCTGCACGGACCATCTCTGTCTCGAGCCGAAAATGATTTTTCTGGACCGGGAGAAGAAAGAAACCTATCTGCTTTTTGTCCCGTTCTACGGACGGGATTTCCGCACCAGTCTCCGGGAAATGACGGAATTTCTTCTGGAAAGGATTGACCGTGAGGACAGCGAGGCTGTCGTATTCGGCTACCGTTTTTACAGGATGGTCATGGAAGAGGATGTGCGTCCCGAAAAGATGATTGCCTTCCTGACCGGAAAACCGGAGCATGGAACCAGCCGTTCTGAAGAAACCGGGAGCGGTGCATTTGACGTGACAGAAGATTTCACGGAATTCAGCAGAGAAGAATCGGAGGAAGAGGAGTCCTGCGGTCCGGAAGAACCTGAAACGGCTTACGGGCGAAGAAACAGCGCCCGGCCGGCAGGGAAGGGCGGATGGCGGGCAAAATTAAAATTGGACCGAAGGACACTCTTCCTGATCGGCGGAGGACTTTTGGCAGTCCTGCTTCTCTATACCGTCCTGCATCTGCGGATTCTGGAAGAAATCGAACCGGAAATGATTTTCGGGACCGCCGCGGCAGCTGCCGCATCCGGTGCCCTTCTGGCCTTCCGGCTGAGAAGAAAAAAGCCTGCCGTACCGGTAAGAGAAGAAAAGAAGCAGGAGGAAAGTTCTTAGAGAAAAAGGCGGAAAGAGTCGATACCGGGAAAGGCAGAAGGAACTGCGGAAAGGCAGAAGAAACTGCCTTTCTTTTTTATTGTTTTCATTATACAATAGCACCATGGCAGAAAAGAGATATCTGCAGGCGGTAACGATTGCCCTGGCGGCTGTCAATATCGTCCTGTTCCTGATTATTGAAATAACGACGGGAAGCACCATGGACAGCAATGTCCTCCTGAAATGGGGCGCTTTCTATACGCCCTACGTTCAGCAGGGCGAATACTGGCGGCTGTTTACCGCCATGTTCCTGCATGCGGGCATTCAGCATCTGCTCAACAACATGCTGCTTCTTGTCGCCCTCGGCATCACGCTGGAACCGCTGATCGGCCATGTCCGGTTTCTGGCTGTCTATCTGCTCGGGGGCCTTGCGGGGAATCTGGCTTCCTTTTACTTTTATGCGAAAAACGGCGAAGCCGTCATTTCGGTCGGAGCATCGGGAGCGGTCTTTGCAGTCATGGGAGCCCTGATCTGGGTCATTATCCGGAACAAGGGCCGCGTGAAGAATCTTTCGCTGATGCAGATGGCGGTCATGCTGGCCCTGTCGCTGTATTTCGGCCTTGTTGCGGCAAATGTGGCAAATACCGCACACATAGGGGGCCTGATTGCCGGCTTTATCCTGAGCATGATTCTGTACAGGAAGCCGAAGACGGCTGTCATTTCACAGGCAATGGAATAAGAAACGGAAAAGAACGTGAACTGAAAAGAGGAGGCTTTAAAATGTCTGACTGTATTTTCTGCAAACTGGCAAACGGAGAAATCCCGACGGCGACACTCTACGAAGATGATGAATTCCGAGTGATCCTGGATGCGGGACCGGCAACAAAGGGTCACTGCCTGATTCTTCCGAAGGCGCATTATGCGGATATTTATGAGATCCCGGATGACCTTCTGGGCCGTGCCTTTCAGCTGGCCAAAAAGATTGCGGTCCGCATGACGAAAGCCATGGACTGCGACGGATTCAATATTGTTCAGAACAACAAGCCGTGCGCCGGCCAGACCGTGTTTCATTTCCATATCCATCTGATTCCGCGCTACAAAGACGGAGAGACGATCGTTGCCTGGAATCCGGGTGAACTGACCGAAGATGCACGGGATGAGATCCTGGAGAAATTCAAGGCGGCAGGAGAGTGAACCCGAACATTCCGGATGATCAGATGCTGCAGGATTTCCTGAGGGAAGTCCCGGGCGGAAATCAGAAGCCTGCAAGGAGCGCGGAGGCGGAAGAGGCTGCCCGCGCTCACTGGAATACCATCGCCAAGCCGCTGCATTCGCTGGGCAGGCTGGAGGATATCCTCGTGCAGATTGCGGGAATCCGGGGAAATGCGGATGTTCGGCTTGACCGTCGCCGCGTCTTTGTCTTCTGTGCGGACAACGGCATCACGGACGAGGGCGTGACCCAGTGCGGCCGTGAAGTGACGGCAAAGGTTGCGGAGAATATCGGAAAAGGCGGCGGAAATATCTGCGCCATTGCAGGGGAGGCACGCTGCGATGTATTTCCGGCTGACGTAGGTATTGCCGGCACCCGGGATTTCCCGGGCGTGCTGAAGCGGAAAGCGGCGGAAGGAACCAGAGACTTTCTGAAGGAGCCGGCGATGAGCGGAGAGGAAGCCCTTTTTGCCGTGCGCACCGGATTCGAACTGACGGAATGTTCCGTGCGGGAAGGATATGATATCCTGGCAGCCGGAGAAATGGGCATCGGAAATACCACGACTTCGGCCGCGGTAACCGCGGCGCTGCTTCATCTGCCGTCGGAACAGCTCACCGGCCGCGGAGCCGGACTGGATGATGCGGGGCTTCTGCGGAAAAGAAAAGTCATCGAAGAAGGAATTGCAAAATACAAACTGGAGCAGGCGGATGCATTCGGCGTTCTGTGTGCGGTCGGCGGTTTCGACCTTGCGGCAACAGCCGGACTGTTCATCGGCGGAGCGGTCAGACACATTCCGGTCGTGATGGACGGATGTATTTCCGCGGCGGCAGCCCTGATTGCGGAGAGGCTTCTTCCGGGGACGAAGGATTTCCTGATTCCCTCCCACCTGAGCAGGGAGCCGATTGCGACAGCTGTATTCCGTGAACTGGGAATGCACGCCGTGATCGATGCGGATCTGGCGCTGGGCGAAGGCACCGGTGCGGTCATGATGCTGCACCTTCTGGATTCGGCGCTTGCTGTTTACCGTACCGGTTCCTCATTTTCGGGAATCGGCATGGAAGCTTACCGCGAATTTGAGACAGGAGAGAAAAAATGCTGAAACGGATTCCGGAAGCGGGGACATTTTCATGCTGACCCTGGTCCTGGGCGGCGGCGCCAGCGGAAAATCCGGCTGGGCGGAAACGGAAGCCGTGCGTCTTTCCAACGGAGGTCCGCTCTATTATCTTGCGACGCTGAGTCCGGAAGGCCCGGGCAACGACGTCATCATCGCGCGGCATCGCCGGAGACGGAACGGAAAAGGATTTCAGACCATCGAGGCATCCCGGGATATCGACCGGATCCCCGTGCTGACAGACCATCCGGAGGCGACGGTCCTTCTGGAATGCCTGTCGAATCTTCTGGCAAATGAGATGTTCGGCGGAACCGGGAACCAGGGGGACGGGGGTGGTGGTTCCGCTGCTGACGGCCATGATGCCGAAAGGACCGTCCGGGAAGTTCTTGCGCTTTCCGAGAAGGTGAAGAATCTGGTCGTCGTCTCAAACCTGATTTTTTCCGACGGCATTTCCTACGAAAAGGAAACTGCCGAATATATCCGGAATCTTGGGGAAGTCAACGCAGCTGTCCTGAATGCTTCGAACCGGGCGGTCGAGGTGGTCTATACCTGCCCGCTCTTCCTGAAAGGAAATGAAAATGCATCTGCTTAAAGGAATCGTGATTGCCTTCTCCATGTACTCGGGCATTCCGATGCCGGCGACGGAATGGAAGGAAGAAGACATGCGCTATGCCCTCTGCTTCTTTCCTCTGGTCGGCGCGGTGATCGGAGGACTCTGCTATGCGTGGCTGCGGATCTGCGAAGCAGCCGGCATCGGTTCTCTTGCCCGGAGCTGTGTGTGCGCTGCGCTTCCGCTCCTAATTGCGGGAGGCATTCACATGGACGGCTACATGGATACGATGGACGCCCTGCATTCCCACCGGGGAAAGGAACGCCGCCTGGAAATCCTCAAGGACAGTCATATCGGTGCCTTTGCGGTGATCATGGCCGTGATTTTTGAACTGCTCTATGGTTCGGCCATTTCGGAAATCGCCGGATGGAAAATGACAGCTGTCTTCTGCACCGGCTTTTTCCTTTCCCGCTGCATGAGCGGCATTGCCCTGCTTACGATCGGAAATGCCCGCGGGGACGGAACGGCTTATCAGTTTGCCGGCTCGGCAGCGGCGGGACGGGTCCGCGTCGTGCTGTTCACGATGACGGCGGCCGCGCTTCTTTTCACGGCCATGATTTATCCGTGGGCAGGTGCGGCAGCAGCCCTGATTTCCTTCGGCGGCTATTTCCTTTTCCGCAGGATGGCACTGAAGGACTTCGGAGGAATCACCGGAGACCTTCTCGGATTCTATCTGATTCTGACAGAACTTGCTTTTGCAATTTTTCCGGCGGTCTTTTCGCTGGTTCTGATGAGAGGTTAGGAAATGGAACTGTTTGTAGGCGGAATCGCCCAGGGAAAACTGGATTATGTGCTCAGAGAAAAAAATCTGCCGGAAGAATGCGTCCGCAGCGGCGAAGATCTGCCGGCGGATCCGCCGGCAGGAGTCCGGATCCTGCGGAATTTCGAGCAGTACGTCCGGCGCCTGATTGAGGACGGGACGGACCCGGTTCTGGCTGCGGAAAAACTGACGGAAAGAAATCCGGATATCTGCATCATTTCCAATGAAATCGGATCAGGAGTCATCCCGGCGGATGATTTTGAACGGATCTGGAGGGATACGACCGGAAGAGTCCTGTGCATTCTTGCCGGAAAGGCGGAACATGTGACAAGGATCGTCTGCGGCCTCGGACAGAAATTGAAATAAGGAAAAATTTGTTGCGGTTTTGTTGCAGGTTGCCTTGTATCATAAAATCCGTCAAGTCCATTAGGACAGAACGGAGGAATCGAAAATGATGGAAGAAAACAGGAAGCTTTCGGAAGAGGAAGTTAAGCAGGTAAGCGGAGGAACAGGAGAAGAATCGGGAAAAAACCTACAAGGTAATTGAAGAAGAATGCATCGGCTGCGCAGAATGCGTCTTCTGCCCGAAAGGGGCCATCGAGTTGGATTTCAATAATGTTGCGGTCATCGATTACTTAAGATGCGACAGCTGCGGGGACTGCGTCTATACATGCCCGGTTGATGCAATCAGGCTGGTTTAGGAACGGAACAGCCGTCTGCTGTTCGGAAAGATCCGATAGACATTTTTCTTTATCCGTGTTAAAGTATCCGCATATTCATAAAGTGATGCATTCAGGCAGGGAATGGGGTGAGAAGCCCCGCAGAGCCGCTACTGTGATGGACGGAAAACGTCTTAAGTCAGATCACTGCAGAATGCAGACAGCACAGATCTTCTTCGTGACTTAGGAAGGTGCTTGATTCCGGAAGGATGTTTGTGCTGCATGTCAGATGACATGCAGCATTTTTATTTCCGGCCGGATCCGGCCGGCAGAAAACACGCCTCACCATGAGGAAGGAGTCATTTGAAAATGAAAAAAGTATGGGCATTTCTTATCACGGCAGCCGTCGGCGCATCTCTCCTTGCAGGCTGCGGCAGCAGTCAGACAGCATCCTCTGCCTCAGCAGCCGCCGCATCGGTATCCGCCGCATCGACAGCCGCATCGGCATCTGCGGCATCCGGTTCTGAAGCATCCTCTTCAGAATCTTCGGAGACGGAGAGCAAGGCGTCTTCGTCCGCAGCTTCCGGAGCGGATTCTTCGTCTTCTTCCAAACCGTCGGAGGACCGCAGCGGAAATAAGATCACGATTCCGGATACCGTGGACAGGATCATTTCCATGTCGCCGGCCCAGACGGAAATGCTTGATGATCTCGGACTGATTGACAAGGTCGTTGCCTGCGATACGCAGTCACCGAAGTATGTATCGGACCTTCCGGCAGGCATTCCGCAGTTCGACATGATGTCGCCGGACAATGAAAAAATCACGGCGCTGAATCCGGATATCGTCTTCACATCCGGCATGAGTTCCTACGGGGGCGATGATGTCTATCAGTCCGTGCGCGATGCCGGAATCTGTGTTGCCGATATTCCCAGCAGCACGAGCGTCGAAGGCATACAGGAAGACATTCAGTTTGTTGCGGACTGTGTCGGTCAGAGTCAGGGCGGGGAAAAAGTGATTGAAGAGATGCAGAAGAGCATCGATGAGATTACGGCCATCGGCTCGAAAATCACGGATAAGAAAACGGTGCTGTTTGAGATCTCCGGATCGCCGTCCATTTACAGCGTCGGAAAAGATACCTATATCGACGAAATGATTTCCCTGATCGGGGCGAAGAACGTGATGGGCGATCAGGAGAGCTGGATTTCGGTTACGGATGAAGCGGCCATTGCAGCCAATCCGGATGTCATCCTGACCGGCTCAGACCAGTCGCAGAATCCGGTCGGAGACATCATGTCCCTGCCGGGATGGGAGAACGTGACCGCCGTGAAAAATCAGGCAGTCAACTATATCAACAATGATTCCGTCATGATCCCTTCGGAAAAAATCGTCGAAGCCCTCCGGGAAATGGCTGTTGCCGTTTATCCGGATGAATATGCAGCGGTTGCTTCCGAGATTACGGGAAATGACGACGGAGTCTGAAATTATTTTTGCAGAAGAGGCTTTATGGCAGACCGAGGTTCGCACCTGAATAACCGGATGAAAGTGATTCTCTCGATTTTCCTTGCTGTACTGGCACTGCTGGTCAGCATGGGCATCGGAAGCGTCAGCATCCCCTTACCGGACATGTGGGCGATTTTCTGCCATAAATGCTTCGGAACGGCGCTGCCGCAGAACATCACGGATTCCGCAGTTTCCATTTTCTGGGGAATCCGCCTGCCGCGGACGCTGACGGCTTTTCTGGTCGGAGGCTGTCTTGCGGCATCCGGAACCGTCATGCAGTCGGTGCTTCAGAATCCGCTGGCATCTTCCTTCACCCTGGGCGTTTCTTCCGGTGCCTCTCTCGGCGCCGCCATCGTAATCGTCAGCGGCTTTTCCATTCCGCTGATCGGTTCCTTTACCCTTCCCTTCATGGGGTTCCTCTTCGGACTGGCCACTGTCTTTGCGGCAATCCTGCTGTCCGAAAGAATCGACCGCGGCATGCACAACCACACCATTATCCTGATCGGGATGGTGCTTTCTCTATTTGTCAACGCCATCCTGACCCTGCTTTCTGCCCTGACGCCGGACAATTCCCGCCAGCTGCTCCTGTGGTCGATGGGCTCTTTTTCCTCGCGAACCTGGTATCATGTTTCCGTTCTTTTTCCGGCGTGCCTGTTCGGCACGCTTCTGCTGATGCGTTTTTCACGTGAAATGGACATCATGACTTTCGGTGACGAACAGGCTCTGACGATCGGCGTCGATTCCCGGAAAATGAAGAAAATCCTGATTGCCGTTTCGGCATTTCTCACCGGCATCGCCGTCTGCTTCACCGGCGTCATCGGCTTCATCGATCTGATCGCCCCGCATGTCGTGAGGCGTGTCTTCGGATCTTCCCACCGCTACGTCCTGCCGATGTCTGTCCTGTTCGGCGGCGCTTTCATGGCCATTGCGGATCTGGTGTCGCGCACGGTCCTGTCTCCCCAGGAAATTCCGGTGGGTTCCGTCACGGCGCTGATCGGGGCACCGTTCTTTGCCTATGTCTTCTTCAGGGGGAACCGCAGATGAACGGGACGAGCATTGAACTGTCGCATGTGTCTGCCGGCTACGGAACCGGGAGCAGGGAAGAAGAGATGATCCTGCACGACATTTCCTTCTCTGTCCCGATGGGGAGAAATGTCTGTATCCTCGGAAAGAACGGCTGCGGCAAGACGACGCTTCTCCGCACGATGGTCGGTCTTCTGCCAAGCACGGGGGAAATCCGGATCGACGGCATAAGCCTCAGGGAAATGAAGCGGAAAGAGATTGCCCGCCATGTTTCCATGATGACGCAGTTCTCGGATATTTTCTTTTCCTATTCGGTTTTTGAAACGGTCCTTCTCGGTCGATACCTGTATTCGAGCAGCATCCTGGGGGAGCCGACGAAAGAAGACCGGGAAAAGGCCGGACAGTGTCTGGAGGCGGTAGGCCTTTATGAACTGAGGAACCGGCAGATTACCGAACTGTCCGGAGGACAGCTGCAGAGGGTCTTCCTTGCGCGCACCATTGCGCAGGGGGCACCGGTGATCCTTCTCGATGAGCCGACGAATCATCTTGACCTGTCGGCGCAGAAGTCCCTTGTCGATTATCTGAAGAAATGGTCGTCGGAGCCGGGACGCACGGTCGTCGGGGTCTTCCACGACATTTCGCTGGCCGTGGAGCTTGCGGATTATCTGGTTTTTATGAAGGACGGAAAGATTCTTGCGCACGGCGATTCCGGGAAAATCCTCAGCGCCGGACTCCTCGAAGAGGTGTATGATTTCAATGTGGCCGCACATATGAAAGAGGTGCTGGAACAATGGGAGGATATCCGCTGAATCCGGCACGGAAGGAATGAGAAAGTCAGACGGAGTGAATCATGAAGATCTATGTTTCGGAAATGTTTGATGACGGCATCATGAATAAAATCGTCCGCAGCACGGGCGCGGGAATCGAGACAATTGATTTCGCACGCAGCGACTATCTGGATGATGAGAAACATGCGGACATTTACCGGAGGCGCCTTCCGATCATCGGTACGGACGACGTCATCGTGCACGGCCCCTTCTTTGACCTCAACGCGGTCAGCTATGACGTGAAAATCGCGGCAGTGAGTTCCGAAAGGATGGAGCAGGCGTACCGCGCCGCTGCCCTCATCGGATCCCGCAAAATGGTTTTCCATTCCGGATATATTCCGTATATGGTTTTCCGGGAAGGCTGGGCGGAGCGCATGAAGAATTTCTGGACGGGCTTTCTTGCCGGCAAGCCGGATCTGCAGATCCGCATCGAAAATGTCGTCGACCCGGATCCCTCCATGCTGCGGGACTTTATCCAGATGACGGAGAATCCCCGGATCCGTCTTTGCCTGGACATCGGCCATGCCAACTGCGCTTCAAAGATTTCCGCCTATGACTGGGCGGTGACGCTGAAAGGCATGATCGGCGAAATGCACCTTCATGACAATCACGGAGAGCGCGATGAGCATCTGGGACTCGGAAAGGGAACGGTTGCCTGGCAGAAGACCATCGAAAGAGTCCTTTCGGACAGCCCGGACTGCGATCTGACGATGGAGTGCCTGGACAGGCAGGATGCGGAAGAATCCGTCCGTCTGGTGAGAGAGGTGACCGGGAAATGAAACTAAAAAACAGCAGCCGTTATTTCTCCAACAGGGACTGCGAATATTTTCCCTGTCACGAGGGGGCTGATCCCGAAAACTTCAGCTGCCTGTTCTGCTACTGCCCGCTGTATGCACTGGGAGACCGGTGCGGCGGCAGCTTTACGCATACGCCGAAAGGAATCAAGGACTGTTCGTCATGTCTCTTTCCCCACCGTGCAGAAAATTACGGCAAAGTTCTTGAAGGCTGCCTGCGTCTTTGCAGGGAGTCCGGTGAAAATGAAATGTGATCAGTCTGAATGCGCGGCAGCGACCGTCTCTTCAATCAGGTTCGTAATCTTCGTGACCGAATCGGTCACCGGGCTGGCCTCCATCGCATCGATGTATTTCTTCCTGTGGTGATACAGGTCCACCAGTGTCTTTACGAGCAGTTCCGTCGTAATCTGCTCCTCTTCCAGGACGACCGAGAAGCCCTGCTTCTCAAAAGATTTCGCGTTCAGGATCTGGTCTCCGCGGCTGGCATGCGACGAAAGCGGAATCAGAAGACTCGGCTTGCGGAGCGAAAGCAGCTCGCAGATGGCATTGGCGCCTGCGCGTGAGATCACGACATCTGCCATGGCAAATAAATCCGGGAGTTCCTTCTTGATGTATTCGTACTGACGGTATCCCTTCAGCCCCTGAAGGCTGTCATCCACTTTCCCCTTGCCGCACAGATGCACGACATCGGCTTTCGGAAGAAGTTCCGGAAGAGCCTTGCGGACGGCATCATTTACCGGAGTCGCCCCCAGCGATCCGCCGATGACCATGATGATCGGGCGGGTTCCGCTGAATTTCGTAAAGGCAAGACCTGCTTCGCGCGTGCCGTGATGAAGGCCTTCGCGGATCGGCGTGCCGGTCAGAACCGCCTTGGTCGGCGGCAGGCTGTCCAGCGTTTCCGGGAACGTGCAGCAGATCTTTCTGGCGAGCGGGATGCAGAGCTTATTGGCAAGGCCCGGCGTCATATCCGATTCATGGATCAGGACGGGAATCTTCATGTCGTGCGCGGCACGCACGACGGGGACGGCAACGAAGCCTCCCTTGGAGAACACGATGTCCGGTTTTATTTTCCGCAAAAGCTTTCTGGCATCTCCGATGCCCTTGAGGACGCGGAACGGGTCGGTCAGGTTTTTCAGCGAAAAATAGCGGCGGAATTTTCCGGACGAAATGCCGTAGTAGGCAACGTCCTTGTAATCCGCAATCAGGGTCTTTTCAATTCCGGCGTAGGAGCCGATATAGCTGATTTCATAGCCGAGTTCCTGGAGCCTCGGGATCATGGCGATATTCGGAGTTGCGTGGCCGGCCGTACCGCCTCCGGTCAATACGATTTTCTTCATTTGCATACCCTCTTTTGGTCAATTCTCTGCCGTTATGATATAATAAATGCAATTGATTTGCAAACCGTGCGAGGAGGACAGAACATGAAACTGACATTTGTCGGAGCGGACCATGAGGTTACAGGGAGCTGTCATTACCTGGAGGCGGCGGGGAAAAAGATTCTTGTCGACTGCGGAATGGAGCAGGGAAGAGACGATTTCGTCAATGTTCCGATTCCTGTCAGCCCGGGTGAACTCGACTACGTGTTTGTAACGCATGCCCATATCGACCACACGGGAAACCTGCCGGTCCTTGTCAAGAACGGCTTCAAGGGTCCGATCCTGTCGACCCACGCGACTGCAGACCTGTGCAGCATCATGCTTCTTGACTCTGCGCATATCCAGGAATTCGAAGCAGAATGGCGGAACAGGAAAGGCAAGAGGAGAGGCCAGCCGGAATTCGTGCCGTCCTATACGGTGCCGGATGCCGAAGCTGCCTGCCGTCTTTTCCGGGAATACGATTACGATACCATAGTTGACGTCTGCGACGGCATTAAGATCCGCTTCACGGATGTCGGCCATCTGCTCGGCTCTGCGGCCATTGAAGTCTGGGTAAATGAAGACGGAAAGGAAACGAAAATCGTTTTCTCAGGCGATATCGGAAATACCGCCCAGCCGCTGATCAGGGATCCTGCCCGGGTATCCGATGCGGACTATCTTCTGATTGAATCGACTTACGGCGACCGCAACCATGAGGCACGCGTCGATTATGTGACTGAGCTTTCGAAAATCATGCAGCGCACCTTCGACCGCGGCGGAAATCTTGTGGTGCCGTCCTTCGCCGTCGGGCGCACGCAGGAAATGCTGTATTTCATCCGTCAGATCAAGGAACAGAACCTGATTCACGGGCATGACGGCTTCGAGGTCTACGTCGACAGCCCGCTGGCCAACAAGGCGACGACCATTTACAGCGAGCACAATGCCGACTGCTTTGACGAAGAGGCGGAGGATCTGGTCAGAAAAGGAATCAACCCGATCGCTTTTCCGGGACTGAAGCTGGCGGTGTCGGCCGATGAATCGAAAATGATCAATATGGATATGCAGCCGAAGGTCATTCTTTCGGCGTCCGGCATGTGCGAAGCCGGCCGGATCAAGCATCATCTGAAGCATAATCTCTGGAGAAAAGAATCGACGGTCCTCTTCGTCGGATATCAGGCGGAAGGAACGCTGGGACGGGCACTTCTGGAAGGAAAGAAGGACGTGACCCTGTTCGGAGAACAGATTACGGTTGCCGCCGAAATCTGCAACCTGCCCGGCGTATCCGGACATGCGGACCAGACGGGACTGCTCGACTGGGCCGGCGGTTTCACGAAGCCGCCGAAGAAAGTCTTTATCGTCCACGGTGACGATGCGGTTGTCCAGCCGTTTGCCGATCTGCTGAAGGAAAAATACGGATGGGATACCATGGCGCCCTATTCGGGAACCGTCTATGACCTGACGCAGAACGTCTGCATCACCGAAGCCAAGGGAATCCCGATTGAGCACAGGGCGGAAGCATTTGCCGGGACAGCTGCAGGCACAGCCGGAGAAACATCATCCGCCGGACGTGCGCAGAACGTTTACGGCCGTCTGATCGCAGCCGGCAACCGTCTGCTTGCCATCATCAGGCGCAGCGAAGGCCATGCGAACAAGGATCTCGCGAAATTTGCAGATCAGATAGATGCTCTCAATAATAAATGGGATGCGTGATTATTTCGCTGAAGCTTCTTCGAGCGCTTTTGCCAGCTGATCGGGACAGGATGTGCTTTTGAAGCCGCAGCGGATGCCCTTGAGCTTTTCAATGCATTCGCTGACTTCCATGCCTTCCACCAGCCGGCCGATGCCCTGCAGGTTGCCGCTGCAGCCGCCGATAAATTTTACATTGTGCACCTTTCCGTCTGTGATATCGAAATTAATCAGCTGGGAGCAGGTGCCCTTGGTTTTATACATCATAAGAAACAGCCTCCTGCCGCGGACCTTTCCGGACGCGGTGAAGGAATTATAGCATTCTGTCCGGAGAAACGCAATCTTTGACAAAGGAGCCTTTATGGGAACACGGATTAAAAATGTCCATCTGTTAAATGAAGAAAATTCTGTCCGGCGCGATGTCTATATCGAAGGCACGCGCATCATGGGAATCGATCAGATGCCGGAGAATTTCACGGCTGACCTGACCATCGACGGCACCGGCCGTCTCCTGATGCCGGGGCTGATCAACTGCCATACGCATGCGTATATGTCGGTCTTCCGGAACTATGCGGATGACCTTCCCTTCGACGAATGGCTGTTCAGGAGGATCACGCCGCTTGAAGACAAACTGACGGCGGAGCAGGCCTACTGGGGAAATATTCTTTCCATTGCCGAAATGATCCGGACCGGCACGACCTGTTTCATCGACATGCAGATGTTCCCGAAAATGGCCGTCAAGGCCTGTGCCGACACCGGCATGCGCGCGGTCATTACCCGCGGACTGGTCGGGAAGGACCGGAACGACGAGGGCGGAATCCGACGCCTGAAGGAAGCCTTCGATGAAATGGAGTACGGCAGAAATGAACCTGCCGCAAATGTGACTTTCGCCCTGGGACCGCATGCCATCTATACCTGCGGACAGGATTATCTGGAATACGTTGCGGGTCTTGCCAAAGAAAAGGGCCTCAGCCTGAACATCCACTGCAGTGAAACGCAGTATGAATACGACACCTGCCTGAAAGAGCACGGGATGACGCCGACGGCTTACCTGAACAGTCTTCATTTCTTCGACGTGCCGGTCATCCTCGCCCACTGCGTCTATCTGGATGACGGAGACTTTGAGCTTCTGAAGAATCCGAACGTTTCTGTCGCCCTGAATCCGGCCAGCAACATGAAGCTTGCGAACGGGTTCCCGCCAGCGGCGCGCATGATGAAAGAAGGCATCAACGTCTGCCTGGGAACCGACGGGGCATCGAGCAATAATTCCCTGAACATGTTCCAGGAAATGAGGCTGCTCTCTTTGAGCCAGAAGGGTGCCGCAAAAGACAGCCTGGTGCTTACCGCGGACGAGACGCTGAAGATTGCGATTGAAAACGGCTGCCGGGCAGCAGGACTGGAGTCAAAGCTCGGGAAAATCGAGAAGGGACGCACGGCGGACCTGATCCTTCTGGATGAGAACGCGCCGAACTTCCAGCCGCATCATCATTTCCCGTCAGCGCTTGTCTATTCCAGCACCGGCTGCGAAGTGACGGACGTCCTCATCGGAGGCAAGGTCGTGATGAAGGACCGCAGCCTGACGACGATTGACGAGGAGCGGATGAGCTATGAGATTCAGAAAGTGATCGATACATTCGGATGACGGAACGGATATCGGATTTGACATCCGCCCCGGTGCATGATTTACTACAAGCAGAAAGCTATCAAAACAAAGGAGTCTAATGAATGTCAGAAATCAGAGATGAGAAACTCGCCCCTTCGGGCAGACGAAAAATCGACTGGGTCATCGACAACATGCCGGTTCTGGGCAGCATCGATCAGGACTTTATCAAATCCAAGCCTTTCAAAGGCCTGAAGATCGCGATGTCCATTCACATGGAAGCCAAGACGGCGCGCCTTGCCTGCGTCTTTAAAGATGCGGGCGCCGATGTCTATGCGACCGGCAGCAATCCGCTGTCGACGCAGGATGATGTCGCGGCAGGACTGGCCTCAAGAGGCGTCAATGTCTTTGCCTGGCACGGATCGACGCCGAAGGAATATGACCGGCATCTGAGCCGCTGCCTGGAAGTCGGACCGAACATCATCATTGATGACGGCGGAGACCTCGTCAATATGATGCACCGGAAATATCAGAAGCTTATCCCGAATGTAATCGGCGGATGCGAAGAGACCACGACGGGAATCCAGAGACTGAAAGCCATGGATGCAGACGGAAAACTTCTTTTCCCGATGATGATGGTCAACAATGCTCAGTGCAAGTTCCTGTTCGACAACCGCTACGGCACGGGACAGTCCGTCTGGAACGGCATCAACCGGACAACGAACCTGATCGTTGCCGGAAAGAAAGTCGTTGTTGCCGGATACGGCTGGTGCGGCAAGGGAGTCGCGATGCGCGCCAAGGGACTCGGAGCCCGCGTCTATGTCACGGAAATCAATCCGATCAAGGCAACGGAAGCGGTCATGGACGGCTTCGAAGTGCTTCCGATGAAAGAAGCAGCCAGAATCGGGGACTTCTTCATTACCGTAACAGGCTGCAGGGACGTCATCACGACTGAGCATATGAAGACGATGAAAAACGGGGCAATCGTCTGCAACGCGGGTCATTTCGATGTCGAAGCGGATGTGAAGGGCCTTGCGAAGATCGCGAAGAAAAAAGTGCTTCGCCGTGACAACATCATGGGATATTATCTGAAAAAGGACCAGTGCATCAACGTGCTGGCGGAAGGCAGGCTCGTGAATCTGGCGGCCGGCGACGGACATCCGGCGGAAATCATGGACATGAGTTTTTCCATCCAGGCTCTTGCGGCACAGTATCTGGCCAAGCACGGCCGCGAAGGACTTGCGATGCTCAATACCATACCGGAGTACATCGATCAGGAAGTGGCAGAGCGCAAGCTGAAATTCCTCGGCGTGAAAATCGATCATCTGACGCCGGAGCAGAAAAAGTACATTGCAAGCTGGAACGAGTAAAAACAGCATCACATAAGGAGGAACAAAATGGAAAATGTAAGTTTTGATTACAGCAGGGCATCAAAATTCGTCAGCGATCATGAAGTTCAGTCCATGGAGGCAATTGTTAAAACAGCCCGCGATACGCTGGTCAAGAAGACCGGCCAGGGAAATGATTTCCTCGGATGGATCGACCTTCCGGTTAAATATGACAAGAAGGAATTTGCACGCATCGAAAAAGCGGCAAAGAAAATCTGCTCGGATTCCGAAGTCTTCCTGGTCATCGGCATCGGCGGCTCCTATCTGGGTGCCCGCGCGGCCGTTGATTTCATCAAGGGCGTCTTCTACAACAACAAGCCTGCTGCGGTCCGCAAGACTCCGGAAATCTATTACTGCGGCAACAGCTTAAGCTCGACCTATCTTTCCGAACTGGTTGAGCTTGTCGGTGACCGTGATTTTTCCATCAACATCATTTCCAAATCGGGAACGACGACAGAGCCGTCGGTTGCCTTCCGCGTCTTCAAGGAAAAGCTGATCAAAAAATACGGTGCGGCAGAAGCGGCAAAGAGGATTTATGCAACGACGGACAAGAAGCGCGGTGCCCTGAAGACAGAGGCCGATGCGGAAAAATATGAAGAATTCGTCGTGCCGGATGATATCGGCGGACGCTATTCCGTCCTGACGGCTGTAGGACTTCTGCCGATCGCCGTCTCCGGTGCAGACATCAAAAAGCTGATGGAAGGCGCGGCTTCGATGAGGAAGCTGGCCCTGAATACGCCGTATGAGAAAAATGATGCCCTGAAATATGCCGCGATCCGTAACATTTTACTGAGGAAAGGCAAGAGCACGGAAATCCTCGCGAACTATGAACCGGCTCTTCATTACGTTTCCGAATGGTGGAAGCAGCTGCAGGGCGAGTCCGAAGGCAAGGACCAGAAGGGAATCTTCCCGGCATCGGTCGACCTGACGACGGATCTGCATTCGATGGGACAGTTCATCCAGGACGGTTCCAGGATCATGTTCGAAACCGTGCTCAATGTTCTGAAGCCGCAGAAGGAAATCAAGGTCGGCAAGGAAGAAAAAGACCTGGACGGCCTGAACTACCTGGCAGGGAAGGGCGTCGACTACGTCAACAAATGTGCCATGAACGGCACGATCCTGGCGCATACCGACGGCAATGTTCCGAACCTGCGTATCGACATTCCGCAGGAAAATGAATACTATCTCGGCCAGTTGTTCTATTTCTTTGAATTCGAGTGCGGCGTTTCCGGATACATGCTGGGCGTCAATCCGTTCAATCAGCCGGGCGTGGAAAGCTACAAGCACAATATGTTTGCTCTTCTGGGAAAGCCGGGCTTTGAAAAAGAACACAAGGCGCTTTTGAAGAGGCTTTGATGTTCCGGCTCTGGGGAAAAATCTTTACAGACAACCACCTTATGCGGGACGAAGTCGTCGAGGATGAAACGGACGATACGCGCACGCATAAGGTGATGCATTCTCTGACAAAGCTCTGCCGGGATTTCAATCTGGCAGAGCCTATCTGGCTGAACGCGAATATTTCCGAATTCCAGAAGAGGGCGAAGACGCGTTTCCGCCGGGAGAATTTTGTTGAGGAAATCGATTTTGATTATCTGGAAATACATGTGATAGAGGAGTAGGCCGATGTACGACAAACTGACAAAAAGCGATATTGATAAAATGCAGAAGGAGATCGAGGACAGGAAGCTGGTCCAGCGTCCGAAGCTGATCCAGGCCGTGAAGGAAGCCCGTGCCCAGGGCGACCTGTCCGAGAATTTTGAATATCATGCGGCACGCAGGGAAAAAGGACTGAACGACAGCCGGATCGCCTATCTGGAAAATATGATCAAGACGGCGACGATTATTGAAGATGAACCGGTCAGCGAGGACACGGTTGCCCTCAATAAATCCGTGAAGGTCATGTTTACGGACAACAAGGACACGGCGGACTACCGGATCGTCACGACGATCCGCGGGAATTCCCTGAAAGGCCTCATTTCCATCGACTCTCCTGTCGGCAAGGCGCTCCTGGGACATAAGGCAGGGGACACTGTCCATGTACAGGTCAATCCGCAGGCCGGATATGACCTTCAGATCATGGAAGTCGGAACGGCGGAGGACGACAGCAGCGACGAAATCAAATCGTTCTGAGAAAGCGGGTTCATTTCCCGTTTTCGTCAAAATGCACACCAAATGGGAAAAACTTTGTGGAGTTGGGGTATTTCAAAACCCCGGCTCCATTTGTATACTGGAGAAAGTTAAAAAACCGTAAAGTGTTATCGGAACAGGAGGAAACAGCAATGGCTTCTTTATCATTAGAGAATATCTGCAAAGTTTATCCGAATGGATTCCAGGCAGTCAAGGATTTCAACCTGGATGTCGCGGATAAGGAATTCATCATTTTCGTCGGCCCGTCAGGCTGCGGAAAATCCACAACCCTTCGTATGATCGCAGGACTTGAGGACATCTCTTCCGGAACCCTGAAGATTGACAACAAGGTCATGAACGATGTCGAGCCGAAAGACCGCGATATCGCCATGGTCTTCCAGAACTACGCTCTGTATCCGCATATGACCGTATTTGACAACATGGCTTTCGGACTGAAGCTTCGCAAGGTTCCGAAGGATCAGATCAAGAAACAGGTTGATGAAGCAGCCAAGATCCTTGACCTTGATAAACTGCTTGACCGCAAGCCGAAGGCTCTTTCCGGCGGCCAGAGACAGCGTGTTGCCATGGGACGTGCCATTGTCCGTAACCCGAAGGTCTTCCTCATGGACGAACCGCTGTCCAACCTGGATGCAAAGCTTCGTGTCCAGATGCGTACCGAGATCTCCAAGCTGCATGACAGACTGGGCGCTACGATCATCTACGTTACGCATGACCAGACAGAAGCCATGACGCTGGGAACCAGAATCGTTGTCATGAAAGACGGCATTGTCCAGCAGATCGATACTCCGCAGAACCTTTACAACAATCCGTGCAACCTGTTCGTTGCAGGATTCATCGGCTCTCCGCAGATGAACTTCATGGATGCAGTTGTCAACGTCAGCGGCGACAAGGTTGTCCTGGATGTTGCAGGCGCCAAGATCGAAGTTCCGCCGACCAAGGCAAAAGCCATCATCGACGGCGGCTACAACGGCAAGACCATCGTCCTGGGCATTCGTCCGGAAGATGTTCATGATGATGAAATCTACATCAGCCAGTATCCGAACGCTACAATCGAAGCTCCGATCAAGGTTTACGAGCTTCTGGGCGCTGAAGTCTTCCTGTATTTCGATTATGACAATACACAGATGACCGCTCGTGTCAATCCGCGTACGACTGCAAGGACAGGCGATACCGTCAAGTTCGCGCTTGATATGGAGAAATCGCATTTCTTTGACAAGGAAACGGAACTTAAGATCGTCAACTGATTCTTCTTCTGCTTCAGAGGGGATAGTTAGTGGAAAGCGGTGCCGAGGGGGCACCGCTTTTCGTATGTCTGAAACCTGCCCGCAGCCATGCGCAGAAGCAAGCGTGTCGGAAAGCCTTCTGCTTTTGCTCAGGCCGCGAAGATAATCATGTGCAGAGCCCGCTTCAGACAGTTCTGCGCAGCCCATCGCATCGTGCGGAAATGACGACGAGGCTGGCGCTATCGTCCCCGGCACAGCCTCTGCGCGGGGCGGCGGACGGGTTCAGGCATGCGGAAGACGGTGTACCGGGAGGGACAGATGATGAATTGATTTTAGGCTTGAAAAAGCCTATGATAACGACAGTCCATGATAACAGCAACCGGCGGAGGAAGAGACAGCAATGGCGGAAATCAAAAGCGAATCGAGACTCTCATTTTTTGAAGCGACAAGCATCATCATCGGGCACGGCGTCGGATCCGGAATCCTCTCGGTTCCCTACCTGGCTTCGCGGAACCGCTGGCAGGATCTTCTGTGGATCATCCCGCTCGTCTACTTCATCAACCTGCTCATGCATCTCATGATCGCGGAGCTTTCCCTGAACAACGGCGGAGCCCAGTTCATCAAATGCTTCCGGAACGAACTGTTCAAGGGAAAAGCAGGAAAATACCTGACCTGGTTTGCATTTGCCATGATAGGACTGTCCGTCCTCATGAACGTCAGCGGCTTCATCGCAGGTTCGGCCGCCGTCTTTTATTCCTGGTTCGGAATGCCGCAGCGTGCCGGCATGATCCTCTACTACATACTGGCGGCAGGAGTCGTCTTCATCGGCATGAAAGCCGTCGGCATCTGCGAGAAGATATCGGTGTTCGGCATGGTCGGCGTTGTCGGAATTCTTTTCGCTGCAACCATGCTGTCGCCGCTTTCGCCGCTGCCGGCTTCCTTTATCGCGCCGGCAAATGTGCTCGCGCTTTACGGGATGGTTTCCTTTTCGCTGTCGGCAGTCATGTCCGTGCCGCAGGTGGTCAAGGGACTCAACGGCGATGTGAAGAAAATACGGCTTTCCATTGCGGCAGGCACCGGCGTCAATGTGCTCCTGATTCTGCTCATTACCTTCATGACGCTGCTCGGTGCAGGAACGGCCATTTCGGAAAACGGCGCGCTGGTCGACCTTTCCGCACATCTGGGCGGCTGGGTCAGCATCGTGGGGTACATTTTCTCACTGCTGGCGCTGTCCACATCCCTGTGGGCAAATACCCTGAATCTGCGTGACATTGTGAATGAGCAGACCGGAATCGGCCTCCGCCCCAGCTGGCTCATCGCCTCGCTGCCGTGCCTGATTCTGGCCATGCTGGGAATCCAGAGCTTCGTCGGCTTCACGAGACTTGCGGGCATCATTCAGGTGCTGACAGGACTTGCCATCATCGCGGCCTATGCAAAATCGAGAAAGAAGGCAGGTGCCAGCCCAATCGTCGGAAAATTCGGAACGGTTCCGTTCCAGGCACTGGTCATTCTCGGGTCCGTGCTGGCGACTGTCGGCTCAATCCTGACCGTCCGCTGAAAGCCCTCCGTTGAAAGGGTACATCTGTTTCGAAAACAATGTTCGGTCTGCCGGAATCTGCACAGGAGGATGTCATGTCTGCTTATAATACGGAATGCATTACGGGTGTCTGCCAAACAATCGATTCCCTGCTGGGCATAGAAGGGCATGAGGGCGCCTCCGCGCCGATCGCTTCTGTCCTGGAAAATGCATCCGGTGCCTGCGACCGCATTTTCATGTATCATCCCGATGCGGTTGCCGCCTGGATCTATGAGAAATACCGTGCCCTTTTTGCGCCTCTTGAAAAGAGGGCGGACCTGAAGCTTCCGATGCTTTCTGTCGTGCCGCCGGTAACGCCGGTGTGCTTTGCGTCGATGTACAGCGGAATGCAGCCGGAGAAGCACGGCATCCGTCAGTATGTCAAGCCGGTGCTCCATGTACAGACGGTATTTGATGATCTGGTCAGGGCGGGAAAGAAAGCAGCCGTCGTTTCCACCAAAGGAGACAGCATTTCCCTGATCTTCCTGGAGAGGGACATCGACTATTTTATCTATCCGACCAAGGAAGAATGCAACCGGAAGGCGCTGGAGCTGATCCGGGAGGACCGGCACGACCTGATCGTGCTGTACAACGGCGACTACGATTACTGGATGCACCGCACCTCACCCGACGGCCGCCGCGCGCTGAAATCCCTGAAGGAAAATATTTCGACATTCTGCGGAATCTGCGATGCGGTAAATGAATCCTGGAAAGGGCACCGGACCGCGCTTGCATTTGCCCCGGATCACGGATGTCATGAAGTGATGGGCGGACTGATGGGACAGCACGGAATCGAGGCTCCCTGCGACATGAATATTGATCATTTCTGGAAATTCACCGGATGCGAATGAGCGCTTTACGGAAACGCCGGCAGCGCGCTATAATAGAGTATCACTGAAAGCGAGGAGAGACAAAAATGAGCAAACTCGGAAAGAAAAACAAGGCTTCGAAAGAAGCACAGAAGAAACAGCTGAAGCAGCAGCTTGTCGCGCTTCAGAAGAAACAGAACGCAAAGAAAAAGTAATCCGGACGGGGAAATATGACGGATAAAGAGAAGCTGGAAAAATCAATTGAGGATCTGAAGAGCCTGACGGGCATCCAGTTCCGCATTGCGGAAAAGGATCCGGAAAAGCTTTCCGAAGCGGCCAGACAGGTTTCGCAGCTGGTCAATGCCTACCGTGAAAAATACAACAAGGCAGGGTTTGTCCGCAGTCTTCTGGATGACGCGCTTCCGGTCGGAGAAATTTACGGGAAGGCATCTGCCTTCCACATTCCCCAGGACGGAAGACGGGCTGTCTTTGTCATCGAGACGGGAGACATGGACGAGGAATCGGGAGAAATCCTGAAGAATCTCCTGGCGACCGGTCCGCACGATCTGATGATTCCGAAAGACCGGCAGAACGTCATTTTCATCCGCACGATGCGGGAGAGGGAGAAAAGAGAAGATCTGGACGCCCTGGCCCGTACGATCGTCGACATGATGAGTACGGAGGCTCTGAAGAAAGTCCGTGTCGGCTATGCCGATCCCTGCGATGACCTGAAGGATCTTTCGCGCACGTACCGCGAAGCCGCGGCGGCGCTGGAGGTCGGACGCATTTTCTACAAGGGCGATTCGGTCTTTGCCTACGGAAGCCTCGGCATCGGAAGACTGATCCACTCGCTTCCGGCCGAACCGTGCCGGCTTTTCCTGAAGGAGATTTTCGGAGAGAACGGTCCGAGGACTTTCGACCAGGAAACCATTACGACCATCAATGCTTTTTTTGACAACAACCTGAATATTTCCGAGACCGCACGGCAGCTCTACGTGCACCGCAACACCCTGGTGTACCGGCTGGAGAAGCTGAATGCGGAAACCGGACTTGACATCCGGACCTTCGACGACGCTCTGACATTCAAGATCGCCGCGATGGTCATCGATTATCTGAATTCAAAGGAGAATGTGAAATGATCAGACTGCATGACGGCGGAGCTTATCTTGTAAACGGCACGGAAATCCGGGACAGCGTTCCGGGCGCGGATCCGGAAACGGCGAAGCAGGGAACCATCGCTTACGGAATCCTGAAATCACACAATACTTCCGGGGAAATGAACCATCTGAAGATCCGCTTCGACAAGCTCACTTCCCACGACATCACTTATGTCGGAATCATTCAGACGGCGCGTGCGTCGGGCCTTGAGAAATTCCCGATGCCGTATGTCCTGACCAACTGCCACAATTCCCTGTGCGCGGTCGGCGGCACCATCAACGAAGATGACCACATGTTCGGCCTGTCCGCGGCCAAGAAATACGGCGGCGTGTACGTGCCTCCGATGCAGGCGGTCATTCATCAGTATGCCCGTGAAATGATGTCGGGCGGCGGTCTCATGATCCTTGGCTCCGACAGCCACACGCGCTACGGAGCACTCGGCACGATGGCCATGGGAGAAGGCGGACCGGAGCTGGTGAAGCAGCTGCTGGGACGCACCTATGACATTTCCTATCCGGGAGTCGTCGCGGTCTGTATGACCGGGAAAGTGCAGCCGGGCGTTGGCCCGCAGGATATCGCCCTGGCGATCATCGGTGCGGTCTTCAAAAACGGCTACGTGAAAAACAAGGTCATGGAATTTGTCGGACCGGGCGTGGACAGCCTTTCAGCGGATTACCGGATCGGCGTTGACGTCATGACGACCGAGACGACCTGCCTGTCCTCCATCTGGAAAACGGACGGGAAGATCGAGGAATATTTCGCCATCCACGGACGTCCGGATGCCTACCGGGAAATGAAGCCGGCGGACACGGCCTATTACGACGGCGTGATTGAGATCGATCTTTCGGAAATCAAGCCGATGATCGCGATGCCGTATCATCCGAGCTGCGTCTATACGATTGATGAGGTCAGCGAAAATGCGGAGGATATCCTGCACGAGGCAGAAGAGCGCGCGAAGGTTTCCTTCGGCGACAAAGTGAAGGTCGATCTGCGCTCGAAGATCCGGAATGGAAAACTCTGCGTCGATCAGGGCATCATTGCCGGATGCGCCGGCGGCGGCTTCGAGAATATCTGCGATGCAGCCGATATCCTGAAGGGAAAGCACATCGGAAATGACAGCTTCACGTTCAATGTCTATCCGGCTTCCATGCCGATTTATCTGGAACTTGTCAAGAACGGAGTCTTTGCGGAACTGATTGAAACAGGTGCCGTCATCAAGACGGCATTCTGCGGACCGTGCTTCGGCGCAGGAGACACTCCGGCAAACAATGCCTTCTCCATCCGCCATTCAACCAGGAACTTCCCGAACCGCGAAGGCTCGAAAGTCCAGAACGGCCAGATTTCTTCAGTGGCCCTGATGGATGCCCGTTCGATTGCGGCCACGGCGGCCAACGGCGGCGTCCTGACTTCCGCTGCGGAATATCAGGGAAATTATACGAAGCCGGCTTACCACTTCGACAGCTCCATTTACGAAAACCGCGTCTACGACGGTACGGGGAAAGCGAAGCCGGAAGAAGAACTTGTGCTCGGCCCGAACATCAAGGACTGGCCGGCCATGGAAGCCCTGCCGAAGAATCTTCTGCTGCGGGTTGTTTCCGAAATCCATGATCCGGTCACGACGACGGATGAACTGATTCCTTCCGGCGAGACTTCCAGCTACCGTTCCAATCCGCTGGCGCTGGCGGAGTTCACCCTGTCGCGCAAGGATCCGGCTTATGTCGGCGAGGCCAAGAAAGTCCGCGAAGCCGAAACTGCCCGCCTGAACAGAACCACGGGGACGGGGGTGGTGGTTCCGTCTGACGGAACCGCAGGGACGGGGGTCGTGGCTCCGTTTGCCGAAGAAGCACTTGCGAAGGTCCGGGAAGCAAGCCCGGATTCCTCCTGGGACAATACCGGCATCGGTTCGACGATCTTTGCCGTGAAGCCGGGCGACGGCTCTGCGCGTGAGCAGGCTGCTTCCTGCCAGAAGGTGCTCGGCGGATGGGCCAATGTCGCCAATGAATACGCGACGAAGCGCTACCGCAGCAACCTGATCAACTGGGGCATGCTTCCGCTTCTGGTTCCGGGAGGAGACCTTCCGTTTGCCAAGGGCGATTTCATTTTCCTGCCGGATATCCGTTCCGAAGTGGAAAATGAATCATCGGAAATCAAGGCTCTTGCGGTGACCTCTTCCGGCGTGAAGAAATTTACGATGACGCTCGGGGAGCTGACGAAGGACGAGCGGCAGATCCTGCTGGACGGCTGCCTGATCAACTACTACCGGGAGCAGAACTCCTGAGGATGTAAAAAACTTAAATTGTATGAACAATTAGAACAAATATATACAATTATGAAATAATTTGTGAAAAATATGTGAACTGTATTGACAAATAGACACTGTCTTGCTATCATAAAGACAGTTACAGAAGACATCACCCGAACCGCAGGCAGCACAAAGCTTCACCCGTCGAAAACGAGAAATTCGACAAATTCACATAGAGGCTGCAGATTCGGGAACCGCTCAAAAGGAGGTACGGTCCAATGGGAACGTTAGAAGAACCGATTCAGGTAGCACCTCAATATGAGATGGGCAGGGCATAGCAGTTCCCGACAAGAAAGCCTTTACAGCTCAGATGAATAGATTCCATACGAGTTATTCGTGATGGACCCGGTAAAGGTTATATCCGCTGGCACTCATATTGAAAACATCTGCCGAACAGAGAATGAGTATGAACGTTCTTTACTGTACATCATATCATTCAAAAACGATATATAAATTTCTAAGTCAGATTGACGAGCCGGGAATTAAAATAAAAATTTATCATATAGGAAAGGATATTCTATATAATTGAATAGTGAACTATTAACTGAGTATTCTGATTTCTGACGGCCGGTAAATTGTTCCAGTTAACAATTACCGGCCGTTTTTTTTGTCTTCAGGGAAAAGCCGGGAGTTTCGGTTTTTCATTTAAAAACAAAGAGCCGTGCATTGTCACACGGCTCTTTTTATGTTAGAATAATTCTGTTTTAGTGTGTCTATTCCTATATCTTTTTCGAAAGAGGTCCGGTTTCATGATCAATGAGACAATTCAGGCAGTGAAAGAGGCCGAGGCGAAGGCGGAATCCGCCGTTGCGGAAGCGGAAAAGAAAGCGGAAGATCTGAGAAAGGCTGCCGTTTCGGAGGCTCAGAATCTTAAGAAGCAGACAGAAGCAGACAACCGTCAGTCAGCGGAGGACCAGATCAGCAAGGTCAAAGCGGAAGGCGAAAAGGCTGCTGAAGATGCCCAGGCAGTGACACGGAAAGATGTGGATGCCCTGAAGGCGGGCGCGGCGCTCAGAGAAGAGGAAGCCGTGTCGGCTGTCATTTCCGATCTGATTGACTGAAAGAACGTCTCCGGCCGGAAAGAGCCGGAACGGTCATATGGTTTGAATTTGTCTTCGGAAGGGGGTCCTCCGTATGTCTGTCATGCCGATGCAGAAGCTCAGCATCTGCGCGCATAAATCGAATAGAAAAGCGGTTCTTGAAACGCTGCAGCAGTTCGGGGCGATGGAAATCATCCCGGATGCCATCGACGATCAGGAACTTGAGAAAATGAACACATCCGAAGCCCGCGCACAGTTCGAACGCGATGCCGAACTGTCGGACCAGGCACTTGAAATTCTGGACCGCTATGCGCCGGGAAATAAAGCCGGTCTGGCCATGCTTCAGGGAAATGAAGAACTGACATCGGCTGACGTCAGGCAGGTCGCCCTGAAACAGGGCGAGTGCATCAAGCAGGCCTCGTCCATTTTATCCTTTGAAAAAGCAATCAATGAATGCAGGGGAAATATCCTGAAAGACGAAAACCAGAAGGAAGCTCTCATTCCCTGGATGAATCTTGACGTGCCGATGACTTTTTCCGGCACGGAAAAGACGGCCGCCTTTATCGGGACGGTTTCCGGCGTCTATGACGATGCGGGTTTTTCCGCTGCGCTTCTGGAAAAAGATCCGGGTCTTGATGCGGTCAGCACGAAGACTCTTTTCACTGAAAATGATGCAACGAATATCACGGCGATCTGCCTGAAAAAGGATGCCGAGAAGACCGAAGCGGCCCTGCGGGCACTCGGATTCTCAAAAACGGCGCAGCCGGCGATGGGGATTCCGAAGCAGGTCTCCGAAGACTGCGACCGGGACATCGATAAGCAGAACAGTGAAATCGAAAATCTCAAAAAGAAAATCGCGGCCATGGCACCGGAAAGGGAAAACCTGAAGATTGTCGCGGACTATTACCGCACACGGGCTGAGAAATACCGCGTGCTGGGAACGATTCCGCAGTCGAAGCAGGCTTTCTTCCTGGAAGGCTGGGTCCCTGCCGTTCAGGCCGACCGCATTTCCAAGCTTCTGTCCGACCGCTATCACGCGGTTGTGGAAAAAGAGGAAGTCAGGGAAGACGAAGTTGAGCCGACCGTGCTCCATAACAATAAATTCTCGCAGTGTGCCGAAGGCATTCTGGCATCCTACGGACTTCCGCAGCACGGCAAGGTCGATCCGACGACGATCATGAGCTTCTTCTATGTTTTCTTCTTCGGGATGATGCTTTCCGATGCGGCCTACGGCATTATCATGGCAGCGGCGACCTTTATCATTCTCCGGAAATTCCCGCGCATGAAGACGGGCACGAAGAAAATGTTCCAGCTTTTCTTCTGGTGCGGGCTTTCCACCGTTTTCTGGGGCTTTATGTTCGGAGGATTTTTCGGAAATGCCATCGACGTGATTGCCAAGACGTTCTTCGGCTATACCGGCGCGACGCCGATCCTGAAGCCTCTGTGGTTCGATCCGCTGACGCATCCGATGGTCCTTCTGATCTGGTGCATGCTGTTCGGCTGCATCCATCTTTTTACAGGACTCGGAATCAAGGGCTTTGAGGAACTGCAGCATCATCAGATCTGGGATTTCATCTGCGATGTGCTGGCCTGGTATGTTTTCCTGATGGGACTGATCCTGCTTCTCCTTCCGTCGCAGCTGTTTGCGAACATTGCCCAGATGACGATCGTCTTCCCGGTGTGGCTGAGCCAGGCTGCGAAATGGATGTCGATCCTCGGAGCCGTTTTCATTGTCGTGACTTCCGGGCGGGAGAACCGGAACTGGGCAATCCGGATTGCACTGGGTGCCTATAATCTGTACGGCGTGACGGGCTGGCTTTCGGATGTGCTTTCTTATTCCAGACTTCTTGCTCTCGGTCTGGCCACGGGCGTCATCGCATCGGTCGTCAATACGATGGGATCCATGCTCGGAGGCGGAGTCGGAGGAGCCATCTTCTTCATTGTCGTCTTCCTGATCGGACATACCATGAACATGGCCATCAACCTGCTGGGTGCTTATGTCCACACGAACCGTCTGCAGTTTGTTGAATTTTTCGGAAAGTTTTATGATGCCGGAGGAAAAACCTTCGAGCCATTTACCACAAACACAAAATATATTGAAGTGAAAGAGGAGGCAAAGGTATGAATGATTTTGGTATTGTCATGGGCTTGCTGGGAGCTTGCGCAGCTGTTTTCCTTGCCGGATGCGGATCTGCTGTCGGTGTCGGCATTGCCGGCCAGGCAGCTTCCGGAGTCGTTACGGAAGATCCGGGTAAATTCGCACAGGTTCTGATCCTGCAGCTGATTCCCGGTACGCAGGGTATTTACGGCCTGCTGGTAGGCTTCATTACACTTTCGAAGATTGGCGTCCTCGGCGGAAACCCGACATCCATGAGCTTTGTCACAGGACTCCTGATTCTTGCAGGCTGCCTGCCGGTCGGAATCGTCGGTCTCATTTCCGGTATCGCTCAGGGCAAGTGCTCCGCAGCGGCAATCGGCATCGTTGCAAAAAGACCGGATCAGTTCGGTAAATCCATGCTGTTCCCGGCCATGGTCGAAACCTACGCCATCCTTTCTCTGCTGATCTCGATTCTGGCAGTCACGAATATCCCGATTTCATGATCCGGGAACTTTCCTCCGGGAAAGTATTTTGCGTGCCGAAAGGGAAAGGGGAAACACGATGGCAGGGATAGACAAGATTACAGGCGAAATCCTGCAGGAAGCGCAGGATAAAGCGAAAGAAATCCTCGCCCAGGCTGAAGAAGCCGCGGGCAGCGTGCGAAGCGCTGCCGAAAAAGAGGCTTCTCAGATGAAGGCTCTTGCGGCGGAACAGTCGGATCGGGAAGTGCGGAATTATGCCGCACGAATCAAATCCTCGATCGACATCCAGAGAAAGAAAGAGATGCTTGCGGCCAGGCAGGAAATCATCAATGACGTGATTGACAAAGCCTACCGGAAACTGGATCAGCAGGACGATGCGTCTTATTTTGAAATGATCAGGAAGCTGCTTTCGAAATCGGTCAGCCCGGAAGAGGGAACAATCCTGTTTTCAGAGAAAGACCTGAAAAGGATGCCTCAGGGATTTGAGGCGGAGATTGCGAAAATTGCTTCGGAAAAGGGCGGAAGCCTGAAGCTGTCCGAAACACCGGGCCGGATTGACAACGGCTTTGTGCTTTCCTACGGCGGAATCGAAGAGAACTGTTCTCTGAAGGCAATCTTCGATTCGAAGAAAGACGAGATTCAGGATAAGGCATACCACATCCTGTTTGCATAAGGAGCATGGAATGGCATCAGATTGGGATTATACCTATGCGGTAGCAAGAATACGTGTTCTCGAGACGCAGCTTCTGTCCGACAGCGACATAGGCTCGATGATCGCGATGAAGGATGAGAATGCCGTGCTGTCCTTCCTGAAAGATAAGGGATGGGGAGATGCGGTTTCCGGCAATGACCCGGTAAAGGTCCTCGAGGCTGAAGAAAAGAAGATCTGGAAGCTCATGAAAGAGCTCGGGGTCGACTTTTCCGTTTTTAACGTGCTTTCTTATCCCAACCTTTATCACAATCTGAAAGCGGCCGTCAAGGGAGTCTGCACTTCCGATGACAGCCCGAGCGCATTTTATACGGATGACCGGTACGGACGCGAGGAAATGATGCGGATCCTCCGCGACAAGGACTACAGCGCCCTTCCCGTTCATATGCGGCTCTGTGCGGAAGAAGCCTATGAAAGCATGCTTCATTCCCGCGACGGACAGATGTGCGACATCATCATCGACCGTGCCTGCCTGGATGCGATGGAAGCAGAAGGAAAGAAATCGAAAGACCGGATCATTTCCGACTATGCGGAATCCGTTGTCGATGTAACGAATATCAAAGTGGCTGTCCGTGCCGCGAAGACGAAGAAATCGCTGGAATTCCTGCACAAGGCACTGGCCCCGTGCAAGGCTTTCGACGTTCGTCAGCTGGCGCAGGCGGCATCGTCCGGTGGGGACGCGCTGATGGATTTCCTGAATTCCGCCGGATTTGCCGAAGCGGCGGAAGCCCTGAAGTCTTCGCCGTCCGCATTTGAAAGATGGTGCGACAACCAGACGATTGAGACGATCAAGCCTCAGAAGTACCAGGTATGCACGGTCGGACCGCTGGTAGCCTATGTGCTGGCGCGGGAAAATGAGATCAAGACCGCGCGCATCATCCTGACCTGCAAGGCAAACGGACTGCCGGAAGAGGAAATCCGGGAAAGAACGAGGGAAATGTATGTCTAATATCGCAGTCATGGGAGATTACGACAGCATCTACGGATTTGCCACGCTGGGTCTGGATACTTTTCCCGTCAGTACCAAAGAGGAAGGATCGCAGATCCTGAAAAAGCTGGCAGACGGCGAGTACGGAATCATTTACATGACAGAGGCTCTGGCGGAAATCCTGAAAGAAGAAAGAGAAAGATACAGCAGCCGGATCACGCCGGCCATCATCCTGATCCCGGGCATTTCCGGAAATACGGGCGAAGGGGTAAAGAAGGTCAAGGCTTCCGTAGAGCAGGCGGTCGGATCCGATATTCTGTTCGGGGATATGAAGGAAGGAGAAACTCAATGAGCACAGGCGTAATCAAAAAAGTAGCAGGACCTCTGGTTATCGCGACGGGCATGCGTGACGCCAATATGTTTGACGTCGTCCGTGTCAGCGAACAGCGTCTGATCGGTGAAATCATCGAGATCCACGGAGATCAGGCTTCCATCCAGGTTTACGAAGAGACTTCGGGACTTGGCCCGGGCGAGCCGGTTGAATCCATGGATGTTCCGCTGTCCGTTGAACTGGGACCGGGACTCATCGGCTCCATTTACGACGGCATTCAGCGTCCTCTGAACGGAATCATGGAGAAGACGCATTCAAATAACCTGACGAGGGGCATTGAAGTGCCTTCTCTGGATCGTACGAAGAAATGGGACTTTGAGGCGACGGCGAAAGCGGGCGACGAAGTCATTTCCGGCGACATTCTCGGAACCGTTGAAGAAACTCCTGTCGTGACGCAGAAGATCATGGTGCCGTACGGAATCGAAGGAACTATCAAAGACATCAAGTCCGGTTCCTTTACCGTGGAAGAAACCATCGCGGTCATCGCTACGAAGGACGGCGATAAAGAACTGACGCTCATGCAGAAATGGCCGGTCCGAAAAGGCCGTCCGTATAAGGAAAAACTTCCGCCGGCAAAGCCTCTGATCACAGGACAGAGGGTCATCGACGCATTCTTCCCGATCGCCAAGGGCGGCGTTGCAGCCGTTCCGGGACCGTTCGGATCCGGCAAGACCGTCATTCAGCATCAGCTGGCAAAATGGGCGGAAGCAGACATCGTCGTTTACATCGGCTGCGGCGAGCGCGGCAATGAGATGACGGATGTTCTGAATGAGTTCCCCGAACTGAAGGATCCGCGCACGGGAGAATCGCTGATGAAGCGTACGATCCTGATTGCAAATACTTCCGATATGCCGGTTGCCGCACGTGAAGCTTCCATTTACACCGGAATCACGATGGCAGAATATTTCCGCGACATGGGATACTCCGTCGCGCTGATGGCTGACTCGACTTCCCGCTGGGCAGAAGCCCTCCGCGAAATGTCCGGACGTCTGGAAGAGATGCCCGGCGAGGAAGGCTACCCCGCATACCTCGGATCCCGTCTGGCACAGTTCTACGAACGCGCCGGCCATGTCATTTCCCTCGGGAAAGAAGGAAGGGAAGGACAGCTTTCCGCAATCGGTGCGGTCTCGCCTCCCGGCGGTGATATTTCCGAACCGGTTTCCCAGGCGACGCTCCGTATTGTCAAGGTGTTCTGGAGCCTGGATGCCGAACTTGCGCATCAGAGACATTTCCCGGCAATCAACTGGCTGACTTCCTACAGTCTGTATCTGGATGACATGGGCCCGTGGTTCAATGCCAACGTCAATCCGGAATGGATGAAGACAAGACAGAGGCTAATGAGCCTTCTGCAGGATGAAGCCTCCCTCAATGAAATCGTCAAGATGGTCGGCATGGATGCGCTTTCTCCTCAGGACCGTCTGAAAATGGAAGCAGCGCGGTCTATCCGTGAGGACTTCCTTCATCAGAACTCCTTCGATGTCATCGATACCTATACTTCGCTTCCGAAGCAGTTCAACATGATGAAGCTGGTGTATGCGTTCTACGAAGAAGGAAGCAAGGCCCTTGATCAGGGCGCGGCCATCAATGATCTTGTCAACATGAAGGTCCGTGAACAGATCGGACGCTATAAGTACACGCAGGAAGAAGAAATTCAGGCAGAATACGACAGAATCTGCGGGGAACTGACGACGGAGATCGCCGGCCTCGTGGGAAAGGAGGACCGGTAAATGCCTAAGGAATATCGTACCATTCAGGAGGTCGCCGGACCTTTAATGCTCGTGAAGAGCGTCGAGAACGTCAAGTACGACGAACTCGGTGAAATTGAGCTTTCCGACGGAGAGACACGCCGCTGCAAGGTCCTTGAGATTGACGGAGGCAATGCTCTCGTCCAGCTCTTTGAACCGTCCACCGGCATTAACTTAAGCGACAGCAAGGTGCGTTTTCTCGGCCGCTCCATGGAACTGGGCGTTTCGGAAGACATGCTCGGCCGCGTTTTCGACGGCCTCGGCCGTACGATCGACAACGGACCGGAAATCCTTCCGGATGAAAGGAAAGACATCAACGGCCTGGCGATGAACCCGGCGGCACGTGCCTATCCTTCCGAATTCATCCAGACCGGAGTTTCCGCCATCGACGGACTGAACACGCTGGTCAGGGGACAGAAGCTGCCGATCTTCTCGGCATCCGGTCTGCCGCATGCCAAGCTGGCCGCACAGATCGCAAGACAGGCTAAAGTTGTCGGAACGGATGAACCATTTGCCGTCGTCTTCGCAGCGATGGGCATTACCTTCGAGGAAGCGAACTTCTTCACGCAGTCCTTCCGTGAGACCGGAGCCATCGACCGTACGGTTCTTTTCATCAATCTGGCAAATGACCCGGCAGTCGAGCGAATTTCCACTCCGCGCATGGCGCTGACGGCAGCCGAGTACCTGGCTTTTGAAAAAGACATGCACGTTCTCGTCATCCTGACGGATATCACGAACTATGCAGATGCGCTGCGTGAAGTTTCCGCAGCACGGAAGGAAGTCCCGGGACGCCGCGGATATCCGGGCTATATGTACACGGACCTGGCTTCCATTTATGAAAGAGCAGGACGGCAGAGAGGCAAGAAGGGTTCCATCACGATGATCCCGATCCTGACGATGCCGGAAGATGACATCACGCACCCGATTCCTGACCTGACAGGCTACATTACGGAAGGTCAGATCATCCTGAGCCGTGAACTTTACCGCAAGGGCGTCACGCCGCCGATCGATGTTCTTCCGTCTCTGTCACGACTGAAGGATAAAGGCATCGGTGAGGGCAAGACGCGTGAAGACCACGCGGCCACGATGAACCAGCTGTTTGCCGCCTATGCCCGCGGCAAGGATGCCAAGGAACTGATGGTCATCCTCGGAGAGGCAGCCCTTTCCGACATCGACCTGATTTACGCGAAATTCGCGGATGAATTCGAAGAGAAGTACATTTCCCAGGGATATGATACCGACCGCACGATTCAGGAAACACTGGATATCGGCTGGGATCTTCTGAGAATCCTTCCGAGATCCGAGCTGAAACGAATCAACGACAAGATGCTGGATCAGTATTACGATAAGAAATAACGGTCCGCGGAAACAGAAAGAAGCAAAGAGGTAAGCGCAGATGGCAGCAGCCCAGGTAAAGCCGACCCGGATGGAGCTGACCAGGCTCAAGAAAAAGCTGGTCACCGCCGTCAAAGGCCACAGGCTCTTAAAAGATAAACGCGATGAACTCATGAGAGAGTTCCTGAATCTGGTGCGCGAAAATATGGAACTCCGGCTGAAGGTCGAGGCAGGCATCAAAAAGGCGAATACCAATTTCGTTGTCGCCAAGGCAGACATGTCGGAGGAAACCCTGCGGACAGCCCTGATGGCGCCGAAACAGGAAGTGAGCCTCAAGGAAGGCACCAAGAACGTCATGAGCGTCAACATTCCGGTGTTCAGCTATGACACGAGGACGCCGGATCCGAACGACATTTATTCCTATGGATTTGCCTTTACTTCAAGCGACCTGGACGGTGCGGTCAAATCACTCAGCGATGTTTTTCCGGACATGCTGAAGCTGGCGGAATCGGAAAAATCCTGCCAGCTGATGGCGGCCGAAATCGAAAAGACGCGCCGCCGCGTCAATGCGCTTGAGCATGTCATTATCCCGGAGACGCAGGAAGGCATCAAGTATATTACGATGAAGCTGGATGAGAATGAACGCAGCACGCAGATCCGGCTGATGAAAGTCAAGGACATGATGCTTCAGGAAGCCCATCATTACAAAGAAAAGGAATAAAAGATTTGCTGAAACGAATTCTGAGGATAGCGGTTCTTCTGTTTGTTTTTGCGGGCGGAGTCATCGTCTTTTCAGGTCTTATGAATCATGATGTAACCGAAAGCGCGTCGGATCTTTCTGATCCGACGCTTCCTGTCATGTGCATAGATGTGAACGGAAACAAGGCAGACCGCATGTACGGGTATACCATGGAAATGGATGCATCGAATCTGCGAGACACGCTGATTCCGATGACGAATGACCAGGAACTGACGGTTTCCTACAAAGCCAACGGCAGCAAAGTCAATTCCGTCTCCTATGAGATTACGGCACCGGATACCGGCGAAGTGGTTGCCAATGCCAAGATCGGAAATTTCAAGGAGGACGGGGATTATCAGACGGCAAGCTTTACGCTGGATGCCGCCATTTTAATGAACCGGGAATATCCGATCTGCTTCACGCTTGAAACTCCCGGCCGAGATATCCGGTATTATTCGAGACTCATCCAGAGGGCTGACCCGCTGACCGATAAATACATTCAGTTCGTCTATGATTTCTATGAAACCTGTACGAACAAATCCGGAGCGGCAAACCTCAATACATATCTGGAGACGGACGAGACCGTCACCAATACCTCCTATACCAGCGTCAACCTGAAATCGACTTTTGACCAGCTGACCTGGGGTTCGCTGAACCCGCGGATCATCCGGAAGGCGGTTCCGTCGATTAAGGAAATCAATTCCCAGACCTGCTCCATCGTCATGAATTATCTGATCAGCGCCGAAGATGAAAATAACAGGACGGAGTATTACCATGTGTGGGAATTTTACCGCCTGCGCTATTACAACGGCCGCATGATGGTCCTTAATTTCAACCGGAAAGCCCTGCAGTGCTTCGACCCGGAGAACCTTCCGTCCGTATCGACAGACGGAGTCGAGCTGGGAATTTCAACGAAGGACGTTCCGTACGAAACAAACCAGAACGGCAATATCGTGGCATTTGTCCAGGACGGAGCCCTGTGGGAGTTCAACAACACAGCCCAGAAGATTTCACAGGTCTTTTCTTTCCATCAGGACGATGAAAGCGGCGACGAAAGATACGATCACAGCGATTACGGAATCCGGATCATCCGCGTCGAAGACGGCGGGGATATTGATTTTCTTGTGTACGGCTATATGAACCGGGGAGATCATGAAGGAAAACAGGGGGTGGCCCTGTGTCATTTCTCGGGCGAGGGATACTACGTCGAGGAGAAAGCCTTCATTCCATTTGCCAAATCGAGCGAATATCTGGAACAAGACATCAGCAGGCTGTGCTATGTGAATCCTTCGGGAGTCTGCTTCCTTTATCTGGAACGGGCGGTCTACCGCATCGACCTGACGGCGCGCTCCTGTTCGGAAATTCTGACGGACATCGATCCGGACTGCTTCGTTTCCGCATCTTCGCAGGACAAGATCGCCTGGATGGATGAAATGAAGCCAGACAGCTCGACGAACCTGACGCTGATGGATCTGGATACGGAATCCAAACAGTCGGTCGCGGCGGAGAGCGGAACCTACCTGCGCACGGTCGGCTTCATCAATGAGGACTTCGTCTACGGCATTGCCAATCAGGGAGACCTGGTTACGCGGCCGGCCGGCGACACGTTCTTCGTCATGAAAAAACTGGTCATCATGTCGATTGACGGAACCGTCGTCAAGACTTACGATCCGGACAATTACTGGATCAGCGGCATCACGATCAAAACAGGACTGATTGAACTGGACCGCGTCACAAAGGATGCGGACGGCAATTATGTTTCCGGGTCGACGGACAACATCATGAACAATAAACAGGCATCCGCAGCAGGCGTGACCATCAGCGCGAAAAATACAAAGCGCCAGGGAACCGTGATTACGCTGAAAATGTCTGTCACGGTCAAGAACCTTTCGCCGCTGGTCAGCAAAATGCAGATCCGCTCTCCGGGCTCGGACAGCGTTGATCCGGGAGTTCCGTCTTCGGATCCGTATAAGCTTTACTACGTCTATACTTACGGAGCACTTTCCGATATCTGCACGGATCCTTCACAGGCCGTCCAGGAAGCGGACGCCGGAGTCGGAGTCGTCGTCAATCAGGAAGGCCAGTACATTTACGAGCGGGGAAATACGGACACGGAAGCGGAACTCGGAAATGATGAAATTGCGGAGGCGTTCAAAGCGCAGACGCTGAACGCGGCGGATCTTCAGAGCACTCTGGGCGACTCAGGCACGGTCATGAACCTGACCGGCTGCACGCTGGAGGAAGCTCTCTATCAGGTGAGCGAAGGACATCCAGTCATTGCCAGGACTTCCGACGGGGGCACAGTCCTGATTGTCGGGTACAACCGCTACAATACAAGACTTTATAATTATGACACCGGCGAACATTACTGGTACGGAATCAATGACAGCAAGACAGAGTTTGCGAACGGCGGAAACGTCTTCTTAACTTATATCGAACCGGATCAGACGGTCAAAGGAGGATCATAAATGGATTCAAGAAATGTACAGCTGGCTCAAAGCCTGGTGAATTATTCTGTAAAATGCGGCAAAGGCGACAAGGTCTACATTCAGTATGTCGGAAAGGATACGACAGAGCTTGCCCGGGCAATCATCAAGGAAGTCTACGCAGCGGGCGGCCGTCCTTTTGTTCATTTCCGGGATACGGCAGTGGAACGCGAAATCCTGTTCCACGCGGATGAAGAGCAGCTGAAATTCCAGGCAAAGCTGGATGCCGCGGAAATGAAGGCGATGGACTGCTTCATCGGCGTGCGCGGCGCGGACAACGCGGCGGAGTTCTCGGATGTTCCCCAGGACCGCATGGAAATGTATGAGAAGCTTTACCAGACTCCGGTGCATATGAAGATCCGCGTGCCGAAGACGCGCTGGGTCATCCTGCGCTATCCGAACGCCTCGATGGCGCAGTCTGCCAACATGTCGGTCGAAGCTTTTGAAGATTTTTATTATAAGGTCTGCTGTCTGGACTATGCGAAAATGGGCAAGGCCATGAAGGCGCTCGTCAGATATATGGAGAAAACGGACAGGGTGCGAATGGTCGGACCGGACACGGACATCAGCTTCTCCATCAAGGGGATTCCGGCCATTCCGTGCGCGGGAGAGCTGAACATTCCGGACGGCGAAGTCTTCACGGCACCGGTAAAGAATTCCATCAACGGCACCATTTCCTACAATACGCCGAGCCTGATGCAGGGCTTCACGTTTGAGAAAATCAGCCTGACGTTCAAGGACGGAAAGATTGTCAGGGCGACGGCAAATGATACGGAACGCATCAATAAGATTTTTGATATGGATGCCGGCGCACGCTATGTCGGGGAGTTCTCTTTCGGGATCAATCCGTATGTGCTGCATCCGATGAAGGATATCCTGTTTGACGAGAAGATCAGCGGCTCGATCCATTTCACGCCGGGAGCCTGCTACGATGAAGCACCGAACGGAAACCACAGCGCGCTGCACTGGGACCTGGTGTGGATCCAGAGAAAAGATTATGGCGGCGGCGAAGTGTATTTCGATGATAAGCTGATCCGCAAGGACGGAATGTTCGTCGTGAAGGAACTGCTTTGCTGCAACCCGGAGAATCTGAAGTAAAACGGTGGCGGGCTACTTAGCAGAAATTGAAGGCTCAGACGTGTGCCTTCCCTGCGGAATGCCTCCCGTGAAAACTGGCTCCGGCGTCACGATTTCCAGATAACTTCATCACAGAATCTAACATCCCCCTCCTGCGGAACGCACTTTGTTTGAACGGTCCTCGGAGGGGGATGATTCTGTGATTCAGTTATCGGAAATCAGGCCGTCTCCGCCAATGTTTTCACAGGATGGCATCCCGCAGAGTCAGGCACAGGTCCTGGACGATTTCTGCGAAGCAGCATGCAGATCACGCTGCTGCGGCAGAGCGGAATGCAGATCATGGCTGCTGCGGCAGAGCGGAATGACAGACATCCTGCAGAGAGAAGCATGGATTTACAGCGGAATCAGGAGTCAGGCCAGGGCCTGGTTCTTGACCTGCGTCAGTGCTTTCGCGACTGCCGGGATCAGGAGGATGACGACTGTCAGCGCCGCCTCGGCTCCGATGTAAACTCCGTTGTAGGAAAGAGAATAGATGACCGGGGACATGTTCCAGTCAGCAGCATAGACGCCGAAGAAAATGATGCCCGATAAGACTGCGAAGAAATAGCGTCCGAGCACTCCGAAGAGATAGCCGATCAGAAGTCCGTGCTTCTTATTCGAGAAAAAGCCCGAGATTCCGAGTGCTCCGAAAGCAAACGGATAATCGACGAGCAGCTGCGGGATACTCAGGATATACGGATCGATGATGAGCTGCAGAAGACCGTAGGCCACGCCGGCCATGATGCCGACATAGGGACCGTACCAGTATCCGATCAGCGTGACAAAAAGCATGGAGCACAGAGTCAGGGAACCGCCCATCGGGAAATGGACGATCTTGATGAACGAAGCGACGACGGCAAGCGCAATGGCCGCTGCGGCAAAAGCAAGTTTCTTGGCATCGACTTTTTTCTTTTTTCCTGCAATGGCGGAAATCAGGATAAGGATGAGAAAACAGATAATGGCTGCGACGAAATAGCCGCCGGTCGACAGGGTAAAGCTTCCGTCGCCGTTAGACGTGACAAAGAAATTCAGCATATGAGTGCCTCCTTACGCCGGTATGATCCGGATCAAGTAATAAGGGTTATGTGCGCTGCACATTCTCAGCCCCAAGGGGCTCCCCCAGCAACGGCTCTATGATAGCCTGTTTGCAGGAGCGTGTCAACCGTGAAATAAAATTGTCTTTCGGATTCTCAGATGGGAAATGAAACTGCCTGTAGTATTGGACAATTGCCTCATTTGCCCCTATAATATTGATTCATACGGAGGATCATTCTGAAATGGAAAAGCTAATTACGGTCAGGGAAATCTATAAGGATACGCAGAAATATCTCAATCAGAAAATCAAAATCGGCGGCTGGGTCAGAAGCATCCGCGATTCAAAATCATTCGGATTCATGGTTGTGCATGACGGCACGTTCTTTGAAACGCTGCAGGTTGTCTTCCATGACCAGATGGAAAATTTCGATGCGGTCTGCCGTCTGAACGTCGGTGCAGCCGTCATTGTTTCCGGTACGCTGGTTGCGACACCGGAGGCAAAGCAGCCGTTTGAGATCCAGGCGGATACCGTGGAAGTCGAAGGCGATTCCGCGCCGGATTACCCGCTGCAGAAGAAACGCCATTCGCTGGAATACCTGCGCACGATGACGCATCTGCGCCCGAGGACGAATACGTTCCAGGCTGTGTTCCGCGTCCGTTCGCTCATTGCCTATGCCATCCATAAATTCTTCCAGGAAAATGGATTCGTCTATGTGCATACTCCGCTGATCACGGGCTCCGATGCCGAAGGCGCCGGGGAAATGTTCCAGGTGACGACGCTGGATCTGAACAATCCGCCGAAGACGGCTGACGGATCTGTTGACTATTCCAAGGATTTCTTCGGAAAGGAAACCAATCTGACGGTTTCCGGACAGCTGAACGGCGAGACTTTCGCGCAGGCTTTCCGTAAGATCTATACTTTCGGGCCGACGTTCCGTGCGGAGAATTCGAATACGGCACGGCATGCCGCCGAGTTCTGGATGATTGAGCCGGAGATCGCATTTGCAGATCTTTCCGACGACATGGACTGCGCTGAAAGCATGCTGAAATACATCATCCGCTATCTTCTGGAAAATGCGCCGGAGGAAATGAAGTTCTTCAACGACTTTGTGGACAAAGGCCTCATTGAAAGACTGGAAGGAGTCGCTGCCGCAAAATTCGCACACGTGACTTATACGGAAGCTATCGACTTGCTCCTCAAGTCCGGGGAGAAATTCGACTATCCGGTTTCCTGGGGAGTTGACCTGCAGACCGAGCATGAGCGCTATCTGACGGAAAAGGTCTTCAAGGGTCCGGTATTCGTGACCGATTATCCGAAGGAAATCAAGGCTTTCTACATGAAGCTGAATCCGGACGGCAGGACCGTCGCGGCAATGGACTGCCTGGTTCCGGGCATCGGCGAGATCATCGGTGGTTCCCAGAGAGAGGAAGATTACGATAAGCTCCTCGGCAGGATGAAGGAGCTGAAAATGAACATTGACACGTACGATTTTTATCTGGATCTCCGGAAATACGGCACGACCCGTCACGCCGGCTTCGGCCTCGGCTTTGAGCGCTGCGTCATGTACATGACCGGCATGTCGAATATCCGTGACGTTCTTCCGTTCCCGAGAACGGTCAATAACTGCGATCTTTAATGGAACCACGGGGACGGGGGTGGTGGTTCACTCCCGTCCTCATAATAACTCTTGAACAATCCATTCTGCCAGGTTTATAATCAGTTTCATCTCTTATCTTTCAAATTCCATTCATCCCATTTTTCATCTGTCCCATTTTCCATCCATCCCATTTTATCTGAGGAAAAATATGCCAAGAGTTTCGCGCCTGCCGAGTACGACAGGTATCTTTCATGTTATGCAGCGCGGTGCGAACCGCCAGGATCTATTCTTTGACGATGAAGACAGGCATCAATACTTAAGACTGCTTCAGTATGCTCTTGAAGAGGGTACTTTTACGCTCCATGCGTTCTGCCTTATGAGCGATCATGTCCATCTGCTCATTTCAGAAAGCGAGGGATCTTGTATTTCCTCTTTTATGCATGGAATTGATACGCGCTACGCCAGATACTACAATACGAAATATGAACGGATCGGTCCGGTTTTTAATGACAGATTCCTCAGCAAACCTGTCGAAGATACAGCGTATTATTTGTGTGTTCTGCGTTATATCGCCTATAATCCGGTGAAAGCCGGTCTCTGCCGGGAGGCATTCCGCTATCCATGGGGCAGCCTGTATGCATTTGGAACGCCGAAAGAACTGACGGACAGTGCAAGAGTCTGCAGCATTTCGCAAATGAATCAGACAGATCTTATCCGCTGTCTGAATCATACCAACGGACAGGACGGACTTGTTCTGGAAAATGAAGAACGACAGCCGCTGATCAGCGATGCGAGAGCGCTGAATGTCTATCGGACGGTTTCCGAAACGGAGAACCCGGCTGACTTTGCGCTCTTTTCCAAAGAGAAGAAAGGGTGCATTCTGAGAAAAATGACAGAGGCCCGCTGCTCCCTCCGGCAGATCGCCCGACTGCTCGGCATCAGCCGGAAGCAGATCGCGAAATTTTTAGAATAAATACAGCGCGGGGAACGGAGCGGCAGAACGGAGCGGCGGAACGGGCGGGGAACCACCACCCCCGTCCCCGTGGTTCCTGAACCACCACCCCCGTCCCCGTGGTTCTTGTGGTATAATGGCACAGTAGACGGAGGTTATGTATATGAACGACACGGCAATTCTGATCTTCATCGCGGTGCTGCTGGCTGCAGTGCTCATTCTCGGTATTGTCCTGCTCATGAGGCAGGCTAAGAACGCGGCCGGTTCCGGGACGGAGAGCCTGCGTGATGAGCTGCAGAGCATCCGCGATTCCATGAATGAATCCACGCGCACGAATGCGGCTTTCAATTCGACGCTCCGTACGGAAATTACGGGCAGCCTGAATTCCGGGATGAAAACGCAGTCTGAACAGCTGCTGACTTCTTCGAAGCTGCAGACTGAATCCCTGCAGAACCTGACGGACCGTCAGACGCAGTCCCTGCGGGAACTTTCAGACCGGCAGAATGAATCTCTTCAGAAAATCATTCAGGAAAATGCAAACCAGAAGGAAGCAATCGTCAGGACTCTCACGGAATCCATCGAGAAGCTTCAGAAATCCAACGAAGAAAAGCTGAACGAGATGCAGGGCGTCGTCGACAGGAAGCTTGACAAAACGCTCAATGAACGTCTCGATACGAATTTCTCGAAAGTGACGGAGCAGTTGGGCAATCTCTATAAATCTCTCGGTGAGCTCAAGGACCTTTCCGGGGGCGTTGCAGATCTGAACAAGACGCTCTCCAATGTCAAGACCAGGGGAAGCTGGGGAGAAGTGCAGCTTGGCCGCATTCTGGAACAGACGATGGCCAGGAACCAGTATGAAATGAACATTGCCACCAAAAAGAATTCTTCGGACCGCGTGGAATTTGCCGTGAAATTCCCGGCGGCAGACGGCAGCGACGGAAATGTTTTCCTGCCGATCGATGCCAAACTGCCTTCGGACATTTACAACAAGATCGTGGATGCCTCGGAAAAGGGCGATCCCGATGCGACGGCAGCCGCGGTCAGCGAGCTGAAGAACCGGATCCGCGATGAGGCCGCGACCATTTCCTCGAAGTATCTGGATCCGCCGCGCACGACGAACTATGCGTTCATGTATCTGCCGACGGAAGGACTTTATTCGGAAGTGCTGCGCATTGACGGGCTTTCGGAAGACTGCCAGAAAAAAGGCGTGGTCATTACAGGACCGACGACGATTACGGCGGTTCTCAACAGCCTGCAGGTCGGTTTCCGCAACATCGCGCTTTCCAGAAAGAGCGTGGAAGTCATGAAGCTTCTGGAGGCGGTGAAAGCCCAGGTCGGCCGCATGAACGATGCGGTGGAGAAGACGCAGAAGAAACTGAGCGATGCCGTTTCGATGACGGATGATCTTCATAACCGGACTGCACGGCTTTCAAGCCGCATGCGTACAATCGGAGAAATGGATGAACAGGAATCCGACCGGATTCTTGAACTGGACTCCTCTTCGCCGGTATTCGAGCCTGATGCAGAGGATTCAGCCTATTCCGACGAAAACTGAAAAAGGGAAAGGCATTTCATGTCACTTCAGCTTATACTCGGGAATTCCGGGGCAGACAAGACACATGTCCTCCTGGATGAAATCCTGAAGGAAGCAATTTCACATCCCAGGGACCGGTTTCTGGTGATCGTGCCGGAGCAGTTCACGATGCAGACCCAGAAACAGCTGGTGTCTGCACATCCGGGCGGCAGCATTCTGAACATCGACGTGCTTTCGTTTGAACGTCTGGCTTACCGTGTCTTTGATGAAGTCGGCGGCGTCGGAACAGAACTTCTGGAAGAAATCGGCAAGAGCTTCGTCCTGCAGAAAATTGCACTGGATGAAGAGAAGAACCTGCCTTCTTTCGGCCGGAAGCTGCAGCGGCCCGGCAGCATCGCGGAAATGAAATCGGTCATTTCCGAGCTGACGCAGTATGACATTGCGCCGGAAGAACTTTCAAAAATTTCGGAAGGGAAAATCGGAACGCAGCTTTCCGGAAAGCTCAGGGACATTTCCGTCATTTATTCGGATTTCCGGGAATATCTTTCCGACCGCTATATGACGGCGGAAGAAGTTCCGGATGTCCTGTGCCGCGTCGCCGGTCAGTCGCAGCTGCTTTACGGCAGCACGATCGCCTTCGATGGCTTTACCGGATTTACGCCGATTCAGATCAAGCTGATCCGCAGGCTCCTGCCGATTGCCGGAAGGATCGCCGTCACCGTGACTTTTGACACGAGAAAAGACTGGCGTTCCGCCTGCAGGGAACAGGATCTTTTCCACATGAGCTCGGTGATGATCCGTACGCTTGTCTCGCTGGCGGAAGCGGCGAAGGTGCCGGTTGAAGAGCCGGTCATCCTCACGGAAAATGCAGCAGTTTCCGCAAAGCCCCTGGCGTTTCTTGAAAGGAACCTGTTCCGTTTCCGCGGAGATGTCTGCCCCGGAAACCAGCAGGACATCCGGATTTTTGCGGCGGGCAGTCCCCGGCGCGAGGTCTCCTATATCGCAAGACAGATCAGCCGCATGGTCCGTGAAGATAAGATGCGCTACCGGGATTTTGCGGTTATCACGGGAGATCTTCCCTCCTACGGGAGCATTGTACGCCAGGTTTTCTCAGAGGAGGATATTCCGTTCTTCATCGATGAAAAGCGTGCGCTGATCCACAATCCGTTCGTGGAATACCTGCGGGCAGCACTGGAAGCCTGCACGGAAAATTATTCCTATGACAGCATCTTCCGGATGCTGAAGACCGGCATGAGCGACCTTACGGAGGACGAGATCGATTCTCTTGAAAATTACGTCATCGCGCTCGGCATCAGGGGAAAGAAAAAATGGCGCAGCAAATGGGTCCTGGTCTATCAGGGAGAGGATCCGGCGGAAGTTCCTTCAATCGATGCGGCCCGTGAAAAAACGGCAGGGCTTCTGGATGAGCTCGCCGATGCGCTGGCCAGGCGCGGTTCGACGGTCCGGGAGAAAACCGCTGCCGTCTATGAGTTCTGCGTCAGAAGCAGGATTCAGGAGAAACTCAGCGGGAGAGAGAATTATTTCCGTGAAAACGGCCGGTCCGACCTGGCGCGCGAGTATGCGCAGGTATTCGGCAGGATCATGCATCTTCTGGACAAGCTGGTCGACGTGCTGGGCGACGAGAAAATGCCGATGGCCGATTTCCGGACGCTGCTGGAAGCAGGATTCTCCGAGGAGAAAATCGGCATTATCCCGCCGGGAACGGATCAGGTCCTGATCGGGGATATGCAGAGAAGCCGCCTGAGCGATGTGCGGGTTCTTTTCTTCGCCGGCGTAAATGAAGGCCTGATTCCGAAGCAGGCAAATGAAGGCGGTCTTCTTTCCGAGGCAGACCGTCGTATCCTTTCCGGAAACGGCGTCGAGCTTCGGCCGTCGCCGAGACAGGAAATGTATATCCAGCGTTTTTATCTTTACATGAGCCTGACGAAACCTACGCGCATGCTTTACCTGACCTACAGCATTTCCGATTCGCAGGGCAGCGTTCTCCGTCCTGCCTATCTGATCGGTTCCGTGAAAAAAATATTCCCGGGACTTACGGTCGGGGTGGAAGACGAAAGCATTCTTGAAAGAAGCGAACGGCCTGTCGACGGTCTGGAGATCCTTTCAGAGGGCCTCATCAGACTGCGCGATGCCGTGCCGCCGCCGGAATGGTTTGAACTGTATTCCTGGTACCGGAAGAATCCGCTTTACGCGGACCGGGTGAGGATGCTTCTTGAGGCGGCCTCCCGGCGCAATCCGCATGACCAGATCGGGAAAGCAGCTGCCTCCGCCCTCTACGGAAGCGTCCTGCGCAACTCGGCAACGCGTCTGGAAAAATTCGCTGCCTGTGCCTTTGCACATTTCGCGGAGTACGGCCTGAAGCTCAAAGAACGGAAAGAATATGAATTTACCGGCATGGACCGCGGCAACGTGATCCACCGCGCCCTGGAACTTTTCTCACAGAAGGTGCAGAAGTCCGGCAGGAAATGGACCGAGCTTTCTGATGCGGACAGGGACCGCCTCTGCTCCGAATGCATCCGTGAAGCATCGGGCGATTACGGTTATGACATCCTGAAAAGCAGTGCCCGCAGTGCCTATGAAATCGAACGGATGCAGAGGCTGATGAAGACTTCCGTCTGGGCCATGCAGGAGCAGCTTCGCCGCGGGGACTTTTCCCCGGCAGGTGCAGAAGCAGAGTTCAGCCTGAGCGATGCCTTTTTGAAATCGACGGAATTCGACCTGGGCGAAGGAAGAAAAATGACCATTACCGGCAGGATCGACCGCATCGACACCTGCCCGGACGGAATAACCGACTATGTGAAGATCATCGATTATAAAACGGGAAGCACGAAGTTCGATCTTGCAAAGACGTATTACGGACTGCAGCTCCAGCTGATTCTCTATCTGAACGCGGCGCAGGAAATGCTTCAGAGGGAAGGAAGACAGACGGTTCCGGCAGGCATCTTCTATTTCCAGATCAAGGATCCGATCGAGAATTACGATGCTTCGGCCGGTGAAGACGAAATCAGGAGAAAAATCCTGAAGGACCTGAGCGCATCCGGAATCATTTCCTCCGACCGGAACGTGATTTCCCATCTGGACCGTTCGCTGGACGAAGACAGCACCAAGTCGGATATCCTTCCGGTCCAGCTGAAGAAGGACGGCACTCCGTATAAAAATGCCGGCTGCATCGACCCGGAAGCCTTCGGAAGCCTGACAGGCTTTGTCAGCAGGAAAGTCCGCGAAATCGGCACGGAAATCCTGGACGGGGAAGCCTCGGTCAGTCCGGTCGAATACAAGGGCGAGTCGCCCTGCACCTACTGTCCTTATGCGGAAGTATGCGGATTTGACAGGCGCGTACCCGGCTATGAAGTCCGGACGCTCCCGGCGATGAAGCAGGATGAAGCAATGCAGCTGATCTGCGATGAAATGAAACCGTGAGGAAGACAGCAGACATGAAATGGACAGATGATCAGAAGAAGGTAATCGAAACGAGAGGACGGAATCTTCTCGTCAGCGCGGCAGCCGGATCAGGAAAGACGGCCGTGCTGGTTGCGCGCATTCTGAACCTTCTTACCGATCCGAAGAATCCGGCGGACATTGATGATTTCCTGATCGTGACCTTTACCCGGGCGGCTGCCGCGGAAATGAAGCGGCGCATCGGCGACCGGATTGCGGAAGCCCTGGAAGAAGATCCGGACAGCGACCATCTGCAGCGGCAGATGACGCTGATTCACAATGCCCAGATTACGACCATCGACGGCTTCTGCGCATTTGTCGTCCGCAGCTATGTCGGACGGATCGACCTCGATCCCGGCTTCCGCATCGCGGAGGAAGGCGAAGATGAACTGATCAAATCGGATGTCCTGGCCGGGGTACTGGAAGAGGCTTATGCCGGGGAAGATCCGGAATTCCATGAGAAATTCCGTTCTTTTGTCGAGACCTTCGCGACGGGAAAATCCGAAAAGAATATGGAAGACCTCATCCTCAGAGCCTACAGTGCAGCCGTGAGCAATCCCTACCCGGAAAAATGGCTGGAGAAGTGCCGCAGCGACAATGCTTCGGAGGCTTCCGGCGAAATCAGCCGTGCATCATGGATGAAGGAACTGTGGAGAAATGCAGACGACCTGATCGGGCGGGCACTCCTTCTTCTTAAGAAGAACGGCGCCATCCTTGAGGAGCCTGCAGGGCCTCACGGAAAATACCTGGAAGACTATGCCGCCTATCTTTCCTTTTTTACGGAAATGGATCAGGCGGGCGATGACTACGGAAAGCGCTTTCAGCTTACCTCCGGGTTCTCCAAGCCGAATCTTTCGGGTGCAAGGCTGGCGAAAGACGAGAGCAAAGATCTCAAAGACCAGTATATGGCAAACCGGGATAAGATTGCCGGCATTGCGGATGAACTGAGAAACAGCTGCTTCCCGATCGCCCCGGAGCTGGCTGCGGAATTTCAGAAGAAGAGCGCGGCTCCCATGGACATGCTGATCGAACTGACCGGACGCTTCATGAAAGCATTTGCGGAAGAGAAGCGGAAAAAGAACATCGTTGACTTTTCGGATCTGGAACATTTCGCACTGGATATCCTGCGCAGGGACGGGGAACGCACGCCGGCCGCGAAGGAACTTGCGGAGCGGTTCCGCACGGTCATGATCGATGAGTATCAGGACAGCAATTACCTGCAGGAAGAAATCCTGACGGCAGTGAGCCGCATCGAAGACGGAGAAGATAATTATTTCTGCGTGGGCGATGTGAAGCAGAGCATCTACAGCTTCCGTCAGGCACGCCCGGATCTTTTCATGGAAAAGTTCCGCCGCTATGAAAACAATGACGGCGGCATGCGGATCGACCTGCATAAGAATTTCCGTTCGCGCCATGAAATCATTGAGACAGTGAACGGCCTTTTCAGCCAGCTGATGAGACGCGAAATCGGAGGTGTCGAATACGATGACCGGGCGGCCCTCTCCAGCGACGACGTCATGGGAAATGCTTCCGAAGGCGGACTGGACAAGGATGTTGAAATCATGACGGTCTTTACCGATGAGGAGCTTTCCGACGGGGGAAGCGTTCTGCAGGACACGAGGGCAGCAGCACAGAGGGAGCTGGAAGCCCGGGCTGTTGCGGAACGGATTGCCGCGATGGTCGGCAGAGAAACCATCAGGGACGAAGAGACCGGGGAAATGAGACCGGTCGCCTATCACGATATCGTCATTCTTCTCCGCACGATGGAGGGATGGGCGGAACCGTTTGCGCGCATTTTCGCCGAGAGGGGGATCCCTTCTTTCAGTACCGCACGGACGGGTTATTTCACGGCACCGGAAGTCGTGACCGTCCTGAATTATCTGTCGGTCATCGACAATCCGAAACAGGACATTCCTCTGGCTTCGGTCCTGCGTTCCGCCATGGTCGGTCTTTCTGCGGATGAACTTTCCCGCATCCGGAGTCAGAAGGTTCCGGAAGATGAGAAGGCGCCGGCGGACCTGGAAGGCTGCGCAAAGCGCTATGCGAAGTACGGAGAAGATGAAAAACTGAAAGAAAAACTGGCTTCATTTTTCACGGCGCTTTCGGAATACCGGGAAGCGGCTGCCTATACGCCGCTGCACGAGCTCATTTCGAAGGTCGTCACCGGGACCGGATTCGGCGATTACATTTCCGCGCTTCCGGGCGGTGCGCAGAGATCGGCCAATGTGCGCATGCTGATTGAAAAGGCAATCTCCTATGAATCGACAAGCTACATCGGCCTTTTCAATTTCATCCGCTACATCCGGAAAATGCAGAAATACGATGTCGATTTCGGCGAAGCGTCCGCCCTCGGTGAAAATGAGGACACGGTGCGGATCATCAGCATCCATAAAAGCAAGGGACTCGAATACCCGGTTGTTTTTGCGGCCGGATTTTCCAAAGGCTTCAACCGGCAGGATCTGAACGGCGATGTCCTGATCCATCCGGACTTCGGATTTGCTTCTGCCTACGTGGACTTTGAGAAACGGATCAAATATCCGACATTGAAGAGGCTTTCTGTCCGCCAGAAACTTCTGGAAGAAGCGGTCGGCGAAGAACTGCGCGTGCTTTACGTAGCCCTGACCCGCGCCAAGCTGAAGCTGATTCTGTGCGGCATCGTAAAGAATGACGGGAAGATTGCGGAGAAACGGATTGAACCGGAAAAGAACGGACATCTTCCCTACGGCTCCATTCTCGGGGCCTCCAATGTCTGGGACTGGATCCTTCCGGCGGCAGACAATCTCCTTGCGGAAAATGAAAGAGCCGGGAAGATTGTTTATCCGGTCGTCATGATGCCGGTGAATCCGTCGGGGCTTCTGGGCACGGAAATCCGGACGGGCAGTCAGAAGGAAGACATTCTTCTTAGTCTGAGGGAATGGAACCCGGACCGGGTGACGGATGCCGATGCAAGACGGGTCATCGGGGAACGCTTCTCGTATTCCTATCCCTATACGGAACGCCGGGACATTCCGGTCAAGGTTTCGGTTTCCGACCTGAAAAAGGCGGAAATCGAGGAAGAGGACGGCACCTGGGAAAAGTATACGGAACCGGATATCATTCCGCTGGTGCCGGAATTCATGAAAAAGGGTGAAGAGAAAACGGCGATGACCGGTTCTGACCGCGGAACAGCTTACCACCGGTTCCTTTCAAGACTGGTCTATCCGGAAGATGCGGAACCGGATGATTTCCCTGCCCAGCTGGCAGCCTGCACCGGGAAGAAGTGGCTGACGCCGGAGGAAGCGGCCTGCATCAATCCTGCGGATATCCGGAAATTTGCGGGAAGCCCGCTCGGCCGGCGGATGGCGGCAGCCCAGAAGAACGGCACGCTGCGCCGCGAGCAGCCATTTGTGATGGAAGTGACGGCCGACCGGATCGACCCGGCCTGGACTTCGGAAGAAAAAGTCCTTGTGCAGGGAATCATTGATGCTTTCTTTGAGGAAGACGGCGGCATCGTGCTCGTCGATTACAAAACGGATCTTACCCATTCCGCTGAGGAACTCATCCGGCGCTATAAAATTCAGCTGGATGCCTACGCGGAAGCACTGAACAAGGCGACCGGGATGCCGGTCAGGCAGAAAATCATCTGGTCATTTGCCATGGGCCGGGAAATTATTCTTTGAGAACCGCGGGGACGGGGGTGGTGGTTCCATCAGCTGATGGAACCACCACCCCCGTCCCCGCGGTTCTTCGGTTTTCCCCTTGCGCTGTCAGTTTTTTTCGGTTATTATGTATGGGATAATTTTCTGACAGCTGTACACATATGAAAGAGGGTGAGACGATGGTCGAGTTAGAGCCGATTAAGTACGAGCTCAGTTCGTACACGGAGCCATTAGTTGAAATGAGGGATTCACTTTGACATCGCTTCAAAAGAGAAGCGGATCCAGGAATTAAATAAAGAAATGGAAGAGCCGGGAATCTGGGACAATCCTGAGAAAGCTCAGGAGAAAATGAAGACGCTCGGCGCACTGAAGGAAGATATTTCCAATTACAGCAGGCTCGTCTCGGAGAAGGAAGATCTCGAGACGCTGATTGACATGGCTAATGAGGAGCCGGATGCTTCGTATATTCCGGAGGCTCAGGAAATGATGAGCACTTTCCGGCAGCACTTTGAAAGCACCCGCATCCGCACGCTTCTTTCCGGTGAATATGACGGCTGCAATGCCATCATGACGCTTCATGCGGGCACCGGCGGAACCGAAGCGATGGACTGGACGAACATGCTTTACCGCATGTATACCAGATGGGCGGAATCCCACGGCTATACCGTCGAAGTCCTCGATCTTCTGGAAGGCGATGAAGCCGGCCTGAAGTCCGTGACCTTCCAGGTCAACGGAGTCAATGCCTACGGAATGCTGAAATCCGAACACGGCGTCCACAGGCTGGTCCGTATTTCCCCGTTCAATGCAAACGGCAAGCGGCAGACCTCTTTCTCTGCCTGCGAAGTCATGCCGGATATCCAGGAAGATCTCGACATCGATATTGATCCGAAAGATATCCGCATCGATACCTACCGTTCGTCGGGCGCCGGCGGCCAGCACATCAACAAGACGTCATCGGCCATCCGCATCACGCATTTCCCGACCGGCATTGTCGTTACGTGCCAGAACGAACGCTCCCAGTTCCAGAACAAGGACAAGGCGTTCGAAGAACTGAAAATCAAGCTCTTCATGCTGAAACAGGAACAGAACGCGGAGAAGCTTTCCGATATCCGCGGAAATGTGACGGAAATTGCATGGGGCAATCAGATCCGGTCTTATTTCCTGCAGCCTTATCAGCTGATCAAGGATTTAAGGACGGGTGAAGAGCAGGCAAATGCACAGAAGGTACTGGACGGCTGGATTGATCCGTACATCAATGCTTATCTGAAATGGCTGGCTCTGAAGGAGAAGGAAAAGAAATCATGAAATATGTACTCGTACTCGGGGACGGCATGGCTGACGAGCCGATTGAATCGCTCGGAAACAGGACACCTCTGGAATATGCCGCAACTCCGGCCATGGATGAATTGGCAAAACACGGGGAAATAGGAATCGTCCATACGATTCCGCAGGGAATGAAGCCGGGTTCCGACACCGCGAACCTCTCCGTCCTGGGCTACGATCCGAAACAGTACTATTCGGGGAGATCTCCGCTGGAGGCGCTTTCCATCGGGGTTCCGATGAAGGATACGGATGTTTCCTACCGGGTCAACATCGTGACACTGGATGACGCGGAGCCGTTTGAGAAGAAGACGATCCTCGACCACAGCTCCAGTGAAATCGATACGGAGACTTCCACGGTTCTTCTGAAGGAAGCAGTCAGGGGAATCGAGAATGACGAGTTTCAGTTTTATCCGGGAACGGCCTACCGCCACTGCCTGATCTGGAGCAACGGCAAGTCAGTCGATTTGTCGCAGCCGCACGATCATCTGGGAGAGGTCATCGGGCCGTACCTTCCGCCCGAACCGTTCCTTTCGATGATGAAGCATTCCAATGAAGTGCTGAAGAATCATCCGATCAACATTGAGCGGAAAAAGAAAGGCCTCAACCCGGCGAACTGCTTCTGGTTCTGGGGAGCCGGCACGAAGCCGCAGCTTTCTTCCTTTGAGAAAAAATACGGGAAGAAGGGCGTCATGATTTCAGCCGTCGATCTGCTGAAAGGCCTGGGCGTCGGAACCGAAATGGACATCGTCAGGGTCGAGGGCGCAACCGGCGGACTGGAAACCAATTATGAGGGCAAGGCAGAAGCAGCTGTGGATGCACTCCTGAACAGGGGATATGATTTCGCCTACATCCATGTCGAGGCTCCGGATGAAATGGGTCATCAGGGAAGCGTCGAGAAAAAGGTGAAGGCAATCGAAAACCTGGACAGCCGCGTCATCCGGATCGTGAAAGAAAAGATGGATGCTTCCGGGGAACCGTATCGCATTGCCGTACTGCCGGATCATCCGACACCGATCCGGGTCCGTACGCATACATCGGATCCTGTGCCGTATCTTCTCTATGACAGCACGGCACCGGAGGAACACAGCTGGAAATACAATGAGAAAGAAGGACGGCTGAGCGGAAACGACATCGGCGCCGGTCCGAACATGATGAAGCATTTATTCGAGAAATGAACCTCGCCTTCAAAAGGAGAAGAAGCCTATGATCGTAGTAAAGAAATTCGGAGGCACTTCAGTCGGCACTCCGGAACGAATCATGAACGTGGCGAAACGCTGCATCGAGGACTATCAGAAAGGCAACGATGTCGTCGTCGTGCTCTCAGCCATGGGAAAATCGACAGATGAGCTGATCAGCCTTGCAAAACTGATCAACCCAAGACCGCCGAAAAGGGAACTGGACATGCTGATGACGACCGGCGAGCAGACTTCGGTCGCCCTGATGGCGATGGCCATGGACGCGCTCGGAGTCAGGGCCATTTCCCTCAACGCTTTCCAGATCGCGATGCATACGACGTCCGCGTACGGAAATGCCCGCCTGAAGAGAATCGACAGCGAGCGGATCCTGCATGAACTTGAGGACCGGAAGATCGTACTGGTCACCGGCTTCCAGGGCGTCAACAAATACGATGACTATACGACGCTCGGGCGCGGAGGCTCCGACACGACGGCTGTTGCGCTTGCCGCAGCCCTGCATGCCGATACCTGCGAAATCTACACGGATGTCGACGGCGTCTACACGGCGGACCCGAGAATCGTCAGGAACGCACGGAAGCTCAAAGAAATCACTTATGATGAAATGCTCGATCTTGCAACGCTGGGTGCGGGAGTCCTGCACAACCGCTCGGTCGAGATGGCGAAGAAATACGGCGTCAAGCTTGTTGTCAGATCATCGCTTAACAATTCGGAAGGCACAGTAGTCAAGGAGGATGTAAAAGTGGAAAGAATGCTGGTCAGCGGCGTAGCGCTGGATAAGAGTGCGGATCGTATTTCCGTCATTGGGCTCAAGAATCAGCCAGGTGTGGCGTTCAAGCTGTTCGATCTTCTGGCAAAGGACAATATCAATGTCGACGTGATCATCCAGTCCATCGGCCGTGAGGACACCAAGGACATTTCCTTTACCTGCACGGAAGACGACGTAGACGAAGCGCTGAAGGTCCTGAGCGAGAACCAGGAGAGGCTGCAGTTCAAGAAACTGGATGTCGAGAAGTCCATCGCCAAGCTTTCCATCGTCGGAGCCGGCATGATGTCCAATCCGGGCGTTGCGGCAAAGATGTTTGAGGCACTCTACAATTCAGACATCAACATCAATATGATTTCAACTTCGGAAATCCGCGTTACGGTCCTGATCGATGAGAAGGATGCGGAGCGTGCGGTCAATGCGGTCCACGAGGCGTTCGGACTGGCGGACGAGTAAATCTTTGGTGAAATCTTTTTCCGCAGCGGCGAAAATTCCGCTTACATTTTAAAAATCTTCGTGCTATAATTACGCGCAAAGTAAAAAAAGATTAAGCAACGAGTAGTGTTTATCACGTAAATCCGGTTGATAACACTGCCCGTTGTTTTTTTTATGCAGAAAAGGAGATTCTTATGGAAGCAGAAAATCAGATCACGGAAGAAGAAACAGACCGCTCCAACCGTTTCCTGGAGACGGAAGGAGTCGGAAAGCTGATCCGGAAATACAGCATCCCCTGCATCATTTCCCTGCTGGTGGGAGCGCTGTACAACATCGTCGACCAGCTCTTCATTTCCAATGCGTCCTATCTGGGATCCTACGGCAATGCGGCAAATACCGTCGTCTTTCCTCTGACGGTCATCGCTCTTGCGGCAGCGGTCCTGATCGGCGACGGCGCCTGCGCGTACGTCAGCATCTGCCTGGGACGCGGGACGGCGGGAAATGCAAGGAAGGGGGTGGCCAATGCCATTGTTCTTTCGCTCGGAGTCGGCATCCTGCTGACCGTGCTTTACTTTGCGCTGGAGGATCCGCTCCTGACGGCATTCGGCGGAAGGGTCAACGAGGAGACTTTCGGGTTTGCGAGGGAATATTTCTGGTGGATCACCGCCGGCATCCTGTTCTACGTTTTCGGACAGGCGATGAACCCGATCATCCGCTCGGACGGCAGCCCGAAGTTTGCGATGGTCTCCACGCTTTCCGGAGCAGTCCTGAATATCATCCTGGATCCGGTCTTCATTTTCCCGATGCACATGGGAATGGCAGGAGCGGCCATTGCCACCATCATGGGACAGGCACTGACGGCTTTCCTTTCGCTGTGGTATCTCTTCCACATGAAGGCCATTAAAATGGAGCGTTCGGATTTCCGCCTGAGCCGGGCTGTCATTTCAAAGATCCTGCCGCTCGGCATGACCAGTTTCCTTTCGCAGATTTCGCTGGTGGCCTCCATGGCGGCAATCAACAACATGATCCGGCAGTACGGAGCACTGGATCCGGTCTTCGGGCAGGTCGATTATGCACAGATCCCGATGGCGGTCATCGGAATCGTCATGAAATTCTTCCAGATCGTCATTTCCATCGTCGTCGGCATGGCGGCCGGCTGCATTCCGGTCGTGGGATATAACGTGGGCGCGGGCAGGCCGGACCGTACAAAGGCTCTCTTTACGAAAATCCTGACGGCGGAGGCCTGCGTGGGCGGCATTGCCCTCATCATTGTCGAAGTCTTTCCGCGCGGCATCATCAATCTTTTCGGCGCGGCAAATGAAAGCACTTTCTACACGGACTTCGCAGTCAAATCCTTCCGCATCTACCTGTGCATGATCGTCTTTGCCTGCATCAACAAGGCAGCCTTCATTTTCCTGCAGTCGCTGGGCAAGGCAAAAGAGTCGACGGCACTGTCCATGATGAGGGAGGTTGTTTTCGGAGTCGGGTTCGCCCTGCTGCTCCCGCTCCGGATGGGACTTGACGGAGTGCTCTGGTCGATGCCGGTATCCGACATCCTGACGTTCATTTTCTCGGCAGCCGTGATTTTTGTGACTTACCGTGAGCTGAACCGCTCCGAAGCAAGGCAGGCGGAGCGGAGCGCCGCAGAGAGCGCATAAAAAAGCCGCATGCCTTTCCGGCATGCGGCTTTCTCTGTGAGTTGATGATTATTTTCCTTCGGAAATAGCTCCGACCGGGCATGCAGCAGCGCATGATCCGCAGTCCTGGCATTTCTCAGGGTCGATCTCATAATGAGAATCACCTTCGGAAATAGCTTCTGCCGGGCAAACGCCTGCGCAGGTTCCGCAGCTGACGCAATCATCGGAAATTACATATGCCATGTTTCAATCCTCCTTAAAGAAGTTATTGTTTACTCACCTATTCTAGTCTAAACAAAAAGCAAATACAAGAAAAAAGGAGGACTAAATCTTAAACTTTTCTAAAAACAGGACGATGCCCCGCAGAAGAGCCATAAAGCTCTTGCTTTTTCGCAGGACGGCGGATTATAATAGTCCGGTACCTGAAAAACAAGGAGGATACAGACTATGGCACAGATTACGAAAGATATGACAATCGGAGAAATTCTCCGTGTCGATATGAACGTTGCACCGATTCTCATGGGAATGGGAATGCACTGCATCGGATGCCCGGCATCCCAGGGTGAGACGCTTGAAGAAGCAGCCCTCGTTCATGGCGTAGATGCTGACGTCGTTGAGAAACAGATCAACGATTATCTGACATCAGCAAAGCAGTAATTGACCGTCAGGAATTCCTGCGGAAGAAAAGAAGAAGGTACCGGCCGCGGCCGGTACCTTCTTTATTTTTCTGATCTGTCTTTTTCAGCTGAGTTCGGAAAGCTTCTGCAGGGCATTCCGGAGGGCAATCGTCTCTTCATGCTCCTTGAGATGCATTTCGCTTGCTTCGGTATAGTCCATGCCTTTTCCGTATTCCGAAAGGATGTTGCAGACTTTGTTGAATTCTTCCGGAGTATGCCGGCTCTGATGCACCACCAGGAGATAGACTCCGCTTTTTTTCATCCGGTAAAGGGAATTGACGCCCTTGTAGAAGCCCTTCAGTCCCCTTGTCACATCGATGACGGTATCCAGGTCCTCGAACATGAACAGCTTGACGAGGTCGACGGGAACTTCTCCCTTGACGGAAGCAGCCCTGGCTGCCGCCGGTGAGGAGGACTTCAGCTTCTGGAGCGTTTTGTTCCGGCTGTCATACATTTTATGGAAAACATCGATGACATCGTCCACGCCGGTAATCGGCGGTTCGTATTCCGGTTCCGGAGAATCATCCGACGGCGTGAATTTCGAGAAACGGGTATCCAGCTCTTCGGGATCTTCCACTTTGGTGATAATCAGCACGATGCTGTCCGAATTGACGGGAATCGCTTCGATCATCAAGGGAATGTTGTCCGCCTCAAAGCCGAATTCCGCGCGCGCCTGCAGCATCATGTCGCGGAAGAGGGCTTTTGCCTTATCGGTTCCGTAGGCAAGTTCGCTCAGCCGGATCTGGCGTCCGGCCAGATCGGAGGACGTCAGGGTGCAGCGTATTTGGTTGTCGTTCAGTTTTTCGATTTTCATAAGCTTTTACCTTATCGCAATTATACCACACAGGCAAAAGCTGTAAATGATTTTAGACTTTTTTCACATTTCCAGGGCGCTTATCTTGTTGGAAATCACGGATTCTGCTATTCTGAATGGAGCAGAATGATTACTTTTTACCAAGGAGGCTTATCGGATGAAAGTGCTGAACTACGGTTCCCTGAACCTGGACTATGTCTATCGCGTCGACCATATCATCGCCGGAGGAGAAACCGAGGCGACCGCCGGAATGGAAACATTTCCCGGAGGCAAGGGGCTGAATCAGTCCATCGCCCTGGCGAAGGCGGGAGCGGAAGTCTATCATGCGGGACAGGTGGGGGAAGAAGGAGACCTTCTCATTCAGATGTGCAGGGATGCCGGGGTGCATACGGATTATCTGAAAAAAGTGCCCGGCAAGAGCGGCCATACGATCATTCAGGTGGATAAGAACGGACAGAACAGCATCCTGCTTTTCGGCGGCGCCAACAGGAGCCAGACCAAAGAGGATGCGGACAGGATCATTTCCTATTTCGGAAAAGGCGACATGATTCTCCTGCAGAATGAAATCAATCATCTGGACTATATCATCGACCGCGCCTTTGAGCAGGAAATGATGATTGCACTCAATCCGTCTCCGTTTGATTCGGGACTGGACAGCTGCGACCTGAACAAGGTCTCGCTGTTTTTCGTCAATGAGATTGAAGGCGGGATGATCAGCGGAGAAAAAGATCCGGACCGCATCCTGGATGTCATGAAGGAGAAGTATCCGAAGGCTGCGACGGTTCTGACGCTCGGCGGGGACGGGTGCATTTACCAGGACGCCGGCGGCAGGGTGAAACAGCCGATCTTCAGGGTGCCGGTGGTGGATACGACGGCTGCGGGCGATACGTTCACCGGCTTCTTCATTGCATCCGTTATCCGGAAAATGTCCCCGGCAGACGGCCTTCGCCTGGCGGCGAAAGCTTCCTCCATCGCGGTGTCGCGCTCCGGTGCGGCTCCTTCCATCCCGACCCTTGCGGAAGTGGAAGCATCTTTCTGACGCCTCTTCCGTCTCCGGTTTTCAGTATTTTTTCAAGTTATGCCATCATCTTGTCAGGATGCGCGAAAGGCATTGCCTTCGCGCATCCCTGCCGTATAATGGTCTCATCGGACAGGCCTGCCGAAACTCTCACGAAAGGGTTTTCATGTCTATGGGAAATTCCGAACACGAAAAATTCAAATCATATCGCAGGGAATTCAAGAAGCTCAGGGCCGACGGATGCATCCTGTGCTATCCGGAATCTTCGGAAGTGAAGCCGAAGAAACTGGCCGAAATGATGGCATACGATACAGCGGCCACTTATATGAGAGATGTCTGCCGCGATGATAAAGGAGGTCTGGTCCGCATCACATTCAGCCGAATCGAACTGTAGGAGAAAACTGAAAACAGGCACTTCCGACCGGAGACAGGGAATTCTGTGCATGCGGAAGGAAGTGCTTTTTCTGAGATTCCGGAGGATGCTTTCCGGAATCTTTTTGACGTCTGCAGAAGCAGATCTTTCTGAAAAAGCAATCCCGAATCTTTTTGAAATTCTGATGACGAATAAGGTCAATGTTGCTATAATGAATGGAAACGGAGGTTTTGCATGAAAAAACAGCCCGCACCCGTGACGATCGTTCTGATTCTGGTCGCCGTTGTCGCGGCAGCCGGCGTGATTGCCTGGTTTGTACAGAGCCGGACACCATCCAAACAGCATATGGACCTGAATGCCTATTTCGGCATTACTTCCGATGATCAGGCAGCGGTCACGGCTGATTCGGAAATGAGCGGAACAGCAGGGAAAATTATCGACGGAACGGTTTATTTCCCTTATGATACGGTGGTTTCCCTCATCAATAAACGTTTCTATCAGGATACGGACGAACAGCTGATTGACGTGACGACGCCGACAGAACTGGTAACGGAATCCTATGCGGATGGAACAGGCAGCGGCGACGTCCGGATGATTGACGGGACCCTGTACCTGTCGCTTCCGTTTATCACGAAATATACGGATATGGAAAGCACTTCCTATACGGATCCGCAGAGAGTCGTGATCACGACGAAGTTTCCCTATGAGGAAGCGACGCTGACGGAAGACGCTGCCGTCCGCTATAAGGACAGCATCCGGTCGGATATCCTGGAGGACGGCACGAAGGGCGAAACAGTCCGGATTGTCAGCAGTTCGGCGGATGAGGAAAACGGAATCACGGTCAATGAAGGCTGGACGCATGTCGTGACGCAGAGCGGTCTCATCGGATACCTTGAGACAAAAAGCCTCAGCGAGGTGTCGGAAGGCGGATCGGATCATGTCAGCACGATCGGCGAATATACAAATGTCCGGAAAGACTATCCGGTCAATATGGCATTCTTCCAGGCGGACAACGCCGACATGAATGCCTACCTGAAGGATCAGCTTTCACAGACGACCGGAATCACGACGCTGGCGCCGACCTGGTTCTTCCTGAACGGCACGGGCGATGTCACTTCCATCGCGGATGCGGATTTCGTCAGTACGGCACATGCGCAGGGAATCGAGGTATGGGCGGTCATCAATGACTTCAGCGGCAGCATCAGTTCCAAGGCAGAAACTTATGCCGTGCTGAAGAGTACGTCCTCAAGGACGGCGATCATTTCAAAGATCATGGCCGAGACGGACAGCAAGGGAATCGACGGTCTCAACATCGACCTGGAAAATATTTCGGAAGAAGGAGCACCGGCCTATCTCGAGTTTATCCGGGAACTGGCCGTGGAATGCCGGAAAAGAAACATTGCCGTTTCGACGGACACCCTGGTGCCGATGGAGTATTCGTCCTATCTGGACCGGGAAGAACAGGGAGCCGTGACGGACTATGTGGTCGTCATGTGCTATGATGAACATTACAAGGGCTCGAAAGAAGCCGGTTCCGTAGCCTCGCTTTCGTATGTGAAGGACGGAATCGATAAAATGAAAAAAGAAGTGGCTCCGGAAAAGCTGATTGCCGGCATTCCGTTTTATACAAGACTCTGGCAGACAATCGACAGCGGCGAACCGGCAAGCAAAATCATGGATATGACGGAAGCGGCAGCTTATGTTTCCGAACATCATATGAATGAAAGCTGGGATGAAAAAACCTCCCAGAATTATGCAGAGCTTAACGACGATGACGGGTACTGGCAGATCTGGCTGGAGGACAAGGATTCCATCGCCGCAAAAATGGAAACGATACAGGCAGCCGGGATTGCAGGCGTGGCCGAGTGGCGTCTCGGAAATGAAACAAGCGATGTCTGGCCGGTGATTGAGAAATATCTGAGTTGAAACGGCTGGCAGGGCAGTTCGGAACAGGCGGGGAATTTCAGCACGAAGCAGCGAAAGGGGAACGGCATGTACGATTATCAGATGTTCAAGGGTTCGTTCAAGGGGTTCGATAAAGAAGAAGTCCTGACTTATATCCAGAAACAGGAGGAAGATTACAACAAGCAGATCTCCGACCTGGAAAAGGAAATCAAGAACCGTGACAAGATGATTCTCGAACTCAAGTCGCGCATTGCCCAGAAGGATGAGCAGCGGGCGCTTCTCGAGGATGAGATCGAGACGAAGTACAAAAAGTACATCGACAATTATGACAAGATCGGCGCCCTTGTTTATGAATCGCAGGTCAAGGGCGACAAGATGATCGCGGATGCAAAGGTACAGGCCGACAAGATCCTTGCCGATGCCAATGCCGAAGCAAGGACGAAAGTCGATTCCGTCCAGAGCGAAGTCGATGCAAAGCTGGCGGACGGAAAGCAGAAATATCTGGCCGTCCAGGACGTCATGAATGAAATCGTCGAGCTGATTAACCAGATGCAGCGCAAGTTCATGACTTCCTATAAGGAAATGCATGAAATCGTGCAGAACATGCCGGGCTCCCTTCAGGATATGGATGAAGCCGAATCGGCGGAAAATGAAACCGATGAGGACAGCTCCGGAAATTTCGAGACCGGCGAGCTGAATTTTGATACCAGCACGCTTCCGATCGACATCGATGATGAAGATTCGGAGGATGCGAATCCGGCAGACCGCAGCAGGCTTCGTGCGGCCGGCAGCGAAGTGCAGGAAATCAAGGCAGAATCCGCTGCAAAGGGGTCGTCCGCAACTTGAAAACGAAGATTATCCGTATCGACCCGGACCATATCGATGAACAGGCGATAGGGGAAGCGGGAGAGATCATCAAAAGAGGAGGACTGGTTGCATTTCCCACGGAGACGGTTTACGGCCTCGGAGGAGATGCGCTGAATCCGGAAGCATCAAAAAAAATCTATGCCTCAAAAGGACGGCCGTCCGACAATCCGCTGATTGTCCATATCGCGGACCTGGAACACCTTTTCCCCATTGCGGAAGAGGTGCCGGAGAAAGCGAAGATGCTTGCCTCGAAATGGTGGCCGGGTCCGCTGACCATGATCTTCCGGAAAACGGAACTGGTGCCGTATGAAACGAGCGGCGGGCTGGATACCGTAGCCGTGCGCTTTCCGAATCATCCGGTCGCCCTGGCCCTGATCCGGGCATCGGGAGGCTATATTGCAGCTCCGTCCGCGAACACTTCGGGACGTCCGAGTCCGACGACTGCCCGTCACGTGGCAGAAGACCTGGACGGCAGGATCGACATGATCCTGGACGGCGGCGAAGTGCGCATCGGGCTGGAATCGACTATCGTGGATTTCACCGAAGAAGTGCCGGTGATCCTGCGGCCGGGCTACATCAACCAGGAAATGCTGAAGGAAATCCTGGGCGAGGTGCGGATGGATCCGGGCCTGCAGTCGGAAAATGAACACGTCCGTCCGAAGGCGCCGGGCATGCGCTACCGCCATTATGCCCCGAAAGCGGAGCTTACGATCGTTGAAGGAAAACGCGACGATGTCGTCAGGAAGATCAATGAGCTGACGGCACGAGCCATTTCGGAAAATAAAAAAGTCGGCGTGATTGCCGCGGAGGAAACCGCATCCCTGTATCCCCGGGGAGACATCCGGAACATCGGATCGCGTGCGGCCGACAAGGAAATCGCAAGGAACCTTTATTCAGTGCTCAGGGATTTCGACGAAGACCAGGTAGATGTCATTTTCTCGGAATCTTTTGAAACGCCGCGCATGGGGCAGGCCATCATGAACCGTCTCCTCAAGGCAGCAGGGCATAAAGTGATCACGATATGATGAGCCTGCCGGGCAGGACATCAGGAAAGAGGGAGAAATGGGTAAAGTTGTTATCATGGATCATCCGCTGATCAAGCACAAGATCGCCATCATCCGCAGAAAAGAGACAGGCTCCAAGCTTTTCCGGGAAATGATTTCGGAAATCGCCATGCTGGAATGCTTCGAGGCCACCCGTGACCTGAAGCTGCACGAAGTGCAGATCGAGACACCGATCGACAAGACGACCGTACAGCAGCTGGCAGGCAAGAAGCTGGCCATCATTCCGGTCCTGCGTGCGGGACTCGGCATGGTGCCGGGCATGCAGAGCCTGATTCCGGCTGCAAAGGTCGGACACATCGGACTTTACCGCGATCCGGCGACACTGGCACCGGTAGAGTATTACTGCAAGCTTCCGCCGGATATTGAACAGAGGGATGTCTTCGTTGTCGATCCGATGCTTGCGACCGGCGGATCCGCCTGTGCCGCTATCGGGAAGCTGAAGGAACACGGCTGCAGACATATCCGCTTCCTCTGCATCATTGCCGCACCGGACGGACTGAAGAGACTGCAGAAGGAACATCCGGATGTCGATATTTACATTGGCGCGCTGGATGATCATCTGAATGAGAACGGCTATATTGTCCCGGGTCTCGGCGATGCCGGCGACCGTATCTTCGGAACGAAATAAACCGTTCGGAACGGAACATCAGAATCGGGGCGCACCGGGCACGGAGCCCGGCCCTGACAGAATCGGACCGGAAGCGATCGGTCCGGAACAGGAGGATTCTATGGGAGAGAAGAGAACGGACTATCTGACGTGGGACGAATATTTCATGGGCGTGGCATTCCTGTCGGGACTGCGTTCGAAAGATCCGCATACGCAGGTCGGCGCCTGCATCGTCAGTGCCGACAATAAAATCCTTTCGATGGGCTACAACGGGTTTCCGAAAGGCTGTTCGGACGACGATTTCCCGTGGACGCGCGAAGGCGATGATCCGCTGCAGAACAAATATTTCTACAGCACGCACAGCGAACTGAACGCCATCCTGAACTACCGCGGCGGCAGCCTTGAAGGCTCAAAACTTTATGTGTCCCTTTTCCCGTGCAACGAATGCGCCAAAGCCATTATCCAGGCAGGCATCCGGACGGTCATCTACGACTGCGACAAGTACGGGGACACGCCTTCCGTCATGGCTTCGAAAAAGATGTTCGATGCTGCAGGCGTACGGTATTATCAGTACACCAGAACCAACAGGGAAATCAAAATTACGGTATAGACTTCAAAATAACAGTTAGGAGAAATGATCAATCATGGCTGACGACAAGAAACTTGTAGAACAGATTACTTCGAGGGACGTCGATTTTGCCCAGTGGTATACGGACGTCGTCAAGAAGGCGGAACTGACGGGCTATACATCGGTCAAGGGCTTTATGGTCTTCAAACCGGCCGGCTATGCCATCTGGGAAAATATCCGGAACGGCCTGGACCGCCGCTTCAAGGAGACCGGCGTGGAAAATGTATACCTGCCGATGTTTATTCCGGAAAGTCTTCTTGAGAAGGAGAAGGAACACGTCGAAGGTTTTGCGCCCGAAGTGGCGTGGGTTACGCAGGGAGGGCTGGTACCGCTGCAGGAAAAAATGTGCGTGCGCCCGACTTCCGAGACGCTGTTCTGCGATCTCTATAAAAAAGACATCCAGTCCTACAGGGATCTGCCGAAGGTCTATAACCAGTGGTGCTCCGTCGTAAGATGGGAGAAGACGACCCGCCCGTTCCTCCGTTCGAGGGAATTCCTGTGGCAGGAAGGGCATACGGCCCATGCCACGATGGAAGAAGCAGAAGCACGCACGAAACAGATGCTGAATGTCTATGCAGACTTCTGCGAGGAAGTGCTGGCGATTCCGGTGCTCCGCGGCAGAAAAACCGACAAGGAGAAATTTGCGGGAGCGGAAGCCACCTATACGATTGAATCTCTGATGCATGACGGCAAGGCGCTGCAGTCCGGCACGAGCCATAACTTCGGCGACGGATTCGCAAAAGCGTTCGGCATCCAGTATCTGGATAAAGACAATACCCTGAAGTATGTCTATCAGACTTCCTGGGGCTTCACGACCCGTATGATCGGCGCCATCATCATGGTGCACGGCGATGATTCGGGACTGGTGCTTCCGCCGAAGATCGCACCGACGCAGTGCGTGATCATCCCGATCCGCCAGGATGCGCCGGGCGTCATGGACAAGGCAGGGGAAATTCAGGAAAGCCTGAAGAAGGCAGGAATTCTCGTGAAGATCGATGATTCCGACCGTTCGCCGGGCTGGAAGTTCTCGGATCAGGAAATGCGCGGATTCCCGATGCGCATCGAGATCGGTCCGAAGGACATCGAGAAAGACCAGTGCGTGCTGGTGCGCCGCGATACGCGTGAGAAATCAGTCGTCCGTCTGGAAGACGCTGCGGATGCTTCGGTGAAGCTTCTCGACACGATTCAGAAGGAACTGTTTGAACGGGCGAAAAAATTCCGCGATGAACATATCAATGAAGCAGATAATTATGAGGATTTCAAGAAGACCGTAGAAGAAAAACCGGGCTTCGTAAAAGCTTACTGGTGCGGAGACCAGGCCTGCGAGGACAAAATCAAGGAAGATACGCAGGCAACTTCGCGCTGCATGCCTCTCGAAGGCGCGGATGCACCGGAAGGTGCAAAATGCGTCTGCTGCGGAAAGCCGGCGAAGAAACTGGTTTACTGGGGAAAGGCATATTGATTTGAAGCTTAAGCTTCCCGCGAAAGTGAATTTCATCATCGACATCCTTCGGCGGCATGACTTTGAAGCCTATGCCGTCGGAGGATGCGTGCGCGATCTGATCCTGGCAAAGGAACCGGGAGACTGGGACATCACGACTTCGGCAACTCCGGAGCAGGTGAAGCAGATCTTCAGGAGAACGGTTGATACGGGCATTGAGCACGGCACCGTGACGGTTCTTCTGGAAGAGGATCATTTCGAAGTTACGACCTACCGGATTGACGGAACCTATACGGACGGCCGCCATCCGGACGGCGTCACGTTCACGCCGAATCTGAAGGAAGACCTGCGTCGCCGCGATTTTACGATCAACGCGATGGCCTATAATGAAAAGATCGGACTCGTCGACCTGTACGGCGGCATGAACGACCTGCAGAACCATGTCATCCGCTGCGTCGGCAATCCGGATGAACGCTTTGACGAGGACGCGCTCCGCATCCTTCGGGCAGTCCGTTTCGCAGCCCAGCTCGGGTTCCGGATTGATGCGCCGACCTATGAATCCATCAAGACGCACGTCAGCCGTCTGGAAATGATTTCAGCGGAAAGAATCCGCGTCGAAATCGTAAAACTCCTGATTTCAAAAAATCCGCAGATGTTCGGCGAACTGTACCGGCTCGGAATCACCTCCGTCATCATGCCGGAGTTTGACCGCTGCATGGAAACTCCGCAGAATACGCCGCATCACCTGTACTGCGTCGGGGAGCACATCCTGCGGACGCTTCCGGTCGTGCCTCAGAACGAAGTGCTTCGCCTGACGATGCTGATGCATGATTTCGGAAAGCCGGAAATGAGGTTTACCGACAGCCTGGGACGGGATCATTTCAAGGGACATGCCGTTGCCGGGGCAAAAATTGCGCGGGAAGTCATGAGACGCCTGAAGTTCGACAATGAGACGACGGACAAGGTCGTGAAGCTGGTCTATTATCACGACTACCGCCCGGAGCCGGACGACGCTTCCGTCCGGCTGGCCATTTATTATATCGGCAAAGAACTTTTCCCGGACTACCTCACGGTGCAGTGGGCGGATACGTCCGCGAAAAGCCCTTACCGCCAGGAAGAAAAATTCAAGCGGATCCGGGACGTCAACGAGGTGTATCTCCGCATCCTCGGACGGAACGATCCGCTCACCCTGAAGGATCTTGCCATCAACGGAAATGATCTGGTTGCCGCCGGCATCAGCGGGAAGGAAATCGGGGATATTCTGGAGGCGGCTCTTCTGATGGTTCTCCATGACCCGGCTGCAAACGATCGGGAGCTTCTGATGCAGTACGCTGCCTACAGGCACAGCCATGCTTAACATCGTCCTGCTCGAACCGGAGATTCCGAGCAACACGGGCAACATCGCCCGTACCTGCGCCGCTGCGGGAGCAAAGCTTCATCTGATTGAACCGCTTGGCTTTCATCTGGATGAACGGAACCTGAAGCGTGCCGCCATGGACTACTGGAACGACCTGAACGTCGTCCGCTGGAAAGACTATGAGGATTTTCTGGCAGGAAATCCGGATGCATCCGTTTATTATGCCACGACCAAGGGGCGTCTCAAATATACGGACGTGACCTATGAGCCGGACTGCTTCATCATGTTCGGAAAAGAAAGCGCGGGGATTCCGGAGGAGATTCTGATTCAGCATCCGATGAGCTGCGTCCGTATTCCGATGATGGAGAACGAGCGCTCGCTGAACCTGGCGAATTCCGCGGCCATTATCCTCTATGAGGCTCTCCGGCAGAATGATTTTCCGGGCATGCAGATCCGGGGCGAGCTGCATCATCTGAAATGGGAGCAGGACTGATTATCCGGCACGGAACGGGACGGATCCTCCGGCATGGAACGGGACGGATCCTCCGGCATGGAACGGGACGGATCATCTGTCGTGGAAATGGGTCTGGTCATCCGGCATGGAAAGGCAGGATTCTTTATGACGGAAATCGTCCGGATCATGGAAATCAGGCCGGCAGGGGTATATAATGATTTCAGATTGATTTTCCGGTACCGGAAAGGCGCCGAACAGAAAGAGATTGCTTATAAGGAGGAAAAACATGGACTATCTTGAAGCGTACGAATCCTGGCTGAACGATCCTTACTTCGATGAGAAGACCAAGGCGGAACTGCTTGCCATTAAGGACAATGACGGCGAAATCAAGGAACGTTTCTACATGAACCTGCAGTTCGGAACGGCAGGCCTTCGCGGGATCATCGGTGCCGGGACGAACCGGATGAATATTTACGTCGTGAGAAAGACGACGCAGGGACTGGCAAACTATATCATTTCCCAGAACGGGCAGGAAAAGGGCGTTGCCATTGCGTACGATTCCAGACACATGTCTCCGGAGTTCGCCAAGGAAGCGGCACTTACGCTTGCGGCAAACGGAATCCGGGCTTATTACTTTGAAAGCCTGCGCCCGACGCCGGAGCTGTCCTATGCGGTGAGAACGCTCGGATGCATTTCCGGAATCAACATCACGGCCAGCCATAACCCGCCGGAATACAACGGATACAAGGTTTACTGGGAGGACGGAGCCCAGATCACGCCGCCGCACGACACCGGCATCATGGATGCAGTCAGGGCCGTCGCGGAATGGAAAGACGTGAAGACGATGGACGAGAAAGAGGCTGCCGACAAAGGTCTCTTCCGGATCATCGGCGCGGAGATCGACGACAAGTATGACGCCGAGCTCAAGTCGCATGTCCTGCATCAGGAAGCAATCGATGCGGAAGGAAAGAACCTGAAGATCATTTATACGCCGCTGCACGGCACGGGAAATATCCCGGCGCGCCGCGTACTGAAAGAGCTCGGCTTCGAGCACGTCTTCGTGGTCCCGGAGCAGGAAAAACCGGACGGCGACTTCCCGACGGTCTCCTATCCGAATCCGGAGGCGACGGAAGCCTTTGCCCTCGGACTGAAATATGCCAAAGAGCAGGATGCGGATCTGGTGCTGGCGACCGATCCGGATGCGGACCGTCTCGGCGTGCGCGTGAAGGATCACGACGGAGTTTATCATACGCTGACCGGCAACATGTCCGGATCGCTGCTTGCCGACTATGAAATCGGTCAGCGGCTGGCCGTGAACGGCAGCCTGCCGGAAGATGGGAAACTGGTCAAGACCATCGTCACGACCAACATGGCGGATGCCATTGCGGACTATTATCATGTCGGCCTGATTGAGACGCTGACCGGCTTCAAGTTCATCGGACAGCAGATCCTGAAAATGGAGCAGACGGGCAGGGGTCATTATCTCTTCGGATTCGAGGAGAGCTACGGATGCCTTCCGGCCACATACGCACGCGATAAGGACGCCATCGTGGCAGTCATGATCCTGTGCGAAGCTGCGGCCTATTACAAGACGCAGGGCAAGACCCTCTGGGATGTCATGACGGAACTGTATGAAAGATACGGCTTCTACAAGGACTCCGTGAAGTCCATCGAAATGAAAGGCATTTCCGGACTGGAGCAGATCAAGAAGGTCATGGAAAATTTCCGCGGGAACACACCGAAGGAAATCGGCGGATGCAAAGTCCTGAAGGCACGCGATTACAAGAAGGATGAGATCGTCGATCTGGAAAGCGGAGAGAAGACGGAAACCGGACTGCCGAAATCGAATGTCCTTTACTATGACCTGACAGACGGGGCATGGGTATGTATCCGTCCGTCCGGAACGGAGCCGAAGGTGAAATTCTACTTCGGGGTCAAAGGCAGGACCATGGATGATGCCAATGAGAAGGCGGAGCAGATGGCGGATGCCCTTGAGAAACTGGTAGAGGAGAATTCCTGATTTGACGAAAGAGGAAATCCTGCAGTCCGGTCTGCAGGATCAGGAACATTATTCTTTTGAGGACCTCAGGAAGATCATCCGGATTCTCCGGGATCCGGAGAACGGCTGCCCGTGGGACAAAGTGCAGACGCATGATTCGCTCCGCGAATGCTTTCAGAATGAAGTGGACGAAGTCTTCGGAGGTATGGACCGGCTGGACCGGACAGGCGATGCGGAGAATCTCTGCGAGGAACTCGGCGATGTCCTGATGCACGTCGTGCTTCAGGCGGTCATTGCCGAACAGGAAGGACTCTTTACGATGGATGATGTCATCGAAGGAGTCAGCAGGAAAATGATCCGCCGGCATCCCCATGTATTCACGGAGAAGGAAGCCTCTGATGAAGAGGGACTCCTCAGGTCCTGGAACGAAATCAAGGCAGAAGAAAAGGCTGAAAAAGCAAAAGGAAAATTGTGAAAAACCGCGGAAAACAGGCGCTTTTCGGGCAAAATCCTTGACAGGGCAGGGCAAAAGCGATATAAATAGATGAAGCCCGAAACAGGGGAAAACTAATTATCAGTGATTATTAGGAGGTTTATTAATGAACAAGACAGAGTTAATCGCAGCAATCGCATTCGAGACAGGTTTATCCAAGAAGGATGCCGAAGCAGCACTGAAGGCTTTCACGGATATCGTCGAGAGAGAGCTGAAGAAAGGAAACAAGGTTCAGCTGGTTGGATTCGGCACGTTCGAAGTTTCCAAGAGAGCTGCACGCGAAGGAAGAAATCCGCAGACTGGCGATACGATGAAGATTGCGGCTTCCAAGGCTCCGAAGTTTAAGGCCGGCAAGGCTCTGAAGGATGTCATCAACAAATAAGTTTTGAACAGAATGTTAAGAAAGCCTCTCTTCGGAGAGGCTTTTTTCGTGCGCGGATGCAGGAAATCAGGGACCTTACGGGAAACGTTTCGGAAATTATTAACAAATTATAAACTCCAAAATATTTAAGTGACGTTTAAGGTATGGATAAGGCTCTATTCAGGGTATCGTGAAAATGCCGTTTTTGCTTGATTTTATCAGGAAAATGAACGATTTTCCCATGCGTTATTTGGGTACTTTTATGCCTTGAAAAATTCTAAAATTTCTATAAAATAGATATCAGGTGTGGGATGGCCTCATGCCACAATAAACACTTTAGAGGAAGGGTGGGATTATTGTATGGTTAGCTTTATAATCTGTCTTGCAATCCTGATCGGAGGGTACTTCACCTACGGCAAACTCGTAGAGAAGACTTTCGGACCGGATGACCGTGAGACACCGGCTGTCGCGATCAACGACGGCGTCGACTATGTTGTACTGCCGCAGTGGAAACTTTTCCTGATTCAGCTGCTCAACATCGCAGGACTTGGCCCGATCTTCGGTGCCATGCAGGGTGCTCTGTGGGGCCCGGTTGTTTTCCTGTGGATTACCTTCGGTACCGTTTTTGCAGGCGGTGTCCATGACTATTTCTCAGGCATGATGTCCGAAAGAAACAACGGCATGTCCATTTCCGAGGTTACAGGCATTTATCTCGGCAATGTCCTGAAACAGGTCATGCGTGTCTTCTCCGTCATTCTGCTGGTCATGGTCGGCACGGTTTTCGCAGCCGGCCCTGCAGGACTTCTGAAAGTCCTTTTCGCAAATGCAGGCTGGACGAATTTCCTGGCCAACAACTATTTCTGGCTGGTTATCGTCCTTGCTTATTACTTCACGGCAACATTCATTTCCATTGATAAGATCATCGGCAAGATTTACCCGGTATTCGGCTTCTGCCTGATCGTCATGGCTGTCGGCGTTGCCATCGGCATCCCGGCAAACGGCTATCAGATCCCGGAAATCTGGACACATTTCTACAACATGCATCCGGACGGAACTCCGATCTGGTCTGCAATGTTCATCACGGTTGCCTGCGGCGCTATTTCCGGATTCCATTCAACACAGTCTCCGCTGATGGCACGCTGCATGAAGTCCGAGAAACAGGGACACTTCGTATTCTACGGAGCCATGGTTTCTGAAGGCATCATCGCCCTGATCTGGGCGGCAGCAGGCTGCGCTCTCTATGCAGCAACGAACACTGCAAATGATGCAGGAATGCTGGTCAACAGCGGACTTGCGACAGCACTGAAGGACGGCCAGGCGGCTGCCATCTATGCAGTCTGCAAGAGCACGATGGGCACGGTCGGCGTGGTTCTTGCCATGCTCGGTGTTATTGCCTGCCCGATCACTTCCGGCGATACGGCTTTCCGTTCCGCACGTCTTACGATTGCTGACTGGTTCCACATCGATCAGAAGCCCTGGGGCAAACGTCTTGCCCTGTGCGTACCGCTTCTCGGCGTCGGCGCAATCCTTGCCTTCATGAACAACTACAGCATGATCTGGCAGCATTTCTCATGGACGAACCAGACACTGGCTATGATCGTTCTCTGGGCAGCGGCAATGTTCCTGTATTATGAGAAGAAGAACTACTGGATCGCAGCGGTTCCGGCTACCTTCATGACAGCTGTCTCCGTTACCTTCTTTGTCACAGGCAAGATCTATCTGCATCTGCCGCATACGGTCGGCGTCATTGTCGGCATCATCTTTGCAGCTCTGTTCCTCGGAATCTTCCTGTATGTCATCAAGGTGAAGAAGCCGACGACTCCGCATTACGATACAGTTCAGAAAAAAGCCTGAGAGGTTGCAAAGAAAGGCTTAGTTTAGTAAAATAGATTCAGTCGGGCTGCCGGAGACGGCAGCCCTTTTTTAAGGAGAAAAACGCGATGTATATCAAACCGCATTCCATCAGCGCAAAAACACTGGACGATGAAACGCTGCGAAAAGACAAGATGAACTGTCAGGTATGCGGATACGGAGGAGTCGGGCAGAAGGCCATCTATCTGCCGGCGATGTTCTGTGACCGCTTTTATTATGTTCCTTTCATAGCAGCTTCAAGAGTGTACAAACAGGTGGCAATGAGCCGCGGCGGGTATTCCGGCAGCGGCATTTTCGGATCGATTCCGTATGTCGTTGTGGAATACGACGGCGGACAGGTACGGAAGTTTAAATTCAAGCATGAAGAATATGTGGACATGCTTCTTTCCGTGATCAAGGAAAGATGTCCGTCCATGTGGACGACTTCCCGGGAAGCGCAGCGGAAACTGGATGAGGCGGCTGCGGCTGAGGAAGCAAGAAAAAAGAAAGATCTGGGCAGCGAAGCCAGGAAGGCGCTTTCCCAGCTGGACAGGGCGAAGGCCTATCTTGAGGAAAAGCCGGAACTTTACACGGAACTGTCGGCAGCCAGCAAGGCAAAACGCGTGAACGATATTTCCAACCCGGCCTATAAATGGTTCGGACTGGTCATTGTCATTGCCGCGGCAGTCCTTGCGGTATACGGCATCTGGTGCCTGATCACGCACACGGGGGATCTGGGAATCTATTTCATCCTGTTCGGAGGCGTGTTCATTTTCCTGCTGGTCGGGGCAAATGTCGTACCGACCAAGCGGAACAACAAAAATGCCATCAGCCAGCGTCTTTCATCGGCGCGGAATGCCATGGCAAGCTATCTCTCTTCGTACGGAGATTTCCCGGTTCCGGCGAAATACGCGCATCCGATGGCTCTCAGGCGCATGAAGAGGGAAATCGAAGAAGGCCGTGCCGAGAATCTTAAAGAGGCCTACGGGCTTCTCAAGACTGACCTGAAAGCGGTCAACAAATCCGTTACGGTCACACAGACGGAGTACGATGAAATCACGGCAATTAAGCCGATGTTCCTGATTGAAGATTACAATGACTGACAGAGAGGTTCTATGAGACTGGATAAATTCTTAAAAGTATCCCGCCTGATTAAGAGGCGGACCATTGCCAATGAAGCCTGCGATGCGGGAAGGGTCATGCTGAACGGACGGGCGGCGAAAGCTTCCGCGGAAGTCAAGGTCGGCGACCTGATTGAAATCCGCCTGGGCAGTGCGGAAGTCAAGGCCGAAGTGACGGCAATCCTGGAGACGACTAAAAAAGAAAACGCATCGGAGATGTTCCGCTATGTTTGATTTTATGAAAAAAAATGAAGAAGAGACTGTCACGGCGGAAGAACTGCCGTATCAGACGAAAGAAACGCATATCAACAGACGGAGCGCCGGAATCCTGTGCCCCATTTCCAGCCTGTCCTCGGAATACGGAATCGGCTGCCTTTCGCAGGAAGCCTACGACTTTGTCGATTTCCTGAAGAAGGCCGGACAGACCTACTGGCAGGTACTGCCGCTCGGACCGACGGGGTTCGGAGATTCTCCCTATCAGAGTTTTTCGACCTTTGCGGGAAATCCATATTTCATCGATCTGAAGACTCTGATCAAAGAGGGACTCCTGAAGAAAGAGGAGTGCGACGCACTCGATTTCGGGAAGGAAGCTTCCGCTGTCGATTACGGAAAGATGTACGGGAGCAGATTCAAAGCCCTGCGCACCGCCTATCGCCGGTTTCAGGAAAAGAAGGATGAAGACTTCTATCTTTTTACGCAGGAAAATTCCTACTGGCTGGAAGACTATGCGCTGTTCATGGCGCTGAAAGAGAAAAACGAAGGCAGATGCTGGCGCGAATGGGAGGAGGATCTGCGCTTCCGCAGACCGGAGGCACTCCGTGCCGCAGGGGCGGAGCTTGAGGATGAGATCGGCTTCTGGCAGTTCCAGCAGTATGAATTCTCCCTCCAGTGGAAAGCACTCAGCACCTATGCACAGAAGCAGGGCATCCGCTTCATCGGCGACATCCCGATTTATGTGGCGCTCGACAGTGCCGATGCCTGGGCAAATCCGCAGCTTTTTCAGTTCGATTCCGAGGGAAATCCGACGGCAGTCGCCGGATGTCCGCCGGATGTTTTTTCGGCAGACGGCCAGCTGTGGGGAAATCCCCTTTATGACTGGGAGTATCTGAAGAAGAGCGACTATGACTGGTGGATCCGCCGCATTTCACACTGCTTTGAAATGTTCAGCGTTCTGAGAGTGGATCATTTCCGGGCTTTCGATGAATATTATGCCGTCCCGTACGGCGATGAAAATGCCAAGAACGGTCACTGGGAAAAAGGACCGGGCATCGCTTTCTTTGACACGGTGAAAAAGGAGCTCGGGGACCTGCACATCCTGGCAGAGGATCTGGGATATCTGACCGACAGCGTCCGGAAGCTTCTGCGCGACACCGGCTTCCCGGGCATGAAGGTTCTCCAGTTCGCGTTTGACGGTTCGGAGGACAGCGACTACCTGCCGTTTTATTTCCAGCGCAACTGCGTCGTTTATACGGGCACGCATGACAATGAGACATCTCTCGGATGGATTGCCGGCCTGAATGATCACGACCGCGATTTTGCGCGCCGCTACGTCCATTCGGAAAATACTTCCTACGGGGCTTTTGTCTGGGACTTCATCCGCGAGGCCCATCGCTCGGTTGCCGATACCTGCATCATCCCGATTCAGGATTATCTGGTAAAGGGAAACGAAGCCCGCATCAATCATCCGTCCACGACCGGCAGCAACTGGCAGTGGAAAATGAAGCCGGATGAGCTTTCGGAATCGCTTACGGAAAGTATTTTCAGGCTGACGAAGCTGTACGGAAGACTGAACAAGGAAGAACCTGCGGAGGCAGAAGATATCCGGCAGGAGGATCCTTCCGGGAAAGATGAACTCTGAGGTTATCCGGAAAGGCTGAAATCCGGAGCCATCCGGCAGGGCTGAAACATTATGTTAACGGTTGACATTATGTAAACAGAAGCGTAAAATCTTCCTGTAAGCATGCGTGCGGCTTAACCGTGCGACAGACATGCAGCCTGTGGGGACAGGCTTTTCCAGGGGAGCACAGATGGGGAGAATCAAGAAAACAAAGACCAGGAAGACGAAATCTGCCGCAGCGAAAAAAAGCCGCCGTTCAGAGCTTTCATCCGACAATAAAGTTGCAATGCTGACCATAACTTTTATCGTCTGCGTCCTTTTCGGGGTGCTGGCATATCAGGGATGGCATCTTCATAACGAGATCATTACGAACGATAACGAAAAGAATACCCTGACGTCTCAGATCAGCAGTGAAGAAGCACGTACGGACAGCATCAATTCGCTGAGTGATTATTACCAGAGCGATGATTTTATCCGTCAGGCTGCCAAGGACAGGCTGGGACTTGTTGAAGATGGGGAGATCGTATTCCGCAATCAGGACTGAAAAGTGAACATTTCGTGAAAAAACGATGCCATGGGCCGATTTTATTGGACATGGCATTTTTATTTGCTAGAATGTAAGTATGCCTTCAAAAAGAAAGACGGATCCGTTCCTGCAGACGATCCGTGCCTATATCCGGGAGAATAAAATGCTGAAGAAAGGCGACCGAATAGCCGTCGGTGTTTCCGGCGGGCCGGATTCGGTATGCCTTCTTTTTGTGCTGAAGGAAATCGCTGCAGAGTACGGGGCTGACTTATTTGCCGTTCACGTAGGACACGGAATCCGCGGGAAAGAAGCGGAGGACGATGCAGCTTTCGTCAAAAACTGCTGCGGGAAATGGAACATTCCTTTCCGGTTTTTCGGGTTCGATGTCCCGAAGATCGCCAAAGACGAAAAAATGACCGTGGAGGAAGCCGGGCGCGAGGTGCGGCGCAGGGCATTTCTGAAATGCATGAATGACGACCGGTGCACGAAGCTGGCACTGGCGCATCAGGCGGACGATGTCGCGGAGACCATGCTCCTCAATCTTTCCAGGGGAACAGGGCTGGCCGGACTTGCCTCGCTCAGGCCCGTGCGCGGAAATGTCATCCGTCCCCTGCTGGGCACGACGCGGAAGGAAATCGAAGCCTTTCTTGAACGGAACGGCATCGGATACCGGACCGATTCTTCAAACGAAGAAGATGCCTATGCAAGAAACAGGATCCGCCACCATATCCTTCCGTATCTGAATTCGGAAATCAATTCGGCGGCATCGGAGCATTTTGCGGAGACGGCGGACCGGGTGCGTGAAGCGCTGGCCTTTATCGGAGAAGAAGCAGGGAAACGCAGAAAGCAGTATGTCAGAAAGAAAAAGAACGGAATCCTTCTGGATGCGGGACTGTTCCGGAATGAGTCGAAAATGATGCAGACGGAAATCGTGCGTCTGACGGTGTCGGAGCTGACTCTTTCCCTGAAGGATATTACAAGGGAACACATCGATGCAGTTCTTTCCCTGGCAGAAAAACAGGTCGGCCGGCAGACGGATCTGCCTTACGGCCTGAAGGCCGAACGGACTTATGAAGGAGTCCTGATCGGCAGGGCAGGCAGGATGCCGGAAGAGAAGAACGGCGGTGCAGTCCTGAAGATCCCGTCGTCTGTCCTGGCAGGCAGCATGAGAATCACGGCATCTTTTGCGGAAAAGGCGCCGGATCCCGTCCCGGAAAAAAAGTGTACGAAATGGATTGATTATGATACAATAAAAGATACTCTTATTATCCGGACCAGAGAAAAGGGCGATGTTCTGACGGTTACGCAGGATGGGCGAAAAAAAAGCCTTTCCGACTGGTTCATTGATGAGAAAATTCCGCGGGAAGCCCGCGGGGAAATGCTTCTGCTGGCGGACGGCCATGAAATTGTCTGGGTCCTCGGCAGGCGGCTCGGCGAGACTTATAAAATCAAGCCGGAAACCAAACACATTTTAAAATTATCTGTCAGGAGGATGAGCAATGGGCGTTAAAATCAATGTCATGATTTCAGAAGAAGAAATCGACAGACGTGTCCGTGAACTCGGAGAACAGATCAGCCGTGATTATGCCGGAAAGAAAATCCATATGCTTTGCGTCCTCAAGGGCGGCGTTTATTTCATGACGGCGCTTTCCAAACGCATTTCACAGGACATTCCGGTTTCCCTGGATTTCATGTCGGTTTCCAGTTACGGAAATGATACCAAGTCCAGCGGCGTTGTCCGTATCGTCAAGGACCTGGATGAATCGCTGGAAGGCAGGGATGTCATCGTGGTGGAAGACATCATCGATTCCGGCCGTACGCTGGCATACCTGATGGGAATCATGCAGGACAGGAATCCGGCGTCCCTGAAGCTCTGCACGCTGCTGGATAAGCCGTCCCGCCGCGAGGTGGAAGTAAATGTCGACTATATCGGTTTTAAAATCGAGGACAGGTTTGTCGTCGGCTGCGGCATGGATTTTGAACAGGAATACCGAAATCTTCCTTACATCGGAGTCGTGGAGTCATGAATCAAAGACCAGCAAGATCGATTTGGATTTATCTTGCCCTGATAGCCGTACTGATTGCCGGATACTATTACGTCTCAACGCAGACAGCAAGGAATCTTACCTACAGCTACGAGCAGTTTGAAAAAGCACTTGATGACAATACCGTCTCGGCGGTGAACATCAAACAGAATTCAGAGGTTCCGACGGGACAGATCGTCGTGACGCTGACGGACGGCTCTACGGGCCAGTTCAACGTGACGGATGTCCGGGATATCCAGAAAGAACTTCAGAATTACAGCAATGTCGCGGTTACGGTTTCGGATGTGCCGCAGCAGAGCATCCTGCTGACGGTTCTGCTTCCGGTCGTGCTGATGGCCGTCATGATGATCATTTTCATGATGATGCTGACGCGGCAGCAGGGCGGTGGGGTGAATTCCCAGATGATGAATTTCGGGAAGAGCCGCGCCCATCTTTCCACGAACATCGACAAGCAGGTTACCTTTAAAGATGTTGCCGGACTGGAAGAGGAAAAGCAGGATCTTGAGGAGATTGTCGATTTCCTGAAGGATCCCGGAAAATATACGAAAGTCGGCGCCAGGATTCCGAAGGGCGTCCTTCTGGTGGGGCCTCCCGGAACCGGGAAGACACTGATTGCCAAGGCGGTTGCCGGTGAAGCCGGCGTTCCGTTCTTTTCCATTTCCGGCTCGGATTTCGTCGAGATGTTTGTCGGCGTCGGAGCCAGCCGCGTCCGTGACTTGTTTGAAGACGCGAAGAAGAATCATCCGTGCATTGTCTTTATTGATGAAATCGATGCAGTCGCGCGCAGAAGAGGCGCCGGCATCGGCGGCGGACATGATGAACGGGAGCAGACGCTGAATCAGCTCCTCGTGGAAATGGATGGCTTCGGCGTCAACGAAGGCATCATTGTCATGGCAGCGACCAACCGCGTCGACATTCTGGATCCGGCTATTCTGCGTCCGGGACGCTTTGACCGCAAAGTGGCGGTCGGCATGCCGGATGTCAAAGGACGGGAAGAAATTCTTCATGTCCATGCCAAGAACAAGCCGCTCGGCGAGGATGTGGATCTGAAGCAGATTGCCCAGACCACAGCCGGCTTTACGGGTGCGGATCTTGAAAATCTCCTGAACGAGGCGGCAATCTATTCCGCGAAGTCCGGGAGAGGCTACATTGTCCAGGAAGATATCCGTTCCGCCTTTATCAAGGTCGGCATCGGGGCAGAGAAGAGAAGCAAGGTCATTTCCGACAAGGATAAGAGAATCACTGCCTATCATGAAGCGGGACATGCGATTCTGTTCCACGTGCTTCCGGATGTGGGCCCGGTCTATTCGGTTTCCATCATCCCGACCGGAATCGGTGCGGCAGGATATACCATGCCGCTGCCCGAAAGGGATGAGCTGTTCAATACGCGCGGCAAGATGCTTCAGAACATTACCGTGGGACTGGGCGGCCGCGTCGCCGAGGAACTGGTCTTCGACGACATCACGACCGGAGCTTCGCAGGATATCAAGACGGCGACGGCAACAGCCAAGGCAATGGTTACCAAATACGGCATGTCCGAAAAGCTCGGCCTGGTTTCTTACGATGATGATTCAGACGAGGTCTTTCTCGGACGTGACTGGGAAAAGACCAGAAATTACAGTGAGCATGTAGCGGATGCCATCGACGGGGAAGTCCGGTCGATTATTGACCGCTGCTATGCGGACGCAAAGAAGATTATTACGGAACACCGCGATGTCCTCGACAGGTGCGCTGCGCTGCTGCTGGAGAAAGAGAAGATTAACAGAAGTGAATTTGAAGCGCTTTTCGAATGACAGGACATGGGAAGAAATGAATGAATATGTAACCGGGATGCGTCCTGTTTTCAGCCGCCGTGCGGTTTTCAGCGATGAAACGCCGTATTACCGCAGGCCGTTTGAACCAAAGGAGGGTGACGAAACCGCCATCCGCATCCGAACTCTCAAGAATAATGTCGATGAGGTTTTTCTGATCAGCGGGTCTCTCCGCCTTCCGATGCACCTTACGGAAAGCAGGGACGGCTTTGATTATTACGAAGCGAACATCACGGTCGGCACTGAAACCATCAGCTATTATTTTGAAATCATTGTCGGGGAAATGAACTGCTTTTACAACAAGCTCGGAGTGACGCGCGAGCTGAGCGATGCTTATGCCTTTCGCATCGTCCCCGGTTTTTCCGTGCCGGCGTGGGCGCGCGGAGCGGTCATGTATCAGATCTACACGGACCGCTTCTGCAACGGAGACAGGGGAAACGACGTGCTGTCCGGGGAATACATGTACCTGGGCGAGCGTTCGCAGCAGGTAACCGACTGGAATGCGCTTCCGACGAATATGGATGTCTTCCGCTTTTACGGCGGGGACCTGCAGGGAGTCTGTGACAGGCTGGACTATCTGAAAAACCTCGGCGTGGATGTGCTTTATTTCAATCCGATCTTTGTTTCCCCGTCCAATCATAAGTATGACACGCAGGATTACGATCACATCGATCCGCATCTGGCGAAGATCATCAAAGATGAAGGAGACCTTCTGCCGGAAGGGGATACCGATAACCGGGACGCAAAAAGATACATCTGCCGGACCACCGATCCGGTCAACCTGGATGCCTCCGACCGTTTCTTTGCCCAGTTCGTGGAAGAGGTCCATAAGCGGGGAATGAAGGTCATCCTCGACGGCGTGTTCAACCACTGCGGTTCCTTCAACAAATGGTTGGACCGCGAGCGTATTTATGAAAATGAACCCGGCTATGCAAAGGGCGCCTACGTGGAAGCCGAAAGCCCGTATCATTCCTTTTTCAAATTCAACAACGAGCATGCCTGGCCGTACAATGAGTTTTACGACGGATGGTGGCAGCACGGCACGCTGCCGAAGCTGCATTACGAAGCCTCGCCCCGGCTGGAAGAATATATCCTGAATATCGGACGGAAATGGGTCAGTCCTCCGTACTGTGCGGATGGGTGGAGGCTTGACGTAGCGGCCGATCTGGGGTACAGTCAGGACTACAACCATCAATTCTGGAAAAAATTCCGCCAGGCGGTCAAGAGTGCGAACCCGGATGCGATTATCCTGGCGGAACATTACGGAGACGCTTCGGAATGGCTTCGCGGCGATCAGTGGGATACGGTCATGAACTACGATGCGTTCATGGAACCTGTTTCCTGGTTCCTGACCGGCATGGAAAAGCACAGCGATGAATTCCGTGAAGATCTTCTGGGGAACGGCGAAGCCTTCATCGGGGCGATGCGCACGCACATGGCAGAGTTCATGGGCAATTCGCTTTTCGTTTCCATGAATGAACTGGACAACCATGACCACAGCCGGTTCCTGACCAGGACGAATCATAAAGTAGGCCGCGTCGCACAGCTCGGATCGGAAGAAGCCGGCAGGGATATCCGCGTTTCGGTGCTCCGTGCGGCAGCAGTCATCCAGATGACATGGCCGGGCGCACCGACTATTTACTACGGAGATGAAGCCGGGGTGGTCGGATTCACGGATCCGGACAACCGCCGTACCTATCCCTGGGGAAATGAAAACAGGGACCTGATTGAGTTTTACCGCAGCGTCATCCGCGTGCATCACGGATGCGCACCGCTTCTGACCGGCTCCCTGAAGGAACTGGGCGGAGGATATCATTCCATCAGCTACGGCCGTTTTACGGATACCGAACAGGTAATCGTGGCGGTCAATTCCGGAGAAGATCCTCTTGCCGTTGAAATCCCGTGCTGGGAAATCGGCGTGCCGAAGGATACGGATTCGGAAATGGTTTCCCTGCTGAAAACGACGGAGGACGGTTTTACGGACGAGGATGACCGCTATCATGTCCTCAATGGAATCCTGACACTGGATATGGCGCCTTACGAGGCGATTATTCTATATCGAAAAGAACCTGAAGAAGAAACATCACTGCTGAAAAATGTATTTAAGAAAAGGGAAAAATGAGAATGGAAAAAATGAGGAAAACAAATCATGACGCAAAGAAAACCGGGATGCCGCGCATCCTTCTCTGCCTTCTCCTTGCCGGAATCATGGCAATGACGCTTTCACTGGCAGCCTGCGGAAGTGCGACGGCAGATTCGTCTGCTTCCGGAACGGCAGGATCGTCCGGTACATCGGATTCGACGGCATCGGGTGCTTCCACGGATTCGAATGCTGATCTGGCGGCAGAAACGGTTGATGAAACCATTGAAGACAAGGGCATTTCCAATTTTATCAAACTGGGCGGCTGGACAGGGCTGACGCTTGAGAAGACGGTTTCCGCTTCTTCCTCCGACAGCAGCACGGATACCGGCACGCCGGCCATTGTCTCCGATATTTCCAGTTATACTTTCATTTATCCGGATGATACGGCAATTGAGAACGGCATGACTGCCAATATCGATTATGTCGGAAAGATTGACGGCACGGCATTTGACGGCGGATCCGCCACGGGAACTGATCTGACGATCGGTTCGAACAAGTTTATCGACGGTTTCGAAGATCAGCTGATCGGCCATAAAAAAGGCGAGACCGTTACCGTGAATGTTACCTTCCCGTCAAACTATGACAAGACGGAACTGGCAGGAAAGGCAGCCGAGTTCACCGTTACGATCAATAAAGTGAAAGCGGATCCCTGGTCGTACATCGCGGAAGATTCCACAGTCCTGAAATATCCGAAGGACATTGTCGACCTCTGGACAACCCAGGTTGCTGCGGCTTACAGCTACTATGCATCGACCTACAGCATGGATGCATCGTCTTATAAGGCAGCAGCAGGAATCACGACGACCGACGAGGAACAGGCAAAGATCAATACGAAGAGCTATCTGATGTCCAAGGCCATCATGGATGCCGAAGGCGTCACGACGGACAGCGATGAATATCAGAATATCCTGTCGGCTGTTCTTACTGCCTCAGGCTATTCGACGGAGAGCGACGCTGCAGCCGCTGGAATTTCGGAGCAGATGATCGACATCACCGTGAGCTATTATACAGCCTATGATCTGATGGTACAGAAGGCAAAGGTTACGGAAGTTGAAAGCACGGCGTCGACCGCGGCATCAGCTGCAGCATCGACCGCAGCATCAACTGCTTCTTCCGCTTCCTAAAAATCAATGGTAATCGCGGTTCCTTCTCCGATGCGGCTGTCCACATGGATCGTGCCCTTGTGGAGAAGGACAGCGTGCTTGACAATGGAAAGCCCGAGACCGGTTCCGCCTGTTGCCCGGGAATGGCTTTTATCGACGCGGTAAAAGCGTTCGAAGATGCGGTCCTTATCCTCATCCGGGATTCCGATGCCGTTGTCTTCGACGGATACGAAAGGATGGCCGTCCTTATCACCGACGGTCGTCCGTACATATCCTCCGGATGTATTGTAGCGGATACCGTTGTCAATCAGGTTCCGGATCATTTCATAAAGAAGAGAGCGGCTGCCGTGCAGGATTTCCGAATTTCCGCTGACGGAAAGGGAAATGCCAAACCGGTGAGCCGTGAAATTCAGATTGTCTTTGGCTTCTTCTGCAATTTCCAGGAGGTCGGCGATTTCATCGCCGGCTTCTTTTTTTTCGTCCAGCTCGGACAGGCGGATGATATCTTCGACCAATGAGGTCAGGCGCGCAGATTCACTTCTGATCTTCCCGGCAAATTCCGGGATGTCTTTCTTCTTGGCCATTCCCGTCTCAATCAGTTCCGCATAGCCGGAAATCGACATCAGCGGCGTTTTCAGCTCATGGGATACATTGGCGGTGAATTCACGCCGCATCTTTTCGGTCTGCTGTTTTTCCGTGATGTCCAGCATCAGGAGCACGGCGCCGTGTATCTGTCCGTCGATCAGGACGGGATTCCCGAGCAGTTCATAGACCCTGCCTTCCATTTCAAACGGCGAGTCGTAATGCTTTCCGGAAAGCGCGGCATTCCAGGCATCGCCGAGTGCCGGTTCGCGGCTGAGCGTGAGAAGGTTCCGGCCTTCGACATCGGAAAGCTTTACATGGAAAAACCGCATCGCGGCACGGTTCATGGAGAGGACGGCCTTTCTGTTTGTGACAATGAGCCCGTCCTGCATATTTTCCGTGACGGCAAGATATTCTTCGCGGCTCCGGCTGATGTCCGCCACCTGTTTCCGGATCGTTTCATTCTGTTCGTCGATACGGCAGATCAGCGGACGGATCTCACTGTAAACGCTGTTGCACATCGGCTGGTCCAGATTGAGACTGTTGATGGGGGCAACGATTTTTCCGGTCATCTTCCCTGTCATGAAAAGTGCGGCGGCAAGCAGAACTGCCGTGAAGAGAAGAATCCAGAGGAACTCATTGAGAAAAAGCTGAAGGACGGAATCGACCGTGCCGGCCACCCGCAGCACTTTTCCGCTGTCCAGCCGCACGGCATAATAATAGGATGTTTTGTCGATGGTCACGGAGTGGCGGGTAGATTCGCCGGTGCCGTTTTTCAGCGCTTCCTGTACCTCGGTACGGGAAGCATGGTTTTCAAGAGAAGCGGTGTCTTTTGCATAGGAGTCGAAAAGAACGGTACCGTCGGTATCGATCAGCGTGATGCGGCAGTCGGTGGCGCTTCCGATTTCTTCCGTCAGATAACTTTCGCCGGCATCATTGACGGAACGGGAAATGAGGGCAGCTTCATTTCTCACTTTCGTGCACATCGCGGAGTAAAGCGAGGAATAACCGACGCAGGCGGAAAAGACAGTGATGGCCAGAACCGCACAGATGATTAGAAGGCTGACCGTGAGGAACAGCTGCTTTCTCATGGACTTCATGCCGGACGGTCTCCGATGCGGTAGCCGATGCCGCGCACGGTCTCGATCATGCTGCCGCAGGAGCCGAGCTTCTGACGAAGCGTCCGGACGTGAACGTCGACAGTGCGGGTCTCGCCGTTGAAGGAATAGCCCCAGATACTGGAAAGAAGGGTATCGCGTGAAATGACGATGCCCCGGTTGTTCAGAAGATAACGGAGAAGCTCAAATTCCTTGTAGGTCAGGATGATTTCCCTGCCGTCTGCCGTGACGCTGTGACGTCCGGTATCCAGCCGGAGAGGTCCGCAGGAAAGAATCTGGCGGGAGTGACCGCCGATTTTCAGGCTTGCCCTGCGCAGGACCGCCTTGACACGCGAAACAAATTCCATCATGCCGAAAGGCTTGGCAATATAGTCGTCCGCACCGGAATCCAGTCCCGTGACTTTATCGTATTCAGAACCCCTGGCTGTTACCAGAATGACTGGGATATTCTGCGTGTCCGGGCTGCGCTTTAAATCCGAGAGGACGGAAAGGCCGTCTTCACCGGGCAGCATAATGTCCAGAAGAATCAGTTCCGGAAAAGGATCTTTCAGTGCTGACCGGAACAGGGCAGCGTCTTCAAAACCGCGTGCCTCAAAACCGCTTCCTTTCAGAGTGTAGACAATCAGATCGCGGATGTTCGGGTCATCTTCCACACAGTAAATCATGAGGATTCCTCCATTTCAGCTTCATTATAAAGCCGCTTTGTAAAATACGGAAGGAAGGAATTGTCAAATCCATGTTAAATCCTGCGGCTTTACCGAAATCTTACAGAACTTTAACCCTTGCGTGATAGATGGAATGTCAGAGCCGGGATATGATAGCGGTGTTTAAAAAAGAGAAAACAGAAGACAGATTTCTTATGAAGAAGGAGATTCTTTAAGATGAAAATGAAAAAAGTATTGGCAATGGCACTGACAGGTCTGATGATTCTTTCCATGGCAGGATGCGGGAGTGTTTCGGGAGCGGATGCTTCTTCCGCGGCTGCCTCTTCGGATCTCACCGGCACTGTGACCGGCTCCGGATCCTCCGCCCTGTTTCCGCTGGCACAGGATGCGGCGGATTCTTTTAAGACACAGTATCCGAACGTTTCCGTGACCATGAATGCCGGCGGTTCCGGCACGGGCCTCAAGCAGGTCTACGACGGATCCGTCGATATCGGAAATTCGGATGTAGCCGCAGAGAAGAAACTGGATGCTGCGCAGGCGGCGGAACTGGTCGATCATAAAGTATGCGTCATTTCCATGGCCCCGATCGTTAATAAGGATGTTACGGCAGGCGGCGTCAGCAATCTGACAAGCGACCAGTTGGTTTCCATTTTCACGGGAAAGACGACGAACTGGAAAGATGTCGGCGGAAAAGATGAAGCGATTGTACTGGTCACGCGTCCGACGACTTCCGGCACCCGTGCACTTTTCAAGGAATATGCGCTGGGCGGTCAGGAAGAAGCTTCGAATGCGGCTCTGGAAACAGATGATTCAGGAACCCTGCTTCAGTCTGTGGCAGGCACGGAAGGTTCCATCGGCTATATCGCCCTTTCCTATCTGGTCAGCAACAGTACGGTCGATGCGATGCCGATCGACGGGGTTGCACCGACTCTGGAGAATACCTACAGCGGAAAATGGAATGTCTGGGGTTATGAGCATATGTACACGAAGGGTGAACCGAAGGATGCCGTGAAAGCCTATATCGACTATGTCATGTCCGATACGTACGGCGCAAAGATGGAATCTCTCGGTTACTGCGTGACTTCCAAAATGAAGGTGGAGAGATAACCGATGAAACGGAAAGAAAATGTCTGGAAGTTTTTCGTGATTCTCTGCGGAGCCTTCATGATCGTCCTTCCGATTTCCATCGGGCTGTTCCTTTTCTGCAAAGGGGCAGGAACCTTTACGGTTTACCATCACAGCATTCCGGAGTTTCTGTTTTCATCGAACTGGAATCCGGCGGATGATTCAGCCGGAGGCGGTACGGTCGGTGCTGCCGTGTACATTGTCGGTTCTCTTCTGGTCTGCGGACTGGCACTCCTGATCGCCGTTCCGTTCTCGATTGCGGCCGCGGTATTCATGACGGAGATTGCACCGAAGAGGGGAACGCAGATTTTGAAACCGGCGGTGGAAATCTTCGTAGGCATTCCCTCGGTTGTCTATGGCTGGATTGGACTGACCATTCTGGTTCCATTCATCAAGAAAGTATTCAGTCTGAATCAGGGCTTTTCGGTCCTGGCGGCCGGCATCGTACTGGCCATCATGATTTTCCCGTCCATCACGACTCTTTCTGTGGATGCCATCCGCGGCGTCGATGATAAATGCCGCAAGGCAGCTTACGGAATGGGAGCCACGAGATGGCAGGTCATCCGGCAGATCGTGGTTCCGGCTGCAAAACCCGGCATCCTGACAGGAATCATCCTGGGACTGGCCAGAGCCTTCGGCGAAGCACTGGCGGTCGCGATGGTTATCGGGAAAACGAGAGCCTTTCCGGCGGGCATCCTTTCGCCGACCACGAACCTGACGGCGGCAATCGCCTCCGACATGGGCGGAGCGATGGAAGGCGGGGAATACAACACGGCACTCTGGACGATGGCCCTTCTGCTTTTCCTGATTTCCCTGCTCTTCATTTTTATGGTGCATCAGATTTCAAAGAGAGGAGAAAGGGCGGCAAATGGATAAAATCAGTTCGATTCAAAACGCACGCCGCAGCAGGAGCAATGCCCGGATCCGGTCGGCTGTCGCATCGGACCGTGCCATGACAGGTGTTTTCTATCTTGTTGCCGGTTTCTTTCTTCTTTTTTTGTTTGTCTTTGCGGCTTATATCATCATTACCGGATTCGCGAATGCACAGCCCTATATGTTTTCTTTTACCAAAAAAGGAATCGGCAATCAGTTCTTCAATACGATTTATCTGGTTTTCCTGTCGCTTCTGATTTCTGTACCGATCGGAATCCTGGCGGGCATCTATATGGCGGAATATGCAAAACCGGGAAAACTGACGAATTTTCTCCGTATCTGCATCGAGACGCTTTCTTCCCTGCCCTCGATTGTCGTCGGTCTTTTCGGCTATCTGGTTTTTATCGTCCTGACGCATGCACAGTGGAATCTTTTCGCGGGCGCCCTGGCAGTTTCCATTCTTTCCCTGCCTCTGATTGCAACCACAACGGAGGACGCGTTCCGTTCCCTGCCGGACAGTTATAAAAAAGGCAGTCTGGGAATGGGAGCCACGCTGCGGCAGACCATCTGCACGGTGCTTCTTCCGGCAGCGGCGCCCCGCATCATTACCGGAGTCATCCTGGCGGCGGGCCGGGGATTCGGTGAAGCGGCCGCCCTTCTTTATACGGCAGGCATGAGCACGGACATCAGCTGGGCGAACCTGAACATCCTCTCGCCGACCAATCCGTTCAATCCTTTCCGCCCGGGAGAGACGCTGGCGCTGAACATCTGGGGATCCAGAACAGAGGCGCTTGCGGCAGATGCAGCGGAGATCGCAAATCTTTCTTCTGCGGTCCTGATGATCATGGTTCTTTCCTTTTCGCTTCTGGCACATTTGCTGGAAGGCAGGATTAAGAAGAAAATGGGTGATACGAAATGAGAGACAGAAACAATACCGTAGAAAAATGGTGGGATGACAGCATGATAGAAAGTTCGGTCCAGGTGATGGAAAAAATTGCGGAACATCAGAGTGCACAGGATCCGGCATCCGGCACACAGGCAGACATGCTGGACCGCATGACGGAAATGAAGCCGGCAGCGGAACAGAAATTTTCCGTGAAGTCCCTTGATCTGCATTACGGATCCTTCCAGGCACTGAAGAACATCAGTCTTGAAATCGGAACGAATGAGATCATGGCTTTGATCGGTCCGTCCGGCTGCGGAAAATCAACCTTCCTGAAAACACTGAACCGCATGAACGACCTGGAAGAGGGCGTGACCATCGACGGCTCCGTAAAACTGGACGGGACGGACATTTATCACAATATGAATGCCATTGAACTGAGGCAGAGAGTCGGCATGGTTTTCCAGCAGCCGAACCCGTTCCCGAAGAGCGTTTATGACAATGTGGCTTACGGCCCGAGAATCCGCGGCATCAAAAAAAAGAGTACGCTTGATGAAACAGTCGAGCGGTGCCTGACGGAGGTCGGTATATGGGCCGAGATGAAAGACAGGCTTTACAAGAGTGCCCTCGGTCTGTCCGGGGGACAGCAGCAGAGGCTCTGCATCGCAAGAACGCTTGCGGTTGAACCGGAGGTCATCCTGATGGATGAACCGACGTCGGCGCTCGATCCTATTTCCACGATGAAGATCGAAGACCTTGCGACGGAGCTGAAGAAGAAATATACGATCGTCATCGTGACGCATAATATGCAGCAGGCAAACCGCATTTCCGATAAGACTGCTTTTTTCCTTCTCGGTGAAATGATGGAATGCGGTACGACGCAGGACATTTTCCTGAATCCGAAGAACAAGAAAACAGAAGAATATATTTCGGGAAGGTTCGGATGATGACGCAGATAGAATATTCGGATCCTGACAATAACCGGAGGTATTGAAAATGTCCACGAGACAGGCTTACGAAGAGGAACTTTCATCCATCAATGACAGCGTGTTTGCGATGGGGGATGATATTGAGAAGGCAATCGACAAGACGCTTTTCGCTTTCCAGAACCTGAGCGTCGCTCTCTCCAATGAGATCATGAGACATGATGACCGGATAGACAGCATGGAATATCAGATCGAGGAGCGGTGCATCAGCATCGTCATCAAGCAGCAGCCGCTGGCTTCCGACTGGAGGAAAGTAGCGTCCTATATGCGGATGATCGCGGATATGGAAAGGATTGCCGACCACTGCAGCGACATCGCGATTTATATCAAGCTGCTTGCGGGAATGGAAAAAGTCCCGGTGCCGGTTCATTTCACGGACATGTTCCGCATCATGAGGAAAATGGTGACGGATACGTTCCGCAGCTTTACGGAAAATGACCCGGATCTTGCCAGCAGCGTGATTGAGATGGACGACCAGGTCGATATCTATTTCAACCAGATTACCAATGAGATTGCGGGGATGATGAAGCAGAATCCGGAGAATATCCGGCAGTACATCGACTATCTTTTCATCAACAAATACGTCGAGCGCATGGCGGACCATGCGGCAAACATCGCGGACTGGGTCTATTTTATCGTGAACGGGGAACTGAAGCTGAAGTTCACGGACCGTTATAAAAAAGAGAGCGATACGCAGTAAAAAGTAAAAAAAGAACCACGGGGACGGGGGTGATGGTCCGGAAAGGACCACCACCCCCGTCCCCGTGGTTCTTTGGTTTACGTAATATTTTTTCGTGAAAAAGCCAAAAACGTGTTGACATACTGTTTTTGACACATTATAATATTTTTATTGTTAACATAATACAAATGTTAACATGAAATTGCCGTTAACGTGCGGAACACAGTATACTGGGGAGTATACTTTTCATAACGGGGGAGCCAATGGGAAGGGAGACTGCTCTAGCGTCTCTGAATATGGAGATGCGCCGCGGGACGATCGTCCTGTGTGTATTGAGCCGGCTGGACAAGCCGATGTACGGGTACAATCTGGTGGGGGAACTGGAAAAGAAGGGACTTCCGGTTGAAGCCAACACACTGTATCCGCTGCTTCGCAGGCTCGCTTCCCAGGGCCTCCTGAAAAGCAGCTGGGACATGAGCACCGCCAAGCCCAGGAAGTATTATGTGATTACAAAAAAAGGCATTGAGGTCCGCAGCCAGCTGAAAAGCGAGTGGAAGCAGATGTCCGATGCCATGAATAAAATGATTGCGGGGTAAGGGGAGAATGGTTTCAAGGATGGTTGACCGGTACGTTGAAAAGGTCGTCGAACTTCTTCCCTTCTGGGCAAAGAGAACTGCCAGGAGAGATCTGAAGGATACGATTTACGATATGCTTCATGATTACTGTGAAGGAGAGACTCCGGTCGGACGTGACCTCCGTGTGGTACTGGACGACCTGGGAACTCCGGAAGAACTGGCGGATCAGTATTATGAATACCGCCGGAAACTCCGCAGGCGCAGGAAAATCAATGTAAGGAAAGTATTCCGGATTGTCCAGGCATCGGTGATGACGGCCGCGTTCATCCTGGTGATGGCAGGACTTCTGCTCCTGACGCTGGGGATAACGAACAATCTGACGATGATGCTGGTCGGAGGAGCGATGGCCGTCGCGGTTATTTTTGCGAGGATGCTGATGCCGATTCCGGAAGAACCTTCTTTCCGGCCGAAACAGCATTACTCCGTGACTTCGTCCTTCAGGGAACGATAGAACAAAGAAAGGGTTTCCGTGTAATACGGCCGGATCCAGAGGGCTCCGAGACCGCCGCTTAAAAGGTCTAAAAAGAACCAGCCGATAAAACTGAACACGACTTTAAAAAGGCGCCATTTGTTCCCTTTCATGAGACGGGCGCTTTTTTTCAGCGATTCAATGGCTCCGCAGTCCGGGTCGTCCAGCAAAATGAAGATGAACTGTGAAAACTCCAGAAGAATGAAGATCAGCAGGACCGTGCCGATCACGCCCCAGACAGAGAGGAAAACGACTGAGAAAAATGCACTGCCCGTTACCCGGCTGAACGCGATATAATAAGGAATGCCGTAGATGACCAGAACGCCTGTCAGTAGAAAACCGTTGATCAGGATCCTGTCCGGGCAGGCCTTGAAGGCATATAAAAGGTCGCTGACTTTTGAATCACGGGTGCGTCCGAGTTTCAGGAAAAAATAGGCGACGCCCGCTTCGAAAAGAAGCAGCAGAAGACTGACGATCAGGATGACGGCGATTGAGGAAAATACCATAAAAGCGCTCCGGCGCATCGAGGACAGGAAGAGCCAGGAAAGATAGAGGGCTCCGGCAGCGACCAGGGAAAGAATGCAGGTAACGGCAACAGCCGTTGTCCACCGGCCGGTCAGGATCTCTCTTGCAGTCATTTTCAGTTTTGCGGAGGATTGCTTCATGTTTGATACTCCCTTAAATAAAAAGCAGGAAATGAACCTTTATTTCTTTCTGCTGGCACTGACAGCTGCCGCTGCAGTTTTCGCCGTCATCGTCAGATGCTTTCATATCGTGCTGACCGATGAGGTGCCGCACTGCGTTTTCCTTGCGGTGACCGGTTTCTACTGCCCCGGCTGCGGAGGGTCGCATGCGGTGGATTCATTTCTTTCGTTTCATTTTCTGCAGTCATTTCTATATCATCCGGCCGTTCTGTATTTCGCAGTCATCACAGGATGGTACGTGCTGAGCCATACGGCAGAATACCTTTCCCGCGGACGTCTGGCCATCGGCATGCGCTACCGCGCCGTCTGGCTTTACGCCGCCGTCGCCATTATCCTGGTCAACTGGCTTGTACGAAATATACTTCTGAAGGAATTCGGAATCCTGATTTACTGAAGCAGTGATTCCGCTGTCTGCGGCCGTTCCTCCGGCGGCATTGCTGCCTGAACTGCCGAAGCTTCCGTAGCCCGGAAGCTGATTCATTTTATCCTGAAGCATCTGGATAATATCATCCTGGATATCGTAGGAAAAATCCTGGACAGCATACTGATCGCTCCAGTCGATGCTTTCCGCCTCTTTGACAATCTTGTCAAGTGTTCCGGTGGAAGAGAGGACAAACAGCGACAGGACAATGGAAACCGTGCACAAAATGAGACCGGCGATGGAAAGCCCCAGGCCGATTTTGGCCGGAGGACTCAATCTGTCAGTTCTGGAAAGCAGCGCGAAAATAATGCCGAGCGCCCCGAGAATGGGACTTCCGCCGAAGCAGATGACGAACATGCCGGCAACTCCGCAGGAAAAGGAAGCGATGGCCATGGCATTCCGGGCATACGGCGGCCTGACGGGCGGCATTTCCTGCCCGTTCGGACTTCCGCTGCCGAAATCGCTGCCGCCATTGAAACCGTTTCCGCCGTTATAACCGTTTCCGCTGCCGTCACCGTTTTCGCTGCCGTTATTTGGCTGATTGAAATTTCCGTAGTCCAAGTTTGACTCCTTTTCCGGGATTATAGCATGCAGAGCCTGTTATTTCAATGAAAAGCGGAGAGTGCCGCGGGACCGAGTTATATTCATTTGACATTCGGTCGGCGTTCCCCTATAATCAAGACAGGTTATTTTTTTGCGTGAAAAAGGAGGAGCAATCAAATGAAAAAGAAATTCCTGGCTATTGCATTAAGCGGTATCTGTGTACTGTCACTGGCAGCCTGCGGAGGCTCCGGATCTGCTTCGACGGCATCATCTTCCGCGGCATCATCCGCAGCCTCATCCGCGGCATCGACCGCATCATCATCAGCTTCATCAGCCGCTTCTTCAGCGGCAGAGTCCAAGGCAGCTTCCAAGGCAGATTCCTCAGCGGCGACTTCTTCCAAGACAGCTTCGTCTGCATCATCATCGGCTTCCCTGGATACGGCTACAGTTACGATCTTTATCGCGGCATCGCTCGACAAGGCTTTCGAGGATGATGGCGGACTCATTTCCATGTATAAAGAACAGCAGCCGAATGTCACGATCGAGGTCAATTCCGGATCTTCCGGAACCCTGGAGCAGCAGATTGAACAGGGTGCCCCGTGCGACCTGTTCTTCTCAGCCGGCAAGAAACAGATGAAGGCGGCAGCCGATGCGGGCTTCGTCACTGACGGATCGCAGGTCAACCTTCTGGAAAATAAAGTCGTTCTGATTAAACGCAAGGGCGACACGGACTGCAAGGTCACCGGCTTTGCCAATATGACCGATGCGACTTCCATGGCGCTGTGTGCGGATTCCGTTCCGGCAGGACAGTATGCCCGCACCATTTTCAAGACAATCGGCACGTCCGAGGATGCCCTGAAGGCAGCCGGCGTCACGATCAATGAATGCGACAAAGTGACGGCAGCCCTGTCTGCTGTTTCCGAAGGCTCGAATCAGATCGGCATCGTCTATGCCTCCGATGCGGCAAATGAAGCAGGCGTCGAAGTCATTGCGGAAGCCACATCCGCCGAGCTTGCCGAGAATCCGCTCTATCCGGTAGCGCTGATCAAGAATACGGCGGCGTCAGCAGCAGAGACGGCTGCAGCGGAAGACTTCCTGAAATTCCTCCAGTCTGATGATGCCATGACGCTGTTCCAGAAATATACGTTCATCGCCCATGACCAGAGTGCGGATTCCAAAGCTTCCTGAAGCCGGGAAAATGAAAGTGTGATATAATTTGATGCATGAGGCATCGAAAACCCCCGCCTCCAGGAGAGACGGGGGTTTCTGTCGGAAAATTTCCTGAGGAGAAACCATGCTCGAGATTCTTCAGAGTATCAACTGGAGTCCGCTGTGGATATCCATCAAGACAGCCGTCGCTGCAACGATCATCTCCTTTCTGGTCGGCATCCTGGCGGCACGGTTCGTCATGTTCCGGAATGAAAAAACGAAATGGATCCTCGACGGCATCTTTACGCTGCCGCTGGTCCTGCCCCCGACCGTCGCCGGGTTCCTTCTTCTCGTCCTGTTTTCCCCGGTGAGGCCGTTCGGGATGTTCCTTTACCGGGTCTTTCACATTCAGGTCGTGCAGTCGTGGGCCGGCTGCGTCATTGCGGCAGCCGTCGTGTCTTTCCCCCTGATGTACCGCAATGCACGCTCTGCATTTGAACAGGTGGACCTGAATTACATTTATGCCGGCAGGACTCTGGGGCTGAGCGAAGACCGCATTTTCCGCAGGATCGTGCTTCCGTCTGCCGGGCCGGGCATCGCTTCCGGAACGGTCCTGACTTTTGCAAGGGCGCTCGGCGAATACGGCGCCACGATGATGCTGGCCGGAAATATCCTTGGGCGCACGCGGACCATTTCCACGGCGATCGCTTCGGAGGTGGCCGCAAACCGCTACGGCACGGCGGGAGTCTGGACGACGGTGATCATCCTGATTTCATTTGCCGTCGTATTCTCGATCAACCTGATTACCGGCAGGGGAATGAAACAGGTCAGGAGGTGGGCCTGATTGCCGCTGGAAGTGAAGATCAGAAGAAAACTGAAAGGCTTTGCACTGGATGTATCGTTCCGGACGGACCGGGAAGTCATGGGTCTTCTGGGAGCATCCGGTTCCGGAAAATCGATGACGCTCAGATGCATTGCCGGAATCGACAGGCCCGATGAAGGACGCATTGTGCTGAACGGCGAAGTGCTGTATGATTCTGAAAAGAAGATCAGCCTGCCGCCTCAGAAGAGAAAGATCGGATACCTTTTCCAGAACTATGCTTTATTTCCCACGATGACGGCGGAGGAGAACATCGGAATCTCCCTGAAATGCCCCGGCGATGAAAAGGCGGCACGGGTTGCGGAAATGATCCGGAAGTACCGTCTGGAGGGTCTGGAAAAAAGAACGCCGGCGGAACTGTCGGGCGGGCAGCAGCAGAGGGTGGCGCTGGCCAGGATGCTGATCACGGATCCGAAGGTCATCATGCTGGATGAACCGTTTTCGGCGATGGATGCCTTCCTCAGGGAGCAGATGCTGCAGGAACTGCTTTCGATGCTGCAGGAATATAAAGGAGAAGTTCTGATGGTCTCCCACAGCAGGGACGATATCTACAAATGCTGCAGGAACCTGACCATCATCAGTTCAGGGAAATCACTGATGTCCGGGGACACGAAAGAAATTTTCCGGAACCCGGTGCTGAAAGAAACCTGCCGGCTGACCGGATGCAAGAACATTTCCCCGGCGAAAAAAACCGGAGACAGAAAAATCTTTGCCGAAGACTGGAAACTGGAACTGGAGACGGCGGAAGACGTGCCGGATGACCTGACGGCTGTGGGCATCCGCGGCCACATGATCCGCAGGTCAGATCCGGAAGCACAGGAAGGCAACTGCTTCCATGCAAGGCAGACGGGAATGGTCGAGGCTCCGTTTGAATACCAGTATCTCGTGGAGAACGCAAAGGGCGGAAAGCCGATCTGGTGGGTGGTCCGCAAGGAAGAATCGCTTCTGGGAAACGGACAGGGCTTCGACGGAATTCTTCATCTGCCGCCGGAATCGCTCATGCTGTTAAAAGATTAAACGCACAGGAGGAAGTCATGAAACTGATCAGGACGGAAGATGCGGTCGGGCAGGTGCTCTGCCACGACATGACGCAGATCATCAAGGACGTCAGGAAAGATGCGGTGTTCCGCAAGGGCCACATTATCACCGAAGAGGATATTCCGGTGCTGCTTTCCATCGGGAAAGAGCACATTTACGTGTGGGAGAAAAAAGAAGGACAGCTGCATGAAGATGAAGGAGCGGAGATCCTCCGTCAGATGACGCAGGGGGCGAATCTTACCGCGACGCAGCCGAAGGAAGGAAAGATCAACCTGAAGGCAGCCTGCCCGGGTCTTCTGAAAGTTGATTCCCGGAAGCTGATTGCCGTCAACTCAGTCGGCGATGTGATGATCGCGACGAAACGCGGGAATACCTGCGTCAAAGAAGGGGAAAATGTAGCCGGCATGAGGGTCATCCCTCTGGTCATCGATCAGGTGAAAATGGATGAGGCAAAAGCGGCAGCCGGCGGTGAGCCGATCGTCAATGTGATTCCGCTTCATAAGAAGAAAGCCGTCATCCTGGCGACCGGTTCCGAAATCTTCAAGGGCCGCATCCGGGATACGTTCACGCCGGTTGTCGAAGGAAAGCTGACTGCTTTCGGCGCCGAGATCATTGATAAGAAAATCCTGGATGACAATTCCGACGTGACGACGCAGACCGTCCTGGATGAAATTGAAAACGGCGCAGAGCTGGTCTGCCTGACCGGAGGGATGAGCGTGGATCCGGATGATAAGACGCCTCTCGCCATCCGGAACACGGGAGCGGAAGTGATCAGCTACGGGGCACCGGTCCTTCCGGGAGCGATGTTCATGCTGTCTTATTTCCATAAGAAGGAAAAGGACGGAAGCGAAAAGATCATTCCGGTGGTGGGACTGCCCGGGTGCGTCATGTATGCTGGCACGACGATATTCGATCTGATTCTTCCGAGGCTTCTGGCGGATGACATCGTAAAGAAAGAAGAGCTTTATTCCATGGGAGAGGGCGGCCTGCTGTAGGGCCGCTTTTTTGATGCGATTGTGGTACAATGAACTGGAAAAGAAATCTGCCGTCAGCGGATTTTATGCTTTACATCAGGGATAAGAAGGAGGCGCGGGATGGAATTCAGTCCGAACAGTTCGTTCCTTTATATGGTGGCAGTCGTCGTCATTCTTTTTATCATGGTCCAGTCGGTTTTCTTCCTGGTGCGTTCCTACCGGCACGGGAAAGAAATCGGAATGGACATGGCAAAGCTGAAGAAAATGATCCTGTCCACGGCGATCTTTACCATCGCACCTGCCGTTTCGATTCTGCTGGGGGTCATCACGCTTTCAAAATTTCTGGGCATTCCGCTTCCGTGGATCCGCATGAGCGTGATCGGCGCGCTGACTTATGAACTGCCGGCCGCGACATCGACCGCAAATGCGCTCGGAATCTCCCTTTCGCAGACCATTACCGATCCGAAAAATTATACGGCCATCGCCTGGGTCATGACTCTCGGCATTATGCCGAGCATCGTGCTGACGCCGATTCTGATGCGTCCGATCCAGAAGGGAATCGTCAGCATTCAGACGAAGGATCAGAAATGGGGAGAGATTTTCATGTCGGCCATGTTCCTCGGCATGATCTCCGCTTTCCTCGGAATGGTCTTTGCAAATGTCCGCAGCGGCCTTGCAGGATTCATTCCGCTTTTCGTCCTGCTCGTTTCGGCTGCCCTGATGGCGGTGTGCGGGCTGCTGATTAAAAAATGTCACTGGAATTTCCTGCAGACCTATGCGCTTCCGGTTTCCATGATCGGGGCAATGGTTTTTGCGGCAGTCATTACGCCTGTGATCGGAGGATGAAAAGATGAAAGAGACGAAAATGTCCTACGATGACCGGACTCATACACTGGGGAAAATCTGGATCTGGTCGGCAGTTGTCGTCATTACGATGGTTCCCGTGGCGGCCTGTCTTTATTACAATGCCTGGCCGGAAGGAACAGCCGTTCTCAAGGGCCTTCTGGGAGTGGCTCCGATTTACTGGACCGTCGGGTTCATTGAAGTCGTGACGTATACGCCGATGCTCGGAACCGGCGGAACATTCCTGGCATTTGTCACAGGCAATCTGACGTCCATGAAGGTGCCGGCGGCGCTCAATGCCATGGAGAACATGGACGTCAAGCCGGGGACGGAAGAGGGAGAAGTCGTTTCCGCCATCGCGGTCGCAACCAGCTCCATCGTGACGACGCTTGTCATTGCCGTCGGGGTCCTTCTGATCCGGCAGCTCGAACCGGTCCTGAATTCGCCGGCGCTTACGCCCGCCTTTGACAATATGCTTCCGGCACTGTTCGGAGGACTGGCGGTCGTTTACATTTCCAAGAACTGGAAGCTTTCCGTCCTGCCGCTTGTGTTCATGATCCTGATCTTTATTTTCATTCCGTCGCTGGCTTCTTCTGTCGGTATTCTAGTGCCGGTCGGAGTCCTGATCTCGATCGGTTCGGCCAGAGTCCTGTATAAGAAGGGGTGGCTGTGATGGGAATGATTCTTCTGTGGGCACTCGCTGCGGTTCTTGCCTGCTTTCTTGCGGTTATCCTGATCCGGGCAGCCCTGTTTGTCCCGGAGCCGGTTCCTGCTGCAGCAGAAGAACCTGTTCCGGTAAATGAAGAAAAAATCATTGCCGACATGCAGGATGCCATCCGCTGCCGGACCGTTTCAAACCGTGATGAATCGCTTGTGGACAGAAAAGAGTTCGCAAGGTTCGAGGCGCTCCTGGAAGAGCGTTTTCCGCTGTTCCATCAAAAGGCGGTCAAAGAAAAAGTCGGAAAGACCGGACTGCTTTATTTCCTAAAAGGAAAATCTTCGGAGAAACCGTCAGTCTGCATGGCCCACTATGATGTGGTTCCGGTGAACCAGGAGGAGTGGAGCGTGCCGGCATTTGATGCCGTCCTGAAGGATGGCTGCATCTGGGGACGCGGAACGCTGGATACCAAGGGCACGCTGATCCCTTCGCTGGAAGCGATCGAGCAGCTTCTGAAGGACGGGTTCGTTCCGGAAAATGATCTGTATTTTTCCTTTTCGGGCGAAGAGGAAATCGACGGAGCCAGCTGCAGCGACATCGTTTCCCGTCTGGAAGAACTTCATGTCAGACCGGCCTTCGTACTGGATGAAGGGGGTGCCATCGTCAGCGGGGCTTTCCCCGGAATGAAAGAAGACTGTGCGGCGGTCGGCATCGTGGAAAAAGGAAGCGTCAATCTCGATTTTACGATTGAAGCTCCGGGCGGGCATGCATCGACGCCTCCCAGAAAATCCAACCTGGGAATTCTTGCCGGTGCCATCACCAGGATTGAAAAACATCCGTTCAGGGGACAGCTGACAGAACCGGTCCGGCAGATGTTCAATCAGCTGGGAAGGCATTCCTCTTTCGGGCTGAAAGTGATTTTTGCAAATCTCTGGTGTTTCTGGCCCCTGCTGGAGAAAATCTGCAGAAAGAGCGGCGGAGATCTATTTGCGCTTACGCATACGACTATCGCAATTACGCGGGCGGAAGGAAGCAAGGCCTACAATGTCATGCCGTCGAAGGCTTCCTTCGGCGTGAACCTGCGTCTGCTGGGAACGGATACCATTGAAAGCACGACGGCGGCCCTGCACCGGATCATCGGGGACGACCGGATCAAAAGCAGCCTGGTCGACGGCAGCAACCCCTCCGGCATTTCAGACATTTCCTGTGAAGAATACGGAAAGCTGAAAAGCGTGATTGAGCGGACGTGGCCGGGAACCGTGGTGGCCCCGTACCAGATGCTGGCATGCTCCGATTCGAGACACTACTGCCGGATCACCGATCACGTCTACCGGTTCTGCGGACAGAAGCTTTCAAAAGAGGAACGGGGAATGATTCACGGCGTGGATGAAAGAATTCCGGTTGAAACTCTGGTGAAAACCGTAGTATTCTATATCCGTATGATTCGCGAACTGTGAAGGAAGACGGTAAAGATGAGCGACAGCGAAAAGTTTGTACCGAAAATCAAACTGACGATCCACGGAAAAGAATCATTTTTCGGACCGGGCATTGCGGAGCTGATGAGTCTCGTGCAGGAAAAAGGATCCGTGAAAAATGCCTGCCGGGAAATGGGCCTTTCCTATACAAAGGGATGGACCATCCTGAACCGCGCGGAGAAGGAACTCGGCTATCCGGTCATCAGGAGAAATCACGGCGGCATGGACGGCGGAACCTCTTCCCTGACGGAACAGGGAGAAAAGCTTCTCAGCGATTACTACGAACTGGAAAAGGACGTCGATGCCTATACCAGGAAAGCGTTCCGGAAGAAATTCCCGGAAGGACTGTAGCAGATTCATTTCTTACGAATCCATTCAACGGCCGGAGGAACGTTTTTGAAACTGATTAAAAAACTGCTGCTGGTGATTGCTGTCCTGGCAGTGATCCTGCTCCTGAATACGCTTCTGTATTATCTGATACTGCCCATCAACATCGGACGGTATAAAGTTCATACAGTTGAAAATTCTGCCTGCGACGATCTGATCCTCGGGACCATGAGGGCCTGCACGGATCTTGATCCGGATGTGCTGGACGCAGCGACCGGCAGGACTTCTTTTAATGCGGCCTATGACGAGCAGTACATGCTCGACTGCTGCTATACCCTGACGGATATGGTCAGCTGCGGGAACATTCCGAAGAGAGTCATTCTGGAATTCGACCCGGCGACCTGGTCAGAGGACAACCAGACGGATAACGACCCTGCCTGCGGATATCTTGCGATGAAGCTTTCCGTCACCAAGCCCGAGTACCTGTACGATAAAATCAAATACGGCAGCAATCAGCTGTCCGTGATTTTTCCGTGGAGGCAGTACGTGGGAACAGGAACGGATGAACTTCAGGCAAATCTGGATGCGAAGACAACGGAGGCTTACCGGAACTATGACGTATCAGCCTACAATACGGAAGAAGGACAGGTTTACAAGAAAAACGGCTTTCTTGCCGTAGACGAAGAAACAGGCCCGGAAGGCGACCCGGGCAGCTTTACTCTCGAAGATGAAATGAAAGATGGAACGTCCTATGATTATTTCCATACCATCATAACGCTCTGCGAAATGGAAGACATTGACCTGGAAGTCGTAACCCTGCCGATTCCGCTCAAGGTTTATAAGGCCGACAAGGAGAGCTACGATAACGCCTATGCAGCCATGAAGAAAATGTCGGATTCAAAAGGCTTCGGCTATCAGAACTATGTCACGGAAGCCGTGGTGGAAAATGCCTATCTTCCGGAAGACTATGCCGACTGGTACGGCTGCATGAAACGGAAACCGGCAGAGGAATTTTCCGGAATCTACGGAGCCTATCTGAAGGAACGGCAGGATCTCAAAGAGAAGGAAAAGGAAGAAGAAGCGGAAAGCAGTTCCGCAGACGACGGACAGGACGGCATCGACATCGTGTTTCAATGGTAGACGGAGGACAGGAATGCTTTCATTTGACGAATTTGAAGAAGCTCTCGGAAGACTGGCGGAAGAAATTCCGGAAAAGTATTATACGGAACTGAACGGGGGAGTTCATGCATCGCCGGACTGGCGGATCCATCCGCAGAGCCGCGGCACGGAACTTTCCGTGCTCGGGGAATATCACGTTGAATATGGACTCGGCCGTTTTGTTGTGCTATACTATGGAAGTTTTCAGCACGTCTTTCCGTATCTTCCGGATGAAGATTTTCTCCGGGAAATGAAAAAGGTCCTGGAACATGAACTGACTCATCATCTGGAATCCCTTGCGGGAGAAAAAGATCTCGAGATTGCCGACGCGGTTCAGCTCATGAAATATATGGAGACGGGAAAGACGGCCGGCTGAGGAATCGCCGAAAGGTTCCCGGGTAGGATGCCAACCGTAAAAGGCTCAGGGCGAGGCGCCGCCCGGAAGAGACGTCAAAGTGAGTTCGAAATCCATCCTCACTCTAAACAAAACCAGGGGGAATTTTATCATGAAAAAGGATAACCTGACATTCACTGCCCAGGCGGCAGCGATTGCCGCAATCTATGTCGTTCTGACACTCATTTTCGCACCGATTTCCTACGGACCAATCCAGGTAAGAATTTCCGAAGCCCTGACCGTGCTGCCGTTTTTCACTCCGGCTGCGGTACCGGGTCTTTTTGTCGGCTGTCTTCTGGCCAATATTTTCGGCGGGGCCATCCTGCCGGATATTCTTTTCGGAAGTCTCGCAACTTTAATCGGGGCAGTGGGAAGCTATCTGCTCCGTAAAAAGAAATTTCTGGTTCCGCTTCCGCCGGTCATTGCCAATGCGGCTGTCGTGCCGCTTGTCCTGAAGTATGCCTATGGCGTGACGGACGTCTATCTTTTCCTGGTTCTGACGATTACCTGCGGCGAGCTGATCAGCTGCTACGGCGGCGGACTGATTCTGATGGCCGCGCTGAATCCGCACAAGAACGCAATCTTCCGTCAGGGCACGCACTAGTCCGTTTCTTCTGCCGTCCTCTTGGCACGGAACTCCCGTTTCTGCCATTCCCGGTTTTTCGCATCTGGTCCGTTCCGGCAGCCCGCCGGAGCTCCGCTTGCTTTTTCGCGCCCGGAACCGGAAGCGGAGGGCAGGCTGACACGCTTGCTTCTGTTCTTTCCGCGCTCGCCGATGGATGGGCTGCTCCGAAAACTCAGCGGGCTCTCTTTATGTCCAATCAGGCCTTTGTAAGAGACAGGGCTGCTCTGACGATAGCGTCAGCTACGTCGCCGTTTCTGCACGATGCGATGGGCTGCGAAGAATTGTTCGAAGCGGGCTCCTTCCCATGCATGTAACGATCCTCCGTGAGAGACACTGTCTCTCACGGAGGACTGTTATCAACGAAAGGAGCCCGCAAGTTTTCGGAGCAGCCCATCCATCGGCGAGTGCAGAAACGGCAGAAGCAAGCGTGTCAGAGCGGCCCTGCCTCTTGCAAAGACCTGCCGCAGGCAGATGAAAGAGCCCGCTTCAGACAGTTCTGCGCAGCCCATCGCATCGTGCGGAAAGAACGACGAAGCCGGCGCTATCGTCATCCTGCCCTCTGCTTCCGGCTCCGGGCGATATAAAAGTCCGCAGACTCCGGCGGGTTTCCGGGACGGACTCCGGCAGGAGACAGGAATGGCAGAAGCAGGAGAATCCGTGCGCACCCGGCCTTGCATCTTGGCCGGAATCCTTTATAATCTTACGTATGAGCATAAATTCATCTCGCGGAAAAGCAGGTTCGGCCCGCAGGAAGACGGATCCGGTCCGCAGAAGGACGGGTACCGCCCGCGGCGTCCGCACCAACAGCACATCAAACAGAATGAGCAGGCAGCAGAAGCTGCACATGCAGAAAATGAAGAAGATCAGAACGCTTCTTATCGTTTCCGGTGCCCTGCTTCTCATTTCCCTCTATTTCGGATTTGCAACCTACTATCATAACCGGTTCATTGCGCGCACCACGATCAACGGAACCTCCGCTGCCGGGCTGACGTCGGATGAAGCACGGGAAAAACTCCAGCAGAAAAATACGGACTATGTTCTGACGCTCAAGGCAATTGACGGCGAGGATGAAGTGATCCGCGGCACGGATATCGACCTGACCTACACCAACATCGGCGATGTTGATTCCCTTATGGAAAAGCAGAACGAATGGCTCTGGCCCTTCCGTCTTCTTTTCCGGCAGAACCTGACCATTGATGCAGACGTATCCTATGACGAAGCAAAACTTGAAAATGCGGAAGAAAGCCTCCGTTCAATCAGCGAAGGCGAGATGCTGACGCCGGTCAATGCCTATTTGAATGTGGCGGCGGACGGGACCTATGAAGTAGTGCCGGAAGTCGACGGAACGACCGTAGATATCCCGGCGGTAAAGGAACGCATCGTGAGCTGCATCAAATCGGCGTCTGATACACTGGACCTGAAAACTTATCAGACACTTCCGACCGTGCGCTCTGACGATGCCGGACTTCTGAAGCGCCAGGCAGAATGGAACAATTACATTACGGCAGCAGGGCTGAATTATTATTTCTTTAATGGAAAGGAAACCCTGGACGGACCGACCATCGCGACGCTTCTTTCGGATGACGGCACGACGGTTACGCTGAGCACGGATGCCATTGCCGGACTGGTTGCCGGCTGGGCTTCCGCACACGATACCTACAACAATCCGTTTGTCTTTACTTCGCAGAGAGACGGATCGGAGATCACGATTGAAGGCGGCGGAGATTACGGATGGCAGACGAATCAGGAAGCGACGGCAGCGGATGTGAAGACACAGATCGAAGCCCACAATACCGATTCGCATGATGCGGTCTATGCAGTCTCCGGACTGTCGGATGAAAATTCGGGACTGGGCTGGTCCTACGTCGAGATCAGCATCGCCGAGCAGACTTTATGGCTCTACAAGGACAAGAACCTAGTTCTTTCGACTCCGGTCGTGACCGGGCTTCCGTCCGGAGGGCGGGAAACCTATAAGGGCTGCTACAATATTGATTATAAGGAAGAACATGCGACGCTGGGGACGCTGGACACCCAGGGGTATTCTTCTCCGGTCGACTACTGGGCTCCGTTCAATCAGGGCGAGGGCCTGCATGATGCTCCCTGGAGAACGGAATTCGGCGGAAATATCTATCTGACGGACGGCTCCCACGGATGCGTCAACTGTCCGCCGGCTGTCATGGGACAGATATTTTCCACGATTTTTGAAAATGAAGCAGTCGTCATTTATTAAAGTCATCCGATTTGGCTGAAATCACTTCGAAAGGATATTGACTTTTGCCATATCGGATGATAGTATGAGGTTATAAATTAAAAGATTTAAGTAAAAGATACTGTTTTACAAGAAAATAAACCAAAAAACAGCGAAATGTCCCAAATTACAAAATTTTAAACGAAATTTACATTAAAACAGTTAATCAAATAGCAGACGGAGGAGAATATGGATACAGAAACAAGACCTTATGTAGCATGGAACATCATCGGAAGCTTCATGGTGGACGCCTTCAAGGCAGCCGGCATACCGGAAGAGGATGCAAAGATCTGCGCGGACGTCCTGATGGAAAGCGACCGCCGGGGCATTGAGAGCCACGGCACGAACCGCTTCAAGCCGATCTACATCGACCGCATCAATGCCGGGATCCTGAATCCGGTCACGAACTATGAAGTCCTGAAAGAGACGCCGACCACTCTGGTCGCGGACGCTCATGACGGCATGGGCATGGTTGCCAGCCACAAGGCCATGACTTCTGTTATCGAGAAAGCAAAGAAGTACGGTCTGGGAATGGCGGCCGTGACGAATTCCTCCCATTACGGAATCGCCGGCTACTGGGCGACAATGGCATCGAAACAGGGCCTCCTGGGCATCACGGGCACGAATGCCCGCGCCTCGATCGCCCCGACTTTCGGCGTCGACAACATGATGGGCACGAACCCGCTGACCTTCGCCTTCCCGACGGACGAGGAATTCCCGTTCTGCCTGGACTGCGCGACTTCGATCGTCCAGAGAGGACGCATTGAATATTATGCAAGAAGCGGCAAATCGACACCGGCCGGTACGGTCATCAGCCAGGACGGCGAAGCCATGACGGACAGCGCGGCCATCCTGAAGGCGCTGACGGCAGGAACGGCAGCCCTTGCGCCTCTGGGCGGCATCGGCGAGGATCTTGCAGGCTACAAGGGCTACGGCTATGCGGCAGTCGTGGAGATCCTTTCCGCAGCACTGGCGGGCGGCCTGTTCATGAAAGACCTTACGAACAAGGATGAGGACGGGAACAAGCGCCCGTACCATCTGGGACATTTCTTCATCGCCATCGATCCGGAAGCCTTCATGGGGCTTGAAACCTTCAGGAAGACGACGGGCGACATCGTCCGCGCGCTCCGCGCTTCCAGGAAAGCACCGGGCCACGACCGCATCTATACGGCGGGCGAGAAGGAATGGGATGTATGGCAGGTCCGCAAGGACAAGGGAGTACCGATGGGCGAGGCTGTCCAGAAAGACTTCATGGCAGTCAGGGATATGTACCATCTGCCGTATACCTTCCCATTTGAGAAATAAGCAACGATACAGATATCCTGTCAGCAGTCAGACGGATCGGGAATTCTGCAGATTCCCGATTTGTCTATGAAAGAGAGGTTCTGTCCATGCAGAAAAAAGCGAAATACATTATGGCACTGGATGCCGGAACGACTTCCAACAGATGCATTCTTTTCGACCGCAAAGGCAACATGGTTTCTGTGGCACAGCGTGAATTCAAGCAGTATTATCCGCATCCGGGCTGGGTCGAGCACGATGCAAATGAAATCTGGGCTTCTCAGCTCGGCGTTGCCGTTGAGGCAATGAACAAGATTTCGGCGACTGCGGAAGACATCGCGGCAATCGGTATCACGAACCAGAGGGAAACAACGATTGTCTGGGACAAAAAAACGGGAGAACCGGTGTGTCACGCAATCGTATGGCAGTGCAGGCGCACCGCATCCTTCTGCGACAGCCTGATCAAGGCCGGATATAAGGACAAGTTCCGTGAAAAGACAGGCCTTGTGATTGATGCCTATTTCTCAGGAACGAAGATCCGCTGGATCCTCGACAATGTGCCCGGGACCAGGGAAAGGGCGGAAAAGGGAGAACTTCTTTTCGGAACCGTCGAGACCTGGTTCATCTGGAAGCTGACAAAAGGACGCGTGCATGTGACGGATTATTCCAATGCCAGCCGCACGATGCTTTTCAACATCAAGACGCTGAAATGGGATAAAGAACTTCTGAAGATTCTGGACATTCCGGAAAAGATGCTTCCGACACCTGTCCCCTCCAGCGGAGTGATGGGAATGACGGATCCTTCCTTCTTCGGAGGGGAAATTCCGATTTCCGGCGCAGCCGGCGATCAGCAGTGCGCCCTGTTCGGACAGACCTGCTTTGAACCGGGGGATGCGAAGAACACCTACGGAACAGGCGGATTCCTGCTTGTGAATACGGGAACGAAGCCGGTCTTCTCGAAAAACGGACTGGTCACGACGATTGCCTGGGGACTTGACGGAAAAGTCTATTATGCCCTGGAAGGTTCCGTGTTCGTAGCCGGTGCCGCGGTTCAGTGGCTCCGGGATGAAATGCGGATCATCGATTCTTCGGAAGACTCCGAGTACATGGCGAAGAAAGTCAAGAACACGAACGGATGCTACGTCGTGCCGGCCTTTACCGGACTGGGAGCTCCCTATTGGAACCAGTATGCAAGAGGCGCAATTGTCGGCATCACGCGCGGAGTCAATAAATACCATATCATCCGTGCAACGCTGGAATCGATTGCCTATCAGATCAACGACGTGCTGGAGGCCATGAAGGCGGACTCCGGGCTGGAATTCAAGAGCCTGTGGGTAGACGGGGGAGCGAGCAAGAACAACTTCCTGATGCAGGCACAGTCGGACATCAGCGGACTGCCGGTCATCCGTCCGGAATGCGTCGAGACAACCGCCAAGGGTGCGGCTTATCTGGCGGGTCTGGCGGTCGGATACTGGAAGAAGAAAGAAGACGTAAAGAAGAACAACGCGATCGACTACATTTTCAAGCCGGGCATCGAAGAGGATGAACGGATGAAACGGGTCAAAGGTTGGAAGAAAGCCGTGAGGTATTCCTTCGACTGGGCTAAAGAGGATGATTCCGACAGCTGATCCTGTCCGGAAGTCATGATAAGGCGAGCGATTCGCCGGGAGGAGAAGAAACATGGATGACAGATTTGATTTTTGCATGCCGGTGCATATCAGCTTCGGTGCAGGCGTTTCCGGCCGTGCAGCTGATTTCATCGAAGGGACGAACGTCACGATCGTCTGCGACCCGTTCCTTTACAAGAACGGCACCGCACAGAAAATCGGGAAGAAAATGAAGGGCAAGAAGGTCGCTTATTTCAGCGACATCCAGCCGAATCCTTCCGGAGAATCCGTTGATGCGGCAGCCAAAGTCGCACGCGACAACAAGACGGACTGCGTCGTCGGAATCGGCGGCGGAAGCTCCCTCGATGTGGCGAAGATGGTTGCCTGCCTTGTTACGAACAAGGGCAGCATTTACGATTATTACAGCGGCGGCACGAAGAAGCTGAAAAAACGCAAGACGGAACTGATCCTGATCCCGACAACGGCAGGAACCGGTTCGGAAGTGACGAACGTCGGCGTCTACACGAATCCGTCCAAGCATATCAAGATGCCTTTTGTGGAAAATAATTTCTGGGCAGACTACGCCCTGATCGACGGCGAACTGACCTATACGCTTCCGGCGCCGGTTACCGCTTCCACGGGAATGGATGCGTTCTGCCATGCGATCGAAGCTTACTGGAACAGGGAGTCCAAGCCGATCTGCGATTACCTGAGCATGGGTGCCTGCAAGCTGATTCTTGAGAACATCAAGAAAGCATATGACAAGCCGGACGACATCGAAGCCCGCGGGAACATGATCCTTGCGTCGCTGATCGCGGGAGTTTCCTTCTCCCAGACACGTACGACCGGAATCCACGCACTGAGCTTCCCGCTCACGGTGGAATACGGCGCAAGCCACGGAACAGCCTGCTCCATTACCCTTCCTGCCTTCATCAAGATCAGTGCAGAGAAGCGTCCGGAGAAGATGCAGGCTCTTGCGAAATTCCTGGGATACAGGAGCGTCGCAGCGCTGGCCAAAGGCGTTGAAGCCCTGATGAAGAGCATGAACATGCCGCTGCGCCTCCATGAAATCGGAGTAAAGAAAGACGCCATTCCGCATATCGCGACCGTCGGTCTCGGAGCGGCGATCATCCAGCTGACACCGGCTGAAATGAACCAGAAAACTGTCGAAGCGCTTCTGACTTCGATTCTGTAATCAAGAGGAGGAAGAAAGGAACATGGATAAGTACAAGGAACTTCAGTCCAAAGCAAATGAAATCAGAAAAATGACAATCAAGGAGATCGGCGAGCTCGGCGTAGGACACGTCGGAGGAGCAATCGATCTGGCAGAACTCATGGCGGTCCTTTACTATGACGCGATGAACATCGATCCGGAAAATCCGAAGATGGAAGACCGCGACCGTCTGGTTCTTTCCAAGGGACATGCCGGCCCGGTGCTTTATGCAACGCTGGCACTCAAGGGTTATTTCCCGGTTGAGCAGCTCTCTACGCTGAACCGCCCGGGAACCCATCTGCCGAGCCACTGTGACATGAGACTGACAACGGGAATCGATATGACGACCGGCTCTCTCGGCCAGGGCTTCTCGGCTGCAATGGGCATGGCGATGGCAGCAAAGATGGATAAGAAAGATATTACGGTTTACACCTGCGTCGGCGACGGCGAAAGCCAGGAAGGCCAGATCTGGGAAGCAGCCATGTTCGGCGGCTCCAAGAAGCTCGACAATGTCGTAGCCTTCACGGATTACAACAACATGCAGATCGACGGCTATCTGGAAGAAGTCAACGGACTCTATCCGCTGAAAGCAAAATGGGAGTCCTTCGGATGGTACGTCCAGGAAGTGGACGGCCATGACTGCAAGGCAATCAGCCAGGCAATCGATCTGGCAAAGAAGACAAAGGGCGTGCCGCACATGATCCTGCTCCACACGATCAAGGGCAAAGGCATTTACTTTGCAGAGAACAAGGTTTCATCCCATAACATGCCGGTTACTGAAGAAATGTGGAAAAAGGCAGTCGCGGAAATCGAAGGAGGACAGGAATAATGAATTTCGAAAAGGAAGAGAAAAGATTCAGGGAGACTTATGTCGATCTTCTGATTGAATATGCAAAGAAAGACGACAGGATCGTTACCGTCGAAGCCGACCTTTCCAACGCAGCCGGCACGAAGCGCTTCACGAAGGAAGTCCCGGGCAGGACCGTGGAATGCGGCGTCCAGGAAGCCAATATGATCGGCGTTGCGGCAGGCATGTCGGCAATGGGCAAGATCCCGTTCACTCATACATTCGGTACATTTGCCACAAGAAGAGTCTGCGACCAGGCAACGCTGTCGGTTGCCTATGCAGGACTGAACGTCAAGATGTGCGGATCGGATCCGGGCGTCACGGCGGAGCTCAACGGCGGCACACATATGCCGACGGAAGACATTTCCATCATGCGCAACATCCCGGGAATGATCATCTATGAACCGGTTGATTCCGTGCAGCTGCGCGAGATCTTCCCGCAGATACTTGAGACGAAGAGTCCGGTCTACATCCGCCTCTTCCGCAAGGAAGCAACGAAGATTTTCAAAGAAGGCACAAAGTTCACGCTCGGCAAAGGCACGGTCGTAAGCGAAGGAAAAGACGTCACGCTGTTTGCATCCGGCATCGAAGTCGAGCAGGCACTCCTTGCCCAGGAAGAACTTGCCAAAGAAAACATCAGTGCGGAAGTCATCAACCTTCATACAATCAAGCCGATCGACTCAGAACTGATTTTACAGAGCGTTAAGAAGACGGGCTGCGCCGTCACCTGCGAGAACCATTCCGTCATCGGCGGACTCGGCTCTGCGGTCATGGAAGTCTTAAGCGAAAATGCACCGGCACCGGTCAAACGCATCGGGTTCCAGGATCGTTTCGGACAGGTCGGCAAAATGGATTACCTCATGAAGGAATACAACCTGCTTGCAGAAGATATCGTAAAAGCGGCCAAAGAGGCCATCAGGATGAAGGGAGAAAACTGAATCATGTCAGAAAAGAAAATTGTCATCGGGTCGGACGGATCCGGATTTGAACTGAAGGAAGCAGTCAAGAAGCATCTGACGGAAGAAGGATGGGAAGTCACGGATCTCGGAACGCAGAGCGCGGACCAGCCGAAAATGTATTATCTCGTTGCCCATGAAGTGGCTCCGAGGATTTCCTCGGGCGAGTTCGAAAAAGGCATCCTGATCTGCGGTACGGGCATGGGCATGAACATCCTTGCCAACAAGTACCCGAACGTTTATGCCGCTGTCTGCGAGAACACATTTGCAGCCATGAAGGCACGTGCCATCAACAACGCGAATGTCCTGACCATGGGCGGATGGATTACCGCTCCGTTTGCAGGATGCGCGATCGTCGATACTTTCCTGAACACGGAATTCCTTCAGGATCTGGAAGACTGGAGACAGAAAAACCTGATCAAGGCTTTCTCGACGGTTCAGCAGTATGAAGGCGAGATCTACGGAAACAAGAAAGAAGAGCAGTAAAGACAGCCGGAGCAATCCGGAGGGAAACAGAACTTATGCGGCTTGGCCGGGCAGGTAGGAAAATGGCAAAGAAAATCGGAAAAGTAAATGAATGCACGTCACTGTTTCCGATGACGGGTCTGAGTCTGGATACCTGCTCGGAAGAGGAGCTTTCTTCCAGCCTGAAGCTCGGCGTTACCGGTGCTTCCTGCAAGATACCCGATTTTTCGGAGTCAGTCCGGAAGGATGCGGAAACCTGGCAGGAACGCATCGGGGAACTTCTGGACCGGATGAAGGAAACGACAGAGGAAGAAATCGCATCCTGTCTCATGGAAGAAACTGCGGCCTCCTGTGCAAAGACTCTCCTTCCTGTTTACGACAGGACAAGAGGGGCAGCAGGGCGCTTTGCGGTGCCGGTCAATATCCGGTTCTTCCGCAGCACTTCCCTCATGCTGGAGGCGGCGCTGCGCATCAACAGCATTGGCCGCAATATGACGGCTTCCATACCGGCTTCATCCGCAGGAATGAAAGCGATGGAAGAGGCGACTTACCGCGGCGTGAATGTCTGCGCAGATTTCTGCTTCAGCACGATGCAGGCGGTACAGGCAGCGGAAGCCATTGAAAAAGGACTGAAGCGCAGAGAGGCAGAGGGTCTGGAAGTACGCACTCTGCGTCCGGCCTGCTCCTTCCGGCCGGGAACATTCGACCGGTGGATTTATGAGGCAGTTAAGGAACGGGGCATTTTCATCGATCCGGAATGCCTGATCTGGGCCGGAACCCTTACGGCAAAGGAAATCTACAGGGTCTTCCGTGAAAAAGGCTTCAGGGCGCACCTGATGCTGCAGGCAGACGGCAACCATTATGCCTGGTCGGAGATGATCGGAGGAGAACTGACGGTTCTGCTCAGCGGTAAAAGCCTGCAGGCAATTGATGCCTGCGGACTGGAAATCCGGAAACGCATTGAAGATACGCCGGACAGGCATATTTTGGAAGAACTCCTGACCGTACCGGAATTCAAAAGCGCTTACCGGGAAAATGGAATGAAAGCTAAAGAAACGAAAGACAGCGGGGCTTACCGGGACACAATGATGGAAACCATGAAAAGCCAGGATGAACTGCTTCATTTCGTCAGGAGATGCGCTGTATGAAAACGAAAAAAATCGCACCGCTTCTGATACTGGCGGTCATCTGGGGCAGCTACTACGTGGCAAGCCAGCAGACGGTTAAGCAGATGTCGGTCTTTACGACCGGCATTGTCATCCGTTTCATCACCATGATCCTTCTGTTCTTCATCATGTGGAAGAAGGACGAGCTGAAGAAGCTGCTCACGGTCAAAGGAGTGCTCGGCCGGCTGCTTCTGATCGGGGTCCTGGGATTCCTTCTTGACCTGACGGCGTTTATCGGCCTTTCACTTTCGCCGGCGGGAGCAGGCACCGCGCTTCTGAAGTGCGATATCATTTTCGTCAACCTGATCTCCGTCATCATTTATAAAAGGAAATTTACGAAATGGGACTGGCTTTTCAGCCTGGTCATGCTCTTCGGAGTCTTCATGGTTCTCAATGTGGACTTCGCGAATTTCCATTTCAACATCGGCTATATCTTCTTTATCCTGTCGGCACTTTTTGTTTCAATCAATGCATTTGTCATCAAGAGCGCGCAGCTGGATAAAAACAATCCGCAGCCGGATGATGTCGTGGCTTTTTACAACAACTTCGTGACGATGATCCTCTTCACGGTGACTGCCTGCATCATGGGCACGATCGGGGACCTTGCCAAACTGGGAAGCTCGGGCACGCTGGTTCTGTCCGCCTGCCTCGCAGGACTGGGGCAGACCGGAATCTATCTGGTTTATTACTATAACCTGCGTCATTTCCCGGTGTGGATCGTCAAAGTTTTCCTTCTGTTCATGCCGATCGTGGCAGCACTGATTTCCTTCCTTCTCTTCGGTGAGAAGCTCGGGACGACCCAGTATCTGGGCGTCGCAGTCGTACTTTTGGGAGCATTCGGGATCCTCAGGATGCAGCAGAGGACGGGAAGCAGCGGGGAAGCGTTCTCCGGAAGATAAAAGTGCACAAAAAAGCAGCGATATAATTAAAGCAATTAAACAAAATAATCAGAAACTGTTGACAGGAAGAGCTTATAAAGCTATAATTTTCCTTGCAGGAGAAGAAAAGGAGCAAATTTTTCAAAGATAAATTAAAAGCGTTAAGTAATAAGCGAAAAAAGGAGAAGAAAAATGAAGAAAAAGGTTATCAGCATTCTGTTAAGCATCGCAATGGTCGCAACAATGGCCGGATGCGGAAATGAGGTTTCGTCCACAGCAACGACGTCCTCTGCAGCAGCATCCACCGCAGCATCCACGGCAGCTTCCACGGCAGCATCCACGGCAGCTTCCACGGCAGCATCCAAGGCGGCATCCACAGCAGCATCGACTGCTGACTCCGCGGCGGCAGATACCTCCATCTCCGGCAACGTTACCTTCGTATCCCAGAATGATACGACAGGCGCTCTGGACGACATGATCAAGGCTTTCAATGCAAAATATCCGAACATCACAGTTGATCATCAGATGACTTCCGGTGCTTCCGATGATGTCAAGAAATCCCTTATGACTTCTTTCGCAGCAGGCGACACGGATCCGGACGTTATTGAATGCGATATCATCTGGGTTTCTCAGTTCGCAGCAGCCGGCTGGCTGATGGATCTGACAAGCGATCTGGAAGCAAAGTCCTCCGATTACCTCGGCGGCCCGCTGAAGACCTGCTACTATGACAACAAGGCTTATGCGTTCCCGGATTACACGGATGTAGGCCTTCTGTACTACAGAAAAGACCTTGTCAGCACACCGCCGACAACATGGGATGAGCTGGTTCAGGACTGCAAGGACAACATCGGCAAGAACGGAATCGAGAACGGCTTCGCATTCCAGATGTTCCAGGGCGAACCGACTTCCTGCAATATGCTTGAGTTCATCAAACAGGACGGCGGCACAGACCTGACAGACGGCAAGTTCGCAATGGCAAATGACAAGACAAAGGCTGCTCTTGAATATGTCGAAGGACTCATCAAAGACGGCATCTCTCCGGAATCCGTCCTGAACAACAAGCCGGATGATTCCAAGGCTCTCTTTGAATCAGGCAACACGCTGTTCATGAGAAACTGGACATATGCTTATGCTTCTGCACAGAAAGATACCTCCAAGGTTGCCGGCAAAGTCGGCGTGACACAGCTTCCAGTCGGCCCGGACGGCAAGTCTTCCTCCGGTACGCTGGGCGGCTGGAACATGGCAATCAATGCCAACACAGATGCCCCGGAAGCTTCCAAGGTCTTCGTGGAATTCATGACAAGCTTTGAAGCACAGAAGATTGAAGCTATGGAAAGATCCACTCTTCCGACCGTTTCCAAAGTTTATGACGATGCAGAAGTTCAGGCAAAGCTTCCGTTCCTGGCAGACGTCAAAGATGCTGCTGACAACGCTGCTCCGAGACCTCAGGTCAAAGATTACCCGACCATTTCCACTATCTTCCAGGAGTATTTCCACAAAGCTCTGACAGGCGATATGGACAATGATGCGGCTATGACAGAAATGGATACCAAGCTTAACGCCGCTCTTGCAGCAATGTAATACGGAATCAGGATTGTCTGAAACAGAGAATTGAATTTATGTAATTGTTAATGCTGAAGTGCTTCAGCTGACCTCAGGAGGCTGAAGCACTTCTTCTGAAAATAAGGCATTTGCCGGTTCGGTTTTCAGAAAGGAACGGGTGGAAGAATGGCTTCACAGTCTAAGAAAAAGATGACCAGGGCTCAGCGTGATAACCTTGCGGGTTATGGATTGATTACCCCGACACTGATCCTGATTACGCTGATCGGCATCATTCCGATCATCATCACCGTGTCTTACAGCTTTCAGTATTATGTCCTTACAGATCCGCTGAAAAGATACTTCGTCGGTTTCCAAAATTACATCGACCTTCTGACGGACAAGGAATTCTGGTCCATTTTCAAAAATACATTCGTATTCGCAGTTTTATCCATGGTTTTGGAACTTCTGGTCGGATTTGCCGGAGCCTTCCTGATGAACAAGGCGACAAAGGCAGTCGGACTGATCAGAACGGCAGTCCTGATTCCCTGGGCAATTCCCGGAATCATCATTGCCTATATGTATTCGTTCATGTTCAATGACCAGCTCGGTGTCATCAATTCCATCGCACAGCTTTTCGGCGGTGCCGGATACTCCTGGCTGACTCATCAGTGGAGCGCCATGATGGTCGTTGTGCTCGCGGATACCTGGAAACAGTTCCCGTATGTATCCCTGATGCTGCTGGCCGGCCTGCAGACGATTCCGAAGGAACAGTATGAATCGGCGGAAGTCGACGGCGCCGGAAAAGTCTACACCTTCTGGCATGTCACCATTCCGAACCTGAAGGGCATCATCCTGATCATCCTTCTGTTCCGTACAATGGGCGCGATCCGTATCTTCGATATCATCTTCGGTATTACCGGCGGCGGTCCTGCCAATTCAACGGCAACGCTTCTGTACCAGGCATATAAGTACCTGTTCACCGACATGAACTTCGGCAAGGGCTCTGCTATGTCGACAATCATTACAATCCTGATCCTGATCTGCTCCGTCATTTACATCAAGACGCTGAAGACGGACGAAGACTGAGGAGGGGAGAAAAATGGCAAAATCAAAGAAAATAACAGCCGGTAAGGTTTTAGGCTTTATCGGGATGATCGTTTTCCTGGTCGTTATCGTCTTCCCGTTCTACTGGCTGATCATTACGGCACTGAAAGACCCGAAGGACATTTCCCTGATGCCGACCGAACTGTGGCCGAGCCGCTGGTCATTCCAGTTTTTCATCAACTGCTTCACGGAACATCACCTGCAGGTTTATCTTGAGAACTCCATCATCGTCGCACTCGGCGCCATGGTCGTTACGATCATCATTGCGTTCCCGGCAGCCTATGCTTTTGCGAGACTGAAGTTCAAGTTTAAGAAATTCTGGAAGAACTTCATCCTGATTGCGAACATGTTCCCGATTATCGCAATCGTCACTCCGATGTTCATCATCTTCAAGAATCTGCATCTGATCAACACCTATGCCGGACTGATTGTCCCGAGCGTTATCATCACGCTCCCGATGGCTATCTGGACGCTGATTTCCTTCATCAATGCCCTTCCGTATGACCTGGAAGAGGCAGCGCAGATCGACGGATGCAGCCGTTTCCAGTCCGTCATCAAGATCATCGTGCCGCTTGCGGCACCCGGCGTCTTCACAACGGCAATCATCGCTTTCATCACGGCATGGAATGAATTCATGTTCGCCCTGATTTTGATCACCAAGGATCAGATGCGTACGGTTCCTGTGGCGATTTCCATGTTCCCCGGACAGTATACCGTCCCGTGGGGCGACATGGCTGCTGCGTCGGTCATCGCTACCATCCCGATCGTCATCGTGGTTCTGCTCTGCCAGAGGAAGATCGTTTCCGGACTTACCTCAGGAGCTGTCAAAGGCTGAGACTGTGAAAAAAATCCCGTCGGTACCGAACTGGTACCGGCGGGATCTTTTTTTCAGGAAACTGTGTTTTTCAGGAAACCGTGTTTTTTAAGAAACCGTGTTTTTCAGATCGCCTCCCGAAAGCAGGAAGCTGGAAATCATGGTCGTGGCGGGCCCCAGCGTCTCAAGTCCGAGATTGAAGTCGGAGAACGCAACCTTCTGCGTCTTTGTGAAGGCGGAAAGCTGCTGGACCAGCTTCCGGCGGAATTTCAGATTCTCGAAAAGTTCGCCGTAGAGGATGACCGATTCCGGATTGAGCAGGGTAATGGCATTTTTGATGGCAATGACCAGATAGAAAATGACCCGGTCGATTTCTGCCGTGATGACGGGATTCCCGAGATCATAGGATTCCATGATTGATTTCATGTTGAGGTTTTCGGGATCCTGCTTGACCAGCGCATCCAGTTCCGGCGTCAGGCGCTCGGAGACGAGATCGGAAATGCTGTGAATAATCGAATCATAGCTGATGATGGTTTCCAGGCAGCCCTGGTTTCCGCAGATGCACGGACGTCCGTTCGGATCCATGATGACATGCCCGATCTGGACGGCTGTATAATCCTGAACGCTGAAATGGTCATTTGATTTCAGAAGGGCAGAACCGATGCCGGGACCGTATTTAATGAAAAGAAGCTCCTGTCTCTGCTCGAAGTTGGAGAGGAAGGCCTCGCCGTGCGCGCAGGCACAGATATTATTTGTGAGGATGACGGGAAGATGCAGCTCTTTTTCAAAATAGCCGCGGACGTCGGTGCTTCCGCCTTCAAAAACGCCGTAGGAATTGACGCTGATTCCTTTCTTGGAATCGACGACGCCCAGCGTGCTGGCTCCGATGCCGAGTACCTGACGGCCGGCCAGGAAGTCTGCATGGAGAATGTTGTTCCGGATTTCCTCTGCAATGCAGGCGAGGATCTTTCCGGCATCGTGGTGCAGGTCGGAAGTCTTGTACATTTTCTGAAAGAGGATTTTGCACGAAAAATCAATGCAGATCAGCTCGAAGTGATGGCGCGTGATATTGACGCCGATGGAGGCATATTTGTGGCTGTCGATCTCAAGAAGGATTTCCTTGCGCCCGCGGCCGGCAGACACGCGCGTATCCGCCTCGATCAGGATTCCCTCGTTGATCAGGTCATTCGTGATGAGCGTAATGGCTGCGGGAGTCAGCCCGAGGGCTTTGGCGATGTCCTTGCGCGGTATGCCTTTGGAACGGTAAATGAGTTCCAGAATCGCGCTGCGGTTTCCCATCTTGACGTCCAGCATATTGATGCCGTTCTTACGGTTCATAATGCACCTCGATATTTTGCCCGCTGATACCGACGCAGGCGCCCCGGGAAGCGGGGATGCTGTCCTTGTGTGCGATCAGCCATTTGTTGCGCATCCAGAGAAGCTCGTCTTCCTTTGAAATCTTCTCCGGTTTCGGATCCAGCGGCTCATTGGTATGAGCCGGCAGGACAACGCCGCAGCGGAAGCCTCCGTCCGTAATCCTGCTCGGTGCGAAATGAAGCGTCGTCTCGTAAAGCTGGACGGCGCATCCCTTCGGGACGTAAAAACCGACCACGGAACTGCTGTCCATCTTATTATCCACAATTGATGTCACATGGTCAAGCAGAAGCACGAGATCCGTCCCCGCGATGTCGATTTCGGAACCGCGGTGATATTCCAGGGCATTCAGCTTATTTCCCTGGCCGTTGCAGAAGCCGGCTTCGATCGGCATGCCGGCATAGAAATTCGAGGAGAGTGATCTGACGACCGGAAGCTGCATCATTTCCGGATCGCAGCCGGTATAGGTATTTCCTTCGGAAGGAAGCTCTTTTTTGGAAAGGACCTCCAGAAATTCCGTGAAATCATATCCGTCCAGGACTTTTCCGTAGGAACGGAATTCAGGATCGGTTACAGAGCAGAGCTTCAGACCGGGATTGCACCTTCTCAGCTGTTCAATCATACGGATTACCTCTCTTCATTTTAAAAGACTTAATCAGAAAATGAAAAAAATATTCGAATCATTACACAAATATTCTACCGCAGTCTTGAGGAAAAGGCAAGAATATCACTGAAATATCCTTTACATTTAAAGAACATCGGGATATAATCGAATTCAGGACGAGGAATTTTCAGCCCCTTGTTTGATAACAATTTAACCGTGTAAAAGCACTAATTAATTAAAAACGTTAACCAAAAGCAGGAGGAATGCCTCATGAAACTGGTTTTGAAAGGCAGGGATTTCCACATCGGAAATGAAAAGGATTTCTTCATTTCCCAGACAAAATCCCGTCCGCTTCTTTTTGCGGGATACGGGCAGCAGGATGTCCGCATGCATTCCGGCAACTTTAAGATCAAGGATTACGTGGAGGAGCGCTGCCCGCTGGAAGTCCGCGAGATTGTTCAGGAAAGAGACAAGCTCGTCGTGAATTTTTCCGGGAAGATCCTGATGACGGTCGAAACGGAAAAGCAGACGGCCGTGCTGAGATTCGTCAGGCTGGATGAGAAGATCAACCGTTTCTGGATCCGCCTGGATGCCGGGAAAAATGAAAAAGTCTACGGCTGCGGAGAGCAGTATTCCTATTTCAACCTGCGCGGCAGGAATTTTCCGCTGTGGAGTTCGGAACCGGGAGTCGGGCGCGACAAAAAAAGTTTCGTGACCTATCAGTGCGACCGGGACTCCGAAAGCGGCGGCGATTATTACAACACGTATTTCCCGCAGCAGACGTTTGTTTCCTCGCGGCATTATTTCTGCCATGTCGATTCGACGGCCTATGCGGATTTTGATTTCACGCATCCGGATTTCCATGAGCTGATGTTCTGGGATGTTCCGAAGAGCATCACGCTGACGTACGAAAAAACGTTCCCGGAACTGCTGACCAGTCTTACGGCGCTGCTCGGACGGCAGGAAGAACTTCCGGACTGGGCAGTGGAAGGCGCCATCCTCGGACTGCAGGGCGGAACGGACAGAGTGCGGAAACTGACGGAACGCTCCATCCGGAACGGCATCCGCGTGACCGGCCTTTTCTGCCAGGACTGGGAAGGCATCCGCATGACGTCCTTCGGCAAGAGGCTTGAGTGGGACTGGCACTGGAATGAAAAACTCTATCCGGACCTGCCGGATGAAATCAGGAAATACAATAAGGCAGGGATCCGCTTCATGGGATACATCAATCCGTATCTGGTACAGGGCGGAATGCTTTTTGCGGAAGCGGAGAAAAAGGGATATTTCATCAGGCAGAAAAACGGGAAGGACTATCTGATCGACTGCGGAGAATTTTTCTGCGGCATGGTCGACCTCACGAATCCCGAAGCCTTTCAGTGGTATAAGGAAGTCATCAAAAAATATATGATCCGTTTCGGCCTTTCCGGATGGATGGCGGACTTCGGAGAATATCTTCCGGCGGACGCGGTCCTCTGCAACGGGGAAAGCGCCCTGATCGAGCACAATCACTGGCCGGCTCTCTGGGCAAAATGCAATTACGAAGCGGTGAAGGAATCCGGGAAGCTCGGAGACGTCGTCTATTTCATGCGGTCCGGCGCAGCAGGCTCGCAGAAATACAGCACGCTTGCCTGGAACGGCGATCAGAGCGTTGACCTGTCGATTCACGACGGACTCATTTCCGCAGTCTGCGGAACCCTTTCGCTGGCGATGAGCGGATACGGCCTGTCCCACAGCGACATCGGCGGCTACACTTCCGTTTATGATAATCTGCGGACGAAAGAAGTCTTTGACCGCTGGGTGGACATGGCAGCTTTCACGCCGGTCATGAGGACGCACGAAGGCAACCGCCCATCGACGAATTTCCAGTATTACGACGACGCGGATTCAATGGAGAATTTTGCCAGGATGACCGCAGTCCATTATGAGCTTCGCTCCTACATCAAGGCGGCCGTTCGGGAAAACCACCTGAAAGGCATTCCGGTGCAGCGTCCGCTTTTCCTGCATTATGAAAATGATGCGAAGACTTATGATCTTCAGACGGAATACCTGTTCGGACGCGATCTGCTCGTCGCCCCGGTCTATGAGAAAGGCGCAGACGGAAGAGAAGTCTATCTTCCGGATGACCAGTGGGTCGGCCTCTGGGACGGCAGGGATTATGCCAAAGGCAGACATAAAGTCAAGGCACCGACCGGTTATCCGCCGGTCTTCTACAGAAAGAATTCAGGTTCCGCGAAACTGTTCAGTTCCATCACGAAAAAATTCGGAGGGTATGTAAAATGAAAAAATTCCAGGTGGCTTATATTCCGATCGGCGTTCCGACTTTCCATCTTGAAAGCGCCCAGATCGAGTTCGACAAATCGGTAAAGCTGATTAAATCAGTTACGAAAAACGGCGTCTATCCGAAGAAAATGCTTCTGTCCATCGACGACCTGAAGGAATTCCTCGGAAAAATCAACCCGGATCTCATTATCCTGCAGAACATCACATTTGCGAATTCCGCTTACTGCAGCGAAGTCATGAGGGCGTTTTCCTGCCCGGTCCTTCTCTGGACGCTTCGCGAGCCGGTCATCGACGGCGGAAGGCTTCGCCTGAATTCTCTTACCGGCGCTTACTCTGCGGCCAATGTGATGGCGAACCTCGGCGTGAAGAGTTTTGAATACATCTTCGGCGCACCTCAGGAAAAAGAAGTCAGGGACAAGATCCGCGCGTGCGTGGCGGCAGCTGAAATGAAATACAGAATGAGAGACCTGACCATCGCGGCAATCGGACATACGCCTCAGGGCTTCGGCTTCGGACGTGCGACGGATGCGGAAATGCAGAAGAATTTCGGCATTACCCTGAATTCGATCGAAGCGCGTGAACTCATCGAAAAGGCCAAGGGCTATACCGATGAAGAATGCAGCTCCTATCTTGCGGCTGCTGAGAAATCCATGTGCGGTCTTGACAAGATCCCGTCCAAGAACGTGAAGGATTTCGCACGCCTGTGCAAGGCTTATCAGGATTATGTGACGGAGAACCATGTCGGCGCGATTGCCTCCCGCTGCTGGCCGGACTTCTTTACTTCCTTCGGGACGCCGGTCTGCGCCGTGCTGGCCATGCTCAATGACATGGGCGTTGCGGCCAGCTGCGAATCCGACTGCTACGGAGCCGTTTCCATGTATCTCGGCATGCAGCTGACGAAATCGCCGGTCTTCTTCGGAGATCCGGTTTCCATGGATGAAAATGAAAACACGGTTACCTACTGGCACTGCGGCACCGCTGCCTGCAGCCTGGCCCGGAAGGATACCGGTGCAGAAGTGGGGACGCACTGCAACCGCCACATCGGACCGACACTGGAATTCGGCTGCCGTCCGTGCGAACACGTTACCGTGTTCCGCGTAGGCAGAAAGCCGGATGGAACCTTCCGTTTCTTCCTTGCCAAAGGCGAGGCCATCGACAAGCCGAAGCAGTTCCTCGGAACTTCGGTTGTCGTGAAGACGGAGAACCCGGCGAAGGATGTCGTGATGAAGAGCGTGGAGGACGGCTGGGAGCCGCATTTCGTCGTCATTTACGGAGACGCCGCAGCCGAACTGGAGATTCTGGCCCACATGCTCGGCATGGAAGTGTGCAGATATTAATCCATGAGCCTTCTTCTTGCGATAGCCGTTTTCAGCGGATATTTCATCAAGGGACTGTGCGGCTTTGCGAACATGCTGGTCTTCGGCACGATTCTGAGCTTCTCGCGCAACACGGTTGACATCACGCCGTTCGACCTCGTCAACAGCCTGGGAGCGAATACCGTCATGGCCATCCGGGAGCGCAGAAGCATCCGCATGAAGATCTGGCTGCCCTATGCGGCCGTTGTCATCGTAGGATGCATACCGGGTGTGTTTTTCCTGAAAATGGGAGAAGCACGCCTGGTTAAATTTATCTTCGGAATTGTTGTCGTCGTCATCGGTCTTGACAGCCTGCTCGGAGTTTTCCGGAGCAAGGGAACAAGACCGAAAGCGTACCGGATTGTCATCGCCGTTCTTTCGGGAATCCTGTGCGGACTCTACGGGGTCGGCGCGCTTCTGGCGGCTGCGATTTCGCAGCAGACAAAAGACATGCATGAATTCCGTGCGAACCTCTGCATCGTTTTTTTGTGCGATGATATTTTCCGGACGATCCTTTATTCCGTCCTCGGCATCTTTACGCTTCAGATACTGAAGACGGCGCTGATGCTGTATCCGGTCATGCTGGCAGGACTTTTTTCCGGCATGCTGCTGTCGAAAAAGGTCAGCGAGAAACGTGCGAAGGTTCTGGTCAGCATCCTGCTCGTTGCTTCCGGAATTTCTCTGGTCATCCTGAATCTCTGATAGTGATTGAAGTCTGATATTGTTTCATTTACAATTAAACAAAAGATGCAGAAAAACCCGCTTCCGGCGGAACGCCTGCTCTGCCTGCGGATCTTTTATCCGGTTTTATAAACGGATTCATGCGAGGAAAAACTATGAAGATCGAAGAACTTCTCAGGGAAATGAAGATTGCGGTCGGGAACGGCACGGCAGATTTTTCGATGCAGAGAGGCAGCTTCCGGTATTCGGAAAAAACGCGCTGGGAGAAGATGCTGACGGAAGGCATTTCGTTCCGCGACATCGAGTGGGACGGAAAAACCGGCACGCTCCCCTTATCCGTAGGAGAACTTCAGATCACGCTGGGAGAAACGGTCCGTCTGCATGTCGCCTTCAAAGACAGCGACGGAGTCAACCGACTGATCCTTACGCTTCCCGCAAAAAAAGAAGAACACGTCTACGGCTGCGGCGAGACCTTCAGCCGCTTCAATCTGCGCGGACAGAAAGTGCGCATCTGGGTTGCCGAGCATCAGAATGCTTCCCGGATCGCGAAGAAAATGATCCGGCAGACTGTCTTTGGCGTTCATCCGGAGAAAATCCTCCCGTTTGAGAAATATGAAAGCTATTATGCACAGCCGACCTTCGTGTCGAGTGAGAAATACTTCGTCCACGCGGATACGGATTCCTATGCGGAATTCGACTTCACGAACCCGGACCGCCATATCCTGCGCATCCATGACAGTGCGGATATCCTGATCGGAGCGGCAGATTCCTATGAGGAACTTTCCGGGAAACTTTCCGATGCCATCGGGAGACAGAAGGAACTGCCGGACTGGCTGTATGACGGAATCATTCTCGGCATGCAGGGCGGAACGGAAACCGTTGAAAAGAAGCTTGCGGAGGCAGAGAAGGCCGGCACGAAAATCTGCGGAATCTGGTGCCAGGACTGGGAAGGCTGCCGCGTCACGAAATTCGGCTATCAGCTGATGTGGAACTGGAAATGGGATGAAAGCCTTTATCCGGGGCTGGACAGAAAAATTCCCGAATGGAAGAAAAAAGGGATTCATTTTCTGGGGTATATCAATCCTTTCCTGGCCATCGAAAAAGAACTCTATGCGTATGCGTCCGCGCACGGCTACTGCGTGAAAAATAAGGAAGGCAAAGATTACATGGTGACCATTACGACCTTCCCGGCAGCGATGGTCGATTTCACGAATCCGGCAGCATACGAATGGATCAAGGGAATCATTAAAGAAAACCTGATCGGCCTGGGCCTCGACGGCTGGATGGCTGATTTTGCGGAATACCTGCCGACGGACTGCGTTCTTGCAGACGGGGAAGACCCGGCGAAAATCCATAACCGCTGGCCGGCCATCTGGGCGAAGATCAACAGCGAGGCCATTCAGGAATGCGGAAAAGAAAAAGAGGTTTTCTTCTTTATGCGCTCCGGCTCGACCGGCACCGTGCGGTACTCTCCGATGATGTGGAACGGAGACCAGCATGTCGACTGGTCGCGCGACGACGGCCTGCCCTCGGTCATTCCTGCGACGCTTTCCCTTGCGATGAGCGGATACGGAATCACGCACAGCGATGCGGGCGGCTACACGACGATTCTGAAAATGACGCGTTCGCGCGAACTGCTGATGCGGTGGCTCGAGATGAATGTGTTCTCGCCGCTGCTCCGGACGCACGAGGGAAATCAGCCGGATAAAAATGTACAGTATGACAGCGATGCGGAACTGCTTTCCTTTACCGCGGAAATGAGCCGTCTGCATGCGGCGCTGAAGCCTTATCTCAAAGCCTGCGTGAAAGAGGAGGCATCTGCGGGGACGCCGGTCATGCGTCCGCTGTTCTATCATTATGAGGAGCCGCAGGCCTACCGCGAAGGATATGAATATCTTCTGGGCCGGGACATCCTCGCGGCGCCGGTCCTGAAAGAAGGGGCGGTCACGAAGAAGGTCTATCTGCCGTACGACCGGTGGATTCATCTCTTTACGGGAAAAGAATACGAAGGCGGGACGGCGGAAGTCGATGCGCCAATCGGCTGCCCGCCGGTTTTCATCCGGTCGGAAAGCCCGTGGAGGGAAGAACTGGAAGCTGCCTTCCGGAACGGAAGAACGCAGAAGGAACCGGCAGCAGAATCTCTTTATGAAGGGGGAGCACAATGAATAAAAAGAACCGGGAAGACAGCCTCTGGGCAAAATGCGCCTATGGTTTTGCCGATATTTACGGAGGCGGGGCGTTCGTCATCATCAGTACCTTTTTCACGGTCTTCATGACCAAGTCGATCGGCATGTCCACGATCCTGGCCGGAACCATTCCGCTGATCGGGAAAGTCTGGGATGCCGTCACGGATCCGATCATGGGAAATATTGCCGACCGGACGAAATCGAAGTTCGGGGCCAAAAGGTTTTACATTCTGATCGGAGCCTTTGCCTCTGCGATTACCTTCATCATGATGTGGGTTCCGCTGAAATCGGCATCGCCGGCGGGACAGTATATTTTCTACGTCCTGATGTATATGCTGTTCTCGACCGGGTTCACGATCGTGATGGTTCCCTACAACGGCCTGCTTCCCGACATGGTGGAAGACTATGCGAAGCGGAGCAGCTTCACGGCGGTCCGCATGATTTTTTCTTCGTTCGGCGCCATCCTTGCGGGACTGATTCCGTCGATTCTCATCAAGGATAATACGAACAGCAGCCAGTACCTGACGGTTGCCCTGATTTTCGGCGCCCTCTTTACCGTCGTCATCCTGATTACCTTCTTCGGTACCTGGGAGAAGCAGAAGGAAGTCCGGAAGATCACGATGAAGGAAAGCTTTACGCAGTCCTTTACGGTCTATAAGAGCCGTACGTTCCGCCTGTTCCTTGCCATCTTCCTCTGCGGCCAGGGGGCAGCGGATTTCGTGACCGGGCTTGCGGTCTACTATGTGGACGACGTTCTCAATGCCTACGGCGGCGGAAGATTTACGTATCTGATGGCCGTGATCCTTCTTTCACAGTTTGTGGGAATGATTGCTTTTACGCCGGTGATCAGCCGCACTTCCAAAACCTTCCCGATCAAGATCGGCTTCCCGGTCCGCATTGCCGCCACACTGGCCATGCTGGCATTTTCCCATGAAGGTGCCAGCTTCGTCATCATTTTGGTCCTGTCCTTTATCGTCGGCATCGGCATGGCAGCCTCATCTGTCAGCATCTATGCCATCCTTTCCGATATGGCGGACGTGGACGAACTGATCACCTCAATCAACCGTCCGGGCACCTGCTCCGGCATGGCGACTTTCATCCGCAAGATTGCCACAGGACTTTCCTCCGCAATCATCGGACTTTTGCTGGCCCTGGTCGGATACAGCGAAGTCCTTGCCAACGGAGGCGCACGCCAGAGCGCGGCGACGCAGCACGGGATCGCCCTGATTTACATTTTCGCTCCGATCGTGCTGATGGTGCTGACGCTTATCTTTGCGTTTATTTTCCCGATGGGCAAAAAAGAATTTGATGTCATCAAGAAAGACATCGCCAGACGGAAAGGCGAAATCACCGAGCCTGCGACGGAAGAAGAGAAGAAAGTCTGCGAGAAGATCACCGGATTTGCCTATGACCGCCTGTGGAATGAGAAAAACGCCCTGCAGTTCAATGTAAAATAATCATACCGCAGGAGAAATGCGGCAGCTGTCAATCCGAATGCCTGCCTGAACCTGCGGGTTTAATCAGAGAGCTTCATGATTCCGAGAGCCTCACGATTCCGTGAGGTTCTTTTTTTTATTTCGGGGTTGACAAAAGGGAATTTATGTATTATTGTACTAATCAGCTAATACAGTAATACAGACAAGCGAGGTGAGAATATGGAATGGAACCTGGATCCGTCGAGACCTATTTACCAGCAGATCATTGAAAAGGTGGAGACGGAAATCGCCTCCGGGCGATATCAGCCGGGACAGCAGCTGCCGTCGGTCAGGGAACTGGCGCTGGAGGCGGGTGTCAATCCGAATACCATGCAGAGAGCTCTTTCGGAACTGGAACGCGGAGGACTTGTGACAAGCCGCCGTACGAGCGGACGATTTATCACGGAGGACGGGAACATGATCGGAGAAACGCGGAACGCCATTGCCGACAGGCAGATCCGGATCTTTCTGGAGAAGATGGCCGACCTGGGCATGACAAAAAAGGAACTTCTGAAACGAATGGAAAAGGAAGCGGTCTCTGCCGATGCGCAGAATGCAGCCGGACAGAATACCGCTGTGAAAGGGGAAGAACAATGAGCGCAGTCATTGAATGCATCAATATCAGCAAGCAGTACAAAGGCGGCTGCCAGGCGCTGGACAATGTCAGTCTGAACTGCCAGAGCGGCCGCATTGTCGGACTTCTGGGCCCGAACGGCAGCGGGAAGACGACGCTGATCAAGATCCTGGAGAAACTGCTGGTTCCGACCGGAGGCACTTTTGCCATTGCGGGACAGACGGATCCGGTGGAGATCAAGAAAATCGTTTCTTATCTGCCGGACTGCAATTTCCTCGGGGATACTCTGACGGTGAAGGATGCGCTGGATTATTTCCAGACATTCTTTGAAGATTTCGACCGTCCGAGGGCGGAGGAGATGATGGAGAAACTCGGCATCACGGGTACGCAGTATCTCAAGACCATGTCAAAAGGCACGAAGGATAAACTGCAGCTGGTCCTTGTCATGAGCCGCCGGGCAAAGCTCTATCTTCTGGATGAACCGATCGGAGGGGTGGATCCGGCAACGCGGGATTTCATTCTCCATACGATTGTAGCCAATACGGACGAGGATTCATCGGTCCTTATTTCCACGCATCTGATTTCAGATGTCGAGCCGATTCTGGATGAGGCAGTCTTCATCAACAACGGCCGCATCGTCCTGAAGTCGACAGTCGATGCCATCCGCGAGGAACACGGAAAGTCAGTCAATGATTATTTCAGGGAGGTATTCAAATGCTATTGAAAATGTACCGGTACGATATGAAAAATGTGAGCATTCCGCTGCTGATCGTGCACGGAATCCTGCTGGTTCTGACTGCCCTGGAAATGATTCTGATGCCGTTTGCGGATGCCGGGAATGCGGTAATGACCGTTTCGGCAATCGTCGCGGTGCTGATGGTTTTGACGGCCATTACGGCCGTGGTCCTGACGAACCTGCTTCTGGTCCTGCGTTTTTACAGGAGAATGTTTACGGAGGAAGGCTATCTGACCAACGCCCTTCCGATGACGGTCGATCAGCAGATGCTTTCGCATACGCTGGCCTATCTGACCTGGTATGCCGCTGATGCCGTGATTGTCATGGGAACTTTTCTGGCACTTGTCCTGCGGCCGGCTTACGGAAAAAGCGGAATTCCCTCTGAAGCTGTTCCGTACATCGCTTTCCTGGTCATTTCCCTGATTCTCGGAATCATCGCTTCGGCCTGCACGATGTCGGGCCTTGCGCACCTGTCCGGTTCGGTCGGACATCTTTTCCCGGAAAACAAGGGTGTCATGACTTTTATCTTTTATCTGGTTTTCGGATTCCTGTGCCAGGTGTTTTTTGCGGTCTTTTCGGTCTGCCTGCTGATCGGCCGGTCCGGGGCGGCGCTCTTTGGCTCGCAGAGTCTTCACGATGCGGAAGGCAATCTGATCAATGTGCTTCCCGAAGCGGTCCCGATTGTTCTTATCCTGTTTGTCGGACTGATGGCCCTTGCGGCGGTCATGTATTTCATCAGCCGCTCCATCATCAAGAATCATCTGAACCTGGCATAAAGTCCTGAAATTTTGTTGTGGGTTTGTTGTAGGTGCTCCGTTATCATTCTTATTGCTGCAGTGCGAAATGAAAGCCGCATGCCGGGAAACGGCACGGCATTTCAGAATCTATGCCTGTGCAGCAGATGAGGAGAGGGGCACCTATGAGACAGATATCTATTGAAAATGCAAAACTGATCAGCAGGTCGATTATCCGGGAATCCTATAAAATCGATGATGAGACAATGGTGACCTTCAGCGTGGGGCCGGAACCGCTGGAGCAGATTGAACTGGAAAGAGAAAATGCGAAAACCTGTCTTGCCCTGGGTATTCCGGCACTTTTTTCTTACGAAATGGTTCAGTGCGGCGACAAGATCGGCGTCATTTACGAGCACATGCTGGCAAAGACTCTCGGACATCAGATCATGGAAGATCCGGATCATCTCGAACGCTATGCCGCTTTGTATGCGGACTCGCTGAAGAAGAAGCACAGCATCCATGTCGCGCCGGGGAAACTTCCGTTTATCGAAGACGATTACCGCAGAAGCCTGGAAGCGATGAAAGGCCTTCTGACGGACGAAGAGATTGAGAAATGCAGCCGGCTTGTGGATGCGGTGCCGGACCGCGACACCTTCCTGGCGATGGGCTTCAACCCGGGAACGGCGCTTTATAAAGACGGCGAAATCTATATGAATTCCTTCAACTATACCAGCTACGGAAACCCGCTGTTTGAACTGGCCGATCTGTGCGAAAGCATTTCCTTCGTGGCAGCCGGAGCGACAAGCGATTCCTTTGTCCGGTTCCTTACCAATATGGACAGGCCGACGACGGCACGTCTGTGGGACAGGTTTCTTCATAATTATTTTGACTTTAAGACGGAAGAGGAGTATATAAAAATGGATGGCTTTATTCACTCTTTCGCGATGCTGAAAATGACGATGGTTGCGGTCGATGTCCCGAATCTCCATGAGGACATGAAAGCAGCTGCGCTGAAATCCTGTCGTGAAAAATTCCTGCCGCATGTCGGGGAACTGACAGAGCAGGTCAGAAACATCAATCTTTGATACAGGTCAAAAATATCTTTACGGAGGCTGGACGATGACGATTGAAAAAAAACTCAACGGGACAGAAATGACAATGGCAGTTGAAGGAAGGCTGGATACGATTACTGCTCCGGAACTGGAAGCAGCACTGAGGGATCCGGCGAATCCGTATGATTCCATTGTCCTGGATTTTGCAAAACTGGATTATATTTCTTCGGCAGGTCTCCGCGTTCTTCTCGGGGAAGAGAAGCTTATGTCCGGAAAAGGCGGCATGATCATCCGCAATGTCAATGATGCCGTCATGGAAGTTTTCAATATGACCAACTTTTCAGAGATCCTGAAGATCGAATAGAAATTCCGAAGATTGAACGAAAATCCTGAAGACCGGACAGAGATCCTGAAAATTGAATGAGAAGGACAGGCGGCAGGCAGAAAGACGGCCTGCCGCTCTTGTATTTTTAATACATCGGGCTTATAATGAGGCCCATAAACTGAACAGGAATTCTTCGGGGAGGTTGAAATTACCTACCGGCGGTATAGTCCGCGAGCCCTTGGGCCGAATCGGTGATGCATCTGCAGATTCCGATACCGACAGTATAGTCTGGATGAGAGAAGACTGATTATGCTTTCACGCCCCGGGTCCTTTTGATCCGGGGCATTTTTTCGATGAACTTCTGTCAATCGAAAAGGAGAAAGAGTACAATGGACAACAGGATTGAAAAGACAGCGAAAACAGCGGCAGCAGACATCAGGACAGCCGGTACAGAGAAGACAGCCGTACAGGAAAAGACAGCCGGACAGGAAAAGGCAGCCGTACAGGAAAAGACAGCCGGACAGGGCAATACAGTCCGGCAGGGAAATACAGTCAGCGTGAAGAGGGTCGCTTTCATCGGCATGTTCGGCGCGATCGCGGCTATCCTCATGTTTCTGGAATTTCCGATTCCCTTTATCGCCCCGGCCTTCTACCAGATAGATTTCAGCGAAGTGCCGGTTCTGATCGGTTCCTTTGCACTGGGACCGGTCGCCGGCATCGCGATTGAATTCATCAAAGTCATCGTGCATCTTCTGATCAAAGGCTCCGCAACCGCGGGCATCGGGGATCTGGCGAACTTTCTGGTCGGATGTGCTTTTGTGGTTCCGGCCGGTATCATTTACAAGCTGCACAAGTCGAAAAAAGAAGCGATCGTCGGCATGGCAGCCGGCACCGTCTGCATGATCCTTGCGGGATCGCTTCTCAATGCGTTTGTCCTTCTTCCCGCCTATGCGGCGGCCTTCGGAGGAATGGATGCGATTCTTGCGGCAGGCACTGCCGTCAACGGGAATGTCACGAGCGTCCTGGGTTTTGTCGCCCTGTGCGTCGCTCCTTTCAATCTGATGAAGGGTGTGCTGGTTTCTGTCATCACATTCCTTCTGTATAAACGAATCAGCAGTCTGATCAAGAAAGCGGGAGCCTGACGGAAAGAGCAGGAGCCTGACGGAAAGAGCAGGAACCTGACGGAAAGAGCGGGAGCCTGGCGGAAAGAGCAGGAACCTGACGGAAAGAATGGGAACCTGGCGGAAAGAGCAGGGGCCCGGCAAAAGGAGTTCAGCATGGGTGAAATCAGAAAAGTCACAGCGCAGACGCATAACAGATTTCTCAATCTTTATGAACTGGAAACGGTCAAGAAAAACGGCAGACCCGGACGATATTTCGTCGCCTCCCGGGCGGAGGACAGCAGCGGACTCAAGCTCGTCACGAAAGAAAATCATCCGGACGGCGTCGTGATGTATATGCTGTACGGCGAAAAGAAGGATAAGGTCGTGCTCGTGAAGCAGTACCGCTATCCGATTGACGGAACCATTTACGAGTTTCCGGCAGGACTGGTTGATGACGGAGAGACCTTCCGCGAAGCAGCCGTGCGCGAAGTAAAAGAGGAGACGGGACTGATTCTTCATCCGATCGAAATCGATCCGATGTATGAGGAACCGCGCTTCATGACCATCGGCATGACGGATGAAAGCTGTGCGCTTGTATGCGGCTATGCCGAAGGAATTCCGACTTCGAAAAATGAAGAGGAGTCCGAAGAGATTGAAGTTGTCCTGGCGGACCGTGATGAAGTGCGGCGCATTCTGCGGGAAGAGAAAGTCGCGACCGGCTGTGCCTATCAGCTGATGCATTTCCTGCATGATCCGGATCCGTTCGCATTCCTGGAGGGATAAGATGCAGACGCGAAAAAAAGATTTTTCCATTCTGGGCTTCGGATGCATGCGTTTTCCGAAAAGAGGAGGGCGCATCGATCCGTATGCGACGGAGCATCTGATCGTGCATGCCATCGAATACGGCATCAATTATTTTGACACGGCATATATTTACAATGGTTCGGAAGCCATTCTGGGAGACATCCTGAATAAGAACCATCTCCGTGAAAAAATCCATATCGCGACGAAGATGCCGCACTATCTCATTAAGAATATGGAAGATTTCGAAAGCCTTTTCCGGACGCAGCTCCGGAGGCTGCAGACGGATTATATCGACAATTACCTCATGCATATGCTGCCGGATATCGACATCTGGCACAAGCTTGAGGAAAAAGGAATCCGGAAATGGATTGCCGATAAAAAGGAAGCGGGCCAGATCCGCAATATCGGTTTTTCTTTCCATGGAAATTCGGAGGCATTCTGCGAACTGCTCGATGCCTACCCGTGGGACTTCTGCCAGTGCCAGTACAATTACATGGATGAATATTCGCAGGCCGGCAGAAAAGGGGTGCAGCATGCTGCCGAGCTCGGCATTCCCGTCGTAATCATGGAACCGCTGAGAGGCGGCCGCCTGATCAACGGACTTCCGGCCGAGGCAAAGAGCCTGTTTGAAAATACGCTTCCGGGCTGGAAGAAATCGGGCCGTGCAACTCCGGCCGAATGGGGGCTTTCCTGGCTGTACAACCAGCCGGAGGTTGCAGTCGTCCTTTCCGGCATGAATTCGATGGAAATGCTGGATGAGAACATCCGCATTGCAGATGAATCCCATGCGGGAATGTATACGCAGCAGGATTTTGAAGTCATTGCGAAAGCCAGGAAGATTCTCGACGCGAAGATCAAGGTGCCCTGCACCGGCTGCGGCTACTGCATGCCGTGTCCGCACGGGGTCGACATTCCCGGCTGCTTCCGTGCTTACAACAACCAGGCAATTGACGGACACTTTGCAAGCGTCAAGGAGTATCTGATGACAACCGCCCTGCGTGCACAGAAGAGCTACGCTTCGATGTGCGTGCGCTGCGGCCGCTGCGAGGCGCTCTGCCCGCAGTCGATTCCGATCCGCGACAAGCTCGAAGAGACCGCTCAGCATATGGAAGGTGCCATTTTCCACGGCGCGGAATTCTTCTCCCGTCCGATGTTCCGGAAGTAAGTCCCGTTTCCGCAGCCTGCTCTGTGTTCCGCCGCTTTGCCCCCGGCCGGATCGGCTCTCTGACGATAGCGCAGCTTCGTCGCCGTTTCTGCACGATGCGATGGGCTGCGCAGAACTGTCTGAAGCGGGCTCACTCTGATACATATAGCAGCCGGTCGCAAAAGACAGGGTCGCTCTGACACGCTTGCTTCTGCCGTTTCTGCACTCGCCGATGGATGGGCTGCTCCGAAAACTTGCGGGCTCCTTTCATGAATAACAATCCTCCGTGAGAGACATTGTCTCTCACGGATGATCGTTATAGGCATGGGAAGGAGCCCGCTTCGGACAATTCTGCGCAGCCCATCGCATCGTGCAGAAACGGCGACGAAGCCGACGCTATCGTCAGAGCGGCCCTGCCTTTTGCAGCCGGCTGTTATAGATAAAGGGAGCCCGCTGAGTTTTCGGAGCAGCCCATCAAAAAGCGAGTGCGGAAACGGCAGAAGCAAGCGTGTCAGAGAGCCGATCCGGCCGGGCGGGCAGAGTGGCGGGCCGCAGGCAGAATACGGAGACGGACGATACCGCGGAATCAGGCGGAAGAAGGATGCGCGGCGGAAATTGACACCCCGGACTATTTGAATTATACTGGAAAATACTATTGAAAAAGGAGCAAAACGATGCAGATTTATGAAGAACTCAAAGCGCGCGGACTGATTGCCCAGGTGACGGACGAGGAACAGATCCGTGATCTTGTGAACAACGGGAAAGCCGTTTTCTATATCGGCTTCGATCCGACGGCGGACAGCCTTCACGTCGGACATTTCATGGCACTGTGCCTGATGAAGAGACTTCAGATGGCCGGAAATAAACCGATCGCACTTCTGGGCGGAGGCACCGGCATGATCGGCGATCCTTCCGGAAAAACCGACATGCGAAAAATGCTGACGAAAGAGCAGATCCAGCACAATATCGACTGCTTCAAAGTGCAGATGAGCCGCTTCATCGATTTCGCTGATGACAAGGCTCTTATGGTCAACAACGCCGACTGGCTGCTGGACCTGAACTATGTAGATTTTCTCCGGGATATCGGACCTCATTTCTCCGTCAACCGCATGCTGACGGCAGAATGCTACAAACAGAGGATGGAAAGAGGACTGACCTTCCTCGAGTTCAACTACATGATCATGCAGGCTTACGACTTCTACAGACTGTACTGCGATTACGGCTGCAATCTTGAGTTCGGCGGCGACGACCAGTGGAGCAACATGCTGGCCGGCACGGAACTGATCCGCCGCAAGCTCGGCAAGGATGCGCACGCCATGACGCAGGTCCTGCTTCTGAATTCCGAAGGCAAGAAAATGGGGAAGACCGTCGGCGGCGCCGTATGGCTCGATCCGGCGAAGACCTCTCCTTACGATTTCTATCAGTACTGGAGAAATGTGGCAGATGCTGATGTCCTGAAATTTATCCGTATGCTGACCTTCCTTCCGCTGGAACAGATCGACGAAATGGATTCCTGGGAAGGCAGCCGCCTGAACGAGGCCAAGGAAATCCTGGCCTTCGAACTGACGAAGCTGGTGCACGGAGAAGAGGAAGCGCAAAAAGCGCAGGATGCCGCGAAGGCACTCTTCGGAGCAGGAACTCCGGCGGATATCCCGGCGACCGTGCTGAGAGACGAAGACTTTGAAAACGGCGAGATCGGAATCATTTCCCTCCTGGTCAGGAGCGGTCTGGCAGCTTCGAACGGTGAAGCAAGACGTGCGATTCAGCAGGGAGGCATTACCGTCGGTGAGGAAAAGCTTTCGGATATGTTCCGGAAGTACACGAAAGACGATATCGCCAAAGGCGACTTCCTGATCCGCAAGGGCAAGAAGAGCTACAAGAAAATTACCGTGGAATAGAATCATAAATAAAGGAACCGCCACCCCCGTCCCCGTGGTTCCAGAACCACGGGGACGGGGGTGGCGGTTCCGCAGGCAGGGTGATCAGGATGAGCTGGCAGGAAAATATCAGGAAATGCGTGCCGTATACGCCGGGTGAGCAGCCTTTCGATACGGACATGATCAAACTCAATACGAATGAAAATCCATACCCGCCTTCGCCGACGGTTCAGAAAACGCTGGCCAATATGAAGGCGGATACGCTGCGTCTCTATCCGGATCCGAAGGCAGGAAGTCTTGTGCATGCGCTGGCGGTTCATTACCGTCTGAAGGATTCGCAGGTGTTTGTCGGAGTCGGATCCGATGACGTTCTGGCCATGTGCTTCCTGACGTTTTTCAATTCAAAGAAACCGATTCTTTTCCCGGACATCACCTACAGCTTCTACGATGTCTGGGCAGAGCTTTTCCGGATTCCTTATGTGACCGTTCCGCTGGATCAGGACTTCCACATCGACCCGGCAGATTACATGCAGGAAAACGGAGGAATCGTCTTCCCGAATCCGAATGCACCGACCGGCGTGAAAATGCCCCTGGAAACGATTGAGGAGATCGTTTCCGCCAATCCGGATTCCGTCGTGATCTGCGACGAAGCCTATGTCGACTTCGGGACGGAGAGCGCGCTGGCGCTGACGGAGCAGTACGAGAATCTGCTGATCGTGCAGACCTTCTCCAAGGCCCGGAACCTGGCAGGCCTCCGTGTCGGCTATGCCATGGGAAATGAAGCACTCATCAGATGCATGAATGATGTCAAATACAGCTTCAATTCCTATACCATGAACCGGCCGGCGCTGGAACTGGGATGTGCAGCCATCGCGGATGATCATTATTTCGCAGAATGCTGCAATAAAATCATGAGGACGCGGAAAACGGCAGAGGATCAGCTCAAGGCACTCGGGTTTCAGTTCGAGGATTCGGATTCCAACTTCCTCTTTGTCACGCATCCGAATGTGAAGGCCAAAACGATATTTGACGCTCTGCGTACGAAACATATTTATGTCCGCTGGTTCGACAAGCCGAGGATCGACAATTATCTTCGGATCACGATCGGAACGGATGAGCAGATGAACAGGCTTTATCGTGAATTAAAGGAGATTGTGTAATGGATTCTGTTGTTACCTGGTTTTCAACGCATCTTGGTTTCATGCCGCCGCAGGTCGCCGTGCTTCTGACGTCGATGCTGCCCGTCGTGGAGCTGCGCGGAGGCATTCCGCTGGCAAGACTTCTTGAGCTTCCGCTGTGGCAGGCCGTTTTTTTCTCGGTTCTCGGAAATGTGATTCCGGTTCCGTTCATCCTGCTTTTTATCCGCAAGATCTTTGACTGGCTGAGGCCGACAAAGCATTTCGGCAAACTGGTCACGAAGATGGAAGCGCGCGCGATGAAGCGGTCCGACAGCGTGGCCAAAGCAGAATTCTGGGGACTGATGGTTTTTGTCGGCGTACCGCTTCCGGGAACCGGCGGATGGACGGGAGCCCTGATCGCCGCCCTGCTGGAAATTGATTTCAAAAAGGCAACGCTGGCCATCCTGTGCGGAATTGCAATGGCGGCGACCATCGTCGGATTTATTGCCTACGGAATCTTCGGATAATTTCTGCCGGAGCCTTCAGGACATTTTCATCGGAATCTTCGAATCAAGCCGGCCGCAGTGCCGGCGGAGGTAAGAGAATGGCAGGCATCATCCTTTTAATCGTTATCCTGATATTGATTGCGGCCGCGCTGATCGGAGGTGCGGTCTGTTTTCATCTTGTCATAGGCAGGGTCCCCTCAAGAAATGAATATGAGGTTCCCGAATTCTTTGAAGCCTACAAAGACCGCTATCTGGCAGGGCTGGATTTCCTGAAGAAGCATCCGTACAAAGAATATACGATTCAGTCGCGCGACGGCCTGAAGCTTGTCGGTTTCTATATCGACAATCCGGATGCTGTGCGGACGGTCATTCTCTGCCACGGCTATCACGGGGCGCCGATCATCGATTTCGGGGCGGCGCTGCCGTTCTATTATGAAAGCGGCTGCCGCATTTTACTGATCAATGAACGCTCGCAGCAGAAGAGCGAAGGGAAGTACATCGCGTTCGGAATGAAGGAAGGCGGAGACATCGCGGACTGGGCGCATTTCATGAATACGATGCCGGGCGTCGGAGCGCAGCCGATGTATTTCGGCGGCATTTCCATGGGAGCTTCTTCTGTTATGATGTCGACCTTCGAAAACCTTCCGGGAAATGTACACGGCATCATCGCCGACTGCGGTTTTTCCGATCCCTGGAAGCAGATCGTCATCACGGCGAAGAAAATACACATCCTCGCTTTTCCGTTCCTCTATGTTCTGAACTTCTACTGCCGGATCCTGGGACATTTCAATTTCTTCGGAAGGACGCCGGAAGAGGCGATGCGTCAGAACCGGAAGATCCCGATGCTGTTCATCCACGGTACGGCGGATGATCTCGTCCTGCCCTCGAATTCCGTCCGGGATTATGAGGCCTGCTCCGCGCCGAAGCATATCTGCCTGATCGAGGATGCGACCCATGCGATTTCCTATATGGTCGACACGCCGAAATATGAAGCGGCCGTGAAGGACTTCTTCGCGGAAACTGCCGTTTCCTCTCAAAATTAAAATTGACAAGATTTTCCAATGGAAATATAATGGTTGCAGAGAAGTGGCAGGGCATTCTGAAAACTGAACAAAACTGTATGACTGTTCCGGGAGAGATTACAAGAGCATTGAATTCAATGTGACGCCGAAGGGGAATGCAAAAACTCTCAGGCAAAAGAACCGGATCACGACAGTGCTCTGAAAAGTGCGGGTTTCCGCACGCCAAAGGTGCAACCCGCCTGCAGAAGCAAGACTGCGCGGGGAATCTCTCAGGTGAAAGAACAGAGGCATAAAGTTCTGTAAAGGAAGCTTTATGCCTCTTTTTTACATTATAGGAAATTCCTCTTTTTGAAAAAAAGCAAAAAAAAAAGAAGGTGGTGAAAGAAAGGTTCAGTAAACAGGCCGTTGGGGATCAGAAGATATAGAAGCCTTCCTCACCTTCACCGTCTTCATCAAGGTCATCGTCTTCGTGTAAGAAGTAGTCCATGTCCAGGAGGTCGTCGTCACTCATCGTACGGACATCTTCCGATGTCATTCCTTCCGGCGGGGACTGCATATATTGTTTCCTGAGTTCCTCTGTATGATCGGCCATAGCGGGTTCCTCCATTCCTGAATCTATATTAGCACAGATGGAGGCATCTGTCAGAATAACGGGAGGATGCAGGGGAACGGCACCCATGGGCCTTAGCCATTGCCTTTCGGTACATTTCATCCAGAGGGACGCGATGGTGGTTATGGTAGAGCTCCAGGAAGAGCATGGTGGTTCCGCAGGCCGGGCATTTCAGCGGGTCGTATCCGAAGGAGAAGAGGATGCACTCGCGCCAGCGGTTGAAGGACAGGAACACCTTGTGCTTTTCCAGAGAGATGGCCCGGTTGAGTTTTTTGTCGGACTCACGATGGCGGGCGTAAAGGCCGTAATAGCGGATCATCTTGAAATGTTTTTCCGGGATGTGGCGGATCAGCCGTTCGATGAACTCCATGACGGGGATGGTCTCGGTGACGAGCCGTTCATCCTCGTGGCGGTTGTAATGGAAGGTGACATGATCGCCGTCATAGCTGTCGATCCGTGACGTGGCGATCACGGGGCGTCCGAGATAACGGCCGATATATTTGATGACGGTGCCCGGGTCGCATTTCCTTGGCTTGGCGTAGACATAGAAGCCATTCTTATGGTCACGGTAGACGGAGGACTTCACCCGTTTGAAGGACGGCCCGAGCCTTTGCTCCAGTTCATTGAGGAGGGCTGTCTGGAAGGAATCGCGGAGGAGCGTGTAATTGAAATATCTGACGTTCCGCCACAGGCCGCTGTTCCCCAGGCCGCCTTCGGAGATCAGGCAGTGGATATGGGGATTCCACTTCAGGTCGCGGCCGAAGGTGTGGAGGACGCAGATGAATCCGGGAGTGAAGGACTGGGATTTGTTCATCTTAAGGAACATGCGCAGGATGACGCTCCTTACGGCAGAGAAAAGACAGTTCAGGAGGGAGCGGTCGGCAAGGAAGAAAGGCCGCAGCTCTTCCGCAATGGTGAAGACGCAGTGGCGGTGCTGGACATTGACGATCTTGAAGGACATGGCGAGGGTACGGTCGATGGAATACTTATTCCCGCATGTAGGGCAGAAACGGCTGTGGCAGCGGAAAGGGACGAACTTCAGTTTCCCGCAGACAGGACAGCCATACATGGCACCGCCGAAAGAGGGATCGCCGCAGTTGATCATCTTGTCGATGTTCTCGACGACCGATGGGCGGGGATGCATCGTATAGATGATCTCCTCGTAATGATCCCTGAAGATTCTCTGGAGTATGTTCATGCAATTATTATGAATCAAACCGATATAAAAAGAAATCCCTACCCCTCATGAATGAGGGGCAGGGGAGCTGAAGTGCCGAAGGCACATTTTTTATATCTTTGTTTCTATTCTTTTCAGAGCAGGAGGGAAGGTCATGAGTGAATTGAAACGCACGCCACTTTACGAAGTACATGTATCCGAAGGCGGAGAAATGGTGGACTTCGGCGGCTGGGAAATGCCGATGCAGTACCCGACCGGCATTGTCGCAGAGCATCTTTACACGCGTCACGAATGCAGTCTTTTCGATGTTTCCCATATGGGACGTCTTCTGATCGAAGGACCGGAACGGACGGCGTTCCTGCAGCATGTGCTGACAAGCAATGTGCAGGCGCTGGAACTGAACAAGGCGCAGTACAGCATTATTCCGGATGAAAACGGCGGAGCGGTCGACGATGCCTATCTGTATTTATTTGAGGAGGATAATTTCCTTCTCGTGGTCAATGCGGCCAATACGGACAAGGATCTGGCGCATCTCCGGGAAATCGTGAAAGATTACGACTGCACGATCACGAACATTACGGCGGACTGGGCAGCCATTGCGGTCCAGGGACCGAAGAGCAAGGAAATCCTGATGACGCTTTCCGCAGGCGAAGCTCTGACGGAGCCGATGAAGAATGCGCTGAACACCCTGCAGCTGGAAGGCCATCAGGTGCGCATTGCCAAGACCGGCTATACCGGCGAACCGCTGGGCTACGAAGTGTATATCAAGGCTTCGGAAGCTGCCTGGCTGTGGAAACGTCTGATTGAACTCGGAGCGAAGCCGGCCGGCCTCGGCGCCCGCGATACGCTGCGCATGGAAGCAGGACTTCCGCTCTACGGACATGAGATGGGCGTGGATCCCGACGGAAAGGAAATGCCGATTTTTGCCGTGCCGCTTGCCAAATTTGCGGTCAGCTTCTCGGATCTGAAAAAAGACAGCATCGGCCGCGGACCTCTTGAGAAACAGTTTGCCGCTTTCAAGCGGATTCAGAACCGTGACTTCAGCGACCTGAAAGATCTGCCGAAACGCATCCGCCTGATCACCCTTCTGGACCGCGGAGTCATGAGAGCCGGGATGCCGGTCTACCGCGGTGAGGAGCAGGTGGGCTGGGTCACCAGCGGAACCATGGTTCCTTATTATGAGCATGAAGGAGAAGGCCTTGCGACCGTCATCACGGATGAGACCGCAAAGAGGGCCATCGGCCTCTGCTACATTTCCAGCGAGATTCTGGATGATGAAAATGTGGAAGTCGATATCCGCGGAAGACGCCTGAAGGCCGTGATCCCGTCGCTGCATATGTCGGTCTCCGCACCGCCGTTTGCACGTCCGCTGATCTACGGAAGGACTGAGGAAGAAGCCGCTTCCGACAGCACAGCCTATCCGGCGAAGGCGCTGGAGCTGATTAAAAAAGCAGAGGACAACCATGAGTGGCGGCAGAGACAGTGCATCAACCTCATACCGTCCGAGAACAGCGCCAGCCGCGCCGTCCAGCTTCTTTGCGCATCCGATCCTGCTTTCCGCTATGCGGAGCACAAGAAAATCAAATCCTTCTACGATGCGGATGTCTTCTATTATCAGGGAACGAAATTCATCGACCGCGTGGAACAGTTGCTGATCGACCAGATGAAGCAGTATCTGGAATGCAGCGAAGTCGAAACGCGTGTCATCAGCGGACAGATGTCAAACATGGCCGTCTTCTCCGCCCTGATGGACTGGAAGAACCGCCTCGACCGCAAGCACACTCCGCAGAGACTGGGCTACGTCCTCAACAACCACATCATCAAGGGCGGGCATCTGAGCGCACAGCCGATGGGAGCCCTGCACGATTACATCGCAGTGGATCCGGTAACGGAAAAATCTGCTGTCGTGAATTTCCCGGTCTGCAAAGACAACATTTTCAAGATCGATGTCGAAGAGACGAAAAAGGTCATCGAGAAATACCGTCCGGAACTGATCATTTTCGGCAAGAGCATGGTGCTGCACAAGGAGCCTGTCGCAGAGATCCGGAAGTTCGTGGATGAGCAGAAGATCCCGACGACGATCATGTACGACATGGCGCATGTCATGGGCCTGGTAGGAAAATATTTCCAGAAGCCGTTTGAGGAAGGCGCCAACATCGTGACCGGCTCGACGCACAAGACCTTCTTCGGTCCGCAGAGAGGCGTCATCGGCGTGAACTATCAGAAAGAAGATCTCGGATACGGCCTGTGGAAGACGATCGAAAACCGGGCGTTCCCGGGCAGCGTTTCGAACCATCATCTGGGAACGCAGCTGGGACTTCTGATGGCTGCCTATGAAATGAACTGCTTCAAGGACGAATATCAGAAAGCCATCATCGACAACGCCAAGTCTTTCGCGAAGAGCCTGAAGGAACAGGGACTCGACGTGCTCGGCGATCCGTCCATCGGTTATACCGAGACGCATCAGGTCCTGCTTTCCGTCGGATACGGCATCGGCCCGGCCATTGCCGAGAGAATGGAAGAGAACAACATCATCGTCAATTATCAGGCAACGCCGGATGAGGAAGGCTTCACGGCTTCCGGTGCCCTCCGCATGGGTGTCAGCGAAATGACACGGTTCGGCTTCGGGCCGGCGGATTTCGAACGCCTCGCGGGAATGATGGCGGACTGCATTTTGCGCAATCAGGATGTGTCCGGCGATGTCGAAGCACTTCGCGCGGAGCACACGGAAATGAAATACTGCTTCAGGGATGCGGACTTCGATGCCGCGCTGGATCATTTCTCTGATACGATAGGGCTGTAAATAAAGGAATGTAAACGCTGCAAAATAACCGTCCGGGCGGAACCCCTGCACTGTATGCAATCTGCACAAGCCGTAGAGCTTCTTAGCGCTCTTGAGAATGCCATAAGCGGCTTCGAGGACTGTCTGAGCGAAGCGAGTTCCGCAGAAGCCGCTTTGATTTTTGGCATTCGAAAGAACGCTTAGAAGCTCTTGGCGCGGAAGCCGCAGACAGCGCAGGGGTTTTGTCCGGGCGGGCGATTTTGTCAGTGAGGACATGAAGTTCATCAAACAAGACCAGGAGGGTAAAAAAATGAATACACCGGAAGAATTGAAATACACCAAGACACATGAATGGGTTAAGGAAGAAGACGGCAAGGTCGTGATCGGAATTACCGATTATGCCCAGAATGCACTCGGGGATATCGTGTTCGTGAATCCGCCGCAGGCAGGAGACAGCGTTTCCGTCGGCGAAGCATTCTGCGACGTCGAATCCGTGAAGGCAGTATCCGATGTCCTGAGCCCGGTCACCGGCACTGTCGCCGAAGTCAACGAAGAACTGATGGATGAGCCGCAGAAGCTCAACAAAGATCCGTACGGTTCCTGGCTCATCAAAGTCGAAGATGTGACCGGAGAAGAGGAACTGCTGGATGCCGCTGCTTATCAGGAACTCTGCGCGAAGGAGGAGTAAGATGGGAAGCTATGTCCCTCAGACAGAAGCCCAGCGGAAGGAAATGCTTGCCGCTGTCGGCCTGAAATCCTATCGGGAGCTGTACCGCGATGTTCCGGAGGAAATGTACCTGGATCATCCCCTTCAGATTCCGTCCGGAATGAGCGAAATGGAAGTCGGCCGTGCGGTGTCCGCGATGGCGGAGAAGAATACGGTTTTCAAAGCTGTCCTGCGCGGGGCCGGCGCCTATGACCATTACATTCCGAGCATTGTGAAATACGTTCCGTCCAAGGAAGAATTCATGACGGCTTATACGCCGTACCAGGCGGAAATCAATCAGGGAATCCTGCAGTCCATTTTCGAGTACCAGACGATGATCTGCGAACTGACGGGAATGGACGTCTCGAACGCTTCGGTGTACGACGGTGCTTCTGCCATGGCGGAAGCGGCGGCGATGTGCCGGGACCGGAAGAGACAGGTGACGCTGATTTCCGCAGCGGTGCATCCGGACGTCATCAATACCGTCCGTACCTACTGCTACGGCCGCGGGGATGAGATGAGAATCGTCCCGGTAAAGAACGGAAAAACGGATCCGGATGCCCTGAAGGAAATGCTGACGGAGGACGTTTCTTCCTTCTGCCTTCAGCAGCCGAACTTCTTCGGGCAGTTCGAGGATGCTGAAAAACTCTGCGCGATGGTTCACGAATCGGGAGCCATGGCTGTCATGAGCTGCAATCCGATTGCCCTGGCAATCCTGAAGACGCCGCGGGAGTGCGGTGCCGATATTGCGGTCGGCGAATGCCAGCCGCTCGGCATGCCTCTCAGCTTCGGCGGGCCGTACGCAGGCTACATGGCCTGCATCAGCAAATACATGCGCCGTCTTCCGGGCCGCATCGTAGGACAGACGGAAGATGCCGAAGGCAGGAAAGCCTATGTCCTTACGCTTCAGGCCCGCGAGCAGCATATCCGCCGCGAGAAGGCCACCAGCAATATCTGTTCGAATGAAGCGCTCTGTGCCCTGACGGCTTCTGTCTACATGGCTTCGATGGGTCCGTCGGGAATGGCGGAGGCCGCACGGCAGTCCATGTCGAAGGCTCATTACCTGGCAGCAGGACTCTGCGGGATTCCGGGCATTTCGCTCCGCTATACGGGAACTTATTTCCATGAATTCCTGACGGAAATGCCGAAGATCCCGGAAGTCCTTTCCGCTCTTGAGAAAAAGGGCATCCTGGGAGGTCTTCCTCTTGACGGAGGAGTCCTGTGGTGCGTCACGGAAAAGGTTCCGAAGGAAGTTCTCGATGAAACGACTGCCTGCGTGAAGGAGGTGCTTGGGAAATGAAACTGATTTTCGATAAGAGCGTTCCCGGTCTTTCCTGCAGCCTGCTTCCGCCCTGCGACGTTGAAAGCACGGAACTGCCGGAAGAAATGAAACGGAAGGATCCTCCGGCCCTGCCGGAACTTTCCGAGACGGATGTTTCGCGGCACTACAGCGAACTCAGCCATCATGCCTACGGAGTCAACTGCGGCTTCTATCCGCTGGGCTCCTGCACGATGAAATACAATCCGCGCATCGATGAAGAGATGGCTGCCTTAAAAGGCTTCACGGGCGTGCATCCGCTGGCTCCGGCCGATACCGTAAAGGGCTGCCGCGAGGTGCTGGATACCGCCGGAAAATATCTGTGTGAAATTACCGGCATGTCGGACATGACCTTTCAGCCGGCCGCCGGGGCGCACGGTGAATTCACAGGCGTGCTCCTGATCAAGCAGTATCACGATTCCCGCGGCGACAGTAAAAGAAAGAAGATCATTGTTCCGGATTCAGCCCACGGCACGAACCCGGCGACAGCGGCGATGTGCGGCTTTGAGGTCGTGAATGTTTCTTCGGATGCGGACGGCTGCGTGGACCTGGAGGCCCTGAAGGCTGTTCTGGGCGAGGACACGGCCGGACTGATGCTGACCAACCCGAATACGCTGGGACTCTTCGATGAGAACATCCTGGAAATCACGCGCCTGGTCCATGAGGCCGGAGGGCTGTGCTATTACGACGGCGCCAACCTCAATGCGGTCATGGGCGTCGTGCGTCCGGGCGACATGGGCTTCGACTGCATCCATCTGAATCTGCACAAGACCTTCGCGACGCCTCACGGCGGCGGCGGACCCGGAGCAGGAGCCGTAGGCTGCAAGCATTTCCTGAAGGAATTCCTTCCGGAATCAGCGCTTCTCGGCAGCATGGAAAAGGGAGACGGCATGGCGGCTTCTTATGCGTCCGCAGTTTTGCCGGCACAGGGCGAGCCGTTTGCAGAACCTGTACCTTCGCCGGACAATGCGGAAGGCATTCCGTTCCAGGTACGCAGTTTTTCGGGCAACTTCCTTGTGGTCGTCCGTGCCCTGACGTATATGATGACGCTCGGGAAAGAAGGCATTCCGGAAGCAGCAAGGAGCGCGGTGCTCAATGCGAACTATCTGATGCGGAAAATCAAGGGGACTTTCGAGCCGGCCTATGACCGCATCTGCATGCATGAATTTGTCCTGGATCTGTCGGAATTCAAGAAGGAGACCGGCATATCCGCCCTGGATGCGGCCAAGACGCTGATCGATTACGGCATGCATCCGCCGACCATGTACTTCCCGCTCATCGTGCATGAAGCACTGATGCTTGAGCCGACCGAAACGGAAGGAAAAGAAATGCTCGACTGGGCAGCCGGTGTATTCCGCGATGTCTGGCAGCGTGCGCATGAGAATCCGGATGAACTGCACAGTTCGCCGCACGGCACGCAGATCGGCAGACCCGATGAAGTGCAGGCAGCAAGGAATCCGGTCCTGCGCTGGCAGAAGGCCTGAAGCTGCAGAAAATTATAAGTCCGGGGATACGGGAATGATTCGAAAACTCTATACGACTGAAAGCGGAAGCCTTGACCCGTACGGCAACCTTGCACTGGAAGAGGCACTGCTGGAAAGGGTCGGGCCGGAAGAATGCATTCTGTATCTCTGGCAGAATCAAAGCACGGTCGTCATCGGCCGGAACCAGAATGCCTGGAAAGAATGCAGAACGGAACTTCTCAAAGAAGAGGGCGGGCATCTTGCCCGCCGTCTTTCCGGAGGAGGAGCTGTTTTTCATGACCTCGGCAATCTCAATTTTACCTTTCTGGTCTCAGCGGAAAACTATGATGTTTCCAGGCAGCTTTCCGTTATCTGTGAGGCCTGCCGTCGTTTCGGAATTCCCGCGGAAGTGACGGGACGGAACGACGTGACGGCAGGGGGAAGAAAATTCTCCGGGAATGCATTTTACAAAAACGGCCGGAACGCCTATCATCACGGGACGCTGCTGATCGATGCAGACATGGAGCGCATGGGCCGTTATCTTTCACCGTCCCGCGCCAAACTGGAAGCGCGCGGTGTTGAATCCGTCCGCTCCCGTGTCGTAAACCTGAAGGAACTTTCACAGGATATCAGCTGCAGTGAAATGAAGCGGAAAATGAAAGCCGCTTTTGAATCCGTCTACGGACTTCCTTCCGCTGAATTTTCCCTGCCGGAAACGGAGGCGGAAGACCTCAGGAAGAAGAGGGAACGCTTTGCCGGATGGGAATGGATCTACGGAAGGGAACTCCCGTTTTCATTTTCCTGCGAAAAACGTTTCAGCTGGGGAGAAATTCGTCTGCAGATGGAAACGGACAGGGGAATCATCCGGCAGGTACAGGCCTGGTCTGATTCGATGGACTGGACAATTGCCGGACAGACGGAAAAGGGTCTTGAGGGACGGCGTTTTGAAGCGGATGAAATGGCAGCCGGTCTTGCGGAGACGGTTGAAAATCCGGATATCCGGCGGGATATCTGCAGAATGATTTCGGAAGAGGAGAAGGAAAGATGAGCGATTATCAGCTGATTGTCATCGGAGCAGGCCCGGGAGGAACCGCCGCGGCCCTGAAAGCAGCATCTCTGGGAATAAGCACGGTTCTTGTCGAGAAAAGGGACGTCGGTGGTACCTGCCTGAACAGGGGATGCGTGCCGACCAAAACGCTCCTGCATGTCTCGGAGATTTTTCATGAAGCGGAAAACGGAGCTTCTTCCGGAATCCGGATCGACGGAGCCCGCATGGATACGGAGGCTCTTTTTGCCTATAAGAGAGAAATCTGCGATAAGCTGAGAAGCAGCAGCGAAGGCCAGCTGAAAAGCGCAGGCGTGACGGTGCTGAAAGGAACGGCATTCGTAACGGACGCCCATACGGTCCGGGTGGTAAGCTGTACGGACGATGCGACCGTGCTTCTGAGTGCGGACAGCATCCTTTTGGCATCCGGTTCTGTCCCTGCACGTCCTCCGATTCCGGGCCTCAATCTTCCGGGCGTCGTCACATCGGACGAACTGCTGGAAGGAATGGATCCGCTTCCGCATTCCATCCTGATTATGGGCGGAGGCGTCATCGGTGCGGAATTTGCCCAGTTCTTCTCTGATCTGGGAGTGGAAACGTCCGTGATTGAAGGACTTGACCGCCTGCTTCCGAACATGGACAGGGATCTGGGACAGAATCTTGCCCTCATCCTGAAGAAGCAGGGAGTGAAGATTTTTACCGGAGCCATGATCAGCCGCATCGAGACGGACGGGGAGCATCTGAAGGCCGTCTTCTCATCCAAAAACGGAGAGGCTTCCTGCAGTGCCGAAACGGTGCTGTGTGCAATCGGCCGGACTCCGTATCTGAAAGGAATCTTCCCTGAAGATCTCAAGCCGGAAATGGACGGCCGGCGGATCAAAGTCGATCAGGACTTTGCCACCAGCATCCCCGGCATTTATGCAATCGGCGACGTTTCGTCGAAAATACAGCTGGCCCATGCGGCTTCTGCCCAGGGCGCGGCCTTCGCGGAAAAGCGGTATGGCACTTCCGGGGGAGTCCGCATGGACATCGTCCCGGGCTGCGTCTACTGCCGGCCGGAAATTGCAACGGTCGGCCTGACGGAAGCTGACGCAAAAGAAGCGGGAATTCCGGTGAAGATCGGGAAATGCGTCATGTTCAGCAATGCCAGGACGCTGATCTCCGGCGACGGCCGCAGCTTCATGAAAATTCTTGCGGAAAGTGAAAGCCGCCGGATTGTCGGGGCACAGCTGATGTGCCGGAACAGTTCGGATATGATCAGCGAGCTCAGCCAGGCAATCGCCGGAGGAATGACTCCTGACCAGCTTCTTACGGCCATGCGTCCGCACCCGACTTTTGAGGAAGCCATGACGGATGCGCTTGAAGATCTGAAGAAAAAACTGAACAGCTGATCTGTGCAGAATGCCCTGCTTTCATATTTTTGATAGGAAACGGAGGTTTTTTGTATTATAATAAAAACAAATATGATTTTATGAGGGAAAGCATGGGCGCAGTAAGAAACGTATTGGATTATATGCATCATTTCAATCTCCAGCGAAAACAGTACTTCCAGAATGCCAAGGACGAAATCATGAAGGCGAACATTCTGAACCTTCACCGGTTTTCCTACGTGCTTCTCATTCTGGAGGCTGCTTTTCTTGTGGTTTACCTGAAGGACCTGACCAGCGGAAATATGATCTTCCTGGTCATCGGCATGATTCTTCTCCAGGTTCTTCTGGTCGTTTTTGTTTCCTTGTATAAAGACCGTCCCGGCATCAGGTATGAAATGGTTTCAGCCATGTGCGTGCTCCAGCTGATCATCATCCATGCGCTGATTGTCTTCCTGGCCATCTTTCCGATCACGCCGGCGGCCATCGTCTATTATCCTCTGGTCTACGTGATTACTCCGACGCTTTTCATTCTGGATATCTGGATCAGCTACTTCATCTGCGGTGTATCTTCCTTCTGTCTGATCATCCTTTCCGTTTATTTTTCCCAGGATTACATCAGGGTCTACAACGTTTCGGCGGCAATCGCGGCATTCGTGCTGATCCTGTTCATTTCCTTCTTCGTACTGGACTTCCGTCTCCGTCATAATGCGATTCAGAACAAACTCCGTGAAATGAGTTCCACCGATGAGCTGACGGGGATTTTCAATAAGTCCATGACCGGCTACCTGGCCCGCGCCTATTACGGGAACGGCATCAACCGGCGCATCCCGAAAAGTGCGCTGATGGTCATCGATATCGACGGCTTCAAAAGAATCAACGATACTTACGGACATGCGGAAGGCGATGTCGTCCTTTCGAAAGTAGGGGCGGTGCTTCACGCCAGTTTCCGCGAGGACGATATTGTCGGCAGGATCGGCGGGGATGAATTCCTCGTGCTCCTGAAGAATACGACCGACTGGAACATCATCCAGATGAAGGCGCAGCGGATCCTCGATTCGGTTGCCAAAATCCGCGTCGCTTCGCAGGACAAGTCTCTTACCTGCTCCATCGGAATCGCCCTGAGTCCGAACAACGGCAGCACGTATGAAGAACTTTTCTCAAAAGCGGACCGTGCGATGTATCAGTCGAAGAAGAAGACGCCGGGCGAGTTCCGGTTTTATACGTCGCATCCGGAGATCGGTGCCCATCCGTCGATCCTTGTCGTGGACGATGCCATGACTTCGCGTGAGATCATCAAGAATATCTTCAAGGACAAATACGATATCCTGGAGGCGGCGGACGGCCAGGAAGCCATGAACCAGCTGCATGATTACCATGAAATGATCGAGGTCGTGATCCTCGACCTGATCATGCCGGTCATGGACGGCTATGCGGTTCTGGAGGCAATGATGGACGATCCGAGACTGCGTGCGATTCCGGTCATGGTCACGACGGCCGATCCGACGAAGGAACTGCAGGCCCTGAAAATGGGTGCGGTCGATCTTGTCGTCAAGCCGTTCAATCCAAGCGTCATGAGACAGAGAGTAGAGAATCTTCTGCATCCCTGAGTGAAATAAGGAGGTACTTCCATGTATTCCAACAGCATGATCTGGCTGGCAAAAAATGAAAATCCGATTTATATGCTTCCTTCGATGGCCAATCGCCACGGACTGATCTGCGGGGCGACCGGCACGGGAAAAACCATTACGCTGAAAGTCATGGCGGAAGCATTTTCCGAAGCAGGCGTTCCGGTTTTCCTGTCCGACATCAAGGGCGACCTTTCCGGAATGAGTCAGCCGGGAGTCGATTCCGAAGGCATGGAGAAGCGCATCGCGAAATTCGGGCTGGCAGATGCCGGCTTTGCCTATAAGGCGTTCCCGACCAGATACTGGGATGTGTTCGGCAAAAAAGGCACGCCGATCCGTGCGACCGTTTCCGAAATGGGACCGCTTCTTTTCTCCCGGATCCTCGGACTCAACGACACGCAGGAAGGCATTCTCAACATCATTTTCAAGATCGCGGATGACCAGAACCTGATGCTGCTGGACCTGAAGGACCTGAAGGCGATGGTGCAGTTTGTCGGGGACAATGCGGCAAGCTACAGGACGTCTTACGGAAATATTTCCACCGCTTCCATCGGTGCCATCCAGAGAGGAATCCTGACCCTTCAGCAGCAGGGCGCGGAAGATTTCTTCGGCGAGCCGGCACTGGACATTAAGGACTGGCTGCAGTGCGATACGGACGGCCGCGGCTTCATCAACGACATGAACTGCGAGCAGCTCTTCCAGCAGCCCGCGCTGTATTCGACCTTCCTTCTGTGGATGCTTTCCGAAATCTACGATGCGCTTCCGGAAATCGGGGATCCGGACAAGCCGAAGCTGGTGTTCTTCTTCGACGAAGCCCATCTGCTTTTCAACGATGCCCCGAAGGAACTCCTGACAAAGGTCGAGCAGGTCGTGCGCCTCATCCGTTCAAAAGGCGTCGGCATTTTCTTCATCACGCAGAATCCGACGGATATTCCGGATACGGTCCTGTCGCAGCTCGGAAACCGCGTCGAGCATGCCCTGCGCGCTTATTCCCCGGCCGACATGAAGGCAGTCAAAGTGGCGGCGGAAACGTTCCGTGCCAATCCGGCCTTCGATACGCAGCAGGCGATTCAGGAATGCGGAACCGGCGAAGCGCTGGTCCAGTTCCTGGATGAAAAAGGCGCCCCGAACGTGGTGCAGAGAGCGTTCATTTTACCGCCGCAGTCCCTGATGGGACCGGTCGACCCGGCCATCATGACGCAGATGGTGGCGACCGGCGAAATGGGAAAGAAATACAATACGCCGGTTGACCGCGAGTCGGCTTACGAGCTTCTGACAAATAAGGCAAATGCAAGCACCGCGACGGCAGGCACTTATGTCCCGAATCAGGCGACACCGGTTCCGGCAGTCGGAACGATTCCGACCGTCACGGCTCCGGCAGGTTCCGCGGCAGCGGCAGCAGCGGCGCAGAATGCTCAGCAGGCAGGAATGCAGGCGGCGGCTCAGCAGGCCGCCCTGGCAGCAGCCCAGAAGGCTTATGCCAGCGGACAGGGAGGCATGGCAGCACAGGCTGCAGAAGCAGCCGCCCAGCAGGCCATGACACAGTATGCCGCAGGCCAGGCCGCGGCACAGGCAGCAAATCCGACGGTTCCGGTGGCTTCGGCCCCGGTATCCGTTGATCCGAAGCAGGCCGCAAAGATGGCTGCGGCAGCAGCCAAACAGGCAGCGGCGGCACAGAAGCAGGCAGATAAGGAAGCAGCTGCCCTGGCCAAACAGCAGGCGGCAGCGGCCAAAGAGAAGCAGAAAGAAATTGCGGCTGTCGGCCGTGTTGCCAAATCCGTTGTCGGTTCCGGCATCCGTTCCTTCGGAACTCAGGCGGCCAAGCAGCTTTTCCGCGGCCTTCTGGGAGCAATGAAGAAATAAAAACCGCATATCCCGGCCGGAGGGGGTCAGGAACATTTCCCCGGCCGGACAGGCACGGCTGACAGGCCGTGCAGAAGAAAAGCCAGGCGCAGTCAGCCTGGCTTTCTGATAACAGCGGCCGCAGGATGGAAGTGCGGACGGGCTGAAGATGTACAGGCAAAAAAAATCAGGAGGAAAAGGATGCAGAATCAGGTGCGTCATCTGGGAGTCATCATGGACGGCAACCGCCGCTGGGCCAAACAGCATATGTTCCGCTCGGCGATGAAAGGGCACGAGAAAGGCATCGATATGTTTATCGACTGCTGCAAGTGGTGCCAGGAAGCGGGCATTCCATATCTGACCGTTTATGCATTTTCCACGGAGAACTGGAACCGTACGCAGGAGGAAGTCAGCGGCCTCTTCAAGCTGATGAAAAAATTCTTTATCGACAAAGTGGACGTCTGTCTGGAACGGGACATCCGCATGGTGATCATCGGCGACCGTTCGCGTCTGGATGAAGAGGCCAGGGAGACAATCCGCCGGACCGAAGAGGCGACGGGACACTGCCGGAGTCTGACCGTGCAGGTGGCCATCAGCTACGGCGGCCGCGATGAGATCGTGCGCGCGGCGGAGAAATATGCCGAGGATGTCCGCAAGGGGACGGAGGAACCGGGGAAGCTTACCGAGGAGAAATTTTCGGAATATCTCGATACGGCCGGCGTGCCGGATATCGACATGGTGATCCGCACGGGCGGAAACCGGCGTCTTTCCAATTTCTTCCCATGGCAGACGACCTATTCCGAAATCTGGTTCACGGATACGCTCTGGCCGGATTTCACGCAGGAAGAATTTCAGAAGGCACTCGACTATTATGCGCAGATTCAGATCAATAAAGGAAAATAAAGCCGATGAATGAATACCAGGAATTTTATCAGGATACCTTCCGGCGTCTTTCCCGGAAAATGGAAGCTCTCAATCTCTCCCTGAAGGAAGATCCGAATCCGGTTCTTCAGCCGGTCCTTGAAGCGGCGGCGGACCTGAATGAAGGCGGCAAGATGCTGCGCGGGGTTCTGGTCTGTCTCGGATACCGCATGGCCGGGCGGGAGGATGTCGAAACAAGTGACGAACTGGCCCTGGCGCTTGAGATCTTTCAGACGGGGGTCCTGATCCACGACGATATCATTGACCGTGCGGAAACGCGGCGCGGAAAAAAGACGATTCCGATGCGCTATGAAGAAAGCCTCGGCAGAAGGAAAATCCGTCCCTGTTACGAAAGCGGATACGCTGAAGGAAGTTTCTTCTTCCGCAGCCCTGTGTGCAGGAGACCTCATGCTGTATGAAGCCGGCCTCCGCATTGCCGAAGCCTACCGCGGCCATGAGAAGCTCGGGGATATCCTTTCGGAATTCGACCGGATGGTGCTTGAGACCATCCGCGGGGAGCTTCTGGATGTCATCCTGCCGTATGAGGCGCAGGTCAGGGAAGAAGATTCTCTCGAGAAATCAGTCTTTGACATCTACCGGATGAAGACGGCGCAGTATTCCGTGGTCGGACCGCTGCATCTGGGCATGCTTCTGGGCGGAGCAGATGAGCAGGAAATGAAGACGGTGGATTCATTTGCCTGCGATCTGGGAATCGCTTTCCAGATCCGGGATGATATCCTCGGCATTTTTGCCGATGAAAAAAAACTCGGCAAAGATGTCGGCTCCGATATCTCCGAATTCAAGCAGACGCTTCTCTATTCCTATGTGAAGGAAAAGGATGAAGAAGAATACCGGAATCTTCTGCAGTATTACGGCAGGGCATTCGTGACGAAGAAGGACCTGGAGGAAGTCCGGGACATTTTCCGGCGCTCGGGTGCGCTGGCCTACGCAGAGAAAAAAGAAGCAGAATGCCTGGAGAGCGCGAAGGAGAAGCTTGCAGAAGCCAAGTTCATCCGCGGGCCGGAAAGAGCCATCCTGGAAGGATTCCTGGAGTATTCCGCGGAGCGGAAGAAATAGCAGTTCCGCAGAGCGGGAGAAATAGAAGTTCCGCGGGGCGGAAGAAATAGAAGTTTCGCAGAGCGGGGAAAATAAGAACTCGGCAGAGCGGGGAACATGCTTCGCAGCACGAAAAAAATAGACTCTTCGGCATTTCCGGGTTTTATGGTATACTGGTTAAAATCACGGAGGACAGAGCATGCACTTTACGAAAATGCACGGCATCGGCAATGACTATGTCTATGTCGACTGCACGAAGGAAAAAGTAGAAGACCCGTCCGGGGTCGCCAGAAAAGTCAGCGACCGCCATTTCGGAATCGGATCCGACGGGCTGATTCTGATCAAGCCGTCCGAGCAGGCTGATTTCACGATGGACATGTACAATGCCGACGGCAGCAGCGGCGCGATGTGCGGCAACGGCATCCGCTGCGTGGCGAAATACGTCTACGATCACGGCATGACGGACAAAGAGGAAATCCGGATCGAGACGCGCTGCGGCATCAAGACGCTGAAGCTGAAAACGGAAAACGGAAAAGTAAAAGAAGCCCGCGTCGATATGGGAGCGCCGATCCTGGAGGCGGAGAAGATCCCGATTGTTTCCGAAAACGAAAGGGTCATTTCCGAACCGATCGTCGCGGCGGGACTCACCTATCGGATGACCGGCGTCTCGATGGGCAATCCGCATGCGGTCGTATTCCTTTCCGAGAATCCGGAACATTTTCCGCTTGAGGCGGTCGGACCGGTGTTCGAACATCATGAGAGATTCCCGGACCGCATCAATACGGAATTCGCGTTTGTCCTGAATGAGCATGAAATCAGGATGCGCGTGTGGGAACGGGGGTCCGGCGAAACGCTGGCCTGCGGAACGGGAGCCTGTGCGACGGGAGTCGCGGGAATCCTGAATGGGTTCGTGAAAAGTCCGGTCACGGTGCATCTTACCGGCGGAGACCTGACGATTGAATGGGATGGCGAAGGCAAATCTGTTTTTATGACCGGCCCGGCGGCCGAAGTATTCGAAGGAGAAATCAATGTATAAACTGAATGAGAATTTCCAGAAACTGCCCGGCAGCTATCTGTTTGCCGGCATCGCAAACAAAGTGGAAGCATTCCAGAAGGCAAACCCGGACAGGAAAATCATCCGCCTGGGTATCGGCGACGTCACCCAGCCGCTTCCGCCGACAATCATCAAGGCTATTCAGGATGCGACGGAAGAGATGGCGCATGCGGACACCTTCCGCGGCTATGCTCCGGGCCTGGGCTATGATTTCCTTCGTACGGCAATCGCAGAAAACGACTATGCCGCGCGCGGATGCAGCATTACGCCGGATGAGATCATTGTATCCGACGGTGCAAAATGCGACTCCGGAAATATTCAGGAGCTTTTTGCCGAAGATAATAAAATCGCGGTCTGCGACCCTGTCTATCCGGTCTATGTCGATTCCAATGTCATGGCAGGACGCACGGGCAGCTACGATGCAGCGACGGAGACGTGGAGCGACGTCATTTACATGCCGTGCACGGAAGAGAACGGATTCGTCGCGGATCTGCCGAAGGAGAGACCGGATCTCATTTACCTCTGCTTCCCGAACAATCCGACCGGCTCTGCCATCACGAAGGACAAGCTGCAGAAATGGGTCGACTATGCCAATGAAAACGGCTGCCTGATCATTTACGATGCAGCGTATGAAGCCTATATTACCGAAGCAGGGATTCCGCATTCCATTTACGAATGCAGCGGTGCGAAGACCTGCGCAATCGAGCTGCGCAGCTTCTCCAAGAATGCCGGCTTTACGGGGACGCGTCTGGCGTTCACCGTCGTACCGGAAGATCTGAAGAACGGGGGAGTCTCCCTGCATGACATGTGGGCACGCCGTCAGAACACCAAATATAACGGCACGCCGTACATCATCCAGAGAGCCGGCGAAGCCTGCTATACCGAAGCCGGCAAGGCGGAGATCAAGGCGCTGGTTTCTTATTACATGGAAAATGCAAAGATGATCCTGGACGGCTTAAGTTCGATGGGCTACACCGTTTCCGGCGGAAAGAATTCGCCGTACATCTGGCTCAAGACGCCGAACGGCATGAAATCCTGGGAGTTTTTCGACTATCTGCTTCAGAACGCCAATGTCGTCGGAACGCCGGGCAGCGGATTCGGCCCGCACGGCGAAGGATATTTCCGCCTGACCGCATTCGGCACGCACGAAAATACCAAAGCGGCGCTGGAGCGCTTTAAAACACTGTAATAAACAGAAGAGCCGCCTGTCCGAACGTGCAGTCTTTTTCACACTCTGGGCGGGCATGGTGTGTTCTATGAGAGGGCGTCCGAGGAGGCCGGTACACGGCGAGGTTTTATCGAGCCGATGTACCGCTGCACGACGAGCGAGCGGGAGCGTCCCGATCACAGAATATACCATGCCCGCCCGGAGTGTGTTATCTGCAGGACAGAACAGACTTTTCCGGTTATGCTGGCCCCTTCTCATCCGGGAAGGGGTCTTTGATACCCTTCGTGATTCCGGTACGGCGGGAGGCATCCAGGCCTCCCGCCATGTTTTTGACAGGACCCTTTCAGAAAGCAGGCACGGAAGACGGCGTCTTCGCCCATGTGCTCCCGGATGGAATCGACGGTCCGGTCCATTTTCATGAGGCGGTCATGGCGCACGGGGTCGAAGAGATTGAACTGATAGGATTCAAGATGCGTGAGCATGCCTGTATGCACGCCGATCTGACGGATCGGCGTACCGCTCCACATTTCCCGGAAGATGACGGCGGCGGCACGGAAAATTTCCACGGTGACGTCCGTCGGGGACGGCAGCATTTTCTGATGGGACCAGCGGACAAATTCAAAGCTGCAGATGGAAACGGCAACGCAGCGGGCTTTCATGCGGTCGGCCCGCAGGCGGGTTCCGACGGTCTCGCACAGGCTCAGGAGAACACGGTCTGCCTGCAGAGGGTCGGTCATGTCGCAGGGAACCGTCGTCGCATTCCCGTATCCTTTATTGTCCGGTGCATCGGTGATGAGCATCGGTGCATCGTATCCGTTCGCGAAATCCCGCACCACTTTCCCATAGGACTTAAAATGAGAGGTCAGAATGAGCGGATCTGTATTGGCCAGCTCGCCGATCGTACGGATGCCGAGCAGGTGCAGCTTCTTCTTATAGGCACGCCCGACGAAAAAGAGTTCTTCGACCGGCAGCGGCCAGAGCTTTTTGGGAATTTCTTCGGGAAATAAGGAATGCGTATAATCCGGTTTCTTCAGCTCGCCCGCCATTTTTGCCAGCAGGCGGCTTGAGGAGACGCCGATGTTGACGGTGAACCCGAAACGGTCACGGATCATTTCCCGGAGCTCATTTGCAAAAAGGACGGGCTGGCCGTAAAGATGTTCCGTGCCGGTCATTTCCATGAAGGCTTCATCAATGGAATACTGCTCGACCTTCGGAGAATATTTTTTCAGGAAGCGGATGAGACGGCGCGAGCATTCCACGTACAGGGGATAGTCGGGAGGCACGACGACAAGACCCGGGCATTTCTGCCGGGCTTCGACCAGGGCCTCGCCTGTCTGGATTCCGTACTTTTTTGCGGCGACGGATTTTGCCAGGACGATGCCGTGACGGCTTTCCTCGCTTCCTCCGATCACGGAGGCAATGCTGCGCAGGTCCACCGGATCCATGAGCTCATGAATCCGGTAGGCGGCTTCCCAGCTGAGGAAGGCGGAATTGACATCGACGTGAAAAAAAACTTCTCCCATTTCCCGGTCAGTTCAGCATTTTAAAGAAGATCCAGGTGTGCGTGAGAACGTTGTACTTGAGAATGAAGAAATGTTCCTGCCCTTCCATTTCGGCGGCACAGGTATACTGCAGGCAGTTGATGCCTCCGTAGACGGTCGCCTTGGAAGCAATCACGCGACTGATCTTCACGCTCTGCAGCTGATGCTCGCTGTCTTCGTAGCGGAAGCGCAGCGGCGTAAAATCACCGACCGTGCTGCAGACGGTGATTGCCTGAACCGGAATATTGAAATCTTTCATCCGACTGCTCATCCTGACCTCCTTTGCCGGCTGTTCCGGCCTGCTCTGTCTCCCGAAAGGAACCGGCATGTAAATCGAAAGTATGTTCGACTCCATTATACGAACAAACGTTCGATAAATCAAGGGCTTTTCTCTTCTTTTCTTTTCCCATTCCATTCCCCGGCCGTTCTGCATAAAATCACGCATAAAATTCCACACTCATTCAGAAAAGTTTTTTTCACAGTCTTTCAATTGACGGAAAAAACATTCCATGCTATTATTAATATTAAGACCAAGTATCAATAATTTTTAACACCAATCCAGAATTGCACTTCCCGAATAGGTCCCTGGCAAAGTCCAGGATATTCCCGCTGAAACGATCCCAATGATGAGTCAATAGCCGTTCAAAACCGGGTGGAGGAAGAACATGTCTGATACATACAATTCGATTCCGATTAAGCGTCTCTGCCGGACTATTTCTGATTTGCTTGGCGTACCTGCACCGGAGGGTGCAGCACCGGCGATACCCTATATTGAAAATATCCTGAAGCGTGAGCTCGGAGGAACAGCCGGGAAAGCCGTGCTGTATCATGCAGATGCCATCGGCAGTTTCATGATCCAGAAGTATACGGAAGATTTTGCCCCGGTATTCGAGAACAGCTGCACGTTCCTGCCGATGACCAGCACGGTCATGTCGGTGACTCCGGTTTCGCACGCGACCATGTACACGGGACTTGATCCCGAGCAGCACGGTATCCGCGTCTATGAGAAACCGCGTCTGACCTGCGAGACTTTATACGATACCCTTCTGAAGGCCGGCCGCCATCCGGCCATCATCGCCATGCCGGATTCGTCCTTCCTCCATATTTTTTCCGGCAGGGATATGCCCTATATCGAAGTCAGCGATAACGCGGAAGCTCTTTCAGAAGCGGAAAAGCTCATGAAGGAAAATGTCTGCGATGTCATCAGCATCCATACTTTCGAATACGACGACAGCGCACATGAAACGGGTCCGGAATCCAGGAAGTCTTATGAAGCGGCAGTCCGCGAAGCACAGGGATACGGAAAACTCTGCGACATGATCCGCCGCTACTGGAGCGGAGAGAATACGCTTGTCGGCTATATGCCTGACCACGGCCAGCATCTGATGGAACCGTGGGAGCCGAATCCGGATCATTATGTGGGAGATCATGGTTCCTTCCGTACGGAAGACATGAATATCACCCAGTTTTTCGGAGTCGTGAAGGCCTGACAGAAATTTTGACAGATAAGTTTACCGGATTTGTCCGATAAGGCACAGGGCACAAAGGGGTGTCCGGCCAATAAAATGGAGCGGCGCAGAATGGCGCCTGGATGCAGTAGGGCAGATCGCAAAGATGTGTCTTATTGCTTTTTTGTTTTTCAGGGGAAAAATGAGGTGCCGCCTTGGATAATCGCAGAATCGGAGTTTATGATTCGGGAGTCGGCGGGCTGACGGTCCTGCGGGAAATGGAACAGATTCTGCCGTCGGAAGATCTTCTTTATTTCGGTGACAGCAAAAACCGTCCGTACGGCTATCAGACGGAAGAACGCCTGATGTATCTGATCACAAACGTGCTTGATGATTTTGCTTCAAAGGATGTAAAGGCCGTTGCACTGGCCTGCAACACGATTTCCGTTTTGGCAGACCGCCTGGAAGGGAAGTATCCGTTTCCCGTTTTCAGCATCATACAGGCAGCTGTGAACTATGTACTGAAAAATCATGTGCGGTCCGTCGGAATCGCCGGGACAAAATTTACGGCAGCGTCCCAGATCCACAGAAAAATGATTCAGGCGGCGGATCCGGATATCCGGGTCGTCACGCAGTCCTTCGTGGAGCTCAGCTCCCATATACAGAACGGGGAATGGAAGGAAGTCCCCGCCTGCATTGAAAAATATATGAGGCAATTGGAAGAACAGGGAGAGGTCACGCACATTATTTTCAGCTGTACGCATTACCCGATTGCGCGTGAGTATTTCGAGGCGGCCAGGCCGGGCATCATTTTCATCGATCCGGCAAAGGAAATGGCAGAAGAAATCAAAAGCTGGCTCGCATCCCATGACAGCCTGACGGAAAGGACGGAAGGTTCGGCTGAAATCTATACGTCGGGGGAACCAGAGCAGTACCGGGTGGTCATTCAGAAGCTCGGAATCCGCAGGCCGGATGTCCTGGAACAGAAGATCATTGTTTAAGGGTGAAACAAAGGGAGTGAATCAAAACGTTTTCAATAATTTCTATATGAAATTTTGAAAAATAAATTGGGAAAAGGAGAAAATCTTATGAGAAGGAAAGGATTAAGAAGGGCAATCGCTTTACTGGCAACTGTCACGACCGCTGCATCTTTGCTGGCAGGGTGCGGAGGCTCTTCAAGCAGCAGCACGGCAGCAAGCACCGCTGCAAGCGGGGCATCGAGCACGGCGGGCGGCACCGTCAATGCCAAGGATACTCTGGTTATCGGATCACAGTCCGAAATCAGCAGCCTGGATCTGCTGAACAACGACGACCAGATCAACAACATCTGCTTCAAACTGACACATGAGACACTGCTTCATTTCCCGAATGACGGAACCGGCAAGATGACAGGCGAGCTGGCGAAGAGCTATGAGTGGACGGATGACACCACACTCCGCTATGTCCTGAAGGACGGCATTACCTTCAGCGACGGATCACCCATGACGGCAGACGATGTGAAGTATACGTATGACTGCCTGATGGATCCGAACAAGTCTTCCCTGGGAAGCTACGTTTCCGGACTGAAATCCGTCGAAGTCATCGATGACAAGACCATCGACTTCCATCTGACCGAGCATATGGCAGAATGGCCGATCAATACAGCCAACTATCCGGGCGGCGTCATCATCTCCAAGAAGGCTTATGAATCGGGAGAGAAAGAGCCGTACCTGATTGGTTCAGGACCGTATGTCTTCAAAGAATGGGTCTCCGGCGATCATGTGACTTTCGTAAGAAATGATAATTACTGGGATAAGGAAAATGCAGGCGTGGCAAAGGAAATCACGTTCCGCTTCATGAGCGAGGATTCGACGCGTGTCATTGCCATGGAAAATCATGAGATCGACGTCTGCATCAAGCCGCCGACAAATGAAATTGACAATCTGAAGAATGCCCAGGGCGTCACGGTGGAAAATAAGGTCAGTACCCGCAAGCATTATCTCGGCTTCAACCTGAATTCCGACTTCTTTAAAAACCAGACGCTTCGTCAGGCAGTGGCCTGCGCGATCAACCGCGACGACATCAATGCTGCAGCTTATGACGGAAACGGCGCTGTCCAGTACACGGATCTGAACCGGGGACTTCCGACCTTTGATGAGAGCATCGGCAGCTACAAATACGATCTGACAAGAGCGAAGGAACTTATGAAGGAAGCAGGCTATGAGAACGGCTTTACCTGCAACCTGTATGTCGCAAGTGATGAGCAGTGGCCGACGATGGCATCTGTTGTCCAGGCTCAGCTGAAGGAAATCGGCATCACGGTCAACATCGTGGAAACCGAAACCGCAACGCATAAGTCCATCATCAAGGAAGGCGTCGACAGCAGCACGGGCAATACCGTTGATATGTTCATCTGGCGCTGGAACGAAGACATGAAGCTTGACTACGTCTACGGCGATCTTTACAGCTGGACCAGCGATGACGATCACGGCTCCGCGAACTTCTATCATCTGAAGGATGACAAGGTCAACAGCCTCCGCTGGGATATCCTGACATCCGAAGACGATGCAACTTATCAGTCAAAGAGCGTTGAGCTTCAGAAATACCTCGATGAGCTGCAGCCGGAAGTCGTATTCTGCACAGAACCGTTCTACATCGCATACGACTCCAACCTGAAGGGTGCTTACCTCTTCACCGGCGGCAACCATGACTGGAGCCACGCATACGTAGCAACATCCTGATACGAAATATCACTGATTCTTTCCAACTGGATTTGCGGGGAGGATTCCCCGCAAATCCATTCCGATTTTCAAATCAGCAAACGGGAGCATTCATATGATTAAATACATCTTAAAGAGAATTCTGCAAATGATTCCCGCCATACTCATCACTTCACTGCTGATATTTGTCGGAATGAATCTGACAAGCGGAGATGTCGCAAGGACGATTCTGGGCGACAGGGCCTCCGAAGAGCAGCTTCAGGCAAAAAGAGTGGAATTGGGTCTGGATAAGCCAATTATCGTCCAGTACTTCAACTATATGGCGAAGTTATGCACGGGAGATCTGGGTAAATCCTATATCAACGGAAAAGACGTATTCACGGAATTCCAGAGCAGATTCCCGAATACGCTTGAACTTGCATTCACCGCAATTCTGTTTGCGTCAATCATATCCATCCCATTGGGAATCTACACGGCCATGCACCAGAATACCTGGCAGGATACAACCGGAATGGTGGCCGCCTTGTTCGGTGTATCAATGCCGAACTTCTGGCTCGGCCTTCTGCTGATCCTGCTTTTCTCCGTGAAACTGGGGTGGCTGCCATCCGGAGGCAAATCAGGCATTACGTCAATTATCCTGCCGGCCATTACGGTCGGACTGGGGCAGGCAGCCATGATTGCACGTACAACGCGTTCTTCGATGCTGGATGTCGTCCGTCAGGATTATATCCGTACGGCAAGAGCCAAAGGATGCCCGGAGCATAAGGTCATTTACAAGCATGCCCTGGGAAATGCCATGATCCCGATCATCACGGCAGTCGGTCTTCAGCTGTCCAACATCCTGACAGGCTCCGTCCTTGCCGAGACCGTTTTCAGCTGGCCAGGCATCGGACGCTGGATCTTCGATAATATTTCCAAGCGAGATACGCCCATGGTTACAGGCGGAATCATTATGTGCGCCATCGTCATGTGCATCGTAAACCTGCTGGTCGATTTGGTCTACGCCTTCTTCGATCCGCGTATCAAAGCACAGTACGTTAAGAAGGGATGATGAGAATATGGCAACGGTAGCTGTTAAGAAAGATACATCAGAAAAGGTGTATAAAAGCCGTTCCATGGGAGCTGAAACCTGGAGACGGCTGAAGAAGAACAAAGGCGCCATCATCGGCCTGATTTTCTTTATTTTGCTGATTGCAGTTACGATTTTCAGCAGCTTCTATTTCAATTATGACAAAGACATCATCGGCCAGAATATTTCCCAGCGTCTGCAGGGACCCAGTGCACAGCATCTTCTGGGAACAGATCAGGTCGGCAGGGATATCCTTTACAGGATCCTGTACGGCGCGAAATATTCACTGACCATCAGCTGCGGCGCCGTTGGTCTCGGCCTGATCATCGGAGTCATTCTCGGTTCCATCGCAGGCTTCCACGGGGGCTTCATCGATGACCTGATCATGCGTATCACGGATGTCCTTTACGCCGTCCCGAATATCATGGTCGCTGTCATCATCGTTTCCCTTTTCGGTGCGAGCACGCTGACCTTGCTGATTGCCCTGTGCGTCTACGCGGCAACAAACTTCGCAAGAATCACAAGGGCTTCTGTCATGACCATACGTGGGGAGGAATATGTGGAATCAGCCTATTCCATAGGCCTTCCTACCTGGAAGATCATTATCAAGCATATTCTTCCGAACTGCCTCTCGCCGATCATTGTCCAGATTACACTGCTGATCGGCACGACAATCATTTCCGCCTCTTCACTTTCTTTCCTTGGAATCGGTGTACCGGCACCGGCGCCGGAGTGGGGCGCGATGCTGTCGGAGGGACGTGAGTACATGAGGACCAACGCTTATATGTGCGTATTCCCCGGACTGGCCATTATGTTTACAGTGCTGGCGCTGAACCTTCTGGGCGACGGTCTGCGCGACGCGATCGATCCAAAACTGAAGAGATAAGGAGTGAACAGCATGGAAGCATCTGAGAATAACCTTCTTGAAATTAAAGATCTTGTTGTTCATTATGAAACGGACGACGGCACGGTCGAAGCGGTAAATGGAATCGATCTTTCGGTTGCCCGCAGGCATACGCTCGGACTGGTCGGTGAAACGGGAGCCGGGAAAACAACGACGGCACTGTCAATCCTGAACCTGGTTCCGAATCCGCCGGGTGTCATCAAGCAGGGCAGCATCGTCCTTGACGGCGAAGACGTCCTGAAGATGAGTCCGAAGGAACTGGAAAAAATGAGAGGCAATGAAGTTGCCATGATTTTCCAGGACCCGATGACGGCACTGAACCCGGTCGTTCCGGTCGGCGAGCAGATCGCCGAAGCCATTGCGCTTCATAATGATGTTTCAGAAGCGGAAGCAATGAACCGCGCGAAGGAAATGCTGGAAATGGTCGGCATTGACGCAGGACGGGCCAAAGACTATCCGCACCAGTTCTCCGGCGGCATGAAACAGCGTGTCGTCATCGCCATCGCACTGGCCTGCAAGCCGAAACTGCTTCTGGCCGATGAGCCGACGACTGCCCTGGACGTCACGATTCAGGCACAGGTGCTGGAACTGATGAAAGAACTGATTGTCGGACGTGACATGTCCATGATCCTGATTACGCATGACCTCGGTGTCATCGCTGAAATCTGCGACGAGGTGGCGGTCATGTATGCGGGCCATATCATTGAAAGAGGCACCGCTGACGAAGTCTTCAACAGCATGAGGCATCCGTATACGGAAGGACTCTTTGATTCTCTTCCGAACCTGAAGGCGCGCGGCGAAGAGCTGCAGCCTATCCACGGTATGATGCCGAACCCGATGGATCTTCCGAAGGGCTGCGTCTTCGCACCCCGGTGCCCGTACGCGAGCGATAAGTGCCAGAAAGCAATGCCGCCGCTGCGCAACTTTGACGGCCCGACTCATTTCACGGCCTGCTGTGCGTATGACGACCCGGACTTCCGTCTGAGGAGGAACCAAAATGCCAAATAATGTACTTCTGAAAGTAGAGAACCTTACGAAATATTTCAATACGCCCAAGGGCCAGCTCCATGCGGTCGACGGGATCAGCTTTGAAATCGAACAGGGCAAGACGCTGGGAATCGTCGGAGAGTCCGGCTGCGGAAAATCGACGACCGGCAGGACCATCCTGAAGCTGATCGAACCGACCAGCGGGAAAATTATTTTCGACGGAAAGGACATCACGAAATACAGCGTCCGGCAGATGCGTCCGCTGCGCAAGGAAATGCAGATCATTTTCCAGGATCCGTTTTCCTCGCTCGACCCGCGTAAATCCGTCAGCCAGCTGATCAGCGAGCCCATCAGGGAATACCATCTGATCCATGATAATGCCGGCATCGAGAAAAGGACGCTGGAGCTGATGGAAATCGTCGGACTGGCTTCCCGGTATGTCAATACCTATCCGCACGAACTGGACGGCGGTCGCCGGCAGAGAATCGGCGTGGCAAGAGCCCTGGCTCTGGAACCGAAGCTGATCGTCTGCGACGAACCTGTTTCCGCACTGGATGTTTCCATTCAGGCGCAGATCCTGAACCTGCTGAAACAGCTGCAGAAGGATCTCGGCCTGACTTACATTTTCATTACGCATGACCTTTCGGTTGTCAAATATTTCTCTGATGACATTGCGGTCATGTATCTGGGGAAACTGGTGGAAAAGGCTCCGTCAGATGATATCTTCGATCATCCGCTGCATCCTTACACCAAGGCCCTGCTTTCGGCCATACCGCTGCCGATCGTCGGAAAAGACAAACCGAAGCGTCAGCTGCTCCGGGGTGAAATTACGTCGCCGATCAATCTGCCGGATGAGTGCCGTTTCTATGCCCGCTGCGATGTCTGCACGGAGAAGTGCAAGGAGAAAGATCCTGTGCTTCGTGAAATCAGGCCGAATCATTTCGTGTCCTGTGCATTGGTTGAGTAAGCTTCAGGAAATAAAACAAACTGCCGTCCGGCCTGAAAAAGACCGGACGGTTTCGTATGTTTACGACGGGAGAAAACGATGGGAATCATTCTTTTCTATGCCATATTCATCATAGCGTTCCTGCTGTCGCTGTACAGTCTGCTGAATGTTCTTCTGATCAGGAAACTTCATACCGGCGGCACGGAAACAAAGGCGGCTGTCATTTCCGTCGATTACACGGTCGCAATCGGGCTGCGGCGCTTTTTCCTTGCGAATTTCCAAAAAGGCGACAAGGAATACAGTGTCTCCTGTGATTATATTGCCACTCTTGAATATACGCCGCAGGGCGGAGAGAAGATCCGGAAACAGTTTACGATCCCGGCACGCTTCAAACAGAAGAACGGAATACAGATGCCGTATATTCGCAGCGGAGACACTATTCCTGTCCGCTATTCGCCGATCCGGCCGCGCATGGCTGTCGCAGCGATGGATGAAGTCGAGAAGCGGCAGATGCGTCCGTTTTCCCTGATTGCATGGTCTTTCTGCACAATTCTCCTGGCTGCACTTCTGATTGTTTATCCATTTTTACGATAATTTTCCTCCCGGAATCCAATTTCTGTCCTTTCTTGACAGGTTGTGATACAATATCTGTTACCCGAAACAAAGGGGTTTCAAGGGGAGGTTCTATCTTTGACGAATAAGTTCATTGCGGGTGCCGCATCACTGGCCCTTGCGTTTGCGGTCCTCCTGACAGGCTGCAGTGCTCCGGTCCAGACAGTGTCCGGAAATGATTCGGATGTTGTTGCGCCTGAAGAAGTTTCTGAAATGGTCGGAACCGGAGAGGTTCCTGTTTCTGCTGCCGTGACGCCTGAGCCGGTTTCTGCGGCGGATGTTTCCATGACATCCGGAACGGAAGCGGTATCCGGAACTTCCGGAGCAGAAGATTCCGCCGGTGTTTCCATTGAATCGAATTCTTCGATGATCAGTTCTTCGACGGACGAGGATTCCGTGATTTATGCGATCCTGCCGTCGGATGCCGGCTCCTGTGCAACGGAAGCTGCCATCATCCGGGCAGGCGTTGAAGGCAAGGGATATACGGTTGCCGTCCGGACGCACGGAAACAGCATGGAGAAACAGACGGAAGCATTTGACGAGGCAATCGAGACGGATGCCGCGGCAATTATCTGCGACAATGTCGAAGGCGATGAGACGACTGCTTCCATTCAGAAAGCAAAGGATGCCGGCATTCCGACATTCCTGATCAATACCGGAATTGAAGTGGCAGGCGTTGCGGAGGCACAGATCCTGACGGACCGTTTCTCAAATGTCCCGGTCCTGGCCCAGGTCTTTGCAAAGAACCGCAACCATAAGACTGCTTACATTGAACTGGCCGGTGCATCGGGCGATGTCCGGGCAACGGATGCCATGGCTGCATTTGAAGATGCAATGGCGGCATTTCCGGATGTCACGCTGGCGGAATCAGCTACGGAAGATGAATACGATTCCGAAGGCGCCAGGACGAAGATTGCCGCGCTGCTGCAGAACAATCCCGGTGCGGCCGTGCTGATCTGCTACAATGAACTGGAAACGCTGTCCGGCCTTGAAGCAATCAAGGCAGCGGGCAGGGACGATATGCAGGTCTACTGCGTCTGCGGCGACGGAGACATGATTGAGACGCTGATCAGTTCCGGACAGGTTGCCGCTTCGATCGTGAAGCCGGCAGAGACGCTGGCCAAAACGGCGGCAGATGAACTGATGGATTATTTAAGCACGGGTTCCTTCGGAACGAACGAGCGCCAGTATGTCAGTGCAGACATCATGACGGCCGGCGGAATCGCGCGGTAGGGAATTTTTAAAACAGCAGAACACGGAAATGCAGAATGCTGCAGAAAAGAGCAGCGGATTCGGTAACGACGGAGGATGCGGGAAATGAAGATTGCATTCATTGGCTGCGGGAATATGGCTTCGGCAATCATCGGAGGTCTTCTTAAAAAGAAGACGTGCGGTGCAAAAGACATCACGGCGACGGCAAAGACACAGAAAAGCCTCGAACGTGCAGAAGAAAATTTCGGAATCCGCACCATTTCCGACAATCAGAAAGCCTGCGAGGGTGCGGATATCGTCGTGCTGGCTGTGAAGCCGCAGATGTTCGGCGAAGTGCTTCCCGAAATCGCGGGCTCCCTTACGGAAAAACAGATCATCCTTTCCATTGCGGCCGGCAGGACGCTGGATACGCTGGAAGGCTTCCTCGGAAGCGATAAGAAAATCGTGCGTGCAATGCCGAATACGCCGGCAATGGTCGGCGAAGGCATTACGGGTTTCTGCGTCAACTCCCATGTAAAAGCAGCGGATAAAAAAACAGTTCTGTCAATTCTGAATTCGTTCGGTGAGGCGGAAGAGGTTCCGGAAAAACTGATGGATGTTGTCGGGTCGGTTTCCGGATGCAGCCCGGCGTTCGTCTACCTGTTTATCGAAGCGATGGCCGATGCAGCGGTTGCGGACGGAATGCCGCGGAAAATGGCCCTGCATTTTGCATCGCAGGCAGTTCTCGGCTCCGCGAAAATGGTTCTTGCCACCGGACAGCATCCGGGAGAACTCAAAGATGCAGTCTGCAGTCCGGGCGGCTCGACGATTGAAGGCGTCCAGGTCCTTGAAGAGGACGGCTTTGCCGGAACCGTCATGGATGCGCTTCGCGCCTGTACGGAAAAATCAAGAAAGATGTAAGATCAGCAGGAAACTGTGCCGCCCGTTTCGGGCGGCTTTTTTATGCAAAAATATAAGAAATGAAAAAGTTTCTTTTTATGCGAAATTCCGAAACATTTCGGGAAATATTGTCATTTTCTTGTGAGCATTCACTTGAATATGGAAGAATAAAGTGCTAGAATCCAAAGAAATTGTCAGAATCATACTAAAACGAATACGAAAATTTAAAGAATGTCACGAAAACGTTTTAAGTACCATTTTTCCTGAGCAAAGGCGGATTTTCTGAACGTCTTTACTTATAAGAGGGGGATTTCTGGCTGTTTTAGAGTAAAGTTAATTTTTTTTGCACTGTTTTGCGAAAACGTTTAAGGCAACAAAGTAAGAAAGAGGAGAAAAACAATGAAGAACACATTCTGGAAACGCGCAATGGCAGTAATCGGAATCGTGGCCCTTCTGGCTTCCAACGCGGCGGATATCATGCCGACGCTTGCGGAAGACTCAGGCACGACAACCGAAACAGCAGCAGCCGCTGCTGACACTGAAGAAGGAGGAAGTCAGCTGAACTTAACTGATACGTCCTCCGATTCGGGGACTGCCGGCAAAGACCAGAATGTTTCCTCTGATGATTCGACTGATACAGACAGTAAGGCAGCCGCGGCTGCAGCTGCAGACAGCACGGCAAATGATGCATCCGGCAGCAGCTCCGCAGTAGAAAGCACATCCGACAGCAGTTCCGCAGCAGGGAGCACATCCGACAGTTCTGCTGCAGGCACGTCAGCGGCCAGTACAGCAGACAGTTCGGCAGCAGTTTCATCAGCAGCTTCTTCTGCGGCAGCTGAGCCGAGCAAGACCGTTTATACATATGAAGACAGCAGCATTTCCGTCACGGCAACTCTGACGGATGCAGCAGCCATTCCGGACGATGCCCAGCTGGTTGTTACGCCGGTTACAAAGGACAGCACGGCATACAATTATGACGCTTACATGCAGGCGCTGAACAGCAACGCTTCCGCAATCGGCGGAGCTTCTTCCTACGATGAAAACAATACGCTTCTCTATGATGTTGCTTTTATCGGAAACAAGCTTGATGCCAATGGCCAGGCCATTGCCGGTGAAACGCAGGAATACGAACCGGCATCCGGTACGGTCAGCGTTTCTGTAACGCTGAAACAGAAGCAGGCAACCGAAGAACTCGGTGCGGATTCCGCAGACGGTGTCAAGGTTGTCCATCTTCCTCTGACTGACGCGGTTGCGGACTCTGTTGACAAGACTGCCGATGCAACGAATATCAGCGCAGGCGATGTGCAGCCGGAAGTTGTCGGCAACGTGGCGGCACTGGATACGAACGGAGCAGACCAGGTATCATTTACGACAGACAGTATGTCGGTATATGCGATGATGTCGGTTACAAGCGGAACAGTAGTTAAAACGGATTTTGATGTTAATAACGCTTTGGGTGAAGGCTATGGCTATGGAGTCGTTGCCAATACTGTTAATAATATTGGCACTGATACTGAAACCAATTATATGGCCGGGACTTATACAGCATCTAGCGCAGATCTTGGAGTAAGTAGAAATTTTGGAAATGTTAACGAAGGCGGAAATAATTATTTTGGTACTCTTGGAAAGAATACAACGCTGCGTTTTAAAACACCTCCGGCAAACGTTTATCTTGGAGATGCTGCATGGGCAACATATCAGTCTGATAATAGCGTGATTCCGAGTGACCACGTTACTGGAACAAATATCGAACTTAAAAATTTTGATGTTGCTTCTGTCATTACAGCAATTGGTGCGAATTTTGCAGCTTTGAAAAATGTTAAAGATTCGAATAATAATGAACCATCAGTCTCTGGTGATAATTTGACAATTGATGTAAGCGATAAGACAAGTACACCTGGTGTTTATGTGACTAATTATTCCGGATCAGGTATACAAAATGATAAATTAAGTGTTGGCTTATCTGCAGGAAAACAGATATTGGTTATTAATATTTTACCTACAGATGCAAATACATTTTATCTTGGCAGATATAAACTTAATGGAACAAGTTCAGCTGATATAGCTGCTGACACATCAACGAACGCAGATACATTATGCACATCTGTAATTTTTAATTTTGGCGATTATTCCGGCACGATAGATTCGGATGCCATAGGTTTTGCTGGGATTATTATTGCACCCAGAGCAACCTATAAGAATGGAAGCGGCTGTGGTGGCATTCTTGTTTGCAATGATTTTGAAGAAGCAGGCGAATGGCATTATCATAACCATACTTTACCTGGACCAAGTACAACAACATTTACGATAAAGAAGGTTTGGTCTGGCGTTACAGATAAGACAATACTTCCGACAAGTATTGCAGTTCAATTATATCAAACTGTTAACGGCAAGTCTGAACCATATGGTGATGCAGTAAATGTTGCTCCGAACGCAGATGGAGACTTTTATTATACATGGTCCGGATTGCTTAAAAAAGATTCAGATGGAAATGCTTATACATACTCTGCAAAAGAAATAAGCAATAATTCTGCTGTAGAAAATGGCGGCACGATCTCGCTGAATGGTAAGACATACACAGTTACTTACAATGAAGATGGAAGTGTAATAACAAATACTTCTGCCAACACGACTTCAGTTAAAGTCACAAAGGTATGGGTCGACGGAAACAATCAGGACGGCATCCGCCCGGCGTTTGTCACGGTGAAGCTTCTTGCAGATGGCGTAGACACCGGAAAAACAGAGAATCTGACTGCAACGAACGGCTGGAAGGCGGAATTCACAGGGCTCGCTAAGAACAACGCCGGAAAGACAATCGAATATACGGTCGCTGAGGGTGAAGTCACCGGCTATACGGCAGCAGTCACGGGGAGTGCGGCTGGCGGATACACCGTCACGAACACCCATACACCGGAAACGACCTCAGTGAAGGTCACGAAGGCATGGGACGACGGAAACAACCAGGACGGCAGCCGCCCGGCGTCCGTCACGGTGAAGCTGCTTGCAGATGGCCAGGAGACTGGAAGAACAGCTGACCTGAATGCCGACAACAGCTGGAAGGCGGAATTCACAGGGCTCGCTAAGAACAACGCCGGAAAGGCAATCGAATATACGGTCGCTGAGGGTGAAGTCACCGGCTATACGGCAGCAGTCACGGGGAGTGCGGCTGGCGGATACACCGTCACGAACACCCATACACCGGAAACGACCTCAGTGAAGGTCACGAAGGCATGGGACGACGGAAACAACCAGGACGGCGTCCGTCCGGCGTCCGTCACGGTGAAGCTGCTTGCAGATGGCCAGGAGACTGGAAGAACAGCTGACCTGAATGCCGACAACAGCTGGAAGGCGGAATTCACAGAGCTCGCCAAGAACAAAGACGGCAAGGCGATCGCCTATACGGTCATCGAGAATGCGGTCGACGGCTATACGGCAGCAGTCACGGGAAGTGCGGCTGGCGGATACACTGTCACGAACACCCACACGCCGGAAATGACCTCAGTGAAGGTCACGAAGGCATGGGACGACGGAAACAATCAGGACGGCGTCCGTCCGGCGTCCGTCACGGTGAAGCTGCTTGCAGATGGCCAGGAGACTGGAAGAACAGCTGACCTGAATGCCGACAACAGCTGGAAGGCGGAATTCACAGGACTCGCCAAGAACAAAGACGGCAAGGCAATCGCCTATACGGTCACCGAGAATGCGGTCGACGGCTATACGGCAGCAGTCACGGGAAGTGCGGCTGACGGATACACCGTCACGAACACCCATACACCGGAAACGACCTCAGTGAAGGTCACGAAGGCATGGGACGACGGAAACAATCAGGACGGCGTCCGTCCGGCGGCTGTCACGGTGAAGCTGCTTGCAGATGGCCAGGAGACTGGAAGAACAGCTGACCTGAATGCCGACAACAGCTGGAAGGCGGAATTCACAGAGCTCGCCAAGAACAAAGACGGCAAGGCGATCGCCTATACGGTCATCGAGAATGCGGTCGACGGCTATACGGCAGCAGTCACGGGAAGTGCGGCTGGCGGATACACTGTCACGAACACCCACACGCCGGAAATGACCTCAGTGAAGGTCACGAAGGCATGGGACGACGGAAACAATCAGGACGGCAGCCGCCCGGCGTCCGTCACGGTGAAGCTGCTTGCAGATGGCCAGGAGACTGGAAGAACAGCTGACCTGAATGCCGACAACAGCTGGAAGGCGGAATTCACAGGACTCGCCAAGAACAAAGACGGCAAGGCAATCGCCTATACGGTCACCGAGAATGCGGTTGACGGCTATACGGCAGCAGTCACGGGAAGTGCGGCTGGCGGATACACCGTTACAAACACCCACACGCCGGACACGACCTCAGTGAAGGTCACGAAGGCATGGGACGACGAAAATAACCAGGACGGTATCCGTCCGTCAACCGTTACCATTCACCTGCTTGCGGATGAAAAGGACACAGGTAAGCAAGTTACATTAAACAATGATAACAGCTGGACAGACGTATTCGATAATCTTCCGGTATATTCAAACGGCACCGCAATTAAATATTCTGTAAAGGAAGACGATGTTGCGGGATATACTGTGGGCATGACGGTTTCCAAAGTGACAGATCCGAAATCAGGATACAGCGTAGACATTACGAATACCCATACGGTCAATCATCATTCCGCTCCGGCCACCGGTTCCGTTACTGTCAGTAAGGTAAATGCAACAGGAGCAGCCGTTGAGGGAGCCAAGCTGGTTATCGTAAATACAGACACGAATCTTGAAGTTGCGGGAACAGAATGGACGACAGACGGAAAGGATCATACCGTTTCCGGTCTTACGCCTGGGCAATATGCAATCCGCGAATTATCCGCACCGGACGGCTATGAAAAGGCTGATGATATCGAATTCATCATTAACGGCGACGGCAGCACAACCTACGGCGGCGAGACAACGACCAAGGCAATCGTGATGATCGATAAGACATCGACAACGCCGACGCCTTCACCGACTCCGACACCGAAGAATAACGGCTCACCGAAGAACGGTTCCATCACGGTCAGCAAGGTAAATGCAAGCGGCATTGAAATCGCCGGAGCACAGATGATCGTCACGAATGCAGCCGGCTCAGTCGTTGCAAGCTGGACGACAGCTGCGAACCAGAGCTACACGGTATCTGATCTTGTACAGGGAACCTATACACTGCATGAAGTTTCCGCACCGGACGGTTATCAGCTGGCAGGCGATATAACCTTTACGGTTGCAAGCGACGGCACGGTAACCTCGCCGGCACTCAGCAGCAGCGGCAAGCTGGTCATGCTGGATGCGGAGACGCCGTCGACGTCTTCCACGACGAACAACACGACGGAATCTACAACGACGGTTTCAAATGTGACGACGAATGCATCTTCAACAGTCACGGCGTCAACTTCATCCGTGCGGACAGGAGATACGACGAATGCAATGCTTTATATTATACTGATGGCAATCTCTGCATCCATTGTCGGCATCTGGTTTGCGGTGATGATGAACCGCAGAAAAAACAGCAATCGGTAATCATTTCTATGAACTGAAACGCAGCGGGACAGGCTGAAAGGCCTGCCCCGTTTTTTGTCCGGCGGAATTATTTCCGCTGAAGGTTATTCTTTTGACATGGTGGAATTATGATAGGAGGGATCGTCTGTCACGTCTTTGATGAACCATTCCGGCGGGACGAAATTCTCCGCGTCTTCGATGCTCGGAAATTCCACTTCGGCAAGATAGAGCCCTTCGTGCGGTGAACGGAAATGATCCAGCTCGATCGTCAGCCCGTCCTTGTACGGAACGAGATATCTCGTTTTGGAAATGAGGCAGCCGTCGATTTTTTCCTTGAGATGTTCGTATGACTCCGCGTTCAGCGGCAGGTTGTATTCTTCATGTGCCATGAGACCTTCGCCCTTGTAGGTCAGGTAGTAGGTTTCGTCTTCACGGCGGATCCGGACGACCGGCGAGGTGCTGAGATAACCCTGCTCAATCAGGTGCCGGCTGCATTTCCCGAGACCGGCAGGAGGAGCGGAAATAAGAAATTTGCGTTCGATTTCCACGGCGGTTCTCCTTTCAGGTGCTTAATGTATTGATTATAGCGCAAAAGACGGCTCTGTTCCATTGCATTTGCCGAGGATCGGGTGTTATAATTCTGAAGGACAAGGGGGAAATGAAGATGAGTAAAGCGTGCGTTTTCTTTGCCGATGGTTTCGAAGAAGTTGAAGCCCTTACGGTTGTGGATATCCTCCGCCGGGCCGGCATCGAGACGAAGATGGTCTCGATCAGCGACTCCCTGGATCTGGTCGGACGCAGCAACATCCGGATCAATGCGGACGTTCTGTTTAGCCAGATGAAATACGATGACGTTGATCTTCTCGTTCTGCCGGGCGGACAGCCGGGCACGACGTATTTGGGACAGCATGAAGGGCTGAAGAAGCTCCTGAAGGTATTTGCCGGAAAGAAAAAGAAAAAAGTCGCGGCAATCTGCGCGGCTCCGACAGTCCTCGGGGCGCTCGGAATCCTGGAGGGCAGAAAGGCAACCTGCTATCCGGGACTGGAAAACCAACTTACGGGTGCAGAGGTCGAGCAGGGCAAGAAGGTTGTCGTCGACGGAAATGTCATTACCAGCCGCGGAGTCGGTACGGCAGTTCCTTTTGCGCTGAAGCTGGCAGAGGAGCTGGAAGGCAGGGAAACATCGGATCGTGTGGCAGGAAGCATTGTTTTTCAGCATTGACTATGTTATACTTACACATTAGCACTTTATTAAAGGAGAACAGATTTCATGAGCGTAAAAGTAGATCGTTTAGAGCACAACATGGCGAAACTGACTATCGAAGTCCCGGCAGAGGAGTTCGATCAGGCGATTCAGAAAGCCTACAATAAAGACAAGAACAAGATTTCCCTGCCAGGATTCCGCAAAGGCCATGCGCCGCTGCAAATGATCGAGCGCATGTACGGCCCGAGCGTCTTCTATGAAGATGCGGCAAATATCTGCATCAATGAGAATTACGGAAAAGCTGTCGAAGAAAGCGGCGTGGAAGTCGTTTCCCAGCCGGAAATCGATGTCACGCAGATTGAGAAAGGCAAGCCGTTCATTTACACGGCGGAAGTCGCGCTGAAGCCGGACGTCAAGCTCGGCGAGTACCGCGGACTCGAAGTTCCGAAGACCGAGATCAAAGTCGATCCGAAGGAAATTGAAGAGGAAATCAAGAAGGAGCAGGATAAGAACTCCCGCATGGTCGATGTGGATGACCGCCCGGTCGAGAACGGCGATATCGTCACGCTCGATTATGAAGGCTCTGTTGACGGAACTCCGTTTGACGGCGGCAAGGGAACGAACCAGGAACTTACAATCGGTTCGGGCATGTTCATTCCGGGCTTCGAAGAGCAGCTGATCGGCGTGAAGCTTGAAGAAGAGAAAGACGTCAATGTCAAGTTCCCGGAAGAATATCAGGCTAAGGAACTTGCCGGCAAGGACGCTGTCTTCAAATGCGTCGTACACAAAATCCAGAAGAAGGAGCTTCCGGAAATCAATGACGATTTCGCGAAGGATGTTTCCGAGTTCGATTCTCTGGATGAATATAAGAAAGACGTCGAGAAGCATCTGACCGAGAAGAAGGAAGCGGAAGCGAAGACCGCGAAGGAAAATGCGGCAGTTGACAAGCTGATCGCAGCATCCGAAATCGACGTTCCGGAACCGATGATCACTTCCCAGGTCAACCAGATGTATTCGGATTATGCCCAGAGACTTCAGAGCCAGGGCATCCCGATCGACATGTATCTGAAGTATCAGAAGACGGACGAAGCGAAGCTGAAGGAAACCCTGAAGCCGCAGGCCGTCAAGCGCATCAAGACGAGACTTGTCCTAGAAGCGGTTGCGAAGAACGAGAAGATCGAAGTTTCCGATGACCGTCTGAAGGAAGAAATCGAGAAGATGGCCAAGACTTACAACATGGAACCGGATAAGCTGACGGAACTCATGGGCGACTATGAGAAGAAGCAGATGAAGGAAGACATGGCGGTCCAGGATGCCGTAACGCTTCTTGCGGATAACGCAAAAGAAGTGGAAGTTAAGGCGGAAGATACCGTCAAGAAGACGATCGACGCCAAGGCAGCCGAATTGAAGTCAGAATAATTTAGGCGAACCACGGGGACGGGGGTGGTGGTTCCCAAGGTGAACCACCACCCCCGTCCCCATGGTTCTTCAGCAGGAGGTCATTTATGGCAAGCACATTGATCCCATATGTCATTGAGCAGACGCCGCAGGGCGAACGCAGCTACGATATCTATTCCCGCCTTTTAAAGGAAAGAATCATCTTCCTCGGAGACGAAATCGATGATACGTCGGCCAGCGTCGTGGTGGCACAGCTGCTTTTCCTGGAATCGGAAGATCCCTCGAAGGATATTTATCTCTACATCAACAGTCCGGGCGGATCTGTTACGGCCGGCATGGCAATTTATGATACGATGCATTACATCAAATGCGATGTCTGCACCATCTGCATCGGCATGGCAGCCAGCATGGGCGCGTTCCTGCTTGCAGGCGGGACAAAGGGCAAACGGCAGGCACTTCCGAATTCGGAAATCCTGATCCATCAGCCGCTCGGCGGCACGAACGGCGTCGTACAGGCGTCCGACATGCAGATCGAAGCAGAGCATATGCAGCACATCAAGAAGAAAATGAATCAGTACCTCTCGGATAACACGGGACAGCCTCTTGAGACCATCGAGAAGGATACGGACCGAGACCACTGGATGACAGCCGCGGAGGCCGTGCAGTACGGACTCATCGACAGCGTAGTGGAAAATCGGATCACACCAGAAAAGACTCCCGAGTAATTGGGAGTTTTTCTAATTTTTTCGAAAGGAGATCAATATGGCAGGCACGAGACCACAGGGGGGAAAAGTCAGGTGCTCTTTCTGCGGGAAAACAGAAGATCAGGTCAAGAAACTGATTGCAGGACCGAACGGGGTTTATATCTGCGATGAGTGCATCGGCATCTGCTCGGAAATTCTCGATGATGAATTCAATACGAAAGAGGATGACGAGGAACCGGATACCGACATCAACCTGATGAAGCCGGAAGAGATCAAGGCATTTCTTGATGATTACGTGATCGGACAGGACGAGGCAAAGAAGGTTCTTTCCGTTTCTGTCTACAATCATTACAAGCGTCTGACGGCACCGAAGGATATCGGCGTCGAACTTCAGAAATCCAATATCATGATGGTCGGACCGACCGGTTCGGGCAAGACGCTTCTTGCGCAGACTCTGGCAAGAATGCTGAATGTCCCGTTCGCGATTGCGGATGCCACGACGCTGACCGAAGCCGGCTACGTCGGCGAGGATGTCGAGAACATCCTGCTGAAGCTGATCCAGGCGGCGGATTTCGATATTGAGCGCGCCAAGAAAGGCATCATTTACATTGACGAAATCGACAAGATCGGACGCAAGTCGGAGAATGCTTCGATTACGCGCGATGTTTCCGGCGAGGGCGTGCAGCAGGCACTGCTGAAGATCATCGAAGGAACGGTTGCCTCCGTGCCTCCGCAGGGCGGCAGGAAGCATCCGCACCAGGAATTCATTCAGATCGATACGACCAACATTCTCTTCATCTGCGGCGGAGCCTTCATCGGACTCGACAAGATTATCGAGAGCCGGATGGATACGAAGTCGATCGGATTCGGAGCTGAGCTGAAGAAGCAGGGCAAAGAGAGAAATGTCGGCGAGATCCTGCGCAATGTCATGCCGGAAGATTTCGTGAAATTCGGACTGATTCCGGAACTGATCGGACGTATTCCCGTGGTCGTTTCCCTGAACGGACTCGACGAGGATGCACTGGTCCGCATTTTGAAGGAGCCGAAGAATTCCCTTCTGAAGCAGTACACCAAACTCTTCGAGATGGACGGCGTCAAGCTGACCATCGAGGAAGACGCGCTCCGGGAAATGGCCCATGAAGCGGTCACGCGCAACACGGGTGCCCGCGGCCTCCGCTCCATCATGGAGAAGACGGTCATGGATCCGATGTATATGGTTCCTTCGGATGAGACAATTTCGGAATGCCTCATTACGAAAGACGCAGTCAAGGGCGAGGGTGAGCCGAAGCTGTTCCGCAGCGAAGAGAGGATTGAGAAGAAGCCTCTTTCAAGAAAGAAGAATAAGGCGGATATCGAATCTGCTTAAGGGGGAGAAGAATCCGTGGAAAATAATTCTATCCTGATCCTGCCGGCAGTCGCGCTTCGCGGCACGACGATCCTTCCCGGCATGATCGTTCATTTTGATATCAGCAGGCCGAAGTCCGTGCGCTCCGTTGAGAAGGCGATGCTCAGGGACCAGAAGCTTTTTCTGATTACGCAGAAAGATATAGATGTCGAGGAGCCCGGGCTTCTCGACGTCTATCATATCGGGACCATTGCAAAAATCAAGTAGGTCGTGAAGCTTCCGAAAAATATGCTCCGGGTTCTGGTCGAGGGTCTGGAGAGAGCGGAGCTCGTTTCTTTTGAAAAGGACGAGGCCAATCTGGAAGCGGAAATCCTGACGGTCGATAAAATCGAAGAGCCGGTTTCGGAAAATGCCGGCGAAGCGATGCTGAGAAATCTCAAGAGCGCATTTTCCACTTACTGCAATTCCGGGGAAAAAATCAGCCATGACATCGCCGACCAGATCATGCAGATCAATGACGTGGAGAAACTGGTCGATCAGATCAGCATCAACCTGCCGCTTCCGTATGAGAAGAGGCAGCAGCTTCTGGATGCCGTGACGCTGTCCGACCGCTATGAAGTCCTGAGTGTCCTGATGGAAAATGAAATCGAGATCCAGGTCATCCGGCGCGATCTTCAGGAAAAGGTCAAGGAGAGAATCGACAAGAACCAGAAGGAATACATCCTGCGCGAGCAGCTCAAGGCAATCCGGGAGGAGCTCGGAGACGATACGACGCTCACGGACATTGATCATTTCCGTACGGCGTGCGAGAAACTGAAAGCAAAGAAAGAAGTCAAGGAAAAAATCAACGATGAGATTACCCGCTTTCAGAACATGGGGACGCAGTCGCCGGAATCGGCGGTCATGCGTGCCTATATCGAAACGCTTCTGGCCATGCCGTGGGATAAGACCAGCAGGGACAATACGGATTTAAAACGTGCCAAGGAAATTCTTGACCGCGACCATTACGGACTGGAAAAAGTGAAGGAGCGCGTGATTGAGTTCCTTGCGGTCCGGCTTCTGACGAGCAAGGGCACCAGCCCGATTCTCTGCCTCATCGGGCCTCCGGGCACCGGCAAGACATCCATCGGGAAATCCATCGCGGAAGCACTCGGCAAGAAATACGTCCGCCTGGCGCTGGGCGGCGTGAAGGATGAAGCGGAAATCCGCGGACACCGCCGCACGTACGTCGGCGCGCTTCCGGGACGCATCGCCAACAGCCTCAAGCAGTGCGGGGTCAAGAACCCGCTCATGGTGCTGGATGAAATCGACAAGGTCAGTTCGGACTACAAGGGAGACACGGCTTCCGCGCTTCTCGAAGTACTGGACTCCGAGCAGAACAGCCGCTTCGAGGATCATTACATTGAACTGCCGATCGACCTTTCGGAGGTGCTGTTCATTACGACGGCAAATGATCCGCAGACGATTCCGAGGCCTCTTCTGGACCGTATGGAAATCATCGAGATCAGTTCCTATACGGAAAATGAAAAGATGCACATCGCCAAGGAGCATCTGATTCCGAAGCAGATGAAGGGCAACGGGATCAAAGCAAGCGTACTGACGATCAGCGACGGGGCCATTTCCGACATGATCACGAAGTACACAAGGGAAGCGGGCGTGCGCCAGCTGGAACGGCTGATCGGCGAGATCTGCCGGAAGACGGCACGGATGGTCCTTGAGGAGAAGAAAAAGAAAGTCGCGGTCACGGAGAAGAACCTGCCGGAATTCCTGGGAAATGAAAAGTACTCGGTGACGGAAAAGAATACGACGGATGAGATCGGCATCGTGCGGGGACTTGCGTGGACGTCGGTCGGCGGCGAGACGCTGCAGATCGAAGTGAACGTGATGCCGGGCAAGGGAGAATTCCTTCTGACCGGACAGCTCGGAGATGTCATGAAGGAATCTGCCCAGGCCGGCATCAGCTACATCCGTTCCGTATCGAAGAAATACCGGATTCCGGACGCCTTTTTCCAGAAGCATGATATCCATATTCATATTCCGGAAGGAGCCGTTCCGAAAGACGGACCGTCGGCAGGCATCACGATGGCAACAGCAATGCTTTCCGCACTGACGAATATTCCGGTGCGCGCGGACGTTGCCATGACGGGCGAGATTACGCTGCGCGGAAGAGTGCTCCCGATCGGCGGACTGAAGGAAAAACTTCTGGCCGCAAAGAAGGCGGGCATCCGTAAGGTGCTGGTTCCGGAAAAGAACCGGGCAGATGTCAAGGAAATCAGCAGTGAAATCACAGACGGGCTGACGATTGTTTTTGTCAGCACCATGGAAGAAGTATTGGAAGAGTCGCTGGTAAAATGGAAAACAAGATCAAAAGCGTCGAACTCGAAAAAGTCATCGGGATCACCAGCAAAGAGCTCCCGGTCAACAGCCGGAAAGAAATAGCCTTTGCCGGAAAATCAAATGTGGGGAAATCTTCGCTGATCAATTCTTTGATTGGCAGGCGAAGCTATGCCCATACGTCCGAACATCCGGGCAAGACCCAGACGGTAAATTATTATCATGTCAATCAGGGCGTGGAACAGCCTGATTTTGCACCGGACTGCTACCTGGTCGATCTGCCGGGATACGGGTTTGCGAAGACGGCCATTTCCGAGAAAGAGAAATGGGGGCAGATGATCGAGAATTATCTTCATCATTCGGAAATGCTGAAGACGGTTTTCCTTCTCGTCGATATCCGCCACGAACCTTCGGAAAATGACGTTCTCATGCACGACTGGATTACGTCGAACGGAATGGAGCCGGTCATCATTGCCACAAAGAAGGACAAGATTAACCGTTCCCAGCTTCAGAAAAGCATCAACCTGATCCGGACGAAACTCAAGGTAAAAAGTGAGACGCCGGTGATTGCATTTTCCGCACTTTCGAAAGAAGGACGGGAAGAAATCTGGAAGGTTATTGACGAACAGTGAGCATAATCAAAGCCTCGAAGATGGGCTTCAATTATATTAAATATTCGGATGATGATACCGACCCGGAAATGACCCAGGCCATTGACAGCATTGACCTGAAAATCGAAGCGGGTCAGTTCATTGCGGTCCTCGGACACAACGGCTCCGGAAAATCGACGCTGGCCAAGCACATCAATGCCCTGCTGCAGCCGACGAGCGGAACCATGTGGATCGACGGAATCAACACGAATGAGGAAGAAGACCTGTGGAAGATCCGTCAGAAGGCGGGAATGGTTTTCCAGAATCCGGATAATCAGATCATCGGCACGGTTGTCGAGGAAGATGTCGGGTTCGGCCCGGAGAATATCGGCATCCGTACGGAAGATATCTGGACGCGGGTCGAAGACAGCCTGGAAAAAGTCGGGATGCTCGGCTTCCGTGAAAAATCGCCGAACCGCCTGTCGGGCGGACAGAAGCAGAGGGTCGCGATTGCGGGCGTCGTTGCCATGCATCCGGAATGCATCGTGCTCGATGAACCGACGGCAATGCTGGATCCGAACGGCCGTGCGGAAGTCCTGCAGGTCCTTCGCGAACTGAATAAAAAAGAAGGAGTTACCATTATCCTCATTACCCATTACATGGAAGAAGTCGTCTTCGCGGATGACGTCTATATCATGGATAAGGGCAATATCGTGATGCACGGAACCCCGCGGGAAGTCTTCTCCCAGGTGGAGAAGCTGAAATCCTATCACCTCGATGTTCCGCAGATCACGGATCTGGCGCACGAGCTGAAGAAGTGCGGTGTCGGAATCCCCGACGGAATCCTGACAATTGACGAACTGGAAAAAGCTCTGGAAGGAACCACGGGGACGGGGGTAGTGGTTCCCGATGAGACTGCAGCAGCTGCCGGCGGAACCACGGGGACGGGGGTGGCGGCTCCTCTGATTGAACTGAAGGACGTCTGCTATACTTACGGGGACGGCACGGTTTATGAAGTTAAGGCTCTTGATCACGTCAGCCTCAAAATCTATCCGGGAGAATTCATCGGCCTGATCGGCCATACCGGTTCCGGAAAATCGACGCTGGTCCAGCACCTGAACGGTCTGATTGAACCGACCTCCGGGCAGGTGCTTTTTGAAGGAAAGGATATCCGCTCCGATGGTTTTGATCTCCGGCACCTGCGCACGCAGGTCGGGCTGGTTTTCCAGTATCCGGAGCATCAGCTGTTCGAAACGGATGTTTTGAAAGACGTCTGCTTCGGTCCGAAAAATGAAGGACTTTCCCAGGAGGAGGCCGTCAAAAGAGCGACGCATGCGCTCCGTCATGTCGGAGTGCCCGAGGAAATGTATAAGGAATCGCCGTTTGAAATTTCCGGCGGCCAAAAGAGAAGAGTCGCAATCGCAGGCGTCCTGGCAATGGATCCGAAGGTTCTCATCCTGGATGAGCCGACAGCCGGACTGGATCCTCAGGGGCGCGATGAAATTCTCGACCGGATCAAATATCTTCAGGTGAAGCGCGGCATCACGATCGTCCTGGTCACGCACAGCATGGAGGACGCAGCGATGTATGCGGACCGCCTGGTCGTCATGAACGATGCCAAAGTGGTATTCGATGATAAGCCGCGCAGGGTCTTCTCCCATTTCAGGGAACTGGAGAAAATGGGTCTGGCCGCACCGCAGATCACCTATCTGATGAATGACCTGAAAGAACACGGGTTTGACGTCGATACGGAAGCAATGACAGTTGCGGAAGCAACGGAAACCATACTGAAGGCACTGAAAAATAAGACAGAACAGAAACCGGAAGACGGCTCATTGAACAGCGGGGATAAATAGGCATGCTGCAGGAAATCTCGTTCGGGCAGTATTACCCAAGCGATTCAATCCTTCATAAGCTTGATCCCAGGGTGAAGTTTATCGGCACCCTTGTGTTCATCGTCTCTCTTTTTCTGGTCAAAGGGGTGGCCGGATACCTGTTCGTAACCGCTGCGCTTGCTGCACTGGTGATTCTTTCCAATGTGCCGGTCCGTCTGATCCTGAAAGGACTCAAGGCGATTTATATCATCCTGGCGATTACCGTGGTCTTCAACATTTTCCTGACGCCCGGAACACCGCTGGTTCATTTCTGGGTTCTGACGATTACGCAGGAAGGTCTGAAGCAGGCGGTCCGGATGGCCGTCCGTCTGATGTACCTGGTCCTCGGCTCTTCCGTGATGACTCTTACGACGACTCCGAATCAGCTGACCGATGCGATGGAAAGTCTTTTCATGCCGCTGAAATATATCCGCGTGCCGGTTCATGAAATCGCGATGATGATGTCGATCGCACTCCGCTTCATCCCCATTCTCATGGAGGAGACGGATAAAATCATGAAGGCGCAGATCGCCAGAGGCGCAGATTTTGAATCCGGAAATTTCATGACAAGAATCAAAAGCATGGTGCCTCTTCTCGTGCCGCTTTTCGTTTCGGCCTTCCGCCGCGCCAATGATCTGGCAATGGCCATGGAGGCCAGATGCTATCACGGCGGCGACAGCCGGACGCAGATGAAGCCTCTGCACTTCCGGAAACGCGATTACATTTCCTTCGCGGTCATGGCGGTTTATCTTGCTGCCGCGATCCTGTTCTGCATTTTCGGAGGAGTCTGGATATGAGAGTGAAGCTGACGATTGCCTACGATGGCACGAATTATGTCGGCTGGCAGTCGCAGGTCAACGGCATCGCGATTCAGGACGTCGTCAATCAGGCGCTTTCCGGACTTTTCGGCACAGAGATGAAAACCATCGGCGCAAGCCGCACGGATACGGGCGTACATGCCGAGGGAAATGTTGCAGTCTTCGATGTCGAGACGCGCATCGAGGTTTCCAAAATCGCCTTCGCGCTCAATGCCAGACTGCCGGAAGATATCCGCATCGTTGAATCGAAGCAGGTGCCGGATGATTTCCATCCGCGTTTTCAGAAAACCGTCAAGACTTATGAATATCACATCCTGAACCGGACCTTTCCGGATCCGCTGCTGCGGCTTTATGCCATGCATTATTACTACCCGCTCGATGCCGGAAAAATGAATGAGGCGGCCGCCTTTCTTGTGGGCGAGCATGATTTCGCTTCTTTCTGCGCATCCGGTTTTTCCGGAAAGACAACGGTGCGCACCATTTACCGCGCCGACGTCCGGAGAGAAGATGACCTCATCATTTTCACGATTGTCGGAAACGGGTTCCTCTACAATATGGTGCGGATTATTTCCGGCACGCTGATTCAGGTCGGCTCCGGTGAGATTCAGCCCGGAGAAATGAAGCAGATTCTGGAAGCGCGCGACCGCAGTGCGGCCGGTCCGACGGCCATTCCGAAAGGACTCGTCTTAAAGAAAATTGAATATCCGGAGGCGGAAGAATGAACGGTGCAAAAAAAAGCGGGACGGGGGAAGAAGACGGAAAAGGGACGCTGCAGATCCGGACGGAACAGGAAGTCCGCGCGCAGCTCATTTCCCTGAAGGACAAAGATTACGCGGTTTTCGTGGCAAAGCTGGTTCCCAACCGCCCGGCGGATTCCGTGATCGGCGTTCGTGCGCCGGCTCTCAGAAAATATGCTTCTCAATTTTCAAAATCTCCGGAAGCGGAGATTTTTCTGACCTGCCTGCCGCACCGCTACCTGGAAGAAGATCAGCTGCATGCATCGCTGATTGCCGGCATGAAAGACTGCGGGCGCGTGATTGAAGAGCTGAATCATTTCCTGCCGTATGTGGACAACTGGGCTGTCTGCGATACGATGAGCCCGAAGATTTTTAAGAAGCACCTGCCGGAGCTTCTGCCTGAAATCCGGAAATGGATCGGCTCGAAGGAAACGTATACGGTCCGTTTCGCGATCGGAATGCTGATGTCATTTTATCTGGATGAGGCATTCGACCCGCAGTATCCGGAAATGGTCGCACAGGTGCGGTCGGACGAATATTATGTGAAAATGATGATTGCCTGGTATTTTGCGACGGCTCTGGCCAAGCAGTATCCGACGGCACTGCCTTATCTTGAGCAGCACCGCCTGGACGCATGGACCCACAATAAAACGATTCAGAAATCAATCGAAAGCTTCCGGATTTCCCCGGAGCAGAAAGAATACCTGCGCACGCTGAGGATCACCCGCACGCGAAAGACGGTGTGAGAAGAGGCTTCTCTGCGATCAGTCGATCGGATTTTCCTGCATGGCGGCAAGGGTATCGGCCATGACATCGTCAAGAGGCCTGCCGAGCATTTCGCAGCCCTGGCTGATGATGTCGCGTGAGCAGCCCGCGGCAAAACGCTTATCCTTGAATTTCTTTTTCACGGTCTTCAGCTGAAGATCATGAATGTCTTTCGTCGGCAGCACCAGCACCGCCGCGCCGATCAGACCGGAAAGTTCATCAATCGTAAAGAGTGTCTTTTCCATCAGGTGCTCCGGCTTCACATCGACCGTGATGCCGTAGCCATGGCTTGCGACCGCATGGATCAGGCGCTCGTCCCAGCCTTTTTCCTTCATGATTTCCTGCACCCGGATGCAGTGCTCCTCCGGATATTTTTCAAAATCCAGGTCATGCAGAAGGCCTGCAATTCCCCAGAAATCTTCTTCATTTTCAAACCCGTCTTTTTTTGCAAACCACCGCATGATGGACTCGACGGTTCTGGCATGCTTCAGATGAAACTCATCCTGGTTGTATTCGCACAGGACTTCCCATGCTTCTTCTCTTGTCGGCATTGACATGAAAATCACCTCCTGAAATTACTGAATGGCATCTGTATTGGCGGCTGTTTCTTTCGGTGCGCACCCATCGGCGCGGCGGGCAAATTCTGCGGCTGTCAGGTCATTGATCACTTCACCTGCAAGAATCAGGCCGGCGACCGAAGGGACGTAGGCGTTTGAGCCGGGAATGTCGCGCCGGACCGTGCATTTCCGTTTCGTGCCCGGCGGACAGACGCAGTGGTTCCGGCAGGAAATGCTTTCATCATCCAGCGGACGCGTCGGCAGTTCTTCCGAATACACGACTTTGAGCCTGTCGATTCCGCGCTTCCGGCATTCGTACCGCATGACTTTGGCCAGTGGACAGACTTTGGTTTTATAGATATCCGCGACGCGGAATTTCGTCGGGTCCAGCTTGTTGCCGGCTCCCATGCAGGAAATGACCGGTACGCCGGCCTTCTTTGCTTCCGTGATGATGGAAAGCTTGGCGGTCACAGTATCGACCGCGTCAATCACGTAATCGTAATCCCGGAAATGAAACTGGTCTGCCGTTTCCGGAAGATAGAAGCACCTGTGCTTCGTGACTTTCACCTCCGGGTTTATGTCAAGGATCCGTTCCTCGGCTGCATCGATCTTGTCTTTCCCGATGGTCTTATGCGTTGCGAGTATCTGGCGGTTCAGATTGGTCAGGCAGATTTTGTCATCGTCGATGATATCGATGGCGCCGATGCCGGAGCGCACAAGGGCTTCGACAGCATAGCCGCCGACTCCGCCGATGCCGAAAACGGCAACGCGGCATTCCGAAAGCTTCTTCATGGCTGCTTTACCGAGCAGCAGCTGTGTTCTTGAAAACTGATTCTGCAAGGTTCCTCTCTCCTGTCTGTACGGTAATTTGAGACCATCATAGCGCAAATTGCGGCATCCGTCGAATATTAATTTTGGAAATGTTTATTTCACAAAAATCATTTTTCCGGTTGACAAATCTGCTGAAAAGTTTTAGTATTCTTTTTAATTTCATAAAGCAAACCGATGAGAAAGAAAAAGTAAGCTGATCTGAAATCACAGAGAGCCGGGATGGTGGAAAACGGCATGGAAGATTTCCTGAAATGGGCTTTCGAGGGCGGCCTGAAACCGAAAGGGAGTAGGTACCGACGGGAAGGTGGATCCGTTACCAATCCATACTGTATGATCGTACAGGACTGAGTGGACAATTCATGACATTGTCAATCTGAGTGGCACCGCGATAACTTATCGTCTCAGACATGCAGCAGCATGTCTGAGATTTTTTTATGCTTACGCAGATTTTTCTCCGGCATGCAGAACGATCGGCAACTGTAGACTTGTTGGACACGAAGGAGGAAATGAAAAATGAAAAAGACAATTCTGGCTATGGTTCTTGCAGGAGCAATGGTACTTGCGGCAGCAGGCTGCGGTTCATCTTCATCATCCGCATCAGCAGCTTCTTCTGCATCATCGGCGGCGGCATCGGCAGCGGCATCGGCTGCTTCCGGGGCAGCTTCGGCTGCATCCTCTGCATCATCGGCTTCCGCAGCCGGCGATTACAGCCTGCCGGAATCCTATGAACTGGCAGACGGAAATTACACCATCGGCATTTCGCAGTTTGCGGAGCACAGCTCGCTCGATGACTGCAGGAAAGGCTTTATGTACGGCCTGGCAAATGAAGGCATCGTGGAAGGGCAGAACCTGAAAATCGATCTTCAGAACGCCAATGCGGATACCGGAACGGCTGCAACCATCGCGGATAATTTTGTTTCACAGAAGGTCGATATGATCTGTGCCATTGCGACACCGTCAGCCATGGCTGCCTATAACTCCACGAAAGACGGCGACATTCCGGTTGTCTTTACGGCGGTTTCGGATCCGGTCGCGGCAGAACTTGCCAAGGAAGACGGAACTCCTGTCGGAAATATTACCGGAACTTCCGATGCCCTTCCGGTTGAGGAACAGCTGAAGATGATCCGCGAGGTCCTTCCGGATGCAAAGACCATCGGCATCATGTACACGACTTCCGAAACAAATTCCGTCAGTACGATTGCAACCTATAAAGAACTGGCTTCGAAATATAATTTTGAAATCGTCGAGAGCGGCATCAGCACGATCGCAGATGTCCCGCTGGCGGCAGCAGATCTTGCAGGCAAAGTCGACTGCATTTCCAACCTGACGGACAACACGGTCGTATCGGCGCTGCAGACCGTTCTGGATGCAGCCAACAAGGAAAAGATCCCGGTCTTCGGTTCGGAAGTCGATCAGGTCAAGCAGGGCTGCCTGGCATCCGAAGGACTTGATTATTATCAGCTCGGAATCCAGACCGGAGAAATGGCAGGCAAGATCCTCAAGGGCGAGAGCAAGGCTTCCGAAACGAAGTTTGAAACCATCAGTGAAGCAAGCCTCTACGTCAACACGGCAGTCGCCAAGAATCTGGGAATTACGCTTCCGGACGGATATACCGACAGCAGCAGCGCGACCGTTTTTGATTCCATTGAAACAGCCTCCTGAACGGTGAGCGCAGCCGGACAGCAGGCACAGGATTAGGAGAAGAATATGGCACTGATTATCAGCGTTATTGAGCAGGGCATGATTTATGCGATCATGTCGCTCGGGGTTTACATTACTTACAAGATTCTGGATTTTCCGGATCTGACAGTCGACGGCAGCTTCCCTCTGGGAGCTGCCATCGCGGCTGTCATGATTGCAAACGGCGTTCCGGCCATCGTAACGCTTCCGGTCTGTTTTCTGGCCGGCGGATTTGTCGGCTATCTGACAGGCCTCATCCATGTAAAACTTCACGTACGGGACCTGCTCTCCGGCATCATCATGATGACGGCCCTCTATACCGTTAACCTGCGGATTGCCGGAAAAGCCAATCTCCCGATCTATACGGATCCGACGATTTTCGACAATGATTTTGTAAACGGAATTTTTCCGGAAGCGCTGCGGGATTATCAGGCAGCCATCATCCTGATCATTATCACGGTAATCGTCAAGCTTCTTCTGGACTGGTACATGAAGACAAAGTCCGGATTCCTGCTTCGTGCTGTCGGCGACAATGACACGCTGGTTACTTCTCTCGGCATCGATAAAGGCAGGATAAGGATCATCGGTCTTACACTGGCCAATGCCCTTGTCACGCTGGGCGGCTGTCTCTACGCGCAGCAGCAGAGATACTTCGATGTCACGATGGGAACCGGAACCGTTGTCATCGGCCTTGCTTCCGTCATCATCGGAACCAGCCTCTTCCGCAAGGTCACCCTGATTAATGTGACGACTTCCGTGATTGTCGGTTCTCTTTTATACAAAGCCTGCGTGGCAGCGGCTATCCGGCTGGGACTTGCGGCAACCGATCTGAAACTGGTCACCGCGATCCTGTTCCTGGTGATCCTCGTCCTTTCAATGGACAAAAAGAGAAAGGTGGCGGGCGCGGATGCTTGAACTGAAAAATATCAGCAAGACTTTCAATGCGGGTACGGTCAATGAGCTGGTGCTTTTTAAGGACTTCAGCCTGAGCATCGGAGACGGAGAATTCGTATCCGTCGTGGGTTCGAACGGTTCCGGAAAGACTTCCATGCTGAACATCATCTGCGGTTCGATTGATATCGACAGCGGCGCCGTCGTCATCAACGGAGAGGATATTTCCAGACAGAAAGATTATCTGAGACACAGAAGAATCGGACGTGTTTTCCAGGATCCGGCCAAGGGAACCTGCCCCGACATGACGATCCTTGAGAATATGTCTCTGGCCGATAACAAAGGAAAGTCATACAGCCTGACCAAAGGTTCAAACCGTGAACGGAAAGAGTATTATCAGAGTCTTCTGGCACCGCTCGGGCTGGGACTGGAAGAGAAGATGGATGTCAAAGTGCGGACCCTTTCAGGAGGACAGAGGCAGGCACTGGCCCTGCTGATGTCTACGATGACGCCGATTGATTTCCTGATCCTTGACGAACATACGGCGGCACTGGATCCGAAGACTGCGGAGATCATCATGCAGCTCACGGACCGGATCGTGAAAGAAAAGAAGGTCACCACGATCATGGTGACGCACAATCTCCGCTATGCCGTTGAATACGGCGACCGCATTCTCATGATGCACGAAGGAAAAGCCGTCATGGACAGGTCCGGAGAAGAAAAGAAGAATATGGACATCAGGGACGTCCTGCAGTTTTTCGATGAGATTTCCATTGAGTGCGGCAACTGATGCTCCGGCTCCGGTCTGGATAGGTTACGAGCCGGGATCAGTCATTATCCGGGCGCTGCCTGCTTGATTTATCCCGGACGGCGGCTTAAAATAAAATAAGCAGCCATTTAAAGGAGGTAGAACCATGGATGAGAACCTTGATAAAACGAAAAAACTCAGTGACATAGATGCTTCCGCCGTATCCGGAGGCAACAGCGACGACGACAACGCGCTGTTTCCGAGCATTAATGCCCAGGCATGTAATTTATGCATGGTGTGCGTTAAAGTATGCCTGCATGGAGTGCTGGATGAGGAGCACGGCCGTCCTTTTTACAGCCCGGTCTATTACTGTCAGAAATGCAGCGCACCCTGCGTAAGCCAATGCCCGCAGAAGGCCATCAGGCTGACGCACAATTTCTATGAGCTGATGAGTCAGCATGGTGATCTTCCAACGCTTCCCTGATGAGGAATTTTGATGACAGATTTTTCTGTACAGATGGAAATAAACTGTTGACAGGCCTATTTTTCCCTTATATAATGTAGAACGTGCGACGGCGATGACACACCTGCCCCGGAGTGTCTTCATGCAAAGCCGCCCAGTAACTTTTAACTGAATTTTGGGAGGTTATCATCCATGAAAGATACATTTATGGCAAATCCCGACAAAGTCGAACGGAAATGGTATCTGGTCGATGCTTCGGGATTGGCACTTGGACGCATGGCTTCGGAAGTGGCGAGCGTTTTAAGAGGCAAGAACAAGCCTGAATATACGCCGCACATCGATACCGGAGACTATGTCGTCATCATCAACGCAGACAAGGTAAAGATTACAGGAAAGAAACTGGATCAGAAGATTTATTTCTCTCATTCTTATTTCGTAGGCGGCGCAAGATATACGACCATGCGGGATATGATGAAGACGAAACCGGAAAAGGTTGTCGAGATGGCTGTTCGCGGCATGTGCCCGAAGGGTGCGCTCGGTGACAAGATGTTCACGAAACTGCATGTATATGCGGGTCCCGATTATGAGCAGAAAGCACAGAAGCCGGAACCGCTGACGCTGAATTTCTGATAGGAGGATTCTAAGTTGGCAAGCGATAAATTATATGGAACCGGCAGAAGAAAGAAATCGATTGCAAGGGTTTATCTTGCATCCGGAACCGGTAAAATCACGATCAACAAACGCGATATCAATAATTACTTCAACGAAGATACGCTGAAGATGATTGTCCGCGCTCCGTTCGAAGCAACGCAGACTTCCGATAAGTACGACGTGACGGTTACGGTTCACGGCGGTGGCTATACAGGCCAGGCAGGCGCGATCCGTCACGGCATCGCACGTGCACTTGTCAGAGGAGACGCAGAACTTCGTCCGACACTGAAAAAGGCCGGATATCTGACACGTGATCCGAGAATGAAGGAACGCAAGAAGTACGGCTTAAAGGCTGCACGCCGCGCGCCTCAGTTCTCAAAACGATAATCTGTACGGAATCTACCGACACCGTCCCGAATCAGGGACGGTGTTTTTTGAACCGGGAATGATTTTCAGAACAGCGAACCAGGGAGAAAAATGGGAGAATTGTTTGTCAGCGAAGAGAAGCCGGAAAGAGCAGTACTGGTCGGACTGGATGCCGGGCACGACGGTTTCACGGACGCCGATGCGGAAGAAAGCCTCGATGAACTGAAGGAACTGGCGGAGACGGCAGGCGCGGAAGCGGTCGGGAGAATGATTCAGAAACGCACGTCGCCCGATCCGGAAACTTATCTCGGCAGCGGAAAGATCTCTGAACTGAAGGAAATGATGCTGGCGCTTGATGCCGATCTTGCTCTCTTTGATGATGAGCTTTCACCGGCGCAGACGGCAGCCCTTTCCGATATGCTGGATACAAAAGTGCTTGACCGCACATCGGTCATCCTGGACATTTTCGCCAGGCATGCGGTCACGAATGAAGGCAAGATCCAGGTCGAGCTCGCACAGCTGAAGTACCGTTCAACGCGTCTTACCGGAAAAGGAAATGCGCTGTCCAGGCTCGGCGGCGGCATCGGGACGAGAGGCCCCGGCGAGAAGAAACTGGAGACGGACCGGAGACTGATCCGGAACAGAATCGGCATCCTGAGCCGGGAACTTGAAGAAATGAAGAAGAGCCGTGAAACGACAAGGAAGCGTCGGGACGGTTCCGGCATTCCGATCATTGCCCTGGTCGGCTATACCAATACGGGAAAATCGACGCTTCTGAATAAACTGACCGGTTCGGATGTCGTGGAAGAGAATAAGCTTTTTGCCACGCTGGATCCGACGACCAGGAACATGAAGCTTGAAAACGGACAGGAGATTCTTCTGACCGATACGGTCGGGTTCATCCGCAAGCTGCCCCATCATCTGATCGATGCTTTCCGGAGCACGCTGGAAGAAGCGAAATATGCGGACATCATTCTGCACGTCGCGGACGCTTCCAGCGAATCCGTCTATCCGCAGATGGAGACGGTTTACCGGACGCTTGCCGAACTGCAGATTCAGGATAAGCCGGTCATCACGGCTTTGAATAAACAGGATCTGCTTTCATTTGACACCATCATCAGGGATCCGAAGGCGGACTGCACGGTGCGCATTTCCGCCAAAACCGGCCAGGGGCTTGCGGAACTGAAAGCGGCGATCGGCGAGACGCTGAAGAAACAGAGAGTTCCCGTCGACCGTACTTTTTCATATGCCGATGCAGCAAAAATCCAACTGGTCCGGAAATACGGACAGCTGGATTCGGAAGAATATGGTGAAGACGGAATCCGGGTCAGGGGATGGGTGCCGAAGGAAATCTTCCGGATGCTGCTGGAATAAATCCTGTGGGTAAGGTTCAAAGGAATGAAAAAAAATAAGCTCCGGACATCGTCCGGAGCCTCTTTATGCGTCCTGAGGGTGTGACGCATTTTATGTAGAAGAGCCTATTACCGCAGACTCTGGGCGGACTGTGTGTTTACTGCATATTGTAGCTGGTCTTCTGCTGGCTGGAGCTGCTGCTTCCGAAGGTTACGGAAACGGTGCTGCTTGCATAGGAACCGCTGCTGCTCTGACGGCTGATCGTCATGGAGACGGTGTCGCCTGAGGAATGACTGCTCATGATGGAAGAAAGCTCATCTACCGAGCTGATGGAAGTGCCGTCAATCGCCGTGATGATATCGCCCTGCTTAAGTCCGGCTTTATCGGCTGCGGAACCGCTGACAACTTCGCTGATGTAGACGCCTTCCGGAATATTGTAATACTGCGAATATTCGGAAGAGATGCCTGTGCAGCTGACCCCGAGGTAAGCATCGCTGCTGACCTGAACATTTCCGTCCGTGGAATTGCTTCCGCTGTTGTTTCCGTTCTGATTATTGCTTCCGTTCTGGCTGCTGTTTGTATTGGTATCGGTCGATGAAGAATCCGTTGAAGTATAGGTGCCGTTGATCATTTCTTCGATAATCGGCTCAACCTTGTTGATCGGGATCGAGTAGCCCATTCCTTCAACTTCCGTGTCGGCGTATTTGGCAGAATTGATGCCGATCAGCTGTCCGTTCATATTCAGAAGAGCGCCGCCGGAGTTGCCCGGGTTGATGGCTGCATCTGTCTGGATCAGGCCTTCAGCGTAGATGCCGGTGCCGCCGTCCATAGAGCGGTTCAGGGCAGAGACGATGCCTTCGGATACGGACTGGCCGTAGCCAAGTGCGTTGCCGATGGCGACAACCTGCTGGCCGACGACAAGACTGTCGGAGTCGCCGATTTCCATGACTTTGATCTGGCTTAAGGTATCGGATGACAGATCGGATTTATTGACGGATACGACAGCAATGTCGTTTGTCGAATCGGATCCGATCACGGTGCCGGATGCAGTTGAATCATCTACGAAAGCAACGGTCAATGTCTGTGCGCTGTCGATGACATGTTCATTTGTCACAATGTAGATCACGCTGTCTGTCTGTCCGATGATGACGCCGCTTCCCATGCTGGTCTCTTCATATTCCTGCGTACCGCTGTTATTTCCGAAACCGCCCATGCCGCCGAAGTAATTCTGGACTTCCTGGATCGATTTGTTCGTGATGGAAACCAGGGCCGGCATGCTGTTGGAAGAAACTTCCTCGACGGTCATTTCCGAAGAAGTATCAGAACTTGTCGTCCCTACGCTTGCGGTGCTTCCGTTCGTTGTGGAGGAAGAAGCGACGGTATTATTGGTCGCTACCGAACTGTCGGCATTTGCTGCGGTCTGCACGGTCTGTGCTGTACTGGAAGCCGATGAGGACGCCAGTCTGGTTGTTCCGACTGCGACACCGCCGGCAACCAGTCCGAAGACTGCTGCGAAAGAAGCACACAGGGCGAACTTTTTGGCAAGGCTCATGCCGCTGCCTTTTTTCTTTTTCTTCGGATCTTTTCCGGAACCGCTGCGGCTGGAAGAATCGCCGACGATGTCGGAATCAATATAATAATCATAGCTCTGCGGTGTTCCGGTATAGGAACTTCCGTCCTTTTCGCTGTCATTGTCATTGTAGAAATTGTATTCGTTATACATATTCATTACCTCCTGTCCCGGGTCATCCGGTAACTTGCATCTCACTTGATGATTCTATTCTGCCGTCTTCCTGTGAACACTTTGTGAAGCAAAATTGCAGACTTTGTGAAATGATGAGCTGCTATGTACCCCAAGCAGCAGGGCGCAGTTACCCCAAGAAGCAGGATGCAGTTACACCAAGAAGCAGGGGCAGTTACACCAAGAAGCAGGGGCAGTGCACCAAAAAAGAGGGGCGCAATGCACCTCAAGCAGCAGGACGCAATGCCCCCTAAACAGCAGGGAAAGGAGCTGTCATGGGAATTTTAAAGGAATTCGGATCAGGGCCGGCAGAAACTATTCCCATCCGCCGTTCAGGGAAATGAGTCCGCCGGTCATGTACGGATATTTTACGGCAGTATCGAAAGCCAGTTCAGCGACTTCTTCCGGCGTGCCCATGCGGCCGAGAGGAATCTCTTCCTCAAGGGCACGGCGTTCGTCTGCCGAAAGACGGGCGTTCATTTCCGTATCAATGGCACCGGGCAGCAGGGCATTCACGCGGATGCCGCTCGGAGCAAGTTCTTTGGAAAGAGAAAGGGTGAGGGCGTTGAGACCGCCTTTCGATGCGGAATAGGCCGCTTCGCAGGAAGCACCGCTTCTTCCGTAGACAGAAGAAATAAAAAGAATCGAGCCGGCCTTCTTTTCAAGCATCATCGGGATCGCCTCGCGGGCCAGCAGGAAATTGCCGGTCAGATTCACGGCCATTACGCGGTTCCATTCTTCGAGGGAAGTGTCCTGAAGGACTCCGAACCGGTCGATGCCGGCGCATCCGATCAGGACATCGAGACCTCCGAATTTTCCGGAGATTGCTTCAAAGAGCGATTTTACATAAGACTCATCCGAGACGTCGCCGACGGAAGCAAGGCAGGGAGAACCTGCCGATTCAATCTTTATTTTTACTTTTTCCAGTGCGGCTGCAGAAGAGCAGCAATTGATGATGACGTTCCAGCCGCCTTCCGACGCGAATCTGCAGGCAATCGCTTCGCCGATTCCGCGGGAAGCACCGGTGACAAGGACAGTTTTCATTTTCCTGAGATACCCCCGAATGCCGCTATTATACGCCTATTGCGCGGTCCGGGCAATGGGTGTAAAATTAAGCATCATTTCCGGAAGGAGACCCATGGGGAAGAATCTGCTGCTGATTTACAATCCGAGAGCGGGCAAGGGAAGTTTCCTGACCGTGCTTTCTGATGTGATCGACCTCTTTGTCAAGGCCGGCTATACGGTCGAAGTGTATCCGACGCAGGGGCCGGCAGATGCTGTCCGGAAAATGGAACAGGCCGACGAAAGGACCGATCTTGTCGTAGCGGCCGGAGGAGACGGGACCATCGATGAAATCGTGACCGGAGCCGTGCATCTGGGACGCAGCATCCCGATCGGCTACATTCCCGTCGGTTCTACAAATGATTTTGCCAATTCGCTGGGACTTTCCACCAACGTTTATCAGGAAACCCGGGCCATCATCGGCGGGAAACCGTGCGGCATCGATATCGGAAGACTGAATGAAAGCACCTTTGTCTATGTCGCCGCTTTCGGGACATTTACGGATGTTGCCTACGGCACGAACCAGGATATGAAGAATGCTTTCGGACGTCTGGCCTATCTGGTGGAGGCGACCAAGCGGCTGGCGGATATCCGTTCCTACCGGATTAAGGTGACGGTCAACGGAGAGACGAAAACGGATGACTATGCCTTCGGCATGGTGACGAATTCCATACAGGTCGGCGGGATCAAGGGAATTACCGGAAAGGATATTCTGATGGACGACGGCCTTTTTGAGATTACGCTCGTCCACAGCCCCAGGACGATCTTCGATGCACAGAACATCGTCGGAGCCCTGATTCTGGGCGACCAGGAGACGCCGCTGATTGATTTCTTCAAGGCGTCCGAGATCACGCTGGAATCGGAAGAGGACATTTCGTGGACGCTTGACGGGGAATTCGGCGGCGATCACAGAAATGTGACGATCAGCAACAGGAAACAGGCGATGAAAATCGTTTTGAATAAGAAGCAGAGAGGCCTTCTGTCGGAGACGGCCCGGAAAACGGAGGAGAAATGAGTACGGAAATGAACGAAGAAACAATGGGAGTCGCAGGTATTTTCGGAGAGGATGTCTTTAATGACGACGTCATGAAGAAACGGCTTCCTAAGAACGTTTATGCCGACTACCATAAGGCCATCGATGAAAATAAGGAACTGGACCTGAAAACGGCCGACATTCTTGCCGGAGCCATGAAAGACTGGGCAATCGAAAAGGGTGCGACGCATTATACGCACTGGTTTGAACCCCTGACAGGCACGACGGCTGAGAAGCACGATTCCTTCATTACGGCTCCGCTTCCGAACGGCAAGGTCCTGATGAGGCTTTCGGGAAAAGAACTGATCAAGGGCGAGCCGGATGCCTCTTCATTTCCGTCAGGCGGACTCCGCGCAACCTTTGAGGCACGGGGCTACACCATCTGGGACTGCACGTCACCGGCCTTTGTACGGCATGATGAAAGCGGCGCCATCCTCGTGATTCCGACGGCTTTCTGCTCCTATACCGGAGAAGCACTCGATCAGAAGACGCCGCTTCTGCGTTCAATGGAAGTGCTGGACCGGGAGACCATCCGTCTTCTCAGGCTCTTCGGGAACACGAAGTCCAAGCATGTCACGCCCTCTGTCGGCGCCGAACAGGAATATTTCATCATCGACCGCGGAAAATATCTGCAGAGGGAAGACCTGATCTTCACGGGCCGCACGCTTTTCGGAGCGATGCCGCCGAAAGGGCAGGAACTGGACGACCACTATTTCGGGACCCTGCGGCCGCGCATCGCTTCCTTTATGAAGGATGTCAATACGGAACTCTGGAAGCTCGGCGTTCCGGCCAAGACGCAGCACAACGAGGTTGCGCCGGCGCAGCATGAACTGGCGCCGATTTATGAGAAGGCAAATGTGGCAGTCGACCACAATCAGATCGTCATGAAGACCCTGAAGAGGGTCGCGACTCGTCACGGCCTGCGCTGCCTGCTGCATGAAAAGCCTTTCGCGGGAGTAAACGGCTCCGGCAAGCACAACAACTGGTCGATTACCACGGACGACGGAATCAACCTGCTCGATCCCGGCAAAACGCCGCACGAGAATACGCAGTTCCTGCTGGTCCTGACCTGCATCCTGAAGGCAGTCGATGAGCACGCCGACCTGCTCCGGGAATCCGCGGCAGATGTAGGAAATGAGTTCCGCCTGGGAGCGGATGAGGCGCCGCCGGCGATCATCTCCATTTTCCTCGGGGATCAGCTGACGGATGTGCTGGAGCAGCTGGCATCTACGGGCTCGGCAAAAAGTTCAAAGAAGGGCGGACAGGTCCGGACGGGAGTTTCCTATCTGAGCGACATTGCCAAGGATGCGACTGACCGCAACCGTACTTCGCCGTTTGCCTTCACGGGAAATAAATTCGAATTCCGTACCGTCGGGTCGAGAGATTCCATCGCGGCTCCGAATACGGTACTCAACACGATCGCAGCGGAAGCTTTCTCCGAGGCCTGCGATGTCCTGGAAAAAGCGAAAGACTTTGACTTAGCTGCCCGGGAACTGATCCGGAAATATGCGGCGGAGCACAGCCGGATCGTTTTCAACGGAAACGGCTATTCAAAGGAATGGATCAGCGAGGCGAAAAAGAGAGGCCTGCCGAACATTCCGTCGATGGTCGATGCCATCCCTGCCCTGACGGCGCCGAAGAACGTGGAAATGTTCGGAAAATACAGGGTGCTGGACAGGAATGAGCTGACTTCCCGCGTGGAGGTTAAGTACGAAGGATATTCCAAGGCTGTGAATATTGAAGCCAGGACGATGCTGGACATGGCAGGAAAGACTCTGATTCCGGCCATGATCTCCTATGCGGGGGAACTGGCGCAGACCGTCAATGCCCTGAAAATGTGCGGAGCGGATTCTTCTGCCCCGGCAGCCCTGCTTTCCAAGGTAACGAAATACCTGAAGGAGGCGCAGTCTGCAGCGAGGAAACTGACTTCAGAGGCACTTGCGGCCGAGGCGCTTCCGGCGGGAGCGGAACAGGCAAAAGCCTTCCGCAGCCGTGTGGTCCCGGCGATGGAAGCCTTGAGAAAACCGATTGATGCGGCCGAGATGATTGTTGACAAGAAGCTCTGGCCGATGCCGTCCTATGCCGATCTGATGTTCGAGGTCTGACCGGGTATAAAAATTTCACTTTTATTTTTGGTACTATTGTAGTACACTGTATTCGGTGTTCTTGTGTTTTTGCACAAATTCATGCGCTTATTTTTGTGGGGGTTTGGTATGATTTCAAATCTCATCCTTAGAGATACGTTAACCGGGTTAAAAGAGATCGGAAAGACCGACTTGACAATTGTCGATCCGGAGGGTAAGGTAATTGCTTCGACGCAGGAAGACGTGACAGTCGACCGGCAGGAGATTATCAATTTCTCCTCGTCGCAGGCAGACAGCCAGGAGATCCGGGGCAGCCTTTTCTTCAAGGTATTTGATGACTACCAGGAAGAATATGTCGTCATGCTGGATGCAAAGGCGGATGATGCCCAGATGATCGGCAAGATGGCCGCTTTCCAGATCCAGAATCTGCTGGTGGCCTATAAAGAGCATTTTGACAGGGAGAACTTTGTCAAGAACCTTCTGCTCGACAACCTGCTGCTGGTCGATATCTATAACCGGGCAAAGAAGCTTCACATTGCAACGGAAGCCAAGAGGGTCGTTTTCATCCTGGAGTCCGAGCAGAGCAAGGATTACAGCACGCTGGAAGCGGTCAAAGCGGTTTTTGCGAAATCCAAGAACGATTTCATTACGGCCATTGATGAAAAGAGCATCATTATCATCAAGGAGCTGGAGGAGAAAGACGGGCCGGATGAACTCAAGGCCATTGCAAAGTCGATTATCGCGGCTCTGGGCAGGAATGAAAATGAGAGCGCCCATGTAGCCTACGGGAATATGATCCATGAGATCAAGGAAATCTCCCGTTCCTATAAGGAAGCACGCATGGCCCTCGACGTCGGCAAGATCTTTTTCGGGGACCAGGATGTCATTGCCTACAGCCAGCTCGGCATCGGAAGGCTGATCTATCAGCTGCCGATTCCCCTCTGCAAGATGTTCATCAAGGAAATTTTCGCCGACAAGAGCCCGGAAGACTTCGATCCGGAGACTTACGACACGATCAACAAGTTTTTCGAGAATTCCCTCAACGTGTCCGAAACATCAAGACAGCTGTATATTCACCGCAATACACTGGTTTACAGGCTGGATAAGCTGCAGAAAAGCACCGGTCTCGACCTAAGGGTGTTCGATGATGCCATTACATTCAAAATCGCCCTTATGGTCGTCCGTTATATGAAATATATGGAGACACTGGAGTATTAAGGAGAGCAATAAGGAGGATGATTTATGATCGATCTTGATCGCGTCTCGAAGACGTACGAGAAGGGTCAGTCGGCGGTCGACGAGATTTCACTTCATGTCGATAAGGGTGAATTTGTATTCGTCGTCGGAGACAGCGGATCCGGAAAATCCACTCTGATCCGTCTGCTGATGAAGGAACTGGAACCGACCCACGGCATCATTACCGTGAACGGGCATGTACTGAACACCATGAAGCATAAGAATATTCCGGCTTACCGCCGGGAAGTCGGGGTGGTTTTCCAGGATTTCCGTCTTCTCAATGATCGCAACGTCTATGAAAATGTGGCATTTGCCCAGCATGTCATCGAGTATCCGTCACGCATGATCCGGAAGAATGTACCGGAGGTCCTGCGTCTGGTCGGACTTGCCGAGAAGTACAAATCCCTGCCGCGCCAGCTGTCCGGCGGCGAGCAGCAGAGAGTCGCGGTGGCCCGCGCCATCGTGAACAAGCCGCAGATCCTTCTGGCCGATGAACCGACCGGAAACCTGGATCCGCGCAATTCCTATGAAATCATGAAGCTCCTGGAAGACATCAATGACAGAGGTACAACGGTTCTTGTCGTAACGCATAATAAGGAACTGGTCAATAAGTTCAAAAAGCGCGTTATTACGATGAGGAGGGGCGTCATCGCGCATGATGAAGAGGAGGGCGAGTACATTGAAGCTTAGTTCCCTCGGATACAACATCAAGCAGGGCCTGAAGAATATCTGGCGCAACCGGATGTTCTCCGTCGCCTCTCTCGTTACCATGACGGCAACGATTTTCCTTTTCGGCGTGTTCTTCTCGATTCTTCTGAATGTCAATGCAGCCGTCAAGTATTATGAAGAGGATGTAGGCATTTCCGTCTTCTTCAATGAAGGCGTCACGCAGGATCAGATCGACCAGATCGGAGAAGAGATCAAGGCCCGTCCGGAAGTTGCGAACATGACCTTTACGTCGGCAGAGGAAGCATGGGAGAAATTCCAGGAGATTTATTTCCCGGATGATCCGGATGCCGCCGCCAGCTTCGTGAAGGGGAATCCCCTGGCAAATGATGCCAGCTATACGGTCACGACCAATAATGTCGAAGACCAGCCGGCGCTCGTCGCCTATATCAAAACGCTCGACGGCGTGCGGAAGGTCAACCAGTCGGATGAAGTCGTCAAGACACTGTCCGGATTCAATACGCTTCTGACCTATGTTTCCGTGGCAATCATCGCCGTTCTGCTGATCGTGGCGATCATCCTGATTTCCAATACGGTCAATGTCGGTATTTCGGTCCGTAAAAATGAAATCGGCATCATGAAGCTGATCGGTGCGACGGACTCTTTCGTCAGAGCCCCGTTCATCGTCGAAGGCGTCATGATCGGGCTGATCGGCTCGGTGATTCCGCTGGTGATTCTTTATTTCACATACAACTGGCTGCTCAACAAGATCGTCACAAAATTCAGCGTCCTGAATTCGCTGTCTTCGATCCTTCTGGGCGTCAATGAAGTCTACCGCTATCTGATCCCGGTCAGCCTGGTCCTCGGACTCGGCATCGGCCTTGCGGGTTCCATCATTACGGTGCGTAAGCATCTGAGGGTGTGAGCAGCGGTCTATTCAGAAAAAAGATAAGAGCCATTCCGCTTTGCTGCGGAGTGGCTCTTTGCAGGTAGAGAGGGAAAGAAATGCCGGCAGCAGGCCGGGGAGAGGGGGAAACACAGATGTCCAGATGTCCGAACTGCGGAGCCAATGCGCGATTCGATATCGCATCCCAGAAATTTGTCTGCGACTGGTGCGGCATGTCGATGAATCCGCGGGACTATCAGGAAAAGACGGGAGCAGGGAAAGACACTTACGAGGTAAATGTCTATCGATGCCCGGTGTGCGGAGGAGAGCTCAGCAGCACCGACGAAGCGGCAACCGAGTTCTGCAGCTACTGCGGAGCGACGGTCGTTCTGGATAAGCGCCTGGATCAGGAACGGCGCCCGGATCAGGTCATTCCTTTTCAGGTTACGAAAGAGGAATGCAAGGCCGCCTATGGCAGTCTGATGAAAAAGGCTTTTTTTGCACCCTCTGATCTGAAGGACCCGAAGCATATCGACAGTTTCCGCGGAATCTATATTCCGTATCATTCGATTGATTACAACTATCAGGGGACGGTCGGCGTTCAGGGATATACTTCCCAGACTCACGGCAATACGATTTACAAGGATCATTACCGCTTTGACGTTGACGTCGATGCGGTCAGCGGCGGACACCTGCACGATGCCTCGTCATTCTTCGATGACCGCATCGGCAGAAAGGTTGCGCCTTTCGACGTGATGGACCGTGAGAGAGGATGGCAGGAGAAGCCGTTCTCCACCGCTTATATCAGCGGCTTCTATGCGGATACTCCGGACGTCCCGCCGGAACTGTATTATGACATGACACAGGCTGAAGCCGATGCGGAAGTCTGCGAAGCAGCGACGGAAACGGTGAAGAGGACCAACCCGGAGCAGCTTCTGCAGAGCGGAAAAGTGACCTATGAGGATCCGGAACTGCAGCATTCCTATGTCCGTCCGACATCGGTCCATACCAGGACGGTCATGATGCCGCTGTGGTTCCTTTCCTACCGTTTTAAGGACCGGGTCGCCTACGCGTGCGTAAACGGGCAGACCGGAAAAGTCTTCGCGGACATTCCGATCGATACCCGGAAGATGCTGATTTCTTCGCTGGTCCTGGCAGTCCCGATTTTTTTTCTGCTGGAATGCTTCCTCACCATGACGCCTTGGGCGACGCTGACTTTTGCATCCATCGGCGTCAGCCTGACTCTGATCCTTTACGAAGTCTTTCTCTGGCTTGTGAAGAAAAGGGATGAACATGCAGAGGACTACGGCTATCTCTACCGTGAAAACGGAGTGCTGAAAACCAGCAGGACCGTCAGGACAAAGACAGAAAAGGAAAACCTGCGGCGCGACAGCCTGAAGACGCTTTTCCGGGCAAGGACCGTCATGATCATTGTCATGCTGATGATCTTCGTCCCACCGGTCCTTTCCGGAATCAATTTCAATAAAGCTTCGCAGTCCTCAGTCTGGATCCTCATTTTCCTCGCTGTCAGCATCGTCACGGCAGCTCTGGGAATCAAGAGACAGAAGACGAAGGATCATTATTGGATCCTCGGAATCATGCTCGGCATCCAGCTGGTCTGCTTCCTGATTGCAAAATGGCATCCGATTCAGGACTTTCTGTATTATCTCTGCGCAATTGCAGCCTTCGGAGCCATTCTTTATGCGGAGTTCCGGATCCTGAAGGAATACAACCTCGCCTCGACGAGGAAAATGCCTCAGTTTGAAAGGAGGGGCGGAGATGATCAGGCGTAAAATTGCTGCATCTGTTCTGACAGCCGGACTGCTTGCCGCTTCCTTTGTGCTGAACGCCGTGCCCTGCTTTGCCTGGGACACGGGCTGGAGCAGCCCTGCGACCGGAAATGAAGCTTACATTTCCGACGAAGCGGGACTCATTGATGAAAATGAAAGCAGTGCCCTGAAGGAGACAATGGACCCGCTTACCAAATACGAGAACATTGCTTTCGTTACCACGGACACCAATTATGAGTCGACGGAATCCTATGCAGAAGAGCTCTGCTACAGTCTGTTTAACGGAGACGCCAACAGTTCCGTTTTCCTGATTGATATGGACAACCGGGAAATCTATATCTACAGCGGAAGAGAGGCTCTCCGTACCATCAGCGAGAGCTATGCCTATACGATTACCGACAACACTTACCGCTATGCCTCCAGAGGAGACTACCTCGGCTGTGCCAGGGAGGCTTTCCGCGAAATGCTGGCGGTCTATGAAGGCGGAACCATTTCCCAGCCCATGAAGCATATCGGAAATCTTTTTGCCGCCTTTCTGATTGCCGTCATCGCGAACCTCTGCATTGCACTGATCTATTCTCATGTCGGCGATGCCAGGAATCTGAGCACGGAAAAATATATGACGTACAAAGGCCGCGTAAGAGGCATGCAGTACACCTATACCACTGAAGAAGAAGTCTCCAGCAGCAGCGGCGGAGGCGGCGGAGGCAGCGGCGGAGGTGGAGGCGGCGGAGGCGGTGGCGGCGGTGGAGGCGGCCACGGCTTCTGAGAACCGCCTCATAATACAGCGCGAACCATAAAAACGCCGTCCCTGCAGGAGAAGTCAGCCGTACCGCCGTGCCTCTCTGCAAGGGCGGCGATGCTGTATGCGCCGAAACCGTGGCCGGCGCGCCGGCTCTTCGGGATTCCGTTCAGGAAGAAAATGTCTCCTTCGCAGGAGTTCGAAACCTGGATAACAAGCTTTTCGGAGACCATGCCGCAGTTCAGCCGGATCCAGGCATCCTTTGTATCTGCGGCGGCTGTCGCGGCGTTTTCCATGGCATTTGCCAGGAGGATGCACAGGTCGAGCGTCAGGCTTTCATCAAGCTTTTCCGGCACATCGGCATTCACCGCAACATCGATTCCCTGCTTTTCCGCTTTTCGGACGAAGGAGGAAATGGCCAGGTTGACCTGCTCATTCAGACAGTACTGCCGGATGGCGGTATCCTCGATTCCCTTCTGGATCTGGTGAATGGCGCTCCGGATTTCGGCGGTATTCCCCTTTGCGGCGTAATCATCGATCATCTGGAAATAGTGCCGCATGTCATGGCGCAGGATGCGCATTTTCTGCTGCGAATCATGGATTTCCTCCAATCGTTTCTCCGTTTCGGAAGACTGCATTTTCAGTAAGTCCTTCTGCTCATGAAGCGTCAGGACCTGTTCGTTCTGCTTTCCGACGACACTGGCCAGGATGCACAGAAGCAGGGAAAGCAGGGTCATGACAAAACCGATGACCAGGATGTTGGATTCCAGCAGAAGACTGGTGTAGACGGTCGTGATATAGGAAAGGGCATAGAAAAGCTCGAAGGGAATCGCCATGATCCACAGGGTCTGGTTCCGCTGGCGCAGGAATTCGCGTGCCCTGGGTGTCCAGAAAATCAGCAGCAAAATGAGGAGCGGTATCGTGGCTGCGGTCCTCAGGATGTCCGGCGCCGCCTCCGATCCCGGGAAAAAAACGGCGAGGGCATTCCCGATCCAGTTCCGCGGCACCGTCAGGACGTACGCCGTCAGCAGGGAAAAGAGGGAAGCTGCCGGGGATTTCCTGAAAAAGAAGACGCACAGAAGAAAAAGGGGCAGATGGACGATCAGCGGGTAGGCCCGGAAGATTGCATCGAACCCGAAGGTATTTACCAGAAAAGACTGCACGAGCAGACAGCAAAAAGAGAGACCGGCGACGACCGCCGAATTTTTCCATGTCGGTTTTATTTCCAGGCAGGACAGCGTGAGCAGGGTACCATAGACGAGCACGCTGATCAGGTTCAGCACAGTCCAGTTCATGCCATGTCACCTCCCGTCCGGTTTCCGCTTCCCCGCCGTTCCATCGAAAAAGTCATGTATTCCAGATAGGCTTCTTTCACTTCCGCGAAATGTCCCCTTGCAATCGGCACGGATGGGAAACCGCCGGCAACCTGCAGTTCTTTGCCGTCCAGGGAACAGATATGATTCATATTGACGAGGTAGGCGCGGTGCGGCTTCACGAAGCGCGGATCCGAAAGCAGGCGGCCTTCGAGGGAGGCCAGCACGCCCGTCGCTTCCAGCGTTTTACCGCCGATGAGATAATAGACTAATTTATCCTGCCGCGCTTCGACATATTCGATGGCGCCAAGCGGCACGCTGATCAGTGTGCCGCCGCTTTTCACGATCAGTTCATCGGAAGCCTGTTTTTCCCTGAAAGCCATCGCACGGTCCAGCGCCGCAAAAAGCCTGTCGCGGTCCGCCGGCTTCAGGATGTAGTCGAGCGCCCTGACCGAATAGCCTTCCAGGGCGAATTCCGGCGAGCTCGTCAGGAAAATGAGGCAGGCGGTCTCATCCTTCCGGCGCAGATCCTCCGCCAGTTCCATGCCGCTGAGTCCGGGCATCAGGATATCCAGAAGATAGATATCGAAGCGTTCGCTGCTGTCGAGGACCGGCGAGGCGGCGGCGAAGGACGAGACGGAAACGGGCATATTCCGTTCCCGTGCATAATCCTGTACCAGCGCGGAAAGTTTTTCCCGGCTGACCTCCTCATCATCGCAGATAGCAAGCTTCACCATGAGGTGTCTCCTTTAAAATAATGATTCCTGCCGCAGATTCTGTGGCAATACCTGCTGAAATCGTGCCGCTGTCCCTGCGGTAATATCTGCTGAAATCCTTCCGCAGTCCCTGAAAAATAATTTCGGTTCTTTCTTTATTGTACCGCTTCAGGAGGCTGAGGCAAATACATTTCAGGGGCAAAAAAGTGCGTTTCGGCGGAGGAGGACAGTGTTCATTTCCCGGAAATGCTATGGTGGAAGCAGGAGAATCCCGGTGAAGGAGGGGCTTGGCCGGAGACAGGAAAAGAAAGGGCAAGGGTGGATCGGGATGAAAAAGAAAATTTTGAGTCTGGTTTTGACGGTGTGCATGGTGCTGAGCCTGCTGCCGGCGATGAGCGTGCCCGCGGCGGCGAGCGCGCAGATGAATATTACACGGTTGGTGAGACAAAGATAGGCAACGAACGCCGGGCTACGATTCCTCCGCCAGTGTCGCGGCGACGGCTGGACGTGGGCGTATGACGCCACCGCCAATGATGGTGCCGGTGCGGGCATACGCTGACCCTCACCGACGCCTATATCAGGGGCGCGGACAGCAGCGGCGACAGCTACGGCGCATACCTGCCCGCTGATACCACGATCGTGCTCAACGGCGACAGCACCATTGCAAGCGGGACTGGAAGTTATGATTGCGTAGCTGTTTTCTGTGACGGCGCGCTGACGATTGAGGACGGGGACGGCCGCGGGCGTCGGCTCGCTGTCCGCCGTCGGCGGCAAGAGCAGTGAGGGCGACAGCAAGGGACTGGAGGCGCGGACGGCACCCTCACAATTAATTCCGGCAGGGTGACGGGACTCGGCGGTACAGCATATAATTCCAGTTACGGTATCTATGCGCCAACTCTTATAGTCAGCGGCAGCGCCGATGTCACCGGCATTGCGGGTACGGCAAATCAACAAAGTTCCTGCGGCGTGTACTGCAATCACAGCGCAAGTGTAGAAGGCAGCCTGACCGCCGTGGGAGCTTACGCCAATGGTGGCCAGTCGTATGGGATTGAGACATTTAATTTCCCTTAACGTCTCCGGCGGCACAGTTGTCGCGCAGGGCGGCAAAAGCGCAAACAATACGCAGCTATGGCGTGTGTGTCGACAACGGCACAGTCGCACTGACCGGCGGCCTGCTGGTCGCGTCCAGCGGCGAGGTCAGCGACGGGAAGACGTCTCAGGCGCTGAATAAAGCACCGACAGACGGAGCTGAAATACGCTTCGCTCACCGCTCTCACCGGTGCGCAGACCGGCAAGCCTCGCCGTGTACGGCGACAGCACGACGTACACGAGTAACAATATTCGCACCTCTACGTTGGACTTGAGAAATAAGGTAGAAAAAGCACATGGTCGAACAGTGAGCCAGCAGCGGCTGGATGTGGGACGCAGACACATCGACCCTCACCCTCAAAAACATGATCATCGTCGGTACGGATAAACTGCAATCGGCTCTTTCGGAATTCAGGGAGGGCAAGACATCAGCATCGTCTATGAGGGCGTGAACGTCGTCTGCGGCGGCACGTCAGAAAGCGGCGACAGCTGCGGCATTATGGATGAAGTGAGTGGTGCGGCTGGGCTTTCGCTCAGCGGCGGCGGAACGCTTATCGCCCTCGGCAGACAGGCCGGCGACAGCAGCTGCGGCATTCAGCTTTCAAACCCTGAAGAGAATGATACCGGAAGTCTGAACGTCAGCAGCGGAAAAGTCATCGCCCTTGGCGGAGACGCCGGCGGAAGTGAAGAAGCCGCTTCAGCTGCGGGCTGAGCGCATCAAAAAAGATTCAAATTGTGGGCGGCGATGTTACCGCTGTTGGCGGAGCCGCAGCAGGCACGGCAGCCTTAGCTCCGGCGCTGCAGCAGGCGCCGGAATTTCCGTGAGCAGCGGACAGCTTGTTGCCGTGGGCGGTCATGCCTCCGGCACAGGCAGCATCAGCGCGGGCGTTTGTTCCTACGGTACAACAACATTTTCGGGCGACGCAAATGTTGTCGCCGCGGGCGACGGCTACGGCATTGGCACATATTTGGTCCTTACGATGAGGATGAAAGCCGGTATGACTCCCGCCGATTTTCAGCTTGGCACAGCCGCTTCGGATACCGTGACCCTCACCGCCATGGGCGGCACCGGCGCGGCAAACGGTAAAGGAACCACCACGGTTTCCGACAAGTTTGTTCGCTGCGACGGCGGCACCCGAACGACCGCCGGCACCGCCGTGCGCTTCCGGCTGGGCGACCCGATCATTACCGTGACGCATGACGGAACCGATTATACAGGCTACGGCGACTTTGCCGACGGCTGGAACGCGGCGGTGGGTGAACGAGAACAACACCGCATACACCGCTGTCAAGATCTTCGCCGACTGGACGGCGGCCACGGACAGCACCTGCGGCACCAGCTTCGGCACCGGCGTCGGATTTTATGACGGAACCAATCAGGCGGGTTCCATATGCGTTCCTGAGGCAAACATATTACCCTCGACCTGAACGGCTTTACCATCGACCGCAATCTGAATGAGCCCTGCAGTGACTACGGCGGCTGGGTCATTGCCAATCTCGGTACCCTGACCATACGCGACAGCGGCACCGGCGGCACCATTACAGGCGGCTATACGGGACGCAACGTGGTACCGGCAGCAAGAGCGGCGGCGGCATCTATAACGCGGGTACCCTTACGCTCTCGGGCGGCACTATTACCAAAAATGCCGACGGCGAGAAGGGCGGCGGCGTTTACAACGCCGGGACCTTCACCATGACCGGCGGTAAGATCAGCGCGAATATTGCCGCGACGGGTGAGGGCGGCTACACCTGCGGCGGCGGCGTTTACAACGCGGAAAACGCCACCTTTACCATGACCGGCGGCGAGATCAGCGGCAACTACTCCTGCGACACCGCAAACGAAGACGGCGGCGGCGTGTATAACGCCGGGACCTTCACGGTCGGCGGCACGGCGAAGATCACCGGCAACGTCGCCAAGGCGGTCTACGATTACAGAACAAATTCCGCCTCCGGCGGCGTGACGGACAACGTCTATCTGCCGAGCGATAAGACCATCACCTGCTCGGCGAAACACCGCTGACGAGCGGCGCGTCCATCGGCGTGACGACGCAGACCGCGCCCACGCCGTTTCGGCACTCCCGTCAATATCACCGGCAGCAACAGCGCCGATTACAGCGGCTATTTCCACAGCGACAAATCCTACCGCGTTCAGAACAGCGGCAGCGGCAATCCGTCAGGTGGTGCAGCTGGCGGCTGCCCGGCGCAGGCATTTTCGGCGCGAAGTTTTACCAGCCGCAGGTCTGGGACTGCCAGCGCTCGCCCGCGTTCCCGGTGGCGATCCGCAGCTTCCGCCTTTCCGGGCTGAAAGCGCCCTACGACCAGAATCTGAAAAAGGTGAATTTCGCCGCCCCGGCGAGCGACTATGTGACGTTTGAATATGTTAAAGCTGTTTCGGAACTTGACACGGCGACGAAGACGCGCATCGTCAGTTCCCTGAAACGCTACACCGGCGCAACGGCGGAGCAGATCGAAGCCGCCGCCGTTGTGAAGGAAACGCTGCACAGCGCGGGCGGGACAACCACGCTCTCCTCCATCGGCCTCGTCTGGGCGCTGGGAAGCGACGGCTTCCTCTACACCGCCATGGACGGCGCGTTCAAGTATTCCGGCGGCGTCGGTACCTATGTGACCTTTGCCGCCCACAAGACCGGCGACAGCATCATCTACACACCGGACGAGACCGAACCGTACACAAAAGATGAAATCATAGACAACAACAAGCTCGCGCCGGAGGACGGCACCCCGACGGCGCCGGCAGCCGTGACCTATCAGGAGCTGATCAAAGTCGTGGACGGCAGCGGGACGGCGGTCAGCGGCGCGATGGTCACGATTACAAAAGATGACAACACGTATTCCGGCACGACCGACACAAATGGCTATGTGCAGTTCACGGGCCTGCCGGAGAAGTATGTTGACAAAGCGACCGTGACGAAAGGCAGCAACACAAGCGAATTACGATTGGGTGGATTCACCCGAAGCGGTTTTGACCTTTACAGGAAACAGCTCAGACGCACGGCAGGACAAGGTGCTTGTCGACTTCGAATACGGCACAGACGGCAGCAACTTGAAAGGCGGCACCGTGAGCTACCTCGGCGCGGGTGCGGTTTCCGATGATAGGGAATACGAATTGACCAGCGGCGACACGGCCCGCTTTATCTTCAAGCCGGACAGCGGGTACAAGGTATCTAATGTTACATGGAGTATAGGCGCTGAACAGCTGACCGGCGTCGCGGCCGGTTACTGCTCGTTTACCCCGACGGCAACAGCAAGCTGACCGTGACCTTTGCGCCGTATGATCAGAAGTCCATCTTCGAAATCCACTACACCACGGCGGAGGTCTTCGACGTCCAGCGCTCCCCGGCCTTCCCGGACGACAGCGCGGCAAGCTCCATTCGTTTCTCATGGCTGGCCCAGCCGTATGACACGAACCTCGACCATATCACGCTCGGCACGGGCGAGTACATCAAGTTCGACAAGGTGAGCTCCGTCGAGACCGCCGGAAAGACGGCGGAATACACCGAATCCCTGCAATATTGGACGGACGCGACCAAAATCGGCACCGCCGCGCTGGTGGAGGAAAACGTCTATAAAAACGTAAATGGAACACCGACCTTGCAGCGAACCCTCGGCACCGGCCTCATCTGGTGCTATAACGACCCGGCCAAGGGCTTTATGTTCACGACGATGGACGGCGTCCTGGGCGACTGCGGCGGCGTGGGCAGCTACGTCAGCTTCAACGCCCTGCGCTACGGCTCGTCCGTCACGCAGCTCACCGACAGCGCGGAGCCGCTGCAATGGGTGATGACTGGTCAGAAAACAGCATCAATAATGACGACCCGCAGGGACAGCCGGAAAACCCCGACGGCGACACCGTTGACGACACGCAGGACGTCACCTTCGACTTCCCGGCAAGGTACTCAACGAGAGCGACAAATCGGCCGTCGCAGACGCCGACGTCACCCTCACATGGGGCGGAACGGACTATGAGGCGACCACCGACACGAACGGACGCTTCGTCGTCTCCGGACTGCCCTACGCTGAAAACGGGGACTACACCGCAGTGATCGGCGACGACAGCACGACCTTCACCGGCGAGCTGCCCGATCTGGGCGGCGTCGAAAACAGCAGGACCCGCACGGCGTCCCTCACCGCGCCCGAGATCGTGTTCCTGCTCCCGTCGAGCGGGACGACCGGCACCGTGGCGAGCCGCACACGATCACCGTCACCAAGACCGGCAGCGGCAGCGTTTCGCCTGCTCGGGACAGTTCAGGTCAGCGACGGCGGCAATGTGCGTCGTGTTCTTCACTCGCGTCCAGCGGCTACTACGCTCAGCGAGGTCAAAATCGACGGCACCGCGAACGCGGATGCGAAAACAAACGGTTACTATAAGTTCACAGGCGTGACGGGCGATCATACCGTCGCGGTGACCTTCACCGCCAATAGCACCCCCGGTCCCGTGAACCCCGTCCGGCAAATGTACCTGACCGCATCGGCGGCGATGACCGCTATGATACAGCGTCGAAGATCACGGAGCAGGCTTTCCCGGACGGGGCCATCGAGGCCATCGTGGCGACCGGCGAGGATTTCCCGGACGCGCTGTGCGCGGCTGGCCTGGCCGGGCTCAACAGCTGCCCGATCGTCATCACCAATTCGGATGCGCTGAATGAGACATCGGAAAACCTGCTGAAGACCCTCGGGACGACGAATGCCCTGGTGCTGGGCGGGACGGGAGCCGTTTCTGAAAATGTGGAAGAAAGACTCAGCACGGAGGTCACCACAGGCGGCGTGAACCGGATCGGCGGCATTAACCGGATTATGACGGCGCTGAAGATCGCAAAGTCAGCAGCATTTGACAAGGAGGGGACGGCCATCGTCGTGAACGGGTCGCGGGCGGCAGATGCGCTGAGCATCGCACCGTATGCCTACAGCGACAAGGACCCCATGTTCCTGACATCCGCGGACGGCACCCTCGATCCGGAATCATTTGCGGAGGCATCGAAGTATGCGAGAATCCTGATCGTCGGCGGCACGGGAGTCGTCACCGTCGCGACGGAAGATGCGCTGAAGGCGGCGGTCGGCGCGGGGAATGTGACGCGCCTCGGCGGCGCGAACCGGTACGAAACCTCCGCGATCGTGGCGTCCACGCTTTTTAACAGCTACGTCGGGACGGCATTTGCGTCGGGACGCGACGGCTCCTATACGGATGCCCTGACGGGCGCGGTGCTCTGCGGACAGAAGGACGTCCCGCTGATTCTGGTCAGCGAAACGGCATCGGAATCTTCCGGGATCCTGTCCGACATGAAGTCGGCCGGGGTGACGGCAGGAGACCTGTTCATCCTGGGCGGCACGGCCGCCGTCAGCGACGATACGGTCGCGGCGATCGTGAAGGCGCTCGGCTGAGAGATGTTCGATTCATCAGTGCAACTTCATGCAGTGACAGTTCAGGGCATCCTTCCATTCGGGATGCCCTGAAACTTTATCCGTCCGTGCGTCAATTTTGACACCTGTGCCATAAGATTGGTATAATACAGAACATGGATAAGGAAGAAAAACAAACTGAAGAAACTGAAGATGAAGAGGAAGCAGATCCGGGAAAATCTGTAAAAACATTCCGTTTCGGCAGCGGCGAACACGACCTGATCATCGGTTTCCTGATCGGGGTGCTGGCAGCGGGAGCAGTCGCCGGCATGATCATCTGGTCGATGAAGACGACATCAAAAGAAGCAGTCGTCGGCAGCCTCATTTCCGAAGAGGCCCTTACCTCTGCGACTTCCGAAGACATCGAGAACGGGAAATATACCGGCATGGTTGAGGCGCTGGACGATTCCTACGCCGCTTACTATACGCCTGAGCAGACCGAATCAAATACTCAATCCACGAGCGGCACCTACGCCGGCATCGGCATCGGCGTCTCGAAGGATGAGTCTACGGGCAACCTGCTTGTCTCTTATATTTATCCGGGGTCGCCTGCGGAAGCGGGAGGTCTCCTGAGCGGAGACTTCATTACGGAACTGAACGGAACGGCGGCCGGCGGCATGACTCTGGAGGAAGTGTCTTCGATGATCGCATCAAACGACGGGAAGGAAATGACCCTTACCGTCCTGCGCGGAACGGAGACGCTTTCCCTGAAGGTGACGCCGGGACAGGTGGAGATCGAGCTGGTCTCCCATGAAATGAAAGCCGGCAGCACCGGTTACATCCTCATTCCGGAATTCGTCAGGACGACGCCGGACCAGTTTGCCGAGGCGCTTTCGGACCTCAAGTCACAGGGCATGAAGAAACTCATCATCGACCTGAGGAATAATCCCGGAGGTCTGGTCGACGCGGCAGCGGGCTGCCTGGACAAGATCCTGCCGGCAGGCCTTGAAGTCTATACCGTGGAAAAGGACGGGAGCCGTACAGACTACAATTCAAAGGGCGAGGATCCGCTGACGATCCCGCTGGTGCTGCTGGTGAACGGAAATACAGCGAGCTCTGCGGAAATCTTCACGGGAGCCTGCCGCGACCGGCTGTCCTGCACCGTCGTCGGGGAAAAGACCTACGGCAAGGGAATCGTGCAGACGACAACGACCCTGGCGGACGGCAGCAGCATAAAATTCACGACTGCGCATTATTACACGCCGAACGGAATGGACATCAACGGCAACGGCATCACGCCGGACACTGTGGTGGCGCTTGCGGACGGGGCGAAGCCGGATACATCGGATACGGATACGCAATTTATAAAAGCGATGGAGTGAACCATGGAGTTTAAACTGCATTCTGAATATCAGCCGACAGGCGACCAGCCGAAAGCCATCAAGGAACTGGTCGACGGTTTCCGCGCGGGCAACCAGGCGGAAACGCTGCTCGGCGTGACCGGTTCCGGCAAGACCTTCACGATGGCGAACGTCGTGACGGCCCTGCAGAAGCCGACGCTCGTGATTGCCCACAACAAGACGCTGGCGGCCCAGCTTTATTCCGAGTTCAAGGAATTCTTCCCGGAGAATGCCGTTGAATATTACGTCAGCTACTACGATTATTATCAGCCCGAGGCCTATGTCCCTTCGTCGGATACTTACATCGCGAAGGATTCCGCGGTAAATGATGAAATCGACAAGCTGCGCCTTTCGGCAATCTCTTCTCTCGCGGAACGAAAGGACGTGCTGATCGTCTCATCCGTGTCCTGCATTTACGGAATCGGCGCGCCGGATGACTATATGAATATGATGGTTTCGGTCCGGCCGGGTATGAACAAAGACCGCGACGTCCTGATCCGCGAACTGATTGACATGCAGTATGAGAGAAATGAGATAGACTTTCACCGCGGAACATTCCGCGTGAAGGGCGATACGGTGGAAGTCATTCCTGCCGATGAAAATGAATTCGCGGTCCGCATCGAATTTTTCGGCGATGAGATCGACCGCGTGACGCAGATCGATACGCTGACCGGTGAGATCAAATCGGAACTCAGCTATGCCCCGATCTATCCGGCGTCCTTTTATGTGGTGCCGCAGGACAAGATGAACGAAGCCTGCGATGCCATTGAGAAGGAACTGGCGGAAAGAGTCGCCTATTTCAAGAGCGAGGACAAGCTTCTGGAAGCGCAGCGCATCAAGGAACGCACGGACTTTGATGTGGAAATGATGCGGGAGACCGGCTTCTGCTCCGGCATCGAGAACTACTCGCGGCATCTGACCGGAAGGAAAGAAGGACAGCCGCCGTACACGCTGATGGATTATTTCCCGAAGGATTTCCTGCTGATCATCGACGAGTCGCACAAGACCGTGCCGCAGATCGGCGCGATGTATCACGGCGACCAGAACCGGAAGAAGACGCTGGTTGATTTCGGATTCCGCCTGCCCTCAGCAAGGGACAACCGCCCGCTCAGCTTTTCCGAGTTTGAGCAGCGGGTGGACCAGGTGATGTTCGTTTCGGCGACGCCGGGCGACTATGAAAAAGATCATGAAATGCTCCGTACGGAACAGATCATCCGGCCGACCGGCCTGCTGGATCCGGATGTCGAGGTGCGTCCGGTGAAGGGCCAGATCGACGATCTGGTCAGCGAGGTCAATAAGGAAGCGGCGGAGCATCACAAGGTCCTGATTACGACACTGACGAAACGGATGGCCGAAGATCTTACGGATTACATGAAGGACCTGGGAATCCGCGTGCGCTATCTGCATTCGGACATCGATACGCTTGAGAGAACGGAAATCATCCGCGACATGCGTCTCGACGTTTTCGACGTGCTGGTCGGAATCAATCTTCTGAGAGAAGGACTGGATATTCCGGAGATTACGCTGGTGGCAATTCTCGATGCAGACAAGGAAGGCTTTCTGCGTTCGGAAACATCGCTGATCCAGACCATCGGACGCGCTTCCCGGAATTCGGAAGGCCATGTCATCATGTATGCGGATGTCATGACGGATTCGATGAAAAAAGCAATTGAAGAAACAAAACGCCGCAGACTGCTCCAGCAGAGGTATAATGAAGAAAACCATATCACGCCGACGACGATCAAGAAGAGCGTAAGGGATCTGATTTCCATTTCAAAGGAAGTGGCAAAGACGGAGAAGACGCTGGCCAAGGATCCGGAATCGATGAACCGGGACGAGCTGCAGGAACTGATCGGCAAGATCGAGAAGCAGATGCGGGCAGCCGCGGCGGAGCTGAATTTCGAGATGGCGGCCGAGCTGCGTGACAGGATGGCAGATCTCAAAAAAAATCTGGATGATGCGGACGATGCGGAAAGCCGGATCCGCCGCGCTTACGCAAAGAAGCCCGACACTTACACGAAGCAGAGCTACGGGAAGAGACACGCTTCCTATGATCAGAAAAGACATCATAACCGCGGAGGGAAAGCCTAGATGAGCGGGAATATGTGCGAGTCGTGCGCCAACTATGTGTACGATGAAGAAGATGATGATTTTTTCTGCAACGCGGACATGGGATGAGGATGAATACAGCCGTTTCCTGACCTCGAAGGATTCCTGCCCGTTTTACCGGAATGACAATGAATATGAAATCGTAAAACACCAGAACTGAAAGCCGTCTACACCCTGTACGCAGAAAAAAATGAGGAAGCGCATACGATGAACGGTGGATTGAAAAAAAAGCTACATCCGGATTACGGCAGCACTGGTTCTCTGCCTTGTTCTTTTGGTTGCTCTTTTTTATGCACTGCTTATGCAGTATCAGAAAAACAATGCCTACGGCAGCGCGGGCCAACCTGATTGAAATCAACCGGGAAGGCATGGGCGGAGATTGCCACCATGCTGGAACGCGACCAGAAGGTCGCGGCCGATATTTCCAATGAGATCCTTGAGGGATTTGTGAACGATCAGGCTTCGCTTTTCCGGTACATTGCCCTTCAGAAGGAGAACTGGAAGGAAGACCGGATTGAGATCTATACCGCTTCGGGGAAAATGCTACGACAGTACGGGTACGGAAACGGGAAACGGTTCTTCATCGGAGTTCGCGGCGGAAGTCATTGAAAAAGGGAAAATGCTGCGGATCGTGGGCTCGGAGGAAAAAATATGCCGTAGCCATAGATTCTTCTCTTGAAATCAACGGTTTCTGCCGTCGTGGCAGCGGCGGTCGTCCATAACCTGGGCTCGCTGCTGGAGGATGCCGGCATGATTTCTTTCAGCGGGGCGGGCAGCCTTTTCCTGGTGAGACAGGACGGCGTGGAGATCAGCCGCTCGGGAGACAGCGTGCCGGAGGTCTATAACCTGCTTTCCCTTCTGGAGAAGGGGGAAAACGGAGAACCTTACGGGACAGCGGCCTTACGGTTGACGAGACCATGAACAGGACCGAAGAGGGAGCCTTTCTTTTCAGCGGGACGGATGCCGGCACGCTGTATGTCATCCTGACCCCGGTCAGTTTCCTGGATGATACGATGTATCTTTTCAATCTCGTTCCCCAGACGACGGTCAACCAGACAACGAACCAGTTCGTGAACAGCGTGATCCTCCTTCTGGTGATCCTGGTCATTTTCATCATTCTGCTGTTTGCATTCTATCTGCGGCGGGCCGGCAGGTTCAACCGGGAAATCATGACCCGCGAACGTCTTTTCGACATCCTGGTTTCCGAAACAAAGAACGGATTCATGCTTCTCAAGGTCGGCCGTGAGAAGCCGGATTATGTCTCTTCCAATACGGAGACAATCTTCGGAAACAGCCTCCCGAAGCTGGAAAGCGCCGGGAAGGGCTACCGGCTGTCCGCAGGCAGCGGAGAAAAAAGCATGGAAGCCCTGGCCATGGTCAATGAATCACTTGAGAAATGGGACGGCAGCACGGAATTCATCAGCGATTATTTCCCCTACCGTGCAAACGGCACCGACCAGTATCTGCGCCTGTGCCTGTATCCGGTCCTTTCGGAGAAGAATGAATACGTCGGCATCATCCAGGATATGACGAGGGACTATAAGCGTGAAAATAGTCTCCGTGCCGCACTGGAAATGGCGGACAGCGCGAACCATGCCAAGAGCCGGTTCCTGTCAGGCATTTCCCATGACATCCGGACGCCGCTGAATGCCATCATCAACATGACCCGTTTCCTGCAGGAGGAAATCACGCAGGAGAAAGAGTCGCAGCAGCTGGAAATCATTCTCCGTTCCTCTGAGCATCTGCTGGAGCTGATCAACAATGTGCTGGATATTTCCAGAATCGAAAGCGGGAAAATCACCTTTGCGGAGGAACCCTTCAGCATCGGGGAAACCGCTGACGGTGTGGCCGATATTATCCGGACGCTGTGCGACGGGAAACAGCAGAAATTCCTCTATGAAAAAAAGAATATCCGTCATCAGGAGCTCATCGGCGATTCGCTGCGCCTGAGGCAGGTGCTTCTGAACCTTCTGAACAATGCCGTGAAGTATACCGGTGAAAAAGGCTGCATCCGCTTTACGGCAGAGGAACTGAATTCCATCAAGCCGGGAACGGTTGTCCTTCCGGTTTACCGTGCAGGATAACGGAATCGGCATTTCCGAAAGCCGCTTTAAGGAAATCTTCCAGCCGTTCATCCGGGTGGAAAGTACGGCAGTACGCGAAAATGAGGGAAACGGCCTCGGGCTTGCCATTACGAAAAGCATCATCGATGCCATGGGAGGATCGGTTTCCGTGCAGAGCCATGTCGGCGAAGGTTCGGTCTTTACGGCTGAGATTCCGTTCAGCATCAGCCAGTCGTCTTCCTCTCCGAAAGCCCTCAGAAGCACGGCCGGCATCCGGTTTGACGGAAAATGCGCGCTTCTGGCGGAGGACAACGAAATCAACGCGCAGATTGCGCGCATGATTCTGGAAAGACGCGGCATGACGGTGGAAACGGCGGAGAACGGCAGGGAAGCGCTGGATGCTTTCAGCCGTCATGAGGCCGGATACTATGACGTGATCTTCATGGATATCCAGATGCCTCTGATGGACGGCTATCAGGCGGCCAGGGCAATCCGGAGTGACTTAAGGGACAAAGAATCCCCGGTGCCGATTATCGCCATGACGGCAAATGCTTTTACGGAGGACGTGGAAAAGGCACGGTCCGCCGGAATGAATGCACATATTTCCAAGCCGGTCAATCCGGATGAAGTATACCGGGTGACGGACGAAATCCTGACAGGGAGGGAAGACGGATGAAAGCAGGGAAGAAAGTGTTTTTCATTTTCAAAGGCTTCACGACAGCAGTACTGTGCGGCGCGATGATCCTTGGTTCTTCCGGCTGCGGCCGGGCGGCAGAATCTCTGAAGCTGAAAAATGAAATCGTCACGATGAAGGCAGTGGATGAAAGTAAAATGACGATTACCATCCGGGCGGAATACAACGTGGGAAATGAAGCCCTCCGTTCCGCCCTGGAGAAAAAGTTTCCGGACGTCAATTTTGTCTCGGTTTTCCATTGCTCGCCGGAAACGCAGTATGAACTGCGCCAGTCTCTTCAGGGAGGCTCGGCGGAGGACATCGTGATTTCGCCGAATATGAAAGCTGTTTCGGACATTGCTTCCGGAAGCATGCTGGATCTTTCAGCGGAAGACTTCGTGCAGAATTATCAAAGCGATGCGCTGGAGGAATGCCAGATCGACGGGAAGCTGTATTATCTGCCGGGACCTTCTTCCGTTTACGGAATCGTCTATGACCGGACGATGTTTTCGGAGCACGGCTGGCAGGTGCCGCACAGCTATGATGAATTTCTTTCGCTTGTCGGACAGATCGAGGCGGAAGGCATCCGGGCCATTCAGCCGACCTGCAAATATGCCAGGCAGGCGCAGGCGGTGCTGACGATGTTCAATTATGCCGACACGTTCGGCGGGGTGGATGACTATCAGTGGCTGCTGGATTATCAGAAGGGTAAGACTTCCATGGTCGGCACCCTGGATGCGGCGCTGGAAAGGTATCAGGAAATGAACCGGGCGGGCATCATCCTTCCGGGGGATTTCGATGTCCAGCCGGGCAACCGGAGCAATATGCTGTACAATGACCACACCTGCGCGATGATCATCGAGAACGAGCAGGCGGTCAATTACGCGGAACAGGCCGGCTCGGACCATGAATACGGCATGTTCCCGTTCTGGAGCGGAAACGGGGAAGGGGATGACTACCTGATGTCCCAGCCGGGATATTATATCGGCCTGAACCGCTTGCTCGGCACGTCGGGAAATGAGGCAAAGCTTGCCAAGGTCAAGGAAGTCATCCGCTATATCAGCACGCCGGAAGGGCAGCTGGCCATCAGCGGCGGGACGATGAAGCAGATTTCAAATGTCACAGGCACCGATTATCCGGAAAGCGATTTCAATTCGGAAATCATGGATACGATCAGCAGGGGAAATCTCGTTCCGGAAGTGGACCTGATGGCATCCGGAAACAACAATGCGGCCGAGAAAATGCTGCAGACGGACCTGAGGAAAATGCTGGAAGGAACCGTCACGCCGGCCGTGCTCGAAGCGGACTGCGACGATGCGCGGACAAAAGCCCTTTCGGCAGGAGTCGGACACGGCGAGACCGTCGGGCAGGCATCGGAGAACTTTACCTGCCTGGAGACCGGCCTCTTCATTGCCGATGCGCTGAGACAGAAGGCGGGAGCCGATATCGGCCTCTGCCTGGTCGGGACCACGCACTGCGGCATGGTCGGGCGTTTCTATCAGGGTGAAATCGGCAGCAGCGACATTCATTCCCTGTCTCTTTCGGTAGGGACGGTCAGCAGCAATCCGGATGATAAGAAGCTGTGGCTGGTGGACATGACCGGCCGGCAGATCCGGGATCTTCTGGAAGAAGCCTGCGGATACGACCCGAATGACAATGTTCCCAATATGCCGTATTATGTCGCATCCGGCCTGAAGATTGAATTCGCTCCCTGGAAAGATGAAAAAGTGGTTTCGGTCAGGGGGGAGGACGGCAGCGAACTGGAGGATCAGAAGAACTATACCGTCGCGCTCTGGGGCTGGCCGTTTGACGAAGAATGCAGCGGCAAAGTCGAGAAGGTTTTTGAAGAGTCCAGCGATGATATCCTGACGGAAGCCGTGAAAAAGGCAGGTACGGTGAAACCATTCGACGACGGCAGGTTCACGCTCGTCTATTAAGGAAGAAAAAGCAGGGGTCCGTCTCTTCCGGACGGATCCCTGTTTTTTTGCGGGAAAATACTTGACATCTTTCAGGGGGTAGAGTATAGTAGCGTTAAAGATGTTAGCACTCAATAACATCGAGTGCTAATCGGAGAGGAGAACATCCGTGGGAGATGAACTGGACGCCAGGAAATTGACGATCCTGAAAGCAATCATCCGTAACTATCTGGAAACCGGAGAGCCGGTCGGCTCGCGCACGATTTCCAAATATACCGACCCTGAAGCTTTCGTCCGCCACGATCCGCAATGAAATGTCGGATCTGGAGGAAATGGGATATATCGTTCAGCCGCATACTTCGGCGGGGCGCATCCCTTCCGACAAGGGATACCGTTTCTACGTGGACCAGCTGGTCAATGAGAAGACTCAGCAGGTGACGACGATGAACAGCGCTGATGATCGCCAAGACCAACCGCATGGAGGAAATCCTGAAACAGGTCGTCCGCATGCTGGCGAACAATACGAATTACACGACGATGATTTCATCGCCTTCCTATAAACGCAACAAGGTCAAGTTCATCCAGCTGTCCAAGCTGAACGAGAAGCCAGATTCTGGACGTGGTCGTCATTGAAGGCAACATCATCAAGAACCATATCCTGGACCTGACGACGACGATTACGGACGAACAGGTCCTGAAAATGAACCTGCTCCTCAACACAAGGCTCAACGGTCTTTCCCTTGCGGACATCAACCTCGGACTCATTTCCAACATCAAGGAAGAGGCGGGAGACCACAGCGAGATCGTATCCGACGTACTGGATTCCATCGCGGATGTCATCCGCGCGGAGACGGACGAGGACATGGAAATCTACACTTCCGGAGCGAACAACATTTTCAAATATCCGGAACTGGCAGACAGCAAGAAAGCGGAACAGCTGATCTCCACGCTGGAAGAAAAAGACGTCCTTGCCGATTTTGTCAAGAAGTCCGAAGAAGACGGAACGGCTGACGGTGAGAACACGGGCATTCAGGTTTACATAGGAGATGAGACGCCGGTCGAGTCGATGAAGGACTGCTCCGTCGTGACAGCCACTTATGAGCTGGGGGACGGGATGCAGGGAACCATCGGCATCATCGGACCGAAGCGGATGGATTACGAGAAAGTCATGAGCAACCTGAAGCTGTTTAAAGAATCGCTGAGCGATATTTTCCGGAAGGAAGATAAAACGCAGGAGAAACCAAAGAAGCCGCGCAGCGGGACAAAGAAGAATAAAACGGAAAGCGAGGCAGACGGATAAAATTGGATAACGAAAAAGATACGGCGGAAAAGGAAAAAACCGAAACCGCCGCCGGAAAAGAAGAGAATCAGGAAGAAATCAAAACAAAAAGCTGCCGCAGAAAAGGAATCGGAGGACGCCGAAGAAAAGGCGGATCCGCACGGAAAAAGCAGAAGCTGAAAAGGCCGGAAGCGGATAAGACCGCCGAAAAGCTGAAGCCGAAAGCGCCGAAGCCGGAAAAAGCGGAAGCAGAACGCGGGGAGAAAAAAGAAGAAACCGCCGAAGATTCCGCAGGAAATAAAGAAGAGGCCGGGGATGAGGAAGAAGACGAAAAGAAATCCCGTTTCGGCCATAAGCAGAAGAAAGAGAAGAAGGAACTCGAAAAGAAAGACGAGCAGATCGCTTCCCTGACGGACAGGCTTCAGAGATCCATGGCGGAGTTCGACAACTACCGCAAGAGGACGGAAAAGGAAAAGAGCTCGATGTACGGAATGGGTGCCAGGGACGTCGTCGAGAAGATCCTTCCGGTCGTTGATAATTTTGAACGCGGCTTCACCCAGGTCACGGATGATGATAAAGAAGATCCATTCGTTCTGGGAATGGAAAAGATCTACAAACAGTTCCAGACGGCATCTGACCGATCTCGGGGTCACCCCGATCGATGCGGTCGGAAAGCCATTTGATCCGAACCTGCACAATGCAGTCATGCATGTGGAGGATGATACACTCGGAGACAGCGTGGTCGTCGAGGAACTGCAGAAAGGATATATGTACAAGGATTTGGTTGTAAGGCACAGCATGGTAAAGGTAGCAAACTGATCCGCAGGAGATCAGAACCAGTATATTCATTCAGGAGGAAACAGCAATGAGCAAGATTATCGGTATCGATTTAGGAACAACAAACAGCTGCGTAGCTGTTATGGAAGGCGGACAGCCGGTCGTCATCCCGAACTCAGAGGGATCCAGGACGACACCGTCCGTAGTGGCATTTACAAAGAGCGGCGAGAGACTGGTCGGCGAACCGGCCAAGAGACAGGCCGTCACGAACTCCGAGAACACGATTTCCTCAATCAAGAGGAAAATGGGCACGAACGACAAAGTGACAGCCGGCGGCAAGAGCTATACGCCGCAGGAAATCTCCGCCATGATCCTGCAGAAGCTGAAAGGCGATGCAGAGAATTATCTGGGCGAGAAAGTAACGGAAGCCGTCATCACGGTTCCGGCTTATTTCAATGACTCACAGCGTCAGGCAACCAAGGACGCCGGCAAGATCGCCGGACTGGATGTCAAGCGTATCATCAACGAGCCGACGGCAGCAGCCCTGGCTTACGGACTGGATAATGAAAAAGACCAGAAGATCATGGTCTACGATCTCGGCGGCGGCACGTTCGATGTCTCCATCATCGAAATCGGCGACGGCGTCATCGAGGTTCTTGCCGTCAACGGCGACAGCCACTTGGGCGGCGATGACTTTGATAACGTCATCACAAACTACATGATCCAGGATTTCAAGAACAAGGAAGGCGTCGATCTTTCTGTTGACAAGATGGCTCTCCAGAGACTGAAAGAGGCAGCTGAAAAGGCCAAGAAGGAACTTTCCACCGCGACGACGACAAACATCAACCTTCCGTTCATCACCGCAACGGCAGACGGACCGAAGCATTTCGATATGGACCTGACACGTGCGAAATTCGATGAGCTGACTCATGACCTTGTCGAGAAGACCGTTGAACCGGTTCAGAAAGCCCTTAAGGATGCCGGACTTACGGCAAATGATCTTTCCAAGGTCCTGCTGGTCGGCGGCTCCACACGTACGCCGGCAGTTCAGGAACGCGTCAAGACCCTGACAGGCAAAGAGCCGAGCAAGACTCTGAACCCGGATGAGTGCGTCGCAGTCGGTGCTTCCATCCAGGGCGGCAAGCTGGCAGGCGATGCCGGCGCCGGGGATATCCTTCTGCTCGATGTCACACCGCTTTCACTTTCCATCGAAACAATGGGCGGCGTTGCGACAAGGCTGATTGAAAGAAATACGACGATCCCGACCAAGAAGAGCCAGATCTTCTCGACGGCAGCGGATAACCAGACAGCAGTCGACATCAATGTCCTGCAGGGCGAGCGTCAGTTCGCGGCAGACAACAAATCCCTCGGCCAGTTCCGTCTGGACGGAATCCCGCCTGCAAGAAGAGGCATTCCGCAGATCGAGGTTACATTCGATATCGATGCGAACGGCATTGTGAACGTATCCGCCAAGGATCTGGGCACAGGCAAGGAACAGCATATCACGATAACGGCATCTTCCAATATGTCCGACGGAGATATCGACAAGGCAGTCAAGGAAGCTGCCCAGTACGAGGCGGAAGACAAGAAGCGCAAGGAAGGCGTCGATACGAAGAACGAAGCAGACTCCCTGGTCTTCCAGACGGAGAATGCGATGAAGGAAGCCGGAAGCAAGCTGGATGCATCCGACAAGTCAGCCGTAGATGCAGACCTTCAGTCCCTGAAGGATCTGATTGCCAAGGCAAATGCCAACCAGGGACCGATGTCCGATCAGGATATCGCCGACCTCAAGGCTGCCAAGGACAAACTGATGGAAAGCGCGCAGAAGCTGTTTGCAAAGATGTATGAACAGACCGCATCCCAGAACGCAGGCGGAGCCCAGGGAGGCCCGGGACCGCAGGCTGGTCCGGGACCGCAGGCAGGCCCGGATATGGGAGGCGCCGCAGGCGGTGCGTCCGGTACGGCAGGCGGAAATGATGACAATGTCGTCGATGCGGATTATAAGGAAGTATAAACAGAAATCATAAAATCAGGCCTCCCCTGCAAAGGGGGAGGCTTTTGGAGTTAAAGATGGCAGAGAAAAGAGACTATTATGAAGTGCTCGGAGTCGAGAAGAATGCATCCGAGGACGACCTGAAAAAAGCATACAGAAAACTGGCGAAGAAGTATCACCCGGATATGAATCCGGGCGATCAGAATGCCGCTGAAAAATTCAAGGAGGCATCCGAGGCGTATTCGGTTCTTTCCGATCCGAAGAAACGTCAGCAGTATGACCAGTTCGGACATGCCGCTTTCGAGCAGGGCGGAGCCGGAGGCTTCGGCGGTTTCGATTTCAACACCCAGGATATGGGAGATATTTTCGGCGACCTGTTCGGCGATCTGTTCGGCGGCAGGTCTTCTTCCCGGTCATCGAGAAACGGTCCGATGAGGGGAACCAATCTTCGCACGTCCCTTACGATTACTTTTGAGGAAGCTGTTTTCGGCTGCGAGAAAGAGATCGAACTGAATCTCAAGGACGTCTGCCCGACCTGCGGAGGCTCCGGAGCGAAAAAAGGCACGCAGCCGGTAACCTGCCCGAAATGCAACGGCACCGGACGGGTGGTCATGCGCCAGCAGAGTCTGTTCGGCATGATGCAGACCGAAGCGGTCTGCCCGGACTGCCACGGAACCGGAAAGATCATCAAAGAGAAATGTCCGGACTGCAAGGGCACCGGTTTCATTTCCAGCAGGACCAAGATCAAGGTGGCCATTCCGGCCGGCATTGACAACGGCATGAGCGTCCGGATCCGCGACAAGGGCGAACCGGGCATGAACGGCGGTCCGAGAGGCGATCTGATGGTTGAAGTGCGCGTCCTGTCCTCGCCGATTTTCCAGAGGGAGGACATCAATCTGTTCTCTGTGGCGCCGATTTCCTTTACACAGGCGGCGTTAGGCGGTAAGATGAGGATTAAGACTGTCGACGGCGAAGTCGAATACGAAGTGAAAGCGGGAACGCAGACCAACACGAGGATCCGGCTGAAGGGCAAAGGTGTGCCTTCTGTCCACAACCGCGGCAAGCGGGGCGACCATTATGTGACGCTGGTCGTCGAGGTGCCGACACGTCTGACAAGAGAACAGAAAGCGGCGCTTCAGGAATACGAAAGAGTGAGTGCCGGAAGGTAACGGGGGTATGGCGATTACCATTGTCTTCACGCAGCTCTGCGTGCTGATGACGTTTTTAATGCTTGGCTTTTTTACAAAGAAAAAAGGATATATCCACGACATCGGCGTCAAGGACCTGTCGTGGATTGTCATCAATATCGGGAATCCCTGTCAGATCCTGTCATCGGTCCTGAACACGGATGTCGTTTCTGACAAGGGTCCCATCATAGAAATGTTTATCGTCAGCATCCTGACTTACGGAGCGCTGATGGTGATCGGCCTTTTCATGGGAGCCCTTGTCAGGGCTCCGAAACACGAACGCAAAGTCTATAACATGATGACGGTCTTCGGAAACCTGGGCTTTGTCGGTCTGCCGCTTGTGCAGGCTGTCTACGGGGCCGGGGCTGTTCTGTATGTCGTGGATTTCATTCTTGTCTACAATATCCTGATGTTCTCTTACGGAACTTTTGTCCTGCGTCCGGAAGACGGGGAGAAAAACGGCGGTCTTTTGAAGAACCTGATGAATCCGGGATTCATCGCATCGATCGTCACCATCATTTTCTTTTTCTTTGATATCCGCCTGCCGGCCTATTTCCAGAGCGTGACGCTTTACGGCGGGGAAATCGTCGTGGCCCTTGCCATTTTTACGATCGGGGCAAACCTTGCCGACCTGAAGATGAAGGAAGTCGTGAACGACCCCCATGTCTGGGCATTTATCGTGATCCGTCAGATGGTTCTCCCGGTCTGCTTCCTGCTTGTTCTGAAGCTTTTTATTCACGACCCGGTTCTCCTCGGAAGCTATGCGGTGGTTCTGTCCGTACCGGTGGGAAATGTCGTGTCGATGGTTGCCAATAAAAACGGACTGGATGTCAGGACCATTACGAAGGGTACGGTCCTGACGACCGTGCTTTCGGTCCTGACCATTACGTTCGTCACAGTTTTTGTTTAACGGGAGAAGCCTATGAAATGGATGAAGTATACGGTTCACACGACAGAAGAAGCAGAAGACCTGGTCAGCGGCGCACTCTATGATCTCGGCATCGATTCCGTGGAAATCACGGACAAGCGGCCGCCTTCGGCAGAAGAGCAGGCGGGACTTTTCGGGGATGTGGTTCCGGACATGCCTGCCGACGATCATCTTGCGGAACTTGCCTTTTACGTCGATGCGGATCAGGACCAGGAGGAAATCCTTCTCCGGGTGCGCAGCGCCCTGGAGGATCTGAAAAAGTATTCGGACATCGGAAGCTGCGACATCAGCACTTCCGAGACCCGGGATGAAGACTGGGTCAACAATTGGAAGAAATATTTCCATCAGTTCCGGGTGGATGATATCCTGATCGTCCCGACCTGGGAAAAAGTGCCTGATTCTGCCGATGCCCCGCTGGTCCTGCGCATCGATCCGGGAACGGCGTTCGGAACCGGGAAGCACGATACGACGCAGCTGGCAATCAGGGCCCTGAAGAAAAACATCCGGAAAGGAGACCGCCTGCTGGACATCGGAACCGGCTCGGGAATCCTCGGAATCATCGCCTTGAAATGCGGGGCGGCTTCCGTCTTCGGAACCGACATCGACATCAATGTGCTTCCGGCTGTCCATGACAACCTTGTGAAGAATCAGCTTCCGGAAGAACGTTTTCAGACCGTGATCGGGAACATCATCGATGATCCGAAGACCCAGAGCGAAGCCGGGGACGGATACGATGTCGTGACGGCCAATATCATTGCGGAAATACTGGTGAAGATCACGCCGGAAGTTCCGAAGCATCTGAAGAAAGGCGGAATCTTTATTCTTTCGGGAATCCTGAGCGACCGCGAGAAGATGGTGACGGATGCGCTTGAGAAAGCCGGGATGGAAGTCCTTTCCGTCGAGCATATGGGCGACTGGTCCGGAATGACGGCAAGGCTTCTGTGATGTCCGCAGAACGTTTCTTGACATCGATTCTTCGGAGTCTTACACTGGCAGTGCAGTAAAGAAAGGCTGAAAATGAACCGTTTTTTCATTGATTCCGGACAGATCGCAGACGGCCGTCTCCTGATCGGCGGCGAGGACGTCAACCATATCCGGAATGTCCTCCGGATGAGGCCCGGAGAGGATCTGGAAGCGGCGGATGAGAACGGCATGGTGCATACCTGCCGTATCCGCACCATTTCCCCGGATGAAGTCGAAGCCGAAGTGCTTTTTTCGGAAGAAAGCGAAGTGGAGCTGGCAAATCCGATTTATCTCTTTCAGGGACTCCCGAAATCTGATAAGATGGAACTCATCATCCAGAAGGCCGTGGAACTGGGCGTGAAGGAAATCATCCCGGTCTCCACCAGAAGAACCGTCGTGAAGCTGGATGAGAAGAAAGCTTCTTCGAGGACGGCAAGGTGGCAGGCAATTTCGGAAGCGGCGGCCAAGCAGAGCAAGAGGGCGTGCATACCGAAAGTCAGGGAACCGGTCCGGTTTGCCGAAGCCCTGAAGGAAGCCGGTCAGCTGGATGTGCTGCTGATTCCGTATGAGATGGCCAGGGACATGGACGATACGAAAAAGTTCCTGTCGGAAATCCGGAAGGGGCAGAGCATCGGCGTCTTCATCGGACCCGAAGGGGGCTTTGAGGAAGAGGAAGTCGACGAAGCAGTAAGACACGGCGCCAGGGCGATTACGCTCGGACGGAGAATTCTCAGGACGGAGACGGCTGCCATAACGGTGCTGTCGGTTCTGATGTTTCAGCTCTCTTAGGGGAGACGAAGGGAAGGCAGGAAATGACGAATTACCGCATGCTCGTCCAATATGACGGCACACGCTACAACGGCTGGCAGAAGCAGGGCGACACGGATAATACGATACAGAACCGGATTGAATCCATCCTTGCGCGCATGACCGGAGAACCGGTCGACGTGCACGGGGCGGGTCGGACGGATGCGGGCGTCCATGCGAAGGGACAGGTGGCACAGTTCCGTCTGGAGACGACGAAAACGCCGGAGGAGATCCGGGATTATCTCAATGAATATCTTCCGGAGGACATCGGCGTCCTTTCCGTTGCGGTGGCGGCTCCCAGATTCCACAGCCGCTACAATGCTTCGGAGAAAACGTATCTTTACCGGATCAGCAAGGATAAGTCCTGCCATGTCTTCGACCGGAAATATGTCTATGAATACAAGGGACATCTCGACGTCGATGCGATGAAGGTCGCAACACTTCAGCTGCGCGGCGAACACGATTTCAAGAGCTTCTGCGGAAATCCGCGCATGCGCAAGTCGACGGTGCGCACGATTTTCGCCATCCACATTACCGAAGATGATAAGGAAATCGACCTGTCTTTTATCGGGGACGGCTTCCTGCAGTATATGGTCCGGATCCTTGTCGGAACGCTGATTGAAGTCGGAGAAGGGAAGAGGGACCCGAATTCCATGGATGCGCTGATCGCGGCGCGCGACCGCACGATGGCGGGACCGACTGCCCCGGCCTGCGGACTGACCCTGATGAAAGTGAAATACAACTGATGAAAGAAATTTATTTTGATAATTCCGCAACGACGAAGCCCTATCCGGAAGTCGTGAAAATCGTTGAGAAGACGATGACCGAGGATTACGGAAATCCGTCTTCCATGCATCAGAAGGGCGTTGAGGCGGAGAAATATATCCGGGATGCGCAGAAGACTCTCGCATCGATTCTCAAGGTTTCGGAGAAAGAAATCTATTTTACTTCCGGCGGCACCGAGTCCAACAACTGGGCACTCATCGGAGCCGCTTCCGCGAACCGCCATTCGGGGATGCATATCATCACTTCGGCGATGGAGCATCCCGCTGTCTCGGAGCCGCTTCATTTTCTGGAGGAGCAGGGATTCCGGATCACGGAAATTCCGGTGGACAGCGAAGGAAACTTCGACATGGAAGCTTTTGAAAACGCGCTGACGCCGGACACGATCCTGGTTTCCGTGATGTACGTCAACAATGAGATCGGGGCGCTGACGCCGGTTGAGGAAATCGGAAAAAAGATCCGGAGCAGATGCCCGGCAGCCTTTTACCATGTCGATGCGACGCAGGCCTTCGGACATTACCGGATTTACCCGAAGACGATGCACATCGACATGCTTTCCGCAAGTGCCCACAAGTTCCACGGACCGAAGGGTGTCGGATTTCTCTATCTTGACGAGCGGGTGAAAATCCGTCCGCTGATTTTCGGAGGAGGGCAGCAGTCGGGAATGCGCTCCGGAACGGACAATGTGCCGGGAATCGCCGGAATGGGTCTTGCGGCTAAAATCTGCTACGAGAATCTTGACGCCAAGGTCGCCCACCTCTATGAGCTGAAGGAGCATCTGAGAGAGGAGCTTCAGTCCCTGCCGGGAGTCATCGTCCACGGACTGCCTGGAAAAGAAGGCGCCCCGCACATCGTGAATGCTTCCTTTACCGGTGTGGGATCGGAAGTCCTGCTTCATTCCCTGGAAGATAAGGGAATCTATATATCAGCGGGGTCGGCGTGCTCGACGCACAAGCGGTCAGCCAGCCCGACGCTTACCGCCATCCGGGCTCCGAAGGCCGAAGCGGAATCGAGCGTGCGTTTTTCGTTCTGCGAGGAAAACACGGTCGGTGAGATTGATGAAACCATAGAAGTCCTGAAGGAACTGCTTCCGGTTCTGAGAAGATACCGGGCACACTGATTACGGATCAAAAACACGGATGCGCCGCAGCAGGCGCGGAAAAGGAGAGAATATGCAGACGATTCGAAACATTACGAAGAAGTACGACGGAAAAGGCGAAGTCATCATGGACAGCATCCTTCCGAAGGAACTGATGAATCCGAAATGCCGGGTGTATGCCAAAGTCACGCTGAAACCGGGAACTTCTTTCGGCTGGCATGTCCATAACGGCGAGTCGGAAAGCTATTACGTCTTAAGCGGCGAAGGCATTTACGACGACAACGGCGAAAAGAGAACCGTGAAGGCCGGCGATGTGACGCTGACCGTCAGCGGCCAGGGACACAGCATGGAAAATGCGGGCAGTGAAGACCTGGTTTATATGGCACTGGTGCTGCTGGACTGAAACATTAAAGGAGAGTCATGTACGATTCATTTCTGATCAAATACGGAGAGATCGGCATCAAGGGAAACAACCGCCATCTCTTTGAAGATGCGCTGTGCCGCCAGATCGGCTATGCGCTTGAAAAAGTGAACGGAGAATTTTCCGTCACGCATGAGCGCGGACGCATTTATGTGAACGCCAAGGGAGACTGGAACTTCGACGAGGCGGTCGGGGCACTTCAGCATGTTTTCGGAATCGTCGGCATCTGCCCGGTCGTCATTTACGGGACGAAGGATTATGCCCAGCTGGAGACAGGACATGATCTCCTACATCGAGGAGGAATATCCGGACTGCCATTCGACGTTCAAGGTTAAGGTGCGCCGGATCAACAAGGATTTCGAGGGGCATTCGATGGAAATGGATGCAGACCTCGGCGGAGCTATCCTGGATCATTTCCCGGAAATGAAAGTCGATGTCCACGAGCCGGAGATCCTCTTTGACGTCGAGATCCGCGACAGGACCTATATCTATTCCCGGGTCATTCCGGGGCCGGGCGGGATGCCGGTCGGCACGAACGGAAGCGCCATGCTGCTTCTTTCCGGAGGCATCGATTCTCCGGTGGCAGGATGGATGATCGCCAAAAGGGGCGTGACGATCGATGCGACGTATTTCCATGCGCCGCCTTATACATCGGAGAGAGCGAAGCAGAAGGTCGTCGACCTGGCGGCACAGATCTCGAAGTATACGGGACCGATCCGCCTGCACGTCGTGAACTTTACGGACATCCAGCTGTATATTTATGATGAATGCCCGCACGAAGAACTGACGATCATCATGAGAAGATACATGATGCGGATTGCGCAGCATTTTGCCGAAGAGGACGGGGATATGGGACTCGTCACGGGGGAAAGCATCGGACAGGTCGCAAGCCAGACGATGCAGAGCCTTTCGGCGACCAATGCCGTCTGCACGATGCCGGTCTACCGGCCGCTCATCGGTTTTGACAAAAATGAGATTGTGCTCCGGGCAAAAGAGATCGGAACATATGAAACGTCGATTCTGCCGTTTGAGGACTGCTGCACCATTTTCGTGGCAAAGCATCCGGTGACGAAACCGAACCTGACGATCATCGAGCGTTCGGAGACGCATCTGAACAAGCGGATCGATGAACTGATGAAAACGGCGATTGAGACCGCGGAAGTGATTCAGGTGAAGCAGGCCGACTGAGACGGAAGGAAATAAAAAAGCCCCTCCGCCTCAGCGGAAGGGCTTCATTTCCGGTCGGATCACTCCGTCGTGTACTGGCTCAGAACGGAGAGAACTTCGTTCAGCTTGTCGCCGTCAGCATGGATATTCAGGTCGATCGGCTTGGAAAGATCGAGGCTGAAGATGCCCATGATCGATTTGGCATCAATGACATAACGGCCGGAGACAAGATCAAAATCAAAATCAAAACGATTGATATCGTTGACGAATGTCTTAACCTTGTCGATTGAATTCAGAGATACTTTAATTGTTTTCATAATAACCTCCCATTAATAAACGGCATATGCCTTTTCGGTTCTGCGTTCATATTAACGTGAATCAAAAGTCAAGTCAAGGGCAAACATGCCAAAGAAAATGCGGATTATTCGTCATTTCCGTCAGAGGATGTAAAAATGAAAAGAGCCGCCCTGCACAATCTGGGCTGTAAAGTAAATGAATATGAAACTGCGGCGATGGAGCAGATGCTGGTTTCCGCCGGCTATGAAATCGTGCCTTTTACGGAAGCGGCGGACCTGTATGTTGTCAATACCTGCACCGTTACCAACACCGCGGACCGGAAGTCCAGGCAGATGCTCCATAAGGCAAAGCAGGCCAATCCCTCAGCCGTTGTCGTTGCTGCCGGCTGCTATGTCAATGAAGTTAAGGAGAAACTTCTGGAAGATCCTGCGGTCGATATCATCATCGGCAACAATGAAAAAAAGAATCTCCTGAAGATCCTGAAGGAATACGAAGAGGATCCCGCACGCGGAAAGGAAGCGGTTCCGGAAATCAGCTCGGAAGATTCTTATGAAAGGCTTTCCGTCACGCGGACTTATGACCGTACGCGGGCGTTCGTGAAAATCCAGGACGGCTGCAACCAGTTCTGTTCCTACTGTGCCATCCCGTATGTCCGCGGACGCGTCAGGAGCCGCCGGGCGGAGGATATCCTGGAAGAGGTTTCCGCTCTGGCGGAAAACGGCGTGAAGGAAATCGTTCTTTCGGGAATCCATATCAGCTCCTACGGACTGGATTTCGATGAACCCGGACGCAATGTCCGCACGCCGGAAGCTTCCGAGGAGAAAACCAACCTGCATCTTCTGGAACTGATCCGCGCCCTTCAGAAAATGAAAGACGTGCACCGGATCCGCCTGGGTTCGCTGGAACCGGGAATCGTGACCAGGGAATTCGTCCAGCAGGCGGCGGCATTTCCGTTGCTCTGCCCGCAGTTCCATCTGTCGCTGCAGAGCGGGTGCGATGCGACGCTGAAGCGGATGAACCGCCGCTATACGACGGAGGAATATGAAAAAGCGGTTGTACTTCTGAGGAGATACTTTACGCTGCCGGCCATCACCACCGATATCATTGCAGGCTTCCCCGGTGAGACGGAAGAGGAATTTGCGGAAACCCTCCGCTTCGCGGAAAAGATTCATTTCGCAAAGACGCATGTGTTCAAGTATTCGAGACGCAGGGGAACCGCGGCCGATGTATTGCCGGACCAGGTGACGGAGGCCGTGAAGACGGCAAGGTCCAAGGCGCTGATGTCGCTCGACCGCCAGAACCGATTTGCCTATGCGCGGGCCCTTTCGGAATTTCCTGCGGAAGTTCTTTTTGAGGACCGGATGGAGATGGCGGGGATATCCTACTGGACAGGGCATACCGAAGAAAATGTCACAGCGGTCATGGCTTCGGAAAAGGATCTTTCGAATACGATCGTACGGTGCCGCATCCTCTCCGTCACGGAGGAAGGGTATGTGCTGTGCGAAGCGGATGCCGAAGAAAAACGTTGAAGTTCCCCGCTGTTGGGGTTACAATTAATGTGTATAAGCATAAAGGCCCCGGAACGGGACCGGACTATTAGCAGATAAGGGTGTGATAGAATGGCACAGGATTTGGGAAATACACAGTACTTCAGAGTAAAATCAGAACCGGAGGTCTCCGTCAAGGAGGTCCTGGATATCGTATACAACGCGATGGCTGAAAAAGGATATAATCCGGTCAACCAGATCGTCGGCTATATCATGTCGGGCGACCCGACGTACATTACCAGTTTCAAGGGTGCCCGCAGCATGATCATGAAAGTCGAACGCGACGAACTGGTGGAGGAACTTCTGAAAGAATACATCAGGAATAAGTCCTGGGAACATAAATAAGCCGTGAGGATCCTCTGTCTGGACTATGGGTCGAAGACGGTCGGCGTCGCGGCAAGCGATCCGCTCGGGCTGACAGCCCAGGGCGTAGAGATTATCCGGCGCAAAGAGGAGAATCATCTCCGCGGAACGCTTCGAAGGATCGAAGAGCTTGTCAGGGAGCTGGGGGCAGAGAAAATCGTCCTCGGCTATCCCCTTAATATGGATGATTCAATCGGGGACAGGGCCGAAAAGACTCTCGTATTCAAGGCAATGCTGGAGAGCCGGCTTTCGGTTCCCGTTTTTCTTTGTGATGAAAGACTGACGACGGTCGAGGCGGATGAAATCATGGACGAGACCGGAGTGAAACAGAAAGACCGGGCGAAATACGTCGACATGATCGCCGCCCAGATTATTCTGGAAGACTGGATGAGAGAGCATGAAAATGGAAAAAGTTAAATTTACCGCGGAAGACGGTACTGAAACAGAATTTTTTATCGAGGATCAGGCTCGTGTTTACGGCACGGATTATTTGCTTGTCACGGATTCCGATGCGGACGATGCCAATGCCCTGATATTAAAAGACGTTTCCGAAGAAGCCGGTGAAGAGGCCAACTACGTCATCGTTACGGACGACGATGAATTGAAAGCCCTCTTAAAGGTATTCCAAGAAACGGCAGAAGAAGATACAGAAATTCAATTATAAAATGAACGGAGGCAGTATTTGAAAGAAACAGACAACAGCACAAAGAAATTAAAAATCATTCCACTCGGAGGCCTTGAGCAGATTGGAATGAATATGACTGCGTTTGAATATGGAAACAGCATCGTGGTCGTCGACTGCGGGCTTGCATTTCCCGAGGACGACATGCTCGGGGTTGATTTTGTAATCCCGGACATCACTTATCTCAAGGACAACTACAGCAAGATCAAAGGTTTTGTCATTACACACGGACATGAAGACCACATCGGTGCGATTCCTTATGTTTTCAAGGAAATCAACGTACCGATCTATACGACGCGCCTGACGATGGCTCTCATCGAAAAGAAGCTGGAAGAGCGGAACATGCTCAAGACCGTGAAGCGGAAAGTCGTGAAATTCGGTCAGTCGATCAATCTCGGAGAATTCCGTATTGAATTCATCAAGACCAACCACAGCATTCAGGATGCGGCGGCACTGGCGATTTATTCTCCGGCCGGAGTCGTGGTCCATACGGGAGACTTCAAAGTCGATTACACGCCGGTCTACGGCGATGCCATCGATCTTCAGCGTTTTGCCGAACTGGGCAAGAAAGGCGTCCTGGCTCTGATGTGCGATTCAACGAACGCGGAGCGCCCGGGATTTACGATGTCCGAAAAAACAGTGGGAGCTACCTTCGACCGGATCTTTTCGGAGAATCCTCATGCCCGGCTGATCATCGCGACCTTTGCCTCGAACGTCGACCGCGTTCAGCAGATTATCAATACGGCAGCGAAATACAAGCGAAAGGTATGTCTTGAAGGACGTTCGATGGTCAACGTCATCGGTACTGCCGAGGAGCTCGGCTACATCGATGACAAGGCAAAGACCCTGATCACCATGGACGAACTGAACAATTATCCGCCCGAAAAAGTGGTGCTGGTCACGACCGGCTCGCAGGGCGAATCCATGGCAGCCCTTTCGAGGATGGCGGCGAATCTGCATAAGAAAGTCAAGATCATGCCGGGAGACGTGATTATTTTCTCCTCGCATCCGATCCCCGGAAATGAAAAAGCCGTCAGCAACGTCATCAATGAACTTTCTGAAATCGGTGCCAAGGTCATTTTCCAGGACGCCCATGTTTCCGGACATGCCTGCCAGGAAGACATCAAGCTGATCTATGCGCTGGTGCAGCCGAAATATGCCATCCCGGTCCACGGGGAGAGACGCCATCTTCAGGCGCAGGCGGAACTGGCAGAATCCCTCGGCATGCCGAAGAAGAACATCCTCATCCTGCATTCGGGCGATGTGCTCGAACTTTCCGAGAAAAAGGCAAAAATCGTCGGAAAGGTCCAGACGGGAGGAATCCTGGTTGACGGACTCGGTGTCGGGGATGTCGGCTCCATCGTCATCCGCGACCGCCAGAAGCTGGCGGAAGACGGCGTCATTATCGTCGTCATGACTATGGAAGAACACAGCAATCATGTGATTGCCGGTCCGGATATCGTATCCAGAGGCTTTGTATACGTCCGCGAATCTGAAGACCTGATGGAAGAGGCGAACCGCGTCGTTGAAGATGCGGTGCAGCAATGCCTTGACCGGAATGTCACGGACTGGAGCAAGATCAAATCGGAGATTAAGGATTCCCTGAGCGATTTTGTCTGGAAACGGACCCAGAGACGTCCGATGATCCTGCCGATCATCATGGAAGCATAAGATGAACCGGATAGAATCCTGTACGGCAAAACTGATTTCCGAAATCAAGAAATCGGAAGAGTACAGACGTTATCAGCAGTGCGAGACAGCACTGCTCCGGGTTCCGGGACTCCGGGAAAAAATTGACAGAATGCGTTCGGATACTTTCAGCGTCTATCACGGAGCTTCGGGACAGGATCTGATTTCGGATTCGGAAATGCTGGAAAAGAAATATGAGATGCTCCAGAGAATTCCGGAGGCGCAGGAATACCTCCGGGCGGAGACGGATCTGTGCGTCCTGCTCCGGGAAATCTGCGGACAGCTGACGAAAGAGGCGGGCGTAAGACTGCCCGGAAAAGACAATGGCGGATCATGACAGTGAACAGCGATACAGGGCTGCCGTTTTCGGCGCAAAGGGAATCATCCGGATTCTCCTGGTCGTGCTCGCCATCGTGGCCATTGCCTGGATGGGCCGGACGGCTTATACGTTCGGCTACTCGATCTTTAATGAAAAGGCCGCGGCAGAGGCACCCGGCACGGATGTGACCGTCACGATTCCGAACGAAGCTTCGGTACGGAACATCGGGAACATTCTGGCCGAGAACGGACTCATTTCCGACGTCAATATTTTTGTGGCGCAGGAGAGGCTGTCCGCTTATCACGGGGAACTGAAGGGCGGCACGTATACGCTGAACACTTCGATGACGCCGACGGAAATCCTGGCGGTTCTTGCAGGCGACACATCCAGTGCGGAGAGCGCTTCATGAAAAAGGAAGAGACGGCGGAGCGGGAAAACGGCAGTCCCTCAGAGACGGCGGTAGAAGTTTGCAGCCGATGCGAAAATACGGACGGAGACATTTCTTGCTTCCCTTGACCGGGGGAATTCCGTTTTTCTCCGGGCACTGGAGCAGAAGGCCAAAGCGGCGGAAGTACCGGTCATCCGCCCTGCCTCACAGTCCGTGCTGCGTACGGTCCTCGCCCTGAAGAGGCCGAAAAACATTCTGGAAATCGGCTGTGCAGTCGGTTTCTCGGCACTGCTGATGGCGGAGAATACACCTACCGGAACACAGATTACCACGATTGAAAAAGACAGCCGGCGTTCGGCGGAAGCGAGAAGAAACTTCGCGGAAGCAGGAGCGGAGCAAAGAATCCATCTCCTTTTGGGAGATGCGGACAGCCTGCTCGGCACGCTGCCCGGCAGCTATGATTTTATTTTCATGGATGCGGCAAAGGCGCAGTACATCAGATGGCTGCCGACCGTGCTCTCCCTTCTGAAGAAGGGAGGCGTGCTGCTCTCCGACAACGTACTTCAGGAGGGTGACATCCTGGAATCGCATTATGCAGTTGAAAGGCGGAACCGTACGATCTATAAAAGAATGCGCGAATACCTGACAGAAATTACCCATAACGATCATCTGGAAACGACTGTCCTGCCCATCGGAGACGGACTGGCGCTGAGCGTGAAAATATGAGACATCCTGAACTTCTGATTCCGGCAAATTCCCTTCAGGTACTGAAGGTGGCGGTGCGTTACGGAGCCGATGCGGTTTATATCGGCGGAGAAGCCTACGGCCTCCGTGCCAAGGCGACGAATTTCACAGCAGAGGAAATGAAAGAGGCCATTGACTATGCACATGCACGCGGCGTGCGTGTACATGTTACGGCCAATATTTTTGCACATAACGATGATCTGAAAGGAGCACGCCGCTATTTTGCGGAGCTTGAGGAAATGAAGCCGGACGCGATCCTCGTAGCGGATCCGGGCATGTTCATGATTGCGGCCAAGACCTGTCCGGATATCGATCTGCATATCAGCACGCAGGCCAACAATACCAATTATGAAACCTGTCTCTTCTGGAAAAAGCTCGGAGCCAAGCGGGTCGTGATGGCACGCGAACTTTCTCTTGCCGAAATCCGTGAGATCCGCGAGCACCTGCCGGAGGGACCGGAAATCGAGACGTTCGTTCACGGAGCGATGTGCATTTCCTACTCGGGAAGATGCCTGCTCAGCAATTACTTCACGGGACGGGATGCCAATCACGGAGAGTGCACGCACCCCTGCCGCTGGGAATACGCGGTTGCGGAAAGCACGCGGCCGGGAGGATATCTTCCGATCGAGGAGAATGAGCGGGGAACGTTCATTTTCAATTCAAAAGATCTGTGCATGGTGGATCACCTGCCCGATCTTTACGACGCGGGAATCGACAGCTTCAAGGTCGAAGGACGGATGAAGAATGCGCTTTATGTGGCGACCGCTGCGCGTACCTACCGGAAAGCCATGGCGGATTTTGAAAAAGATCCCGCCCTGTATGAGAAGAACCTGAAATGGTATCAGGAACAGATTTCCGACTGTACGTACCGGCAGTTCACGACCGGATTCTTCTATGGGAAACCGAATGAGGAAGCGCAGATTTATGACAGCAATACCTATGTGAAGGGATATACTTACCTCGGCATCCTTGAAAGAGAGGACGAGGCCGGGAGATGGGTCATTTCCCAGAAAAACAAATTCTCTGCCGGGGATGAAATTGAAATCATGAAACCCGACGGACGGAATGTCAGGGCCTGCGTCAGAGGGATTTTCGACGCGGAGGGAATCCGTCAGCAGAGTGCCCCGCATCCGCAGCAGGAGCTTCATCTGGAACTGGAGTGCGAAGCGCCGCCGGAGGAGACGGATATCCTGCGGATCCGGGAATTGACAGGGTCTGAGCCCGACGGTAAAATGAAACCGTAATCCCAAAGCACGGAGGACTGAAAATGGACGAAAAAAAGATTGAGGGTGCAGCTTCAGAGGAAGACTGGCAGAAAGTCCAGGATGCTGCGGAAGCGAAGGCGCAGCAGGATTTTGCCGAAAGTCAGGCGCCTGCCAGGGAAGAATTTGAAAAGACGCAGAAGGAAGCGGCGGCCAAAGCCGAAGCCATGCGTGAGCAGTGGAAAGCGGAGGCTGAACAGCTTAAGGCGGACAGCCGCAGCGCAGGTTCTGATGCTGCGCAGAATTTTGACCGGGCTCAGCAGCAGTTCGATCAGGCCCAGCAGAATTACCGGCAGCAGAGCGATGAGACGTTCCGTCAGGCAGGGCAGCAGGGTCAGTCACAGCAGGCCGGCCGGTCGCAGCAGTTTGACCAGTCACAGCAGTTCAACCAGTCGCAGCAGTTCAGCCAGTCGCAGCAGTTTAATAATCAGTCACAGCAGTACAACCAGTCACAGCAGTACGGCCAGCCGCAGCAGTACGGCCAGTCGCAGCCGAACGGGCAGCAGTCGGGCGACGGATACAACGAGGCGCTGGCGGCAACGATTGTCGGTGCCGGAGCCCTGATTTTTGCGCTGATGTCGGGAATTTTTGCCTGGCTCAATTTCATCTTCCTGGTACTGCCGATTGCCCTGGGCATCGCCGGTCTTGTCCTGGCGGCAAATGCCAAGAAAAAAGGATATGCGGGCGGCCTTCAGAAAGCGGGATTCTATACATCGCTCGCAGGGCTGATCATCGGGTGCATCGCGATGGTTTCCTGCGGAGCCTGCAGCGCTGCAGTTACCTGCATCGGCTGTGCCTGCGCGGCCAAAAAATAAAAGTCATTTCGGCGGTCTGCCCTGTACAGGCCGCTTTTTTGTTGCACTTTTGTTGTAGATTGTTTTATAAGATGAAGATACTTGAGAGAAACCTCATAGAGAAACGGGGTGCCGGTCATGGAAAAAATTGATGAATTGATGAATGATAAAGAGTTTGTCGAAAAATTATATGCCTGCAGGGAACTCCCGGAAATGCAGCAGCTGTTTGCACAGAACGGGCTGGTTCTCTCCGATGAGGAAATGGAAGACATCGGGGCCACCCTGAAAAATGCGGCGAACCACGAAAAGAAAAACGGCCCGGTCAATGACGAGGAACTGGAAAATGTTTCCGGAGGTATGATGGATTTCGGTGCCGTTGCTGCGAAGTTCGGAAAAGAAGGCATGAGCTGGCTGATCAATGAGATCAGGAGTAATTACCTGAAAATAAAATAGGATGCTTCTGTATTCATAAAACCTGCGGATATCATCACGCCTGCTGCCCGGAAGGTCCGGAAAAGTAGGCGTGTTTTTTCTTTTTCTGTCATTCTTTTTCCTTTCTGCCCTGAATCTGTTTTCAAATTCCGCTCTCCGTCTATAATAAAAGAACAGGTCATTTCCAATTCTGCTGTTTCCCGATCCCACTGAAAAATGAAAGAGGTTCTGCCATGTTCAACCGTGTTCTTTCGACGGCCATTGTCGGCGTCGAGGCTGTTCCCGTGTACGTTGAAGCGGATGTCAGCGACGGACTGCCCACCTTTACGATGGTCGGGTATCTGACGTCCCAGGTCAAGGAGGCACAGGACCGTGTCCGCACCGCCCTGAAAAATGAAGGCATTGCCCTGCCGCCGAAACGGATCACCATCAACATTTCCCCGGCGGACATCCGCAAGGACGGCTCCCGCTTCGACCTTCCGATTGCGATGGCAATCCTCTCCTCGGACGGAATTCTTCCGCCGGACCGCCTGCCGGGAATCATGATGCTGGGCGAGCTTTCCCTGAACGGAGAAGTCAATCCGGTAACCGGTGTTCTGGTCACCGTCATGAAAGCGAGGGAGAACGGCTGCAGGATGTGTATCGTTCCTCTGGCAAATGAAAGCGAGGGACGGGCGGTCGGGGGCATTTCCGTGATCGGCGTACAGAACCTCACGGAGGCAATCCGTCTGATCCGGGACGGGGTCATTCCCGAACATCCTTCCGCGGCGGCCCCGCTTCCGAAGCTGAATGATTATACAGAAGACTTTTCCGATATCCACGGCCAGGAAGCCGTCAAGAGGGCAGCCATGATCGCGGTGGCAGGTTTCCACAACCTGCTGATGATCGGTCCGCCCGGTTCGGGGAAGACCATGCTGGCCAGGCGGATCCCGACAATCCTCCCGGAACTGACGCTGGATGAGAGTCTGGAAATCACGAAGATCTACAGCATTGCCGGGCTGCTTCCGCCGGACAGTCCGATCATGGGAACCCGGCCCTTCCGGTCTCCGCATCATTCGCTTTCACCGCAGGCGCTGGCCGGGGGCGGACTGATTCCGAAGCCGGGCGAGATCACCCTTGCCCACCGCGGCATCCTCTTCCTCGATGAAATGCCGGAGTTCTCGCGGACCGCGCTGGAGATCCTGCGGCAGCCGCTGGAAGACCGCGAGATCACGATTGCGCGTTCTTCCGGGACTTATCGCTTCCCGGCGAATTTTCTGCTTCTGGCAGCGATGAATCCCTGTCCGTGCGGCTACTACCCCGATATGAATCGGTGCTCCTGCCTGCCTGCGGACATCAGCCGCTATATGAATAAAATTTCACAGCCGCTGCTTGACCGCATCGACCTGTGCGTCGAGGCCCCGGCTGTTTCCTATGAAGAGCTGACCTCTCCGGGCAGCCGGGAACTGACGTCCGCGGCCATCCGGAAGGAGGTGAAGCGGGTGCATGAAATCGAGCGGGAACGCTTCAAAGGATCCGCCATCCGTTTCAATTCCGAGATTCCGGCCAACAGGATACCGGAGTTCTGCGAAATGACGGCAGACGCGGAAGAACTTCTGAAGAAAGCTTTCCGGAAAATGAAGCTGTCCGCGCGCGGCTATCACCGCATCGTCAAAGTGGCGCGCACCGTCGCGGATCTGGACGGTGCCGGAAAGATCTGCGGGAAGCATGTCTCGGAAGCAATCTTTTACCGGGCAATCGACAGAAAATACTGGAGGCAGTGATGGAAGACCGGACAGAGAAAAAATCAGTCAGCGGCATGTGCATTTTTTCGGAGGAAGATCCGGATTACCCGCAGCGCCTGCGCCCGTATAAAGGGATGCCGAAGCGTCTCTACTGTCTCGGAAAACTTCCGGAAGACAGGCCGTCGGTGGCCATTGTCGGTGCGAGGCAGTGCGATTATTACGGGCACATGCAGGCATTTGAATTCGGCAGGGTGCTTGCTTCCTACGGCGTACAGATCATCAGCGGCATGGCTGTCGGCGTGGACTCCTATGCGCAGGAAGGAGCCCTGCATGCCGGAGGGAGGACGTACGCCGTGCTCGGCTGCGGAGTCGACATCTGCTATCCGCCCGGCAACCGGGTCCTGTATGACCGGATCATGAAAAGCGGAGGCATCCTTTCGGAGCTGGAACCGGGGACGCCGCCTCTCTCCTGCCATTTTCCGCAGAGGAACCGCATCATCAGCGCACTGGCGGACATCGTCCTGGTCATCGAGGCGAAAATGAAATCGGGTTCCCTCATCACGGCCGATTTCGCCCTCGAGCAGGGGAAGACGGTATTTGCGCTGCCCGGACGGGTGGGGGATCTTCTTTCGGACGGATGCAATTACCTGATTGCCCAGGGCGCGGGGATTGCGTACAGCCCGGAGGCGATTCTGAGCGAGCTTCATTTGACGGATGGGTCGGCTTATGACGGGAGCAGAAGAGGAAAAGAGGATTACCGGAACCGCGGCCGGTATTCCGGAAGAGATGCCGAAGGCGACCGTGCCGGAATGACGGACGGCGGTGCCACGGGACATCGGAGAAAGACGGTGAAAAGCCTTCCTCCGGGCCTTTCGGAAGCAGCGCGGACGGTCTGGGAGGCACTTTCTTCCGATCCCGCCCCGATGGAGGAACTGCTGAAAATCCTCCCGTTTAATATAGAAGAAACGGCTTCGGCACTGATTGAACTGGAAATTTCCGGGCTTGCAGCCGAATGTTCGAGGAACCTTTATGTCCGGACCTGATGCCGGAACGGCCTCCGAAAATCCTTGCAAAAGGAAATCTTTTGTCGTATAGTGATTTACTGTCGGACTTTTGAGGCCGGTTTTCTGCAGTATTTTTGCATCAGGGAGGACTTAAATTGACGAAGAATCTGGTTATAGTTGAGTCGCCTGCCAAGGTAAAAACGATCAAGAAATTTCTTGGTCCGAATTATGATGTGGAAGCATCCATGGGACATGTCCGCGATCTTCCCAAGAGTCAGATGGGAATCGACACGGAACATGACTTTGAACCGAAATATATCACGATCCGCGGCAAGGGGGATCTTCTTGCCAAGCTCCGCAAGGAAGCAAAGAATGCGGATCATGTTTATCTTGCAACCGACCCTGACCGTGAGGGAGAAGCGATTTCGTGGCATCTGGCTGCGGCGCTGAATCTGGATCAGAAGAAAATGAAGAGGATCTCTTTCAATGAGATCACGAAAAATGCGGTTAAGGAAGCCCTGAAGAATCCCAGGGAAATCGATATGAACCTTGTGGATGCCCAGCAGGCAAGACGCGTGCTGGACCGCATGGTCGGATATGAAATCAGCCCGGTGCTCTGGGCAAAGGTGAAGAGAGGCCTTTCGGCAGGACGCGTCCAGTCGGTCGCCCTCCGTATCATTGCGGACCGGGAAGATGAGATCAATGCATTCATTCCGTCTGAATACTGGACCCTGGATGCAGAGCTGGCGGCGGAAGGCGAAAAGCAGCCGCTGACTGCCCATTTCTACGGCAGGGATAAAAAAGAAACGATTTCCTCGAAAGAGGAACTGGATGAAATCCTGAAGAAGCTCGAAGGAGTCTCCTACCGCGTGGCAGATACGAAGTCTTCCGAGCGGATCAAGAAAGCTCCGCTTCCGTTCACGACTTCGACCCTGCAGCAGGAAGCTTCCAAGACGCTGAATTTCTCGACTTCCAAGACCATGCGCATCGCGCAGCAGCTCTATGAAGGAATCGATATCAAGGGAAACGGCACGGTCGGCGTCATTACCTACCTCCGTACGGATTCCACGCGTATCGCGGATGAGGCCGATGCGGCAGCAAAGAAGTACATCGCCGAAGCCTACGGGGAGGATGCCGTCGGAAAAACTTCCGCAGCAGCTCCCGCCGGAAAAATCAATGTTCAGGATGCCCATGAGGCAATCCGTCCGACAGACATCGAACGGACGCCGGTCCGCCTGAAGGAATCGCTGACGCATGACCAGTTCCGTCTCTATCAGCTGATCTGGAAAAGATTTACGGCCAGCCGCATGGCGAATGCCGTTTATGATACCGTCAACGTGCGTATTCAGGCCGGTGAGTATTATTTCACGGTTTCCGCATCGAAGATCCGCTCCGCAGGATTCATGAATGTCTACACTTCGGATGAGGATGAAAAGGCTTCGGGATCCATGATGCTGAACTCGATTACCGCGGATACGAAATTAACGTTCCGGGAATTCGATCCCGAGCAGCATTTCACGCAGCCGCCGGCACACTATACGGAAGCTTCGCTCGTGAAGGCCCTGGAGGAACTCGGCATCGGACGCCCGAGTACCTATGCGCCGATCATTTCCACGATCCTGGCCCGCCGCTACGTGACGAAAGAGCAGAAGAACCTGTATATTACCGAACTCGGCGAAGTCGTGGACGGCATTATGAAAAAGCAGTTTCCGACAATCGTTGATGAAAACTTCACGGCGAACATGGAAGCGCTGCTGGACGGCGTCGCAGAAGGAACGGTTGACTGGAAGACGCTGATCCGCAATTTCTATCCGGATCTGGACAAGGCGGTCAAGGCAGCCGACAAGGATCTTGAACAGGTCAAGATCGAGGATGAGGTGACCGATGTCATCTGCGAGAACTGCGGCCGCCACATGGTCATCAAATACGGCCCCCACGGGAAATTCCTCGCCTGCCCGGGCTTTCCGGAGTGCCGCAACACAAAGCCTTATTTCGAAAAGGTCGGCGTGAAATGTCCGCTGTGCGGCGGCGAAGTCGTCCTGAAGAGAACCCGGAAGGGCAGAAGGTATTACGGCTGCGAGAACAGTCCGGAATGCAGCTTCATGTCCTGGACAAAGCCGTCTGAAAAGAAATGCCCGAAATGCGGCAGCTACATGACGGAAAGAGGGAACAGCCTCGTCTGCTCCGATGAAAAATGCGGCTACAGGGAACCCAATAAAAATTCTGAAAATTAAAATAAAATCTGGAAATTAAGGGAATATTGTGAAAAATGCCGTCATCCGATTGCGTTGACGGTATTTTTATGCTATTATTTGAGACCGGGCCATTTTCAGGCAGAAAGGGGACAGCATGAGCGTACAGCTTCTGGACAAGACACGAAAAATCAATAAACTTCTGCATAACACCAGCACTTCCTACGTTGTATTCAATGATATCTGCAGCGTCATGGTCGAAACGCTGGATTCGAATATCCTCGTCATCAGCAAAAAGGGGAAAGTCCTCGGAGTGGGGATGTGCGAAGGGGTTGAAGAAATCACGGAACTGATCGCGGACAAGATCGGCGGCTATGTGGATCCGCTTCTGAACGAGAGGTTCCTGGGCGTACTTTCGACTAAGGAAAATGTCGATCTTTCGACGCTGGGATTTGAAAGCAGGAATGCCAGGGATTACAAGGCCGTCATCAATCCGATTGAAATTGCCGGCGAGAGGCTGGGGACGGTTTTTTCCTACCGGGCCCTGCAGCCGTACGACATCGACGACATCATCGTCAGCGAATACGGCACGACTGTCGTCGGACTGGAAATGATGCGGTCCGTGGATGAGGAGAATGCCGAAGATGAGCGGAAAGTGCAGGTCGTGAAATCTGCCTTCTCCACCCTGTCCTATTCGGAGCTGGAAGCCATCATCCATATCTTCGACGAGCTTCAGGGCAGGGAAGGCATCCTGGTTGCCAGCAGGATCGCCGACCGGGTCGGCATTACGCGTTCCGTCATCGTCAATGCGCTGCGGAAATTCGAGAGCGCCGGGGTGATCGAGTCCCGCTCTTCCGGAATGAAAGGGACCTACATCAAAGTCCTGAACGACTACATCTTCGACGAACTGGATGAAATCAAGGAAAGACGGAATAAGAAATAAGACAGGCAGGCCGTGCGGGGAATCATTTCCCGGACGGCTTTTTTGCGCAAATTTTTAAACAAAAAGCCTTGACATCATATCCGTCGGGGAGTATATTAATTGCTAGATGTTAGCACTCTTATTATTTGAGTGCTAACAAATTCGAAAGATCATCATTGACCAAGGAGGTAGTTTTCAATGAAGTTAGTTCCATTGGGAGACAGGGTTGTATTAAAAGAACTTGAAGCAGAAGAGACGACGAAATCCGGAATCATCCTTCCGGACAAAGCACAGGAAAAACCGCAGCAGGCGGAAGTGATCGCAGTAGGGCCGGGCGGCATGGTTGACGGAAACGAAGTAAAGATGGAAGTCAAGAAGGGCCAGAAGGTTATCTATTCAAAATATGCAGGCACCGAAGTCAAGATCGGCAAGGATGAGAAATACATCATCGTAAAACAGTCCGATATCCTGGCAGTCGTTGAATGATAAAAGAAGAATCTAGGAGGAAAACACATCATGTCTAAAGAAATCAAGACTGGCGAGGAAGCCAGGGAAGCGCTTCAGAGAGGCGTAGACAAACTTGCGGATACCGTCCGCGTGACACTCGGCCCGAAAGGCAGAAATGTTGTTCTGGACAAATCCTACGGCGCACCGACCATTACCAATGACGGCGTGACAATTGCCAAGGAAATCGATCTGGAAGACGGATTCGAAAACATGGGAGCACAGCTGATCAAGGAAGTTGCCTCCAAGACGAATGACGTAGCCGGCGACGGCACGACGACCGCTACGGTCCTTGCCCAGGCAATGGTTCATGAAGGAATGAGAAACCTGGCAGCAGGCGCCAACCCGATCATCCTGAGAAAAGGCATGCAGAAGGCTACGGATGCCGCTGTGGATGCACTCGTAAAGATGAGCAAGCCGGTCAACGGCAAAGAACAGATCGCACGTGTCGCAGCCGTTTCTTCCGGTGATGAAGAAGTCGGCGGCATGGTGGCAGATGCCATGGAGAAGGTCTCCAAGGACGGCGTCATTACCATTGAAGAGAGCAAGACCATGAAGACGGAGCTTGACCTCGTCGAAGGCATGCAGTTCGACCGCGGCTATATTTCCGCTTACATGTGCACCGATATGGAGAAGATGGAAGCCAATCTGGAAGAGCCGTACATCCTGATCGTCGACAAGAAGATCAGCAGCATCCAGGATCTCCTTCCGCTTCTGGAGCAGATCGTCAAACAGGGAGCTCAGCTCCTGATCATTGCTGAAGACGTTGAAGGCGAAGCACTGACGACCCTCATCGTCAACAAGCTGAGAGGCACGTTCAATGTCGTTGCCGTCAAGTCTCCGGGCTACGGCGACAGAAGAAAAGACATGCTGAAGGATATCGCCATCCTGACAGGCGGCACGGTTGTTTCCGATGAACTCGGCATTGATCTGAAGGATGTTACCATCGATCAGCTCGGACGTGCAAAATCCGTCAAGATCCAGAAGGAGAATACCGTCATTGTTTCCGGCGAGGGAGACAAGAAGGATATCCAGGGCAGAATCGCCCAGATCAAAGCGCAGATCGCTGAGACGAAATCAGATTTCGATAAAGAAAAACTTCAGGAACGTCTTGCAAAGCTGTCCGGCGGCGTAGCGGTTATCCGCGTCGGCGCACCGACAGAGACCGAAATGAAGGATAAGAAGCTTCGTATGGAAGATGCCCTGAATGCCACGAAGGCAGCTGTTGAGGAAGGCATCATCGCAGGCGGCGGTTCTGCCTACATCCATGCGGCAGACAAGCTGGCAGGCCTCATCGATTCGCTGGAAGGCGATGAGAAGACAGGCGCGAAGATTGTCCAGAAGGCTCTGGAATCCCCGCTGTACCGCATCGCGGTCAATGCTGGAAAACAGGGCGAAGTCATTGTCAACAAGGTACGCGAGTCCAAGGTCGGCGTCGGCTACAATGCGCTGACGGATGAATACATCGACATGGTGAAGGAAGGAATCCTGGATCCTGTCAAGGTTTCCAGATCCGCTCTTCAGAACGCGACTTCCGTAGCGGCAACACTGCTGACGACAGAGTCTGCAGTTGCCACGAAGAAAGAGCCGCAGCCGCCGATGCCGCAGGGCGGGGCAGGCGGAATGGGAATGATGTAATCTTCTTTTCCGGAAGAAAAATGTTTTTGTCTGACTGGCTTTCAAAAAGGGACTGCGTCATAGACGCTGTCCCTTTTTTGTGTTAAAATCTATCTATGCATCAGAAACCGGAGGGTGCCGAATGAGCGATTTATATTCTGAAATACTGGTAAAAAGAAAAGACCGGGGGCAGGATGCGGCAATCCGCGTGTTCTGATGATTGCCATCGTAGCAGCAAGCTGCGCGGCGGGCATTTTCTTCAGTCCGTTTGTGTTTCTGGCAGCTCTCGGTTTTGCTGTCGCCTGCTATTTCGTATTTCCGAGAATGCACGTGGAATACGAGTATCTCTATGTAAACGGAGAACTCGACATCGATGAGATCTTTTCCCAGCAGAAACGGAAGAAACTGATGACCCTGGATTTTGCGAATGTCGAGTGCGTTGCTCCGCTCGGTTCGCACGAGCTGGACAGCTATCAGAACGGTTATACGGTCTATGATTATTCCGCGCTGGATCCGGAGAATAAACCGTATGTCATCGTGATTGCAGAGGGCGCAGAGAAGAAAAAAGTCTATGTCCAGCTGGATGACGAGAAAGTCTTCGCCGACATCAAACGAAGGCTTCCGAGAAAAGTATTTGAATCCTGAAAATGAATCTGAAGGGGGTGATTTAAATGAAGAAACTGACAATTAAGCTCAGCGATATCGACGGCGTGAAGAAGTTCGTGACGAAGGTTTCCAAGTATCCGTTTGATGTCGATCTGCTGACAGGCAGGTATATCATTGACGGAAAATCAATCATGGGAATTTTAAGCCTTGACCTGGACAAGCCTCTGTCCTGCGTCATTCATTCGGAGCAGTGCGACGAACTGCTCAGCGATATCCAGGAATTTATCGTTCCGGAGGAATGAAATGAACCTGTTCAAACATCAGCTGGCTGTATCCGAAAAGGAAAAAATGATTTCCATAACGGAGGATATCCGCGAAGATGTCCGCAAGAGCGGAATCATTTCCGGACTGGTCACGGTTTTCTGCCCGCATACGACGGCCGGGATCACGATCAACGAAAATACGGATCCCGATGTCCAGCACGATTTCCTGTATGGGTATTCCAAAGTCTTTCCGACCTATGACAATGAGTATCTTCATGAGGAAGGAAATTCCTATGCCCATATGAAATCCTCTGCTGTGGGAGCTTCCCAGAACATCATCCTGGAAGACGGACGGCTGGTTCTCGGCATCTGGCAGGATATTTATTTCTGCGAATTTGACGGACCGAGGAACAGGAATTATTATGTAAAAATCATAGAGGGTTAAATAAGGCGGCACCATGGGAATGGTGCCGCTGTTTTTATTTTGTGCCAATCGAGAGGAGAGGGATCATGGAAAATGAGGTATATGATCAGGCAAGAGGCGAAATGACGGAACAGGCACCGGGAAATGTGGGACCGGCGGAGTCAGGCTCCGGCGACAGGACAGACGAGCTTCTGAAAATCATGAAGAAGCAGCTTCTGGCAAGCCGCATCAATGCGATTATGCTTGCCGGGATTCTCTGCACGGCTCTGGTTTTCGGAATCATTATCGGACCCGGCCTGATCAAGACGATCACGCTTGCCAATAAATCACTTTCCATGGTCAACACGGAAATCATCCCGATGATTGAGAACGTGAACGTAGACAGCCTGAACGGGGCGGTAGGAGAACTGAAGGATGCGGTCGCGGAATTCGACGTCGATTCCATGAATACGGCGGTCAAATCCCTGCAGCAGGCAGTAAGCAATATCGATACCAAGACACTGAATGCCGCCATTTCAGCCCTGAATGATACCCTGCAGCCGCTGGCGAAGTTCTTCGGCGGAGGCAGCTGATTTGCATATTCGCAGCCGTAAACTTTCAATTTTATATAAAACCGTCATCATTGCCTGCACGGCAGCAGGACTGATGCTGACCTGCGGAATCCCGGAGGGTCAGTTCCGCCCGGAAATCTTTGCCTATTTCACGAACCTGTCCAACCTGTTCGTGCTGATTTATTTTACGGGCGATGTGATTTTTCTTCTGTGCACTCCGAAGGGAAGGACAGGGGAATCGGAAACCTGGCTGCCGGTCTTCAAGGGAATTGTCACGATGGCGATTCTTCTGACGGGACTGGTCGCAGCCATTCTTCTGGGGAATCTTTTTGCGAATTCCTCGGGGAGCTTCAAGGCTTCCCTGATTTTCCTGCACGATGTCGTTCCGGTCATGACAGTCCTGGATTATTTCCTGTTCGACCGGAAAGGAAGAATCGGGAAGTTCTGGCCTCTGGTCTGGACGGCGCTGCCGGTTTTTTATCTGGCGTTCGTAACGGCGGCGGCCGGCACCGGATCTTCCCTCGGATCTGAAACGGGATCGAAATATCCGTATCCGTTCCTCGATGCGGACCGTCTCGGTCTTCCGCGGGTGGTACTGAATGTGATTCTGATTGCCGCGGTGTATATCGCCGTGGGGTATCTGGCATATTTTATCGACAGCAGATGGAAAGCAAAGGAGAAAGACTCATGAATGCAGAAGAACGGAAAGAGAGAGCGGAAGAAATCGTCCGGAAACTGACTGCGGAAGAGAAAGCCGCACTCTGTTCAGGGAAGGATTTCTGGAATCTTGTCAGCTACCCGGAAAAAGGCCTGCCGGAAATCCGCGTCAGCGACGGACCGAACGGCCTGAGAAAGACGCATGCCGTCGAAACCGGGGAAAATGAAAGCATTCCGGCGACCTGCTTCCCGACTTCCGCAACGACCGCGTGCTCTTTTGATCCGTCCCTGATGAAGGACATCGGGACGGCAATCGGAGAGGAATGCCGTCAGGAAAATATTTCCGTCCTTCTGGGACCGGGCGTCAATATCAAGAGGAATCCGCTCGGAGGCCGGAACTTTGAATATTTCAGTGAGGATCCGTATGCGGCAGGAGAGATGGCCTGCGGCTTTATTGACGGCGTGCAGAGCCAGAAGGTCGGCACGTCGCTGAAACATTTCGCATGCAACAGCCAGGAGAAGGGACGGCTGGTCACGGATTCGGTCGTCGATGACCGGGCACTCAGGGAAATCTATCTGCCGGCTTTTGAAAAGGCCGTGAGCCGGACGCAGCCCTGGACCGTCATGGCATCCTACAACCGGCTGTGGGGAGTCTACAACAGCGAGAATAAGAAACTCCTGACGGATATCCTGCGGAAGGAATTCGGATTTAAGGGACTCGTGGTTTCCGACTGGGGCGCCGTCAGCGACCGGGCTGCCGGAGTCAAGGCAGGCTGCGATCTGGAGATGCCGTACAGCGGCCCTGAAAATGCGGAGGATGTCCTGAAGGCCCTGAAGAACGGCTCGCTTTCCGAAGAGGAACTTGACAGAACGGCGGTTCGCATCGCGGAGCTGATCCTGAAAGCACAGGAGAGAGAACCGCTGGTCTATGATAAAAAGGCGCATCATGAAATCGCGCGCCGGGCAGCGGCGGAATCGTGCGTCCTTCTGAAAAATGAAGGCGGTCTGCTCCCGGGACGGGCGCAGCAGAAGACGGCTGTCATCGGAGCCATGGCCAGGAAAATGAGATACCAGGGTGCCGGCAGTTCCCACATCGTTCCGAATCTGCTTGACTGCCCGTATGATGAACTGATCCGTCACGGGGTCAGCTTCGACTATGCGCCGGGATATGACCTGAACTGTGAGGAACCGGATGAGACGCTGATCAGGGAAGCCTGCGCCGCGGCGAAGGGCAAGGACATCGTCTATCTTTTCGCGGGACTTCCGGATGCCTATGAGTCGGAGGGGTTTGACCGCGAAGATCTTTTCATGCCTTCCTGCATGACGGAGCTGATCCGTCAGGTTTCCGAAGTCAATCCGAACCTGGCCGTCATCCTGATGGGCGGGTCGGTCATCGACACATCCTGGAAGACGTCGGCGCGTTCCATCCTGGCGGCTTATCTGCCGGGCGAGGCAGGAGGGGAAGCCATCGCGGATGTTCTCCTGGGGGAAGTGAATCCTTCGGGAAAACTGGCCGAGACCTGGCCGCTGAAGCTGGAAGACAATCCCAGCTTTGCCTATTTCCCGGGATATCCGAAGTCTGTGGAATACAGGGAAAGCATTTTTGTCGGCTACCGGTATTATGATACGGCAAAGGCGGAGGTTTCCTTCCCGTTCGGACACGGACTGTCCTATACGTCCTTTGAATATACGGACCTGAAAATCAGCCGGGAGACATTTGACGGCAGCGGCTGCACGGAAGTCTCCTGCCGGGTAAAGAATACCGGAAATGCAGCAGGCGCGGAAGTCGTCCAGGCTTACATTTCCAAGAAAGATCCTCAGCTGTTCCGGGCGGAGCAGGAACTGAAGGGATTTGCGAAGATCCGCCTGGAGCCGGGTGAAGAAAAAGAAGTCCGCTTCTCGTTTGGTGCACGGGATTTTTCCATCTGGAACGTGCGGACGGGCGGATGGTATATCGAAGGCGGAACCTACGAAATCCGCATCGGATCCTCCAGCAGGGACATTCGTCTGAAGACGGAAATCACGGCAGCGGGGGATCCGGGAGAAGAACCGGATTACCGGGAAAGCGCACCGTGCTACTATGATCTGGATCAGAAGACGTTTGATATTTCCATACCGGAATTCTATGCGGTGCTGGGCAGAAAACTGACGCGGCGGACGCGGAAGCCGGGAACGCCCTATACGATGAATTCCACGCTGATGGATCTGAAGGAAAGAAAACTAGGACAGGCAGTCCTCGGCATCGGAAAAAATGTGGCAATGAAAAAGTTCGGTGCCGATGCCGCCTCCCAGGTGATGATGGAGAGCATGATGGACGACATGCCGTTCCGTTTCCTCGGACAGATGGATCACAAGACCCTGCCGCGATGGAAACTGGAAGCATTTCTGGAAATGATGAACAGCCATTATATCAAAGGTTTCCGGAAGCTTGCCGGAAAAGGAAAGGAAGACCATGAGCAGGATTGATCTGGCAGAGGAACTGAGGAACAACAGCTATCCGGGACGGGGCATCGTCCTGGGGGCATCCGCCGGCGGAGAAAGCGCGGCGGCAGCCTATTTCATTATGGGACGAAGCGCCAATTCCAGGAACCGAATTTTTGTCGAGGACGGCGAGGGAATCAGGACGCAGGCCTTCGATGAGTCGAAAATGGAAGACCCGAGCCTGATTATCTATGCGCCGGTGCGTGTCCTGGGAAACAAGACCATCGTGACGAACGGAGATCAGACGGACACGATCGCAGTCGGGATGGACCGTCAGGAAACGTTCGAGCAGTCCCTGCGCCTCCGGAAATTTGAACCGGATGCACCGAACTACACGCCGCGCATTTCCGGCATTATCCATCTGACAGGCGTGAATTTCAACTATGCGCTTTCGATTATCAAAAGCGCGGAAGGAAACCCGGACAGCTGCCGGCGCTTCACCTATTCCTATACGCCCGCGCTTCCGGGCACCGGCCATTTCATCAGTACGTATCTTGGGGATGGGGATCCGCTGCCGAGCTATGAAGGCGAGCCGAAGACGGTCTCGATTCCGGGAACCATCGATGAGTTTACGGACCTTTTGTGGTCCAGCCTGAATGAGGAAAATAAAGTCTCTCTTTTCGTGCGCTTCATCAATCTGGAAAGCGGAAAATATGAGACGAGAATCGTGAATAAAAACCAATAAAAACAGACGGAAAACGGCGGAGGAAATCATGCCGGAATGGAATCCCTGGCACGGCTGTACAAAGATCTCGCCCGGGTGCGCCCACTGTTATGTGTACCGCCGGGATGCGGAATTCGGAAAAGATTCGTCGGTCGTGGCGAAAACGAAAACTTTCGATCTGCCGGTCCGGAAAGACCGGCACGGCAGCTATAAGCTGCAGGCAGACGAAGGCATCGTCTATACCTGCTTTACTTCCGATTTCTTCCATAAGAATGCGGATGAGTGGAGAAAAGAGGCCTGGGAAATGATCAGGACCCGTTCCGACCTTGATTTTTTCATGGTCACGAAAAGACCGGAGCGTTTCCGCGAAAGTCTGCCGTCTGACTGGGGAAGCGGCTATGAGAATGTTTCTGTCTGCTGCACCTGTGAGAACCAGGCCATGGCCGACAGACGTCTTCCGGTTTATATGGAACTGCCGATCCGGCACAAATCGATCATCTGCGAGCCGATGCTGGAGGAGATCCATATCGAGAAATACCTGGAGCAGTATCCGGGCGTGCTGGAAAATGTCATCTGCGGCGGCGAATCCGGACCGGAGGCACGGCTGTGCGATTTTGCCTGGGTGCTGACCATGATGGAAGAGTGCGTGAAATACGAGGTGCCGTTTCATTTCAAGCAGACGGGCGCCAATTTTAAAAAGGGAAACAGGATCTACAATATCCCGCGGAGCGAGCAGGCCAGACAGGCGGCAGCGGCGCACGTGGACTATAAAAACTGAAGAAGGCGATCAAGATGTTCAATCCTGTCAATCTGTTCAAACTGAAAGGTCTCTGGGAACGTTTTTCAAAGAATCATCCGAAGCTGCTTCCGTGGGCGCAGGCCGTCTATCCGAAGACGATCCGGGAAGGAACGGTCATCGACTGTACGGTGACGACTCCGGACGGCCGGAAGATCGCGACGAACCTGAAACTGTCCGCCGACGACATGGAAGTGATCCATGAACTGGAAACGGTCTTCAATGCAAAAGGAACCGACGAGACGCCGTAAGGATTTTAAGGCATAAAACAGCCCTGACGCAGGTCAGGGCTGCTTTGGTCTTTATTTGATTTCGTAAATCCATCCTTCCGGTGCTTCGACGGTTCCCAGCTGGATGCCGACGAGCGTGTCGTAGAGCTTCTGGACCTTCGGGCCCATCTTCTCCATGCCGGACGGGAAAGCGATTTCTTTGCCGTGGTCGATAATCTTTCCGACCGGGCAGATGACTGCCGCTGTTCCGCAGAGGCCCATTTCCTCGAACTCAGGAAGTTCGGCCAGCGGAATCTCGCGTTCCTCGACTTCCATTCCGAGATAATGTTCTGCGACGTACTCCAGCGAACGGCGCGTGATGGACGGAAGAATCGACGGGGACTTAACCGTGACGAACTTATTTCCCTTGATGAAAATGACGTTCGCTCCGCCTGTTTCCTCGACCTTTGAACGGGTTGCTGAATCCGGATACAGATTCTCGTCAAAGCCTTCCTTATGGGCCTGGACAATTGCCTGAAGGCTCATGGCATAGTTCAGTCCGGCCTTGATGCATCCTGTGCCGCGAGGTGCCGCACGGTCCAGATCGGAAATCTTCAGAGTGATCGGCTTTGCACCGCCCTTGAAGTACGGGCCGACCGGAGTCGTGAACATGCGGAACTGATATTCTTCAGCCGGCTTCACGCCGATGACGGGTGAAGAGCCGAAGATGTAAGGACGGATGTAAAGAGAAGCGCCGGTGCCGTAAGGCGGGACCCATGCTTCATTTGCCCGGACGACCTGCTCGACCGCATCCACGAAGCGTTCCTTCGGGAAAACCGGAATCTCCAGACGCTTTGCGGAATCCTCCAGACGGGATCCGTTCAGGTCCGGACGGAAAGTAACCGTCCGTCCGTCTGCCGTCGTATAAGCCTTAAGGCCTTCGAATACGGACTGCGAATACTGAAGGACGCCTGCGCATTCACTGATCGTAATCGTCGCATCGTCAATCAGCGCACCGTCATCCCAGGCACCGTTCTTGAAATTGGAAACATAGCGTTTGTCGGTCACTTGATAGGCAAATGTCAGGTTCCCCCAGTCCAGATCTTTTTTCTCAACCATTTTACTGTCCTCCTGATACCCTCAGAATATTTTATATGTTATTATAGTTTCCTGCGCCGGAATGTCAAATACCAAAAGCCCTGCATGCTGTCGGGCTATTTTATCAGGCCGGACTGTTTCATCCATTTGCAGATATCGTCATAGACTATCTGATGGTTGGTCTCGTTCAGAATCTCATGACGCATGCCGTCGTACATTTTTCCGCGGATGTTGGAATAGCCGAGAGAGCGCATGTGGTCGACGGCAAATTTGAAATTCTGTGCGCTTCCGATGCACGGATCTTCTTTCCCGGAAATGAACAGGATCGGAAGCTTCGGATTCTTGACGCCCCATCCCTTGCTGCTGTAGGTCGTGCCCATCAGGTCGAAGAGTCCCTTGAAGCCGTCCAGCGTGAACGGGAATCCGCAGTACTCGCTTTTTTCATAGGCGGCCACGTTGTCCGGATTTACGGAAAGCCATGCAAAATCGCTCTGCGGGTTTTCGATGTTTTTCAGGTATCCGCTGAAGGCCATTTTATTGACCTGAGGGCTCTTATAGCGATCGCCGTGGAAAGCCTTCTGTACGCCGACGATTGCCTTGCCCATGCCAAGAACCGGATTCTTGCTCGGACTCCCGCTGACGATCAGTCCTTCCAGTTCGCCGTCGTATTTCTGAAGATAGCAGCGCACGACGAGGGATCCCATGCTGTGCCCGAAGAGCACGACCGGCATTCCCGGCCAGCGCAGCTTTGCGACTTCCGTGATCTGATGCGTATCCTCGACGACGGCATCGCCGCCACCGCCGTAAAAATAGCCGAGGTCATCCTTGGATTTGACACTCTGTCCGTGTCCGCGGTGATCGTGGATAATGCAGGCAAAGCCGAGCCCGGTGAGGTATTTGATGAAGTCATGATACCGTTCTTTCATTTCCGCCATCCCGTGAACGAGCTGGAATATGCCCTGGGTCGGCCCGCCGTCCGGCTCGGCAGTATAGACTTCAAGCTCAAGCCCGTCGACTTTTGATTTGACTTTAATGGTATCTTCTTTCATAGCGCTAATCCTTCTTTCCGCCCTTGATATAGAGCATATATCCGATGACCGCCGCTATGGCGATCACAATCGTAACAATCGGCAGAAACGTCCAGTACTTGTCCAGGAAATGGCTTGCCGCCACTGCGGCCAGCAGGACGATGGAAAAAATAAGCGTTGCCCTCTCTTCGCGCTTCGGGTCATAATTTTTATCTTTGATCTTGTCATCCCATCCGCGGCCGTTGAAGAAGCGCAGAGCTTCCTGTCCCTTTCCGATGAGAATCATAAAAATAACGATGACAAGAATCGCCATGATGAACCAATCGAATATGCCTAAATCCATTTTCGGTTTCTCCCTTCGGACACGCGAACCGCATGTTTTCTTTATTCTAAGTGAATTGACGGAAATAAGCAATGACCTCAGAAAAAAACGTTTGTTAAATATTGGTAATATTTCACAACCGGATAAGGTAAAATCACTTTACTTTTATGAAATGTCACAGTATAATATTTTTGTTAACAGCTGCTGAAGTCAGCAGTTACAAAAGGATAAAGGGAGGAATACGTTATGCGCAGAAAAGCAGTAGCTACAGTTTTAGCCGCGGTTCTCTGCTCGGCAATGGTCATGAGCGGATGCGGCAGTTCTACAACGACATCCACCGCAGCAAGTAAAGCGGCCTCCACCGCAGCATCGACAGCAGCTTCCACGGCGGCTTCCACAGCAGCCTCCACGGCAGCTTCCACAGCAGCATCGACAGCGGCATCCAAAGCTGCCAGCACATCCACTTCGGATTCGGGCGACCTGAACTCGTATTCTCTGGATGAAATCACGGCAAAGGCAAAAGAAGAAGGACATGTTGAATCCGTCGGTATGCCGGACAGCTGGGCCAACTGGGGACTTTCCTGGACAGGCCTGAAAGACAAATACGGCATTGAGCATACGGATGAAGATATGAGCTCTGCTGAAGAGCTGACCATGTTCCAGAATGATGCCACGAGAGACATCGGCGATGTCGGACTTGCCTTCACATCACAGGCAATCGATGAAGATCTGGTTCAGGGCTATAAGACTTCTTACTGGGATTCCGTTCCGGACTGGGCTAAAGGCGAAGACGGAAAATGGATGATCGCTTACACAGGATGCACATCCTTCATTTTCAACAACGATGTCAGCAACGGCGAATCAGCACCGGCTACATGGGCAGATGTCCGCAAGGGAAGCTATAAGCTGACCATCGGCGACGTCGTCGGCGGAGCAACAGGACAGGGCGTCGTTATCGCGACGGCATATGCATTCGGCGGAGATCTTGACAATCTGCAGCCGGCATACGATTTCTGGACCGAGATGGCAAAAGCGGGACGTATCGACAGCGGCGATATTCTTCTTGAAAGAATCCAGGCCGGCGAAGTCCAGTGCGGCGTTTCATGGTCCTATAACGTTCTGACCTATCGTGATCAGACACCGAACTACAAGTTCACAGTCGGCATCCCGACAGACGGCGCAATCCGTGTCGGCTATGCTTCAGTCATCAACAAGAATGCTGATAACCCGTTTGCAGCAGCTCTGGCAAGAGAGTACATCTTCTCAGATGACGGCCAGACGAATCTTGCAAAAGCAGGCGCAATCCCGACCCGTACAGACTTCACGGTTCCGTCGGATGTCCAGGCAGCAACCTTCAGCTCAGACCAGTACAAGAACGCAGTCGCTATTCAGGATGTTGAGAAATACACGGCAGCCTGCAGCGAAGTTTCCGAGTGGTGGAATGAGAACATCATCCCGCTGATGGGCAGCTGATCCATCTGAAATACAGGCAATGCACGGCAAGTAAAAAAAGAGAGTGGGGCGCGCCAAACAGTGCGCCCCATTTTTGAAATGAGGTGAGCCTACTTGAAAAGTACTGTTCCGGCAGCCGGAAAGAAAAGACCGAACAAGGGAATCTACCTTCTGGTGCTTCTCCCGTTCCTTCTGATTGTCTTCCTGTATGAACTGCTGCCGCTGGTCATGCTGATTATTGACAGTTTCAAGCTGAAGGAAAACAAGGTCATTTCCTATTCTCTTCAGAATTATGCAAAGATTTTCACGACGCTCAGCTATCAGAAAGCGATTACGAACAGTCTGACCATCACGCTGGTTTCCAGTGCGGTCGGAATCCTGATTGCTTTTCTCGGTGCCAGGGCGGCTTACACTTCCAGGGGAAAGTTCCGCCATGCTTTCATGACGGTTTTAAATATGACATCGAATTTCGCAGGCGTCCCGCTGGCATTTGCCTATATGATCATTCTCGGGTCGTCGGGCGTCATCCTGAAGTTTGCCGATACTTACGGAATCTCCTTCCTGCAGGGATTTGATCTTTATACCAGCAAGGGCCTGATTCTGATGTACATTTACTTCCAGATTCCGCTTTCCACGCTTCTGCTCATCCCGGCATTCAACGGGATCAGGAAAGAGTGGCAGGAAGCGAACCTGCTTCTCGGCGGCAGGAACAGCACCTTCTGGCTGAAGGTCGGCATTCCCGTGCTGATCCCGTCCATCTTCGGCACGCTCAGCGTCCTCTTTGCAAACGCCCTGTGCGCCTATGCAACGGCATATGCCCTGCTGATGAACAACTTCAGTCTTCTTCCCATCAACATTTCCTCGATGTTCACAGGCGATATCAAAGCCAAGCCGTATCTGGGCGCGGCTCTTTCCGTCGTCATGATGATCCTCATGTGCATCGCCATCCTCATCAATAACTATGTGGTGAAGAAAACGACGCGCTGGAATGCGAGGTGAGAAGAATGAATAAATCGAACAGAACTGCAGCTAATATCATCATGACGATCATCATCATCTGGCTCCTGATCCCGCTGGCCGCGACCATCATCTATTCGCTCTTCGCTGACTGGACGGGGCTGGTTCCGGAAGGGTTTACGCTTTCCAGCTACGTGACGATCTTTACGAACCAGGCATTCCTCACGGCCATCTACCAGACGCTTCTGATCTGCGTCGTGCCAATCCTGATTACGATCCTGATCGTCCTGCTGGCCCTTTTTGTCGTAACGATTTATTTCCCGCAGTTTGAGAAATATCTCCAGATCCTCTGCATGATTCCATACACGATCCAGGGCGTCATTCTTTCCGTATCCATCCTGGCTCTTTATGCGGGAGGCACGACGGTTCTTTCCAACCGTCTGGTCATGCTGATCGGAACCTACTGCATCGTGATCCTGCCTTACATTTACCAGGGAATCCGCAACAGCATGCATGCGGTCAATATGCCGATGCTGCTGGAAGCGGCTGAGATGCTGGGATCCAGCAAGCTGTATGCTTTCTTCCGGGTCATCGTCCCGAATATCATTACCGGTATTGTCGTTTCTTCTCTTCTTGCGGTCGGAATCCTGTTCGGCGATTATGTCATCATCCGCAACCTGTCAGGAAATGCCGTCACCAACGTACAGATGTATCTGTATCAGGCAATGAAGCGCTCCAGTACAGAAGCATCGGCAGTCTTCGTTGTCATCATGATGATGACCTTTATCATCACGGCATTCGTTCTTTATTTCCAGAGCAAGAATAAATTCGAACAGGCACAAAAAGGAGGAAGGTAACTGATGGCCTACATAGAGTTTAAAGATCTGAATAAAAACTTCGGGGACAATCACGTCCTGAAAAATATCAACCTGGGCATTGAGAAGGGACAGCTGGTTACGCTGCTGGGACCTTCCGGCTGCGGCAAATCGACGCTGCTGCGCTGCCTTGCGGGACTTGAGCAGGTGACAAGCGGACAGGTGTTCCTGGACGGCCAGGACATCACGAATGTCAGCGCAAGGGAGAGAGGAATCGGCATGGTTTTCCAGCAGTATTCCCTTTTCCCGAACATGAGCGTTGCGGCAAACGTCGCCTTCGGACTGAAAATGAAGAAGGTTCCGAAAGAGGAAATTACCGCGAAGGTCAAGGACATCCTTGAAATCGTCGGCCTGTCCGACAAGATCGATCAGTTCCCGATGCAGCTTTCCGGCGGGCAGCAGCAGCGTGTTGCGCTTGCCAGGGCAATCGTGACGGAACCGAAGGTCCTGCTTCTGGACGAGCCGCTTTCCGCCATCGACGCCCTGCTGCGCCACAATCTTCAGATTGAGATCCGCAGGATCCAGCAGAAGCTGAACATCACGACGATTTTCGTTACGCATGATCAGGATGAAGCCATGGTGATTTCCGACACGATCCATCTGCTGCATGACGGAATCGTGGAGCAGTCCGGCAGCCCGACGGATCTTTATTCGAAGCCGGCGACCAAGTTCGCGGCAACTTTCATCGGCAATTACAATATCTTCAGCGCGGAAGAATTCGGGAAGGCCTGCGGCGAGAAGATTGACTGCAAGGATGTGGCAATCCGTCCTGAAATCGTGGAGATGAGCAGGCAGCCGTCAGCGGACAGCAACTGCTACCATCTGAAGGGGAAGATTTGCGGACACATTTCCCACGGAAACATCATCCGCTTCAGCGCACAGTGCGGCGAGATCCGCGTGAACTCGGATGTCCTGTTTGAGAGCGAGATGGCATTTGCCGAAGGAGACGAAGTCTGCCTTTCCATCAGCAAGCCGCTGGTCATCCATCTGAACTGATTTCAAAGGAGCGTGGAATTCATGACAAGAATATTTGCGCATCGCGGATTCTCCGGAGAATATCCGGAGAATACGATGCTTGCTTTTCGGAAAGCGGAAGAATGCGGAGCGGAAGGCATTGAACTGGACGTCCATCTGACGGCAGACGGCACGGTCGTGATCATGCATGATGAGAATTCCCTGCGGACTGCAGGGGAAGACCATCTGATCAAGGACCTGAAGACAGAAGAGTTTCTTGCGCTGGATGCCGACATTGTCAAAAGAGGAAAGTACGGCGTCGTCCATCCCTGCACGCTGGAGGAATACCTGGAATGGGTTTCCGGCACGAAACTTGACACGAACATCGAACTGAAGACAGGCGTGTTCGAATATGACGGAATCGAAAAGAAGACGCTGGATCTCATTGACCGCTTTGACCTGAGGAAGAGAATCATCATCAGCTCTTTCAATCATTTTTCCGTGTGCCGTTTCAAGGCACTGGCACCGGATGTCAAATGCGGTTTTCTGGAAGAAAGCTGGATCCTGGATCCCGGCAGCTATGTCAAAGCACACGGCGTCGAATGCTGGCATCCTTACATCAATACGCTCAATGAAGAAAGCATGAAGGATCTGCGGGAAAACGGCGTGGAAATCAATTCCTGGACGATCAATGCGCCGGAAGACATGAAGCGTGCGCTGGACCTTCAGCTGGAAATCGGAATCACAAATTATCCGGACCGTTTCCTTGCAATGCGGAATGGCAGATAAACGAAAACATAAGCCTGAAAAATAAAGGAGGAGAAAAATGGATACAGAGACAAGGCCATATGTAGGATGGGAACTGATCGGGAATTTCATGGTGGATGCTTTTAAGGCGGCAGGCGTACCGGAAGAGGATGCAAAGATCTGCGCGGACGTCCTGATGGAAAGCGACCGCCGGGGCATTGAGAGCCACGGAACGAACCGCTTCAAACCGATCTATATCGACCGCATCAATGCCGGGATCCTGAATCCGGTCACGAACTATGAAGTCCTGAAGGAGACGCCGACTACGCTGGTCGCGGACGCTCATGACGGCATGGGCATGGTTGCCAGCCACAAGGCCATGACTTCGGTTATCGAGAAAGCAAAGAAGAACGGTCTGGCGATGGCGGCCGTGACGAATTCCTCCCATTACGGAATCGCCGGCTACTGGGCAACGATGGCATCGAAAGAAGGACTTCTGGGCATCACGGGCACGAATGCCCGCGCTTCGATCGCCCCGACTTTCGGCGTCGACAACATGATGGGCACGAACCCGCTGACCTTCGCCTTCCCGACGGACGAGGAATTCCCGTTCTGCCTGGACTGCGCGACTTCGATCGTCCAGAGAGGACGCATTGAATATTATGCAAGAAGCGGCAAGTCGACACCGGCCGGCACGGTCATCAGCCAGGACGGCGAAGCCATGACGGACAGCGCGGCCATCCTGAAGGCACTGACGGCAGGAACGGCAGCCCTTGCGCCTCTGGGCGGCATCGGCGAGGATCTTGCAGGCTACAAGGGCTACGGCTATGCGGCAGTCGTGGAGATCCTTTCCGCAGCACTGGCGGGCGGCCTGTTCATGAAAGACCTTACGAACAAGGATGAGGACGGGAACAAGCGCCCGTACCATCTGGGACATTTCTTCATCGCCATCGATCCGGAAGCCTTCATGGGGCTTGAAACCTTCAGGAAGACGACGGGCGACATCGTCCGCGCGCTCCGCGCTTCCAGGAAAGCACCGGGCCACGACCGCATCTATACGGCGGGCGAGAAGGAATGGGATGTATGGCAGGTCCGCAAGGACAAGGGAGTACCGATGGGCGAGGCTGTCCAGAAAGACTTCATGACGGTCAGGGATATGTACCATCTGCCGTACACCTTCCCGTTTGAGAAATAAACACGATAACGGAACAATGAAAAACACCGGCTGTCCCGATAAGGGCAGCCGGTGTTTTATTTGTGATCTACAGCTCTTCGACGAACAGGACTCCTTCCAGTACGGAAACCGCGTTCATGACTTCGTCGGACGGATGATTCTTGCTCAGCATCAGAGAAATCACGGCGCAGGCGCTTCCGCGCTTTGCTCCTTCTTTTGAAGAACGGGTTACTTCCAGGTCGGAAATCTTGACTTCCATTTCACGGAGCTTCTGAAGAATGGATTCCAGCGTCTCGCGGTGTTCATATTCAACGTAGAGGTTGATTTCACGCGCGCTGCGGAGCATCCGGTATTCCCATTTTGAGAAGAACTGTTCGAGGAACAGGATGATCAGCGTGGTGTAGATGGCACCCTCGTAGAAGCCGGCACCGGCGGAAAGACCGATGATGGCGTTGGTCCAGAGTCCGGCTGCTGTCGTGAGTCCCTTGACACGGCGGCGCTTGGTCACGATGATCGTACCTGCACCGATGAAGCCGATGCCGGCGACGACCTGCGCGCCGATTCTTGCCATATCCGTGAAATAATGCATGACTAGGAAAAGATACTGGCCGGTCATGGCGGCGACGGCCGAACCGATGCAGATCAGGATGTGCGTGCGGAGACCGGCAGGGCGGCGCTTGAACTCCCGCTCCAGTCCGATGGATGCGCCGCAGATAAAGGAAACAATCATGCGCATGAAGACCGAGGCCAGAGTCATATCCCTGAAGCCGTTAAAAATCGGAAGCATGGCTGTTCCTCCTTTCAGATTTCTTCCACATCGCTGACGCTTTCCAGTTCGGAGATCGCAGAGATGACATCAATGTGTGACTGCTGCTTCGGAAGCTGGATATAGAATACCGCGCTCGGACCCATGAGAAGGTCTTTGTCTTTTCCCTTGCCGCGGCTGATTTCCACATCGTAAATCTGTATCTGGTGTTTCTTGAGAAGAGAGATGATATCGGCAACATCGTTGACCGTGGTGAATTCGGCGTAAAGATTCATGTTCCTGGAATACAGGAGGATCGTCGATTCGATTTTTGTCAGGAAGCGCATAGAAAGGAAAATCAGCAGAAAACCGATGACGACCGCTTCGTAGAAGCCTGCGCCGATCGCCAGGCCGATGCAGGCGGAAGCCCACAGGCCTGCCGCTGTCGTCAGTCCCTTGACTTCCTGACGGCCGGTGACGATGACGGTGCCGGCGCCGAGAAAGCCGATGCCGTTGATGACCTGCGCGCCGAAACGTGAGACGTCGGTGCGGATTCCGATTTCCGCCGCAAGCTGCGCCCAGGAGGTGCTGATCATCGTGAATTCGTACTGGCTCAGGATAATCGTCAGGGCTGCACCCAGACAAACGAATGAATACGTACGGAATCCGGCCGGTTTCAGCTTCTGCTCCCGTTCGATGCCGAGAGTACCGGCAATGACGACCGCAAGAATAAGACGGAGAATGACGGAGGCGGTATTCATTTCGCGAAGATAATTCAGAGCAGGAATCACGAAAACGGCCTCCTTCCCAATTAGTCAAATGAATTTACATTTAATTGCTTTACAACAAGTTAACACGATTTGCCGAGACTGTCAATATCATAGAAATCTGCCGCAGGATCCTTCTGCGGAGAACGTCTCCGCGGAAGACCGTGCCGGGAGAACTTGCCTTGTTCCGTACAGACGCGCTATAATCATCATGACGGAATCAGTGGAAAGACAGATGGAAACGGAGGCAGTCATGAGAACCGCCATTGTCGTAGATGATGAACCGATTACAAGACTGGATATTTCGCAGATGCTCACGGAAGCGGGTTTTTCCGTGGTCGGACAGGCGGGCGACGGCTTTGATGCCATCGCGCTCTGCCGCACCCTGCATCCGGATATTGTCCTGATGGATGTGCGCATGCCCGTATTTGACGGGCTGGATGCAGCTGCAGCAATCAATGAAGAGAACCTGGCGGAGTGCATCGTGCTGATTACCGCCTTCTCGGATCTGGATCTGATTGAACGGGCAAATGATGTCGGTGTGTCCGGCTATCTGGTAAAGCCCGTTGAGCAGAGGCTTCTGGTGCCGACGATCGAGGTGGCGCTGGCCCAGAGCCGGCGGCTGAAGAAGAGCCGGCAGGAGAAAGAGGACGTCGAGAAGAAGCTCAAAGAGACCAGGGAGATCGGACGTGCCAATTCCATTCTGGCGAAAGACCAGAAGATTTCGGAAACGGAAGCCTACCGCCAGCTGCAGCAGATGGCAATGAACAAGCGCTGCACGATCGGCGAAATCGCCCGGACGATTGTCCGGCAGGCGGATGAAAAGGCCTGGGTCAAAAAGTGCAAGCAGCGGCTGATGGACAGCCGTCAGATCGGCGAGAAAGAAGCGTTCGATATTATCGTGCAGTATGCGAGGGAACACGGAAAGAGCCGTGAGGATGCGGCGAAAGAACTCTGCAGAGAGGAGCCGAAATGAAGCAGCAAAGCGTTTATGAAACGGACTCGATGCTGGATCAGGACGAGGTCCTTCGCTTTGCAGAGCTGGAAGCGCAGCTTCCGCTGATTGCGGAACTGACCGGAAACGATGTCTTTCTGGACTGCTATGACCGGACGGGACGGACTGTGATGGTCGCGGCTCAGGCCAGGCCGCAGTTCGGAACGACTCTTTACAGCCAGGACGTCATCGGAAAAACAGTGCTGAAGGAAATGGAGCCGGCGGTCTATAAGACGCTGGAGAGCGGCATGCCCTGCAGGGACCTGAAGGCCGTAACCCAGGAAGGCAGAAAAGTCCGCCAGGATGTCGTGCCGGTCAAGACGGAGGAAGGGCGCATCATCGGGGTGCTGATCCGGGAAAAAGACATTTCCGAATCTCTTCTGCGGGAACAGAAATACCGCGAGCTATCCGAACAGAAGGCGGCCGAACTGAACGGCGGCACGGCTTTTCAGAAAAGCCCCATGCGCGACCTTGCCATCCGCGAATCCCATCACCGGATCAAGAATGACCTTCAGATGATTGCTTCGATGATCAATCTTCAGGCGAGAAGTTCGAAGAATGAGGATGTCAGGAGTGCCCTGCACGAGAGCTCCCAGAGAGTGCTCAGCATTGCGGCCATCCAGGAAACCCTGATGAGGACCGGGGAAGATGAGAAAGTGCATCTGATGGAGCTCCTGAATTATGTCTGCCGCAACGTCCAGATCATTTCCTGCGAAGGAAAGAAGATCGAGATGAAGATCCGGGGGGATGATCTCCTGGTGACGCAGGACATGGGAACTTCCCTGGCGGTGATTGCCAATGAGCTGATCAGCAACGCGGCGATGCACGCCTTTGAATGCGGGGAAAAAGGAACCATCACGGTTGCCGTCAGCAGGGGAAGTCTTTATTCCATGCTGACCGTGGAAGACAGCGGCACCGGCTTCGATGTGTCAAAGGGCAGGCCGGGCAGCCTGGGATTCGATATTGTCCGCATGACAGCGGAGGAAAAGCTCCACGGAAAGTTCGCCATTGTCTCCGGAAAAGACGGAACAAAGGCATCCGTCAGCTTCAGGATGACATAACATCAAAAGGGCTTGTCTTTCTTTTTTTCCTGTGATATGATTTAAATACACAATAGGGTGCAGTTCGAAAAAAAAAGCAAAAGGGCTTAAACAGACATACAGGCATGTCTGTTTAGGCCTTTATTTATTTTCTGAAAGTTTTTCCGAAAGGCGGCGCAGTTCGTGGCGATTGAAAAGATACTCAGCGTGGGAATCGATATCGGGACATCCACCACCCAGGCGGTCTTCAGCAGCATTGCCATGGACAATACCGCGGGCTATTTCCAGGTGCCCCGGGTCACCATCGTTCAGAAAGACGTCGTCTATAAAAGCAGGATCTATGAGACTCCGCTGATCAGCCGTTCCCTGATAGACGGGGAAGGCGTACGGAAGATCGTGGAAGGCGAATTTGAAAAAGCGGGATACCGTGCGTCGGATACGCAGACCGGAGCCGTCATCATCACGGGCGAAGCGGCGCGCAAGGAAAATGCCGCCGTCGTTCTGGACAAGCTCAGTTCTTTCGCAGGAGAATTTGTCGTGTCGACTGCAGGGCCGGACCTGGAGGCGATCATTGCCGGAAAAGGCAGCGGGGCGTGGCAGCATTCCCTGGATGAAAATGTACCGGTCGTCAATCTGGACATCGGGGGCGGAACCTCGAATATCGTTGAGTTCCGCGACGGAAAAGCCGTATCCAAGGGATGCGTGGATATCGGAGGAAGAAATATCCGCTTTGACGGCAGAGGCACGGTCACGCATATCAGCGAAGGCGCCGCGGCGGTCATTGCCGATATGGGCCTGCCCATCCGCGAAGGTGAAAAGGCGGAAGAAAAAGACCTTGAGAAGCTCTGCCGCCGGATGGCAGAACTGCTGTGGGAACTGATCGGCGGAAGGACCAGCCCGCTGCTGGAAAAGGTCCAAACGCCCGGGAGCAGCGTCTATCGCGCCGGAGCGCCGAAAACGGTATTCTTCTCCGGAGGAGTGGCAGACTGCATTTACAGTCCGCAGGACGACGAGAGGGCATACGGCGACATCGGCGTCCTTCTCGGAAGAGCCATCCGCAGCTGCCCGGAATACGGGTACTACAAGGAAATGAAGCCGGCAGAGACCATCCGCGCCACCGTGGTCGGAGCAGGAAGCTATATGACTTCGGTCTCCGGAAGCACGATTTATTACAGCAGGAAAGAACTTTTTCCGCAGAAGAACCTGCCGGTTCTGGAGATTTCCGATGAATGGAAAAGCTGCCTGGCAGGAGACGGAAAAGCCCTGGAAGAGAGAATCCGCTGGTTCATGAATCAGATGGACACCGACCGGCTCATGCTTCTCGTCCCCGGGATGATCCATATGGGCTATCAGGAACTCAAGAGCGCGGCAAAGGCTGTGTCGGAAGCGGCAGGAATCCTTCCGGAAGACAAGCCCCTGATCATCTGCCTCGAAGCGGATTATGCCAAGGCTCTGGGACAGACGATCCGGCTTTTCATGAAAGAGCGCGATGTCATCTGCATCGATTCCCTTCATGTCGAGCAGGATGATTATGTGGACATCGGATCGCCGATCATGAACGGCATCGTGGTTCCTGTCGTGATCAAGACATTGATTTTCGGATAGAGGACACGTACATGGGATACAGAGTGATCTTAGGCACGAAGACATTTGAATTCGATACCGTGAAGGAAGTGCTGGCCAAGGCAAACGAGCTGAAGAGCGGAGACGTGCTGGCCGGCGTTGCTGCGGGAAGCGACATCGAACGCATCGCGGCGAAAGAAGTCCTGGCCGGGATGACGCTCCGCGAGCTGCGGGAAAATCCTGCCGTGCCGTACGAGGAAGATGAAGTGACGCGCATCAATCAGGACGGACTGGACGAAGCGCGCTACAGCGAGATCAAGGGCTGGACCGTGTCGGACCTGCGAGAATGGATTCTTGACTATCATACGACCGAGGAAATGATCCGCAGCACGGGCAAAGCCCTGACAGCGGAAATGGTTGCCGCCGCCGCCAAGCTGATGACGAATCTGGATCTGGTATACGGGGCGTCGAAGATTTCGGTTCCGGCTTCCTGCAATACGACGATCGGCCTTCGGGGAACTCTGGCGACCAGGCTGCAGCCGAATCATACGACAGACAATGTGGAAGGAATCACGGCTTCTTTGTTTGAAGGCCTCAGCTATGGATGCGGGGATGCGCTGATCGGTCTCAACCCGGTCAACGATACCGTATCGAGCCTGGCGGAAATCCTGCGCCGCTTCGATGAAGTCAAGCACCGCTTCTCCATCCCGACGCAGATCTGCGTGCTGGGCCATATCACGACCCAGGTGGAAGCAATCAAGAGCGGCGCGCCGGCGGACATCGCCTTCCAGTCGATCGCCGGAAGCGAGAAGGGAAACAAGGCTTTCGGCTTTACGACGGACATCATTCTCGAGGCGCAGAACCTTCTCAGGGAAATGAACCCGCAGGCCGGCCCGAACGTCATGTATTTCGAGACCGGCGAAGGCAGCGAGCTTTCCTCCGATGCCAATTTCGGAGCGGATCAGGTGACGATGGAAGCAAGGTGCTACGCCTATGCGAGAAAGTTTGCACCGTTCATGGTCAATACGGTCGTCGGATTCATCGGACCGGAATACCTTTACGACAGCCGCCAGGTCATCCGGGCAGGACTGGAGGATCATTTCATGGGCAAGCTTTCCGGAATCCCGATGGGCTGCGACTGCTGCTACACCAACCATATGATGGCTGACCAGAACGATATCGAGAACCTGGCCATGATGCTGGGAGAGGCCGGTGTCAATTATATTCTGGGCGTGCCGGCAAGCGATGACATCATGCTGAACTACCAGACGAATTCCTATCACGATGTCAATGCCGTGAGGGAAGTCCTGGAGAAGCGGCCGATCCGGGAATTCGAGGCATGGCTGGAGAAATACGGAATCATGGAAAACGGGCGTCTGACGGATCTCGCCGGCGATCCCACCATCTTCACGATGGAGAGGTAAGACGATGGATGAACAGCTCCGTGAAAAAATCATAGAGGAAGTCCTCGAGAAAATCCGGGCAGCGGGAGGTACGGCAGACACCGCACCGAGAAAGCCGGCGGCAAATCTCCGCGGCAGATCTCCCGATACGGCGGTTTCCGCTCCGTGGCCGGTCCATGCCGGTTCTCCGGAAGGAACGGGCAGCGGCCGGACGGAAGAAAGCGGAAAGCCGGAATTCCTGATTGCCCATCCGAAGGATCCGGATTCTTTAAGAAGAATGATGAGCCGTACGACCGCCCGCATCGGCGTCGGGAAATGCGGACCGAGACTGCACACGCAGACGATCCTCAAGCTCCGCGCGGACCATGCGGCAGCACGCGATTCCGTTTTCCAGGATGCGGACCAGACGGTTCTTGATTCTCTGGGACTCTTTACCGTCCAGACGAAATGCCGGGATAAACAGGAATTCCTGACAAGGCCGGATCTGGGAAGACAGCTGAATGATGAAGCATCCGAGAAAATCAGGCGGGAATGCAGAATGCATCCGGATGTGCAGGTCTATGCAAGCGACGGGCTTTCCTCTGCGGCAGTCGATGCAAACCTGTCGGACATCCTGCCGATCCTGACCGACGGACTCAAAGAAAAAGGACTTTCCGTGGGAACGCCGTTTTACGTGCGGTACGGAAGGGTCGGCGTGGAAGACGAAATCAGCGAGCTTCTGGACGCGAAAGTCGTCTGCGTCCTGCTCGGTGAAAGACCGGGACTTGCAACGGCCGAAAGCATGAGCGCCTATATCTGCTGGAGAGCGACGGTGGGAATGCCGGAATCGCGGAGGACGGTCGTCTCCAATATTCACCGGAACGGAATATCGCCGGTGGAAGCCGGCGCCTATATCTGCGATGTGATTGAGCAGATCTACCGGCAGCAGGCCAGCGGCGTGGAGCTGCAGAAGGGCTGAAACAGCAGAAGGGCTGAAACAGCAGAGGGGCTGAAACAGCAGGCAGGAATGAAGAAAAAAAGCTGCGGAAAATGACGGAAAGGAGAGCTGCATGAAGGGCGAACGAATACCGACTCATATACTGGCCGTGCGCATGATCCCTCATGCAGACAAAGGGCTGATGGAAAAGCTCGGCGTACCGAAGGAGCTGAACAGCCTGGGACTTTTCACGACGGACAGCGATGATGTTTCCTATGCGGCACTGGACGAAGCGACCAAGAAGGCCAGCGTGCAGGTTGTCTATGCGAAGAGCATGTATGCCGGGGCTCCTCACGCCAGCACCAGACTCGCAGGAGAGTTCATCGGCATTCTCGCAGGTCCCGATCCGGAGGATGTCCGGAGCGGCATTGAAGCGGCAAGAAGATATATCGACAAAGACGCGGCATTCTACAGCGCGTGCGATGACAATTCGGTGATTTATTTTGCACAGTGCATTTCACGGACAGGATTTTATCTTTCAAAGCAGGCGGGCGTGGAACCGGGATGTGCAATGGCTTATCTGATAGCGCCTCCCCTGGAGGCAACTTATGGACTGGACGCGGCGCTCAAGGCGGCGGAGGTGGAAATGAAAGTTTTCTACGGACCGCCGACGGAGACCAACTTCGCGGGAGGACTTCTCGTCGGAGAACAGGCAGCGTGCAGGGCGGCATGCGAGGCATTCGCGGACAAAGTGTGCGACATTGCACAGAATCCGCTTTCCTACTAAACAGAAACGGAGTTCGGAAAGGAGATGTTGTCATTGGATAAAGATCTGGAGTCTATTCAGCAGGCAAGGGACCTGATCCAGAAAGCAAAGAAGGCTGAGGAAATCCTGTCGACGTATACGCAGGAACAGCTGGACCGCATCGCGGCGGAGATCGCCAAGGACTGTGCGGCAAATGCAGAGCGGCTTGCGAAAATGGCAAGTGAGGAGACCGGTTTCGGAAAATGGCAGGACAAGACCATCAAGAACCTTCTCGGCAGCGCGATGACCTGGGATTACTGCAAGAATATCAAAACAGCAGGAATCCTCCGCGAAGACAAAGAGAAGAAGATCCTGGAGGTCGGCGTCCCGATGGGGATCGTGGTGGCGCTGGTGCCGTCGACGAATCCGACATCGACTGCGATGTATAAATCGATTATTTCCGTCAAGTCCGGAAATACGATTATCTTCAGTCCGCATCCGGGCGCGAAGAACTGCATCCTGGAAACCATCCGGATCATCAAGGCAGCTGCGGAGAGAGCGGGTGCGCCCGACGGGACGATCAATACGCTGGACATCCTGACTCCGCAGGCGACGGATACGCTTCTGAAATCACCGGATATCGGCGTGATCCTGGCGACCGGCGGATCGGCGATGGTGCATGCCGCCTATTCCTCCGGAAATCCGGCCATCGGCGTCGGCCCGGGCAACGGACCTGCCTTCATCGACAAGAGCGCGGACATTCCTCTTGCCGTGAAGCGGATCATCGACAGCAAGACCTTTGACAACGGCACCATCTGCGCATCGGAGCAGTCCATTGTCACGGAACGCTGCATCGAAGACAGGGTCGTCGAGGAGCTGAAGAAGAGAAAGGCTTATTTCCTTCCGCAGGATGATGCGAAAAAACTTTCCGGCTTCATGCTGAGGGCGAACGGCACGATGAATCCGAAAATCGTCGGAAGAAGCGCGCAGGCCATAGCGCAGTTTGCCGGAATCACGGTTCCTTCGGACGCGACCGTCCTCGTTGCCAGACAGACGGAGGTCAGCCAGAAGAACCCGTATGCGCGGGAAAAGCTCTGCCCGATCCTCGCCTTCTATGTCGAGGAAACCTGGGAAGACTGCTGCAGCCGGTGCATCGAGCTTCTGCACAATGAAGGAGCCGGCCACACGATGACGATCCATTCCCAGAACATGGAAATGATCCGGGAGTTCGCACTGAAGAAACCGGTCTCGCGTGTCCTTGTCAATGTCCCGGCCTCCCTCGGCGGCGTCGGAGCGGCGACCGGACTGGCTCCGGCCCTGACCCTCGGATGCGGGGCAGTCGGAGGAAGCGCGACATCCGACAACATCACCTGCCTCAACCTGATCAACATCCGGCGGTGCGCATGGGGACTCCGCGAACTGGAAGACATCCGGGCCATGAGCCCGCAGCCGGGAAGCACGGGTACGCAGGGATGCTGTTCTTCCGCGGGGGAGAATCCTGCGGCAGCGTTTACCAAAGACGATATCGATGCGATTACGAAAGCGGTCATCGCTCGGTTGGGAATATAGAAAATGAACGTACCGGAAAATAATGCGAAGGTCCGATGGGACAGGAAAGGAGCCTGAAGATGGCTGAATCAATCAGAGCATTGGGAATGATCGAAACAAAGGGCGTGGTCGCCGCAATCGAGGCGGCTGATGCCATGGTCAAGGCGGCAAACGTGGAGCTGATCGGCAAAGTGCATGTCGGCGGCGGACTCGTTTCCGTTATGGTCCGGGGCGATACGGGAGCCGTGAAGGCGGCGACGGATGCAGGCGCAGCGGCAGCCGCAAAGATCGGCGAACTGATCAGCGTCCATGTCATCCCGCGCCCGGATGGCTATGTGGAACATATTTTACCGTCACTCAATGAGTCAGACAGATAAAGGAGGAAAAGAAAATGGAAAATTCAATCAGGGCATTGGGAATGATCGAAACAAAGGGTGTTGTCGCATCGATTGAGGCAGCAGATGCCATGGTCAAGGCAGCAAACGTAGAACTCATCGGCAAGGTACACGTCGGCGGCGGACTTGTTTCCGTCATGGTCCGGGGCGATACGGGAGCCGTAAAGGCAGCAACGGATGCAGGAGCAGCGGCAGCCGCGAAGATCGGCGAACTGGTCAGCGTCCATGTCATTCCGCGCCCGGATCCATCCGTGGAATACATCCTGCCGGTACTGACAAAATCCGATAAATAAGCCTGATAGGAAAGAAGGATCAAAAAATGGAAAACTCAATCAGAGCACTGGGAATGATTGAAACAAAGGGCGTTGTCGCTTCGATTGAAGCAGCAGATGCCATGGTCAAGGCAGCAAATGTAGAGCTCATCGGCAAGGTGCACGTCGGCGGCGGACTCGTTTCCGTCATGGTCCGGGGCGATACGGGAGCCGTGAAGGCAGCAACGGATGCAGGAGCAGCGGCAGCCGCAAAGATCGGCGAACTGGTCAGCGTCCATGTCATCCCGCGTCCGGATCCGTCTGTGGAATACATCCTTCCGGTACTGAAGGCCGGCGAAGCAAAAGCAAGCATGAAAAAAGACTGATAAAAGCAAGCATGAAAAAAGACGGGTGAGGAGGTGTCCTCTTGAACATTCTTACAGAGAATTATCTGCGGGGGCTGCATCTGCCTTCAGACTGTAAAGAATACCATGTCAGCAGCGATACGTTTATCGTTCCGCTGGCCGCGGAGTATCTGTCGGATCACGGCATTGCCCTGGTCCGGGATGCAAATGGCACGTGCGGAGAGATGACGGTCGTTCCGATCCGGGACAGAGGCGGAAATACCTATATTGATGCCGCTACCGGGAAAGGCATGGCGGAAAAGCCGGAGGACATGACACATCTGCGGGGCAATCTGCTGGTCAGCAAGAATGATCCGAGAATCGCCTTCCGCGGAAAACTGGACTGCCTGGAAGCGGAAATCATCTGCGTGCAGATCCTCGCGCGGGAAAAAGGATATGAGAAACTGTACGGGGAACTGGAAGAGACGCTGGTGTATGTCCGGAAAATCCTGGCAGCGGAAGTGAAGGAAGAGCCGCTCGGTGAACTTGCCCTCTTCGGAATGGGGGCGGCGCAGCTGCGCTATGCCACGCATCACGTGAGGGAAAGCTTCGGGGTATCGCATGTCGTGCCCGGAGCCTCCATGGGAGAAGTGGGCGCAAGGCTCAACTGTCTCCGTACGCAGGCCAGGGAATGCGAGCTGTATGCCATGAAAGCTTTCAGCAGGAACGGAAACACGGAACGTCCGGATATCATTCAGGCGCTCAACAGGCTGTCGAGCGGATTCTATATTCTGGTACTGAAGCTGACGGCCGGTCTGGAGGAATGAAAATGAACGAAGCGGAAATCAAGGAAATTGTCAGCTCCGTGCTGCAGAAATATGCATCAGGAGGAAATCCGGCGCCGGGAAGGAATTCCGCATCCGGCGGAAATGCGGATGTCATTCTTGAGGTTTCGGCAAGACACGTGCATCTGACGCAGGAAGCCCTGGAGGTCCTTTTCGGACCGGGAGCCTCTCTTACTTTCAAGAGGGAGCTTTCACAGCCGGGACAGTTCCTGTCGGAAGAAAAGGTGAAACTGGTTACGATGAAGGGAACGATGGACAAGGTTTCTGTCCTCGGGCCGCTCCGCGATGCCGTGCAGGTGGAGCTTTCCCTCACGGACTGCAGGACGCTCGGAATCAATGCACCGGTCAATCTTTCCGGCGACCACAGCGGTGCCGGAGATGTCATTCTGATCGGTCCCTGCGGCGTGCTGAAAGAGAAAGGCTGCGTCATTGCGGCGAAAGCGCATATCCATCTGGATCCGAAAACCGCTTCGGCAAAAGGACTTGTAAACGGGCAGAACGTGAAGGTGAGGATTCATTCCAAGCGTCCGGTATGCCTTGAGGATGTATCGATCCGTGTCAGTGACAAATTCCGGCCGGCTATGCACATCGACTTCGATGAAGCCAATGCCTGTGCCTATGATTCGGACAGCACGATCGAGATTATCCCATAGAGAAAGAAGGGCAGAAACAATGAACAGAGACGAGATCGTTGAATTGATCACCCGCGAGGTCATGAGGGAAATGGGGAAGCAGAAAGCGGGCGCGGCAGGCATTCCCGGTCTTCCGAGCATTCTTGTCATCGGAGACATCGACCGTCTGCCGGACAGGCTCAGCGGACTTTATGCTCCTGTCGGCATTTCCCAGTACGGCGGCCCCGAGGATTCGGTGAATTATAAAGCCGTCTATATTACGGAACTGAAAACGGATGAGCTGGTGGAAATGGCACTGGGACGCAGCGCCCATCCGGCTTCCTGCGCCGTCGTGAACGCACTGCTCAGGGGCATTCCCGTTTATTTGATGGACAGTGCCATTGAGCACCGCCGTTTCAAGAACACGGCAAAAATGGGATTCTACCATCTGCTGGAAGGCTATGTCCATTCCCTGCAGAATTACGGGGTCATCCTGATGAGCGGTCAGGTTGCCGCACCGGCAGCCGCGCAGGACGCAGTTCTGGCAGCGGATCAGTTTACCTGCGGCCTCATCAATGAGGCAAAGGCACGCTCGATCGTTTCGACAAAAGACGACGAGTGTCTGGTGTTCGAGAAAGGAACGATTCTGACGCCGACGGCCAAGGACATTTTCCTGCATGCCGGCAGAAAGGTACAGTTCCTGTAAAGGGAGGCAGCTAACATGCTGATATGCAAAGTCATCGGTCATATCTGGGCGACGAAAAAGGAAGATTCCCTTGAGGGACTCAAGCTGATGATCGTCCAGGAAACGGAAACAAATGAAAAGCACGGCGCCGTCTTCGTAGCGTCGGATCAGATCGGCGCAGGAATCGGAGAGCAGGTCCTCGTGGTCACCGGGAGTACGGCCCGACGCGCAGTCGGTGCGGATGACCGGGCGGTGGACAGCGCGATCGTCGGTATCATCGATACCGTGGAAGTCGACCGTGAAAAGGCGGAAAAGAGCGAGGCCGCAAAGGCGGGCAGGAAAGAATAGCTGCCGGCTGAAGGCGGAGCGGATCATTTCGTAAAACGGATAAAGGGACGGCGAACGTATGAGTACATTGACGGATATGGTTTTTAAGGCAGGAATCATCGGCTGCGGAGGCGCCGGCTTCCCGACGCATGTCAAGCTGGCAGGAAAGGCAGGGCAGCTGATCATCAACGGAGCGGAGTGCGAGCCGATGCTGCGCACGGACCGCTACCTGATGATTCACCATGCAGAGGATATCGTCAGGGCAGCTTCGGAAGTCCGGAAGGCGCTCGGGGGGATTCCCTGCACGATCGTGCTGAAGAAATCCTACGAGCAGGAAGCCGCATCCCTGGAGGCAGCGATTGCCGCAGCCGATCCGGAGATCCGTCTGAAGAAAATGCAGAGTTTTTATCCGGCGGGAGATGAACAGGTCATCGTCGCGGAAGTGACGGGAAAAGTCGTGCCGCCGGCGGGTATTCCTCTGGATGTCGGATGCATCGTCGACAATGCCGCCACCATGAAATGCATTGCCGATGCGCTGGACGGAAAACCCTTTACGCATAAGTTCCTGACCGTCTCGGGGCTGGTACGGAAGCCCACGGTCATGTGCGTTCCGATAGGAACTTCTTTTGCCGACTGCATCGCACAGGCAGGCGGAGCATCCGAACAGGATACCATCGTCATCAACGGCGGTCCGATGATGGGAAGACGCCTGACGGCCGAGCAGGCGGAAAAGGCCTGCGTGACCAAGACCACATCCGGGATCCTTCTGCTTCCCGGCGACGGACCGATTGCCTATTCCGAAAAAGTCAGCATCGAGCACATGAAGAACAGGGCCAGATCTGCCTGCATCCAGTGCAGTTTCTGTACGGAACTGTGCCCGCGCCATCTTCTGGGACATCCGCTGGAACCCCATAAGATCATGCGGAAACTCGGACTGTGCATGGAAACGGAGGATCTTCTGCAGGATCCCGATATTCAGAGGGCAGCCCTGTGCTGCGAATGCGGAATCTGCGAAATGATTGCCTGCCCGATGGGACTGCAGCCGCGCCGCGTCAACGCCATGTTCAAAAGGGAACTGGCCAAGGCCGGCATCCGCTATCCGAAAGGCACCGAACCGGAAGGCATCAGTCCGGAAAGAGAAGGAAGAAAGATTCCGACGCAGCGGGCTGCCCAGAGGGCGGGCGTGATGGACATGATGAATGCCTGCGGGACGGACGCTCTTGTCAGCTACGAACCGAAGAGCACGGAGCTTTCCCTTCATCAGGGAGCCGGCGCTCCTTCGCAGCCGATTGTCCGCAGCGGCGACCGGGTAAAATGCGGCGATCTGATCGCCGTCTGTCCGGAAGGAAAGCTGGGTTCCAACCTGCATGCGGGAATGGACGGTACGGTGACGGTCGGAGAAGAAAGCATCCGGATTACGGAGGAGGCATAAAAAATGGTTGAAACGATTGGATTCCTGGAAACAACCAGTATCGCAAAAGGCGTGGAAGCGGCCGATGCGCTGCTCAAGGCAGCAGAGGTGAGGCTCCTTTTTGCGAAGCCGATCTGCCCGGGCAAATATATCGTCCTGTTCTGCGGAGACGTGGCAGCGGTAAAATCTTCTCTGGAAGCCGGCGTGCGCATCGCGAAGGATACGGTTGTGGATACGGTCGTGATTCCGAGGGTGGATCCGCAGGTCATCGCGGCCATCAACACCGCGACAGCCGTTGACGGCTTCAATGCCGTGGGCGTTATGGAATTCTTCAGCATCACGGCGGCGGTCTATGCAGCAGATGCGGCGGCCAAGGCTGCGGAAGTCACGCTGATGGATGTCCGCCTGGGACTCGGCATCGGAGGCAAGTCCTACGTCAATCTGACGGGGGAAGTAGCCGCCGTGAGGGCATCCGTGGATGCCGGAGTCAAGGAAGCGGAAAAGAGAGGCTTTGTCGTACAGAGCGTCGTGATCCCGAATCCCAGAAAAGAGATTTTTGAGTCGCTGATGTAAGGAACAGAACCATTCTGACTGCAGGAAAAGGACAGGATATGGCCGAAGAGAATAAAGACAAACAGAGAATTATACAGGAGTATGTGCCGGGCAAGCAGATTACCATGGCGCATCTGATCGCCAACCCGGTTGAAGAACTGTATAAGAAGCTGGGAGTCATTTCCAAAAAAAGAGGAGCGCTCGGGATCATGACGATCACGCCGAGCGAAGCGGCCATCATCGGTGCGGATGTCGCATCAAAGGCCGGCGAGGTGGATATTGTCTTCGTGGACCGCTTTTCGGGTTCGCTGGTCATCTGCGGAGAAGTCGCCTCGGTGGAAGCGTCGCTGAAAGGCGTAATCGACGTCCTCTCCAACGTGCTTCATTTCACGCCGACGGAAATCACGAAATCATGAAAAAGATCGTGCTGATCGGAAAATCGGGCTGCGGGAAGACGACGCTGTGCCAGCGCATTTTCAAAGAGGAGCTGGAGTATAAAAAAACGCAGTCAGTCGAAGTCGTCGGCGGGAGCGCCATCGATACGCCGGGCGAATACATGGAACACAAGCAGTATTACAAGGCGCTGGTGGTGACGGCGGTGGAGGCAGACCTCGTCGTGATGGTGCAGAGCGGAGACGATACGGAATGGACTTTTTCACCGCGGATCAATTCCATGTTCAACAAACCGATGATCGGCGTCATTACCAAGATAGACATGCATCCGGAAGAGTGGAAGATTAACGACATCGAGGATCTGATGCGTTTTGCAGGTGCGGAAAAGGTTTTCCGCGTCAGTGCCATGACAGGGGAAGGCATCAGGAATCTGACTGATTTTCTGGGCGAAGAAGAGTAAATTTTTGGGAAAAACAGAGAGGTTTTATGGTGTTGACAGGCCCGGAGTTTTAGTGTATATTATCAATGTTACGATTTGCGCGAGTGGCTCAGCGGTGGAGCACCACCTTGCCAAGGTGGGGGTCGCGGGTCCGATGCCTGAGCGGGTCCGCTGCAGCCGTTGCAGACATAAGGCGGATGATTCAGGAGACTGCATTCGAGCTTGAAATAATCACGGCAGTGCAGATGGCACCTTCCACAGAACCTGCAGAAGGCGTGCCTGTCGGTGGACAGGCATCGGATGTCGCAGGAAAAACGGTTGGCGCAGAGCGTGACCGGGTCTGCTGCCTGATGGTATGTCGGGGTGATCAGGTATTGCCCCGGTCCAGTTTCGCCTTGAAGGAACGGGTGGATTCCAATAGTTTCTCGATTCTTATTCTTTCTGATAGACTGAGATATTTTGCCATATTCGGCATTCCTTACTGCCGGCATCACAAGAGTGTTAATCCATTTGTCAGGCGAATGTCCAGGCGGGTGGTCAGCGCCATACCTGGCTTTGGGGACATGGAGATTACAATTACAATTCAAGAGTAAATTTTTGGGAAAAACAGAGAGGTTTTATGGTGTTGACAAGTTTTAGTGTATATTATCAATGTTACGATTTGCGCGAGTGGCGCGGGTCCGATTCCCGTCTCGCGCTGGAGGGAGGGTCCCGAATTGCCTGGTTTCGAAGGCGGTCCGGGGCTTTTCTTATTGAAAAGGGAGGAACAGCCTTGAAATACAGGATCAGCGGAGAGCTGGAGCCGCTGACGGATGCGGATCTTCCGCTGAAGTCCGGTGCCTACATCGATGTTCTCACAAATGAAGAAATCCGGAACAGAGATCTTTCCAAGGTCCCCCATGTTGAAACCCTGCAGCACAATCTCAGCCCGATCCGTTTCTGCAAAGCAGAGATGTTTGAGGACTGCATCATCGGCACTCTGAAAATTCCCATCAAGCCGAATGTCACTTCCCGGTTCATTTCCCTGACTTATTTGCTTCAGCCGCACCGTCTGGTCTTCGTGACGAAAGACACGAACCTGGATGAAGTCATCGGCAGCATCCGGCAGATGAAAGTCATCAAGACCGATACGGTCGGAAGCTTTTTCATTGAGTTCCTCATGCATGCCATGTATGACGACGTCGATTACCTGACGTCTCTGGAGGACTGCCTCATTTCCCTGGAAGAGTCGATCTTCAGCAGCAAGGGGAAAATCACGGACAACATGAAAGCGTTCCAGACTGTCCGGCGGGATGCCCTGCGGATGTCCACTTACTACCAGCAGCTGGAAGACATGTTTGAGGTCATGCGGGAAAATGAAAACGGCATGTTCTCAGACGAAGAATGCAGCCGTTTCCAGCTCCTCGGAGAAAGATGCGCAAGGCTCTACGACCTGACGGCGACGATCCGCGAATACGGCCTGCAGCTTCATGAGCTGCAGCAGGCGGAGATACAGAACAGGCAGAACAGCAACATGGCAACCCTTACCGTCATCACTGCAATTTTCCTGCCGCTTACCCTTCTGGTGGGCTGGTACGGAATGAATTTCGCCTATATGCCGGAACTGAATTTCCGCTATGGGTATCTGATTATTTTCCTCGTTTCGATCATCATCATTGTCCTGGAAATTCTCTTTTTCAAGAAGAAGCATTTCATCGACTGATCCCCGGCTGGAATTGATACAGATGAAAAACAGCAGGCCAGCGCTTTTGCGATTGGCCTGCTGTTATTTTTTGAGGGACTGCGTTATTCGATTTCTTTCATGACGCTCATGTAAGCGGGACGGATGATTTTGCCGGCACCAATCAGTTCTTCGAGCCGGTGGGCACTCCATCCGGTGATACGGGCAATGGCAAAAATCGGGGTGTAGAGCTCCGGCGGAATATCCAGCATGCTGTAAACGAACCCGCTGTAGAAATCGACATTCGGACTGACGCCCTTGTAGATATGCCTCTTCTCGGCAATGACTTCCGGTGCCAGTTTCTCGATGGCATTGTAGAGTGCCAGTTTCTTTTCTTCGTGTTTTTCTTCGGCAAGCCGGGTGACGAACTGCTTGAAGATTCTTTCCCTGGGGTCGGACAGGGAATAGACGGCATGGCCCATTCCGTAGAGGAGACCTTTTTTATCAAAGACTTCGCCGTCCAGGATGCGGGAAAGATAGCTGCGGATCTCGTCCTCATCGTTCCAGTCGGAAACGTTGCTGCGGATGTCCTGCATCATTTCCATGACCTTGATGTTGGCACCGCCGTGCTTCGGTCCTTTCAGGGAGGACATCGCGGCAGCGATTGTCGCGTAGGTATCCGATCCCGAGGAGGTGACGACACGCGTCGTGAAGGTGGAATTGTTTCCGCCGCCGTGTTCCATATGGAGGATCAGGGCCGTATCCAGGACAGCCGCTTCGGTCGGGGTGTATTTTTTGTCGGGGCGAAGCATCATCAGGATATTTTCCGCCGTAGATTTCTGGGGATCCGGACGGTGGATGTACATGCTGTCGTCATTGATGTAATGGTTGTAGGCATGGTAGCCGTACACGGCCAGCATCGGGAAAGTCGCAATCAGCATGAGGGACTGGCGGATGACGTTCGGGATATCCGTATGGGAAGCATTTTTATCATAGGAAGCCAGCGTCAGGATGCTCCGCGTCATGGAATTCATGATATCCTTTGTCGGGGCCTTCATGATGACGTCGCGCGTGAAGTTGGTCGGCAGGTTCCGGCTGCGCGCCAGCACGTCGATGAATTCCTGGGAGGACTGATCGTCGGGAAGCTCGCCGAACAGAAGCAGATAGGCACATTTCTCAAAGCCGAAGCCCTGCCATCCGTATTCCTGGACCAGACTGCGGACGTTGTAGCCGCGGTACCAGAGCTCGCCCTCGCAGGGCACATGTTTTTCGCCGTTGATATCCTTGAAGGAAATGATTTCCGAGATGTTGGTCAGGCCTGTCAGCACGCCTTTTCCGTTGACGTCGCGCAGTCCGCGGTTGACGCCGTATTCTTTAAAGAGGTCTCCGGAAATCGTATCATTTTCGATGCAGAGCGGAGTCTTGCGGTTCGCGTAATCCAGCATTTCTTTTTCGAATCCCATAAACGGCCTCCTTATTCTTTTTATGTTCAGGATACAGGCTAAGCGGAGTGCCGTCAATGATTTTAATTGAAATTTAATCAGCAATATTCACGCAGACTGCGGCCCGATGAGATAGCTTGTCATGGAAATGGAACCGAGCGTCGATCCCTCAGCGAAAACGCGGACGCGGTCATCTGCTCCGGCAGCCCCCAGCACGGTCAGCAGAGGGTAATAGTGCTCGGGCGTTGAAAAAACAGCCGGAGTGTAGCTTTTCAGTCTCTGAAAGTCTGCGGCTGCCTTGTAATCTCCGGAAGTGATTTTCTCCATGACTTCGCGGTCGAAATCCAGGCACCACGGGTAGCCGCTGTCCATGTTCCAGTCGACATGCTCCAGGCTGTGCACGATGCTTCCGCTTCCGAAAATAAGGACTCCTTCTTCCCGGAGAGGCTGCAGCTTTTTCCCGGCTTCCAGCTGTTCTTCCGCATTGAGCGTGCCGTCCACAGACAGCTGGACGACAGGAACATCGGCATCCGGAAAAAGCCGTGTAAGGACAGCCCAGGTTCCGTGGTCGATGCCCCAGCTGTTATCCGGCAGTGCTCCGGTCAGAGCGGCAGCTCTGTGTGCAAGTTCCGGATCTCCGCAGGCAGGGTAGCGGATCTGATAGAAGCGTTCCGGGAATCCGTACATGTCGTAAATCTGTCTGGGATTTTCAGAATCATTGATCCGGAGTCCCCGGGTAACCCAGTGTGCGGAAATCGAGAGGATGGCTTTCGGCTTCGGAATTTCCCGTGCAGCTGTTTTCCAGGATTCCGTAAAACGATTGTCTTCTGCCGCATTGGTCGGACTTCCGTGGCCGATGAACAGGACAGGCATTTTCTTCATAAGGGGCCGCCTTTCATAAAACAATAGATATATAATAGTAACGTGATTACAATTATATACTATATGGGCACAGAAGTCAACCGGGAGAAAGATATTTGAGAAACCAATGGATTTCAGAGCCTGATTATTCTTTCCCGAAAATTTCTTTCTGCAGTCTTCGTCCCGTCGGGGTGGCGGCAAGACCGCCTCCCGCCGTTTCCTTCAGTGAGACCGGCAGCAGATTTCCGATTTGTTTCATGGCATCGATGACTTCATCGGCGGGGATGGCACTGGTGATTCCTGCAAGGGCCATTTCCGCAGCAGTGAAGGCATTCGTTACGCCGGAAGCATTCCGTTTGATGCAGGGAACTTCCACCAGTCCGGCAACAGGGTCGCAGACAAGACCGAGGCAGCATTTCAGCGAAATCGCGATGGCATTGGAAATCATGTCCGGCGTGCCGCCCGCAAGCTCCGTGACAGCTGCGGCAGCCATTGCAGAAGCGGAACCGCATTCCGCCTGGCAGCCTCCTTCCGCTCCCGCCAGAGTTGCCTTTTTTGAAATGACCATGCCGACGGCCGAAGCCGTGAACAGGGACATGATGCAGTCGTCTTCACTTATTTTTTTCTCTTCCTGCATCGTGATGACGGCAGCCGGAAGAATGCCGCAGCTGCCGGCAGTCGGAGAGGCGACGATGCGGCCCATGGCGGCATTGAGGCCTGAGACCGCAAGGGCGCGGCAGATGGCACCGGCCAGGAAGGAGCCTGTCAGGGTACTGCCGGACTGAATCGACTCATCCATCCGATGAGCTTCTCCGCCGGTGAGGCCGCTGATGCTTTTCAGATCCGCGCGCCGGCCTTCCCTGACAGAATTCTGCATATCCCGGTAGTAATCTTTCATTTTCTGATAAACGGAAACGTTCTGCAGTTCCGGCGAAAGAGACTGATCTTCCAGAACGAGATCCGAAATCTTCCTGCCGGAACGATTGGCTTCGTCCGTCAGTTCCGCAATGCTTTCATATTTGAACAAAGGCTTTGTCATTTCTTCTCCTTTTTGGTGCCGGGGCTTCCGTCCTACAGAGGTTCGATGATGGTAGCGGCATGGATGTGCGGAAGGGAAGAAAGGTTCCTGCACAGATCCGGATCGACGTTTCCCTCAATGCCGATGGTCATTGCGGCTTCGCCGCCCGGTTCGAGCCGGGCCAGATGAAATTCCGCGATATTGACTCCGGCACCGGTCAGGACGACGGTGACGGCGGCAATGATGCCGGGAACGTCACGGTGAAGGACGACGAGGGTGGCGCGGTGTCCGGTAATGACCACGCGCATGCCATTGACGCTGGAGATGCGGATATTGCCGCCGCCGATGCTGTTTCCGACGACAGAGACCTGATGTCCTTTGGCATCTGTCAGTTCGATCCTGGCGGTATTGGGATGCGTATCGGGAATCTGGCCGGTATGGACCTTAACCTCCAGACCGGATTCGGCAGCAATTTCCGGAGCATTCCGGATCCGGATGTCGTCGGGCCGAAAGCCCATGATGCCGGCAATCAGCGCCTTGTCTGTACCGTGCCCTTTATAGGTGCGTGCAAAGGAACCGGAAAGAAGGATATCCGCCTTTACCGGTTCGGAAGAAAGGAGTTCCCGGGCAATCAGGCCGATCCGGTCCGCTCCTGCTGTATGGGAACTGCTCGGACCGATCATGACGGGTCCGACGATATCAAAAACGTTCATGAGAGTGCCTTTCGGAAATTCATGAGAGTGCCTTTCGGGAATTCATAAGAATGTCTTTCGGGAATTCACGAGAATGCCCTTCGGGAATGATTCATAAGTTATCATATTCCTTCGGACCGTGCTTGTCCACCGGGTTTTTCAGCCGGAATCCTCCGTCAGGCTCCATCCTTTTATTGACAGGTCCGGGGAATTGTGCTACTTTATACCTAATATTTTTTTGAAACGGAGATTTATGACTGGAATTCATTCCGCTAATTTCTTTTTCGCCTTTTTTAACTTTACCTTTCAGGGTAAGGTCAGTTAGGATTGGCGCAAAGGGAAGCATAAACCTGTTTCTGAAAAGGAAAACCGACGCAGCCGATCCGGCTGCGTTTTTTATTTGCCGCAGCGGACACCGGCACCAAACATCAAGGAGGAACAAGCATGATCGTCATTCTGAAGAAAAATCCTGACCCGACACAGCTGGACGGACTCATCCGCTGGCTGGAAGAAATGAATCTCCAGGTCCATCCGACCGTCGGAGAAAACCAGACGATCCTGGGACTGGTCGGAGATACCTCCGCCGTCGACATGGATCTGATTTCCGCACTGGATATCGTGGAAGATGTCAAGAGGGTCCAGGAACCATACAAGAATGCGAACCGGAAATTCCATCCGATGGACACCGTCGTCAAAGTCGGGGATACGCAGATCGGAGGCGGAAACCTCACGCTGATCGCGGGCCCCTGCTCGGTGGAATCGAAAGAGCAGATCATCGGCATTGCCAAAGCCGTCAAGGCTTCCGGCGCCACTGTCCTCAGGGGAGGCGCCTTCAAGCCCAGGTCTTCACCGTATGCATTCCAGGGTCTTGCAGTCGACGGCATCAAGCTTCTTCTTGAGGCAAAGGAAGCGACCGGCCTGCCGATCGTCACGGAAATCATGGACCGTTCCCAGCTGCCGCTTTTCCGGGATGTCGATATCATTCAGGTCGGTGCCCGCAACATGCAGAATTATACACTGCTGAGACTGCTCGGCACGATTGACAAGCCGGTTCTTCTGAAGAGAGGACTTTCAGCGACGTATGAGGATCTGCTGATGAGTGCGGAATACATCATGGCAGGGGGAAATAACAAGGTTATCCTCTGTGAAAGAGGCATCCGCACGTTCGAACCCTCTACGCGGAATACGCTGGATATCACGGCAGTGCCGATGCTGCGCCAGCTGACCCATCTTCCAATCCTGATCGATCCCAGCCACGCTTCCGGGAAATCAGCCCTGGTATCCTCCCTGGCCTGCGCGGCGGTAGGCGCCGGAGCAGACGGCCTGATGATTGAAGTGCACAATGATCCGGCGCATGCCAAGAGCGACGGCCCGCAGTCGATCACGCCGGATGCATTTGACGCATTGGCGAAGAAGCTGAGAAGAATCAAGTCGGTCATGGATGAGACGGAGGAGAAGGATGGCTGAGGATTACGGAATCAGGGAAAAGACGGAAACATTTCCGAAAGGCGGAATGATTGCCTGCCAGGGTGTGGAAGGCGCCTATTCCCAGCTGGCGGCAAAGAAGCTGTTTCCGGAGGGACAGATCCTGTTCTTTAAAACATTCGATGCGGTTTTCGATGCCGTCCGGAACGGGATGTGCGGATTCGGCGTGCTGCCGATTGAAAATAATTCCTACGGTTCGGTCAAGGCCGTGTACGAGCGGCTGAAAAAGGGAGAGGTCAGCATCGTGCGCAGCGAACGCCTGCTGATCAGTCATGAGCTTCTGGCGAAGCCGGGTGCGGAGCTGAAGGACATTACGGAGATCTATTCACATGAGCAGGCTCTCGGCCAGTGCTCAGGCTTCCTGAAAAAACTCGGGGATTCCGTCCAGGTCATGCCGTGCCTCAACACGGCGGTCGCGGCGCGGAAAGTTTCCGAATCGGAGGGAAAGCATGCGGCCGCGATCGCCTCGCCGGAATGTGCGCAGATTTACGGCCTGAAGTCCCTGCATGAAAAGGTGCAGGATTCAGACAACAACTATACGAGGTTTATCTGCATTGCCAGGGACAAGGCGGTGTATCCGGGAGCAAACCGGATATCCCTGATCCTGTCGGTGCAGCACAGACCCGGGGCTCTTTATGAGGTGCTGGGAAAATTTGCGGAACTGGGGATCAATATGATCCGGCTGGAAAGTTCGCCGATTGTCGGACGTGATTTCGAATTCCTTTTCTACATTGATATAGAAGCTTCGGTCACTGATCCGAAGGTGCGGGAAATGCTGCATGCGCTTTCGGAAAGCTGCCCGGACTTTGTGTATCTGGGAAACTACGCAGAGGGATAGCTGCGCGGAGGCTGCAGGGAAAGCAGAACGGAAGCGCCCAGAATCAGGGCGATGCCGAGAATTTTCAGGGGACCGTGTTCTTCGTGAAAGAGGAGGATTCCGGTCAGCGTGCCGACCATCGGCTCGACGGTCACATAGATGGCTGCTTTTCCGGAGTCCATGCAGGACAGCCCGTAGGTATAGAAAACGTACGGCAGGAAGGTGCTGACGAAAGCCATGAGGAGCATGACCAGGATCAGCACCGGATTCAGCTTTGCGGCAAGATCCGCCGGATCGGAGAACGGCAGGAAGGCCAGGGCGGAAAAAAGAAACGTATAAAAGGTAATCGTCTGCGAGGTATATTTCCCAACGGCGAATTTTCCGAAAATGGAGTAGAGGCCGTAGAAAAAACCGGAGGCAAGTCCGAGGCAGAGGATGAGAGGCGTCAGCACGGCTCCTCCTCCGAAGATGCCGGCCACGAAAATGCACCCGGTAAAGGTCATGAGCAGCGCCAGGATTTTTCTGCCCGTGATTTTTTCATGGAAGAAAACGGCGGACATCAGCATCACAAAAATGGGAGAAGTGTAAAGCAGCGTGACGGCAATCGACACTTCGCTCAGACGTGTAACCGTGAAGTAGCAGAGCGAAAAGAGCGTGAGGGAAATGACGCCGGTCCCGATGAACATCCAGATGTCCTTCAGCCGGATGCGGAAAAGGCTGCGGTCGGCAGCAAGAAGATAGAGGAACATCATGATCCCGGCAAAGGAAACCCGGAGGAAGCCGATCTGGAGGGAAGTGAGGCCGGCAGCGGAACCGTATTTGACGAAAATGCCCAGGAGGCCCCAGGAAACACCTGCAGCCAGTACGGCGGCGATGCCGCGGCGTTCGCTTCCTGACGGAGGAACCACCACCCCCGTCCCCGTGGTTCCTGTTTTCATTCCATGCCCCGGATGATTTTCCGTATCGGAAGGATTTCCGCCGGGGACATGGAGAGCATGTCGATGCCCATTTTCACGAAGGTTCCGGTCAGATACGGATCCGAACCCATTTCTCCGCAGATGCAGACGCGGATGCCGTGACGATGGCCGGCGTTCACGGAAGCCTCGATGTCCTGTAAAAGGATCTCCCGGATGGCGGCGGCATCCAGATCCGGATGGGCTGCCTCTTCCGCGCGGGTCAGGTCATTGGAACCGATGCTGAAAAAGTCGCAGACGGAAGCAAGCTGATCAAGAGAGGCAATGGCTTCCCTGGTTTCAATCATGATGCCGAGCGGCATGTCGCTGCGGTATTCCGTTTTCCTGTCTGCCAGTTCCTTCTGCACGTCGGAAACGAACTCTTTTGCCCGGAAGAATTCTTCCGCAGACCGGATCATCGGAAACATGACGCGGACATCTCCGTACCGGGAGGCACGGCAGATGGCCCGGAGCTGTGTCCGGAAGAGGCCGGGATGATCAAAGCAGAAAAGAATTCCGTGCCGTGCAGGGTCGGTATCCCGGAACAGAACCGACTGTTCAAACTTCTTATCGGAACCGATGTCGAAGGTACGGATGATGATTTCCTTTCCGTCTTCCATTTCGGCCGATGCACGGTAGTAGTTGAACTGGGTGTCTTCTGTCGGAAGCGTACTGCGGTTCAGATAGAAAAATTCCGTCCGGTAAAGACCGATGCCTTCGGCACCGTTTTCATCAGCTTCCATGAAATCGCCGGCACTGCCGACGTTGGCATACAGGGGAATCTTCTTTCCGGATTTTGTGACGGTCTCCAGAGTTTTCATCCGGATCAGCTGCTCACCGTATTCCTGCTCGGATGCCCGGAGCTTCCGGTATTTTTCAATGGTCTCTTCATCGGGACTGACGAGGACCGTGCCGCCGGAACCGTCGACAATGCATCTTTTTCCGGAGCATCCTTCCGGAAGCTCAGCCTGGATGACCGTCGGCAGATGCATGGCTTTTGCCAGGATCACTGCATGGGAAATGACAGAGCCCCTGCGGAGGACGACGGCGAGTATCTTTTTCCGGTCAAAGGCCGCGACGCGGCTGGGCGTCAGATCGTCTGCCACGACAACGGCATTTTCCGGAAGCGTCAGTTTTTCTTCTTCCTGTGACAGGCAGACAATGAGGCGGTCGGCGACATCGCGGACATCCGCCATGCGCTCGCGCATGTAGTCGTTGTTCAGCAGGGAAAAATCTTCTTCATACTGCCGCTTGATTTCATCGACAGCCGCTTCCGCATTGAGATTTCCGGAACGGATCAGTTCCCGGATGCTTCCGGAGAAATTGGCATCCCGGAGGATCAGACGGTGTGCATCAAAGAGGGCGGCTTCTTTATCCCCGACGATTTCCCCGGCAGATTTCCTGAGAGAGGCAAGCTCTGAATCGGCCTGCTCCCGGGCTGCTTCGAAACGCTGTACTTCGGCATCCGGATCATCGACGGGAATGCAGCGGACGATATCCGAAAACTGCTTCATTTCGAAAATCTGCCCGATGGCGATTCCTTCGTATGCGCTTGTGCCGGTATACTGCTCCATGGAAATCCTCCGTTCAGGGGACGCGGTTTAAAACCGCAGAATGTGTTTTCCTTATTTTAGCGCACTTTCCATGCGGAGTCGATAAGCAAGTTTTTTTGTACTGCGGTGCTTTAAAGCAAAAAAGTAAATTCTTGACATTCCATAGCGTCAAGCGTAACATTTAACTATTCAATCTAAAGAAAGCGGGGCACAGCATGGTTATTTCAGAGAGTATGCAGGATCTGGTCAAAAACAGTTCCGCCATCCGGAAAATGTTCGAAGAAGGAATCGAGATGGCCAAGGTCAGGGGAGCTGAAAATGTTTTTGATTTCAGTCTCGGGAACCCTTCGGTTCCGGCTCCGGCCAAAGTCGATGAAGCCATCCGGAAGATTCTGGATTCGGAGGATTCTCTCCGCGTGCACGGCTATATGCCGAACGCCGGATTCCCGGATGTGAGAACGAAGATTGCCGGATACCTGAATAAGCGTTTCGGGCAGAACTTTACCCAGGAAAATATCGTCATGACCGTCGGAGCGGCCGGAGGCATCAACTGCGTTCTCCGCGCCCTGATCAATCCCGGCGATGAAATCATTGCTTTTGCGCCGTTCTTCGGGGAATACAGGAGCTATGCGAAAAACTTCGGCGGAAACCTCGTGGTCGTGCCTCCGGATACGGAACATTTCCAGCTGAAAATGGAAGAGTTCCTTCCGCTGGTCAATGAGAAAACCCGCTGCGTCATCCTGAATTCTCCCAACAATCCTTCCGGTTCCGTCTACAGCGCGGAAACGCTCGACCGCTTCCAGGAAGTCCTGACGGAAGCAGACCGGAAAGCGGGCCATCCGATCTTCGTGATTTCCGATGAGCCGTACCGCGAACTGGTCTACGACGGCGTCGAGGTTCCGTATATGCCGGATCACATCCGCAATACGATTGTCGGCACTTCCTTCTCCAAGACGCTTTCGCTTCCGGGCGAACGCATCGGCTATCTGACGATTCCTTCCGCAGTCGAAGGGTTTGAGGAACTGGTTCCGGCGATCGTCTGCGCGAACCGGACGCTCGGCTATGTCAACGCACCGTCCCTTTTCCAGCTGGCCGTGGCGGAATGCCTCGAGGAGAAAACGAACATCGCGGCTTATGATGCCAACCGCAGGCTTATTTACGAGTCGCTGGTTTCCTACGGCTTTGAATGCGTAAAGCCTGAAGGTGCTTTCTATCTGTTCATGAAGTCGCCTGTGGGAAATGAAGCGGAATTTGTCGAGAAAGCAAAGGAGTTCGGCATCATCATGGTGGCCGCTTCCAGCTGGGGCTGCCCGGGCTATGTGCGCATCGCCTATTGCGTGAAGTATGATATGATTGAAAGATCGCTGCCGGCGTTCCGTAAGCTGGCGGAGTTCTATTTCGGAAAGGAGCAGAAATAATGGGTGAAATCTTAAGCGGCGACGAAGCGGTTGCCAGAGGCGTCTGGGAAGCCGGATGCACGGTTGCGGCAGCTTATCCCGGAACTCCCAGCACGGAGATCCTGGAAAATGTCGCAAAGTACAAAAAGGATATTTACAGCCAGTGGGCCTGCAACGAAAAGGTCGCTGTTGAAATCGTCATCGGCGCTTCCATCGGAGGCGTACGTTCCTTTGCTGCCATGAAGCATGTCGGCATGAACGTGGCGGCCGACCCGATTTTTACGGCCGGCATGACCGGCGTAAACGGCGGCATGGTCATCGTAACGGCGGACGACCCGGGCTGCCACAGTTCGCAGAATGAACAGGATAACCGGAACTATGCCCCGCATGCCAAGCTCATGATGATGGAGCCGTCGGATTCCCAGGAATGCAAGGATTTCACGAAGGATGCCTTTGCTCTTTCGGAGAAATTCGATATTCCGGTCATCATCCGCATGACGACCCGCATCTGCCATGCCAAGAGCATCGTCAGTCTCGGCGAAAGAGAAGACTTCAGGCCGATTCCGTATGAACGCAATTTCCCGAAGTTCGCCATGCTGCCGGCCAATGCCGTCAAGAGGCATGCCGTCGTCGAGCCGAATCTTCTGAAAATCGAAGAGTGGTCAAATGACTGTCCGTACAATGTCACGGAGCGCGCTGCCGACAGCAAGATCGGCATCATTACCAGCGGAGTCTCCTACCAGCATGCGAAGGAAGTGTTCGGAGACACCGCCAGCTATCTGAAAATCGGCGTTTCCTATCCGCTGCCGAGAAAGCTGATCACGGAGTTTGCCTCTTCGGTCGAAACGCTCTATGTCATCGAGGAAAATGACCCGTATCTTGAAACGATGGTGAAATCCCTCGGTTTCACGAAGGCAGTCGGCAAGGAAAAGATCACGTGCCAGGGCGAGCTGAATGCGGAAATCATCCGCGAAGCTCTGACGGATGCCGGACCGGCCGATGTCTACAAAGTTGAAACTGTAAAGCTTCCGGGACGCCCGCCGGTTCTCTGCGCAGGCTGCCCTCACAGGGGCTTTTTCTTCACGCTGCATAAGAATCTGGACAAGTTCGTCGCGGGCGGGGATATCGGCTGCTATGCCCTCGGAGGCGCGCCGCCTCTTTCCGCCTTTGACTACACGATCTGCATGGGCGCCGGCTTCTCGACGCTGATCGGCATGGAAAAAGCCCTGAAGGCACAGGGAGATACCCGCAAGCCTCTCGGCATGGTCGGGGATTCAACCTTCTTCCATTCCGGCATGACCGGCATCGTGGATATTGTAGCGGCCGAGTCGAATGTCGTGGCCTGCGTGCTCGACAATTCCATTACGGCCATGACCGGTCATCAGGACAACCCGGGCACTCCGAGAAACCTGATGGGAGATCCGTCGCCGGTCGTTGACCTGGTTGCCATCATCAGGGCCGCCGGGGTTCCGGATGACCATATGCGGATTGTCGATCCGCTGGATTCTGAAGCGCTGCAGGGAGCTTTTGATGCAGGCTATGCGGCCAAGGGTCCATTTGTCATCGTGACGAAGAGACCCTGTGCCATGATCAAGGAAATTGCGCGCGCCAGCGCGAATAAGTTCTGCCGGATCGATCCGGATAAATGCAGGGGCTGCAAAGCCTGCATGAAGATTGCCTGCCCGGCCATCAAGTTTGAAGACCGGCATGCGGAAATTTTCGACCCGGCGTCCTGTACCGCCTGCGGGCTGTGCATGCAGCAGTGCAGATTCGGCGCAATCGAGAAAGTGGGTGAATGAAGATGAGCAAAAGCATCGTATTGGTAGGTGTCGGCGGCCAGGGCACGATCCTCATTTCCAGGATCATTACGGCCGGACTGATGCAGATGGGATACGACGTCAAGATGTCGGAGATCCACGGCATGAGCCAGAGGGGCGGATCCGTTTCCACCATGATTAAGTACGGCGACAAGGTGTATGCGCCGAACGTCGGGAACGGCGAAGCGGACATCGTGATTTCTTTTGAGAAGATCGAAGCGCTGCGGGCACTGCCTTATCTTAAAAAGGGCGGGAAGATGATCACGGATGACCGTGAGATCTATCCGATGCCGGTTCTGACGGGCGCGGCGGAATATCCGCACGATGCCATTGAGGAAATGAAGAAAGTCGTTCCGGACGTCACGGTCATCAAGGCTGCCGACACGGCGGAAAAACTGGGGACGATCAAGGCCCAGAACATCGTTCTTCTCGGTGCCTTTGTCAGGGCTATGGGTCTTGAGGACAAGGCTGACTGGAAGGCTCTGGTCGCTCAGTATGTCCCGGAGAAAGCACGGGAAATGAACCTGAAGGCCTACGAGGCAGGATTTGCAATGTAACCCGGGAGGAACGGGATGGCACTGAAAAGTTTCTATGATATCATGTTTCAGGTTCAGACCGGCTCCAAAAAAAGGCGCCGGGTCGCAATTGCCGGAGCAGCGGATGAGCAGTCCCTGCTGGCCGCCCTTGAGGCGCGGGTCCGGGGCGTCACCGATCCGGTACTGATCGGAAACAGGAAGCAGATCCTGAAACTTCTGAAAGAATTTCATACCTCGGTTCCCGAAGAAGACATCATTGACGTGAAGGATCCGGTTCCCGCGTGCGAAGCGGCGGTTGCCTGCGTGCGGGAAGGACGGGCTGACGTCCTGATGAAGGGCATGGTGGAAACCAAGGATTTCCTGAAAGCTGCGGTCAGCGAGGAAAAAGGCTTAAGCCGCGGAAAGCTGATGTCCCACGTTGCCCTGTTCGAGATTCCCGGGAAAAAACTGATTTCGGTCGTCGACGGCGGCATGGTCTGCTATCCGACCCTGAAAGAGAAAAAAGAAATCATCGTCAATACGGTGGAAGTCTTCCACAAGCTGGGCTACCGGAGACCGAAGGTTGCCGTGCTGGCCTGCGTGGAATTCGTCAACAGCGGCATGCCGGAAACCGTGGATGCCGAAAAGCTGAAGGAAATGAACCGGAAGGGACAGATCAAGGGATGCATCGTTGACGGCCCCATTTCCTACGACTGCGCCGTAAGCAGGGAAATTGCCGATCTGAAGGAATACGACAGTCCGGTTGCCGGACATGCCGATATCCTGGTGGCACCGGACATCCATACCGGAAATATCATGGGAAAAATCTATACCTGCGACTGCCATGCACGGATGGCCGGTTTCGTGACGGGCGCCAAGTGCCCGATCGTGCTGACGTCGCGGGGATCTTCGGCGGAAGAAAAATACCTGTCCATCGTCCTTTCCGCGGCAGCTGTCTGAGGCGGAAAAATGGATACGCTGATTCTGGCAGTCAACCCCGGATCGACTTCGACCAAGATTGCGGTTTACCTGAACCGGAAAGAAGTCTTCCGGGAAGAAATCCGCCATTCCCTGAAACAGCTCGAAACGCACAGCAGCCTCAGCAGTCAGTTTGAAATGCGGAAGGCTCTGATTTCGCGCGCCCTGAAGAAGCACGGCATCGCACCGGAGGACCTTTCCTGCGCGGTCGGTCGCGGCGGGCAGCTGCCTCCGGTGAAGGCCGGCGGGTATCTTGTCAATGAGGCCATGAAGAGACGCCTCATCGAAGGGCCGGTCATCCGTCACGCCTCCAATCTCGGGGCCCTGCTGGCGGATGCCTTTGCCTCTCCCTGCGGAAAGCCTGCTTTCATTTACGACGCGGTCTCTTCGGATGAAATGAGGCCTGTCGCGAAGATTACCGGCATGCCGGAAATCCGGAGACAGAGCTTCTGCCACGTCCTCAACACGAAGGCGATGGCCAGGAAGGCAGCGGAAAAAGCAGGAAAGAAATACGAAGAAATGAATTATATCGTTGCGCATCTGGGCGGAGGCATTTCCGTCAGTGCGCATGAGCACGGCCGGATCGTCGATTCCATCGGAGATGACGACGGGCCGTTTTCGCCGGAGAGATCCGGTTCGGTGCCGCTGCATGCCTTTATCGACCTGTGCTTCCGGGACGGGACTCCCGACCGGGAAGCCGTTCTTTCCAGGCTTCACGGAAAGGCGGGAATGGCCGCCTACATGAAGACGTCCGACTGCCGGAAGATCGAGGAGCGGATCCGGAAGGGCGATGAAAAGGCAAGGCAGATTTATGAGGCGCAGGCCTATCAGGCGGCGAAAGCCATCGGGGAAATGGCGCCCGTGATTCACGGAAAGATCGACGCAGTCATCCTGACGGGCGGACTGGCCTGTTCACGGAAAATGACTTCCATGATCCGGAAGCGCGTCCGTTTTCTTGCACCGGTCATCGTGATGCCCGGCGACTGCGAACTGGAAGCGCTGGCTCTCGGGGCGGACAGGATCCTCCGGAAGGAAGAGAAAGCCCACATTTACAAAGATCCGCTGTACGGCAGCAGGTGAATAACCTGTCGTACAGCGGATGAATATCCTGCCGGAAGTTTTTTTCAGAAGGCGGACTTGACTTCTTTCCACAGGTCGAAGTAGAGACGGTCGCCGTCCTTGCCGAGATATTTCATGGCTTCCAGATTGTGATACTGGGAAAGATCCGGGAAGAGGACCGGGTTGTTCCGTTCGTCCTCATCCATCAGATCGATGGCTGCCGTATTCGGCGTCGAATAGTAGATGTATTCAAAATTCTTCAGGGCGATATCGCCGCGGCACATGAAGTCAATCCACTTCGCCGCGGCATCTTTATGCTTGGATCCTTTCGTGATGACCCAGTCATCCATCCACAGATTGGTTCCTTCTTTGGGAATGACGTATGCCAGGTCTTCATTTTCCTCGCGGGTGTATTCGGCTTCTCCGGAATAGATGACGCCGAGGGCTGCTTCATTTCCGATCATCTTGTCCCGGACTTCGTCAACGACATAGGCCTGCACGAGAGGCTTCTGCTCGATCAGTTTTTCCTTTGCCTTTTCCAGCTGATTGATATCCAGCGTATTCAGCGAGTCGCCGTCGAGCTTCAGGGCGACCGAAAACAGGTCGCGGACCGAATCCTGCATCAGGATATTGTCCTTGTACTTTTCGTTCCAGAGAATCGACCAGCTGTCGACCGGATCATCCACCATGGTCTTGTTGTAAAGGATGCCGATCGTTCCCCAGCAGTAGGGAACGGAATAAATATTTCCGGGATCGAAATCCCGGGCAGTCTTCCAGAAATCTTCGCCGATGTTCGCCTTGACGTTCGGCATTGCATCATAGTCAAGCGGAGAGAGAAGATTCCCTTCGATCATTTTGGCAATCATGTAATCGGACGGACAGATGACGTCGTACTGGGAAGAATCGGCGGCAATCTTCGGATACATGATTTCATTCGTCTCGAACTCGTCGTAGACGACACGGATTCCGGTCTCATCCTCAAACATCGTGATCACGTCCGGATCGATGTATTCGCCCCAGTTGTAGACGTAGACGACGTTGCTGTCATCGGCGGCGGATTCGGCCGGGGCCGAAGAACATCCGCCCAGGAGTGAAGCGGTCAGGACGGCGGAAAGGAGCACGGCGGAAGGAAGGAGTCCATGAAGTTTTTTCATACTTCCGTCCCCCTTGTCTTTTCGTATCCTGCCTGAACCCGGTTGACGAGGATGAGCAGCACCAGGACCGTGATGAAGATCATGGCGGAAAGTGCATACATTTCCGGCTTGATGCCGAGCTTCACTTCCGCGTAGATTTTTGTGGAAAGAGTATTGACTCCGGCACCCGTCGTGAAATGGGTGATGATGAAGTCGTCGAGAGACATCGTGAAAGCCATCAGCGCTCCGGACGCGATGCCGGGCATGATTTCCGGCATGACGGTCTTGAAGAAGGCTTCAGCCGGGCTTGCGCCCAGATCCAGCGCCGCTTCATAGACATGCGGGTTGAGCTCGCGGAAGCGCGGCATCACGTTGAGGATGACATAGGGAATATTGAAAGTGATATGCGCCAGCAGCACGGTTCCGAAACCGAGCTCCATCCGGAGGGTCATGAAAAGAAGCATGAAAGAGACGCCGGTCACGATATCCGCATTCAGCATGGGAATGTTCGTGATGCCGATGACGAGAGAGCGGCGCTTGTGCTGCATGCGGATCATGGCGATGCAGGCGGCCGTTCCCAGGATGACGGCTGCGGCTGAGGAAAGCACGGCCAGCAGGATCGTGTTGCGGAAGGCGGCACCGATGTCCGCGTCGGTAAAGAGGCTCTGGTACCACTGCAGCGTGAAGCCGCCCCAGTGTCCGCGGCTCTTGCTCTGATTGAAGCTCTGGATGATCAGCACCGCGATCGGCGCATACATGAAAAAGAAGATCAGGAACACATAGACTTTTTTCAGGACGGAACCGGTCTTTTTCATTTCACGACTCCTTCCTGGTCCTTATCCGTCAGGGTGGAAAGGATCACATTCAGGATGATGAAAATGAGCAGCACCAGGGAAAGGCCGGAACCCAGATTCCAGTCGTATGCCTGCGTGAATTCCTGTTCGATGACATTGCCGATCAGGAGGATCTTGCCTCCTCCGAGCAGCGAGGAAATGACGAAGGTCGTCAGCCCCGGAATGAAGACCATCGTGATGCCGGAAATGACGCCCGGCAGCGACAGCGGGAAAATGACGCGCAGGAACGTCTGAACGTGTCCGGCTCCCAGATCGTGTGCGGCGTTGATGACGTTGTGGTCGATTTTCTGAAGAGAGGTATAGATCGGCAGCACCATGAACGGCAGGAAATCATAGACCATGCCGAAGACGATGGCGCCGGGCGTATTGATCAGATGCTGTGCCGGAAGCCCGAGGGAAGAAAGGAGGGAATTGATGATGCCGGCTTTTTCCAGCAGGGACTGCCAGGCGTAGGTGCGCAGCAGGAAATTCATCCACATCGGAAGGATGAGGATGAGGACGATGAAGCTGTTGGCCTTTTTCTGGAGAGAGGTCAGGATCATACAGAGCGGGTAGGCCAGAAGGAGGCATACACCGGTCGCGGCCAGCGACAGAAGAATCGACAGCAGAAGAGCCTTGCTGTGGGCAGGGTTCAGGATGGCGGCAACATTTTCAAAAGTGAAGGCGCCGGTGCTGTCGGTCAGTCCGTACCAGACGACCAGAAGGAGCGGGATGATGATGAACACCGCTGCCCAGAGATAATAGGGAGCGCCGAGCCAGGCAAAAGGATTTTTTCTCTTACTCATCGGTGGCCACGGCTTCCTCGTCTTCCGATTCCGGTTTCTTCATGACCTGGATGTTGAAGGGATCCACCTGGATTCCGCAGACATCTCCGATGAGATGAGGACGCGTGGAATGGCAGACCCATTCCCGTCCCGAAACGTCGAGGCACATTTCATAATGCACCCCCTGGAAAATGAGATCCGTGACTTTCCCCGTGACGGTTCTGCCGTCCGGTTTTGTCAGTTCGACATCTTCCGGGCGGATGACGACATCGACGGGCTTGCCGTCTCCGAAGCCTTTGTCGGTGCACGGGAAAGGAGCACCGTCAATCGTGACAAGGCCGTCTTTTACGAAGACAGCCGGGAAAAGATTGCTGTCGCCGATGAAGTCGGCGACGAAGGCATTCTCCGGTTCGTTGTAGATCTTTTCCGGAGAACCCATCTGCTGGATGTAGCCCTGGTTCATGACGACGATCGTGTCGGACATCGTCAGGGCTTCCTGCTGATCGTGCGTGACATAAATGAAAGTGATGCCGAGCTCATTCTTGAGACGGATCAGTTCGTACTGCATATCCTGGCGCAGCTTCAGATCGAGGGCACCCAGGGGCTCGTCGAGCAGAAGCACGCGCGGTTCATTGACGATGGCGCGGGCAATCGCGATGCGCTGCTGCTGGCCGCCGGAAAGATTGTCGATGCTGCGCTTCTCAAAGCCCTCGAGGTTGACGAGCTTCAGGGCGTATTTGATCTTGTCGTCGATATAGGCCTTCGGCTTGTTTTTGATCTTCAGTCCGAACGCAATGTTCTCCGCCACATTCATATGCGTGAAGAGGGCGTAGTTCTGGAAGACCATGTTCAGCTGGCGCTTGTTGGGGGGAAGAGCCGTGATGTCTTTTCCTTCGAAGAAGACTTCGCCGGAATCAGGAGTTTCAAAGCCTCCGAGGATTCGGAGGGTTGTCGTCTTGCCGCAGCCGGACGGGCCGAGCAGGGTAAGGAACTCGTTTTCATGGATGGAAAGAGAGAGGTCATCAATGACCGTTTTTCCTCCATAGGCCTTCGAGATATGCCGAAGTTCAATAAGCGTATTTTCCAAGGCAGTCTCCTTTATAGAAAAGTCTGATTTATTATATCATTTAGGGGACACAGTGCAATAAAAAATGCGAATGTGGGAGAGGATTGCCGCATTCGCATCCGTGCAGGAGTTCCGGTGGGGGGCGAAGCCCGTTTTCAGGAAAGATCCGCTTCCGTGCCGCCGATGAAAATATGCGAGAAACCGCTGCCGAACTGCTTCGGATTTTCATACGTGGCGTTTTCCCGGACTGCGTCAGGGGAAAAGACGAGGATGTCCGCATCCATTCCTTTTTTTAAGATGCCTTTCCGGTCCAGATGCACGACGGAGGCCGGCATCGAGGTCATCTTCCTGACGGCGGTTTCAATCGGGAAGAGCTTCTCCTGTTTTACATATTTTTCCAGCACCCGCGTGAAGGATCCGTACAGTCTCGGGTGAGGCATCCCCGTTTCCGCGTAGAGCGAATCGGAAATGATATTCGAGTACGGGCAGGCCAGGAATCTTCTGACGTCCTCCTCGCAGGCGTACGTGTCGATCATCGTGACGGCGCCGTGTTCATCGATCAGCAGACTGCAGGCGGCATCCAGCGGAGAAATGCCGCGCATTTCCGCGATTTCGGTCATGGACTTTCCGATGCAGTCCCGGTTCTTTCCGGAAGAGACGGAGGAAACGGAAATATTTTCCCAGCCTTCCATCTCGACGAAATTGTCGAATTCCGTCGAAGGAATCCGGAAGAGCTCATCGAGCTTCCGGCGGACGGCCGGATCCCTGAGGCTGTCAAGAGTCGCATCCAGACCGCCGGCCTGAAGCATTTTCGGGATGATCTGAAGCAGCTGCGTCGATCCGGCGGTGTAGGGATAGACGTCGCAGGTCACGTCGGCTCCGTCTGCCCGGGCGCGGTCAAGGATCGCCAGAGAGTCTGCCGAACCGCTGTGCCATTTCCGTTTTCCGATGCATTTGATATGGCTGACATGAAGCGGAAGGTCCAGCGCATCCGCGAGGGAAACCGCTTCCTCCAGCGCGTCGTGCAGGCTGTCTCCTTCGCTCCGGACATGCATGATCAGCGGGACGCCGCTTCCTTTTGCCGGTTCCAGCTGGGAAATGAAATCTTCTTTCCGGCAGAAGCATTCGGGTTCGTATTCAATCCCCATGGAAATGCCCAGTGCTCCGGAAGCGAGCGCATCTTCGAGATATTCATGCATCTTCCGCAGCTCGGCGGCAGAAGGAGAATGGTTTTCCTGACCGCAGACGGCGGCACGGATGGAACCGGTGCCGACCAGCATTCCGCATTCAACCGGGGGCGAAATCTTCTTCAGTGCTTCCATATATTCTGAGAATTTTTCAAAGCGGCATCCGTCCAGGGATCCGGTCACGGGCTCCAGAAAAGAAATCCGTTCGCTGCTGTCCTCCGGAGAGAGCGGCACGACGGACAGTCCGCAGTTGCCGTTGACAATCGAAGTCAGGCCCTGGCGGATTTCCAGTTTTCCGAAACCTTTTCTAAAGACAGCGGCGTCGGCATGACGGTGGATATCGATGAAGCCGGGAGTTACATACTGTCCGGCAGCGTCGAGAATCCGGATATCGCCGCAGACATTCTCACCGGGGGTCCGGCCGTTCCCGGAGGCACCGGCATCGGAAACCCGGCAGCCGGGAATCTCAATATGCGGGGCAATCTCCGCAATGGTCTTTCCGTCGATCATCAGGTCTGCCCGGTACGGCTTTCCGCCGAGACCGTCGACAATCATTCCGTTCTGAATCAGTGTTTTCATTTTCCGGCCTCTTGTTTTTTCTGTCCGGGATTCAGCAGCGCTTCCAGAATCGCCTCATAGCCGGTCACGGCTCCGCGGATCTGCGGCAGCGTCACATATTCATCCACCGTGTGGGCCAGCTTCTCCGAAGAAGGACCGAAACCGAAAGTTTCGATGCCGGCTTCTCCGGCGTAGTGGCTGCCGTTCGTGCAGAAATCATAGCGCGTGATTTTCGGATGGGCGCCTGTCTGCTCCAGGGCCTTTTTGATTTTCCGGATATTCTCTGATTTCGGATCGCCCATCCAGCCGGGGAAGAAACGTTCCGCGCGGATCTTCTTTCCCGTGCGGCAGATTTCCTCTCCTTTTGTAAAGGAAGCCTTTGCCCGGAAATCCGGATCTTCTGCGGACATTTCCTGCAGCAGGCTGAGGATGGGAGCCATGACGCTTTCCCTTGTCTCGCCGACCAGAAGGCGGCGGTCGAAAGTTGCACGGCAGTATTCCGGCACGACGGAAGCGCCCGGATACGGACTGGACAGGATATCGGTCAGCTCCAGGATTCCCTCGCCCATGAACGGGTGGACCGGGGCGGGCAGCTGCCGGATGCGGCGGACGGCTTCGCTCATTTTATAGACGGCGTTGATCCCTTTTTCGGGATTCGAAGTGTGGGCCGGACGGCCGAAGACTTCCAATGCGATTTCCGCCCGTCCTCTCTGCGAAACCTTGATGTTGCAGTCGGAGGCCTCTCCGATCATGACGAGATCCGGTTTTACGATGCGGCTGACGGAACGGGCGGCAATGCCTTCGAAGCATTCCTCCATGACGATTCCGGAAAAAGCCAGGGTTCCTTCAAAGTCGTTTCCGTATTTTTTCAGAAAATCTTCGGCGGCCACCAGGAAGCAGCCGATGGCGCTCTTCATATCGGAAGTGCCGCGGCCGTACAGTTTTCCGTCCCGGATGACAGGGCGGAAGGGAGAGGTGTGCCACAGGGCAGGCTCCGGAACCGGGACGGTATCCATGTGCCCGTCGAAGAGCAGGGTCGGACCGCGCCGGGATCCCCTGATGCGGCCGATCACGTTTCCGTAGGAATCCGTCGTGACCGAAGGAAACCCGGAAGCCTTCAGGGTATCGGAAATCAGGGCGGCTGCCGCATCCTCCTGTCCGGAATACGAACGGGCGGCAATCAGGCGGCGGATGAGACGGACTGCTTTATTTTCAGCGGTTTCTGCGTTCATTTCCCAAGCCTCCGTAAAAGATTTTTCTAAGGAAGAATATACACCATCCGTGACCGCTTGACAAATCCGACAAAAGCAGTATAATATTAGCACTCGATATTATTGAGTGCTAACAAAGGAGGAAAAAAGTATGAGTAAACTGATGATCATCCCGCTGTTCGACACGGTGATCCTGCCGGATGTCGATTATCAGCTGAATATTGAAGGCCTCTCGGAAGAGGAAAAGAGCCGCATCAAGATTGACGGCAACCGGGCAATTCTCCTTCCGCTCCGGGAAGGCAGGGAAAAGAATCAGATCGTCTCAGAGGATTTTTATCCGCTGGGCGTTATGATGGATGTGATACAGATTTCAAAAACCGCGATGGGGACGGTCCTGCAGGGACATTCCCGCGAGAAGGTCAGCGTGACCGGAATCGCCACGGAGTCGGGTCTTCTGGAAGGAAATGCGACGCCGGTCGATGAAATCATGGACGTGACGCTGGACGGGGAAAAGAAGCTTCTGGATTCCCTGAAGAAGACCACGATCGACCTGGCGTCCAACATCAAAGGTGGAGAGTATGCGATCCGCTTCATCCGCGAGATCAAAACGGTGAATTCGTTCGCGGCTCTTTTCTGCCAGCTGTTCGACATGACCGTGGAGGAGAAGTATGCCCTGCTGCGTACGAATTCTTTCAAGGAGAGAGGACTGCTGGTGCAGGAAGCCCTGATGCGCTTCAAAGGCACCATCGATCTGCAGATCGACCTGAACAAGATGGACGATCCGGAAGCGACTTCCTATAAGAAGGCAGCCATCACCAAACAGATCGGCATGCTGCAGAAGGAACTGGATTCCATGGATCCGGAAGCCACGTCAAATGAAGACGACTATGAAAAGAAAATCGAAGAGGCTCACATGCCGGAGGAAGTCCGGAAGGAAGCGGAAAGGGTGCTGAAGAGATTCAAGCAGGAATCCACGAACAGTCCGGAATACAGCATGCTTTCCGAATACCTGGACTTCATCACCTCCCTGAAATGGGAAGCGCCGGAGCAGAAGAAGATTGATCTGGCTGAAGCGAGAAAAGTGCTGAACCGGGATCATTACGGCCTGAAGAAAGTGAAGGACAGGATCCTTCAGCAGATTGCCGTCATGGAACTGAACAAGAAACAGAAGGGTTCGATTCTTCTGCTGGTCGGAGCGCCCGGAACCGGAAAAACTTCCATGGGCAAATCCGTGGCAGAAGCCCTGGGCAGGAAGTATGTCCGCATTTCCCTCGGAGGAATCCGGGATGAAGCGGAAATCCGCGGCCACAGGAGAACCTATATCGGAGCGATGCCGGGACGCATCATGGCCGGCATCAAACGTGCGGGAGCCATGGACCCGGTCGTCGTGCTCGACGAGGTGGACAAGCTGGCCATGAGCTTTGAAGGCGATCCGTCGGCAGCGCTTCTGGAAGTGCTCGATCCGGAGCAGAACTCGACCTTTACGGACCACTATGTCGATCTGCCGTACGATCTGTCGCATGTGTTCTTCATCTGCACGGCAAACACCTACGATTCGATCCCGCAGCCGCTGCTCGACCGGATGGAAGTCATCGAGCTTCCGGGCTATACGCCGGATGAGAAATTCCATATCGCGAAGGAGCATCTGATCGGACAGTCGACGGAGGAAGCCGGCATACCGAAAAAGGATCTTACCTTTACGGACGGAGCCATCCGGAGAATCATTTCGGATTATACGATGGAGGCCGGCGTCCGCGGCCTGAAGAAACAGATCGACACGGCCTGCCGCAAGGTCGCGGCGAAGATCGTCGAGGAAGGCGAGAAGAAGGTCAGCATCCGCGAGAAGGATCTTGACGATTATCTGGGACGCAGGAAGGTCAGCCATGACAGAATCCTCAGCAATACCAGCCTGCCCGGCGTCGTGACCGGTCTTGCCTGGACGCAGGCCGGCGGCGAGATCCTCTTTATTGAAACGGCAGCCATGAACGGTACCGGACAGATCCGGCTGACCGGACAGATGGGCGATGTCATGAAGGAGAGCGCGGAGACAGCCGCGAGCCTGATGAAGAGCCTCTTCATTTCCGGCGGTACGGATTTCCGGAACAAGGACATTCATATCCACATTCCGGAAGGAGCGGTTCCGAAGGACGGGCCGTCAGCCGGCATTACGATGTTCACGGCGCTGACGTCTCTGGTGACGGGAATTCCGGTGTCGCCGACGCTGGCCATGACGGGCGAGATCTCCCTGAGGGGACAGGTCCTGCCGATCGGCGGACTGCCCGAAAAGCTGATGGCCGCCGAGAGGGCAGGCGTTAAAACGGTCCTGATTCCCAAGGAAAATGAAAGGGATCTGGAGGACGTGCCGAAGGAAACGCGGGACAGGCTGAAGATCATTCCGGTCTCGACCGCCGAAGAGGTCATCCGGCAGGCACTGCACGTCAGACTGCCGATCCGGAACCTGCATCCGTTCAGCGGAAACGGGGAAATTCCGTACGCACTGCCGAAAATCGTGACACGATTGACATAACACAACATCTTGCGGTTCAACTTTACAAAACAGCCTTAAATCCCTATAATTGGTCTCATGAGAAAAAGGCTGTTTGAAATCTGCGAGAAGGCGAAGCGGCATGATACGACCAGCCGGATTTATGACTGGATTATCATTGCCGCCGCCCTCCTGAGCATGCTCCCCCTGTGTTTCAAGACGGAGCCGTTCTGGATGTCGACCCTGGAGCTGTACGCGGTCTACATCCTTTTTGCTGACTACCTTTTTCACTGGATCACGGCGGATTATAAAAGACAGTGCCAGGATGCGGACCTGAAGACCCGCACGAAAGCTTTCCTGCTCTATCCGTTCCGGCCGATGGTCCTTTTGAATTTTGTCTCGCTTCTTCCGACGCTCGGCATCCTGGGACCGGCTTTTCTTGTCCTGCGTCTTTTCCGTCTGACCACGCTGGCCAATTATTCCAAGAGTCTCCGGTATGTGGGCCGGGTCTTTGTTAAAGAACAGAAGACGCTTCTTGCCGTCCTGTATATCGCCATTACCTATATCTTTATTTCCGCACTGATCATGTTCACGTTCGAGCAGCAGAGCTTCGATGATTATTTTGAAGCGCTTTACTGGGCGACGACGGCGCTGACGACGGTCGGCTACGGAGACGTTGCGCCGGTCACCTGGGTCGGACGCCTGATCAGCATGCTTTCCTCGCTTTTCGGCATTGCGGTCATTGCCCTGCCGGCAGGTATCGTGACGGCAGGATTTGTCAATGAAATCAATGCGGATACGGCGGAGCAGGCTACGGATGACGCGGAAGACATGGCCAATGCGGAAGTGCAGGAGCGCATCCAGAACCAGAACCTGGAGGAAATGGTCAAGGCTTCCGGTGCCGAAGACACGGACAGCACGAAGCCGGCGCAGGAAGAAGTTCCGGCGGAAACGGCCGAAAGCCGGGCACTTGCACAGGCTGATCAGAAAGCCTCACAGGACATCGTGCAGAAAACCGCCGAGCTTCAGGCGGCAGCGGAAAACGCACAGAATGCCCTTTTTGAAAACATTGACGGTGCAACCATTGCTTCTGCGGCGGCCTTTGAGGAAGAGCAGGCGCTTTATGAGGAAAATGCCGAGGAAAGCGAGGTATATGACCATGAGTGAGAAAAAGCGCTACTGGATCGTCATGATCATTTCCATCGCACTGAACATCGGCCTGAAGCAGCTGACCTATTATCCGGACTGGCCGATTTTCCTGGACTGCACCGGTACCGTCCTGGCAGCCATAGCCCTGGAGCCGGCAGCCGGACTGCTGGCCGGACTGGTGGACAATTTCGTGCTGGCAGCCGTCTGGAACGGACCGACTTCGATTCTGTATTTTACGATCAGTGCCGGGTTTGCCCTTTTGTTCGGCGTGTATCTGGTTCGGAACCATCAGGTGCGCTGGCGGAGGCTTCCCCTCACCCTGCTCCTCACGACACTCTGCGCAGGACTCAGCGACACCCTGGTGACTTACCGGATGGACGGTCTGAAACTGCAGAGATGGGAAGAACGTTTTCAGCTTTACGGCCTGTCAGCCGGCATGAGCAGACCGGCGGCATTTGTCTTCGGGATCTTTGTGGTACAGGCACTGGATGTTGCCGCGACGGCGGCAGTTGCACTGCTTCTTTATTTCCTGCTTCCAAACAGTCTCATGAATAGGAGAAAACAGAACAATGAGTGACAGCAGCAGAACAGTTCTCGGCTACATCATCCGCATAGCGGCGGGTGCCTACCTGATTTACCTGTCCTTCCAGCTTTTTACGGGAATGAGGACGACCAATGAATGGAAATGGTACATGGTCCTTTTTGCGGTGCTTTTCCTTGTCGTCGCGGTTTTCCTGATCATCGTCTCCGTCCGCGCCCTGATTCTCTATAAACCGGAGAAAGCAGAAGAAGCGGAAACGGAAACGGATGAAACGGCGGCAGGTTCTTCCGGCCAGGAAGGCTCCGGCGAAACGGCAGATGCTTCTTCCGGCCAGGAAGGTTCCGGCGAAACAGCAGAGTCTGCTTCCGCACAGGAAGACTCCGGAAAGCCGGCAGCGGAACCGGAACAGAAGGAACTTCCGCCGGCGGCGGAAGGAAAAACCGATATCCGTGAGCGCCTGAAGAAGCTGAATGAGGCGGACGGCATCGAGATGGAGGATCCGAAGGAATGAGTTATGCAGATCGTGTTTTTATCGATATGTGCAGGGACATTCTGGAAAACGGGACAAGTACCGAGGGAGAGAAAGTCCGCCCGCACTGGGAGGACGGAAGCTCCGCCTATACCATCAAGAAATTCGGCGTTGTCAACCGTTATGATCTCCGGAAGGAATTTCCGGCCCTGACCCTGCGCCCGACGGCCCTGAAATCCGCTATGGACGAGGTGCTCTGGATCTGGCAGAGAAAGTCGAACAACATCCACGACCTCAAGCCGCATATCTGGGACGAATGGGCGGATGAGAACGGATCGATCGGCAAGGCCTACGGCTATCAGATGTCCGTGAAGCATCAGTACAGGGAAGGCGAATTCGATCAGGTCGACCGCGTCCTTTACGATCTGAAGAACAATCCGTTCAGCCGCCGGATCCTGACGAATCTTTACAATCATCACGACCTGCATGAAATGGCCCTGTATCCGTGTGCCTATTCGATGACGTTCAATGTGACGGAGCATAAGGGCGATGAGCGCCTGACGCTCAACGCGATCCTGAACCAGAGGTCGCAGGACGTGCTGGCTGCCAATAACTGGAACGTTGCGCAGTACTCGATCCTTCTGATGATGTTCGCGCAGGTCTGCGGCATGATTCCGGGCGAACTGGTCCACGTGATTGCGGATGCGCATATCTATGACCGGCACGTGTCTGTTGTGAAAGAGCTGATTGCGCGTCCGGCTTATCCGGCACCGGCGGTCCGGCTCAATCCGGAGGTGAAAGATTTCTATGCATTCACGACGGATGACCTGATCGTGGAGAATTATCAGCACGGAGAGCAGATCCGGAATATCCCGATTGCCGTCTGAAGAAAACGATTGTCATTTGAAGAAAACAGCCGCCGGGCAGGAAAATCTGCCCCGGGAATAAAGGAGAAAGATGAACTGTATCGCAGCCTGTGACAAAAACTGGGGAATCGGAAAAAACGGAAAACTTCTGGTTTCCATTCCGAAAGATATGGCGTATTTCCGGAAAATGACGACGGGACATACGGTCATCATGGGAAGGAAAACGCTGGAATCCCTTCCGAAGGGACGCCCGCTCCCGGACCGCATCAACATCGTCATCACGCGGAAGAAGGATTATGCCTGCGAGGGTGCGCTGATTGCGCATTCGGCAGAAGAGGCCGCTGAATGTGCCGCCAAGATTAAGGACAGCGATGCTTTCGTGATCGGCGGCGCGGACATTTACAAGGCCATGCTTCCGTATGTCGATACCGCGTATATCACGAAAATCGACTGCGCCTACGATGCCGATGCTTATTTCCCGAATCTGGATCAGGATCCGGAATGGGAAATGGAATCCGAAAGTGAAGAAGATACCTTCTTTGACCTGATCTACACATTTGCTGTTTACAGAAGAAAGAAATAAAAAAGATGACGAGAGAACATACGAGAACGGTCCGAATCGGCGACCGTGTCATCGGCGGCGGCAATCCTGTCCTGATCCAGTCGATGACGAATACGAAAACGGAAGATGCCGAAGCGACAGTCCGGCAGATCCTTGAACTGGAGAAAGCCGGATGCGAGATCATCCGCTGTGCGGTGCCTACGCCGGAAGCGGCGGCAGCGCTCCGGACGATTAAGGCGAAGATCCACATTCCGCTTGTGGCGGACATTCATTTCGACTATCGTCTGGCGATTGCTGCGATGGAAAACGGTGCGGACAAGATCCGGATCAATCCCGGCAACATCGGGGATGAAGAGAAGATCAAAGCCGTGACGGACAAGGCCCTGGAAATGGACCTGCCGATCCGCGTCGGGGTGAATTCCGGTTCGCTTGAAAAAGACATCATCGAAAAATACGGCCGCGTGACGGCGGAGGGTCTTGTGGAATCGGCGCTGGACAAAGTGCGGATCCTGGAGAAACTCGGTTGCCGGAACCAGGTGGTCTCCATCAAGTCTTCGGACGTGATGATGTGTGCGGAAGCTTATGAACGATTCGCCGAAAAATCAGACTGCCCGCTGCATGTCGGCATTACCGAAGCGGGCACGCTGTATTCGGGAAACATCAAGTCGGCTGTCGGACTCGGAATCATTTTATCGAAAGGCATCGGGGATACGGTCCGCGTTTCGCTGACCGGCAGCCCGCTGGAGGAAGTGAAATCCGCGAAGCTGATCCTGAAGACGCTCGGCCTTCGGAGAGGCGGAATCGAGGTCGTTTCCTGTCCGACCTGCGGGAGGACCCAGGTCGATCTGATTTCCCTGGCGAACCGTACCGAGGAAATGGTAAAGGACTATGATCTTTCCATCAAGGTTGCGGTCATGGGCTGCATCGTCAACGGGCCCGGCGAAGCGATGGAAGCGGATCTGGCCATCTGCGGCGGAAAGGGCGAGGGCCTTCTGCTGAAGAGGGGAAAGATCCTGGCAAAGATGCCGGAGGACCAGCTGATTCCGACGCTGAAAGCCGAAATCGAGAATTGGAAGAGTGAGGAATAAAGGAGAACATGGAAAGAAAGCCCATGGATTTCCCGGATGCTTTCCCGAACCTGAAGGTTAGCTCCGAACTGAACAGCCTGCTGCAGAGCGTGATTGTCGAGCGCATTACGATGAACCAGGCAAAGAACAGCCTGCATGTCTATATCAGCTCCCGCAACTGGATCAGCAAGCAGTATGTCTATGAACTGGAAGACGCCATCGCCTCCCAGATTTTTGACAACGTCCGCATGGAAGTCAAGATCGTGGAGAAGTTCCAGCTCTCCGCGCAGTACACGCCTGCGAATTTTTATAAAGTCTACCGCCCGAGCATGCTTCTTGAACTGAAGACGCAGAGCAATCTGATCCATCAGATGTTCCTGCATGCGGGAGTGGAATTCCCGGATCCCGGAACGGTCCTGGTCTCATTGCCGGACGATGACCTGTATCAGTCACGGGAAGAAGAGCTGCTTCATTTCCTGGATAAAGTCTTCTGCGACCGGGCCGGATTTTCCGTTTCGGTGGAATGCGATCACATCCATGAGGACGGCGATGAATTCTTCCGCAGGGAAGATGAACGCATGCGGAAAATCGTTGAAAGCCGCATGAAGAAAAATGAAGCCCGCAAGGAACACGCCGAGGAAAAAGCCGTCAAGCTTCCTTCGAAAAAGGAGAAGACGTACCGCAGGGAAAAAGGGTTTACCTCGGCGGATCCGAACCTGATATACGGAAAAGACTTTGAGGGAGAACCTGTTCCGATTTCCGAACTGGGAGAGGACCCCCATGAAGTCATCATCCGCGGCGAAGTGTTCGCGACGTCGGAGAGAGAGACAAAATCCGGACGCATTATTTTCAGCGTCTCCCTGACGGACTATACGGACAGCATCCGCTTCAAGCTCTGGATCGACCCGGAGGAAGTTGCGGCCTATGAAGGGGCTTTTAAAAACGGAGCTGCTTTTCTTGTGCGGGGCATGATGGACTTTGATCCGTTCGACAAGGAAAGCATGATCCGTTCCGTCTATGCCATCAAGAAATCGGAACCCCTGCATTCTTCCCGCATGGACTCGATGCCGGAGAAACGGGTCGAGCTCCACTGCCATACGAAGATGAGCGACATGGACGGAGTCTCATCGGCGACCGACATCATCCGCCAGGCTTACCGCTGGGGGCAGAAGGCCATCGCCATTACCGACCACGGCGTCGTGCAGGCTTTTCCGGAAGCCTATCATACGATTGGCGGAAAAGACGGCATCCCGGCGGATGCCGACATGAAGATCATTTACGGAATGGAAGCCTATCTGGTTGACGATACCAAGAGCATTGTCGTCGGCGGGCGCACGGAATCCGTGAAGGATCCGGTTGTCATTTTCTCGACCGTCACGACCGGCCAGAGTCCGTACACGCATGATATCATTGAGTATGGGGCACAGAAAATCATCGACGGGAAAGCAGCCGGGGAATTCAAGACGCTGGTGAATCCGGGACATCCGATTCCGTTTTCCATCGAGCAGGAGACCGGCATTTCCGATGAAATGCTGGAAAAGGCTCCCGGTCCGCAGGAAGCGCTGGAGCAGTTCCTCGAATTCAGCCAAGGCTGCGTGCTGGCGGCTTACGATGCCGATTATGAAATGAGCTTCGTGAGACAGGCGTGCGAAAAATTCGGCGATGCCTGCCCGGAGACGTATGTTGACATTCCATCGGTCGTAAGGTACCTGATGCCTTCGATCGGAAAGATCCGTTTTGCGCGTCTGTGCAAGGAACTGAAAGTTCCCTGTGAAAATGAGATGCGTGCCTACCCGCGGTCCCAGAGCATGTGCCTGGTCTATCTGCAGCTCCTCGACGTGATGCAGAAAGAAGACATCCGTACGCTCCGGGAACTGAACCGCAAGGGAAAGGTGGACGTGCGGCGTATCCGCAATCTGCCTTATTACCATGCCATCATCCTGGCCAGGTCGGAAATGGGCAGGAGGAATCTCTACAAGCTGGTTTCGGAGTCGCATCTGAATTATTTCAAGGCGCGCCCGAGGATCCCCAAGAGCCTTCTTTCGGAATGCCGGAACGGGCTCCTTCTGGGAACGGCCTGCTCGGCAGGCGAACTCTATCAGGCAATCCTCAGCAACCGGAGCGATGCGGAAATCGCATCGATCATCGATTTTTACGATTATCTGGAAATACAGCCGACCGGCAACAATGCCTATCTGGTTCGTGACCACATCTCGGGAATTACCTGCGAGGAGGATCTGCGCAATATCAACCGCCGGATCGTCAAGCTCGGGGAGCAGTTCCACAAGCCGGTCGTCGCCACGTGCGATGTCCATTTCCTGAATCCGGAAGACGAGATTTACCGCCGGATCATCCAGGTCGGCCACGGCTTCAAGGACGAGCCGCAGGCACCGCTGTATCTGCGGACGACGGAGGAAATGCTTTCGGAATTCCGCTATCTGGGCGATGCCAAGGCCTTTGAAGTCGTCGTGACGAATTCCAATAAAGTCGCGGACATGGTCGAAAACATTTCCCCGATCTATCCCGACAAATGTCCCCCGGAGATTCCGAATTCCGAAGAGGACCTCCGGACGATGTGCTACCGCAAGGCCCATCAGATGTACGGGGAGCCGCTGCCGGCACCTGTGGAGGAGCGCCTGACGAAGGAGCTGGATTCCATCTGCAAGAACGGATACTCCGTCATGTACATCATCGCGCAGAAGCTGGTTGCCAAATCGCTTTCCGACGGCTATCTGGTCGGATCGAGAGGTTCGGTCGGCTCCTCCCTCGTTGCGACGATGGCTGACATTACCGAGGTCAACCCGCTGCCGCCGCACTATTACTGCCCGGTCTGCCATCATTCGGAATTCGATACGCCGGATGTGAAGAAGTACATGTCCGAAGGCAGGGCCGGCTGCGACATGCCGGACAAGAAATGTCCGGAGTGCGGAGCCCAGATGAAGAAGGACGGCTTCGACATTCCGTTCGAGACCTTCCTCGGATTCAAGGGAGACAAGGAGCCCGATATCGACCTGAATTTCTCCGGAGACGAGCAGGGCAAGGCCCAGGCCTATACGGAGAATATTTTCGGAAAAGGACAGACGTTTAAGGCCGGAACCATCGGTACGGTGGCAGACAAGACGGCCTACGGATACGCGATGCATTTCTTTGAAGAGAGAAATGAGACCAAGCGTCCCTGCGAGCTGGAGCGTCTTTCGTCCGGCTGCGTCGGCGTCCGCCGCACGACCGGCCAGCATCCGGGCGGCGTCATCGTCGTCCCGAAGGGCATGGACATCAACTGGTTCACGCCGGTGCAGCGTCCCGCGAACGATACGGAGTCGGACATCATCACGACTCATTTCGATTATCATTCCATCGACAAGAACCTGCTGAAGCTGGATATCCTCGGACACGATGATCCGACGATGATCCGCATGCTGCAGGACCTGACGGGAGAGGACCCGCTGAAAGTCCCGCTGGATGATCCGGGCGTGCTTTCGCTCTTTTCGGGAACGGAAGCTCTCGGCATCAAGCCGGATGACATCGGCGGCTGCAAGCTAGGCGTTCTCGGCGTGCCCGAATTCGGAACCGAATTCGTCATGGGCATGCTCCTCGATACGAAGCCGAAGACCTTCTCGGAGCTGATCCGGATCTCCGGCCTGTCGCACGGCACCAACGTCTGGCTGGACAATGCCCAGGAATATATCCGCAGCGGGCAGGCTACGCTGGGCACGGCCATCTGTACGCGTGACGATATCATGCTGAACCTGATTGACTGGGGCGTGGAGCCTGCCGATTCCTTCAAAATTATGGAAGGCGTGCGGAAAGGAAAAGGACTGAAGCCGGAGCAGGAAGAGGAAATGCGGGAGCACCATGTCCCTGACTGGTACATCGAGTCCTGCAAGAAAATCAAATACATGTTCCCGAAGGCGCATGCCGCGGCGTATGTCATGATGGCGTTCCGCATCGCCTATTACAAGATTCATTTCCCGCAGGCTTATTATGCGGCTTATTACTCCATCCGCTCGACGACGTTCAGCTACGGGCTGATGTGCCTGGGACGGGAAAAACTGGAACATCACATTGAAGATTTCGAAGCCCGCTTCAAGGAGCTTTCCAACAATGAGAAGGACACCCTGCGCGACATGAGGATTGTCCGTGAAATGTATGCGCGCGGCTTTGAATTCCTGAAGCTTGACCTGTACAGGGCGAAGGCCACGAAATTCCAGATCATCGACGGAAAGATCATGCCGGCGCTCAACTCGATTGAAGGACTGGGCGATACCCAGGCCGTGGCGGTCGAGGAAGCGGCGAAGGCGGGACCGTTCCTGTCCAAGGATGATTTCCGGGTCAGGACGAAGGTCAGCAAGACGATCATCGATGCCCTGACGGAGCTGGATATCCTTTCCGATGTGCCGGAGAGCAACCAGATTTCCCTGTTCGATCTCAACACTTAGAAATTCGGTTACGCTGCCAGAAGAAATCATCTTACGGAATCTATCCGGAGGAAATGCGGAATGAAGAAGAAAATTGCTGCCGTGCTGTCTGCCGTATCCATGCTGTGCTCTCTGTTCGGAGGAACGGCGGCTGTTTCTGCGGACAGCCTGAACGATTTGTCTGCGCCGGAAGTGAACACGGCATCAGATGAGAATAAGGCATCAGATGTAAGCACGGCATCCGATGAGACCGGTACAGCGGAGACGGCAGATGAGACGCCGGCCGCCGAACGGCTGAATGCAGCCCTTCCTTCAGAAGATGCGCAGATTCCGGCGGGCATTTATACGATTGCCTCGAAACTGGATGATTCGGAAGTACTCGGCATTGCCGGAGATTCCTTTGATACCGGAGCACGTCTGACGCTGCAGAAGACATCCGGAACAGCCGGACAGAAATTCACAGTAGCTCCGCTCGGCGGAGGACTCTACTCCATCTTTTCGTATCAGTCCGGAAAATCGATTGACATTACCGGCGGAGGAACGGTGAACGGCACGAAAATCCAGCAGTACAGCCGCAACCGTACCGCAGCCCAGAAGTTCTATATCCTGAAAGATGCATCGGGTGCCTGCATCATCCGTCCGTCGAACAGCAGTCTGGTATTCGATGTTCCGGGAGGTCAGGCCTTTTCCGGAAATGAAATGCAGGTTTACGAATACAACGGAACGCCGGCTCAGCAGTTCGTCTTTTCCGTCGCGGGGCAGGAGAGTCTGCAGACGGGAACCTATTATATCCATACGTCCTACGCGGACAGCAAGGTTCTGGATCTTGCAGGCGGAAGCACTTCTTCCGGCGGCAATCTTCAGATCTACGAGCAGAACAGTTCTGCCGCCCAGATGTTCACGCTGACGGTCCTTTCGGACGGGAACTTTGAAATCAGTCCGGTCTGCTCGGCGCTTGCCTTGGATGTGGCAGGAGCTGCCTCTTCAGACGGAACCAATGTCCGGCAGTATACGCCGAATGCTTCTGCCGCCCAGAAATGGAGCCTGGCTGCAAAAGCGGACGGCTGCTATACCCTGACGCCGCTGTGCGCTCCGGAATCCTGCCTGGACATTTCCGGGGCACAGTCTGCGGACGGCACGAATGCGGAAATCTGGACGGCGAACGGTACCGCGGCCCAGGAATTTTCTTTTGAAGCGGCGGATATCGCAAGAACCCTTCCGGACGGATGCTTCACCATTGCTTCTGCGCTGGATGCCTCAAAAGTGCTGGATATTTCCGGAGGCTCGAAGAGTGACGGCGCAAATGTCCAGATTTACAGCTCCAACGGAACCGATGCCCAGAAATTTTATCTGAATTATTCAGGCGGCGGAAGATACCGCATCACGAATGTCAAATCCGGCAAGGTTCTGGATATTACCGGCGGAAGTCCTGCTTCCGGGGCAAATGTGCAGCAGTATTCTTCCAACGGAACGAATGCCCAGCAGTGGTCCGCGGTCTATGCCGGAAACGGCAGCTATACATTCCGGTCGGCATTCGGGACAGTGCTTGATGTCGCCGGCGGACAGTCCGCATCCGGTACGAATGTACAGGCTTATGTCTCGAACGGTACTGCGGCGCAGCGCTTTACGGTCAGCCCGACCGTGAAGAATCTCTGGACAGCGGATCTGAATGCCGCGTCTTCCCATTCCCAGCTGATCGTCGTGGCGGGCTCCGGCACGACGGCAGAAGTTTCCATGTTTGAAAAAGACGCTTCCGGATCGTGGACCCAGTTGCTTGTTTCATCGGGATACATCGGCAGGAACGGCCTCGGAAAGACAAGAGAAGGAGACGGAAAAACACCGGTCGGCATTTTCGGAATATGGAATCCTTTCGGCATCTGCGATAACCCGGGAACTTCGCTGCCTTATACGAAAGTGGACAGCACCTGGTACTGGGTTGGGGATTCCGCTTCGGCTTACTACAACCGGATGATTTCTACGAACAATGTGACGCCTTCCTGGAACACGGCACTGGACGAGCATCTGATCGACATGACCACGGCATACCGCTACGTTCTTCCGATTGCCTATAATCCGTCCTGCACGCCGTATGTCGGATCGGCGATTTTCCTTCACTGCGAACAGGGGAAGCCGACGTCCGGTTGCGTTTCCGTACCGGAGAACGTCATGATCAGCATTCTTCAGCATCTCCGGAGCGACTGTGCGATCATTATCGACACGCCGGAGAACATTGCCTCTTACTAGACGTCACCTTACGCTGTCGTATAATGCCGCGAACGGAATACAGATCTGTGCAGAAGACATTGATGCCCGCGTCCGATTTCCGATTCGTTTTGAACAAATGATGAGCCTCTCCGAGGATTGTACGAGCTTGAAGACTGATGCCTTCAAAAACACTCAGACGAGTTCCGCAGGAGAGGCTCATTTTATCATTTGTGAAAAACGTATCTGGAAATCGTGATGCGGGTATCAGTCTTATGCGCAGACTGTATTCCGTGCACGGCGTCGTGCAACAGGGCTGTGTTCTGCGGCAGGGGATGCTCCGTCCGGTACCTACTGCTGCAGGATTTCCCGGAAGGCAGCCAGAAGGCGGTCGTTGTCCTCCGGCAGCATGAAACAGAAGCGGATATAGCGGTTGTCCAGGAACGGGAACGAAGAGCAGTCCCGGACCATCATCTTCTTACGGATGCAGTGGTCAAAAAGCATATCCGCCGTCACGTCCTCACGGAGAATCCTGAAGAGAAGGAAATTCGCGTCCGGTTCATAGACCCTGACCGAACCCATCTGATTCAGCTCGCTGACCATGCGCTTCCGTTCCGTATCAATCAGATTCTTCGTCCTCTTGATATATTCCGTGTCCTGCAGCATGATCCGGCCGGCGATTTCCGCAAGCGAATTGATGGTCCACGGATTCTTGCGGTTGTTGATTGCACGGCGCAGGTCCGCGTTGCCGGTAACGGCATAGCCGAGCCTCAGTCCGGGGGCGGCATAGAATTTCGAAGTGCCGCGGAGTACGATGATATTCGTATAGGAATTCGCCAGAGGAACCGAAGTGATCTCGCGGCTGTCATCGGCAAATTCCACATAAGTCTCATCGACCATGACGAAAGTGCCGTGCTTCATGCAGGTATCGAGAACCTTCCTCATGTCGTGACGGGTCACGGCAGTGGAAGTCGGGTTGTTCGGATTGCACATCACGCACAGGTCGACGCTGTCATCCAGGGAGGCGCAGAAACTGTCCACATCGAGACGGAAGCCGCGGCTTTCCTCGAGGGGATAGTATTTGCAGGTGCCGCCGCCCAGGGCTACTTCCCGTTCGTATTCCGAATAGGTCGGTCCGACGATGACCGCCTTCCGGGGATGCTGCGTCTGGATAAACAGGGAAATGAGTTCAGTTGAACCGTTTCCCACGATGATCTGGTCGGCATCCATGTCCGTATAGGAAGCAATGCATTCCCGGAGAGCCGTGTATTCACGGTCCGGATACGTCGTGATGGCATCCAGATGCTCGGAAAGGGTTTCCCGGAGCTTCGTGGAAATTCCGAGCGGATTGATGTTGGCCGAAAAACTGACGATTTCTTCTTTTTTAATCCCGTACACGGACTCGATCTTCTCAAGATCGCTGCCGTGGAAAATCTCTCTGTGCTTCAGCATAAAAACTCCTTGAAATGGCTTATTTAGGGGCTTCCGTGTTGCGCGGAAGCTGTTTCTGATGTATACTTTACTCTGTAAATGTATGAAGGTCAAGTAGGGAGAGTGTGACTGGTTTGATACGACGCATGGAACATCTCCTGAACGGAAAGTTCGAGTATGAAGTGCCGAAACTGATCGTTTCGCCGGACCGTATCGACGAAGTGACCCAGGTCGGGGAGAACTTCCGGGGGGAACTGAATCTTGGAACCGATGAGGACGTCAAAATCCGCGGCATGGCGACGGTGGACGAAGCCCGCATCGTTCTGGAACGGGAAAAGTTTTCCGGGACATCCGTCCCGATTCTTTTCGGTGTCGACGTCAACGGCCTCAAGGACGGTGACGCTGTCAGCGGGAATATTACCCTCACGACCAATATCGGTGAATTTACGGTTCCGGTCTATCTGCAGGTCGAGACGAAACCCCTGCAGTCGTCTCTCGGCAGCATCCGCTATCTGGATGATTTTGTTTCCCTTGCCCAGAACGATTACCCTGAAGCATTTAAGATTTTTACAGGACGCAGCTTCCAGCGTCTCCTGACCGGGGACGATGAGAAGTTCAGGACTCTTTATGCCGGCATGGCCCAGAACCCCGTTACGTATCAGAGAATGGAAGAGTTCCTGGTCGGGACAAAGAAAAAAGAAGCGGTTTCGCTGACGCTGGCGGAAAGAGAAGCTTCTTTCTTTGCCATGAAGGAATCCGTGAAGGAAGTCCTGCGCATCCAGAAAAATACCTGGGGCTATGTCAGTGCGGAAATCGAAGTCGTCGGAGACTTTATTGAAGTCCCGAAGAAGAGGATTACCGATCAAGATTTTGTCGGAACGATCTGCGATCTGGAATACGTCATCCTGTATGAAAAAATCGGGATAGGACGGCACTTCGGACAGATTATCCTGAAATATCCTTACCAGACTCTGGTTTTTGAAATCACGGTTTCGAGAAACCCGGCCATCCGCGTGGATATGAATGCCATCGTCAGGAAGAACCGGATCAAACTGGAACACGAATATCTTGAGTACCGGATGAACCATACCGATACGAAAACATGGAGCAGCAGAACCCTGATGACCCTGACGGCCATCCGCCAGATGGGAGAATATCCGGTTCTTTATACGCTCTATGAAGCCTACGTCGATTATCTCAGCGGCGCCCATAAGGAAGCGCGCCTGCTGCTCCGCAGCCTGCAGGATCATAATTTTACGGAAGATCCTCTGGAGGCGAAGGCTGCCTTCCTCTACCTCTGCCATATGACGGACCTGATCACGCCGGGACAGATCGATGTCGTCAGCAAGATCCGCGAGTGGTACCAGAGAAAGCAGGAGAGCTTCACGCTGCTCTTTATTCTTTTCCAGGTGGATGAGGACGTCAACCGAACCCCCAGCAAGAAAATGCTCCTGATGGACAATCTCTTTGATACCGGCTGCCGCAGTCCGCTCCTTTACATGGAAGCAATCTCCCTGCTGCGCCGGGATGATGCCCTTCTGAAAAGACTGACGGGCTTTACCCGCCATGTGCTGGAATTTGCGGTCCGGAAAAAGCTGCTGACCGAGGAACTGGCCCTGCGGGCGGCTTATCTGTCCGACAACGAGAAGAACTTTACGAGAATCATGTACAGGATCCTGACGGGAGCCTATGAGGTCTATCCGTCGGAAGCTGTCCTGGAGGCAGTCTGCAGGCTTCTGATGAAGGGCAATCCCAGAAGCAGCGAATATTTCAAATGGTACGCGCTTGCCGTTGAGCAGGATGTCCAGATCACGCGCCTCTATGAATATTATATCGAAACGATGCCGGAGAATTATCAGAAACCGCTGCCTCTGGCCATCCGCAAATATTTCGTGTTCAACAATTCCCTGAGTGATCGGAAGAAAGCTTTCATTTACGCCAACGTCATCCGGAACCGCTATGAAGATGAAGAGACATACGAATCCTACAGGCCGGCGATGGAGAAGTTTGCCGTCGACATGCTGGCGGAGGGACGGATCAATGAGAACTTCGCCGTCATTTACCAGGAATTCATCCGGACGGTCACGGACCGGGAGATGGGATCGGCTGTGGCGGAAATCCTCTTCACGGACCGCCTCTTCTGCGACGATCCGAAAATCCGTCAGGTGGCGGTGTGCCATGACGAGCTTTCGCATGAAGCGGTGTATCCTCTGAAGGACGGCGTGGCTTATGTCAGCCGCTTTACGCCGAACGCGAAGATCTTTTTCCAGGATGAGAAATGCCGCCGCTATTATTCGACGATTGCCTACAGCATTGAGCCTCTGATGGACCGGAAGATGCTGCTTCTGCAGTGCCAGGCCCTGGATGTCGATGAGACCGGACTGCTTCTCAACATCTGCGCCGGCAGCCGGGAAGCTGCCAGGATCGGGATCCGGAACATCGATGCGTATCAGCATATCGTGGAGTCGGACGATTTCACGAATGAATACAAACAGAACGTGCGCCAGAGGCTGCTCGAGTATTATGCAGAGAATGCGGGAAATGATACCATGGACCGCTATCTTAAGAAAATCGATTACGTCGAATTTGCCAAGGTCAACAAGGTGCTTCTGATCGAGGTCATGATCTCGCGCGGAATGTACGACGTTGCCTTCGATCTTCTGACAAGATACGGATACGAGCATATCGAGGTCGGGCAGCTGGTCCGTCTCGTGAGCCGGATGATTGAAAAGAAAGACTTCCGCGAGGACGAGGAGCTGCTTTTGCTGGCGGCCTATGTGTTCCGCCGCGGGAAATACGACGAGAGGACCATTTCCTACCTCGTTTCCTGGTTCAGCGGAAGCCTAAGCGACATGATCGGCATCCGCCAGAGCGCAAAAGGCTTCTTTGTGGAAACTTATCCGCTGGATGAACGGATCCTTCTGCAGTCGATGTTCGTGCGCCGGCACATTGCCGAAGGGCCGGAAATCCTCGAGCACTACATGCATGAGGCAGGGCGTCAGAACGTCATCTGGGCCTATATTATTTTCGAATCCATCGGATATTTCATGGGCGATTCCAAGCCGAGCAGCTTCCTTGCCCAGACCGTTGCGGAAGCATACGATGAGCATCATGAAACGGATACGGTCTGCCGGCTTGCGCTGCTGAAATATTATGCGGAGAAAGAAAGCCTTGATCTCCATGAGGAGACGCTGGCAGATGATCTCCTGGAAGAGTTTACGAAGAGAGGCCTGCGCTTCTCCTTCTTCCAGAAGCTTCCGCCTTCGCTGCTGACGGAATATCAGCTGGAGGACAAGGTGTTCGTGGAACAGAAAGCGGCGCCGGAAGACAGGGTCATCCTGCATTACATGCTTTCTTCGGACCCGGCGGCGAAGGACGACTACCGCACGGAACCGCTTCAGAGAATTTACAGGGGAATTTTCTCAAAGGAATTCATCCTGTTCTACGGGGAAATCCTTTCCTATTTCGTGACGGTGGAGCACAAAGGCCGGATCACGCAGTCGCCGGAGAAGACCCTGACCATGCCGTATGTCGACATGGAAGGCAGAAGCCGCTACCAGCTGATCAATCAGATGCTTTCAGCGCGCAAGCTGAAAAAGGATGATGTCTTCAGAGAGAAAATGCACCAGTACATTCATGCAGAGCACGTGGTCCGTACGCTGTTCCGCCTGGAAGGCGCCGGAGACCGAACGGAGGAAGAAACTTGAACGAAGCCCGCAATGTCCTGATCGGATACGAATTCAATAAAGACCATTCCCAGATCTGCTACTGGGACCGCAAGGCTGGCGAGCCGATTTCCATTCCGACGAAAGTCGGAACCAATCTTTTTACCTTTCCGACGGCCCTGTGTAAGATGGAAGGAAAAGAGGAATGGCATTTCGGACTGGAAGCGGAATACTTCGGGAATCAGCCCGGGGGCATTTCCGTTGAGAATCTTTATGAGGTCTGCCGCGGAACGGAAGACGTCACCGTTGACGGTTCGGTGAAGACGCCCGATGAACTGCTTTCTGTTTTTATCTGGGAATCCCTGGCGATGCTGGGGCTCAGGGACATCCTGAAAAGCATTTCCGGAATCATGGTCACGACAGACAGCCTCAGCAAGACATTTGTTGAGAATTTCAAAAAAGCCTTTACCCGGCTGGGCTTCCGCAGGGATCAGTTTTCCATCCAGGATTCCGATGAAAGCTTCTATTATTACTGCTTCCTGCAGAAACCGGAAATCTGGGCGAGGAAAATAGCCCTGTTTATTTTCAGCGGAAACGACGTCACCTTCAGTGAAATGGATCAGGACAAGAGGACGCGGCCGACGATCGTCACCATTTCGCATTCGGAAAAAATCACGCTTCCGGAAATTGAAAACGAACGGGACATGGCCTTTCTGGATTACGCGACGAAGAATATCCGCAATCAGCTTTTCTCCGGCATTTTCATAACCGGAACCGGCTTTGAAAAAGAATGGGCGACGCGTACGATCCCCTATCTGTGCCGCAACAACCGGCACGTTTTCTACGGCGGAAATCTGTACGTCAAGGGCGCCTGCTTCGCGGCACTTGAGAAAAAAGAAACGCATGCCCTGAAGGGGTTTCTGTATATCGGGCGGGATCTTGTGAAGACGAATCTGGGCATGGAAATGCTGATCGCCGGAAATCCTGCCTACTATCCGCTGATTGCCGCCGGCGTCAACTGGTACGAGGCGGAAAAGGACTGCGAATTCATCCTGGATGACCGGAAGGATCTGACGTTTGCGGTGAATTCCATGGACGGCCTGAAAAAGAAATTCTACCGGATGGATCTGCCGGGACTTCCGGAAAGACCCAACCGCACGACCAGGATCCGGCTGCATGCGGAATGCACTTCGCCGGAGACCTGTACGATCGATGCGGAGGATCTGGGATTCGGCGGCATGTTTGAGGCAAGCCATCAGAAGTGGCATGAGGAAATGGAACTGTAAACGGAGGGGACGGCATGAGCGGATACAGGCTTTGCCAGATCGGACTGGCGGAAAAGCCGTTTTTCATCGAGAGCATCAGCACGAATGCATTCTCCATTGAGGAGATCTGCTATTTCATGTATCACAATCCGGCGCTTCTCGATACGGCCATTATCAACAAAGACCTGTGCGAATGGTTTTCGCAGGAGCTCCATCTGACCAGACTCGGTCAGACGATGGAGCGCGCCCTTGAGGAGAACCGCAGCCTGACGAATTTTGTCCTCCCGGTCTTCCGTGAGGTCAGTTATCTTTCCCAGAAGGAAATGCAGACTTTCAGCGAAAACCTCATAGAGCTTTCGAAGGACTCTGTTCCGGTCCGTCTGAAGAAGAAGGGGGATGCGCTGGTCGGCTACGGCAAGGAAGGCGGAGCAATCAAGGCCTACCGGCAGGTGCTGAACTCCGGGGATCAGACCCTGGATGCGGCTTTTCTTTCGAGGGTCTGGCACAACATGGGCGTTGCGAACATGAGGATGCTGCAGTATGAGGACGGACTGGAATGCTTCGGAAAATCCTATTCCCTGCTTCATACGAAGAGCTCCCTCACAAGCTATCTATATGCGTATGCCCTGACCAAGCCGAGAGAAAAGTACGAGGAAAAGCTGAAGGAGCTGAAGGTCGATGACCGGACGGCGCGGGAAATCGATGCGGAAGTCGATGCGGCAAATGAATCGGCGGAAGACGAACCGCAGGGAAATCCCGATGAGGTCCTGAAAACCCTGACGAAGGAGTATCATAATTCCACGGATGCCTGAGGGATCCGGAAACGATTTTTCATTCTGCAGGATTCCTGTTTGACAGGCAGCAAGGCTGTATGCTATGATGTGGTAGCGCTTTACCATGGTAGAGTGCTGACACGTCATTTTTTTATGCAGCGGGGGAGGAAAAATCATGAAAAAGAGAATTTTATGCTTTGCGGCGGCTGCTGTCCTGGCACTGGGGATGGCCGGCTGCGGAAGTCAGTCAGGAACTTCAGCTTCATCATCAGCAGCATCGGCGGCAGCATCAACGGCAGCATCATTGGCAGCATCTTCAGCGTCGTCTGCAGCGTCATCTGCCGCAGTGTCAACAGCGGCATCTTCTGCCGCCTCAGCGGATGCATCTTCCGCGGAGTCGGTGTCATCTTCCGGTGGTACGTTTACCGTAGGGTTTGATGCAGACTTTCCGCCGATGGGCTTCAAGGCGGACGACGGCAGCTATACGGGCTTTGACCTGGAGCTTGCCAAGGAAGCGGCAAGCCGCATGGGCCTGACCTTCAAGGCACAGCCGATCGCCTGGGATGCCAAGGATGCGGAGCTGTCTGCGGGAACCATCGACTGCATCTGGAACGGATTTACGATCAACGGACGCGAGAATGACTACACCTGGAGCGAGCCTTACCTGAACAATTCACAGGTCTTCGTCGTCAGGTCGGATTCCGGCATTACGGACTCCAAGGGACTTGCTGGAAAAATCGTTGAAGTGCAGACGGATTCTTCGGCAGAGGCAGCCCTGAGTGAGAAGACGGAACTTTCTTCGACGTTTACGGTTCAGAGCGTCGCGGATTACAACACGGCTTTCATGGATCTCCAGTCCGGTTCGGTGGATGCGGTCGCGATGGACATCATCGTTGCCGGCTACCAGATCCAGAATCGGAGCGACGGTTCGGACTTCAAGATCCTGGATGAATCGATTTCCGATGAGCAGTACGGCGTCGGCTTCCTCAAGGGCAACACGGAACTGAGGGACAAAGTCGAGAAAGTCCTGGAGGAGATGGCTGCCGACGGGACGATGGCCAAGGTTTCCGAGAAGTGGTTCGGCAAGGACATCACGATTCTCGGCAAATAGGAAACGGCAGGCGTGTATCGCAGATGCACGCCTTTTCCATTATCAGGCACTTTAGGAAAGGGTACATGCTATGAACCAGATGATTCTGGATATCCTTGCGGGACTGGGAAGCTCGCTTTTGATTTTCATTCTGACATTGGTCTTTTCGCTGCCGCTGGGACTCCCGGTGGCTTTTGCGCGAATGTCGAAGCACGCTGTCCCGCGCTGGATCGCCAAGATCTACATTTCCATCCTGCGCGGCACGCCTCTGATGCTGCAGCTGATGGTCGTGTACTTCGGACCCTTCTACATTTTCGGAATCCATATTTCCAATGACTACCGCTTCTGGGCAGTGCTGATCGGCTTCTCACTGAACTATGCCGCCTATTTCGCGGAAATCTACCGCGGGGGCATTGCCTCGATGCCGCAGGGACAGTATGAGGCGGCCAAGCTTCTGGGCTATTCGAAGAACCAGACGTTTTTCCGGATCATCCTTCCGCAGGTCGTGAAGAGGATCCTGCCTGCCGTCACCAACGAGGTCATCACGCTTGTCAAGGATACGTCGCTGGCATTTGCGATTTCCTATACGGAAATGTTTTTTGAAGCGAAGGCCTGGGCATCGAAGAATGCGAATATGATTCCGTACCTGATCGCCGCCGTCCTGTATTACATTTTCAACATGGTCGTGGCGGTCATCATGGAGCGTATCGAAAAGTCACAGGAATACTACAGCTGAGGCCGCACCCTGCCGGAGTTCCGGTCAGGGCGGGGCGGCACGTTCGGAGGTTTTATGGCACTGCTGGAAATGAAGAATATTGTAAAAGGCTTTGACGGAGTCGGTGTCCTGCGGGACATTTCCATCAGCGTGGAAGAAGGAGAGATCCTCTCCGTCATCGGCAGAAGCGGCTCCGGAAAGACGACGCTTCTGCGCTGCGCGACCATGCTGGAAGAGGTCGACAGCGGCGAGATCAGCTATCTCGGCGATACGGCGGTCCGGACCGAGGACGGGAAACCGGTTTATGCCCCTCCGGCGGAACTCCGGAAAATCGAGAGCTGCTTCGGAATGGTCTTCCAGAACTTCAATCTGTTTCCGCACCGCAATGTCCTGCAGAATGTGACCGATGCGCCGATCCTCGTCAGGAAAGAAAACAGGGAGAAGGCGTATGCGGAAGGCCGGGAACTTCTGAAGAAAATGGGGCTTTCCGATAAGGAGAATGCCTACCCCTGCCAGCTGTCCGGCGGGCAGAGCCAGCGGGTCGCGATCGCGCGCGCACTGGCCCTCAATCCGAAGATCCTGTTCTTCGACGAGCCGACGTCGGCACTCGACCCGGAACTGACGGCAGAAGTGCTGAAGGTCATCCGCTCGCTTGCGGAACTGCAGATCACGATGGTGATCGTCACGCATGAAATGCAGTTTGCGAAAGACATCTCCGACCGCATCATTTTCATGGACAGCGGGGTCATCGCTCTGGAAGGGACGCCGCAGGAAGTCTTCGGATCGGACAATGCAAGAATCCGCGATTTCCTGGGACGCTATTCCGATGACGGAGCCCTGAAATAGTTGTCAAGACGGATGCGATAGTGTAATATAGAAGGCTGCGCAGCGAAAAGGGGGTTAATCGAGATGGAAGACCGTTATGAAAGTCCGCTTTCCGGACGTTATGCTTCCCCGGAAATGCAGGCCATTTTTTCACCCGACCGGAAATTCCGGACATGGCGCGCCCTGTGGATCGCCCTTGCGGAGACCGAGAAAGAACTCGGACTGGATATTACGCAGGAACAGATCGACGAACTGAAAGCGCATGCCGAAGATATCAATTATGAAGATGCAAGAGCCAGGGAAAAGGAAGTGCGCCACGATGTCATGTCCCATGTCTATGCCTATGGGCTTCAGTGCCCGAAGGCCAAGGGAATCATCCATCTGGGCGCTACCAGCTGCTATGTGGGAGACAATACGGACATCATCCTGATGCGCGATGCCCTGAAGCTCATCCGCAGGAAGCTGCTGAATGTCCTGAACGAGCTGGCAGATTTTGCGGAACGATACAAGGACCTGCCGTGCCTTGCCTTTACCCATTTCCAGCCGGCCCAGCCGACGACTGTCGGGAAAAGGGCCACGCTGTGGATGAATGAATTCCTGATGGACCTTGAGGATCTTGAGTACGTCAGCGGGTCGCTGAAGCTTCTCGGATCGAAGGGAACGACCGGAACGCAGGCATCCTTCCTGGAGCTTTTTAACGGCGATCAGGAAAAGTGCGATGCGCTCGATCCGATGATTGCGAAGAAAATGGGCTTTGCTGCCTGCTATCCGGTTTCGGGGCAGACTTATTCCAGAAAAGTCGATACCCGCGTGCTGAACGTGCTCGCCGGCATTGCCGCCAGCGCTGCAAAATTCAGCAACGATATCCGGCTTTTGCAGCACATGAAGGAAATCGAAGAGCCTTTTGAAAAGAAGCAGATCGGTTCTTCTGCCATGGCTTATAAGAGGAACCCGATGCGCTCCGAGAGAATCGCCGGGCTGTCCAGATACGTCATGGCCGATGTGATGAATTCGGAAATCACTTCGTCCGTGCAGTGGTTTGAAAGAACCCTGGATGATTCTTCCAATAAGAGGCTTTCGGTGCCGGAAGGGTTCCTGGCGACAGACGGGATCCTGGATCTTGTCCTCAACGTGGTTGACGGACTGGTCGTCTATCCGAAGGTGATTGAAAAGCATCTGATGGCGGAACTGCCTTTCATGGCAACCGAGAACATCATGATGGATGCCGTGAAGGCGGGCGGCGACCGGCAGGAACTGCATGAGAGAATCCGCGAGCTTTCCATGCAGGCCGGAAAGAGAGTGAAGGAAGAGGGAAAAGAAAATAATCTTCTGGAGCTGATTGCAGCCGATCCGGCTTTTCATCTGAAGAAGGAAGACCTGGAGCGGTCCATGGATCCGAAGAAATATGTCGGCAGGGCACCGCAGCAGGTGGAGCGATATCTGAAAGAAACCGTCCGTCCCATCCTTTCGGAAAATAAGGATGAACTCGGACTTAAGACGGAAATATCCGTATAGGGCAGTGCCGGAAACAAGCAGCCGGCAGCAGAAGAATGAAGGAGGAGAAAAATGGTTACAGCAGTCGTAGGCGCAAACTGGGGAGATGAAGGAAAAGGCAAGATCACGGATATGCTTGCGGAGCAGGCGGATATCATCGTGCGTTTCCAGGGCGGTGCCAATGCCGGCCATACAATCGTCAATGACTACGGGAAGTTCGCACTTCATACGCTTCCATCGGGCGTCTTCTATCAGCACACGACGTCCGTCATCGGAAACGGCGTGGCCCTGAATGTTCCGCTGCTTTTCAAGGAAATCAACGACATTACCTCCAAGGGCGTTCCGATGCCGAGAATCAAGGTGTCCGACCGTGCGCAGATGGTCATGTCCTATCACATTCTTTTCGACCAGTATGAGGAAGAACGGCTGGCCGGAAAATCCTTCGGCTCCACGAAGTCCGGCATCGCACCGTTCTATTCAGATAAATATGCAAAGATCGGCATTCAGGTTTCCGAACTTCAGGACATGGATGCCCTGTGCGAAAAAGTCGAAGGCATCTGCGTCAAGAAGAACGTCCTCCTGAAATATCTGTATCAGAAGCCGGAACTGGATCCTTCCGAAATCATGAAGGAGCTGGAAAGCTATAAGGAAATGCTGGCGCCGTATACGGACGATGTCTCACAGTTCCTGTGGGATGCGCTTCAGGACGGAAAGCAGGTCCTTCTGGAAGGACAGCTCGGAACCCTGAAGGATCCGGACCACGGAATCTATCCGATGGTCACGTCCAGTTCGACGCTCGCTGCCTACGGTGCAGTCGGAGCAGGAATTCCTCCTTATGATATCAGCAGGATCGTAACGGTCAGCAAGGCTTATTCCAGCGCGGTCGGAGCCGGAGAATTCGTTTCCGAGATTTTCGGCGACGAAGCGGATGAACTCAGAAGACGCGGCGGAGACGGCGGCGAATACGGAGCGACGACGGGACGCCCGAGAAGAATGGGATGGTATGACGCCGTGGCATCGAAATACGGATGCCGCCTGCAGGGAACGACGGATGTAGCCCTGACGGTTCTCGACGTACTCGGATATCTTGACGAGATCCCGGTCTGCACCGGCTATGAAATCGACGGAAAGGTAACGGACCGTTTCCCGACGACGACGCTTCTGAAAAAGGCAAAGCCGGTCTATGAAAAGCTTCCGGGATGGAAATGCGATATCCGCGGAATCCGTACTTATGAAGAACTTCCGGAGAACTGCCGGAAATATATCGAATTCATTGAAGAGAAGATCGGTTTCCCGATTACGATGGTCAGCAACGGCCCGGGACGTTCTGATATCATTTACAGAAAAAAATAATTCCGGAGGCATTTGGAAATGAAACAGAAAAAGACAGCCGTACTGATTGCAGGAATGCTGATTCTTGCGCTGGTATCCGGCTGCGGGGGAAAGAAAGACACGGCATCCTCCGGAACGGCTTCTCAGGCGGAATCCGGTTCACAGGCCGGGACATCCGCATCGGGAGACCTGTCTGGCACAGATTCCGCGGCGGCAAGTACGGCTCAGAGCACGGCGGAACCGACGCCGGCGGTCACACTGACGCAGAGCATCAGCAGCGCGGCAGGAGACATGCAGATCCAGGTTCCGGACGGCTGGTCCGATTTAAGGTCCCAGCTGGATCCTGCCGGAACGGCGGATCAGGATTATCCGATTCAGACCGGCGACTACGACGAAGAATCTTTTCTGATCATCAACGGGGAAGACAAGATGAATACGTCGATCGCCTCTCTTCAGGAATATTCCGATATGCTTGTCCAGGGGGTTTCGGCAAATGCCGCTTTCTCCGATGTCAAAAAAGAAGCGACTGCAGATATGACGCTGTCGGCGAGCGGGTTCGCCGCAAAGAAAACAAAATTCATCGCATCCTATTCGGGACAGCAGATTGCTTACTGGGTCTATGCTGCGGAGGGGAATTCCAAATATTATCAGATCTGCTGCTGGACGGCAGATGACAACGCATCCAATGCGGAACCGAAATTTGAAGCCGTCGTGAATTCGTTTACGGCAGCAGGCTGAAGCAGACAGTCAGTGAAGGGGGTTATTACATCATGCAGGCAAACAATCTGGAGCATCTGATCGCCATGATTCTGTACATGGCGGCAGTCATCGGCATCGGCATCTTCTTTGCCAAGAGGGCAAACAAGAATTCGGAAGCATATTTCCTCGGAGGACGCACGCTCGGACCGTGGGTCTCCGCATTTTCCGCAGAAGCATCCGACATGTCCGGCTATCTTCTGATGGGCATGCCGGGACTTGCCTACTGGAGCGGCATGGCAGACGCTACCTGGACGGCCATCGGACTGGCTGCCGGAACGTATCTCAACTGGCTGATCACTTCGAAAAGGCTGCGCCGCTATTCCATTACGGTTGATGCCATTACGATTCCCGATTTCTTCTCGAACCGCTTCCATGAGAAAAAGAAAGTACTGATGACATTCGCTTCCATTTTCATCATCATTTTCTTCACGCCGTATGCAGGCTCCTGCCTTGTGGCCTGCGGCAAGCTTTTCTCGCAGCTCTTCGGGGCGCCGTACAAGACGATGGTCATTGTCGCGGCAGTCTTTGTCCTGACGTATACGTTCATCGGCGGCTTCCTTGCGGAATCCGCATCGGATTTCATGCAGGCGGTCGTCATGATCGCGGCACTCAGCTTCATGCTGATCATCGGAACTGCAGCGGCCGGCGGCATCGGCGCCGTCATCAGCAACGCACAGTCGATTCCGGGCTTCATGAGTCTTCTGACTTCCGCCAGCCCGTCGTCGACGGCGGCAGGCGTCTTCGGGGATTCCAAGCCGTACGGCTTCCTGACCATCATTTCCACGCTGGCCTGGGGACTCGGATATTTCGGAATGCCGCAGGTCCTGCTCCGCTTCATGGGCATCCGTTCGGAGAAGGAACTGACGAGTTCGCGCCGCATCGCCATTATCTGGTGCGTGATCTCCATGTTCTGCGCAGTAGCCATCGGCATTATCGGCCGTTCGCTTTTCTTCAGCACCTACGCGACCAATGCGGATGCGGAAAATGTATTCATCCTGATGGCCACGACGCTGGTTCCGCCTCTGGTTGCGGGCCTTGTCTGCGCAGGAATCCTGGCGGCATCCATCAGCTCTTCCGATTCCTATCTGCTCATCAGCGCTTCCGCCATTTCGAAAAATGTATGGCAGGGCCTGATCCGCAAGGATGCTTCCGACAAGGAAGTCATGACGGTGTCCCGCATCGTCCTGATCCTGGTTACGGCTGTCGCGGCCGTCATGGCCATGGAACCGGACAGTCCGATCTTTGTCATCGTATCCTTCGCATGGGCAGGCTTCGGAGCGGCATTCGGACCGCTGATGCTTTTCTCGCTCTTCTGGAGACGCATCAATCTGCAGGGAGCCATTGCCGGCATGGTTACCGGCGGTGCCATGGTCTTTATCTGGAAATTCCTTGTCAAGCCGCTGGGCGGCGTTTTCGGAATCTACGAACTGCTTCCCGCATTCATCTGCAGCTGCATCGCGATTGTCGTCGTATCGCTGCTGACGAAAGAGAACAAGGAACTGGAGGCGGAGTTCGATTCCGTCAATGCCAAGAGCTACCAGTAAATCATCAGATCCGTAACAGGAAAACATTCTTCAGAATGCTGATATCAGAAAAGCCTTCCCTGCATAGCAGGAAAGGCTTTTGTTTTGAAGGGGGAAGAATCAGTCCCGGACGCCGAGATCCTTCAGCTTCGTGCGGGCATCCTGGAAATCCGAGAATAGGATCGCCTGATAGCCGTAGGACTGCGCGGCCTTGATATTGGACAGGTTGTCATCGATGAAAACAGTGCGAGAAGGATCGACGCCGTATTTCTTTACCAGGATATCGAATATTTCCTTATGGGGCTTGGCGACGTGATGCTCAAAGGACCAGACGCAGCCGTCCATGTATTTCGTGAAATCCATGACGCCGGATTCCTTCAGACGGTCGTATGTCCTTTCCGACCAGTTGGAAAGCAGATAAAGCCTGTAGCCGTGCCTCTTCAGGCCGGACAGCCATCCGTCCGTATAAGGATAGGGGGAAATGCAGCGGTCGATGGTATCGACGAACTTCCGTGTCTCCTCCCTGTATTCGGGGCCGAGGTCGCAGAATTCCCGGACAATCTCTTCATAGGGACGGTTGTTGAGATCGAACTGCCCCCAGAGAGGACTGTAGACCACTTTGTCGTTCAGGAATTTCAGGGCATCTTCGGAAACGTTCAATGTCTCCGCATATTTTTCCCACGGAAAATCCAGAAGCACCCGGCCGACGTCGAAGACGACGGAGTCGATGACCGGAGATTTGGAAGGACGAACCATTCTCGCAGCCATCAGGAAAACATAGAGGATGACCGGAATGATGACCGTACAGGCCAGGGAAGCCCGGAAGAGCACCTGGGTCTGCGGACTGTTGATGATCGCGAAGATCAGCGTACATACGTACATGGCAACCAGCAGGATGATGCCGGCCAGCGCCAGAATCTGTTTTGGCTTCATTTTTTTCATAGTGTTTTGATTATACAACGTTGTTTGTAAAAAATCTATCATTATGCTATACTACTATGTACATTTTCAGTAAGGAGAATACAAAGATTATGGCTGACCAGAAAAAACAGGATCTGATGAATGCGGAAGCCGCGGAGGCTACCCCCACGCCGGGCTCGGCGGACGACGAGATGAGAATCGATGAGAACACCATTCTCGGGCAATGGAGAGCGAAAGCATACGACAAGGATGAGGATAAGAATAAACTGTCTGCGTTCTGGAGCGATTACTTCCTGACCGAGAAGGAAATCTACAGTAAACTGCTTGAGAAACCCGATGAACCCGTCAGCGGATCCGTAAAGGATCTCGCAGCAAAATTCGACATTCCGCTGGAAAAGATGGTGGGATTCCTCGACGGCATCAACGACAGCCTGATTACGAAGAATCCGATCGAGACGATGACGGAAGACACGGAAGTCAGCCTTGCATTTGACAAGGAGCTTCTGTACAAGAACATGGTCGACGCAAAGGCCGACTGGCTCTACAATCTTCCGGAATGGGACAAGATCTTTACACCGGAGCGGAAGCACGAGCTTTATCTGGAGCAGAAGAAATCGGGAACCATCGTCAAGCCGAAAAAGATCGGCCGCAACGATCCGTGCCCGTGCGGTTCCGGAAAAAAGTATAAGTACTGCTGCGGACGCAACAAATAAAAAGAGGACAGAAAGAAAATGAAGATCACACTGAAAGACGGTTCGGTCAAAGAATATGATCACGCAATGTCGGCTTATGACATTGCAAAGGACATCAGCGAAGGACTTGCACGCGCTGCCTGCCTGGCAGAAATCAACGGTGAGGGAAAAGATCTCCGCACGGTCATCGATCAGGATGCGACGCTCAATATCCTGACAACCAAAGATCCGGCCGGCATTAAGACCATGAGACATACGGCAAGCCACGTCATGGCAGAAGCCGTCCGCCGCCTGCGTCCGGAAGTCAAGGTTGCCATCGGACCGGCCATCGAAAACGGCTGGTACTACGACTTTGATACGGACAAGCCGTTTACGCGCGAGGACCTGGATGCCATCGAAGCGGAAATGAAGAAGGTCATCAAGGAAGGCCATGAGCTGAAGCGCTATACGCTTCCGAGAGAAGAAGCCATTGCCAAGATGGAAGGCATGCAGGAACCGTACAAGGTTGAGCTGATCCGCGATCTTCCGCAGGACGCCGTCATCAGCTTCTATGACCAGGACGGTTTTGTCGACCTGTGCGCAGGACCGCATATCATGAGCACGAAGGGAGTCAAGAATTTCAAGCTGACTTCGTCTTCAGGCGCATACTGGAGAGGAAATGAAAAGAACAAGATGCTGCAGCGTATTTACGGCTGCGCATTTGATACGAAGGAAGAACTGGCAGAGTACCTGAAGAAGCTCGAAGAAGCCCATATGAGGGATCATAACCGCCTCGGCCGCGAGATGCATCTCTTTACGACGGTCGATGTCATCGGACAGGGACTTCCGCTTCTGATGCCGAAAGGCGCCCGCATTGTCCAGGCCCTGCAGAGATGGGTCGAGGACGAAGAGGAGAAGAGAGGCTACCTGCTGACCAAGACTCCGCTGATGGCCAAGAAAGACCTCTATATCATTTCCGACCACTGGCAGCACTACAAGGACGGCATGTTTGTCCTGGGAAATGAAGAAGATCCGAACGCCGAGGTGTTTGCCCTGCGTCCGATGACCTGCCCGTTCCAGTATTACGTATTCAAGGCGGAGCCGAAGAGCTACCGTGACATGCCCTGCCGCTACGGCGAGACATCCACGCTGTTCCGCAACGAGGACTCCGGTGAAATGCACGGACTGACAAGAGTCCGTCAGTTTACGATTTCCGAAGGACATCTGATCATCCGGCCGGACCAGGTCGAGGATGAATTCAAGGGATGCGTCGATCTGATGCGCTACTGCCTGACGACGCTCGGACTGGAAGAAGATGTCACGTACCGCCTGTCGCTGTGGGATCCGGACAATGCGGACCATTATCTGGGAACACCGGAGACATGGGACATTGTTGAAAACCTGATGCGCAAGATCCTGAACGACATCGGCATCCAATATACCGAAGCAAAAGGCGAAGCTGCCTTCTACGGACCGAAGCTGGATATCCAGGCGAAGAACGTCTACGGCAAGGAAGACACGATGGTCACGATTCAGCTCGACATGTTCCTGGCTGAACGCTTCGATATGTTCTACACCGACAAGGACGGTCTCAAGAAACGTCCGTATATTATCCACCGCACTTCCTGCGGCTGCTATGAGAGGACGCTGGCCTGGCTGATTGAGAAATATGCCGGCAACTTCCCGACCTGGCTGTGCCCGGAGCAGGTCCGCGTGCTTCCGATTTCCGAGAAATATCAGGACTATGCGGAGACAGTGCTGAAGAAGCTGAAGGACGCAGGCATCAAGGCATCGCTGGATGACACTGCGGAAAAGATCGGCTACAAGATCCGCCAGGCCCGTATGGACCGGCTTCCGTATATGGTCATTGCCGGAGAGAAAGAACAGGAATCGGGAACGGTTTCCGTCCGTTCGAGATTCCTCGGTGACGAAGGCGCGAAAGACATTGATGCCTTCATTGCAGATGTCCTGAAGGAAATCCGGGACAAGACCATCCGTCCGAATGCGCCGGTTGATGAGAAAGACCAGAAAAAAGCATAAAAAAAATGATCCGCTGCGGAATCCGCAGCGGATTTTCTTTTATACAGATGCCTTCCAGTAATACTCCGTGCCGGACTGCATCTGCTGATCATCATAGATCAGGGTGACATCGCCGGAACTGCCTGTCAGGATGAAGCCGATCGCGGCCGTGACGGTATAGCCCTTGGCTGCCGGCTGGGCGGAAGCTTCGACATCGTCCGTCGTATCGAAATAATAGATCGCGCAGGCTTCTCCGTCGGAGTTCAGAAGCTTGAAGCTTGTCAGCCCGATGAGGAGAGTTTCCAGGTTCGTGTTCTCATAGGTATAGGTGATGCGGACAACTTTGTCCGCAGATGCAGCTGCTGCATTCCGCTTATCGGTCAGTTCAATCTTATCGACGGACAGCTGGAAGGACGGGTTCTTTGCAGGCACCGGAAGCTTTGTTCCGAGAGTGCCTTCCAGAGCGCCATCTGCCAGTGCAACAGAAGTTCCGGGGGCAACGTTCACGCCCTCTGCCTTGTTGGATTCCGTGACGACCGTCGAGGTCAGCGTGCTGTCCGAAGGATTGGAGGCCGGAGAGGCGGAAGAAACGGAAGAAGCCGAAGAAGCTTTTGAAGATGAAGAAGAAGCTGTCATTCCCGAGGACGCTGAGGATGCGGCAGCGGATGAAGAGGAAACTCCGGCGGAAGAAGAATCCGCACCCTTCGAAGCGCCGCAGCCCGTAAAGGCAAGGACGGAAACGAGAAAGAGACAGAAGAGCGATTTCATTTTATGATTCATTTGGGTACCTCCCTGAAGGTATGTAAAGTATATCATAGGAACCTGAAAATGCAAGAAAGCGGCGGTTAAAAAAGAGTGAAAATCCCTTGACTTGCGCGGCTCACTATGCTAAATTATAGAAGTTCGTAAAACCAAGCAGAGTATCCACTCTCACCCCGGCATTTTTCCTGTGACCGGGCGTTCATATGACAGGAATGGCGTATGGTGGATAGGTCTGCGACTTATCCATCATTTTTATTTTGTAAGGAGGCAGAAAGATTAGCGAATTAATGATCAACGGACAGATCAGGGACCGTGAAATACGGCTGATCGGTGCGGACGGAGAACAGCTGGGAGTCATGTCGGCGCGTGAGGCTCAGGCCCTTGCGGACGAAGCGGGACTTGACCTTGTCAAGATTTCGCCGAAGGTCGTACCGCCGGTCTGCAAAATCATGGATTACGGAAAATTCAGATATGAGCAGGCCCGTAAAGACAAGGACGCCCGGAAGAAACAGAAGATCGTCGAGATTAAGGAAGTGCGCATGTCACCGAATATCGATACCAACGACCTGAATACAAAGGTTTCCGCTGCGCGCAAGTTCATTGCGAAAGGCAACAAGGTGAAAGTCAGTATTCGTTTCCGCGGACGTGAGATGGCTCATACGAACGACGCCCGTCCGATGATGGATGATTTCGCCGAGAAGCTTTCCGATATCGCAATCGTCGACAAGCCGCCGAAGATGGAAGGCCGCTTCATGACCATGTTTCTGACAGGTAAAAAATAGACAACGGAAGGAGATACAGCAATGCCGAAAATGAAGACAAGACGGGGCTGCCGCGAAACGTTTCTCCGTGACAGGAACCGGAAAGCTCAAGAGGATGAAAGCGTACAAAAGGCACATCTTAACGAAGAAATCCCAGAAGACCAAGAGAAACTTAAGAAAATCTACGATCACGGATCCGACCAATTCCAAGGTCATGAAAAAGATCCTGCCGTATCTGTAAAAAAGGGAGGAGTTTAAGATGGCTAGAATTAAAGGCGGTTTAAACGCTAAAAAAAGACACAACAGGGTATTAAAGCTGGCAAAGGGCTATTACGGCGCCAGATCAAAACAGTACAGAGTAGCAAAGCAGTCCGTCATGCGTGCACTTACCGCATCCTTTGCGGGACGCAAGCAGAAGAAGAGGGATTTCCGCAAGCTTTGGATTGCCCGTATCAACGCGGCAGCCAGGATGAACGGCATTTCCTACAGCAGCATGATGCATGGACTGAAACTTGCCAATGTGGACATGAATCGTAAAATGCTCGCTGACCTCGCCGTCAACGACAAGGAAGGATTCAAGACCCTCGCAGAACTTGCCAAATCAAAAATCGCTTAATGGATTTATTTGACTACGCAAAGGAAAAAAATCTGAAAAATGAGTCGCCTCTTGCATCGAGGCTGCGCCCGAGAACTTTGGAAGAAGTGGTCGGGCAGCAGCACATCGTAGGTAAGGGGCGTCTTCTTTATCGTGCCATCAAGGCCGATAAACTGACGTCGGTTATTTTCTACGGCCCTCCGGGGACAGGAAAGACGACGCTGGCACAGGTCGTGGCAAATACGACAAACGCGGAATTCCGTCAGCTCAACGCAACGACCTCCGGGAAGAAAGACATGGAGGAAGTTGTCGAAGAGGCGAAAAAGAATCTCGGCGGATACGGGAAGAGAACCATTTTATTCATCGATGAAATTCACCGCTTCAACAAGGGACAGCAGGATTACCTGCTGCCGTTTGTCGAGGACGGGACCGTTATCCTGATCGGGGCGACGACGGAGAATCCTTATTTTGAGGTGAATTCGGCGCTGCTTTCAAGATCGACGATCTTTGAGCTTCATCCTCTTTCAAAGGAAGACATCGGAATCCTGCTGGACCGTGCAATGACGGATAAGGACCGGGGACTGGGTGCCTGGAATGCCGTCCTGACGCCGGAAGCCAGAGAATTCCTTTCGGATATCGCAGGCGGAGATGCCCGCGCGGCGCTCAATGCGGTCGAGCTGGCTGCCATGACGACGGAACCGGGAAAAGACGGAAAAATCGTCATTGACCTGGAGACGGCTTCGGACTGCATCCAGAGGCGTGCGGTTCATTATGACAAGGACGGGGATCAGCACTACGATACGATTTCCGCTTTTATCAAGAGCATGCGGGGATCGGACCCGGATGCTGCAGTTTACTATCTGGCGAAAATGCTGGAAGCCGGAGAGGACATTAAGTTCATTGCCCGCCGGATCATGATCTGCGCTTCCGAAGATGTCGGCAACGCGGATCCGATGGCGATCGTCGTGGCGACGAATGCCTGCCTGGCCATCGAGCGGGTGGGCCTTCCGGAAGCGCGTCTGATCCTGGCGCAGGCGGCCATTTACGTGGCCACTTCACCCAAGAGCAATGCCTGTTATCTGGCATTGAATGCCGCCCAGAAGAGCGTTTCGGAAAAGAAGACGACCGTGCCCGGCCATCTGATGAATGTCCACGCCAACGGTTACGGGGATGAAGAAAAAGCCGTCGGCTACAAGTATGCCCATGACTATCCGAATCACTGGGTCGACCAGCAGTATCTTCCGGACGAGATCAAAGATGAGCGATTCTATCACCCGACGGATCTGGGCTATGAAAAATCCGTGCGGGAACTTTTCTCAAAAATAAAGGGTCAGTCTTTCGAAGACTGACCCTGCCATTCAAAGATTGAACCATCCTTTCAAAGACCGGCCCGGCTATTCAAAGAGCGGCCGGCTGCCGTGTCCTACAGCAGCTTGTTCATGATATCCATGTAGATTTCCTGGGATTTATCCGGCCATTTGGAGCAGATGCGGTCTGCCTCCTCTTCCGTCGGCACGTTCACGGTCAGTTCAATGACGGTGTCATTTCCCTCGCGCACCAGGCAGTGGACGGCGTATTCGCCGCTTTCCGTGCGGTCGTAGTCGGCACGGATGCAGGATTCATTGCGCAGCTCAAAAGCGTTCTTCTTCAGATAGCTGTCGATATCCTTCTTGATGCTGTCGGAAATCATGTTCCCGAAATATTCCAGAGTCTGCTCCCCTTCCGGAGTCGCGCTGTACTGGGAAGTATTCCGGACTTTTTCACCGGAAATCAGCTTTGCCTCCAGAAGATCATTGACGGCCTCCTGGACATGGAAATAATCCGTATAGTTCTGGTCCAGGATAAAGCCGGTGATCTGCGAGTTCGTAAGCGGGAACGTGACCCTCCGGAGCATATACAGAATAATCATTTTATATAAAGTCTGGGCGTCTGCCATGCCGAATACCTCTTGATCTGTCTTAAAATCCCGGTCCCGCCGCTGGATGCGGCGCCTGCGGGAATTTCAGTCTGCGTCCATCATAGCATCCGGAAACGCCTACTTCAAGCTAAGAATTTGTCTTCACATCTTTACTTTCACACTTCACAATGCTAAAATGAAAAAGTATTTTTTGATGAAAAAGGGGGAACTATCTGAAATGAAGAAAGTATTCTGCGTGGCACTTGCATCAATCATGGCACTTGCGATGGCGGCGTGCGGCTCGTCTTCGGCGTCAACAGCGACGTCCAAGGCAGCTTCAGCAGCAGCCTCGACAGCAGCTTCAGCAGCCGCTTCCGGAGCTTCATCTGACGGAAAAATCACAAGCATCTCGGACCTGAAGGGAAAGACCGTCGGCGTCCAGACCGGAACAACAGGCGATATCTATATTTCGGATGATTCCGACACGGCTGTCGGAGACGTCGAACGCTACAACACGGGATTTGAAGCGGTCCAGGCCCTGTCACAGGGAAAAATCGATGCGGTCATCATCGACGACCAGCCGGCACAGACCTTTGTGAAACAGGTCTCCGGACTGAAGATCCTGGAAACGCCTTATACGGAAGAAGAATATGCCATCGCCCTGAAGAAGGGAAACAGCGACCTGCTGTCCAAGATCAATGATGCCATCAAAGCCCTGAAGAGCGACGGAACGCTGGACAAGATCACTTCGTTCTACATCGACGGCACAGGCGAAACCTATACCTCTCCGGCAGGCACGCAGTACCCGAACGGAAAACTGGTCATGGCAACGAATGCCGAATTCCCGCCGTATGAATCCATTGACGACAGCCAGAACTATATCGGCATCGATGTCGATTTTGCAAAGGCGATCGGCGACAAGATCGGATATGAGATCGAAGTTTCCGATATGGCTTTTGATTCCATCATCACAGCCGTGACTTCCGGCAAAGCGGATTTCGCGATGGCAGGACTTACGGTGACGGATGAACGCAAGCAGTCCGTCGATTTCACGGATTCCTATTACACCGGCAAACAGGTTATTATCGTACAGGGATGATGCAGAACTTAATCGATCAGTTTCAACTGAATTTTATCGACGGTGACCGCTGGAAGCTTCTGCTTTCGGGTCTGGGCACGACGCTGCTGATTACGTTTTTTGCAGTCATCCTGGGCATCGTGCTTGGATTCCTGGTGGCAGTCGTGCGCTCGGCTCACGATACGACCGGAAAACTGAAGATCCTGAACGTCATTGCACAGATCTATACGACCGTCATCCGCGGGACGCCTGTGCTGGTACAGCTGATGATCATCTATTATGTCGTCTTTGCTTCCGTGAACATCAGCAAGATCTTCGTGGCGGTCCTTGCCTTCGGCCTGAATTCGGGCGCCTATGTTTCGGAAATCGTACGCTCCGGCATCATGTCGGTCGACCGGGGACAGATGGAGGCCGGAAGAAGCCTCGGCTTCAGCTATTCCAGGACGATGCTGTATGTCATCCTGCCACAGGCTTTCAAGAATGTCCTGCCGGCACTGGGAAATGAATTCATTACCCTTCTGAAGGAGACTTCCGTATCCGGCTACATTGCGGTGAGCGACCTGACAAAGGCAGGCGACATTATCCGCAGCAGGACCTTCAGCGCCTTTATGCCGCTGATTGCGGTCGCGCTGATTTACCTGTTCTTCGTGCTGATCTTCACGAAGCTTGTGTCGATTCTGGAAAGGAGGCTGAGGGAAAGTGACCACTGAACAAACCGAAATGCCTCTGATCCGGGTGGAAAACCTTGAGAAACACTTCATCGGCACGAACGATAAAAAGAAGACGGTCAATGCACTGAACGGCATTTCGCTGGATATCCGGAAGGGCGACGTCACGGTCGTGATCGGACCCTCAGGTTCGGGCAAGTCGACTTTCCTCCGCTGTCTCAACCTTCTGGAGGTGCCGACCGGAGGACGCATTTTCTTCGAGGGAACGGATATTACGGATCCCAAGGTCGACATCGACATGCACCGTCAGAAAATGGGAATGGTCTTCCAGCATTTTAATCTGTTTCCGCACATGACCATCCTGAGGAACCTTACGCTCGGCCCGGAGAAACTGCAGGGCAAGTCTCCCGAAGAGGCAAAGAATATTGCCATGGGGCTTCTGACGAGAGTCGGCATGGAAAACCGTGCCAATGCATATCCGAAACAGCTTTCCGGCGGACAGCAGCAGAGAATCGCGATTGTCCGGGCGCTGGCGATGAATCCGGATGTCATGCTTTTTGACGAGCCTACTTCGGCCCTTGACCCGGAGATGGTCGGCGAAGTTCTGGATCTCATGAAAGCCCTGGCCAGGGATAAAATGACAATGGTTGTCGTAACGCATGAGATGGGGTTTGCCAAGGAAGTCGGGACACGGATCGTGTTCATGGAGGACGGCATCATCAAGGCCGATGACAGTCCTGACGGCTTCTTCAACCATCCGAAAGAACCCAGGCTTCAGGAGTTCCTGAGCAAAGTACTGACCTGATAGGAGAATAGAATATGAAAAAGCAGATTCATAACAAAGAGGTTGATGAACTGTTTGATGCAATCCTGACTTTAAAGACGAGGGAAGAGTGCTATAAATTCTTCGAGGACGTCTGCACGGTCAATGAGCTTCTGTCGCTTTCCCAGCGGCTGGAAGTTGCGAAAATGCTGCGTGACCGCCAGACCTATCTGGACATTTCCGAGAAGACAGGCGCTTCGACCGCGACCATCAGCCGCGTGAACCGGTCCCTGAATTACGGGAACGACGGCTATCAGATCGTCTGGGACAGAATGAAGGATTAAATATTCCGGCCGGATTTATTTTTTCGGTTTCTTTGCTTCTTTTTTCTTCTGTACAGGATCGGGCATCCGGTCAATCAGCTGCTCAATCAGCTGCTTTCTCACGTAGACATCAAAACTTAAAAGGCAGATAAAGGCGAAGGTGTGCAGAAACTCTTCGTCTTTTTTATTGGCTTCGGGGAACTGGACGGCGGATTCTTCATAGCGCCGGAGGATGTCTTTCTGAATGCTGCTGAACTGGCTTTTCTCCATTTCGCAGACGGTTTTGTAAATGCCGTCCAGGCTGAGGCCAGAATCCGTGCCGAAGTATTTCTCGGTGACCGGTGCCAGCAGGGTATGGATATCCCCGATGGAGAGGAAACTCTTGAAATAGTATACGAAGATCAGAAGGAGCAGATGCTCCTTCGAGTATTTCTTTCTATCCGGCGGGGGTACCAGATCATTCTTGGCATAGTTGTTGATCATGGTCTTGGTCAGGATCTTGTCTCCGTCATAGCGCTTGCAGGCTTTCAGCTCATCTTCCATGAAGGTCGTGACCTGATCCATGTACAGCGGAATTCCCGGAACGTCATCCGGGTCGATCATGCCGATTTTTGAAAAGACATCCATGATTTCCTTCAGTGCTTTCTTTGAATCTTCCGCCATCGCCGTGCATCTCCTGTCTTTTTTCCGGGATATCTTTTTGTTTTTCTCCGGGACATCCTTTTGTTTCTCTCCGGGATATCCTTTGAAAGAACACGGACTGTCCCTGCTCTATGATATAGTTTTCCGAACGAGATGACAAGGTCTTTTCCGTGATTTCCGGAAAGCAGTTTCCGGATGATCCTTTCTTTGTCTCTGCCTTGCCCGGGCCCCATCCTTTTGGTATAATAGGCCGGTATGGATAAAGAAGAGATTTTTCAAAAACTGAATAAAGAGCAGAGAGAGGCCGTGCTTCAGACGGAAGGACCGGTTCTCATTCTGGCGGGTGCCGGATCGGGGAAGACGCGGGTACTGGTGCATCGCATTGCCTATCTGATTGATCAGTGCGGCGTGGTGCCCGGAAATATCCTGGCGATTACCTTTACGAACAAGGCAGCCGATGAAATGCGGGAAAGAGTCGATGACATCGTCGGATTCGGCTCGCGCGAAATCTGGGTAATGACTTTCCATGCCTTCTGCGTCCGGGTCCTCCGGCGCCATGCGGAAGAGCTGGGCTATTCGAAATACTTCTCCATTTACGACACGGACGACCAGCTGTCGCTGATGAAGGACATTTTCCACAGAAGGAACATCGATCCGAAAATGATGCGGGAGAAGACCGTTCTGAGCGTGATCTCCTCCGCGAAAGACGAGATGCTGACACCGGAAAAATTCCTCAGGGAGCACAGGGGGGATTTCCGGCTTGAAAAAATCGGAGAGCTTTACACGGAGTATCAGCAGAGGCTGAAGGAAAACAACGCCATGGATTTTGACGACCTCATCTGCGTGACCGTGCGGCTCTTCCGGGATCATCCCGAGATTCTGGACTATTACCAGGAGCGGTTCCGCTATCTGATGGTTGATGAATACCAGGATACCAATACCGCCCAGTTTGAGCTGGTGCATCTTCTGGCGGCCAAGTATAAGAATCTGTGCGTGGTCGGGGATGACGACCAGAGCATTTATAAGTTCCGCGGGGCAAACATCGGGAATATCCTCGGGTTCGAGAAAACCTTCCCGAATGCGAAGGTCGTGAAGCTGGAGCAGAATTACCGTTCGACGCAGAATATCCTGGATGCGGCAAATGAAGTCATCCGGAACAATGAGGGACGCAAGAAAAAGAAACTCTGGACCGACAACGGAAAAGGGGAAAAGGTACGGCTGAGAAAATTCGCCAACGGCTTCGAGGAAGCGGAATTCATTGCCGGAGAGATTTCCTCGATGGTCCGTGAAGGAACCTGCCGTTATAAAGACTGCGCCATTTTGTACCGCACCAATGCCCAGTCCCGTCTGTTCGAGGAAAAGTTCCTGATGGCGAATATTCCGTACACCATCGTCGGGGGCACGAATTTCTATTCCCGCCGGGAGATCAAAGACCTGCTGGCCTACCTGAAGACAATCGACAATGCCGTGGACAGCGTGGCGGTAAAGCGCATCATCAATATCCCGAAGCGCGGGATCGGTGCGGCCTCGATCCAGAAAATCGATGAGTACGCGGAAGCGGGCGGCATCGGCTTCTACGATGCGGCACTGGAAGCACCGAGAATCGATGCTCTCGGAAGATCGGCCGGGAAGATTGAAGCATTTACCGGATTCGTTGAAGATCTGAGGAAGAGCACGGAAGGAAAAACGGTCAGCGAAATCCTGAAGGAAGTCATTGACAGGACAGGCTATACGGACGAGCTCCGGACGGAAGACACCGATGAGTCGAAAGCAAGGATTGAAAATATCGACGAACTCATTTCCAAGGCCGTGACCTACGATGAGACGGCGGAGACGCCGACCCTCTCAGGCTTTCTGGAAGAGGTGGCCCTGATCGCGGATATCGACAGCGTCAGCGATTCGGACGACCGGGTCCTTTTGATGACGCTGCATTCGGCGAAAGGGCTGGAGTTCGATTATGTCTATATGGCCGGGATGGAGCAGGGACTCTTCCCGAGCTATATGTCGATCAATTCGGAAGACGGCACGGAAATCGAAGAAGAGCGGAGACTGTGCTATGTCGGAATTACCCGTGCGAAGAAACAGCTGACGCTGACCTGCGCCCGCGAGCGCATGCTCAGGGGAGAAGTACAGGCGAGCACGATGTCCGAATTCGTGGAAGAGATCCCCAGGGAACTGGTGGATATGGGGTATGAGAACCAGGTGCGGAAAAGTTCTGCATTCGGATCGGACGCCAGCAGCGGCAGTCCGTGGGACAGTCAGCGGATGGCCTCACCCGGCGGTGATTTTGAAGGGAGCGCGGGGACTTACGCAAAACTGCGTCAGGCTTTCCGGGCAAAGGCATATGCACCGCGCAACATCGGCACCTCCGGCGGAGCTTTGGACTATGAGGTCGGCGATACCGTCCGGCATGACCGCTTCGGAGACGGCATCGTCAGGGAAATCGTCAAGGGCGGCCGCGATTATGAAGTGACGGTGGATTTCGACGGCACGGTGAAGAAAATGTTCGCTTCCTTCGCCAATCTCCATAAAATCGGACAATAGGCGGCAGGTGGGAGAACGCGTGCGCAAAGCCTGTGAAATATTTATGGCGGATATAGAAAACGCCGGATACTCGTGGTATAATAAATGCACAAAAGTTCTGAAAGGAAGGTTCTGCCATGGATAAAAAAATGGATGAGATTCTCAGTCACTTAAAGAAACAGGAAGCTGAAATCGAAAAACCGAAACATACAATTCTCTGGATCCTGGCAGTGATCGGCTGCGTCGCTGCAGTCGCGGCAATTGCTTATGCGGTTTACCGTTTCTTCACGCCGGATTATCTGGAAGACTTCGATGATGATTTCGATGATGACTTCGATGATTATTTCGAAGATGAGGAAGACAAGGATAAAGGCACAGCGGAGACCGTGAAGGATACGGCGTCGAAGGCAGCTGACAAGGTGCGCGAGACGGCGGAGAAAGTCGCGTCAACGGCAAAGGAAACAGCCGGCAAGGTCCAGGATAAAGTCAAGGATGTTGTGGAAGACGTAAAGGAAAAAGCAGCGAAGGCTTAAGGAAGGAATCCCAGCGGCTCCGGTATCATGCCGGAGCCGCTTTTTATGTAAAATGAAGAGGAAACAGATTGCAGAAGGCGTGATCGATCACGTCGATTATCCGAATAAAGGAAAACTGGTGTCGGAGGACGGCACCCGCGTCACCGTAAAAAATACTGTTCCGGGCCAGAAAATTTCCTATCGCATCATCCGCGCGAATGCGGAGCGTGCCGAGGGGAAAATGCTGGAGATCCTGGAAAATTCCCCGGTCGAGACGAGGCCTTCCGCCTGTGATATTTTCCCGTCCTGCGGTGGCTGCCTCATGCAGAAAGTGCCGTATGAGGAGCAGCTGAAAATCAAGACCGATGAAGTCACGCGCCTTCTTTCTCCGTACCTTGACGGGAAGACGCAATTCGACGGCATCCGTCGGAGTCCGGATGAGTTTGCCTACCGGAACAAGATGGAATTTTCTTTCGGAAATGAAACCATGGGCGGCCCCCTGACGCTCGGTCTCCATCGCCGTGCCACGACCTATGATGTCCTGAATGCGGACAGCTGCCGCATCGTGCATGAAGACTTCGGAAAGATTCTGAAATGCACGCTCGACTACTGCGTGAAGAGGAATTTTACCCCTTACAACAAGAGAAGCCACGAAGGGTTTCTGCGCTGGCTTCTGATCCGGCGCTCTCATGAGAGCGGTGAGCTCCTGATCTGCGTCGTCACTTCCTCACAGAATGACTGCGATTTCCGCGACTGGGCTGAGGAGATCCGGGAACTGCCGCTGAAAGGCCGGGCAGCGGGAATCCTGCATGCTGTCTGCGACAATCCGTCGGATAATGTGCAGACGGAGCGTCTCAATCTTTTGTACGGCAGGAGCTGGTTTTCCGAGAATCTTCTGGGACTGAAATTCAGGATCTCCCTGTTTTCGTTTTTCCAGACGAACAGTGCCGGCGCCGAGATCCTTTACCGGACAGTCCGGGATTACGTCGGAAGTGCCGCAGACGGAAAAGTGCTCTATGACCTGTACTGCGGGACAGGAACCATCGGACAGATTCTGTCAGCCAATGCGGAAAAGGTCTATGGTATTGAACTCGTAGAGGAAGCCGTTGAAGCGGCGAAGGAAAATGCTTCTGAAAACGGAATCGAGAACTGCAGGTTCCTCTGCGGTGATGTCCTGAAGATGCTGGATGAAATCGAAGAGAAGCCGGACTACATCATTCTTGATCCGCCGAGAGAAGGCATCGTCCCGAAAGCCCTGATGAAGCTGATTGAATATAACGTTCCCCGGATGGTGTACATTTCCTGCAAGGCAAGCTCTCTGGCAAAAGACCTGCATGAGCTGCGGATGTACGGATGGCGGATCGAGCGCTGGTCGCTGGTCGACCTTTTCCCCCAGACTCCTCACGTTGAGACGGTAGTATTGATGTCAAGGGCGAAAGATTGAGAGAGCTGAAAACCCTTATATATCAAGGCTTTTAGCACACATGGGTGTGAAACCCACCAGGCGAAAAACATGAAAATATCGCTTCGTGGAAACAAGTCCAAAGGGGCTGTTTTGATAGTCAAGTGGTCAGGTTAGATGTCATAGCCCTGCGAGTGGTCGAGTTAGATGTCAGGGGTCATGAGTGGTCAGGTTAGATGTTTTTTCGGGGGTTTTTGAGGTTGTGTGGTCAGGTTTGATGTTGACTAAAAATGTGTTTATTGAAGCGAAAGATTTAAATTTGAACGGAGGGGTTGCATGGTAAATGAAAAAGATGCCATTGAGATAATTTTTTATGCCGAAGAAAATGAGATTGCCATTTGGTTAGATGGCGGCTGGGGAGTTGATGCTCTCTTAGGTGAGGAAACAAGGGTCCACAACGATATTGATTTGTTTGTGGAAAAAAGCAATAGCAAAAAATTTCTTGAAATAATAAAAGAAAAAGGCTTTTCTGAAGTTATCGAAGCATATACCACTACAGATCACACGGTTTGGAAGGACGCTAAAGGTAGGATAATCGATCTTCATATATTTGAATTCGATGAACAGGGATACCTTGTTTTTGAAGGAGAAGCTTATCCTCCAGAAGTGTTTAGTGGTATCGGGAAAATAGGAGATAAAGTGGTAAAGTGTATAGATGCTAAGAATCAAGTTTTATTTCACCTGGGATATGAGTATGATGAAAATGATGTTCATGATGTAAGACTTTTGTGCGAGAGGTTTAATATTCCTATTCCTAATGAATATAAATAACTGACAAATTTTAATTTGTCTTTGAGCCTAAACGCAAGAAAAAGTAAGGCTGCCTATTTAAAATTACTTTCTACTATTGTCGAGGTTTTATGCCAGGTTGAATGTCGGCTCCGAGACTGACTATTTACATAGGAACGACCGAAACTATAAGGAGAATTATATATGCAATATGGACCAGATCCAAATTCTATTTATCCGAATGAAAAAATAAAAAGCGTATGCTATATTAAAAATGTAATCACACGCCCAAATATTATCGTCGGTGATTACACCTATTATGATGATATCAATGGGCCGGTACGGTTTGAGGAGCGCGTTACACATCACTATGAATTTTTAGGTGATAAGCTCATCATTGGGAAATTCTGCGCTATAGCAAAAGGTATCGAGTTTATAATGAACGGTGCGAATCATAGAATGTGCAGCGTCACTACTTATCCATTTAATATCATGGGACATGGTTGGGAAAAGGCCACTCCGACACTTGGGGATTTACCTTTCAAAGGAGATACTGTTGTTGGCAATGATGTGTGGATAGGTCAAAATGTCACTGTAATGCCCGGCGTGCATATTGGTGATGGAGCAATTGTTGCTGCCAATTCAGTAGTTACAAAAGATATACCGGCTTATCATATTGCAGGTGGCAATCCTATCAGAATTATTAAGAAAAGGTTTGAGGATGAACTCATTGGCTATCTGCTGGAATTAAAGTGGTGGGAATGGCCTGCTAAAAAGATTTTTGATAACCTTGAGGCTTTGTGTAGTGCCGACCTTGAAAAAATAAAGGAGATAAAATGAGCGTGTACTCGAAAGAAGAACTGTTCGAAGCCAAACGGCAGATTGATTCAACCATTCACAAGCTAACAGAAACACTTAAAACACTTGAGTCAAAGGAAAATCCTGATAGATATAAATCGCAGGTTACACTTGCAAAAAGACGAATCGTCGCTTTTGAAATTGCGGTGAATTTGCTGGAAAAAGAGCTAAAGGAGATATACGATGAAAAATAAAACAATAACAGAATTCGAATTATTAATCGAAAGCCATCTCGACTTAGAAAGGCAAGGCCCAGGAAGTGCTGAAATGACGCTAAAAGCCCTAAGTTTCATAATGAACCTTGACAGCAATTCAAAGATAGCAGATATCGGCTGCGGTACAGGCGGTCAAACGATGATACTTGCAAAGAATACTGGTGGTCATATTACAGGCGTAGATATGGTAGCTGATTTTATAAACATTTTTAACGATGCTTCCAAGAAACATAATTTTTCCGACAGAGTGCAAGGTATTGTCGGCGACGCCCTAAAACTCCCTTTTGAAAAAGATGGGTTCGACCTTATCTGGTCTGAGGGAATGATAGACAGCTTAGGGTTTGAAAAAACACTTAGCTACTGGAATGGCTTTCTCAAAACAGATGGATATATAGCCGTAACCAGTCCCTCGTGGCTTACCACAGAAAAGCCTGCCGAAATAGAGAAGTTCTGGATTGATGCAGGTAGTGGTTTGTATTCGATAGAAAGCAATATCGAATCAATGCAAAAATCGGGGTATAGTTTTGTTGCAGCATTTACATTACCAGAGGAATGTTGGATTCAAAATTATTTTATCCCACGTCAGGCAACAGAAAAAGAGCTTTTGATAAAATATCCGGAAAATAAAACCGTAGAGGACTATGTCCACAGTATGAAGTATGAGGTTGATTTATATGAAAAGCACAAGCAGCATTATGGGTATGTTTTTTACATCGGCAAAAAAATGGGTGAGAAGTTGAGCAGGAAGTAGCAAACCTTACCAGTACGCTTTTATGCAATAAAATTAAAAACAGGAAGTGAGGCAATGACCTATGTGGATAGTATTCATGTAATATATGTTTTTAAGCACGAACTCTTAGGAGTTTATTTGTTGTGTTTAAAAACATAGTCTATAAGGAAAATAAGATTCCAAATCTTCCTTATAAAATTATGTTTTTGTAAATGTGCAGCTTGTAATGTTGCATAAACTGATTTTATAAAAGGAGATTTCTTAAAAATGAACAAAATAATAAACTGGAAAAAACAATTTGCTATAATATATGCAGGACAAGCTTTTTCAATATTGGGTTCTGCCGCAGTGCAGTTTGCCATTATCTGGTGGCTTACCATCCAGACTGAATCCGCAATCACACTGACGATTGCATCCGTTGTTGCTTTTCTCCCCAATATGTTAATCGGACCATTTGCCGGTGTATGGATCGATAGATACAATCGTCGCTCGGTAATGATTGCAGCTGACGGCTTAGTAGCCGTATCCAGCATCATTCTTGGCGCAGCTTTTTTACTTTTACAGACACCGCCTATTTGGTTTATCTACATTGTTTTATTTATACGCGGATTGGGCAATACCTTTCATGGCCCGGCTATGCAAGCGGCTATACCAATGTTTGTGCCTACCGACATGTTGACCAAAGCAGGCGGTTGGGGTAACATGATTCAATCTGTATCTAACATGATGGGGCCTGTGCTGGGTGCTGCACTCATGGTATTTATGCCTATTTATGCCATTATGGTTGTGGATATACTGGGGGCTGCTTTTGCGATAGTTTGCCTTTTGTTAATTATAATTCCGGATATTCCGCAAGCCAGTGAAAAGATGAATCTATTGTCTGACATGAAGCAGGGTTTTATCTCAATGAAAGCAAATAAGCCTTTAATGGCTGTGTTTTTCCCCATGCTGCTGATGACCATACTTTACATGCCCTTAGGTTCTTTGTTTCCTCTGCTGGTACGTAGCCACTTTATGGGCGAAGCATGGCACAATGGCATTGTGGAATTTGTATTTGCAGGCGGATTGCTTCTTTCATCTTTGGTTATCGGTGTGTGGGGCGGCATGAAAAGGAGATTTTTCATGGCATCCTTAGCTATTGGCTTAATGGGACTGACTACACTAATTAGTGGGGCGCTTCCAATAAGTGGTTTCTGGATTTTTGTTGTATGCTGTTTCTTCTTGGGTGCCTCCGGTACATTTATGAATGTTCCAGTTATGGCCTATGTTCAAGAAAGCATTGCACCTGAAATGATGGGCAAGGTGTTTTCCCTCTTGATGACTGCCATGACTCTTGCTATGCCGATAGGTCTGCTTGTTGCAGGTCCGGTTGTTGAGGTCGTAGGTGTGAATACATGGTTTTTCTGGTCGGGTGTTGCGTTGATGGCAGACGCTATTCTTTGCCGCCTTCTGACAAGGCGTTATGATAAAGTTACAATGAGGCCGTAAGTGAAAAAAACGGCAAGGCACTCTACAAGAATTATACAACGTAGGGTGCCTTGTTTATTTTTAGCTTATTTATTTACATCCACCGTCACGCCGGACTTGAATTCCACAATAAATTTATCCTCATAGATGCTGACTTTTTCGATCAGCCGTCGGATAAGCTGCTCGTCGTATTCAGCGAGGGCGGCGGATTGCTTTTTTAGGAATGCGCTCATATCAGCCATGCGCTTTTTGAGTTCATCACGGTTAGCACTTTCAAGCTGCATCTTTTGTTTCTGGTCACGCAGTCGGTGTATCTCATCACCGACTTTATCATAATCGGCATTAGAGGTGGCAAGCTTCAGTAGTTCCGTTTGCAGTTCCTCCAGCCGCTTATCGATATCCGCCAAGGCCTTGTCGCTTTCTCGATTTATAACGGTGGCGATGTTATCCCGTAGAGTTGTGAGGAAAGAGTCTTTGTCGCAAAGCGTCTGATTAATGGCGGTGACTAGCACTTGCTCGATGGTGCTCTCCAGTACCGTGCGGGCATCGCAGAATAGGCCGGTGTTTTCTAACCGGCTGACACAGCGCCAGACGATGGACTTCTTACCTCTGTTGTTCCAATGCACCCTGCGAAAAACCTCACCGCATTTGCCGCAGATGATTATCTGAGCAAAGACGTGGTTGCTGCTGAAAGTTCTGGTCTTTCCGTTCGGACTGGTGTGGACAATTCGGCGGCGGATAAGCTCTTCCTGCACCTGCATGAAAACTTCACGCGGGATGATGGCTTCATGGCTGTTTTCTACATAATACTGCGGAACGATGCCGTTGTTCTTGACCCGCTTTTTTGTGAGAAAATCAACCGTATAGGTTTTCTGTAAGAGAGCATCGCCGATGTACTTTTCATTGCGTAAAATATTGTTAATGTTGCTGGTGTGCCAG
>JALCKY010000001.1 GCA_022647575.1 Lachnospiraceae bacterium | reverse complement strand
AAGCGGAAAAGAAGTGCGGAAATGCTGCGAGGCTCTTTCCTGCCCGCCGTTTCATCTGGTCACGGTCAGCGGGCTGAACTGGGACAGCGATCTGTCTCCGTGGCCTTCGGAACCGGTCGTATCGGATGAAGACCATTTCGAAGGACGTGCGGCGGAGCATCTGAAATGGATTCTGGATCAGGCCGTTCCGGCCGCGGAGAAGGAGTTTTCGCTGCAGCATCCGAGATCCTATATCGCCGGCTATTCGATGGCCGGCCTGTTTTCCCTGTGGACCCTGTATCAGACGGATTTTTTCAGCGGCGCCGTGAGTGCGTCCGGCTCTGTCTGGTATCCGGGCTTTTCAGATTATGCCTCTGCCCATGAACTGAAGAAAATGCCGGCAGGCATCTATCTTTCCCTGGGAAACAAAGAAAGCAGGACGGCGAATCCGTTCCTCCGGAAGACGGAGACGATTTACCGGAATCTGGAGAAGGAGTATGCCGGCAGAGGAATCCCTTCTGTATTTGAAATGAACCCGGGCAATCATTACCGGGACGTCTGCGTCCGGATGGCAAAAGGAATCACTTGGCTAATGGGACGGGATGGAATATCATAGTCTTAAGCGGAGGAAATGCATGGACAGGAAGAACGCACCGGACGGCAGGACGGTTTACACCGGCCATTATGAATCGCCGGTCGGAGGCATTACAATCGCTTCCGACGGGACGGCGCTGACCGGACTGTGGTTTGATGCGCAGAAATATTTCGGCGATACGCTGGGGGAAAAGCCGGAAGAAAAACAGCTTCCGGTTTTCGGAGAGACGAAGAAGTGGCTGGATCTGTATTTTGCCGGCAGGGTGCCGGATTTCCTGCCGCCGCTTTCCGTGCACAGTTCCCCGTTCCGTGAATCCGTCTGGAAAATCCTTCTGACCATTCCCTACGGACATACGATGACCTACGGCGAAATCGCTTCGGCCCTTGCCCGTGAGAAGAAAATTTCCCGCATGTCTGCCCAGGCAGTCGGCGGCGCAGTGGGACACAATCCGATTTCCCTGATCATTCCGTGCCACAGAGTCATCGGATCCGACGGAAGCCTTACCGGCTATGCCGGAGGGCTGGAGAAGAAAAGCTGGCTGCTCCGGCATGAGGGAATTGCCTTTCGGGAATAAGGACGAAAACAGACAGAACCGGAAGAAAGCTGTCCGGGGGTAGAGGAAAATGGATATTTTATACATCATCATGCCCGCTTATAACGAGGAAGAGAATATCCGCTCGGTCATCGAAGACTGGTATCCGGTGATCGAGGCCCATGACGGCGGAGGCAGGTCGAGGCTCGTCATCCTGGATGACGGCAGCCGGGACCGTACCTTCGAAATCATGAAGCAGTGCACGGAAGGCAGGCCTCTTTTCTGTCCGCTTACGAAGAAAAATGAAGGCCACGGTGCGACGGTGCTGTGCGGATATCAGTATGCGCTGGATCACGGCGCCGATTTCATTTTCCAGACAGATTCAGACGGACAGACCCTGGCGTCGGAATTTGCTCCCTTCTGGGAAAAGCGGAATCAGGAGGACATGGTCATCGGCGACCGCAGCCGCAGGCAGGACGGATTCTCCCGGATCCTTGTCACGAAGGTCCTGAAGGCGGTGATCCGCAGGAAGTTTCATGTTTCGGTGAAGGATGCCAATACGCCTTACCGCCTGATGCGTGCCGATGTCCTGCGGGAGGAGATCCGGCTGGTCCCGGAAAAATTCAATCTGGCGAATGTCCTTCTGACGGTCATCTATACAAAAAAGAAACGAAGCGTAGCCTACCTTCCGATTACGTTCCGGCCAAGGCAGGGCGGTAAGAATTCCATAAATTTCAAAAACATCATCCGCATCGGCAGGCAGGCCCTGTCGGATTTCGGTGAGATCAACCGGACCATCGAAGCCGGTGACGAAGGGAGATAGAATGAAACTGCTGTTTGTCGACTGCTGCATCAGCCAGAGGAAAGAAGGCTCAAGGACAGCCGATCTCTGCCGCGCTTTTCTCAGGGCGGCTTCTGAGGCGGACCCCGGACTGCAGACGGAAAGAGTCGACCTGACGAAAATGAATCTGACTCCGTTTACGGTGCCGATGCTGGATGAGCGTGACGAACTGTTCCGCGCCGGCCGGTTTGACCATGAAATCTATGCACTGGCCAGACAGTTCCGCGCTGCGGACGGAATCGTCGTGGGAGCTCCGTTCTGGGATCTTTCCTTTCCGGCACAGCTTCGCATCTATCTGGAACACATTTCCGCAAACGGCGTGACTTATTATTATGATGAAGAAGGACCGCACGGGAACTGCAGGGCGGGACAGCTGGTCTACCTGACATCCGGCGGGGACTTTGAACGGGCAGGAAGCATCGGCGTCGAATACTGGCGGCAGCTCTGCACGATGTTCGGAATCAGACAGTACGACAGCGTTTTTGCGGGCGGGCTGGATGCCGTTCCGGAAAAGACCAAAGAATTCATGGATGAGGCGTGTGAAAAGGCCGCTGCCCTCGGAAGAAAGTTGGCAGGAAAAGACTGAAACAGATCAGAAGAAGATGCAGGATAAGACTGAAGCAGATCAGAAGAAGATGCAGGATAAGACAGAGACGGATCAGAAAAATACCGGAAAGGGACTGGGGAAGAGATGAATTATCAGGATCAGAATGCGGAGACGATTGACCGCTGGGTCGGGGACGGCTGGGAATGGGGAATTCCGGTTTCCCACGAAGAATACCTGAACGCGAAAAATGGCAGATGGGAAATGAAGCTGACACCGACGAAATTCGTTCCGAAGAAATGGTTCGGGGATTTGAAGAGCAGATCCGTTTTCGGACTTGCCAGCGGAGGAGGGCAGCAGATGCCGGTCTTCGCGGCGCTCGGGGCTGTCTGCACGGTGCTGGATTATTCCCCGAAACAGCTTGAATCGGAGAGGCTGGTTTCCGAACGCGAAGGATATCCGATCACAGTCGTTCAGGGCGATATGACGAAGAGATTTCCCTTCGCGGATGAAAGCTTTGATTTCATTTTCCATCCGGTGTCGAACTGCTATGTCCGGGAAGTGAAGCCGATTTTCAGGGAATGCTTCCGCGTGCTGAAAAAGGGCGGCGTCCTGCTGGCGGGACTGGACAACGGCATGAATTTCCTGACGGACGAAGCGGAAAAGGAAATCATCAATTCGCTGCCGTTTGATCCGCTTGTGAATGCGGACCAGATGAAGCAGCTGACCGATACCGACAGCGGCGTGCAGTTTTCCCATACGCTGGAAGAGCAGATCGGCGGGCAGCTGGAAGCCGGTTTTCTGCTGACGGATCTGTATGAAGATACGAACGGAGAAGGACGGCTGCACGAGCTGCATATCCCGTCTTTTCTTGCGACAAGGGCCGTGAAGCCCGGTGACAGAAAATGACGGTCTGTCATCAGCCGGACTATCCGCGTCCGCAGATGGCCAGAAAACAATGGCAGAGTCTGAACGGAACGTGGGACTTTCGTTTCGACGACGAAAGTAAGGGAGAAGCGGAGCACTGGTTTGAGGACCTGGGTGAGCATCAGCACATCCTGGTCCCTTTTTCCTATGAATCGGCGCTCAGCGGAATCGGAGATACGCGGAACCATCCATGCCTGTGGTACCGGCACAGTCTTTTTTTTGAAGCGAATGAACTGGAGGGAAAGGATCTCCTGCTTCATTTTGAAGGATGCGATTTTGAGACGAAGGTCTGGGTCAACGGACGGGAAGCAGGCGGCCACAGAGGAGGCTATGCGCGGTTTTCCTTCGATATTACGGATCTGGTGCAGGCAGGAGAAAATATCCTGACGGCAGAGGCGAAGGATTCCTACAGCACGGAGCAGCCGCGCGGCAAGCAGCGCTGGAAAGAGGAAAATTTTGCCTGCTGGTACCTGCCGACAAGCGGAATCTGGAAAACCGTCTGGCTCGAAGCGGTGCCGGAGAGACGCATCCTTTCCCTGGAAATGAACCCGCATCCGGAGTCGGATGAGATTGAGTTTGCCGCCGGCGTGACGCAGGGCGGCCTGTCCGTCTGCGCGGAGGTTTCCCTGGACGGCAGGACGACGGCAGCGGGGCAGGCGGAGTCCGGAGAGATGATGCCCGCCGGAAAGATGCCGTCAGCAGCAATTCCGTCATCAGCGATTCCGTCATCAGAAGGGATTCCCTCAGCAGAAGCGAAGGCCTTTCTCCGGCTGCGTCTTCCGGCACCGGTGCGGAAATGGAGTCCGGAGCATCCGGATCTTTATGAGGTGACGTTCCGCCTGAAGGACGGAGATGAGATCCTCGATGAAGTGAATTCTTATTTCGCGATGCGGGAGATCCGCATCGAAGGCGGCAGGATCCTGCTGAACGGGGAGGAGCTGTATCAGAGGCTTGTCCTGGATCAGGGCTACTGGAAGGAATCGAACCTGACGCCGGAAAATGAAGCAGCCATTGTCCGCGATCTTGACAGCGTGCAGGCTCTCGGCTTCAGCGGACTGCGGAAGCATCAGAAGACCGGGGACGAACGGTTCCTTTACTGGTGCGATGTCAAAGGACTGCTGGTATGGTGCGAGATGCCTTCCTGCTATTCTTTCACGGAAGCAGCCGCCGGAGAATTCCGGCAGGAGTGGGCGGAGATCGTGAAGCAGAACCGCAGCCATCCCTGCATCATTTCCTGGACGCCGTTCAATGAATCCTGGGGCATCCCGGACGTGAACAGCAGCAGGAGGCAGCAGGAGTTCACGGAAGAGATTTATGCGCTGACCAAGTCGCTGGATCCCGAAAAGCGTCCGGTCATTTCCAATGACGGCTGGGAGCATACGGTGTCGGATGTGATCACGATCCATGACTATGCGGGAAGCGGGGCAACGCTGGCAGAGCGCTACGGGAAATGCAGGGCGCAGCTCGAAAGCGGGAATTCTTTCTTTCAGAACGGAAAGAATGTCCTGGCGCAGGGATACGGCTATCACGGACAGCCGATCCTGATCAGTGAATACGGAGGCATTGCCTTTCAGAACCGGAACAGCGGATGGGGCTATGGAAAAAAAGCCGAATCCGCTGAGGAATATCTGACACGGTATGGGGAACTGACGTCAGCCATCCGGAAGCTTCCGGATGTATGCGGCTTCTGCTATACGCAGCTGACGGACGTGCAGCAGGAGAGAAACGGGCTCATGGATGAAAACCGGAATTTCAAGGCAGATCCGGAACTGATCCGCAGGATGAACCTCGGAGAGAGCTGAACCGGCTGCGGACCTCAGCCTTATGCGGACCGAACCTTTCACAGACATACACCGGCCGGGGAGCGTCCCCGGCCGGTGCTGCGTATGTTCACTCTCCGCAGATCTCCTCGATTTTCCGGAGTTCTTCTTCGGAGAATTCCGCCTTTTCATGGACGGAAACATTTTCCAGAATCTGCTCCGGTCTTGAAGCGCCGATCAGCACCGAGCAGACATCGCCGTCCTTCAGAATCCAGGAAAGTGCCATCTGTGCCAGCGTCTGACCTCTTAGCGAGGCCAGGTCGTTCAGCAGGGAAATCTTCTTCAGCTTGGCGTCCGTCAGGTCGGAAGCATGCAGGAACCTTCCGTCCCTGGCGATGCGGGAATCTTCCGGAATCCCATGCAGATATTTGTCGGTCAGCAGGCCCTGGGCGAGCGGGGAAAAGGCAATGATGCCCATTCCGCTTTCACGGCAGAAGGACTTGACTCCGTCTTTCTCGATCGTGCGGTCGAAGATGGAATAGCGCCGCTGGTTGACAATGAGCGGGCAGTGCAGTTCCTTCATGATTTTAATCGCTTCGGCGGTCTGCTCCTGATTGTAATTGGAAATTCCGGCATACAGGGCTTTTCCGCTGCGGACGATCTGAGCCAGGGCTTCCATCGATTCTTCCACCGGCGTATCCGGGTCCGGCCTGTGGTGATAGAAGATGTCGACGTAGTCGAGGCCGAGACGCTTCAGGCTCTGGTCGCAGCTGGCAATCAGGTATTTTCTGCTTCCGTGATCTCCGTAGGGACCTTTCCACATATCGTAGCCGGCCTTCGAAGTGATGACCAGTTCATCGCGGTACGGCAGGAAATCCTTTTTCAGCAGTCTTCCGAGATTCTCTTCGGCACTGCCGTAGACAGGGCCGTAGTTGTTTGCGGCGTCGAACTGCGTAATGCCGCAGTCGAAGGCTGTCTTCAGAATTTCCTCCATCGTATCGAAATTGTCTTTTGAACCGAAATTGTGCCAGATGCCCAGGGAAACGGCCGGGAACTGCAGGCCGCTCTTTCCGACGTGGCGGTAGGACATTTTTTCATAGCGGGAATCGCTTGCCGTATAGACGCTCATGAGAATTCCTCCTGACTCCGTTTGAATTGAATGGAATGTGCTGTATCTGATTCAGCGGTTCCATCATAGCACACGCATCCTGAAAAATGAAGACAAAATCCGAAACGTTTCTATTTACCCCTGCCGCGGCTGTACCCAGATCCTTGCTTCGTAGGGCTTCAGATGCTTCCGTTCTTTCTCCGGCACTTCGTGCGGGAAGATCAGCCGGCTGTCTTTTCCGGAGAAGACGGCTTTCATTTCCCGGGAGGAAAGATTGCATTCGATGAGATAGGAATCAGCATCCGGGCCGGAAACCCTACGGTAAAGGAAGCGGTCTTTGGAAAGACAGACCGGTTCGAAGGAGCCGTAGATCAGCGTCCGGTTTCCGCATCGCAGGGCGATCAGTTCCCGGTAGATTTCCGTGACGGAATCATCGGCTTTCTGAATCAGATGCTCCGGATAATCCTTCGGGAAATGGTTCCAGGGCAGCAGGAGCCTGGCATGCTGCCGCGTGCCGGCCAGAATCACCGCAAAAGCCTGTTCAGGAGATTCTTTTCTGCAGAGTTCCTCATAAAGATTCCGGGATTCCACGTCGGGGATTTCCTCGATGGAGCGGAAGGGGGCATTGGTCAGCCCCATTTCATCGCCCTGAAAAACAAACGGGGTTCCCTTCAGGGTAAACTGCAGGACAGCCAGCAGCGTTTCAATCGCGCGGGCATAGCGGGGATCCGTACTGACCTTGCTGACCATCCGCGGATTGTCGTGGTTGTTGTAGAAGAGGGACATCCGGCAGTTGTTTCCGTAATGGAGCATCCAGTCCGTGATGTATTTCTTGTAGTAATTCAGGTCGTAGCGGTAATCGTCGAACCGGGTATGCCCGGGAGTCTCCAGCTGGTCGAAGGAAAAGACCATGTCGAGTTCCTTCCGTTCTTCGCCGGTCACCAGCGCGCTCATTTTCATTCCGAGCCCCGGCGTTTCGCCGACGGAAAAAGCGTGATGGGGCGCAAAGGCCTTCTCGTGGAGTTCGTGCAGGTATTCGTGAAGATGAGGTCCGTAAAAATACCGTTCGACGCCGGTGTAACCGATCATGTCCCCGATGGCACGGTTTCCCTGCGGAAGTCCGGGTTCCTTGGAAATGTAATTAATGACGTCCATGCGGAAGCCGTCGACGCCCCTGTCCAGCCAGCGGTTCACCATGGCGGCGACGTCGGAGCGGACATCCGGACAGTCCCAGTTGAGATCCATCTGCTTTTTGGAAAAAAGGTGGAGAGCCCAGAGTTTCTGTTCCGGATAATAGTTCCAGGCAGGCCCTGAGAAAAATGACTTCCAGTTGTTCGGAGGTTCATTTCCCTCCTTCCCATTCCGGAAGAAATAGTAATCGCGGTACTTGGAAGCGGGATCCGCAAGGGCAGTCCGGAACCAGCGGTGCTCGTCGGAGGTATGGTTGACGACGAGATCCAGGATGAGATGCATTCCCCTGGCATGGACGCCGTCAAGGAGACGGGTAAAGTCCTCCATCGTGCCGAATTCCTTCATGATCTTTTCATAGTCCCGGATATCGTATCCGTTGTCGTCGTTCGGAGAATCGAAAATCGGCGAAAGCCAGAGCGCATTCACGCCGAGTCCTTTGAGGTAATCCAGTTTGGAAATGATTCCGTTCAGGTCGCCGATGCCGTCGCCGTCCGAGTCCATGAAGCTGCGCGGATAGATCTGATAAAAGACGGCTTCCTTCCACCAGGCCGGCGTGACAGGACCGTTTCCGGCGGCAGGCGCATCTTTTTCGCTGCTGATGAGGCGGAGCAGCGAGTCAAAGAAATCAGCATCGAGTTTTCGACCGGCCAGTTTTTTCAGGGTGCGCAGCCGCATGCGGGAAAGCGGTCCCCGGACCGGGATCCAGTCCGGCAGGTTCATCTGCAGAAGCAGCTTGCGGATGAGGTCATATCCGACCGGCGTGTCATAGAGATCGCTAAGACGGCTGTCCATGGAAAGAGAAGGTTTCATTTATATCGACTCCCCGGTTTCTGTTTCAGCTTTTTTTGTATCAGCTGTTTTCTTTTCTTCCAGTTTCCGGCAGATCCGGCTGTAGGTCTCTTCATCCAGCACATAATGCTTCCGGTAGAGAAGATAGGAAATGAGCATCAGTGCCGCGGAAAGCAGGGTCATGCAGACAAGGAGGGCCAGGGACTGGCCGGAAGACGTGCCGCTGATGACCTGTGAAATGGCTTCCATTTTCTGCGAATCCGTGATCGTTCCGGCAGCTGCCTGGTTTTCAAGGGTTGAAATCTGATTCGTATAGACCGTCACTCCGGAGAGAACATACGTCAGGGCCGTGACGGCGACAATGACGGCGGAGCTGAACTTGGTCAGGAAGGGACGCAGCGAGGCAATGACGGCTTCCTGACGTTTTCCGTGTTTCCATTCGTTGTACTCGACGGTGTTGAGGATGGAGATCATCATGATCAGGTAGAAGCCGAACTGTCCGAAGTTCGAGAGCATGTAGCCGACCGTCAGGACCCAGAAGCCGCCCATGCCGGAGGAAAGGACGAACCCGGCAAATAGCATGACGGCATAGCCGCCAAGAGAGAGGATAAGAAGGATTCTCATCAGGGGCTTCCGCCCGAGCTTCCCGGAAATAGACGGATAAAAAATCATCAGAAAGGCAGTCGCCGACATGCCGACGATCGTGAACAGCGAATAGAGGCCGCCGCTGTAGCCATAGCGGAAGTAGATGAACGTTGAGCCGATGCCGCCGACGATCAGGCCGTTCCCGATCTGCTGGATCAGGAATGTCAGGGATACCCAGAGAAGCTGGTCATTTCCGGCAATGGTCCGGACGATGCCCCGCAGACTGACCGGTTCCGGTTTCTCCTGAATGTCGTCGCGTCTTTCCCGCACGCCGAAAATGGTGATGAACAGGAAGAGGGGAGCAAGGATGCAGATGAGGATGGAGATTCTCCCGTAAGCTTCCGAGGCATTTCCGCCGAGGGCAAACTGTCCGGCGGTGAAGAGGGGAATCGCAACGCCTGCCAGGGTGCCGCCGATTCCGGCGCACAGGGTGGTCAGGGAAGTCAGGCGGTTCCGCTCATCGGCATCGCTGCCCAGAGCCGGAATCATTCCCCAGTAGGAGATGTCATGCATCGTATAGGTGATGCTGAAGCTGAAATAGAAGCAGCCGAAGGCCGCGATGAACGGCCAGCCCGTAAGCTTCGTGTTGAAAATGAAAATGATGACGGCTGAGGTCGTCAGGACGCCGATCATGAGCCACGGCTTGAACTTGCCCCAGCGCGTCCTCGTATGCTCGATGATATTTCCCATGATGGGATCGTTTAAGGCATCGAAGATTCTTGCCCCGACCATGAGGCCGGTGATTGCCGCGATCTGGCCGGCAGTCAGCTGCCGGGTAAAGAGCACGTAAGTCAGGAGAAAGTTGTTGACGAGGTTGTATTCCATGTCCCTGCCGATCGTACCGGGCGGGAACATGCGGAGATTGCGTTTCTTGACGGCTTCCTGATTCATAGGAACCTCCTTCAGACGCAGAATGGAAAAAATAAACTGTCTCTATTATAATGAATTGACGGAACCACATCAATGCGGAATTCGTACGGGAAATTTCTCCCGGCATGTTGTAAAAACAACATACGAAGGAGGGACACCTCTGATATATTGTATTCAGAAAGAGAGGATGAACATATGAGCGGAGTCTTTTCAGTCGTCCGGGATCATGAGCCGAAAGCAGGCCTGACGATTTCATCGCCATCAGGCCTGAAGGCGGAAACCGGAGTGAACTATTTTTCCCTGGGTGCCGGCACGGATATCAGTTCGGAGAAGTATGACAGGCCGGTGATTTATTTCGGGCTGTACGGACACGGCGTCTATCAGCTTGGAAGCGGCAGAGAGGTTCAGTGGCGCGTGGTCAGGCCGGGTGAGATCCTGATGACGCCGGAAAATACACTGTGCAGAAAGGAGACGGCAGACGGATGCGTCTATGCGGAAATCATGCCGGGAAAGGAGATTCAGATGAATGAAGCAGTGAAAGCAGGAGAGGTGTTTCAGCTGGGCAGCGCGGTTCCGTATGAAAAAGGAAGCGTCGTGAACATGGACGTGGCATCGAATGATCAGATGAAGTTTGTTGTCATGGCTTTCGATGAGGGGACGGGACTTTCCCCGCACAGCGCGCCGGGCGATGCCCTGGTTTTTGCCCTGGAAGGAAAGGCCGTCATCGGCTACGAAGGAAAGGAATACCCGATTGAGGCGGGCGAGAATTTCCGCTTTGAAAAAGGCGGCATCCACAGCATTCAGGCTGACGGGAAGTTCAAGATGGCACTGCTGCTTCTGCTTGCATAATTGCCGGTCCTATGGGATAATTTGAACATCAGAGCTTTCGGCGTTTCTTTATCAAACGCCGGAAGCTTTTTTTGGGAGAAAATATGAAGACCGGAAAGATTTTTTACACGGAAGCAGCCTATGCAGCCGGACTGACGGCTCTTGCGATGAGTTCAGCGCTGATGGAAGCGGCGGATTTCGGAATGTCCATGGTGGTGGCTCCGGCTTATCTCGTCTACCGGAAGCTTTCGATGACCTTTCCGTTCGTCACCTTCGGGATGTCCGAATATCTTTTCCAGGCACTGCTCCTGACCGTTCTGATCCTCGTCCTGCGGCGGTTCCGGGTCCGGTATCTGTTTTCTTTCGTGACGGCAGTCCTTTACGGCTTTCTGCTGGACGGGTGCATCCGGCTGACAGCCTTCATTCCGGCCGGTTCCTTAGCGGTCCGGATCCTCCTCTACGCGGCCGGCCTTATCGTCGGAGCGATGGGGGTATCCCTGCTTTTCCATACGTACCTTTCCCCGGAGGTTTATGAACTGTTCGTCAGGGAAATCGCGGAGAAATACGGCTTTCAGACGCACCGCGTGAAGATGTGCTACGACTGTGCCAGCTGTCTTCTGGCGGTAGTCCTTTCCTTTGCCTTCTTCGGCTTCGGACATTTTGAAGGAATCAAATTCGGAACGATCCTGTGCGCCCTCGTGAACGGATGGATGATCGGAAGATGGACCCGTCTGTTGGAGGCAAAGTTTGAATTCCGGGATCGTTTCCGGAAATGAGTCAGACTCTGTCAGGGTTTTCCTTTTTCATTTCCTCGACAGCCTTTTTCAGGACTTCATAGGCGTCTGCCGGTTTTTCAACCGTGCGGACGCTTTTTTCCATCGGGCACAGATCGTCGCCGCGGCGGTTGATGATCTGAGGAACCAGAATTGAGAAGTTATAGGGAATCCGGGCTTCCTCCAGGATCCGGCAGGCCTCTGCGCTCATGACGTGCGCATAGAGTTCCCGGATGCCGGCGTCGGCCAGAAGCAGGGCTGCAGCCTTGCCGATGACTTTGTCCGCGATGAATGCGTCCCGGAGGACGGAAGGAGTTTCATGCCAGGAAAGCAGCGGTGCGATGCCCCGGCGGTCGTCGAAGAAATATTCGCCGTCGGAATGTCCGGCCACGGCACTGTGGTTTTCCGCCAGGAGGATATGATAGGCTTCCGCCGTGTGCTCGCCGGTCCGGCCGAAGAAAGTTTCTTCCTCCGAAGAGAGCGGGACAGGGCGGCGGATTCCCGAAACCAGGTATTGGCTGCTGTCGTCCCGGACCCACTGAAGGCGGAAGTACGGACGGAAGAGTGCGGCGAGTTCCTTGGCCGTCGGCAGTTCGTTTGAGACTTCCGGGACACGGACATGGTGCAGGTTGATTTCTGCACGGCTCATGCTGTGTGCAACCGTCAGGGTTCCTCCTTCGGCCAGATCGTCATAGGCTCTGCGGATCAGACGGGCGATGTCCGGGAAATGGGGCAGTGCGTCATAAATCATGACGGCATCGAATTCGCCGCGGAAATCCAGGGAAGCTGCATCCCCGGTCAGGACGGTGAAGGACGGGTCGTCCTTTATTTTTTCTGAAGCGATGGCTGTCATCTTCGGGGAACAGTCCACGCCGGTTACGGCGGAAGTGCCGCGCTTCCGGTAGAACGGGAAGAGGACTCCGGTGCCGCAGGCGATATCCAGCACGCGGCTTCCGCGGCGGATTCCCGCGGCATCCAGGATGCCTTCGACGGCGGATTCACTGACCGCCTGGTTTTCATCCCATGAATCGGCCCAGAGGTCGAACTGTTCCCTGACTTTTTCCTGATTGAGCATTGACAGGATCTCCTTTTACGCTGATAATAGATGAAGCGGCACGAAGCCGCGCAAGCTTTCCAAAGAATGGAAAGAAAGTCATGAAGACGGATTTCATTTCTGAGGAGGCTATTTTTATGTCCAAAACAATTTCCGATACCCGCCGTCTGATCTATGCTTCTGCCTGCATCGCCCTGGGAGTCGTGCTTCCGATGGCGTTCCATGCGATTCCGAATGGCGGATCCATTTTCCTGCCGATGCATATTCCCGTACTGATCTGCGGCCTTCTCTGCGGACCTTTCTACGGGCTTGCCTGCGGGATCCTGGCGCCCCTGATTTCTGCCCTGGCAACGGGCATGCCGCCGATGGCCATGCTGCCGTCCATGGTATGCGAGCTGGCAGTCTACGGCTTCGTGGGAGGCCTGATGATCCGGGTTCTTCATCCGAAGAGCTGCTATGTCCGCATCCTGAGTTCCCTTATGATCGCCATGCTCTGCGGGCGCATTGTCGGCGGAATCCTGAATGCGCTGATCTTCAAGGCGGGGCAGTATTCCCTGCAGATGTGGCTGGCGGGATCCTTCGCAGCCGGTCTTCCGGGCATTGCCATTCAGATCGTCGTGATTCCTCTGATCGTGCTTGCTCTCAGGAAGGCCAGCCTGATTCCTGCGTCGGGATGGTCCGTCGGATAAGCGGCGGAACAGGCCTTTTTCCCCTGTTCAGATTAACAAAAAGAGAACGCAAAATCAATGTGGAAAAATAACGGATAATGTGCTAAACTTCATTTCAGACACGAAAGCAGTACTATCGAAAAAATCCGCGGACGAAAAGCCGATGGAGAAAGTAAGAAAGAGAGGATGATTGCAATATGGCAAACTTAGATTTAACACAGTACGGCATCACAGGCACAAAAAACATAATCCACAATCCTTCCTACGAAGACCTTTACAAGGCAGAGATGGATCCGAGCCTTGAAGGCTACGAAAAGGGACAGGAGAGCGAGCTCGGCGCCGTCAATGTCATGACCGGCATCTATACCGGCCGTTCCCCCAAAGACAAGTTCATCGTCATGGACGAAAACTCCAAGAACACCGTCTGGTGGACCACCCCGATGAGTACAAGAACGACAACCATCCCGCATCAGCAGGAGACCTGGGCGACCGTCAAGAAAATCGCCCAGAAGGAGCTCTCCAACAAGCGAACTGTTACGTCGTCGATGCGCCTTCTGCGGCGCGAACGAAGGACACCCGCATGGCCGGTCCGCTTCATCATGGAAGTGGCCTGGCAGGCGCATTTCGTCAAGAACATGTTCATCAAGCCGTCAGCGGAAGAACTTGCCGAACTTCAAGCCGGACTTCGTCGTCTACACCGCCTCCAAGGCCAAGGTCGAGAACTACAAGGAGCTGGGCCTGAACTCCGAGACCTGCTGTCGCCTTCAACATACGACCAGCCGCGAGCAGGTCATCCTGAATACCTGGTACGGCGGCGAGATGAAGAAGGGCATGTTCTCCATGATGAACTACTATCTGCCGCTCAAGGGCATCGCCTCCATGCACTGCTCTGCCAACACCGATATGAACGGCAAGAACACGGCTATCTTCTTCGGCCTTTCCGGAACCGGCAAGACCACGCTCTCCACAGATCCGAAGCGCCTTCTGATCGGCGACGACGAGCACGGCTGGGACGACAACGGCGTCTTCAACTTCGAGGGCGGCTGCTACGCAAAGGTCATCAACCTCGACAAGGATTCCGAGCCCGACATCTACAACGCCATCACGCGCGACGCGCTTCTTGAGAACGTTACGCTCGATGCAAGACGGCAAGATCGATTTCGCCGACAAGAGCGTAACCGAGAATACCCGCGTTTCCTATCCGATCAACCACATCAAGAACATCGTCCGCCCGATTTCCACGGCTCCGGCTGCCAAGCAGGTCATCTTCCTTTCCGCAGACGCTTTCGGCGTCCTTCCCCCGGTCTCCATCCTGACGCCGGAACAGACGAAGTATTACTTCCTGTCCGGATTTACGGCAAAGCTGGCAGGCACCGAACGCGGCATCACAGAGCCGACACCGACCTTCTCAGCCTGCTTCGGACAGGCGTTCCTGGAGCTGCATCCGACGAAGTATGCGGAAGAGCTGGTTAAGAGAATGGAAGCAAACGGCGCCAAGGCTTATCTGGTCAACACCGGCTGGAACGGCACAGGCAAGCGTATCTCCATCAAGGATACCCGCGGCATCATCGATGCGATCCTGAACGGCTCCATCAACACCGCTCCGACCAAGAAGATCCCGTACTTCGATTTCGAAGTCCCGACCGAACTTCCGGGCGTTGCAACCAACATCCTGGATCCGCGCGATACCTATGCGGATGCTTCCGAATGGGATGCCAAGGCTAAGGATCTGGCAGGACGCTTCATCAAGAACTTCGCAAAATACGAAGGAAATGATGCAGGCAAGGCTTTAGTCGCAGCCGGCCCGAAGCTGTAAAGAATTCACGAGACAGAAAGAAATCCCGTCAGGACATGGTCCTGACGGGATTTTTATATTGTCAGCAGTTCCGGAAGATTCCGTCCTTGCAGACTGCTTTCAGGTGCAGCTCTTTATCCAACAGCAGGAAATTCGCTTTCTTCCCGGCGGAAATGCTGCCGCAGCTGTCAAAGATGCCGAGTGCTTCGGCGGGATTGACGGCGGCGCACCGAACGGCCGACTCCAGCGGAATCCCCATTTCCAGGACGGCTGTCTGCAGGCAGGTCAGAAGAGAAGAAGCGGATCCGGTGATCGTTCCGTCCCGGAGCAGGGCCTTCTTTCCCCTGACGGTTACCGGCTGTCCTCCGAGCTCGTATTCGCCGTCTGAAAGTCCGGTTGCTTCCATGCTGTCGGAAATCAGAAGGATCCGTTCATCCGAGAACATCCGGAAGGTTGTCCGCACGACGGCAGGATGGATGTGGATGCCGTCGCAGATGAGCTCGGCCCGGATCCTTTGGTCATCCGCCGCAGCCCCTACGACACCCGGAGCCCGGTGCGACATTTCGGTCATCGCGTTGTACAGATGCGTCACCTGTCTTGCACCCCGGCGGAAAGCTTCCCCGGCGGTTTCGTAATCAGCTGACGTGTGCGCCACCGAAATAATGACTTCATTTTTCAGGGCATCGATGAATTCCATGGCGCCTTCTTCTTCCGGGGCGATGTCGCAGATCCGGAAAAGTCCGCCGGAGGCTTCCTGCAGGCGGCGGAACATCCCGATGTCCGGGCGGCGGATGAATTCCCCGTTCTGTGCGCCCTTTTTCTTTTCGGAAATGAACGGGCCTTCCATATTGATGCCGACAAGGTCTGCCCCGGTTCCGTTTCTGTGGGCGGCGGCAGCCCGGGCAATGTCCGTCAGGCGCTCCTCGTCAAAGGTCATCGTGGCGGGACACATCTGCGTCACGCCGTTGGCCAGTTCGAAGTCAGCCAGGACCTGAATCGCCTCTTCCGTGCCTTCGCAGAAGTCATGTCCCATGCATCCGTGGAAATGAAGGTCGGTCAGGCCGGGAATCAGAAAGCATCCTTCGGCATCTTCCGTGATCCCGTCTGTAGAAGAATCTGTAAAAAACCTTCCGTCGGTAAAGACATCGGTCTTTCTGAAACGATTATCTTCGCAGAAGACATCTGCATGAATGATTTTCATTTTATCACCCGTTTAAAAACTGCATTTTGACAGGGCCGCTTCATCGCCTACGACAACCAGGTCGTTGTGAAGCTGCAGGATGGAGGCAGGGACTTCCGGAAGAATCGGACCGGTAAACGCCTGGGCTGCAATATCCGCCTTATCCGCGCCGCTGACGACAATGAGGATCTTCCTTGCCTGCATGATCGATTTGATTCCCATGGTGTAGGCCTGTTTCGGAACGGCATCTTCGCTGCCGAAGAAGCGGGAATTGGCTTCGATGGTTTTCTTTTTCAGGGTTACGCAGTGCGTCCCTTTTTCAAAATCCGCACCCGGCTCATTGAAGCCGATGTGTCCGTCGTGTCCGAGGCCGAGCAGCTGCAGGTCAATGCCGCCGAGCGACTGGATCTTTTCATCATATTCCCGGCATTCCTTTTCTCCGTCCTTTTCCATGCCGCTCAGGACGTGCGTGTTCTCTTCCTCAATGTTCACGCGGTCGAAGAGATACTGATGCATAAAATAGTAGTAACTCTGGTCGGAGGTCCGGGAAAGCCCGACGTATTCGTCAAGATTGAAGGAACGGACTCCGCTGAAATCCAGATCCCCTTTCTTGTACCATTCCACCAGCTGGTCATAAGTGCCGATCGGCGTGGAGCCGGTTGCCAGCCCCAGAATGCAGTCCGGCTTCATTAAGATCTGAGCGGAGATGATGTTCGCCGCCTTGCGGCTCATGTCTTTATAATCCTTTGCCCTGATAACTCTCATTCCCATAAAAAGAACCTTCCTTTCCTGTGCTTTGATCTGTTTTTCATCTTATCATAAGGGGCTTCCGGAAACAAGAAATAAAAAATATATTTTTTTAAAAATAAAACTTGAAAAATATTTCCGCTTATGATACAGTAAATTCACAGGCAAGGAGGAAATGAAAAATGACAGAGAATCTTGATGCATTTAAAGGAATCATACCTGCGTTTTATGCGTGCTATGACAAAAACGGCGAAGTCGATACGGAAGCCGTGAAGGAACTGACTTCCTACTTTATAAGAAAAGAAGTAAAGGGCATTTACGTCTGCGGTTCATCGGGAGAATGCATTTACCAGTCCGTGGAAGACCGCAAGAAAACGCTGGAGGCAGTCATGAGCGTGGCCCGCGGCAAACTGACCGTGATCGTCCACGTAGCCTGCAACAATACCAAAGACAGCAGGGAGCTGGCTGCTCATGCGGAAAGCCTCGGGGTCGATGCCATCGCTTCCATCCCGCCGATTTATTTCCATCTTCCGGCATACAGCATTTCGGATTACTGGAATGATATTTCGTCTGCAGCCCCGAACACGCCGTTCATCATTTACAACATTCCGCAGCTGGCGGGAACGGCACTTTCCGAAGCGCTTCTGGAGAAGATGCTGGAGAATCCGAGAGTGATCGGCGTCAAGAATTCTTCCATGCCGGTGCAGGACATTCAGGTCTTCAAAGCGGCCGGAGACAGGAAACGCGACCCCTTCATCGTCTTCAACGGACCGGATGAGCAGCTGGTGTCCGGACTGACCATCGGTGCGGAGGCGGGAATCGGCGGAACGTACGGAGCCATGCCGGAGCTTTTCCTGAAAATCTATGACTGCGTTTTCCATGATGACATCAGCAAGGCAAGAGAGATCCAGTATGCGGTCAACAGCATCATCTGCAAGCTGTGCTCCGGATACGGAAATATGTACGCGATGATCAAGGAAGTCCTGAGGATCCGCGAAGGACTGGACATCGGAGGCGTACGGAAGCCTCTCACGGATATCAATGAGAACGACAGGATTCTTGCAAAAGAAGCCTCTGAAATGATTGATGAAGCCATCACGAAATACTGCTGGGAAGACTGAAAACAGGCAGTAATCTGAAGGAGGACAGCGATGCAGGGCGACTTTTTAACCAACATGAAGTCAATGTACAATCAGTTTTCAAGGACCGAAAAGAAGGTCGCGGACTTTATCCTGAAAAATCCGCAGGACGTGCCGTTCATGTCCATAACGGATCTGGCGGACAGCTGCGGGGTGGGAGATACGACCGTGTTCCGTCTCTGCAGGACGCTGGACCTGAAAGGCTATCAGGAATTCAAGATGAAGCTTTCCCTGAGCCTCAACAATTCCGAACAGGAAAGAACGGAACAGTATTCCGGGAATATCGGTCTGAAAGACGACTTCCCCACGGTTGCCCAGAAAGTGCTGAATACCAACATCGCCGCACTGAATGAAACCTACAGCCTGCTGAATTACAAGGACATGGACAGGGCCATTAACCTGCTGCACGATGCCCAGCGCATCTATTTCTTCGGAGTCGGGGCCAGTCTCCTGACAGCGATGAAGGCGATGAACAAGTTCCTGCGCATCGAGTCCAAAGTCTTCTGCTATGAAGATTTCCACATGCAGCTGATGGCAGCTTCCATGCTGGGACCGACCGATACGGCTGTGATCTTTTCTTATTCGGGAGCAACGAAGGATACCATCGAGATTGCACAGCATGCGAAGGAAGGCAAGGCCAAAGTCATCTGCATCACACGCTTTGTGAAATCTCCGCTGACAGCTTTTGCGGACCTGATTCTTCTTTCGGGGGCCAATGAAGGACCGCTGCAGGGCGGTTCGACCTCGGCGGAAATCAGCCAGCTGTTTCTGATAGACATTCTTTATATGGAATATTACAGAAGATACTTTAATGCCTGCAGCAGGAACAACAAGCTGACTTCGGAATCCGTTGTACAGCGGCTGCTGTAAATCGAGAGGGGACAGGGAACGAAAATGAACAAGGATGAACTGCTGGACAGCATCAAAGGGAAACTGATTATTTCCTGTCAGGCTCTTCCGGGTGAGCCGCTCTATGATGAAGAAAGATCCCTCATGCCGTATATGGCCATGGCGGCCAAAAAAGCCGGGTCTCCGATGATCCGGACCAATTCCGTCAGGGATGTAACCGGCATCCGGGAAGCGACCGGACTTCCGGTCATCGGGCTCATCAAGAAAGCCTATGAAGGATACGAAGCCTACATCACGGCGACCATGAAGGAAGTCGATGCCCTGGTTGAAGCCAAGGCAGAGATTATCGCACTGGATCTGACCGACCGGAAACGCGGCGACGGAAAAAGCGCGGCAGAGTATTTTCGGGAAGTCAGGGAAAAATATCCGCAGCAGCTTTTCCTGGCGGACATTTCGAATTTTGAAGAAGGAAAAACCGCCATGGAAGCCGGCGTGGATTTCGTCAGTACGACCATGAGCGGCTATACGCCGGAAAGTCCTGAACTGGACGGACCGGATTATGAACTTGTTGAAAGACTGGCAAAAGAACTTTCCATTCCGGTTTTTGCGGAAGGAAGAATCCATACGCCGGAAGAGGCAGGGAAAATGCTGGAGCTCGGAGCGTTTGCCGTGATTGTCGGCGGTGCCATTACCAGGCCTCTTGAAATTGCCGAAAGATTCATGGCGGTACTCGGCCAGACACCGAAGGACGGAGGCCGGGAGGCAGACGGATGAAAATTGCGGCAGCGGATATCGGCGGAACAGCCATTAAGTACGGGCTTTATGAAAACGGAAGCCTGACGGAAATGCATGAAATTCCGACGAATGCGAAAGAAGGAGGAAGAGCAGTCCTTCAAAGAACGATGGAGGCAGTCTCCGGACTTCCGGAATTCCGGGCCGTCGGCATCAGCACGGCAGGACAGGTAGACAGAAAGAAAGGCAGCATCATTTTCTCGAATGCGAACCTTCCGGATTATACAGGCGTAAACGTGCGCGCCGTGTTTGAAAAAAGATTCGGCCTGCCGACAGCCGTGGAAAACGACGTCAATGCAGCGGCGCTCGGCGAAGCGGAATACGGCGCGGGAAAAAAACTCAGGGATTTCCTGATGCTGACATACGGAACAGGCATCGGCGGAGCCATTGTGGCGGACGGCAGGCTTTACACCGGAAGCACGATGAGCGCAGGAGAATTCGGAGGGATGGTCCTGCATCCGGAGAAGATGGAGAAAGGAATTCTCTATTCCGGCTGCTATGAGAAATATGCATCGGTTACTGCCCTGACGGAAAAGGTCGGGAAAAAGCATCCGGAGCTGAAGGACGGCAGAAGCATTTTCCAAAACCTGGAAAAGCCGGAAGTCAGACAGGCAGTCGATGAATGGATTTTCGAAGTATCCGCGGGGCTGGTCAGCCTCATCCACATTTTCAATCCGGCCGCAGTGATCCTGGGCGGCGGCATCATGAAACAGAAAATTGTTTTCAACGGGATTCGGACAGCCGTGAAGCCCTATCTGGCAGGCGGCTTTCAGAATACAGCAATCCTTCAGGCAGCTCTCGGAAATGCGGCAGGAATGATCGGCGCGGGAGCAAGTGCTGAAAAAAGAGTCAGAGAACTGAGGCAGAAGAACAGGAAGAAGTAAGAAAAGCAGCAGGGAAAAGCAGTAAGAAGCAGTAAGAAGAAAAAGCAGCAGGAAGAAACAGCAGGAAGAAGAAGCAGTAAGAAACAGCACGAAAAAGCAGAAAGAAGCATCAGAAAGCAGAAAGAAAAAGCAGCAGAAGAACAGGTAAGAGAAACTATAAAAGGAGAACACGAAGGAGGAAGCAACATGAAAAAGAGTTTCGGCAAGGTACTTGCAGCAGTCCTGGCAGGAGGAATGGTCCTTTCAATGGCAGGATGCGGCGGAGCATCATCATCCACAGCCGCTTCGACAGCGGCATCCTCAGCGGCAGCGTCCGCAGCAGTATCAACAGCAGCTTCGATGGCAGAATCAAAAGCAGCATCGACGGCAGCATCGACAGCAGCCAGCACATCCACAGAGGCAACTTCCATTACCCTCTGGACTTACCCGATCGGCAATTTCAAGGATTCCGCAACGGTTGACGGATTCATCAAATCCTTCAATGAGAAATACCCGAACATCACAGTCACAGTTGAATACCTTGCCTATGATACAGGCGATGACAAAGTCAATACCGCGATTGAAGCAGGAACAGCTCCGGACATCATCATGGAAGGACCGGAACGTCTGGTCTCCAACTGGGGTGCAAAGGGTAAGATGGTCGATCTTTCCGACATCTGGACGGATGAGGCAACAAAAGACATCACGGCGACTTCCCAGTCCGTCGTCAATGCCTGCAAGAGCTCTGACGGTGCTTATTACGAGTATCCGCTCTGCATGACGACACACTGCATGGCCATCAACTACGAAGTCTTTGAAAAAGCAGGCGCGCTTCAGTATCTCGATGAGAAGAACCGTACCTGGACGACAGAGAACTTCATCAAGGCCTGCCAGGCAGTCCGCGATTCCGGTCTGGTAACGACGCCGGGCATCGTATACTGCGGAGGCCAGGGCGGCGATCAGGGAACACGTGCATTGGTCACGAATCTTTACGGAGCATCCTATACGAATGCAGATCATACGGAATATACCATCAACTCAGACAAGGGCATCAAGGCTCTTTCCCAGCTGCTCACCATGACGCAGGACGGATCCTTAAGCTACGATGCAGGCATTCAGGCAGCCGATGAACTTCAGCTGTTCGCAAACGGAACTTCCGCCATGACGCTTGCATGGAACGCATCCAATGAAAAGAATTACGCCAGCCAGGTTGCCTTCACGCCGTATGCGATGGCATTCCCGACCGATTCCGGCGATCCGCAGCTCTGCGGCGGCATCTGGGGCTTCGGTGTCTTCAACAACAAGGACGATGCGAAGATTGCAGCTGCAAAGCAGTTCATCCAGTTTATCTGCGATGACAAGACCCAGGGACCGAAGTCCGTTCAGGCAACAGGTTTCTTCCCGGTCCGTTCTTCCTTCGGCGATGTCTATGCCGGCACGGCAGATGAAACCAGAATGAATACGTATCTCGGCTTCATGAAATACCTCGGCGATTATTACAACGTCACTCCGGGCTGGACAGCACAGAGAACTGCATGGTGGAACATGCTTCAGTCGATCTTCAGCGGAACGGATGTCAAGACGGCAGCAGATACCTTTGTGACAACCGCAAACGCGGCAGCCAAAGGCTGATCTTAAAAAGCAATTCTGAAAATGAGACAGCCCTGCGTCCGGGCAGGAGACCTGCAGCAGCGCGGGGCTGACTCATTTCCTGCAGGAAACTTTTCAACAGAAATGATCCGAAAGTGAGGTTCCGAACAGTGGCCAGCAATGCGGCAGTGTCAAAAAGAAGCAAAGTACTTGTCAGGCGCGAGACATTTTCGGCGTATATGTTCCTTCTGCCGACCCTGATTGTTTTCGTGGGATTCGTGATCGTCCCGATGGTGCTCTGCCTTTTCAACAGCTTTTTCAATTACACATCGACGACCTTTGAATTTATAGGTTTGACAAATTATGTGAAGATGTTCTCGGATGCGGTCTTCATCCGCGCACTCCTCAACACGCTTCTGATCGTCGTGATTTCGGTGCCGGTCGTCACTGTCTTCTCGCTTTGGGTAGGCTCCGTCATCTATAAGATGAGTGCGAAATGGACCTCGTTCATGCGCTGCATCTTTTACCTTCCGGTCGTAACCGGAACAGTGGCCGTCACCGTGGTCTGGAAATGGATGTTCAACCAGTATACAGGCGTCTTCAATTATGTCCTGAAGAGCACGGGCGTCATCCATCAGAATATCAGCTGGCTGGGAAATGAGAAATTCGCCATCTGGTGCATCATCCTGATCCTCTTCACGACTTCCATCGGCCAGCCGATCGTTCTGTATGTTTCAGCCCTGGGAAATGTGGACCAGAGCCTGGTGGAAGCAGCAGAAGTCGACGGCGCCAACAAATTCCAGTGCTTCTGGAAAATCAAGTGGCCGCAGATCATGCCGACGACGCTGTACATCCTGGTCATCACGACCATCAACAGCTTCCAGTGCTTCGCACTGATCCAGCTGCTGACTTCCGGCGGCCCGAACAATTCCACGCAGACGATCATGTATTACATTTACTATCAGGCATTCAAGCTTGACCAGTTCGGCTACGGAAACGCGATGGGCATTATCCTTGCCATCATCATTGCTATTTTCTCGGCCATCCAGTTCAAGGCTGCCAAATCAGGGAACGGGTAAGGAGAAAGACGATGACAAAAGCAAAGAAGAAAAGTGCATACGATATCGTTTCCATCATCATCCTGGCCGTTCTGGCGGTGCTCTTTATTTTCCCGCTCTACTGGATTATCACGGGATCCCTGAAGACGGCACAGGAAATCAATGCGGCCAGGCCGGTCTGGTTCCCGATGGCGGCAACGCTTGAGAACTACGCAAGGCTTTTCCAGCAGCCGGCATTCCGGTGGCTTTTCAATACGGTCGTCATGGCTGTATCCGCAATGGTCCTGACCTGCATCACGGCGTCGCTTTCCGGCTACGTCCTGGCAAAGAAAAGATTTATCGGCAGGAACTTCATTTTCACCCTGATGGTCTGTGCGATGGCCCTGCCCAAGCAGGTCATCCTGATCCCATTGCTGAAGGAAATGTCCGTACTCGGCATCCACAATACGCTGCTCTCGGTCATCCTCCCGACCGTCGGCTGGCCGTTCGGCGTCTTCCTGATCAAGCAGTTCTCTGAAGGCATTCCGACGGAACTTCTGGAAGCCGCAAGGATTGACGGCGCCGGGGAAATGAAGACGTTCCTGAATGTGGTCATTCCGATCATCAAGCCCGGAATCGGGGCTCTGGCAATCTTTACCTTCATCAGCTCCTGGAATGATTACTTCCTTCAGTTGATCATGCTGAACAGCAAGACGAACCTGACGATTTCCCTGGGCATCGCCCAGATCCAGGCGGAAATGGCAACCGATTACGGCCTGATCATGGCAGGCGCTGCACTTGCGGCTGTTCCGATCATCATCGTATTCCTTCTTTTCCAGAAATACTTCACACAGGGCATTACGATGGGAGCTGTCAAAGGCTGATCATCTGCAAATCAAAAACAGGCTTTCCAATATGGAGAGCCTGTTTTTTTCTGCCCGCCAAAAGGCGGGCAGCATAAAATCTGTTCTTACCGAAACGCTTTTCAGATCTTTCCGAGACCCTTCAGGATCTTTTCCGGAGTCATCGGCCAGCTCTGCACCCAGACGCCGCAGGCATCATGGATGGCAATGCCGATAGCCGGAGCCGCTCCGTTGCAGGCAATTTCGGAAATCGATTTGGCACCGAAAGGTCCGTAGTCATCGTTGACATCGATCAGGACCGCCTTGAAATCATCCGGCTGCTCCGTGATCATCGGGACGCCGTAGTCGGTCATGTTGGAGTTGACGCATACGCCGTTCTCATCGAGGATCATTCCTTCATAGAGAGAATGGCCGATGGATTTCAGCGAAGCTCCGTACATCTGGCACAGGGCCAGTTCCGGATTGATCGGCGTGCCGGCATCCTGCAGGGCATAGAATTTCTGAACCTTGATTTCGCCGGTGCGTACATTGACGGCCACCTGTGCAAAATGAGCGCCGTAGGGAACGGAGGAAGCCTTGGTCACAAAGGAGCCGTGGGCAATCATCTGTCCGCGTCCGGAGCCGCTGCAGGCCGTGTGGGAGAGCTCATAGTAGGAGAGAATCTTCCCGCTCTTCTTCGACCGGACAGCACCCGGTTCACAGATCTCAAGATCCGCGGCATCTTCTTCCATCTGCAGCGCAGCCTCGGCCAGAATCATTTCCTTCAGTTTCTGAGATGCGACGAGTGCCGCATTGCCGCTGAAGAAGGTTCCGGAAGAAGCGTACGAACCGGTATCAAAAGCAGCCGCATCGGTGTCGCCGGAGAGGACGGTAATGCGTTCCATCGGCATGCACAGCGTTTCGCTGACCACTTTGGCGCAGATTGTATCCAGACCGGTCCCGATGTCGGCGCATCCGCTGTTCAGGATGACGGATCCGTCTGTTTCGAGCTTGGCGATGGCTTCTGCATGGTCGAGACCCGGAAGTCCGCTGCCCTGCATGATCATGGCAAAGCCCTTGCCGATTTTCACATCCGGATCATCGGAGGATTCCTTTTCTCCCCATTTGATCATGTCGCAGCCCTTCAGGATGGCTTCGCGCAGGCCGCAGGAACCGACCGGGACGATGTTTCCCTTCGCGTCCTTCGCCGAGTCCCTTGAGGATATCCAGACGGTAGCCTGTCTCCACATGGTTCTTGAGAACCATGTCCTTATAGTCGCAGCCGAGCTTTTCAGCCAGTTCCGCCATCGCCATCATCAGGCCGTAAGTGCCCTTCGGCGTGCCGTAGCCCTGATAAGCTCCGGCCGGCGGCGTATTGGTATAGTAGACCTTCAGGTCGTATTTCATGTTCGGGCATTTGAACAGCGGAAGAGTCTTGGAGCAGCTGTTCATCGGGACCGTCAGGCAGTGGTTTCCGTAAGGGCCGGTGTTGGCGCGGACTTCCATGTAGATGCCGGTAATGGTGCCGTCTTTCTTCCCGGACATCTTTACATGCACCCTCATCGGATGACGTGTTGAATTGGCGATGAATTCTTCCTCGCGCGTGTTGTGGCAGAACACCGGACGTCCGGTCACATAGGCCGCATAGCCGGTCAGGTCTTCAATCAGGATATCCTGCTTGGAGCCGTAGCCGCCGCCGACGCGGGTCTTGACGACGTGAATCTTATTTTCCGGAAGGCCGGTTACCCAGCCGACGATCCGGCGGACATGATAGGAGACCTGCGTGGATGCATAGACCGTCAGGCGGCCGCCTTCCATGCGGGCAAAGCAGACATGCGTCTCCAGCGGAGTATGCTGGACCTGGCTTGTCTGATACGTGCGTTCAACGACGGCATCCGCTTCGGCGAACGCCTTGTCGACATCGCCGATGCCGCCTGCATTTCCTGCGGCAATGTTGTGACGGATATCCCCGTGCAGCGGGAACTGGTAAATGACCCTGCCTTCACGCGGATCGCCGGCTTTTTTATTGTACTCGTCCAGATCGGCAGGAGCTCCGGCCCGGTATTCCACGATTCCGTTATGGACCAGCGGAGCACCTTCCGCCATGGCTTCCTCAACCGTGAAGACCGGTTTCAGGACTTCGTATTCGACCTTGATCAGGCTGCAGGCTTTCTTTGCCTCTTCCTCTGTCTCCGCGACAACTCCGGCAACACGGTCGCCGACGTGACGGACCTTCATATTGAAGAGTCTTCTGTCATGGGGAGAGGGTTCCGGATTTCCCTGGCCGGCCTGCATGTAGTAGATATCCGGGCAGTTGAAGGCCGTGATGATCCTGATGACGCCGGGAACCTTTTCGGCTTCTGACGTGTCGATGCTTTTGATATAGGCATGGGCATGCGGAGAACGCAGCACCACCAGATGGCAGGCATCCTCCGGAACATAGTCTTCCACGAAGGCCCGTTCGCCGGCCACCAGACTCGGTCCGTCGATCTTGCCGGTCGGCTTGCCGATGATCTTCAGCTGCGGACGGAAAGAAGGAGCTGTCTCCGTCTCATATTTCCCGTCCTTCATTTTCTCGACGGCAAGCTTGACCGCCAGATAATAATGCTCGTATCCGGCGTCGCGGATAAAGATTCCGGAGAGGGCATCCTTGATTTCCTCTTTGGAAGGATCCGGATTGTTTTCCAGAAGCCAGGTCAGGATGAGGGCGGCAGCCGGAGCATTGTAGGCACTCTGGACCACGCCGGCATCGATCATCGCCTGCTGGACGATTGTAAGATGAGTGCAGTCTCCGAGGCCGTCAGGCGTACGGATCTCACAGCCGTCGGCTTCCGCTGCGATCATCAGGTTTGAAAAAACGGGCACGCCGTCGACCAGGACGGTATCGCTTCCGCAGAAGCCTTCCGCATCGTCGCTGTCACGGACTGCGAAATGTCCGCTCTTCACAAGAAGATCGCGAAGACGCATCGTCGGGTCGATATCGAAATCCCTGCTGATTCCGTTGATTATGCAGCTGATCTTCATTTCACGTCACCTCCCCGGACTGTTCTGTACAGATCGGTCAGCGTTACGCCGAGCAGATATCTCTTGTACGCAGCGCTTCCGAACATATCATCCTTGATTTCCGCGCCGGACCAGGACCGGCACCATTCCATGATTTCTTCTTCTGAAAGGGAAGCCGCATCCATTTTGCCGGCCAGTTCTTCAAGAGAGAAGAGCCCTGCGTTCTTGACGGCGGCACCGATGGCGGTTCTGCCGGCCGGATTGCCCAGCGCAAGCGTCAGGCAGGCGTGGCTTTCCGCCGTGTTCGCGAAGCGTTTGGAAACCACGCGGACGTCTCTGTACGGAAGAATCAGGGCTGCAATCAGGGCATCGTCATAGGAATCGCGGTTTTCTGCATAGGCTGTGATTTCAGCAATTTCCGTCTTCCCGGCTTTTTCCAGGAGCTCGACCCGTGCACCGGCGGCCATCAGGGTCGGCAGCAGATAGGAGTCGCAGCGCGTGATGGAAATGTTTCCGCCTATGGTTGCCATATTTCTTTTCGTACGCGACGCCATGAAGGAAAGCGCGGTCTTCAGGTATTCCGGGACCAGAGCGTCCTGCAGTGCTTTTTCGAAGGTGCACATGGCACCGATCCGGAGACAGCCGTCTTTTTCTTCGATCGTATCCAGTCCCGGGATCTTTTTCAGAAGGATGAGAGTGTCAGCATGGACGAAAGAATGGAGTCTTTCGATTTCCGTTCCTCCGGCAAAAAACGCCGAAGAGCCGTTTTTTGCTTCGAGTGCTTCTGCAGCAGTCTCAGCAATGATAAGTTTATCCGCCATATCGGCCTCCTTGAACATGAACAAAAATTATCGATTAATCTAAAACTTTTTGTTATGGTCATTATAACAAATATACGAAAATAGTTCAATCGTTACCTTCGTTTTTAGATATTATTTATAAAAATGTTCAAATTTCTTCTGCGGTTTTTGATGATTCTGACATTTCCCATGCTATACTTCTTCGTAGAACAGGAAAACTTCCGGAGGAAGAGGAAGGAGCACGTTTTGAAATTCGGATGGCTGCGGAAAAAACAGACGGATAACAGGACGCTTCCGTTTGACAGGAATCTGTATGAAGCGGTGCTGCGCTGCAATACCTGCAACAGCGAAAAGGTTGCTTGCTTCCGCGAAAAAGAAAGCGGGATCCTGCATGAGATCATGCCGGTCGGAAGCCGCGAAGACCTGCTGCATTTTCTGGAAATGTACGGAATCAAGGAAGACGAGCTGAAAAAAATCTACTGAATCCGGCCGGACTCAGCGGATGAGCAGTCCGATCAGCAGAAGAATCGCACAGCCGATGATGACGGAAAGACCGCCGAAGGCCAGGTCGCTCGGCTTGTGCCTCTTCAGGAGGACGGAGGACCAGACAACGGCGCAGGCCACCACGATGCAGGGCAGAATGACGACGGGACCGATGAAATAAATCAGAAGCACAAGCGGACCGGTTACGGAACAGCCGTGGCCGCTGGCACGGATATGCAGGACTTTGTTGAAGAAAATCAGGATCAGCACGGAGAGCAGGTAGGCGTTGAGGACAAACTGCAGGTCGGCGGTGACATGGGTGAGATATCCGATAACGGCGCCTGCAAGATAGCCGAACAGCGTGAAAATGAAAGCCAGCTTTCTCTGTCCGTCGCGTCCTTTTCCCTTGAAGCCGGGAATGACATTCTGCAGAGGGTAAGCCAGGACCGGAATAATCATCAGGGAAAGCACGGCCAGCACGATATCGCCCGCCCCGCGGAACATTCCCTTGCGGCACAGGGCCAGGATCAGAATCAGGGAGCCTGCCATGACAGGCGGGACCGTAATGACGCGGATGATTTTGGCAGCTTTCATTTTCATAGGACAGCAGACCTTTCCGAAAGACGGTATTTTGTATTTTAAAGCCGGCAGATTCATTATAGGACCGGGGAGAAGGAAAGACAATCGACAAATTTCCGGATTTGAGGCACGGCTCCGGCCGTGCCTTTTTTTGTGCTTTTTCATGAGAGGGGTCTGTACGGCAGGAACTGTTTTGTGCAAAAAAGAGAAAGCGGAAAATTGTGTTAAATATTTATCAAATTCTATTGATAATTAATTAACAATATGATATAAAGACTTCAGAAGGAGGTATCATCCATGATACATATCACGATTTGCATCGGAAGCGCCTGCTACATGAAGGGATCGCGAAAAATCATCGATAGGCTGCAGGAACTCATCGCGCTGAACCATCTGACGGACAGGGTCAGCCTGGAAGGATCCTTCTGTACAGGAAACTGCGTCAATGCAGTCTGCGTCACGGTAGACGGAAAAATCTTCTCCCTGCGTCCGGAAACAACGGAAGCATTTTTCAACAATGAAATCCTGGGAAGGCTGACGGCATGAGCATCATCGACTTCAAATCCACGAAATGCAAGCACTGCTACAAGTGCGTGCGGAACTGCCTTGTAAAGGCCATCCAGATCAAGGACGAACGGGCCGAAATCATGGAAGACCACTGCATCCTCTGCGGACAATGCCTGAAGGTCTGCCCTCAGAAGGCAAAAAGTCTTTCTTCGGAACTTCCGGAAGTCCGGGAAATGATCCGGAGCGGGAGACGGGTCGTCGTCACGATGGCGCCTTCCTTCATGGGACTGATGAAAGGCGGCACGATCGGACAGATCCGGAGCGCGCTGAAGCAGCTGGGCTTTGAAGATCTCCGTGAGACCAGCGAAGGAGCGGCTTTCGTCACGGCCGAGTATGAAAAGCTGCTGCAGGAAGGAAAGATGGAAAACATCATCACGACCTGCTGTCCCGGAGCCAATGACCTGATTGAAAAATATTATCCGCAGCTTGTTCCGTTCATGGCTCCCGTGGTTTCGCCGATGGTGGCGTCCGGACTTCTCATCAGGAAGGAGCTCGGCGATGACGTCGATGTCGTTTTCCTGGGTCCCTGCATCGCGAAGAAGAAAGAAGCAGCGGACGAAAGAAACGCCGGGGTCATTTCCCACGTGCTCAACTTCGACGACATCACGGAATGGCTGAAGGAGAAGGGCATCGACATCAGCCGCTGCAGCGACGTTCCGTCCGAAAGCCTGAACCCGAAAGTCAACCGCCTTTATCCGGTGACGAACGGAATCGTCACTTCGGTCATGGCATCGCAGCGCGGTAAAAAAGATGCCTACCGGAAGTTCTACGTTTCCGGCGAAGAAAACTGCATGGAGCTGTGCCGGAGCCTCATCCGCGGAGAACTGCACAGATGCTTTATCGAAATGAACATCTGCGCGGGCGGATGCATCAAGGGACCGGCGATGAAGGATCCCGAAATTTCCCGGTATAAGATCAAGATCGACATGCAGGAAGCCATCGAGGCGGAGCCGGTTCCGGCAGCGGAACTGAGAAAAGCCGGCAGGGGGATTTCCTTCCTGAAGTCGTTCGGGGACCGCTCCGTGAGGGATGCGATGCCGACGGAAGCGGAGATCCGTGAAATCCTCCGGATGACGGACAAGACGTCTCCGGAAGATGAACTGAACTGCGGCGCCTGCGGATATTCCACCTGCCGGGACAAGGCAATCGCCGTTTTCCAGCATAAGGCGGAACTGGAGATGTGCATTCCCTTCATGCATTCCAGGGCGGAGTCGCTTTCCAACATCGTCCTGGAGACAAGCCCGAACGCGGTCGTCATGGTCGATTCGGAAATGAAGATCATCGAGTTTTCAAGAGCGAGCGAGAAGCTGTTCCGGAAGACGCGGGCGGAAGCCCTGAAGATGTATCTGGTGGAACTGATCGACCCGAGCGATGCCCTGTATGTCTATGATTCGCATGCGGATGTCCGGGGACGCAAAGTCGAGTATCCGGATTATCAGATCTGCACGATGCAGAACATCGTCTACATTCCGAAGCAGGATGCCGTCCTTCTCACGATCACGGATATCACGCAGCAGGAAAAAGAAGCAGCCCTGGATTATGAGCAGAAGATGGCCAGTGCGGAAATGGCCCAGAAGGTCATTGAGAAACAGATGACGGTCGCTCAGCAGATCGCCGGACTTCTGGGAGAAACGACGGCAGAGACGAAGACGACGCTCACGAAGATGTGCCGCTCCATTTTAAAAGAAGGCCCGGAGAAGAAAGAAAATCTTTCGGAGGAAAGCGAGAGCGATAAACTGAGGAATTTCGCGCAGCCGCCGAAAGTGGATACGACCTATAACGATAACAGCATCGTCCATGACATGGGCGGGGATGAAAGCGGGATGGGAGAGCTATGAGCATAACCTGCGACACGGCGTATAAAAGCCTGAACAAGTTCTCGGAAGAACTCTGCGGAGACAAAGTGGAGATCCTGAAGACGGACGATTCAGACATCCTCATACTGGCGGACGGCATGGGAAGCGGCGTCAAGGCGAATATCCTTTCCACGCTGACCAGCAAGATTCTCGGCACGATGTTCCGGAACGGAGCCACCCTGGAAGAATGCGTGCAGACAGTCATGGCAACGCTTCCGATCTGCAGCGTCAGGAAAGTGGCCTATTCGACTTTTTCCATCCTGCAGGTATTCCGCAGCGGGCAGGCGGTCCTCATCGAATACGACAACCCGGGATGCATTTTCATCCGCGACGGAAAGCTGATGGACATTCCGAGAAAAGAAAGAATCATTTCCGGAAAAAGAATCAACGAATACCGGTTTGAAGCAAAGCCGGGGGATGCCTTCCTCATCATGAGCGACGGAACCATCCATGCAGGCGTCGGAAGCATCCTGAATTTCGGATGGGACTGGAAGGATATCGCGGCCTACGCCCTGAAGAAATACGGGCGGACGCTTTCCGCCATCCGGCTTGCGGCAAATGTATGCGAGGCCTGCAATGAGCTTTACGGCTGCAGGCCGGGAGACGATACGACGGTTGCCTGCATGCGGATCATTAACCGGAAGCCCGTGCACGTGATGACGGGGCCGGCCAAGGATCCTTCGGATGATGAAAGAATGGTGCGGGACTTTATGTCCGGCGGCGGGGAAGTCAAGAGAGTCATCAGCGGAGGCACCAGCGCCCAGATTGCCGCGAGAATCCTGAACAGGAAACTGGACGTCTCCTCCATCGGCTGCATGGATCCGGATGTCCCGCCCGAGGCAGAAATGGACGGTGTCGATCTGGTGACGGAAGGGGTCCTGACCATCAGCCAGGCACTGAAACTCCTCAAGGCCTATAAAAATCCGGAGCAGGTTTCGGACAGCTTTTTCAAGGAGCTGGATAAAAAGAACGGAGCTTCCGAAGTGGCGAAGATGATCATCGAGGACTGCACGGATCTGACCGTGTATGCGGGACTGGCAGTCAACGAAGCTTATCAGAATCCGAACCTGCCGCTGGAACTCAACATCCGTCAGAACCTTGTCGAACAGTTCCGGAAAGCGGCTGAAGAAATCGGCCGGCCGGTCAAGGTCATATACTACTGAAGCCGGATGCGCCGGAAGACAGAAACCGGTGCAGACGGAGAAAGGACAGCATGGTCAGAAACGATCAGGATACATTTGAAATCACGAAAAAAGTCCTGCTGGAAGTGGCAGCTCTTGCCTGGCAGGGAAAGCTGGAAGAAGAGAAAGAATCCCTTCCCTATAAAATGATTCCGGGACCGAAGCCGCAGTTTCGCTGCTGCGTCTACCGGGAGAGGGAGATCATCCGGGAGCGGATCCGTCTTGCACAGGGCATCTGCCCGAGCGGACACGATACGAAGAATATCGTCCAGGTCATCACCGCGGCCTGCGAAGACTGCCCCATCCAGCGTTTTACCGTAACCAGCAACTGCCAGAACTGCCTGGGGAAAGCCTGCATGAATTCCTGCCATTTCGGAGCGATTTCCAAAGGAAAGGACAGGGTGCACATCGATCATGACAAATGCAGGGAATGCGGCATGTGCGCGAAGGCCTGCCCGTACAACGCCATTACGGAATCCGTCCGGCCGTGCATCCGGACCTGTCCGGTCGATGCCATCACCATGGATGAGTACGGACTCTGCACGATCGATGAGAAAAAATGCATTCAGTGCGGCATGTGCACGCACGGCTGCCCGTTCGATGCCATCGGCGTCAAATCCTTCATGGTGGACGTCATCAATATGATCAAGAACGGCAGAAAGGTCATTGCCATGACAGCGCCGGCGACGGAAGGACAGTTCGGACCGGAGATCACGATGGACTCCTGGAGGACAGCCCTGAAGAAAATCGGCTTTGCGGATATGAAGGAACTCGGCCTCGGCGGCGACATGACCGCAGGAGCGGAAGCGAAGGAGTGGGCGGAGGCCTATGACCGGGGCGAAAAGAAAACGACTTCCTGCTGTCCTGCATTCGTCAATATGATCCGGCTCCATTATCCGGAACTGGCAGACAGGATTTCGACGACGGTGTCTCCGATGTGCGCCGTTTCCAGGCTTTTGAAAGAGAAGGATCCGTACTGCGTCACGGTCTTTATCGGACCCTGCCAGGCAAAGAAGAGCGAAGCCCTGGACATTTCCAATAAGGGAAATGCAGATTATGTCCTGACCTATGATGAAATCCTGGCAATGCTGGAGGCAAAGGGAGTCCGTCTCGAAGCGGAGCCGTTCAGGGAGAAGCAGGCGACGAAATTCGGCAAGCGCTTCGGCGACAGCGGCGGTGTTTCTTCGGAAGTGCTGCAGTGCATGAAAGAGGAGGGAAGGGATCCTTCCGGAATCAAAGTCAGCGTCTGCAGCGGTGCGGCCGAATGCAGGAAGGCGCTGCTGCTCCTCAGGGCCGGGAAGCTGCAGGACGACTTTATCGAAGGAATGGTCTGCACGGACGGCTGCGTCGGAGGACCGGCAAGACAGAAATCGCCTGCGGAATTCCGCAGGGACCGGGATGCCATGATTGCGAAAGCCGGGCTGGACAATGTACACGAAAATCTGAAAGCGCAGGAAGCCGACCAGATTGAAATGCATACAGGATGAAGGAGGAATGCAGATGAAGAAATATTCATTTCCCAAATTTATGGTTACGACAAAGGATGCCCTGAGGGCCCTGCGGCATCTGGACGGACAGAAAGCCTTCGTATGCCTGGGAGGCGAGGCACTCGATGAATTCGGGTATTTCGGAAACGCGATGAACTACATGAACGAGGGCGGGATGGAAATCCGTCTTTTCGATAAAATCGAAGAGAAGCCGTCACTGGAAACGGTGCTGGCCGGCGTCTCGGCCATGGATGCCTTCAAGCCGGACTGGGTGGTCGCGATGGGACCGGACAGCGCCATAGCGGCAGCAAAAGCGATGTGGATGATCTATGAGAATCCGCTGCACCCGGATGAGGATGCCAGGGTAAAAGCTTCTGACGGTGCGCAGGCGCACAGGCGAGTCCATTTCTGCTCGGTCCGCTCAAAAGAGGATACGGAAATGAAAGAAATTGCTGAAAACGAGTTGATTTCGGGGTATGATGATATTGATGCCGATATGGAAATCATCGATCCCGATGTCACGGCTGACTGCGGCAGCAGGAGCAGGAAAGAACAGCCGGTATAGATCATGCTTTAATTGCTTCACGACACTTTGAAACCAATATTCTGGAGGTACTCAATGGAAGACAAAGTAAAAGCAGCAGAAATCGTGGATACACCTGAGGCGCTGGAAGAAAAAATGAAACGGATGCGCGCAGCGCAGGAGAAGTACTCTCATTTCACACAGGAACAGGTCGATGCGATTTTCATGGCAGCATCGATGGCCGCCAACAAGGCGAGGATCCCGCTTGCGAAAATGGCAGTGGAAGAAACCGGCATGGGCGTGATTGAGGACAAGGTCATCAAGAATCACTACGCATCCGAATATATCTACAATAAGTATCGTACGCTGAAGACCTGCGGCGTCATTGAAAAGGACGACGTATACGGCATGAAAAAAGTGGCGGAGCCCCTCGGGCTGATTGCCGCGGTTATTCCGACAACGAACCCGACATCGACGGCCATCTTCAAAGCCCTCATTTCCCTGAAGACCAGAAATGCCATCATCTTCAGTCCGCATCCGCGCGCAAAGAAGTGCACGATCGCGGCGGCGAAGACGGTGCTGGATGCAGCGGTCGCGGCCGGTGCTCCGGAAGACATCATCGGATGGATCGACGTGCCGTCGCTGGAACTGACGAACGCGGTCATGAAGGAAGCGGACTGCATCCTGGCAACAGGCGGCCCGGGAATGGTCCACGCGGCCTATTCCTCCGGCAAGCCGGCGCTCGGCGTCGGTGCGGGAAATGTACCGGCCATCATCGACAGCTCAGCGGACATCCTGCTCGCAGTCAATTCCATCATCCATTCCAAGACTTTTGACAACGGCATGATCTGCGCTTCCGAGCAGAGCGTGACGGTGCTGGATGATATTTATGATCAGGTCAGAAAAGAATTCCAGGCACGCGGCTGCTATTTCCTGAAAGACGGGGAAATGGACAAGGTCCGCAAAACGATTATCATCAACGGTGCTGTCAACGCGAAAATCGTCGGACAGAGCGCTTACAGGATTGCGGAAATCGCCGGCGTGAAGGTTCCGGAAAAGACCAAGATCCTGATCGGCGAAGTGGAGTCCGTCGAGCCGACGGAAGAATTTGCCCACGAGAAACTTTCTCCGGTCCTTGCCATGTACCGCGCAAAGGACTTTGAGGATGCGCTGGAAAAATCAGAGCGTCTGATTGCGGACGGCGGCTACGGCCACAGTTCTTCCCTCTTCATCAATACCGATGAGAAGGAAAAGATGGCGGAGCACGCAGAACGCATGAAGACCTGCCGCATCCTGATCAATACCCCTTCTTCACAGGGCGGCATCGGAGACCTTTACAACTTCAGGCTGGATCCGTCGCTGACACTGGGATGCGGATCCTGGGGCGGCAACTCGATTTCACACAACGTAACTCCGATGGATCTTCTGAACATCAAGACCGTAGCCGAGAGGAGAGAGAATATGCTTTGGTTCCGTACCCCTGAGAAGGTTTATTTCAAGAGAGGCTGCATGCCGGTTGCCCTGGATGAGCTCGGAACGGTCATGCATAAAAAGAAATGCTTCATCGTTACCGATTCGTTCCTCTACAAGAACGGCTATGTGAAAGCCATTGAAGAGAAACTGGACGAAATGGGAATCCAGCACGCCTGCTACTTCAACGTAGCTCCGGACCCGACGCTGGGATGCGCACGGGAAGGACTGAAGCAGCTCGCCGCTTTTGAACCGGACTGCATCATTGCCCTGGGCGGCGGCTCCCCGATGGATGCCGCAAAGATCATGTGGGTCATGTATGAACATCCGGAACTCAAATTCGAAGACATGGCGATGGACTTCATGGATATCCGCAAGAGAATCTACACCTTCCCGAAGATGGGAGAGAAAGCGTACTTCGTCGCCATCCCGACTTCTTCCGGAACAGGTTCCGAAGTCACGCCGTTTGCAATCATTACCGATGAAGCGACAGGCACGAAGTACCCGATCACGGACTACGAGCTGATGCCGAACATGGCCATTGTCGATACGGACAATATGATGAACCAGCCGAAGGGTCTGACGAGCGCATCCGGCATCGATGTCCTGACGCATGCCTTTGAAGCTTATGTTTCTGTCATGGCTTCCGACTTCACCGACGGCATGGCACTCAAGGCAACGAAGAATGTCTTCGACTATCTGCCGTCCGCTTATGAAAAGGGCGCGGCCGATCCGACAGCCCGTGACAAGATGGCCCAGGCTTCCTGCATGGCAGGCATGGCCTTTGCGAATGCCTTCCTCGGCCTGAACCATTCTCTGGCGCATAAGCTGGGCGCTTATCATCATATTGCGCACGGCATCGCCAATGCGCTTGTGCTGACGTATGTCATGCGCTTCAATGCAGATCCGGTGCCGACGAAGATGGGAACCTTCCCGCAGTATCAGTATCCGCACACGCTGGAACGCTACTGTGAAATTGCCCGCTACAACGGCATTACCGGAAAGGATGACCAGGAAGTCTTTGAGAAACTGATTGCAAAGGTCGAGGAGCTCAAGGCAGCCATCGGCATCAAGAAGACGATCCGGGACTACGGCGTGGATGAGAAATATTTCCTGGATACGCTGGATGAAATGACCGAAGCCGCTTTCAATGATCAGTGCACGGGCGCGAATCCGAGATACCCGCTCATCAAGGAAATGAAAGAAATCTACCTGATGGCTTACTACGGAAAGGAGTATTCATTATGAAGATGACCGGAAAACAGATTATCACCGAGCGTCCGAACAAGACGGTCTACCGCGTCGGCAGCAATGCCGTCAAGCTTTTTCAGAAGGGACATCCGGCTTCAGCTGTATTCAACGAAGCCCTGATTCATTCCTACGTACAGGAAGCGGGTCTTCCGGTGCCGGCCGTGAAGGGCGTTACTTTCGAAGACGGACAGTGGGCTCTGACCCTGGAGTATGCCGAGGGAGAAACCCTGGAAGAACTGATGAAGAAGAACCCGCGCTCCTGGAAGAAGTACATCGACCAGCTGGTGGATATCCAGCTGGATGTCAACAAGTACCGCGCGTACCATCTCCGCAACACGCAGGACAAGATGGCAGATGAAATCAATTCCCTGAAGGAGATCGATGCCAGCACGCGCTATGAACTTCTTCAGAGACTTCGCGGAATGCCGCGCCACACGAAACTCTGCCACGGCGATTTCGTTCCGTCCAATGTCGTCATCGACAAAAAGGGCAATTACCAGATCCTGGACTGGGCACATGCCACTCAGGGAAATGCAGGCGCGGATGCGGCCATCACCTATATGCGCTTCTCGCTGACCGACCCGAAGAAAGCAGAATATTATCTGAAGACCTTCTGCAGAAAATCCGATACGGCCATCCAGTATGTCCAGAAATGGCTGCCGATCGTGGCGGCCGGCGAACTGACGAAGCATAAGGCGGAAGAGGCAGAGCTGCTGATGAAATGGATCAGCGTTGCGGAATATCAGTGAGGCGATTTTATAAATAAAATAAATGAACAAATAAAATTCGGAATATCCGGACATATCACATGATGTGTCCGGATACTTTTGTGAAAAGTATATAAATCGGAGACAGAAGGATTCCTTTTTTATGAAATCTGATATAATTGAATCAGCATCCCCGTTTGAATTTCCTAAAGGAGGTATTTGCCATGAGCACATACTTTTTGAGAAGCATCTATCCTGAGGTCCTGAAAGCAGCGGCGGGTTTTATGAAGGATAAGCCGCATAAGATGCTGGAAGGACCGGGTGTCCGCGGAGAGGTCGGAAGCTACTGCCGTAAGCAGGGCTATAACCGAATCCTTCTGATCACCGGATGCCTACGGTCCGCAAACTGGGACTGGCCGATAAACTGCTGGACTCCCTTGAAAAAGAAGACATTTCCGTGGAAATCTTTGACGGAGTACTTCCGAATCCGACCTTCTCCAATGTGCAGGAAGGAAAGGAAGCTGCGCTGAGACAGCGACTGCAACTGCATCATTGCCCTGGGCGGAGGATCCGTCCTGGATGCACGCCAAGGTTGATTTCGGGCTGCGTGCGGGATCCGGATATCACGCCGAAGAGGCTGGTCCTGAATCCGGTAGAACCGACGGTTAAGGCAGTGCCCCTGATTACGATCCCGACCACGGCCGGGACCGGAGCCGAGACGACGCTCGGTGTCGTCATCAGCGAAGATGAGACGCACATCAAGCATACGGGACTGACCTTTTTCGCGGACATTGTCATGATTGTCCTGGATTCCGAACTGACGGTCAAGGCGCCTTCTTCCGTTACGGCCATGACAGGCTACGATGCCTTGAGCCACGGCATCGAGGCCTACTGCTCCTGCATCACGCCGAAGGGAGACCAGGCGGATGCGAGCCTGGAATGCGTCAAGATGGTCTTCAAGTACCTGCCGCTGGTCATGAAGGAACCGTCCGACGCCGAGGCACGGCAGGCCATGTGCAAGGCGGCTTATCTGGGCGGCGTCGCAATCAATGCCGAGACGCTTGGCTACGGGCATTCATTCGCCCATACGATCGGTGCTTTTTACGGCGTGACGCACGGCGAAGCGCTGGCCATTACGCTGCCGTATATACTGAAATACCAGAGAAAGGCCTGCCTTGACAAGCTGGCGGAACTTGCGTCGGCCATCGGGCTTGAAGAGCCGGGATGATACGGATGACATTCTGGCGGATAAGTTCATCAAGGCCTGCGAAGATCTGCGCGACGAACTCGGGCCTGCGTTCCCATCTGCCTGAAATCAAAAAAGGAAGACTATCCGAAGATGATCGCAAATGTTTTCCGTGACTCCAGGACGTGGGCTGTTTCGAAAGTCATGACTTACCGGGAAGCCGAGAAGATGTTCGATACGATTTCGGGCGGGCTGGACGTGGCGGAAAAGTCTTCTTCAAAAGAGAAAATGAAGCCGTTGGAGATCGGAATCCGGGCAGCAGCTTTCGGCCTGGCGGGCGCTCCTGGGATGGAAGAAGAAAAACTGGGTGCCGTTCCTTCTGGTTTCGGCATTCCATATTACCGAGTATCTGGTCGATAAGACATCAGACAGGAGATAAGCCTATGAAAAGCCGTTACGGCGGTTATATGGGAAAAGTCCTGCAGATCAATCTGACGGACGGATCCCTTAAGGACTATCACATTTCCGACCGCGAGCGGAAGCTCTTCATCGGCGGCAAGACGATGGCGGCCTGGATCCTGAACAAGCTTCTGACCGGAAAGGAAGAAGCTCTTTCGGAAGCGAACCATCTGGTCATCATGACGGGACCGCTTACCGGCACCGGTGCACCGAGTTCCAGCCGCTTTGATATTTCAACCCTGTCTCCGCAGACAGGGTTTCTTGCCTCTTCCAACTGCGGCGGCACTTTCGGGTATTTCCTGAAGAAAGCCGGATACGACGGCATCATTCTTTCAGGAAAATGCAGCAGTCCTGTCTGGATCGAAATCGTGAATGACCGCGTGACTTTCCATGATGCCGGAAGCCTCTGGGGAATGGAAACGACCGCGGCTCAGGAAGCACTTCCGGATCCGCATGCAGGAAAAATCGTCATCGGCCCGGCAGGAGAGAACCTGGTCCGCTATGCTTCCATCGTCAGCGGCGAGAGAGTGGCGGGAAGAGCCGGCGTCGGAGCTGTACTCGGTTCCAAGAACGTCAAGGCTATCACGGTATTCGGGACGAAGGATGTCCCGGTTGCAAATCCGGCAGGAATGAAGAAACACAACAAGAGCTGGTTCAAGTATCTCACGGGACATCCGCTGCCGGGGGATTTCCTGCCGCGTCTCGGAACCGCCGGACTGGTCAGCCCGATGCAGATGAGACACATGCTGGCTACGCGGAATTACAAGTACGGGCAGTATGATCATTTTGAAAAAGTGAACGGCGAGTATCTGGCAGAGAACTGCAACATCCGCAACCGCGGATGCGTGTCCTGTCCGATTAAATGTGCCCGTTCCGTCATGGTGAACGGGAAAGAGGTCAAGGGTCCGGAACTGGAAACCCTCGGCCTGCTCGGAGCCGGAATCCTGAATGATGATATCGATAAAATCAATGAATGGAACAACCGTCTGGATGAGCTGGGAATGGATACCATTTCCGCAGCATCGACTCTGGCCTGGGCGATGGAGGCAAATGAAAAAGGTCTCTGGAAAAACGGACTTGAGTTCGGAAAGACGGACGGCATTACGGAAATCTGGAACAGGATCGCCCGCCGGGAAGGAATCGGCAATGAACTGGCAGAGGGTTCGAAACGCCTGTCGGAGAAGTACGGCGGAAAAGAGTTCGCCATCCATGCGAAAGGTCTTGAGCTGGCAGCGTATACGCCGAGAGGAGCCGTCGGACAGGGACTTGGCTATGCGGTTTCCAACCGCGGAGGCTGTCACCTGAACGGAGGTTACAATGTCATCATGGAAGGACTCGGACTGGCGATGGATCCGCTGACGCCGCACGCCAAGGCGGACCTGACGATGATGTTCCAGGACCTGATGGAAATGCTGTCTGCTTCCGGACAGTGCCTGTTTACTTCCTATGCGATTCTGCCGGCACCGCTCATTTCCCATCCGAATGCCCCATATACAAAGGCGGTCAATAAGATGCTGCCGTACCTGGGAGGCGTTCTCCGGATCCTGAACAAGAATCCTCTGGCGCTCGCCATCCATCTTCCGATCTTCCCTCAGACGAGGGGGTTCGAACTGGCAACGGGCATGTCCATGACCTTCGGACAGTACATGCAGGCCGGGGAGCGCGGATACAATTTGGAACGTTATGTAAACCAACGCTTCGGAGTCAGTGCCAGGGACGATACGCTGGCGAAACGTCTGACGGATGAACCGCAGGAGCCGGATAACCCAAGAAGCAGAGTGCCTCTTCAGAGACTGAAGAAAACGTACTACGAAGCCCGCGGCTGGGACAGAAACGGACTGCCGACCAAGGAGACGCTGCGCAGGCTCGGAATAATAGGAGAGAGTGCATGATGGTGACCCTGAAGATATTCGGTACGATGCGTCTGAAAACGGGAGTCGGAGAACTTTCCCTGAAGGCCGGCCGGATTGAAACCATGCTGCCGACGGTCATCGAGAATTCCAAACTTTCTTCCAAAGTAAAAGTAAAAGATCTGCGGGAATGCATCGTCATGAAAAACGGAATTCAGTGCGACATGAAAACGGAAGCACGGGACGGCGATACCGTAGTCCTTCTTTCGCCGTCAGGAGGTGGCTGATATGGCCTATTACATCACAGAGGAATGCGTCGGCTGCACGCTGTGTGCCAGGAACTGCCCGGCAGGGGCAATTACGGGAAAACCCAAAGAACGGCATGTCATTGACCCGGATCTCTGCGTTGAATGCGGCGTCTGCGGGCGGGGATGCCCGAAAGGAGCAATCCTGAACGGAAACGGGATGCCGACATTCCGCACGGACAGGAAAAAATGGACAAAGCCATCAGTTGACATAAAATCATGCTACGGGTGCTCGCTCTGCGTCATCAACTGTCATTTCGACTGCCTTGAGATTTCCATGCCGAAAGAAAAAGGCGATATCAAAACCTATGCTGTTCTTACGGCACCGGAAAAATGCGTCGGGTGCGGGCTTTGTCAGAAAGCCTGCCCGGTCGATGCCATCAAGATGAAATAAAGAAGGGGAAAAGATGAAGGAAAATAAAATGAAGAGAGCAATGGCTTTCCTGATGGCCGGCATGCTGGCAGCAGGCGTCTGTGCCTGCGGTTCTTCCGCAGCTGGTTCTTCTGCAGCCGTTTCGTCTGCATCTTCAGCGGCGGCTTCCGCTGCGGCATCAAAATCTCAGAGTGCGGAATCAGCTGCAGGAAGTTCCGCAGCAGTCTCGGCGGAATCGACAGCTGCTTCCGATACAGCATCTGCTGCGGAATCACAGACGACTTCCCAGGCGGCGGGCGGTGTCGGTTCTGTCGGAATTCAGATCCTGTACGAAAAAGATGACGACATGAAGAACACGTACAGTCTGGAAGCCGTGAATCCCGATGCTCCCTTCAAGGATGCGGACAGCAATCCGGTCGACGGAGTAGCCATCAATTCGGAGGGGGCAAAAGCCCTGATCCACTGGCTGACTTCCGAGGAAGGGGAAAACCTGGAAGCTTCCTATGGGAAAGAGGATTTCGGAGAATCCCTGTTTACGGTCCTGGAAAAAGCTCCGGTCTATAAAGGGGAAATTGCCAAGGCGGAAAAGGGAACAAAGACAATCCGTCTTTCCACGACAACTTCCGTCAATGATTCCGGTCTTCTGGACTATCTCCTGCCGGTATTCGAAAAAGAATACGGCTATGACGTCGAGGTCGCATCGGCAGGCACGGGAAAGGCCATTGCGGCAGCGGAGGCCGGAAATGCGGATCTCATCCTGGTTCATTCCAAGAAGCAGGAAGAGGCTTTCATCGAAGCAGGCTACAGCATGAAACTTGACGGATATGATGCAGAGCGGATTTCATTCATGTATAATTACTTTGTGCTCTGCGGACCGTCTGACGATCCTGCAAAAGTCCGTGAGGCTGCAACGGTAAAAGATGCTTTCAAGAAAATCGCGGACGGCAAGTATCCGTTTGTATCCCGCGGAGATAAGTCCGGCACGCATTCCAAGGAAGTGACTCTCTGGCCGGAAGATCTGGGCATTACGACAGATCAGGAAAGCATTGCGAATTACACAGACTGGTATAATTATTCAAATGCCGGAATGGGAGCATGCCTGATGATGGCGAATGAGAAAAATGCCTATATCCTTTCAGACAAGGCCACTTTCCTGACATTTGTGGCAAATGAAGGAAATGTAGAGAGCTGATGGGAAGTGCCCTGCGCGAAGCGCTTCAAATGATCCTTTCCGGCAGCAGTTTGCTGGGAAACATTGTCGGCGTCACGCTCCGCATGAGCCTGGCAAGTTCTTTGATTGCGCTCGCAGCAGGAGTTCCCCTTGGGGTCCTGTATGGGAGCGCTTCCTTTCCGGGAAGAAAAATTCTTCTGATCCTGAACCGCACATTCATGGGCTTTCCGCCCGTAGTGTGCGGTTTGCTGTGCTATCTGATGTTTTCCGGAGTCGGGCCCCTCAGGGGACTGAAACTGCTTTATACCGTGGAGGGGATGATTGTCGCACAGGTGCTTCTCCTGATCCCGATCGCGGCAGGCATGACGGAGTCGTCCGTGGAAGCGATTGCTCCGGCGGTGAAGGAGACCTGCAGGGGAATGGGACTGAACAGGCGCAGGACCCTGTCCCTGATCATCCGTGAGAGCCGCTATCAGATCGTAACCATTTATATTCTTGCCCTCGGAAGGGCACTGGCGGAGGTGGGCGCCGTCTCCATCGTAGGAGGCGCAATCGCCTATAAGACAAATGTCATGACGACGGCAATCATGAATGATACCGGGTCCGGAGACTTCAGGACGGCACTGGCGCTGGGAATCATTCTCTTTCTGCTTTATCTTTTGCTGACCATTCTTTCATCTGCTCTGCAGGGGAGGATGAAGCGATGAACCTGCCGGCACTCAGAAAGACGTATGGAACCGAAACCGTGCTTTCCGTTGGGGAACAGACCTGCGGGGCCGGCAGAATCTGTGCCATGATCGGTGCAAACGGTTCCGGAAAATCAACTTATCTCAGGATTCTGGCAGGGATTCTCCGGCCGGATGAGGGGTTCCGGGGAAAGCCGGATCCTTCCGTGACGGTCGGATACATGCCGCAGCACAGCTATGCATTTGACCTGTCCCTGAAAAAGAATCTGCTTCTGAATGCGGAAAGGAAGAACATTGAGGCACGGAGCAGGGCGGAGCAGCTGATCCGGGAAATGAAGCTGGACAGCCTTTCAGACAGGAAAGCATCGCGCCTTTCCGGCGGAGAGACGCAGAAGATGGCACTGGCAAGACTGCTGATGAAGGATTACGGACTGCTTCTCCTCGATGAGCCGACGGCTTCGATGGATATGGAGTCTGCGCTCCTGTCCGAACAGATCATAAAAGGCTATGTGAAAAGAACCGGATGCGCCGCCATTCTTGTCACGCATTCCGTTGCACAGGCGTACCGGATCGCTGACGACCTGCTCTTTCTGGAGGAAGGGAAAGCTGCTGAGTCCGGTGCGTGCAGGAAAATTCTTGCGAACCCGCAAAGCCGGGAACTGAAGAAGTATCTGGAATTCTACGGCATGGCAGAAGGAGAGGACAGGAATGGCAGAAGTCTTCCTTGATGTACAGACAGTTGAAGAAGTGACTGAAAAACTGGTGATAGAGTTTTCCGGATGGAAGAAGAAAACGGAAAGCATTCCTTTCCGGTCGGCGCTCGGACGCATCCTCAGCGAAGACGTCCGCGCAGAAGAGGATGTTCCGGGATTTGCCCGCTCGACGGTGGACGGCTATGCGGTAAGGGCATCCGATACCGGGGGCGCTTCCGGAACGATTCCCTCTGTTCTGGAAATCTGCGGGGAAATCGTCATGGGGGAAGAAGCTCTGTTTTCCGTCAGCCCCGGGAAATGTGCCCTGATTCCGACGGGCGGGATGCTTCCTCCGGGGAGCGATGCGGTCGTGATGCTGGAGGATACGGAAGAATTTTCCGCATCGGAAGCAGGCATCTGCAGGGCGGTAACCTGCGGAGAAAACACGGTGAGGGAAGATGAGGATATTCAGTCCGGACGGGTCCTGCTGAAAAGCGGAAAAAAACTGCGTCCGCAGGATCTGGGAGTCCTTTCGGCGGCCGGCATCCGGGAAGTGCGCGTGTTCCGGAAATGGAGCCTGACCATTTTCTCCACAGGCGATGAACTGGTCCGGCCGGAAGAGAAGCCGCGGAAAGGGCAGGTCAGGGATATCAACACGGATATGCTGTCAGCTCTTGCGGAATCCTTCGGAATGACGGTAAATGCAAAAAAAGTTGTCAGGGACGATGAGACGCTTCTGAAGAAGGAAATACTCGAAGCCATGCAGCAGTCGGACATCGTGGCTGTTTCCGGCGGAAGCTCGAAAGGAAAAAAGGATGCAGCGGCACGGGTTTTCCGTGAGATTTCGGATGGCGGACTTCTGGCGCACGGCCTGGCGCTGAAACCGGGGAAGCCGACCGTGATCGCCTGTGACCGTCAAAGCGATACGCTTCTTCTCGGACTGCCGGGCCATCCGGCTGCAGCCATGATGGTTTTCCGGATTCTGATGAAGAAGCTGCAGTGCCGTCTGACCGGAGAGGCAGAAGAAATTCCTGTGTCCGGAAGGCTTGCCGTCAATCTGCCTTCGGCACCGGGACGGCTGACCTGTCAGCCGGTCACGGTTTCACGGGAGATTGGAAGCGACGGCAGAAGACTGGTAACGCCGCTGTTCGGAAAATCAGGACTGATCCGGATTCTTTCCGAGGCGGACGGATACATTGAAATCGGACGCGACTCCGAAGGCCTGCGCTGCGGCGAGGCGGTTGACGTCCATCTTTTCTGAAAGGATGAAAGAATGAGCATGCGAAAATTGTATCTTCGGACCGTGACTCCGGAAGAGGCACTCGGCACATACATCTCTGCGGTTTCCACTCTGGCCGTCAGAACGAGTGAGACCATACCGGTACGCGAATCCTTCGGACGCGTGACAGAGACGGCTGTTTTTGCCAAATGCTGTTCCCCGCTGTTCAATGCCGCAGCGATGGACGGCATTGCGGTTATTTCCTCCCATACGAAAGGTGCTTCCGAAACCTCCCCTGCAGAGCTGAAAGAGGGAGAAGACTATCTGCCGGTGGATACCGGCGATCCGGTGAAGCCGCCGTACGATGCCGTCATCATGGCGGAAGAACTTCTGGAAACCGGTTCGAAGGACCGGGTCAGAATCCTGTCTTCGGTTCCCGCCTGGCAGTATGTGCGTCCGGTCGGAGAAGATATAGCAGAAGGGGAAATGATCCTTCATGGTTTACATAAAATTATACCGGCGGACCTGGGCGTTCTTCTTTCCGGCGGCGTTACGCAGATTTCCGTGCTCCGCCGCCCGAGGGTCGGAATCATTCCGACCGGAACGGAAATCATGGAGCCGGAGGAAGCAGCAGACCCTGCGAAGACGCTTCCGGAAGGAAGCATACTGGAATCGAATTCGCGTATGTTTGCCGCCCTGACGGAAGAAGCCGGCGGCATTCCCCTGCGCTACGGAATCGTAAAGGATGACTATGGGGAAATCCGGGAAGCGGTGAGAAAAGCCCTGAAGGAGAACGATATGGTCATCCTGAATGCAGGCTCAAGCGCGGGGCGTGAAGACTATTCCGAACCGGTGCTGGAAGAACTCGGAAAGGTCTTTGTCCACGGGGTCTCGATGAAACCCGGGAAGCCGGTCATTCTGGCGGAAGCATCCGGGAAGCCGGTCATCGGTCTGCCGGGATATCCGGTCTCCGCCTATCTGGACTTCCGGAAATTTGCAGTGCCGGTAATGAATCTGTTCTCCGGTGAGAATCAGAAGACGCCCCGTTCCGTGAAGGCACGGCTTTCCGGAAGACTGGTTTCTTCCCTGAAGAACGAAGAATACGTGCAGGTGAAAATCGGTGAGGTCCATGACCGATACATCGCTTCTCCGCTTGCACGCGGAGCGGCTTCGGCCATGAGCCTGGTCCGCGCAGACGGGTTCTGCGTCATTCCGCGCAGCAGGGAAGGCTTTGAGGCCGGAGAAGAAGTGACGGTGGAACTATACCGGACGCCCGATGAAATCGGACATACGCTGGTGTCAATCGGCAGCCATGACCCGATCATGGATGTGATTGCGGACCTGATGACAAAGGAGAGTCCCGGAACCTTTCTTTCCAGCACGCATGTCGGTTCTCTCGGGGGACTGATGGCGCTGAAACGGGGAGAGGCCCATCTGGCTCCGACCCATCTTCTGGATGAAGAAACAGGTCTCTACAACATTCCGGTCATGAGGAAAATGTTTCCTGACCGGAAAATGGTGCTGGTGAAGGGCGTGGTGCGAATTCAGGGAATCCTGGTTCAGAAGGGAAACCCGCTGGGAATCCGGGGAATCGGAGATCTGAAAAAATGCAGATACATCAACCGGCAGCGGGGCGCCGGGACAAGAGTGCTTTTTGACTATCAGCTGAAGAAACTGGGAATCCGTCCGGAAGAAATCAGCGGCTACGAAACCGAAGCGTCGACGCACATGGCGGTAGCCGCGCTGATCAAGAACGGAGGTGCGGATGCCGGCATGGGAATCTACTCGGCAGCGCACGCGATGGGTCTGGATTTTCTGCCGGTGGGAAGCGAAGAGTATCAGTTCGCGATGGAAAAGGAAACTCTTGAGCTTCCGATGATGCAGACATTTCTGAAAATCCTGAAGAGTGAAGAATTCCGGAGAACTCTTGATAAGATGGGCGGATACGATACTTCGGAATCGGGGGAGACTGCATGGGAGTCCTGACTGCGGTTCAGAAAAGACAGGGAAAGGGAAAACCTTATGAGAGAGCGGAAGGACTTGATCTCTCAGAAGGAAGCACCGTGACGCTGCTGGAAGCATCCGTGCGGGAATTGATTCGGGAGCATCCTTCAGAAGGACTGTGCTATGGAAGGTTTGATGCAGACCTGATTGCCGACTCGGGAGGCGAAGGATTTGCTGTCGGAGACCGGATTGCAATCGGTCCGGTTCTGCTGAAAGTGGACTCCGGAAAGCAATGCTATCCTGAATGTGAAAGAATCATACAAAAAAAAGCATGCCCTCTTCGGAAAGGGGCATGCTTTGCAGTCGTCCTGAAAGGCGGAAGGGCAGATGCCGGAATGCATCTTGCTGTCTGCCGTGAGGGAAAATAAATCTATGATTTTCCGGTGCTGTCCAGCGTCTCCCTGACTCCGGCCAGTTTTGATTCAAGATCGTCGGAGGCTCCGGCTGCTTTCTGAACCGCTGCAGCTTCGGCGGAACCGGCGGCATTTTCCGCTGCACGGACCGGAGCTTCTGCAGCCTGGACCGTACCGGCGGCTGATGCTGATGCAGAAGATGCTGCGGCCTCAACCGTATCGGCTGCTGATGCCTGGACCGTATCGGCTGCTGAAGCTGCTGATGACTGGACCGTACCGGCTGCTGATGCCTGAACCGTATCAGATGCTGAAGCTGCCGATGCCTGAACCGTACCGGCGGCTGCAGCTGCCGCTGCGGCGCCGCTGCGCGGAAGATCGGCTTTTTCATTTTCAATGACATCCTTGATTTCATCATCTGACATCTTGCCCGGTTTGTAATCGTCGACAATCGGCTTGGCCTCGCCGCTGTAGCCCTGTTTGTTTTTCCAGGAGCCTCTGCGCTGGGCGGCCTTTGCAAGAGCACGCTCCTCGATGCGGGCATTGATCCGGTTCTGGCGGATCGTGTGGATGATATAAGCTATAAGACGGACAATGGCCAGGATGACCAGGGCCAGGAAAGCTGTCCAGACGATATCGAATTTCTTGGCGATGGCTCCGTATGCGCAGGCTGCGATGCAGACGATGACAAAAAGCGTCCGCAGGATGCCGGCGACCTTATTGCTGAAGAAAAGGACAAAGATAAAAACAGCAAGTACGATAACGGCGATCAGCGTCTGATGCGTGAAACCCCATTTGATGTAATCAGGCACAGCCTTAATCTGTTCCGATACTGACTGCATATGTTTCCCTCCTCGATAGATTGCTTCCCATATCGTCCAATATCCTATCACATATTCCTTTGAAAATCCAGTTCATTGTGGTAGAATCAGCACTATGAGAAAGGGATGGAGGAGCTTTTTATGGCGGATCTGAACAGCATCAGCAGCACAGAAGAAGAGAAAGCGGAAGGCAGGGAAGAGAAGTCGAGGAACTTCATAGAACAGTTCATCGACCAGGATCTTTCGGAAGGGAAGTACGACTGCGTACACACGAGATTTCCTCCGGAACCGAACGGCTATCTTCACATCGGACATGCAAAATCGATCCTTTTGAACTACGGTCTTGCCAAAGAATACGGCGGGAAGTTCAATCTGCGTTTTGACGATACGAATCCTACAAAAGAGAAAGAAGAATTTGTCGAATCCATCAAGGCAGACGTCAAATGGCTCGGTGCCGACTGGGAGGACCGTCTTTTCTTCGCGTCGAATTATTTCGATACGATGTATGAAAAGGCTGTCCTGCTGATCCGGAAAGGTCTGGCCTATGTCTCTGAACTTTCGGCAGATGAAATCCGGGAATACCGCGGAACGCTGACTGAGCCGGGGAAAGACGATCCCAGCCGGGAACGCCTGCCGGAAGAGAGCCTGAAGCTTTTTGAGGAAATGAAAGCCGGTCAGTACGAGGACGGCAGCAAAGTCCTCCGCGCGAAAATCGATATGGCGTCTCCGAACATCAATATGAGAGACCCGATCATTTACCGCATCGCGCACCTGACGCATCAGAATACAGGCGATAAATGGTGCATTTATCCGATGTACGATTTCGCGCATCCGATCGAGGACGCCATTGAAGGAATTACCCATTCCATCTGTACGCTGGAATTCGAGGATCACCGTCCGCTTTACGACTGGGTCGTGCAGAACACCGGCTGGGAGAAACCGCCCAGGCAGATCGAGTTTGCCAAGCTGTACCTGACGAACGTCGTGACGGGCAAGCGCTACATCAAGAAGCTGGTTGACCAGAACATCGTGGACGGCTGGGACGATCCCCGTCTTGTGACGATTGCCGCCCTGAGAAGAAGAGGCTTTACGCCGGAGTCCATCCGGATGTTCGTGGAGCTCGTCGGCGTGTCCAAGGCAAATTCCTCCGCGGACGATGCGGAACTGGAGTACTGCATCCGCGAGGACCTGAAAATGAAGCGGTCCCGCATGATGGCGGTTCTCGATCCGATCCGTCTGATCATCGACAATTATCCGGAAGGTCAGGAAGAACTTCTGGATGCAGACAATAACCTGGAAAATCCGGAACTCGGAAAACGACAGATTCCGTTCGGACGCGAACTTTTCATTGAGCGCGATGACTTCATGGAGGAGCCTGTCCCGAAATACAAGCGTCTGTATCCGGGAAATGAAGTGCGGCTGATGCACGCCTATTTTGTAAAAGCCGTGAGCTGTGAAAAAGATGCAGACGGAAAAGTAACAGCCGTCCACTGCACCTATGATCCGGAAACAAAAGCCGGAAGCGGCTTTGAGGGACGCAAGGTCAAAGGGACGATTCACTGGGTGCCGGCGAAGGAAGCACTGCATGCGGAAGTCCGTCTCTATGAGAACCTGATCGATGAATCAAAGGGCGTCTATAACGAAGACGGGTCGCTGAACCTCAATCCGAATTCCCTGACGGTGATTCAGGATGCCGTCCTGGAACCCGCACTGAAAGAAGCAAAAGGCGGGGAAAGCTTCCAGTTCGTACGGAACGGATACTTCTGCGTCGACCCGAAATTCTATGAGGAAGGCCGGCAGGTCTTCGGACGCATTGTCACGATGAAGAGCAGCTTCAAGCTGCCCCAGCACTGAACGATACACGGATGCCTCCGCATTCAGCGGCAGGCGGAAAGGCGACAGGAAAAACAGCTGCATGATGAAAGCCTGCATTTTTGATCTGGACGGTACACTTTTATATACGCTGGAATCGATTGCCCGGGCGGGCAACAGTACCCTGACCCATTTCGGGCTGCCGACGCAGCCGGTGGAAGACTATCGCTATTACTGCGGCGACGGGGCCGATAAACTGGTGGAGAGAATCCTGGCAAAAACAGGAGATGCCGATCCGGCCCATTATGAGGAGGCATGCCGGATCAACCGGGAGGCTCTGGAGGAGGCACCGCTCTATCATGTGGTCCCTTATCCGGGAATGAAAGAGGCACTGCAGAAACTGAAAGAGAAGGGCATCCTTCTGGCCGTCTGTTCAAACAAGCCGGATGCCGCCGTGCGGGAAGCCATCGAAGGAATCTTCGGAAAAGGCTTTTTTGATGCGGTGCAGGGTCAGGACGAAGGACTGTCGCTCAAGCCATCTCCGGATGAACCGCTTTCCGTCATGGGAAAGCTGGGCGTCAGGCCGGAGGAGTGTCTGTATTTCGGAGATACGGGAACGGATATGAAGACAGGAAAGAATGCCGGGATCCTCACGGTCGGAGTTCTCTGGGGCTACCGCTCCGAAGAGGAACTGAAGGAAAACGGGGCGAACCGACTCATCCGCAAACCATGGGAGATTCCAGCCCTTTTGGAGGAAGAAGCATGATCCGACTGATTGCAAGCGACATCGACGGAACTCTCGTCCGCGATTATCAGCCGATGAACCCCGAAATTTTCAGCCTGATACGCGAATTCTATGCAAGGGGAGTCCGTTTCACGGCGGCCAGCGGCCGGCAGCATCCGAATCTCCGGAAACTGTTTGCCCCGGTGCAGAATGAAATTGATTACATCTGTGAGAACGGCTGCCTCATTTACCTCAAAGGGGAACTGGTGCACAGGGAAACCATGGATTATGACCTGGGCCAGGACATGATCGCGACGATCATGGGAACGCCCGGTGCGGAGGCTCTTGTATCCGGTGAAGAGACCTGCTATATTCAGCCTAAGGATCCGATGTATGAAAACCATATCCGGAGCGTCGTCGGAAATGATGCAACCGTGGTCGAAGACATCCGGAAGCAGGTCGAACCGTATTCCAAGATTTCTGCCTGGATGAAGGACGGCGTCACGGATCAGACCATCAAATACTGGCAGGGACTTTTCGGTGAAGACGCCACGGTCGTCTATGCCGGTCACGGCTGGGTCGACATGATGCCGAAGGGAGTGCACAAGGGCACCGCCATCCGCTGGATCATGGAGAACGGCGGGCTGAAAAGAAATGAAGCGATGGCTTTCGGCGACAACTATAACGACGAGGAAATGCTGAACAGCGTGGAATACAGCTATGCGATGGAAAAGGCGCCTCAGGAGATCCGTGATTTTACATTCGGCACCTGCAGCGATGTAACGAAAGTGCTCAAAGAGACTCTCAGGAAAATGGACAGGGGTGAATCGTTATGAATGAATACAGCGAAGAATGTCTGGAAACCTTTCTGAAGAACCAGGGTCAGCTGTTTGATGAACCGGTGGCGGCGACGCTTTCCGAAGCGGAGGCGTTTCTTTCGGACTGCATGGCCCCCGTCGTGGACAGCATTGAAGATGTCCGCGAATATCTCTCCGAACTCGGGATGGATGTCGACGGCTTAAGCGATGCCGAGATCGAAGACCAGTCGGAAGTCTTTGCGCTTCCGAACGGACAGTATCTGGTAGTGGAAGGGTAAGGAGAAAATGAAGAAGACTGAACAGTATGACGTGATTATCATCGGTGCCGGCCCGTCCGGTATTTTCTGTGCCTATGAGCTGATCAACAGCCGACCGGACATGAAAATCCTGATTATCGAAAAGGGCAGGCCGATTGAGAAGAGAGTGTGCCCGAAGAGAAAGACGAAAGTGTGCGTGAACTGCACGCCGTGTTCGATTACGACCGGCTTTGCGGGTGCAGGTGCATTTTCAGACGGCAAGCTTTCGCTGTCACCGGATGTCGGCGGAAACCTTCCGTCCATCCTGGGCTATGACGAGGCACTGAAGCTTATCCATGATTCGGACAGCATTTACCTGAAATTCGGCGCGGATAAGAAAGTATACGGTGTCAACAAGCTTGCCGAAATCGAGGAGATCCGCCGCCGTGCAATCAACGCGAACCTCAAGCTGATCGAATGCCCGATCCGTCACCTGGGAACCGAAGAAGGATATAAAATCTATCATAAGATCCAGGATTACCTTCTGGAACACGGCATCCAGATGGAATTCAATACGATGGTCACGGATATCGTGATCAAGGACGGCCAAGTCCGTGAAGTCGTGACGGACAAGGATGAGCATTACACGGCGAAGGAAGTCATCGCTGCCATCGGACGCGAAGGGGCCGACTGGTTCTCGCATATCTGCGAAGCCCACGGCATTGAGACGCAGGTCGGCACGGTTGATATCGGCGTGCGCGTCGAAGTGCGCGATGAGATCATGGAGTTCCTGAACAAGAATCTGTATGAAGCGAAGCTGATCTACTACACGCCGACCTTCGACGACAAGGTCCGGACCTTCTGCACGAACCCGTCGGGCGAAGTCGCGACTGAGTATTATGACAATCATCTGGCAGTCGTCAACGGCCATGCGTATAAATCCGAGAAGATGAAGACCTGCAATACGAACTTTGCCCTTCTTGTGTCGAAGAATTTTACGAAGCCGTTCCATACGCCGATTGAATACGGCAAGTACATCGCACAGCTTTCCAATATGCTCTGCGACGGAAAAATCATGGTTCAGACTTACGGCGACTTCAAGAGGGGACGCAGAACGACGGAAGACCGCCTGTGCCGGAACAATCTGATTCCGACCCTGAAGGATGCGGTCCCCGGCGACCTGTCGCTGGTCTTCCCGCACCGGATCATGGTGGACCTGATTGAAATGCTGGAAGCACTCGACAAGGTAACGCCCGGCATCGCAAGCGATGAAACGCTTCTGTACGGCGTGGAAGTGAAATTCTATTCCAACAAAGTCGTCGTTGACAGGGACTTCCGCACCTCCGTCAAGGGACTGCGGGCCATCGGCGACGGGGCTTCCGTGACGCGCGGCCTGCAGCAGGCCTCAGCCAACGGACTTTCGGTTGCCAGAAGTATTTTAGCAGGAAACTGATTTTTACGATGCCGGTGAAGAACCGCCGTCAGGGCAGAGCGACTCCGTATTCTCTGCATCTGCACAAGCCTTAGAAATTCTTAAGACTCCTGAAAATGCCATAAGCGGCTTCGAGGACTGTCTGAGCGAAGCGAGTTCCGCAGAAGCCGCTTTGATTTTTGGCATTTGAAGGAGTCTTTAGTATTTCTTGGCGCGGAAGCCAGCAGAGAATACGGAGTCACTCTGTCCGGGCGGCAGCTCGAAAGCGATATCGAAAAAATAAGCGACGATTTGTTAGCACTCTTTTAAAAAGAGTGCTAATTTTGTATTGACATTTCGGGAGACGGGATTTATCATGAGTTATAGTTTTATTAGAACACTTACAGAATGATTATGGAAAAGGAGTTGACATAATATGGCAGCAAAGAAAGGCAGCTTATCCATCAACAGCGAGAATATGCTTCCGATTATCAAGAAATGGCTCTATTCGGATCATGATATCTTCATCCGCGAGCAGGTCGCAAATGCCTGCGATGCCATCACGAAGCTGAAAAAACTGGAAGGCGTGGGAGAGTATACGCCGGAAGAGGGAAAGAAATACGAAATCAGGGTGATCGTGGATCCGGATGAAAAGACCCTGAAATTCATCGACAACGGCATCGGCATGACCGAAGACGAAGTCGTGGAGTATATCACGCAGATTGCATTTTCCGGAGCAAGCAAATTCCTGGAAAAATACAAGGGCAAGACCGACAAGGACCAGATCATCGGACATTTTGGACTGGGATTCTATTCAGCCTACATGGTGGCGGACGAAGTGCAGATCGACACCCTTTCCTATCAGAAAGACGCAAAGCCGGTGCACTGGCAGTCCGACGGAACATCGGAATACACGATTGAGGACGGAGACCGGAAAGAAGTCGGAACCGAGATCACGCTTTACCTCAACGACAGCTGCTATGAATTCTGCAATGAGTTCCGTGTCCGCGAAGTCCTGAACAAATACTGCTCCTTCATGCCGTATCCGATTTATCTTTCCGATTCCGGCAAGGCTGCAAAGAAGAGAGAAGAAGACGCGGAAAAGAAGCTGGAGGAAGACAACAGGAAGGCAGCCGACGAAGCTATCAAGAAGGGCGAGAAGGTTCCGGAACCGAAGAAGAAAGAGGAGCCGCAGCCGGTAAACGATATCCATCCGCTGTGGACGCGTCCGGCAAAGGACTGCACGGATGACGACTACAGGACCTTTTACAGAAAGGTCTTCAATGATTACAAGGAACCGCTTTTCTGGATCCATCTGAATATGGATTATCCGTTCAGCCTGCGGGGAATTCTTTATTTCCCGAAGATCAATACGGAATACGATGCCCTGGATGCGGAAATCAAGCTGTATAACAACCAGGTATTCATTGCGGACAATATTAAGGAGGTCATTCCGGAATATCTGATGACCCTGAAGGGTGTCATCGACTGCCCGGATCTGCCGCTGAATGTTTCCCGTTCTGCGCTGCAGAATGACGGCTCCGTGAAGAAAATTTCGGAGTACATTTCCAAGAAGGTAGCCGATAAACTTTCCGGCATGTGCAAGACGGATAGGGAAGAGTACGAGAAATACTGGGATGATATCAGCCCGTTCATCAAATACGGCTGCATCAAGGATACGAAGTTCGCAGACAAGATGATGGAGTTCATCCTCTTTAAGGATCTTGACGGAAAGTACCTGACTCTGAAGGAATATAAGGAGAAGAACCAGATTCCGGACGAAGAGGAGAAGAAGGAGAGCGGGAAGGAAGCAGCGGAACAGAAAGACACGGCGGAAGCAGAGAAGAAGGATGCTGCGGAAGCGGACAGGAAAGCGGACGCGGAAGGCGAAAAGAAGGCGGACGCAGAGAAGAAAGATACGACGGAAGCAGAAGAGAAGGATGCTGCGGAAGCTGATCAGAAGGCAGACGCGGAAGACGAAAAGAAAGAACCGGAGAAATCGACGGTCTACTATGTCAGCGATGAAGTGCAGCAGGCCCAGTATATTTCCATGTTCCGCAACAGGAAGAAGGATGCGGTCATCCTGAAGCAGAATATCGACTCGCCGTTCATTACGCAGCTGGAGCAGAGAAACCAGAACCTCCGCTTCGCCCGCATCGATTCCGAACTGGATGAAGCCTTCAAGGGAAAGAAAGCCGTCGCGAAGGAAGACCAGGATTCCCTTACGGAAATTTTCCGGAAGAACCTGGAGAAGGATAAGCTGAAGATTGAAGTCGAGAACATGAAAGACAAGGATGTTGCGGCCATCATGACGCTTTCCGAAGACAGCAGAAGGATGCAGGACATGATGAAGATGTACGGCATGCAGGGAGCAAACGATCCTTCGATGTTCGGCGGCGAGGAAACGCTGATCCTCAATGCGGAGCATCCGCTTGTGAAATTCGTGCTGGAGCACAGGAAATCACAGTCGGTCCCGGTCATCTGCAAACAGCTTTATGATCTGGCGATGATTTCGCATAAACCGCTTTCACAGAAGGAAATGGAAGAGTTTGTCAGGCGCAGCAATGAAATCATGATGCTTCTGACGAAATAAAACTACTGCACCTGTTCGGTCGAGATGCCGTTCTGTTTCAGGAATGTCATGACGGAAATGTCCCAGGCATTGTCCAGGGAACGGTCTTTTGAAAAAGTGCGGAGGGAAGTTCCGGTCGTCAGAAGAAGCTGCGAACCGTCATAACGGTAGTTCATGTAGAGACCGAAGACGTCCGCTGCGGAACCGCCGATGCCGTTCTCTGAAAGGAATGCGGCAATCCGATCGGCCGGATAGCAGAAAACAAATTTAAAGGTAAGCGGTGTCCGCTTTCCCCTGATGATGCTGAAGAAGAAATCCTTCACGTCTTTCCAGGGAACATAGGAGGGCACCGCTTTTTCTGTGTCTTCTTCATTTCCGGAATCTTCTTTCTGGTCACGACAGAAAAAATCTTCCTGCCAGGTGCCGTCGACCGTATAGGTGCAGAACGTTGTCACGGAACCTTCGGTCAGAAGATATTCATCGAAAATGCTGCCGGCCAGCAGGGACGACATAAAGGTACGGATATCGGTCACATTGAGAGCAATCATCTGAAGTCTCCTCCTATCCGGAATTGTAGCACATCGGAATCGGTTTTTGTAAACGGATTGCTGGTTATAGCGGGAACGATATGGTATAATGCAGGAAGATGCTGATTTGGTGCATGCCTCCGGCGTGCAGATGAGGAGCCTATGGATTATAAAATCGTAATGGACAGCAGCGGAGAACTGCCGGAAGAACTGAAGGGACAGGAAGGCTATGCCAAAGTTCCCCTGACTCTCCGGATCGACGGGAAAGAAATCGTTGATGACGGAACGGTGGACCAGAAGACGCTGCTTCGGATGATTGCCGAGTCACCGGTGTGTCCGCAGACTGCGTGCCCCTCCCCGGAAGCTTTCCGGGAAGCCTGCGAAGGCGGAGCATCGCGCGTCTACGTCATTACGATCTCCGCGGCACTTTCGGGCTGCTATCAGAGTGCGGTCATCGGGACGAATATTTACGAAGAAGATCATCCGGACGTTAAGGTGCATGTCTTCAATTCAAGATCGACTTCCGTCGGAATGACGCTGATCCTGATGAAGATACGCGAACTGGAAGAAAAGGGACTGCCGTTTGAGGAAGTCGTTTCGGGGACAGAGGAGTACATCCGGAACTACAATACGATTTTCGTGCTGGACAATCTGGAAACCCTCCGGAAGAACGGAAGACTTTCCAGAATGAAGGCTGTTGCGGCGGCGCTTCTCAAAATCAAGCCGGTCTGCTATGCCACGGCGGAAGGACAGATCGACCAGCTCGACCAGGCCAGAGGCATCAACCGGGCAATCGTCAAGATGGCGGAAGCTGTCGAGAAGAGGACGGAGCATCCGGAAAATAAAATTCTCGGAATCAGCTACTGCAACTGCGAGGACCGTGCGGCCATCGTGCGGGATGAATTGAAATCCAGGATGAAAGTACGCGATGTCATCATGGTGCCGACAGGAGGACTTTCCACGGTGTATTCGAATGACGGAGGCATCATCGTCGTCATCTGACCGGAAAGAGGCGCATGTTCCGGTTTTTCTGGACGAAGCGCTGCCGGAATGTCCGATTTGTCCTTGAAATGGGCGGAAGCGTAGTGTATAATACCGAAAGAGTTTAAAACAGGAGAGCTGATCATGAGCCAGGAAAAAGTTGAAAAATATAAAGAGTATAAAAAGAACAGAGCCAAGATCCTGAAGAAAGAGAAAATCTTAAGAAGACTGGAATACAGCGGCATCGCGCTGGTGTGCGCGGTATTCATCGGATGGTTCTGCTGGTCCATTTACAACAGTACGACATCTTCAAGCTCCGACACGACTTCGACGACGGCTACAGCCACGGCCATCAATTTTACGGATTTCGATACTTATTACAGCGGCCTGACAAATGCATATTCGTAATCACAGGATCCTCCGTCCGGAAGACGGAGGATTTTTTTTGTGATGGAAGCCACAGAAAAATAAAGGACAAAAAAATCCCCGCCATTTTCATGGCGGGGGTTTTCACGTCTGAAGTCTGAATTATAATTTCACGACGTTAGCTGCCTGCATTCCGCGAGCACCCTGCTGAAGATCATAAGACACAGCCTGGCCCTCTTCCAGAGACTTGAAGCCTTCGCCCTGGATCGCTGAGAAATGCACGAAAACGTCATTTCCGTCTTCACCAGTAATGAAACCATAGCCTTTTTCTGCGTTAAACCACTTGACAGTACCCTTGTTCATTGATGCTACCTCCATAATGAAATAGATGAATTAGTATTACCGGCAAAAAAAATTCACCGGTTATCACAGATCATATGGTCCGCATATAATCTCTGATAACGAGTGAATAATATGTTCCATAAATCTAAAGTCATTATATTCTTCATCTCCATTTTAGTCAAGAAAAATTATCTCTTTCCTTAATGTTCGGATTCGTGTATGATATTACCGTATGACGGAGGGCATATATATGGGCACTCTATTGATCAGGAACGGCTATATAGTGGATCCGGGCTCCGGATTCGAGGGAAAAGCGGATCTTTTCGTCAGAGACGGAAAGATTGAGAAAGTTGCTGAAAACATTTCAAAAAAGGCAGATCGGGTCATTGAGGCGGAAGGACTGACGGTGCTTCCGGGTCTTGTCGATCTGCATGTCCATTTACGGGATCCCGGACAGGAATACAAAGAGAATCTTGTAAGCGGTTCGGAAGCTGCCGCCCACGGCGGAGTGACCTCACTTCTGGCCATGGGGAACACGCGTCCGCCCATGGATTCCCTTTACCGCGCCGCCTATGTCATCAACAAGGCGAAGGCGGAGACGGCCATCCATATTTACCAGGCCGGCACCATTACCAGGGGAATGGCCGGTGAGGAGCTTGTCGACATGGAAGCGATGGCGAAGGGCGGAGTGCGGGCATTTTCCGAAGACGGAAAGTCGGTCATGAACGCGGAACTTCTGCGCAGGGCCATGAAGGAAGCAAAGCGGCTGGGCGTCCTGATCGCGGAACACTGCGAGGACCGCACGATGGTTCTCGGCGGTGTCGTCAACGAGGATGAAAATGCAGCACGGCTGGGACTTCCCGGCATTTCCAATGCCGTCGAAGACGTCATTGCCGCAAGAGACTGCGTCCTGGCGGCGGAAACAGGCTGCGCGCTGCACCTGTGCCACTGCTCGACGAAGGGATTGGCGGAGATTATCCGCATGGCGAGGAAAATGGGAGCCAATGTATCGGCTGAAGTCTGTCCGCATCATTTCACGCTGACTTCGGATGACGTAAAGGCGGACGACACGAATTATAAAATGAATCCGCCCCTGCGTACGAAGGAAGATGTCGAGGCTTTACGGGAAGCTCTCGCGGACGGCACGATCAGCTGCATCAGCACGGATCATGCCCCGCATGCGGAAGATGAGAAGAACCGTTCCTTCCTGGAAGCCCCGTTCGGTATTGTCGGGCTGGAGACTTCGGCGGCGATTACCTACACGGAGCTCGTGAAGCCCGGAATTCTGACGCTGATGCAGATGGCGGAGAAGATGAGCAGGAACCCCGCCCGGGTGCTCGGCATTGAGGCAGGAACCCTTGAGGAGGGGATGCCGGCGGACATCGCCGTGTTCGATTTTTCGAAATCCTATAAAATCAACCCGCGGAAATTCCTTTCCAAAGGAAGAAATACGCCGTTCGGCGGGCGGACCGTTTACGGAAAGCCGGTCCTTACGGCAGCGGGCGGAAAAATTGTCTGGGAGGACTTGAAATGATCAGCAGGCTGATACAGAAAATCGAAGAGACGCAGGCACCGATTGTCGTCGGGCTGGATCCGATGCTTTCCTATATTCCGGAAGATATCCTGAAAAGTGCTTTTGCGGACTGCGGGGAAACTCCGGAAGGAGCGGCCGAAGCGGTCCTCCGCTTCAACAGAGGCATTGTCGATGCCGTCTGCGGTCTGGTTCCGGCGGTCAAACCGCAGATCGCCATGTACGAACAGTTCGGCATACCCGGACTTCTGGCTTTCCGGAAGACCGTTGAATACTGTCATCAGAAGGGACTGCTTGTCATCGGCGATGTAAAGAGAGGCGATATCGGCTCCACTTCGGCAGCCTATGCGACGGCGCATCTCGGAAAGATTGAAATCGGCGGAAAGTCCTTTGAGCCGTTCGGGGAAGACTTCGCGACCGTGAATCCTTATCTCGGTTCGGACGGCGTTGAACCGTTCGTGAAAGTCTGCAATGAAAATGACCGCGGCATCTTCGTGCTCGTCAAGACATCGAATCCGTCCAGCGGGGAATTCCAGGACCGGGAAATCGGCGGGACTCCGCTGTATGAGCTGGTCGGGGAGAAAGTCAGCGAATGGGCTTCCGAATCGATGGACGGCGATTATTCGAATATCGGCGCGGTTGTCGGAGCCACCTATCCGGAAATGGGGAAGAAACTCCGCAGGATCATGCCGAAGTCTTTCATCCTGGTTCCCGGTTACGGGGCCCAGGGCGGAAAAGGCAGCGATCTTGCCGGGTTCTTCAATGAGGACGGTCTCGGAGCCATCGTCAATTCTTCGAGAGGCATCATTGCCGCCTGGAAAAATGAAGCTTATAAAGGCATGGATTATGCGGAGGCTGCACGCGCATCCGTGCTGGCCATGAAGAAAGATCTTTCACAGGCACTGGAGAATTCAATCGGATGAAAGTCAGGGAAAGCGCAGGAGTTATTTCACAGGAAGAAATCGCCGCAGGCATTTTCAGCCTGCAGCTGTCTGTTTCCTTTGCAGGGGAGACCCTGCCGGGACAGTTCGTATCCCTTTTCTCGAAAGACGGAAGCCGCCTGCTTCCCAGGCCGATTTCCGTCTGCGAAACATCGGACCATGCCATCCGTCTTGTCTACCGGATTGCCGGAAAAGGGACGGAGGAGTTTTCGCATCTGTCTTCAGGAGATTCCGTTACGGTGATGGGACCTCTCGGGAACGGATTTCCGCTGCAGGCATGTACGGGAAAGAGCGTGCTGCTGGCCGGCGGAGGAATCGGCATCCCGCCGATGCTCAGCTGCGCAGAGGGTTTCCGGCGTCTTGAAAAAGAAGAACAGCCTTCCGAAATCCTTCTGGCGGCAGGATACCGTTCGGAGACGTATCTTCTGCCTGACCTTGAAAAAGCCTGCAGGACATTTACGGCGACAGAGGACGGAAGTCTCGGATCGAAAGGCACCGTTCTCGATGCCATACGGGAGAACGGCCTGCATCCGGACATCCTGTTTGCCTGCGGCCCGAAGCCGATGCTGCGTGCCCTGAAGGAATATTCGGAAGCAGAAGGAATTGAATGCTGGATTTCAATGGAAGAGAAAATGGCCTGCGGAATCGGCGCCTGCCTCGGCTGCGTCTGTGAAACGAAGGACATCGACGGACATTCGCATGTGCACAATACAAGAATCTGCAAGGACGGACCCGTCTTCAGGGCAGAGGAGGTCATTTTATGACAAAGCCTTCGATGACGGTGGAGATTGCAGACGTTGTGCTGAAGAACCCGGTCATGACGTGCTCAGGCACGTTCGGCTCGGGTCAGGAATATTCTGAGTTCGTTGATCTGAACAGGCTCGGGGCGGTCGTGACCAAAGGGGTGGCAAATGTACCCTGGGCCGGGAACGCTGCGCCCCGCATCTGCGAAACGTCTTCCGGCATGCTGAACGCCATCGGCCTGGAGAATCCGGGCATTGATGTCTTTCTGCAGCGGGACCTGCCGTTTCTGAAACAATACGATACGAAAGTCATCGTGAATGTCTGCGGACATTCCGAAGAAGAATACCTGGAAGTCGTCGACCGGCTTGCGGACACGGACATCGACATGATGGAAATCAACATTTCCTGCCCGAATGTCAAAGAAGGCGGGATTGCCTTCGGCACGGATCCGAAGGCCGTCAGCCGGATCACCGGGGCGGTCAAGGCGCATGCCAGGCAGCCGGTCATCATGAAGCTTTCGCCGAATGTGACGGATATTTCGGAAATGGCAAGGGCAGCGGAAGAGGGCGGAGCGGATGCCGTCTCCCTCATCAATACGCTGATGGGTATGAGGATTGACATCCGCCGGAAGTCCTTTATGCTGGCCAACAAAACCGGAGGCCTTTCCGGTCCGGCCGTCATGCCGGTCGCGCTCCGCATGGTTTACCAGGCAGCGCAGGCAGTCAGAATTCCTGTCATCGGAATGGGCGGCATTTCCTCGGCAGAGGATGCCATCGAATTCCTGCTTGCCGGGGCATCGGCTGTGGCAGTCGGGACCGCGAATTTCTGTGATCCGGCGTGCACAGTCCGCATTGCGGAAGGCATCGAAAAGTATCTGGAGGAAACCGGAACGGCCGATGTAAAGGAACTGATCGGGGCGGTCCGGTAATCCGCGGAAACAAGTTATGTAAACCAATCGGAAAGGACGCAAAAATGGAAGCTTATAAAGAAGAGTTTATTGAATTCATGGTCGACTGCGGAGTCCTCCGCTTCGGAGACTTCGTCACGAAGAGCGGACGGAAGACTCCGTTCTTCATCAATACCGGATATTACCGGACAGGGGAGCAGCTGCGCCGCCTGGGACAGTATTATGCGAAGGCCATCGAGCAGAATTTCGGACTGGATTTTGACATCCTGTTCGGACCGGCCTATAAGGGCATTCCGCTTTCGGTGGCGGCATCCATGGCCATTTCGGAAGCCTACGGAAGAGATGTCCGCTACTGCTCGAACCGGAAAGAAATCAAGGACCACGGGGACAAGGGAATCCTTCTCGGCAGTCCGGTCAAGGACGGCGACAGGATCGTCATCATTGAAGACGTGACCACGGCCGGCACTTCCATCAAGGAAACCGTTCCGCTTCTGAAGGAGCAGGCGGATATCCGGCTGCTCGGCCTTGTCGTTTCGGTCGACCGGATGGAAAGAGGACAGGGGGAGAAAAGCGCTCTTGCCGAAATCCGCGAGGAATACGGCATGAAAACGGCTTCCATCGTGACGATGAGAGATGTCGTTGACCATCTTTATAATAAGGACTATCATGGAAAGATCGTCATCGACGATCAGCTGAAGAGCGCGATCAACGATTATTACGAACAGTACGGCGCAAGAGAATAGAAATGGCAAAGAGTCAGAAATACAAATTCGAGAAAAGAGAACAGTCAAAAGGCGGAAGGACGGCTTCCTTCCTGGCACTGGCATCGGCGGCGCTGTTTGCGGCGGCGGTGATCGTTTCCTTTGCACAGGGCGGAAAAGCCGGAACCGAAGTGGGGGGCCTGGCTCTGATCGCCATCCTGTTTTCGGTTTACGGCTTTATCGTCGGCATGAAGTCCTTTCGGGAAAAGGATGTCTCCCCTGTGCTTTCCATCATCGGATCGATTGCATGCGGAGTCATCATGGTCTGCTGGCTGACGCTTTTCTTAGCGGGGATTCGCTGATGGATGAGAGAATGAAAAGGCAGATGTCCTTTCTTCTGGAAATAGACAGGATGAAGGAAATTCAGCGCCAGACGTATCTGGCAGACGGCACCCGGCGTGAAAACGACGCGGAGCATTCCTTCCATCTTGCCGTCATGGCCTATCTGCTTGCGGAATACTGCGAGGAGAAAGTCGACCGGGAAAAAGCCATGATGATGGGTCTTGTCCACGACATGGTGGAAATCGATGCCGGCGATACCTACGCGTACGATCCGGAGGGAGCCAAAACCAAGGAAGAGCGGGAAAGGAAAGCAGCCGACCGCATTTTCGGGATGCTGCCCGACGACCAGGGAAGTGAGCTCCGGGCGCTCTGGAATGAGTTCGAGGCAAGAAAGACGCCGGAGGCAAAATTCGTCAACACGCTGGACCGTCTCCAGCCCATCCTGCTGACGGATGCGGCGGACGGAAAGTCCTGGAAGGAACACGGCGTCAAAAAAAGCTGGGTCGAAGAACGCAATCGGATCAGCGGCGAGAACTGCAGCGAACTCGGGAAACTGGTGCACGAACTGATCCGTAAAAATGTTGAAAGCGGTAATATCAAAGATGAGTGAACGGTACGAGCTGGCAAGAGACAGAATATTTGAAATACCGCAGGAGAAGTGCGTCCCGGAACCGTTCCGGGACTTTTTCCTGAAGACGGCAGATTTCCTGATCCGCTGCCTGAAGGGAGAAAACGGAGAAGGAAACCGGAACCTCTACCGGGATATCCTGCCGGAGAACTATGATAAGTCCTACGGCAATCCCGGCTATGCGGTCAAGAAGCTGGGAGACGGCTACGGCCAGATCCTTTCGGCGCTCCTGGCCGAACTGTACGGCATCATCCCCTGCATTTTCGAGCAGAAGGAAGAAGGAACGACAATCCTTCTGGAACTCTTCCTCGAGTACTACGGTGCTTTTTCGGAGGAGGAGCTGCCGTCCGTCCGGACAGCGTCAGGCATCCTTATTTCCTATGCAGAGGATTACCTCGATGAGTTTACGGCCGAGAGAATCGACGAGCGGGTCAATCCGGAAAATGATTTTGCAAAGAACATAATCCTGACAGCTGATTTCTCCGACCTTTCCTACCTGGAGCGGTTCGGAGAATACGTTACGGAGGAAACCAGAAAGACGGCGGCGTACATCGGCACGCTTCCTCAGGAGCAGATCGATGAGCTGGCCGGCGTCATGGCGGAAGGGTACTGCGCCGGCTTCCTGGACAGGAAGCTGCTTCAGGAAATGAAGACGTACAGCATCCGCTTCGAACTCGGCTTTGAGCGCATCATCCGCGCGGTAATCCTGGCCATGAGGAAAAAAGGCTTTGAACCGGCCATCGGCCGCTGCGCCTACCGTCTGACGGAAAAGAGACAGGCCCTGCGCATCGGCTATTTCGGTGCCATTCCGAACCGGCAGTTCGACTACGACCACCGGAACGACCTTGCCCTGATCCTGGATGAGGACTATGTCTCCAGGAGGCTGCGCGCCGTGCGCAATGCCTATGAAAAAAGGAAGGCGGCAGCGGAAGTCTGCTCGGGACCCATCTGTCTGGAAAGCTACGGCGATGTTCCGTTTTCGCCGAAGCCCTGCAGCGGGACGCCGGAGTTTACGGATCAGCAGCAGAAATATTATGTAAACCTAACAAATGAAACGGGACAGATCACCGACCGCTACCAGAGCGGCGACCGCCATACCTTTACGATCATGGACCTTCCGGTTCCGGCAATCGGGAAGGATTTTACCGATATCTTTGCCGAAACCGTGAAAATCAATACGCTGGATTCCGCGAAGTACGGACGGATGCAGCAGAAGATCATCGATGCCCTTGATGAAGGCGAATCCGTGCACATCCTGGGAAGAGGGAAAAACCGCACGGATCTGACCGTTGCCCTGCAGGCGGTCAGGAATCCGAAGAAGCAGACGAAATTCGAGAACTGCGTTGCGGATGTGAACATTCCGGTCGGGGAGGTCTTCACATCACCGAAGCTTGCCGGGACGAACGGCATCCTCCATGTGACGAGGGTTTTCCTGGAAGGCCTGGATTACCGTGACCTTGAAATCCGTCTGAAGGACGGGATGATCGAGGATTACAGCTGCGGGAATTTTGAAGAGGAAAAGAAGAACCGCGCCTATATCGAGGAGAACATCCTGTTCCATCACAAAACGCTTCCGATCGGGGAATTTGCCATCGGGACGAACACGACGGCTTACGTCATGGCGAGGAAATACGGTATCGAAGAAAGAATGCCGATCCTGATTGCCGAGAAGACCGGACCTCATTTCGCAATGGGGGATACCTGCTACAGCTGGCGCGAGGATACGGCGGTCTTCAATCCGGATGGAAAGGAAATTATTGCCCGGGACAACGAAGTGTCGCTGAACCGGAAAACAGATCTTTCAAAAGCCTATTTCAACTGCCATACGGATATTACGATTCCCTATGATGAACTGGGATCCATCCGTGCGGTTCGCAAAGACGGCAGCGAGATTTCCATCCTGGAGAACGGACGCTTCGTGCTTCCGGGCACAGAGGAACTCAACGTTCCGCTGGATGAAGAATAAGAAGATTTCAAAGAGGACGGGAAATGGAACCAATCATCAGAATCGAACATCTGAAGAAAGAATTCGTGGGGACCAAGCAGAGCGTCGAAGCGCTCAAGGATATCAATATTGAAATCATGCCGGGTGAAATCTTCGGCATCATCGGGCTGTCCGGCGCCGGTAAGAGCACGCTGGTGCGGTGCATCAATTACCTGGAAAAGCCGACGCAGGGGAAGATCACCTTTGACGGGAAAGAACTGAACAGCCTGTCTGAAAGGGAACTCAGGGGCGTGAGACAGCAGATGGGCATGATCTTTCAGCAGTTCCAGCTGCTGGAGCAGAGAAATGCCATCCGCAACGTGACGTTCCCGCTGGAAATACAGGGAATGAAGAAGGCGGATGCCGTAAAAAGAGCGAAAGAGCTTCTGGCAATCGTCGATCTTTCAGACAGGGAGAATTCCTTCCCATCCCAGCTCTCAGGCGGACAGAAGCAGAGGGTGGCCATTGCGCGTGCGCTGGCAACCAATCCGAAGGTACTGCTCTGCGATGAAGCGACGTCGGCGCTCGACCCGAACACGACAAAGTCGATCCTGGATCTTCTGAAGAAGCTGAACCGGGACATGGGAATCACGATCGTCGTGATCACCCATGAGATGGAAGTCATCCAGCAGATCTGTGAAAGCGTAGCCATCATCGATGAAGGGAAGATCGCCGAGAGCGGAAAGGTAGCCGATATTTTCATGGCTCCCAAGACCCGGATCGGACAGAAGCTGATTCTGGGCGATGCCATGCGCGAAACGAAATTCACCGAAGGAAAATACTACCGGATCACCTTTGACGGAAGGCAGTCCCAGGAACCGATCATCTCGAACATCACTCTGGCGGCGAAGGCGCCGGTCAACATCATGTATGCGCAGACGAGGGATGTGAACGGGGTCGCGATGGGGCAGATGGTCATTCAGCTGCCGGAAAATGAAGAGCAGCAGAGTGAGATTTTCCGTTATCTCGATATTTCCAGAATCAAGTACGAGGAGGTGACCGATTATGAACATTGATGCAGCGACCGTGCAGATGATCTTTGTCGGCATCGGGGAGACTCTTTATATGGTTGTCCTTTCAACGCTGATTGCGTATCTGATTGGACTGCCGATGGGAGTCCTTCTGGTCGTCACCAAAAAAGGCGGCATTCACCCGATCCCGTGGGTGCAGGCTGTCCTCGGAGTCATCGTCAACATTTTCCGGTCCATTCCGTTCATCATCCTGCTGATCATGGTCCTGCCGTTTACGCGGGTCCTGATCGGAACGACGCTCGGTGCCAAGGCCGTCGTGCCGCCGCTTGTCATTGCGGCTGCACCGTACATTGCGCGTGTCGTGGAATCTTCCCTGTCCGAACTGGATGCGGGTGTCGTGGAAGCGGCAAAATCCATGGGCGCTTCCACCTGGCAGATCATCTGGAAGGTCATGCTTCCGGAAACAAAGCCTTCGCTTCTGCTCGGCGGCGCACTGGTCATGACGACGATCCTGGGCTATTCAACGATGTCCGGATTTGTCGGCGGCGGAGGCCTGGGCGACATCGCGATCCGTTACGGATATTACCGTTATCAGGTTGATGTCATGCTGATCACGGTTGTCATTCTGGTCATCATCACGCAGATCATCCAGGAGATCGGAAACCGCTGGTCCAAGGGGACGGATAAGAGAATCCGCTGAAAGATGCAGCGTCAGATTTATTTCCTGCTTGACAATCTGCCTCATATGGGTTAAAATGCTACAAACATACTTAAATACTAGGAAATGGAGAGCGGACCGATGACCCATCATTTTGAGGAGCTCCTCCGGCAGAATTTCCGGTTCGGGCGAATGTGCACCTTGTATGCACTGTAACCGGCAACCGGAAATCAACCAACAGGAGGAAATGAAAAATGAAGAAGAATTTAATAGCGGCACTCGCAGGCGTTCTGGCAGTCACCGGCATCCTTTCCGGATGCGGAGGAAGTTCGGCAGCATCATCATCGGCAGCTTCCACGGCAGCTTCCACAGCTGCTTCCACAGCAGTTTCAGCGGCAGCATCGGGAACCTCGGAGTCGCCGACTGCAGGCAATGAAGAAGACAAGGTCATCATCGTCGGGGCCAGCCCGAGCCCTCATGCGGAGATCCTGGCAGTAGCCAAGGAGGTTCTTGCAAAAGAAGGCTATACGCTTCAGGTTACCGAGTTTACGGATTACGTCCAGCCGAATGTAGCGCTTTCATCAGGCTCCCTGGATGCGAATTATTTCCAGCATCAGCCGTACCTGGATCAGTACAATAAGGAAAACGGAACGGATCTGGTTTCGGCCGGAACCATCCATTATGAGCCATTCGGCATTTATGCCGGCAAGACAAAATCTCTCGATGCCCTTCAGGACGGAGCATCCATCGGCGTCCCGAATGATGCGACGAACGAGGCAAGGGCTCTGCTGCTTCTGGAAGCACAGGGACTGATCAAACTGAAGGCAGATGCCGGCATCAACGCGACGAAGAACGATATTGAGGAAAATCCGAAGAACCTGAACATTACCGAGATTGAAGCAGCGCAGCTTCCTAGATCCCTTCAGGATCTGGACCTGGCCGTCATCAACGGCAACTACGCCATTCAAGCGGGGCTTTCCGTCAAGAAGGATGCTCTGGCCACGGAGGATGCGAATTCCATCGGAGCCAAGACCTACGGCAATATCGTTGCCGTGAGAAAAGGCGATGAGAATTCGGAAAGGATCAAAGCCCTTGTCGCGGCACTCCAGAGCGACGAGGTACGCAATTACATCGACAAGACATATGACGGGGCGGTAGTTGCCCTGTTCTGAGGAGAAAGGCCCTGCGGGGCCTTTCTTTTTTTGTCAGCAATCGGAGGACGGAAAATGAAACAGGATTTCGGTTCTTACAGCGGGATTCTCGGGCAGCTGTCCATCCCGGATGCGCAGGGCGTCAAAGATCCGGTAACGCAGATGTCCCATGCGGCGGCGCTCCTGATGGAAAGCCTGCCGGATATTTCCTGGGCGGGTTTTTACCGCAGGTCGGGGAAGAACCTTCTGATCGGACCTTATCAGGGAGAGATGCATAACAGCCTCTGCCCGGCAGGCGTCGGCATCGCGGGCAAAGCGGCAGGGGAAATGAAGACACAGCTTATTCCGGACGTCCGGATCCTTTCCGATTACGTGATTGAGGAGGATGAGACGGAGTCTGCGGCGGCCGTGCCGTTTCGGTACGGAAAAAGGCATGCCGCTGTCCTTTATCTGGAAAGCCGGAAGAAAGGAAGATTCAGCGAAGCCGACAGAAAAGGGCTGGAAGAATTTGCGGAAATCCTGTCTGAAAAGATTTCCTGAAATAAATCCTGTCACTTTCTTATTGATTCATCAAATGATTTTATGACATGTTCCCGAAGCGCTTGCGCTCCGGGAATTTTCATGTTACACCAAATTCATCTTTTTCCGAAGACCGCCGGTTCCGGCGGATGATGATCCCAAACAAGAAACATATCAGGCGAAGGCAGCAGCACCGGTCAGGTCTGCCTTCGGCGGCATGGCACTGCCCTGCATGGCAGATGCCGTATTCTTCAGCGACAGAGGCGGCGGACGGAACGAAGCTCGCAAAAGGAGCAGCCCCCTCCCGTCTGATGAAGGCTGAAATAAACATCGCGGAACGGCTGTCCGGAAAAAGAAATTCGGGGAAAGAATCAAAGAACGGAAATATTATGTAAACTATCTGCACGGTGCAGACCAACAGGAGGATTGTATGAAAAAGTTCAGCAGAAAGATCACGGCCGCATGCTTTGCCGCGGTTCTGGCTGTCTCATCCATGACGGCTTCGGTATTTGCGTCTCCGGTATCGCCGGAGTATTCCGTATCGGTTTTTGATACGACCAAAAAAGGATCCATCACGATTCATAAATATATCAACAACAGCGGCACCTCGACGGACGGAACGGGTACCGATCATCAGGCGGTCCCATCCGGTTCGACCCCGGTGGCAGGAAGCATCTTCTATTACATCAGGCTTTCAGATCTGGAACAGAAAGGATCTCAGAACAGTTCTTCTCTTTATGCGACTTCCGTCAATGAATTCTTTCTTGCAAAGGCCAATGCGGCACAGCTGAACCTGAATACCGTCACCATAGACGGAAAAATCTGCTATTACCCGGATGAAATCAAGGCCGCTCTCCGTTCTCTGAATACGGCGGATGAACAGAGTGTCCGCACCATGATTCGTCAGAACGGGAAGGCGATGCCGGAGACCAATGCCAGCGGCGTGACGACCCTTCAGGAGCTGCCTCTCGGGCTTTATCTGGTGGCAGAGACGAATGCGTCCGCTGCCTCAATACCCAGCTCGCCCTTTATCGCATCTTTGCCGATGCCGAACCTGGTAAGCACGGATTACAATGGGGTGACGTATGAGCCGGGTTCCCTGTGGCAGTACGACATCTCCGTATATCCGAAGAGCCAGTCTGTCGGAATCAGGACGGAAATCCTGAGTGCGGATGAGACTTCCCTGTCGTCCAAAGCTGATGTACAGATCGGCAGCCAGGTCAAGTTTCTTGTCACGTCGGATGTGCCGGTCCTCAGCAGTGAAAGCGGTACCGTGACCAACCGGAAATACATCATTTCCAATGAGATGAGCAGCGGAATGACATATTCTTCGAATCTGACCGTTTCCTACGGAACTCAGGCGCCGACCGCGTCAACCCTGATCAAGGATACCGATTATGAACTGACGACTCCCACGTCCGGAAATAATACGGTCGAGGTCGCCCTGACGGCAGCAGGACTTGCCAAGCTGAATGCCGTGACGCAGGAAAGCCACATTTATGTCAAATACACGGCAATGGCAAACCGGAACCTTCAGGTCGGGGCGGATACGAATTCCATCGTTCCCACGCTCCTGTACGGAACAAGCCGGACGGGCGACAGCAGCATCACCGGCCAGACGGCGGCCCTCTATACGTATCAGATCGATATGACGAAACGCTATACCGAAACAGTTACGGATTATTCCAAAGCGGTTTTCCAGATCAGGCGCGGCGGAACCATCCTGACCTTTGCAAGAGAAGGAAACGGCATCTACCATATCAGCGACGGCACGGAAAATGGGGATACGCTTACCCAGAATGTATCGCCGGCGGCGACTGACGGCCTTCTCAGTCTGAAGGGACTGAGTGCAGGATCCTATCTGATTACGGAGACGGCAACCGCGGCAGGCTTCGGCCTGATGAAAACATCCTTGACGGTATCCATGCTGGCAACGTCGCCTGCCGGGGTCGGACTCTCTTCCGCAGCACTGATCCAGGACGGGTCGACGATGGCGATTACGAACCCGCTGACAGGCGGACATGTCACATTTACCATTACCGATACAAAAGGAATTACCCTGCCGCACACCGGCGGCAGCGGCACGGCCATGTTTGCGGCAGCAGGAACCGTCTTCCTCCTCGCTGCACTGGCAATGGTTTTCTTTGTCATGATTTCAGGGAAACGCCGCGCCTCACGTAAATGAAAAGGATTCTTCCCATTCTTGCCGCTGCCATGGCGGCGGCAGGAATCCTGATCCTTTCGTGGCCGGTTCTGGCGGAATTCCTGACAGCATGTACGCAGGATGAAATCATTGCCGGATATGACAGCGGGCTTGCCGGCGCCGACCGGGAAAGAATCGAGAAGGAAATGGAAGCAGCGCTCCGGTACAACGAAAAGCTTTCGGACGGTACCGGGGCGCCCGCTTTCAGCAGCGAAGAGAAAGACCCGGCATATGACCGCCTTCTGGAGAATTCCGACGGCGTCATGTGTGTTGTGGAGATTCCGAAACTTTCCGTCCGCCTGCCGGTCTATCACGGGACTTCCGATGAAGCCCTGAAAAAAGGAGCCGGGCATCTTTACGGTTCATCGCTTCCGGTAGGAGGTCCTTCTTCCCATGCAGTGATCGCGGCGCATACCGCACTGCCGGGGGAGGAACTGTTCACGCATATCGATGAATTGGAGACAGGAGATCTTTTCAGGATCCGTGTCCTCGGGCAGATCCATTTCTACCGCGTCGACCGGATCAGGGTCGTGCTTCCGGAAGAGACGGATGACCTCCGGATCGAGGAGGGAAAAGACTTCGTGACGCTTTACACCTGCACGCCGTACGGAATCAATACGCACCGTCTGCTGGTCCGGGGCGTCAGGGATCAGGATGCGGAAAATGCGGAACAGAATCAGCCGGATGCCGTCACGGAACTGAATGACGGGAAAGGAGAAACGGTGAAAAAGTTCCTGAAGCTGGGAATATCGGCTGTCCTGATGATGCTGATGACAGCCATGCTGGTTTTTGCATGTGCGGGAAATGTATCTGCGTCTGCGGCGCGCGGCCTGTCTTTTCCCGGTGCGGATCCGCAGCGGAAAGGAAGCCTGACCATCCGTTACTATAAAGACGTGCAGGAAAAGGAACCTCTGGCAGGAGCCGGATTCACTCTCCTGAAAACAGAAGATTACGGGCCTGAAGGATTCTCCGCAGACAATGTCAGTGAAGAATTCTGCCTGACAGATGCTACCGATGAGGAAGGCATCTGTATTTTTGAAAATCTGCCCGTTGGAGTTTATCTGGTCCGGGAAACGGAACCGGTAAAAGGATATCGTGCTTCCGTGCCGTTTCAGATATCGATTCCCATTTCAGACGGACAGAACTGGCAGTACGAACTGACGGCAGAACCGAAGAGCTTTCAGAAGGACGAAGATTCTTCCGGAGCAGCGGAATCCGTCGGGACGGATTCACAGGAAGCGGAATCTGCCGGGACAGATTTAGAGGAAGGGGAATCCGCCGGGACGGATTCACGGGAAACAGAATCAGGCTGGACGGATTCACAGGATGCGTCCGGCTTTACGGTCATCGAGCCGACTGTCGTGACAGGCGACCCGGATACGGCTGCCTGGGACATCGCGGCGATGGCAGGGGCCTATGCCGTCATGGCTGCGGCCTGCAGATGCGGAAAGAAAAAGAGGGCGCAGAAGAAAAATCCGTGATGAGTTGCAATCGGAGCCTCCGTTTGTTATACTTTGCCTATAACAAATGGAGGCTTTTCATGGTTATTCGGATTGATGTCAATTCAGGCGAGGCGATTTACATCCAGCTTCGCGATCAGATTATCATGGGCATCGCTACCTCTGTCCTTCGGGAAGGAGACAGTCTTCCTTCGGTAAGACAGATGGCGGATGAAGTCGGAATCAATATGCACACGGTCAACAAAGCCTACTCTGTCCTGAAGGAAGAAGGGTTCCTGACCGTCGACCGCAGAGGAACCGTCATCGTTGTGGACAGCGACCGCAAGCGTGCGCTGGATACTCTCCGCCAGGATCTGAGGATTGCCCTGGCCAGAGCCAAATGCCGCGGCGTGACGCGGGACGAAGTGCATGATCTGATTGATGAAATGATGGAAGACTACCGATGAACCGGACGGCTTCATTTGACTCAAAACGGGAGGCTGCACTTGAATAAAGAATTTACGGAAGAAGCTCTGCGTGCGCTGGAATATGCCAAGAGGTCGGCACGCTACTGCAAACAGAATTATATAGGAACGGAACATATCCTGGTCGGACTGCTGAAGGCAGTCAGCGGAACTGCATCGGTCGTGCTTTCGGATGCCGGCGTGGAAATGGATAAGCTGACGGATCTGATCGACCGTCTCATTGCCCCCCAGGGAGAAATCGTCCTGGAAGATAAGCAGGGCTATTCTCCGCGTGCCCAGAAAGTCATCGACGGTGCTCTTTCCCTGGCAGAGCAGATGGATTCAGAAGCGGCAGGCACGGAACATCTGCTGCTGGCGATGCTGAAGGATACGAACTGCGTCGGGACCCGCCTGCTGCACACGATGAATGTCAATGTCAAGAAGCTTTACGGCGAAACGATCGTTGCCATGGGAATTGACGGAATCGGGGATGCGGATGAAGAAAGAGAAAAGAAAAACGCCCTGAAAAGCGAGACCTCGACCCTTGACCAGTACAGCCGCGATCTGACAAAAGCGGCAGAAGAAGGAACGCTCGATCCTGTCGTCGGACGCGACCGGGAAATCAACCGGGTCATGCAGATCCTGAGCCGCAGGACCAAGAACAATCCCTGCCTGATCGGGGAACCGGGAGTGGGCAAGACCGCCATTGCGGAAGGCCTGGCCCAGAGAATCAGCTGGGGCCTGGTGCCGAATACCATCCGCGGGAAAAGACTTGTCGTCCTGGACCTTTCGGCGATGGTGGCCGGTTCCAAATACCGCGGCGAGTTCGAAGAGCGGATCAAGAACGTCGTAAAGGAAGTTGCCAGGAGCAGGAACATTCTGCTGTTCATTGACGAACTCCATACGATCGTCGGCGCAGGCGATGCGGAAGGGGCGCTGGATGCCTCCAACATCCTGAAACCGTCGCTGTCCAGGGGAGAAATCCAGATCATCGGCGCAACGACGATTGATGAATACCGGAAATACATTGAAAAAGATGCGGCGCTGGAGCGAAGGTTCCAGCCGGTAACCGTTGAGGAGCCGACGGGAGAAGAAACCCTGGAGATCCTGAAGGGCCTGAGACCGTACTATGAAAAACATCACGGGGTGCAGATTACCGACGAGGCCCTCAAAGCTGCCGTCACCCTTTCCGAACGGTATATCAGCGACCGGAGACTGCCGGACAAAGCCATTGACCTGATGGATGAAGGTGCGTCCAAGATTCAGCTGGGCGGCTTCCAGATTACGGAAGGGATGATCCGGGAAGAACAGGCAATCCGGGAACTGGGCCGCGAGAAGGAAGAAGCCATCATCAAAGGCGACATGGTCCGCGCAAAGGAAATCCAGAAGGAACAGGATGAGAAAGAAGCCGGACAGGTAAAGGCCAAGGAACGCTTTGACCAGAAATGCGCACGCAGGAATCTTTCTGTCGATGAAAACACCATTGCCTCGGTCGTGTCCGACTGGACGAAGATACCGGTAGCCCGTCTTGAGGAGGCGGAAAGCAAGCGTCTCTCGAAACTGGAGGCGGTTCTCCACAAGCGGATCATCGGCCAGGAGGAAGCCGTTACGGCTGTTGCCTCAGCCGTCAAGCGCGGCAGGGTGGGACTCAAGGATCCGAAGCGTCCGATCGGCAGCTTCCTCTTCCTCGGCCCGACAGGCGTCGGAAAGACCGAACTGTCCAAAGCCCTGGCGGAGGCGGTTTTCGGTTCCGAGCAGAGCATGATCCGCGTGGATATGTCCGAATACATGGAGAAGCACAGCGTATCGAAAATGATCGGATCGCCTCCGGGGTATGTCGGATACGACGAGGCGGGACAGCTGTCCGAACAGGTCAGACGCCATCCGTACAGCGTCGTGCTTTTCGATGAAATCGAGAAGGCTCACCCGGATGTCTTCAATATCCTGCTCCAGGTCCTGGACGAAGGGCACATCACCGATGCGCACGGGCATAAGGTTGACTTCAAGAACACCTGCATCATCATGACGTCGAATGTGGGGGCCCAGGCCATCGTGGATCCGAAGAAACTGGGCTTCGGGGCAAAGGATGACGCGGCGAAGGATTATGAGCGCATGAAGGACGGCGTCATGACGGAAGTCAAGCGTCTGTTCCGGCCTGAGTTTTTAAACCGTATCGATGAAATCCTCGTTTTCCATCCGCTGTCGCCGGCAGAGGTGGAGAAAATCGTCGACCTGCTTCTGAAGGATCTGGTGAAGAGGGCCAAAGAGCAGCTTTCCATCAAACTCACGATTGCTCCGGCCGTCCGGAAATATATAGCCGAGACAGGCTTTTCCGAGAAGTTCGGCGCGCGTCCCCTGAAGAGGGAAATCCAGACAAAGATCGAGGATGAAGTCAGCGAACTGGTCCTCAAGGGCGAGGCGCATGAAGGCGATACCGTCGCCGTCCGAATGTCTGAAAAGATAATGAATTTTAAAGTGACGCACTAGATTTGGACACATTTATATCTTATAATCTTATTAAGAAATGGCCCGGAAGCGGGGCCGCATACAACTGAATAACGCAATAACTGGGAGGCAGAACGAATGTCAGTAATTGAAGGTCTGATTCAAACGGAAGACGACGGCAGCATCAGTTTCGGAAATTATCAGCTGAATGAAAAATCCAAGCTTTCCGATTTTGAACATGACGGGGATATGTACAAGGTTAAGACGTTCCGGGAGATCACGAGACTGGAAAGAAATGAGATGTTTGTCTATGAATCGGTTCCGGGCACGGCCGTTTCTCATCTGACCTATGCAGACAACGGAATGAGCTTTACGGTAGAAGGCGCAGAAGATGCACAGATCACTGTCGAAGGCGAACCGGATGCCGAATACGAAATCTTCTTCGACGGAAAACTGGCTGACCGTCAGAAAACCAATCTCGGCGGGAAGCTGTCTTTCAGTGTGGATCTTGGAAAAGCGGATCAGGTAAAGGTTAAAATCGCGAAGAAGTGATTCATTTGCAGACGGATGAAGAGGCGGCCGGCGGCTGCCTCTTTTCTGTTTCAGGGGGGGAAGAAATGCCTAAGGACAAGACGGTATTTTACTGTCAGAACTGCGGATATGAAAGTGCCAAATGGATGGGGCAGTGTCCATCCTGCCATGAATGGAATACCTTTGTAGAGGAGAAAGTATCTGCCGCGAAACCGAGCACGAAGACTGCCCGCAATGCCGGCACGGGAAATAAACCGTCCAGATTCTCCGAGATTTCCATGGAGACGGAGCAGAGACGGAAGACGGACATCGGGGAACTGGACCGCGTGCTGGGCGGCGGAATCGTCAAAGGCTCCCTGATCCTGATCGGCGGAGATCCCGGCATCGGGAAATCGACGCTCCTTCTGCAGGCGTGCAGAAACCTTGCAGCGGACGGAGCAGACGTCCTCTACATTTCCGGCGAGGAAAGCCTGCAGCAGATCAAAATGCGGGCGGATCGGATCGGAGACATTTCCGACAATATGCGCCTGCTGTGCGAAACGAATATCGGGGATATCAACGAGATCCTCCAGAATGAGAAGCCGGACATCGCCGTCATCGATTCGATTCAGACCATGTATTCAGAAGATGTCGCATCGGCGCCGGGGAGCGTATCCCAGGTCAGGGAGGCGACGGGGATTCTTCTCATGACGGCGAAGACCATCGGCATTTCCATTTTCATCGTCGGACATGTGACGAAGGAAGGAGCCGTGGCAGGACCGAGGGTGCTCGAGCATATGGTGGATACCGTTCTCTATTTCGAAGGCGACCGCCATGCATCCTACCGGATCCTGAGAGCGGCGAAGAACCGCTTCGGGTCGACGGATGAAATCGGCGTTTTTGAAATGAGGAACGACGGATTGAGCGAAGTGCCGAATCCGTCCGAATACATGCTGAGCGGGAAGCCCGAGAATTCATCGGGATCCATCGTTTCCTGCTCGGTCGAAGGAAGCCGTCCGGTCCTGATGGAAATACAGGCGCTGGTCTGCAGGAGCAATTTCGGACTGCCCAGAAGAACGGCTGCAGGAGCGGACTACAACCGCGTGAATCTTCTGATGGCAAAAAGCTCTTTGACAACCGAACAGTGAAACACATACGACTCGAAAATTCCTATTACATTTTCAAACGAATCAAACGGATACACGGACAGATTAGTCTAGAAGTAGACCACGTTCTGACCGGGTCCGGAAAGAACATCTTTAGAGAGTTCGATCCTGGCTCAGGATGAACGCTGGCGGCGTGCCTAACACATGCAAGTCGAGCGACCATATGCACCGAATGAAGCTTCGGCAGAGTTCACCGCATATGGGAGCGGCGGATGGGTGAGTAACGCGTGGACAACCTGCCCCGCACTGGGGGATAACAGCTGGAAACGACTGTTAATACCGCATAGGCGCACAGTGCCGCATGGCACAGGGCGGAAAGATTCATCGGTGCGGGATGGGTCCGCGTCGGATTAGCCGGTTGGCGGGGTAACGGCCCACCAAAGCGATGATCCGTAGCCGGCCTGAGAGGGCGACCGGCCACATTGGGACTGAGACACGGCCCAAACTCCTACGGGAGGCAGCAGTGGGGGATATTGCACAATGGGGGAAACCCTGATGCAGCGACGCCGCGTGAGCGATGAAGTGCCTCGGCATGTAAAGCTCTATCAGCGGGGAAGAAGATGACGGTACCCGACTAAGAAGCCCCGGCTAACTACGTGCCAGCAGCCGCGGTAATACGTAGGGGGCAAGCGTTATCCGGATTTACTGGGTGTAAAGGGAGCGTAGACGGCGTAGCAAGTCCGATGTGAAAACCCGCGGCTCAACCGCGGGCCCGCATTGGAAACTGTCATGCTTGAGTACTGGAGGGGCAGGCGGAATTCCTGGTGTAGCGGTGGAATGCGTAGATATCAGGAGGAACACCGGTGGCGAAGGCGGCCTGCTGGACAGTAACTGACGTTGAGGCTCGAAAGCGTGGGGAGCAAACAGGATTAGATACCCTGGTAGTCCACGCCGTAAACGATGAATACTAGGTGTGGGGAGGCATGGCCTCCCGGTGCCGCAGCAAACGCAATAAGTATTCCACCTGGGGAGTACGTTCGCAAGAATGAAACTCAAAGGAATTGACGGGGACCCGCACAAGCGGTGGAGCATGTGGTTTAATTCGAAGCAACGCGAAGAACCTTACCAGGCCTTGACATCCCCCTGAATCACCCGTAACGGGGTGAGCCTTCGGGCAGGGGAGACAGGTGGTGCATGGTTGTCGTCAGCTCGTGTCGTGAGATGTTGGGTCAAGTCCCGCAACGAGCGCAACCCTTGTCCTCAGTAGCCAGCAGTTCGGCTGGGCACTCTGGGGAGACCGCCGGGGATAACCCGGAGGAAGATGGGGATGACGTCAAATCATCATGCCCCTTATGGCCTGGGCTACACACGTGCTACAATGGCGCCGTACAAAGGGAAGCCTACCCGCGAGGGGAAGCGAATCCCAAAAAATACGTCTCAGTTCGGACTGCAGGCTGCAACCCGCCTGCACGAAGCTGGAATCGCTAGTAATCGCGGATCAGCACGCCGCGGTGAATACGTTCCCGGGTCTTGTACACACCGCCCGTCACACCATGGGAGTCAGCAACACCCGAAGTCAGTGACCCAACCGCAAGGAGGGAGCTGCCGAAGGTGGGGCTGATAACTGGGGTGAAGTCGTAACAAGGTAGCCGTATCGGAAGGTGCGGCTGGATCACCTCCTTTCTAAGGGGAAGAAGTAAAGCGGATGTGTTTCACTGTTGGGTTATCAAGAAGCCCGAAAGATCTGGCGGCGATACGTCCGGGGGCAACACCCGTTCCCATCCCGAACACGACGGTTAAGGCCCGGACGGCCGATGGTACTGCACTGGAAACGGTGCGGGAGAGCAGGCGGCCGCCAGTACAAAAAAAAGAGAAGCCCGGAAGGGCGGAGACGGAAGCGCGGATGGCGCCCGTAAGCAACAGGGTATAAGGGCATGTCCCTTTACTATAGAGGTGAGAAGTCATCACCGTACGCACCTTGAAAACCGCATACACAGTATCAAGCACAAGCAAGATAGGAAAAGACATCAGGAAACAAGACGCCGGAAGGGAGGGATCCCGGAAGGCGGGCAAGAGGCGTCATGGCAGAGGCCATGCCGTGGACCATCGGGGCACGCTAGCACCGGTGGGACGAAAAGAGAACCGAGACGTAAGGAGACTTACGTCGGGTCAAGCGAACAAGGGCGCAGGGCGGATGCCCAGGCACTGGAGGCCGAAGAAGGACGCGATAAGCTGCGAAAAGCCGCGGGGAGGAGCAAATATCCCTCGATCCGCGGATGTCCGAATGGGGAAACCCGCATGAGGAAACCTCATGCGCCGCATGCCCAATCCATAAGCATGCGGGGGGAACCCGGGGAACTGAAACATCTAAGTACCCGGAGGAAAAGAAAGAAACATCGATTCCGGAAGTAGCGGCGAGCGAAACCGGAGGAGCCTAAACCGGCGTGCGTGCACGCCGGGGTAATGGACCGCAAGACGAACCAGGAACCTTAGGGGAACGGCTTTGGGAAAGCCGGCCATAGAGGGCGAGAGCCCCGTACCCGAAAAGGCGAGAGGGGACAGCGGGATCCGGAGTACCACGGGACACGAGAAACCCTGTGGGAAGTCGGGGGGACCACCCCCCAAGGCTGAATACCGACCAGTGACCGATAGCGATTAGTACCGTGAGGGAAAGGTGAAAAGGACCCCGGGAGGGGAGTGAAAGAGAACCTGAAACCCTGTGCCTACGACCGGCGGGAGCACGACGCATGAACGTGCGACCGCGTACTTTCTGTAGAACGGTCCGGCGAGCTGCGTGTCCCGGCGAGGGGAAGGTGCAGAAGCACCATACCCGAAGGGAAACCGAGCCTGAAAAGGGCAGAAGTCGGTGCACGCAAGGCCCGAAACCGGGTGACCTACCCGTGTCCAGGATGAAGACGCCTTAAGCGGCGTTGGAGGTCCGCACGCACATCCGTTGAAAAGGGTGGCGATGAGGTGCGGGTAGGGGTGAAATTCCAATCGAACCCGGAGATAGCTGGTTCTCCCCGAAATAGCTTTAGGGCTAGCCTTGCGCATGCCATACGGAGGTAGAGCACTGGATTTCCGAGGGAGCGTCAAAGCTTACCAAAGAATATCAAACTTCGAATGCCGTGATGGATGAAGCGCGGGAGTCAGGCCGCATGAGATAAGTCGGGCGGCCAAAAGGGAAACAGCCCAGACCAGCAGCTAAGGTCCCAAAGTGCGTGTTAAGTGGTAAAGGATGTGGGGTCTCGAAGACAGCTAGGATGTTGGCTCAGAAGCAGCCATCCATTCAAAGAGTGCGTAATAGCTCACTAGTCGAGAGGCCCTGCGCCGAAAATGACCGGGGCTCAAACACGCCACCGAAGCTCTGGACTCCGTCCTCGGACGGATTGGTAGGGGAGCATTGCCGACCCGGCGAAGCGCGACCGACAAGGACGCGTGGAGGGTCGGGAAGAGAGAATGCCGGAATGAGTAGCGAGAGTAAGGTGGAAATCCTTACGGCCGAATATCCAAGGATTCCAGGGTAAAGCTGATCTTCCCTGGGTGAGTCGGGACCTAAGACGAGGGCGAGAGCCGTAGCCGATGGACGACAGGCAGAGATTCCTGTACTGCGATGCGACAGAACTGCGGGGACACGCGCGCGAGGCGCCACCCGGTATGGAATACCGGGGGAAAGCGGAACGTGGGGGCACCAGGAAAACCCGGTGCCGGGACCACCCGCCGCGAGACGACCGAAATCAAGTAGGGAAGCGCGCGGGGCGCGCGTCAAGAAAAGCCGCTATCGTTCGCACCGTACCCGTACCGTAAACCGACACAGGTGGATAGGGCGAGGAGCCCAAGGCCGGCGGAAGAAGCATTGTTAAGGAACTCGGCAAAATGACCCCGTAACTTCGGGAGAAGGGGTGCCACAGAAATGTGGCCGCAGAGAACAGGCTCAAGCAACTGTTTAGCAAAAACACAGGTCTATGCAAAGCCGCAAGGCGACGTATATGGGCTGACGCCTGCCCGGTGCTGGAAGGTTACGAGGAGGGGTTAGCGCAAGCGAAGCTCTGAATCCAAGCCCCAGTAAACGGCGGCCGTAACTATAACGGTCCTAAGGTAGCGAAATTCCTTGTCGGGTAAGTTCCGACCCGCACGAAAGGCGTAATGATTTGAGCACTGTCTCGACAATGCATCCGGTGAAATTGAAGTGCCAGTGAAGATGCTGGCTACCCGCGCCAGGACGGAAAGACCCCATGGAGCTTTACTCCAGCCTGGCACTGGGATCCGGTACCGCCTGCACAGGATAGGCGGGAGGCTTCGAGGGCGATCTTTCGGGATTGCCGGAGCCGATGTTGGGATACCACCCTTGTGGCACTGGGTTTCTAACCGATATCCGTAAGCCGGAGTCGGGACAATGCCAGGCGGGGAGTTTGACTGGGGCGGTCGCCTCCGAAAGTGTATCGGAGGCGCTCAAAGGTCCGCTCAGGATGGACGGAAACCATCCGGAGAGCGCAAAGGCAGAAGCGGGCTTGACTGCGACACCGACGGGTGGAGCAGGTACGAAAGTAGGACTTAGTGATCCGGTGGCAGAAAGTGGGATTGCCATCGCTCAACGGATAAAAGCTACCCTGGGGATAACAGGCTTATCACTCCCAAGAGTTCACATCGACGGAGTGGTTTGGCACCTCGATGTCGGCTCATCGCATCCTGGGGCTGTAGTAGGTCCCAAGGGTTGGGCTGTTCGCCCATTAAAGCGGTACGCGAGCTGGGTTCAGAACGTCGTGAGACAGTTCGGTCCCTATCCGGCGCGGGCGCAGGACATTTGAGAGGAGCCGTCCTTAGTACGAGAGGACCGGGACGGACCCGCCTCCGGTGCACCGGCTGGGCCGCCAGGCCCATGACCGGGTAGCTGTGCGGGGAAGGGATAAACGCTGAAGGCATCTAAGCGTGAAGCCCCCCTCAAGACAAGATGTCCCATCCCTACAAGGGAGTAAGTCCCCTTTGAGAAGAAGAGGTTGATAGGGCAGAGGTGGAAGTGCCGCAAGGCATGGAGCTGACTGCTACTAATCGGACGAGGGCTTGACCAAGAAAGAAAGCAAGGCACGGAAGTGCCGCGCTCTTGTGCGAGATAGATGTGTGTGCGGTTTTGAGGGTACGTAAAAAGTGCTCGTATCGATTTTCCTCGATAGCTCAATGGTAGAGCACTCGGCTGTTAACCGAGGGGTTGTAGGTTCGAGCCCTACTCGGGGAGCTGTTGGCAGATCAGGTTGCCGATGCGTCAGTTCATGATGCATCGGCTTTTTTATTTTTATTATTTTCCTATTATATAAATGCGGAGGGATTATGAGTCAGTTCAGAAAGATTACGCAGACAGAAACCGAAGAATTCAGGAAAGCTTATGAAGCGGATGCACTTTCCCATGCGATGACCAATGCGCTTTACAAGACGGATATCAAGGAGCTTGCCTACCGTCCGAAAGTGCTGGCGGATTCGCAGTTCACTTTTTCAACGGAGCTTGAAACGCTGCCGGTAACCAATCAGAAGAAGAGCGGCAGATGCTGGATTTTCGCAGCGCTGAACCTGCTGAGGGAAAAGGCTGCCAAAACCTGCGGACTGGACAGCTTCGAACTTTCACAGAACTATATGGCTTTCTGGGATAAATTCGAGAAAGTGAATTATTTCCTGGAAAGCATGATCGCTCTTGCCGACCGGCCGACGGATGACCGGCTCGTCAGCTATCTTCTGACGACCGGAATAGCGGACGGGGGCCAGTGGGACATGTTTGTCAATCTGGCGGAAAAGTACGGAGTGATTCCGAAAGCGGCCATGGAGGAAACTTACCAGAGCAGCAACACGGCGGGCATGAATAAGCTTCTTGATACAAAACTCCGTCAGTACGCTTCCGCGCTGCGGAAAGTCAAGACTGCAGGCGGAGACGTTCAGGCGGCCAAGAAGAAAATGCTGGAAGAGACGTTCCGCTTCCTCTGCATGTGCTTCGGGGAGCCTCCGAAGACATTTGACTTTGAATACACCGACCGGAAAAAGAAATATCACATTGACCGCAATCTGACGCCGCAGCAGTTCTACAGCAAATATATCGGCGGAGACCTGAAGGACGATTATGTCAGCATCATTAATTCTCCGACGGAAGACAAGCCGTTCTACAGCAGCTGCACAATTGATTATCTGGGAAATGTATCAGAAGGCGTTCCGGTCCATTATCTGAATCTCCCGATGGAAGAAATGATTTCCCTGATCGTAAGGCAGCTTCAGGCCGGAGAACCGGTCTGGTTCGGAAGCGATGTCGGTCACAGCGGCGAACGGGAAATGGGAATCTGGTCGACAGAATTTGCCGATTACGACGGAACCTTCGGAATGGATTTCTCCATGACGAAAGAGGAGAGGCTGAATTTCCGCGAATCGGCAATGAGTCATGCCATGGTGATTACCGGAGTGAACCTGGACGAAGACGGAAAACCGAACCGCTGGAAAATTGAAAACAGCTGGAGCGATGAGCACGGCAAAAAAGGATATTACCTGATGAGCGCGGAATGGTTCCGCGAATATGTCTATCAGGCAGCCATCAGCAGGAAGTTCCTGAGTGCATTACAGAAGAAGGCGCTTGCCTCAAAGCCGGTTCATTTCTGCCCCTGGGATCCGATGGGAACACTTGCAGACTGAGGCCGTTTTTCGGGAGTGTACATCATCTGTCCTGAAATGCGGTAAAAGCGGATGCAAAATTGTAATATGCATTGACTATGAGAAGAATTCAAGGTAAAATTACACAGAATAACTTTATTGCGTTAAAGCATAGAAAGAGGGAAGGCTAATTGGCTAGATATATCATAAAGCGAGTGATTCTGGCTGTCCTGACCGTTTTCATTATCAGTGCGATCACGTTTTTTCTGATGCACGCGATACCCGGCGGTCCGTTTAATAAGGAAAAAGCCCTGAGTCAGGCTACAATAGACGCATTGAACCAACGATACAATCTTGACAAGCCTCTCGTCGAGCAGTTTTTCATCTATATCCGGGAACTGCTGAAGGGCGATTTTGGCGTATCCCTGAAAAACGGCCGTGAGATCGGCCAGATCATCGGTGAGTCTTTCCCGATTTCCGCACGCCTCGGCTTTACGGCCGTTGCCTTTGCGCTAGTACTGGGAACGATTCTCGGAAGCCTGGCGGCACTGACGCGCAATAAGCTTCCGGACCGCATCATCATTTTCTTCTCGACTCTTTTTACGGCGGTGCCCAGCTTCGTCCTGGCAACGCTGCTTCTTCTTGTATTCTGCATTCAGCTGCAGTGGCTGCCGGTCTGGAGCACGCAGACGCCGAATTATGTACTGCCGGTCATCGCTCTCGCAGCCTATCCGATGGCGTATACCACGCGTCTTGCCAAGACAAGCATGCTCGATGCCCTCGATCAGGATTATATCCGTACGGCGAGAGCTAAAGGCGTCGCCCACTGGAAGATCATTTTCAAGCATGCCCTGAGAAATTCCCTGATCCCCGTCATCACATACGCGGGACCCGAAATTGCGTATATCATTACAGGTTCTATGGTCGTCGAAACAGTCTTTACCATCGGCGGAATCGGCTCCCAGTTCGTCAGCGCCATTACGAACCGCGATTATACGATGATTATGGCAACGACCATTTTCCTTGCAGCGCTGATGGTTGTGGCAAACCTGATTTGCGACCTGCTGTACAAAGCAGTCGATCCGCGAATCAAATACGACTGAGGCGGAGGGGACAATGGTTAATTACGACGAAAACGGAACTCCAAAAAAGAATAAACTCAGCCTGCAGATCGACTTAAGCAAGTTCGAGCCTGCGACTGATGAAGAGAAAAAACAGCAGGACGTCATGAGCAAGAGCAGCACGTTCTTCAAGGACGGCATGAAAAAGCTCCGGAAGAACCCGCTTGCCATGGCCAGCATGATCGTGCTGGTACTCATCATCGTCCTGATCATCGTGGCTCCGCTGGTGATCCCTTACGGATACTCGGAGATTCTTTCCGTCAACGGAAAGCGCGACAAGGGTGCCAAGAACCTGGCGCCGTTCACTTACAGCAAAATGGAACAGAAATATATTGACGAAGGCAATTACCGTTTCCCGCATGTCTTCGGGACGGATGAACAGTGCCGCGATTATTTCGTCCGCGTCATTTACGGAACCAGAGTATCCCTGGTCGTCGGCTTCTTCGCAAGCCTGATCGTACTCATCATCGGCATGATTTACGGCAGCATTTCCGGCTACCTCGGAGGGTACGGTCGACTTGATCATGATGAGAATAGTCGATATCATATACTCGCTTCCGGACATGCTGATGGTCATCCTGCTGTCGGTCGTGTTCAAGGAAGTGCTGGTTTTCCCGGACGGGTCGATTCTGGCGAAGCTGGGCACCAACATGGTTTCCCTGTTCATTGTCTTCGGACTTCTCTACTGGGTCGGAATGGCAAGACTGATCCGCGGGCAGATTCTTTCCATCAAGGAAAATGATTATGTCCTGGCAGCGCGTACGGTCGGTGCAAAAGCCGGTCGGATCATCCGCTCCCACATTCTGCCGAACTGCCTCTCCGTCATCATTATTTCGACGGCGCTGCAGATTCCGTCGGCTATCTTTACAGAGAGTTATCTTTCCTTCATCGGCCTCGGTGTTCAGGCGCCTATGCCGTCACTCGGCTCTCTGGCAAATGCGGCAAGACAGGGACTTCAGACTTATCCGTATAAGCTGGTCTTCCCGGCTCTTGCAATCTGTCTCATCGTGCTTTCATTAAATCTGCTGGGCGACGGCATGCGTGATGCCTTCGACCCGAAACTCAGGAGGTGATCGTATGGAAAATTATGAACACCTTTTGAGCGTGCAGAATCTTCATACGGCATTTTCGACGGACAACGGAACCGTTCAGGCGGTCAACGGCATTTCATTCAATCTGGATAAGGGAAAGACCCTCGGCATTGTCGGGGAGTCCGGTCCGGAAAGAGCGTTACCGCATATTCGGTGATGCAGATCCTGTCGGAAAACGGTAAAATTACAGAAGGAAATGTACTTTTCAAAGGCGACAACATCACGAAATGGAGCGAGAAACAGATGCGCTCGTTCCGCGGAAAGAGCTGCTCGATTATTTTCCAGGATCCCATGACTTCCCTGAATCCGGTCTTTACGGTCGGGAATCAGATCATGGAAGGCATCCGTCTCCACAGCACGCAGTACCAGTCTTCACCGAAAGAGCGTGCACTGGAAATGCTGAAGCTGGTCGGCATCAATGAGCCGGAGAAGCGTCTGAAGCAGTATCCGTATGAACTGTCCGGCGGCATGCGTCAGAGGGTCATGATTGCCATGGCACTTGCCTGCGAACCGGATATCCTGATTGCGGATGAGCCGACGACTGCTCTGGACGTGACAATCCAGGCGCAGATTCTGGAACTGATGCAGGATCTTCAGAAACGGATGGGAATGGCCATCATCATGGTTACCCATGACCTCGGCGTCATCGCGGAAATGTGCGATGAGATCATCGTCATGTACGGCGGACGCATCTGCGAACGCGGAACGGCAGACGAAATCTTCTACAATCCGAGACATGAATACACCAAGGGACTGCTGAGAAGCATCCCGAGCGGTGCGAACATGAAGCAGCGGCTGATCCCCATTTCCGGAACACCGATCAATATGCTGAATATGCCGAAGGGCTGTGCATTCTGCCCGCGGTGCGATTCAGCCATGAAAATCTGCCTGGAGCAGATACCGGACGAAATCTCGATCAACGAGAATCATAAAGCCTCCTGCTGGGTCAACATCCGGGATGAACAGATGAAAGAAAAGGAGGCGGTGACGACATGAGCGAGAATCTGCTGGAAGTCGAGCACCTCAAGCAGTATTTCCCGATCCGCACCGGGTTTGGAAAAATAACGCCGCTGAAAGCGGTCGATGATGTTTCTTTTACGATTAAACCCGGCGAGACGCTGGGACTGGTCGGAGAGAGCGGATGCGGAAAGACGACGGTAGGCCGTTCCATTCTGCGCCTCTATGAACCGACGGAAGGCACCATCCGGTTTAACGGAGAAGAAGTAACGGATAAAAGCATACCGGATCTGCGGAAACAGATGCAGATGGTTTTCCAGGATCCGTATTCTTCACTGGATCCGCGTATGACGGTAGAGGATATCATCGGCGAGCCGCTGGACGTGCATCATCTCTATAAATCCAGAGCGGAACGCAGGGAAAAAATCCTGAACCTGATGGACATCGTAGGACTGAATGCGGAGCATGCGACACGCTATGCGCATGAGTTTTCCGGAGGCCAGAGACAGAGAATCGGGATTGCCAGGGCACTGGCGGTCAATCCGAAGTTTATCGTCTGCGATGAGCCGGTATCCGCGCTGGATGTTTCCATTCAGGCACAGGTCATCAATATGTTTGAGGATCTGCAGCAGAAGCTGGGTGTTGCTTATCTGTTCATTGCCCATGACCTTCTGGTGGTACAGCATATATCAAACCGTATCGCCGTCATGTATCTCGGCCATCTGGTAGAAACGGCCGAGTCAACTGAACTGATGGAGCATCCGATTCACCCGTATACGATGTCGCTTCTTTCGGCTGTCCCGATTCCGGATCCGAAGATAGCCAGGACCAAGAACCGGATTGTCCTGGAAGGAGATGTACCGAGCCCGCTGAAGATGCCTACCGGATGTCCGTTCCGCACCCGCTGCACATACGCAACGGAAAAGTGTGCGAAGGAATGTCCGAAGCTGACGCAGAGAAGCGAGGGGCATATGGTGGCATGCTGGGTCAAATGACCGGCGGTGGAACTGTTCTTCTTTACCGAAAGGTATAAAAATAGAAGAAGCAAAGGGAGGAATAAAGATATGAAGTTTTCTAAAATGAAGAAAGTATGTGCATTGCTGCTTACGTCTGCTATGGCACTGACGCTGGCAGCCTGCGGCGGTTCCGGCACGGCGTCCACGGCGACGTCGACGGCGGCATCGACTGCAGCATCAACAGCAGCTTCAACGGCAGCATCGACAGCAGCCTCAGCGGCAGAGAGTACTGCAGACAGCACCGCAGCCGGAACGGATGCGGCAAGCCTTGTTTCGGATGCTTTCATCGATCCGGTCAAGGATTGGAGCAAATACGACGACCTGATTACAAAGATCAAATCTGAGACAGACTATGCAGAACGTACAAAACTGATGCATCAGGCAGAAGATATCCTTATGTCAAACTTCTGTGTCATCCCGATCTATTACTACAATGATATTTATATGCAGAAGAGCACGGTAGACGGAGTTTTCTCCAACCTCTTCGGATTCAAGTTCTTCCAGTATGCGACGATGTCCAACGGCAGCGATACGCTTCGCATCAACCTGGCCAGTGAACCGGCTTTCCTGGATCCGGCGCTGAACAGCTCTGTCGACGGAGCCTGCCTGGCAGTCAACTCTTTTGCAGGTCTTTACACCTATGATAAAGACGGCAAGACAGTTCCGGACTGCGCAGACAGCTACAGTGTTTCCGATGACGGCCTGACCTATACGGTCAAACTGAAATCCGGCCTGAAATGGTCCGATGGTTCTGACCTGACGGCAAAAGACTTCGAGTATTCCTGGAAACGTGCATCCAGCGCAACGACGGCAGCTGACTACGGCTACATGTTCGCAGGCTTCGACGGCTACGATGACACAAAGGACAACACTCTGAATGTTACGGCTACGGATGACACGACTCTTCAGTTCGTCCTTTCCGCTCCGTGCGCTTACATCGAAGACCTGATGGCATTCCCGGCATTCTATCCGGTGAAGCAGTCGGAAGTCGAGAAGTATGATGACTGGCAGACAGCTCCGGGCCATTGGTGCCAGGATGCAGGCTTTGTCAGCAACGGACCGTACACCTGCACGGCTTGGGAGCACAATACTTCCATGACTTACACAAAGAATCCGTATTACCACAATGCAGACAAGGTTACGATCAACAAGCTTGAGTTCATGCTTTCTGCAGATGACACGGCTATTTACGCGGCTTACAACGCAGGAAACCTTGACTTCGCCGATACGGTTCCGACCGATGAAATCGCAAGCCTTCTGAACAATCCGGAATTCCATATCGTTGACAACCTTGGTACATACTATGCAGCATTCAACTGCAACAGCAAACTTTTCGAAGGCAAGACAGCTGAAGAAGCAGCCTGCATGCGCAAGGCATTCTGCATCCTGATCGATCGTCAGTACATCTGCGACAACATCGGCCAGACAGGCCAGAAGCCGGCTAACTCCTTCATCCCGATCGGTATGGCGGACGGCAACGGCGGAGTCTTCAAGGCAGATGAGAACGCAAATGCTTACTATGACGTCAAGGCCATCACAGATGATACGGATGCAACCCTTGAGGAAGCACGTACCCTTCTGAAGGCAGCCGGATACAAGTTCGGCGATGACGGCATGCTGGATTCCTCAACCCCGATTTCCATCGAGTACCTGACCAACAACGGCACAGGCCATGTTGCAGTTGCAGAAGCAATGCAGCAGGACTTCGGAGCAATCGGCATCAACATGACGATTCAGTCTGAAGACTGGAATGTCTTCCTGGAAGAGAGAAAGAGCGGCAACTTCGACTTCGCACGTGAAGGCTGGCTCGCTGACTTCAATGACCCGATCAACATGCTTGAGATGTGGGTAACCGAGTCCGGCAACAACGACTGCCAGTTCGGCAAGACGGCATCAGAAGCTGCGGCATCCACGTCCAGCGCTTCCTAAGTTTTACAGCTTCACAGACAGAAAAACAGAGGACCGCTGTTTCGGCAGCGGTCTTTTTCTGCGTTTTTCCGGGTCCTGACTGCGACGGCCGGAATTCCACAGAAATTTCACATTTCTTTCAGAAGTTTTGTGCTATAATATGCCTTTGTTATGGATAAAATTCTGAAGAAAGCCCGTGCTGCTTTAAGCACATTCAATTCCCGGAAAAGCGGAGCAGCTGAGAAAGCTGCATTTCTGCTCTATGTTGCATCAGCCGCCGTTCTTTCAGCTTTTCATGAACCGTGGTTTGATGAAGCACAGGCCTGGCTCATTGCCCGCGATGCGACCCTTTATGACATTTTCTTTACGATTCCGCATTACGAAGGGCATCCGCCTCTCTGGTATCTGATTCTTTATCCGTTAGCCAATCTCGGGGCTCCCTATGAACTGTCGCTGAAAATCATTTCGGTATCTATTGCTGCCCTGGCGATGGCTCTTCTGATTTTCAAATCGCCGTTTCCCAGAATCGTCCGGATCATCCTGCCGTTTACGTATTATTTCTTTTATCAGTACGCAGTCATCGCAAGACCTTACGGTCTTATGATCCTGGCATTTTTCCTGACAGCACTTGCCTATCCGAAACGCCGGCGGCAGCCGGGACGGTTTGCGCTCTGCATCGCCTTTCTGTCCTCAACCTGTGCCTACGGCCTGATTTTCGGAGCATCACTGGGGCTCGTATGGCTTCTGGAAACCCTGTACGCCATGAGAGGACCGCTGAAGGAAAGAATCAAAGCCTTTCTGAAGGGCCGCCTGTTCCGGAGAATGCTGCTTTTGCTGGCTTATCTTCTGGCACTTGTCGCGGAGATTCTGCCGCGCAGCGATACGTATGCCATTGAAAAGATGTCGGACGACAACAGTCCGGTTCTCATGTTTATTTACAACTTATTCGGGCTTCCGGTTGAATCGGCGTTCGGTGATTCCATCGGCAGCTATACGCTCCTCAACCGTTACAAGTTCAATCCCTGGATCATGGCGGCCGAAATCCTGATCGGGCTTTTCATGGCAGCCATCCTGCTGTATTACGGATACCGGAAGAAGAGAATGCTGCTGCTGACCGTACCGGCTGTCATTTTCTCGCTTTTCTGTGCCTTCGTGTATATTTACATGCATCACATCGGACTGGTCTATGTCTTCCTTGTCTTCTGGTTCTGGGTATGCCTGTATACGAAGAAGGAAAAAGAAAGGGTGCTGGATTTTGACCGCGGGAGGATGAAGAGGCTTCTGAAGCCGGCTGTCCGGAAAGCCGTCAAAAAGATTTCTGTTTACTCCCTGGTACTTTCCCTTGCGATTACATTTGCCTTCAGCGTCTGCTCGGCCATCAACGAAGTCAACCTGCGCTACGGCTACGGGCGCGGCGTGTATGAATTCATTACGAAATACGGTCTGCAGAAGAACAAGATCATGACAAGCTGGGAGAGCGGGGACACCAACGAGATTTCCTACGCTATCTGCTATCTGCCTTATTTCAAAAGGGATATTGTCTATAATGTGAACGTCCTACGCAGCCACGTCAGCTATGATACGCATGTCTATACGACCGATGAGGAAAATGAAGAAAATTACCGCGCATGGAGAAAAGCGGGGAAACCGGATGTCGTGATCGGAATGGTTGATTTCAGCGAGCTGTATCCGGACCAGACCGTGACGGAATCGGACTACGTGCTGGTTGCCGAAATCCCCTATACCTTTATCTGGAAAGCGTCTTATTTCTATGGCTACGTGCCGATCTATGTCAGGAAAACGATTGCAGAAGAGAAGGATATTCCCATTCTCTACGATCCGCAGCTCTACGGAAGCATGGATTCGATTTTCGGACGGACGAAATAAACAGTATCCTGTAAAGCGGACATGATTTTCTGTGACTTGCGATTTTTCACAGAAGATGCAAAAGTTGAACACAAAGTGTTCACAGACCGGCAGTATCATATGTCTTGTAAGATCGATAAAGCAAAGGACAGTACCAAAGAATTTTCTTCAAATTTATTCCTTCCCCCCCAACTTAATAAGTTCAGAAAGCCGCCGCCTACCAGGCGGCTTTTTGATGCAAAAAAAGAAGCCCGGAGTTCCGGACTTCCTGAAAGAGGCGCCTCCCGGAATCGGACCGGGGATAAGGGTTTTGCAGACCCGTGCCTTACCGCTTGGCTAAGGCGCCGTATGGAAAAACGATACAAGACGCATCAATAAATATACAGGAATCAGGGAATAAAGTCAAGGAAATGCTTGTTTTTTCATGGCATCGGATCTAAGATGGGGCTGTAATGAAAATGCCATTCGAAAATGAGGATGGCGCAGGATCGTTCCGGCCATCCGTGAAGAACGGAGGGCAGGGAACGGTTTTTTTTTTTGCCGAAAGGGGGCATTTGGATGAAAGCAAAAATCCAGAAAAGCTACAGGATGTTTATCGGCGGAAAATGGACAGAAGCTTCGGACAAGGCAGTATTTACGACAAAATCACCGGCTACGGGAGCCGTGCTGGCATCTGTTCCGCAGGCTACGGAGAAAGATGTGGATAAAGCCGTAAAAGCGGCGCAGAAAGCTTTTCTGAAATGGAAACTGGTTCCTGCTGCGGAAAGGGCAAAGATCCTTAATAAAATCGCGGATATCATAGATGAGAACACGGAATTCCTGGCTCAGGTGGAATCCATGGATAACGGGAAACCGATCCGCGAGACCATGGCCATCGATGTCCCGATGTCTGCCGCGCATTTCCGCTATTTTGCAGGATGCATCCTGGATGAGGAAGGCTCCGCGAATATGCTCGGGAATGATACGCTGAGCCTGATCCTGCGGGAGCCGATCGGTGTCGTCGGGCAGATCGTTCCCTGGAACTTCCCGTTCCTGATGGCGGCATGGAAGCTGGCACCGGTTCTGGCTGCCGGAGACTGCACGGTCATCAAGCCGTCGATCCGATACTCCGCTGTCCATCCTGGAATTTGCACGTCTGGTGCAGGATGTGATTCCGGCAGGCGTCTTTAATGTCGTAACCGGATCCGGATCAAAATCCGGACAGTATATGCTGGACAACAAAGGATTCCGCAAGCTTGCCTTTACAGGCTCCACAGAAGTCGGACTGAAAGTTGCTTCCGCTGCGGCTGAGAAGCTGATTCCGGCAACACTGGAACTCGGCGGCAAAGTCAGCCAACATTTTCTTTGATGACTGCAAATGGGACATGGCGATGGACGGCCTTCAGCTGGGCATCCTGTTCAATCAGGGCCAGGTCTGCTGCGCGGGCTCCCGGGTATTTGTCCAGGAAGGAATTTACGACAAATTCGTGGAAGAAGCGGTCCGGAAACGCTTCAACAGCGTGACGGTCGGAGACCCGTGGCTGAACAAGGCGACACAGATGGGTTCTCAGATCAATGAGCGTCAGGTCCAGAAGATCCTGAGCTACATTGAAATCGGCAAGAAAGAAGGAGCGACGGTCGCTGCATGCGGAGGGAAGCGTCTGACCGGCGGCATCTATGACAAAGGATGCTTCATGGCACCGACGCTTCTGACGAATGTCACGAATGACATGCGCGTGGCCCAGGAAGAGATATTCGGGCCGGTAGCGGTCGTCATCAAATTCAAGGATGAAGAGGATGTCATCCGGATGGCAAATGACAGCACCTACGGTCTGGGCGGAGCTGTCTGGACCAGAGACATCAACCGGGCAATCCGTGTCTCCCGCGCTGTCGAAACAGGCCGCATGTGGGTCAATACCTATAATTCCATTCCGGAAGGAGCACCTTTCGGCGGCTACAAGAATTCCGGAATCGGGCGCGAGACGCACAAGGTCATACTGGAACATTACACGCAGATGAAGAACATCATGATTAACCTGTCCGAAGCTCCGTCAGGATTCTATCCGGAGAAATGAGGCATGAACGAAAGACCGGACCGGCTCTGCTATAACTGGGAATGCATGAAATATCCCAAATGTGCCCGGGCAGCCGGCAGCGGATGCTCTCTGGACTGGGTGGATGAAGAGGATATGAAGAATCAGAGAAAGACGGTTCTTCCATGCGAATGCGGAGAAGAAAACGGCTATCCGCTCTTCGAGAAAAAAAACTGAGCACCTGTCTGGAAGACGGGGAACAATCAGCGGAGACTGTCACCTGGATGTTGACAGTCTCCGTTTCTTATGTGAGAATAAGAATGCTGCCGGAAAATGAGACAGTAAATTCTCTGTTTCGTATCAGATTGCGGGAGGATAAAATGAAAATCGGATTTGGAAATGACCATACAGGCGTTGAGCTGAAAAAGATACTCATGGAGCATTTGACCGAAAAAGGATATGAGTGCGTCAATTACGGAAATGATGATCCGAATGACCGTACGGATGACTATCCGGTGCCGGGACGCAAAGTCGCCGAAGCAATCATGAAAGGTGAAGTCGACCAGGGAGTCCTGATCTGCGGAACAGGTGTCGGAATTTCGCTGTCGGCCAATAAAGTGCCGGGAATCCGTGCCTGCGCATGCTCGGAACCGTACACGGCCATGATGACGAAGAGACACAACAATGCGAATATCATCGCGATGGGCTCCAGAGTCGTCGGAACGGAAATGGCCAAGATGATCGTCGATGCTTTCTTCGATGCTGAATTCGAAGGCGGAAGACATCAGAGAAGAATTGACATGATTACGCAGATTGAGAAAGACTATCAGGGAAAATAAGACAGCATTCTTTTAAGGAGGAGATTCCATGGAACCGAAATTTGTACTGACCTGCTGCTCGACATCGGACCACAAGCCGGAGTTTTATGAAACGAAAAAGATTCCCTATCTTATGTTTCATTTCCGGATGAATGACACGGAATACAACGATGATCTCGGACAGACGATTTCATATAAGGATTTTTATCAGGCTATCCGGGATGGCGCGATGCCCACGACATCACAGCCAAGTGAAGGTCAGTATGAAGATCTCTGGCGGCCGATCCTGGAAGAGGGCAAAGACATTCTTCATGTCACGTTATCCTCAGGCCTGTCGGGAGCTATCAATTCAGCCAATGCGACAAAGGATATTCTGGAAGATAAATATCCGGATCGAAAGATCATGATTTTAGACTCACTTGGAGCATCCGGCGGCTACGGCATGCTGGTGGAGTATCTGGCAGATCTCAGGGATGAAGGAAAAACACTGGAAGAAACTTACGACTGGGGCCAGAAGAACAGGCTTCTTCTGCATCACTGGTTCTTCTCGACGGATCTGACAAGCTACTGGAGAGGCGGGCGCATTTCCAGGGCTTCAGCTGCCTTCGGGAATGTTCTCAACATCTGCCCGCTGATGAACATGGACACGGAAGGCCATCTCCATCCGAGACGCAATGTCCGTATGAAGAGAAGGGTCATTGAGGAAATGGTGAAGGAAATGGAGAACCATGTCCAGAACGGCCATGATTACGACGGGAAATGCTATCTGAGCGAATCAGACTGCATGGCGGATGCGGAAGCCGTACGGAAGCTGGTGCACGAAAAATTCCCGAAGATCAAGGGAGAAATCGGGATCAGTTCTGTCGGAACCGTCATCGGAGCCCATACAGGACCGGGCACGGTTGCTTTGTATTTTATGGGTGACATGCGAACAGAATAAAAGTAAGAAGAAATCTCAAATACCGACATGCCGGCTCTGCCGGCGATGTCGGTATCTTTTTGTGAGAAGGCAGGGATTAGTTTCCTTTCGAAATCAATGGGTCTATGGTATAATATATTAATTAATTTTTACGGGAGAAAGTCATGAAACGAGAGCTGCTGAAGAAAATAAAAGATCATACCCTGAAGGCCGGAGTTGTGGGACTGGGTTATGTCGGCCTGCCTCTTGCCGTCGATAAAGCAAAGGCCGGGTTCCGGACAATCGGATTTGATATCCGTCAGTTTAAAGTTGACAATGTCAATGCCGGAAAGAACTATATTGGCGATGTGGTCGATGCCGATCTGGCCAAACTAGTAAAAGAGGGAAAACTGAGTGCCACTTCTGATTTCAGCAGAATCAGCGAGGTTGATTTTGTTGCCATCTGTGTCCCGACACCATTGGATAAGCATCAGGAACCGGATATCAGCTATGTCCGCGCATCTGCTGAATCCATAGCAAAATACTTAAAAAAGGGTTCAATCGTTGTCCTGGAATCGACTACGTATCCAGGCACTACGGAAGAACTTCTTCGGCCGATCCTGGAAGAAGGCAGCGGGCTTACCTGCGGAAAAGATTTCTATCTGGGCTTCAGCCCTGAAAGGGTCGACCCGGGAACCTGATCTATAAGACAAGCAATACCCCGAAGGTCGTAGGGGCTATCGGCAGGGACGCCACTGAAGTGATTGCCTCAATGTACCGTGAAGTTCTTGAAGGAGATGTCTACACGGTTTCTTCGCCTGCTGTGGCAGAAATGGAAAAAATACTGGAAAATACTTATCGCAATGTAAATATCGGTATGATCAATGAAATGGCCCGGTTATGCAATGATATGGGGATTTCCATCTGGGAAGTCATTGACGCAGCCAAGACGAAACCCTATGGTTTCCAGCCATTTTACCCCGGCCCGGGTCTGGGAGGCCATTGTATTCCGCTGGATCCTTATTATTTAACCTGGAAAGCCCGGGAATACAGTTTCCACACAACATTGATTGAAAACAGCATGATTATTAATGACAGTCAGCCTCAATACTGCGTTAATCGGGCGATGCAGATCCTGAACAGAAGAAAGAAAGCCATCAACGGCGCCAAAATACTTGTCCTGGGTGTTGCTTATAAACAGGACATTGACGATTATCGTGAAAGTCCGGCTATACGGGTCATCATGGCGCTAAAAAAAGCAGGAGCAAAGGTCAGTTATTATGATTCACATGTTCCGGAGTATAAACTTTACGGCACGTCCGGAAAATCCATTTTGTCTCTGACGCCTGCAGAGCTGAAAGCTTCGGATCTTGTGGTCATTGCGTGTGCCCATTCCGATGTGGATTATCAGATGGTTCAGAAAAATGCAAAGTTTATATTTGATCTCAAAAATGTCATGAAGAATATCAAGCCGCGCGACAACATAGAGGTTCTATAGAGAAAATGAACAGGTTTGCAGAGGTGCATTCATGAAAATCATGCATATCGGCGTTGCGAGCCATTTTACTGAAGGAATGACCTATCAGGATAATCTGCTGTGTGAGCAGAATCTGCGTGATGGGCATGAAGTCCTCTACGTTTCGGATAATCATAAGTTTATTAATGGCATTCTGACGGAAGTGCCCCCTGAAACAAAAGTCCTGGAAGATGGGCTCAGGCTTGTGAGACTTCCTTACCATCGTTATTTTAATGATTTTGTATCAGGAAAGCTTCAGCGTGTCGATGGACTGTACCCGATTATCTGTGAATTTAAGCCGGACGTTATTTTATTCCACGGCACCTGCGGATATGAGTTGCTCACGGCATCACATTACAAGAAACAGCATCCGGAAATCCGGTTTTTTGTCGATTGTCACGAAGACTTCTATAATTCAGGCAGAAACATTCTTTCCCGTGTCGTGCAGTACCGTATGTATAATCGGTATCTTGTCGGCAGGGCGCTTCCCTATATAGATAAAGTGCTTTTTGTCAGCTATGAACGCGGGCTGTTTCTGAAGAAGATGTATCACATGCCTGATTCAGCGATGGAATTTTACCCGCTTGGCGGAATTCTCATCGAAGGAGAGGAAAGAAGTAAAAAACGGGAAATAAAAAGGGCAGAGATTCATGCTTCCGAAGCGGATATCGTAATCGTCCACAGCGGTAAAATGGAGAAGACTAAGAAAACGGCTGAGACGGTCAGGGCCTTTCGCGCTGTGCACAAAGAGAATCTTCGGCTTGTGATTATCGGTTCATTTTCTGATGATGTAAGGGATGAAGTGATGCCTATGATTCAGGAAGACCCGAACATTATCTATGCAGGCTGGAAGAACAGCAGCGAAATCATGGAATACCTTTGTGCCGCAGATCTTTATTTCCAGCCGGGAACCCAGTCAGCAACGATGGAAAATGCTGCCTGCTGCGGGGCTGCGCTGGCACTCTATCCCTACAGCAGTTACACATATCTTTTTCATGACGCTGCTTTTTATATAAAGGATGAAGCCGGCATGGAAGACCTTCTTCGGAGAATAGCAGACCATCCGGAGCTTCTGGAAGAAAAACGGGTGAAATCCTATGCCATTGCCAGAGAAAAGCTGGATTATGTCAAATTGGCCGCAAGACTCTACCGCGACTGAATATATTAAAGGAGATGCTGAGATGTCTGTATTTGAAAACAAAACTTTGATGATCACAGGCGGCACAGGAAGCTTCGGACATACGGTCCTGAGACACTTTATAGGTTCTGACATTGCGGAAATCCGGATTTTTTCACGGGATGAAAAAAAACAGGATGACATGCGCCATGAACTGCAGGAAAAATATCCGCACGATTTCGAGAAGGCCAAATTCTATATCGGTGATGTGAGGAACCTTGCCAGCCTGGAGGATGCGATGCCGGGAGTGGATTATATTTTCCATGCAGCGGCACTCAAGGAAGTTCCGAGCTGCGAGTTTTTCCCGATGGAGGCAGTCCGTACAAATATCTGCGGGACAGATAACGTGGTCCATGCAGCGATGCAGAACCATGTAAAAAGCGTGGTCCTTCTGTCGACTGACAAGGCAGCCTATCCGATCAACACAATGGGAATGAGCAAGGCCATGGCGGAGCATGTCATGTATGCCAATGCCCGGGTTGCGGCGGAGCGCGGAACAATCCTGTGCTGCACCCGGTACGGCAACGTCATGTGCAGCCGCGGCTCCGTCATTCCCCTTTTCGTCGACCAGATAAAAAAAGGCCTGCCGATTACGATCACGGATCCAAAGATGACAAGGTTCATGATGAATCTGGATGAGGCAGTGGCTCTCGTGATGTTTGCTTTCGAGCATGCACATCCGGGTGATCTTTTCATACAGAAAGCGGATGCATCGACAATCGGCGATCTGGGAACGGCGGTTCAGAAGCTGTTCGGAAATACCGAAACGAAAATCATCGGGACCCGTCACGGCGAGAAGCTTTACGAAACACTGATGACGCGGGAGGAACGCGTGCGCAGTACGGACATGGGCAAATATTTCTGTGTTTCAGCGGACAGCCGCGACCTCAATTACGATCAGTTCGTCGTAAACGGGGAAATCCGCACGATGGCGGATGAAGCCTATACCAGCGACAATACGAATCGGCTGGATGTCGACGGAACTGTCCGGAAGCTGCTGACCACGGATTATGTCCGTGAGCTTCTGGAGAAGGAAGAGAAATGAAGATTCTGATCACCGGAGCTTCGGGGTTCGTCGGGCGCAACCTCTGCGCCTGTCTGGAGAACCTGAGAAAGGGTCTGGACGGTACGCGCCCGGAACTGAAGATTGAGGAGATCTATCGCTTCGATCTGGACACGCCGGAAACGGAGCTGGCAGAATTCTGCAGGAGCTGCGATTTCGTCTTTCATCTGGCGGGAGTCAATCGCCCGGAAAACCGGGATGATTTCATGACCGGGAACCGTGATCTTTCCCGGAAACTTCTGGAACTGCTTGCCGCAGCGGGCAATACCTGCCCGGTCATGCTGTCCTCCTCAATTCAGGCTTCTCAGCAGGGACGCTTTTCAGGTTCTGTCTATGGAGCATCGAAGATGGCAGCTGAAGAGCTTTTCTTCGATTATGCGGAACAAACCGGAGCCAAAGTCCTGGTCTACCGTTTCCCCAACCTTTTTGGAAAATGGTGCCGGCCCGATTACAATTCCGCCGTGGCTACCTTCTGCCATCATACTGCAAACGATTTGCCGGTTACGGTCAATGACCGTTCGACGGAACTGGAGCTTCTTTATATTGACGATCTGCTGGAAGAAATGCTGGATGCACTGGAAGGAAGAGAGCACAGATGCTGCTTCGACGGCATGACAGCCGTTCCGGACAGGGATGGTAAATACTGTTTTGCACCGGTGACGCATCACGAGACACTGGGCAGAATTGCAGATCTGCTGCAGGTTTTCCATGCCCAGCCGGATACGCTGATGATGCCGCAGATTCCAGCGGGCTCTTTTGAAAAGAAACTGTATTCGACATATTTGTCTTATCTGCCGAAAGAGAAGGTCTCCTTTCCGCTGAAAATGAACAGCGATGCGCGCGGCAGTTTCACGGAACTTTTGAAAACTGAAAACTGCGGGCAGTTCAGCGTCAACATTTCCCGTCCGGGCATTACGAAGGGTGAACACTGGCATCAGAGCAAATGGGAATTTTTCATAGTCGTTTCCGGACACGCCCTGATCAGGGAACGCAGGATCGGCAGCAGTGAGGTGCTGGAATTTGAAGTGTCCGGAGAAAAAATTGAGGCGGTGCATATGCTGCCGGGGTATACACACAGCATCACGAACCTCTCGGAAACAGATGACCTGGTTACGGTGATGTGGGCAAATGAAACATTCGACAGGAAGAAGCCGGATACATTTCACGAGGAAGTGTGAAAATGACAATGAAAAAGGATTATTCGGATATCGCATTCCGTGAAGACGGAAAACTGAAGCTTCTGATTATCGTCGGCACAAGGCCGGAAATCATCCGGCTTTCCGCCGTGATCAAAAAATGCCGGCAGTATTTCGATACGATTCTGGCCCATACGGGACAGAATTATGATTACAGCCTGAACGGCATTTTCTTCCATGACCTGAAACTGGAGGACCCGGAAGTCTATATGGATGCGGTCGGGGAAGATCTGGGGGAAACAGTCGGCAACATCATCGATGCTTCCTATAAGCTGATGTGCCGGATCTGCCCGGATGCACTTCTTATCCTCGGGGATACGAATTCCTGCCTTTCGGCGATTTCCGCCAAAAGACTGCACATCCCGGTCTTTCATATGGAGGCGGGAAACCGCTGCAAGGACGAGTGCCTGCCGGAGGAAACGAACCGGCGGATCGTTGATATCATTTCCGATGTCAACATGGCCTATTCCGAATACGCCCGCAGGTACCTGGCTGAATGCGGCCTTCCGAAGGAGAGGACTTTTGTGACGGGTTCTCCGATGGCCGAGGTGCTGCATGCCAATCTGGAAGCGATTGAAAAGTCGGATATCCTTAAAAGGCTCGGACTGGAGGCCGGAAAATATATTGTCCTCTCCGCGCACAGGGAGGAAAACATCGACAAGGAAGAGAATTTCCGGTCGCTGTTTACGGCCATCAATGCGCTGGCTGAAAAATATGACATGCCGATTCTCTATTCCTGCCATCCGCGTTCCAGAAAACGTCTGCAGGAATCCGGTTTTGTTCTCAATCCTCATGTCGTCATTCATGAGCCGCTCGGATTTCATGACTACAATCATCTGCAGATGAATGCTTTTGCCGTGATTTCGGATTCCGGCACCCTGCCGGAGGAGAGCTGCTATTTTACAGGCGTCGGGCATCCTTTCCCGGCTGTCTGCATCCGAACCTCAACAGAACGCCCGGAGGCTCTTGAAAAAGGAAATTTCGTGCTTGCCGGCATTGACCGTGATTCAATCCTGCAGGCGGCTGAAACGGCGGTAACCCTGAATGCGAGACAGGATTACGGTGCACCGGTTCCCGATTATACGGATGAAAATGTCAGCATGAAGGTGGTAAAGATTATTCAGTCCTGCACGTCTGTCGTGAACAGGATGGTATGGAGAAAGTTCTGATCCGATGAACAGTAAGAAGCTGATAGGCGATTCCGTGCTGCTGACGGTCGTAAAGGTCGTGACGATGATCCTGGGCATGGTTCAGACCATGATCCTTGCGCACAGCCTCAGTACCGGGAATTTCGCCCTGTATTCACAGTCGACGACCTGTGTCACCCTGGCGGCCAGCCTTTCCCTTCTGGGACTGGCGGACAGCGTGACGTTTTATTATAACCGCAATGCGGATGAAAACAGGCGTACGGTTTATCTGAATACCATTTTCTTTATCCAGACGCTTGCAGGTGTCGCAGCCGCTCTCTTTCTTTTCTTCGCACGGGTCTTTATTGCCGACTGGATGCAGAATCCAGATCTGCAGTATATCATCCCGATCATCCTGATCGAACCGCTGTTTACGAATCTGATCAACAGCTGCCAGATGCTGTTCTTCTCGGCGTCTCTTGCACGGGAAATTGCAATCCGGAATCTGCTGTTTTCCAGCCTGAAGCTGGTGGTCACGATCATCGCTGTTTTCTGCGGGACTCAGCAGGTCATGCTGTACTGGATTTTCATGATTGTACTGGACCTTCTGCAGATCCTGTATTTCCTGGTCTACTATAACCGCAGGACGGAACATAAGATCCGCATCCTGCAATACGATGCAAAGCTTTTCGGGACCATCCTGAAATACAGCATTCCGCTCGGCATCGCCATTGTCGTGAACAGCATCATGCGGGAGTGTGACAAGCTGATGATCAGCAACCAGTGCCCGACGGCGGATTATGCGACATACGCGGCGGTATCGAGACAGCTGCCCGTTGCCCTGTTCGCAGCGTCCATTTCCTCGCTGATCATACCGCATTTGACGAAGAGCATCCATGAAAAAAAACAGGCGGAGATTTACCAGTACCTGAATGTTTATTATTTCAGCGGTGCGCTGACGACAGTTCTGATCGGCATGGCGGTCCTTGCCGTTTCAAGGGATGCGGTCATATTCCTGTATTCCGAGAAATATATCAGCGGTCTGCCGATTTTCATCGTATATCTTTTTGTGGACATCATCGGTTTTGCATATCCGGGACTTCTCCTGACTGTGACGGGCAATTCCAGGCTCCTTTTAATCTGCAACTGTGCGGCGCTCGGAGCCAATATCGTACTGAATGCGGTACTGCTGCATTTTTTCGGCATTATCGGGCCGGCTGTCGCGACACTGCTGATTTCGACTGCGAATTTTATCGTCCAGAGCAGCATCGGCTGCCGGAAGGCGGATATCCGGTTCAGGGAAGCATTTCCGTACAGGAAGATCCTGCTGGCTATGCTGCGCTGCGCAGCAGCAAGCGGGATCGTGATTCTGATTCATCATTTTATTTCCTTCGGGACGATTCTGAACCTTGTCATTTTCGGGTCCGCAGCATTGGCGCTGTGCTGTCTTGTATCCATTCCGTTTATTAAAGATATGAAAACAGCTCTGCGCACCTCAGGCGATGCAGCTGCGGAAAAGGAGAAATCATGAAAATCCTGCTGCTGACGACTTCCTATCCGGATGAATGCGGATGCCAGAATGCGGTTTTTCTTGCCAGCCAGGCGGAAGCGCTGCAGAGGAATGGGATAGAAACAGCGGTCCTTTTCCTGGACACCAGGTCTGTACGCCGGAAAAGGCCGATGGGTTTTTCCGCTTATACGATGAAGGGGATACCGGTCTATCGCTATGCGGTTCCGTGCGGACCTGTTCAGAAACTGATCGATGCGGCAGGTCCGCGGGCGGTTCTGTCATGCTATGGACGGGTGGAAAAAACCTTCGGCAGGCCGGACATCATCCATGCGCATTTTTATGATGCGGCCTATTTTGCTTATCTGCTGTCGAAGAAAACCGGTATACCATATGCGGTGACGGAACACAGCTCAGGTATTCTGAAAAATATGCTTTCCGACACCATCCTGAAGAAAACTTCGGAAAGCTATGACCACGCCTCTGCAGTCATGGCGGTCAGCAGGCCGCTTGCGGATGCGGCTGCGAAGTTGACGAAACAGAACGTGCAGATCGTGCCGAACTGTCTGTCGGAAGTCTTTACGGGAACTGTTGGAACTCCGGAAAATGCCGGGGGAAACAGGAACTTCCGGTATGTTTTTACAGGACGTCTGATCAGGGCAAAAGGCGTTGTGATGCTGCTGCAGGCTTTTGCGGAAGTGCATAAGATGCTGCCGGATACGGAACTGACAGCAGTCGGGGACGGGCCGATGATGGCCGAGCTTCAGGAGGAAAGAAAAAGTCTCGGCATCGAAGAATGCGTGCATTTTATGGGAAATGTAAAGAATGAGCAGCTGCCGCTGCTGTACGCGGATGCGGATTGCTTCGTCCTTCCGTCAGAGTACGAGACATTCAGCGTTGCCTGCATCGAGGCGATGTCCTGCGGACTGCCGGTTATCGCGACGAAGTGCGGCGGACCCGAAGAATTCGTGGACGAAACAAACGGAATCCTGATACCGGTGAAGGATTCCGCTGCGCTTGCGGATGCCATGAAAAAAATCTGTCAGGGCAGCTTCGGGTATGACCGCAGCAAAATTGCGGCGGCTGCAATGGAAAAGTATGGCGGCAATGCCCTGGCACGCAGACTTGCGGAAATATATAAAGGCATTCTTACCGGGCCGGCATCGCAGTAAGCAGGGGAGAAGCGGATGGCGGGCAGCTGTGCAGGCTTTTTTTTACTCTGCTTTTGAGATATAATACGATTATCTATGCGGAAAGCCGCAGACAGTCCGGCTGTTCTGCAGAGAGCGGTTTTACAGCACACAGCAGGATTATTTTAATTCATACTACAGGATAACGGAGCAGCAGGACAGTCCAATGACGGATAAAACGAATATTTTGCCGATTTACAAAAGAATCATTTATCTGTTCATCGTCGGCTCCTTTACGGCCGTATGGCTTCTTTACTATAATAATTATGCATTCCGTACGCATCTGAAGCTTGGAGCCATCTTTTCCATCCTGATATTCTGGCTGCTGTATTATTATTTCTCGCGTGTTTACGGTGCTTTCAAGATCGCGACTTATTCCATTCCGGAAACGGTTTTTTCCCAGATTCTTTCCTTCGGTCTCGCCGACCTTATCCTGTGGATCGAGTGCTGTCTCGTCTACAGACAGCCGGTTTCACTGTGGCCGGGGCTTTTGTGTGCGGCGGTGCAGATTGCAGGAGTGATTGTTCTCGTCGTGCTGGCTAAAAACTATTTTATCCATCATGTAAAACCATCCGATGCGCTGATTGTTTACGGAAGGTCAGATTCGGATGTGTTCCGGGCAAAGCTGGAGAAGAAATACAGCCACATGTTCTATTTCCGGGAGGCAGTATCCTGCAGGGAACCGGCGGAAAAGCTATGGCAGAAGATTAATCAGTATCCTGTGATTTTTCTTTTCAATATCTCCACGGATGCCAGGAAGAAACTGATGGAATACTGCACGGGACACGGAAAACAGGTTTACATCACACCGAGAGCAGAAGATCTGATCATGCAGGGATTCAGCTACCGCATGCTGATTGATACGCCTGTCATGAAATATGAGTATTATTACGATGACCCTGTCAAACTGTTCGTGAAGAGGCTGCTGGACATCATTTTCTCAGTCCTTTTCCTGGGCATTCTTTCTCCAATCTTTGTGGGTACGATGATTGCCATCAAGGCGGAGGACGGAGGCCCCATATTCTTCAGACAGAAGCGCTGCACGAAGAACGAAAAGGTTTTTAATATCATTAAGTTCCGCAGCATGAAGGAAAATGCGGACAGGCCCGGTGAGGTGAACCCATACCGGACGGATGATGAACGAGTCACGAAGGTTGGACGTTTCATCCGGAGATTCCGCATCGATGAGCTTCCGCAGTTCCTGAACATCCTCAAGGGAGATATGTCGATTGTGGGACCGCGTCCGGAGAGGATTGAGCATGTACGAAAATTCGATGAGATCGTACCGGAGTTCCGGTACCGGAGCCGTGTCAAGGCCGGTTTGACAGGATACGGGCAGATTTACGGAAAATACAATACTTCACCTTACGATAAGGCTCTCTGGGATCTGGCCTATATTGAAAACCAGAGCGTTATCGAAGATATTAAAATCGTATTTCTTACCTTTAAGGCCGTTTTTGTGCCGGAGAGCACAGAAGGCTTCGATGCTTCGGTCGATATCGTGAAAATGAAGCCGACGGATAAAACGGATACCTGAGAATCAGATTAAAACGGAAGAAAGGAGAGGCTCATGCGCATACTGGTCGTGACATCGTGTTTTTATCCCGATACTTATGCGGTCAATGACATTGTGCGCAGGTTTGTCGAACGCGGCCATGAAGTGACTGTGCTGACCGGCCTCCCGGATTATACGACTTCGAGGATCCCGGAAGAATATCAGCATGGACAGAACCGTCATCAGGATTATTACGGGGCGGATGTCCGGCGGGTGCCGACGGTTGCCAGGAGGCATGGCCCCTTCTGGAGAAGCCTGTCCTATCTTTCCTTTGCCCGGAACGGACGCCGTGCAGCCCTGCACGGAACCTGGAAAGAATTCGATGTGATCTATGTATGGCAGGTTTCGCCCGTCACGATGGGAATTCCTGCCATTGCTTTTAAAAAGAGATTCGGCAGACCGATATTTCTGTACTGCATGGACATCTGGCCGGAATGCATCAAGGCCATGGGCTTCCATGAAGGCAGTCCCTTCTTTTCAGCTGTCGGGAGAGTCAGCCGGAAGGTCTATCAGGCCTGCGACCGTATTGCGGTCTCCTCCATGCCCTTTTTGGATTACCTGGAAGAGACGGACGGGTGCGACCGCAGCCGGATGTGCTATCTGCCGCAGTATGGAAGCGGAGAACTGCTGAAGGATGACTTTGCGAAGCAGCCGGACGGGCATACGGATTTTCTGTTCATAGGAAATGTAGGCAAGGTACAGGACATGGGCTGTCTTCTCCGTGCTGCTGCAGCCGTTTCCGAAAGAGGAAGAGATTTCACCATCCATATTGTCGGAGGCGGATCCGAACTGGAGAATTCGAAAAAACTGGCGGAGCAGCTTCATCTGCAGGAAAAGGTTCTCTTTTACGGACCGAAGCCATTTAAGGAAGCGACAGGATTTTACAGGAAGGCGGATGCATGCCTTTTGACACTGGAAGGCAGGGACAGAATCGGGGAAACGCTTCCCGGAAAGCTGCAGACCTATATGGCTGCGGGCAAGCCTGTTCTCGGTGCCATTAACGGGGCAGGGAGACAGGTGATCGAAGAAAGCGGATGCGGAGCCTGCGTCCCGGCCGGCGATGCCGGAGGGCTTTCGCAGCTTTTCATTTCCTATCTGGATGCGCCGGAGAAGTTTTCGGAATGCGGAGAAAAGGGAAGGAAATATTTCCGGGAGAACTTCAGCGAGGAGAGATTCTTTGAAGAGACGGAGAAACAGCTCGCGCTGCTTATTGCCAAAAACGGCACGAAACATTAGTATAGAGAAAACGCAAAAGAGAAAAGGCAGATTGAATAATGGAAGATAAATCTTATCAGATATGCACCAGCTGCGTGATGGACACGTCCGACCCCCACATTACTTTTGATGAAAAGGGGGTCTGCGATTTCTGCCGTGACTATTATCAGAATATTCTGCCGAAGTGGAAGCAGGATATGGACAATGCGGAAACGGAGCTGAAGGAAATTTCAGATAAGATCAAAGAAGCCGGACGGGGAAAACGCTATGACTGCATCATCGGCATGAGCGGCGGCGTCGACAGTTCCTATCTGTGCTACATCGCTAAAGAGGTCATGGGGCTCCGGCCGCTGATCTATGTCGTGGATACGGGCTGGAACCTGAACGTTGCGGTCGAGAACATCGAAAGGATCGTCCGTGCGCTGAATCTGGAAATGTATACGGAAGTCATCAGCTGGCCGGAAATGCGCGACCTGCAGCTTGCCTTTTTCAAATCGCAGGTGCCCTATCAGGATCTGCCGCAGGACCATGCCATCTTCGCAGGGCTGTATAATTATGCAGTAAAGAATAAAATCAAATATGTGCTGACGGGAGCAAATAATTCGACGGAATGCATCCGGCCGCCTATGGAGTGGGTGTACCAGAACGACCTGACGCTGATCAGGGATATCCATAAGAAGTTCGGGAAAATGAAACTGAAGGATTTTCCGACCTGCAGCGTCCTCAAGTCCCGTCTGTATTATACCTATTTCCGCGGCATGAAGAAGGTTGCTCCCCTGAACATCGTGAAATACGATAAGAATGAAGCGCAGAAATTCCTTCATGAGCGTTTCGGCTGGGAAGCATATGAGAACAAGCATTATGAGAATGTTTTTACCCGCTTTTACGAAGGCTATTACCTGCCACGCAAATTCGGCTATGATAAACGCAGGTGCTACTTCTCCAACCTGATTCTGACGGGTGAAATGACCCGCGATCAGGCGCTGGAAGAACTTAAGAATGATCCCTATGATGAAAAGATGATGACGGAGGATAAGGAATACATTGCCAAAAAACTCGGCATCACGGTTCGGGAATTCGATGATATCATCGGCGGAGAGAATAAGACATACAGGGACTATAAGAATTCGTATCGCCTGTTTGAGATAGGTGCAAAGGTTCTCAGAAAGACCGGTGCGGAAAACAAGCTGTACCGGTAGGCGGCAGTGCACGGAAATCGGAGTCGGAAATGATTGCTATTTTAGATTACGGGATGGGAAACATCGGATCCATTCGGAACATGCTGAAGAAAATCGGAGTCGGGGAAATCATCCTGACGCATGATGCGGAGGAGATCCGCTCTTCGGATCATCTGATCCTGCCGGGAGTCGGTGCCTTCGATGCCGGCATGGCCCGGCTTAACGAGCTGGGGCTTGCTGAAGTCATCCGAGGCTATGCACTGACGGAGCACAGGCCCGTGCTGGGCATCTGTCTCGGCATGCAGCTTCTGGGAAATGGTTCGGAAGAAGGGAGCCTCCCGGGGCTTTCACTGATTCCATTTTCCTGCAGGAAGTTTTCCTTCGGCGATGCATCGGAGCTGAAGATTCCCCATATGGGATGGGACCGTACCTATTTCAGCAGGGAGTCGAAGCTGACGGAGGGGCTCAGTTCCCCGCAGCGGTATTATTACGTGCATTCCTATCATGCGGTCTGCGAGGACAGGGAAAACGTCCTGATGACCTGCAGCTATGGATATGATTTCGCTGCAGCAGTGCAGAGAGAAAATGTATACGGTGTTCAGTTCCATCCGGAAAAGAGCCACCTGTACGGGATGGCGCTGCTTAAGAATTTTGTGGAGAAAAGCTGATGTATTTCAGGCCTCGTATCATTCCATGTCTTTTGATTGACCATGAGTCAATGGTCAAGACGGTCCATTTTGAAAAGCCGAGATATCTCGGCGATATCATCAACGCCGTCCGGATCTTCAACAACAAAGGCGTTGATGAACTGTCAATCCTCGATATCAGCGCTTCGAAGGAAAAGTCAGGGCCTGATTTTTCACTGCTTGCCGATATTGCTTCCGAGGCCTTCATGCCGCTTTCCTACGGCGGAGGAATCACTTCGACGGAAGAGATCAGCAGGCTTTTTTCCATTGGTTATGAGAAGGCAATCCTGAATACTTCGTTCATCCGGAATCCGGAGATGGTCAGGGAAGCGGTCCGTCTTGCCGGGAGCCAGAGTATCGTCGTTTCCATTGATGCGAAGGCGGATGTTTTCGGCAGATACAGCTGCTATGCTGCAGACGGAACCGAAAAAGTCGGAAGAACACCGGCGGATCTGGCTTCTTATGCGCAGGAGCTGGGAGCCGGCGAAATCCTGCTCAATTCCATCAGCCATGATGGAGAAATGAAGGGCTATGACATCAAACTGGTAAAGTCGGTCACCGGGGCAGTTTCTATTCCGGTCATTGCATGCGGCGGCTGCGGTTCGATACAGGACCTGAAGCAGGTGATTCTGGAGGGAGGAGCACATGCGGCGGCAGCCGGAAGCTTTTTCGTCTATTACGGCCGCAACAGGGCTGTCCTGATCACGGCACCGACGGAACAGGAATTCCTGGATGCCGGTATCTATATCGATGACTGAAATACGGGGGAGTATCTTTTGAAGGTTTTACTGATTGATGTCAACTGCAAAAACAGCAGCACCGGAAAGATTGTCTACGATCTCTATTCCTTTTTGAGGAAAAACGGGGATGACGCGGCAGTCTGCTACGGACGCGGCCCGCTCGTGGAAGAGGAGAATATCCTGAAGTTCGGGTACGATGCCGAAACGGATTTCCATGCACTGATGACGCGGCTCACCGGTTATACCGGCTGCTGGTCCCATTTTTCGACCGGACGTCTGATCCGTTTCATTGACGAGTTCCAGCCTGACATCATCCACATCCATGAACTGCATGCCTATTTCGTCAATCTGAAGCCGCTGCTTGATTATATCAAGGAGAAACGCATCCGGACAGTCTGGACCTTCCACTGTGAATTCATGTACACCGGAAAATGCGGTCATGCCTATGAGTGCAACAGATGGCAGGACGGATGCGGCAGATGCCCCAGGCTTCATGATTACGTCTCGACGCTGGCGTTCGACCGCACGGCGGAAATGCTGAAGCAGAAGAAGGAAATGTTCCGTGATTTTCCTCTTCTTAAAATCGTCTCGCCGTCGCAGTGGCTTGCCGACAGGATCAGACAGTCCTTCCTGAAGGACAGGGACATCCGTGTCATCCGCAACGGAATCGATACGGATCTTTTCCGGCCCAGGAAAACGGCGGAGCTCAGGAAGAAAAACGGCATCGCGCCGGGGGAGAAAGTCGTCTTTGCAGCGGCTCCGGATCTTCTGAGCGAAGGAAAGGGCGGAAGACGGGTTCTTGAACTGGCTGAAAAAATGAAAGGTGAAGGCATCCGTTTTGCAATGGCGGGTATCAGCAGTCTGCAGCAGGAGTTTCCGGAGAATGTGCTGCCCATGGAGACTGATCCGTGACCAGGAGCTGCTGGCACAGTGGTATTCCCTGGCGGATGCTTTTGTGATCTGCAGCAAAAGGGAAAATTATCCGACGACCTGTCTGGAAGCCCTGGCCTGCGGAACGCCTGTTTGCGGCTTTGATACGGGCGGCACAAAGGAAACGGATCCGGAGCATCCGGAAAATTTCGTGCCTTACGGGGATATGGAAGCACTGGCGGAACGGATACGCAGCCTGACTGCCGCAGCGAAGACAGGAAGGAGACATGTCCGTTCTTCTTCGGAAATGCTGGAAGATTATCGAAAACTGTATCAGGAGGAAACATGGGAATCCTTGTACTGATCTTATTTTTCGGAATCCTTCAGCCTGTGCTCGGCCTGTCTTTCACGGCCGGAGGGAAGGATTCGGATGGCGGACTGGCCGATGCGTTCTGCGCCGGTTATTTTGTCATCTGCGGGGCTTTTTATCTTCCGGCGATCCTGGGGATGGCGGCAGGAATCTCACTGTCTTTCCTGACAGTCTTCTTTTTCTTCATTCTGATTTCATTTTCTCTGTTTTCGGCTTACAAGAACCGGAAGCGTCTCCGGATGCTGCCCGGAAACCTGTCGGCATTTTTCCGCAGCATTTCATTTCTCGAAATCATTGCCTTCATCGCTGTCCTTATCCAGATCCTGGCTGTCGTTTTTTTCCTGCACTATGATCAGGATGACTCCTATTATATCGCCTATGCGACGTCGGCTGTCGACACCAACCAGCTTTTTGCCTTTGACCCTTCCACGGGAACCAGGCTGATCCGTGCAGCCCATGAACAGAGCCAGTATTTCTTTGCTCCGGTCGGACTGCTTTATGCGGTTCTTTCCGCTGCTTCCGGGATCCGCCCGGTCGTCCTTGCCCACACAGTCCTTCCGATTCCGCTGCTTCTGTGCACTTATGGAATCGATATGGGAATCGGCAGGGTGCTTTTCCGGGGTGACAGAAAAAAGAATGCCATTTTCCTTCTGTTCACATCGCTTGCCGTCACCTGTTCCTATTTCTCAGCTTATACGGCAGGAACCTTTGCCCTGGTACGGATATGGCAGGGCAAGGCGCAGATTGCAGCTATCGTGCTTCCGGCAATCCTGCTTTTCTTCATGAGGCTTGCGGGGGAAATGAAGAATGACTTCAGGCAGTGGCTCTTTCTTCTTCTGATTTTTCTTTCGGCAGCTCTTCTGACATCGCTTGGCATGGTTCTGTCGATTTTTTCGGCAGGCATCCTGACGCTGATTCTGTGCGTGAGGAAGAAGGATTGGAAAATGATTCTGAAACTGGCAGTCTGCACGGCTCCGTGTCTGGTCATCGCACTTCTGTATCTGTTCATCTGAGGAGGGAAAGAAGAAATGAGCGTCGCGGTCGGGGCTTTGCAGAAGATCTTTGCGGGAGGAATCTATCTTCCGATTTTTCTTGCTGCCCTTCTTTTTCTGATTGTCTGGAAAAGACGTTCCCCGGCATACCGCTTCTTCAATGTCTATGCGGCTGCGTCATTTGTTTTTTTCTTCGCTGCATCCATCCCGGGTTTCATTGTCCGGAATTTTGAAGGCGGGCTGGTCTACTGGCGCATGTTTTGGATCGTGCCGATGATACCCGTTATCGCTGCGGCGGCTGCGGAAGCTGTCGGCATGTGGAAATACCGGGCGGTTCGGATTGCTGCGGCAGTCGTTTTCTCGCTTCTTCTTTTTTTCGGAGGTTCATTCGTTTATACGCACGGCGGTTTCACTGCGGCAGCCAATATGGAAAAAATTCCGACGGAAGCGGCAGATGCTTCGGAAATCATCGAAAAACATGCAGCAGACAGCGGCATTTCCTGTAAAAAACTGGCAGCCGGAACGAATATAACCGATTATATCCGGACTTATGACGGAAAGATCATTCTGTCTTATCCGCGCCAGATGGATGCAGACAGCAAACGCGGACCAAAAATCCTGGAGGAGATTCTGGACGGGACAGAGAAGGACGTGAGCCGGCTTCCGGATCTTCTGACCGATGCCCAGTGCAATTATGTTGCAGCCCTGCCCGGAGCCGCGGTCTCTGAAACCCTGGAGAGCGCAGGCTTCAGCAAGATCGGTGAAACGGCCGGCTGTACAGTCTATTTTTCACAGGCGGCAACCGATGCGTATCAGTCAGGCGGGACAAAGGAAAATATTTTCAATGCTTACATCAGCGGTGCGGAAGACTGTATCTGGACAGGCAGTGCTCAGACGCCGGCAGTAGTCCTGGATTACAACCGCATGATTCTGAAGGAAGGACGCGATTATACGGTCGAATATTTTTCTAATACCGATAGGGGAACTGCCACTGTCGTCTGTACAGGGATCGGGAACTACTGCGGCAGCATCCGTACAGATTTCAAAATTACCGATGGGTAAAATTCAGTCCAATGTGCGGATGGCTTGTTGCAGCAGGTCGAAAATGATACAATAGCGGAAGATTCAAGCATACAAGGAGGTCAGGCTATGAAAAAAGCATTTCAGCTTCAGAAAGATCTTTACTGGACCGGCGTTCTGGATCCGAACCTTAAAGTTTTTGATATCATCATGGAAACGAAATACGGCACTTCCTATAATTCCTATATTCTGAAGGGCAGCAAGAAGACGGCGATGTTCGAGACGTCGAAGTTTGCCTTCTGGGATGATATGAAAGAATACATTGAATCGGTTGCGGAAATCACGGATATCGATTATCTGATCATGGACCACACGGAACCGGATCATGCCGGGACGGTGGAGAAGCTTCTGGAAATCAATCCCGGAATGACCATTGTCGGAACCGGCACGGCGATTTCCTTCCTTCAGCATATCGTCAACCATGACTTCAACAGCATCGCCGTGAAGGAAAATGATACGCTTTCCCTCGGCGACAAGACCCTGGAATTCATGGTGCTTCCTTTCCTGCACTGGCCGGATACAATGTACACCTACTGCCCGGAAATCAAGACGCTCTTTACCTGCGATTCCTTCGGTTCGCATTATTCGTGCGACGGTATCGTCAGGTCAGCCGTTACGGATGAGGCCGGCTATGCCGATGCTACGAAGTATTATTTTGACTGCATCATCGGACCGTTCAAGCGCCCGTATATGAGCAATGCGCTGGACCGCATCAAGGATCTTGAAATTGAAAGAATCTGCACAGGACACGGCCCGGTTCTGGATTCCCATCTGGATCAGGTATTTGACTGGTATAAGGAATGGTGCGCGGCACCGGCACCGAGGGCTAAGAAACTCATCGTCATGCCGTATGTCAGCGCTTACGGTTATACAAAGCAACTCTCCGAGCAGATCGCCAAAGGCTGCGAGGATGCAGGGGAAATCGAAGTGCACCGCTACGACCTGATCTTTGACGACACGGCAAAGCTGGCAGGCGATATGGCAGATGCAGATGCTTACCTGTTCGGAACGCCGACGATTGTCGGAGAAGCACTGGAACCGATTTGGAAACTGACCATCGGGATGTTCCCGCCGGTCTTCAAGGGCAGGCTGGCTTCCGCTTTCGGCTCATACGGATGGTCCGGAGAAGGTGTGCCGCATATCATCGAAAGACTGAAGCAGTCCAAGCTGAAGGTCGTTGACGGCTTCCGCGTTCGTTTCAAACCGAGCGCCAACCAGCTGACGGATGCCTATGATTTTGGATACAATTTCGGCTGCGTCCTTCTGAAGAAAGAACCAAAGCCGAAGAACGGCACGAGATCCCTGGTAAAATGCCTGGTCTGCGGAGCCATTTTTGATTCCTCCCTGACCATCTGCCCGGTCTGCGGAGTGGGCAAAGAGAACTTTATTCCGGTCGAAGACAGCGGAGAAACCGGCATGCACGATTCGGATAAGAAATATCTCATCCTCGGAGGCGGAGCAGCAGCCACTTGAGGCCGCAAAAGCCATCCGCGGGAATGACCGCACCGGCGGCATCACGATCATTTCCGATGAACCGGATCTGCCGTATAACCGTCCGATGCTGACCAAGGCCATGCTGTCGGATTTCGAGAAGGATCAGCTGGCAGTTGAGCCGCAGAAATTCTACGACGATCATCAGATTTCCGTCGTTCTGAACACGAAGGTCACGAAGATCGATACAGCGTCCAAGACGGTTTCCTGCGGCGGAATGAGCCTGGTCTATGACCGTCTGATCTATGCTCTCGGGGCAAGGTGCTTTATCCCGCCGATTGAAGGGGCGGATCTTCCGAAGGTCGTACATGTCCGCACCACTGCGGACGTCAGGAGAATACAGGAAATGCTTCCGCAGGTTAAGACGGCTGTTGTCATCGGAGGCGGTGTCCTCGGGCTTGAGGCTGCCTGGTCGCTGAAGAGAGGAAAGATTGATGTGACGGTCCTGCAGAATGCAGGAAAGCTTCTGAACCGTCAGCTGACGGAGGACGCTTCCGATGTTCTGGCAAAAGTTGTCGCGGATGCCGGCGTTAAGTTCCTGACGGATGCCGAGACTGCGAAGATTACGGACGCCGGGCTCACCCTGAAGGACGGAAGAGAACTGCCGGCCGACCTCGTCATCATTTCCACGGGCGTGCGCGCGAATGTCGAAATCGCAAAGGAAGCCGGCATCGTCTGCGGGAAAGCGGTTGTCGTAAATGAGAAGATGGAAACCAGTGCTCCGGATGTCTATGCGGCAGGCGACTGCGCGGAATTCGGCGGAGTCAATTATGCCCTGTGGAGCCAGGCAGTCGACCAGGGCAAGACGGCCGGCACGAATGCATCCGGCGGTGAAGCATCTTACGAGACCGTGGACGGCGCGCTGACATTCAACGGGATGGGGACTTCCCTGTATTCCATCGGTGACAACGGAATGAATCCGGACAAGGTCTATCGCACGGTGGAACTCAAGGATACGAAGCGCAGCCAGTATGAGAAATATACCTTCGAGAACAACCGCCTGGTCGGCGTCATCCTGATCGGGGACACAAGCCGTCTGGCGGAACTGACGCAGAAGGTGAAGGAACATGCAAAGTACGGAGAAGTAGTGAACGTATAAAGGATGCCCCAGTCAATGAATGACGGGAATTCCGGGGAAAACAAATAACTGCAGTTCGGTAAAAGCGGAAAGAAGGCAATGGGATGAACGGAGACAAGGAAAATATGGAAAAGGCGGAAAAATCCGCCAAGGGATTTTTCGGAGAATTCAGGAAATTCATTACACGCGGAAATGTCATGGACCTGGCGGTCGGCGTCATTATCGGCGGCGCATTCGGCACGATCGTCAAATCGCTTACCGATGACATCCTGATGCCGCTGATTTCGCTTGCAACAGGGGGACTGAACTTCAGCAGCTGGTTCATTTCCCTGAACGGACAGCATTACGCGACGCTGGCCGAGGCTCAGGCCGCCGGGGCCTCAACGCTCAATTTCGGCAACTTTATTTCCGCTATTCTTTATTTCATTATCCTGGCGTTCTGCATTTTCCTCATCGTGCGGGCGCTGAACAGAATTGAGGACAGGATCGAACCGAAGAAGGAAGCAGCACCGACAACAAAGAAATGCCCGTTCTGCAAATCCGATATCCCGATTGATGCGACGCGCTGCCCGCACTGCACATCGGAATTGCCGGCGGAGAAAAAAGCAAAGGGTTGATTATGAACGAACAGCAAAGAGACGAAATCGTAAAGCGATGGATGCCGCAGGTTGATGAAATCGCCGGTGAAATGGATGACGGTACGATGCCTGTCGGGGATATGATTGAAGACGGGTATGTCGGACTTTCAGCCGGACTTACGAAATGCACCGGCGATCCGGATACGGATGACGATATCATTGAAGAAGCGATCCGCGGGGAAATCCGCCGCGCGAAGGAAGAATATGCCGAGCAGTCGGAAAAAGACGATAAGCTTGTCCAGCAGGTTGAACTGCTGAACAAGAGCATAGAAAAGCTTACGCGCGAACTGGGAAATAAGCCGACGGTTGATGAAATCGCCAACGACATGGGTATTTCCCAGGACAAGGTGATCGACATCCTGAAGCTGGCGGGCGAAGACTACGGAGAAGAGTAGCTGAGATCAGGTAAATACAGAACGCAAAAAAAGTACTTCCGCAGAGGAAGTACTTTTTGTTTCGCAGTTTATGACCAACTGTTGGATTACGTGTTCGGATCGCCGTCGAATTTATCTTTAATCTTATCAAAAAGTCCGCCGACTTTTTCCTTAGCTTCTTCGCCGAACTTTTCAGCGTCTTCTTTTGCTTCGCTTCCGAATTTCTTTGCTTCTTCTTCGGCTTTTGCTCCGAATTCCTTAGCTTTCTCTTCAGCCTCGCTGACTGCGCTGTTTTCCTGCTTTTCGTCTGCCATTGGAATCAGCTCCTTTCATAATGTGATTAGTGATTGCTCAAAAATACTTTTTTATTATAGGCGCATCCCGGACGGTGTGCAAGCCTAATGCCGCTCAAAAAGGAATCGGCTATTTTTTACGGAGGTTTTCAGGTCTTGCGGATGCCGGTTATCATATTGGCAATAAAGGCGCTCCAGATCTTCAGCGGTGCCGCAGGGATGTCTTTCTTTACCGAGAAACTGTTCCCGCCTGCCGTGAAGAAGACGAGAGCCGTGCCGAATGCCCGGAAGCCCTGCCAGGACTGATACACTTCTTTGTAGGAAATGGTTCCTTTCTTTCCCCAGGTCGAAACGGTCAGTCTGTAATCGCCGTCTTCGGTTTTTTCGATGCCGGTGACCGTCAGGAAATGATTCTTGATCTTCGCCGTGGCGCTTCCCTTCGGATAGGGAAAAACGGCATTGTAGGAATTCCAGGAGGCCATCAGCCCGACGGCACCGTTTTCCTTAAGTCCTTTGTAAATGAACCGGACCGGACGGTTGTACGACGCAAACGCCGTCGGATAAACATGCGGCCGCAGGTAGATGCCGCGGCGCGATGCATAGAGCAGAACACGCTGTACATATCTTGCGATGCCGATTCCGAACGGACGGATGAAATAAAAACCGGAGCCGACGTAGCTGTAGACATTTTCCATGAAAGACTTGAAAGAACTTTCCTGGTAGATTCCGTCGCGTCCCGGCGAGATGCCGAGTTTCCTGGCAACCTCGGAAGAGGAAGAGGCCAGAGCCGTCAGCGCATTTGCCGCAGCCACGGATCCGCAGCCGCCGTCAGCTGCCGCCTTTGAAGAATACCACGCCTGATTGCCCCCATAGGATATCGTTCCGTCGGACAGTTTGATTTTCGGGAATAATAAGTTTTCCATGAAATAATCATAACACAAAGAGGCGTGGGCAATGCTTAATTTTTTCTAAACACCTCAGGCCATCGGAGCAATCGTGCCGCCGTCGGAAAGAGTGATTGTCTGTCCGTTCAGCCAGCTGTTGGCTTCATTTGTCGAATCGTAATAAATGGTGTGGCCGTTCGAAGTGATGTTCTTGCAGCTTGTATCCGAATCCGTAAGGGAGGTCACATACGAATCGCTTGTGAGCGTCCAGGAAGAAGTGCTGTCGAGCGTGACGGAGCAGTCGCCTGTATTGGCATTGTCGACGGCTCCGGTCAGCGACGAAGAATCGGACAGCGCAAGGGCAACGGAACTGATGGCGTCGCAGGCAATGTCGCCCTTGAGAGTCTGGGATGAGGCCTTGACCGTAAGCGTGCCGCCGTTGGAACCCGAGGTGCCCCAGTTGTTGGTGTCATTTCCGGAGCAGCTGATCAGGGTGCCGGAACCGAAATTGAGGACCGTATTGGTCAGGTCGATTTCAGCCTGCGTATTGGTAATGTAGAACATCGGCCCATCGGAGGTTGTCGTCAGGGAGCAGCTGTCGGCGCTTAAAAGGGCGGTTCCTTCATCGGCATCGCCTGAGGTGCTCTGATACAGCATGACGCCGTTTTCCCCGGCACCGGTGAGATCGCATTTCGTGATGGTCACGGAATTCTTGCCTTCCACGCACAGGCACTGGGAACCGGTCGCCGTGCCGGTTACATTGGTGACGGTGATATCGCCTGTCGAATAAATGCAGGGAGATCCGTCTCCTGATGCGGAGAGAGTACCCTTGTCAACCGTGACGGTTCCGCCTCCGCGGTCTGTGGCAATTGGTGCGCAGTGGGCTCCGGTCGTCGTGATACTGACGTTCGAAGCATCTATGGTGCCGCCGTAGGTGGCATCCAGACCGCGGGAAGAATCTCCGGAGGTACTGATCGTAATGCTGTCTGCCGTGATTTTGGCATTGTCTCCGGTTGCGAAGATGGCATTGGAGCCTTCGGAATCAGAGGTCAGCTTTGAATCGGAAATCTTTACTGTCGAGCCGGCCTGTGCGCACAGAACTGCATTCTGCCCGGTAAAGTTTGAGTTGTCCGCTGAGGAGGTGTCGCCGCTTTTGGTCAGGGTGCTGTTTGTGACCGTCGCGGTTCCGCTGTTGGTGACGAGAAGAGTATTTTCATCGGCGTTCGTGGAGGAAAGTGTCTGGCTGTCGATCGTCTGTGTCTGACCGTCGACTGTCGTCGCACCGGTCAGGTCTGCAGATTCGGAAGAAGAATCCGTCGTGCCGCCTGCGGCAGTACCATTTCCCGTACCGCCGGGAGCGGTTCCGCCGCCCATGCCGGTCTGCATGACGGTGACGGATTTCAGGGTTGTTCCGTCGGTATCGTATTCCAGCTTCAGGATGGAATCAACGGAGATATCGGAAAGGGAACCTGTGGAAGTCGTTCCTGCATTTTCGACGGAAATGATGCTTTCATCGGAAATCGTGATGGTTGCTGTCGTCCCGTCTGCAATGAAGGAGGAACCCATGCCTCCCTGTCCTCCGCCCGGAGCATTCTGACCGCCGGCTGAACCGGAAGTGTCACCGGAGGTCGTGCCGGAGTTGTCACCGGACGGCATGGAAGGCGGCGTATTTCCGGAGGTCGTGCCGGAGTTGCCGCCGGACGGCATGGAAGGCGGCGTATTTCCGGAAGTTGTGCCGGAGTTGTCGCCGGACGGCATGGAAGGCGGCGTGTTGCCGGAAGTCGTGCCGGAGTTGTCACCGGACGGCATGGAAGGCGGCGTATTTCCGGAGGTCGTGCCGGAGTTGCCGCCGGACGGCATGGAAGGCGGCGTATTTCCTGAGGTCGTGCCGGAGTTGTCGCCGGACGGCATGGAAGGCGGCGTATTGCCGGAAGTCGTGCCGGAATTGTCGCCGGACGGCGCGCCCATGCCGCCTGAGGACATCGTGCCCATGTTCAGCGTGACGGTGCTTCCGTCGACTGCCGTGACCTGGCCGTATTTGACATTGCTGTCTTCAGATGAAGAAGATTCAGTCGAGGCGGAATCCGCGGAAGCCGTACCTGATGCTGCTGAGGATGTTCCGCACCCGGCTGCCGATACGGCAATCAGTGCGGCAGCAGAAAGAACTGCCATTATTTTTCTGCATGATTTTAATTTCTTCATATTTACCTCCCGGGCATATCAGCCCATAATTCCCTGTTGAAAGCATCGTACGTTTTATTTGTACCGAGTCTGTGGGGAAAATGTGAAATTATTGTGAAGAGGCGGTAAATGTGGTAAAATTCATCTATGGATCCGGAGACAGATTCTCTGCACAGACAGGGGAAATGCCGCACGATCCTACATTCTATAAGTTGCCGTAAGGAGGCGTTTTTTATGGGTAACCGCGATTACCGCAAAGAAGAGAAGAAGAAAAAGAAGAAGAAAGATAAACCCGTTGCAACGGCCGGAAGACATGAAAGCGTCAGCGACCGGATCAATGAAGATGCTTCCGAGCACAGAGCGGAAGAAGAGTAGTTCCGAAGTGGAAGAAAAACCCGATGTGGAAAAGGCGCTGGCGGCCAGCCTCAAGAATCTGGCCGTCAGGGAGCCTTTTGAAAAAATAACAATCAAGGAGATCACGGACGGCGCAAATGTCATCCGTGTTACTTTTTATAACCATTTTCAGGATAAATATGAGCTGCTTGAATGGATTATTAAAACGGAGATTCTGGAGCCGGTGCATATCCTCCTGAAGAATGAAATGTACCGGGAAGCACTGGTCCTTATTTTTACGAATCTTTTGAAGGACAAGGAATTCTATATCCACGTATCAAAGACGCAGGGACAGAATTCCCTGGATGAGATTGCCAACAGAACGCTCTACAATCTGCTGCTTCATTTCTTCCTCGAAGAAGCCGGGGAGGGAAAATCGGCGAAGCATCCGTGGATTACGCCGGAGTATGTGGCAAAGTATTATGCACAGTCGATGTGCTATGTGGTCATGGAATGGATCCATGAAGACATGAAGGCTGCTCCGGAGGAGATGGCCAGGATCTACGAATACATTGCAAAGCGTTCGATGTGGGATGTGATTGACGAACTGAAAGCAGTCGACATTTCCGAAAAAATGTCGCCGGGTTCATAGACAGAATCCGCGATTTGTATAGAGGCTTTTGACAGGGAACCGGGATTGAATATTTTCAATCCGAGGTTCTTTTTTTATACTCATTTTCAGTTCAGAAAAGAAGGGAAGGAAACAAATGCGTAATTTCGGCAAAGCAGTTGTGAAGTCCAGATTCATCATTCTGGCAGTGGCGATCGCGCTGCTTCTTCCGTCTGTCTGGGGAATGGTCCATACGAGAGTCAATTACGATATGCTGACTTATCTGCCCTCGGACATTGAGACGATGAAGGGGCAGGATATTCTGGAGAACCAGTTCGGCACCGGAGCCATTTCCATGATGGTCGTGGACGGAATGGACAATAAGGACGTTGCGGCACTGAAGCAGAAGATTCTTGCCGTTGACCATGTCAAGGACGTCTACTGGTACGACAGTCTGGCGGATCTTTCGATTCCGGTCGAGGCACTGCCGCAGGAAGTCCAGGATGCATTTTTTAAGGATGATTCGACCCTGATGTTCATCGTCTATGATACGACGACATCTTCTGATGCCACGATGCAGGCTGCCACGGATATCCGCAGCATCGCGAACCAGAACTGCTTCCTGGCAGGCGTGACGGCCGTCATCGTCGATACGAAGAACCTGACGGAACAGGAGGAGCCGATTTACGTCGGCATCGCCGTGGCACTGGCCTTTATCGTCCTGATGTTTGCCATGGATACGTTTCTTGCTCCGGTCTTCTTCCTTCTGTCGATTGGAATGGCCATCCTCTACAACATGGGGAGCAACTATTTCTTCGGACAGATTTCCTATATTACCAAGGCGATTTCCGCGGTCCTGCAGCTGGGCGTCACGATGGACTATTCCATCTTCCTGTGGCATTCCTTTGAGGAATACGAGCAGAAATACAAGGATGATAAAAAGCGGGCCATGTCCCATGCCATCAGCGCGACGCTGCAGTCGGTCATCGGTTCATCGGTGACGACCATCGCCGGATTCATTGCCCTGTGCTTCATGAGTTTTACGTTCGGTCTTGATATCGGTCTCGTCATGGCCAAGGGCGTTCTCTTCGGAGTCATTTCCTGCGTCACGATCCTGCCGTCGATGATCCTGATCTTCGACCCGCTGATCGAGAAGACCAAGCACAGGCCGCTGATCCCGAAGTTCTCCAAGCTGCCGGGCTTTGTCGCGAAACACTACAAAGCCATTCTGATTGCGTTCGCGATCATCTGGATCCCGGCCATCTGGGGATACATGCATACCGGCGTCTATTATGAACTGGACAAATCGCTTCCGTCCACGCTGGCATCGGTTGAGGCGAACCAGAAACTTCAGAGCACCTTCGACATGAGTGCGACGCATATGGTCCTGGCAGACAATTCAGTCAGCAGCGAAGACATTTCCGAGATGTGCGATGAAATGAAGAAGGTTGACGGAGTGAAGAACGTTCTCGGCATCGATGCGCTGCTCGGCTCCGGTTTCCCGAAGGAAATGCTGCCGGATAAGATCAAGGATGCCCTGACGTCCGATCAGTATCAGCTGATCATCATCAACAGCGAGTACAAGACGGCATCCGATGCAGTCAATACACAGATCGATACGCTGAATACGATCCTGAAAAAATACGACTCGACGGGAATGCTGATCGGAGATGCACCCTGCACGAAGGATCTGATTACGATTTCCAACCACGACCTGAATGTCGTCAACTGGGTATCCATTGCCCTGATCTTCCTGATCGTGCTGTTCGTCTTCAAATCGTTCAGCCTGCCGGTGCTTCTGGTTTCGACGATCGAGTTTGCAATCTTCATCAATATGGGCATTCCGGGATTCACGGGCACGAAGCTTCCGTTCATTGCTTCCATTGTCATCGGGACGATCCAGCTGGGATCGACAGTCGATTACGCAATCCTGATGACCAGCCGCTACCAGAAGGAACGGAGCCTCGGAAAAGGAAAGGTCGATGCCATCACGATTGCGCATACGACTTCCCTGCAGAGTATTTTCGTCAGCGGGCTTTCCTTCTTTGCAGCGACTTTCGGAGTCGGCATGTATTCCAACATCAGCATCATTTCCTCGATGTGCATCCTGATGGCACGGGGAGCCCTGATCTCGATGGTAACCGTCATGACGGTGCTGCCGGCAATCCTGACGCTGTTTGATCCGGTCATCGTGCGGACCAGCAAAGGTTTCCTTCCGGAGACCACGGGAAGAAAAAAACTGCATGTGCATAAAATGCATGAAGCGGCGTAGACGGAACGAATCGATCAGAAATTGAGAACGGATTCATTTTCATACAGGAGGAAAAAAACATGAAAGGCAAAATGAAAAAATTACTGGCTGTCGTTCTTTCGGGAAGCATGGCGGTGGGACTTGCCGCCTGCGGATCGGGAAGCGCGGCGCAGAGCACGTCTTCGGCGGATACGGATTCCGCATCGACGGAAGCTTCGTCTGAAGAAAATATGATTACGTCCGCAATCGACAGCGCGGTCGGAAATACCGGATCAACGGACGGCGTCGACAAGGAAGAGACAGTCTATGTCTTTACCGACGCAAGCGGCAATACGAAAAACATCACGGTCAGCAACTGGCTGAAGAATACGGATAAGGCCAGCACGCTTACCGATTCCACTTCCCTGACCGATATCACGAACGTCAAGGGAAATGAGACTTATACGGAAGACGGAGATACGCTGACCTGGAACGCAGACGGATCGGACATTTTCTATCAGGGCAGCACTTCGGAGCAGCCGCCTGTCAGCGAGAGCATTACCTACTATCTGAATGACCAGCAGGTTCAGCCGGAAGACATTGCAGGACAGAGCGGTCAGGTCAGGATCCATATTGATTATACGAACACTGCCAAGAGCGGAGATGTATATGTACCGTTCACGGCCGTTACCGGCATTGCATTTTCCAATGACAACGTGAGCAACGTATCGGTCGATCACGGCTCGGTCGTTTCCGAAGGCAAGAATACGGTTGTCGTCGGCATGGCTTTCCCGGGCATGAACGAAAGTCTGCAGTCTGCAAAGGAGACCGCGACGGATGCCGTGGACCAGGCTTCGGACAGCGACTCCTCCGATTCCCTTCAGAAAATCAGGGATAAGATTACGGATCTGGATATCCCGGATTCCGTTGAAATCACGATGGATGCCGATAAATTTGAAATGGGCATGTGCATGACGATGGTCTTCTCCAATCTGCTGACGGATGTACAGAGCACGATAGACGAAGACACGGCAGATGCGGACAGCGCCTCGGATGACCTGGACAGCAAGGTAACGGAACTTTCGGATGACGGCAATAAGCTGGCAGACGGCGCTTCCGACCTGAACGACGGAGTCCAGGAAGCAAGCGATAACATGCCGACTCTGACCAGCGGTGCTTCTTCCCTGTCCGACGGCGTCAGCCAGTACACAGACGGTGTTTCCCAGGTCAGCAGCGGTGCAGCGTCACTGTCATTCGGCTGTGCAACGGCGGCAAATGGTGCAGCCACTCTCATGAACGGAGTCAATTCCTATACGGCAGGCGTCAGCAGCGTGAACAGCGGTGCACAGCAGGTGGCCGGCGGAGCATCTTCCGCAGCGACCGGCGCGGCGACGCTGGCGAACGGCGTCAGCACTTATACGGCAGGCGTATCAAGCATTAACGATGGAGCAGCAGCTCTGAAAACCGGAGCGGAAAGTGCGGCAAGCGGTGCCAATACGCTGAACAGCGGCGTATCTGCCTATACGTCCGGTGTTTCCACGGCGGCAAGCGGTGCCGCAGCTGTCAGCAGCGGCGTATCGACTGTTCTCCAAAGCATGAATTCTATCAAGAGCGGATTTGATACCGATACCACGGATGCAAGCGGCAATGTGACTCCGTGCATCAACAACGGCATTTCGAGTCTTAAAAGCGGAATGGATACACTCTGCGAAGCCATGACAGTTTACTCGACAGAAGGGTCGAAGCAATTAAATGATGTATCTGCTAATGCGGCATCCGGGGCAACGACCAATCAGGGAACGACTGCTTCAGCAGATAAACAGCTTGCAGCCGGACTTAATCAGGGTGTTGACAATCTGATTAACGGCACCGATATTTCAGTAGGAACCGTAACGGTAAATGCGGGAAATGTAACGGTAGATGCAGGAAGTGTAACGGTTGATGATACAACACGCAATAGTATAGTCACAGCACTTGAAGCGCAAAATGTAGATGCTGCTGCTGCAGGGACTTTGGCCGACAGTATTATATCTCAATGCAAGACATCGGCAGCAGCATCTGCTTCTACAGCAGCGACAAGTGCAGCTGCAAATGCGGTTTCGTCCGCGGCGACATCAGCAGCACAGGATGCAGCGAATACGGCTGCTGCTACATATAAGACCAATTTAAAAGGGGCAGTTGACAGTTACTTTACAATAGGTTCAGGAAAATTTGCACAGTCGATTACCAGTACCATTCAGAGTGTGGCTTCCGGTGCGGCAGTGAAAGCTGTCAGTACTGTAGTCGGAACAATGAAAACCCAGGCTGCCGCAATTCCTGCAGGCATAACGGCACTTCAGACAGGACTCAGCAAGGTTTATCAGGGAATCTGCGCCATCATCGGCGTGAACTCAACAGATGCCAGTACGATTTCAGGATTATATAAACTGAATGCAGGCGCAGCTCAGCTTTCCACTGGTCTCGGAACTCTGACAGGTTCATCTTCTCAGCTGACATCAGGTGCCTCTGACCTTGCAAGCGGATTAAGTACTCTTTCTTCCGGGGCTTCGCAGCTTGCTTCCGGCACTTCAACCCTGAACAGCAATTCTTCCGCTCTGACCAGCGGTGCTTCCAGTCTGTCGTCCGGACTCAATACACTGAACTCCGGTGCATCGCAGCTGGCAGCCGGCACGGCGGCACTGGACAGCAACTCCTCGACGCTCAGCAATGGAGCTTCTTCACTGAACAGCGGTCTGAATACGCTGCAGGACGGCGCAAATACTTTAGCATCCGGTGCATCGACACTGGACAGCAAGTCGTCCGAACTGAAGAGCGGTGCGGCGCAGCTTTCCTCAGGCGCCCAGACGCTGGCGGACGGCATTGCCAAACTCCTGTCAGGCTCCGTCGAACTCAAGGACGGCGTTCTCAAGTTCAACACGGAAGGGATTCAGAAACTGGCAGATCTGTATAATACGGATGCAAAGACTCTTGAAGACAAATTTGATGAAATGAAGACAGCGGCTGAAAACTATACGACCTTTACGGGCGCGGCTCAGGGCGAGACTTCAGCTGTCAAGTTCATCATCAAGACGGACAGCATCAAGGCAGACAATACGGAGGCATAGGGAACATGGAAGAAATGATGCATGCCCTGTTTATCATCATGATTGCCGTTGCCCTGTCTCTGGACATTTTCGGAGCGCTGTGCAACCGCGGTGCCCTGCTGGTAAAACTTGATAAGAAGGTTGCGGAAATCGTCGCTTCCTGTGCTGCCCTCCAGCTGACATCGGCCTGCGTCGGCTACTGGCTGGGAAGCCTGCTGCTTCAGAACGGAACGACAGAACACTCGGCCTTCTGGGTGCATGCATTTGCCGGCGTCCTGCTCGCAGCCATCGGAGTCAGAATGCTGATCCAGGCATTTAAGAAAAACGGAATGACCGAGCACCGCATGGATGAGGTAGATATCCGGACGGATTTAAAGATTTCACTGCTTCAGTGCATCAATGCCCTGCTGGCAGGAGTCGTCTGCGGCATCATGACGTACAATTTCCTGTATATGGTCATTGCGATTGCCATGGGCACGGCCATCTTTGCAGCGGTCGGCTACTTCAGCGGAAGGAGCTTCGGCCCGACGCCGAGCCATAAAGCCTATGCCATCGGCGGAGGAATGCTCTGCATCATTTCCATCGTGCTTCAGCTGTAGGAGCGGAGATCCGGTCAGGGGCGGACAATTTCATATTGCGGTTCTGCTGAAAAAGAACTATGATAAAAGGCAGTGAAACTGCCCGAAGGAGGGGGATGAAACCCCCTCTTTTGTTTGAAAGAAGGAGGATTCCCATGGCCGGAAAACCAGTAACGGACCGCAATGAAAAGGCGGGAAAGAAAGTCGTTGCCGCTCTGAAGGCAAGGTATTTCGATGCTTATTACTGTGCGACAGGCGAAGAAGCGAAGAAGAAAGCCCTGTCGCTGATTAAGAAGACCGATGTCATTTCCTGGGGCGGCTGCATGACCGCCGAGGAAATCGGTCTCATGGATGTCATCCGTGAAAAATACAAGACCATTGACCGGGATAAGGCGAAGAGCAGGGAAGAGCGGCTTGACCTGATGAGGCAGGCCTTCTTTGCAGATGTCTTCATCAGCGGGACAAATGCCATTACGGAAGACGGTCAGCTGATCAACATCGACGGAAACGGCAACCGGGTCGCGGCCATGACGTTCGGACCGAAATCGGTCATTATCGTGGCGAGCATGAAGAAGGTCATGCCGACGGTCATGGATGCGATGGCCAGGGCACGTGCAGTTGCGGCGACGACCAATGCGCAGAGATTTGAAATCAAGACGCCCTGCAAGATGACGGGCATCTGCGCAGACTGCAATTCGCCGGATTCCATCTGCAATTATTTTGAAAGGATCCGCAGATGCAATCCTCCGAAGAAGATCAAGGTCATTCTGATCGGCGAGGACTTCGGATACTGAAATGCGAAAAAAAGAACTCATGACGGTTCTCAGTTTTGCGGCAACGACCGATGCCATGGCACTGGAAGCAAAATGCAGGGAGGAAGGCATGCCCGGAAGGATCATTCCGACGCCTTCTGCTGTCTCTGCAGGGTGCGGCCTTTCATGGGCCCTGCCGGTTCTCTATAAAGAGGAAATGTTTTCGTTCTGCGAAACGAGGGGACTCATTTATCAGAAAGCAACAGACCTGGTCATCTGATCAGGCGGCCGGCATGAAGGCCGGAAAGCGTTTGACAAGCAGGAGGAATCGGAAATGAATATTGCGGTACTGTGCGGAGGAATTTCCACGGAACGGGAAATCTCAATCGTTTCGGGGACAGGCGTATGCAAGGCACTGAGGACGAAAGGCCATCGCGCCGTATTGGTTGATGTTTTCTGCGGAGATGCCAAAGCGGATCTGAACGATGCGTTTCCGGAAAACTATGACGTGGACAGGGCGGCGGCTGACATCAGCGCCTTCAATGATAAAATCGAGGAAATGAAGGCAGATGCATCCCGTGCCTTCTTCGGTCCGAATGTCCTGGAAATCTGCAAGGCCAGCGATATCGTTTTTCTGGCGCTTCACGGTGAAAACGGTGAGAACGGAAAGGTCCAGGCAGCCTTTGATCTTTTCAGAATCCAGTATACCGGCACCGGTCATGTGGGTTCGGCAATCGCCATGGATAAGGGCATTACGAAGATCATGCTGAGGGATGCCAATATTCCGACGCCTCACGGAGTCATGCTGAAGAAAGAAAGCTATCTGACGGATATCGAAGCCTACACGATGAAATTCCCGGTCGTGGTCAAGCCGTGCAACGGCGGCTCCTCGGTCGGCGTCCGCATCGTCTATACGCAGGAAGAATACGAAAAAGCACTGAAAGAGGCCTTCCGGCTGGAGGATGAAATCGTCGTTGAGGACTATATCAAAGGACGAGAATTTTCCGTCAGCGTCATCGACGGCCATGCGCTTCCGGTAATCGAGATAGCTCCGATCAAGGGTTTCTATGATTATAAAAATAAATACACTCCCGGATCGACGATCGAGACCTGCCCGGCCAATATCCCGCATAAGACTGCGGAAATGATGCAGCGCTACACGGAAGCCGGGTACCGTACCCTTGCGCTGGATGCCTACGGACGGTTTGATTTCATGATGAATGAAAACGGAGATGTCTACTGCCTGGAGGCAAATACGCTGCCGGGCATGACGCCGACCTCCCTCATGCCGCAGGAAGCGGCACAGACCGGGATGGATTATCCGACGCTCTGCGAAGAGCTGATCCGGGTATCGATGAAGAAATATTCAGAATAAGAAAAATGACAGCATTTCAATAAAGACAGGTAGAATATGAAAAATCTGACGATCAGGAATATTATCAAGGCATGCGGCGGCGATTACTTCGGGCCGTATGAGATTGCCGACAGGGAGATTACGAGCGTTACGGCAGACAGCAGGGAAGCAAAGCCCGGCTGTCTTTTCATACCGATAAAAGGCGAGAAAGCCGACGGGCACAGCTTCATTTCCCAGGTCATGGAGAAAGGTGCACTTGTCACGCTGACGGAGAAAAAGACGGCGGCGAAGGGGCATCCGTTTATTTACGTGAAATCGACGACGGACGCGATGCGCAAAATCGCGGCATTCTATCTGCAGTCGCTCGGCACGCCGGTCGTTTCGGTCACGGGTTCGGTCGGCAAGACCAGCACGAAGGAAATGATCGCTTCAGTCCTTTCGCAGAAGTACCGGACCCTGAAGACCCTTGGAAACTTCAACAATGATCTCGGCCTGCCCTTTACGATTTTCCGACTGACGGAAGAGGATCAGATCGCGGTTCTGGAAATGGGCATCAGCCATTTCGGAGAGATGAGCGTTCTCGCATCCATTGCACCGCCGACGACCTCGGTCATTACGAACATCGGTACCTGCCATCTGGAATTCCTGAAAGACCGGGACGGAGTGCTGAAGGCGAAAACGGAAGTTTTTGATTTCCTGAAAGACGGCGGCAGGGCCGTGCTGAACGGAGACGATGACAAGCTCCGGACAGTCAGGGAAGTAAAAGGACAGAAGCCCATTTTCTTCGGCATGAGTCCGGACAATGACGTCTGGGCAGATGAAGTGAAGCCGCTCGGACTGGAAGGCATTTCCTGCAGGATTCATCTGAACGGCACGACCTTTCATGTGACGGTCCCGATTCCGGGAGAGCATATGGTGATGAATGCCTGTGCGGCAGCAGCCGTAGGTTCTCTCTGGGGCGAAACAAACCGCCAGATCAAAAAGGGAATTGAATCGCTGGAGTCCCTGTCCGGGCGTTTCCATATTCTGAAGAACGGCGGCAGGACTGTGATTGATGACTGCTACAATGCCAACCCCATGTCGATGAAAGCTTCACTGAAGGTCCTGAGCCATGCGGACGGACGAAAGGTCGCGATTCTCGGCGACATGGGCGAACTCGGAAAAAATGAGAAGGAGCTTCACCGCGAAGTCGGTCAGGCTGCCTCGGAAATGCCGTTGGACCTGGTCATTACGGCAGGCCCGCTTGCGTCCCTGATCGGAGAGGAGATCCGGAAAGAAAATACGGCCATTGAAGTGAAGGAGTTTTCCGACGCGGATGAGATGGCGAAAGACCTGCCGGCGCTTCTGCAGGCGGACGATACGGTCCTGGTCAAGGCATCGCACTTCATGCATTTCGAGAAAATCGTGGAGCTTCTGACGAAGTCCGTTTAAAATCTGACTCCGGTCACTGCCTGAGATCTGCAGCCGGTTTCTGGCTGAAATCTGCAGCCGGCCTCTGCCGGGAGTACCTGTATGCTCAAACGGGCAACCCTGCCACGAGTTTCTGATGATTGCTTCGCAAAAAATAAGATCCCCCTCTTCTGCGGAACGCGCTTCGCTTGAACGGTCCTCGAAGAGGGGGATTTTTTGCTCAGTAATCATCGAAACTCAGGGCAGGAACGCCCATGTTTGCTCATACAGGCACTCCCGGCAGAGGCCGGACACAGTTTCAATCAGACAGATGGAAGATGATCGGGAAATGGTCAGACCAGTTTTTGATTTTTCAGAACCATATCCAGGACAATCTTCCGGAAATATTCTCCGACATGCCGTTTCTGTTCGCGGTCGAGAGAGTCCATCGAAATCGGCTTCCCGAATTCCACGACTACATGGGCCGGACGCAGGAACGGAAGATGCCTCTCAAAAAGAGCCTCCGTGTTGTTGAAACTGACCGGCACGACCGGACATCTTGCCCTTGAGGCAATCAGGAAGGATCCGTCATGGAACGGGGCGAGATTCGTTTCATCGCCCGATTTGTTCCGCGTCCCTTCCGGATAGATGAAGATCGATACGCCTTCTTTGACAAAGGAGGCTGCCCGGGAAATCATCTTGAAGCCGTCGGCCATTGAGCTGCGGTCCAGCAGAAGACAGTGCATCCGCTTCATGTAGACGTTCAGGACCGGAATTTTTCCAATCGTCTGCTTTGAGATATATCCTGTCCGGTTTTTCATCAGGCTGTAGGAAATAATGATGTCGAAGAAACTCTGATGGTTTCCGACATAGAGCACCGGTGCATCCTGTGCGATATTTTCCTCGCCGATCAGCGTGACCTTAGCCCCTGATAAAAAAATGAGAACTTTAAAAGCCCATTGCACGATCCGCAGCTGCGACATTTCTGCCGCGTTCGGACTGATTTTTTTGACAATCAGTTCGACAAGCTGGATCGGGATGGAGACAATGAGAAAAACCACTACAAAAAGAACACCGATGATTAAACGTATCATACTGTCATTATAGCGAAAACAGGCGTGTTTCGCAAGAAATTGAAACGGGACATGCCGAATCTCTTTGCTGAATATTTTTTCTTTTTGTTTCAGTTTTGTTGTAGATTGCCGGTTATGAGGCAAATGAAAACAGAAGCATCGCTTTTCAATCATCATGTAAAATAACTGTTGCTGTGAAAAGGAGAAAAATGAACGAAGAGAAGAAAATTGATGAAAAAGATTTGGAAGGTGTTGCGGGCGGATTCGTCGGGACAGACAAGTATAGTGAATCAGAGTATGATCAGGTAGGAATAAAATATACATATAATATATTTTCAAGAGACACCTATAACTTTGACGGCCTGTACGTTAACCAGGCTACTGCAGAAGAACTCGTGTATTTCCACAGGTGTATGGGCAGAAAGCCAACGGCAGAAGAGCTCAAGGTTATTATGGACAGAAATACATAACCGGCAGGTTTTACCGGATGACTGCGGAAATGCAAAGCACCGGGCAAATGAATCTCTCATTTGCCCGGTGCTTTGCATTTATTTATTCGCAATTTGAATAAATCCATTTTGTGCATTTGAAACAGCAAGCCATTTCTCCGTTTCAGATGTATTCCCGTTCTACAACAGACTTGCATATCTGTTACTTTGTATGTATAATTATTTTGTATACAAAAAACAAGAACGCCATTTTCTGTACAATCAGAGAAGGCTTTTCGGGCGGTTTACATGATTATCAAAGCTGTTGCCAAAGTGAATCTCGGGCTGGATGTTGTCAGCGAAAGAGAGGACGGATACCATGAGGTCCGCATGATCATGCAGACAGTAGCGATGCATGACCTTGTGGAAATGAAGGTCACGGCGGGAAAGCCGGGAATCCGTCTGGAGGCGGATATTCCCTATATCCCTACAGACGATAAAAACCTGGCGGTACGGGCCGCAGCCCTGCTCATGGAAGAATTCAACGTGAAAGAAGACGGCCTTCTGATCCGGCTGACGAAATTCATTCCGGTAGCCGCCGGACTTGCCGGAGGATCTGCGGATGCGGCGGCCGCGCTGATCGGAACGAATAAACTGTTCGGACTCGGTCTTCAGCCAAAAGAGCTGATGCGCAGGGGAAAGAAAATCGGAGCCGATGTTCCGTACTGCATCATGAAAGGCACGGCGCTGGCGGAGGGAATCGGCGAAGTCCTGACGCAGATCCATCCGATCCCTTCCTGCTTTATTCTGATTGCCAAACCGAATGTTTCGGTTTCGACGAAGAAGGTCTTTGAGCAGCTTGAAATGGAGCGGATCAAGCACCATCCGGATATTCTCGGAATGCTGGATGCCCTGAATGCGAATGACCTGCATAAGCTGGCAGCGAAATGCGAGAATATCCTCGAGAGGGTGACCGGTCCGAAAGTCCCGGACATCGCGAAGATTGAAAGAATCATGAAAGAAAACGGTGCCCTGTGCGCCATCATGAGCGGCAGCGGGCCGTCCGTCTTCGGCATTTTCGAAGATGAGAAAAAAGCATATGAAGCAAAGAAGGAAATCCTGAGGCAGAAACTTTCCCAGAGGCCGTTCGTGACACGGCCGTACAATAACGGAGGTTTACGAAATGGCAGATAATCTTGATATCAACATGAATGAATTCCTTCCGCTCCGGGAAGTGGTCTACATGACCCTTCGCAAGGCGATTCTGAAAGGAGAATTCAAGCCGGGTGAACGGCTGATGGAAATAACGCTGGCCAACCGGCTGGGCGTTTCCCGTACGCCGATCCGCGAGGCAATCCGCAAGCTGGAGCATGAAGGGCTTGTCGTGATGATCCCGCGCAAGGGAGCGCAGGTATCCAAGATTACCGTGCAGGAACTCAATGACGTTCTGGAAGTCCGGAAGTCGCTGGAACTTCTGGCGGCGGACAAAGCGTGTCAGCGCATCACTCCGTCCGAAGCAGTCGATCTGAAAAACCGGGAGAGGGAATTTGCGGCCCTGATCGATTCGGGCGACCTGACTGCTCTTGCGGAAGCAGACGTCGCTTTTCACGATGTCATTTATACGGCGACCAAGAACCGGCGGCTGATCCAGATCCTCAACAATCTCCGGGAACAGATGTATCGTTTTCGTGTGGAATATCTGAAGGAACATGCCGTCCTGAATTCGCTCGTGGAAGAACACAGCGAGATTACAAAAGCGATCACGGCACACGACGCAAAAGAAGCCATGAGAGTCACGGCACTTCATATCGACAATCAGAGACAGGCAATCAACAGCAGCATCAGGGAGACAGATAATGGGAAATAATGCAAGTGCACCGATCGGAGTATTTGACTCGGGACTCGGAGGCCTGACCGTCGCACGGGAGATCATGAGGAATCTTCCCAACGAAAAAATCGTTTACTTCGGAGACACGGCAAGGGTTCCTTACGGAAATAAATCGAAGGCAACGGTGGTCCGCTATTCGGAACAGATCATGCGTTTCCTGCAGACACAGAATATCAAGGCAATCGTCATTGCCTGCAACACTGCTTCCGCCATGGCTCTCGATGAAATTCGTGACCAGGCCGGAGTGCCGGTGCTGGGCGTGGTAGAGCCGGGGGCCCTGATGGCGGTCAAAGCAACGAAAAATAAGCGCGTCGGGGTCATTGCAACCAAGGCAACCATCGGATCCGGAGCCTATACCCGCCAGATCCACAGGATTGACCCGGACATTACCGTTATCGGGGAAGCCTGCCCGCTTTTGGTTCCGCTCGTTGAAGAAGGATGGACGCATGATCCTGTCACCGATGAAATCATTATGCGCTATCTGAAGGAAATCCTCGGGAAAGACATCGATACGCTGATTCTGGGATGCACGCATTATCCGCTTCTCCGGAGTGAGATCCACGGACTGATCGGCGACGGAATTACGCTGGTCAACCCGGCGTATGAAACTGCGCAGGCACTGGCCGGACTGCTGAAAAAAGAGAATCTGCTGAACGGGGAAGTGCCCGGGAAAGATGAGCCTTATCCCTATAAGTTCTTTGTCAGCGACGATGCGGAGCGCTTTGCGGATTTTGCCAATTCGATTCTGCCCATCGATGTAAAAACGGCGAAAATGATACCGATCGACCGCTACTGATTCATTTGCCGAAAGGAATGAAAGTTGAAAAAAGATGTACTGGTAAGCGTAAAAGGAATACAGATGCTGCTCGGAGGAGGAGAAGAAGCGGGAGAGAACCCTTCTGAGGAGCCGATTGAAGTCGTGACTTTCGGAGACTATGTTTTCCGGAACGGAAGTCATGTCCTGGAGTACGATGAAGTCCTGGAAGGATTTCAGGAAAAGACGCATAATGTCATCACGATGAACCCCGAACATGTCGAAGTGCACAAGTCCGGAACTGCGGATGTCGATATGATTTTTGAAAAAGGGAAAGCGAACCTGACTTACTATACGACTCCGTACGGCACGATTGAAATGGGAATCGCGACGACGGACATTGACCTGAAGGAAGAGGCAGACCGCCTCACGCTTCAGATCGAATATGCCCTGTCCATGAATGAAGAGCATGTGGCAGACTGCAGTCTTCATCTGACAGCAGAATCCCGCACCCCTGACGCGGATTACAGCACGGAAGGCTGAAGGGCCGCGTCCCGGAATGCGGGACATATTTCTCAGAAATCAATATTCAATTCACTTTTCTATTTTTTCTTCTTGTTTTTCCCTGAAGCATTCTTTGCCTTGTCAAGTTCGGCAGCTTTATCCTGAGCTTTCGTAAGCCTGCTGCGCATTTTCTGACCGAAGCTCTGTTTCTTCGGTTTTGCTTCCAGAGGCCCGCGCAGTCCGCGCACTCCGACGATGTAGATTCCGGAGACGTCTGCCTTCACTTCTTTTTTGACAGGAATCAAGTCGTAAATCTTCTCATCCGCGACAAGGGTCATGATCTTCGGACCGATCTTCGCCTTGACAATCGGAAGCTTGCTGCGGCGCATCAGCTTCGGCGTCTGGTCAATGACAATCTGCGGAAGGCCGGACTGATTCAGGCGCACCCGCTTCTTGTCGATGATCAGCATCGTGGTCGTCTGCTTCATCGCTTCGATCTGTTCTTTCTGAGCTTCCTGCTTCTTCTGCATGCGTCTGCCGACCAGATACAGCGTCAGAAGAACGGCTGCCGCAACACCTAATATGATCAGTAATATCCCCCAAACCGGCACTTTCGTTTCCTCCTGTATGACAAATGATTCAGTCCATTCATCATAGCAGAAATCCCCCTGCGGTGCAAGAAGGAGGGGGAGTTGTTTTGCATTGTCCGGAAAGAGTTGTTTCGGGCGGAGGGAAGATGCTATAATGGGCACATGGAAAAAAAGAAGCTTACAAAAGAACAGCTGGCGGTACGGGAGCGCAGGCGCAGGAAGACCATCCTGATGCGCACGCTTCTTCTGCTCGGTGTGTTTGTCGCAATCGGGGTCGCAATCTGGATTGTGACGATGGGCATCACTGCGGGCAATCAGCAGAAGGCGGAAGAGAAGGCGGAGAAGGCGGCTGAGATCGCGGCGGAAGAGTCGCAGATCGCTGCGAACCGCGCTCTCATTTCCCAGGCGGAAACCATCGCGGCGGGGTATGATTACGACGGGGCAATCGCCCTTCTGCAGACAGCACCGAATTATGATTCGGATTCCGAAGTCATCGATGCCATCGCCAAGTATACGGTCGCCAAGACGACCCTGCAGGCAGTTGACGTCACGACCGTTCCCCACATTTTCTATCATTCCCTGATTGTCAGCACGGCGAGGGCTTTCGACACCGGCGTGTGGGGGGAAAGCACCGTGGCGGGCATCAATGCCTGGATGACGACCATCGATGAATTCGATAAGATTACGCAGCAGATGTACGACAACGGGTACGTCCTTGTCCGGATGCGCGATCTGGTGACGCAGACGACCGATGCCGATGGGACGGTTCATTTCAAGAAGAATAAAAGCCTGATGCTTCCGGCGGGCAAGCATCCCTATGTGCTTTCCGTTGATGACTGGAGCTACTACCACAGCTACGATCAGAAAGGCTATGCCGACAAGGCAGTCCTCGATGAGAACGGCGATGTGAAATGCGAGTATACCGATGAAAAGGGAAATGTATCGGTCGGAGATTATGATGTCGTGCCCCGCATGAATACCTTCCTGAAGGAGCACCCGGATGCGTCCTATAAAGGGGCGAGAGGGCTTCTTGCCATGACGGGCTACAACGGCTGCTTCGGTTACCGGACGGATGAAGATTACGTGAAGCGCCAGAACCTGCAGTCTGACCAGGTTGCCTGGCTGAACCAGCATCCCGGATTCGATGAAGCCGCAAGGCAGCAGGAGATTGCCGAGGCAAAGAAAATCGCGGACAAATGCAAGGAGGACGGCTGGGAATTCGCCAACCATACCTGGGGGCATCTGAGCGTTACCGGCAAGAGCGTCGAGACGCTTCAGGCCGACAATGAGAAATGGATTGCCAATGTCTCGAACATCGTGGGTACGACGGACACGATTATTTTTGCCCATGGAAATGATATCGGAAACTGGCATGATTATGATGCTTCTACGAACGCGGTCTACGCGTATTATCAGGGCCAGGGCTATAATTTCTACGCAAATGTCGATGCATCGAATAAATACTGGGTCCAGATCCGCGACCGCTACTGCCGTCAGGGACGTATCGACTGCGACGGACTCCAGATGTGGAGAGCTCTTTCCGGCGAAGCGAAGACGAATGTCTTTGAGGACATGTTCGACGTGAGCACGGTCTTCGATTCCGCACGTCCGACTCCTGTCAGCGCAAGCGGCAAGGCCTGAGATGGGCTGAACCGGAGATTAGCGGGCTTTATTAAGATGTCCCACAGACAAACGAATGAGACAGGGCTGCTCTGACGATAGCGCCAGCTTCGTTGCTGTTTCTGCACGATGCGATGGGCTGCGCAGAATTGTCTGAAGCGGGCTCATTCTCATAAATATAACGGTCATCCGAGAGAGAATCCCTCTCGGATGACCGTTATTGTTTACAGTTTTCGGAGCAGCCCATCCATCGGCGAGTGCAGAAACGGCAGAAGCAAGCGTGTCAGAGCAGCTCTGTCTTATACGGCTGTCCGTTATGCAGAGCGGAAAGAGCCCGTTTCAGGCTGCTTCCTGCTTCGTATCATCCTGCTTGCAGATCAGCCTGTAAAGGAAGGCGGCAAGGACTGCGCCGACAAGCGGAGCGAGGATGAATACCCAGACCTGGGAGAAGGCAGCGCCGCCGTCGAAGATAGCGGAAACGACAGCCGGTCCGAATGAACGTGCCGGGTTGACAGAAGTTCCTGTCAGCGGGATGCCGAGAATGTGAACAAACGTAAGAGTCAGTCCGATGACCAGACCGGCGATGCGTGAATTCTTGACATGGGCCGTAACACCGAGGATCGTAAAGACGAAAACGAAAGTAAGAATCACTTCCACCAGGAAAGCACCGCCGGCATTCAGGCCGACATAGGAAGCACTGTCATAGCCGTTCGTTCCGAGACCGTTGGAAGCGACATCGATTCCGGTGCAGTTCGTCATGATGGCAAAAAGCAGAAGAGCGCCGAAGAGGCCTCCGAGAATCTGAGAAATGATATAGCCGATGAAATCTTTTGCACTCATGCCGCCGTTCAGGAAAACACCGAGTGAAACGGCAGGATTGATGTGGCATCCGGAAACGTCTCCGATGACATAAGCCATAGCCACGATTGACAGACCGAAGGCTGCCGCAATTCCGAAAACGCCGAGAACACCCGTTACGCCTCCGGAGATTGCTGCGGACCCGCAGCCGAACAGTGTAAGAACGGCTGTTCCGATAAATTCAGCAGCATACTTTTTCATGATAAAAACCCTCCTCCTGTGATGAAATAAAAAAACTGTGCCAAAGTGAATTCTAGCACAGCCCTCTTTCCTGTTCAAGCAACGAAGACGTCATTCTGTCCGTTTTGAGCGTCCTGATCGCAGGACTTCGAGAATGGCCTCCGGCGTGTTCTCTTTTACATGGAGGATGTTCACAGCCTGATTGACATTTTCCAGATAATGGGCATCCGAATCGGTGATCTTCCGGCAGGAAACAAGATAAGGGTTTTCTTTTTCCAGCCGTTCCGCATTTTCGATATGCGCATATTCGACCGTCGTAAAATGACTGTCCGGCGGAACGAAGCCGAGGTTGGCCAAAAGGGCATTGGAAGACTTGTCGATGTGGGCCGGCACCATGACGCCGCCGTATTTCTCGACGAGATCCTGGAGAGAATCGAAAGAAATCGTCGTGGCGTTGATCAGAAGCAGAGGCTCCTCCCCGACCGGTTCGTCCTTTTCATTCATGATGGTTTCATGTCCGAAATAATCCGGCTTGTTCTCAACCGGCTGGATGCGCTCGTGGACATAGGAATCGAAAGCCAGCGCATCTTCGACTCTGGCAAAAAGACACAGGACATGAACTTCCTCCTGGGTCGTCAGTTCCATTCCCGGGAGAAAGGTAAGGCCGTATTCCTTTGCGTGCGCAGCGGCCGCCGGACAGTTCTTTGCCGTGTTGTGGTCTGTCAGGGCAAACGCCTGCAGTCCGTTCACAAGAGCCATGCCGGCGATGTTTGCGGGAGTCATGTCCTCGGATCCGCAGGGAGAGAGGCAGGAATGAAGATGGAAATCATAATAAATCGGGATCATTTTCGTCAGCCGAGTTTCTGATGGATGCTGAGGGCTGCCTCGAAAATCGGCAGGGACGTTTTCAGCAGGGTGATGCCCTGCTGCGAAGCTTTCGCGATTCCCGCATCATCCATGTCGGTGTTCTCCGCCATGATGACGCAGGCGGATTCGGTCAGGGAAGCGACGGCCAGGGTGTTCATATTGCCCATGACGGTTACCCAGGCGCAGCCTGCCGGTGCATGGCTCATGGCGACGGACAGCAGGTCGCAGCAGAAGACTTTGGTAATTTCCGCGGAAAGATCGTCCCCCTGGTTCAGGACTTTGAAGTCTCCGGTATCGATCAGTTCTTGTACGGTCATTGCGTTTCCCCCTTACAGGTTCATTTCCGGAAAAAGCCGTTCAGGATTCCTGCTTGAAGCGGCTGTCCAGCTCATTGAGTTCGGCCCACAGCTGGGTGATGTAATGCTGAAGCTTCTCGACCTGTTTCTGGGTCGGGTGCCCATTTTCCCCGGCGATGGAAGTGTTGATCTCGTCGGAAATGGTATTGAGTTCCTTTGTCAGCGCATGGATATGATCGCGCATGAAATAGATGCAGTCGTTCTTATAAGCCTTGCCGCGGACGATGTCCTCGGCGAGGGCCTTGCAGGTCGGAGCGCCGCAGGAGCCGCAGTCCAGACCCGGGAATTCTTCCTGAATCTGTTCGGCAGCGGCCAGTCTCTGCAGGGATTCCACCATGGTGTCGCCGAGCTTGTAGACGTTGTCCGTGCGGATGCGGCTGGTCCAGGAAATGTCGCCGGCAAACGGCAGGTCATTTTTCGCTGTCTTCTTCGGCATCGCGGCGCGCACGGAACGGAGGTCCGCCCGTGCGATGTACGGGTTCTCCACATTCAGCATGCCGCCGACGCACCCGCCGTTGCAGGTATAAAGGTCGAGATAGTCGTAGCCGACGATCTTGTCGTCTTCCAGCTCTTCCAGGATTTCCACGACGTTCGAAACGCCGCTGGCGGAGATATAGTTATTGGAAATGTACCCGCCGCCGGTGCCGTCCGCGCGCCATCCCAGTCCGAGCGAGCTGGCACGTGAAAGCTTCTTCGGGTTGTCACGCACCTTGGGCATTTCCCGGAGAAGGAGAGGATAGATTCCCTTGATGGAAAGGTTCCCCGTTACATGGCTCTTTTTGATGCCGAGAGGCTCGTGGGAAAATGCCACGTGCGCTGGACACGGGGCGATATCGATGATGCCGATGTCTTCTTCCGGAAGACCGGTTTTCTCCATGGCCTGGGCCAGCGCGATCTGCGCGGATATTTCCGTGGAGTTCCGGAGCGGCAGAAGATGGTCCGCCAGGTTCGGAAACCTCATGCGGACGAGACGCACGATGGCCGGACAGTTCGTACTCAGATACGGCCAGTTCTCCTGATGGGTCGCGATGAAATCCCTGGAACGGTTCGCCAGGATCTCAGCCCCGAGCGCCACTTCAAAAACGTCGTCGAATCCCAGATTCAAAATGGCGTTCAGAAGAATGTTCGGGTCATCCAGATTCTTGAACTGTGCAAAGAGAGGCATCGCCGCCAGTGCCACATTGTACTTGTGGGTACTGAGTATTTTTAAATTGTCGACTGTAGCGCGTGCGGCATGGTTACTGCAGTTGCGCACGCATTCACCGCAGTCGATGCAGCGCTCCGCCGTGATGACCGCCTTGCGGTTGCGGACGCGGATGGCTTCCATAGGACAGAACTTGATGCAGTGGATGCATCCCTTGCATGCGTTTCTGTCGATGCCGACGCTGTGAAAATAGGTATTGACCTGATCAGCCAAATCCTCAGCTCCTTTGCCGGATATTTTTTATTGGTTCAGCAGTTGACGGTCATCGTCACGGTCGTTCCCTGTCCGAGAACCGTGTCGATATCCATCGTATCGGAATTCTTTTTCATGTTGGGCAGGCCCATGCCGGCTCCGAAGCCGAGATTTCTTGCCTCTTCGGAAGCAGTCGACCAGCCGGCCTGCATAGCCTTGCTCACGTCTTTGATGCCGGGACCCTTGTCCATCAGGATCATCCGGATTCTGTCCGGAAAGATCTCGACCCTGATCCTGCCGCCTTCCGCATGGATGACCATATTGATTTCGCCCTCATACATGCAGATGGCGACCTTGCGGATGACGGCCGAATCGACGCCTGCCATCCGAAGCTTTTTCTTGACGTCTCCGGAGGCTTCGCCGGCGCGGGTGTAGTCATCTTTGACGACATTATAATTCAGGACCAGCGGTTCAGCAGGTTCGCTCATACCGATGCTCCGGTAATGCCTGCCTTATAGAGGAGGCCGCAGGTCGTGAACATGAAGTTTCCGGTCTGCAGCACGACCATGTCCTTGTCGCGGGCAAGGGCAAGCATCTGTTCGTCCGGCATTTTGCCGCGTACGAAAATGACGCAGCCGATATCCAGCATGTCCGCCGTCCGGATTGCCTGCGCGTTGGCAAGGCCGGTCAGCAGGATGGAACAGTCTTTTGCGTAGGCGAGCACATCGCTCATCAGGTCCGAGCCGAAGGCGTTCGAAACCTCCCGGTTCAGATTCTCTTCCCCGGTCAGTACTTTGGCGCCGGTAATATCCATGACATCTTTGATTGTCATTTTCATTTTCCCCCTTTTGCATCGGGTCGTCATATCGTGTCCAGTATAGCATAAACAGGGCATGCATACAAAAATCAAAAATATATTGGCAGAAAATAAAAATCTGTCTAAAGTGCTTGAAAATATGGATTTTCAGACATATTTATGCTAAAATGTCTATACATGCTTTGTTAAAAATTTATTCAACATTCAAGGAGGCCTCTATGTCAACAATCTCTACAGTTCCCTTCAAAGGCACCGCAAAGCAGGAAAAAGCCCTCCTCGCCGTCATCAAAGAACTGAAGGACAAACCGGGATGTCTGGTACCGGTGCTTCAGCAGGCGCAGGAAATTTACGGCTATCTCCCCATTGAGGTACAGACCATCATCTCCGACAAGCTTCAGATTCCGCTGGAGAGAGTCTACGGTGTCTCAACATTCTATTCACAGTTTTCACTTAATCCAAAAGGCAAGTACAAAATTCAGGTATGCTTAGGAACAGCATGCTACGTCAAGAGCTCCGGACCGATCTATTCGAAGCTTCAGGAACTTCTCGGCATCGCGGGAGGACAGTGCACATCAGACGGCAAGTTCTCGCTGGAAGCCTGCAGGTGCCTGGGAGCATGCGGACTTGCTCCGGCCATGATGATCAACGGAGAAGTCTACGGGAGACTTTCGCTTGACAAACTGAAACCGATCCTTGAATCCTTCAAATAAACCATGATGCCCGAAATTTCTCTCAGCATCCTTGATGTTGCCGAGAACTCAACCCGTGCAAAGGCTTCGCTGGTCCGGATCGGAATCGCGATCGACACCGTGAAAGATACGATGGTCCTGACGATTGACGACGACGGATGCGGGATGACGGAAGAACAGGTAAAGCGTGTCGAAGATCCGTTTTTCACGACACGGACGACAAGGAAAGTAGGACTGGGAGTGCCGTTCCTCAAACAGGCAGCTTTGGCGGCAAACGGAGATTTCTCCATTGCCTCGGAAGTCGGGAGAGGAACAAATGTAAGAGCGGCTTTTCAGTATTCCAATATTGACCGGATGCCGCTGGGCGATATCAGTCACACGATACAGCAGCTCGTCGTGTATCACCCTGAAACAGATTTCCTCTATACCTATTCCTACGACGGTCAATCCTTTGCGCTTGACACCAGGGAAATGAGGGAAATCCTGGGAGACGTTCCATTTTCCGAACCGGAGGTCCAGGAGTACATCCTGAGCTACCTTGCGGAAAATAAACAGGAAGTCGATCACGGCCAGGTAGAATAAACGAATTCAAAACCTTTAGAAAGGCAGGAAATGATATGAAGAGTTTGGAAGAGTTAAAAGCGATTCGCGAAAAGATGCAGGGTCAGCTTGGTCTTCGTGAAGAAGAGAATGCCAAGACCCGCGTGCTTGTCGGAATGGCAACCTGCGGAATCGCAGCCGGTGCAAGACCGGTTCTTACGGAGATCTCCGATGAGGTCCAGAAGGATCATGTCAAGGATGTCATGGTTTCACAGACCGGCTGCATCGGACTTTGCCAGTACGAGCCGATCGTCGAGATCTATGAGCCGGGCAAGCCGAAGATCACTTATGTCCATATGGATAAGGATAAAGCGAAACGCGTCGTCAAGGAACATCTTGAGGGCGGAAAGCCGATCGTCGAATTTATGCTTCATACCGTACGTGATGCGGAAAATTCCGCAAAGAATAAATAAACGAGGAGGACTTATTCATGTATCGTTCACATGTTTTGGTTTGCGGTGGAACAGGGTGTACGTCCTCCGGAAGTCTGAAGGTCATTGATTCCCTGAAAACCGAACTGAAAAAGAACGACCTGGAAGATGAAGTCCAGGTTGTTGAAACGGGCTGCCACGGACTGTGCGCACTCGGCCCGATCATGATGGTCTATCCGGAAGGAACCCTTTACACGAGAGTGAAAGATTCCGATGTTCCGGAGATCGTCACAGAGCATCTTCTCAAAGGCCGTCCTGTCAAGCGCCTTGTCTATGACGAGACTGTTACGGATACAGGCGTCCGTTCTTTAAATGATACGAACTTCTATAAGAAGCAGCATCGTATCGCCCTTCGGAACTGCGGTGTCATCAACCCGGAGAATATCGATGAATACATCGGAACGGGCGGCTATGAGGCACTCGGAAAAGTTCTGACGGAAATGACCCCGGATGACGTCATTAAAGTCCTTCTTGATTCCGGACTTCGCGGCCGCGGCGGCGCAGGCTTCCCGACAGGACGCAAGTGGATGTTCGCAAAGGGAAATGCCGCAGATCAGAAATATGTCTGCTGCAACGCCGACGAAGGCGACCCGGGTGCATTCATGGACCGTTCCGTCCTTGAAGGCGATCCGCATGTCGTTCTGGAAGGCATGGCTATCGCAGGCTACACGATCGGATCTTCACAGGGCTACATTTACGTCCGTGCTGAGTACCCGATCGCCGTCAAGAGACTTCAGATCGCCATCGATCAGGCTCATAAATACGGCCTGCTCGGCAAGAACATCTTCGGCACGGGATTTGATTTCGATATCGAGCTTCGTCTGGGCGCCGGCGCATTTGTCTGCGGCGAGGAGACAGCCCTCATGCACTCCATTGAAGGCGAGAGAGGCGAGCCGAGACCGAGACCGCCATTCCCGGCAGTCAAGGGACTTTTCGGAAAACCGACCATCCTGAACAACGTTGAGACATGGGCAAACGTTCCGCAGATCATCATGAAGGGTGCGGAATGGTTCGCTTCGATGGGAACAGAGAAGTCAAAAGGCACGAAGGTCTTCGCCCTCGGCGGCAAGATCAACAACACCGGACTTGTCGAAATCCCGATGGGCACGACGCTCCGCGAGATCATCTTCGATATCGGCGGCGGCATCCCGAACGGAAAGAAATTCAAGGCGGCTCAGACCGGCGGACCTTCCGGCGGCTGCATTTCCACTGAGAATCTTGATGTCCCGATCGATTACGACAACCTGATCAAGATCGGTTCCATGATGGGATCCGGCGGACTCATCGTCATGGATGAGGACAACTGCATGGTCGATATCGCGAAGTTCTTCCTGGAATTCACGGTCGATGAATCCTGCGGAAAATGCGCACCCTGCCGTATCGGCACGAAGCGCATGCTGGAATACCTGACCAAGATTACGGAAGGCAAGGCAACCATGGATGACCTCGACAAGCTCGAGGAACTCTGCTATGCCATTAAAGAAAACTCCCTGTGCGCACTCGGACAGACAGCTCCGAACCCGGTGCTCTCCACGATGCGCTATTTCCATGATGAGTATGTGGCACATATCGTCGATAAGAAATGCCCGGCCGGCGTCTGCAAAGCCCTCATCGGCTATCACATCGACAAGGATAAATGCCGCGGCTGCACAATGTGCGCGCGCAACTGCCCGGTGTCAGCTATCTCCGGAACCGTCAAGCAGCCTCATGAAATCGATGCTCAGAAATGTATCAAGTGCGGCACCTGTATGGACGTCTGCAAGTTCGGCGCCGTCTACAAAGAGTAAAGGGAGGAACCTGAAAAATGGCAGATATTACTTTAAAAATCAACGGTGTCGAGGTAACCGTACCTACCGGCACCACCGTATTGGAAGCTGCCCACAAGGCGAATATCGACATCCCTACTCTTTGCTACCTGAAAGGAATCAATGAAGTAGGCGACTGCCGCATGTGCCTTGTCGAAATCAAGGGCGCAAGGTCGCTGATGGCTTCCTGTGTTTACCCGGTCAGCGAGGGCATGGAAGTCTGGACCAACACTGAAAAAGTCGTCAAAGCACGCAAGAAGACACTGGAACTGATTCTTTCCAATCATGACCAGAAGTGCCTTTCCTGCATCCGTTCCGAGAACTGCGAGCTGCAGAAGCTGGCGAAAGACCTCGGCATCGAAGATTCCCATTATTATGACGGCGAGCGGACACATTATGAAATCGATGATTCATCGGTCCATCTGATCCGCGACAACAACAAATGCATCCTCTGCCGCCGCTGCGTGGCAGCCTGCGATGTAACACAGGGCATCGGCATCCTCGGACCGAACGGCCGCGGCTTCAAGGCCCATATCGGATGCGCTTACGATGTACCGCTGGGAGATACCAACTGCGTCAACTGCGGACAGTGCATCGTGGTCTGCCCGACAGGCGCTCTGCATGAGAAGGACGATTCGGACAAGGTCGAGGCAGCTCTGGCAGATCCGAAGAAATATGTCGTCGTACAGACGGCTCCGTCCACACGTGCCACCATCGGCGAGGAATTCGGCTTCCCGATCGGTACGGACTGCGAAGGCAAGCTTGCCGCGGCACTGCGCCGCATGGGCTTTGCCAAAGTCTTCGATACCGACTTCGGCGCGGATCTGACCATCATGGAAGAAGCGAACGAGTTCGTTGAAAGACTGACGAAGCATACCGGACCGCTTCCGCTGATCACTTCCTGCAGCCCGGGCTGGGTCAAGTTCTGCGAGTATTATTTCCCGGATATGCGTGAGAATCTTTCTTCCTGCAAGTCTCCGCAGCAGATGTTCGGCGCAATCGCGAAGACTTATTTCGCAAAGAAAGCCGGCATTGATCCGAAAGACATGTTTGTCGTCGGCGTCATGCCGTGTACAGCAAAGAAATTTGAAATCACGCGTAAATACCAGTCTGAGGGCAAGAATGTTCCGGACTGCGACGTCGCGCTGACAACAAGAGAACTTGCCCGTATGATCAAGAGAGCGGGAATCGATTTTGCAAACCTTCCGAATGAAGGCTTCGACGATCCGCTCGGCGAATCCACCGGTGCAGGCGTTATCTTCGGAGCAACCGGCGGCGTCATGGAAGCAGCTCTCCGTACGGCAGTTGAATGGGTCACCAAGAAACCTCTTGAGGACCTTGACTTCAAGGAAGTCCGCGGCATGAAGGGTATCAAGGAAGCTACCTACAACGTAGCCGGAACCGATGTCAATGTTGCTGTCGCATCAGGACTTGCCAATGCGCGTGCCCTGCTCAACGATGTGAAGTCCGGCAAGAAGCAGTACCATTTCATTGAAATCATGGGCTGCCCGGGCGGCTGCATCAACGGCGGCGGCCAGCCGATCGTCCCGAGCCATATCCGCAACTTCGAGGACTATCGCGCGCTGAGAGCAAAAGCTCTGTACAGCAACGACAAGAAGAAGGAAATCCGCAAGTCTCACGAGAATCCGTCCATCCAGAAGCTCTACAAGGAGTTCCTCGGAAAACCGGGCTCGGAGAAAGCGCATGAACTTCTCCACACGAAGTATGTCAAGAGAAAGATTAACGATATTCCGCTGAACAAGGATTGAGTTTTTGTAAGAAACGTTGTTTTTCTGCATGAAACGGCCGGGAGGTATATTCCTTCCGGCCGTTTTTGTGTTATCATAGCATGGTAGCGATGTGCCGGATCAACGCCGGACACACAGATCGGGAAATGAGCCCGGTCCGCGGCTGCTGAAAGAAAGATGCCGCGGACAGCCAGTGAAAGGACCCAGACATGGCAAAGACAGATTTGAAATACCTGGAATGTCTTGCGGAAATCTATCCGACGATTGCGTCCGCTTCCACGGAAATCATCAACCTTTCATCCATCCTGAATCTTCCGAAGGGAACCGAGCATTTTATCACGGATATCCATGGGGAATACGAGGCATTTTCCCACGTGCTGAAGAACGGCTCCGGTTCCGTGCGCAAGAAAATTGATGAGGTATACGGAAGAACGCTTTCTGAAGAAGATACGAAAGAACTGGCAACTCTGATTTATTATCCGCATGAGAAAATCGATCTGGTGAAGCTTGCGAAAAATGAAGCGGAAATGAACGACTGGTACAAAATCATGCTGTACCGCCTCATTGCCATCTGCAAGCATTCGTCCAGCAAATATACCCGTTCCAAAGTGCGGAAGGCTCTTCCCAAAGATTTTGCGTACGTGATCGAAGAACTGATCACGGAAAAATCGGATGTGCAGGACAAGGAAGATTACTATGAGGAAATCGTCAACACGATCATCCGGACCGGGCGGGCGGACGTCTTCATCATTGCCCTGTCGGAGCTGATCCAGAGACTGGTTGTCGACCATCTGCATATTCTCGGAGACATCTACGACCGGGGCTCCGGAGCGGATGACATCATGGACAAGCTTGAGACCTATCACAGCCTGGATATCCAGTGGGGCAACCACGACATCGTCTGGATGGGCGCTGCCGCGGGACAGACTGCCTGCATTGCCAACGTCGTGCGCATCTGCGCCCGCTACGGAAACCTGGATATGCTTGAAGACGGATACGGCATCAACCTTCTGCCGCTGGCCTCATTTGCCGACAGGGTCTACAAGCACGATCCCTGTACCTGCTTTGCCCTGAAAGGCTGTACGCAGGACGACATGTCTTCCGAAGAGACGCGGCTGAACGTCAAGATGCATAAAGCAATTTCCATAATCCAGTTCAAGCTGGAAGGCGAGCTGATCGCCAGAAGGAAACAGTTCGGAATGGAAAGCCGGCGGCTGCTTCATTTGATTGATTATCAAAAAGGCACCATTATGCTGGACGGGAAATGCTACGAACTGGCGGACAGGAATTTTCCGACGATCGATCCGGCAGATCCGTACCGGCTGACGGAAGGCGAACAGAATGTGGTCGACCGTCTGCAGGGCGCGTTCCGCCACTGCGAACGTCTGCAGAGACACATGCGGCTGCTGCTCAACAAAGGTTCGCTGTATAAAGTGTGCAACGGCAACCTGCTGTATCACGGATGCATGCCGCTTGACCGGAACGGTCTCTTCAAGGATGTGGAAATCTACGGCGATCAGTACAAGGGGAAAGCCCTGTACGACGTGCTGGATTCCTATGTCCGGCAGGCATTTTTCTCGGTCGATCCGATTGTGAAGGAAAGAGGAAAAGATATCCTGTGGTGGATCTGGTGCAATGAGGATTCCCCGCTTTTCGGAAAACACCGGATGGCAACCTTCGAAAGATATTTCCTGAAGGAGCCGGAGACGCACGAGGAAATCAAGAACCCGTATTACAGCCTGCTGGATGATGAGAAAGTCATCGATTCCATCCTGAAGGAGTTCGGCCTGGAAGGTGCCCATTCCCATATCATCAACGGACACGTTCCGGTGCAGGCGAAGAAAGGCGAAAGCCCGATGAAATGCGGAGGAAAGGTGCTTGTCATCGACGGCGGCTTCTCCAAAGCCTATCAGGGGGAAACCGGCATTGCCGGATATACGCTGATCTTCAATTCGTGGGGCATGATGCTGGTTGCGCATGAACCATTTACCTCGACGGAGGAGGCGATCCGCAAGGGGTCGGATATTCATTCCGACCGGACAATCGTGGAACAGATGCCGAGAAGGCTGAAGGTCGGCGACACGGATAACGGCCGCCAGCTGAAGGAAAGAATTTCCGAGCTGGAGGAACTGCTCGAGGCATACCGCAGCGGCCGGATCGTAGAGAAGATGAGATGATGGAGATTATTGATAAGAATATAAGGAGGAAATAACAATGGATGCTTTGGAATGCTTAATGACAAGAAGAGCGGTAAGAAAGTATAAGAAGGACCAGATTGATGCTGAAACCTTAAAGAAGATTCTTGCGGCCGGAACGATGGCACCTTCCGCAATGGGCAAGCAAAGTGCGCAGATGGTCGTGGTGCAGGATCCTGTCCTGCTGAAAGCCCTCTCGAAAATGAATGCTGCCGTCATGGGAAGCGATTCAGATCCGTTCTACGGCGCACCGACGGCGGTTCTGGTTTTCGGCAATCCGAAGGTCCAGATGAACTATGTACGGGATGCCAGCCTTGTCATGGAAAATCTGATGCTGGCGGCACACGCACTCGGCGTGGCTTCCTGCTGGATTAACCGCGCCAAGGAGATGTTCGCCGATGCAGACGGCAAGGCGTTCCTCAGGGAATGGGGCATTTCCGAGGACAACGTCGGAGTCGGGATCTGCATCCTGGGATATGCGGACGGAGATGCTCCGACAGCAGCGCCGCGCAAAGAGGATTACATCGTTTACGCGGACTGACAGAGCGGAAACTCCGTTACAGCGGTAAACAGCAGGCATTGATTCAACGACAGGAGAATTGAATGGCAGAAAACGGAATCATGGTTCAGTATTTTGAATGGTATCTTCCGGCAGATTCCACGCTGTGGAAAAGCGTCGGGAAGAGGGCAGAAGAACTCGCTGCCAAAGGAGTGACATCTGTCTGGCTGCCTCCGGCATACAAGGGACAGGCCGGCGTGAATGACGTCGGCTACGGCGTATATGACCTCTACGATCTGGGGGAGTTTAACCAGAAGAATACGGTGCCGACGAAGTACGGAACGAAGGAGGAATATGCGGCGGCTGTAAAAGCTCTGGAAGCTGCCGGCATCGACGTATACGGCGACATCGTCTTCAATCAGATGATGGGTGCGGACGGGACGGAAGATGTCGAAGCGGTTGAGGATGCGGGAAACAACCGTGAAAGTCAGGTCTCCGGTCCGGAAACGATCAAGGCCTGGACCAGGTTTACATTTCCCGGAAGAAACGGAAAATATTCATCCTTTACCTGGGACCACACCTGCTTTGACGGCGTCGACTGGGACCAGAGAAAAAGCAAGTCTTCCATTTACAATTTCGAAGGTACGCCGTGGGACAGCGGAGTCGATTCGGAAAACGGCAACTACGATTACCTGATGGGCGCGGATGTCTGCTTCAGCAATCCGAAGGTCGTGGAGCAGCTGAAGAAATGGGGACAGTGGTACATTGATACGACGCATGTCAGCGGATTCCGTCTGGATGCGGTCAAGCACATAACGGATACTTTTTTCGGAGACTGGCTGGGAACGCTCCGCCGGAATAATCGGAAAGAATTTTTTGCGGTCGGCGAATACTGGCATCAGGACGTGAATGTGCTTGAAAAATATCTCGATGCGTGCGGGAGATGCATGTCGCTTTTCGATGTGCCGCTTCATTTCAATTTCTTCTGTGCCAGCCATGGCCAGGGAAATTATGACATGCGGAACCTGCTTCACGGATCGCTTGTCGAAAGGGATCCGGAGAAGGCGGTGACCTTCGTGGACAATCATGACACGCAGGCAGGACAGGCTCTCCAGAGTGCGGTCATGGAATGGTTCGTCCCTCTGGCCTATGCCGTGACGCTGCTCAGGCCTCAGGGATATCCGTGCGTCTTCTACGGAAATTATTACGGCATCCCCAGCCACAGCGGGAAAGCATTCCGGGACATTCTGGACGTCATGCTGAACGTGCGGCGCAGCAGGCTTTACGGTGCACAGCATGATTACTTCGATGATGCGAACATCGTCGGATGGACGCTGGAAGGCGATGCGGCACATGAAAATTCGGGCACGGCAGTCCTGATTACCGATAATGCCGGCGGCTCCAAGAAAATGTACGTCGGCACTTCCCATAAGGGAGAGAAATGGATCGATGCGACGGGACATCAGAAAGGGAACGCCGTCATTGATGATTCCGGAAACGGTTTATTTACCGTGGACGGAGGGTCGGTCAGCGTCTGGATCAAAAGCTGAAGAGGACCGTGAAAAAACAGTGCAGCAGGAAACTGTGCAGCTGCAGACTTTAAACCTTAAGAAGGAGAAAGATACGGAAATGGATCAGAACAGTCATGAGAAAGTCATCGTCATCGATTTCGGCGGGCAGTACAATCAGCTCGTCGCGCGCCGGGTGCGTGAATGCAATGTCTACTGTGAAATCTATTCGTACCGGACACCGCTGGAAGACATCCGGAAAATGAATCCGAAAGGAATCATCCTGACCGGCGGTCCGAACAGCTGCTATGAACAGGGTGCGCCGACGTGCACGCCGGAATTATTTGACATGGGAGTGCCGGTCCTCGGACTGTGCTACGGTGCCCAGCTGATGCAGTTCGTGCTGGGCGGAAATGTCGAAAAGGCGCCTGTCCGTGAATACGGAAAAACGGAGGTGCTTCTTGACCGAAAAGAATCCAGAGTGTTTCAGGGGATTGATTCACCGACCGTCTGCTGGATGAGCCACACCGATTACATTTCAGCACTGGCACCGGGATTTGAGGTCAGCGCCAACACGGCGGACTGCCCCTATGCTGCTGCGGAAAATGAATCGAAGAAACTTTATGCATTCCAGTTCCATCCGGAAGTCCTGCATACCGTACAGGGGAAGGAAATGCTGCATAATTTCGTGATGGGTGTCTGCGGCTGCTCCGGCGACTGGAAGATGGAAGATTTTGCCGAGAGGACGGTCCGCGAAATCCGCGAAAAAGTTGGTGACGGGAAAGTGCTGTGTGCGCTTTCCGGAGGCGTTGATTCTTCCGTGGCAGCGGTCCTGCTTTCTAAGGCAGTCGGAAAAAACCTGACCTGCGTATTTGTCGATCACGGTCTTTTAAGAAAAGATGAGGGCGATCTGGTTTCGGGAGTCTTCGGACCGGAAGGACCGTATGACCTGAATTTCGTGCGCGTCAATGCTCAGCAGAGATTCTATGATAAACTGTCAGGCGTGACGGAACCCGAAAAAAAGAGAAAAATCATCGGCGAGGAATTCATACGCGTCTTCGAAGAAGAAGCGAAGAAAATCGGAACGGTGGATTATCTGGTACAGGGCACTATTTATCCGGACGTCGTGGAAAGCGGACTGGGCGGTGAATCGGCCGTCATCAAATCGCACCACAATGTCGGCGGACTTCCGGACTATGTTGATTTCAAGGAAATCATCGAGCCGCTGCGCTACCTGTTCAAGGATGAGGTACGGAAGGTAGGACTTCATCTCGGGATTCCGGAAAAACTTGTCATGCGTCAGCCGTTCCCGGGTCCGGGACTCGGCATCCGCATCATCGGTGAGATCACGGAAGAAAAAGTAAAAATCGTCCAGGAAGCGGATGCCATTTACCGCGAGGAAATGGACCGCGCAGGAATGAATAAAACGGTCGGACAGTATTTCGCGGCGCTTACCAACATGCGCTCCGTCGGCGTCATGGGTGACGAGCGCACTTACGATTATGCAATCGTCCTGCGTGCGGTCAATACGATCGATTTCATGACGGCGGACTCTGCGGATATCCCGTATGAGGTGCTGCATATTGTGGCCAGCCGGATCGTGAATGAAGTCAAACATGTGAACAGAGTGCTGTATGACTGCACCAGCAAGCCGCCGGCAACCATTGAGTTCGAATAGGAAAAAATTCTTTTCGGATAACTTAATAGCAGATAATGAATACCACTAGCATCAGTGATTTCTATTTCCATCGATTATTTGTATTATCCGGTAGATCTGTTGCCAATTGTTGCCAGGGTTTTATTGTATTAGGAGCGTTAAGATAGAATTATGAATATAGAACTTAAAAAGTATCTTGGTGAGACAACAGAATACGATAAAAAAGCAGAACTCGAGGAGAAGAAACCGAAAAGCTGGCTGAAGAGTGTCAGTGCTTTTGCAAATTCTCTTGGCGGAACATTGATTTTTGGTATTTCCGATACTGATGAAATCATCGGTATTAAGGATGTTCGCCATGTGTCAGAAAAAATCAGTGAATTACTGAAGGTCAAAATGCAGCCAATTCCTGAAACCAGAATGCGGATCAAGCAGGAAAAAGGCGTGTCCCTCTTGTTACTGGATGTTTTTAGAGGCGAAGAGACACCATATTATTATTCCGCTGACGGAAGACTGGAGGCATTCATTAGAATCGGAAATGAAAGTGTTCCTGCGGATGCTGCGGAAATAAAAAGATTGATTCTCCATGGAAGGAATACCTCCTGGGATGCTCTGAATTCAGGATACCTGTTTGATGATTTTGCTTTCAGTAAACTTAAGGAACGATATAAATCATGGACAAAGGATAGTTTTCAGGAGAAAAATTATAATTCATTTGGCCTTTGTGATGATAAAGGCAATTTGACAAATGCAGGAGCATTAATAGCGGATGAATCACCTGTTTGGTATTCACGCCTGTTCTGTACTCGCTGGAATGGAATCGATAAGGCGGGAGGAATCATAGAAGCATCCGATAGCGCTGAATACAAAGGAAGTATTATAAAGCTGTTGGATGGAGGAATGGAATTCGTGAAGAGGAATAACCACATTCTCTGGAAGAAATTGCCGCAATCAAGACTTGAGCTGCCTGATTATATTGAACGCAGTGTTTTTGAAACTCTTGTAAACGCACTTGTTCATCGTGATTATCTGGATGTGGGAAGTGAAGTACACATTGATATTTTCGATAATCGACTGGAGATATATTCTCCAGGAGGAATGATCGATGGGACACAAATACAAGATTGGAATCTTGCCAAGGTACCGTCGAGAAGAAGAAATCCAGTCTTAGCAGATATATTTGCCCGGCTGGGGTATATGGAACGTCAAGGAAGCGGAATAAAAAAAATAATAGATGGTTACATGGGAGCAGCGAACTATTTACCTGAATTGAAACCGGATTTCTTTTCGGAAAGAACGGTTTTTACGGTCACACTTTGGAATCTGAATTATCAAAAATCTAATCAGGTCAAAATAAAAACTAGCGGAGAAACTAGCGGAGAAACTAGCGGAGAAACTAGTGGAGAAACTGGCATAGAAAATAAACCCAGCAAGACAGAGAAGCACATACTTCAGATACTTTCTTCAGAACCGGGTATTACACAGCCGGCGCTGGCAGCGAAGATTGGTCTTAGTGAGGGCGGTGTCAGATATGCAATTAAAGGTTTAAAGAAGAAAAAAATGATAGAAAGGGTAGGACCGAACAAAGGAGGATACTGGAGAGTGTCTGCCGGATCAAAAGAGTAATGAGCTTGTATAAAAGCGTCATAAGTTACTGGCAACATTTTGGCAACAAAAAATCAGTAAGCCGGAATTTTATTCTTCATTTGAAATAAAAGCGTGCATTGAAACCAGCATTCTTAAACAGAAATGCTTAACATCACAAACCGTTTAAGAGAGTTCGAATAGAAGCCGGAGGCTTCTATCCGAACGATACTTCTTGAATCCCGCAGGGATTCAAGAAGGGAGTCACGCTCAGAACAGCTGTCTGGCAACGTTTTGGCAGCACTTTATTCCTGATGAACAGGAAAAGGCCTTACTGATTGAAGAAAAAATCAGTAAGGTCTTTTTTGATGTTCCGGTTTTTTACTGTCGGAGGAAGTTCGGGATAAAAGGGGTACGAAAAGTTGATAAGAAAAGAGATGGTAAAGGAGGTAAAAAAATTTCGCCTCAAATTTTGCAGGATAAAAACAGAGAAGAAAACAAGAAACGCAGAACTGCAGAAAATGATTTCAATTCATGCCTGAATCTCAGAATGGATATTCAGGCATGAATTGCTTTACATTGTTTTACTGAAGCGTATCATGAATAATGTGATCAATCTCATCCAGGGGAGGAATGGCATGGAAATAGGGAACAAGATCCGTGAACAAAGGAAGGCGCAGGGTCTGACGCAGCAGGAATTGGCTGAAAAACTCGATGTTACATTCCAGACTGTCAGCAGCTGGGAAAGAAATGAATCGCTGCCGGATATGGATAAGCTGGAAAACATTGCAGATGCACTGCACATTCCGTTATCCGGACTTCTTTCTGATCATGCGGTTATTCCCGCCGACAGATGGCAACTGCATGACCGGATGTTTTCCGAACAGCATATGTACACATTTGTAAAGGCAGCAGCCGTATCCCTGAACATGGTTCAGACATTGAAGGCACTTCCTTTCATGAAAAAATGCCATAAAGATCAGGTGAGAAAAGGAACTGAGCATATACCGTATATCTATCATCCGCTTATGATGGCCTGCCATGCCCTGGCACTTGGAATCAATGAGGATACAATCCTGGCCTCTGTCCTTCTGCATGACGTATGCGAGGATTGTGGGATAGCACCGGACGAGCTCCCGATGAGTGAGGATATCCGGAAAACGGTAAAGCTTCTGACAAAGGATCCTGTGAATGACGACGATAAATATTACAAGGCAATTTCGGAAAACAGGGAAGCCACGGTAGTGAAAATATTGGACAGATGCAATAACATATCCACCATGGCCGGCGCTTTTTCCTCGCTGAAGATAGCGGAGTATATCGATGAAACGGAAAAATATACGCTTCCCCTGCTTAATAAGATGAAGACAGACTACCCCGAATTCTATAATGCGGCTTTTCTCATAAAATACCAGATGCTGACCGTGCTAGACAGCATGAAGAGGATGCTGGTACTGAACGATTGATAATCCATTTTGAAAAAGGCGTATCATGGATGCTGAAAAACATAATGACGAATGTTTTTATGAGATCATTGAATGCTCGAGATTTAGAAGAAGGAATTCTTTACTTTTTTATGGTTGGTAAAAAGGCGGTATTAACAAATGGATTTATCAAGAAATCGCAGACAATTCCTGTACAGGAAATTGAGACAGCAATTCAATATCGTTCAGATTATCTGCGAAGGGAGCGATGAGCGATGGAAAAAAATTTTCGTGAGACTCTGGTTAAACAGCTGAAAAATCCTGAATTTAAGACAGAATGGGATGCATTGGAGCCAGAATATCAGCTTGGGAGATGGAACATGCGAAAGATCATTAGAAACGCCATCCAGTGCAGGCACTGTGGCGATACAATTGAATCGGTGAATGTACATGACTATGTAACCTGTAGTTGCGGTGCGTGTAGTGTGGATGGTGGACATGATTATCTTCGCAGAAGTTATATTACTTCCCCCGAGGATGATTTTATTGATCTGAGTGAATCGGCTGATATACCACCATGTACATCAGGAGATCATTTAGAATAAAAACGTGCATTGAAATCAGCAATCTTAAACAGAACAGCAGGATATGAAATTTTCTATATCCTGCTGTTGATTTATGCTGAGTCTCTGTAAATCTATAATGTTTTACTAAGAAAATAGCAACATAGATAAGTACAAGTCATAGAGAAGCAAAACGCCAATCAACGGAAACAATAATTGCCAGATTACCGAAAAGCAAGTAGCCAAATAACCGAAAAAAATATTGACAAATAACCGAAGGCTGAAGGTCTTTTTTATGTTCCACTTTTTTACTGCCGCCTTTATTTCTTGACTTCCAGTGAGAGCTAACACTCAAAGAAAATATGTGGCCTGAGCAGCCCGGAAAATCAGCATTTCTCTTGATTTTCCGGGCTATTTTTAGTATAATAATTGAGTAGGTATACAGACTTATTTACGAGGTGTAAAACTGCTGAATGTATTATGATTTCAAGGTGAAAATCCCGGAGATTAAGGGGAAGATCTACGAGCGAACGATCAAAAGTGTTGTCTATATCAACTACGAATACGACAGGGTCTACAAACCTGATAAGAAGTACAACATTCCCAAACGTACCACCATCGGGAAGAAGTGCGAGGATGATCCGGGAATGATGTATCCGAATCCAAACTTTTTGACCTATTTCCCGGATGCAGAACTTCCTGATGACCAGGGGCGAGGCACACGCAGCAGCTGTCTTCGAATCGGGACATGGTTGGTGATCCAAAAGCTGATGATGGAAAGCCTGGTTGATAAGATCATAGACGGACTGTATGGTGATACGCGTGGTACCGGCCTGTTCCTGGATCTGGCGGTGTACTATCTGACGACGGAAAACAATGCCGGCCAGTACTATCCCGACTACGCTTACAACCATCCGCTGTTTGCGCCGGAGTATAAGATCTACAGCGATTCCACAGTTTCAACTTTTATCAGCCAGATCTCTGTAGAAGACAGTGTATCGTTCCAGAACGAATGGAACAGCATCAAAAAGAAACAGGATAAGATCTACATTTCTTATGACTCTACCAATAAAAACTGCCAGGCTGGTGATATCGAGATCGTTGAGTTCGGCCACGCCAAGGAAGATAAAGGACTGCCGATCTTCAACTATTCTATCGCGTATGACTGTAACAACCGGGAACCGCTTTTTTACGAGACATATCCCGGCAGTATTGTTGATATATCTCAGTTGCAGCTGATGCTGGACAAGGCTGCAGCTTACGGTTATAAGAATGCGGGATTCATCCTGGACCGCGGCTACTTTTCCAGAGAGAACATACGCTACATGGACCGCCTGGGCTATGATTTCGTGATCATGGTCAAGGGGATGAAGTCCTTCGTAAATGACAAGATCCGGGAAGTCCAGGGGAGTTTTGAAGAGAAAAGACAGTATACGATCCGCCGTTACCAGGTAAATGGCACGACCGTGAAAACAAAAGTCTTCTATTCTGATGAAAGAGACCGATATCTCCACATTTATTATAGCTACAGTAAGGCTGCGGCTGAACGCGAGGACCTGGAATCGAAGATCGACCGTATCGCAGCATATCTGAAAAAGCAGGAAGGGCAGGAAGTTGTCATAGATAAGACTTATGAAAAATACTTCAGCCTGGAATACTATCATGAAGGAAAAGAAGATCAGTGCTTTGTCTGCGGTATCGAGAAAGCTTCCGTCATAGAGGAAGAATTGAAAATGTGCGGATACTTCTGCATTATCACATCCGCAGAAATGACTGCAAAAGAGGCACTGGATCTGTACAAAAGCAGGGATGCTTCAGAAAAGCTGTTCAAAGCGGACAAGAGTTTCCTTGGGAACCGGAGCCTGAGAGTTTATACCGGTGAATCACTGGAAGGGAAAATGCTGATCGCCTTTGTTGCCCTGATCATAAGGAACCGGATGTACGCAAAGCTGAAGGATGCCGAGGAGGAAATGCTGGAAAGACCGAACTACATGAACGTACCGGCATCTATTCGGGAACTGGAAAAAATAGAAATGGTCCGGCAGGCAGACGGTGTATACCGGTTGGATCATGCCGTTACCGCTACACAGAAGACGATCCTGAAAGCGTTCGGGATCGATGCGAACTATGTAAAAAGAAAGTCAAAAGAGATCAGTGATCAGCTGAATCCGAAAGTTCTAAAGGTCAGGATATAGGAGGCGCGAAATGGCACGAGGAAAACGAAAAATACCAACAGAAGCAATGGATGCAAAGATCGAACAGCAGAAGGCAGCTCTGGAAAAAGCCAAGATGAAATATGATGCAGAGAAAGAAGAACTGGCCCATCTGATTAAACTCCGCAACGAGATGCGGAAGGAAGAATTGATGGAGGCAGTCATCAAGAGTGACCGTTCTTACGATGAGATCTTAGCCTTTATAAAAGGCGTCGGTGACTGACCGATGCCTCATTGAGTGTCAAAAACTCTGGAAGTTAAGATTATTTCTCCGCACATATGTACTGCTGGATCTTTTCTGCTTTGCTCATTACGCTGAAATCGAACCATTCATAGAAATAGCGCTCGAAATTCTTTGTGTAGTAGCCGTCGCGGCACTGGTCGCTCGTGTCGTATGGATCAGCGAAAATCAGCACATCATCGAGGTTCGTATCCGTCCCCATGTCATCATAGCCGATTATCACCATCCAGTGTCCGCCCCACTCCACGTTCTCCGTCATGATTGGAATGCCGCTCTTCAATTTTTCCTCAGCATATTTTTTAAAGTCATCCTCTGTGGGAAATGAACAGCCTGAGCTGTCGGCAGTATCTGCCGATGTCTTGACACTGAGGCCTCGTGCTCTGAACGCCTCCGCCAGTTTAGAAGTGGATGCTCCATAGGAACCGTCCGCTCTCGGATTGTCGTAATAACGTGCGTCAGTATCGATGGCAAGCTGTTTTTCAGAGTCCTCTATTCCAAACCAATTCAGCACCATTAGCGCACAAGCCGGGCCGCACGAATACTCTGACGTCTGCTGATACGTTTTGAAATGTTTCAGTATGATCAGTGTCTTTGTAACATCGCCGTTATAGTAATCAGGCGTTTTAAAATAGGGTGAATCCTTCACATTGCCGTCGTCTTTGAGGGCAGCAGGACCGGAGATCTTACCCTCGACAGCGTTTTCCGCTGTCGTCTTTATTGTTCTTTCGCCATCGGAAGCTATCTGTCCCGCGCAGGAGCAGAGAGAAAACAGCATTAATAGTGCTATGAGCAATATTAATATCTTTTTCATACGAATGTCCCCCTCATTTTTATATGTCAATTATACCAAATGCACATCATTTAGGAAAATGAAACTGCCGGCGGCCGATCCGGGACAGTTCTCTGCAGGACGGCGTGCAGAAATGGATTCGATTCTTGTTGAATTTGCGTATTTGCCATTCATGTTCACGAAATGTAAGATAGGTAAAGAAATATACGTTAAAATTTCACCAGCATAAAATAACGTATTTATATGTGAACGGAGGCGTGGCCATGGAGCGGAACATCGCGCGTGAGGATGCAGAGGCGCTGTATCTCGGCAACCTTAACACAGTCTCGTTCGATCTCTCTCTGCCGCAGCGCGGCAAACAGGGTTCCGAGATTGCCTGGACGTCGGACAATCCCCTCTTTCTGCGGCCCGACGGACGCGTTGTCCGTCCGGCCTACGGGCGCGGCAGCCGGGATGTGACGCTGCAGGCCAGGCTGCAATACGGAGAACAAACGGCGGAGCGCTCGTTCACTGTCCATATTTTAGAGGGAGAAGATTCCCGTTCGCCTTGGTTCCGTCCGTCCTGTGACCGTCTCAGCTATACCCCGGTTGAGACGTTCTTTCTTCCCTCCGCTGCCGTTGCACAGGCGGAAAACGGAGAGCTCATTGCCGTGCCGGTCATCTGGGACGACGGCGCGGAGCGGATGTATGCAGAATGCGGACAAAAACGTGCTTCCGGCGTTCTCAAAGACACTATGACGCCGGTCACCGCAGAAATTACTGTTCAGCGGACGATGCCCGCAGCACCGCGGAAAATCTGGGCTGAGCCGTTTCTCTCCCCCATGTCTGTTCTGGATGAGGGCGGACCTTTCTGGGACGCGCAGTGTCGGGGGCTGAGGCATCTGCTCACACTGGACGTCGACCGGCTGCTTTGGAATTTCCGCGTGACTGCCGGCCTCGATACGCGGGGGGCACAGCCCATGGAGGGCTGGGATGCTCCGGATTCCAAGCTGCGCGGACACACAACAGGACACTGCCTCTCTGCGCTGGCCCTCGCCTGGGAAGCGACGGGAGAGGTGAAAATCCGGGAAAAGGCGGTAACTCTGCTGGGCGGCCTGCAGGAATGTCAGGCGCCGTCCGGCTATCTCGGCGGTTTTCCCGAGGAACCGTTCGACGAACTCGAGAATCTGACACCATACCCCGCCATCTGGGCTCCCTACTACACGCTGCATAAGCTGCTGGCGGGTCTGCTCGACTGCAGCAGGGCTTTTCAGTCGGAGACGGCGCTGCAAACGGCCGTTAGTTTGGGCGGCTGGGTCTGCCGTCGGCTGGAGGGACTGACGCACGAACAGCTCTCCGCCATGTGGAGTACTTATATTGCCGGCGAATTCGGCGGCCTCGGAGAATCCCTGGCCCGGCTGTGTGAGCTGACCGGAGACCGGCGGTATCTGCGCGCGGCGCGCAGGCTGGATAACGACAAGCTGTTCTATCCTATGTCTCTCGGCCTCGACGCGCTGACGGGCCTGCACGCTAACCAGCACATCCCGCAGGCAATCGGCGCCCTGCGCATGTACGCCGTGTGCGGAGAAGAGCGTTATTACCAAATCGCCTCGCATTTCTGGGATATCGTCACAAACTCTCATGTCTATGCCGTCGGCGGCACAGGCGAGGGGGAGATGTTCCACCAGCCGGGGCTGATCGGCCGTCTTCTGAGCGATCAGACAGCGGAATCCTGTGCATCGTACAACATGCTCAAGCTGACAGGCGAACTGTATCGCTACGAGCCGGAGTCCGTCCTTATGGAATACTTCGAGCGTACGCTCTATAACCACATTCTCGCTGCCGCTGAACCGAACGACCACGGCGGCACGACCTATTTTCTGCCCCTCGCGCCCGGTTTCCGGAAGCTTTACAGCGGTGATGACGAAAATACCTGCTGCCACGGCACGGGCCTCGAGAGTGCGTTCAAGTATGCGGACTGCGCATATGCCAGGTTCGGCGATGCGCTCGCGGTCAATCTGTTCATCAACTCTCATATCCGGTGGAAAGAAAAGAATATCGTATTGTATCAGACGGTGCGTGAGGAGCGGGACGGAATCGTTTCTTCCCTGCGTCTGTCAGGAGCAGGGACCGTGCGTCTGCACGTTCGCCGTCCCGCTTGGCTGTCCGGAGAAGCCGTTTTTTTCCCTGAACGGAAAACCCGCTGTTTTGCAGGAGGCGGACAGTTATTTCGCGGCGGGACTTCTGTCGGACGGAGACATTTTGGTGTGCCGTTTTCCCTGTAAAGTTCACCTCGAGTCTCCTCAGGACGCGCCGGAACTGGCCTCCGTCTGCTGGGGTCCCTGGGTTCTGGCGGCAGTCAGCCCTGAGAAGAAGCCGCTTTCCCTGGCCTCATCTCTTGAGCAGACGGGAGACGGGCCGTATTTTCGTCTGGGGGCAGCGGGTGCGCAGCTGATGCCTCTGTATATGATCAAAGATGAACCGTACCAGGTCTATCTGGCGCGGCCATAGAAGGGAGAATATAAGATGCTGCTTTTGGCGGATCATGTGATTTTGGGGGACGGCAGGACGTGCCTGCAAAAAGCCGGCGTCCTCACGGACAAGGCAGGCAATCTCGCGGCGGTGGATACGGCGGAGAATCTGCGCCGTCAATATCCCGGCGAACAGGCAGAGGACTTTGGCGATGCCACCATTCTGCCAGGTCTTTTCGACATGCACGTCCATCTCGGCTATTATTACAGTCAGCCGGACTGCGCGTCGTACAACGATTTCCGCATCGCCCTGTATGCCGCGAAGCAGGCGCAGCTGGCTCTCACGCTTGGCATCACGACCGTCCGGGACCTCAGTTCACCCCACGGCCTCTGCCGCGCGCTGCGGGAAGCGTCAGAAGAGAACTTTGTTCCCGCGCCCCGCATCCTGCATGCCGACGCCGGCATCTGCATGAGCGGCGGCCACGGCTGGACTGACGGCATTGAACAGGCGGACGGTCCCTGGGCGATTCGTGCGGCTATCCGCCGCCAGGTGCGGGACGGAGCCGACTGGGTGAAGCTGCTGACGAGCAATCGCGCCGACATTCCCGAGTTCACGCAGGAGGAACTGGATGCTGCCGTGGACGAGTGTCATCGCCGCCGCATAAAAACCGCTGTCCACGCAGGTCTGCCCCCTGCAATCCAGATGTGCATCGACGCGGGTTTCGACACGATCGAACACGGCACCTTCCTGACAGTTCCGCAGGCCCGGCAGATGGCGGAAAATGGCCAGGCATGGACGCCCACCATCACAGCCTATACCTATCTCTATGAATACTGCTGCCGGCTCGAGCGCGAGGGCGGCGGCGCGGACAGCAACTCCGTCGCACGCCGTGCCATCCGGGACAAAGCGTTTTTCGGCCCGGCTGCCGCAGCTTATCGCGATCACTTCAAAGAACTCTATGACACCGGCGTGACCGTCCTTGCAGGCAGTGACATGGTGCTTCTGGGCGCGCCTCCCCTGCCCATCCACCAGGAACTTGGCTATATGGTGCAGTACGGCATCACGCCTCTGCAGGCTATCCAGACCGCGACCGGAAATCCCGCGCGGGTGCTGGGCCTGGAAAATGTCACGGGTACGCTGCGTCCCGGTCTTGCTGCAGATCTTTTGGTCGTGCGCGGCGATGCGTCCAGGAATATTGAGGCGCTTGACAGGGTGGAGCAGGTTATGATGCAGGGAAAAATCGTATCGAAAGGAGAAAATAAAAATGAATGAGGAGAAACTGCTGGAATACATGAAAAAAGAAAGCCTGGATGGCTTTCTGGTGAGGAAAAAGGTAAACGTACGGTATCTGAGCGGTTACACGGGCGACGACAGCAGCCTTTTCGTGACGCGCGGTGCGCTCTATTTTCTGACGGATCCGCGCTATACCGAACAGGCCGCGCTGGAGTGCCCGGACTACCGGCTTGTGAATGTCCGCGCTAAGCCCGGCACGCCGCTGGGGACAATCGTTGCGGAGCTGGCAGCCAAGGAGAACGTCCGCCGGCTCGGCTTTGAGGATGAAATGATGAACTTCCGCGACTACGAGGGCTTCCGCGCTGCTTTCCAGGGCGAGCTGGTGCCCACGTCCCAGATCATCGAGCAGATGCGAATCATTAAAAGTCCGGCCGAGATCGCCTGTCTGCGTGCCGCGTGCGATATCTCCTGCCGCGCCTTCGAGCGCATTCTGAAGGAGATCCGCATCGGCGTTACGGAGAAGGAACTGGCGGCCAAGCTGTCTCTTTTCATGGTACAGGAAGGCTCGGATACCATGCCTTACGGCAACATCCTCATTTCCGGTGCGCGCACCTCACTGCTGCATGGCATTCCGTCCGAGAAAGCCGTGGAATACGGCGATTTCGTACTCATGGATTTCGGCTGCCAGTACCATGGCTATCTCTCCGACATGACCCGCACCGTGATTGTCGGCAGGCCGACCCCCAAACAGCGGGAGGTCTATGAACTGACGCAGCGCATGATTCAGGATTCTCTTGACGTTACGAAGGCAGGTACGCCTTGCCCCGAAATCTACAAAGCCTCCCTGCACGCTGTGGCGGGAACCGAATACGAACCGTACACCTACGGAAATATCGGCCACGGCATCGGTTTGTTCGTCCATGAGCTGCCCTATTCCAGCGCGGTCAGTCCCGACATTCTGATGGCCGGCAACGTTCGCACGATCGAGCCCGGCATCTATATCCCAGGCTGGGGCGGAGTGCGCATCGAGGACCAGATTCTCGTCACCGAGGACGGCTACGACAATATGATCTCCACGACACATGAGCTGATTGTGCTTTAGACATGAGCTGAACGTGCTGCAGACATGAGCTGATTGTGCTGCAGCTTTCAGTGTACCAGCTTCTCCGCGTCCATTTTGAAAGGATTCGGATAGTTGACGGACAAAAGTTCCGCGAGCTTGTTCGTGTTGTTGACCCAGTTGTGGGGCAGCTTTGACAGGATCTGCATGCTGTCGCCGGGGTAGAGCGTGTAACTGCGTCCGTCGAGCCATACGGTGACCACGCCGGAAAGAACATAAATGTATTCCTCGCCGCTGTGAGTGTACATCTCCGGCTGGGACTTCTCTGATCCGGCTATGGGCATCAGGCGGAAGATGCGGGGCAGCATGTCATATTTGAGGTTATTGTGACTGAGAATCGCCTGCACGATCTGCGGGCTGTTGGCAGTGTACTGGAGGTCGAAGGCGTGCACGACAGGGTCCGTGGGTTTCGGTTGGTTCTCTGTGAAAAAGCTTGACAGCGACACGTCAAGACACTCCGCAATCTTCGCCAGTGAGTCAATCGCGATTGAGGAAATGCCCCGTTCAATCTGCGAGAGAAAACCAACTGACAGCCCTGTCTCTTTGCTGAGCTGCTTGAGCGTATACTTTTTCCCGGTGCGCAGCGCCTTGATCTGTGCACCTATTGTCGAATTGTGGTTCACGATATCACTCCTATGTTATTATTTAATTATTTAATTCTTTCAATCAATCATACAAAAACCACCGGGGGCTGTCAATCGAAGCCGATAAAATTTTCGGAAAACGGACAAAGCTCCGGAGAAATATATTTTCAGGAGGGAAATTCCATGGACGCATCATTTTATCAGGAAAACCGTCGGACGCTCTATGATTCTCTGGAGGACGGCTCGCTGCTCGTTATTTTCGCCGGGCAGGAGCCGCGTCAGTCTGCGGATGCCTACTATCCCTTTTTCTGCAATCGCAACTTCGCCTATCTGACAGGCCTCAGTTCTGCCGCCTCGCACCATTTTATTCTGCTGGCGGAAAAGAGCGCCGGCGATGTCCGCGAGACGCTCTTTCTGCTGCCGCCCGATGATTTGGCCGAGCGCTGGACGGGCCGCAGAATCAAGCAGGACGAAGCACGTGCGGCAGGAAATATGACAGAGATCGCCTTCGTTAAGGACTTTGAAGCCCGGTTCCATCGTGCAGCGGAATCCGGCGCCTTCCATACGCTCGCGCTCGATTTGTGGAAGCACATGCCTGACGAGGTACCGGACGAAGCCCATGCCTTTGCCGAAGAAGCAGCCCGCCGCTATCCCGCCCTGCGCATCGCCAACGTCCACGCTCAGCTCTCAGCCCAGCGCACCATCAAAAAGCCATGTGAGATCGAGGCTATGAGAACCGCTATGAAGATCACGAAGGCCGGCATCGAGGCAATGATGCGCGGCTCGAAGCCCGGCATGTATGAATACCAGTATAAGGCCCTTTTCGACAAGGCACTGACCGAGCGCAACGTCCTGTTTCCGGCATTTCCTTCCATCATTTCCGCCGGCAAAAACAACTTCTGCATCCACTACTACAGTTACCAGGGACAGGTACAGGACGGCGACATGATCCTGAACGATGTCGGCGCATGCTGGGACAACGAATGCAACGACGTCTCCCGGGGCTGGCCCTGCAATGGCGTCTTCTCTGAAAAACAGCGTGCTTTGTATCTGTGTGCCTACGAGACGTCGGAATACATGTTTCATACCATCCGTCCGGGCATGCCCATGGCCGACGTGGACAAAGTTTCCCATGCCTACTGTGCAAAGAAGCTGGAAGCTTTGGGCTTGCTGAAGCCCGGCGAGAACGTGAACAAGTATATGTGGCACGGCGGAGCGCACCACGTGGGCTTCGACGTACATGATGCCGTGGATATGACCCGCCCCGTCGCCCCGGGCATGGTTTTCTGCGTGGACATCGGCATTTACGTGGAGGAGTGGGGCATTGGTTTCCGGGTGGAGGACAACTGCCTTGTTACTGAGAGCGGATGTGAGAACCTCTCCCGTGAAATACCGCGTTCCATTGATGAAATCGAGCGATTTATGGCAGACAGGGCTTGATTCCGTAAAAATATGATCTGTAATATTCATTAATATGAATTTCTATTTATCAATTCACAGTTGATTCGGAGCCGCCTGCAGATCAGGCGGCTCTTTGTCTTTTCTGCGGACTTTTCTTTACCTGAGGCCAGTTTCCTGAAAATGCAGAGTCCGGCTGCAGAGTGTGAACAAATTCACGAACTTGCATCGTAAAAGTTCACAAATCGTGAACAAAAACTTGGTAAAATTTCGCAAATATGAAATATTGGCAAAGAAATCAGTTTACAATGAACAAACTGTGAACTATAATCAATTTGTCGAAAAGGTCGTTCACCTAGAGCAGATTTTCAGAATTTTCCGACGGTTTTCTGTTTCCCCGCAGATGAGGAGGCCATTATGGCTCCCACGTCAACACTGTTCATAGCATAGTGACAGGTAAAAGAAGGAGGAATATGATGAAAAACGTTAAAATTCGGCTTTTGACAGCATCGATGGCGGTTCTCTTGCCCCTGAGCCTACTTGGCGGGTGCGGAACTTACCAGAAGCAGGAGAGCACAGCGACCTCAAGCGCGGCGGCTTCAGCTTCAGCATCCACCAGCGCTTCGGTTGCGGCCAGCACGGCAAACTCCGCTACCAGCACCGGAGGTGAAAAGAACTTCCGAATCTACATGACTACTGAACCGCCTTCACTCGACCCTGAACTCTGCAACTCCATGGCAGGCTCCGACATGCTCTACAACCTGATGGACGGCCTGATGCGCAACAACAACGGCAAAATTGAACCGGGCGTCGCAACAGACTATGATGTTTCTTCCGACGGTCTTACCTATACCTTCCATCTTCGCGACGACGCGATGTGGAGCGACGGCGTGCAGGTCAAAGCGGGCGATTTCGTCTACGGACTCCAGCGCCTTATGGATCCGGCTACTGCAGCCAGCGGTGCATACATGGGCGAGGTCCTGAAAAACGGCAAGGATGTTGAAGCCGGGAAGATGACAGTTGACCAGCTGGGTGTATCCGCTCCCGACGACAAGACCGTCGTCATCACGCTCGACCATCCCGCTGCCTATTTCCCCACAATGTTATCCAGCGCCTCATACTTCCCGGTCCGCAAGGATCTGGTTGAAAAGTACGGCAAGGACTTTGCTTCTACAGCAGACAAGAATGCCTACAACGGTCCGTTCAAGCTCGAAAGCTGGGAACACGACAGCAAGCTGACCCTTGTTAAAAACGACAAGTTCTGGAACAAAGACGCCATCAAGATCGACAAAGTGGAAGTCTCCATTCTCACGGATGCGAACACTCCGATCAGCATGTATGAGACTCAGCAGCTCGACTATGTGGACATTCCGGCCGCTTCCTTCGAACAGTACAAGGACAAGGCTACTGCCTGGTACACCGGCAGCATGGATTATCTGCAGATCAATCTCAAATGCGGCAATGCCGCTCTTGAAAACCAGAATTTCCGCAAAGCTTTGAGCTATGGCATCGACCGCAACGCGTTTGCTAAGCTGAGCCGCAACAACATGAACAAACCGACCAGCCGTGCGGTGCTGCCCGTTATGCAGGGTGACTCCGGCAACTGGGGCGATGAATTCGACTTCACGCCGTATCCGCTCGATGGCGATATGACGCAGGCGAAGGATTATCTGCAGAAGGCCATGACTGAACTGGGCGTGACCGACATCAGCCAGATGACCTTTAAGCTGAACTACTCTGACAACGACAATACCCGCAAGATCGTTGAGGCCATTCAGGCCCAGTGGAAACAGAACATCGGCATCGACATCACTCTGAACCCGCTGCCTTACGCTGTACTGTATGACAATCAGGCAAGTGAGGACTTTGAAATGATGTACACCGGCTGGACACCTGACTATGACGACCCGAACGCCTATCTGGAACTCTTCTCCACCGACGGCGGCTACAATTATTCACAGCACAGCAATGCCGAATTTGACAAGTATATGACCGAGTCTCAGACCACGACCGATCCGAAGGCCCGCTTCACGGCCCTGTTCAATGCCGAGAAGGTCCTCTGCGATGATCTGCCGATCATCAACCTGGATGCCACCAATAACTATTATCTTATCGCCGACAACGTGCAGGGTTACAATCCCTACTACGTAGGCACCAACATGAACTTCACCACGATCACCATGAATTGATAAATCGAAACAGCGCGGCAGGATGCCCCCGAACTTTTTCCGGAAGTCCGGGGGCATCCCGGTTGTGCAGGCCATTCTGCCGGCGGAGCATACGCTGAGAGGGAATTTCGCTATGGGAAAATACATCGCAAAACGAATCCTGATTTCGCTCGTCACGCTGCTGGTTTTGATGACGGTCGTTTTCATACTTGTCCGGCTGATGCCGGGCGGGCCGTTCGTTGACCCGAAGATGACGCCCGCAATCAAAGCCCGGCTGGAGGCATACTACGGTCTCGACAAGCCGATCTACATCCAGTTTTTCCAGTACATCAGCAATATTCTTCACGGGGATCTCGGCTACTCCATGCGGTATATGAACCGCTCCGTCAACGATATCCTGGCGGCGTCTTTCCCGTTCTCCTTTGACCTCGGAATACGCGCCCTCGTCATGGCGATTTCGCTGGGCATCGTGCTGGGCGTCATCGCGGCTTTGCACCGCGGAAAGACCATGGACTACGTCTGCATCATCATCGCCATCATCGGCACCAGCGTCCCGGACTTCATCATGGGCGGCATACTGCAGTACTTCTTCGGCGTCAAGTGGGGACTGCTGCCGGTAGCGGAATACTATGGTTTTCAATACACCATTCTGCCCTCGGTTGCACTGGGCCTTTTGACACTTGCCACGGTTTCCCGGGTCATGCGTTCGAGCATGCTCGAGGTCGTCGGGCAGGATTACATCAAGACAGCCCGTTCGAAGGGTCTGTCCAATTTCCGCATCACCACGAAGCATGAAATCCGCAACGCGATTATTCCCATCATTACGATCTTGGGTCCTATGGTAGCCAGTATCCTTACCGGCACCTTCGTTATCGAATCAATCTTCGCCATTCCCGGCATGGGCAAATATTACGTGGACAGCATCAACGCCAATGACTATACCCTTATCATGGGGATGACTCTTTTCTATGGCGCGGTGCTGATTCTGGCAAATATGGTCGTGGATATTCTCTACGGCATCGTTGATCCCAGAATCCGCGTAGACAAGAAATCGGAGGCCTGAATATGACGGACACTGTTATGGCGGAAGACATCCCCGCCGAGAAATTTCGTGTCATCGGCAAGAACATCACCAAGATGGACGCCATCTCCCGACCAAGCCTCTCTTATACGCAGGACGCCTGGCGGCGTCTTAAAGGCAACCGCGTAGCGCTTGTGTCGATGATTGTTCTCGTCATCTATATTCTCTTAGCTGTCTTCGCACCAATTTTCTGTCCCTACGACATGGCTACGCAGGACGCGGATGCCATCAACCTCGGATGCTCTGCACAGCACTGGTTCGGTACCGATTCCCTCGGACGCGACCTGTTCGTACGCGTGTGGGAGGGTGCGCGGGTGTCTTTGTCCATCGGCTTCGCTGCGGCCATGATTAATGCCGTGATCGGCGCAATCATCGGCTGCATTTCCGGTTACTACGGAGGCCGCCTTGACATGTTTATCATGCGTCTCGTTGACGTGCTCTACGGCATCCCGAGCCTCATCGTAACGATGCTTGTTATGATGATCCTGGGCCGGGGCGTCAAGTGCCTGATTATCGCCATGTGCATCGTAGGCTGGATAGGTGCGTGCCGTTTTGCCCGCGGCGAAATGCTGCGGCTTAAAAATCTCGACTTCGTGAGTGCGGCGCGGGTGCTCGGCGTACACAACCGCACGATTATCTTTCGCCATATTCTCCCCAATATGCTGGGGCTTCTCATCACGAACCTCACTATGGCCGTGCCGGGAGCCATTTTCTCGGAGGCATTCCTCAGCTTTATCGGCCTCGGCATTGCGCCTCCGAACAGCAGCTGGGGCGTACTGGCCAAAGAGGGCATCAATATGCTGCGAAGCTATCCTATGCAGCTCTTCATCCCCTCCTTCTTTATCTGTACCACCATGTTGGCACTGAATCTGCTCGGCGACGGTCTGCGCGATGCGTTTGACCCTCTGCTGCGTGGCACCGACTGAGAGGAGATGGATATCATGAGTGACAATATTCTCGAAGTCAAAAACCTGAGTTTTTCCTTTCGTACCTACGGAGGCACCGTCAAGGCCGTGCGTGACGTCAGCTTCAGGCTGCGCCGCGGCGAAATTCTCGGCATTGTCGGCGAGTCCGGCTGCGGCAAGAGCGTCGCTACACAGTGCATCGTCAAGCTGAACCCGGAACCGCCAGGCTTTTTCGAAGGCGGCTCCATCCTCTATAACGGCGAAGATCTTCTTAAAAAGAGCGACAAGCAGCTGCGCAAGATCCGCGGCCGCCGTATTGGCTACATTTTTCAGGACCCGATGACCTCCCTGAATCCTACCATGCGCATCGGCAAGCAGGTTGAGGAAATTTTCCTGGGCGACCGGACAGTCACGGCCGCGCAGGCCAGGCAGAAGGCACTGGACATGTTTGAACGCCTTGGCATATCCGATCCGGAGCGGCGGCTCAATCAGTACCCGCACGAGCTCTCCGGCGGCATGAAACAGCGCGTGATGATTGCCATTGCCCTGATCGGCGGGCCGGACATCATCATCGCGGACGAGCCCACGACCTCGCTGGACGTGACCATCGAAGCACAGATTCTTCAGCTTCTGCGCAAGATGAGCCGCGAGACGAATACCTCCGTCATCATTATCACCCATGACCTCGGCGTCATAGCGAGGCTCTGCGACCGAGTGCTGGTCATGTACGGCGGCAAAATCCTTGAGCGCGGAACAGTCGAGGAAATTTTCTATCACACCGCCCATCCCTATATTTCAGGGCTTCTGCATTCTGTCGCCCGGCTGGAAATGGACAAAAACCAGGAGCTGCGTCCCATCGAGGGAACGCCTCCGGACCTGTTCTGCCCACCCAGAGGCTGCCCATTTGCCGCCCGGTGCGAATACGCGATGGAAGTCTGCGCTGAGACGCCTCCGCCTGTGACTCAGCTCACCGCAGAGCACAGCACCTGCTGCTGGCTTCAGGACGCAAGAGCACCCAAGGTGGACCTTATTTATCGGGGAGGCAGCACAAATGGAAAATGAGACAAACCGTAAGCCCCTGCTGCACGTGGAGAACCTCTGCAAGTATTTCCAGATTACGAAGCACGAAACTCTGAAGGCAGTTGACGGTATCTCCTTTGACATCTTCAAAGGTGAAACACTAGGCGTCGTCGGAGAATCCGGCTGCGGCAAATCCACGCTCGGACGCTGTATCGTACGGCTGTACAAGCCTACGTCCGGTAAAATCGAGTACGACGGTCAGGACATCACCACTCTTAAGAACCGCGCAGAGGAGCTCAATTACTGCAAACGCGTTCAGATGATCTTCCAGAACCCCTACTCGTCGCTCAATCCGCGCATGACGGTGCTCGACACGGTGGGCGAGGGCATCCGCCTGTACCACAAGGACTACAACCGCCAGCAGGTCAGCGATGCGGTCGAGGAGCTGCTTGAGAAGGTCGGCCTTGGCCGGGACCACATATCCCGTTTCATGCACGAGTTTTCCGGCGGCCAGAAACAGCGCATAGGAATCGCCAGGGCTCTGTCCGTCAACCCTGAGTTCATTGTCTGCGACGAGCCGATTTCCGCGCTGGACGTATCCATTCAGGCGCAGGTCATCAATATGCTTAAGCATCTGCAGAAGGATATGGGCCTGACATATATGTTCATCGCCCACGATCTCTCGATGGTCAAATATATCTCTGATCGCATCGTCGTGATGTATCTCGGTTCTGTGATGGAAGAGTGCAGCGCACGCGTCTTGTATGAGCACCCGCTCCATCCCTACACCCAGGGCCTTCTCTCCGCGATTCCGGAACCGGATCCGATCCGGGCCAAGCAGGCCAAGGATATCATCAAGGGCGAGATTCCCAGTCCCATCAATCCCAAGCCCTACTGCAAGTTTGCAGGCCGCTGTCCGTTCGTGGAACCGATCTGCCGGCAATCCATCCCTGAACTGCGGGAGATCGAGCCCGGGCACCTGATTGCCTGCCATCTGGCGGAGAAGATGAAGGGAGAAAAAGCATGAACATCAAGCACACTTTTCAGACGATAGACACCCACACCGGCGGCGAACCCACCAGGACCGTCGTGCGCGGCTTTCCCAAAGTGCCCGGCGCCACCATGAAGGACAAAATGATCTACATGATGGAGAAGGGCGACTGGCTGCGGCAGCTTCTCTGCTTTGAGCCCCGCGGCAATGACGTCATGTCCGGTACGCTTCTGACTGAACCATGCCACCCCGAAGCGGATATCGGCGTTCTCTATTTCGAGGTCGGCAACTGGATGCCGATGTGCGGCCACGATACCATCGGCGTCGCCACTGCGCTTGTTGAAGCCGGCCTTGTGAATGTGACCGAGCCCATCACGCATATCACGCTCGATACCCCCGCGGGTCTGGTCCGGCTCGAGGTCGAAGTCGAGGACAGCACGGCCAAATCTGTCAGTTTCATCAATGCCCCTGCTTTTGTCATGGCCAGGGATGCGAAGGTCCGCACTGCCGAATACGGCGAATTGAAACTCGATATCGCCTACGGCGGCAATATTTACGCCATTCTGCCGGCCAAATCGGTCGGTCTGGAGATCTGCCCGGCAACGGCCTCCGCGCTGGTTGCGGCGGGGTGTTCGCTCAAAGACGATATTAACCGCCAGATCAAGGTGCAGCACCCCGAACTGCCGATGGAAAACCAGGTCACACACGTAGAGTTCTACCAGCTTGGTTCGAATCCCGGCGATCCCATCCGCAATGCGGTCGTCATTCCGCCCGGTGCTATCGACCGCTCTCCCTGCGGAACCGGCACATCCGCGAAGTGCTCAGTGCTCGCGGCGGAGGGACTGCTGAAAAAAGGCGGGAGCTTTGTACACGAAAGCATCATCGGCAGCCGTTTTACCTGCCAATACCTGGACGACGCCGAAGTCTGCGGCATCCCAGCGGTCATCCCGCGGGTAACGGGCAGGGCATGGGTCACGGGCATCAACACCTATATGATTGCTCCGGATGATCCGTTTCCGATGGGGTTTCAACTTAAATAATTGTAAATATTTTTATTTTGATGATAGAAAGGAAGGGTTAACATGGAATTGCGAGTGGTAAATCATCCTATTCTAGGCCCCGCAGAAGACAATGGGACTGTCGAAATCACTGTGGACGGAAAGAAGCTGACGGCGAAGAAGGGCGAAATGATCGCGGCTGCGCTGCTGGCAAACGGCATCCGGATCCATCGCTACACGGCGAAACGCCATGAGCCCCGCGGAATTTACTGCGGGATCGGCCAGTGCACCGACTGCGTCATGACGGTCGACGGCAATCCGAACGTTCGCACATGCATCACGCCGGTCGAAGACGGCATGGTCATCGAAACGCAGCAGGGCTATGGAACGGGGGTGGAAACGCATGACTGAACGTGAAGTCGTCATTATCGGAGGCGGTCCGGCAGGGCTGTCGGCGGCAATCGAAGCCGCAAAACGCGGCGCCAAGGTGCTCGTCTGTGATGAGAACAAGCGCCCCGGCGGTCAGCTTTTTAAGCAGATTCATAAGTTCTTCGGCTCGAAAGCACACAATGCCGGCGTGCGCGGCATCGATATTGCGAAGAAGCTGTTGAAAGAGACTCAGGACAGCGGTGTCGAGGTGTGGCTGGACAGCCCGGTATACGGCATCTTTAAAGACCACACCCTGGCTGTGCTGCACGACGGTGCGACCGAGGTCATCAAGGCCAAGAAAATACTTATCAGCACAGGCGGCGGTGAGAACGCGCTGCGCTTCCCCGGCTGGACGCTTCCCGGCGTCATGGGCGCGGGTGCGGCGCAGACGATGGTCAACGTGAACCGGGTGCTGCCCGGCAAGCGGATTCTAATGGTCGGCTCCGGCAACGTGGGCGTCATCGTAGCCTATCAGCTCATGCAGGCCGGTGCGCAGGTCGTCGGTATTGTCGAAGGTATGGATCACGTTGGTGCTTACGGCGTGCATGCGGCAAAGCTGCGCCGCGCGGGCGTACCCTTCTTCCTCAGCCATACGATTGTCCGAGCTGAAGGTGAGGACAAGGTTGAGCGAGCGGTGATCGGTGAATTTAAGGACGGCAAGGTCGTGCCGGGTACGGAGATGGGCGTCGACGTCGATGTCATCTGCATGGCAGTCGGCATGCATCCGATGACGGAGCTTGAGTGGATGGCCGGTGTACATCAGGAGTTCATTCCCGCCATGGGCGGCTGGATGCCGATGCACGACGACAATATGGAGACGAACCTGGACGGCATCTACGTAGCGGGCGACACCGCCGGCGTGGAGGAGGCCAATACGGCCATGGACGAGGGACGTCTTGTGGGTACGGCAATCGCAGAATCGCTCGGCTATCTCGGCAAGGATGAAGCGCAGAGCGCAAAGGACGAGATTCGGAAACGTCTTGTCGCCCTGCGGCAGGGTCCGTTCGGCGAACGGCGGCTCAAGGCCAAAGAGGCCATTATGCAGAAAGGAGCTGTTCGATAATGGAGAATAATATTTTATATAACGGCTATCCTTCGATGGAGGAAATCCGCCGGGCAAACGGCTACCCCTCGGAGGAACGGTTTGCCAAAGGCCCCGTGGCGGTAACGGAGTGCGTGCAGGAGATTCCCTGCAACCCATGCGAAGGGGCGTGCCCCTTCCACGCAATCACGGTGGGTGAGCCCATCACCAACTGCCCGCACGTGGATGAAGATAAATGTACCGGCTGCTGCACCTGCGTATCGGCATGCTCGGGCCTTGCAATCTTCGTGATTGACAAGACTTACAGTGAGACTGAGGGTACGGTCAGTTTTCCGTTCGAGTATCTGCCGCTGCCGAATCCCGGTGATACGGTGGACGCCCTCAGCAGAGCAGGTGAATTCATCTGCAAAGGTACGATTGTCCGTGTGAAAAACACGGCCAAAAACGACCATACACCGGTCGTCACAATGGCTGTTCCCAAAAAATACTGCGACGACGTACGCACAATGCGCCGCCTGAACATTCCGGAAGATGCCGAATTCACGCCTGAAGAACATGTCGAGTACATGGATGATGATGTGCTGGTCTGCCGCTGCGAGGAAATTACCGCGGGAGAAATCCGAAAGGCAGTGCGGGAATACGGAGGCACTTCCGTGACGGAAATCAAGCGCCGCGTCCGCGCGGGCATGGGCCTGTGCCAGGGCAAAACCTGCAGCCGGCTTGTGACCCGGATCATCAACGAAGAACTCAGCAAGGCTCCCAGCGATGTGCTTCCGGCGACGTCCCGGCCTCCCATTCGTCCGGTGACGTTCGGCGAGCTCATGGACGGCGAAGAAGGAGGGAAGCACAATGATTAAATCCGCAGATGTAGTCGTGATCGGTTCCGGTGTCATCGGCGCTTCCGTGGCATACTTCAACGCCAAATCCGGTGCGAAGGTCATACTGATTGACCGCGGCGACATGGCCGAGGGTACCAGCAGCAAGAGCGACGGCAACATTCTTGTCTGTGACAAGATGCCCGGTTTCGACGCCAAATTTGCCAAAGCAAGCCAGGACATGTTCGGTCCTCTCAGCAAAGAGCTGGACTTTGATATTCAGTGGCATCAGCGCGGCAGCCTCTATATCGTCGAAGACGAGGAACAATATGAGATCGCCGCGAAATTCTGTAAAGACATGGTGGCCTGCGGGCTGCCCATGCGCATGATGGACAAGTATGAAATCCATCAGGACGAGCGCTATCTCGCGGACGACCTTTACGGCGGCCTCGAAACGGCATGCGACGGCTCACTCTATCCGATCGGCCTGTGCTACGGATACGCTCTCGGCGCGAAGAAGATGGGCGCAGAGCTGCTGTTCCACAACCCTGTCACCGGCATAGATCGCGACGGGAATGGTTTTCTCGTCCACAGCGAGCAGTGCGACGTCGCGGCCAAATACGTGGTCGACTGCGCGGGCGTCTGGTCGCCGGTCATCGGCCGCATGGTAGGGCTGGAAATTCCCATCCAGGCCCGTCAGGGGCAGATCCTCGTATCCGAGCAGACCTTCCGGGTCGCACGGCGCAAGGTACATGAATTCGGCTACATGCTGACGAAGTTCGGCAGCAGCAATTACAAGCGCAAGGTCTCCGAACGTGTTGAGCGCAACGGAGTCGCATTCGTTTTCGAGCCCACTGCTTCGAATAACTTCCTGATCGGCTCCTCCCGCAGCTTTGTGGGCGAGGACATCTCGAACGATATTGAAGTCATGCAGGCGCTGGCCGAGCGGGCCATCCGCTTCTTCCCGGTCATTCGGAACATCAAGGTCATCCGCGGCTACAGCGGCCTCAGGCCTTTTACGCCGGATCATCTGCCTATCGTTTCCGATACGCCTGTTCCCGGCTTCTACATTGCGGCCGGCCACGAGGGCGACGGCATCGGCCTTTCTGCTATCACGGGCAAGAGTATCGCAGATATGATTGCAGGACGTCCCACGTTCATGGATCTGAGTCCAGTCAGTTACAACCGTTTTCTAAAACAATAAATCATATGGAGGCAAACACATGAATCCAAAATTTGCAGGTATTTACGCGGTCGCCATCACGCCCTTCCACAAGGACGGCAGCTTTGATTTTGACAAGGCCAAGAAACATCTGGACTGGCTGATTGAAAACGGCGTCCAGGGCATCTGCCTTTTAGGCGCGACTGGTGAATATCAGAGCGTCACACTCGAGGAGCACAAGGCCTACGTTCGCGAAATCGTCCCCTACATCAAGGGACGTGTGGGCGTGATGGTCGGCGCGACCCGTGAGCGGGCCGACGACGTGATTGAACTGGTCAGCAACATCAAAGACTGCGGCGGTGACGCTGCAATGGTTCTGACTCCGCCGTACTGCCATCCGGCGCAGGATGAGATTGTCGAAAACTATCGCTATATAATGGAGAAGACTCAGTTCCCCATCATGCTCTACAATAACCCCGGCAGCTGCGGCGTCAACCTGGAGCGTGACACGTTCCAGAAGCTTTTCCAGCTTCCCTACGCCGCCGTTGTCAAGGAGTCCAGCGGTTCCATGCAGAAAGTGACAGAAGTTTTAATGGACGCGCCCGAGCGGATCAGCGTCTTCTGCGGCTGCGACACGCTTGCCTATGAGAGCTTTGCAGCGGGAGCGTGCGGCTGGATCAGCATGCTTGCAAATGTCGCGCCGAAGGACTGTGTAGCTCTGTATGACGCAGTTTACTGCCGCAAAGATCTGGCCGAAGGCTGGAAGATTTACCGCAGGCTGCTGCCGGGTCTCAATCTGTTGGAGAATTTCCCGAAGCCTGTTCAGGCAATGAAATACGTCGTCGACCGCAAGACCGACAATGGCGGTTTCTCCCGCAGACCGCGCATGGAGCTGACCGATAAGGAAAAAAATTATGTGTATGCGGAAATGCACGCGGATGAGATTCAATAAGCGATAAAAAATTCCCGGAAACGGTTTATCGGCCGTTTCCGGGAATTTTTTTTTTACTTATTATCTCTGTTTTTCCTGCAGTGCTTTCAGTACCTTTTCAGGGTAAGCCGGCAGATCGCGGATGCGCGCGCCGCAGGCGTCATCAATCGCATTGATTACGGATGCGTGCGGACTGCTGAGCACTACTTCGCCGCAGCCGGAGGAGCCGAAGACGCTGTGCTTACGCGGAGTTTCCAGATAGATGATTTCAAGATCGTCAGGGATCATGTCGATCGTTGGGAAACCGCACTTCATGAGTGTTGTCTGCTTGTGAATGTCCTCGAAGTCCTCGCTGAGCGCCATGCCGATGCCCTGAGCGATGCCGCCGTAGTACTGGCCGTCCACTGCAAGCTTATTGCCGATTTTGCCGGCGTCCACGGCTACCCGGACTTTCGTGACACGGACCTTGCCGGTCGTGATGTCGACCTCAGCCTCGGTCATGAAAACACCGTACATAAAGGCGATATGAGGGTACTTGCTCAGACCGGTCTGCGGGTCGAGCGGAGTGCAGTACAGGCCTGTTGAGAAAGAACCATTGTAATAGGTGTCGATGGACTCGGCCTTCATTTCATCATAAGTGCGGAACGTCCCGTCGTCCTTCCGCATGGCCTTCGCCAGTTTTTCACCGGCGTCGTAAATCGCGTTGCCGATGATGAGCTGGCTGCGGCTGCCCGCCGCGCTGCCGGAGTTCGGACATTTGGACGTGTCATTGGAAATCATCACAATTTCATCCGGCCGGACATGGATGCCGTTCTTGGCCAGTGTCTCCTGCGTGACCGTAAGTATGCCGATATCTGCGCCCTGGCCGTGGTCCTCCCAGGTGCTGTAGGTGGCGAAGCGGCCGTCCGGCAGCAGCTCCATCGCAGCTTCGGCCGCGTCGCAGTTCTCGTCGCCGATGCAGTAGCAGGCCAGGGAAAGTCCGACGCCCTGCTTTTTTGTCTCGGTCGAATTGGCCTTCGTCCGCTTTACTGCATCGTCGTAGTACGGACGGATCATTTCCATGAGCTGGTTGTAGGGCAGGATATCCGGCTTGTCGCCGTAGGGCGTGGTGCTCTCCGATGTATAGAGGTTCTTCATGCGGAATTCAAACGGATCCTCGCCCAGCTTCCGCGCCATCTCGTCGATGATGCTCTCAGTGGAGAAAAGGGACTGGGGACTGCCGTAGCCGCGGAAGGCTGCGCCGTAGGCGTGATTTGTCGCGGTGATGGCCCCGTGGTTGCGGACGTTTTCGATGTGGTAGCCGCTGCCGATGAACTGGTTGCCGCGTGTGAGCAGCAAATCCGCAATCTCGGCGTAGGCCCCGTGGTCGATGAGGAAGTTGGCGTTCAGACCGACGAGCCTGCCGGTTTTTTTGTTCGCACCGAGCTCCAGGTGCATGAAGAACGGCGAACGCTTGCCGGTGTAGGTGATTTGCTGCTCCATGCTGAACTCGAGGTAGCAGGGCCGTCCTGTCGCCATGACGGCGACGCCGAGCAGACCCTCGATTGTGGCGACCAGCTTATAGCCGAAGGTGGCGCCGCAGTTATTCTGCACGATGCGGATCTTTTCGGCATCGAGGCCAAGGCCCTCGGCAATCTGGTCGCGCGTCATATAGATGCCGACGGACTTGGAGTGAATCGTGAGAAGGCCGTCTTCGTCAAAGTACGCATAGCCCACGTCCGGTTCGAGCACAAGATGGGGAACGCGCTGGGTGTAGTAGTCGCCCGTCACCGTGACAACATCCGGGTCCTTGAACAGCTCCTTCGGGTCAGCGCCCTTTACGGTATCCTGCTCGCAGAAGATATTGGGTGTGCCTTCGTGGATCTCCTTCGCATCCGGTGCGGCGGCTGCGGGTGCGCTCATGTAGGCCGGGAGTTCCTGCAGTTCCACTTTTACCTTTGCTGCCGCTGCTTCAGCCTCTTCCTTCGAGTCCGCTGCCACGACGGCGAGGGCATCGCCGTACATGTATACCTTGTCGTCGCAGAGGATGGGACGGTCGGCATTGGTGCCTTTGTCCCAGGAGTAGCAGTTCATATTTTGGATGCGGTTCGTGCCCTGTACGTCCTTCGCGGTAAGTACGCGTGCGACGCCGGGCATTTTCTCCGCCTCGCTTGTGTCGATCGAGAGAATCTTAGCGTGCGAAACCTTTGCCTGCACGAGAGCCAGATGGAGGAACATGCCGGGCATCTTCTCCATCGTGTCGGCGGAAAATTCCCACGTTCCGCAGGCCTTCGGAATGGCCGAAGGACGGGGATAGCTGGAGCCGTAGAGATGCTCGCCTTCTTTGGCGTCGGGCAAAAGCGTTGTGATATCGGCGTCCCCGCGCATCACGGCGGCGGCGGCCATCGTGGCGTCGACATTCGGCTTGTAGCCGGTGCAGCGGCAGGCGTTCCGGGTCATGCGGAACTGTTCGCGCACTTCCTCGCGGGTAGGATTGGGGTTCTTCTGCAGCAGGCTGTAGGCTGAAATGATGAAACCCGGCGTACAGAAGCCGCACTGGGCTGCGCCCAGCTTCGACCAGGCGAGCTGGAGCGGATGCGGATGCTCCGGCGTGCCGATGCCCTCAATCGTGAGAAGTTCGGAGCCGTCGGGTACGCGGTTCATTTTCATGATGCAGGATGGTGTTACCTTGCCGTTCAGAATCACGTTGCAGATGCCGCACTGTCCCTGCCGGCAGCCCACCTTGGTGCCGGTCAGCCCGAGCTGGCTGCGGATGACGTGGGCGAGAGTATCATTCCCGTCTACCAGAATGCTGATGTGCTGGCCATTGACGATCAGATTTTTTTTGATGAGTTTTTTGATCTCCGACATGCTGTGCCTCCCTACTGAAATTTACTGCGGGCACGATTTCACGGTATGCCGATTTTGACACTCCGAGATTCATGCCGACAAAGAAAGACCTCTTTTACATAATCTTCGATATTCTTATCGTATATGATTGCAAAAGGCTTGTCAATAGCGAAAAGAATGGATATAATAGAAAAAACAGACGGCGGTTCCGCCTTGAAATGCTTTCACTAAATCAAAATCAGAATTTCATATATATGAAAATAAAACGTTCTCCGGAAAGGGGGCAGGCAGCATGGACAGTCGCCTCATCGGTATTTTGGCTGACTCCTTCGTCAAGATACTCGTCCCCGGCCTCGTCATGACCGTGCCTTTGACGCTCATTTCCTTTTCTCTCGGTCTGGTGCTGGCCTTGGCAACGGCGATGGTTCAGCATGCGAAGATTCCGGTCCTGCGGCAGCTTGCCAGGTTCTACATCTGGGTCATCCGCGGGACACCCCTGCTCGTGCAGCTCTACATTGCTTTCTACGGTCTGCCGCGGCTCGGCATCGTCCTCGCGCCATTCCCGGCAGCGGTGATTGTCTTTTCCGTCAACACAGGCGCTTATGATGCCGAGACGATGCGCGCGGCGATCGGTTCTGTGTCCAAGGGGCAGCTTGAAGCCGGATACTGCGCAGGCATGTCCTATTGGCAGACGATGCGGTGCATCGTATTGCCGCAGGCCTTCCGAACGGCTTTTCCGCCGCTGTCCAATTCGCTCATCAGTCTGGTCAAGGATACCTCGCTTGCGGCCAATATCACAGTGCTCGAAATGTTTATGGCAACGCAGCGCATCGTAGCGCGGACTTACGAGCCCTTCGCCCTGTACTGCGAGGTGGGACTCATCTATCTGCTTTTCAGTACCGTGCTGACCTGGCTGCAGCGCCGGGGCGAAAAGCGGCTTGCCATCCTCGGCGAGGAGGCGTAAATGCTGGAAGTTCACAATCTTACAAAATCCTTCGGCACGACGCCGGTGCTGCGCGGAATCGACCTGCAGGTCAGCCGCGGCGACATGGTGGCGATTCTCGGTCCTAGCGGCGCGGGCAAGACGACACTCCTGCGCTGTCTCAATTTTCTTGAGCAGGCCGATGCCGGTACAATGACCTTTGACGGCGAGACGTTATCCTTCGGACACGTCTCTAAACGCGATATCTTCCGCATCCGGCGCAAAACAGCCTTTGTCTTCCAGAATTACAATCTTTTTCTCAACAAGACCGCTCTCGGAAATGTGACGGAGGGTCTGGTTGTCGCGCGCCATATGCCGAAGAAGCAGGCCGAGGAGCTGGGACGCCACCTGCTCGATAAGGTGGGCCTCTCGGATCGCTGCGACTGTTATCCGAACCAGCTTTCCGGCGGCCAGCAGCAGCGCGTGGGAATCGCGCGGGCGCTGGCGGGGGATCCGGAGATTATTTTCTTTGACGAGCCTACCAGTGCCCTTGACCCCGAACTCATCGGCGGGGTGCTGAACGTCATGCAGACGCTGGCCGAAGAGGGACGGACCATGCTGGTCGTCACGCACGAAATCGGCTTTGCGCGCACCGTCTCCACCAGAGCTGTCTTCCTGGAGGACGGCCGTGTGCTGGAGTCCGGTCCCTCAAGGGAATTTTTCGATCATCCGCGCGAACCGCGGGTGCAGGCTTTCCTCCGCGCCGTGCATCACGGGCCGGAAGAGGCATGTCAGAAAGGAACTGCACTATGAAAAAAAGTCTGCCTGTGTTTTTACTTCTTTTTGCCGCGCTTCTGGGGCTGCTCTCCGGCTGTGCTTCTTCCCAAAAGGGCGACGAATTGGCACAGATTAAGCAGAAAGGCGAGATTGTCTTTGCCACTGAGGGTACCTGGTCGCCCTGGACGTATCACGACAAGGACGATCAGCTCGTGGGCTTTGATATCGAGATCGCCAAGGCGGCCGCGAATAAGCTGGGCGTCCGGGCGGTCTTTACGGAGGGCGAATGGGACGGCCTGCTCGCGGGTCTGGAGACAGGGCGCTACGATTCCATGGCGAACGGCGTCGAGATAACAGACGAACGAGAGGAAAAGTACGATTTCAGCACACCTTACGGTTACATCCGCACGGCAATCATTGTCCCGGAAGACAGTACCATTGCCTCATTTGCCGACCTAAAAGGCAAGACCACAGCGAATACGCTCTCGAGTACCTATGCGGAGCTGGCCGAGCAGTACGGTGCCAAAACAACCGGTGTCGATGATCTCAACCAAACCATCGAGCTGCTTCTGGCGGGCCGCGTGGATGCGACGCTCAATGCCGAGGTTACCTATTACGATTATAAGAAGCAGCACCCCGATACCAAACTCAAAATTGCCGCTCTGACCGACATGGCCTCCCGGGTCGCCTTTCCCCTGCGCAAGGGCACGGACAGTACGTCGCTGCGAGAGGCTCTCGACAAAGCCGTCGAAGATCTGCGCGCCGACGGCACCCTGGCAAGCATCTCTGAAAAATACTTCGGCGTCGACATTACCGCAGAAAAATAATTCAGGGGACTTCTGTTTATCCTTACAGGCCGATTCATTTGATGCAGGGATGACTGTATCACGGCAGCATTTTGGCAGCACATTATCTTAGATGAATATAAAGAGATTTTATTGAAGAAAAGACTTTACTGATTAAATCAGTAAGGTCTTTTCTTTACAGGTTTTTCTGCTATTGCAAGAATCCGGAATGGCTGTCGTTTTTGCATCTGAATTCGTGCCATTGGCAACAAAGCAGGAATACAGCAATAGCTTCTGTGATAAAAAAAACTATGGGAATGGCGTGTCAGTCAGATGTCATATTCTCTAGTACTTATTTATTATCAGGAGGAAAAATATGAGAGAAAAAGAAATTCTGAGGAGGGTCCTGGCATTATTGACATCGGTTTTATTGGTGCTGGGTACTATGGGCAGCAGTATTCCGGTCTGGGCCGGCAGCCCGCCGACGCTTGTGCCTGTCGCCAGCGGGGTTACAGGATTTTTTGACGCAAACGGCGGGAAGCTGCTGCCGAAGGCTGGGCAGTTTAGTTTTAAACTGACTTATTTACGCGGCAATCTTGCAAATTTTACAGAGCTTACGACAACGAATAAGGATGGTGGATCCATAGAGTTTGATTTAAGCAAGGCGGATCTCACAACGGTAAATGGGGAGATCCCGATTGCAGTTTTCGAACTTACCGAGGTCAGGGGAAATGATGCGTCTATTCAATACAGTTCAGCAAAATATTATATGGGATTTGGAGTCAGCTCTGAAGGAGTGTATTCTTCAGAGTTCTATACAGGGTTAGAAGCAGACGGACCTGTCAATAAAATCTCCGCCGATGAGGTGATGTTCAAAAATATCCATACGGTTCAGGTAAAAGCTGCAAAAATTCTGGCAGACAGCCTGGGAAATCAGCAGGCGCTTACAGACGGGCAGTTCAAGTTTAAGCTTACCTGCCTGGCAGCTGCAGGCTATTCTCAGAAACCGGCAGATATTTCTGCAGCGAATCTTGCTGACGGCTCCATATCGTTCGATATGAGCAATTTTGATTATTCAGCTGATTTGGGGGCAGTTACTCTTTTTGAAATGAGTGAAGTCCCGGGGAATCGATCGGACATCTCCTACAGTACCGAAAAATACTATGTGACGATAAGCGACGGCGGTGCAACAGTACTTTACTTCAAAAGCATGTCGGTAGATGATGCGACGAATGGAATTGATGAGTCTGAAGTGGTTTTCCATAATACGCTGAATACGCCTGTTGTACATGGAATCAAGATTCTGAAAGACAGCAAGGGAAATCAGCTGAATCTTACAGACGGGCAGTTCCGGTTTAAGCTTTCTTATCTGAGAGGCTCACTTGTTAATAAACCTGCAGATATCTTTGCAGCGAATCTTTCTGATGGATCGATTCCATTCGATATGAGCAGTGTCGATTTTGAAAATGATCCAAGGGCAATGACTGTTTTCGAAATGAGTGAAGTTGCAGGCAATAATCCGGATATTATTTACAGCAGAGAAAAATACTATGTTGTTGTAGGCGGCAGCAATGACGGCAGCGGTATGACTGTGACATACTACAAAAACATCACAGACAAAGGGCCGACGGATGAAATCATAGACCTTGATGTGATCTTCCATAATAAAGCTGCAGACAGTTCATGGGAACGAAACATCGCATGGGAACGTCTGGGCGGAGCTGACAGATATGAAACGGCGGCGGTCATCGCAAAGAAAGCATTCCCGAACGGTTCCGATTCCATCGTACTCGTGACCGGCGAGAATTTCCCGGATGCTCTTTCAGTCAGCGGCTTTGCAGGCGTCAGGAAGATCCCGATTATGATTACGACAACAGCAAATCTTTCAAGAGCAACAGCGGACGTGATCAAAGCCTGGGGTGTTAAGAAAGTTACCATTGTCGGCGGTACGGCGGCTGTGTCAGATTCTGTTAAAAACCAGCTGACAACGGCTGCCGGTGTACCGGCAGACGGAATCCTCCGTGTCGCCGGAAGCGACAGATATGAAACAGCAGAAGCAGTATATGATCAGGGAGTTAAAGAAGGCATATGGACAAAAGACAGTGTTCCGGTCATTGCCTCCGGAAACAGCGCGGCAGATGCACTTTCAATTTCTCCGTGGAGTTATGCCTACGGCATGCCGGTCCTTTTGGCAAACAAGGGCATTGTAAGTGCAAGATCTCTTGAAATTGCAAAGCTTGCAAACGCATCGTCAAAATATGCGTTCATCTGCGGCGGATCATCTGCAGTTAACATGGAGGCAGAAGATGAACTCCGGGCAGCAGGCATAAAGGTACACAGATTCGCAGGCTTTGACCGTTATGATACCTCCGCCATGATTGCCAAATATTTTGCCGGCGATAAGATCGATCCGATGGGCAAGACCGGCGAGTACAACAATACGATGTTTGCAGCAGGCGGAGACACACACTATACGGATTCCCTTGTTTCCTCAATGCTTCAGGCACGGTATAAAAAGGCAGACGGCTCTTCCGCAGCAGCACCGATTCTTCTGGTCGATGGAACAAGCGGTGCAGGATTCGATTTGGTAAAGAATGAATATGTAAAGGCAGATATCAGCATGCTTTATGTTGCCGGCGGAACGGCTGCAGTATCAGAAGAGACAGCAGCTGCAGTCATGAGCAACTGGAGCAGCGTCGTTCGTATTCCGGACAACACATAACAATTCTATTCCGGATAACACATGACAATTAAGAACAAGATACTTTTAAGAACAACATACCTTCAAAGGGTAAGGACCGGAGCATGCAGTTTGCTCCGGTCTTCTTTGCATAAAAGAGAGGGACGCTTAGCTGTTTGAGATAATCTTTTATCATGTCGATAAAACTTTGTTGTAGATTCGTTGTTGGTTGCCAACTAAGATGAGGAAGAAAAATCAGGGAATCCCTTGTCTATGGAGGTATGCAAAGAAGATGCTGAAAATTGTGGAAGCAGACAATGAAAAGACCTGCAGGTCGCTGAATCACGGACCGGAGGTTTTTCATCATGCGCTGAGGGCAGTACTGAACGGGGAATATCGGTTCCACGTTAAAAACGACCGGGGCGAGGATTATGATCTGGAATACAGGGAAAACAATTCCCTGATTCCGCCGGGACCGACGACAGAGGGGAAAACTCTTCTGCCGCCATATTTTATGTATGATGAATATAAAAAAGAGGCTCTGTATCTGGAAATGTTTGCTCCCTACAGCGGTGTCATTTTCGAGGAACTCAACGAATACAGCGTCGTGCTCACAGGCATCATCCTGCGGTATACCGATAAAGAGGTCTATATTCCGGACAAACGGATTTACTGGTTCGCAGAGTCTGACGAACGTCTGCATGTTACAGAAGACCTGCCGGATTACAGAAGGATTCATGCAATCTATTCCGGCAGGACGGTTTCGGTCGGCTATGGCGGAGGCAATCCGGACAGCATCAGTCCGACCCCGCTTTTCCACAACGTATTTCTCTGGCAGTGGCTGACGGATCTGCCGACTGACCAGGTGAAATATGCGGAAGTGGCAATCGGCCATATCGCGGGTGTCGGGTCAGTGCTTGCGCAGTACACGCGCATGAACAACGCATTTTCAAAGCTTGGCTGGAAGGTCATTCTGAAGCAGGAGACCACCCGGTTTAAGGATGAGATGCTGGAAAAGTATTTCAACCTGGATATCTGCTGCGAGGATTCTGATGAGACCAATACGGTCTATATCCCGAATACCATTCCGGCAGTTATTTCCCGCTTTGTATCCTCAAGCAGCTGTGAATTCGATGAATCGATTCTCAATCCCTCATTTGCGAAGGAACTGAATGAGTATAAGGATGCGGTGATCGGAAATAAGCACATGCTGGGGGCCCTGATACGCGGCACCGACTACATCACGACGAAAATGACGGGCGAACGGAAGATGGCCACGGTGGACGATATGCTGCCGATGCTTCGGGAATGGATGGAGAAAGATGGATATGACGCAATCTTCCTGGCAACCGAGGATCAGGATATTCTTGACCGGATGGTAAAGGAATTCCCGGGAAAGATACGCGTGATTTCGCAGGAGCGTCGCAGGGTCAGCGACTTTAAGAATACGGTGACAATTGCCGGCATTGAGAAAGAAGAGGGCGCAGAGAAGGATTATGATGCAATCCTGGAGGATGATACGGTCAATTATTTTTATGCCCTGTACATGCTTTCCAAATGCGACAGTTTCATGTGTTCCGGCCAATGCAACGGCTGGGATGTCGTCAGGTCCTTCAGGGGGGATGGATTCAGGAGATGCTATAAGTTTCAGGTCGGGGTACAGAAATCGGCTGCGTGGCCGATGGTCCGCCCGATCTATGCGGGTTTATTTGCCAGGGCAATCTATCCGGAAGAGCGGACTTTCTACATGACCTTTGAGTTTGAACTGAAAGAGGCGGTGGATGTATCTGTACTGAAATCCGCGTGGGAGAAGACCTGCGCGGTATATCCGATGCTTACCTATGCCGTTGCCAAATGCGAGCACCGGTATTGTTTTACGGAAGACAAGCTGGATTTCGTCTTCAGAGAAACGACGGAGAGGATTGAACCGACACAGGATGCATCCAACTATCATTCAACGGCATTCGGATATCAGGGAAACATCCTGCATATCTATATCGACCACACCATCATGGACGGCACCGGGTGTAAATTCGTTCTGGAGACGCTGTTCTATTATTACTACTGCGAGGCAGATCACCAAACCTATCCGGTTCCGGACGGAGTGCATACTCTTGAGGAAGGCACGGTTGACGGACTTGAAATGGATGCCTTTAAGATGGTGACGCCGATTGATCCGCAGGCCATGATGAATCAGAAGCCGAAAGAGGATCCGATTTTCCTTTTGCCTGAAACGGACTGGTCGAAGCCATGGTATCCGCTTGATGAGTGCAGCGGATATATGGTTTCCGTGCCGGGGGATGAATTCATGGCATATGCAAAAAGCATAAAGGGAAGCCCCATGTCGCTCCTTGCACTGCTTTTGGCGCAGTCTGTCGAAAGACTCCATCCTGAAAATTCGAGTCCGGTTGCCGTGTGGATTCCGGTCAGTACCAGAAAAATAATGGGCACAGAAAATTCCCTGCTGAATCAGGTTGTCCATGCGACTTACCGGTTTCAGACCGGCGATCTTTGCGACGACAGCAGGAACGAAGAACGGAATACTGCTTTCAGGACATATCTGAAAGGCTTTGCTTCGGAACAGAATATCAGAATGATGACCGGCATTTATGCGGGAATCATTGAAGGCTATCAGAAGGCGATTGCGGCGGATATGATGAACGTCGTTCTGGAGAAGATCAGTAAAAGCGAAGCGAACATGACTGTCTCCGCAAGCTACATCGGTACCATTCTGACCGGTGAATACGGGTCAAGAATCAGGCTCAATGCTTTCCACGCCATGGGATCGACGGGTGCCATGGTCCAGATGGCGGAAATCGGCGGGATCTTCTATCTTTGCTGGTTTGGGAGTTTTGATGGGAAGGAATATGCTGCGGATCTTGCGGAACATATGCGGAATCTTGGAATGGCGCATGCGGAATACAGAAAAACGGAATAGGAATATGTAAGCATATTCTTGACAATAAGCAATATACTGCATATAATATGCAGCATATTGCTTATTATATTTCTGGGAGGATTTTTTCATGGAACGGATCAGCAGCAATAAAGAGGCAGACAGAAGATATGAATTGGCTATGGAATTTTTTTCTTTGAATAATCGCCTGCAGGCTGAGGGAGATCGATTTTATAAGGAAATGACTTTTAAGCAGTTTTTTCTTTTGGCATGCATGCAGCTATTCGGAGAAAGTCACCCTTCCCTGAATGAATTATCCGAAGCGATGGGATGTTCAAGGCAGAATGCAAGAGTGATAGCACAGAAACTTGCTGACAGCGGATACATTAAAATGCGTACGGACAGTAAGGATAGACGCAAGCAGAGGGTATCTCTTACAGACAGTGCGCTGCAGCTCCGGAAAAGGTATGAGAACCAGGATGAGAAAATCATGGAAATGCTTTTTGAAGGCATTTCGGATGAACAGTTTAAGCAGATGAAAGCAGTGTTTGGGACGATAGAAAATAACCTCATTAAGATTTCGGACTGGTGCCAGGCAAATGGGGATGAAAACCCGGATATCACCGGATGACAAAGGCCGTCTTATGTGCGGAGGAACTGTCGGACAGGACTGCTTCAGAGAAACAATACCATGAACATCCAGCCGCAGATAAAATGTACGGCAGTGGTGGATGGAATGCTGTGCGTTTTGTCATAATATAAGCCGAGGACTCCCATGAGGGCGGCAGCTCCGAACATCAGGCTGAATCCGAATGGAAGGTGGAGAACGCCGAAGATCAGCGAGGAGCAGATGATTGCCAGCAGCCGGCTGTATTTACCCCAGAAAACATATTGCAGACTGTTCTGGAAAAAACTGCGGGCAAGAAACTCCTGCATAAGGGCGATGAAAAAGTAGCTCAGAAGGCGGAACGGCGAAAAATCATAGTTCCAGTCAATCTGAAGCGGCATCATGATGTCGGCCGCAGTCAGAACACTTCGCGTACCGATCATGAATGCCGTAAATGCAATTAAAGCAATGATTGTAATACAGAGGGTTTTCTTATTGATCGTCCAGTCTGACTTGAGACGGCTGCGGAGAGACGTTTTCCAAATGCTGATAAATGAGACAGCGGCGGCCATGATCAATGCGAAATCTGTTGCCGTCTGCGGCGTGACGGGAGTGCCGAACTGAACGTTCAGTTCCCATAGAAACAGAAATAAAGAGATGTAAACCATCGAGAGTGCTACGAGCAGGCTTGAATCCTTTCGGCCTATCCGCAGCATTTCTCTTTCGGTACAGTCCTCGACAAAAACCAGCAGGGCGGTTTTTCCGGTTCCCGGCGATCTGGCCGGGACTGTTTTCATTTCCAGCATTCGCGGGGTTTCGGATCCGAACGGAAAAAAATTGACGATTTTGGAATGATGCTGCCGTGCCTTTTCCTGTATCGATTCCAGGATGAATTCTGACAGGGCATCATTCCGTTCATCCTGAATCAAAACATTGAAGGACATATCTTCGGTTATGCCGAAGATTTTTTTTGCTTCCTGTGAAATATGCGTAATGGTTCCGTTCGGCTGCAGGACAAAAATAGCCTGATTGGTATCTTCCAGTATATTTTCCAGAACATCATCGCTCATTTTCTTTCAGTCTGCCTTCTCCGGATATTCAGCTCACAAAACTCAGGATATAGATCATTTCACCAAGAACATAGTGTACGATTGTGGTCGACCACAGATTTTTCGTCTTGAGATAGAAGGTGCCCAGTACGCCCATCAGGACGCCGGCAAGAATCATGTAGATGAAATTATGGTGGATATGAAACACTCCGAAAATCAGCGATGTCGTCAGGATGGCGAGTACGGCCGAGTGCTTTCCGACGTACGTGCGGTCCATGCTTTCCAGAAGAAAGCATCTGGCAACGAATTCCTGGACGAGGACTGTCAGCGGATAATAGAAGTGGCTGGGATCACGCAGAAAATAACCGAAATCGAAGAAATTTCTGTCTGCAGGAAACCTGCTGATCAGGATCAGCTTGGCCGCAATCAGCAGGGCAGCACCGATTCCTGTCAGAATCAGGCCTGAACGGATGCCTTTCCATGCACCCTTGAAGAAGACGCGGTTCTTCACTTCCCACACGAATGTCTTCCGGAACAGCAGGATGCACATCAGCATGGCCCCGTATTCGGATGCGCGCGACAGATACACGGTACCTGCATCCGGGAAATAATCCACGAAGAGCCGGTACAGGAGCAGGAATCCGCAAAGGAAGGCAAAGAAAGCAGCAACGATCCGGGTGGCTTCTTTCTGCTGTTCCTGCATTCGCGTTTTTTCCGTGATGTCCGTGATGACGGAAAGGATGCCTTTTCTCTTTTCATCCTTCATGCTGGTATTGACAAGATGGAAACGCATCTGTTTACCGTCTTCTGTTACGAAATCCGATTCCGTTACATGGGCTGTGCCGGTTTCCTGAGACAGGGAATCAATGACGGACTGAACAAAATCATCGTTTTCCTTACGGCTCACGAAGACCTCGGCAAACTTTTTTCCTGTGTCTGATGGCTGAAGCCCCATCAGTCTGCGGGCAGAGTCATTCATATAGACGACATCGCCTTTTGATGTCCATACGACTCCTTCCGTCATATTTTCCAGGATTTTCTTTTCTACGTTCTGGTCAAGATTCTCCTCTGTCTGCGCCATTTCTTATTCCTTCTTTCGGTTTTGTGTGAATGCCCTGATTTTGGAAGCGCATCGTATCAGGAACAGTTCAATCATTGCAAGTCCCATGAATACCAGGATAATCAGGAACGTATACAGCAGCGGCACGGGAAGCATGTTATAGAAAAAGCTCAGGGCTGCATTCCCGTTCGGTCCGAGAGTATACATATAATTGGGATTCAGCCCGATCAGGTTAAACAGTTTGTTGATGATGAATGTTTCCACGGCAATCAATGCAAGGAACAGCCCGACTTTCGGAACATCACGATAGGAAGGGTGATAGACATTCATCGAGTAGATCCCGATACCGACGGCGATCATCGTCACATGAATAATCATGAACATGAAATAAGTCGGATGCAGATAGTTCATTCCGTTAAAACCTGAATCCGGGAAAAGAAGCGTGATGACGCCTCCGATCGGCATCACCAGAAAACCGACTGCCATCAGAGTCCTGTTGTTTTTCAGCAGGCCGATCAGCGTGGCAATCATGAGCTGGTAGCATAGCTGGAGAGGAATTGCCCTTATGATAAATTCCCCGAGACCGTAAGTGTCGATATAGGCATCACACCAGATAGCCCATGTGCGATAAATAATAAAATCAACGAAAGAAGAGATGCACAGTATGATCAGGATCTTCCTGGAATTCCTGCTTTTGAAAAATGAAAAGCACAGGCCGATCAGGATTCCAATGATGCTGACGATTATCTTTGCAGTCATTGTTCAGTTTCCTCATTTATCTTTTTTATGCAGTCATCGTTCCGGTTACGCCATCCGCGTCACGAAATCATGTTCCCTGTCCTGCGGCAGCCTGTTTCTATTTATCGTCTTTGTTTTAAAGATAATATGAAACCCACAACAAAACTATGACTTGCATAGTTCTGAATGCAGGCCGGTGCAGACAAAAAAAGACCTTGCTGACTGAAAAATCGGCCAGGCCTTTTTGATGTCCGGTTTTATTTATTGAGAGAGTTCGGAGTAAAGAGGGCAGAAAGAATATAAAAATAGAATCCATCTGTCGGCTATACAACACAGAAATCTTCCTTTACAACAAAAGAACCCAAAAGACACAGGAAACATACTATAAAGGAATTGCTTCTGAAGTACAGGAATAATCCCCGGGAAGGAGAAAAGCATGATTTCAATTATCAAGAGTGCAGACATCGAGTATTACGGAATTCACAAAGAACCGAAACCCGAAATCCTCTCAGTCCTGAGTCGGAAAACGGGATGCACGTATATCTCTGACCTGCATTTTGCGGGTGCAGATCTCATTCTGAAAGCTGTCAGCAATATACCGGAAGAGAGTTATTCCCTTTCAGAATGGGCAGATGCCGGAAACTATCTGACCGGCAGCAGGCGGGAATATAAAGATACGGCTGAAGCAAGAATGCATATTCTCGAGTGGCTGGAAGAAAGATCGGGAAGGCTATATACTACCTGATTTTTTATTCACAACAAATCACAACCGTATTTTCCCGGAAAAATATATAAACAAGGCAGTTTTACAAGCAGTGACATGAAGTAAAGAGAGGAGCTTCCATGAAAGCAAAACGCGGGTGCGGACGTGCAAAAAACGCGATTCAAAAAGGATGGCGGATTACTTTCATCATTCTCTTCGGTCTTGCGCTGCCTGTGGCGACAGCTGCTTCCGGTCAGGATGGCGTGTGGGCACAGGAACTGACAGAAGAACAAACGGAACCATTTCCCGTCAGTCAGATTGCGCTGGAGGCGGCCAGAGGAACTTCTGCTGAAGAAGTCTGTGCGGAACTGCCCGGGACGATGACTGTGAAGGATGAAAACGGCGAACCGATTGAAGTGCCGGTGACATGGAATGCCCCGGCTCCGGACGGAACGAGCGGAATGTACGGAGAAGACGCCTACACGTATTACAGCCGGTATGGCTACGGACCCTGGATTTTTACAGCAGCCGCTGATCCTGCGGTGAATGATTCCGGAGAGGAAATGACTGCAGCCGTATCCATTCGGGACTGCACGGAGATCGCAGGATTCTGCGGTGCTTCAAGCGACGGCCTGCTTTATAAGTTCACAATTCCGTCCGGCTGTGAATTCGACTTAAGTGCCATGAACAGTGTCGATGCGATAATGGCGGACGGAGGATGCAAGAAAGTACCGGTCTCCTGGTCCGGAACGTATGAGAAGGATGTCCCCGGCACCTACAGGATCTCAATTGATGTTCTCGGAGACTATACGGGCGTGCTGAGCACCTATGCCGAGATCGTGGTAGGAGACAGCGAATCATGAGAGGGGGCGCAAGTTTGTTGAAAAAGACAGCGGGTACAGTCAGACGAAAAAGGCATCCGGCATTACTGGGCATCATCCTGTCTGCAGCGATGCTGATTATGCCTCTTTCAAATACGGCTGAAATACAGGCGGCGACCTATTCTTTTACGGCACCGGACATTAAGCTGTATAAGCCAATGAATTTTCAGAACGGTGATTTTGAGACGCCCTCTGTATCAGGACAATATGCACAGTACAGTATGAATAATGTTCCGGGATGGTACACGTATCCGTATGATGGCAATCTGGTTTCCGGATGGGATATGATTGAATTCCAGAAACCGGGTGTTTATTTTGGGTTTGTTCACAGCACGGTCAACGGCAGCAGCCAGTATGTAGAAGAAAACGCAAATGTGCGGGGACGTCTGAATCAGACAGTGAACACAACTCCGGGAGCGGTCGTCTACTGGCAGTTTGCGCACGCAGCCAGAGCAAGAGATGATGATACCACGAGAACAACGACAACCGGTTATGATACTATGAATTTCTATCTGCGGAAAGGCGGAAACAATGGATCAGTTGCGCCGGTCAGTTCTGAGATAATGACGACTGCCGCGACAGATATTCACGGCATGCATATGGGCGGGACTATCGGAACCATTGGTTTAAGAAATGCAACCGTAGAGGAACATGCCAACGGAACGGACTGGGCATACTACAGAGGGCAGTTCACAATCCCTACTGCTTATACAACCACGGAATTCGGATGGCAGTCCAACAGCGCCATCTGGAATGTAGGGGCCGGAAATTATCTCGATGATATCAAATTCGTGACAGAGTCCAAGCTGATCGCGGAGAAATCAATCACTGATTCGTCAGGAAACCGTATTGACGGGGCATATGGCAAGTATTCGGACATTATTACCATCAAAACGAAAGTAACCAACTGGGGCGAAGCGGACGCGGCACCCTGTGTATTGACAGACGTGCTTTGGAACGGGCTTACATTCGTGGATGGCTCTGTCAGCGGCGACTCCGGCATTACGGGCACAGTTTCCTATAACGCTTCGACACAGAAGGTCACGGCGAATATCGGTGAAGGCGCGACAGGTTCAGCGGGCGGCACCATTAAGGGAAGCCAGGCACAGGGCACTTCCGGCACGACCGGCAAGGGACAGCAGGCCATTGTGACGATTCACGCCAAAATCACCGGCGCGCCGGGTTCGACTGTAAAAAATCAGGCGACAGTCACCTACAACGACAAGCATTATGAAAATTATAATCCGAACGGTAAAACGGCATATTCCCTGATTGACTATAACATTGCCAACGCGAATCAGCTGGGCACGAGTACGCAGGGCTATGCGATGAATATCCTGAACGCGAACGGAACGATTGCAGCTACTTACAGAAACGTAAACACAAGCGTGGAGAATTCGTACGTCAATCAGTTCACGATCGTGGACCGCAGAGTAGACGGCACTGTCTGGAACGACCTCAATGAGAACGGAATGATTGACAGCGGAGAAAAGATTTTCTCCGGTACGAAGCTCAAACTGCAGGTGACCGCCGACGGCGGTACGACCTGGACGGATGCAGCCGACTGGTCCGGCTCTCCACTCACGACAGTGAGCGGATCTGATGGGAAATATGAATTCAAAGGAGTCCGAACCGGCCAATACCGTGTTCTGGCGGCAGTTTCTTCCAATCAGGCGGCTTCCGCAGCCAATCGCATTGTCAATAAGAAAAGCACATCGCTGCCGGGTGAAGTGACGACAGCCTCCGGTACACAGGGCAGCGTTGATAATGATGCGCTGACGGCCCTGATAACGGATAGCAATGTGACATGGGCTGCAGTACAGACATTGAACAAGACCAGCAGTACATTTACCCCTTCTGCCAGCACGTATTATACCCATAATGTTGATTTTGGCATCGTGCCGACCGTAAAGCTCCAGAAAACGGCGGTAGCTGTCGGAACGGGTGCGGACGCAACCGGTACAGCGGGAGCACCTGCAGATGTGCTTTACGGCGACAGCATCAAATATTCAATTGTTCTCAGCAATATGGGATCCGGTTCGACGGGCAGTCCATACGGAACACTCAGCGGAACAGGAAACAGCCTGGACACAGCCGCAGGAACATCCGCTGCGGACACGCTTCCGGCCGGAACGGCTTATGTTTCTTCAACTGTCGGGGGTGCCGCAGCCGTTCCGGAAATATCAGGACAGACACTGACATTCCGCAGTCTGCCGGGCATTTCCCAGGGCGGTACGCTGACGATCACTGTTACGGCACGCGTTATATCGCCCAATACTTCGCTGGTCAACACCGCTGCCTATACAGATCTTGACGGCACACAGAATGTTTCCAACGGAACCTATCAGCATTCAAAAGGCCTTGTGCTGAAGATTACCAAAACTGTCAAGGGAGGGGCTGCAGATATACGGAAAAGCTTCTCATTTTCTATCAACCCCGGCTACGGGCAGGCAGGAACATCTGCTCTGAACGGTCTTTCTGCGCTTACAAGTCCTTATGTGATTCATGATGATTTGAATAATACCGGTGTTTCCGCCGGAACGACCGCTGCCTATGGTTCAAGCACAAATATCAGCCTGAAGAACGGACAAAGCATCACCATCAGCGATCTGCCGGTCAATCTGGCCTATACCATCATGGAGACGGACAATACGGATTACGCCGTTTCGGTATCGATTGACAATAAGACCGTCAACGGCGGTGCCGCAAATACGGGAGATTACTATCCTCAGTACGGAAATGTACGGGCAGTCCTGAATTACAACGATGCAGAGATCCATTATACCAACGTAAAAAACAGAGCGGTCCCGACAGGCATCCTGCTTGAATTCTGGCCGTATATTCTTGCGGTTCTGATTGTGTCCGGCATCGGAATTGTACTGATTGTCCTCCGGGTCCGCGGGAAGAAAAACAGGGACAGATACGGGAAGAACAGTCAATCTGATCCGGATAGCGACGACGAAGGGTTATAAGGAGAGAAACCGTGGCAAAAAGTTCTGAAGAAATCGCAAATCTGCTGAAGCATACCAAATTCAAACGCAGGTGGTTTGGCGGTGTTGATGAAGAAGACGTCTGGGTCAAACTCGGGCGGCTTCAGGAGGAATACTCCGAATTGATTAAAGAAGTGAAGCGCCAAAGTGATGCTGCTGCAGAAGAAGCCATGAAAAACAGGAGACAGGATGAAACCAGTCAATAAATCACATGGTCCGCCGGGCAAAGACCCTCCGCCCCTTACACCGGAGAGGGTGATTGAAAAACGGAGAAGAAATCTGGAAACGCGCCGTGAGTTTTTGAGCCTGATCTGTAAAGTTTTCTGTATCGCATTCATTGTATGGGTGCTGTTCAGCTTTATTTTCGGCATCGGAATCGTGAACGGCGAAGGAATGTATCCGAGAATGCGGGACGGAGATCTGGTGGTTTTCTTTCGAATCAATTCAGAGTTCAATATCGGCGATATTGTAACCTTTCAGATTGACGGCAAGCGGCAGTATGCCCGCGTTGCGGCCAGAGGCGGAGATGTCGTAGACCTGACGGAAGACGGCCAGCTTGTCGTTAACGGAAATATCCAGGAAGAGGAGGTCTTCTATGCCACTACCAAGGAAGGCAGACAGACAACTTTTCCCTGTACGGTTGAAAATGATGCAGTTTTTGTTCTCTGCGATAACCGTACGAAAGCCCGGGACAGCCGGGATTACGGAACAGTCAGGACTTCTGACATCGACGGAAAAGCCATTTCTCTTTTAAGACGGCGGGGACTCTGACGGGCAAAGCTTCAGTATTCACTCAATGGAAACAACCATTATTCAATAAAGGAAAGCGAGGAGAAACTATGAAAATCAGGAATCAATTTTTGACGGGTCTCTTAACAGCAGCCATGGCACTGACAATGACCATAGGATTGAACACGACAGTCTTTGCAGCAAATCAGGATCCATTGCCCACGGCAACAATTACGGCATCCAAAATTTTCAATGCGGATGCACCGGTCAACAACAGCAAAATCACGGAAGCAAAATTCACTTTGACATCAGTCGGCTATACAGGCGAGGTAACCGGTACGACCGTTCCGATGCCGGCAGCGACAGTCAAAACAGCCGCACTGACTGCTTCCGGAAACAGCGCGAGCGGGAGTACGGTCTTTGATGCGATTCCGTACAGCGTTCCGGGCATCTATACGTATAAATTAGTAGAAACCGTCGACACTGCTGTTCCCGGCGTCACGTATGATACGGCAGAACGCTTTGTCAATGTATATGTCACCAATCTGCTCGATGCAAACAATCAGCTGATCCTGAATGACAACGGGACACCTCAGGTTGAAGTGAAAGCGATCACCGTCTATAAAGAAACAAATGGGACGCTGAACTGGAACAGCATAGGAAATGAGAATGCAGGAAACCCGGATGCCAAAACAGGTGAAACCGGCACCATTACCGGAATTAACGGCACAGTAACGGTTGGTTTTACCAATACATTCGGGGATACGGCCGGGAATACCGTCCTTTCAGGTCAGCAAGACGGTCACAGGTGCGCTGGGCAATCCGGACACGGAATTTGAATTTACGCTGACGACAGATTCAACGAATTCCCTGGCTTATCAGGTTTTCGATGCTGCCGGTGCAGCAGTGACATCCGGAACAGGGAAATCCGGTGCCATAGTAAGCGGCGGTTCTTTCTTCCTGAAGCATGGTGAAACGGCACGTATTTATAATCTGGCAGGCGGAAATAAATATACGGTTACTGAGAAAAGCAGTACAACGGCCAACGGGTACAAGACGTCCATTTCCGGAACTGCAGCCGGAACAGCCATTACAGCCGTCACGGATATAACGGACGGAGCTAAAACAGCCGGCGAACAGACCTTTGCACTCAATGCAATCGACCGTCAGGCATTCGTCAATAATAAAGGGGTAACACCCCCCACCGGAATTACGATGGAAGTTCTTCCGTTTGCGCTGATGTTCATTTTAGCGGGATGTGCCGTAATCGTCATGATCATCAGGAAGCGCAGGGTTTCCTGAAAGTCATAAGCTGCAAGGAAACTTAGATTGATCTTTCTTGGATCTATAAGGGAGGAATCTGCAATGAAATTCGGAAAGAAAGTTCTTTCAGGCATCCTGTCATCAGCTATGGCGCTGATGCTGGCTGCAGGATTTAATCCGGCAGTATATGCAGCTGACCAGACGGTATATCCGACTGCTTCGATTACTGCAGCAAAGGTTTTTCAGGTAGACAATGCTGTTAACCTCAGCAAGCTGGATTCAGCAAGCTTTGAGCTTACCCCCGGACTCTGCTGTCAGCAGCCTGACCGGGGTTACCTACACAAAAGCAGATATGCCGATGCCGTCTTCCGGAGTAACAGGTACCGGAGAAACCAGGAAGGCGACAGTTTCGATTGCAGGTTCCGCCTTTACGAATGCTGCTGACAATCTGAGTAAATCCGGTTCTGCAGCCTTTGGGGATATCTCCTTTACGACTCCGGGAATTTACACTTATAAGCTTGCCGAAACTGCAGGCACCGTCCCCGGGATCACCTATGACGGAACCGTACGGTATATCAACGTTTATGTCGATAACGTGGTTGATGCAGATGGAAATGTGACATTGAATGCCGACGGGACACCGTGGGTCGCTGTGTCCGGCATCACAGTCTGGAAAGGGACCAATCAGCTCGGAACGGTTACCGGTGATGCTTCTGCCAAGGACAGTGTAACGGATTCCGGCACGGTTACCGCATCTTTTATGAATACATTCGGAAATACCGCAAATTCCCGTCTTGAAGTTTCAAAGACTGTAAAAGGTGCGGCTGGAAATACGAATGAGCAGTTCAGCTTTTTATTCACGACTTCCAATACTTCCACCCTTGCCTATCAGGTATTTAAAGGCTCGGCCGCTGTGACGGAAACCGGAAAATCGGGGACAATCGCGAACAACGGAACCTTTACGCTGAAGAACGGGGAGACGGTACACATTTACGGACTTTCTGCCAACGATACCTATACCATCACAGAGCAGAATGCAGCGGATTACAAGACTTCCATTGCCGGTTCGTCCGGAAGTACGGATGTGATCTCCGCTGCAGAAGACAGCAAAACAGCGGGTGTCCAGACATACAGCCTTACCAAGGCTGATACCCAGGCATTTACCAACAGCAAGGGAATAACGCCTCCGACCGGAATTGCCATGGATGTCCTTCCGTTTGTTATCCTGGTGATTTTCGCGGGATTTGCAGCCTTGTATCTGTTTATCAGAAACAGCAGGAAAAGACAAAGATAAGAAAAGCGGTTTGGTTTCAGGCAGAGGCGGACATGGATGAAATGAAGACAGCAGGACAGAAATTAATCCGCGGAATGAATAGGGTACTGGATACAGCTGTTGCCATCGCGCTGACGGTCGTTCTGCTGTACGGCGGCTATGCACTGTGGGATACTTACTCCGTATACAATAAAACAGCTGTTTCCGGGGAAATCATGCATTTTAAACCTGACATTTCCAACCCGACGCTGAGTGAACTGCAGGCAGTCAATGAAGACGTATGTGCCTGGCTGACTATTGACGGCACGCATATTGATTACCCCGTGCTTCATGGAACAGATAATTCGGAATATCTGAATAAGAACATTTATGATGAATATTCACTGGGCGGTAGCATTTTCCTGGACTGCCAGAACAAGCCGGATTTTACTGATTTCTATTCCCTGCTGTACGGGCACCATATGGATGGCGGAGCTATGTTCGGCGACGTCAAAAACTTTGAACAGGCAGATTATTTTGATTCCCACAGGACGGGCACCCTGATTGCTTCAGGAAAAAGCTTCCGGCTGGAAATAGCTGCCTGCATGCATGTAGACGCCTATGACACCTATATGTTTACTCCCGGTGTGCCGACAGGAACCGGCCGGCAGGCACTTTTATCGTATATACAAAAGAATGCACTGCACTACCGGGAAACCGGTATTGATACAGACAGCAGGATCCTTGCTTTGTCTACCTGTTCTTCAGCAACGACCAACGGAAGAACAATCATAGTTGCGCGGATGTCGGAGGAAAAAGATACGGGAGGTAGAGGGTAATGATAATCAGGAAACATCAGGGCTGGCAGGGAATGCTGACTGCTGCAGTGATACTGCTTATACTTTTCCTATCCCCCGTATCTGCCATGGCTGAGGAAACAGCGAAGGCAGCTGTCAATATCCCTGTTTACAAACAGATTGACGGCGATACGCCGAATACGGCAGAAGTTTTTACCTTTGTTCTGAAGGCCGTCGGCAATGCCCCGATGCCGGATGGAAGTATAAACGGAAGTAAAACGATGCAGATCGCCGGAGACGGAACGGTTTCTTTTGGTCAGATCATCTACACGAATATCGGAGAATATCACTATACCGTCAGTGAGGCCGGAGGAGGCAATCGTCAGTATACATACTCTTCAGCCGTATACTCCGTCTCAGTCCTCGTGACATGGAAAGATGCTGTGGGCGGCGATTTGGAAGCTGTAATGGATCTTGCCAGAGAAGGCGGAATTGATAAGCAGGAAAAAGCACTGTTCATCAGCCGCTACAAGGCGCCCGGTTCCGCTTCTGCGGATTCACAGATACAGAAAACGATCAGCACTCCTGCGACTGACGGCAGGAATAACTATAACGGATCTGTCATTTCCCCGAAGACGGGAGATACTGCAAATCCGATTCCATGGATCATTCTCATGGCAGTTTCGGCTGCAGCTGTCATTTTGGCAGCAGCCCGGAAGAAGAAAAATTCCCACCGGCAGAAAAAATGATGGATTATGCTTCCTTCTTCTCCGAATAGAATTTTTTCGTCATTGTAAAACAGTTCTTTCCGCCTTCATAGGAATAGGCAACTTCATCCATGATCCGTTTTACCATGAGGATCCCGAGCCCGCCGATTTCCCTTTCTTCTGCGGAAAGCATAATATTCGCGTCTTCTTTGGCAAGCGGGTTGAACGGCATGCCGCTGTCGGTCAGGGTAATCGTTCCGTATTTTTCATTCGCATTGGTTTCGCAGCACACAGTCACGGATCCCGTTTCAGGCGCATAGGCATAATGGGCGACATTGACGTACATTTCTTCAGTAGCTACCAGCGTTGCCATAATGACCTGTTTCGGACAGCCGGCTTCCTGAAAACTGCCGCGGATAAAATCCATCACCTCATCCATATTTTCGACCGTTGCATCCAGCGTGATTTCCCTTTTCACAGCACCCTCATTCATCGCTTCTCCTTTCCCGGCTGATTCAGCCGGACCGCCAGCATCGTGATATCATCAAACTGCGGGGCATCACCTACAAATGCATCAATGTCTTTTCTGACTGCCGGAAGAAGTTCATCCGGCTTTAATTCTTTATGTGCATCGAGCGACTGCTTCAGACGCTTCATGCCGAATAATTCCCCGTCTGCACGGGTTGCTTCCGTGACGCCGTCCGTGTAGACGAAAATGAAGTCTCCCGCGTTCAGCGAAAAACCTTCTTCCTTGTATTTTGATCCGGGCAGGCCGGCCAGGACGAATCCGTGTTTATCCCGGAAGTACTCAAAGTCTCCGCCGGCATGAAGAACTGCCGGGAATTCGTGGGCGGCATTGGAGGTTTTCATCTGTCCGGATGCAAGATCCAGAATGCCGATCCATACCGTGACGAACATTTCCGCATCGTTGCCTTCGCAGAGTTCTTCATTTGCCTCTTTCAGCACTTCAGCCGGAGGCAGTCCGGATTCGGCAAGCGATTTGATGAGCGTCTTGCTTTTCATCATGAAAAGCGAAGCCGGAATCCCCTTGCCGGAGACATCCGCCATGACGAGCACAAGATGCGTTTCATCTGTCATGAAGAAATCATAGAAATCGCCGCCGACTTCCTTTGCCGGTCCCATTGAGGCAAAAAGATCGAATTCCGGATGGTCCGGAAAGGCCGGAAATTCCGTCGGCAGTGCGGAGGTCTGTATCTCTCTGGCGAATTCGAGCTCTTTGCTGATGCGGTTTTCCGCTTCTTTGATATACCGCTTCAGGGTTGCAACCGTGGAATTGATGTCATGGGAAAGCGACGTGAATTCCGCGCTGCTGCGGACATTGACCATTTCGTTCAGATCGCCGTTCGTGATCTTTGCAAGCGAGTCATTGATGCGGTTCAGGTTGCGTACGATGATTCTCCGCACCAGTACGTAGATCAGGATATAGATAAATGCAAACAGCAGGATCTCTGCCAGAGCCAGGCCGTAGGTGATGATATCCCGGCCCGTATACATTTCCTGCTGATTCATCATGACGAAAATCTGATACTCATTGTACTGCTCTGCGTAGCAGTAGCCCGGGGTACCGCTTACGGAGGCGGTAAAGTACGTCCCGTTTTCCGCATTCTTCACGCCGAGGTCAGAGAGCGTGCTGCCGATATTGGCTCCGCTCGTTGAACTGATGATCTGATCATTTTCAAGGACAAATGCCGCCCCGCTTTCACCGATATGACGTGCGACGGCAACCTCTCCGATGTCCGCAATCTTCCGGATCCCTTCAATGCTGGATTCATCATACCCGACCTGGATAAATCCATTTTCCATTGCCGCGCCGACATACATGACCTCCCGGCTGCTGCTGTACGAAATCGGCTGATAATCCTGGACGAATTCCGTCGTCTTCCCATCCAGAAGAACCAGGAACGCCCTTGACTGTTCCCCGCTTGACATATCGAAACCGACATACTCCGGAACGGAACTGGCGGTTATGATTCCCTTTTCATTGATGACGTCAATCTCATAAACACTGTACTGCTCTTTGAGTTTCGTAATCTGATCGCTGCTGACCTGATTGGTTCCGCCGGCTGCTTTTACATCATTGGAAATCGCTTTTGCCAGATCCACGCCGGAAGTCTGCAGCATTTTTGTGGCGGCCGAAAGACTTTTGGCATTTTCCTTGATTGCATTCCGGATATCGTTCGTATTCAGCTTCAGCACGCTCTGCGCGCTTGCCGCTGCCATCGCAGTCTGAGACTGATAGGTCATGGCGAATGTCAGAAGGAACGCGCCGGTAATGCAGACCAGCAGCCAGAATTGAAACGGCTTGGAAACGGATACTTCCGATGCTTTCTTCTTCAGCCCGTGTTTTCGGAATTCTCCTGAAAGCAGATAAAGGACAAGTGCCGTAAAACTCATGCCGAACGCATTGACAAGAATCAGCGGAAGAGACGAAGAGCGTATGATGCCGAACGAATCTTTGATCTGATTGATGTAAAGCAGGAAAATGGCAAACATATGGACAACTTCCGTGATCGCGCCGATTGTCAGCGCATAGAACGGAGAAGGTTTTCTTCCTTCGAAAATGAACTTCGCGTACAGGAAGCCGATCACGCCGGCAAGCATGGTTGCAAGGCTGCTGGCAAGCGTCGTCCCGGCATCAATCATGTAAAAAGTGCCGGAAATGTAACGGTCAGCTGCTCCGATGGCGCCGGCGATCAGCGCTGACCACGGGTCGAAGAAAAGGCCCGCGGACAGAGGAGCCATGTTTCTTACGGTAAGGACCATGTCCTCGGAATGGATGCCGAAGTGCGTGGACATGGCGGCGGCCGTGCCGAAAAGAATGCCGATGATGATCCGCCGCACAGAGAGGCGGATTTTTCCGAACGGCGTGAATTTCGTAAGTGCCCACAGAGCAACCGTCAGGGCACACATCTGCAGTGCACTGACGGCCAGCGCCAAAATGATCGAAGTCATGGGACTCCTTTCAGGTTACTCGATTTTCAGAACGTCTGAAAAGCCGGTCATCTGAAAGACTTCCATGACCATCTCATTGACATTTCTGATAACCATGCCGCCCTTTTTGGACATGACCTTTTCTTCGCTGAGAAGAACGCGCAGGCCTGCGGATGAAATGTATTCCAGATTTGCAAAATCCAGCACCAGAGAATCGAATGTATTTTCCGGATTCCTGAATTCCGTATCCAGCTGCGGGGCAGTCGTCGTATCAAGTCTTCCTTTGATTGCTATGGTCATCTGTGTTCCGTTCAGTGATTTTTCAAGAGTCATTGAAGTTCCTCCGCTATTTTATTAAACGTTCACTTTAAGATTACCACAAATCAGAACATTTGAGTATCGATTCTTTCTGTCCGGCTTTGCGAAAAGCATTTCTCTCCATAATTGGAGAGTCCGTGCATGAAACGGCAGGCAGTTCTGCCGCCGCTGATGCGGCTGTAAATGAAGCAGCGGTTCTAAGGACACAAAAATCAAGACGAAAGTCATAAAATTCGAGTGTCAGAACTTAAACGTTTTCACAAGTCAGAAAATTATAGATACAGGACAGAAGAATTCATTTTCTGCTGTCCGTTTGAATGTTAACGTCAGAATAACAAAGGGAAGAACCCCGGGCGGGTTCCCTATCAAGGAGGATAAGAATGAAGGCGAAAAAGGTTCTATCTTTAGTTCTTGCTTCAGCAATGGCTTTGACGCTGGGTGCATGCGGCAGCGCACCGGCAGCTTCAACGGCGGCATCAGCGGCAGCATCGACGGCAGCATCGACGGCAGCATCGACGGCGGCATCAACAGCAGCATCAACAGCGGAATCGGCAGCGGCTTCAGAGGCAGAATCTGTCGCAGAGTCCACGACGACCTCGGTTACGACGATGACGGCGGGCAATTCGACAGACGCGGCTCATACGATCAACCTCTGGACATTTACGGATGAAGTTCCGAAAATGGTTCAGAAATATATCGATGCAAATCCGGACTTCGGATACAGCGTCAGCTCTACGATTATTGCGACGACAGACGGTGCTTATCAGCCGGCACTGGATCAGGCACTTGCGGCAGGCGGAGACGATGCTCCGGATATGTACTGCGCAGAATCGGCATTTGTCCTGAAATATACACAGGGCGATGCTGCGGAATATGCAGCTCCGTACGCTGATTTAGGAATTGACGTTGCAAAGGAAACAAAGGATGCGGCAATCGCACAGTATACGATGGACATCGGAACCAGGCCGTCGGATAAACAGCTTGTCGGACTCGGCTATCAGGCTACAGGCGGAGCATTCATCTATCGCCGCTCAATTGCCAAAGATGTATTCGGGACGGATGATCCTGAGAAGATTGCAGCTGAAGTAGGACCGGGATGGGATAAGTTCTTTGATGCCGCTTCCAAGTTAAAGGCAAAAGGCTATGGCATCGTTTCCGGTGACGGAGATATCTGGCACGCAGTCGAGAACAGTTCCGATCAGGGCTGGCTGGTTGACGGAAAACTTCATATCGATCCGAAGAGGGAAGCTTTCCTTGATTATTCCAAGAAACTGAAAGACAACGGATATTCCAATGATACAAAGGACTGGGATGATGCCTGGTTCGCAGATATGAAGGGCGAAGGACAGCAGCCGATTTTCGGATTCTTCGGTCCGGCATGGCTGATCAACTACACGCTGGCTCCGAACTGCGGCGGTGAAAAAGCAGGCGAGGGAACCTACGGTGACTGGGCAGTCTGCACATCTCCGGTCGGTTTCTTCTGGGGCGGCACCTGGGTTCTTGCCAATAAGGATTCCGCAAAGAAGGAAGCAGTCGGAAAACTGATTGACTGGATTACCCTGAACTGCACGAAAGACGGACTTCAGTATGCATGGGCAAATGGAACAATGAATGAAAACGGAACAAAAGACTGCGTCGCTTCCGGCACGGTTATGGGCATGTCAGACGGATCAATCGACTTCCTCGGCGGCCAGAACATGTTTGATGTTTTCGTTCCGGCTAACCAGTATGCAAAAGGAACAAACCTTACGCAGTACGACGAATCAATCAATACCATCTGGCGCGATCAGGTCAGAGAGTATTCAGCAGGAAATAAGACAAAAGAACAGACACTCGCTGATTTCAAGCAGAACGTTTCCGATAATCTTGGCATCGAGGCCGAATAAATAGGGTAGCCGGGATTAAAAAAGCAAGGGCGGCAGAAGGCATCCACATTCCCTTCTGCCGCTTTAGACAGGGAGGGAGCGTTCATTGAAAAAGAAAAAACAGTTCAGTTATGCAAAATACGGCTATATTTTCTGTCTGCCGTTTACCATTGCATTCCTGATATTTTCCTTATATCCGACAGTCTATACGGCGGTCATCGGGTTTACGGATCTGCACGGACTCACGATGACCAACTTTCATTTTCTGACAGATGACCCGTTCAAGAACTTCCGCGACATCCTGAACAATGCGACATTTCTGACTTCACTGAAGAATACCTGCCGCATCTGGGTCAGCAATTTCATTCCTCAGATTCTTCTGGCACTCCTGCTGACAGCGTGGTATTCGGATCCGCGCACGAAATTAAAAGGGCAGGGATTCTTTAAAGTCATGTTCTATATGCCGAACATCATTACGGCAGCGTCAATCGCCATTCTTTTCAAGGCGCTGTTTGATTATCCGATGAGTCCGGCAAATGACATCATCCAGACGCTCGGACTTTCTTCGGGACCCGTCAATCTCCTGATCAACAAGACGATTGCCCGCGGAGTCGTGGCATTTATCCAGTTCTGGATGTGGTACGGCTATACGACGATTATCCTGATTTCCGGCGTGCTTGGAATCAGCACGGAAATCTTCGAGGCAGCGGCCGTTGACGGTGCAAACCGCGTGCAGACATTCTTCCTGATCACGCTGCCGAATTTAAAGACCATTCTGCTTTTCACCCTGGTCACCTCACTGATCGGCGGTCTGAATATGTTCGATATCCCGAAGCTGTTCCTTCTGGGCGGACCGGACAATTCGACTCTGACAACATCCGTTTTCATTTACAATCAGGCCTTCAGCGGCGGCTATCTGTATAACAGGGCGGCAGCGGCCAGCATGATCATGTTTGTGATCATCAGCGTCTGTGCGGCGATTCTCTTTTATCTGCTTCGTGACAGAGATGAAGCGAAGCTTCAGAAAGAGATCCGGAAACAGAAGAAGCTGATGAAAGGAGGCGCGCGCTATGCTGAAAAATAAAGACAGCAGAGGACGCAAAATCCTGATCTATGCTGTCAGCATCCTTCTGACGCTTCTTTCCATCATGCCGTTCTGGATCATGATCATGAACGCGACAAGATCGACGACGGAAATACAGCAGCATGCAATTTCACTCATTCCGTCCGGGTATCTGATGAAGAATCTGGCAATCCTCCTGGGGAAGAGCTTCAATCCGGCCGTTGGCTTCATGAACTCTCTCGTCATTTCAACAGGGGCGACGCTTTGTGCGGTCTATTTCTCAACGCTGACAGCCTACGGTCTGGTCGTCTATGAGTGGAGACTGAAGAAAATATACTTCAGCTTTATCATGGCAATCATGATGATCCCCGCACAGGTTACCATGATCGGTTTCTATCAGATGTGCTACAGGCTGCATGTAACGAATAATATCCTGATGCTGATTCTTCCGGCAATTGCATCGCCGGCGATGGTCTTTTTCATGCGGCAGTATATGTATCCGTCGCTTTCGCTTGAAATCGTGCAGTCTGCCCGGATCGACGGCGCGGGAGAATTCCGGATTTTCAATACGATAGCCCTGCCGATCATGAAACCGGCGCTTGCCACGCAGGCAATTTTCTGCTTTGTGTCAAACTGGAATAATCTGTTTACGCCTCTCGTACTGCTGACCGATAAGAAGAAATACACGATGCCGATCATGGTATCGCTGCTTCGGGGTGACATTTACAAAACAGAGTACGGATCTGTTTACCTGGGACTTACACTGACTGTTCTGCCGCTCATCATTGTCTATCTGCTGCTTTCAAAATATATCATTGCAGGGGTGGCGCTCGGCTCAGTGAAAGGCTAATACCTTTTTCTCCAGGAAGGAAGAGAACCTGCCATTCTCTTCCTTCTGTTTTCATTTTGCGATATAATTATTCAGGCGGACAGGAGACAGGAATATGAAGATCAGAAGATTGTTCACCATATCGGCAGCTGTCCTGACAGTCATATCGCTTTGTGCCTGCGGAAGTCCTGCCGGCACTTTTTCTGCGCTGTCCCAAGAAGACACGCAGTCCCCTGAAGATCCGGACAGGACGATTCATTTCTGGTGCATCGCAACGGAAGATCCGGATGCAGGAATCATGAAGTACGCAGTTGATCAGTTCAATCAGGAAACAGACTCCGGCTATCGCGTGGAAATGACTGCCATACAGAATGATAAGTACAAGGAAAAGCTCATGATCGCCATGAGCTCCGATGAATGTCCTGACATGTATACGTCGTGGACGGGCGGCCCGCTTGTCGAATATGTAAAGGCCGGCTTTGCCAAACCGATTACCGGTTTATATAAGGAAGCCGGACTGGATAAGATCTATATGCCGGCGGCAACATCGCAGGCTTCCTATAATCAGGAAATCTATGCCGTACCGATCATCAACACCGCCATCTGCGGCGTGTTTTACAATAAGGAGATTTTTGAAGAATACGGACTGAAGGTACCGCAGACGATTTCGGAAATGGAGAAGATCTGCGACAAGCTCAAAAAACACGGCATCATTCCGTTTGCCCTGGCAAACAGTTCGAAATGGCAGGGCTCCATGTATTATCAGGAGCTTGCGACCCGCTATGCCGGCCTGGAGGATTTCAAGAATGCCTATGCCGGGAGCGGAAGCTTTGAAGCAGAATGCTTCCAGTATGCAGGCAGGAAGATCGAGGAATGGGCAGAGAAAGGATATTTTCCGAAGGATGTCAATCTGCTTTCTTCCGATGACGGACAGGATAAGCAGATGATGTACAAGGAGAGTGCGGCGATGCTCTGTTCCGGCTCCTGGTACACGGGCACGTTCAAGCAGGACTCAGAGGAATTCTATAAAAAGATCGGCTGGTTCCCATTCCCGGAGTGCGATGAAGTGCCGCAGGGAAAAGAGTACGCATCCATCTGCAACGGAACCATCGGCGATCAGTTCATATCCTTCAGTTGTTCAGGGGATAAGCTGAAAGCGGCGTTCGGATGCGCCCGGCATTTTTCGGATGAAAAAGAAATCAATGCCATGGTGGAAGCCGGAAAGATTCCGCCGGTTCAGGGAATCCGCGGCCGTCTGACCGATCAGCTCCTTCTGGAAATCTGCGATTATGCCGAGAATGCAAAAGAAGTACAGCTTTGGTACGATCAGTTCCTTCCGCCCAGCGTTGCGGCAGTACACCTTCGGACATGCCAGCGGCTCTTTGATCTTTCGATAACACCCGGAGAGGCAGCCGCAGAAACGCAGGAGGCTATGAAGGCCTATCTGAACTCCGAGTAATCCGGGTCATCTGCATCACGGAGGCTGAATGTTTAAGAAATGGAAAAAAAGAATAAAACGCCTTCGTCTGGATGAAAAACTCCGGCTCTATTTTACGACGGTCATTATCGGGATGACCGTGGCGATGCTCCTGGTCATCACGATTTTTTCCATAGGCACGCAGCGTCAGATGGCTGAAAGCATGGCAATGGATCAGACGTCTTTCGTGGCGAAATCTTATGCAGACTGGATGGACATCTATAAGAACAGCGGAATGGCGCTGCAGATGGACCCTTCCGTGCAGCGGTTCTGTTCATTTGAATCGGAGGATGCAGCCGATTACACGGCCACCAAATCCTATGTTTCGCTGGCTGTTGCAAACTCCCTGAATTCTTTTTCATCGGTCAATTTCATCGGAGTCTACAATACGGCACTGAACTCCTATGTGTACAGCGGAAACGTCGGAATCCCGTACTCCGGTTTTGAAGCAATCTATGAGAAGGGTACGAAGCAGTACAGGGAGTCCGGAGCAAAAGGGACGTATGTCATGCGGTACGGCGACAGCGATGTCGGCATTTTAAAAAACACAATCAGTTTTTATCAGAAAATTTACTCGGTCAGTGTCCTGAACAAAGAAATCGGCATGCTCTGCCTGAATGTAAAAGACAGTCTTCTGGCCAACATGCGGGAGTCCATTACCGGAAATTCCCTGATCCTCTGCGCAGCGGGATCGGACGGCAGAATCCTTTCTTCAACCGACGAGGCAACGCTCTCCGACGCGGACATCCTTTTTTCATTTGACGGAAAGCAGAGCGGAGATTTCCGGTACGGTGCGAATGTCTGTTTCTTTTATAAAGTGTCCGGCTGGGATTACTACATCGTCAGCATGATACCGGCAATCGAGTTCTATAAGTCCGCGATCATCACGCTTACGGTCATGGCGGCCCTGATGCTGCTGATCATGTTCCTCTCCATCCTGTTTTCCCGCACCATCGCAAGGAAGAATTATGAGCCGATCGAGAAAGTCATGGCAGCCATGGACAAGATCGGTGAAAATGATCTGTCGGTCCGTGTCAATACCAGCGATATGGGCGTGGATTTTGAAAAACTCGGTGTCGGCTTCAACGGCATGATGGATGACATCAATCAGCTGATGATCAAGAACCGGGAAGAACAGCATCAGCTGGACCAGATCCGCTTCAATTCCCTGCAGTCGCAGATCCAGCCTCATTTCCTGTACAACACGCTGGACTGCATCCACTGGCAGGCAAGTGCCGACGGCAATAAGGAAGTTTCGGACCTCATCGTGGCGCTTGCCGCGTATTACCGCATCTGCCTGAGCAATGGAAAGGATATTATTCCGCTGTCTGTGGAACTGGAACAGATCCGGTATTATCTCATTATCCAGAACAAACGGTACGGAGACATTATCCATTATGAAAATAAGGTCGATGAGAAATATCTGGGCGTGCTGCTCCCGAAACTGACGCTGCAGCCGCTGGTTGAAAATTCCATCTATCATGGAATCCGCGTGAAGGAAGGCGGAAGCGGTTCGGTGACGGTCGATGCGCATGAAGAAGGCAGAGACCTTGTGATCGAGGTCAGTGACAGCGGCCGGGAAATGACGGCAGATTCCATCCGGAAGATGAATGAATCGATTTCCGATTACAGTGAGAATTTCGGATACGGCGTGCGCAACGTAAGCCGCCGGCTGAAACTTTTGTACGGCGAGGCTTACGGTCTTCATTTCAAATTGATTCAGGACGGATCGCTGTGCGTGGAAATCCGGATTCCGGGAAAAGAAGAGAATACGGCAGCTGAAGGAGCGGGCAATGTATAAGGCAATCATCGTCGATGATGAGCGGATGATCCGGGAAGGAATGAGACGGGCAATCAACTGGAATCCGCTGGGAGTGGAAGAAGTGCTGACAGCCTCGTCGGGTTCTGAAGCACTGGAAATCATCCGGAAGGAAAATCCGGACATTATGATTACCGACATCAGCATGCCCGGCATGACAGGACATGAGCTGATTGAACGGGCGCAGAAGATCCGTCCGGATCTTGCCGTCATCGTGCTGACCGGATACGATAAATTCGAATATGCGCGGCGCGCCCTGCAGCTCCATGTAAAGGACTTCCTTCTGAAACCGATCGAGGAAGAGGTCCTGTCGGGCAGCATTCAGAAGGTTGTCAGCGAACTGGAGAATGAGCGTAAAAAAAAGGAAGCCCTGAAGGACGGCGAAAGGCTGGAAGGAATCGCCAAGCAGCGGACCCTGGAAGAAAAACTGATCCTGGCAGTCACCGGAACGCCGGAAGAGAAAGCCGAAGCGGCTTTCAGCCTGACGAAACATTTCGAACTCAGTGAAGAGGAACTGCTGACCATGGCAATTCTCCTGCCTGCCTTGAAAGAGTCGCCGCAGGATGACGAAGTGGTCTTTTCGGGACGGCAGGCGACAGATATCTGCATGAGTGAGATTGATGCGAAAGGCTGCGGCTTCACGGTGCTGAGCGCAAAAATGGCGCGTATCCTGATCGTTTTTTTCAACAGCCGCTGTCTGTTTTCGCCGGTTGATATGCTGAAGAACCTGGATGCGATTTTTACAGATGAATCGATACCGGTGCCCAAGGCCACTGTCGGGACTACCGTAAAAGGCATGACCAATATTTTCCGCTCCTACAGTGAGGCGCGGATCCTGTTTGAAAATGACAAGGGAAAAATCGAGGAAATCCTGCAGACGGCGTCGGAAAGAAAAAGGACCACGCTGTTCCGGGATGTTTTTGAAACGCTGCTTTCGGAAATGATCCAGAACCTGTCAAACTATTCCTATGTCATGCACATTTACGATACTTTTGAAAAGGCTGTTGATTCGTACAACCTTTCCCTGGACTATATGCGAAAATGCTGCTTCCGGATCGCGGCGGACACCTATTATGCCTGCCTGGGGGCAAAAGAGATAAAGCCGGAACTGAACCTGGACAGTTTCATGAACATGATCAAGGACGGATCCAGGAAAGACTGTCTGGACATGACGAAGCAGATTCTCACGAAAATGCTGAATCAGGAAGAGGAAGAAGTCCATGTCATCGTCAAGCAGGCGAAGATCTACATCGAGGGGCATCTGGAAGAGGAACTGTCGGTAGCAAGTCTTGCGGAAATATTCTATGTTTCTCCCAATTATTTCTCGCGGCTTTTCAAGCGGATGGAGGGAGAAGGCTGCAACGAATATATTGTCAGAAAACGAATGGAAAAAGCAAAGCAGCTTCTGGATACGACGAACTTCTCTTCCAACCGGATTGCTTCCATGGTCGGATACAGCGACCCGAATTATTTTTCCATCACGTTTAAAAAAAGATACGGCAAGTCGCCGCTGCATTACCGGAATGAAGGAGAGAAGCATGAATAGGATAGAGGCGAGAAAAAAAGCAGAGGTACTGGTTTCAAAAATGACGCTGGAAGAAAAGTCTTCCCAGCTGAAATTCAATGCGCCGGCCATCAGGAGGCTGGGCGTTCCTGCCTATAACTGGTGGTGCGAGGCACTGCACGGCGTCGCACGGGCAGGCACTGCCACGATGTTTCCGCAGGCAATCGGAATGGGTGCTTCCTTTGACCGAAAACTGGTCAGGGACATGGCGGCTGTCATTGCGGAGGAGGCAAGGGCGAAGTATAACGCCTATTCGAAACACGGTGACAGGGATATCTATAAAGGACTGACGTTCTGGGCTCCGAACGTGAACATTTTCCGCGATCCCAGATGGGGACGCGGTCAGGAGACTTACGGCGAGGATCCGTTCCTTACGTCGCGGCTGGGGGTAAGCTATGTAGAAGGTCTTCAGGGAAAAGGACCGGTCATGAAAGCGGCGGCCTGTGCAAAGCACTTTGCGGTGCACAGCGGGCCGGAGGCTGTCCGGCATTCCTTTAATGCGGAAGTCAGTCAGAAGGATCTGTATGAGACTTACCTGCCTGCTTTTCACGCACTGGTTACGGAAGCAAAAGTGGAAGCCGTCATGGGCGCCTATAACCGTACGAACGGCGAACCCTGCAGCGGGAGCAAAACCCTTTTAAAGAAAATCCTCCGGGAGGACTGGGGCTTCGAAGGGCACGTTGTTTCCGATTGCTGGGCGCTGGTCGATTTTCATGAGCATCACAAAGTGACAAAGACGCCGGAAGAATCTGCGGCGCTTGCCATGTCCGCCGGCTGCGACCTGAACTGCGGAAAAACTTATCAGTTCATGACGGATGCGGTAAAGCTGGGACTGATTACGGAAGATCAGATTACCGAGGCGGCGGTGCGTCTTTTCACGACACGCTATCTGCTCGGAATCATGGACGGGAGCAGCTACGATAAAATTCCCTACAGCGCCGTGGAATCCGGAAGCCATCTTGCACTTGCGGAGAAAGCTGCCTGCAGGAGCATGGTCCTTCTGAAAAATGACGGCATCCTTCCGCTCGACAAAAAGAAGCTGCACTCCATCAGCGTAATCGGGCCGAATGCAGACAGCCGGGCTGCACTGATCGGAAATTACCACGGAACCTCTTCCGAGTACATCACGGTCCTTGAAGGAATCCGCCGCACTGCCGGCAGGTCCGTGCGGATTTATTATTCCGAGGGATGCGATATTTCAGAACCGAAAACGGAAGGCCTGGCGCAGGACGGGGACCGGATTGCGGAAGCCGTAACCGCTGCGGAAATGTCGGATGCGGTTATTTTATGCCTTGGGCTGAATGAGTCGCTGGAAGGCGAAGAGATGGATACCGGGAACCACGTCGGGTCAGGAGACAAGACGGACCTTCTGCTTCCGGAGCCCCAGCGGAGACTGATGGAAGCAGTTGCGAAGACCGGCAAGCCGGTTATCCTCTGTCTGATGGCAGGTTCGGACATTGATCTTTCCTATGCGGATCAGCATTTTTCTGCTATACTGGATCTTTGGTATCCGGGAGCACGCGGAGGCAAGGCGGCTGCGGAAGTTCTCTTCGGACAGAAAGAACCGGGAGGGAAACTTCCCGTCACGTTCTATCGCTCCGAAAAAGACCTGCCGGAATTCACGGACTATGCGATGAAGGACAGAACTTACCGGTACATGAAGAAAGCGGCGCAGTTCCCGTTCGGTTTCGGACTGACCTATTCTCCGTGCACAGTGGAGAAGGCAGAGCTGATCGGAGAGCCGTCCTTTGAAAAGGATCTCTTCGTGCAGATGACCGTCCGGAATACGGGGAAGCGAAAGACCGAAGAAGTCCTTCAGGTGTATCTGAAAAAGAAGGATGCGGCAGATGCAAAAGACAATTATTCTTTATGCGCATTTGAACGGATTTCCGTCCTTCCGGGTAAAACGGCCGCAGCGAAACTCCGGATCCCGAAGGAAGCCCTGCTTACGATTGATGAGGAAGGACATGCGGTGAGGGAAGGCAGGCATTTCCAGCTCTTTGCAGGCTTAAGCCAGCCTGATCAAGTCAGCGAAAAGCGAACGGGAATGAAGCCTGTCCGGATTGACTTTATTATAAAAGGATAGAGAAGATACAGCAGGCGGAGGAAAAAGAAAGAATGCCGGAACTGGTTTTGGAGAAAGGACGTCCGAAGAATCTGCAAGGGACGGAGTCAGAGAGAAATCCGTGTCTACGATCTTCTTGATTCTTTAGGCATCGGCTACGAACGGATCGATCATGAACGGGCAGATACGATGGAAGCCTGTCTGGCGGTGGATGAGGCAATCCATGCAGCCATCTGCAAGAATTTATTTCTCTGCAACCGGCAGCAGACAGAATTCTACCTTCTCATGATGCCCGGTGAGAAGAAGTTTAAAACAAAAGAGCTCAGCCATCAGATCGGTTCGGCGAGACTTTCCTTTGCCGGCGAAGAGTTCCTGGAAAAATACCTGGATATTCATCCGGGTTCAGTTTCGGTCATGGGACTGATGAACGATCATGACCATCATGTGCAGCTGCTGATTGACAGGGAGCTTTTGAAAGGGGAATACTTTGGATGCCATCCGTGCGAAAATACAGCCAGTCTGAGAATCCGCACGGCGGATCTGATGGAGAAGTTCCTGCCGGCGGTTCATCATGAAGCACTTCTTGTGGACCTGACCGGAGAAGACTGAAGGCAGGTTCAATGATTGCCATATAAATAGTAAGAACACACCTTAAAAGCGCCCGTGAGGGTGCTTTTTTTTTGTTTATATCCGGATGATGTCGGGCAAAGCTTTCTTACTGCATGAGAAGATACTCAGGTCAGGACAACGTGAGCTGATTTTTCTTTTTCTTGGAGTTTTCTTTTTTCAGAGTTTCAAGTCCGAGCCGTATCAGTTCAACCGTTGCTTCTGATCTTGTCTGATATCGATTATCGTAGCGAAAGTCCTCTATTTTCTTGAACAGATCATCATCGACCGACACGGTATAACGCGGTTTATTTGTTGGCATAGACAGTTACCTCGCTAAAAAAATATTACTTTTTTAATTACTCATTTATATTAAATAATATACCATATTCTGTCCAAAATTCAAACTCTACATGACCGAATTTCACGAAAAAAATCCCGTTTTTACTTGACAGTGGTTCACTGAACCGCTATTATTACTGTAAGCGAGTGGTTCAGTGCACCACTTTCTCTATCTCTGTGGGGGAGGTATTGAACATGCCTGAAAATACCAACAGAATGGTACTCGAATTTACAACACCAATGAAGGAGGAACTTCACGAAGTCAAGTCCATTTACTATGGCAGCAAGTCCGAAAGCGAGATGCTCAAAGACCTGATAGCGAGGGGAGTGGATGTGACAAAAAAGAAAAACAAGAAATAGGCAGTAAAAAAAATGCCCGTCACATGCAACCGATCAAAAGCTTCGAGGACTGACCCGATCGGAAACATCAATTCTGACAGGTTTGAGGTAATAAAAGGCATATTTTTTTACAACAAACTTAAGGTTAATGGAGGTTAGAGCATGAAGAACAAGGTTATGCAAAAGGCATTGTCGTGGGTACTCTCTGCAGCAATGGTAGGAACCATGAGCGGAGCTATACCGGCGATGGCAACAAGCGTGTATGCAGGTACATTACCGGAACTGGTTACAAATTCCAACACAACAGTGCCAACAACTGGCAAGGTCGCTTTTGGTGAAGATTCAGACAAAGGCGTTATTTGGGATGTAAAGTCAACAAAGGGAAATGTTATTACTTTGCTGAAAGACACTGCTGTTACTGGTAAAGCTTATAGCAGCACATATGGAACTGACTTTGAAACAACATATATTGCCAATAAAGCAGAGCAGGCAGCAATTGCTGAAGCAAAGGCAGATGCAACTGCAGACGGCGATGAAACAGTAATAAGTGATTTTGATTCAAAGCACGGAAAAGGATATAATTATGCTGATTTAACAGCTCCGAAGCTTGACGCTACGTCTGTATATGTACCGTCTTACAGCGAATTGAAAGCTTGGGCAGTTAGCAGTACAAATGAAGTTTGGACACGGGACAGTGTTCGCACAGGTACGGATGTTGCTTCCGCGCCGGTTAATTCTGACTTCGCTGGTGCGTATGTCAGTGCAACGGAACCATGGGCTGAGTTAACGACTGCTACTGCCGGCACAAAGACAACAAGTGCTATGGCTTATCTTCCTGCAGTACAGATTGATCAGTCTAAGGCATGGTTAAAATCCACAAGCGATGATGGTACAGTTTATTATTCATTCAAAGATACATCTGTACCGGATGTTTCCTGGACGTTCGATAAGTCTACTGACACGGCAACTGTAAGTACAAAATTTGATGCATCTAAATACAATCTGTATTGGATTGGAACATCAAATGCTTACACAGCAAGCGATGCAACCGTATATGCATATCAGCAGCTTAAATTAACTAATGGTAAAGCAACGCTCTCTGGCGCTGATAAATTCCAGTATAATTATTTATTCCTTGAGTCCACTGCAACGGGAGCAGTAACTCGCTTTACTTCTACCCCGACTCTTGGTGAAAACACTTATACGCCGGATGCTTCAAACTTCACACTTGATGATTCAAATTATACATACAAGGGTGATTCTTGGCGCCTTTCTGATTTCGTAGGAATGATTAAACCGGCTACAGACGGAACAGATAAGACGGATACATCTCTTGGAGATTGCATTAACGGTAAACAGACATTTACTTATGGAACTGACATTAAAAACATCAAGGTTTATGCGGATGATTCCTATACAACACCGCTTGATGCAGACAAAATTGTTGATGCAGGTATCTATTATCTTCAGGCTGATGTAGCAGAAGGCGTAAACCTTTCCAATTCGAAGAAATTTACAGCCGCTACTGTAAACTTCGGACCGTTTGTCATTCATCCGAGAAAAGTATATGCGGATGATATCACATTTACGCTGGCTGCACGTGAACAGTTTGAAGCTCAGGCAAGTCTTCAGTTCACTGTTGATGCTTTAAAGATCACTACAAAGACGGATGTTTCTTCTTTGAAAGGTGATTCAATTCTTCCTACAGATACTGTAAATGTTAAAGCAGTAGTTACATATGAAAACAGTACAGCAACGGATGTGACTGGAACATTTGAAAATCCGATTGCAAACGGCAAGTTGAAAAAGATCGTTCTTTCATCACCTGACAATAAGAATTATCAGATTTATGATCCGATGGAAATGAGCAGCGACGCAGAAGATAACTTCGTTGTCTATGATTCCCGTCGTGAGAGCCCGTCTCCGCTTGTTGTTGAAGGCGCTACTCTGAAATCAGTCACAATCAAATATCAGCCTTACAACACCTACATTCAGAAGGGTGATACATTTGATCCTGCAGGTCTTGTAATTACAGGAACCACAACTAATGGCGCTACATTCACAGTTCCTTATAATGAGAGTCCTGATGATTTCAAGTTTACACCTGACAAGGGATTCAAGTTTACATCTGTTGGTGAAAAAGAATTCTCATTTACCTATAAGGGTGTGCAGTGTGCAGACAAGATCAAGGTAACAGCTACAACCACAAAGATTCCGGTTCAGAAGATCACAGCAAGTCCTGAACAGATTACAATTGCAACTGGTGAAGTAGCTAGCCTGCCGGAAATCTTATATTCACCGTTTAATGCAAACTATACAACCGGTTCTTATGGCCGCGTTCCGATCTACGCTTTCACAACACCGTGGACAGTTCGTAAGAAAATTGCAACTATGGGATTCGGCTATAATGACATCGCAAGTCTTGTAGATTCTCAGGGCGCATATTCTGACAGAGCAGACAGTGATCCTAATGCAGTAGTGGATGACAGACTGAGTGGAAAAGTTGTTACTGGTATTAAAGGTCTTAAACCTGGGACAACGACTCTTTACATTTACTACGGCGTATCAGGAAATTCAACTGATGGATATACTTATCAGGGATCAACAGCTGTTACGATTACTGTAACAGATAAGAACAGCAACATCAATTATCTCAGAATAGCTGGAAATGACAGATATGAGACATCCGTTGCAATGGCAGAGCAGTATTACCAGTACATGGATAATGGGAACGATACTTACAGAAGAAATTCAGCTATTCTTGTAACAGGCGAGAATTTTGCAGATGCTCTTACTGCAAGCAGTTTAGCAGGCGTCTATGAAGAGCCGATTTTCCTTACAACGAAAGATACACTTTCAACTGTTACAGCTAATGAGATTAAGAAAAAGGGAATCACCTCAATAACGATTGTAGGTGGCCCGGCTGCAGTTTCTGATAATGTTGTATCATCGCTTAGAGCTATTGGTGTAGATAACGTTAACAGGGTCTATGGTGATGACAGACGTGAAACAGCAGAGAACGTATACCAGGAACTTGGATGGAACTATGATACAGTCGTCATCGCAACAGGTGATAAAGCATCAGATGCTATCAGCATTTCACCGTGGGCTTATTCTAAACATTATCCAATGCTGTTAGCAACAGACGGAAAGCTTACAGGCAATTCCACGAAGCTGGCTGCAAAAGCAACTAAGATCTATGTTGTCGGCGGAGTAAATGCAGTAAGCAACGAGACAATTGCAGATATTAAGGCACATTCAAGCAATAGCATTAATGTTATCAGATTCGACGGTGCTGACAGATATGATACTTCTGCAAAGATCTGCAAGTACTTCGCATCATCAATGGATGGAGTAGGTATTGCTTCTGGTGACGACAGCCATTATTCAGATGCACTTGTCGGTGCTGAATTAATGGGTCTCTACGGCACAGGCGCTCCAATCCTTCTGGTTGACGGAACATCAAGTGCAAGCATGAATTACATCAACAGCGAGTTCAACAAGACAGCTAATGGCATTAATACGATTGCATTCCTTGGCGGTACAGCAGCTGTTTCTCAGGCGACTGAAGATGCAATTCTCTCGAATTGGTCATCGAAGGTTAATGTTACAAACTACTTTGACTATGTAGAGAACAAGTAATTAATCAGGTTTCACCAGTGATGCATCTAAAACTTCATGTGCACCACATTTAACCCTAAAGTCCCCGGACGGTCCAACCCAGGCTGTCCGGGGCATATTATATCTAAATTAAGTTTCTTGCATTTTCTATAAACAGGTTTATGATAAAGACAGCACAAAGACGCGTTGATACGTCTTTGTGCTGTTTTTATATCTGAAAATAATGCGGATTTTCAGGTTAGCTTCAGAAAACGGAGGACTCGATATGATACGGCTGGATCGGGTTTACCAGGTGGCACTTGAGCATTTCAATATGAAACTGGCCGGCGGCGAGAGAGGGCTGAGCCGCGGCGTCAACTGGGTGCATACGGTTGAGACCGAAAACTACATCCGCTTTCTTGTCGGAAATGAACTGGTCGTCATCACAGGCATACACATTTCCAATGATGAAGATCTGCTCCGCTTTACGGAGAAGATTCACAGGGCAGGATCGGCGGGTATTGTCTTCAATACGGGCGGTCCGATTCTCCGGATACCGAGGAAGGTTCTGGAGTACGCGGACCGGAATGACTTCCCGGTTTTTACGCTGCCGTGGAAAGTCCATCTGGAGGAATTCAACCACTCGCTCTGCAGCATGATCTATCAGGCAGAAGAGGAAAATGAAAGCTTTGAGGATGCCATGAAAAAAGCTGTTCTTTCTCCCGCTGAAAAAGAAAGCTTTATGCCGGTGCTGCTGAAAGAAGGAATCGGGACCGGAAACGGATGCGGCATCATTCAGAATATGGCTGTATCTTCCGGCGGCAGTGAAAAACTCGATACGACCTTTATGGGACATCTTTTCCGTGACCACTGTGAACAGTCGGTCGGTGCCAGGATTAAGAAATTTGCCGTCTTTCAGGAAAATGAGTGCGTGACGGTCCTTCTTCCGGAGACGGATGAGGAAATTATGAAAAAAACTGCAGAAGAGATTCAGAAGTATTCCCCGCTGGAAGACAGGATAGAAATCTATACCGCGTACGGCCCTGCGAATACCTCCATCGAACGGCTGCCGTCCGTTTATCATCAGCTGTTTGTTCTGTGCCGCATGGATGCCGACGCAAAGATCCCTCTGCGCAGTCTTAAGGAGACGGGAATCCTCAGGATTCTCCTGGACACGGAAGATAAAAAAACACTGACGGATTATGCGGACAGTGTCCTGAAGAATCTGGAGGAAAGCGACAGCCGGACGGGAAGAAGAGATCTGTTCCTGCTGAAGAACTATCTTGCGGAAAACGGAAGCATCAAAGCGTCAGCAGAGAAGTGCTTTCTGCACCGGAACAGCATGACTGCTGCCGTAAAAAGAATTGCCGGCATTACCGGAAGAAATCCGGACAGCCTGGAAGACCGCCGGGATTTTCTGACGGCACTGCAGATCCGTGAGCTCATTCTCTATCTGTGAAACTGTGCACGGTGCACAGAACCTCTGTGCAGGAAACGGTTGAGGATTCTTCTCAAAGTGCTATGCTGTTTCCATCAAAGGTAAGGGCGCCGGACATGGATCCGGTGCCCTTTTTAAATTCAGAGGCAAGGAAGCCGAAAGGCATTCCCTGCCTCTTTTTTTGCAGGAGGAAAAGAAAATGACAAGAGAAGATCTGCCGAAAATTGTTACAGGATCTGTTCCGGGACCGAAGGCGAAAGCCATTCTGGAAAGAAGAAATCAGGCGGTTCCGCAGGCAATGTGCGGAAGCACATATCCGATCTGTGCGGAAGAAGGCGCAGGAGCCATTCTGCAGGATGTCGACGGAAATGAATTCCTGGACTGGGTGGGAGGCGTCGGTGTTCTGAATATCGGCTATTCCAATCCGGAAGTCGTGGAAGCGGTCAAGAAGCAGGCGGACAAGTATTTCCATGGAATCTTCAATGTCTATCCCCATGAAGGCTATGTCCATCTTGCGGAAATGTTCGATGAAACCATGCCGGTCAAGGGAGCGGATGCCTCCCAACCCGACTGCGGCATCAAGACGTATTTCGCAAACTCCGGTGCCGAGGCAGATGAAAATGCAATCAAGATCGCGAAGGCCTATACGCACCGTGAGAACATCATCTGTTTCTCAGGCGCCTTCCACGGACGCACCAACCTGACGATGGCCCTGACAGCCAAGAAGAGCTATGCGAAGGGAATGGGACCGTTCCCGGCAGGAATCTACAGGGCTGAATATCCGTATCTTTACCGCGCGCCGAAAGGCTACAGCCGGGAGGAAGCCCTGAAGTATTACCTGGACGGCCTGGAGCAGATGTTCGACGAGGCCAGCCCGGCAGAAGAAGTCGCGGCCATCCTGATTGAGCCTCTGCAGGGCGAAGGCGGATTTATTCCGTGCCCGATCGAATTTGCGAAGAAGCTTCGCGAAATCTGCGACCGGTACGGCATCATGCTGGTGGCGGACGAAGTGCAGTGCGGCAACTGCCGCACCGGGAAATACTTCTGTTCCGAATATTGGAAGGACGCAGGATGCGCGCCGGATATCATTGCGACAGCGAAATCCATGGGTGCCGGCATCCCGATCAGTGCCATTTCCGCAAGGGCGGAAGTGATGGACGCGGCTCCGGCCGGAACCATCGGCGGAACGTTCTGCGGGAACCCGCTGGCATGCGCAGCAGCCATCAAGACGATGGAAATCATGAAGCGCGATGATTATGCCGGAAAATCCATGCACATCGGAGAACTGGCCATGAAGGCTTTTGAAGCCATGAAGGATCGGTACAGTGTCATCGGCGATGTCCGCGGTCTGGGAGCCATGATCGGCATTGAGTTTGTCAAAGACCGTCAAACAAAGGAACCGGATGGTCCATTTGCCGCAGCGATGGTCAGGTCGGGAATCCAGAAAGGCCTGCTGATGGAGAACTGCGGCTTTGCCGGACAGTGCATCCGTTTTTTGGTGCCGCTGTGCGCCACGGATGAGCAGCTGGCAGCCGGCTTTGAAATTTTCGAACAGTGCCTGAAAGAAAACCTTTAAAAGACAGGAGCCGGTACGTGCGGTTCCCACAAAAAACGGAGGATGATCAAAATGAAGCTGAAAGATACGGGACTTACTTATGAAGACATCAAGGCGAAGGTCAGCAAGTATATGATCGAAACTTATGAACGGTTCGATTTCCTGGCGGAAACGGCAAAGGACCAGTATATGTACGACGAGAACGGAACGCCGTACCTGGATTTCTATGCGGGCATCGCCGTCAACTCGGCAGGAAACTGCAATGAAAAAGTCGTCGCGGCCATCATTGACCAGTGTCAGGATATCATGCAGACCTTCAACTATCCGTATACGATTCCGCAGGCGCTGCTGGCAGAGAAGGTCTGCACGGCCATCGGCATGCCGAAAATCTTCTTCCAGAACTCCGGGACAGAGGCAAATGAAGCCATGATCAAGATGGCAAGAAAATACGGCGTTGAGAAATACGGGCCGAAGAAATATCACATCGTAACGGCAAAGGACAGTTTTCACGGGCGTACGTTCGGCGCCATGTCCGCAACCGGACAGCCGGACAATGCCTGCCAGATCGGATTCGGACCGATGACGGAAGGGTTCTCCTATGCGGACTTCAATGACCTGGAAGCCTTCAAGGCAGCCTGCACGGAGGACACGATCGCCATCATGGTCGAACCGGTCCAGGGCGAAGGCGGCGTGCATCCGGCAACAAAGGAATTCCTGCAGGGACTGCGCAGCTTCTGCGATGAGAAGGGAATCCTGCTTCTGCTGGATGAAGTCCAGTCCGGCTGGTGCCGGACAGGAAAAATCATGTCCTTCATGCACTACGATATCAAGCCGGACATCATTTCGATGGCCAAGGCGCTCGGCGGCGGAATGCCGATCGGTGCAATCTGTGCGACGGAAGAAGTCGCTGCTGCATTTACCATCGGTTCGCACGGCAGCACCTTCGGCGGGCATCCGGTCTGCTGCGCGGCGGCTCTTGCAGAAGTAGGGGAGCTTCTGGACCGTGATCTGGCGGGAAATGCGGAGAAGGTCGGAAATTATTTCATGGATAAACTGAAGAATCTGCCGCATGTCAAAGAAGTCCGCGGGCAGGGACTTTTCATCGGCGTTGAATTTGATGACAGCATCAACGGCGTCGAGGTCAAGCACGGCTGCCTGAAGAGGCATCTTCTGATCACTGCGATAGGACAGCACATCATCCGCATGATTCCGCCGCTGATCGTCACGGAGGAAGACTGCGACAAGGCATATGACATCATTGAGGAGACCGTTGAAGCGCTGAGCTGAGAAAGCTGCGGGGAAAGCCTGCGCGGACGAAACAGCAGCAGGATCCCTGTGAGGACGAAACAGCAGCGGAATCCCTGTGGGGACCTGGCTGCGGAAGGAGGATCTATGGAACACATGATTATTACCATCGGCTGCGAATACGGTGCCGGCGGGCCGGAAATCGGCCGCAGAATCGCCGATGAACTGGGGATTGAATATTATAACCGCGATCTTGTGGACAAGGTGGTTGAACAGCTCGGCGTCGACCGGAACCTGGTTGTCCGGGCGGATGAGGGTGACAGCAATGTCCGCTACAGCTTTGAGACGCAGTACGGACCGCGGTATGCGAACCTGTCGGAACGGGTTGTCTATATGCAGTGCGAGGTCATCCGGAAATTCGCGGATAACGGTTCCTGCGTCATCATCGGACGGTGTGCGAACTATATCCTCCGCGACCGCAGCGATGCCCTGAACCTGTTTATTTATGCACCGGAGGACATCCGGGTGAAGTCGGTCATGGATCACCAGGGTATTGAGGAAAATGAAGCCCGTGAAAAGATCAGGTACAACGATGAACAGCTTCATATCCGTTACAAGTATCTGACCGGTACCTACCGGGGAGACCGTCATGAGCGCCATATGATGATCGACAGTTCTCTTCTCGGATGGGAAGGCACCTCTGAATACCTGCTGCAGCTGATTGATCTTCGGTTCGGCGGCATTCACTAGAAAGGAGTACTATGGAAAAGGCGGAATCAAAATTCGATAAAGTGTACAGCGGCTGGGATATCCTGGTTATCGCCTTCGGTGCCATGATCGGCTGGGGCTGGGTCGTATCCTCCGGGGACTGGATTCAGAGAGGCGGCGTGATCGGCGCCATGCTGGGTTTTGCGATTGCCGGATTCATGATTTTCTTCATCGGACTGACCTATGCCGAACTGACGGCGGCGATGCCTCAGTGCGGCGGCGAGCATGTCTTCAGCTACAAGGCGATGGGTCCCAACGGTTCCTTCGTCTGCACCTGGGCAATCGTACTCGGCTATGTCAGCGTCGTTATTTTCGAAGCCTGCGCACTGCCGACCATCATTACCTATATCTGGCCTTCCTTCCTGGTCGGCTATATGTATACAGTCAGCGGATTCAAGATCTATGCATCCTGGGTGGCGGTCGCTGTCCTGATGTCTGTCTTCATCACTTATATCAATATCCGCGGGGCGAAGACCGCGGCAATCCTGCAGACGATCCTGACGGTCATCATCGGCGTCGTCGGAATCATGCTGGTGGCGGCCTCGGTCGTTACGGGCAGCTCCGATAACCTGATGCCGCAGATGTTTGCCGGCAGTTCCGGCAGTGAGATGTTTACCAATGTACTGCGTGTCGCAATCATGACGCCGTTTTATTTCATAGGCTTCGATGTCATTCCGCAGGCCGCCGAGGAAATCAAGATACCGCTGAAGAGAATCGGAGGCATCCTGATCCTGTCCATCCTGCTGGCCATCGCCTTTTATGCACTCGTGATTTTCGGAGTCGGCTATTCCCTGAATCCTGCCGCGATCGCGGAGGCACAGAAGGGGAACGGACTGGTCACAGCGGATGCCATGTCGGCAGCATTTCATTCGGAAGCCATGTCCAAGGTTCTGATCATCGGCGGCATGTGCGGCATCATCACGAGCTGGAATTCCTTCCTGATCGGCGGCAGCCGTGCCATGTATTCGATGGCCAATGCCTATATGATTCCCCACGTTTTTGCCAAGCTGCACAAGAAGCATAAAACCCCTGTCAATGCTCTTTATCTGATCGGAATCCTTTCGATTATTGCTCCGTTCTTCGGACGGAAAATGCTGGTGTGGATCGTCGATGCCGGCAACATGGGCTGCTGTCTGGCATACTGCATGGTTTCGCTTTCCTTCGTGATTCTCCGGAAAAAGGCGCCGGACATGCCGCGTCCTTACAAGGTGAAGCATTATAAAATCGTCGGGGCCATTGCCTGCATCATGTCCGGCATCATGGTCGTCCTGTATGCCATTCCGGGAAGCGGATGCACTCTTGCTCCGCAGGAATGGGCAATCGCCGGAGGCTGGGGTGCCCTGGGTGTCGTATTCTATGTTTTCTGCAAAGCAAAGTACAAGGAAAAATTTGCCACGCACATCGATGTGGCCTCGGAGGAACTGGAGGAACTTGAACAGAAGGAGAACGGTCAGGCTGCCGCGGCTCCGGCGCTTACGGCCGGGGTGCTGACATCGGAAGAAATCGACAAGGCTCTTCTTGCCGCCCGTTCCGAGGAACTGCCGGTGCAGGCTGAAAATGAACCGACCATTGATTTCGGCTATTATCTTCCGGTGAACATCGTCTTCGGCTGCGGCAAGGCGGGCGAGATCGGGAAGTACGCAAAGCCCTACGGGAAGAAAGCGCTGATCGTCACAGGAACATCCAGCGCGAAAAAGTCAGGACTCTATGACAAGGTCTCTGCAGCCCTTTCGGCAGAGGGAATCGACAGTGTCCTTTATGATAAGGTCACCGCAAACCCTCTGACGGTGACAGCGGAAGAGGGGGCCGGTTTTGCAAAAGCGAACGGCTGCGACATGGTCGTTGCCATCGGCGGCGGCTCCATCATGGACTGTGCCAAAGGCATTGCTTTTCTCTGTGAAAATGAAGGGGACATCAGCGACTATATCTACGGACGCAGAAAGAGCGACCGGGCGCTGCCGCTGATTCTTCTGCCGACGACATGCGGGACCGGTTCCGAGGGCAACGGCTTTGCGGTCCTGACCAATCCGGACAATCAGGACAAGAAGTCCCTGCGCTGCAGTGCCATTATCGCGAAAGTTTCCATTGTCGATCCGGAATGCATGATGACGATGCCGAAGAAAGTGCTTGCTTCTGTTTCCTTTGATGCCCTGTGCCATTGCATGGAGGCTTATACGTCAAGAATTTCGCAGCCATTTACCGATGCCCTGGCACTCTATGCGATTTCCCTGATTGCCGATAACCTGGTCAATGTCTATACCGGCCGCGACGAATCGAAAGAAGCCTGGGAGAAGCTGACAGTCGCCTCCACGATCGGGGGCATGGTCATCAATACGGCCGGCGTTACGCTGGCCCACGGCATGGAGCATCCGGCATCCGGCCTGAAAAATATCGTTCATGGCCAGGGACTTGCAGCGCTGACGCCGGCTGTCATTGAGAAGAGCTATAAGGGATGCCGCGAAAAATATTCTAAGATCTCACGGCTTCTCGGAGGCCTGACAGCCGAAGACTGTGCCCTGCAGGTCAGGATGCTTCTGAAGAAAATCAATCTGACGCTGTGCCTGTCGGATCTGGGACTGAGCAAAGAAGACATTCCGTGGATGGCCGACAACTGCATGAAAGTATCCGCTGCAGGCATTGCGAACAATCCGGTTGTCTTCAGCCGGGATGAGATTGCCGAAATCTATCAGGATGCGATGTAGAAAACGGCAATCAGTTTATAAGTTTACATAATATTACAAGAGGCAGCTGCTGCGAAGGCAATGGCTGCTTCTTTGCATGCAGCCCTGCAAAAAGTCATCTGGACTATTCCAGCGGACAACAGTATAATATTGATACAACAGGAATGATTCTGAAGGAAAACTGAATCATCCGAATATTTGAATAACTCAGGAAAGCGGATCAGTTCATGAGGGATGAAACTGCTTTCAAAGACAGAAAGACTGTTTTGGCCAGATTTGCACTATTTTTTCTTCTGGCCCTTTTAGTCGCTGCCTTTGCATGGAGTCTTTATATCAGCTACTGCCGAATCGACAGCAGCAATTATTATCTTTCTGCCGGAATGATGATTCTTTTTGTCATTGTCCTGACAGGAATCTTTTATCTATTGAAGCCTAATCCGGTATTGATGTGTATCTGCTACGGTGCTCTGGGACTTCTGTTTATTTTTCTGTATAATCAGTTCAGTCCGATAGATGAGGCCAGCCATTTCTCCTATATTGAATTTATCCTTGACAACAGGCGGCTTCCGTCATTTTCAGACACGATTCCTGCGGCACCTTTAAACGCAGTATTCCCGGGAAACACGGATTTCAAAGGATTTTATGAAGCGATACAGCCACCGCTGTATTATCTTGTTTCTGCTGCATTGGCCGGTATCACGGCGGATATTAAGATGCGGTTCTATATCTGCAGGATTTTTGATTTATGTCTCAGCATAGGGGCAATCTTCACTCTTTATAAAACGATGCTCTATCTTGCGGCGAAAAATGCATTCAAAGATCTGCAGTATCTTGTTTATGTATTTCTGTTCCTTGTTTTCTGTCCGCTTTTTCTGACATCAGGAATCGTCGTAACGAATGATGCGATGATGTACCTGCTTGTTGATCTTTTTATCTTTTTCCTTTGCAGGATCATTTTTGAAAATAAAGGATATCTTCCGGCAGCGGTGCTGCTGATTCTTCTGGCCTGGACAAAATTCAGTGCGGTTTATTTCGTCGCGGTTCTGGCAGCGGTGCTTTTGATGAAGAGACAGGTTAAGAAGATGTTCCTGAGCGTCGGGGCTGTTCTGCTGGGCATTTCACCGTGGCTGATCTATAACAAAGCAGTTAACGGAGACTTTACGGGGGCTGCAGGACATGTGGCCATCGTAAGCAGTATGCTGAATCCTTCCGGGGAAAAAATTAAATGGACACGTTACATGATAGAAATTCCGAACAGTATCCGCGGAATGTTCAACTCTGCTGCTTTCTCCAACGCCGGCGGTTCTATAACTTATATTGCATCTTTCCTGACGGTGATCATCCTTCTTTCAATTGCAGGTTCTGTCATCTATCTCATCAGGTATGCGATTCAGGAAAAATCGATTTTCAAATTTCAGGAAAAAGATATTCTTCTGACAGCGTCGGTCCTTTCTGTTTTACTGGCATATCTGTCGCAGGTTTATGCATCAGCAAGCACGAACCTGTTCGTGATTACTCCCAGGGCAATGTTCTCCTGCGCTTTTTTATTCTTATTCTGCATTGATTATTGGGCGGAGAAAATCGATATACGGAAACATCCGGCTTTTTTAAAGGGTACGCTTGCCTTTCTGGCAGCTTTTATGATTGTGTCGGATGTTTATTATTTTGCGGGTGAAAATGTCAGAATGAATCATCCCACAGAGTATAAGTCAATGAGTACGATGACATACGACAATATATCCGCAGATACGATGAGCATGAATTATGCGGAACCGCTTGACTGCAGAAGCCTGACGGGAACTTACCTGATAGTAACATCGGAAAATAAGGCAGATGCCCTGATGGAAGTTGATCTCAGCGGATTGAAACGTTCCGGACCGAGAAAGTATATGAACATTGAACTGAAAGCAGGAGAGAATAAAAAAATCATATGCATTTCGGAAGATATTGAAGATCTGACCGGAGTGACGATATATAGTAAGGATTATAAGAATATTAATAAATTAACCTATGAGATTGTAAACCAGAGTAAACAGTAAGAAGAATTCGGAATTTTCAGGATGCCTGATGCGGAAATAAAGAGAAAGAGCAGAGAGGAACCATTATGACCCCTGATCTTGTTGCCCGGATGAAAGAAAAACTGGAATCGCCGTGGAGGGTGGCGGAACTGAATCCGAAGGATACGCTGATGAGAATCGGGCTGATGCCTTCGAAGACTTTCTGCGACATCGGAGCGGGAACCGGTCTTTTTGTTAAGGCGGCACGGGAACTGGAAGCCGGCGGAATCTTTGCCGTGGATACATCGGAACCGATGCAGGAATATCTCAGGGCATCCTTCCGGAATACCGACGGAGGAGAAAACGCTGAAGGCTGCAGATTCATTTCCGTCTGCGGGTCCATTGAAGAGGTTCCGGATTCTGCCGCGGATATCGCGCTTCTTTGCACGGTTCTGCATGAGGTGGAAGATCAGGAGGAGATGATCCGCCAGATGTTCCGCATCCTGAGAAAAGAAGGAACCGCAGCGGTGATTGAATTCCGGCCTGAGGCAAAAAAAGGAGCCCCGCCGGAAGTGCGGATTTCGCCGGACGCCCTGAAGAAGATGATGGCCGCCGGAGGTTTTGCCTGTGCGGATGATTTCCTTTTGGGAGAGAATCTGTATGCGTGCACTTTTTCCAAAGTACAGACGTGATTCGGCGAAAATGGAGATAAAGGCCGAGAAAATAAACCGGCAGCTGAAGAAGAACTTCTCATTTGCCTTTATAGAGCAGGCTGTTTCCCTTGTCGTAAGCTGTGTCATGAATCTGATTCTGCCGAAATACCTGAGTATCAATGATTACAGCTACTGGCAGCTGTTCGTTTTTTATGCAAATTATGTTCCCTGCCTGGCACTCGGACTCAATGAAGGAATCTATCTGAGGCTCGGTGGAGCGGATATCCATCACATAGACTACCGTTCCGTAAAAAGTCAGTTTTGTTTCGGCTTCATCTATCAGGGAAGCCTTCCTCATTCTGGCGGCCGCTCTGGCAGCGGCTGCTGTTTTTACCGTACACGATTCTGCACGGCGGCTGGTTTCGGTACATTTCATCCAGAGGGACGCGATGGTGGTTATGGTAGAGCTCCAGGAAGAGCATGGTGGTTCCGCAGGCCGGGCATTTCATTCTCTGCACGCTGCTTTTCTTTCTTGTCTATACCTGCCACACCTTTTTCGGATATGTTTTTCAGGCTGTCAATGAGACGAATCTTTATTCAAAGTCGATTATTCATCAATCGTCTGCTTTTTCTGGGGGTTCAATGCTCATTAATCATGCTCAATTCTGTTAACGTGTACTGGCTGATGCTCCTTTATATACTTGATGCTCTTTTTTGCCCTTTTCTATTTACTGGTTCATATTTATCCTTTCTTTAAATCTGTACCGGTCAGTTTCTCTGTTGGGAAAGCCGAGGGAATCATCAGTATAAAAACCGGAATCAGCCTGATGGCGGCAAATATCTGTTCCATACTTATTCTTGGAGCGGGACGTCAGATCATTGATTTCAAATGGGGCATTCTTGCATTTGGAAAGGTTTCTTTCTCTCTGACATTGATTAATATCGCTGTGACATTCGCGTCCCAGACAGGAATGGTTTTATTCCCGGCCTTACGAAGAATGAAAGCGGATGCAGTGAATATCTATTTCCGGAAACTTACGGATATTTTATTTTATATTCTTCCGGTACTGTATATTCTGTATTTTCCTTTTCGTTTCATCCTGAATTCGTGGCTGCCGGATTATGCTGAAAGTATCGGCTATCTTTCTGTTCTTCTGCCGATTTGCTTCTTTGACTGCAAAATGAACCTGATTGGAATTACATTCTTCAAGGTTATCCATCAGCAGGCAGCTCTTCTGAAAATAGAGATTTTTTCTCTTCTGCTCGGGATTTCCCTGGGAATCTTTTCTGCATACATAATGGATAATCTGCTATTTGCTGCAGTCAGCATGACAGCAGCCGTTGTCTTTCGTGCGGTCATTTCAGATATGCTGCTGGGAAAAATATTGGGCATAAAAATCATGAAACAGGAAATCGCAGATGTGCTGCTTGCAGTGCTTTTTGCGGCAGCAGCTTATTGGCTTGATTGGAAGACAGGGCTGGCACTGATAATAGCGATGGCTGCCGGAAGGGTATTGCTGATGTGCGTGAAATGCACAGAACTTATGCGTCCGCAAAGATGAACAGGCACATCACATCAACATTTACAGGTTCTGTTCATTGACTTTGAGACCGCATGTCTTATAATGAACCTGTAAGACGACAGCAGAATATTTTCTGCTATTAAATAAACTGAATAATGGTCCGATAGCATGGAGTGTGGCTGTTTGCTGCAAAGACTCTGAAGGAGTCAGGCAGCAGCCAAAAGAAAACGGGTTGAAAACCCGGCGCGAACGGCACTGTGAGCGTGAGGATGTTCCGAAACGGTAAGATACCGCATGGACGAAAGTCCGCCATTGCAGAGAAATCTGTGAGAAGGTAGGAAACATACGCGGGAAAGATTTTCCCAGAACGCGAGCCAGGAGAATTGCACGACAGATGGGCCTAAAACAGCGGACGTTCTCTCCGTATGCCTGTTTCGATTGAAATGGCCGCTGATTTTCCGTATGGAAAACCGGCGGTTTTTATTTTGGAAATGCAGGACATATACGGGTGCCGTAGAACTTCTGACAGGATTCGCCGGCAGCCGGAAAAGAATTCCGGGCAGCGGCAGGAAGGACCTCATGAAGGATTGGCTCGGAAGGAATAAACGGAAGATCATTGCAGCGGCAGCGGTTCTGGCTGTGCTGGCATTTGCGTTCTGGTACGGAGGCAGTGCCCCGGGTGCCCGCGGATGGAACGTAACGGGAAAAGCAGATACGGTATCGGAGCCTTCCGGCGCTAATCAGACAGACAGCCTTTTGAAAGGGCAGTCCTCTTCAACGGAGACGCAGAGTACTTCATCCGGCCCGAAAGAAAAGACGTCAGGCGCGGATACGCAGTCCGGTTCAGGAAATTCCTCCAGATCTTCCGCAGCATCCTCTGCTGCAGTTTCCTCTGCCGCAAAGACGGCATCGGATGAAAGCGTTCTGCAGGCATCGTCTCAGGAAACAGAACAGGCAGCGAATCAGGACACGGCTCAGGCGGCAAATCAGGATACGGCTCAGACAGCGGACCAGGGAACAGCACAGGCTGCTGATCAGACACCGCAGGCACCGGCAGAAGCATCCTCTGCTTCGGAAACTCCGGCAGCGCCGCAGGAGACACCTGCACCGGATCCGACCTGCACGATTTCCATTTCCTGCGGAACCATTCTGAATAATATGTCTCTCTGCGATCCGTCGAAAGCAGGCATCATCCCTGCGGACGGACAGATTCTGGGGAGTACGGCAGTTCCATTTTCTGAGGGAGAATCTGTCTCAGATGTTCTGCAGCGTGTCTGCAAAGAAAACGGCATCCAGATTGAAGCAAAGTGGACGCCTGTCTATGACAGTACCTATGTGGAAGGAATTTCAAATATCTACGAATTCGATGTCGGCGAGAATTCGGGCTGGATGTATAAAGTAAACGGCTGGTTTCCGAACTATGGCTGTTCGCGCTATACCGTTCAGAACGGCGATGTGATCGAATGGGTTTATACCTGCAATCTGGGAGCGGATGTCGGCGGAAGCAATACGGTGGGCTGAATGACGGATAAAAAATACGGCCGGCAGGATGCCTTTGCGGGATGTCACCCTCTGGTCAATTTTCTGTTTTTTACTCTTGTTCTGGTTTTCTCCATGTTTCTTATGCACCCGCTGTGCCTGATCATTTCCTTTTCCTGCGCCGCAGTCTATGCCCTGCGCCTCGGAAAGGGGAAATCGTTTGGGTTTGTTCTGCCTGTGATGATTCTGACGGCTCTTCTCAATCCATTGCTGACACATGCGGGAATGACGATTCTTGCCTGGCTGCCGGACGGAAATCCGCTGACGCTTGAAAGCATTTTCTACGGGCTGGCGGCAGCCGTTATGCTGGGTACGGTCGTGCTGTGGTTTTCCTGTGCAAACTGCGTGATGACCACGGACAAGTTTGTCTATCTTTTCGGAAGAATGATTCCCGCCCTCAGTCTGGTCCTCAGCATGGCCCTGCGTTTTGTACCGCGTTTCCAGACGCAGATGAGAATCGTGAGGGAATCGCAGCAGGCAATCGGCCGGAATGCATCCGGAAAAAATCCTGCCGCGAAGATCCGCAGCGGCGTCAGAATTTTTTCCATCATGATGACGTGGAGTTTTGAAAATGCCATTGAGACTTCGGACAGCATGCGCAGCCGCGGATACGGACTCCCGGGCAGGACGGCTTTCTCCATTTACCGTTTTGACCGCCGCGACAGGGCGGCGCTCTGCTGCCTTGTTTTCTGCGGGACGATCCTGACTGCGGGCTGGGCCGGAGGCAGTGTCTCTTCCCGGTATTATCCCAGCGCAGATTTTAAAAGTCTGACGCCTTCTTCAGCAGGCTTTCTTGCCGTTTATCTTTTTCTCTGCCTGCTTCCGGTCCTGATGGACCTGGGGGCTATGGTCAGCTGGCGTATTCTGCAGGAAGGAGGAAAAAACGATGGGTGAAACAGCCATCCGTCCGGCCTGCGTGGAGCTTCGGAACCTGACTTTTTTCTATCCGGAGCAGGAACTTCCGGCAGTCTGCGATTTATCATTTTCCGTGCAGAACGGGGAATTCGTGACACTCTGCGGTCCTTCGGGCTGCGGGAAATCAACCCTCTTAAGGCAGCTGAAAACCGTTCTTGCCCCGCATGGACGCCGGAGCGGAGAAATCCTGTTTGAAGGGAAAGCATCTCGACAGTGTGGATCTGCGGACGCAGACTGCCGGCATCGGTTTCGTGCAGCAGTCGCCGGATAACCAGATTGTCACGGATAAGGTATGGCATGAACTGGCTTTCGGAATGGAAAGCCTGGGATATGCGACCGGGGAGATCCGCGCACGCGTCGCAGAAATGGCAAGTTTCTTCGGCATCGAAAATTGGTTCTATAAAAATGTCACGGAGCTGTCCGGCGGTCAGAAACAGCTGCTGAATCTGGCGGCTGTCATGACGATGGAGCCGGGCATCCTGATTCTGGATGAGCCGACCAGCCAGCTTGATCCGATAGCCGCTTCCGATTTTCTGGGAGCCATCGGGAGGATCAACCGGGAGCTCGGCACGACGGTCCTGCTCTCCGAACATCGTCTCGAAGAGGTTCTTCCGCTGTCAGACCGCATGCTGGTACTGGACAGCGGAAAGCTGATAGCCGACGGAACGCCGCAGGCGGCGGGGATGCAGCTGCGGCAGAGCGGGCACGCCATGTTCCTGGCCATGCCGACTGCCATGCGCGTCTGGGCAGCATCGGAGAGTGAGCCTCCCTGTCCGGTGACGGTCAGGGACGGCCGCAGATGGCTGTCGGATTTTTCGAAATCCCATTCCTTTAAAGCGCTTCCGGATGCGGCAGCGCCGGAGTCTTTTGAAAGCCGGAAGGCTGAAAAGGCTTCTTCAGGGAAGAAGCCCGCTGCGGAAATGCCGGCGGCTGCCGTCCTGGAACATGTATGGTTCAAATACGAAGAAGCATCGCCCGATGTGATCCGGGATCTCAGCGTTCGCCTTCCGAAGGGGAAGCTGACTGCCCTGCTCGGAGGGAACGGTGCCGGCAAGACAACGGCTCTTTTGATTCTTGCCGGAATGCGGAAGCCGTACCGCGGCAAAGTGAACATTTCCGTAAAGACAGGGCTGCTGCCCCAGAATCCCCAGACGGTTTTTCTGAAGAAAACGGTCCGGGAAGACCTGCAGGAAATGCTGCCGGAGAATCCGGAAAATGAGGCCAGGATTGCCCGTGCCGTCCGGCTCTGCCGGCTGGAGAATCTTCTCGACCGTCATCCGTATGATCTGTCCGGCGGGGAGCAGCAGAGGGCTGCCCTGTGCAAGGTGCTGCTTCCGGAACCGGAACTTCTTCTGCTGGATGAGCCGACCAAGGGGCTCGATGCGGAATTCAAGCAAACCCTGGCACAGATTCTGAAGATGCTCTGCCGTCACGGAGTGACGGTTTTCATGGTCAGCCATGACGTGGAATTCTGTGCGGAATATGCCGATTACTGTGCACTGTTTTTTGACGGATCGGTTGTGACGGAAAATACCCCCAGGGCATTTTTTGCCGGCAGCAGTTTTTATACGACAGCCGCCAGCCGGATGTCCCGCGGTTTCATTCCGGATGCGGTGACGGCTGATGACCTGATTGCGGCGACCGGAGGGAAAGTGCCGCCGGCTCCGCTGCTTCCGGATGATTTTCCGCCGCTTCCGGAACCGTCGGAAAACTCTGCAGACCGGAAGCCGAAGCCTCTGTCCCGGCCCCGTGCGGCAGGTGCAGTTCTATCCGGAGCGGTTTCCCTGTTTCTGTTTATCCGGATCATGAGCGTGACGGACCTGACGCAGCTGATCGGCCGGAACGGAATGACGGCAATGGGTACGGATCAGATTCGTCTATATGTCTTTTTTCTGGTGTCCTTATTCGTGTTTGCGGGATGCGTTGCCAGGCGCACCGCACGTCCGGGAACTCCGGAACGGACACCGGCAGAGAAAAGGAAACTGTCACGGAGGACCGCTGCGGCTTCTGTGATGATTCTGCTGCTGATTCCTCTGACGCTTTATTTCGGCATCGTGCTTTGGGGCGGAAAGAAATACTACTTCATTGCCCTTCTGATCCTTCTGGAAATGATGCTGCCTTTCTTCATGATTTTTGAGGGAAGAAAACCGCAGGCCCGGGAACTGGTGATGATTGCCGTCCTCTGTGCGCTCGGGGTGGCGGGCCGCGCAGCATTTTTTGCCTTGCCGGAGTTCAAGCCGGTTGTTGCCATTACGATCCTGTCGGGAGTTTCTTTCGGCGGAGAGACCGGATTCCTGGTCGGTGCCATGACGATGCTGCTGTCCAATGTCATGTTCGGACAGGGACAGTGGACGCCTTTCCAGATGTTCGCGATGGGACTCATCGGGTTTCTGGCCGGTATTCTGTTCCGAAAAGGTTTCCTGCGAAGGGGCCGGCTGCCGCTGTGCGTGTTCGGAGCCTTCAGTTCCATCGTTATTTACGGAGGAATCATGAATCCGGTCTCGGCGCTGATCTGGATGAATACGCCGGATCCTTCGGTTCTTCTTACTTATTATCTTACCGGTTTTCCGATTGACTGCGTCCGTGCTGCGGCAACCTGGCTGTTCCTCTGGCTCGGTGCCGAGCCGATGCTGGACAAGCTTGACCGGATCAAAGTTAAATACGGACTCGTGGAATGAAAGGAGGCAGATGGATTTTCACGGACACCATGAGTCGGATTTTTTTATAGCAGGCGGGCTGAAGCCCGGATCAGAAATCACTCAGAAAAGAAAGGGAGGAAATGAATCATGAAGGCTTTGAACAGAAGATTTTCCAGGGCAATGGCACTGCTTCTGGCAGTCATCCTGACATTTACGATGCTGCCGGCTGCAGTCTTTGCGTCAGGTACAGCCTCAGAAACGGTTTATGTCACCATCAGCAAGGACGGCTCCATTGTCAATGGAAAAGACGGGAAGGCAGTTGCTGAAACAGCCGTTACCCTGACAGGAAAAGACAGCTACAGCATTGACGATGCCCTGAAAGCGGTACACGAACAGTGCTACGAAGGAGGGGCTGCTGCAGGCTATGCTTCCGTGAATGATCCGACTTACGGACTTTACCTGAAGACCCTGTGGGGTGACAGTACCGGAAATTTCGGCTATCAGGTCAAATCCGGTGAGGAAACCGTCATGAACCTTGACCAGAAAGTCACGGACGGACAGACCATAGATGCCTATGTCCTGCAGTCGGCATTTCCGGATACCGAGGCTTATTCTGTTTTTGATAAAACCACGGCATCAGTCGAAACAGGAGAGAAGCTGAACCTGGCCCTGAAACAGGCAGGCTATGATGCAAATTGGAAAATGGTCTTTTCTGCCTGCAGCGGTGCGGTACTTACAGTCGACGGAACGGTGCAGTCTGCCGTGACCGATACTGACGGAAAAGCCAGCCTGACTTTTCATAAGGCCGGCACTTATGTCGTTTCCGCGGAAATGAAAAAGACAGTGAACGGAAGCAGCGTAACCGCCATCACGGCTCCGGTCTGCGTCGTCACGGTTGCATTATCGGCGGCCGATGCAAAGCGTGCGGATATTTACCGGGAAACCGGCGATGCATTAGCCAAAAACGATCTGACTTTCGGCACGGAATGGATAGCTCTCGGACTGGCCCGCAGCGGACGCAGCGTTTCCGAAGGTTATTATGATTCCGTGGCGTCTTATGTAAAGGCCAATGCCAATTCCTCGGGGCAGCTTTCAACGACGAAGTCGACAGAAAATTCCCGTACAATCCTGGCACTGACAGCCATCGGAAAGGATCCGTCCTATGTGGATGGTATAAATCTGCTTCAGGGCCTCAATACTTTCAGCTATCTGACAAAGCAGGGACTTAACGGTCCGATCTGGGCACTGCTTGCAATGGACAGCAATCAGTATGAAGTGCCGGCTGCGTCAGATAGTACGGAAACCGTGACGCGCGACAAACTGGTGGAATATATCCTGGGCAAACAGCTTACAGACGGAGGCTGGGCCCTCTTCGGAAAGACAGGCGACCCGGATATCACGGCCATGGTCCTGCAGGCTCTGGCACCTTATGTCTCTTCAAACACGGATGTCAAAGCGGCAGTGGACAAGGGACTGACTTTCCTGTCCGGACAGCAGCAGAGTGACGGGGGGTACATCAGTTACGGAAATGAAAACTGTGAATCGTCAGCTCAGGTCATTATCGCGCTGACGGCTCTCGGAGTAAATCCGGCAGAAGACAGCCGATTTATCAAAAATAATGTCAGCGTACTGGATGCGCTCTGCAGTTACTATACAGAAAACGGAACATTTGCACATACGATAGGCGGAGGCGCAAACAGCATGGCAGCAGTACAGGCCTATGAAGCCCTGACAGCCTATGATCGTTTCATAGAAGAAAAGTCAAGTCTTTTCAGCATGAAGCAGAGTATACGGGTTTCAGGAGAAGACCGTTATGAAACGGCTGAAGTAATTGTCAGGAAAGCATTCCCGGACGGATGCAATACGGCTGTCCTGGCTTCCGGCGCGAACTGGCCGGATGCGCTTGCCGCTTCTTCACTGGCCGGTGCAGAAGGCTGCCCTGTCATTCTGACAGAACCCGATAAGCTGACGGAACAGGCCTCGGAACTTCTGACAGTGCTCGGTGTGAAGAACGTTCTGCTTGTCGGGGGAACGGCTGCCGTGACGGATCAGGTAAAAGCATCCGTGGAAGCTATGAAAATCACAGCAGACCGCATTTTCGGAGATGACCGTACTAAGACGGCAGATCAGATTGAAAAGAAAGTCGCGGAACTCAGCACAGCGGATACCTGCATCATCTGTTCCGGAAATAATTATCCGGATGCTTTGGCGATATCATCTTATGCTTATACGAACAAGTTTCCGATTCTGCTGACCGGAGCTGACGGAAAACTGACGGATGAAACTCTGGCGATTGCCGGGAAGTTTAAGAAAGCCATGATTATCGGCCTGCAGGGAGCCGTCAGCGCTGACGTTGACAAACAGCTGAAAGCACTGGACGTTGAACGATACGGCGGAGAAGACAGATATGCAACTTCCCTGGATATCCTTACCAGACTGTACGGCGGCAAGGTTTCCGCCGCTGCTGCAGCGACCGGCGAAAACTATCCGGATGCACTTGCAGGTGCCTCCCTGTCCGGAAAGAACGGCGGCTCGATCGTGCTGATCAACGGAAACGCAGAGTCGCTGAATGAAGATCAGAAGCAGATCATCAGGAATGCCGGAAAGGTATGGATCCTCGGCGGGGAAAATGCAGTTTCGGTAGCAGCCAAAACAGCAGTCGATGAAGAAATTTCCTGATCATCAGCTGCAGAGAAAGAGAACAGAAAGCGCTGTGTACCGTTTGGGTACGCAGCGCTTTTTTTGCCTCTATGCAGCTTTCTTTTTCCTGCCTCTGCGGAGAGCGCGGAAGAGGGAATCGGCCGCTGAATAGATGCCGATCAGGACAATGAAGATTTCCAGCCGGCCGAGGAACATGCCGATGATTTCCACGATCAGAGTCCCGGCCTGTGTGGAAGGACCGGTCAGGCCGATGGAAAGACCGACGGTTCCCAGAGAAGAAGCAAATTCGAAAAGTCCGTCCGTAAAAGAGCAGCCTTCCAGGGCCGTGACGGCAATGCTGCCGGACATCAGCAGGGTCAGGTAAAGACCGATGAAGGCGAAGGTATCGGAAACAAGAGAAGGCTCGATCGGCATTTTCCCCTGGGCATTTGTATAGTGACGGATGCGGATGCTGCTGTCTGGAGAAAGCTTCCTGCGGATGCTGTCTCCGACCGTGTTCAGCATGATGTAGACACGGAGAAGCTTGATGCCGCCGGCAGTGGAGCCGATCCCGCCGCCGATGATCATCAGGAGAATCATGATCCCGACGGCTGCCTGAGGCCAGCTGTTATAATCAACTGTGGAAAAACCGCTGGTAGTCAGGGCAGATACCGCATTGAAAATGGCTTCCCGGAAGCTGTGCCCCAGCCTGCCGTAAAGGCAGCAGAAAAGAACCAGGGTTAAAACCGGAACGAGGACAGCGAGGAGGACGCCGAGGAAACGGACTTCCGTCGCTTCAAAGAATTTCCGGATCCGGCCTCTGACCAGGACCAGCATCACTGCGAAATTGACAGAACCGGCCAGCATGATCAGCATCGTGATGATTTCAATGGGAATGCTGTTGTATGCGCCGATGCTGTCTGCGCGGTTGGAAAAACCGCCGGTCGACAAGGCAGCCATGCAGTGGACGATGCTGTCAAGGAAATTCATTCCCGCAATCCGGTAGGCGGCGACGCCGGCAATCAGAAAGGAGAAATACATGCCGACAATCATGAGGACCGTTTTACGCAGATGGGGACGGATCCTGTCCGAATGGCCTTCGGCGCTGTAAAGCATGGCGGATTTTTTGCCCTGAAGAAAGACCAGCATGATCAGGATGAAGCCGAGGCCTCCGCAGAACTGCATCCAGCCGCGGTAGTAGAGATAGACGCACGGAACCGATTCGACGTCCATGACGGACAGCCCGGTCGTTGTCCAGGCACTGACCGCCTCGAATATCGCCTGAAGAGGCGTCAGAAGATTGCCGATCACAAAGGGGACGGATGAAAACAGGATGCCGCAGATCCAGGCAAACAGAACGGTCATGCTCCCCGAATACAGATCGTACCTCCAGGAGTCATCCGTCTCTTTCTGACGGACGAAGAAGCACAGAGCGGCGCCGGCGGAAGCGGCGATGATTCCGGGAATGAGGAAAGCCGGGAGATAGCGGATCTCATCCGGATAAAACAGAAAAGCCGGAATAGCCAGAAGGATAATGATCCCGATCAGAATGAGAAGCCGGCCGTAATTGTTCCTGCGCCTCATGGTTTCCGCTCCGGTTCGTCAGTGCCGCCGGAGGCTTCCAGTTCGAGGAAGGCGGTTAAGAATTTCAGGGCGCATATCGTATGATCAACTCCCTGTTTCCGGAAGAATTCCACATGCTCGGGATCATTGACCAGGGCAACCGTTTTATGAACGCCGAACTTCATTTTCGCAATCTGGCAGGCGACAAGATTTTCACTGTCGTGACGGCACATCGCAATCACGATGTCCGCATCGGAAGCGTCTCGCCTGATCCAGGACAAAGGGCTTGGTGCCGTCACCGCAGATGACGGAAAGATTCTCGATTTCCGCAAGCTTGCGGCAGTCGTCGCGGCTTTCATTGACGGCTGTCACCTGATAGCCTTTTTTCAGAAGTTCCCGGGCAAGGAGCTGTGTCTTATTGATTCCGCCGATCAGAAGTATTCTAGTTTTCATGGGATCCCTCCGTTCCGGACTTCAGACTTCCGAGCAGATGACGGATTTCCGAAGTTGCAAGAGTGGCAGGGCAGATCGTATGGATTCCCATTCCTTCATAGATGCCGGCTATTTCCGGATCGTAGATCCTTGCGAATACTTCCGGGATATGATACAGATCCCTGACGAGAAGAGCGGTCATGATATTGACGTTGTCATGATTCGTTGCACAGATGACGGCATCCGCACGCGGCGTCTCTGCTTTCTTCAGGATGTCCAGGTGTGTCGCATACCCGGTGACCGTCAGTCCTCCGAAAGCAGACGGCAGACGCTTGAAAGAATCTTCATTTTCGTCGATGACGGATACTTCCATCCCCTGTTCATACAGGCTTCCCGCAGCCATGCTTCCCAGACGGCCGCATCCGACGACAATGATCAGCTTTTTTTTATCCTGTCCCATTTTTTTGCCTTTTTACATTTTTTCTCATTATAGCATAAAAGACAGGGAAGGGTTCCTTTATATTCCTGCAATCCGGATATGGTACTGGTTCATCTGATCGAAACGGTATTCAATCTCTGATGCAGATTTCCGGATCATGATTTCCGAAAGTTCATCCGCTCCTTCCAGGCAGTCTTTCTTTTCACCGCTGTACAGGACCTGCATCGCAGCCTCCGCCGTATCTTCGGAATATTCCATCGTCAGTTCGATGTGCGGATTCTCCTTCAGCTGGGGCAGGATTGTCTGTACGCAGAGTTCTTCCGTAATGACCTGGAAATGATTGATGAGCTTCTTCGGAATCGAATTCCTGAGTCCGTAGTTGTCAATCTGATTGATCAGCTCGATGAAGTCGAACTGTTTTGAATTGATTTCATAACGGAAGACCTTCAGACGTCTGACGAACTGCCTGGTTCTGTCCTTCTGAGGATGGCTGAAGACCTGCTCCGGACTGCCTTCCTCATAGATCACGCCTTCGTCCATATAGAAGATCCGCGAGGATACATCCTTTGCGAACTTCATTTCATGCGTAACGATCATCATCGTAAGTCCTCTGGAAACGAGGCTGCGGATGACCGCCAGCACTTCTCCGATCATCGTCGGATCCAGCGCGCTGGTCGGTTCATCGAAGAGAATGATTTCCGGGTCCATGGCAAGAGTCCTGGCGATGGCGACACGCTGCTTCTGCCCTCCGGAGAGTTCATCCGGATAATTCATCGCCTTCAGCGAAAGTCCCACTTCCGACAGAAGACGCATCCCTTTCTCATAGGCCTCCTGCTTCGGCATGTGCTTCAGGCTGACCGGCGCCAGCATGATGTTCTCAATGATGGTCATATGCGGGAACAGGTTGAAGCTTTGAAACACCATTCCCATCCTCTGTCTGAGAGCCGGCAGATCCGCGGTCTTTGCCCCGATGTCTTTGCCGAGGACCGTGATCCTGCCTTCCGTCGGTACCTCCAGATGATTGATGCAGCGTAAAAGCGTCGACTTTCCGGTTCCGGACGGGCCGATGACCGTCACGACTTCCCCTTTGCAGATGCTCGTATTGACATCCTTCAGGGGAACGATGTTTGGGTAGACTTTTTTCAGATGCTCAATGCGGATGACTTCTTCATTTCCGTCAGGATGGCTTCGGTCTGCTGCATGGTTTCCGGCAGCTTCCGAAGAAGTCCTGCCTTCTTCCTGCGGAATCGCTGCATTCCTGTTCACTCCGGACAGGGCCGCCTTCCGTTTCTTCGGGTCGATCCTGATCTCGGCAATTCCAAGAAGGAGAGTCATCAGCCAGGCGAGGAAGAAGTAGATAATCGCCGTGACGATCAGCGGGAAAAAGGCATCGTAGGTCCGGCTGCGGATAATATCCGAAACTTTCGTCAGATCCTGTATCGCGATGTAGCCGACGACGGAAGTCATTTTTACCAGGGAAATCAGCTCTCCTTTGTAAACAGGAATCGTGCGGCGCAGTGCCTGCGGCATGATGATTTTGGTAAATGTACCGGCTTTGCGGAAGCCGAGGGTTTCCGCCGCTTCCCACTGACCCTGGTCGACCGAATCGATTCCGTTCCTGATCATTTCAGAGACATATACGCCGAAGTTGATTGAAAAGCCGATGACGGCCACGATTTCGCCGCTGAGATTCGAAGACGCGAAAACAATGTAATAGAGCAGCATCAGGATGACCAGCATGGGAATACCCTGCACGATGCGAATGAAGACGGCGGCAATCCAGCTGAAGAGCTTCCGCCGGCTCCTTCTGAGCAGACACAGCAGGAAACCGAAAATGGTTCCGAAAACGGCAGAGAAGAGCGAAATCCGCAGCGTGACCAGAAGGCCGGAAAGAATCAGCATCCAGCGGTTCTCCCTGAGGAAGGTCTTCTCAAAACTCTCTGCAAAAGCGGCAAAAAAATCTCTGCTTCCCGTATCCGCCTGTCCTGTATAGTCAGCCGTCCGAAGCATGACCACGACGCCGCCCTGATAATAGGAATCACTGAAATTAACTGCCTGCTTACGCTCATCCGTGATGCTGAGCATGCCGGAGCCGATATCGGCTTTTCCCGACTGGACAGCGCTGATGACCGCAGACAGCGTCATGTCGCTGATGGTCAGGCTGTAGCCGTATTCTTTGCAGAAACGGGTGAGCAGGTCTATTTCATAGCCGACCGTCACATTATTCGAAATATAGACGCACGGAACATTTGTCGTGTCGGTTGCCAGAGTAATATTTCCGTTTTCCCCTGAAAGCCCGGACAAAGGTTCCACTGTCTTTTTCGATTCATCGCTTCCCATCCAGATGTCCTTCAGTTCGTTCAGGGTTCCATCCTTCCGGCACCTGGCGATGTACTCGTTTACCTGCGTCAGCAGTTTCACCGACGTTTTCGGGAAAATGAAACCGTACTCATCCCCCTGCAGCATTTCCGGCAGGGGCATGACGTCCGGATTCGTGCTGTGCATCATGGTGCCGACCGGTTCATCCATCAGGAAGCCGTCGATGTTGCCGCTTTTCAGGGCCTGCAGCAGGTCGGCATTGCTGTTGTAATACTGAATCTGCGGGTCCCTGATATACTTTTTCGTCAGGGCATCAAAGACGGAGCCGGTAGCCACTCCGAGTTTTTTACCGGTCAGACCTTCCACGCCGGTAATCGTTCCGCCTGCTGCCGGGGAGGAAGTTTCGCCGGCATCCGACTGAACGGAAGCTTCGGTACCTGCCGACGTTTCCGCTGAAGCCTGGATATCTGTACTGAATGGGAAGAGGAACGCAAAAATCAAAAGGAAAGGCAGAATGGCATGGTAAAATTTTTTCATGATGACCCCTCGCTCATGTAAATGTCATATGGAAAAAATCTTTGTTTTCATTGTAGCAAACCGGACGCAATTCAGCCAGCTTTTTCTGTCCAAGCAGTGAGAGGTTTTTCTGCAAAAAAAAACAGGATACCGGGAATCTGCTGATTCCCGGTATCCTGTCTGTATTCAGTCGACTTCTCCGTCCTGCAGGGCATCATAGCCTTCCTCGCCGGTGCGGACCTTGATGACATTTTCCACATTGTAGACGAAGATCTTGCCGTCGCCGATGTGCCCGGTGTAGAGGACATCCTTGACGGTGTCGATGACCTGGCCGACCGGAACCTTCGCGACGACGATTTCCACCTGGACCTTCGGAAGAACATTCACTTCGGTCTCAACTCCCCTGTAGAATTCCGTCTTGCCCTTCTGCATGCCGCAGCCGAGCGTGTGGGTGACGGTGAGGCCGGTAACGCCGATCTCATTGAGGGCAGCCTTGAGGTCTTCGAATTTCGAAGGCTTCGTAATGATATCGATCTTGGTCAGCTTGACGCCGGAAGCATTCGTGACTTCCGCATTCGGCACGACGGTGACCGGAACGGCCTGGGAAACCGGTGCCGCTGTTTCTTCTTTCTTCGGGAACCCGCTTCTCTTCATATTGAAATCCTTGAAACGTTCCAGCTGTCTGATCGGAGCATTGTCGGAAGAGTTGTAATCCAGGCCGGTGCGGAGAAGCTCCTGATCCGGATAGGCGAGGACGCCCATTTCCGGAAGATCGAGACCGTCCAGTTCGTCCTGCGGATTGACGCGGATGCCCCAGGTCTTATCGAGAACTTTGAAAAAGAGGAAGGCAACTCCGAATCCGTAGACAATGAGGACAGCCATGGTAATCAGCTGTGCGAGAAGCTGCGACGGATCTCCGTAGAAGAGGCCGCGCACGCCTCCGGACACTCCGTTCAGTCCGTCGCCGTAGGTGCCGTCGGCAAAAAGACCTACGGAAAGGACGCCCCACATGCCGTTGACGCAGTGAACCGAAATGGCGCCCACAGGATCATCGATCTTCAGCTTGTTTTCCACGAACGGAACCGCCAGACAGACGAGGAAGGCGGCAACGACACCGATAATGAAAGCGGAGAGGCCTGTAACGTAGGCACACGGGGAGGTGATCGCGACGAGGCCTGCCAGGGCGCCGTTCGCGGTCATGGAAGGATCCGGCTTGCCGAATTTCGCCCACATGTAGAACATGGCCACGAGACCGCCGACGGCTCCGGCAATCATGGTATTGGTCGCCGCCACGGCCAGACGGCCGTCAGATGCATTGAGGGTCCCGCCGGCATTGAAGGCGAACCAGCAGAAGAACAGGACGATGGTGCCGATGATGGCCATCGGGATGTCATGGCCCGGGAAAGCGCGGGCGGTTCCGTCTTTCTTGAACTTTCCGATCCGGGGGCCGATGACGATTGCGCCTGCCAGGGCCAGCATGCCGCCCATGGAATGCACGACGGCAGAACCTGCGAAGTCTACAGCACCGTGTCCGATGCCGAAGTTTTTGCCCAGCTGCGACAGCCAGCCGCCGCCCCATACCCAGTTTGCAAAGAGCGGATAGAAGAACATGGAAATGAAGAAGGAAGTGATGACGACGGCGGAATATTTGACGCGTTCGGCCATGGCTCCGGTCGGAATGGTTACGGTCGTATCCATAAAGACCATTTGGAAGAAGAACAGGGCATAGGCACTGACATCATACGTGCCGGCAAGACAGAAGCCTTTCGTCCCGATGATGCCGCCGAGGCCGGGAATGGAAATCTCGCTGTTCAGGACGGCATTCGTCTGGCCGAGAGTTGCAGCGGAGCCGTATCCGCCCATCTGGAAGGCGAAGCCGGTCAGGAAGAAACCGACCGCCCCGACCAGGAAGACCATGAAGTTCATTGTCATCGTGTGGGCGGCATTCTTGCCGCGGCAGAAGCCGGTTTCAACCATTGCAAAACCGCACTGGAAGAAAAAGACCATGAAGCCGCAGATCATGACCCAGATCATGTTGGAGCCTGTAAATGCCTTGCTGGCCATCTGCGCGACATCCGAAAGTGTCGAGCCGGCCGTGTTGGAAGCGTAGGTGGCGCCGGTTGGATCGGCGTCTGCTGCCAGGATCGGAACGATCATGACCAGGGTCATGACTACGGCGGTCAGTGCGGCAGCGGCAATGCGCTTCATTCGCTGATGTCTACGAAGCCTCATTTCACTTTGCATTTTTTTCATAATAGATCCCCCTGCAGAAAAGTTTTATGAAGACAAAGAAAAGGCGCCTGAGAGTTTTCGCTCTCGAGCGCCTTTGCTTTATGCGTCTATCATAAACATCCGGAAAAAAAAGTCAAGATTTATTTTCCGTACAATCTGCCCGTCCTTTTTCCGCAGATCAGATCCATTCCTGATATTTTCGTACGTACAGCGGCTTGAGAATCTGCACGATGATGAGGTAGATCACGATGACGGCGGCAAGTGCCGGAAGGTAGATCAGAGGCAGTCTGGCCATGCTGAAGATTTTCGCAAGATCCGTGAATCCGATCAGCAGGGCAGTCAGGGAAATGATGCCGGTTGACAGAAGCAGCTGCGGACTCGGTCTGTCGGCGGTAAGGGAAAGCTTCCTTGTCCGGATGACGAGAATGACCATCGTCTGGGAGAGGACGCCGTAGACAAACCAGCCGGTCTGGAAATACGTCTGCATGGAAACCTGATTGAATCCGCACAGGAACCACATGGCGGCAAAATCCAGGATGTCAGCTATTGTCGAGGCAAAGCCGAACCAGAACATATAGGTCCGGATGCCGGACGTGTTGATCTTCTTCGGCCGCGTCAGCACTTTTTCATCCACATGGTCCCAGGGCATTCCCAGCTGCGCAAAATCGTTGAGCAGGTTCTGCACCAGGATATGGACAGGCATCATCGGCAGGAACGGAAGGAAGATGCTGGCCACGACCACGGAGAACATGTTGCCGAAGTTGCCGCTGGTGGCCATCTTGATGTATTTCAGGAGGTTGGCAAAAGTTTTTCTTCCTCCCATGACGCCCTGGTCGAGAACCATGAGGTCTTTGTTCAGCAGGATGATGTCGGCGACTTCCTTGGCGATATCGACGGCGCTGTCCACGGAAATGCCGACGTTCGCCTGCTTCAGCGGCGGGGCATCGTTGATGCCGTCGCCCATGTAGCCGACCGTGTGTCCGTTCGCCTGGAGAATCCGCACGACACGCTGCTTCTGATAAGGATTCAGCTTCGAGAAGAGGCTGCAGGATTCGACGGCTTTTTTCAGCTGCTCATCATCCATCGCTTCGACATTCGCTCCGGTCAGGGGAGTTCCGGTGCCGAGGCCGAGCTTGCCGCAGACGTATTTTGCAACACCCGGTGCATCGCCGGTCAGGACGACCGTGCGGATGCCGTGGGAGCGGAGGCTGTCGAGGGCTGACTTGGCAGATTCCTTCGGAGGATCGAGGAAGCCGACGAAACCGATCAGGGTCATGTCGCTTTCATCCTTCACGTCAAATTCACCGGTCGAAGGCACGTTCCATTTTTCGGCGACGGCAACCATGCGCAGTCCCATTTCGCTGTACTGATCGAAGACGGCCATGATGTTCTTTTCTGCTTCGGCGTCCAGCGGAAGCTTCTGCCCGTCTTTTAATATGGTGCTGCAGCATTTGACGATTTCTTCCGTGGCTCCCTTGGTGACCAGGATACGTCCCGGCTCGCCGATTTTTTCGACGACGACGCTCATGCGGCGCCGCTGGAAATCGAACGGAATCTCATCGACTGCCTTATAGGATTCCCGGTACATTCCGAGACCTTCCTTGTCCACGCGGCTGATGATGGCATCGTCGATGGCATTGGTCAGGCCGGTCTGGAAGAAGCTGTTGACGAAAGCCTGCTTGAGGACGGACATGTCTTCATTTCCCATGACGTCCAGATATTTCTCCAGGACGATCCGGTCCTGGGTCAGGGTGCCGGTCTTGTCGGTGCACAGGATGTCCATCTGGCCGAAGGTCTGGATGGAAGAGAGACGCTTGACGATGGTATTCTTCTTCGACATTTCCACGGCGCCCTTGGCCAGCGTCGAGGTCATGATGACCGGAAGCATTTCGGGAATCAGGCCGATGGAAATCGTGATGGAGAAGAGAATGGCGTCGATGACGCTGTTTTTCGTCAGGATGTTGGCGATGAAAATGACCGGGACCATGACCAGCATGAAGCGGATGAGGAGCTTGCTGATTTTCCCGATGCCCTCTTCAAAGTCGCTGGTGTCCTGATCCGTGGAAAGCGATCTGGCCATGCTGCCGAAATAGCTGTCCTTGCCGGTGAGCAGGACAAGGGCAAGCGCCGAACCGCTGGTGATGTTCGTGCCGAGGAACCCGATGTTCGCCAGATCGGTGACGTAAGCGGTCTCTGCGTAATCCGTGAATTTTTCCACAGGAGCCGATTCGCCGGTCAGGGTCGCCTGATCGACGAAGAGGTCTTTTGCGGAAATGAACCGGACATCGCCGGGCAGCATGTCGCCGCTGGACAGGCGGACGATGTCGCCCGGGACGATTTCCTCGAAGGGAACGGTCTGGGTCTGTCCGTTGCGGATGACGTCCGCATTGTTCTCGATCATCCGGCAGAGTTTGGCGGCCGCCTTGCCGGATTTGGATTCCTGGGTATAGCCGACAATTGCCGAAATGGTGATGGTCGACAGGATCAGGATGGAGGCTGACCAGTCTTTTTCGGAGGCGAAGACGACGTTGGTCAGGAAGGTGACGGCCAGGACGACGAAAAGCACCAGGTTGAAGGGATTGATCAGAACGTCGGCCAGGCGTTTCAGGAAGGTTTTCTGTTCGCCGGACTCAATCAGGTTGCGGCCGTATTTCGTCAGGCGTGCGGAGGCCTCGACCGGCGAGAGGCCGTTCTCGGTGCTTCCGAATTCCTTCAGTATTTCCGCCTTGTCCGGGCGGCTGTATTTCTTCAGCTCGGCGCTGATCCGTTCAGCCGCTTCATTTCCTCCGGCGGAAGAATTTGTTTTTTTCATCAGGACGTTCCTTTCACATGATGCACGTGTATGCAGAGTCTCGGAATTGCATGGCTATCATACTCTGAAAGCAGTAAAAAAACAATCGGCCAAAAGAGATTGCAGGATGCCTTCTTCCCTTTATCCGCCGTTCAGTTTATAATAATAGGGAAGGCCGGAACTGCTGTTTCCTGACCGGGAGGTATGCTATGGAATTTGACGCGGAATGGCTGAAACCGCTGCTTGAATGTGCGGAAGTTTCTTTTGTGGCAGACGATGAAACCAAACAGCTGCTCTGGCTCAGCGGGACAGATGCCGTGGGAGAGTACTGCTGGCAGACTGTCATGGGCAGGCAGGATCCGTGTCCTTACTGTCCGGAAATGAAGGACGGGGAATTCTATTCCTGGGACTGCTATGACCATGACCGGAAGAGATGGCTCAAGGTCAAGTACAGGGTCTTTGAAAAGGACGGGAAACGGCTGCGGGCAGGCAACGTGAACACCGTCAATGATATGATGGAATTCAGCAAGGAAACCATGGAAACCCTTGCCTCGACGCAGGCGCTGCTCAGGGAGAACGCCAGGATCAAGGCGGCGCTGGAGAAAGAGGCAAAGACGGATACCATGACCGGCCTCTATAACCGGAACCGGTTTAACCTGGATATCGCCGGCGGACAGTACAATGGCTCCCGTGCAGGTGCCGTGTATCTGGACATCAACAACCTGAAGGAAGCCAATGACCAGTACCATCATGAAATGGGAGACAAGCTCATCCGCACGACGGCATCGGCAATCCGGGATGCATCAGGTCAGTTTCCGGATGCCTGCGGATACAGGATCGGCGGCGATGAATTTGTCATCATGGTCAAAGAAAGCGATGAAGAAAAACTGCAGACCATCGCCGTGAGGCTGCGGAAGTACCTGCAGGAGCATCCGATGGAAATCCCCTGCGTCGTGGCATTGGGGACGGCGGTTTCCGACGGACAGGAAGACACGGAACAGATGGTTGAAAGAGCGGACAAGGCCATGTATCTTGATAAAAGACGACTGAAGGGTGATCATGTCCGTTAGGGAAAACAGAGAAAATTTTCGGAGGAGAAAAATGGAAAAGGCAAAGGTTTATTTCACGGATTTCCGTACGGGAAACGGCATCAGCACAACGGTCAAGCTTCAGAAGCTCTGCAGGAAGGCAGGCATCGGAAGCATCGATATGGACGGTAAGTTCGTCGCGATCAAAATGCATTTCGGGGAACTGGGAAACCTGTCTTTCCTTCGTCCGAATTATGCCAGGGCGGTCGCGGAGCTTGTGAAGGAAATGGGCGGCAAGCCGTTTTTGACGGACTGCAATACGCTCTATCCGGGCAGCAGGAAGAACGCACTGGAGCATCTGGACTGTGCGGAGCTGAACGGTTTCAATTCCATTTCCGCCGGCTGCCATGTCATCATCGGCGACGGTCTCCGGGGAACGGATGATGTCCAGGTCCCGGTGCCGAACGGTGAGCTGTGCAAGGAAGCGTATATCGGACGTGCGGTGATGGATGCCGACGTCTTCATTTCCCTGACGCATTTCAAGGGACATGAGTGCACCGGATTCGGAGGAACCCTGAAGAATATCGGCATGGGCTGCGGAAGCCGTGCAGGAAAAATGCATCAGCATAATTCCGGCCAGCCGGAAGTGGACCGGAACCTCTGCAGGGGCTGCCGCCGCTGTGCCAGGGAGTGCGGATCGGATGCCATCAGCTATCCGGACGGCAAGGCGCAGATTGATCCGGCTCTCTGCAAGGGCTGCGGACGGTGCATCGGATCGTGCGCCTTTGATGCGATTGAGAATAAGAACGGAGAAGCTTTTGAAATCCTCGGACGCAAGATTACGGAGTATGCCGCGGCAGTCTGCGCAGGACGTCCGAATTTCCATATCAGCCTGATCATGGACGTCTCGCCGAACTGCGACTGCCATTCGGAAAATGATGCGCCGATCCTGCCGAACATCGGCATGCTCGCTTCCTTCGATCCGGTGGCGCTTGACCAGGCCTGTGCAGATCTGTGTCTGCAGGCACCGGCACTGCCCGATTCACAGCTTTCGGACAATCTTTCCAAGAAAGACTGGAAATGCCATCACGACAATTTCCTCGACAGCAATCCGAACGTCCACTGGAAAGAGATGCTGGAGCAGGGTGAAAAAATCGGCTTCGGTACCCGTTCATATGAACTGATCACGGTCAGGTAAAGGTTCGGACATGGACATCCTGAAAAAACTGACAGAAGAACTGCAGATACAGAAATGGCAGACGGAAGCAGCCGTACGCCTGATTGATGAAGGAAATACGATCCCTTTTATTGCGCGCTACCGGAAAGAGATCACGGGCTCGCTGAATGACGAGGTGCTGAGGAACCTGCATGAGAGGCTTCTCTATCTCCGCGGCCTGGAAGAGAAGAAGCAGCAGGTGCTGCAGAGCATTGAGGAACAGGGGCTGCTGACGGACGAACTGAAAGAGAAGATCACGGCGGCCGATACGATGGTGGCGGTGGAGGACCTGTACCGCCCGTACCGTCCGAAGAGAAAAACCCGTGCGGGCACAGCCAGGGAAAAAGGACTCGAAGGTCTTGCCGCCATCCTGCGCCTGCAGCAGACAAAGCATTCCATGGAAGAGGAAGCGCAGCCTTATCTCAGTGAGGAAAAAGGCGTCCTCACCGCGGAAGATGCTCTTCAGGGAGCGGAGGACATCATTGCGGAAGAGATTTCCGATGATGCGGATGTCCGTTCCTATATCCGGAGACGCACCATGGAAGAAGGACGGATTGTGAGCGAGGCAAAGGATCCGAAAGTCCAGAGCGTCTATGAAATGTATTATTCTTTTGAAGAGCCGGTAAAGAAAATCGCGGGGCACCGCGTGCTTGCCGTCAACCGGGGCGAGAAGGAAAAAATCCTGAACGTGAAGCTTGAGGCGCCGGAAGAGGAAATCCTTTCCTATCTGGAACGCCGTGTCATCCTGAACGACAATCCCCATACGGCACCGCTTCTGAAGACCGCAATTGCGGACAGCTATAAGCGGCTGATCCAGCCGGCCATCGAGCGCGAGATCCGCAGCGATCTGACGGAAAAAGCGGAGGACGGGGCAATCCGGGTCTTCGGAAAGAATCTTGAGCAGCTGCTTCTGCAGCCGCCGATTGCGGGGCAGACGGTCCTTGGCTGGGACCCGGCTTTCCGGACCGGCTGCAAGCTGGCCGTCGTGGATGAGACCGGAAAAGTGCTGGATACCAAAGTGATTTATCCGACGGCACCCCAGAATAAAACGGAAGAGGCCAAGGCGGAACTCAGAAGGCTGATCGAAAAATATCATGTCACGCTTATTTCCGTGGGAAACGGAACCGCTTCCCGGGAATCAGAGCAGGTGATCGTCTCTCTTCTCAAAGAGATTCCGGAACCTGTCAAATATGTGATCGTCAACGAAGCCGGCGCTTCGGTCTATTCGGCGAGCAAGCTGGCCACCGAGGAATTTCCGGAGTTCGACGTCGGCCAGAGAAGTGCCGCTTCGATCGCGCGGAGGATTCAGGATCCGCTGGCGGAACTGGTCAAGATCGATCCGCAGTCCATCGGCGTCGGTCAGTACCAGCACGATATGAATCAGAAAAAACTGGCCGAAGCTCTGAACGGAGTCGTGGAGGATTCGGTCAATAAAGTCGGCGTCGACCTGAATACGGCATCGGCGCCTCTTCTCGGATACGTGTCCGGCATTTCCAAACCGCTGGCCGTCAATATCGTGCGGTACAGGGAAGAGAACGGACGCTTCCGCAGCCGCCGGCAGCTTCTGAAGGTTCCGAAGCTGGGACCGAAAGCCTTCGAGCAGTGCGCGGGTTTCATGCGGATAGCGGACGGAGAGAATCCGCTTGATGCGACGGGAGTCCATCCGGAGTCTTACCCGGCTGCGGAAAAAATCATGGCAGCAGTCGGACTGAAGATGGAAGACCTGAAACGTGTCCGGAAGGATGCGGAAGCCGGGCAGGGCGGAGTGAAGAAGGCGGAAGCCGGACAGGGCAAAGAGAAGAAGACGGAAAGTTTCCGTCTGGCTGAAAGCGGGATCCGCGACAGGGATCTCCTGGCGAAAGAAGCCGGCATCGGACGGATCACGCTGGATGATATTCTGAAGGAATTGGAAAAGCCGGGCAGGGATCCGCGTGACGACATGCCGCATCCGATCCTGAAGAGCGATATCCTGAAACTGGAAGACCTGAAGCCGGGAATGATCCTGAAAGGCACGGTGCGCAACGTCATTGATTTCGGCGTATTCGTGGACATCGGCGTCCATCAGGACGGCCTGGTCCACATTTCCCAGATCTGCGACCGGTACATCCGGCATCCGCTCGAAGCGGTCAGCGTGGGCGACATCGTCGACGTGCAGGTGCTTTCGACGGATCCGGCAAAGAAGAGAATTTCCCTGACCATGAAGATCAGGCGGTGAGAGCATCATCGGACACAGGAAGCGGAGGTGCTTTTTGGAGGAAAGGTATCAGCGCATGATTCCGGCGCTCAGCCCGGAAGAACTGCTCAGGCTTCGGGAGAGCCGCGTGCTTGTTGCCGGCTGCGGCGGGCTCGGAGGCTATCTGATTGAATATCTGGTCCGGCTCGGCGTGGGACATATTACGGCGGCCGACGGAGACGTATTTGAAGCCTCCAATCTGAACCGGCAGATTCTCAGCGACACGGCGCACATCGGCAGTCTGAAGGCGCTTGCAGCGAAAGAAAGAGCTGCCGGCGTCAATCCGGATTCCGAGGTGATTCCCGTCTGCGAATTTCTGACCGAAGAAAATGCAGATCGTCTTCTCAAGGGACAGGATCTTGCCCTGGATGCGCTGGACTATTTTTCTGCCAGGAAGATTCTTGCCTCCGCCTGCGCGAAGGCCGGGATCTATATGGTGCACGGAGGAATCCAGGGCTGGTGCGCGCAGGTCTGCGTCATTTCTCCCGGGTCGGGAGTTCTGGACCGGATTTCTCCGGCGGATGAGGAAGATCCGGACCGCAGTTCTCTTTCTTTCGTCCCGGCGTTCTGCGCGTCGGTCCAGGCTGCGGAAGCGGTGAAAATTCTCTGCGGCCGAAAGCCGGAGCTTGAAAACAAGCTCCTGGCAGCGGATCTTGATGTCTGTGAGATACAGGTCTTTGATCTGTGATCAGAGCCCCTCTTTCTGTCATGTTGAGAAACAGCAGCTTTACCAGAGATAAGTGACAAGGTCGTGACTGATGATGTCCGTGACGGTATAGACGGCAGCCGCAGACATATAGAGCACGGCCAGTTTCCGGTAGCGCAGGATGAAAGCCATCACTTCCCGGAGAATCGCGGAAGGATAATAATAGTCGGCTGTCCGGCAGCCGACGCCGTCCGCCGGAAGTCCGGCTGCGCGCGCATAGACGGCGGAACGGTACACATGGAAATCATTGGTCGAGAAGATGGCGTAGTAATCTTTTCCGCCCGAACGCTCATCCATGAGTTTCTTGGAGAACTGCATGTTCTGCCAGGTATTGACGGACTGATTCTCCTCAAGAATCCGGTCCTCCGGAACGCCCTGTTCCTTCAGGTAGGCGTGGATGGCAGAAGCTTCCGAAATTTCTTCATCCCTGCCCTGTCCGCCGGAAGGAATGAGAACCGGCTCTTCCCCGTTTTTCTTCCAGACCTCGATGGCCTTGTCCGCACGTCGGGCAAGAAGCGGCGAGACGCGCTTTCCGCTGAGAGACGCGCCCAGGACCATCACATAGTCCGGCTTCCTTCTCTTCGGCAGATGGCGGTAGAGGAAGGAGTAGAGGAAATAGGCAAAGCAGCAGAACGGCACGTAAAAGCCGCCCAGGATAAAGAAAGAAAGATACGGAGGAATGCCGCCGTAGACGCCGCTTTCCATCAGGCTGAAAATGATGAACGGCATTGAAAGCGACATCAGCCCGAAGAAAATGGAGAGGGCATGGTTCTTTGTCCATCCCTCTTTCCGCACCAGGCGGATGCCCATGAAGATCATCCAGGCACCGATCGCAAAGAAAGAGGCGAGGAAAATGATCGTCAGGACATTGAGGACGACAGATTCATCAGTGTAATAGAAACCCTCTGCGGTCTGCACCATATGCCAGTTGTTGTTGATGTAAAAACGGATCAGGCCGCGGGTCAGGAAGAAAACGGCGGCAGCCAGAAAAACCGCATTTGAGTAGCGGCGCGCCTCCTTCCGGATCCGGACAACGGACAGAATCAGAAGGACGGCTCCGACAGAAAGCGGAAAAAGATCATTGACCAATAAATAAGGAGCAGCTGCGTAATCGTTCATGGTTTCCATTATACCGCAAAAGGCGGAAAGGGAACCGATATTCAGGAAGGAAATGAAGCAGCTTCAGGTAATCCGGTTCAGTACGATCGGCACGTCGGAAAGCGTCAGGATTCCGAGAGGAGCTTCTTCTTCGGAACCATTTTCCGTCACCAGGACAGCCTGCAGCTTTTCACCGGAAGAGATGGCATCCCGGAAAACCCCGATGGCATCTTCTGCGGAAAGCTTTCCTGCCAGAAAGCGGACATGGTTCTTTTCCGGAATGCTGTCGATGACGTCTTTTACTTTCCGGGAAGCGGTCTTTCCGCTCATATACCAGTAGGAGATATCCTCAACCGTCAGCAGGGAAACAAAGTGCGTCCCGTCGTAGACCGGGAGCTTCGTGGTGCTGAGCTTTGCGATTTTTGCAAAAGCATCCTCGATGGAATCTTCCGGGGAAGCCGTTATGACCGGACGGATGCAGCAGTTGATGAGCTGCAGGGGTTCCATCAGAAGGCCGGCGATGCGCTCGATGTCCTGAACGGCAAAATCGCTCGGCTCGGCGATGAGAAGGCTTTCCCCGTCGCGCTGATGGACGACGGAATTCCGAAGCTGGCGGTAGTCATTCAGGATATCGGCATTTTCGCGGATGACCTGGCTGCGGCCGCTGCAGAACTTGACAGACTGTGCAAAGGAAATGTAGCGTGTGGCATGCAGGATTCCCTTCATGCGCTCTTCAATAACGGCAAAAGCATTCAGAAAACGATCGACGTTGCTGCCTTCGGTAAACATTTCGGACATAGGAATTCCCTCCGTAAAAAACGTTTTCTATTTATAGGCTTCGACAATCTTCGGGAGATCGGATACCGTCAGGATCCCGATGGGAGCTTCGCCCGGTTTCCCGGTTTCCGTAATCAGGATTGCCAGCAGGTTATGACCGTCCCACATCTGACGCATGAAGGAAAGCAGTGCACTCTGCGCTTCGCGGTTTCTGTCTGCAAAGAGTACGGTGTCTTTTGCATTGTGCGTATTCATGACATCTTTTACCGATGCATCGGAACCCGGATGAGCCATGCACCAGTAGGAAAATGATTCCATTGTCAGGAAGCCTTTGTAATCCGTACCGGAATAGACAGGGATCTTTGTCGTATCCAGAGACTTCATGATATCGAAGGCATCCGTGACTTTCGTTTCCGGCGTCACGGTCCGGACCGGCGCTTTGGCGAATTCCAGGGCAGAATGCCGGCGGAGAAGATGCTCACGGACATTTTCGATTTCCGTAACGACGGCATCGGACGGTTCGGCAAGGATGACCGAGGAATCCGTGTCGCAGACGATGGCATTGCGGATTTCCGCAAGCGACTGAAGACTCAGCGTAAACATGTGAATCACATAATTGCCAAGAGCAGCTTTCGGGATTACGTCGACCAGTTTGGCTTCCGGAACGTCGTTTGCATTTTTCCGGACGATTTCGTCAATCGTCTGATAGGCAGCAAGAAAGCGTTCCGCGTTGCTTTTTTCACCCATGAGATTCTCCTTTCGAAGATGCCTTTTTCTGAAGAAGTTTCAATCTTTATTATTATATAACGAAAAGCCGGATTTGTGCAGAAAAATGGTGCCGCGCTTCCGCAGGAAAAGGACCGGTGCCTCTTTGGAAATGAAGACGGCGTCCGATGAGGAAAAGCTGAGGGATGTTGACACATCGAAAGACAAAAGAGCATAATAAACAAAAAAAAGGAACCGGGAATATGTTTGAAATCATGAGCCCTGAAAAGGCTGTTTCAATGATAAAGGACGGAGACTGCATCTGCGTCAATTCTTTCGTCGGGATTGAGAACCCGGCCGAACTGCACGAGGCGCTCGGAAGACGCTTTCACGAAACCGGAAGTCCGGGAAACCTGACGGTCATTTCCAGTGCCGGTTTCGGCGTCTGGGATCCGGACCGCGCCGCGGAAGGCTATATCAGGGAAGGAGCGGTCAGACGTCTGATCTGCGGACATTTCGGAGCGATGCCCAGTACGAAGAAGCTGGTGCTGGAAGACCGCTTCGAGGCTTACAACCTGCCGCTGGGGTGCATTTCGCATGCCATCCGTGCGCAGGCGAGCGGCATTCCGGGAACGCTGTCCAAGGTCGGCCTGGATATTTTCGTCGATCCGCGGAGAGAAGGGCCCGGCATCAACGGGCTTTCCAGATCGCAGGACCTGGTGGAAGTCGTGGAGCTGGACGGAGAAGAATTCCTCTATTATAAACTTCCGAAAATCAACGTGGCGCTGATCAAGGGCACCGCGGCAAATTACAAAGGGGATATTTCCTTTGACGACATGTACATGTCGGGCGATGCGCTTTCCATCTGCCAGTGCGTCCGGGCCAATCACGGCAAGGTGATCGTGCAGGTCGACCGGGTGGTGGACACGCCGACCCGTCCGAGAAATACGATCATTCCGGGATGCCTGGTGGATGCGGTTGTCGTCGTCGAGCAGGAAGAGCGGCCGGTGGCCTACCGGGCCCTGACCGGAAGCTTTGAGATTCCTTATGCGGAATGGCAGGGATGGCATGAGATGATTGATGCCTTAAGCTCCACAAGGCAGGCCAACAATCCGGCCTACGACATCATCGGCAAGCGTGCCTCCATGGAACTCAAAGAAGGAGACATCGTCAACATCGGCATCGGAATTCCGGAGATGATCTGCCGCTACGCCAGGAAGAGCGGCATGCTGGAACGGATCACCATGACGGTGGAGTCCGGCGGCATCGGCGGATTCCCGGCATCCGGCATCGTGTTCGGCGCGATGATCGGCGCCGCGTCTGTTTACGACATGGCGAACCAGTTCGACCTTTACGACAACGGAGGCCTCGACATCTGCTTCATGGGTGCCTTCGAAGCGGACCGCAGCGGAAATGTGAATGTGCACCGCGTGCAGGATAATTTCTCCGGCATCGGCGGGTTCGCAAACATTACGGCCAAGACGCCGACGGTCGTCTTCTGTATGACCTTCAACGCGGGCGGGCTGGAAGTCAGCCACCGGCAGAACCATGTGACCATTGAAAAGAACGGGGAGATCCCGAAGTTCGTCCCGGAGGTTCAGAGCATCAGCTTCTCAGCAAAGAGGGCCCTCGCCAACGGGCAGAAGGTCCTCTACATTACGGAACGCTGTATTTTTGAACTGACGGAGAAAGGACTGAAGCTGACCGAGGTCTATCCGGGAATCGATAAGCAGAAGGACATCCTCGACCTGCTTCCGTTTGAAGTGGAAGAATAAAGCTTATTTCTTTTTCTCATACAGGAATTTTTCCGGCAGCGTGACCTTGAAGTCTTTTGCCAGCGCACGGAACTGATCCGGCGTGATGGTCTGGCGTTTCCTGTCGGTCATGGAAAGCGTCTTCACCAGGATCTCCGCCGATTTTTCAACCGTGTGCATGAGTCCGAAGGTCAGGTCGAAATCCTCGCCTGCCGCGAACATGCCGTGGTGTGCCCAGATCGCGACGTCATATTCCTTCATCAGTTTGGAAGTGGCGACGGCGATATCGCGGCCGCCCGGAACCATCCACGGAACGACGCCGATGCCGCTCGGGAAGACGACCGGGCATTCCGTTGCCATTTCCCAGAGTTCGCGCGTGAAGACTTCATCGGTCAGCGGCAGCACGAACGTCAGGGCAATCGTATTGGCAGGATGCGCGTGGTAAATGACCCTGTACTTCCCGTCCGTCACTTTCTTTTTCACTTCATGGTTCATCAGGTGCGACGGCAGCTCCGAGGTCGGACGCCCGCCGTTCTTCAGCCCCCATACGATGCGGTATTTCTCGCCTTTCTTGTCAATCTCAATCATGCAGATATTGGCTTCCGGATCGAGAATGACGTTGCGCATGTATTTGCCGGAACCGGTGACGAGGAAATATTCCCCGCCGACACCCGGTACGGAGGTGCCGATCGGCTGCCAGGTCTTCGGGACGAAATTTTCTTTTACCTGTCTGACTTCCGCGGGCTTGACGCGATAGGAGAGATTGCCTCCGTTTCTTTCGTGCCATCCCTGTTCCCAGCCGTCATTGGCCATGCGGATAAAACCTTTTACGAACGGTGCATTTACGAATTTCATTTTCTCGCCTCCAGAACTTCTTTTTCATAATCGCGGACTTTCGTGAACCAGCTTTCATTTCCCTCAACACCGCACCGCGTGCAGTATTCCTGCCAGACATCGCCGAACGGAAGGAGCTTCAGCTGTTCCTGCATCATCATCAGTTCGGTCAGCTGGCTGTGATCCTGCAGATACTTCAGTTCTTTGTCCGGCATCAGCAGGGCATTCAGCAGTGCTTCCTGAAGAGAACGGAAGCCGACGGTCCAGGCACTGATGCGGTTGATCGAAGCGTCGAAATAATCGAGCGCCATGTGGATCCGGTTCATTTTCCCGCTGCGGACGATCTCCCTGGCAATCTCTTTCGTCTCGTCGTCGAGCAGGACGACATGGTCGGAATCCCAGCGGACCGGGCGCGTGATGTGCAGGGCGATTTCCGGGAAATAGCACAGAAGCGAGCTGATCTTGTCGGAGACGACTTCCGTCGGATGGTAATGCCCGTTGTCCATCAGCGGCATGACGCCCTTGTGCGTCGCGGCGTACAGCAGCGTGAATTCCGAAGAACCGGCCGTGTAGCTTTCGAGGCCGATGCCGAAGACTTTCGACTCGACGGTGACTTTGACAAGCTTCCTGTCATACGGCTCAGACAGAATCTGATCGAGCGAATCCTTGTATCTCATGCGCGGCCCGAGACGGTCTGCCGGAATGTCCTTGCTGCCGTCGGGAATCCAGATGTTCATGACGCACGGGATGCCGGTTTCCTTCGCGAAGTATTCGGAAATATGCAGGCAGGCCTTGCAGTGATCGATCCAGAATCTGCGGATCGTTTCGTCCGGGCTGGTGAGTGAAAGCCCGTCCTTCATTTTCGGGTGGGAGAAGAGCGTGGGATTGAAATCGATGCCCATGTCATGCTTCTTTGCGAACTCTGCCCATCTGCGGAAATGAACCGGCTTCAGCTTGTCACGGTCGACGCGTTTTCCTTTTTCGAAGATCGCGTAGCTCGCATGGAGATTGAGCTTCTTTTTTCCCGGCATCAGGCTCATGGCAAACTCAAGGTCTTTCATGAGTTCTTCCGGCGTGCGGGCCTTGCCCGGATAGCTGCCGGTCGTCTGGATGCCGCCGGTCAGCGGGCCGTCCTGGTCGAAGCCGGTGACATCGTCCCCCTGCCAGCAGTGGAGCGACACGGGGACTTTCATAAGTTCGCGGATCGCTTTTTCGGTATCCACGCCGTAGGAGGCGTAGATTTCTTTGGCGGATGCATAGCGTTCTTTCATGTCCATGATGAAGATTCTCCTTTCAGCTGCGCTGTACGCAGACAATGAACTGTTCAGTAAGTTTTGATTTCGAAGGAATTGCTGACACACCGGCGTCCATCTTTCAGATCCTTCAGTTCCCCGTCTGCAATCAACTGGGCCAGAAGATTTCCGATGGCCGTGGCCTCTGCCGGACCGGCCAGAACCCTGCGTCCGGAACGCTCCGCCGTCAGGCGGTTCAGGTATTCCGCATTCGAGCCGCCGCCCACGATATGGATGTCCGCGTAGTGTCTGCCGGTAAGGGCTTCGATCTCCGCAACAGTCTCCGCATAGGAATCGGCGAGCGACTGGTAGATGACTGCGGCCGTCTGTCCTATGGTCTCCGGCAGCGCCTCGCCCCGGCCGGCACAATAATTCCGGATGGCCTCCTGCATGCAGGCCGGAGCAAGAAATGCGCTGTCGTTGACATCGACGCGGGAAGGAAAATCTTTTTCCGTTTCCGCCATTTCACACAGCTGCGCGAAAGAATAAGCATCGCCCAGTTCGTGGCGTACGCTCTGGATCATCCACAGTCCCATGATGTTCCGGAGAAAACGCGTGCGCCGGCCGTAGCCGCCTTCATTCGTGAAATTTGCACGGCGGCCCGTTTCATTGACAATGGCCTTTTCTGTCTCGACGCCCATCAGCGACCACGTGCCCGAGGAAATGTACAGCGTATCGTCGGACTGCGAGGGAACCGCCATGACCGCGGAGCCGGTGTCGTGCGTGGCAGGCAGGACGACGCAGCAGGTAAAGCCGACTTCGTCCGCGATTTCTTTCTTCAGCATTCCGACTTCGGTGCCGGGCATCGAAAGCGGAAGGAAGATGCCGTCCGGGAAACCGAGCCGTCCGATCAGTTCGTGATCCCAGTCACCTGTCTTTACGCTGACAAGTTGCGTAGTCGAGGCATTGGTGTATTCGGACTTTTTGACTCCCGTCAGCAGGAAATGAAAATAGTCCGGGATCATCAGCATCGTTTTCGCCTCCGCCAAAATTTCCGGATGGCGGACCTTATCGGACATCAGCTGATAGATCGTGTTGAACGGCTGCTTCTGGATTCCCGTGCGGGCGTAGAGTTCTGTTTCCGGAATGATCCGAAAGACTTCCTCATCCATTCCGGCCGTGCGGGAATCGCGGTAGCCATAGGTTTCCCCGAGGACGGCATTCTTTTCATCGAGAAGGACATAGTCGACTGCCCAGGTATCAATGCCCATGCTGGAGGGAATTTTTCCGGCTTCCCGGCATTTCGCCAGGCCGGCCTTGATCTCGGAAAAAAGACGGGCGGTATTCCAGCAGAGGTGTCCGTTCTTTTTTTCCATGCCGTTTTCAAAGCGGTAGACTTCTTCGAGAATCAGCCTGCCGTTTTCCAGATGTCCGAGGATATGACGGCCGCTGGACGCGCCGATATCGACCGCAAGCACATATTCCATGGAAATGCTTCCTTTCCTTTTTTCTGAATCCCAGTTTATCATCGGAAAGGCGGAAAAATAAGGTCGGGGGCCATAAAAAAACAGGACCTTATTTGCAGGACATGCTATACTGGAGAAGGAGGACTGACGGCATATGAATGAGGAACTTTTAGCGAGGCTGAAGGAAATCACCCCGGAGGAGCGGCGCATCCTGGACGGGGACCGGAAAGTACAGAAGGAACTCTATACCTCCGGACAGAACTTCATCATCGACAGCCGCAAGCTTCTTGAAAAGGGACGACTTTTCGAGATCCGTCCCGGCACGCGCTTCATTCATTTTCCGAAGCACCGGCACAATTATGTGGAGATGATCTACATGTGCAGCGGCACGACGACGCATATCATCAATGATACCGAAAAAGTCGTGCTTCAGGAGGGCGACCTGCTGATCCTCAACCAGAATGTGACGCAGGAAATCCTTCCGGCAGGGGAGAATGACGTCGCGATCAATTTCATTATCCTGCCGGAATTTTTCGACAGTGCGATGGGCATGATCGACGACCGGAACGCACTCTATGATTTCATCGTTTCCTCGCTCTCCGGAGAAAAGGGCGTCTCTTCCTATCTTCATTTCCGCGTGCACGATATCCTGCCGGTGCAGAACCTGATCGAGAACATGATCTGGAACCTCCTGAAAAACAAGAAGCATACCAACAACCTGAACCGCCTCTCCATGGGGCTTCTTTTCCTCAACCTGCTGACCTACGCAGATACGGTCAATAGAAATGAAGAGAATCATTACGAGCAGAACCTGGTCTTCTCTGCCCTGAAATACGTGGACATGCATTATAAGGACGGAACGCTGGAAGAATTTGCGGAGAGCGTTCAGGAGAAGCCGTATGCGGTCAGCCGCATGCTGAAGCGCACGGCAGGCAAGAACTTCAAGGAAATTCTGATGGACAGGAAGCTGCAGCAGGCGTCCTATCTGCTCAAGAGGACGGCCCTGCCGGCAGAGGACATCTACCATGCGGTCGGCTATGAAAACTCCAGCTTCTTCTACCGGAAGTTCCGTGAAAAATACGGAATCTCGCCGCGGGAATACCGCAGGAGAAACCGTTGATTTTGGGGTGATTCCGGGAAACCGGCTTCAATTTTGTTGTTAATTTGTTGTGGTTCGGGAATATAATGATAAAAAGGGATTTCTAAGACCGGGAGATGGAAGCGATGGAATACGATGCCTTTATCAGCTACAGACATGTTGAGCGGGACGCGGCGGTTGCCGGGGCGCTTCAGCGTGCCCTGGAACATTATCATATCCCGGCCCAGATCCAGAAGCAGACGGGAATCAAAAAAATCAGGCGGGTGTTCCGGGACCGGGAAGAACTTTCCACCAACACCGACCTGGCAAAAACCCTGGACGATGCACTGGATCATTCAAAGTTCCTGATCGTGATCTGTTCCCCGGATGCCAAGGCTTCCCAGTGGGTCAACCGCGAGGTGAGCCTTTTCCTTGAGACGCACAGCATGGACAAAGTGCTGCTCCTTCTGACCGACGGCGAACCGTCGTCCGCCTTTCCGGAGAGAGTTTTCTATGATGAGAAAAAAGAAAAAGACGCGGATGGAAATGAGAACGTCGTCCGGGTGCCGATCGAACCCATGGCAGCCGACGTGCGCGCCGAAACAGACAGCGACCGGCTGAAGAAGCTGAAGACCGAAAAGCTCCGCCTGATTGCGGACATGCTTTCCTGCCGTTTTGATGACCTGAAGCAGCGCGACCGGGAATACCGCATCCGCCGGGCCGCTTTCATCGGAGCAGGGGCTGCGGCGCTGGCAGCTGCCTTCATCATTTTCATGATCCGGGAGAATTCGATTCTTCAGGCCCAGTACCGGGCAAAGCAGATCAATGAATCGCGCTATCTTTCAACCGTGTCCGATAATCTCCTTCAGCAGGGAGACAGGATGGCGGCCCTGGAAGTGGCAAAGGAAGCGCTTCCGGAAAGCGAGGAAAATCTCACGCGCCCGATCACGGGAGAAGCGGTCTATGCGCTGAACAATGCCCTCCGCAGCTACACGTATTCGAATTCCGACGTCTTTACGGCGGATACCGCCCTGAAAATGGACAATCTTCCGAATACGAGTATGAAAGGCGCGTGCTCCATGAGCCCGTCCGGACTGTTCTGCGGCGTCGTCGATTCCGGCGATGTCATTTCAATCTTCGATGTGAAGGCAGAAGAGAAGAAGGCGTCCATCACGTCCGCCGTGCTCAGTCAGGACGGAGAAAATGCCGATTCGGAAAGCCTGCCCATCGAGGGTTTTGCAATGATTTCCGATACGCAGTTCGTCCTGGTAACGGAAGAAGAAGCTGCCTGCATCGATTTCCTGACGGCATCGCCGGTGTGGGAGAGAAAGTTTACGGCAGAGGAAGCAAATTCCTATGTGGCAGGCCTCTGCTTTGCAGTCAATCAGGATGCGTCCCGTCTGGCTATCAGCGGTCCCACGATGATGGACAGCTTCCTCGTTCTGGATACCGCGACCGGTGAGATCCTGACGGAAAAGACGTCCCTTTCCGATGCTTCCAATGCGTCGGATGCCTTCATCACCAAACTTGTCATCAATCCTTCCGGAAACCGGTTTGCTTTCGGAATCACCAGGATTCTGTCGGCTTCCTCTGTTCCCGGCCTTACGGTTTATGATCTGACAGAGGACCGGTTCACTGAAGAAGAGAGCTGCCGGACCAATATTGCGGAAATGGTTTTTGCAGACGATGACCGCCTGATGACGATGGAGTACAGCAAGACATCGGACAGCACATCCGGTACTTCTTCAGGGACATCGGACAGCACATCCGGTACTTCTTCAGGAACATCGGACGGCACATCCGCGGATCAGGTTTATTCCGGAGCACCCAGCTTCTGCTGCTACGATACCTCTTCCGGGAAGGAAGCATGGAGGACGCAGGGGCCGTCCATTGACCTGCAGACGGATTATTCCTGCATCAGGATTCTTCAGATGGAAGGGGACGCGGAAAATGACAGCACCGTTTTCTGCTGTGCGGACAACTACTGCTTCATCCTGAATGGCTCGACCGGAAAATCCGTCACGGCGGTGATGCTTGCAGACAATATTCTCGGCGTTGAACAATTCAGCGATACGGAAATCCTGATCGGAACCGTGCACGGCAAGGTTGTCAAATGCAGCTTTTCCGATAATTATGCGACTTCGCTGGCCGGAAGCCTCGACGACAGCCGGATCAGCAGCTTTGCCTATTCCGAGGCGACAGGAGACATCCTACAGCTGAAAGCGGAATCGAATGAACTGGTCTTAAGCAGCAGCCGTCAGGATGATTCGTTTCAGAAACTGAATCTGGATGAGGATATGCTGCCGGCCTATGCAACTTATATGATGGGAATCGATAAGGCAGACGGAATCTACCGCTGCGTCATCGCCTTCAGCCGTTCGGATCCGACGAGGAGTCTGCTCTATGTCTGGAAGACCGGAGAAACTAAGGTGCTGGCCGTCATACCGAACGACAGCACCAAGAGCCTGTTCGTCAGCGAAGAGGGAAAATACAGTTTCTTCGTGTACACCGATCCGGACGGCAGTACCGGTCTCTGCTACAGGACCTATACCTCAGCGGAAAATGAATCGGATACGCTGCATTTTTACTCTTTTGCCTCACAATCGGAAGTCTGGTCGCTGTCTCTCGGACAGGAGAAAGACGGACAGACCGTGAATCCGTCCCTGTGCCCGTATTACAATTCAGGCAAGCGGTATCTGCTGCTCTACAGGGGAACCAGTTTCGGCATCATGCGGCTGGATGACCGGCAGTGGGTGCTGCCTTACGAAGAACGGAAGGAAAATGGTGTTTTTGAATTTACGGATGTGAACGTTTCCTCAAGCGGCCGTTATTTAGTCTTCAGCACGACGAAGGACATGAACCAGGACGGCAGGGAAAGCTACTGCGAGAAAATCTGGGACACCGAAGAAAATGCCTGGACCGAAGAAGAGTATCCTTCGACGGATTCATCGCCGGCTGCCGTAGGAAACCAGTCGGATATCGCCGCATTTTATCAAGGAAATGAAATTCAGATCATCAGCCTGGAAACAGGAAAAACCCTGCAGAAGATTCCGTTCTCCGGGGTCAACCGCTGTCAGATGAACTTTCTTCTGGATGACAGGTATCTGCTGACATGGGGAGATTCCGGCTATCTGGAGTCCTGGGATGTCAAAAGCGGTGAGAGAACCGACCAGGACAGTTCTCCGATCGATCAGCTGCAGGCCCTGCTGATCGACGGGGATCCTTCGTATTTTGCGGTTCTCATTAAGAAGCAGGAAAGCGATTCCGGGGAGGATTCCAGAGTCCAGTACGTCTATTCTCTTTCTGCGGACGGAACCTTCAGCCGCTATGCCAACGTCGGACTGGGGATCACCTGCGCGTCCGCCAGGGAAATCCTGAATATCAATCCCAGCACCGGCGAGATCGGAATCTTCCGTTTCAAGACGCTGGATGAGCTGCTGGATCTGGCAAAGACCCAGATCGGAGACCGGACACTGACGGATGAAGAAAAAGCACGATACTATATCGGACAATAGGTTTATACTGAAAAAGGAAAGGCAGGGATTTCTGAGATGAGCATAATGATCTGGGGTGTACTGATTACAGCGGTTATTTTCCTTGCGCTGATCATGTGCCTGGCACTGAAGCCGGGCGCTATCACGAGGACGATTGAGATCATGATGATCATCGCACTCATCCTGGGAGTCCTTTTCTACGGAACCGGCTACTGCGTCAAGGCGCAGGATCTGGAAAGCCTGTTCAGCCAGACGATTCAGGCAGCAATGGCCATCATGCTGATGTTCATCGGGAAAAATGCGTACAGCGCGATTGCTTCTTCGTGTCCGCTCTTTGCCATTCCGGGCTTTACGCTGATTTTCTGGGCAGCCCATCTGCTGGCCATGTATGCCACGACTTCCGCGGTCATCAGCAAGCTGGGCGGACATCTTCTGCAGAAGCTCCGCATGGGGCGGCTCAGGTTCCAGGATGTCCTGATCGTGCGGGGCTCCTCGGCAGACGACATCGGTTTTGTCAAAACCGCACTGAAAAACAATCCCAGGCTTCACCTCCTGTTTATTTCCAAATCCTTCGACAATAACCTGAACAGCAGCATACTCGGACTGGGCGGGATTCCGCTTGAAGAGAAGACCTTGCTTTCGGACCGCGCCGGGAAATGGATCGATCTTCTGGGCGTCCGGCACGACCCAAGACGCCGTCTGGAGATCTGCTCGCTGACGGAAAATGACCCGAAGACGAAAGAGTTCTTTCTGTATTTCCTGGATCAGATGAAAGCGAAGAACATTTCTGCCGGACAGGTTCATTTCCTGATCAATGCCTCCTCGGAATACAGCTTTGAATTCCTGAGGACCGCATGCGACAGCAGCGGCCGGATCATCCAGGCCAGAATCTTTACGGCATACGATCTGGCGGCCGAGAATCTGGTCAAGACCGCAAGCCCGTACCAGATCGAGACCTTTGACGAAAACGGACGCGCGCAGAAGGACGTCTCCGTCATGATCATCGGCTTCGGCTCGACGGGACAGACGATGCTGCGGAAAATCGCGGTGCACAGCCGATTTGCGGGCAGCGATCTCCGCGTGACGGTCTGCGACCTGGAACCCGACCGGACCTCCGCTTTCCGCCTGACTTATTCATACCTGATGGAAATGTGCCACGTCTCCCTGCTCAAGGCGGACGCGCTCGGCAATGGCTTCTTTGAGAAAATGCAGGAAATGAACAGCATGCCGGACTACATCCTGGTGTGCGCCGGCGACCCGGAGGAGAATGAACGGATCGCGGGCAGCCTCCGCATGCTGAGGAAAGCCCATCCGGAAATGTTCGCGGAGAAGCTGATCCTGGCCCAGTGCGACAAAAACAGGATTGTCCTGAACGACTGCCGGGTGGATGAAAAAGGGAAGATCGCCTGCGTCTATTCGACGCCTTCAGGCGACGACCGCACGCTCCGCGACATCGAGATTCCGAACCTGAACCCGAAGGAGTTGATCAACGGCGAAGACGAGAAGAGGGCATTTGCCGTCAACGCCATTTACGCAAAGCAGGCGGGACAGGATCCGGACGAAGCCTGGAACCGGCTGGATTACATTTCCCGGGAAAGCAGCCGCTCCTCCGCCTCCTTTATTCCGGCGCTGCTGGCGGAGGCTCATCTGAATGAGAAGGAGGTTTCCGACGGAACCTTTACGGAGCTTGCGAAGAACCATCCGGTGCTTTTTGAAAATCTTTCGAGGACGGAGCATCTGCGCTGGAATGCCTTCGAGGCATCCAACGGCGTCCGGCCGATGAGCTATGAGGAAATGAAACTAAGATTTGAGTCCGGCGCGCATTCCATCCAGAAGGATATCCCGCCGTGCGGAATCGGCGGGAGGCATGCCTGCCTGGTTCCGTGGGAAGATCTGGACAGGCTTTCCGGACAGTACCGGGATCTGACCGGAAAGGACATTGATTTCCGTCAGATGGATTCGAACAATGTCCTGAACATTCCGGCGGTGCTTTCGTATCGATAGGAACGGGATGATCCGGATTCTGACAGCGATTGCTTACATGGGGGCAGATGATGACACAGACAGCATTTGACAGGATAAATATCGTGATTCCTCTGATCGGAATCTGCATTCTCATTCCGCTGATTCTGGCGGCCCGCCTGGAAGCAAGACGGAATTACAGCCGGAAAAACTATATGGGAATGCTGGGCCTGAATGCGCTGATCGTCATTACGGAAGCCCTGCAGATCGTTTTCGGCAACCGTACGTCCCCGTCATCCGTCTTTGCCTATCGTCTGGTCTATGTCCTGTTTTACATCTGCATCGTCTGCCTGTGCGGCTGCTGGATGTTTTATGCTTATTACTGGCTGAACGGCCGGCCGGTGAAGGGAAATATGGCGCTCTGCCTGACGGCCGTGCCCCTTGCCGAAGTCTTACTGCTTCTGATCAACCTGTTTACCGGATGGATTTATTATATTGATGATTCCGGAACCTATGTCCGCGGAGACGTCTTTACCCCGTTCATTCTGTTCTGCTACCTCTTCATGATCGCGGCCATTGCGGTGACGTCTGTCACGGCCATCCGGAACAGCGACACGAAGAAGATGTATGACTTCAGGCTTTTCCTTCTTTTTCTCATTTTCCCGGTGCTCGGGCCCGTGGTGCAGTATCTCCTGCCGGATCTGTCCGTCATGGGGATTTCGGAAGCCATCGCGCTCCTGACGGTTTTTGTCGGAGTCCAGCAGAAAGCCAATGCAGCTTACGCCATGGAAAAGGCACGCTTCGTCGAAGAGAACCGCCGGTATGAAAAAGCGATGGAAGACATGCTGTCGGCAGGGCCGGAGGCACTTTCCATTTTCCACCTGAATCTGACGCAGAACACCCGGAGCTATGAATATACGGCTTCCGCTTATCTGAAAAGCCTGGTGAAGGGGAAGACAGTCGACGATCTGTTCAACGGGATCGCGGAATCCCTGACGGAAGAGGAAGAAAGGGATTCTTTTAAAAAAGTATTCAGCAGGAAGAAACTGCTGCAGGAATTTGAACTGAAGAATACGCGCATCACGACGGAATACCACCGGCTGACCGACGGAGAAGAAACACACCGGATCCGGGTCACGGCCAGCATGCTGAAGAATCCCGCCAGCGGCGATATCGAGGCGATTTTCTACTCCGACGATACCGACCGTCAGGAAAAAGAGGAGAAGGTCATTTCCGCCATCACGGACCGGGAGTATGAATACATTGCCCTGATTGATACGGCAACGGAGAAAATCCACTATCAGTACATTTCCGCCCATGCGGTCATGCCCGTGACGCTGAAAATGGAGAATTACAATACCGTCATCAAGAGTATCCTCGGCGATTTCGCCGGCAGCAGGGCGGCAGAAGAGTCCTTTGAAAAAATCAGCTATGCGAAAGTATCGGAAGCCCTGAAGACGCAGGATGAATACAGCGTCGTGATTCCGTATCCGTCGAAGGAGGGAAGACTCCTGCAGAAGCGGATTACGTTCCTTTATCTGGATGAACGGAAGAAGGACATCCTTTTCTTCCGGACGGATATTACCGAAGAGCTGAAGCAGGAGAGGGAACGTGCGGAGAGGCTGTCGGTTGCCCTGAAGGAAGCAAGACATGCCAACCAGATGAAGACGGAGTTCCTTTCCAATGTCAGCCATGACATGCGCACTCCGATGAATGCGGTCCTCGGATACACGGGTCTTGCGCGGAAGTCGAAGGATCCTTCAGCCGTGAACGGTTATCTGGAAAAAATCGATAAGGCGGGAAAAATCCTGCTTTCCCTGATCAACGATACGCTGGAGCTTTCCAAGATCGAAAGCGGGAATACGACGCTGAAATGCGCACCCGTTTCCTGCGGAGAGATCATTTCCAAAGTTGTCGGTTCCATCCGGCCGTCGATGGAGGAAAAACACATTCACTTCATCCTGGACAACAGCAGGGCGGTCATGGCGACCATCAATGTCGATGCCATGCGCCTGCAGGATATTTTCATCAACCTGCTTTCCAACGCCGTGAAATTTACCCCGAAATACGGGGAGATTACCATGATGGTCGAATGCGTGAAGCTGGAGAAAGACCTTGTACACGACCGGATCATCATACAGGACAACGGCTGCGGCATGAGCCCCGAGTTCATTCCGAAGGCTTTTGAACCGTTCTCGCAGGAACGCCAGGCGGCGACGGCTGATGTCGGAGGTTCCGGACTTGGCCTGTCCATCGTAAAGAAACTGGTGGAAATGATGGGCGGAACGATCACTGTGGAAAGCGAGCTGGGCAAAGGAACCAGGTTTACGGTCCTGCTGGATTTTGAGAGAGCGGACGACCGTCTGCCGGAAAAGAAAGAATCCCTTCAGGAATGGGAAAAATTGAAAGGCCGCCGCGTGCTTCTGGTGGAAGACAACGCGATGAATACGGAGATCGCCAAAGCGATTCTTGAGATGAGGGGCATTTCCGTGACCTGTGCGGAAAATGGTGAGACCGGCTGCCTGCGCTTTGCGGAATCGGACAGCGGAACCTATGATGCAATCCTGATGGACATCCGCATGCCGGTCATGAACGGTCACGATGCCGCCAGAAAGATCCGGGAAATGAACCGTCCGGATGCGAAGACAGTCCCGATCATCGCGATGTCCGCGGATGCCTTTGCGGAGGACATCGAGAAGAGCCTGGATGCGGGAATGAACGAGCACATTGCCAAGCCGGTCGATCCGGCTACTCTCTGTGATGTCCTGCTGAAGTACATCCGATAAAACGTCACTGCCGGAAAAAACGGTCATGCCGGAGAGACAGCCGGCCATGCCGGAAACTGAGAGGGGAAGACGATGGAAGAAAAATTAACTATGCCGCACAATGCCGAGGCGAATTATCTTGTCCGGATGAATGCCAAATGGAGATGGGCCCTGTTCCGCATCTGCGGCGTGTTTGTCCTGATGGCCATCGCCGCGGAAATTGCCATTTATCTTTATGATTCTTCCACGCGGACGCTGTTTCTGCCGCTGCCGCTTTACCGGGCAAGGTTCATTTATATCCCGTCCGCGCTGAATCTTCTGGCCCTGGCGGTGACTTATTTCTGTCTGAAGAGCATCAGGCTTTCCAATGCGGCGAAAAATGTCTGGGCCTGCGTCATGATCTTTTTTCTCTGCGCCAATATCCAGATCACGCATTACGTCTACGGCCCGCTGCTGTCGCTGACGGGCATTGCCCTGTTTGTCACGATTCTTTTTGCGAACAGAAAACTGACGACCGGCATCTACATCGGCTCCCTGCTGTCGCTGGCTGCTGCGGCATGGATCGGCAGCCGGGAACTCCGGGCGGGAGACACGCAGCTTGCAAGCGACGTGCTGCTGGCGGGACTCATTCTGACGATCGTCTACATGACGGTCCTGCTTCTGAACAAATTCACGAAAGAGCAGATCGATCATATTCTGGAGAGCAACCGGAAACAGGAAATCCTAATCGAGGAATGCAATGTGGATCCGCTGCTCGGCATCCGGAACCGGCGCGCCCTGAATGAAAAACTCGACCGGACGGCGCCGCTGAATTTCCCGAATTACAAGCCGTACCTGCTGATCCTTTCCATCGACGGGTATGCCAAGATCGATGAGAAATGGGGAGTCGGCGCGGCCGATGAAGTCATGCAGCGTCTGGTACGGATCATCAAGGACCGCACCAGGGGAAGGGCGGATCAGGTCGAGGCCTATCACTATGCCCTGGACCGGATCGTCCTGCTGTTTTTCGGACAGAGTGAAGAATCCGTCCGGCATGCCGCTTCGGAAATGAAGACGGCTTTTGCAAGGGAGAAATATTCATTCGCTCCCGGCACGGTCTACACCTTCAGCGGAGGCGTGATGGAAATCGAGCCCGGCATCCTGTCGCAGGGCATTCTGGAAATGGCAGACCAGTGTCTTAGCAAAGCCAGGGAGAAAGGTACGGACATCATTGTGTGAACGGCTCAGGAATCGGGCAGGAGCTTTCCGCAGCAGCGGATCAGGCCTGAACTTTCCGGCAGCAGCGGATCCGCCAGATGACGGCTCCCGAAAAAACGGCAAGGCTCAGCCACTGAGAAGTGGAGAGACCGAACAGAATCCCGCGGGCGATGTCGCCGCGGAAGAATTCAATCGTAAAGCGGAAAACCGAATAGAGAATCAGATAAAGGAAGAGCATCGTCTGCCCTTCCTTTTTGATGCGATAGACGATAAGCAGGAAAATGAACAGCAGGAAATCAAATCCGGCTTCGATCAGCTGCACGGGAATCAGAGGAACCCCGTTCGGTGCGATGAGGGACTGCGTGAAAACGACGGAGCAGGCGGAGTCGGTCTTTGCTCCGTAGCAGCAGCCGACGCTGAAGCAGCCGATCCGCCCGAAGCCGAAGAACAGCGTGACAGCCGGGACAAAAAGCGGAAGATAGTCGGACAGTTTCGCATGATAGCTGCGCGAGACAAGGACGGCTGTCAGGAGTCCGCCGATCAGTCCTCCGTAGAAGACCATGCCGGAATAGAGATAGCGGTTCAGGAAAGTCTGCGGTGCGGAAAAAATCAGGGGAAGATCCGCCGCAAGAGAGGGCAGGACCGTCAGGAGATACAGAACTTTCGCTCCAAGGATCCCGCCCAGTGCGGCAAGAACGTAGATATAAACAGCATTTTCGCGGTCCAGGCCGAAGTGCCGGCAGGCAAAGAAAATGAAAATCAGCGACAGGACAAAGCCTGTCACGGAAAAGAAGCCGTAAGAGGGAATTTCTCTGCCTAAAATATGGATAAAGGGCATCATCAGTCCAAAGTACTCCTTGTTCTATGCCAGACGGTCCAGCAGGGATTTTCCGATCGTTCCCCTCCGGCATCTTCAGTCCGAAATTTTCAGCAACCGTATAGCCGATGTCTCCGAAGCAGTCTGTGTCCGGAAGCGTGCCGTGGCCGGTCATTGAAGGCGAGTAGAGGAGAAGCGGCACCTGCTCCCTTGTATGGTCCGTGCCGGTCCAGGTCGGATCGTTTCCGTGATCAGCCGTGATCATCAGCAGGTCGTCGCTCTTCAGCCTGCGCAGAAGCTCACCGAGCTTGACGTCGAAGCGGACGATTTCCTGCCCGTAGCCCTGTACATTTCTCCGGTGGCCCCAGAGGGCATCGAAGTCGACCAGGTTCACGAAGCACAGGCCTCTCCAGTCATCCCGCTCGGCGGCATCGATCGTCTGCTGCATGCCGTTGACGGAACTGACGGAATGGATGGATTCCGTTACGCCGTAGGCATCGAAGATATCGTGAATCTTGCCGATGGCGACGACGTCGTATCCGTTTTCCTCAAGGACATTGAGGGTTGTCTTTCCGAACGGCTTGACGGAATAATCCCTCCGGTTGGCGGTGCGGACAAATTCGCCCTTGTGCATTCCCACATACGGACGCGCGATGACGCGCCCGACCTTCCATTCGTCCTTCATCGTGATCTCCCGCGCGATCTCGCAGCAGCGGTAGAGATTGTCGAGGTCGAAGGTCTTTTCATTTCCGCAGATCTGCAGCACGGAATCGGAGGACGTGTAGACAATCATCTTGTTGTGGTAGATTTCCTCTTCGCCGAGCTCGTCCAGGATCTCGGTGCCGGAAGCCGCCTTATTTCCGATGATTTCCTTACCGCATTTTTCTTCGAGTTCTTTAATGAGCTCCGGCGGGAAGCCGTGTTCGGTAAAGGTGATGAAAGGACGCGTCGTATAGAGTCCCATCATTTCCCAGTGGCCGGTCATGGTATCCTTGCCGTGGCTCTTCTCGGTCATCCGGCAGGCATAGCCGCGCGTATTTTCCCGGGGCGGATTCCACGTCATGGACTTCAGGTTCGACAGGCCGAGCGAGACGAGGTTCGGGATGAGGAAGGTCCCGAGCTTTTCGGAAATGTGTCCGAGCGTGTCGGCCCCCTTGTCTCCGAAATCCGCCGCGTCCGGCGCGTTCCCGATTCCCATGGAATCGATGACGATGACGAAAATGCGATTATACTTTGACATAGCTTATCGGACTCCTTTCTCGTAAGGGACACCTGATGCTTTCGGAGCGGAAGCGCGTCCGACAAAGAGAATCAGGATGATGATGGTCAGGACGTAAGGCAGCATGCTGAGGATCTCCGCAGGCACCGCGAAGCTGCCGCCGCCCAGAAGAACGGTCAGGGCCTGCGCCGCGCCGAACAGAAGGCAGGCAAGATAGCCGCCGTGCGGGGTCCATTTTCCGAAGATGACGGCCGCGATGGCGATGAAGCCCTGGCCGGCGATGGCGGTCGGCGAGAACTGGGAAATGATCGCCAGCGTGACGGCCGCGCCTCCGAAGCCCGAAAGGACGCCGGAGAGGATCACGCAGATGTAGCGGACTCTGTAGACATTGATGCCGAGCGTATCGGCCGCGCCGGGATGTTCGCCGACCGCGCGGATGTGAAGGCCCCAGGTCGTTTTATAGAAAATGAACCAGAGCGCGACGGCGAAGAGCAGTGCGAGGACAGTCGTCCAGTCGACGTTCAGATTGTTCCAGATGCCGGGCAGGCCGGATGGAATCAGCTTCGGAATCTTGTCCGTGACCGGAGGCGTCTGCGTGCCGCCCGCGAAAAGACGGCGGCTCAGGAAGAGGGCCAGCCCCGGGGCAATCAGGTTGATCGCGATGCCGGAGACGGTCTGGTCGGCCTTTCCGCTGACCGAAGCCCAGGCGTGCAGAAGCCCGAAGACGCCGCCCGCGATGCCCGCGCACAGAAAGCCGATCCAGGCGGAGCCCGTGAAGTAGCCGACGGCCGCGCCCGTAAAGGCGCCGATGGTCATCATGCCTTCAATGCCGATGTTGACGACGCCGCAGCGCTCCGAGATCACGGAGCCTTCGGCAGCCAGGGCAAGAGGCGTGGAATACATCAGCATGATGCCGATGAAGAGGATCACGTTAGACATTTGCGGCACCTCCTTTCTTCACTTTCTTCGTGCCGAGACGGTCGATGAATTTCGGAAGGATATACGTCAGGGCGCAGAAGAAGACGATGATGCCGATGATGATGTTGATGATTTCGGTCGGGACGCCCATGACCAGCTGCAGGGTCGAGCCGCCGTACAGGAGACCGCCGAACAGAAGCCCGGCGAACAGGCAGCCGATCGGAGAGCTCATCGCGATGAAGGCCACCGACAGCCCGTTGAGGCCGTAGCCTTCGAAGTTGGTGAGCGTGGAAATGCAGTGCGGCCACTGGCCGGTGATGTAGAACGCCGCGCCCAGTCCGCAGAGAGCACCCGAAATGATCATGGCTTCGACGATGCTGCGGTTCACGTTGATGCCGGTGAATTTCGCCGCGTCCTTGTTGAAGCCGACGGCGCGAAGCTCAAAGCCTCTTTTGGTTTTGTACAGCAGCCAGGAAATGAAGAGTGCCGCGGCAATCGCCGCCAAAAAGCCGATGTTCACGTCCGTCTTGAGGAAAGCCCTGGCCAGCGGTCCGCCGTTCATGAGAGAGTCCATTCCGTCCGTGCGCTTCCAGGTATTGAGGATGGTCGTATAGCCGGCCGCGTCGATCTTCTGCGTGCTGGAGCCGGCCCCGGCAAAAGCGGAAAGTCCGCAGATCCAGTTGGAGAAATAAAGCGCGATCCAGTTCAGCATGATCGAGGTGATGACTTCGTTGATCCCGAATTTTGCCTTTAGCCATCCGACCAGTCCGCCGTAGAGTCCGCCGGCAACCGCTGCCGCCAGGACGATGAGCGGGATTTCCAGGAAGGCCGGAAGGTGAACTGTGATGCCTATAAGGACAGCGGCGATTTCCGCCATGATGAACTGTCCCTCGGCGCCGATGTTGAAGAGCCCGGTCTTGATGGCAAAGGCAACGCCGATGCCGGTGAAGATAATCGGCGTGCTCTTGATGAAGATGTTGAAGATCCGCTTCGGGCTGCCGAACATGCCGACAAACAGGGAGCCGATCGAGGCAAACGGGTTATAGCCGGCCAGCGCCATGATGACCATGGCGACGAGGAAGCCGAAGATGACCGCCATGACCGACAGCATGATCGGTTTTTTCAGGAATGTTTTCCATTTACTTTCCATCAGTGCCGCCTCCTCCCATCAGAAGTCCGATCTGGTTCTGCGTCGCTTCGCCGTGATTGAACGTGCATTTGATCTGCCCGTCGTAAATGACCGCGATGGTGTCGGAAAGATTCATGACTTCATCGAGCTCATAGGAAATGAGCAGGATCGCGACGCCCTTGTCGCGCTGCGCAATCAGCGTCCGGTGCACGTTCTCAATGGCGCCGACGTCCAGTCCGCGTGTCGGCTGGACCGCGATCAGGACCTTCGGGTGATTGGCAATCTCGCGCCCGATGATGATTTTCTGCTGGTTGCCGCCGGAGAGTCCCGCGGCCTTTTTCGGCCCGCAGTCTTCCGGGCGGATATCGTATTCTTTGACCAGTTCATTCATGAAGTCCGTCATTTTCTTCTGGTCGATCACGGCGCCCTTCGAAAATTCCGGACTGCGGTATTTCTCAAGGATCGCGTTCTCGCTGCAGGTAAACTGCAGGACGAGGCCGTTCTTGTGGCGGTCTTCCGGAATGGTCGCCAGCCCCTGTTCGAGGGCGAAGGCAGGAGAGGTGTTCTGGATTTCCTTTCCGTCGATGGAAATGGTTCCGCTTTCGGCCTTTCTTCAGGTTGTTCACCGCTTCCATCAGTTCCTTCTGTCCGTTGCCGTCGATGCCGGCGATGCCGACGATCTCGCCTGCCCGGACCTTCAGGTTCAGGCCCTTGACGGCCTCGATTCCCTGGTCGTTTTTCACGGTCAGGCCCGAAATCTCAAAGACGGTCTTTCCCGGCTTGGCGGGCGTCCGGTCGACGATGAGCTTGACGGAGTGGCCGACCATCATCGTGGCCAGGTCTTCTTCCGAGCATCCGGCAACCGGAACGGTATCGATGTATTTCCCGCGGCGGATGATCGTGCAGACGTCCGAGGACTGCTGGATCTCCTTCAGCTTATGCGTGATGATGATGACGGTCTTGCCGTCTTTTATGAGGTTCTTCATGATGGACAGGAGCTCTTCGATTTCCTGCGGCGTCAGGACAGCCGTCGGTTCGTCGAGGATCAGGATCTCGGCGCCGCGGTACAGCGCCTTCAGGATCTCGACCCTCTGCTGCATGCCGACGGAGATGTCAGAGACGAGTGCGTCCGGATCGACTTCCAGTCCGTATTTCTTTACGATCTCCTGAACGTTCTTTTTCGCCTGCGCCATGTTGAGGACGATGCCCGCGGAGGTGGTTTCGCTTCCGAGGATGATGTTCTGCGTGACGGTGAAATCCTCGACCAGCATGAAATGCTGATGCACCATGCCGATTCCGTTGGCAATCGCGACGTTCGGGTTTTTGATGCTGACTTCTTTTCCGTTGATGTAAATGCGGCCTTCTTCCGGCGTGTAGAGTCCGTAGAGCACGTTCATGAGAGTGCTCTTGCCGGCTCCGTTTTCTCCGAGGAGGGAATGAATCGTTCCCTTCTTCACGTCGAGGTTCATGTCCGTCAGGGCATAGAAGGAACCGAACTTCTTTGTGATCCCGTGCATCTGCACGGCATATTCGCTGCTGATTTCCGGTGCTTTGTAAACGGTGTTCTCCGCTTCAGCCATTCTGCTCCTCCTTTCTAGCCCAGGGCCTTGATGAAGGCATTGTATTCGTCTTCCGTGGAAGGCGGCACGATGGTTCCCTTGGAAATCTGATCGCCGACTTCGATGGCCGCGTTATAGATGTCATCGGAATAGTTCGGATGCTCCTTGGGGATGCCGACTGCGCCGTCCGCAAGTCCGTACGACACGTTCTGTCCGCCGATCTTCTCGCCGGCCATGTAGGACTCGGAGAGTTTTTCGACGCCGGCATAGACATTCTTCAGGGCGGAGGTCAGGACGTTGTCCGGGGCCAGATAAGCCTGGTCGCGGTCGACGCCGATGGCCCATTTCCCGGCTTCCTTGGCAGCTTCGATCATGCCCTGCCCGGTATTGCCGGCGGCATGGTAGATGACGTCGCAGCCGTCGGAGAACATCTTGTTGGCGATGGCTTTGCCTTTGGCCGCGTCGGCAAAGGATTCCGCGTACTGTGACGAGACGGTCACGGTCTTGTTCAGCTTCTTCGCACCGTAGGCGACGCCTGCCAGATATCCGCATTCAAACTGCTTGATGACAGGAAGGGAAATGCCGCCGATGAAACCGACCTTTCCGGTCTTGCTCACCGCCGCCGCGATGTAGCCGACCATGAAGGAAGATTCCTGGGCACGGAACACGACGCCGGTGATGTTGTCCGCCGGATCATCAAAAGCATTGTCGACGACGGCATAATTGAGTTCGGGGTTGACGGCAGCGGCCTGCGTGACCGCGTCGACGGTATTGAAGCCGATGGCCCAGAGGAATTTCGCGCCGTTGTCTGCCAGGACGTCCAGGTTCGAAACGAAATCGGACGTCTGCTTCGATTCGATGTAGTTGACTTTGATGCCGGTATCGGCATGGAGCTGTTTGAGGCCTTCCCAGGCAGACTGGTTGAAGGACTGGTCGTTCACGCCTCCGGTATCGGTGATCATGGCAATCATGTAGTCATACTTGCTGCCTGTATTCGACGATGCGCAGGCAGTGAGGCCAAGAACCATGGCTGCACAGACAAAAAAAGCAGCCGGTCTCTTCCATTTCATGCAGCATCCCTCCCTTAGGTGTGGCGAAGAAAAATGTACATAAAAAATGCAATCACAGCTACATTTACAGTATAATATAGAAATGCGAAAGTTGAAACCGATTTGGGAAATTTTTTATGCAAATGACGAGAAAAGGACGGCCTGAACCAAATGGAAGAACCGGTTATTGAGCTTCACGGAATCCGGAAAAGCTACGGAAAAAAAGAAGTCCTGAAAGGAATCGACCTTTCAATCGGAAAGGGAGAGCTGTTCGGATTGATCGGACGGAACGGAGCCGGGAAAACGACGATCTTCAAGATCATCCTCGGGCTCTCGGACTACAAGGACGGCGAACTGAGAATCGGCAGGGAAGGCGAGAGCATTGAAGAGGGAAGGAAGAGGATCGGCTTCTTCATCGGGCTGAATTTCTTCCCGTACCTGGATGCGCGCGGCAATCTCGAATACTACCGGACGCTGAAGAACATTCCGGACAGGGGCGAAGTCGACCGGGTGCTGAAAGTCATCGGCCTCGATACGGAGAAAGGAAAATTCTCGACCTTTTCCCTGGGAATGAAGCAGCGGCTCGGAATCGGAAATGCGCTTCTGGGGAATCCCGAGATCCTGATACTCGACGAACCTGTCAACGGACTTGATCCGCAGGGCATCGCCGACGTCCGGCACCTGGTGCAGACGCTGAACCATGACTACGGGATGACAGTCATCATTTCCTCGCATATCCTCGGCGAGCTGCAGCATACGGCGCATCGCTTCGGGATTGTCAACAACGGCGTGATCGCAAAGGTCGTGACGCAGGAGGACCTGATGGCGGCGGACCGTACCGTGCGGCTCCGGATCGATGATCTTCCGCGCGCCAAAAAAGCCCTTCAGGATGCCGGCGTTCCGGTTCTCGAGGAGACGCAGGAAGCGGGCAGCCTGGAAGAGTATTATTTCCATCTTCTGGAGGAGACAGACCATGCGTAATTATCTGGCGGCAGACATTAAAAGAATTTTCCGGAGAATCCCCAGGCTGATCGTGATCCTGCTTCTGGCCCTGATCCTTTTGGGAGTCATGGGCGTGACGCGCCTGATGGGCGGCGAGCCCGCATCTTATGCCAACAACATCGGAACCTATATCGGAGTCCTGTCCTTTGCCGTCGGCCTGACCGAACTGCTGGCGGTTTTCGGCGATGACTTTCGTGCCAAATCCATGCAGGCGGCCATCGGCATCGGCATTTCGCGTCCGCAGGTCGTGGTCAGCAAGCTGCTGGAAATGATGCTGATGAGTGCCATCGATCTTGTCTTCTTCGGAGTCGTCGCGGTTGCCCTGGTCGGCGCCTTCAGCGCGGGACTGGATGCGGGACAGCTCATTACGATCGTGCTGGAGCTGCTGGTCGAATGGATCCGGATCATTTCCTTTACGAACCTGACGATGATCCTGATGTTCTTCATGCAGAGCACGGGACTTGGAACGCTGCTTTACCTGGCGCTGCAGATCGGCTTCCTGAACCTGGCCATCGGGGCGCTGGCCCTTGTGCCCGGGTTCTCAAATCTCCATATCGATTCCTTTACGCTGACGACGTTCCTGGATGCTTTCAAAGAGGCTCTGCTGGCAGGGAAATGCGATTTCTCCGCCCTGCTCGGAATCCTGGTGTATTTCGCGGCGGGACTTACGGCGTCGATCCTCGTTTTCCGGAAGAGGGAGCTGGAATTCTGAAAATCAGCCCCTGTCGTGACCGGTGCTTATGCCGGATTCATGCTGAGGCCGGCGGCGTTTCCTGTGAGACCAGGTTCTTTACCCAGATTCCCTTTTTGACGAGGACGAAGCCGATGATGCATTTGATGAGGTCGCTGCCGCAGACGACAGCGAAGATCGGCATGATGGAAAGATCCGTGAAATAAATCAGCAGGAAGGTTGCCGGGATGGTCACGCACCAGGAGAAGCAGCTGTCGAAGAGAAACGTGATGACAGTCTTGCCGCCGGAGCGCAGCACGAAATATTCCGTGGTGTCGAAGCCGAAGAGCGGCAGGCAGCAGGCGGTGATCAGAAGAAAACCGGTGGCCATCTGACGGATCTCATTTTCCGTATTGTAGATGAGAGGAATGAACGGGGCGCAGACCGCCAGGAGAATGCCGGTCAGGACGCAGCAGGCAGTGGCCAGCGTGATCATGCGCCATGCCGAGTAGCGGGCATCGGTCAGATGGTTGGCACCAAGTTCCTGCCCGATGACGATCTGGGCAGCACTGCCTAAAGTTATGTAAACCTGATGGCAGATGTCGGAAACCGTGTAGCAGATGTTCAGGGCGGCGATGACTGCGATGCCGCGGTGCGAGAAACACTGCAGGCTGAAAGCCTGCCCGGCCGACCACATGAATTCATTGATGAGAAGCGGGGCGCTCTTGGCGACGACCTGGAAGAAAAAGGCACGCGGAACGGTGAGGCGCCTGTACAGCCCTTCAAGGAAACCATAGGTTTTTTTATTCCGGTGCGAGAAGAAGACGACGATGAAGGCTTCCACGAAACGGGAGAGCACCGTCGCAATCGCGGCACCGGCCACGCCCAGCTTCGGAAATCCGAAAAGGCCGAAAATCAGCAGGGAATTGAAAATGAAATTGGTGATCATCGCGATAATGCCGGCCTTCATCGGAAGGGCGGTCTTTCCGCATTCCCGGAGCGTGCTGGCATAGCTGGAAGTGACGGCGAACGGAAGCATTCCGAGAATCATGATGAAAAGATAATCGTGCGCATAGGAGAGCGTCGCGACGCGGTCCGCCTCCGGAGTCCCGGCGGAAATGAAGGAAGCGATGATCGCATCCCCCGCAAAGAAGAACAGCAGCATTGCCGCGGCGGTCAGGAGGAAGCCGACCATGAATTTGACGCGCAGGGTGTTGCGCACGCCTTCCGTATTTCCGCTGCCGAAGAACTGCGCGCCGTAGATGCCGGCGCCGGCCAGTGCCCCGAAAAGTGTCAGATAGAAGACGAAAAACAGCTGGCTCGTGATGGCGACGGCGGACATGGGCAGGGTGCCGATCTGCCCGACCATGATATTGTCCAGAAGGCCCAGGACGCTCGAAAGGGTATTCTGAACAATCATCGGGAGGATGATCACGAAAACCCGATGATAGAAAGCCCTGTCCCCGATGAGGGAGCGGCGCACGGAAAGTTTTTCAAACCCGGAATTCATTTTACCAGTATAGCAGAGAAAGCGGCTTTTGAACAGGCGGGGGGATGAACGGGAAAACAAAGGCGCAAATAAGGGTGTAAATGAACGAAAAAATTAAGAGAAAATAAAAACAATAAAATCCAGAAAAGAATGCTTGCAATCTTTCTGATTTCGAAATATCATTAGGTGAATGAGCACACCAGCCGAAAGGCTGGGCCGCAAAGCTGATAAGGGCCTTCTCCGTATAGGAATGGCAGCCAGTTGCAGACGGACTGTGCTATCGGCACGGTCCCTTTTTTGTTGGAGGAAACATGGCAAAGATCAAAGTAATCGAAGACGTGAATAAAAAAGGAAGGCTGGTCTATATGTACCGGCTTCTTTATGAACAGACGGATGAAACGCATCCTCTGACAACCAGACAGATCATCGAATGGTTTGCAAAACGCGGCGTCGAAGTCAACCGGAAGACCGTGAAAAATGACGTCGAGACACTGGTGGCCGCCGGCTATTCAATCAAATCAAAAAGAAGCGCGGGAAGCCACTTCTATATGACCGAACGGGAATTTGATTTTTCTGAATTAAAGATTATTATAGATGCTGTCAATTCCGACAAAACCATTCCGCAGGAGAAGTGCCGGAAAATCGTGCGCAAGCTGACAAGACTTGCCAGCGTTTACGAAGCATCCTCGCTGCTGGAGCCTCTGGAAACGGCAGTCGGTGAAGAAACGAGATGAAATGAATAAACTGATGACCGGCAGTCTGCTGCTGATTCTCTGCAATCTGTTTTATCTGGCATGGTGGATTGTCGCGTTCAAGCCCGGTGTCGAAGCAAGGCGTACCTGGCTGGCTGCCCTTCTGGTCGGGACGGCAACCGTCGTCGGAATCATCGGCGTCGTGCAGCTCGTCGGCGCGATCCGTTCGGCCGTGATGAAGAGGTCCCTTTTCAACGGGATGATTCTGATCGTCTGCGGTTTTGCAGCCTACATCCTTCTGATCCTGATCACCTGGTTTTTCATGCACCGCCAGATCACGCTGGAACTTCTGCTGATCGACGGCTGGGTCATTCTCGAACTGTCCCTGATCAATCTTCTTTACGGCACGGAAAAGCTTTCATTTGCCGGAGCTGTTATTTTTATCGTGATTCTTGCCGCCGCGGTCATTGCGGTGATGTACTTCTATATGGCTTATTATAATCTTGAAAAAGAAGCCGCCTTCATCGACGGCACCATTCCCCTCATCATCACGGCTGCCTTCATGGCGGCGCGCACGGTCTTCACGCTGATTGCGGGATAAATTACCGTGTATCTGTGAAGGATTCATTTTTGTGCGTTCATTCACGGGAAGCAACTTTACAAATGTCTCTTCACCGTTTATTATCTTTTCAAATGCGGGAAGATCTGCGGGGGAGAAAAATGGAAAAATTCAAGGCTTTTCTGAAACGCAAGGATATCGTCATTTCGGCAAAGCGGTACGGAATCGATGCGCTCGGCGCGATGGCGCAGGGCCTGTTCTGTTCGCTTCTGATCGGGACCATCATCAACACGCTGGGCATTCAGTTCCACATCGGATTCCTCACGACTACGGTCGCGACGATAGCCAAGACCGACTATACCGTCGGCGGACTCGCCGTGGCGATGAGCGGGCCGGCGATGGCCGTGGCCATCGGCTATGCGCTGCACTGTCCGCCGCTGGTCCTGTTTTCTTTGATCACGGTCGGGTTTGCCTCCAATGCGCTCGGGGGTGCCGGCGGACCGCTGGCAGTCCTCTTCGTTGCCATCATCACTTCGGAAGTCGGCAAGGCTGTTTCCAAGGAAACAAAAGTGGATATCCTGGTGACGCCGCTCGTTACGATCGGCGTGGGCATTGCGCTGTCGGCCTGGTGGGCTCCGCCTCTGGGAACCGCGGCGATGTCCGTCGGAAATATCATCATGTGGGCGACGAACCTGCAGCCGTTCCTAATGGGAATCATCGTATCGGTCGTCGTCGGGATCGCCCTGACGCTGCCGATTTCCTCTGCCGCCATCTGTGCCGCCCTCGGGCTGACCGGGCTGGCAGGCGGTGCGGCGGTTGCCGGATGCTGCGCGCAGATGATCGGTTTCGCGGTCATGAGCTTTCCCGAAAATAAATGGGGCGGACTCATTTCCCAGGGAATCGGGACGTCCATGCTGCAGATGGGAAACATCGTCAAGAACCCGCGCATCTGGATCGCGCCGATCGTGACCAGTGCCATTACCGGGCCGCTGGCGACGTGCCTCTTCGGCCTGCAGATGAACGGAACGCCGGTGTCGTCCGGCATGGGAACCTGCGGCTTCGTCGGGCAGATCGGCATCTATACCGGATGGGCGGCGGATGTCGCGTCCGGCGCGAAGGGCGCCATCACCTGGTTCGACTGGCTGGGACTTTTCATGATCTGCTTCATTTTGCCGGCAGTCCTGTGCCCGCTCATCAACCTCTTCTGCCGGAAGAGGGGCTGGGTTAAGGATGGAGATATGAAGCTGGCGTAAGAAAAAAAGAGAACCACGGGGACGGGGGTGATGGTTCCGGACGGAAAACGGAACCACCACCCCCGTCCCCGTGGTTCTTTTCTGCAAAATCTCACAAAAAAAGCGCATCCGATTTGTTGATTACTCAGGCTGTGCAAAATGGCACGGTGATGGTATGCTGTTCTTATCTTGTGAGCCACGGCTCACGTCACGAAAAAACAGCGGACGGAAACGTCGCGCAGACCATCGGAGACGGCGATGTACAGAAAACTTGACGAGCAGGGAATGAACGCCATCCTGGAAGCAGGAATCGACGAGTTCGCGCAGAACGGCCTGGACCGGGCGAACATCAATCTGATCGCGAAGAAGGCCGGCGTCAGCGTCGGCGTCATTTACAAATATTATGACGGCAAGGACCAGTTCTTCCTGGCCTGCGTGCGCTACAGCCTGCGTCTTCTGGACCGGGTCCTTTCCGAGGCGGTCGGAGAGGAAGACGACATTTCGGTGTGCATGGAAAACATCGTGAAGGCCCTTCAGGAAAATGCCGCCATCCACAGCAGCTACTATACGATGTACCACGAGATCACGTCGGGCAGCTGCCGCGAATATGCCAAAGTCCTCGCCGGGGAAATCGAACAGCCCTCGGCGAATGCCTATCGGAAAATGATGGAGAACGCGAAGAAATCCGGCCGGATCCGCAGCGATGCGGACGCCCGGATGAGCGCGTTCTTTTTTGATAATCTGCTGATGATGCTGCAGTTTTCCTACAGCTGCGACTATTACCGCGAGAGGATGAAAATCTACTGCGGAAAAGATGCCGCAGGCGATGATGCAAAAGTACGGAAGGCCTTTGTTTCTTTTATGAACGCCGCGCTGAAGTGAACCGCGGGGACGGGGGTGGTGGTTCCATGATTTATGTGATCGCTTATGATTTCGGAACGACGGGCGTCAAGACCTGTCTCTTTGAAATCGGGGACAAGGTGAAGCTGCTCGTGGGGTGCTATGCGTCCTACGGCCTGTACATTCTCGAGAACGGCGGCGCCGAGCAGGATGCCGACGAATGGTGGGACGCGATGTGCCGCACCACGAAGGAAGTGTTCACGAAGACGGATATCCGCCCGGAACAGATTGCCGGCATTTCCTTCTGCTCGCAGATGCAGGGGCTGGTGCTGGTCGACCGCGACGGGAAAGCGCTCCGCCGCCCGATGAGCTACATGGACCAGAGAGCGGGACGGGAAATGAAGCAGACGCAGGGAAAGGGCCTCACCATTTCCGGCGTCAACGCAAAAATCATGCTGCGCAGCCTGATCATCACGCACGCAGCTTCCACCAGCGTGAAGGATCCGCTGTGGAAATACAAATGGGTCGAGGCAAATGAACCGGACATTTTCGCGAAGGTTTACAAATGGCTCGACGTCAAGGAATACCTCATCTGCCGCTGCACGGGCGAATGCGTCATGACGGAAGACTCGGCGTACTCGACGTTCCTCTACGATACGCGTCCGGGAAAAGAAGGATGGAACCGGGAACTGTGCGGCTACTACAAAGTGAACCCGGAGCATCTTCCGAAAATCATCCGCTGCACGGACGTGGCGGGAAAGCTGACCGAAAAGGCGGCGTCGGAACTGGGACTGAAAGCCGGGACGGAAGTCTACGGCGGAGGCGGCGACGCGACGCTCATCGGCATCGGAGCCGGCTGCACGGAAGTCGGCAGCACGCACATTTACTCCGGCACCTCGGGCTGGGTCGGCACGGTCACGGACAAGCAGGTCGTCGACATCCAGACGATGATCGCGGCCATTGTCGGTGCACAGAAAGGGCGCTACACCTATTTTGCGGAAATGGAGACTGCCGGCAAATGCTTCGAGTGGGTCAAGAATCACCTGGCGCTCGACGAGATCGGCATTTATCTGAAGAAGACCGACGTGACGCAGAAGGCCAAAGCCTTTGAGTCCGAGACCGAAGCCGGCAGCACGGAGGAAGCGGGACGCACGGACAGGGAGGCGACCTTCGAAAGCCTCTACGATTATCTGTCGTATACCGTTTCCAAATCGGAACCCGGCGCGGGCGGCGTGCTCTTTACGCCGTGGCTCCACGGAAACCGCTGCCCGTTCGAAGGACCGGATGCGGGCGGAATGTTCTTCAACATCAAGCTGGAGACCGGCAAGACCGAACTCATCAGAGCCGTCCTTGAAGGCATCTGCTATCACCTCCGCTGGATGCTCGAGTGCGAGGAGAAGAAAGTCCGTACTTCCGGTGTGATCCGGTTTGTCGGCGGAGGCGCGCTTTCGAAAGTCGTCTGCCAGATGCTTGCCGACATCATCGGGCGCCCGGTCGAGACCGTCGAAGAAACGAAAGACGTCGGAGCGGTCGGAGCGGCGGTGCTGGTTGCCGTCGGGTGCGGAAGAATGAAAGACATGGATGCCGTGAAGAGCTTCATTTCCGTCGCGGACCGGTACGAACCGGATCCGGCGAGTAAAAAAATCTACGACCGGAATTTTGAAGTCTTCAAGAAACTGTACGATTCAAATAAGAAGAATTTCACGATGCTGAATCACTCTGAAGGAAACCGGTAAAGCCTGCCTGTGAATTTCAGCATTGAAACGGAGGCCGAAAATGGAAGAACAGAAAGCGCGGGAACTGCTCGTTGCATGCGGAAATGAGCTTCTCGATCAGGGACTGGTTGCCAGGACCTGGGGAAATATCAGCTGCCGGCTGGATGAAAAACACATGCTCGTCACGCCGAGCGGTCTCGATTACCGTTCCCTGAAGCCCGAGGACATTGCGGTCATGGATCTTGAAACCATGGAGTGGACGGGACCGCACAAGCCGTCGAGCGAAAAAGGCGTGCACGCAGAAGCGTACCGCGTCTGTCCGGATGCGCAGTTCGTGATCCATACGCATCAGGAATACGCGACCGCACTCGGGCTGTGCGGCTGCGAGACAATGGACATTTCAGAGGATGAAAAAAAAGAACTCGGCGGCATCGCGAAAGCGGCGTACGGCCTGAGCGGAACGAAGAAGCTGACGAATGCGGTGAAGGCCGCCTTCGAGTCGGGAGCGCAGACGGTTTTCATGCCGCATCACGGAGTCGTGATCGCGGGGAAGTCGAAAGAGGAGACGATGGAAAAGGCGCTGCTGCTCGACCGGATCTGCAGGAGAAACTGCAGGGCGGAAATGGATGCGGCGAAGCAGAGCTCCGTATCCGGCATTCAGGATTCTATCCGCAAAGTTTATCCTCACTCAGCGGTTGTCCGTACTCCGGCGGCAATGGCTGCGGCGGCAAAGAAGGAGCCAATCTATGCGCAGGTCGATGACATGGCGCAGATGATCGGCAAAGTCATTCCGTGCGCGGCAGGTGCTGAGGAGCAGGCGGTGCTTCCGCTTCTGCAGAAATTCGATGCGGTTCTTTTGCCGGGCATCGGCGCCGCCGTCAAAGCGGAAAATGAAGATGACTGCGAAGCGATGGGCATCCTGCTGGAGAAAGCGGCGCTGTGCCATCTGCATACGCTGGCCGCAGGAAAAGAGAAGGAATGCCGTCTCGGCGGACTCGATGTCGCCCTGCAGCATGTGGTTTACATAAAAAAATATTCCAGGCAGAAGAAATAAGGAGGGGACCATGGATACGAAGAAAAAAGAAAGCACAAGGATGATCAAGTTCGTCCTGTTCTCGATTTCAGCCGGAGCGATCGAAATCATTACGTTCTCGCTTCTGGACACCCTGACCGACTGGCCGTACTGGCCGTGCTACCTGATCGCGCTGGTCCTGTCCGTCCTGTGGAATTTCACGCTGAACAGGGAATTCACGTTCAAGGCTGCGAACAACGTGCCGATCGCCATGCTCAAGGTCGCCGGCTACTATGCCGTCTTCACGCCGCTGACCACAATCCTCGGAAATTACCTGGCAGAGAATCTGGGCTGGAACGGGTTCGTCGTCACGCTCATCAACATGGCGCTCAACCTGACCACCGAGTACATTTTCGACCGCTTCGTCGTCTACGGCAAGGCAGTCGACACCAATAAACGGGCCGCGCAGGAAGAAGCCGGCACGCAGCAGATGGCTGATACGCAGCCGGCAGCCGGCACGCAGCAGGTATCCGGCACGCAGAACGTCAGCAGTGATGCGAAAGAAAATTCCGCATCTGAAAAATAGGAGGTATAAAAATGTCACAGCAGTCCGTTCCGAAAAAAGTGAACTGCGGCATCAGCCGCTGGGATGATCCGGATGAAATCAACGCTCAGCTCAAAGATCTTACGAGCCAGCCGATCTGGGAAGTGGACGACGATTATTACAACAACGTCATCCTGAAATACTACGATGAGAAATGCAGGGAGTCCCATGCCGTCTACGAAGAAGCTCAGAAATATATCCCGGGCGGCGTGCAGCACAACCTGGCCTTCAACAAGCCGTTCCCGATGTGCATGACCGCGGCAAACGGCGCGTACCTGACCGACAAGGACAGCAATTCCTACATCGATTTCCTGCAGGCAGGCGGGCCGACGATTCTCGGAAGCAACTATCCGGAAGTGAGAGAGAAGGTCTTTGAACTTCTCAATACCTGCGGACCGGTCACCGGTCTTCTGCATGAATCGGAAATGCTTCTGGCCAAAGAAATCAACAAGCACATGCCTCACGTGGAAATGTTCCGGATGCTCGGCTCCGGCACGGAGTCGGTCATGGCCGCGCTCCGCATTTCCCGGATCGCAACCGGAAAGAAACGCATCATCAAGATCGGCGGGGCTTATCACGGATGGTCCGACCAGATGGTCTACGGACTGAAGATTCCGGGAAGCCGCGGACTTCTGGAATCGCACGGTATTCCCAAGAGCGATTACGGCACGACGGATGAAGTGCGTCCGAACGACCTGAACATGCTCGAGGCGATGCTGAAACGCAACAAGATGAAAGGCGGCACGGCCGGCGTACTTCTCGAACCGGTGGGACCGGAGAGCGGCACGCGTCCGGTTGCGCTGAACTACAACAAAGGCGTGAGAGAACTCTGCGACCGTTACGGAGCCCTTCTCATTTTCGACGAAGTGGTCACGGGATTCCGCGTCGGCATCGGCGGCGCCCAGGACTTCTTCGACATCGTGCCTGACCTCACCGTCTTCGGGAAAATCGTGGCAGGCGGTTATCCCGCGGCGGGAGGCGTCGGAGGCAAGAAAGAATATGCCCAGCTGATGGCGGCAGGACTTGCGACCGGCAAGCACAGGGCTTACGTCGGCGGAACGCTCGCGGCCAATCCTCTTTCCAGCACGGCCGGCTACACGGCCATCCGCTGCATCGAGAAGACGAATGCCTGCGAGAAGGCAGGCCGGGCAGGCGACCGTCTGGCGGACGGACTCAAAGACCTGATCAAGCATTACGGGCTTCCGTTTGTCGCGTACAACCAGGGATCCATCGTACATCTGGAATGCACCGGCGCGATGAGCTTCGATTTCTCATCGATGTCCTTCGTTAAATCGGCGATGGGACTTCTGAAAAACAAAGACATGATGTACGTGCGCAAGGATTCCATGGAACGCATGGGTGCGGCCTATATGGCAAACGGAATCGTGACGCTGGCCGGCAGCAGGCTCTATACATCTCTTGCGGACACGGATGCCATCGTCGACGAAGCGCTGAATCATTTCGATGACGTCTTCAAGCATGTGAAGAAAACGGACAAGGGAATGGTACAGGCGAAATAATTGAAAAAGAACCGCGGGGACGGGGGTGGTGGTTCCGGAAAACCGGAACCACCACCCCCGTCCCCGCGGTTCTCAAATTCTACGGCACGAAATTTTCAAAGATGACGAGATGCCCTTCCTTCTCGGCCTGCTGCATATCTTCCCGGCTCCGGATCGTCCAGTTGACTTCATGCCCGCGGAGCAGGCCGCAGGAAAGCCGGCACGAAAGATTCCTGCGCGAGCCGAAATCGTAGGCAATGAAATCCGGCCGCGTCAGAAAATCGTACAGCAGGTTCGTCAGGAAAAACCGGTTGATGACGCCGAGACTTTTGTTATGCATATGGTTCATCGAAAGCTGCCCGCGGATGATATCCGGGCGGCTTTTTTTCAGATGCAGGATGACGTGCGGGTCAAAGCTTTCCATACACCATTTCACGGGAAAGCGTTCGAGGCAGGCGACCGTCGCATCGGTCAGCGCATTGTAATTTCTTCCGGCGGTCTTGATTTCGACGACCAGCGGCGTGCCGGACTTTGCAAACAGCGGCAGGACTTCTTCGAGGAACGGAATTCTTTTCTTCCGTTCCCATCAGATGCAGCCGGCGCATTTCCTCCGCCGTCAGATCCTCCACGCGCACGTCCTCACCCGTGACGCGTTTCAGATTGCTGTCGTGCACGACGGCCAGCTGCAAATCCTTCGTGAAATGAACATCGAGTTCGGCACCGAAACCCTTCTCTGCAGCCAGCGCAAACGCAGGCAGAGAATTCTCCGGAATGCAGGGAAGAGAGTCAGGAAGGCTGTGCAGTCCCCGGTGCGCGTACCGGAACTTCCCCAGGAATTCCCATCCGGGATGATTCACCCGCGGGGCAATCATGAAAAGCCATGCAGCAAACAGAACCGCCAGAACAATGACGATGATCAGCAGTGCAAAAATTTCAGTCCGCATCAAATGCCTCCAGACCTTTCTTTCCTTCCGGCTTGCTGTCCCCGTGCTTCACGAACTGCATCGTGACGAAGCTCAGCAGGACGAACGCGGCCGCGTAGGGGAAGAGGGCATCGTAGCTGACATGGTTCAGAAGCCAGCCGGCGGCGATGGGCGTCACGATCTGGGCCGCCATGGAGAAGGTGTAATAGTATCCGGTGAATTTTCCGATGTCGGAGCCGCGGCACATTTCCACGACCATCGGCAGCGAGTTCACGTTGATCGAAGCCCAGGCGATTCCGACGAGCACGAAGAGCACGTAGAGGACCGGCGAAAACTTTGAGCTGGCCAGCGTGAACAGGAACGCGGCGATGAAGCAGGAGGCCAGGACGATGATCCCGAAAAGAATCGTTTTCTTCCGTCCGGCCCTTGAGGCGATGATCCCGATCGGAATATAGGAAATGATGGCTCCGACCGTCGCGACCGTCAGGCATACCGAAGCCTGCCCGAGCGCCATTCCCCACACGTGATTGGCGTAGGTCGTGAACCAGGTCTCGATCGCGTTGTATCCGATGAACCAGAAGGCGATGGAAAGCAGAAGGAAGCGGAGACTCTTTTTCACAGGCGGCGGCAGCTTTTCATTTCCGCTTTCGTCCTTCTCCGCAAGATTCTCTTCCGGGTGGGCCGATTCGTAGGCGTTCATTTCCGTCTCGATGGCTTTCTCATGAATCGTCAGCCGGATGATCAGCACCGACACGGCCATGATCACGGCGACGCAGGCAAAGAGCAGGAAGTAGTCGACGTGCTCCAGGCCCTTCGTCCGCTTGGCACTGTACAGCACCGAGGCGATGAGGAGGTAAATGATTCCGCCGACGGCGCCCATTAAATTGATGACCGCATTTCCCTTGGAGCGCAGGGGCTTCGGAGTCGCATCCGGCATCAGGGCAATCGCGGGAGAGCGGTACGTGCCCATCGCGATCAGCAGAAGCAGAAGGACCGCGACGAAGGCGACGATTTTCCACGGCGCCGGCGCTGCGAAATAGCTGTTGTCAAGGACCGGCAGGAAGAACATCAGGACGATGGCCGCGGCGGTTCCGGAAAGAATGAAAGGCATCCGGCGCCCCATCGGGTTTTTGCAGCGGTCGGAGAGAGAACCGAAAAGCGGAAGCATGAAAATGGCGAGGATGTTGTCGGCCGCCATGAGGAGACCGGAAATCGTTTCATCCATTTTAAAAGTATTTGTCAGGATCAGGGGGACGACGCTGTTGTACATCTGCCAGAAGGCGCAGATGGAAAGGAAGGCAAGACCGATCAGAACCGTGCGTTTCGAATTCAGCTTCATGGATTCCTCCTCATTGTCTTTAATAGAATGATTATAACATTTTTCCCGCAGGGGAGTTCTGTGTTATAATGTTAAAAACACTTTAACGGCTTTTTATGCCCGCATGAGGGAACGGGGGAGTGCATGAATAAAAAGAATCGCGGACTTTTTCTCATACCTTTTTTCCTGATTGCCTTAACGGCAGTTCTTTTCCTTTCTCCAAAAACCGTTTCTGCTTCCGATTCGCAGGACCAGCATCTCAAGGTGAAGGCCGCCTATTTCTACAACGGCGACTTCATGCACAAGGCGGCGGACGGCTCCTACGAAGGATACGATACCAGAGTATTACTACACGATCGCAGGCTATGCCGGATGGGATATTGAGTTTGTTGACTTCGACAGTCTGAACGATGCGACGAAGGCTCTGGAAGACGGCACTGTCGATATCATGAGCGGCCTGGCCAAAACGACTGAACGCGAAAGCAAGTTCATCCAGTCGAGCCGGAAAATGTGCACGTCTCATATTTCCGTCCAGGTGCGTGAAGACGACGACCGTTTCTCCGCAGGTGATACGGATACAATGACGGACATGACCTGCGGCATCCTCAAGGGCTCCATCCTGATCCAGCAGTACAAGGACTGGTGCAGCAGCAACGGTCTGACGCCGCACATCACCGAGTACGATACGATCGATGAACGCAACGCGGCGCTGAAAGCAGGAGAGGTGGATGCCATCGCCGGCGGTTCGACGATCGAAGGCGCCCAGAAGATTGCCGAGTTCCCGGCGCTCGATCTTTATTTCATGCTCAACAAAAGCCGCACGGAAATGAAAGCGCAGCTCGACCGCGCGATGAACATTCTCCAGCTTCAGGACTCTTCCTTTGAAAATGATCTCTTCGCAAAATATTTCCCGGACACCAAGAACACCTCGCCGTCATTTTCCGCCGAGGAAAAAGACTACATCAAAAGACACCACCTGATCCGCGTTGCCTTTCTCAAAAACGACGCTCCGTTTTCCGAAACGGCAGCGAACGGGTCTTTCACCGGAATCCTTCCGGAATACCTGATGCATCTTTCCGGAAAAGTCGGAACGGACTTCTCCTTTAAAGGCTACGATACCGTGGAGGAAGAGTTCGCAGCTCTTGCATCCGGCGATGTCGATGCGGTCGGAAAAGAAGAAAACGATGCCTACGATGCGGAGAAGCGCGGAGTCATCCTGACGAATGCCTACATCGAAATCAACCCGGTGCAGATTGCACGCGCCGGAACGAATACCATCCGCACGGCGGCCGTTTCCGAAAGCCTGCAGGACTGGGTCAGCAGAGCCCTGAAAAATAATCAGGAAGATCTCTAGCTTTCCGTCTATCCCAACGGCGTCAAATGCTTCGAAGCCCTGAAAACCGGAGAAGTCGATTCCGTCATCTGCTCGCAGCCGACGGCGACCTGGCTGCTGAACCGCAACCGCTCTTCCGATTACGTCGTCTCTTCCTTTGCAAGCGGAACCTTCAATATAACCTGCGCGCTTCCGTCGACGGCGGACGGCCGCATGCTGCGTTCCATCCTGAACAAGACAATCCGCACCGACACCGGCTACATCCAGCAGCTCATCACTTCCGATACGCTGGCGGATTCCGCCGACTTCTCGACCTTCTTCGACAAGCTGCCGGTTTCCCTGATCGCGACAATCGGAGTCATCGCGGCAGCGCTTCTCATCATTACCGTTCTGGCTCTTGTCATCATTCTGCGCCGCCGCAAGACGGAGCGGAAGCTTGCCGCCAAACAGAACGAAGTTGCCGCCGAGATGGAAATGAACCGTGCGCGCCGCGAGTTCTTCGGTACGGTCAGCCATGACATGCGTACCCCGCTGAACGGCATCCTCGGTTTCACGGACCTGGCGCTGAAGAGCGACAAGCCGGAAGAAGTGCGCGAGTGTCTGAAGAAAATCCGTTCCTCCGGAAATGTCCTGAGCGGTCTCGTCAACGATACATTGATCATGTCCCGCATCGAGAACGGGAAATACGTCCTTCATCCGGAGACGAATGAACTTTCCGATACCGTGCAGGGCGTGCTGGAACCGATCCGCAGCATCGCCGATGAAAAAGGCGTTGCGCTTTCCGCGGACATTTCCGCCGTGCAGGGACACTGGGTCAGCGCGGACCGCCTGAGTATCCAGAAAATCCTGCTCAACCTTCTTTCCAATGCCGTGAAGTTTACGCCGAAAGGCGGGACCGTCACGCTGAAGGCATCCCTTGAACCTTCCAATGGAAATGAAAATGACAGCATCAGCGTCTTCCGTGTCTCGGATAACGGAATCGGCGTTTCCAAAGAATTCCTTCCGCGCATGTTCGAACCCTTCGCGCAGGAGAATGCTCCGGGCAGCGACATTTCCGGAAGCGGCATGGGCCTTCCGATCGTCAAGAGCATCGTCGAGGCCATGAAGGGAACCATCGATGCCGAAAGCACGCAGGGAAAAGGAACCACCTTCACGGTCCGCCTGCCGCTCCTTTCAGCAAAGGCCCCGAAAAAAGAAGATGCCGTAAAGAATGCGGATACGGAAAAACTGAAGGGAAAGAAAGCCCTGATCTGCGAAGACAACTCTTTAAATATGGAAATCATCAAGTCTATCCTGGAGCGTTTCGGCATGTCCGTGACGCCCTGCACGGATGGCAACATCGGCGTGGAAACATTCCGCAGCAGCGTGATCGGAAACTTCGATATCATTTTCCTCGATCTCCGCATGCCGGTCATGGGAGGCATGCAGGCCGCCAGGGCCATCCGGGGCATGGACAGAAGAGATGCCAAGTCGGTTCCGATCTTCGCCGTATCGGCAGATGCCTATCCGGAAAATGTGGCGGAGTGCCTCTCCGCCGGAATGAACGGACACATTTCAAAACCGATCGATGCAGAGCAGCTGATACGCATCACGGCAGAGGCCTGCGCATGAGGGGCAAAAAAACCGAAAAGTGCGCATCTTCATTTTCGTTTTTTTTTTCGTTTTTTTTTTTGTGAAAAGACCTTGAATTGCGAGTGAATTGTGTTAAAATGGTTTCAACATGGTGGCGGAACGTGTACCTTTATGTCTACCAGTATATTTTTGGATGAGGTACAGCGAAGTCATTCTTGATAATCTGCGCACCCTTAGCAGTGAGTCAGGGGAGGTGAAAAAAATGCCTGGCATGTGCAAACGGCAAACGTTATGCAACAATGAGTGACCGTGCCGCAAGCGTCAGTCGTGTCGGGTTTGATGTGATAAATGAGGGTGGAGCCACAGGGGTGTGGTTCCGGATCGCAGGGGTTGCGATCGGAACGAAAAACGAAACCAAAATAACTAAAAGGGTTAAATGGAGGTTAAAGCATGAAGAATAAGGTTATGGGCAAGGCCCTTTCATGGGTGTTATCAGCAGCTATGGCGCTGACCATGAGCGGTGCAATCCCGGCTATGACATCGACGGTGTATGCAGCTGCTGGCGATGACGGCATCTATTTTGCAAACAATATGAGTGCATATACAAAAGGTACGACAGTTCTGAAATTTGGAAAAACAACATCTGACAGCGAAACAGTTCCGGTTGCTTGGGACATTTTAAGCAACACCGTTTCCGCAGATAAACAAAACAAAGCGAATGTTCTGAATATTGCAAAGTCAAGTGCATCATCAAGCACATCATGGCTTGCGAATACAAAAGCGTATTTTTCTGCAGCTGAATTAGGACTTTTCCAGGCAACAAATATTGATACTTTAGGTGCTCATGATTATGCAAATAAGACCGTTGAAGGTTCTGTAAAGGCAACGATTCATGATCCTGGTGTATCATCTGCTCAGTTCTATCTTCCGAGTGCTTATGAAATTGACAATACAAGTGGATATATTGATGGAACTCTTACAAGAGATACCCTTACAGATGTAACTGGCGGAGGTGCTTCCGGTTATGTTGTCGCAGGTGCTGCTACTGGACCTTCAATTCAGCTTTTAACTGCAGCAAATGCCGGTTATCAGCCAGTTGCGAATCTTGATCTGAATGACAGAACGAAAGCTCTGTTTGTAACAATTTCCGGTAGGAAGACGACTGCTGAACTTACGTTAATCGATTCTTCCGTCAGCACGCCGGATGTTAAGAGCGCTGATCTGACAGCTGGCGCAGGTGCAGTTGTTACATTAAAGACAGCTGTTCCGGATGGTGTTTCTGTAGGATATTTCACAGCAGATAAGGCATATACAGAATTTGATGCTGAATTAGGAAACGTTAAAACCGATGCCGCCGTCACAATCTCTGAAGATAAAAAGACTGTGACTGTAAATGATACAGCTCTTGCTGATGATGATGTTGTTTATCTGTACTATTATAAAACTGCTGATGATACTGTTACATCACTTGCCTCTGTTCCTACAGAACTGAATAATGCAGGCAAAGCTACACCGAGCAGCACAAACTTCACGATTGCAAATATTACTTATACAGGTGATAAGATTACCGATGCAGCAGGTTTAGATTCAGCTCTTTATGCAACAATTACACCGACTGTTAAAGCAGCAACCGGCTATACAGTAAGTGGAGACAGCAGCTGTTACAGTAACAGGTCTTAAAAAAGGTGATACAGCAGTTACCGCATCCGCAGCTTCTCCTTTAACATTAAAAGCAGGCGATACATACACTGTTATCGGTGATGTTACAACTGGCTGGACTGAAACACCTACAGATACAACAAAAGATACAATTGTCTATGGAACTGCAACCGGAATTACGTTAGGTACGGTCACTGTAGATAAGAAAATTATTGATCTTTCCAAGACTTCATTTACACTGCCAAGTATTAAGCAGTATTCAGCTACTTCTTATAAAGTAGCCAGCCTCGCATTAACAAATGCTGCGGCAAATACAGAAATTTCTGCAAACGACAAAGTAAATGCAGTAAATGCATCCGTGGTTCTTGGAGACGGTGCTACAGATACAGCCGCTCCAGGCGTATATGCAAAAGTAACCATCAGTGCTCTTGATAATGCAAATTATACCATCAAGGGAACGAACTATATTAAAGATGATGCGACAGTCGATGTTACTGCTGCGGCAATGACAGCAGCAAAAATCAAGGATGTTCCGACAACACTTACATATGTAACCGGAACAGACACAATTAATGCTGACGGACTTTCAATCAAAGCTACATATGAAGGCGGAAATACAAAGACAATCATCTATGACAGTGCTGCTGGAAGCCAGCCGTTTAGCTTTGACCCGGCTCTTACAGGCACAACAATGATTGCGGATGAAACCGTAACTGTTTATTACACCGATGCTGCAAGCGGAACAAAATTCACTTGCGGAACATTTACAGCAAAGATTGTCCCTTCGGAAGTGTCTTTATCCAAGATTTCTATCCCGGCAACAAGTACAATGGCTATTGATGATATAGCAGATATGCCATCTGTATCTTATTATCCTTCAAATACAACCGATAGCAGGGAAGTTACATGGAGCATCGTACCAGGTACGGGAACTGCAGAATTCGTTGATGCAGACGGAAATACAGTAGGTGCATGGGATGCGAAAACAGTTGTCGGAATTAAAGCTCTGACAGCCGGAACCGTAACACTGACTGCAACGCCGACAGCTGGAGGTGAAGCAGTATCACAGACCATCACAATCGCAGATAAATCAACATCTGTCTATTATGAGCGTCTCAGCGGAGATACAAGATATCTTACAGCAGCAGCAATCGCAAAACAGGCATTTTCTGATGCGACTCCAGATGCAGCCGTTCTTGTTTCCGGAATGAGCTTTGCTGATGCTCTTACAGCAAGCGGTTTTGCAGGCGGGCTTGATCTTCCGATTCTTCTCACTGATACATCAACTCTTCCGGATGCAACAAAAGATTTGATAACCGGCTGGGGTGTTAAGACCATTTATATCATCGGTGGCACGGCAGTCGTGACAAAGGATGTCGAGACAGCATTGACAAGTGCTGGTGTTACAACGATTAATCGTTATGCCGGTGATGACAGATATGAAACAGCTAAGGTTGTTTACCTCAATGGTCTGACAGCGGACAGTGGTTCGTCTATTTGGGGCGATTCAGCTGTTATTGCAACCGGACTGAAAGCAGCAGATGCACTTTCAATTTCACCTTGGACGTATTCTAAGGCTATGCCAATCTTCCTCGCAGGAGATAACGGAGTGCTTGACAGCTCTTCTTTAACAATCGCAAAGTCCTTCGCAACAACTTATTTACTTGGCGGAACGGCAGTTGTAAATAAAGATGCTGAAACAGCATTAAAAGCAGTTTCCGGACATACGGCAACACGTCTTGCTGGTGATGATCGTTATGAAACATCTGTTGCCATTGCAAAACAGTTTGCTTCTGGCCTGAAGAATACAACAATCTATACAGATGCTAGCACATACTACTCTGGCAGCTGCACCTGTTCTTTATGACAACACTGCTTATGCATCAGGTCTCGATACGCATTACGCGGATGCTCTAGTCGGCGGAATGCTCCAGGGCAGAGCATCAACAATTCTTGACGGATATAATGCTTCAGGAGTCATCAGTATGAAAAAGAATATTTTGGCGCACCGATTCTCCTTGTTGATGGAACATCAGGCGCAGGTTTTACACTTACTACTGATGAACTGACAAAGGCAAGTGCTAATGTTTCTCAGCTTTGGATTCTTGGCGGAACAGCTGCTGTTACGCCAGAAACACAGAACGCGATTACAGGCAATTGGAAGACAGCAAAAGAAGGTAAAGCTTAATCTGATTTGTATATGGTTTATGTTGTGATGCATTTCTTCATGCAGAGCATTTAACCAAGAAGAACCCGGGCGGATAACCGTCCGGGTTCTTTGCTTGAATAATAAATCAGAGCACATTTCAGAACAACATTATTGTAAAAGCGGCCTCAAACTGTTCTCCTGCTTCAACAATCTTTATTCCCCTCTTATGCTCGAACACATTATCTTCATCCGAGCATGTACTGCATCCAATCCATGGTTCTACGGCCACAAAAGGAGCATCATTGGCAGCAGACCAAAGGCCAAGATAATCAAAGCCAGGGAAAGTCAGTTTAACGCCATGTCCTGTTCTATTCCCTTTCAGGGTGACAGTATAATCCGGAACATTCTTAAAAGTCAAAACATCATGACTTAAGAGATCATGCGAAAGGTTCAAAGTATCCGAATCCTTCATTAAAGGAGTACAGTCGTTCAAATCATAAAGTCCCCTTTCGTCCATCATCGGACTGTCCCAGGTCATTTTCTTCGTGAAATGCAGTGTATAGTCAGAAAAATCTTCATCTGCTGACGGATCCACTGGTACGTTAAATGCCGGATGTCCGCCGATTGCAAATGGCATCGGTTTAGAACCGTTATTGATGACAGTCAGTTTCGTTTCCAGCGTATTCTCATTTTTAAGCGTATATGCCGTACGTAGGGTAAAGTTATAGGGGTATTTGGCTAAAGTATCCTCATTTGCCCGAATTTCGAACTCTGCGGAGGTATCCGTTGAATCGATCAAGTGTCTGTTCCATCTTGCGGGTCAGGCCGTGACGCGGCATTTCTGTAGGACCGTTGGATGTCATGGCTTTATTGTCGCGCAGGGAACCGACAATCGGGAAAAGAATCGGTGCCTGACCATGCCACCATTTCGGATCTCCCTGCCACAGATACTCAAGATTGCCCTTTTTAATGCTTGTAAGCTGACCGCCGAAGGATTTGGCACCGACAGTCAAATCACCCAGTTTTAATGTAATATCCAATGTTTTGAACCTCCCATGAACGTATTTGTATCTTTACATCCATGTTATCACAAATTAAATAGAAAAGAATATGAAAATCCCTTGGGCGTCTTTCGGATATATCCGCCCAAGGGACTTTCGGTTAAATGTGCTGCATGAAGAAATGCATCACAAGCAAAACTCTAATAATTAGCTGAATGATGTGACTTCTTTTGGATTAGCCCATCCGCTCAGCAAAGCAGATACTGTCGTTGCAGGTATAACGCTCGTTCCGCCGACCATATATAAGCTTGTAACTTCGCTATCGGCTTTAACATAAGTATTCTTTACATAGTTGAAACCATATCCTGATGTTCCACTGACTAAAAGTATCGGAGAATCTGTCATTCCTGTTAATTGACCAGCTGATAAAGCATCTACCAAATGTGCATCTTCACCATTTGCAAATGCAGTATAGTTTAACATGCCACTACCTGGTCCCCCAGGAGTAGCCCAATCAGCAAGCATAGCAGACGTATCATAACGATCCTGCCCTGCGAGCCTCTTGTACTCAATATCATTATCGCTAAATAAACTATCTACACTACTGTTAACTGCAGCATTGCCACCAAGGATGAGTCCAAATTCAGCTTTTTCTGCAATTGCCTGAGATGCTGTGGAAAGATTACCATTAGCATCCGTAAGAAGTATAACATATCCTCTGCTATAAGCAAACCCAGAAACAGATACAGCATCAGCGCCAGTCTTGCTTGTTGTGACTACAACATCGTAGTCACCATCGGTCAGATTTTCTGCGTTTGCTACTTCTTCAGCTGTTTTGATTCTGTCATCTCCGGCAATCCTATTAGTTGTTATCTTGTAATCATTTTCAAGTGAGGACTTAACCTTTGCGCTTACAACAGCTTCACCACCAATGATTGTAGCTGATGTAATTCCCCAATCCTTAAGAAGTGTTGCTGTTGCGTCCGGAATAGAATCTTTAGCAGTTAAAAGAATCGGCACACCACCAGTCTCTATTGTTCCTGCATAACCGCTTGCAGAAAGTGCATCCCAAATTGATTCGCCTGAAACAATAACGACATCTTTTGTTGCAACACCATCCGGGAAGGCTTCTGCTGCGACTTTAGCGGCTGTTGTATAACGATCATCTCCAGCAAGTCTCATCCATTCAACAGAGTCACTCTTGGAAGATACTGTTACAGTGCAATCATCAGTGAATGAACCAACAGTTGCAGTGAGAGATGCTGTGCCTTTTGCATTGCCCTTAATGGCAACAGCATTATATGCAGCAATTAAGGAAGAACCACTGATACTATCGGCTTCATCACCATTTGCATCTACGAAATAAGCCTTATCATTAGCATCATGCGTTGTGCCTGAAACAGCAACTGTCGGAAGTTTCCAGGTAACGGTTTTATCTGTATTTGTTTTTGCAGAAGTATATGTTACAGAAGGAAGATCAACCGTTCCGTTAATGTTTGTCTTAAGCGTGTCAGGAATGCTGATTTTAGTAAGTGCTACATCATTCGTCATAACAGTAATCGGAATTGTCGATGTAGCAGTATAAGACTTATAGTTAATTGAATAAGTAACGGATACCTTGTTATCACTAATTTTTAATGCAGTTGATGTATCAGGATCAAATGTAAATGTACCTGAACCATCATTTGATCCAGCTGTGTCATAACAATAAATATCTGTGCTCTTTCCGCCTTCATAATTCAGCGTGATAACCAATCCCTTAGGATTGAAGTTTGCTCCTACTTTGTAGTAAAGATTAGTCGGGTTTTCTTTAATTGCAATTCCGGTAATATTAACCGCCTTAACCGCTACTGAAGAATTGAATTTCTTTTCTGCTGCTAATGTATAGTTTGCATTATCCAGAGAAGCTTTTGCCAATGTAATATATGCATATGCTGTGCCTGCATTTTTTGTTGCTGATTTGTCTTCTGTTGCTCCAGTTGATGTTTCAACAAGGATGACCTTTGCATTCTTCGCATTAACAGTTTCTTTTGAATTGATTGCACTTGAAGTTAATGCCAGTGATGCAACAGTATAGCTCGTATCTGCAAACTGGCTTAGATCTGCAAGCTTAACCGTAAGAGTTGCAGAATCTAATTGTTTCGGAGCTACTTTGAAAGAACCAAGGGTAATCGGCTCCGTAGCGGATCCTGCAGTTGAGAAAATGGTCTTTGAGCCAGCCCCTTCATTGCCAACACCACTCATCTTTATATATCCTTTAATATTATAAGTGCCAGCATCTGTCGCATTTGTTGTGGTATTTGTAATAATTTGTGAACGGGTATTAGCAGTATATGTTGTCCCGCCCTTTTCAATACCAACAATACCAATTTCAGCTGTTGTAAATCCAGATGATTTACCGTTGATGACGTCACCAACAGCGACATCTTTAGTATATGTCTTAGAAGTGATCATTGAAAGAACTTGGCTGACTGTAATAGCAGATCCTGTATATGTTGGGAAAGCAGCTGTATTGTCAATAGTAAAGTTTGCAGCTGTAGGAACAGTACCATTTGAAGCTGTAGTAAGTTCAGAACAGAACGCTGTCCCATTTGTAATATCAGTAAGTGCAGCCTGTTTCATCTGGAACAGATAAACAGAATATCCTGAAGTAACACCTGTCACAGAAGCTGTAAGATCATCAGCAACATTAAGTTTCTGAACACTTGCAACTGCTGCTGAAGAAGAATCATACGTCCCATTGGAAACTATTCTTTTATCTCTTCATTGATCTTTGCCTTCATCAGACCACCATCCTTTCTTCTTTGCTCTGTAACTGACAGAGCCTATCATACTGTCCAAGTGTGCTCTTGGATTTCTGGCTCAGGCGGTCTGTTCCGGTCTTCATTATGGAATTCTTATTTTCGCTTATCTTGTCACATATCACCTTTACCTTGTCTGCGCTCATATCCATCGGGGAGAGAGATTCCAGTTTCAATAATGCGGTTGCTACTTCGTCTACGCCTTTTTCGTATATGATTTCTAAAACCTCTAGAAAAGTTCTGGCATCACTGCTATAATAGGTTTCGAAAAGTTTTTTAATCCGGGTGTCCGACTGAAGCAGTGCTGTGCTTTGGTGAAGAGCACCTGGTTTTCTTTTCAGGGTATGCAGGTAATGATAAATATCGATTTTCCAGTCATGCCCTTTAAAGCTTCGTTCATGGCGAGCAACAATCTCTCCGCCATGATAGATGATAATCTTATCTGTATAGGTGCGGATGTCCACGTCTTTGCCGACCAATGTATCAGGAACGGAATAATGATTCTGCGCTACTGTTACAGTAGAATACTTATCGACGTGTCCTCTGCTTTTCTTACAGCTTTCGAATTTTGGCATCCCAGGAAGAAGGTTCTTTTTCTCATTTTCAAATGATTCTGCCGGAATCGTGCCATCATAGATATCTCTGGCATTCAGTTTCATGCATTCTCGGTATAGAAATGTATTTGCATCCGCAAGCGTATCGAAGACATCGTTCCCGGGTCCACAGAAGACCTTTCGTCTTACATATTCAACGCTGCGCTCTACATGACCTTTTTCATTTCCACTCCGAATGTTACAGAAGCGGAAGCAGTGGCCATAATAAAGTGACAACTGGGTCAGTGCTTCTGTAGGCTCTTTCTCATGAAGCCCCACAAACTTCCTGACAGCGACCCTCATGTTGTCGTAGACCATAGTGTGAAATACACCATGACAATGAGCGAAATAGTCTGCATGGGATTCCTGAAATGCAGGTGTGTCCTGTGACTTATATAGTTTTGCAAAACGGTAATTCGTTTTCGCTGCTGTGAACACGGCCATCTGGTAGTTCTTGTAACCTGTGCCATCAATATCAAGTTTTACAGTTCCCCAGTCGAATTCGGAAATGTCGCCATCTTCATACTCCTGACGGATATATGCTTCCTGGCTTCTTTCATCGATTTTCCTGATCAGACGTTTAACAGTGGAATAACTGATGTCATAGCCTTCTTTGATTAAGTACTCATGGATATCGATTTTTTTCATCTGCTGCTTATGCAGCCCTCTTGCTCGACGTATTTCATTTAATTTCAGACATTCCTCAATTATAAGCATTGCATCTTCTGTTTTCTTTAATGGGCCACGGTTATGGCTGTCATACTTTGGCTTTTCGACGAAAGCCTGGATAATTTCTGACTGTTCCAGTTCTGGATTCATGAATAGAAGCTCGTTCCGTTTCTCATCATACTCTTTTACATATTTATTGACGGTATCTTTGCTCATATGCATCTGTCGGGCAATTTCTCTGTTGCTAACGTTATTCAGATGCTTCAGAATGACTGTTTGCTTTTGTGTCAAATCAATCACTTTCCTTTCTTTGCCTCCTCTCAGTGTGATACTGATAGGATAGCATGTCTTGGGTGGAAAGTGACCTAGTTTTCAATGAACCATCTGACCTATATTTAGATTAGCACAAACAACAAGGGCACTTGAAGCAGGGATGGCCCCGAATACGCTGAAGGAAATCCTGGGGCATGCATCTCTGGCGATGACGATGGATCTGTATGCACATGTTATGCCGAATACCAAGCAGGAAGAAATGAAGAAAGTCAGAATCGGAGCGTGAAGAGATGGGGTATATCCCTGCATAAATATTTGGAATTCTTTATGATGGCATATTGACAAAATCCAATCATCAGCTTATTATAATGATAGAAAAATAGAAAATTCCTATCACTGCAATGAGGGGGGATACACTTTGGCTCCAAGCAAAGAAGATTCTGAGGGTAATCAAAAGGAGGAAAACAGAATGGCAGGCACAGAAAGAAAGGATTTCTGTGTGGAATGCAGAGACATGAAACCGTATTCCCTCAGGAAAAAATCAATTACCAAAACTATAAGGGATAGAGTTTATGATTTTATCATCACTACGGCAGTCTGTGAGGAATGTGGAAGCGAAATGAGTATACCAGGTCTTCTCGATACAAATGCTCATGAAATTGATGAACAGTATCGTACGGCAGAGGGGCTTGTTACCATCGAAGATATCGAAAACCTTCTGAAGGTATATAACATCGGGAAAGCTCCAATTTCTCTGGCACTCGGTTTCGGTGAAGTCACAATCACACGCTACCTTGCAGGGCAGGTCCCTTCTAAAGAGTATTCCGATGTTATTCGCCACGCGCTCTCTTCACCAAAATATATGAAAGAGATGCTGGAAAAGAACAAGGAAAAGATTGCGGATACAGCTTACTCAAAAGGAATGAGTGCCGCTGTAAGCATGGAGAAAACATTTTCCGTTTCTGATAAAATGCTTGGCGTCATATCCTATATCTTTGAAGCAGAGGAAGTAACTCCTCTTATGCTCCAGAAACTGCTTTATTTCATTCAGGGTGTTTATTCCGCTCTCTTTGGAAAGTATATTTTCAAAGAAACCAGCGAAGCATGGCAGCATGGCCCTGTTTATCGGGATGTATACAATCTCTTCCGTGACTTCAAATATAATCCCATTGATGACGCTCGTTTCTCCATTCTTCGCGGAAAAGCTGATTTGCTGAATGATAATGAACGCAATGTCACAAATCTGGTTCTCAGAACTTTTGGTATGTATGGTGGAAAAACGCTGGAGCGTATTACTCACAAAGAAGAACCCTGGGTCCATGCCCGAAAAGGATATGGTGAGTTCGAGACTTCCAACGAAGAAATTTCTAATGAATCCATAAAGGAGTATTTTTCCTTGGTTAATAATAAATATGATATCAGCAGCATTAATGGCTTGAATGCATATATTACAGCCATGCTCAAAACCGCAGCATAATGACAGGGCTGATTATTTATCTTGCAGGAATCAACATCGCGGCTTTCATTTCCATGGGAGCGGATAAGCGAAGGGCGGAAATGCATCAGTGGCGGATCCGCGAGAGCACGCTGTTTCTGCTGGCGGTTCTTGGCGGAAGCGTCGGAGCATTAATCGGCATGCTCGTCTTTCACCATAAGACGAAGCATCTGAAGTTCATGATCGGGATACCGGCGATTCTGATTGCACAGGCGGTCATTGCCGCGGTAATTTACAGCCAGTGCGGCAAATGAAACTTTCTGCAGAATGGAGCTCAGGTGTCCGGGGTCAGGTGCGCAGCACCTGGTCCTTTTTGTTGTTGTTTTGTTGTAGTCTGACGTTCATAGTTCTTTCTGACGCAGATGAATTTTATGAAGAGCGCCACGGAGGGCAGCCATGAGTCAGAAGCTACTGTCGGAACAGGTGATGTTTTACAGCATGAGCAAGGAATTATCGAATTTCGTGCAGATCCGGACGGAGTTTGATGAAGAGATTGATAAAGGTGTACTTGAGGGAGCACTTAAGCAGGCAATCGTCAGGTATCCGTATTTCAAGGTGAAGACGGCACGTGAAGAAGAGGAGCTGGTTCTGGAAGAGAACACGGCGCCGCTCTGTGTTTACGAAGATGCCGATGCTCCGACGCTGGAGCCGGAGAAGAATCAGGATTATCTCTTCCGTGTTTCGGCAGCCGGGAACATGATCAACATCAGCTTCCTGCATGCCATGGCCGACGGCGGCGGTTTTATGCCGTTCGTGAAGACGATCTTCTATTACTATTGGCTGCAGAAGACGGGACAGCCGCCGCAGATGCCTGATGTGCATCTGGCCGGGGATGCGATTCCGGAAGGGGAGCTCCGTGACTGGATGGCCGATTTTGATGAGCATCAGAAAATGAGGACGCTTTCGGAAAAGGAAGAGAATCCGTTCGTGCTGCCGGTTCAGAAAGATCCGGACAGGCAGGTCTTTGTGTTTACATTTACCATGGACTCTCATGTCTTCATGAAATATTCGCAGGAGATCGACGGCAGCCCGAATGCGATCATGGCGCTGTTCATGTCGAGGGCGATTCATAAGATACATCCGGATGCGGAAAACATTATCGCGGGAGTGGCGGCCAATTTCCGGAAGGCCTCGGGCAATCTTCTGGGCTACCGGGACAATATCGGGCTGCTGAAGCTGCCGTATCCTCAGAAAATGGATCAGATGGAGATCACGACGTGCGCGACCTGTGCCAGGGGCAGCATCATTTTACAGAGCGATGACGAGGTGGTGCGGGCCGGACTTGTAAAGTCAAAGCAGTTCACTCAGTATATCCAAAGTCTGCCGACGCTGGAAGAGAAATGCCGGATCAGTTCCTATGCCGTCATGAAAGGGAGCGGGTGCGTTACATTTTCCGTGAGCTATGTCGGCAAGCAGGACTACGGGGAACTGAATGACCATATCCGTTTCATGGGCGTCGTGGCGGACGTGAACCTGATGCCGCTGGAGATCGAGGTCATGGCGATGGGAGAGCAGTTTTACATCACGATCGGCCAGAACTTTGCAGACGATGTCTATGTGAAGGGACTGATTGCCGGCCTCGAAGAGGAAGGAATTACGTGCAGGGATTACAGGAATTATACGCTGCCGTACGAGTACGGGCCGGAGTGGGGCTGAAATGCCTGTAGATTCCTGTAGATTCCTGTAGTTAAGTTATCGAATATCGATAAATATTTATTGACAAACAAGCCTGGGCGTGCTAGGGTATTTCTGTAAGCAGAAGCTTTGCGGAGGTACCTTCATGAAAGACAGGCTGGTTCATTTTACGAAAATTCTTCTCGATGTATTCTTTGTCATCGGGATCCCGATCACGGCGGCGGTGCCGTATCTCGTTACGGCAGTCGCCCGTCTCTATTTCCCGACAGCTGCCTACTGGAGCGTTACGCTGGTCATGATGGCCAGCGGTGTTTTTGCGCTGCTGATTCTGTGGGAACTGCGGAAAATGTTCCGGACCGTCATCGCGGAAGACTGCTTCCGCCGTGAAAACGTGGTCAGCCTGTCCCGGATGGGATGGTACAGCTTCGCCATTGCCGGACTGTACTGCATCCGGATTTTTACGGTTCCCACGCCTTCTGCATTTGTCATCATCATTGTCTTCGTCATTGCCGGGCTTTTTTCGAAAGTCCTGTCGCGCGTATTCGATCAGGCCGTTACCTATAAAATTGAAAACGACCTGACCATTTAAGGAGGCTGCCATGATTGAAATGAACCTGGACGTCATGATGGCCAAGCGCAAGATCGGACTCATGGCCCTCGCGGATAAGGTTGACATAACACCAGCAAATCTTTCCATCCTGAAAAACGGAAAAGCGAAGGCAATCCGCTTCTCGACGCTTGCAGCCATCTGCCGGGAACTGGACTGCCAGCCCGGAGATCTTCTTTCGTATAAACCGGATTAACAAAATCAATCCGATAAAATCATAAGGAGAAATTGAAAATGGAACTTGCACAAAAAGCCGGCCGGCTGAAAATTCTGGGCCCGGCCTCTCTGATTTACGCTGTTTTTTTCACCTTCTGTCTCTATGAAAACTGGTCGGGAATCACGGTGCCGTTTGCGGCGGCGGGGACGCTGGTTTATTTCCGGACGGTCAGCCGGAATCTGTTCCCTGAAAAAATTGAGACTTCCGGCGGATGGTTCCTTGCCGCAGCGATTGTGCTTCTGGGAATTTCGTCCTGCCTGACGGACTGCTCCCCGGTGATTTTTATGAACGCAGCGGGCGGCTTCCTCCTGCTTCTTGTCTATGTCCTGCATTTCTATTATCCTGATGCGAAATGGAACGTCGGGCAGCAGCTCTCGTCCATGTTCTGTGCCGTTTTCGGAGCCGTGGGCTGTCTTTTTGCTCCGTTCACGGATCTGGCCGGACAGGGCGGGAGCGAAGCGGAAAGGGCGATGTCCGGAGAAGAACAGGCGATGTGCGGATCGGCGGAAAAGAAGCACTCAGGAAACGGCCGACTCATTTTCATCGGAATCATTATTACGGTGCCGGTTCTTGCCGTCGTGCTTCTTCTCCTGTCGGCGGCGGATGCGGTCTTCGGGACAGGGCTGAAGAATATCTTCGGCAATCTCTATGTTCCGGAGAATCTTCCGGGAATTCTGCTGATGACTTTGTTTGTTTTTTTTGCCTCCTACTGCGGGATCGTGTATCTGCAGAAGGGCGGGCTCCGGAAGGAGAGCCGCATGGGCAGCAGCGAACCTCTGCCGTTTATCGTGGCGTCCGGTGCCGTCCTTGCTGTTTATCTGATTTTTTCGGCGGTGCAGGTGATCTTCCTTTTCCTGCACAGGGGCAGCCTGCCGGCGCACATGACTTATGCGGAATATGCGCACCAGGGCTTCTATCAGCTGCTGGCGGTCTGCATTCTCAACATGCTTGCGGCCGTGGTCTGCACGGAACATCTGCGTGAATCGAAAGTGCTGCGCCGCATCCTGGCAGGCATCAGCCTCTGCACGTATGTCATGCTTGCCTCTGCCGCTTACCGCATGATTCTGTATATCGGCGCTTATGATCTGACGTTTCTTCGCCTTTTTGTCCTCTTTGCCCTGGCGCTCCTGGCGGTTCTGATGGGCGGCGTGATGGTCAGCATTTTCCGGCCGTGCTTTCATCTCTTTCGTTTTGCCCTTGTGACAGTGACGGTCCTGTATCTCATCTTTTCCTTTGCGAGTCCGGATTACTGGATTGCCCGCTATAATCTGTCGGCAGGCAATTCCGACTCTCTGTATTTCAGTGAGCTTTCTGCGGATTCCGTGCCTGCCTATGCCGGAAAGAATGAACTTCCGGAAGAGGCGAAAGAGACACTGGCCGGCCGGCTTCGGGAATCGGGAGGCGATTTCCGGAAATTCAATTTTTCCAGGGCGGCCGCAGAGGATATTCTGAAATGAAAGAAGAATCCTGAACCAGGCAGAATATTTCGGCGGAAGTCACGAAAAATCCTTCGTTATTTTTGTGAATGATTGCCGATTGAGAAATCCATGAAGCAAAGCGTATACTCATAGGACAGGAATGAGAGAAGGCATCAGAAACGTGAACAGGAGGATGCGCTATGATTACAAATGAGGAAATGATCAGCCTGTCCGATTTGCTGGACGTCAAGCTGAAGGCGAATTTTGCACCGCTGAATAACCGGATGACCCGGATGGAACTGATCATGGAAAACAGCATCCTGCCCAGGATACAGAATCTGGAGTCATGTTATACCTCGACTTATGAAAGGTATAAGAATCATGCGGACAGGGCGGAAGCAGCCTATGCCGATATTGCACTCATCAAAAAGACTGTGATAGAGCACAGCTCAAAAATTAATGAACATAATGAGAAGCTCGAAGAACTTTCGTCGAAGCTGGATGATCATGGCCAGATTCTCAATGAACATACCCGGCTGCTTAATGAACACAGTACAAAACTTGGGGAACTTTCCTCCAAGCTTGATGAGAACACCCGGATTCTGAACGAACATGGTAAGAAACTTGATGAGCACACCCGGATCCTGAATGAACATGGCAAAAAACTTGATGAGCACACCCGGATCCTGAATGAATATGGTAAGAAACTTGACGAGCATACCCGGATCCTGAATGAACATGGTAAGAAACTGGACGAGCACACCCGGATCCTGAATGAACATGGTAAGAAACTGGACGAGCACACCCGGATCCTGAATGAACATGGTAAGAAACTTGACGAGCACACCCGGATCCTGAATGAACATGGTAAGAAACTGGACGAGCACACCCGGATCCTCAATGCACACAGCGTGAAGCTTGATAGAATCCTGGATAAGCTGGATCAGCTTGCTGCAGGATGATATTATGTCAACCCAACGTGGTGGAATTGTCGAAAATCAGTTGACGTAATTTACCGAACGTGCACAATCTGCTGAAAAACGAAAAGTTCAGACAAATCGTTTGACGGACAAATGCTCTTATTGTACACTAGGGGCATGAGAAAATGGGGCGTGGGGAAAATTCATACGCTAGGAAACGAAAGGACAGACTGACAGTCTGTCCTTTTTCTTTTGCAAAGTTTTTGGAGGAGCCATGAAAAAAATTGCGGTATTAATGGGTTCGGACAGCGACCTTCCGGTTGTCGGAAAAGCGGTCGACGTGCTGAAGGAATTCGGCGTTCCGTATGAGGTGCACGTTTTTTCCGCACACCGGACGCCTGCGGAAACGGCAACTTTTGTAAGCTCTGCCGAAGAGAACGGTTTCGGAGTCATCATCGCTGCGGCGGGCATGGCAGCGCATCTGGCGGGAGCAATAGCCGCCCAGACGACGCTTCCGGTCATCGGCATTCCGGTGAAATCTGCAGCCCTCGAAGGAATGGATGCCCTGCTCTCAACGGTCATGATGCCTTCCGGGATTCCGGTTGCGACGGTGGCCATCGACGGAGCAAAGAACGCAGCGTATCTGGGCATCGAGATCCTGGCGGTCAGCGATGCGGAACTTTCAAAGAAGCTTAAGGAAGCAAGGGAAGCCGGCCGGCAGAAAGTGCTGGAGGCAGACAGAAAAATCATGGCTAAGGAGGCCGACAATGGCAAAGAAGATTGAACAGAAAGAACAGCTTTACGAAGGCAAGGCAAAGAAGGTATTTGCTACAAATGATCCCGACCTTTACATCACGCATTACAAGGATGACGCGACTGCCCTCAACGGCAAGAAGAAGGGCACCATCGTCGGCAAGGGCGTGATCAACAACCGTCTCACGAATTATTTCATGAAGATGCTGGAGAAGGAAGGAATTCCGACTCATTTCGTAAAGGAGCTTTCCGACCGCGACACGCTGGTGAAGCGCGTGAAGATCGTTCCGCTGGAAGTCATTGTGAGAAATGTGGCAGCCGGTTCTCTTGCCAAGCGTCTCGGACTCCCCGAGGGCACGAAGATGAAGAAGACGGTTCTCGAGTACTGCTATAAATGCGACGCGCTCGACGATCCGATGGTCAATGAATACCACATCGCGGCCATGGGCTGGGCTACGAAGAAGGAAATGAAGACGATTGCTTCCTATTCGCTGAAGATCGATGAGATCCTCTCGAAGTTCCTTTTGAAGAATCATGTCGAGCTCATTGATTTCAAGCTGGAATTCGGACGTCTCGATGACGGCACGATCGTGCTGGCCGATGAGATCAGCCCGGACACCTGCCGCTTCTGGGATTCGGAAACGCATGAGAAGCTGGACAAGGACCGTTTCAGGAGAGACCTCGGCGGCGTCGAGGAAGCCTATATGGAGATGGAGCGCCGGATTCTCGGAAATAAGAAGAAGAAATAAGTACCAGTCAGGAGTCTGCCGCAAAGGTGCGGCAGGCTCCGCTTGCTGAAAGGAACCGTAATGGAAAATACGATTCATGAGGAATGCGGTGTCTTCGGGGTCTATGCACCCAAGGCAGACAATGTGGCGGCTACGGCATACTACGGCCTTTTTGCCCTTCAGCACCGCGGGCAGGAAAGCTGCGGAATCGTCGTGAGCAACGGCGGCGAAGTGAAATCCTATCGTGACACGGGAATCGTGAACGATGTTTTTACGCCGGAAAAACTGGAGTCCCTGGGCAGGGGAAGAATGGCGGTGGGACACGTCCGCTACGGCACGACCGGAAATTCCGGAAGACAGAATGCGCAGCCGATCGTCGTGAACCACATCAAGGGCAGCATGACGCTGGCACACAACGGAAACCTGGTCAATTCGTACGAGCTGCGTCACGCGCTGGAAATGAACGGGTCCATTTTCCACACGACTTCCGACACGGAGGTCATCAGCTATCTGATTACGAAAGAACGCATCAAGAGCCCGACGATCGAGCATGCGGTCTCGCTTGCGATGAATAAAATCAAAGGGGCCTACAGCCTTGTGCTGATGTCCCGGTCCAAACTGCTGGCCGTGAGGGATCCTCACGGCTTTCGTCCGCTCTGCTACGGACAAAAGACGGACGGGACCTACATCATCGCCTCGGAAAGCTGCGCTCTTGATGCGGTCGGCGCGAAATTCGTGCGGGACGTCCTGCCCGGCGAGATCGTCGTCTTCGACCACAAGGGCGTGACGACGGTGCGGGATCACGTGGGCGAAGCACAGCGGAAAATGTGCATTTTCGAATATATTTATTTCGCAAGACCGGACAGCGTCGTGGACGGATGCTCCGTGCACGATGCGCGCGTCAGGGCCGGCGAGTTCCTGGCAAAGCAGCATCCGGTCGATGCCGACATCGTGATCGGCGTGCCGGACTCGGGCCTGGACGCGGCCATCGGCTATTCGCGGGCCTCGGGGATTCCGTACGCGCTCGGACTCATCAAGAACAAGTACATCGGGCGCACGTTCATCGCCCCGACGCAGAAAATGAGAGAGGACACGGTCCGCATCAAGCTGAACGCCATAGGTTCGGTGATCGCAGGAAAACGCGTGGTGCTGATCGATGATTCTATCGTGCGCGGCGTCACTTCCGAACGTCTCGTGAGCCTGATCCGCGGGGCGGGCGCAAAGGAAATCCACATGCGGATCAGTTCGCCGCCGTTCCTTCATCCGTGCTACTACGGGACGGACATCGACAGCGAGGAAAACCTGATTGCGCACTCGCATTCGGTCGAGGAAACGGCGAAGATCATCGGCGTCGATTCGCTCGGCTATCTCAATTTCGATTCCGTGACGGCACTGCCGGAGGGAAGGGTCAGCGACGAATACTGTACGGCCTGCTTCGGGGGCAGTTACCCGACGGAGACGCCGAGGGGCGGCAAGGCAAGGCTTGAGAAGAAGGGGGACATGACATGAGCAGTTTCAGTGAAAGCTACAAGAAGGCGGGCGTCGACATCACGGCAGGCTACAAGGCTGTCGAGCTCATGAAGCAGTACGTTGCAAAGACGATGACGCCGGGCGCCTGCTCGGACATCGGAGACTTCGGCGGACTTTTTGCACTGGATCTTTCGAAATTCCCGAATCCGGTCCTGGTCAGCGGGACGGACGGCGTCGGCACGAAGCTGAAGCTGGCGTATCTTTTGGACAAACATGACACGATCGGAATCGATGCGGTTGCCATGTGCGTGAATGACGTCATCTGCTGCGGCGCGGAGCCGCTGCTTTTCCTCGACTATATTGCTCTCGGAAAAAATGTTCCGGAGAAGGTCGCCGCGATCGTTTCCGGCGTCGCAGAAGGCTGCGTGCAGTCGGGCGCGGCGCTTGTCGGCGGAGAGACGGCCGAGATGCCGGGCATTTATCCGGAAAACGAATATGACCTTGCGGGCTTCTGCGTCGGGGCCATTTCCCGCGAAAAGGTCCTTGATAAGAAAACGATGAAGGAAGGGGATGCCGTGATCGCGCTGCCTTCAAGCGGCGTGCATTCCAACGGCTTTTCCCTGATCCGGAAGATCTTCGGTCTGGACGAAATGAAGGCGGACCAGCTCATGGCGCCGGTGGCGGAACTGGACGGGAAAGGACTCGGCGAAGTGCTGCTGACTCCGACGAAAATCTACGTGAAGCCGGTGCTCGAAGTGCTGAAATGTGCGAAAATCAGGTCCATTTCCCACATCACCGGCGGAGGCTTCTACGAGAACATTCCGCGGAGCATCCCGGACGGCCTGTGTGCGGAAATCACGAAATCGAAAGTGAAGACGCCGCCGGTCTTCCGGCTGATGCAGAAGCGCGGCGATATCGATGAGCACGATATGTTCAACACGTTCAATATGGGCGTCGGCATGACGATGACGGTCGCGGCGGAAGATGCGGATGCGGCGGTCGCGTGCCTTAAGGCGCAGGGCATCGAAGCCTACAGAATCGGAACGATCGTGCACGGCGAAGGCTACGAAAAGGTAACGCTGATTTAGGAACCACGGGGACGGGGGTGGTGGTTCCGCCGTCCCGGAAGAGAGGAAGCAGAATGGCAGAAGAAGTCAGTGCGGCTGGGAACGCGGCGCAGGCGCAAGTCAGCACAGCGGAACAAGCCGGGAACGCTGAGCAGGTCAGGATCGCGGTTCTGGTGAGCGGCGGCGGAACCAACCTGCAGGCACTCATCGATGCAGAAAAAAGCGGGATCATCCGGAGCGGAAAAATCGTGCTGGTGATTTCCAGCCGGGCAGATGCCTACGCACTGCAAAGGGCGCAGGCGGCCGGAATCCGGACGGCGGTCTGCGAGAGGAAAGTGCTGGGCGCAGATTATGAGAAGGAAATGATTCGGCTCCTGGAAGAAGAGAAAATCGGGCTGATCGTCCTGGCGGGATTCCTGAGCATCCTGTCCGCAGATTTCACCAGGCATTATCCGGAGAGGATCCTCAACATCCATCCGGCGCTCATTCCGAGTTTCTGCGGCAAGGGATATTACGGACTGAAGGTGCATGAAGAGGCGCTGAAGTACGGCGTGAAGGTGACCGGGGCGACGGTTCATTTCGTAAATGAGGTGCCCGACGGCGGACGCATCATCATGCAGAAGGCGGTCGCGGTGGAGGACGGCGATACGCCGGAAATCCTGCAGAGGCGCGTGATGGAGGAGGCCGAATGGGTCATCCTGCCGGCAAGCGTCGAGAAGGTTTCGGCGGAAATTGTGAAAAAAGGAACCACCACCCCCGTCCCGGTGGTTCCGGAAGGAACCACTACCCCCGTCCCCGTGGTTCAGACAGAAGGAGGAAGTCATGAAAGAATTTGAACTGAAATACGGCTGCAACCCGAATCAGAAGCCGGCAAAGGTATTTATGGAAAATGGGGCAGACCTGCCGTTTGAAGTCCTGAGCGGCCGCCCGGGCTATATCAATTTTCTGGATGCGCTGAATTCCTGGCAGCTCGTGAAGGAGCTGCATGAGCAGACGGACCTGCCGGCGGCAGCTTCTTTCAAGCATGTCAGCCCGACATCGGGCGCGCTCGGGATTCCGATGAGCGAGGAACTGAAGAAGGCCTGTTTCGTCGAAGACATCGACGGCCTCGATTCTTCGCCGCTGGCGACGGCTTATGCCCGGGCCCGCGGCACCGACCGCCTTTCTTCTTTCGGCGACTGGATTGCGCTCTCTGAGAAATGTGACGTCGTGACGGCCAGGATCATATCCCGCGAAGTCTCCGACGGAATCATCGCCCCGGACTTTGAGCCGGCCGCGCTGGAAATCCTGAAGGCCAAACGGAAGGGAAATTACAACATCGTGAAGATCGACCCGTCCTATGTGCCGGATCCGGTCGAGCACAAGCAGGTCTTCGGCGTGACGTTTGAGCAGGGCCGGAACAATCTGGTCATCGGGAAAGACCTGCTTTCGAATATTGTCACGGAAAACAAGGACCTGCCGGAGGAAGCAGTCCGCGACATGATCGTTTCCCTGATTACGCTGAAATACACGCAGTCGAATTCGGTCTGCTACGCAGCGGAAGGTCAGGCCATCGGCGTCGGCGCAGGGCAGCAGTCGAGAATCCACTGCACGAGGCTTGCCGGATCGAAGGCTGATCTATGGTGGCTTCGCCAGAGCACGCGTGTCCTGGACCTTCAGTTCAGGGAGAACGTCGGAAGGGCGGAGCGCAACAACGCCATCGACCTCTATCTGGGAGAGGAAAGCGAAGATCTTCTGGAGGACGGCGTGTGGCAGAATTATTTCAAAGAGAAGCCGCAGCTGTTTACGAGAGAAGAGAAGAAGGCTTATCTTGCTTCGCACGCGAAAAATGTCACGCTCGGGTCGGATGCGTTCTTCCCGTTTGCGGACAACATCGAGCGCGGCGCGAAAAGCGGCGTCAAATATGTGGCACAGCCCGGCGGTTCCATCCGCGACGATCTGGTAATCGACGCCTGCAACCGCTTCGGAATGGTCATGTGCTTCACGGGCATCCGCCTGTTCCATCATTGAGAAATGAGGCAGACTGCTGACGGTACCGTCATGAAATCGAAAGGCCGTGCATCTGCCATGAATCAGCATCGATACGGAAAGGACACAGCATGAAAGAAAACAGCACCATTCTGGTGGTAGGCGGCGGCGGACGCGAGCATGCCATTATTCGGAAAATCAGTCAGAGCCCGTTCTGCGGAAAGATCTACGTTCTCCCCGGAAATGCCGGCATGAGAAATGAGGCGGAACCTGTCGATATCAAGGCTTCCGACATTGCCGGAATCACGGAGTTTGCGAAGGGCCATGCGGTTGATTTTGCCATTGTCGCGCCGGACGATCCTCTGGCGGCCGGCTGCGTCGACCGTCTTCACGAGGCAGGCATTCCCTGCTTCGGGCCGGAAGCAAAGGCAGCGGTCATCGAAAGCTCAAAGGTATTTTCCAAGGATCTCATGAAGAAGTATCATATCCCGACGGCGGGATATGAAACCTTTACCGAACTGGAGCCGGCTCTGGAATATGTCCGGAAGGCACCTCTTCCGATCGTCGTCAAGGCCGACGGCCTGGCACTCGGAAAGGGCGTCGTGATCTGCGAGAAACGGGAGGATGCCGAGGCAGCGCTGCGCGGAATGATGAGCGGCGAGCTGTTCGGAAAAAGCGGACTTTCCGTTGTGATCGAAGAATTCATGGAAGGCCCGGAAGTCAGCGTGCTTTCCTTTACCGACGGAAAGACGGTGTGCCCGATGGTTTCGAGCATGGACCACAAGCGTGCCCTTGACGGAGACAGGGGCCTCAACACCGGAGGCATGGGAACGGTCGCGCCGAATCCGTATTACACGGAAGCCATTGCGCAGGAATGCATGGAGAAGATTTTCGTGCCGACCGTCCGCGCCATGGAAAAGGAAGGACGCCTCTTCAAAGGCTGCCTCTATTTCGGGCTGATGCTGACAAAGGACGGGCCGAAGGTCGTGGAATACAACTGCCGTTTCGGGGATCCGGAGACGCAGGTCGTGCTGCCGCTTTTGAAGAGCGACCTTCTGGAAATCATGGAAGCGGTCGAGAAGGGCACTCTTTCGGAAATGAAGATTGAATGGGAAGAGGGAAGTGCCTGCTGCGTGATCGAAGCTTCGGAAGGCTATCCCGGAAAATATGAAAAGGGATTCCCAATCTCGGTCGCGGAGGATTTCCGCGGCGAGCTGTATTTCGCGGGAGCCAGGAGCGCGGACGGAACGGAAAAGAGCGGCGGTTCTGCGGTTCCGAAAGGCACCCTGCTTTCCAACGGCGGGCGCGTGCTCGGCGTGACGGCAAAAGGCGCGACGCTGAAGGAAGCAATTGACAGGGCTTATGCGGAAGTGAAGAAGGTCAGCTTTCAGAATGCGTATTACCGAAAGGATATCGGCGCAAGGGCGATGAAGGCACTGAATACGGAAAAATAATTATGTAAACTAAACAGCCTCGGGGACTCAAACCCGACTGGTTGACGATAATTAAGATTATGTAAACCGGAGGACGAAATGGTCTATCGAATTTTTGTAGAGAAGAAACCGGGTCTGAATCATGAATCGAAGAAGCTTCTGGGAGAGTTCCGGGACATCCTCGGAATCCGCGGCCTTGAGAAGGTGCGTCTCATCAGCCGCTACGATGTTGAAAACATCGATGCGGACCTGATGGAGAAATGCAAGAAGACGGTTTTTTCGGAACCGCAGCAGGATACCGTTTCCGATGAACTGAAGACGGAAGCCGGAGAGAAGATCTTTGCGGTCGAGTATCTGCCGGGCCAGTTCGACCTCCGTGCCGATTCTGCCGCACAGTGCGTGCAGATCGCCTCGGCGGGGGAGCGCCCGCTGGTCAGGACGGCAAGAATCTATGCGGTCAGCGGAAACATTTCCGGGGAAGACCTGGAAGCGATGAAGCATTACGTCATCAATCCGGTCGAGAGCCGCGAGGCTTCAATGGAAACATTTGAGACTCTGAAGGAAAATTACGAAGTGCCGACCGAAGTGGAAACGCTCGGCGGCTTCTGCCGTCTGAATGAAGCAGGCCTTGAAGAATTCGTGAAGAATTATTCACTGGCGATGGACGAGGCGGACATCAGGTTCTGCCAGGACTACTTTAAGAGCGAGCACCGGGATCCGACGATCACGGAGATCCGCATGATCGACACCTACTGGTCCGACCACTGCCGTCATACCACGTTCCTGACGACCATCGACAACGTCGGTTTCGATGACTATCCGGAAGCGCAGGACGCTTTCATCAAATACATTCAGGACCGGAAAAAACTCGGCCGTACGAAGCCGGTGAATCTCATGGACCTGGCAACGTTCGGGGCGCGCCTTCTGAAGTCGGAAGGGAAGCTTCCGAATCTGGACGAATCAGAAGAAATCAATGCCTGCACCGTGAAGATGACCATTCAGGTCGACGGGAAGGACGAGGACTGGCTGCTGCTTTTCAAGAATGAGACGCATAACCATCCGACGGAAATCGAGCCGTTCGGCGGCGCGGCGACCTGCATCGGCGGCGCCATCCGCGATCCGCTTTCGGGACGTGCCTATGTGTATTCCGCGATGCGCGTGACCGGTGCGGCCAATCCCCTGAAGCCGCTTTCCGAAACGCTGCCGGGCAAGCTTCCGCAGCGGAAACTGGTGACGACCGCGGCGGCAGGCTATTCTTCCTACGGAAATCAGATCGGTCTTGCAACGGGACAGGTCGATGAAATCTATCACGAAGGCTATGCGGCCAAGCGGATGGAAATCGGCGCGGTTATCGGTGCGGTTCCTGCGGAAAATGTAAGAAGAGAAGAACCGGTGCCGGGAGACGTGGTCATTCTGCTCGGCGGACGTACCGGGAGAGACGGCTGCGGCGGCGCGACGGGTTCTTCGAAATCGCACAACGCCGATTCGCTCAAGGTGTGCGGCGCGGAAGTCCAGAAGGGAAATGCCCCGGTTGAGCGCAAGCTCCAGAGGCTTTTCCGGAACCGGGAGGCTTCGCTTCTGATTAAGAGATGCAACGACTTCGGGGCAGGCGGCGTATCGGTCGCCATCGGCGAACTGGCCGACGGACTGGAGATCGACCTGAACCGGGTGCCGAAGAAATACGAAGGACTCGACGGGACGGAGCTGGCCATTTCCGAATCCCAGGAGCGCATGGCGGTCGTCGTTTCCAGGGAGGATGCCGAAAAATACATTGCATTTGCCGGGAAGGAAAATCTCGAGGCGACGCCGGTCGCGGTCGTGAAGGCGGAGAAGCGCCTGACCATGACCTGGAACGGAAAGACGATTGTCGATCTGTCGAGGGAGTTCCTGAATTCAAACGGTGCGGAGAAGCATACGAACGCGCTGATCGGAAAGCCGGAAAAAGCCGAGGTCAAAAAATATGCCGGCTTTGCGGAAGCCCTGAAGGCGACTGCCTCGGATCTCAACGTTTGCAGCAAGAGAGGACTGTCGGAAGAATTCGATTCGACAATCGGCGCCGGCACGGTGCTGATGCCGTTCGGCGGGAAATATGAACTGACGCCTCCGCAGGCGATGGTGAACCAGGTCTCCGTTGAAAATGGTTCGACGGATGCCTGCTCTTTCATGGCCTGGGGCTTCAACCCGTTCATCTGTGAAAAGGATCCGTTCCGCGGCGCCTATCTTTCGGTCGTCGAATCGCTGGCAAAGCTGGCGGCGACGGGTGCGGATATGCATGAATGCTACCTGACATTCCAGGAATATTTCCAGCGCATGGACAGCGATCCGGCGACATGGGGAAAACCGGCTGCCGCCCTGCTCGGCGCCCTGAAGGCGCAGGAAGACTTCGGTTTTGCGGCCATCGGCGGAAAAGATTCGATGAGCGGGTCATTTGAGAACCTGCACGTGCCGCCGACACTGGTTTCATTTGCCGTGACGAAGGGCGTGAAGTCGGATGCCGTCTCACCGGAATTCAAGGGCGCAGGCCATGACGTGATTTTCATCAGGCCGCTTTATGATGAGAGCGGGCTGGTGCCGGTGCCGAAGAGCGAGAAGATGATTTATCCGTATCTGGAAAACCTCATCCGCACGAAGAGAATCCTTTCGGTCTATACGCCCGGAGAAGGCGGCATCGCGGAGGCCGTGCTCAAGATGGCACTCGGAAACGGAATCGGTTTCCGCTTCGGAAAGATTTCCGCGGAAGAGCTGACGCAGTATCTTTACGGTTCATTTATCGCGGAACTGGCGGACGGCGTGAAGTTTGAAGATGTCCAGGCTGTGCCGGGGAAGAAAATCGATATCGATGAATCGGGAGCAGCGGAAATTCCGGGCGGCGCGCGGGTATCGCTTCTGGGCGTGACGGCGGACGATGGCTGCATCTCGGCAGGCATAGAAGAAGCGGACGGCATTTCGCAGGCGGTCTCTCTTGAGGAACTGCGCACGCTCTGGGAAGACAAGCTGGAGCCGATTTTCATCTGCAATCATGTCAAAGGCCAGGAACCGGAGACGTACGAAAAAATTGAATATACGCAGGGGACAGCGCAGCATGCCTCTGCGCCCGACGCCATGACCGGTGCCGTGAATGGCCGGCCGCATGTCCTGATCCCGGTCTTCCCGGGCACGAACTGCGAGTACGATACGATGAAGGCATGGAAGAGGGCCGGTGCGGAGCCGGAAACATTTGTCGTGAACAATCTGACGAAGGAGAGCATTGCGGAATCCGTGAAGGTCTTCTCCGATAAGGTCAGGCAGTCGCAGATCGTCTTCATTCCGGGCGGCTTCTCCGGCGGCGATGAACCGGACGGCTCGGGCAAATTCATTACCGCCTTTTTCCGCAACCCGGAGCTTTCGGATGCGGTCATGGAACTTTTGAAGAAGCGTGACGGCCTGATGGCCGGAATCTGCAACGGTTTCCAGGCGCTGGTCAAGCTGGGACTTGTACCGTACGGTGAAATCGTCGAATCCAGGGATGACGACCCGACGCTGACCTTCAACCTGATCGGCCGGCATCAGTCGCGGATCGTGCGTACGCGCATCGCTTCGAACCTGAGTCCGTGGTTTGCGGAGATCAAGGTCGGCGATGTGTACAGCGTCCCTGTTTCCCACGGCGAAGGACGGTTTGTCGCCGATGAGAAATGGATCGGAAAGCTGAAGGCGGGCGGACAGATCGCGACGCAGTATGTCGGTCTTGACGGCGTGCCGACTTCCGACATCCGCTTCAACCCGAACGGCTCGACGCTGGCCATCGAAGGCATCACGTCGCCGGACGGCCGTGTGCTCGGAAAGATGGGACATACGGAACGTACCGGAGAGGGGCTTTACCAAAACGTTCCGGGCAATTATAATATGGATATCTTTACATCAGCTGTCAAATATTTCGGTTAATAGAGCCGCAGGAGGGAATCATGGCATTCATTTACGAAGAACCGTCGAGAACATTCAGTGAGTATCTGCTGATCCCGGGCTACACCGGACCGGACTGCATTCCGACCTCCGTCGATCTGTCGACGCCGCTCGTGAAATACAGAAAGGGAGAGGAGTGCCCGATCCGTCTGAAGATCCCGATGGTCTCGGCAATCATGCAGGCAGTCAGCAACGATACGCTGGCGATCGCGCTTGCCAAGGAAGGCGGACTCAGCTTCATTTTCGGATCGCAGTCGATTGAAAGCGAAGCCGAAATGATCCGGAAGGTCAAGAAATACAAGGCGGGCTTCGTCGTTTCCGACAGCACGCTGACGCCGGACATGACGCTGGCGCAGGTTTACGAAGAAAAAGAAAAGACCGGCCATTCGACGATGCCGGTTACCGATGACGGAACGCCGAACGGAAAGCTCATGGGCATCGTGACTTCGAGAGACTACCGTCCGAGCCGCACGCCGATCGATGCGAAGGTTTCGGAATTCATGACTCCTGTCGCGAAAATGATCACCGGCACCGAAGGCACGACGCTTTCGGAAGCCAACGACATCATCTGGGACCACAAGCTGAACGCCCTGCCGATCATCGACAGCGAAGGCAGGCTGCTCTACATCGTCTTCCGCAAGGACTACGATTCGCATAAGGAACATCCGCTGGAAATCCTGGATAACCAGAAGCGCTTCATGGTCGGCGCGGGCATCAATACGCGTGACTTCTCAGAACGGGTTCCGGCTCTGGTGGACGCAGGCGCGGACGTTCTGTGCATCGACAGCTCCGAGGGCTATTCCGTCTGGCAGAAGAACGCGATCGATTTTGTCCGCGGAAAATACGGAGATGCCGTGAAGGTCGGTGCGGGAAATGTAGTCGATAAGGACGGCTTCCGCTACCTGGCAGAATCCGGCGCGGACTTCGTGAAAGTCGGCATCGGAGGCGGTTCCATCTGCATCACGCGTGAGCAGAAGGGCATGGGACGCGGACAGGCAACAGCCCTGATTGAAGTGGTTAAAGCCAGGGATGAATATTACAGGGAGACGGGAATCTACGTGCCGGTCTGCTCCGACGGCGGCATCGTGTATGACTATCACATGACGCTGGCGCTGGCAATGGGCGCGGACTTCCTGATGCTCGGCCGTTATTTCGCAAGGTTCGATGAGAGCCCGACCAACAAGCTGCTCGTCAACGGCGGCTATGTGAAGGAATACTGGGGCGAGGGTTCGAACCGGGCCCGCAACTGGCAGAGGTACGATCTCGGCGGCAAGCCGAAGAACGGCATGGCCTTTGAGGAAGGCGTCGACAGCTACGTTCCGTACGCAGGCTCCCTTCACGACAATGTCAATAAATCGCTTCTGAAGATCAAGTCGACGATGTGCAACTGCGGCGTCACGAACATCGAAGACCTGCATCAGAATGCAAAGCTGACGCTTGTCTCCGCAACCTCGATCGTCGAGGGCGGCGCGCATGACGTCATCAAGAAAGAGACGAGCCAGCAGAACTGATTTTCAGAATTGTTACAGAAACAGAAAAGATGAACAGAACCTGCCGGGAAGATTGTGCTATCCGTAATGATAGCGGCAGGAAAGAATGATGACAGAAGAACCGTCGGTCTGATAGACCAGGCGGTTCTTTGCATCTATACGCCTGCTGAAACAGCCGGAAAGAGCAAATTTCAGTGCCTCGGGTTTTCCGATGGGACAGGGACTGCATGCAACAGAGAATGACTGAGAAGACAGGATTATGATATAATGAAATGGATTCAGGGTACCGATGACAGACAGGAGGACAGGACAATGAAAATGAAGATGGCAATCCTCGGCGCGGGCGGTATCGCGCACAAAATGGCAGCGACGATTTCAAAGATGGAAGACGTGGAATGCTATGCAATCGGCTCGCGCGATCTTTCCCATGCGCAGGAATTTGCAGCACAGTACGGATTCACGAAGGCTTACGGCTCTTATGAGGAAATGCTGGCGGACGACGCCATTGATCTGGTCTATATTGCGGTGCCTCATTCGCATCACTGCGAGTGGACCTGCGCCGCTCTGAATGCCGGACGCAATGTCCTCTGCGAAAAATCTTTCGCGGTAAATGAGGCAGAGGCCCGGAAGATGATCGAGCTTGCAGAAAGCCGTCACCTCCTTCTTGCGGAAGCAATCTGGACGCGCTATATGCCGTCCCGCGACATGATCATGAAGCTGGTAGAAAGCGGCACGATCGGCCGGGTCCGCACCGTTTCCGCAAATCTCGGCTATCACATCGAAATGAATGACCGGATGACAAACCCGAATCTTGCCGGCGGCGCGCTTCTGGACCTGACGGTTTATACGCTGAATTTTGCAAGCATGGTCTGGGGCGATGACATAAAAAAGATCAGCGCAAGCTGCGTCTATACGGACACCGGCGTCGACGGACAGGATACGGTCATGCTGGAATATCAGGACGGACGCATGGCCTCTCTCTTCACGACGATGTACACGCTGACGAACCGGATGGGTCTCATCTGCGGCGATGAAGGTTTCATCGAGGTCGAGAATATCAACAACCCCGGGCAGATCCGCGTCTATGCGCCGGACCGCGACAACCCGAAACTGCTGGCGTCCTACGATGCGCCTGAGCAGATTTCCGGCTACGAATACGAAGTGCTCTCCTGCAAAAAAGCAATCGAAGAGGGACGCATCGAATGTCCGGAAATGCCTCATTCCGAAACTATTCAGATCATGTGCCAGATGGATCAGATTCGGAAGCAGTTCGGAATCGTGTATCCGTTTGAAAAATAATTCATCCCTCTGAAATGTATTGACATAGTAATACATTTGCAATACAATTATTGCACAAGAGGTGATAGAAATGGCTCAGGAATCAACGCTCAGCGTACGAATTGACAAAGAGGACAAAAAAAATTTTGAAACGTTCTGCAGTGAGACAGGTATGAATGTTTCAGTTGCGATTAATATGTTTGTAAAAGACGTTATTCGGGAACAGCGATTACCGTTTGAGGTTGCTGCCGATCCATTTTACAGTAAAACAAATATAGCCAGATTAAAAAAATCTGCTGCTGAAATGGCAAGGACCGGTGGAACGATACATGAGGTGATGGATGAATAAATCCTGGTCTGATGATGCATGGGAAGATTTTGAATACTGGACCAGACAGGATAGAAAAGTATTGAAACGTATCCTGAATTTATTGAAAGATATGGATCGGAATGGGTACGATGGTTTGGGAAAACCGGAACCGCTTTCCGGGGACTTATCCGGGTATTGGAGCAGAAGGATTGATGATTGCAATAGAATTGTATACCGGATAAAAAACAACAGAATTGAAATTATTCAATGCGGATCACATTATAGGGATAAATAATGATGAATATCCAAGGCGGACGCGAACTGCTCTTCACCGCAAAGGATGCGGATGAAGGCAGGCGCGTCCGCGATATTTTGAAAAAGGAATGGGGACTCGTGCACCATGACATCGCCCGCGCGAAATACAGCGAGGGCGGCATCACTGTGGACGGAAAAAGCGTCTATGCCAGTCATGAAATGAAGCCGGGAGAAATGCTCCGTGTCTTTATTCCGGAGAAGAAGAGCGAGACGACGGTGCCGACCGAAGGGAAAATCGACATTCTTTATGAAGATGCCGACCTGATTGCGGTCAATAAACCGGCCGGTCTTGTTTCGCATCCCTCCCATGGACACTATGTCGACTCGCTGGCAAATTATGTCGCGTATCATTATGAACAGGAAAACGAAGTGCATGAGATCCGGACAGTCGGAAGGCTGGACAAGGACACGTCGGGCATCCTGCTTTTTGCAAAGAACCGCACCGCCGTATCCAAGCTGACGGAACAGTCGGAAGACGGCCGGAGAACGAAAACCTATCTGGCCCTGGCGGCCGGGAAGTTTGAGGAAACGGACCTGACGGTTGATGCGCCGATCGGACGGAAAAGCGAAGGAGCGGGCGATGGTCCTGCACGCGGTGCATCCACCGAGCGCTGCGTCAGGCCGGACGGAGATCCGGCCGTCACGCATATCCATGTGGAGAAGCAGTATGAGAATTATGCGCTGCTTTCGGTCACCATCGATACCGGAAGGACGCACCAGATCCGGGTTCATTTATCGCATATCGGACATCCGCTTCTGGGAGATGCGCTGTACGGAGAGGGGGCAGTTGAATCCCCGATGCTTAGGCGAACGGCCCTGCACGCCTGGAGGACGGAATTCTTCCAGCCGTTTACCGGAGAAAAAATCGTACTCCTGGCGCCTGTTCCGGACGATATGAAAGCGTTTCTCAAGGACCGTATTCCGTGAAACATCCGCGGAAACGGTCTTTTTTTTATGATTACACAACATATAGAAGAGAGGGCCGGAAAAAAATACACGATTTTGTAAAGATGTGGTTGCGATGCGGCAGGGGATTGTTTAAAATATAAAGGATTGCAAGCCTCGTGCTGATGCGTTGCACGGGGAAGTCTGTTTTCTATGAGGAAGGGGAAAAAATGGCTGATTTATCTTTAAAGAAAAGTGAGGCGATCGGTTATCTGCCTGATGAGAAACCGACGCCGGGCAGGCTGTTTCTGTATGCCCTGCAGCAGGTCATCGTCATGTTTCCTGCGACCATTGCGGTCGCGCTGATTACCGGTTTTCAGGTATCGACTACGATTTTCGCAAGCGGACTTGCAACACTGTGCTTCATCATGATTTCGGGGAAAAAGATCCCCCTGTACTATGGTTCTTCCTTTGCCTATCTGACGGCGATTTCTTCCATGGTGGCAAGCCAGGGAACCGCTGAACAGATTGCCCAGTTCAATTCGACCGGCATCCTGCCGACGCAGCTGATCCAGTATGCACAGTTCGGCATTATCCTTTCCGGTCTCGTCTCCATCGCGGCAGGAGTTCTTGTCCGCTTCGCGGGCAGGAAAGCAGTGGAAACGCTTCTGCCTCCGACCGTCACCGGTTCGGTCGCGATGATCATCGGCCTGACGCTTGCGGGAAATGCACTTTCGGATGCGGCCCCGGCGGCGGATGCGACCGGTATTACCGGATCCAGCTGGGTCTGGGTCGTTTCCCTCATCACGCTTCTTTCCACCGTTATCTATGCAAGATACCTCAAGGGATTCCTTGCGCAGCTGCCTCTGCTTCTGGGTGCTTTTACCGGATGCGCGGCGGCCTGCATTCTTTACCTGGCCGGAGCCGGAAACCTTTTCCGCGCCATGCCGGCGGAAGCTCTTGCAGGTTCTCTCTTTACGGCCGGGGTGTTCGCGGTTCCCGCGTTCTCCTTCCCGATCCCGAATGCCGCAGCGGTCATCGCCATCATGCCGATCGCCATTGCGACGATTCCGGAATCAACGGCTCACATTTACCAGATCGATATTTACGTCAATGATCTGGCGAAGAAAAAAGGCTCCAAGAAAAAATATGACCTCGCTTCCATGCTGGACCGCAACCTGATCGGCGACGGACTCTGCGACATGATCTCCGGCGTGGTCGGCGGACCGGCCGGCACGAACTACGGCGAGAACATTTCCACGATGGCCATCACGAAGGTCTTCTCGATTCCGGTGCTGATTGCGGCTTCCATCATTGCCATGGTCATTTCCTTCTTCACGCCGCTCATCCAGGCCATCTACGGAATTCCGCTGGCGGTCATCGGCGGTCTGGAAATGTACCTGTTCGGTGCCATTGCCGCACAGGGCATCGCCATCATGATTGAGAAAAAGGTCGACGTCTTCAACTCCAAGAACATTGCGGTCATCGCGACGATCATGGTCATCGGCATCGGCGGACAGTACGCTTTCGGCGGCAACATCCCGTTCTTCGGAATGAATGTCCCGTGCATCGCAGGTGCGGCCATCTTCGGCATTCTCCTGAACCTGCTGCTTTCCATCGGCCACAAGGGCCTCGGGGAAGACGCTGTTGAAGAAGAAATCGAGGAAGAGGCGGCGGAAGAGGCTGCCGCGGAAAATAAATAATTCAGAGGCAGATAAATGGACGGCTACAGGATTCTCGAAATCAAGGAAAGTGTTTTTCAGGACAATGACGAGCGCGCGGAAAAGCTGCGTGCGGGTCTGAAGGAAAAGAAGGTTTATCTGGTCAACCTGATGTCTTCGCCCGGTTCGGGCAAGACGACGACGCTGACAAGGACGATCGAAGCCCTGAAGGATAAGCTGAAGATCGGCGTCATGGAAGCGGATATCGATTCCGATGTCGATGCGAAGACGGTTTCTTCGCTCGGCGTCAGGACGATCCAGCTGCATACCGGCGGCGCATGCCACCTCGATGCGAAAATGACGGCGGAGGGTCTGGAAGGTCTCGGAGATTCGGGACTCGACCTCATTTTCCTGGAAAATGTCGGCAACCTTGTCTGCCCGGCGGAGTTCGATACCGGCGCGACAAAGAACGTGATGATTCTTTCCGTTCCGGAAGGGGACGACAAGCCGCTGAAATATCCGCTGATGTTCCAGGTCAGCAGCGTTGTGCTCATCAACAAGATCGATACGGTCAGCGTGTTTGATTTTGATCAGGAGAAGGCCAGAAAGAATATCCTCATGCGCAATCCGGACATGAAGATTTTCGAAATCTCCGCCAAGACCGGAGAGGGCATCGCGGCCTGGACAGACTGGCTTTATAACGAAGTGAAGAAGTATCAGGAGAACTGAAGAAAATGAATGAAGATGCGGGACGGCGAATCAGCAGCAATCTTTCAAAGATGGTGAGGCTGAAGACCGTCTCGCATTTTGCTGCTGCGGAGACGGATGAGGCCGAGTTCGTGAAGTTCCGGCAGCTGCTCGATGACTTGTATCCGCTGACCGCAGAAGCGGGACAGCGCCGTCTCATCGGCAGGACCGGACTGCTTTACCGCATTCCCGGAAAGAGTGCGGAGAAGGCCTGCGTCTTCATGGCGCATTACGATGTCGTGCCGGCCGAAGAATCGGAATGGGATTTTGATCCGTTCTCCGGGGAAATGAAGGACGGTTTTATCTGCGGCCGCGGTTCGCTCGACACGAAGTGCACGCTCTGCTCCGTCATGGAAGCGGTCGAAGAAAAGCTGAGGGAAGGCTGGATTCCGGCGCACGATCTCTATCTTTCATTTTCGGGAGAAGAGGAAGTCGAGGGAGAAGACGCCGATGCCATCGTGAAGGATTTTGAGGCACGGAAAGTTTATCCGGACTTTGTCCTGGATGAAGGCGGAGCCGTCATTCCGGAAGGACTGCCGGGCGTGAAGAGGCCGGCGGCGATGATCGGCATTGCCGAAAAGGGCGTCGCAAACCTGGAGCTTTCGGTGCAGAATGCAGGCGGTCATGCCTCCACGCCCCCGAAGAGCACGGCGGTGGGAGAGCTTTCACGGGCAGCGGTCGCCATCGAGACGCACCCGTTTCCGGCACAGCTCACGAAGCCGGTCCTGGAAATGTTCCGCTATCTCGGAACGGAAGTCCCGGGAATTTACGGTGCTGCCTTTCGGCATGCAGGACTGCTTTCGCCTGCCATCCGGGCAGCGGCCGCGAAAATGGGCGGCACGTTCAATGCGATGGTCCGGACGACCTGTGCGGTGACGATGATGCAGGGGTCGTCCTCCTTCAACGTCCTTCCGGACCGGGCGGTGATGGGAGTGAACCTAAGGCTTCTCGGCAGCGATACAATGGAGTCGGCGCTTGCGCATATCCGGAAGACAGTGAACGACCCGAAGATTGAATACCGGTACATTTCCGGAAGCAATCCTTCTCCGGTCTCGGACTGCGAAGGTGAGAAATGGAAGCAGCTGACCGGCGTTGTCAGACACTTCTGGCCGGAGGCGCTTCCCGCGCCGTATACACTGAACGGCGGGACGGATTCGAGACACTTCCACCGGATATCCGGATGCGTGTATAAATTCACGCCGATGGAAATGTCAGCTGCGGAGCGCGGAACCGTTCACGGCCGGAACGAAAAAATAGCAGCCGCGCGGCTGCTGAAGATGACGGAATTCTATGGAAAGCTGATGGAGGAACTGCTGTAGCATGCGGTCAGGTCTTTTGCTCAGGTCCGGTTTTTTCGTTCAGGTCCGTTTGATGCCGTCGTGTTCGATCGGCGTCCAGCGTCTGGCCGGTACGAAGAGGGACCAGAAGGAGCAGAACGTAAAGAGCATCAGGAAGAGCGGAAATGTCAGCCATCCCGAGAGGATGTCCTTCAGCTTGATGTGGACGTAGCGCGTGGTTTCCCAGGTCATGAAATAAGTGCCGGCGATCGACAGGAGAATGAAAATGACCTGGATCAGGCGCACCCTCTGGAAATAAATCACAATCAGCACGTTGATGATGATCGTCATGAACAGGGAAACAATGGAAAGGGGTCCTGTCAGAAGCAGGGCCAGATTGTCGAATTTCTGGATGGTGGGTTTTTTCTTTCATGGAACGGCACCACTGCTTGAAGTAGCGCCCCAGAATCTGGTAGGTCCCGGTGCACCATCTGCAGAGCTGGCGGAAAGCGACGCTGAGCTGATGAGGCTGTTCGTCGTAGCAGATCGCGTTGATGGCGAAGGCCACCTTGTCTCCGCGCAGGCAGGTCTGGATGCTGTATTCCACGTCTTCCGTCATGGAAGTCGTCTTCCAGCCGTATTTCTGGAGAAGGGAAGTGCGGACGGCAAACCCGGTTCCGGTCAGGAACGGGGAAAGCCCGAGGCTGTATCTGGGGAAGGAATAAAGGAAGGAATAGGCGGTCCAGTAGATCGCGTACCATTTCGTGACGGTGGAGCGGAACGGCTTGCCGGCGAGACGGTTCGCCTGGACGACATCGGAGCCTTCATTCAGGGAATTGCTCATTTCCTCCATGAAATTCGGGGCAGCGACATTGTCGGCATCAAAGACAAGAATGGCGTCATAAGCCATGGCCCGCTCTTCCCGCAGGCGCCGGAGTCCCCAGTTGAGGACATCGCCCTTGCCGGTGCGGGGGCCTTCGTTGCGCTCCCAGACGGTTGCCAGGGGATAGTGCCGGACGACGTCGGCCGTATGGTCGGTGCAGTGATCGGCAATGACGTAGACGTGCCAGAAATCCTTGGGGTATTCCTGTCTGGCGAGGGAATCCAGAAGATAGGGCAGTACCTTTTCTTCATTTCGCGCGCAGACAATGACGGCAAAACGGTTCTTTTTATTGGTGATTTTTTCATGCTTTTTACGCTTGCGGAGCAAAAGTCCGCAAGTTGCCACCACGCCGGTCCATGTCAGAAGCAGAGATGAGACCGTCTGGAGAATGATGAAAAATATGATCATTTTTACGATTGGTGTCATATGAAGACATTCTACACTATGGAGGAGGGTTTTGCAATTCAAACTCCTTTTTAGGCCGGTTCATGATATAATCAGTCCATGGAGGATTTCAACATGAAGAAAATGACTGCAGTCTTAGCCTCATTTGCCCTGATTCTCAGTCTTATCGGCGGAATCTGTCCCGCTGCGGGGCTTCAGGAGGTCAGTGCTTCCGCATCTGATGCGAACCTTTCCGCGGGAATCTATACGATCAGCTCGAGTCTGGATTCTTCAAAGGTGCTCGGCATAGATGGAAACAGCTATGATTCCACAGCCTCCGTTACTCTTCAGGATGCCGGCGGCAGTGCGGCGCAGAAGTTTGTCGTAAGACCGCTGGGAAATAACCTCTATTCCATCTACAGCTATTATTCGGGAAAATCCGTGGATATCCGCGGCGGCGGAACGGTCAACGGCACGAAAGTCCAGCAATACAGCCGCAACCGCACAGCTGCCCAGAAATTCCGCATTCTCAGGGACGAGGCTTCAGGCTCCTGTCTGATCAGTCCTTCCAGCTGCTCCCTGGTCTTTGACGTTCCGGGCGCCATTGCAAGTGCCGGAAACGCGATTCAGATTTATGAAAGCAACGGGACGGCTGCCCAGCATTTTGTTTTTACGCCCGCATCTGCGGAAACGCTGACGAGCGGAACCTACATCATCCACACTTCCTATGCGGATGAGAAGGTTCTGGATATTGCGGGAGGCAGCACGGCAAGCGGCGGCAATCTCGATATCTGGGATCAGAACAATACCGGAGCGCAGCTCTTTACCCTGACGGCCGTATCCGACGGCTCGTTCCTCATCAGTCCTCTGTGTTCTTCCCTGGCCCTCGACGTGGCGGGCGGGCAGACATCCGACGGCACCAATGTTCAGCAGTATACCTATAATAATACCGCATCCCAGAAATGGAAGGCGGTGCCGACGGCCGACGGATGCTATACGCTGGTGTCTGAACTGTCTTCGGCCTGCGGCATGGATGTCTCCGGCGGACTCAGCGAAAATGGGAGAAACGTGCAGCTCTGGTCTTTAAACGGCACGGCTGCCCAGAGCTTTTCCTTTGAAATGACGGATTCCGCACGCACGCTTCCGAGCAGCGGGACCTTCATGATTTCCTCTTCCCTGGATTCTTCAAAAGTACTGGATATCGCAGGTGCCTCCACGGAAAACGGCGGAAATCTGCAGATCTGGAATTCGAATTCGACCAATGCGCAGAAGTTCGTGACCAGCTACCTGGGCGGCGGCTGGTATACTCTGCAGTGTGCCTGCTCCGCGAAGATGCTGGATATCACCGGCGGCAGCAGTGCGTCAGGAGCCAATGTCCAGCAGTATGACGGAAATGGTTCCAATGCCCAGAAGTGGAAATTCGTCTATGCCGGCGACGGGAAATACACCATTCTTTCGGCGCTCGGGACGGTCCTGGACGTGGCGGGCGGTCAGTCGGCTGCCACGTCCAGCGACCGTCCCGAGCGACGAAACGGAACTGCGCTGCTCACTTTCCCGTCGCCGGCATAGACGAATTTCCACTTCTGGGCATCTGGAACCATCTTCCGTCATCCTGCTGGACATAGGCTCCTGACGCACTGCTGCCGACCGGTCGATATCCAGCATCTTCGCGGAGCAGTGCGTCAGGAGCCAATGTCCAGCAGTATGACGGAAATGGTTCCAATGCCCAGAAGCTGGAAATTCGTCTATGCCGGCGACGGGAAATACACCATTCTTTCGGCGCTCGGGACGGTCCTGGACGTGGCGGGCGGTCAGTCGGCTGCCGGCACGAACGTGCAGGCCTATAACGGAAACGGAACAGCGGCGCAGGCTTTTTCGCTGATTCCGACGACGGCATCTGTTTATACGGCTCCGAAGAAAAACAGCCGTCTGGTGGCGATCGATGCGGGACATCAGCTCCATGCCGATACCGGCACGGAACCGGTCGGACCGGGTTCCTCGACCATGAAGCAGAAGGTTTCCTCCGGTACCTACGGAGACTGGTCCGGACTCAATGAATATCAGCTCAATCTGGATGTCTCGCTGAAGCTGCGGGACGAACTTCAGAGCCGCGGCTACAGCGTCTATATGATCCGTACGACCAATGACGTCGACATCAGCAACGCCGAAAGAGCACAGATGGCGGCGGATGCGGGCGCTGACATTTTCGTCAGGATCCATGGAAATTCCGTCGACAGCAGTTCGGTCAGCGGAGCTCTCTGCTATGCGCCTTCGACTTCGAACCCGTATCTGAGTTCTTCGGTCATTTCCGGTTCCAGAAGGCTTGCACAGCTTCTGGTGAACGGCGAGTGCGCAGCCACGGGACTTCGCAACAGGGGACTGCTGGAAGGCGACGACATGACGGGCATCAACTGGGCCAAGATGCCGGTCGCCATTGTGGAAATGGGCTTCATGAGCAACCAGAGCGATGATCTCTACATGGCATCCTCTTCAGGACAGGCGGCCATCGTCGAGGGACTGGCCAACGGCATCGATGCTTATTTCGGAAACTGAATTTCATTTACGGAGACTGCTTTTCTGAATGGATAACCGGGGGAACAAGAAAAAATTCATTGCGACGATCCTTCTGTCAGGAGTTCTTATAGGACTTGCGGCGGGCATCGCCACCCTTGGAATCCGCTGGTATCTGAATGTGGCAGGCAGTACGCTTTCCGGTGCTTCTGTTTCCCGGGCTGTCGTTTCTGCTTCGGAGGTCTCTTCGGCAGGACACGGAACTTCTTCCGGAAGCGGCAGCGCTTCAGGCATTTCCGATGCCTCTCATGCGGGGGATTCTGCCTCCGCTGTCTCAGACACTTCTTCGGGAGGGGATTCTTCGGACGAGAGTACGGAACCGGATGTTCCGTACAAAGAAACGGATGAGTCCGTGTGGGCATCACAGATGCCGGCAGACGGGGACGAGATCGTGCCGATCGATCATGCCGCCTATACTTATGAGGAAATGAGACGCGACCTGTATCTGCTTTCGGTCCGCTATCCGGATCTGGTTACCGTCGATTCGCTCGGCGAGACGGCGGACGGACGGCAGGTCATGGAAGCGGTCATCGGAAACCCCCAGGCGGCCAATCATATCGTCGTGCAGTATTCCCTGCATGCGCGGGAATACATCAACACGCTGACGGCGATGAAATCACTCGAGCTTTATCTCATGAATTATCAGACCGGTACCTATGACGGCAGGACTTATGCAGATCTTTTTTCCAATGTCTGCATCCACATGGTGCCGATGACGAATCCGGACGGCGACACGGTGGCGCAGTCGGGACTTGACCATATCGCGAAGGCAAGTCTCCGGAAGAGTCTGGAAGAGACCTATGCATCGGATACAAGACTCGGCCGCACGAAGGCATCGGAAGCGGATTATTACAAGACGTTCAAGGCCAATGCCCGGGGTGTCGACCTCAACAAGAATTTTGACGTGAACTGGGAGAACTACGTGACGGGCGTCCCGTACAGTTCGACCGACTGCTACAAGGGACTCTCCGCGAATTCGGAAGCGGAAACGAAGGCGCTGATCTCGCTCGTGGACCGCATCAACTGCGTCTGCTTCATTTCCTATCACGCGGCGGGGCAGACCGTCTACTGGAATTACGGACTGACCGGGGACCTGCTTGCGGCAAATAAGGTACTCGGGACGATGTGCACGAATCTGACGGGCTATGCATTCGTGGCAGCCTATACCGATTCATCGAAGGCAGTCGGCGGATGCTCCGACTACATGGAGCTCATCCGCTGCATCCCATCGGTCACGATTGAAACCGGGAGCGGGAAATGCCCGGTCGCGATTGATCAGTTCCCGAAGATCCTGGCGCAGAACATTGATGTCATTCCCGCGGCAGCAGAAAAATACGCGGGTTAGAAAGGCGGAAGAAATGGCGAGCACACTGATTCTCTACGACGGAAAAATGAGCACGACGGAACGGATTGCAGATTCCCTGAGCTATCTGATCGGAAATGCAATGACGGCGGAACTGACCGAGGCACCGGAAAGCTTCGATGCTTATGAGAAGGTCTGTTTCGTCTTCAATTTCTACGGGACGCTGACGGCGGGCAAGACGAAGGTCTACCTGACTGAGAACAAAGAGCGCCTGAAGAAGAAACAGGTTGCATTCGTGGGCGTCGGCATTTCCGACACCGGCTTCGGAAAATACATTCTGGACATGCAGGACCTGATCGGCTGCGGAGAGATTTCCAGCCGCTTCATCAGCGGCGAAGCGCAGGCCATCGAGGCGGGCCATGAGATCGCGAAAGTCCTCCGCGACCCGAAGAAGCCGATGGATGCGGAAACGCTGATGGATTCGATCCGCGCGTTCATTTCCTCGCATGATACGATGGCGCTTGCGACCAGCACCGAGAAGGACGTGCGCTGCACTCCGGTGGGCTATACCTATCTCGATGAAATGTTTTACATTTTCTCGGAAGGCGGCAGCAAGTTCCGCGGCCTTCTGGTAAATGAAAAAGTCTCTGCAGCGATTTACGATCCGTATGCCGGAATGGACAAGCTGGGCGGGCTGCAGATCACCGGCCGTGCCTCCATTATTCCGTATATGAATGATGAATACCGGAAAGCGGCGGAAGCCGCCGGACATGATCCGGAGAAGCTGGCGAAGTTTCCGGTCCGTCTCAATCTGATCCGCATCACGCCTTATGTGTATGAATTCCTGAATTCGAAATTTGCCGCGCACGGGTTCGATGTCAAGCAGGTCTATGTCACCGAATTCAAAAAGAAGAGCCTCCGCGTATGAGCAAGGTTTACACCGCCGCAGCTTTTGCTGCGGCAGCGGTTGTCCTGCGCCTTCTCTGCGGCGTGTCAGGCTTTGCCGAAAGGTTCACGCAGATCATGAACCCGATCGCGGTGAATACGCTGGGACGCCTGAGCGGCTTCCTTCCTTTTTCGCTGGCCGAGATGCTGATCTATCTGCTGATCCTTCTCCTTGTCGTGTGGATCGTGCGGAGCATCGTAAAAGGCGTGCGGAGAACCGGCGCCGGAAAATACATGCTGAACAGGGGAGCCGTGCTTCTTCTCATTGCCGCGGTTCTTTTCTTCCTGTACGAAGCCAATCAGGACGTGCCGTTTTCCCAGCCGAGTTTTTCCGAAAGATACGGACTTTCAAGCGGTTCCTATTCGACGGAGAATCTGGCGGCGACAGGACGGATGCTGATTCAGAATATCAATGCGCGGGCGGGTTCCGTCAGCCGGGATGAAAATGAAATCATGACGGTGTCCGGGAACCTTAAGGAACGGATCCGGACCGCCATGGAAAATGAAGCGAAAATTTATCCCATCCTGTCGGGCTATTATCCGGAAACAAAAGACGTATTCAATTCCTGGGCGCTTTCCTACCTGGGGATCACGGGTGTCTTTTCAGCTGCGACGATGGAAGCGAATGTCAACGTCGACATGACGGCCTACAACATTCCGTTTACGATGTGCCATGAGCTTTCGCATCTGCATGGCTCGATGCCGGAAGATGAATGCAATTTTATCGCCTACCTCGCCTGCCGGGATTCATCGGATGCGGATATTTCCTACAGCGGATACCTGACCGGCTGGGTCTATGTCGGAAACGAACTCTATGCGCGTGACAAGTCCCTGTGGGAGTCGGCTGCGGGACAGCTGGATCAGAGAGCCAATCTGGATCTGGAAGCGAATTCAAAATACTGGGATGCCCGCAAGGGCAAGGCCCGGGAAACGGCCGACAGCCTGAACGATTCCTATCTGAAGTCGCAGGGTGAGAGCGAAGGAATCCTGAGCTACGACAAGGCCGTCGACCTGATCGTGACGGAATATCTGAAAAACGGAAGCTGAGAAACTGACGGCATTAAAAGCGGAGACAGGCATGCCGGATGATTTTATGGAAAAATTAAATGAGGAGCAGAAGGCCGCGGTTCTTGCGACCGAGGGCTATGTGCGCGTGCTGGCAGGAGCCGGCACCGGCAAGACGCGTGCCCTGACGTCCCGGTACTGCTATCTGGTCTCGAAGCTCGGCGTCGCGCCGAAGAACATTCTCTGCGTGACGTTTACGAACCGTGCGGCAAATGAAATGAAGAGCCGCGTCCGTTCGATGCTCGGGGACAATCTCGATCTCGGCTATGTCTGCACCATCCATGCGTTCTGCGTGCAGCTGTTAAGAGAAGACGTGCACGTGCTTCATTTCCCGAAAGAATTTTTGATCCTGGACACGGAGGATGAAAAGGATATTCTGGAGAGGGTCTTCGAGGACATGCACCTGACGCTCCGAGACACGACGATCAAGCGGACCATCGACGAAGTGCTGGAAGGAAAGAAAATGCAGACGGAGTCGTACATCGATGATTTCTATCTGCTGAACAATGACGAGCTCAAGGCGCGTTTCGCAGCGGCCAAAGACCGCGACGAGGAAATCTTCCTGCGCTATCTGTATGAACAGAAGAAATGCTTCGGCCTTGATTTCAACGACCTGATCAATTTTGCGTCCTATATCCTGAAGAACTTTCCGGACATCCGCGCGAAATGGCAGGACCGCATGGAATACGTGATGATCGACGAGTTCCAGGACGTAAGCCTTCGGCAGTACACGATCGCGCAAGTTCTTTCGGGGAAGCATAAGAACCTGTTCATCGTCGGCGATCCGGACCAGACGATCTATACCTGGAGAGGATCGCACATGCACCTTTTTTTGGACTTCGATAAGAAGTTCCCGGATGCGAAGACGATCGTGCTCGATGCAAATTACCGTTCGACGCCGGAAATCCTGAAGGCCGCTGACTGCGTCATTTCCAATAATAAGCTCCGCTATCCGAAGAAGCTCAGGGCGGTCAGGCCGGGCGGAAAGAAGCCGCTCTATTTCCATGCCAAAAGCGAGAAGGAGGAAGCGGAGTGGATCTCCGGGGAAATCCTGACGCTGAAGGACGAGGGCATTCCGTACGGCCGCATCGGCGTGCTGTACCGGGCACATTATCTTTCCCGGGCGCTGGAGGAAGCTTTTATTAAGGAAAAGATTCCGTACCGCATTTTCAGCGGCGTTGAATTCTACGGGCGCAGGGAAATCCGCGACATGGTCTGCTTCCTGCGCATGCTCACGGACGGCGACGACAATGCCTTCCTGCGGACGGTGAATCTTCCTTCGAGAAAAATCGGAAAGAAGAAGCTGGAGTTCCTGCGGGAATATTCCGAATCGCACGGAAAGTCCCTCTACGATTCGCTGAAGGACAATCTGGAAAATGAGATCTTTGAAAAGACGGGCGCAAAGTCTTACGCGGAAGCGGTGGAAAGCGTGAGGCTCGAAGTGATCCTGCAGGAAGAAGCGGTCGCACAGGGCCTCATGCGGGATCCGGACCGGGAGGCACCGATGCTTTCGGACATCCTGCAGATGGTGCTGGACCGGACGGGGTATGAATCGTACCTGCGCCTGCAGGGCGATCAGGAAAGACTCGACAATGAAGCGGAATTCAAAAGGGCGGTCGCCGATGCCGGACAGGATTGCGATACGACGCTCCGGGATTTCCTTGGCCGCATTGCCCTTTTTACGAATCTCGACCAGGAAGAAAAAGCGGACACCGTCAAGCTCATGACCGTGCACACCGCCAAGGGAATGGAATATCCCTGCGTCTTTTTATGCGGCCTCAACGAGGGAGTATTTCCCAGCAGGAAAGTGCTGATGCCGGACGATATGGACGAGGAGAGAAGACTGGCGTACGTGGCAATGACGCGCGCCAAAGACAGGCTGTACCTTTCGGATTCGGAAGGGGTCACGAACGACGGAGTCTTCAAATATCCGAGCCGGTTCATTTTCGAGGCAGGTCTTGAGAACATCGAATGCGTGACGGAGCCGGACCGGGAAATCGTTGAGAGGAGCACGCGCTTCATCCGGCAGGATGAGGAAAAGCTTGAAAAGAGGCGGAATCTCTTTGAAGAAGGCAGCCGGGTCCGGCATGAAGTTTTCGGCCCGGGAACGGTCCTGAAGGTCGAGGCGGGAGAAGGGTACTACGTCATCAAGTTCGATTCCCTGAATACGGAGAGAAATTTGCAGTTTTCCGCACCGCTTCAGGGCTTGACGTCCTGACATCAGGATATTAAACTAGAGCAGCAGCAAAATCTTAATGAATGAAGCAGACAGGTGATAATCTGTTCGCAGGATCAGGAAATGTCATGGACTGCGAACAAAAATAAAAAGCTGAAAGAGGGAATAAAAATGAAGAAGACATCAGAAGAACAGATCAGGTCTGTTCAGGACACGATCGCGGAATCAAAGAAAATCCTGGAGCAGTACGGTTCGCCGTGCTATGTTTTCCATTCGGCGGAATTCACCGGAAATTACAGTGCCCATGAGAAAGCGCTGAAAGAGGCTTACCCGAAATACGAGACAGCCTATTCCGTCAAGACGAATTATACGCCCCGCATCTGCGAGATCATCAAGGATCTGGGCGGCTATGCGGAAGTTGTTTCCGACATGGAGTACAACTTTGCAAAGCGTCTGGGATACGACAGCCCTCACATTCTCTACAACGGTCCGGCCAAGGGACCGCTGCTGGAAGAGCATATGATGAACGGCGGCATTGTCAATGTCGACAGCCTCGATGAACTGGAACGCGACCTTGCTTTTGCGGCAGCCCATCCGGACAGGAATTTCAAGCTCGGACTTCGCGCCAACATCGATGTGGGCCAGCCGTTTGTTTCCCGGTTCGGCATCGATACGGACAACGGCGATTTCGATGAAGCCGTCAGCAGAATCCGTGCCGCGAAGAATGTCACGCTTTCCGGACTGCACTGCCACATCAGCAAATCCCGTACGGTCGAAAGCTGGAACAGCCGCGCCACGCAGATGCTGGAGATTGCCGACCGGTATTTCCCGAACGATCCGCCGGAATACCTGGATCTGGGAAGCGGCATGTTCGGCGTCGTCCAGCCGGAAGTTGCTTCATTTTTCAAAATGGAAATTCCCTCTTATGAAGATTATGCGGAAGCGGCCATCCGGCCCATTGCCGAGCACTACGACTCCTATCAGCCGGAGCAAAGACCGGTGCTCTTTACGGAGCCGGGGACGGATCTCGACAACCGCTATGTTACCATGATCGCGTCCGTGACCGCGGTCAAGCACATCAAAGGAAAGACCTTTGTCGTGCTGGATACCAGCAAATTCAATCTCGGGAAAATCAGCACCGATTTCAATCTTCCGATCGAAGTCCTGCCGACAGGCAGCGAAAGCGAGACGGTCGTGCACGCTGATTTTGTCGGATACACCTGCCTGGAATACGATGTGGTCTACCGGGATTACAGCGGACCTGTTTCCGTCGGCGACCTGATTATTTTCGGAAATGTCGGCGGCTATACCAATACGCAGAAACCCCCGTTCATTCTTCCGCAGTGCGCGATGATCGAAGAGAAGCCGGACGGAACGACTTCCCTCATGAAGAGAGTCGAGACCTGGGAAGACATTATGCAGACGTATATCTACCGCGACTGAGAAGAACTTACTTCTGCAGCCGGACGGTCAGGGAAGCACAGCAAGGGCAGCACAGCAAGGGCAGTACAGGAAGGGCAGCAGAGAAAGAGCAGCAGAGCAAGGGCAGTACAGGAAGAGCAGCACAGCAAGGGCAGCAGAGAAAGGACAGAACATGACAGACAGAGAGATTCAGGAAGGCATCGAAAAAATCATCAGGGAAGGCGGGCACATCCTGCTGGAAGCGAAAGATCCCGAAAGCGTCACGTCGGATAAAGACGGACATGCGAATTTCGTGACGGCGTATGATAAGAAGAGCCAGCAATTCCTCGAGGGAAAACTCAGGGAACTTCTTCCGGAAGCCAATTTCGTCGGAGAAGAAAACGGCGAGGATGCTTTCAAAAGCACCTATAAAAAAGGATATGCATTTGTCATCGACCCGATTGACGGAACGACGAATTTCATCTATGCCTACAGGCCGTCGATGATTTCGATCGGACTTCTGAAAGACGGGAAACCTTTCATCGGCGTGGTCTACAACCCCTACACGGATGAATTGTTTTCGGCAATGAAGGGAAAGGGCAGCACGCTCAACGGAAAACCGATCCATGTTTCCAAAGAGCCGATGAAGAGATGCCTCATTTCCTTCGGGACGACGCCGTACCAGGCGAAGTTCTCAAAGATCTCCATGAAGATGGCCTATGATTATCTGGGCCGCTGCGCGGATCTCCGCCGTTCCGGCTCGGCTGCGTACGACCTCTGCAAGGTGGCCTGCGGCTCGACCGTGCTTTTCTTTGAAATGTGCCTGGGCCTGTGGGACTACTGCGCCGGAGCGCTGATCGTGACGGAAGCCGGCGGAAAAATCTGCGACATTTACGGAAAGCCGATATCCTTCAGGGGACCGTCCTCGGTGGTTGCCCGTGCGGCAGGCGTAAAGAAGAGCGAACTGATCCTGCTGAAAAAGGAATGAATTTTTATTCAGTGCAGGAATCCCCCGTCCGACCGGAATGCCGAATGAAGGCATTGGGTGAAGACGGAGGATTTTTTATACGGCTGAAGCAGAAAATTCATCGGATGAAAATTCTGCATGAAAACAGTTTGAACACAAATCGGGTGTATGATATCCGAATCATATAAGAGAATCCGCGGCAGAAAACAGCCGCGGGAAAGGAATACAATGTCCAAGACAATCGGAATCGATCTGGGAACGACCAACAGCTGTGTGGCGGTACTCGAAGGAGATGTGCCGGCGGTTATCCCGAATAAGGAAGGCATGCGTACGACTCCGTCCGTCGTCGCATTTTCCAAAGACGGCACGCGCATCGTCGGCGCGGCGGCAAGAAGACAGGAAGCCATCAATACGGACAGAACCATTTCCAGCATCAAGAGGGAAATGGGCAGCCGATGGACGAAGAACATCGACGGCAAAAATTATACGCCGCAGGAAATTTCCGCGATGATCCTGATGAAGCTGAAGAAAGATGCCGAAGCATATCTGGGCGGTCCGGTCAGCGATGCCGTCATTACGGTTCCGGCCTATTTTTCCGATGCCCAGAGACAGGCGACGAAAGATGCCGGACGCATTGCCGGACTCAGCGTGAAGCGCATCATCAATGAGCCGACTGCCGCGGCACTGGCGTACGGTCTCGACCACGGACAGGCACAGACGATTCTCGTGTATGACCTGGGCGGCGGGACATTTGACGTGTCGATCATCCGCATGGGCGACGGCATTCTTGAAGTGCTGGCAACAGCCGGCGACAACCATCTGGGCGGCGACGACTGGGATGCACGGCTTACGGATTACATCGTGAAGGAATTCAGGAAAGAAGCGAAGGTCAAGCTCGAAAAAGATCCGGTCGCCATGAGCCGCGTAAAGGAAGAAGCGGAGAAGGCGAAGATCGCGCTTTCCACAGCCGATCATTATTCCTTCAATCTGCCGTTCATTGCCAATGTAAAAGGTCAGCCTGTGAATCTGGATATCCCTGTCACGCGACAGCTGTTCGAATCCCTGACGGCGGACCTGCTGGGCCGCACGGAGCAGCCGGTGCGTTCAGCGCTTGCGGATGCCAAGCTTTCCCCGCAGCAGATCGACCGGGTGCTTCTTGTCGGCGGCAGCACGCGTATGCCCTGCGTCGTGGGAAAGGTGCGCTCGCTGCTCGGCAAGGATCCGAGCCGGAACATCAATCCGGATGAATGCGTCGCCCTGGGAGCGGCCGTTCAGGGAGGCAAGCTGGGAAATGAACTTTCCGTCGGCTCCGCCGCCGCATCGCTCGTTCTTCTCGACGTGACTCCGCTGTCCCTTTCGATTGAGACGGTCGGGGGCATTTCCTCGGTGCTCATCGGACGCAACTCGACGATTCCGACGAGGAAAAGCCAGATCTTTACGACGGCCGGGAATTTCCAGACAGCCGTCGATGTCAATGTCTACCAGGGCGAGAGAAGATTCGTCCGGGACAATAAGCTCCTGGGAACCTTCCGCCTGGACGGCATCCGCAGGGCGCCGGCCGGCGTGCCGCAGATCGAGGTTACTTTCGATATCGATGCGAACGGCATCGTGAAAGTATCGGCGAAGGACATGGGAACCGGACACCAGCAGCAGATCACGATTACGTCCAGCTCGAATATGACAGAAGAGGAAATCCGCCGCGCGCAGGCGGATGCTGCCCGCTACGAAGGCGAGGATGCCAGGAGACAGGAACTTCTCGACATCCGCAACAGCGCCGAAACATACGTGTATGCGGTCGACAAGGAATACCAGGCGCGCAAGGGAAGTCTCGACAAGCAGGGGGCGAAAACGCTGCATGCGGACATCGAGTACCTGCGGAAGATTATCATCAAGACCAACCCGGAGCGGATGACGGAACAGGAAGTCGGCGAGATCCGCAATGCGAAATACAAGCTCGAGCAGGATGTCTCATCGATTCTCAATATGACGATCTGAAATAAAAGGGACCACAACCCCCGTCCCCGTGGTTCCGGAACTCCGGAACCACGGGGACGGGGGTGGTGGTTCTTCACTTCAGTACAGATAGTACTTGGCGGAAGCGGCTTTGAAACTTTTGGAGTCGCTTTCACATTTGGCCTTCAGATCATCGAGGGAGCAGGTGCCGTTTTTAATGGCATCGGTTCCGCTCAGCCGTTCAAACTGGCCGCTGTCAAGAACCTGGAAATCATCCGGGTACAGTTCCCGGATCGTATACATGAGCGTCATGCCGGATAGCACGCTGTCGTACACAGAACGGTCCGTCACGTGCACTTCGACGCCGTTGCAGCTTTCACCGGAGAATTTGGAGGCGGAGGGCGTGAAGGATGTGGCACGGAAATGTACCCCGTTCAGGCCGAGGCTGTTCATTTTGTCAGCCAGCGCCTGCGCATCGATCCACGGAGCGCCGATGATTTCGAACGGCTTCGTGGTTCCTCTGCCTTCCGATACGTTTGTCCCTTCAAATATGCAGGTTCCGGGATACACTTCTGCGGTATCCACGGTCGGCATGTTCGGTGAGGGCAGAACCCAGCAGGTGAGTCCGGTATCTTCATAGTACATGTCTCTCTTCCAATTGCTCATTTTGATGACGGTCAGGTCGCAGCCGATCTTGTCTTCCGTATTCATATACTGGGCCAGCTCGCCGGATGTCAGGCCGTAGCGCTGGGGAATGTGCGTAATCCCGACAAAGCTTTCAAAGCCGTCTTCCAGGATGTCTCCCTGCACGGTATTTCCGTTCAGCGGGTTCGGGCGGTCCAGCACGATGAAGGGGATGTTCTTTTCGGCAGCCGCCTGCATGGCGTACTGCATCGTGCTGATATAGGTATAGAAACGGCAGCCGACGTCCTGGATATCGTATACGAGGACATCCACATCGGACAGCATCTCATCCGTGGGCTTGCGCGTCTCGCCGTAAAGGCTGTAAACCGGCAGCCCTGTCTTGGCATCTGTTTCCCCGCCGACCGCATCGCCTGCGGAGGCCGCGCCCCGGATGCCGTGCTCCGGCGCAAAAAGGGCAGTCAGCTTTGCATTTGCGTTCAGGATATCGATCGTGCTGCTGAAGCTGGAATCGACGCCGGTCGCATTTGTAATAAGGCCTACTTTCTTATTGGCAAGGATGCTGAAATCCTTCTCCAGGTTGTCGATGCCGAGCCTGACTTTTCCGGTATCCGTTCCGGCCGCCTGCTGTGAGCAGCCTGTCGATGTGCTGAGCATCAGTATGGAAGAAAGAGCAAGTAATAAGAATTTCCTGATTCTGTTCTTCATTTGAGTTCCCCCGGGGATCCGGCATTTATTTGAATGCCTGTTTAATTCTATTTTATCACTCATTATCTGCCTGTGGGTGCTTTTCTGTTTTCCGGTACCCCGAAATGATAAAAAAGACAGTCAGCCGGCCTGAAAAATAGTATAATAAAACTGATGCATATGACATTGCACAGGAGGTGGTCTGAATGAAATTCTATTTATGCAAGTCATGCGGAAATATGGTGGCTCTGGTTCATGAAGGCGGCGGCCAGCTGGTCTGCTGCGGCTCACCGATGACAGAAGTCCTGCCGAACTCGACAGAGGCTGCCAAGGAGAAACACGTACCGGTAGTCGTGATTCAGGGAAATGAAGTTGTCGTCAAAGTCGGCGAGGTATCGCATCCGATGGAGGAAGCCCATCACATTGAATGGATCATGATCGAGACAAAGATGGGAAGACAGCGCAAGGTGCTCGGCGCAGGAGCTGTTCCGGCAGCGGAATTCTCCATGGTTGACGGAGATGAATTCGTCGCAGCCTATGCTTACTGCAATCTGCACGGTCTGTGGAAGAGTTAAAAATCAGTAATTAGGTATCAAAAAATACGGCTGTCTCCGAGGACTGTATGAGCTCTCAGACTTCTTATCAAATCTGAGCCTCAAGGCGAGTTCCGCAGGAGACAGCCATTTTGTATTTTTTGAAAAGAGGGTTAGGAATCCGTGGCAGGATTCTTCGTTTTCCGCTCCATATCCTGCATGGCCCCGTCAGAAAACCAGATGCTCTGCAGAAAATACAGTTTTACAGCAGAATGATTCCGCCCTTCGCGCACTTCTTCCGTATGCTGTCCGGCCAGATGGACGCCTGGACTTCCCCGATGTGCGCGCGTCCCAGAAGGAGCATGCACAGCCTGGACTGTCCGATGCCGCCGCCGATCGAGTAGGGCAGCTCGCCGTCGAGCAGAGCCTTGTGGAACGGAAGGACCGCGCGGTCCATGCAGTTTGAAGCTTCCAGCTGTTTCTTCAGGGCCGTCTCATCGACGCGGATGCCCATGCTGGAAATCTCCAGGGCGCACTGCAGCGGTTCGAACCAGAAAATGATATCCCCGTTTAAATTCCAGTCGTCGTAGTCCGGTGCCCGTCCGTCATGCGGCTTCCCGTCTTCCAGCGGCCAGCCGATCTGCATGATGAAGACGCAGCCCAGTTCTTTGGCAATCAGGTTCTCGCGTTCCTTGCGGGTCTTCTTCGGCCAGCGTTTTTCGAGTTCTGAGGTCGTGACGAAGCTGATCTTGTCCGGAAGCTTATAGACGGCATCCGGATACTGATACCAGACCTCGTGCTCCATGTGCTTGATGACCTGGAATATCTTCTGGACGACTGCCTTCAGCTTCTTCTCCGTGCGGTCTTTCTTCTCGATGCACATTTCCCAGTCCCACTGGTCCACGTAGACCGAATGAAGATTGTCGAGATCCTCGTCGCGGCGGATGGCGTTCATGTTCGTGTAGAGTCCTTCGCCGGGCTTGAAATCGTACTGCTTCAGGGCAAGACGCTTCCATTTGGCAAGAGACTGGACGACTTCGATCGTCTCTCCCGGGATGGCTTTGATGTCAAAGCTGACCGGGCGCTCGACGCCGTTCAGGTTATCGTTGAGGCCGGTGGACTTGTCGACGAAGAGGGGAGCGGAGATGCGCTCCAGGTTCATTTTCCGGCCGAATTCCTTCGTGAAGATGTCGTGGATGAACTTGATCGCAGCTTCCGTCGTGCGGACATCCATGTGCGGATCGTAATCTTTCGGAATAATCAGTGTCATAAGTTTTCCTTTCAGAAAAAAAGATAGTCTTATTTTACGCACGCCTCCGGCGAAATGCAATAATAAAGATAAGGCTGGACATTAAAAAATAAAGAAGTTATCATATCATCTATGGAAACGATAAAAACATTAACTAAAGAAGTAAAAGAGTTTAAGGCATCGTCGATCCTCACGCCTCTTTTCATGGTGCTGGAGGTTATCGCCGATACGCTGCTCCCGTTCCTCATGTCGATGATCGTCGATGAAGGAATCTACAAAAGCGACATGAACCGCATCATCCAGGTGGGGCTCATGATGCTGGGATGCGCCCTGATCGGTCTGTTTGCCGGCTTCATGGGCGGCTTTTTCGGAGCCAAGGCTTCGACCGGTTTTGCCCGGAACCTGCGCAGCGCCATGTTCCGGAACATCCAGGATTTTTCTTTTGCGGAAATCGACAAATACAGCACGTCGGGTCTTGTGACGCGTCTGACGACGGATGTCACGAATATCCAGAATGCCTATCAGATGATTCTGCGCATGTTCGTCCGGGCACCGCTCTCCATCATTTTTGCGATGGGGGCTGCCTTTCTGATCAACGGCAGGATTGCCACGGTCTATCTGGTTGCCGTAATCATCCTTGCGGTTTTCCTGGTACTCATCATGACGAGAACGACCAGATATTTCCGCCAGGTCTTTGAGAAATACGATGCCCTGAATGAGTCGGTCGAAGAGAATCTGTCCGGCATCCGCGTCGTCAAGGCCTATGTCCGTGAAGATTATGAAAATAACAAATTCATCAAGGCCGTCACAAATCTTTACGGTCTCTTCGTGAAGGCGGAGGGAAATGTGGTCCTCGTGGCGCCGCTGATGAACGCGACGGTCTATGCCTGCATCCTCATCATTTCCTGGCTCGGCGCCAACATGATCGTAACCGGGAACCTGACCACCGGCGAGCTGATGAGCCTTCTGGCTTACTGCATGAATATCCTGATGAGCCTCATGATGGTTGCGATGGTCTTCGTCATGGTCACGATGTCCACGGCTTCGGCACAGCGTATCGCGGAAGTGCTGAACCAGAAGACGTCGATCGCGGAGCCGGAAAATCCGGTTCTTGAGGTGAAGGACGGAAGTATCGATTTTGACGGCGTCGATTTCTCCTATGTAAAAGGAAGCAGGGCCGCTGTCCTCAAGGATATCGACCTGCACATCCGGTCCGGCGAGGTGATCGGCATCATCGGCAGTACGGGTTCTGCAAAGTCTTCGCTGGTCAATCTGATTTCGCGTCTCTATGACGTGACGCAGGGCGACGTGAAGGTCGGCGGAATCGACGTGAGACAGTATGATAAGAAGACACTGCGCGACGCGGTCGCCGTCGTCCTCCAGAACAATGTCCTTTTCTCCGGCACCATTCTTGACAATCTCCGCTGGGGAAATAAAGAGGCGACCGAAGAGGAATGCATGGAAGCCTGCCGGATTGCCTGCGCCGATGAATTCATCGAACAGTTCCCGGATAAATACCATACGCATATCGAGCAGGGCGGAAGCAACGTGTCGGGCGGACAGAAGCAGAGGCTGTGCATTGCGCGCGCCCTTTTGAAAAAACCGAAGGTGCTGGTCATGGACGACAGTACGTCAGCGGTCGATACGGCAACGGAAAAGAAAATCCGGGAAGGCATGAGAAATGCCATTCCGGGTACGACGAAGCTGATCATTACACAGAGAGTCAGTGCCGTCATGGAGGCGGACCGCGTCATCGTCATGGACAACGGCCGCGTCAACGGCTTTGACACTCCTGAAAATCTGAAGAAGAACAATACGATCTTCCGGGAAGTCTTCGAGGCCCAGCAGGGTTCCGGAGGCGACTTTGATGAGAAGGGAGGTCAGTGAGATGAAGAAAGAAGAAAATGTGATGAACGCCGATGAGGCGAAGGACCTCCGTACCCGCGGCCCCCGCGGAGGAATGCCGCGCGGAGTGAAGATCCGCGTCGAGAACCCGGGGAAGATCCTGAAAAGGCTCCTGGGCTATGTCATGAAGCACTATGCGCTTCATATGATCATCGTCGTGATCTGCATCATCGTGAACGTGTATGCATCCATCCAGGGAACGCTGTTCACGAAGACCCTGATCGATAGCTACATCACCCCGCTCCTCGGAAAGCCGGATCCGGATTTCGGACCGCTTCTGTGGGCCATGGTGCGCGTGGGAATCTTCTATGGCGTCGGCGTCCTGGCCGTCTTTGCGCAGAGCCGGCTGATGATCTATGTCGGACAGGGAACGCTTCTGCGTCTCCGCAAGGAACTCTTCACGCATATGGAGAGTCTGCCGATCCGCTATTTCGATACGCATTCGCGCGGCGACATCATGTCCATTTACACGAACGATGTCGATACGCTGCGTCAGATGATCAGCCAGAGCCTTACGCAGATGCTCTCTTCGGCGATTACCATCGTCAGCACGTTTGTCAGCATGATCATCCTGAGCCTTCCGCTGACAGTCCTTACGGTGGCGATGGTCGCCGTGATGATGGTGGCGACGAAGTACCTTGCCGGTGCATCCGGAAAGTATTTCGTGAAGCAGCAGAGGAATCTCGGAACCGTGAACGGCTTTATCGAGGAAATGATGGCAGGCGAGAAAGTTGTCAAGGTGTTCTCCCATGAGGAAGAAGCCATCAGTGAATTCGAGAAGCTCAATGACGAACTGTATGATTCGGCAAATAAGGCCAACCGTTTTGCAAACGTCCTCATGCCTGTGACAGCCCAGCTGGGAAATGCCAGCTATGTCCTGTGTGCGATTGTCGGCGGCATTCTCGTCATCAATTTCGGCGGGGGCGCGGGAGCGCTTACGGTCGGAGGACTTGCTTCTTTCCTTACCTTCAACAAGAGCTTCAATATGCCGATCAGCCAGCTGAGCCAGCAGCTCAATTCCATCGTCATGGCCCTGGCCGGCGCGGACAGAGTCTTCAAGCTGCTCGATGAGACGCCGGAAACGGATGACGGCTATGTAACGCTTGTCAATGCGGAATACAAAGACGGAAAGCTGACGGAAGCAAAAGAGCGGACCGAACTGTGGGCATGGAAACATTTCCATAAGACGGACGGAACGACGGAATACAAGGAACTGAAGGGCGACATCGTCATGGACAGCGTCGATTTCGGCTACGTGCCGGAACGTGTCATCCTGCATGACATCGACCTCTTTGCGACGCCGGGACAGAAGATTGCTTTTGTCGGTTCAACCGGTGCCGGCAAGACGACCATCATGAACCTGATTACCCGGTTCTATGACGTCCAGGATGGAAAGATCCGCTACGACGGCATCAATATCAACAAGATCCGGAAAGAGGACCTGCGGCATTCGCTGGGCATCGTTCTTCAGGATACGCATCTTTTTACCGGCACCGTGAGCGAGAACATCCGCTTCGGGAAGCTGGATGCGACGGATGAGGAAGTGCAGGCGGCAGCCAGACTTGCCAATGCGGACGGCTTCATCGAACGTCTTCCGGAAGGCTATGACACGATGCTGAGCGGGGACGGAGCAAATCTTTCCCAGGGCCAGAGGCAGCTTCTGGCAATTGCCAGGGCGGCAATCGCGGATCCGCCGGTGCTCATTCTCGATGAAGCGACGTCTTCCATCGACTCCCGTACCGAGAAGATCGTACAGGAAGGAATGGACAGGCTGATGAGGGGCAGGACGACGTTCGTCATTGCCCACCGTCTTTCGACGATTCAGAACTCCGACTGCATCATGGTCATGGAGAACGGACACATCATCGAAAAAGGCACGCATGCGCAGCTGCTTGCCGAGAAAGGAAAATATTACCAGCTTTACACCGGGAAGGCCGTCGTGGCCTGAGGCGTCTGATCTGAAAGGAGTTCTGATCTGATGAAAAAATTAACTGCACTGCTGCTCTGCCTGATTCTGGCCGTTACGGTTCTTGCCGGCTGCTCGAAATCTTCCGGGGTAAAAGAAGGCGCCGATTTCAGCGGCAACACGCTGACGGTTACCCTGGAATCGAATCCGACGACCGGCTATACATGGGAACAGTCGATTTCAAACCCGAGCATCCTGGAATTCACAAGCGACACCTATGTGTCGAAGACGGACAGCACGGGAAGCGCACTCGACGGTGCGGGAGGCTATGACCATTTCACATTCAAAAGTCTTGCCGAAGGCACAGCTGTCGTGACCTTCACATACGGACAGAACTGGGAAGGCGGAGAGAAGGCGGAAACGCAGAGCGTGACGGTCGAGGTTGATTCCAAGGGAAACATTTCCTCGATCAATGAGAAGTTCGCGGACGGCTCCGGCGTTTCGGCAGGTGCTTCCGCTGCCGGATCCGGTGCGTCTGCTTCGGTTTCCGTATCAGACGGGTCGGGATCTTCGGCGTCGGCATCGGCTTCCGCATCTGCGTCGTAAGCATCGGAAAACCACAAGATATAGTTGAATGTGACACATAAATTACTATTTATTACAATAATATTACAAAATTGGTAAAAAAGTCTTTCTTTAGTTTCCATAACATGATATAATTCCTGCTGATCTCAGATTTCAGAGAAAGGCAGGATTTTTTATGCTGAGGAAGAAGCTAGGTATCCTTCTGCTGTCGGCCGCGATTGCGGTCTCATCAGTCTGTCCGGCGTATGCGGATACGCAGTCGGATATCGCTGATGCGCAGGCAAAGAAGGATTCGGCAGAAGCAAACCTTGGAGAGACCGAAAATACGATTGATTCGCTTCAGACGGAGAAGGACGGTCTTTCGTCATACCTGAATGACCTGAACAGCCAGATCGCGGAGCTGACGAATTCTCTGAACAATCTTGCTTCGCAGATTACGGCCAAGCAGTCGGAAATCGAGCAGACGCGCACGGATGTCCAGAATGCAAAAGCCGCGGAAGAAGACCAGTACGACGACATGGAGACCCGGATCCAGTACATGTATGAGAACGGGCAGAACGATCTGCTGACGACCGTCGTGGAATCGGAGAGCATTACCGACTTCATTAACCGGGTCGACGAAATCCGTCAGATGCAGGACTATGACCGTCAGTGCCTTGATGAATACAAGAATGCCCGCGAGGAAGTGGAAAATAAGGAGCTTGCCCTTCTTTCCGAAGAAGATGCCCTGGAATCCCTTCAGAGCGAGCAGCAGAATAAACAGGCGGAAGTCCAGGCCCTGGCTGATTCGACCAATGAAAAAATCAGCGAATACGTGGCAAACATCAGCGCCCAGGAAGATCTCGCATCTGACCTGCAGAGCCAGATTTCCGAACAGCAGAACTTGCTGACGGAACTTCAGGCACGTGCGGCAGCCGAAGCGGAAGCGAAGAGAAAAGCGGAAGAAGAAGCCGCGGCAGCTCTTGCGGCACAGCAGGCAGCGGCGGCAGAGGCAGCGCGGAAGGCAGCAGATGAGGCGGCAGCCCAGAAAGCGGCAAATGAAGCAGCTCAGAAGGCAGCTTCCGAGGCAGCATCTTCAGCAGCAGCGCAGACAGAATCGTCTTCACCGGCATCCTCCGCATCCGTCGCCGAAACTTCAGCAGAAGTGTCTTCGGCTTCCGGCAGTGCTTCGACGGATACCGGCTATACGCAGAGCGAGCTCGAACTCATCTGGGCCATCGTGGGACAGGAGGACGACAGAAGCTATACTGGCGCACTGGCTGTCATTTCCTGCGCCATGAACCGCGCCGACATCAATTACGGAGGACACGGCACGACAGCCCTCGGACAGCTGACGGCCTACAACCAGTTCTGCTATTCACCGACCATTTCCTCCAGCATCTACTGGCAGAGACGGCTCGGGGGAAATGTACCGGACTACGTCAAGCAGGCGGTGAACGACTGCCTCACCAAAGGAATCCGCAACCACGGATATCTGTATTTCCGGAGCAGCAACCGTACCGGAACTTATGTGCAGATCGGCGGAAACTGGTATTTCTGAAAATTTGAGGTTTACATTTGACGTTTTGTTTGTTATAATCATTTTTGCTTGAAAAATGGAAGGTTAGCTCAGCTGGGAGAGCATTCGCTTGACGTGTGAAAGGTCACAGGTTCGAATCCTGCACCTTCCATCTTTTTTAAGAAGAGAAGGGGTTTGCGGTATACGCAAACCTCTTTTTGTATATTTGCATTCAAAAAGGGCTTTGGTATAATCATACTATGTCAAAAAATGTCCTGAAGAAAAAACTCAAGCATCTGGTGCCGCTGGCTGTTTACATGGCTGTCTATGTGACGTGGTTCCTGATCATCGACGGAATCGAGCGCCCGGATTCCATGCTCATCGAATGGCCGATCGACAGGGCCATTCCTTTTGTGGAAGCTTTCGTCATCCCGTATCTTTCCTGGTTTGCCCTGCTGCCGTTCGGCATCCTGCTCCTGCTTTTCCAGGACGAGGATGCTTACGACAAGCTGTCGACTTTCCTGATGATCGGCATGACCGCCTTCCTTCTGATCTCCACTTTTTTCCCGAACCATCTGGATCTCCGTCCGGAAGTCCTTCCGCGGAATAATTTCTTCACGATGCTGATTGCCGGACTCTGGAAAGCGGACTCGGCGGAAAATGTCTGGCCGAGCATCCACGTTTACGACAGTGCCGTGATCGTGCTGATGCTTCTTGTAAGCCATGCACGCTGGATGAAGAAATTCCCGGTCAGGGCCGTGATGGTGATCTGGGCTTTCCTCATCATTATCGGAACGCTCTTCATCAAGCAGCATGCGCTGTTCGACCACGTGACGGCCTGGATCATGGTGGGCATCGTCGCCCTTCTGATTTTCAAATTCGGACTCGTCTTCCGCTTTGACAGAAAGAAAGCGGATCCGGCATGAAGCCGGCCGCAGCTGCCGTACCCTCCGAGGTCGGTACCCTTGCCCGGAAGGTCATGGAATTTTCGCGCGACTGCCTGATGGCGGACCTGCCCTATCTGAACAGAGCTTTTTTCCATATGCCTCTTTTGGCGGACGAGGACATCGCTTCTTTCGGAACCAACGGGAAATGGATCCGCTACAGCAGTCTCTGCGTCATTTCCCAGGCAAGGAAAGACCGCGGCAGCTGCTCGCGGGCTTTTCTGCATATGGTGCTCCACTGTCTGTTCCGGCATCCGTTTGAAAGCGCGGAGAGGGATCCCCTTCTCTGGAATTTTTCCTGTGACATGGCGGTTGAAAATGTGATTCTGGAAATGGGCCTTGCCTCGACGGCGTCGGACCGGGATGAGGAAATCGAAAAGTTCTTGGGCACGGCGCGGGAAAAAATCGGCATGCTGAATGCGGACCGGATCTGCCGCTACCTGATAACGCATCCGGAGGAGACGCAGGATTTCCTTTCGAAGGAAAAACTTTTCTTCCGGGACGAGCACGCTTTCTGGCACGCGGAAGAGACGGAGAGCCGGGGCGGCCGGCATAACCGGAAGAATGTCAGGGCCGCGGACATGGGATGCCATGACGCGGAGGAAAAAGGCGAAGGCGAGCCGGGCGACCAGGAAGGCATGGCCGGTAAAGGCGGCAGCGAGGACTGGGATAAAATGGGACAGGAAGCTGTCTCCAACATGGAGTCCTTTGTGCGCGGTCAGGGAAAGGGCGCCGGCGCGATGCTCATGAACCTGAATGCCGTGAACCGGGAGAAGCAGGACTACAGTGAATTCCTGAAGAAGTTTTCCATGCCGGACGAAGAGCTGCTGATCAACGACGATGAATTCGATTACATTTACTACACGTACGGACTGAAGCTTTACACGGACATGCCGCTCATCGAGCCGCTGGAATACCGGGACGAAAACAAGATCCGCGAATTTGTCGTGGCCATCGATACCTCGTGCTCGTGCCAGGGCGAGATGGTGAAGAAATTCCTCGAGAAAACCTATTCCATCCTGAAGTCGGGCAATGAGTTCTTTGAGAAGTTCAATCTTCATATTCTTCAGTGCGACACGGTGATTCACAGGGACGTGAAGATCACGACGGATGCGGAGTTTGAACGTTATATGGGAAATGTGGAAATCGCCGGCTACGGCGGAACGGATTTCCGTCCCGTTTTCACGCACGTCGACGATCTCATCCGGAAGGGCGAATTCCGGCACCTGAAAGGGCTGCTTTATTTCACGGACTGCCGCGGGACATTCCCGGAAACCATGCCCGGCTACAAGACGGCGTTCATTTCCATCTATGAAGGAAAACCGATTCCGAAAGTGCCCGCGTGGGCGATACAGATGATTCTGCAGGAGGACGAAGTACAGTGAACATCAAGGAAGCCAAGGAGCAGATCGAACAGACGGCGGCGGTCTATCTGACAAAGGACGAATACGGAAACTATCTGATTCCGGTCGAGAAGCAGAGGCCGGTCTTCATGCTGGGCGCGCCCGGCATCGGCAAGACGGCAATCATGGAACAGATCGCGAGGGAACTGGGCATTGCGCTGGTGTCCTATTCGATGACGCATCACACCAGGCAGAGCGCCCTCGGCCTTCCGCTGATCCGCCGGAAGGTTTTCGCCGGGAAGGAATACCAGGTCACCGAATACACGATGAGCGAGATCATCGCTTCGGTCTACGAGGAAATGGAGAAGACCGGGAAAAAAGAAGGAATCCTTTTCCTCGATGAGATCAACTGCGTTTCGGAAACGCTGTCCCCGTCGATGCTGCAGTTCCTGCAGTACAAGGTCTTCGGTACGCACCGCGTGCCGGACGGCTGGGTAGTCGTGACCGCGGGTAACCCGCCGCAGTTCAACCGTTCCGTGCGGGAGTTCGACGTCGTGACGATGGACCGCATGAAGATCCTCGAGATCGACCCGGATTATCCGGCGTGGCGGGAGTATGCGCAGAACCGGAAAATCCACCGGGCGATCCTGACGTATCTCGACATTAAAAAAGACAATTTCTATCAGGTCGAGACGACGGTCGACGGCAAGTCCTATGTGACGGCCCGCGGCTGGGAAGACCTTTCGGAAATGATGCTGCAGTACGAGAAGAAGGGGTATCCGATCGATGAGGTGCTGATCGGGCAGTATATCCGCAGCCGCAGGATCGCGCTTGATTTTTCGCAGTACTACGAACTGTTCAATAAATACAAGACCGACTACCAGGTCTTCGACATCCTAAGCGGGACGGAGAACCGGGAGGTGGACAGAAGGGCAGAGGCGGCGCCGTTTGACGAACGCATTTCCCTGACAGGGCTGCTTCTCGATGCGGTCCAGAGCGAGATGACGGACAGCGTCCGCAGGGAGCGGGAGCTGAAGAGCCTGCGCACCGTCCTGAAGGAAGTGAAGGAGCGTCTCCTTGCGCATGAAAATACCGCGGGCGTGCTGACCGGAGAGGCAGCCCTCAGCCCGGGCATGGTGCTGAAGGCCTGCTCCAAGAAAGTCACTTCGGAAATGGAGAAGGAGGAGGCGGAGGAATCGCTGCTTCCCGAAAAGAAGGACTGCTTCTGCTTCGTGCTGGAGAATCTGAAGAGATACCGCACGCTTCTGAAGATGGAATCGGCGCAGGATCAGGAAGAGGCCTTTGCGCTCATCAAAAAAGACTACGACGGACAGGTGCAGGAAATGAGACAGGAGGCGGCCCGCATCCGCGGCCATCTCGACTGCCTGTTTGCCTTCATCTCAAGAGTGTTCGGCCAGGGCAATGAAATGCTGATTCTGACGACGGAGCTGACGGTCCATTCCGACAGCGTCGTCTTCATCGGGGAGAACGGCTGCGATGCCTATTATGAGAACAGCCGGAATCTGCAGCTGTATGAGAGGCAGCAGGAACTTCTGAAAAAACTCGACGCCCTCGACATGGATAAGCTGATCACGGAAAAGCAGGCGGCGGAGGCCGGGACGGAGGAAGAAAAGGCTTGATGTCCGAAAGCAGGGAGGCCGGCCTGTTTCAGTATGAAACGGTATCAGGCGGCATCAGAATCCTCTCCTACACCGGCGAAGACGACGACGTCGTGATTCCGGAGAGCATCGGCGGGAAGCCGGTAACGGAACTGGGCGCGGAAGCGTTCAGCTTTACTTTGGCTGAGAAAGTGACGGTGCCGGCTTCGGTGAAGTTCATTGAGGATCCGGCGGACTTATGTGCCGTCCGTCTGGTGATCGATGAGAAGAATCCTTATTATTCAGCAGACGGCTGTGCCATTTACCATCAGACGGAAAACGGGAAGATCCTCTGCGGCGTCAGCATGGCGGACGGACGAGACGAATATGAAGTCCTGGAAGGAACAACGGAAATCGTTCCCGGCGCCTTCCGGGGATGTCCGCATCTTGCAAGAATCGTGCTGCCGGCATCCCTTGAAATCCTCGGGGAATGTGCCCTCGATTCTTCGGACGGCAGGACGAAAGACGGCGGCCTTCGGGAGATTCTGGTGCGCGAAGGGAATCCGTATTTCCGCATCGAAGATCAGGCGCTGATCTTCAGCGGAAAAGGCAGCCGGAATGCGTCAGCGGCCGGGAGGGCAGAAGAGGGGGACGTGCTCCTGCGCTACTTCGGCGATGCGGAGGACTGCCGCATTTCCGGAGGAATCACTTCTGTCGGGCCGCGCGCCTTCCGCGGAGCACGCCTGAAAACGCTCCGCATTCCCGCCGGCATCTGCCGGATCGGAGCGGAAGCGCTGAAGGACTGCACGGAAATCGAAAAGATCTGCCTGGAGGCAGACGGCTCGGAAATCTATGTGCCGGCCCTTGCGTTCCGGAAAGAAGAAGTCTTCCGGCTGCTCGGCGACAGAGTGGAAAGATCTTCGGAAGACCCGGCGGAAAAGGCGGAGTCGGTCTTTGACTACGAAGGCTACGATGCCCTCTTCGATACCTATCCCTACACGGAGTACCGGATGAAAATGGCATTCTGCCGTTTCGATGCGCCCGTTCTTCTGAGCCGGGCAGTGAGTGAACATTACCGGGAATATCTTTCCTCCCATCTTGATAAAATCCTGAAGGTCATTGCCGAAAAAGAAGATTCCGCAAGCCTCCGGAAAATGATGCAGTACGGCTTCTTCACGGAAGAGAACATTTTCCATGTCCTGGACTATTTCAGTACCGCTGCAGGCCCGCTGCTGACGGAGCCCGTCCTGCGCTATAAACAGGAACATTTCCCGGACTGCCTGCCGGATATGGAACTTTAAAGAAGGAATAGGCGGGACCGGCGGGACGCCGGTCCCGCCGGTCCCGCCGGAACCACCACCCCCGTCCCCGTGGTTCCGAACCACGGGGACGGGGGTGGTGGTTCTGCAAAATGCGAGTTATAATTGAGGCATGAAAAAAACAGACCGCATTTATCAGGACTATCTCAACATTCTGAAAGAAGAGCTGATTCCTGCCACAGGATGCACGGAGCCCATCGCCATCGCGTATGTCGCTGCCAAAGCAAAGGAGGTTCTGGGGGAACTTCCGCAAAGCTGTGAGATCGAGGTCAGCGGGAACATCATCAAGAATGTGAAGAGCGTCATCGTACCGAATACCGGAGGACTGCGCGGCATTGAGTCGGCCGTTGCCGCCGGCGTGACCGTCGGCCGTGCCGATCTCCTTCTGGAGGTGCTCTCGGAAGTCCGGCCTGAAGACACCGGGAAGATCAGCGCGTTTGCGAAGCAGCATCCGGTGAAGATCATTCCGTCCGGGCAGCCGGCTGTCTTTTATATTGCCGTCACGCTCCGCTCAGCAGGGCATGAAGCCTGCGTCATCGTCGAAGACTATCACACGAACATCACGAAGATTCTGAAAGACGGCCGCATTCTTTTTTCGAAGGAATGTAAGTCTTCCGATGCTCCGGGAAATGAATCCGGCTGCCGGAGCGCCCTCACGGTCCGCGATATCACGGACTTTGCCGACAGTGCCGATCCGGAAGACCTGAGGCCGCTTGTCGGGCGTCAGATTGAACGGAACATGGCCATTGCCGAGGAGGGAATCCGGGGGAACTGGGGAGCCGGCGTCGGGAAGGTCCTGCTGGACACCTGCGGAGAGGATGTCCGCGTGCGTGCCCGTGCGATGGCTGCGGCCGGTTCCGATGCGAGGATGAGCGGCTGCGAGATGCAGGTCATCATTGTAGCCGGCTCGGGAAACCAGGGCATCACGGCCAGCGTGCCGGTTGCGGTGTACGGAAAAGAAACGGGAGCGGAGGAAGGACTCATTTACCGGGCGGTCGCCCTTTCGGATCTGGTGACGCTGGAACAGAAGGAACGCATCGGAAGACTCTCGGCTTTCTGCGGAACTGTCTGCGCCGGGTCGGGTGCCGGCGCGGGAATCGCCTATCTGTGCGGCGGAGGGTATAAGGGCGTTGCCCATACGATCGTGAATGCGCTCGCCGTCGTCTCGGGAATGGTGTGCGACGGTGCAAAGCCTTCGTGCGCTGCCAAAATCGCCTCGTCCGTCGATGCCGGAATCATGGGCTGGGAAATGTACCGGCACGGACGGCAGTTCTTCAGCGGCGACGGAATCGTGACCAAAGGGGTCGACAATACCATCCGCAACGTCGGACGGATGGCGAAGGAAGGCATGCGGGAAACCGACCGGGAAATCCTGGACATCATGGTGGGGAAGAAATAAGAATCCTCGGAATAAAAATCTGCAGAAAGAGCTGTACGCATCAGAAAAAATTGAATACATAAAAGATTTGCTTGCAAAATCATTTCAGCTGCGCTATCATAAAATTAAGACTGAATCCTATTATCAATAACGCAAGGGACAGCCAAAAACAAAAGGAGGCCGAAATGAAGAAAAAAGAGATGCGTCTTACCAATGAAGTGGGAGCACCGGTGGCAGAGAATGAAAATTCCCTCACCTTCGGACCGAGAGGTCCGGTAGCCATGCAGGACGTATGGTTATTGGAAAAGCTTGCGCATTTCGACCGCGAGGTCATTCCGGAACGCCGCATGCATGCAAAAGGATGGGGCGCGTACGGAACGCTGAAGATTACTCAGGACATTACACAATGGTCAAAAGCGGCTGTCTTTAAGCCGGGCACGAAGACCGACTGTTTCATTCGTTTTTCGACGGTGGCCGGTGAAAGAGGAGCTGCTGATGCCGAAAGAGACATCCGCGGCGTTGCAGTGAAATTCTATACGACAGAAGGCAACTGGGATCTTGTCGGAAATAATACTCCGACGTTCTTTATCCGCGACGTACATAATTTCCCGGACCTGAACCGCGCCGTCAAGCGTGATCCGCATACCGGCATGCGTTCCGCCCAGAACAACTGGGACTTTTGGACGCTTCTCCCGGAATGCTTCCACCAGATCACGGTTGTCATGTCCGACAGGGGAATTCCGGCATCCTTCCGCAACATGCATTTTTACGGCGAGCATACCTTCTCCCTGTACAACAAGAAGAATGAACGCGTATGGTGCAAGTTCCATTTCCTGACGGAGCAGGGAATCAAATGTCTGTCAAATAAAGAAGCCGCGGAACTGATTGCCAGGGACCGTGAGTCGCACGGACGCGATCTTTTCGAGCACATTGAAAAAGGCGATTTCCCGAAGTGGAAGATGTATGTTCAGATCATGACCGAGGAACAGGCGAAGAACCATTATGAGAATCCGTTTGACATCACGAAGGTCTGGAGCCAGAAGGAATATCCGCTGCATGAAGTCGGAGAACTGGAACTGAACAGGAACCCGGAGAACTATTACGCAGAGGTGGAGCAGGCGGCCTTTACGCCGGCACACGTGGTTCCGGGCATCGGGTTCTCACCGGACAAATTCCTGCAGGGCAGGCTCTTTGTTTACGGCGATGCGCAGAGGTACCGCCTCGGCATCAACTATAACCAGATTCCTGTCAATCAGGCCAAGCATGCGACGGTTCACGATTATCACCGGGACGGCGCGATGAGGACGGACGGAAATTACGGCAGGGAACCGGCGTATACGCCGAACAGCCTCGGCGACTGGTGCCCGCAGCCTGAAGTCATGGAACCGCCTCTTGATCTGTCCGGCGCGCTCTATGCTTTCGACCCGAAGGATGATCCGACGGACGACTGCTTCCGGGCAGGCGGAAATCTCTGGAGAGTGCTTGCGGAAGACAAGAAAAAGATTCTGATCCAGAACACAGCAGACGATATGGCATCTGTTACAAAGAACATCAAATACCGTCACGCGGTACACTGCCTGAAGGCAGACCCGGAATACGGGAAACGCATGACAAAAGCCCTGGGTCTTTCGATGCCGACAGTGCAGAAACTGTCAAAGCTTACCAATGATGAGCTGAACGCGGCGACGATGAATCCGGACATGCAGGATTAAAAAAGCTGGTGAAAAGAGGGGATCAATGTGAAACAGCTCAGGAATACAAAGCAGAGGCAGATTGTTCTGGAGACGGTTCTTGAACACTGCGACCATCCGACGGCGGATCAGATTTATTTCTATGTCCGGAAGAAAGACGAAAAAATCAGCCGCGGGACCGTATACCGCAACCTGAATATTCTTTCGGAAGAAGGGGAGATCCTTCATGTCAAGGTACCGGGAGTCGACCGCTTCGACAGCAGACAGGATCTTCATTATCATCTTCTCTGCTCGGAATGCGGAAAGCTGACGGATCTTGCGGATCCTTATGATTCGAAGCTTGACCGGAAGATTGCCCGGGAAAGCGGTTATCAGATCAGCCGCCACCGTCTGATCTTCGAAGGCATCTGCCCGGAGTGCCAGAAAAAAGAAGCAGCAGAAAAACAAAAGAAACCGTCATGACAGGGAAATGATTCAGACAGAAGAGCCGTTCCGGAAGGGGCGGCTCTTTTTTTAGAAAGTTAATTGTAAACCACTATAATAAAAAGGTTGACAATGCTCCCGAAACCAATATACTGATTAACGTGCGTGATTAAAAAGCAACAGGGAGGACAGAAAATGAAGAACAGTGTTAAGACCATGACCTGCATTGCGCTGATGAGCGCGGTCATGTGCATCCTGGGACCGCTTTCCATACCTATCGGGCCGGTTCCCATCACCCTGACCAATCTGGTCATTTTCATAACGGTTTATCTTCTGGGAATGAAATACGGGGCGGTCAGCTACCTGATTTATTTCCTCTTGGGACTTGCCGGCGTACCCGTCTTTTCGGGCTATACAGGCGGACCGGCAAAAGTGCTCGGTCCGACCGGGGGCTATCTGATCGGTTTCTTTCTGATGGCCGTGATCGCGGGACTCTTTACGGACCGCTTCCGCAGGAACAAGGTAATCTGCATTCTCGGAATGGTACTTGCCACGGCCGTCATGTATGCGCTGGGAACGGTCTGGCTGATGTTTGAGGCAAGCCTGACCTTTGGAGCAGCGCTGGCAGCCGGCGTCCTGCCGTTCATCTGGGAAGACCTGATCAAAATCGTCCTGTCCGCATTCCTCGGGCCGGTTCTCAGGAGCCGTCTTTCAGGCGTGCTGCCGATGGAAGGCCGGCATCCGGAGAAGGAAAAATCATCAGTCCTGAGTAAGGAAGGGGACGCGTCTTAAAGCGCGGACGACCGGAATAGAGACTGCGGCAATTGCCGATGCCGTCAGAAGTCCGGTGATGATCCTCAGGACAAAATCCCCGAAAACATAGGCAAAGGTATAATAGCCGTAAATGAGGCTGTCCAGCCAGATGCCGACGGTGTTCGCCGACGTCGTGACGACGGCAGCGCAGAGGCAGACCGGAAAAAGAACGGCAGGCTTTTCTTCAGGGTACACGGAGAAAACGGCATGGCAGCGGCGTGCAGCGAGGCCGATCAAAATGACGCGCAGGCACGGCGGAATCAGCCAGAGAACAGTCGTGGCCGTGAGGCCGTAAGTCAGAAGCTGGCTGAGAAGCTCCCCGATGAAGGCGGCGGCCGCCGCTTCCCACGGGCCGAACAGAAGAGCACTGATGACGGCGGGAAGGGATCCGAAGGAAACCTTCAGATTGCCGGCCCTTACGGAAACCAGCGTGAGGACGAAACACAGGGCACCGGTCATCGCGGTGCGGCACAGAACCTTGGTTTTGGACATAAAAAGACCTCCTTGCAACATGGCAGTCCTTTCGGAATGCCGTATGCAGGAGGTTTTTTTCCTGATACGGCAGCGGGATGCGGAATACATACTGCGGACTCACGTCCTTTTGTCCGGAAGACAACTCCCCGTCCTTCCGGCACTCCTCACATGTATTCCTACTCTGCCTGATTGCAGATATCATAAATCACTTTCTGATGGTTTGCAAGTCCTCATTTCCGAAGGTCCGGAAGGCTATTCTTTGGGACCGCTGTCAAGGGTATTTTCGACGATTTCCCCAATGTCGGCCTGCGTGTCCTTCTCTTCGGATTCTAGTTCTTTTTCAGCCCGGCTCCTCAGAGTCTTGTGGATGATGCCTTCTTTCTTCTCATCCCTGGCGACATCGCTGAAAATTTTCTCGCGGTAGTTGCGGTTGCGGAGCGACCAGTCGGAGCTGGAGATATGCGTCCATTTCTCGACAGCGGCATCTCCCATGGAATGCAGATCGGAAATGATGGCTCCGACTTCCGTGACGGCCTGGTTGGCATCCGCACCGAAAACGGTCAGCGTGGAGGCGTGCAGAAGGAAACTCTTGGAATTGGAGAGTTCAATCGGCGTACCTGCCGCATGGGAAGAAAGAATCATGACGGAGATATTCTTCCTCATGGAGAAGGAGTAGCAGCCGAATACCGCAAATACGATTCCCAGGATCAGGAAAAGCAGCATCGGTCCCAGTGAGCCCAGGAAGGAGAAAAAGTATTTGGTGGCCGGCCAGAAGCCTTTCGGGAGCTCGGTGTTGTAGATCTCCGAGAAGCCGGTCGCATTGACGGCGACCGTCAGGGCAGCCTGGGAAAGAAGCAGCTTGAGGAATTTCTTTTCGCCGGCAATGAAGAATGCGGCAAAGAGACCGACGAAAAGCAGCACCCAGATGAAAAACGGGAAATCGGGTGTGAACATCATGATCAGGGACAGGAACAGGACAACGATCATATCCGTGATCAGGTACAGAGCCGGTCCCAGAAAAAGCAGCGTCAGGATAAAACGCGGCCGGCTGACGCGTCTTCCGCTCTCGATGTTGAGGCCGGAAGCGTGGTCCATTTCATATTCGTTATGGTACAGGATCGGACCGAAAAGAGAGACGCCGGATACCCGGTAAATGATGCGCTTGTTCGTAAGCTCGAGGCGGCCGTCCGCAAACATCAGTCTCGGATAATAGCGGTACTTTGCCAGATGGTACTGGCGGATCGGGATTTCGCCTTCTGCGGGGGCGACGATATTGCCGACGATGCTTTCATGTCTCAGCGCCAGACGGCTTTCCCGGAGGCTCTTTTCCGTGTGCAGCGTCGTTTTTCTGACAAGCTCTTCGGCACGGAAATAATCTTCCTTTGCGCGCTTTTCTTCGTGCTCGGAAAGCCAGGAATACATTCTCACGGAGAATGGCTTCTTATCCGTTCCGTTTCCGGAAGCGCTTAAAGCAGTGTTTTCCGGTTCCGAAGACTGAGAGTTTTCCTCATGGACATTCGGTTCCTGATTCCCCATCTGATCAGACATCTGTCCGAGCCCCCTGCTTAGTTTTTAACATTTTATTTATTATAGCATATCACGAAAAAAGGGAGTAAAATAATTCTTAAATAAGGGAGATACGAGAGGATATGATCCATTCTGTCCTGTACGCAGAAATTGATATCTTCGCTGCCCTGGTGCTCGTGATCATCATGAGACGGGGAGCATTTGCGCGTCTCAGCCTGGATCAGAGAATTTTCAAACTGGTCCTGATTCTTTTAGCCTTGCTTCTGGTCTTTGATACCGGCACCTGGGTTTTTGACGGTGCACAGAATCAGGCAGGCATTGTCCTTTTGTATCTGTCGGAATACGCTTACTGGTTTGTTTCCGTTTCAGTCTGCTACGTCCTTTTTCTGTACTGCTGGGTCTTTACCCATGAAAGTCTTGACCGCAAAGTGGCCGTGATTTTTGCCGTTCCGCTGGCGGCCGGATTCATTCTGATTCTTATGAATCCCTTCAATGGCTCTATCTTTTACTTTACTGCTGAAAATGTCTATGTCCGCGGACCGCTTTTCCTTGCGGCAGGAGGAGTTTCCTTCATCCATCTGGCGGCAGCCTTTATCGTCGCCGTCCGGAAAGCCATAAGCGTGAAAAAACAGGAACGCAAGCCATACCTGATGCTGACCTCGTTCCTTCTGATTTCCCTGGCGGGAGGCCTGCTGCAGGTATGTATCTACGGTCTGGTGACGACCTGGATCGGAGTGACGCTTTCGCTTTTGATGTGCTATGTCTACCTCCAGAACAGCAATCTGGCAATGGATCCGCTGACCGGACTGAATAACCGCCGGCGCTTCGATGAATATATTGCAGGGCAGGAGGAGTCACCGGATTATTACGCGGAATACTGCATGATGATTCTGGACATCGATCATTTCAAATCCATCAACGATACGTACGGTCATGAAGAGGGAGATCAGGCCCTGGTCCGTACGGCTGCCATCCTGAAGAAATCCATGTCCGATGAACATGGGTTCCTGGCCCGGATCGGAGGAGATGAATTTGCGATCATCCTTCCTGCGACAAATGAAGATAAGATCGCGGACCTGATCTATCTGATCCGCCATAATCTGAAATGGGAAAATGAGACGCACGAAAAGCCGTATTGTGTCGGTCTGAGCATCGGTTATGCCACCCAGTTCGGGAAGGATCTTGATTTCCGGAAACTGTTCGCGGCAGCGGACAGCAGCATGTACGAAGACAAGAAGAAAAAGCGGTGTGAGGCGCCGGCTGAAAAATAGGAATCGTTTTATCAAATAAGGCAGCACGGAGAGGAAACGGAAGATATGACTGAAAGCGGTTCCGAACAATATGCAGAATCCCTTATGAAACTGCAGAACGCCGTGATCGAGGCAATCCGTATCCTGGATTCGCCGGGAGATTTCAACGGACATATTCAGGAAGCATTCGGAAAAATCGGCAGGGAACTGAAGGCCGACCGCGTCTATATTTTTGCCCTGACGGAAAACGGATTCGGCAGCACCCATGAATGGGACCGCCGGGGAGTGCCCTGTTCGCTGGAAGCTTTCCGGACTCTTGATCTGAAATACATCCGCAGGTGGCTGCCGATCCTGAACAGGAAAAAGACGGTCCTGGTTTCGGATGTCCGGTCCATCGAAAAGAAATATCCGGATGAGTATGAGATCATGCGGAAATGGAAGATTGTCCGCTACTATGAAATTCCCCTGATCATCGGGGGAAATCTGATCGGCATTCTCGGGATTGACAATCCGCAGTCAGAAAAAATGAATGCCATGGAAGTCGTGCTTCCGTCCTTCGGCTATGTCCTTTCCGGGGTCATGTCACGGGAAGAGGAAAGCTATGTTCAGGAGAAGCGATATGCGGCCGCTATCCGCGGGGCACGTCTGACGGTCTGGGAATACGATATTCCCGGAAAGAGGATTCTCCTTTCACCGGGGCTCACCGAAGAGAAGACGTCGGTGGTATACGGAATGGGAAATGAAGGCATTCTGGAGAATGTTCCGGATTCCATGGAATACCTCTGCCTTGAGGAAGAGGACCGCAGGGAATTCCGGCGTCTTTTTTCGGAGATTGCCGGCGGTGCCGATTCTGCCGAAGCGGACATCTGGTTCCGCCGCACCGACAGCGGGGAGCCGCAGTGCGAACATGCCGCCTATTATGTCGTGAAAGATGCCGAAGGAAAACCGCAGAAGGCCTTCGGCGTCAGCCATGTCATTACGGCGGAAAAGCTGGAAGAGAAAAATTTCCAGCGTGCGATGCAGAACATTATTTCCGTCAATCCGGAATCTCTCGGTGCCTTTGAAATCAATCTGACCGCAAACCTGCGCGGGAAAGGCCACGGAACATCTCCTCTCATCAGGCAGGCAGTCCGGGGCCAGATCCGTCATACTTGCTACTGTGCCAGTTGACGAGACCAATCGTATATTTCAGTTCCCGAAAACTTGTTTCCACGCTCCATCTCATTCTGTAAAGCTTTTTAATCTCTTCCAAAGGAAATTCTTCTTCTGATAGATTGGTTGCAATACAAATGTAAGTTCCATTATCAAGAAGAATACGAACAATGCGAAATTCAATAGCAAAATAAGTACAACCATCATCAAAGAAATCAAAATCGGTAATCGGCTGAAGAATGGTATACGTATTCGGATTTTCGAGTGTTTCCTTCGTATGTCGTCTGGTAAGCGTAGTTCTTATATAGGTATCAAACTCACTGTCAGGAAGACTGTAAGTGGAAAGGATGCCATTACTGTTGATGTCCTTCATACGGATAACAAATTTCATATCTTTTTGAATAAGGTGAGCAAAGACATTGAAGCTTTCATATCCCCGATCTGCCATTAAAATAGCTGGTACAGGATCGGAGTAACGGTCAATCATGGAATTTAGTGCAGCACGTTCATGAAGCTTCTTTTTGCCCTGAACCAGAAAATCACAGTATGTATGGTTAGTGATATCATAAAGTGCATTGACGTGAATTGCATTGTAACCTTTTTCACCTTCATGGATAAAAGTTCTTTCATCCTCTGGGTTGCGTGCTATGTTGACATCAGAACCATCGCATGCTAAAAGGCGATAGCCGCAATAGAGCTGATCAGACAGTTCCCTGCACTGTTCCACAAATATATGGAACAGGAAATTCCATCCTTCTGGTTGAAGTTTGAATCGCTGCTGTGTAAAAGCAGATTTTGTAGGAGCTGAAAGAGAATGTTCGAAGAAATCCAGGATTTCATTTGAAACAGACTTACTCTGCATTTGAAGCATGAGCTGAATATAATCATGGAAAGAGAGTTTACGATTTCTTGTAAAATCAGCCTCCGGATTTTGGCAGAACATGAAGTGAATCTCATCAAGGTCTGCAATACAGTTGTCGAGGGTCAGTCCGGGGCCAGACCTACGACAGCCTGGTTTCCGCTGTCATGAGACTGATCCCTGAAAAGGCGGATAAGGAAAAATTCCGGAAAACCTTCGGACGCAGGAACCTTCTGGTCTCTTTTGAAAGCGGCAGGACAAACCTCAGCGCGGAATACAGGAGGAAGGGTGAAGACGGACTGATGATCTGGGTCAGGACGTATGCCAGCATGCTGAGAAATCCGGAAACGGGCGACATTTCCGGCGTCCTTTATTCCATGGATATTTCCAGGGAGAAGCGTCAGGAAGAAATCATCCGGATCATTACGGGCCAGGCCTATGACTTTGTGGCACTCGTCAGCCTGGAAACCGGGCGCTTTCAGCTGCTGCATGCATCGGCCGATTTCAAGCATGAATTCGGGGACATTGCAAGCGGGGAAGATGCCTTGTATGATCTGAAGGACCTGCTCCGGACTGCCCTGACGAAAGTGCAGGACCCCGAAAAAAGGAAGAAATATGCCCGCTTCGCATCCGGCAGAATGATTGCGCAGAGTCTGGAGAGAGACGGCTATTATGAATACATGACGGAAGAAATCATGCCTTCCTACCGCAGCGGGACGACCTGCCATAAATTCCAGAATTATTATCTGTCGCGGGAAGACAGGACGGCCCTGGTCCTGGCCTCCGACGTAACGGAAGCAGTCCGGCAGCAGAAGGACGAGGCCGAAGCGGCGAAGGCGGAAACAGAGCACATGAACGACCTCCTGAATTTCATTTCCAGCGGCATCAGCATCATGCACATGCCGGATCCGGATCATCTGGTCGTCGATTATGTCAACCTGCAGACTTTCCTTCTTCTGAAATATGATCTGTCGGTTGGCGTCGCACAGCGTCCTTCGGAAACAAGAGATGCCGGAAGGGCAGCGCGGTTTGCCGATGCTTTCCTGACGGTGTACGAAGAGGACCGGGAAAGAGTCCGCAGGACTTTCCATGACCATTATCATTCGAAGCATTTCCGGATCGAGCCGTTCCGCATGCTGTGCGCAGACGGCTCCCCGATCTGGGTCGAGGTCAGGGAGAACTTAAGGGAAATCACGAAGGAGGGGCGGATCTTCTATGCCTCCTTCCGGGATGTGACGGAAGAGAAGCGCATGCAGGATGAGCTGGCGGCGAATTTCGAAATGGAAAAGAAACTGAGAAATGAAGCCATTGCCGCCAATGCCGCGAAGTCGAATTTCCTGTCGCGAATCAGCCATGACATCCGTACGCCGATGAACGTCATCAAGAGCAAGACGGATTTTGCTTTTGAAGATATCGGAGACATGGAGAAGCTGGTGAAAGACCTTCAGGATATCCGCACCGCGAATCATTTCCTGCTGAGCCTGATCAACGATATCCTGGATATTTCCAAGATCGACAGCGGAGTGATGGAACTGCATCCGGAACCGTATGCGTGCCGGAACTATGAAGCGACAATCCGTGCCATGTTCGAGCCTCTCTGCAGAAAGAAAAAGATTCATTTCGTGATGAGGAACGATGGGGAAGACTGCACGGTCCTGATCGATAAAGTGCGTCTGGACCAGGTCACGCTGAACCTGATTTCCAATGCGGTCAAGTATACGCCGGAAGGCGGGACGGTTGCGTTCACGCGGAGCTGCACCCTCCGGGCGGACGGGATGCGGGAATGCACGATCTGCGTGAAAGACAGCGGCATCGGCATGAGCAAAGAATTTCAGAAGGTCATGTTCGATTCCTTTACGCGGGAGACGGACGGCTGGAGAAAGACGCTGACTGAACAGGGAACCGGCCTCGGACTTTCCATTGTCAAGAAAATTCTTGATATGATGAACAGCACCATTGAGGTGGAGAGCAGTCCGGGAAAAGGAACGAAAATGACCGTCAGGTTTGTCTGCCCGGATGTGCCTGAAGAAGTGAACGCCGTCAGGGAGACTCAGCCGGCAGCACCGGAGAGCGACGGCAGAGATAGGAAACAGACGGTGATTCATACGGCGGAAGAAAAGAATCCGTGCATCCTTCTGGCGGAGGACCATGACATGAATGCGGAAATCGCCCAGAGGCTGCTGAAGAAAACCGGCTTTGAAAGCGTCCGTGCCGAAGACGGAAAGAAAGCTGCGGAAATCTTCCGCAGGTCTCCGAAAGGAACCTTTGCGGCCATCCTGATGGATATCCAGATGCCGGTCATGAACGGCTATGAGGCGACGAAGGCCATCCGTGCCATGCGGCGCCGGGATGCAAAGGACATTCCGATTATCGCCATGACGGCGGATGCTTTCGAGGAAGACATCCAGAAATGCCTGGATGCCGGAATGAATGCCCATATTGCCAAGCCGATCGACCCGGTTAAAATGGGGCAGACGATCAAAGAGGCAATCGCGGAGAGGCAGCAGCCTCACACAAAGGCGCATCTGTGAAATTGCAAAAACAGTCCGGATGTACTATGATGATACGTAAAGGGCACGGTCAATCCCGTGCCCTTTACTGACGGAAGGAACAGAGAGGCAGGAATTGAAACAGCCCAGAAAATGGTACAAACTGGATAATGCGGCGGCAATCGTTCCCTCTTCCGCCCATGGGGCGGATACGAGAGTTTTTCGTCTGTCCTGTGAACTCAGGGAGGAAGTGAACCCTGAACTTCTGCAGCAGGCAGTCGACCTTACGATGAAGGACTATCCGTATTTCCGGAGCGTCCTGCGCAAAGGCCTGTTCTGGTATTACCTGGATTCGCGCGATCTTCCTCTTCAGGTCGAAGAAGAAAAACTGCCGGCCTGCAGTCCGCTTTATTTCCCGGGAAGGAAAAGCCTGCTCCTGCGCGTTTTGTATTACCGCAAAAGAATCAGTCTGGAAATCTTTCACGTACTGGCGGACGGTCTCGGGGCTTTCCTTTTTTTCCGTGAGCTGATCCTGACCTATCTGTCTCTTTGCCATCACCTGCCGCTTCAGGAGATGATCGGGGAGAAGAGCACGGCTGAACAGAAAACGGCCGATGCCTTCAGAGACTACTACAGACCGGCGCGGAAAGAGAAAAAGCGGAAGGAAAAAATCAGGGAAGCAAGAATACCGGAAGACGGGATCCCGGAAGACCGGCCGCGGAAGCAAAGAGGACTGAAACAGCTGAAGAACATGACGATGCATCAGGCCTGGCACATGAAGGGAGAACTCGATCCCGACCTTCTGCCGCATCTTGTGGAAGGGACGGTTTCCGCAAAGCTTTTCCTGGCGGAAGCGAAGAAATACGGAGTGTCAGCCGGCGTCTTTTCGGTAAGTCTCTACATCGCTTCGGCAATCGAGGAGATGGAGGAGAATGAAAAAGACAGGCAGATCGTCGTCAGCGTGCCGGTCGATCTCCGGAAATATTTCCCGTCGGAAACGGTCCGCAATTTCTTCGGCGTCATCAACGTGGCCTATCAGCCGAGGCATTTCGACGGAACGCCGGAAAGCATTCTCAGCGAAGTGAAGGCTTCCTTTGCAAAACAGCTGGAGCCGGAACGGATTGAGCGGGTCATGAATTCCTATGCAAAACTGGAGCACAATTTCGGCATCCGGATCGTGCCTCTTACGGTCAAGGACGGAGCGACGCAGGGGCTGAGCTTCCTCGCATCGCAGGGAGTGACCTGTACCTTTTCCAACCTCGGAGTCATCAGGCTTCCGGAGGAGGCGGAGAAGTACGTGGAGAAAGCTTCTGTATTTGCCACGGCCCCCTATGAACAGATCTGTGCCGTAACGTTCGGCGACCGCCTGGTCTTCGGGGAAATGAGTCCTTACGTGACGCACGGCGTCATGTGCCGTTTCTTCCGGAAACTGGTGCAGATGGGCATTCCGGTTGAGATCGCCACGAACGATTATGAGGTAAGCTGATGCAGTACTGTGAGAAATGCGGCATTTCCGTCCGCGGAAATAAAACCTGCTGTCCCCTGTGCGGAGGAGTCCTTTCGGGGACTCCGGAAGAACACGCTTTTCCGGCCATGCCGAAGAGGGCTCTGTCCGGCAAGTCTGTCGTGAAGATCTCCTTCTGGATATTCATCGCCTTTGAAGCGGCGATCGTGACGGCACGGATGATTTCTTCGCAGGCAATGCGGAAACCGCTCCCGTGGGTGCCGATCGTCATGCTCTGCGCAGCCATCGCCTGGATCGACATTGCCCTTGCTTTTTATTTAAGGAACAATGTCCTGAAGGTTCTGACTTTTGAAGGCTGTATCGTCATGCTGCTGGAATTTTTCCTCGACCGGAGCACAGGCGCCATCGGGTGGTCGCTGGACTGGATGATTCCGCTCACGTTCCTGGGACTTGGAACCGCGACGATCGCAGTTGCCGCCTATGCCCGGATGCGGCTCGGAGATTTCGGCATCTATCTTCTGGCGGATGCGGCGCTGAGCCTTCTGCAGCTCATTCCCCTTCTGACGGGACAGAATCATTTCCCGCCGGCAGCCATTGCCTGCATGGCTATTTACCTGGTCATTGTTGCGGTGTCATTCCTTTTCCGCTGGCGGGACATGAAGAACGCGGCAGAAAAGTATTTCCGGATGTGAAAGGCGGCAGGAACGATGCAGGATAAAAACAGCAGCAACCGCTTCAATCTGAAGAACGGCATTGCCTTCGCCTACCGGATCGGGGATATCGTCGAGAAAACGGTGGGGAGCGCTCTTTCCGGCACGCCGCTGGAAGCGCCCATCCTGAACGGGAAACCGCGCGCGGGCGCCTGGTACCGGATCCCGCTGGAGAAAGGAATGTCCGGCGACGGCTCCGGCTATTACATTTACCTCCGAAAAGGAGGCAGCCGGAATCTCTGCATCTTCTTCTCGGGAGGCGGCCTTGCCTGGAATGAGTATACGGCGGCACGCCCGGTGAGCGGCGGCAAGCTGACGGCAGGCATGCCGAACTATTACTGGAACAACCTGCGTCCTTTTACGCAGATCATGAATATCCGCACGGGCCTGACCGATACCTCGAATCCCATGAATCTGTTCCGGTTCTGGAATTTCATCATCGTGACCTATGCGACCGGCGATCTCCATGTGGGCAGCCATGATTTTCCGTATAAGGCGGAAGACGGCTCGCTGCAGACGGTGCATTTCCACGGGCACAGGAACTTTGAAGCGGCGATGGAGAAGGCGAAGGCTTATTTCCCGGAGACGGAGAAGCTGCTGATCGCAGGAGACAGCGCGGGTGCATTTGCCGTGCCGGCCCTGACGGATGAGATCCTGGAAAATGTCTATCCGGACTGCCGGGACGTGACGGTTTTTTCCGACAGCGGCCAGCTTCTTTATCCTCACTGGAGAAAGACGGCCAGGGAAGTCTGGAAAGCGGATGAGAAGATCTGGAAGGTCCTGCATACCCCGAACATCACGATGGACTGGTACCATTCCCTGTACGGAAAATACGGGGACAGCATCCGGTATCTGTATGCGAGCTCGACCCGGGACTATCTCCTGAGTGCCTATTACAACGATATTGTCCGCAGGAAATACAGCACGGACGAGGATGTGCAGGAGGAATATTTCCGACAGCTCTGCGGGATGCTTGAAGAGTTCAGGGAAATGGCCCCGAATGCCGGCTTTTTCATCAACAGCTGGCCGAACTTTTCCGTCTATCCGGGACTGAGGGGAGGCACGGTCCATACCGCTGTCCGGCAGAAACAGTTCTTCTGGCCGAACGCGGACGGACGCACGATGATGCAGTGGCTCTTTGAGGCGACAGAGGGAAAAGTCGGAAGCAGCGGTCTGAAGCTTCTGAAGAAATGAAAAAGGACTCCGGCTACAGCTGATATTCTGTTTCCAGCATCTTCAGGACAGAAGCGGAATCAATTCCCAGATGGGCGCGGAGAACAGATACATCTCCATGTTCGACATAGGCGTCCGGAAGCGCGACCGTGCAGACCCGGACTTCCGGATGATGCTCGCGGAGATAGTCTGCGGCCTGCATTCCGAAGCCTCCGGTCCGGACATTCTCTTCCATCGTGATGATCAGGCGGTGGTTTTCCGAAAGCTCGTCCAGCAGGGCGGTATCAATCGGCTTGATAAAACGGGCATTGGCCAGGGAACAGGAATGCCCCCGTTCCTTCAGGGCGGTCCGGATATGCTCGGCGGTGCTGACGGAAGTGCCGGCGGCAAGGAGGGCAATTTCCTTTTCGCGGTAAATCATTTCGCCCCTGCCGTATACGACCGGAGCACGGAACCCGGACAGGCCCTGATAGGCCGTGCCGCGCGGATAGCGGATGGCGACGGGACCGCCGAAGGAAAAGGCAAATTCCAGCTCGTCTTCCAGCTCGTGCAGATTCTTCGGAGCCAGCACGGTCATGCCCGGGATGCAGGTAAGGAAGGAAAGATCGAAAATTCCCTGATGGGTTTCTCCGTCTTCCCCGACCAGACCGGCATGGTCGATGGCAAAGACCACCGGCAGCTTCTGAAGGCAGACATCGTGTATAATCTGATCGAAAGCCCGCTGCAGGAAGGATGAATAGACGGCGAAGACCGGCTTCAGGCCGGCGGAAGCCATGCCGGCCGCACAGGTGACGGCATGCTGTTCGGCAATGCCGACGTCGAAGAAGCGGTCCGGGAATTCATGCGCAAAGCGCATCAGTCCGGTCCCGCCTGCCATGGCAGCCGTGACGGCGACAATTTTCGGATCCTTTCGTGCAAGCTTTACCAGCTCATGGGAAAAGGTATCCGTGTAGCTGGGCAGCGTTTTTTTCTGTTTCGGTTCTCCGGTCCGGATATCAAAAGGCGCGACGCCGTGGTAGCGTTCCGGGTGAAGCTCGGCCGGCCGGTAGCCGCGGCCCTTCTGGGTCAGGACATGGATGAGGACGGCGTGATCGAGCTTTTTCGCCTCCTCGAAAGTGCTGGTCATTTCCCGGATATTATGTCCGTCGACCGGACCGAGGTACGTGATGCCCATGTTCTCGAAAAGCATGCCGGGAATGAGAAGCTGTTTGATGCCGTTCTTGGTATTGCGGATATGGCGGATCATCGGTTCGCCCAGAGAAGGAATTTTCTCCAGCGAATTCATGACCGATTTCTTCAGGCTTGTGTAGCTGTCGGCGGTACGGATCCTGTTCAGGTAGGCGGACATGCCGCCCACATTTTTCTCAATCGACATGCGGTTGTCGTTCAGCACGATGATGAAATTCTTTTTTACGCGGGAAGCGTTGTTCAGCGCTTCGTAGGCCATGCCTCCGGTCAGTGCGCCGTCGCCGATGACGGAAACGACGGAAAAATCTTCATGCAGGACGTCGCGGGCCTGGACGATTCCGAGACCTGCGGAAATGGAAGTCGAAGAGTGTCCTGTATTGAAGGCGTCGCAGCTGCTTTCCGAAGATTTCGGGAAACCGGCAATGCCGCCGAAGGTTCTCAGCCCGTCGAATTCCTTCCTGCGTCCGCTCAGGATCTTATGCGTGTAGGACTGATGGCCGACATCCCAGATGATTTTGTCTTTGGGCGGGGCAAAGGACAGAAACAGGGCCATCGTCAGTTCAACCGTTCCCAGATTGCTGGAAAGGTGGCCGCCGTTCTGACTGATCTTTTCGAGCAGGAAGGCACGGATTTCCGCTGCAAGGGCGTCATAATCCTTCGGATCGATTTTCCGGATGTCATCCGGTGCGCTGATTCTTTCGAGAATCAAGATGGAGTTCCTCCTATTGTCATTTTCCCCCTTCCTATTATACGACTTGCGCAAAAAAACGCCATGGTGCATTTGCCGCATACGTTTTCTGTGGAAATCCGGCTGAATTATGCTATTATAGATGAAGCAAAAAAGGGGAGGATTCCTTTCAATGGTCTGCAGCAATATACTGGATGCAATGGGACATACGCCGCTGATACGGCTGAATCACATGAATGAGAAAGACGGAGCCGAAATCCTGGTGAAATTCGAAGGACTGAATGTCGGCGGTTCCATCAAGACCCGCACCGCCTACAACATGATACGGAATGCGGAAAAAGAAGGACTGGTAAAAAATGATACGGTCATTGTCGAACCGACCAGCGGAAACCAGGGAATCGGACTGGCGCTCATCGGAGCCGTCATGGGACTCAGGACCGTCATCATCATGCCGGATTCCGTCAGCGAGGAACGGCGGAAACTGGTGCACCATTACGGAGCGGAGACGATCCTGATCCACGATGCGGGCAATATCGGAAAATGCATGACGGAGTGCCTGGAAACGGCGCAGAAGATGGCAAAGGAAGATCCGCACGTCTTCATTCCGCAGCAGTTTGAAAATCCGGCGAACCCGGAGATCCAGTATGCCGCAACCGGACAGGAAATCCTGGAACAGGCAGGCTGCCCGATTCACGGATTCTGCTCCGGCATCGGCACCGGCGGAACCATCAGCGGAATCGGAAAAGCCCTGCGGGAAAAGAATCCGGACATCGAGATCTGGGCCGTGGAACCGGAGCATGCCGCAATCCTGGCAGGAGGCAACATCGGAACGCACCTGCAGATGGGAATCGGCGACGGCATCATTCCGAAGAATCTGGATCAGGAAATCTACAACGACATTTACACGGTCACGGATGACGAAGCCATTCAGACATCCAAGGACCTGGCCCGCAGGGAAGGCATCATGTGCGGCATTTCCAGCGGGACAAATGTTGCGGCTGCCCTGAAGCTGGCAAAGAAGCTCGGTCCGGGAAAGACGGTCGTGACGGTCCTGCCTGATACGGCAGAGAGATATTTCACGACGGAACTTTTCGGCGGAGACTGAACAGTTTTCCGTACGGCAGTGAAAGGAGGAATCCATGGAAACGGTCACGATAGGAAGAACCGGGATAACGGTGCAGAAGAACGGCTTCGGAGCCCTTCCCATCCAGCGCATTTCGAAGGAAGAAGCCGTGCATCTTCTCCGCAGGGCGTATGAAGCCGGCGTCAATTATTATGATACCGCCAGACTCTATACGGACAGCGAAGAAAAGGTCGGCGCTGCCTTTGCCGGCATGAGAGAAAAAGTCATCCTTGCCACCAAGACAGCAGCAGTCAAAGCTGAAGACTTCCGGAAGGATCTGGAAATTTCCCTGGAGAAACTGCAGACGGATTATATCGATATCTATCAGTTCCATAATCCTTCCTTCTGCCCGAAGCCCGGGGACGGAACGGGGCTTTACGAAGCGATGCTGGAAGCAAAGGCTCAGGGAAAAATCCGTCATATCGGCATTACGAACCACCGGATCAAAGTCGCAGAAGAAGCCATCGCTTCCGGTCTTTATGAGACACTGCAGTTTCCGTTCAACTATCTGGCAACGGAAGTGGACGAGAAAGTGGCGGAAGAATGCCGGGAGGCAGGCATGGGGTTCTTTGCCATGAAAGGGCTGTCGGGAGGACTGATCACGAACTCCGCAGCTGCCTATGCCTTTGAAGCCCGGTATCCGTTTATCGTGCCGCTGTGGGGAGTCCAGAGAGAAAAAGAACTGGATGAATTCCTTTCCTACATCGAGCACCCGCCGGTCATGACGGAAGAACTGAAGGCTGTGATTGCCCGCGACAGGGCAGAGCTGTCCGGTGATTTCTGCCGCGGCTGCGGCTACTGCATGCCGTGTCCGGCCGGGATTGAAATCAATAACTGCGCCCGCATGTCCCTGCTTCTTCGGAGATCGCCGAGTGCAGTTCTTCTGGAAAAAGAAACGCAGGATAAGATGATGAGAATTAAAGACTGCCGGCACTGCGGTCATTGCAGCAGCAGATGTCCTTATGGTCTGGATACTCCGTCATTGCTTGCCAGGAATTTGGAAGATTATGAAAGGATTCTGGCAAACGGAGGACAGATTACCGATTAAGGTCTGATGCAGAAAGAGAGGGGAATATGCGTCCGAGACTGAAGAATGCAAGAGAGAAACTGATGAGGGCAGGAAAGGAAATCCTTCTTTCGAAAGGACCCGAAGAGATTTCCATTCCGGAACTGACGAAGTCGTGCGGGATGGCGACCGGAACATTTTACCGCTATTTTGTCAGCAAAAATGATTTTGTGATGCAGATCATCACGGAAGACTGGTATGTGGTGGTGGCAGATGTCAGGCTGTATCTGGGAGGCGGGCACCGGCATTACGACAATACGCGCTTCATGTTTGAAAGCATCCGGGAGTTCCAGAAGCGGTATCATTTTACCGGAAAAGAACACCTGAACAAATCGGAAAAGGTCAAGCTTTCGGAAGAAGATTCGATGAAGAAACTGGAAGATCTTCTGGCGGAGAGAATCCAGAACCTGCAGGATGATGGAGAACTGGCGAAATCCATCGCCCCGCGGAAAGCCTCCTATTTGCTGATCCAGTTTCTGACGGCAGCGGCGCGGAACCCGGAAATCGAATTTGATGAAGTGTGGCATCTGGCCCATTATCTGGACGATCCGGAACCGAAGCCTGCAGCGGTAACTGCAGCCGGTCCGGAAACTGAAGCGGAAACTGCAGCCGTTCCGAAAGCTGCAGCGGTAAGTGCATCCGTTCCGGAAGTTGCACAGGAAAATGCATCGGGTCCGGAAAACAGCCCTGCGGGTCTGTCACCGGGTTTTACGGAAGACGGTTAAGACATAAAATTTAAAAAAATACGGGGAGTATGGAAGTGGAACGTGAGAGATTTTCATCGAGGCTGGGTTTTATTCTGATTTCTGCGGGGTGTGCAATCGGACTTGGAAATGTCTGGCGCTTTCCTTACATTGTCGGTCAGTACGGCGGAGCCATTTTCGTACTGATCTATCTGCTGTTTCTCTGCATCCTCGGCCTGCCGGTCATTGTCATGGAATTTTCCGTCGGCCGTGCGTCTCAGAAATCCGAAGTAAAAGCATTTGAAATCCTTGAGCCGAAAGGCACGAAATGGCATCTGCACAAATACATCGGCATCGCCGGAAACTATCTGCTGATGTTCTACTACACGACGATTGCCGGCTGGCTTGTGCTGTATTTCATCAAAGAAATCAAGGGAGATTTTGAAGAACAGTCTGCCGAGGCTATCGGCGGACAGTTTACGGCAATGCTGGGAGAGCCCTGGCTCATGATGGCTTTCACTGCCATTACGATTCTGTGCTGCTTCCTCATCTGCTCGGGAGGACTGCAGGAAGGCGTTGAAAAGATCACGAAGGTCATGATGCTTCTGCTCATTGTCCTGATGGTCGTCCTGGCGGCGAATTCGGTTTTCTTTACGGATTCGGCAAAAGGCCTGGCGTTCTATCTGCTCCCGAATGTGGAGAACATCAAAAAGGCCGGCTGGCCGAGCGTCATCAGTGCGGCACTGGCGCAGTCTTTCTTTACGCTTTCCATCGGCATCGGATCCATGGAAATTTTCGGATCCTATATCGGGAAAGAGAAGAGTCTTCTGAACGAAGGAATCCATATCGTGTCCCTGGACACGCTTGTTGCGATCATGGCGGGCTTCATTATTTTCCCCGCATGCTTCGCCTACAATATTGAGACGACTTCGGGCCCGAGCCTGATTTTCATCACGCTGCCGAATGTTTTCAACCACATGCACTTCGGACGCTTCTGGGGTGCCCTGTTTTTCCTGTTCATGATTTTTGCGGCATGGTCAACCGTCATCGCCGTGTTCCAGAATATTATTTCCTTCACGACCGACCTGACCGGCTGCAGCATCAAAAAAGCAATTGCCGTCAGTCTTCCGATCATCCTGGCCGGATCGATTCCGTGCGTCCTGGGCTTCAATCTCTGGAGCGGCTTCATGCCTTTCGGAAATGGTTCCGGCGTCATGGATCTGGAGGATTTCATCGTCAGCAACCTGCTTCTTCCGATCGGCGCCCTGCTGTACGTGCTGTTCTGCACCAGCCGTTTCGGATGGGGACTGGACCATTTCCTTGCGGAGGCAAATGAAGGAACCGGACGCAAATTCCTCGGGACGAAAGCCCTGAGATTCTATCTGCGCTTTATTCTTCCGGCTATCATTTTCATCCTGATCGTGATGGGGCTGTATACCAAATTCGCAGGCTGAGAAACGGAAAGGAAGAAGACGGAAATGGAAAACTTCTTCATTTACGAGACGGAGCTTCCGGACGGGATCGGGTTTTCAGCCTACGGTCCCGTTCATCTGTCTTTCCTTGCCGGAATCCTTGCGGCGATTTTTATCATCCTTCATTTTTACAACCGTTCTTCCAGGAAAACCCAGAGACGGATTTATCTTGCGACGGCATCCGCGGCCCTGACCATGCAGGTCCTGATGGCGGTTTATTTTGCGGCGGTCGGGGTGAATGTCATCTATTCTCTTCCCCTTCATCTCTGCAGCCTGGCATCCTATCTTGCTTTTCTGCATGCGGTTTTCAACTGGGACATTCTCGGTCAGAGCCTCTTTTATCCGCTGATGCCGGGAGCCTGCTGCGCCCTGCTTTTTCCGGACTGGACGCGGTATCCTGTCTTCAGCTTCATGTCGCTGGAAGGATTCCTGATCCATGCAGCCGTCATCCTTTATGTCTGCATGCGTCTTGCGGACAGCACGATTGCCGCTTCATGGAACCGGATCTGGAAACCAGTCCTCTTTCTTGTCTGCTGGGGAATTCCGGTCTGGATTTTCGACCATGTCTTCTTTGTCAATTACGGTTTCCTGTTTGAAGCGTCCTACGGTTCGCCGCTGATGGGAATCCAGGAGAAGTTCGGAACGACAGGATATCTGGCGGCCTATGCCGGAATCATTTTCGGATTCATGCTTCTGTTTTATCTTGCATACGGAATCATTGTACGGTATCGGGTTCGGGGGAAGAAACCGGGGCAGTAAAGATTCTGTCGAACAGCCAGTGGGTGAAAGGCGCTGCCGCGAACATGTTCCAGAAGAAAGCCATCGGGAAATTCTTGAGGACGGTACCTGCCCAGATGGCCGGAAGCTGAGTGACAGAGGCTCCTGCCATGATGACATTGAAGAGGATGGAAGCGCACAGGCTCATGGTCGGGCACATGATCGCAACCGTGCCTGCCTGACGCATGATTCTGCAGAAATAGGGATTGTCTTTTGAGGGATCTGTATATTTTTCAGCAAAAGCTGCACCGATGCGGTTTCCCCAGAGGCTGGAGAAAATAAATACGAAGACGCCCATGTACGTGGCCTCAATCAAGGCATCCAGGAATACCTGATTGGTCATGCTGCTGAAGCCGCCCGGTTTCAGAGAGAAGCCTTCCTTGATGGCGATATTGTATACCTCCATTCCGCAGGCCATGGCATATGACATGATCAGACCGAAAATAACACCCTGTGTTTTTGTTCTTGGCATTTTCACATTCTCCTTTATCATAAAAAAAACGCCTGATGCATAAAAATTATGCATCACACGCTTGGCTACAATTTATCCTGTTGAAATCTTTGCTACACGCCGGGGCTTATTATAGCACGCAATTTTTTAAAATGCATGAAGAAATTCACAGCAAAAAATATCCCGATTGCAACAAATCAAGTACCGGACGGGAAAAATCAGGTATCCTTTATGAGGATAGATCCTATTATCCCCTTGGATGCCGCCCTGCACTTCACCCCGTTGTCGCAGGGCGGCATCTTTATGATATGTTCAGCGGTTTATTTTACAGGTTAGGTGTTGATTTATGGATGAATCAATGTGTAAGATACATATAAGGGGAACAGTATGGAACATCGGCATAGCCCTTACGGTTCAAGTCAGGTAAAGGCTATGACTAAAATAGTGGGAGGCAAAAAAATGGATTATCAGAATACGCAGCAGAACGGACAGAACCAGGGGCAGCCGAATCAGGGCCAGTCCTATCAGGGACAGCCGAATCAGGGACAGTCCTATCAGGGACAGTCGTATCAGGGCCAGCCCTATCAGAACCAGAATTACCAGGGACAGCCCTATCAGGGACAGCCGTATCAGAATTCGCCGTACGGACAGCCTCCGTACCCTCAGCAGCCGGACAAGACCTCGGTCATGTCGATGAAGGACTGGCTCATTACACTCCTTCTGATGCTGATTCCGATTGCCAATATTGTGTTTCTGTTTATCTGGGGATTCGGAAGCGATGCCAATGAGAACAAGAAGCACTGGGCACAGGCAGAGCTGATCATGGTGGCCATCATCATCGGAATCGAGATTCTCGTCAGCGTGTTCGCTTTTGCAGCCATCATGGCTCTTGCGGGCAGGATTGCATCAGGCAGCGGGAGCTTCCCGTATTCGTACGGGAACAATATCGGTGAGAATTACGGTTCGGGATACTTCAATGGAAATGTTTATTCCTTCGGAGAGTAGGACATTTAAACAGAGAGGCTGCACAGGCATCGGCTGCAGCAGGAGGGGGCTGCAATGAAATACGACTTTACCAGCATTCTTGACAGGCAGGGAATGGATTCCATAGCGGTGGATCTTGAGACGGCGGGAGCTTTCAGGCCGCAGGGAGAAACGCTCCCGGAATTTGACCGTATTCCGATGTGGGTGGCAGACATGAACTTTCCGACCGCACCGTCTGTGACGGAGGCCATTATCCGGAGGGCACAGCATCCGGCTTTCGGTTATTATGTTCCGCGTCCGGAATACTTTCAGTCAATCATCCGCTGGCATCAGGAGCGGAATCATGTGACCGGCATGAAGGAAGAAAATATCGGCTATGAGAACGGCGTGCTCGGAGGGGTGGTCAGTGCGCTCAACGTGCTTTGTTCAAGAGGCGATTATGTTCTGCTCCATTCACCGACGTATATCGGGTTTACGGAGACGCTGGAAGAGAATGGATTCCATCTGGCGCTGAGTCCGCTGAAGCGCGATGCGGAAGGCACCTGGCGGATGGACCTTGCGGATATGGAGGAGAAGATCAGGAAATACCATATCCACACGGCAATCCTGTGCTCTCCCCACAATCCGACCGGGCGGGTCTGGACCAGGGAAGAACTGAAGGAAGCCATTGACTTATTTGAGAAATATGAGGTCTATATCCTGTCAGACGAAATCTGGTCGGATCTTCTGCTGAACGGGCATACGCATATTCCGACACAGACCGTCAGCGATTATGCGAGGAGCCATACGGCTGCACTCTATGCGCCTTCCAAGACGTTCAATCTTGCCGGCCTGATCGGTTCTTATCACATCATTTACGACAGATGGCTGAAGGAACGGGTGGAGAACCAGTCCGCGCTGTCGCATTACAATTCCATGAATGTCCTTTCCATGCATGCCCTGATCGGAGCATACAGTGAAGAAGGAATGGAATGGGTGGATGAACTCAGGCAGGTTCTGGGAACCAATGTCCGGATGATCTATTCTTATCTGAATGAGTGCGTGCCGGGGGTAGAACTGGCAGAACCGGAAGGCACTTACATGCTTTTCCCCGACTGCGAAGGCTACTGCAGAGAACACGGGATTACAATCGATGAGCTTCAGAAAAGGGGCGTCCGGTACGGAGTCATCTGGCAGGACGGGAGACCGTTCCATGGGAAATGGAGCGTCCGGATCAACGCGGCGCTGCCCGTTTCCCGTGTGGAAGAGGCGCTCAGAAGGATGAAACAGTATATTTTCACTCCCTGAAAAAAATTTTTTTCATTGAACGCCCAATTAGTGTATAATATATATTCATAAATGGAAAAGAGAAATACGGGCAGATGCCGCAAATGCATGCTCCGCCTTTTAGCCGCAGTTTTATCTGCAGTTTTCTTTGTTTCGCTTCTTCCCCTTTCTGTCCGTGCCGGAAGTGAAAAACGTACGGTACGTGTCGGCTATTATACCCTTACGAATTTTCAGGAATACAATTCTTCCAGTCAGGAATACCGGGGATACAGCTATGATTATCTGCAGGCCATCGCGCAGTATGCCGGATGGCAGTATCAGTTCGTCCCGGTGACCTATGAGGAAGGCCTGAAGATGCTGGAAGACGGGGAACTGGACCTTATGAACAATGTCGACAGGACGGATGAACTCACAGACCGGCTTTCATTTTCCTCCCTGGCATCGGGAGAGAGCAGCACCTGTCTTGTCGTGAGCCCGGGGAATTCGGAGATATCCTATGAAGATTTCACAGCGCTGTCCTCGCTCACAGTGGGCCTATCCTATACGGACAGTGTCAACAACAGTGCGTTCGTCGATTACTGCAAAGACAACGACTGCCTGCCGAAGCTGATCTATTATCATGACTGGGAGCATGTGCTGCAGGGAATGAAGAGCGGGGAAGTCAACTCCTATCTTGTGAGCAGCCTTACGGACAGCGGCATGCGGACGGTCGCAAGGATCGGCGTCCATTCCTATTATTTCGCGGTGACGAAGGGAAATAATGATCTTCTGCAGGAACTGAATGTCGCCATGAACAAGCTGAAAACCGAGAATCCGTATTTCGAGGAGGGCCTCTATCAGAAATACCACAGCAGCACGGGAAACGAGCTGACGGTCATTTCGGAATCCGAAAAAGAATATATCAATTCCGGAGAGGACGTGAAGGTGGTCTATGACCCGAAATGGGTTCCGCTGTCCTACACGAACGACAAGGGAAATTTTGACGGAGCGCTGTCGGTCATTTTCGAAAAGATTTCCGAAAATACCGGGCTCCGTTTTTCTTATCTGTCCTGCAGTTCGGAAGAAGAAGCCCTGGAGAAATTCCGGAGCGGCGAAGCGGATATCTTTGCCGGATTCCCCTATGATTATACCTGGGCCGCGCAGAACAGTGCGAAGATTACCGTGCCTTTTTCGTCGCTTCCGATTTTCATAGCCACCCGTACGGACAGTACGGGCGGAAACCGTGCCGCTACGGTCTCGGGAGATTACCTGAAATACTTCTCCGGCAATATCCTGAAGGATCCCTACAGCTTTGCCGATTATCTTTCAACGGAGGAATGCCTGATGGCAGTCCTGAGCAATCAGGCAGATGTGGCCTTCGTGGATTCCTATGAAATGGGGTATTACAGCAAGAGATTTGCCTATCAGAACGTCGTGTACAAAGCGACCGGAACAAACTATTCCCTGTCCGCAGCCGTATCCGACAAGGCGGATGACCGCCTCTATTCTATCCTGAGCAAGGCCGCTGCCTCCATCGGCTCGGAAACCGTGAACCAGGCGATGGAGAATACTTCGCTTTCCACAAAGTCGCTGTCTTTTATGGACATGCTCTATGATAACCAGCGGCTGATGATCCTGGTATTCACGATTCTGGGATTCGCTGCCGCCATGCTGCTTGCAGGATTCATTTCCGCACGGAGAATGAAAAACAAGAATGCGGAGCTGAAGAAGGCAGCCAATGCCAAGTCTGAATTTTTATCGAACATGAGCCATGACATGCGCACTCCTTTGAATGGAATTATCGGATATACCGGACTTGCAAGAAGTACTTCCGATCCGGCGGAAAAAGAAGGCTATCTTGAAAAGATCAAGATCTCCGGAGAATTCCTGCTGAATCTCATCAACGATACGCTGGACATCAGCAAGATCGAGAGCGGGAAATATACGCTGAACCCGGAAATTGTATCGGGCAGTGAGATCATCCGGAATGCGGTCGTGCCGATTGAGATTTCCGCAGAAGAAAAAGGAGTTCATTTCCTGGTTGACACGGAACGCGCGCCCAAAGGGTATTTTGAAGCCGATGTCATCAATACCCAGAAGGTCCTTCTCAATCTTCTTTCCAATGCAGTGAAATTTACGCCGGAAGGCGGAACCGTGAAACTGACGATTGAAGCGATCGATCCGCCCCTGAATCAGAAGAACTGCCGCTTTATCATTGAAGACAACGGCATCGGAATGGATGAAGAATTCCAGAAGAAAATGTTTGAGCCGTTTACGCAGGAAGTATCGCCTGCAGTGCGGAATACGCAGGGAACAGGCCTCGGGCTTTCTATCGTCAAACAGATCGTCACCATGATGGGCGGAACGATTTCCGTGAAAAGCAGTCAGGGAAAAGGAACAAGATTCGAAATCCTTCTGCCTGTGAAAAAAGTGGAAGGCGCGGACAAGAAGGAAACTGATCAAACGGCAGCGGACGTGCTTCGCGGAAAACATGTCCTTTTATGTGAAGACAATGAAATGAATACGGAAATTGCCAGGAAGGTCATTGAAAGCCGTGGGCTTGTCGTAAGCTCTGCGGAAAACGGGGAGATCGGCGTCAGGAAATTTTCAGATTCGGCTGTCGGCTATTATGATGTCATCCTCATGGATCTGAGGATGCCGGTGATGGACGGCTTTACGGCTGCCGAAGAAATCCGGAAGCTGGACCGTGCGGATGCTTCCTCCGTGCAGATCCTTGCGATGTCCGCCGACGCTTACGAGGAGGATATCGAAAAATGCCGCCGGGCCGGGATGAACGGCCATATTTCCAAGCCGATCGACAATGTGAAGATGTTTGATGCCCTGGAGAAAGCATGCGGAGGGAAATCATGAGGAGAGGAATGCCCGTGAAAGCGACAGCACTTCTGATGGCCGCGGCCGGTCTCATTTCCCTGATGACGGCATGCGGGAGCGGGATGTCTGCGGGAAATGAAACAGCCGGCGGAAATTCCGCGGATGGCAGCTCACTTTCCGGAACGGAGACATCAGACGGTGCCGGCCTGTCGGGAGAATCATCTGCCGGAAGTACGCCGGTGGATTCAGACCTGTCTTCGGAAAGCACCGGCTCCGATACGGATACAGGGACGGTCGTCGTTTACTCGCCGCATGATGCCGATCCGCTTAACGCGGATATCGTCGCCTTCATGAATGCCTATCCTTCCATCAAGGTCGTGCTGGTTGCAGGCGGAACCGTGGAACTGTGCGACAAGATACGGAGCCAGGGCGACTCTCCGGAAGCGGACGTGCTCTGGGGAGGCGGCGCGGATACCCTTTCCGCTTACGGCGACTGTTTTGAACAATATTCTTCCGTCAACGCTGAGGCAATCGATTCGAAGTTCATCGACTCCGACGGGAAATGGACAGGGGAAAGTCCCCTCCCGATGGTCATCATTTACAATAAAAAACTGCTGTCGGAAGCAGGAATCGCAGAACCTTCTTCCTGGAAAGACCTGCTCAATCCTGCGCTCAAGGGAAAGATAGCCTACTGTCAGCCGTCCAAGTCCGGCTCAGCCTATACGCAGCTCTGCACGATGATTCTTGCCATGGGAGGAGAGGCGGACGGATGGGAATATATTGAGAAGCTTGCCGTCAATCTTGACGGCAGGATTCTGGATTCTTCCGGAAAATGCCACAAGCTGGTGGCCTCCGGAGATTTTGCGGTGGGAATCACGATTGAAAAATCCGCGGCTCTTTACCTGGATAATCCGGATATCGGATACTGCTATCCGTCGGAGGGGACGTCTGCCGTTCCGGATGCAATTGCCATCATCAAAAACTGCAGTCATGAGGAAAATGCGAAAATCTTTGAAGATTTCATTCTTTCGCGCGATGCGCAGGAAGAACAAAGCAAAGACTGGAACCGGCGGCCTTCCAGAAATGATGTTTCACTTCCGGAAGGGCTCTGCCCGATCAACAGCATCAGGCTTGTCGATTACGATTTCAGCTGGTCAGCTGCGGATAAAGAAAAAATCATCGATCATTTCAATTCCATCCTGACATCCGGCACGTGAAAGACGGCGGATCTCTTCCTCTGGCCGGAGAGATTCAAAGCGCGGTCAGAAGTCCGGGGACGCGGCACAATATTCCAGGCAGCTGCTCCGATGACGATCAGTACGGCGCCGGCTATCTGCAGTCCGGAGATGGATTCATGAAGAATCAGGGCGGCAAGAATAAAAGCGGAAAGCGGCTCAATGTAGTCGCACACGGCAACGGTCTGAGCAGGAATCTTCGGGATGCTTGAAAAATACAGGTAGCATCCGATTCCCGTGTTCACCAGACCGAGCAGAAGAACCGGTAGCCATTCATCGGAAGAAAGATGAATGGACGGTGCACTGTTTGCCAGCCACCGCACCGAACTGTAAAGAAGCGCGGTCGCAAAAGCGGCTGTCAGCTGAATGGCCGGATTGGAAAGACCGGCAATGCTTTTGTTTTTCTTGTTAAGGAGAATCATCCCCGCATAAGCAAATGCACACATCAGGGCACAGAGAATTCCGATGGCATTTGCGCCCTGCCGGACGGAAACTCCGCCGGTCAGGATCGCACCGATGGTGACCGCCGCAAGACAGACCCCTTTTTTCAGCGTGATGCCTTCTCTGAACAGAACCCGTGCAAGGATGACGACGAGAATCGGACCGAGACAGTAGAGCAGCGATGTGATGCCGATCCCGATCCGGCGGTATGCTTCGTACTGGAACATCCAACTGATCCCCATGCACACGCCGGAGAGGATGACGAAAAGAAGTTCCCGCTTATGCTTCATGACGCCCCTGAGAGAATGCGTCGCGGCGCAGACCATGAGGAGCAGCAGGCTTCCGAGAAAAGTCCTGAGGAGAATGATCTGATAGCTTTCCAGACGGATGCTTCCGGCGATAATTCCATTGGAGCCGAAGAGCAGCAGGGAAAAAAGATATTTGGTATATGCAGAAGCAGTATTGCTGCTTCGTGCCCGGTTAAAGGCAGGAAAATAAAACATGGGAAATCGCCTCCGTCAGCATTTTCATATTGATTATAGTGTGATAGAATGCATTTGGAAAATGAATAATATTCATAGAATGGATGACAAAATCAAATGGATGGAAAAGACATCTCGATTCAGAAGTATATAGCCTTTATCACGACCGTTGAGTGCGGCAGCTTTACCAAGGCGGCGGACAGGCTCCATTACTCTCAGTCAGGAATCAGCCGGATGATCGGCGACCTTGAAAAGGAATGGAAGCTCTCGCTTCTTGAACGGGACCGCAGCGGGGTATCTCCGACGTCGGCCGGTCAGCTTCTTCTGCCGTATGCAAGAGATATGGTAAATGTATACAGGAATCTCCAGATGCAGGTCGATGAACTCAACGGGCTGAAATCCGGCATGATCCGCATCGGGACTTTTTCAAGCGTGGCGACGCACTGGCTGCCGAATATCATCAGGAAATTTCAGAAGAATTATCCGAATATAGATTATGAACTTCTGATGGGCGACTATGAGGAAATCGAGGAATGGGTTCAGGAAGGCCGCGTGGACTGCGGCTTTACCAGGCTTCCCGTATCCTCCGATCTGGAAACCATCTTTCTGGAACAGGATTCCTTTAAGGCTATCCTGCCGAAAAACCATCCGCAGTCAGATGCAGAAGTCTTTCCTGTTTCGGAGTTTGAGAAGGAACCGTTCCTTCTTCTGGAGCACGGGAAAAAAGAAGAAGTTTCGGAATACTTCGACCGTCTGGGAATCGTGCCGAAGACCCATTTTACGACATGGGATGACTATGCCATTATGTCCATGGTTGAAAGCGGACTGGGAATCAGCATCCTGCCGAATCTGATCCTCAGGAGGATTCCCTATAAAATCAAAGCGATTCCGCTGTCGGAACCGCTTGTCAGAAATATCGGAGTGATTCTGAAAAACAGCAGAACGGCTTCACTGGCGACAAAGACCTTTCTGGATTATCTCAAGTGCCGGTAAACTGTCCGTGCCGCGGGTTTTACCATAGCCACCATAAAAAGGGTTTTCTTTTCTGCACGGAAGAGGTCTTCCTGACAGAGGAGGCTGTGTGGCAGGTATCCGATCCGCTGAATGAAGAATCCGTACCGGAACTGCCGACACCAGATGATGTATGGCATGTACTGTAATCCCGTCCGCCGGAGACATTATCCAGTTCGGAATCATCAAGCTGACAGTTTTGATGTGCCTGATACAGGTTTTCTATGTCCCGGGCTGTGGCATCCACATCATGTTCCCTGAAGAACCGGTCGATGCTGCCTTCTTTCTCCGCAAGGAGATATTCATTGCGCAATGCCTCATCCCTGCACATGATTTCACCGAATTCCTTTATCGTCATCATGATGATTCTCCCAAGCTTATCTGCTTATGGTGCAAACCGATTTGTCACATAGATATTAGTACAGTTCACGGCAGATATGCAATATTTTTTTGACGCACGGCTTCTATGACTGCCTGATCCCGGGCTATGCGTTTTCACTTGTAAACTCATGGCTTAAGGAATATGATAGTTTCAGGATAGATTGTTTTGTCATTTCCGTTTCATCATCTCCGTTTCAGGAAAGCGCATAAGGGGAACCACAGATGAACGAGATCAATAATAAAAAAGCCATGGAAAGATCCAAGACCCAGATCTGCTCCGCGCTCATGGAATTGCTTAAAACCGTGCCCTACTGCAAGGTCAGGGTCTCACAGGTATGTGCCTGTGCCGGAATTTCCAGGACGGCATTCTACAAGAATTTTACGTCCATGGACGACGTGGTTCTCTATAAGCTGTCGCAGGTGGAAAAGGGCTATAACAGGAAACACTCCTTTGACGGAGAAATCCACTTACGTTTTCAGGAGTTCTATTCTTTCATAAAAACCAACAAGTATTTTGACCTGCTGTTTGTAAAAAATAATTTATATCCTCTTTTTGAGTCAGAGATCAGGAACAGCTATCTGCGCTATATGGCAGTGCAGGAAGGCAGCGGGCTTGAGGGCTTTCAGCGGGAATATATGCCGGAATATCTGTCGGCAACCGTCGTTTCCCTGATGCGGAAATGGGCGGAAAACGGATTCCGCGAATCGACGGAGGAGATGGCCGATATTACGGTCCGCCTGATGGCCGGCTATCAGAAACTTCTGCCTATGTCCAGCATCTCCGAGTCCTACAGGAAAATACAGAGCAGCACCGATGAATCCTCATTCAATCCGGCCAGCCAGGCAGACAGCGTTTCTGACATCCTGAATAATATTCCGACAGGAGTCTGCGTGCTGTTTATGCCCGATGAGGCGCACCAGGAGATCCTCTTTGCCAATACGCAGCAGATGCGGCTCATCAGTCCCGATATGCCGGCTCCGGAGAAAGTAGATCCGAAGCAGAGCGCGGTCCGGTCCGCGTATTATAAAAATGCGTTCAGCGGTGTCCACCCGGACGACCTGCCTGCTGCGCTTGAGGTGTTCCGGACATGCTTCAACGAAAAACAGTTCCGGATTCCGCAGATCCGGCTCAGAACAAGCAGCGGAACTTATATCTGGGTAGAGATGGATGTAACGCTCCGGGAGAATCTGCCGAACGGCAAGCTGTTCTATGCCTCCTACCGGGATATTTCAAAAGAAGTTCAGCTTCGGCAGGAGCTTGACAGTCAGAGGCAGAAGAATGTCGAGAAAACGCTTCTGGATACCATTGGCCGCCTTCCCACCTGTTCCATTCTTTACAGGGAAAACAAGGACGGCCCCATCGTGCCCGAACGTTTTTCCAAAGAATATCTGTGCTTCAGGGGTTACGCGGAAAATGAAACTCCTGATGCCAAAGAGAACGGTTTTCTGCAGACGGTTCACCCTGATGACAGGGACTGCGTCATCCGGGAACTGGCGGCAAGCCATGGGGAGCGCGGAATGCATCCTGTTGTCGTACGGATTCTCATCCGGGGCGACGGGTATAAGTGGGTCAGCGCGAATTTCACCTGGTTTTTCATTTCGGAAGTCAAATATCTCTATGTCGTATTCACGGATATCGATGAACTGAAAAAGCAGGATCAGCTGCTTCAGGACCAGTACGATGCTGCACAGTCTTTTTTAGACTCTGTCGCGGACTCTTATCTGATGACGCAGCGCTCCAATCTTACGCAGAACAAAGTCGACGCGCTGCGCGGATACGGAGCTCCTTCGGTAAGCTGGGAGGGCCGCAGCTACGAAGAACTTACCGAAAGGATGATGCGCGGAGTCAAAGAAGAAAAGGACCGCAAAAACCTTGCGGAACTGATTGACCGGTCCTGTCTGTTCAGCAGTTTTGAAAAGGGAAACCGGACGATCACCAGAGAATTCCGCTCCACGCCTGACGGGCAGGAGACTCTCTGGCTGCAGGGCGTCACGACGCTTTCCAAGCACCCGAAGAGCGGTGATATCTTTGCTTTTTTTGCGGTCAGCAGCATACGGGAAAAGAAACTGTCCGAAGCAATCATCAAAAAAATCGTGGCGGAGCAATGTGATTATGTCAGCTGCATTGATGCAAAAAGACAGCGGATCATGCTGTTCATTCCGAATAAACGCTGGAAGGGAAGAGAAACGGTTCATGTCGATTCCGACTATGAGGAGACGCTGAATACCATTTTCACGAAATACGTGCTGTTGGAAGAACGCGGCAGATACAGAGAGTTTATGAAACTATCCAATGTGCTGGCATTGCTGGAAAAGAAAGAGAGTATTTCGGCTTTGTTCCACAGTAATGAGGAAAGCGGCATTCGCAGCAAACTGCTGGAATTCTCCTATCTCGACAAAGCAAACGGCCTGCTTTCCCTGGTTAAAACGGATATCACGGAGGCACAGCAGCAGCAGCTTGAGCAGGAGGCGCGCCTGCGCAGGGCACTTGAACGGGCAGAGACGGCAACCGCCGCAAAGTCGGAGTTCCTGTCCGGCATGAGCCATGATCTGCGCACGCCTTTAAACGGAGTCCTCGGTTTCACCTCTTTTGCTCTGGAGGAGAAGAATCCGAAGAAAAAACAGGAATATCTGAAAAAGATTGCATCCTCCGGCCAGCTTCTGCTCGATCTGGTCAATGACACGCTGGACCTGTCGAGGATCGAGAGCGGCAAGGCAGTACCGGAGCCTGAAACCGTGATGTCCGATGACCTGGTCCCGGCGGTCGTTACGGCCCTCAGGCCGACCGCGGAACTGAAGGGCGTGCAGCTGATCGAAAAACTCAGTCATTACCAAAATGAGCCTGTCTGGGCAGACAGACTCAAAATAAACAAGATCGCCCTGAACCTGATTTCCAATTCCATTAAATTTACGCATGCCGGCGGGACTGTCACGGTAACGCCGTACTGCCGTTCCGCAGGCTCTGAAAAAGAATGCTGCGGCTTCATCATCGAGGACACCGGCATCGGCATGAGCGAAGAATTCATGAAGCACATGTATGAACCATTTTCACAGGAAAAACGGTCGGAGTCCGTACAGACGCCGGGCACCGGCCTGGGTCTCTCCATCGTCAAAAAATATGTCGACCTTCTGGGCGGTACAATCCAGGTTGAAAGCCATCTGCATGCAGGTACCCGATGGGAGGTTGTCATTCCCGTGACAAAGCTTCAGAACGGTCTGGAAGAAAAGCCGAAGGCGGAAAGTCCGGAAGTCCTGAAGGGGCGGCGCATCCTGCTGTGCGAGGATAACCAGATGAATACGGAAATCGCGTCCATGCTGCTGAAGAATAAAGGAATGATGGTGGATTCAGCAGAAAACGGCCTGATCGGACTGAAAAAGTTTGTCGCTTCCAAGGAAGGATATTACGATCTGATACTGATGGATATCCGCATGCCGGAAATGGACGGCTACGAAGCGACGAGAAATATCCGCGCGCTGGAGAGGCAGGATGCCCTCATAATCCCGATCATCGCCATGACCGCAGACGCTTTTGAGGAAAGCGTGCGCGCGGCAAAGGAAGCGGGCATGGATGCGTATATCACCAAGCCGGTCGAACCGAGAAAGATGTATGAAACGCTGCAGCAGTATATTGAAAATAGCAGTTCCTGATTAAAAAGCGGCTGTCTGGGGCAACAGCCATGCTTCAGACTGCATATGCTCTTTTTCATGCGAAGGGAATATTTGAAAACCAGCCGATGAAACCAGTCGTGAACCTGACGCGCTCCGGCTGGGCGGGAATCCAGAAATATGGTGTGCGCTGCCATCAGTGGATCTGCTGTTCCGGTATTCACGCGGTGTACATCCAAGGAATCTTTTAAACAGCATGGAGAAGTTGCTCGGGCTCTCAAAGCCGCAGGCAATGGATATTTCCGAGATGCTGTCGGAAGGAGCGGCAAGCAGGCAATCAGCTCCCTGCATGATGCGGTACTTCAGAAGATACTGCATGGGGGAAAGCTGTATGGTGCGTTTGAAGCACCGCAGGCATTCCCGCTCTCCGATATCTGCTGCTCCGGCAACCTGTTCCAGCGAAATATCTTCCGTATAATGCTCCTGGATATATCCAATCATCTTCTGTAAGCGTACATTGTCCTCGCTGCGCCCGGCCGGTGCGGCTTCCGGATTGTGTTTAAAAGAATGGGAAAGAAAACAGCACAGGGAGGAGAGATGCTCCCTTACGGTGAATTCAAAATCCGGTGCATCCGATGCCAATGCATCGAATGCCTCCGTGAAGTCCCGGATGGGCATGCTTTCCGTATCGCTGTCAAATACATAGGCACGGAAGGCAGGATTGGACAGCAGCGGGTTCAGGTATTTTTTCGCGTATACGGAGTCCTGGCTTCCCGTAATCAGGAGGGGACTGAAGACAAGGCAGCGCAGTTTGCACTGCGGCTTCGCCTCGGCACTGTGCAGGACTCCGGAACTGACAGCCAGGCATCCGCCGGCAGAAAGAAGATAAGAGCTGCCGGGCACATGGACGTTCAGCGTACCCGAGGAGACATAGATCACTTCGATTTCATCATGCCAGTGCCAGGGGATTCCTTCACCGGGAGCGTTTCCATAATGTTCCAGATAGCCTGCACACGGAAAATCCAGGGTTCCGTGTGCCTTTAGTTCACGCCTTGAGGCATTCATGTCCAGGCCGCATTGTTCAAGTCCCATGCCATACCCCCTTTTTTGAAAATGAAACCGCTGCATACGTTCATACGTTCATCGTTCATACGTTCATACGTTCATACGTTCATACGTTCATACGTTAATTGTAAATTTAAAAGCTGTGTTTGCATCTGTAACCGTACCGTTATGTGTGCCGTTTATTGTTCTGAAAAGGACTGCCTCTTGCCGTACAAGTGCTTGCGCGAATCCTGTCCTGACGGTATTCTTATCCTGTACCGGCGGCGGATAAGGAGGCGCCATGTCAAGTTTCTTTACTTATGAGGAACGCCTTTTCCTTCAGAAATATCTGAAAGAAGGTCTTTCCTTCAAAAAAATCGCAGGCCTGCTCGGCAAGAACGACACTACGATCTCACGGGAAGTGAGAAAGCATATGAAGGTAATTGCCACCAGCCGGCCCGGCTGTATTTATAATCCATGCCGCAGGAGAAGTGCCTGCAAGCGGCGCGGGCTCTGCAGGGACTGCCGCAGGAGCGCCGGATCATTCTGCCGCTTCTGTCAGACATGCCGGGATGTCTGCCCTGACTACATCGAAGAGGTCTGCACCGCACGGTTCCATGTGCCGTATGTCTGCAACGGCTGCTCCCGGTTCCCAAAATGTCCGCTGGCAAAGAACTTCTATGATGCCGAGAAGGCACATCTGGAAGCACATGCATCGCTCTCCGCGGCGAGAAGCGGACTATGCGTCTCGGAACAGGAGATCAGCCATCTGAATGCTGTCATCAGCCCTCTTGTGAAGCAGGGGCAGTCCATCCATCAGATCTATCTCCATCACAGGGACGAGCTCATGTGCTGCGAGAAGACCGTCTACAATTATATCGACGCCTGCCTCATGGATGTCCGGAACATCGACCTCCCCAGGAAGGTACGTTTCCGACAGCGCTATAAGAAGCCCGAATTCAAGGTCGACCGCGGCTGCCGTATCGGAAGGAGCTACGCTGATTTCCAGAGGTTCCTGGGATCAAGCCCCGAGACGGCTGTCGTCCAGATGGACAGCGTCATCGGGACGCCCGGCGGGAAAAGCCTCCTTACGGTCCACTTTGTGGAATCCAGTTTCATGCTTGCCTTCCTGCGGGATGCCAACACCTCACAATCCGTGATCGATATCTTCGACGGTCTTTACAGCCTGATCGGGGCGGATGCCTTTACAGAACTCTTCCCCCTGATCCTTACGGATAACGGAAGCGAATTCTCAAATCCGAAGAGGATCGAGTTCGGTCCGTCCGGCAAAGGCCACCTGCGGACCCGCGTGTTCTACTGCGATGCCGGCAGCCCATTTCAGAAGGGCGCGATCGAGGTGAACCATGAGCTCATCCGGCGCATCATTCCGAAAGGGAAGAGCTTCGACAGCCTTACGCAGGAGGATGTCATGCTCATGATGAACCACATCAATTCATACAAAAGAAAAAAGCTGAACAACCGCAGTCCCTACGACGCGTTCAGCTTTTTTCATGGGGAAGGAACTGCAGGGCTTCTTGGCTGTTCCCCGGTCGCACCCGGGGACATCGTGCTGAAGCCTGCCCTTCTTCAGAAATAGACAGATAAAAGCAATGCCGCCGGTATCTCAACAGGAAGACCGGAGGGGTAGATTCTCAGGCTTCAAAAAAAGCCGGCAGGGAACTTACCTCTTAAAGGGCATATCCGTCTTTTCCATCATACCGCTTCCTTCGCCGCAAAGCAAACCCTGTATGATACCGGAAGCTGCATCTCCATTACAAAAACTGCATCTGCCTTACAAAGAATCTGAAAAACTGCATTTCGTTTACAAAAGTAAATGTTTCGTTTTCGAAAAATGCATGTCACGTTACAAAATGGCATCCCGACTTACAATTCAGCTTCATACGTTCATAAACGTCGCTTTTCTTATAGTATAGGTCCGAAAGAAGATTGAATCAAGTGCCTCGCGGCGATATTCTGTCATCATAGAGTTCATCCGGGAGGTTTTCAAAATGATTCAGCTACTTCTTGCCATCATCTATCTTGCTTTCATTTCCCTGGGACTGCCGGATTCGCTGCTCGGCTCGGCGTGGCCTTCCATGTACGGAAGCTTCGGCGTACCGGTCTCGTATGCCGGCATCATTTCCATGATCATCGCGGCGGGCACCATCGTCTCGAGTCTCCAAAGCGACCGTCTGACAAGGAAACTCGGGGCGGGAAAGGTGACGGCCATCAGCGTCGGGATGACCGCATTTGCCCTCTTCGGGTTTTCGGTCAGCTCTGCGTTCTGGATGCTGTGCCTGTGGGCGATTCCGTACGGGCTCGGCGCCGGGAGTGTCGACGCGGCACTTAATAATTTCGTGGCCCTCCATTTCAAGAGCAGGCACATGAGCTGGCTGCACTGCATGTGGGGTGTCGGCGCTTCGGTCGGTCCTTACATCATGAGCTTTGCCCTGACGAACGGGCAGGGCTGGAACATGGGCTACCGCTATATCGCCATCCTGCAGGTCGTCCTTACCGCAATCCTGGTCTTCAGCCTTCCACTTTGGAAAATGAAGACAGATTCGCCGGAGTCGCAGCCTGCCTCCGCAGCCGGCGGGAAGGCCCTTTCGCTCCGTGAGGTCATCCGCATTCCGGGGGCAAAGGAAGTCATGCTGACATTTTTCTGCTACTGCGCGATCGAGCAGACGACAGGACTTTGGGGAAGCAGCTACCTTGTCCTTCATGAAGGCGTCACGGAAACGGAGGCATCTTCCCTGGCCAGTCTGTTCTATATCGGAATCACGGCGGGACGTGCCGTGGGCGGTTTCCTGACGATGACGCTCAATGATACAAAGATGGTACGCCTCGGGGAAGTGCTGATCCTTTCGGGAATTATCATGATCCTGCTCCCGCTGCCGTCCCTGTCCGTGGAGATCGGGCTCATCCTTGTGGGCCTTGGCTGTGCGCCGATCTATCCCAGCATCATCCATGCGACGCCTTCCCGTTTCGGGGCGGACAGGTCGCAGGCCGTCATCGGCATCCAGATGGCCAGCGCCTATGTCGGAACCTGTCTCATGCCGCCGCTGTTCGGATGGATCGCGCAGCATGTCGGCATTTCCCTGTTCCCGCTTTATCTTCTTCTTTTGCTTCTGCTGATGTTCTTTATGCATGAAAAAACAATTTTGAAAACACGAAAGGAAGGGTGAAAAAATGATTACATTCTATTTGATTCCTGATTTTAAGCGGTTTATCGATCTGGTAAAAAAGAGCAGCGGGGATGTTCTCCTGAATATGAAGGACGGTTCTGTATGCAGTCTTAAGCACGACGAAGCTGCCATGAAGATTTTTAGTGAAATGAAACCCAAAAAAAACGATGTAAGACTCAGCTTCACCTGTAAGGATGATGTCATTGCTTTCGTCAGATACATGGGAGAGTCAGCTTATGATTGACCTGCATATGCACAGCTTTTTCAGCGAGGACGGCGAAATGAAGCCGGAAGAGCTTATCCGGAAATGCGCAGCACTGGGGATGTCCATGATGTCGATTACGGACCATAACTGCGTAAAAGCAAATGAGACAGCCATGAGGGCAGCACACGCATTGGGAATAGCTTATATTCCCGGTACAGAGATTGACTGTATGTATAAGGGCACCGGCTTTCATGTCCTGGGATACGGAATCGATTATCGAAGCTCTGATTATGAGAAGATAGAACGGGACGTAAGGGAACAGGGGCTAAGGGCTTCTCTGGAACGGCTTGAGAAGACACAGCTTTTGGGGTTTCATGTGACGGAAGATGAAATGTGGCAGAAATCGAAGGATACATACTGGGAAGAAAGCTGGACAGGGGATCTCTTTGCCGAGGTGATTCTTGCGAAGCCGGAGTATGCCGGGCATCCGCTTCTTCGTCCTTATCGTGAAGGCGGAGGACGAAGCGACAACCCCTATGTCAATTTTTATTGGGACTTCTATTCACAGGGGAAATTATGCTATGTGGAAATGAGCTATCCTCCGATGGAGGAAGTGATCAGGATCATTCATGGCAGCGGAGGCAAGGCAGTCCTTGCGCATCCGGGCGTCAGCCTGAAAGGGAAAGAAACTTTTCTGGAAGGCATTCTTGATCTTGGAATAGACGGAATCGAGGCGTTCAGCAGTTATCACAACCCGGCAGAGTGTTTCCATTATTACCATGAAGCGAAAAGAAGAGGGCTTTTCGTTACCTGCGGAAGCGATTACCACGGTAAGACGAAACCGTCAGTCTTTCTCGGGAAGAATGGGTGCATGCTGTCTGATGAGGAAATAGCGGGGCAGATGCCATTTTTCGATATCGCGAAAAGTCAGGGAAAGAGTATGATGACAATCCGAAGGACAGTTGCCTCACGGATGGCGCATCAGACGAGCGATTATAATCTGATTGCTTCAATTCCGGGTCATTCTGCAGAAGTGGACCGTCTCCATATCAGTACGATATCACCGGCGCCGAGGAAAAGAAGAAACTGATCAGCGGATTATAGGATGAGAAAAAGACACCAAGGCCTCAAAAAGACACCAAATCCATGAAAAAAGAGAAGCCCGGAATTCCTGACAGAATCAAGGAATTCCGGACCTCTGAGAGATGGAAGCTACAGGGTTTGAACCTGCGACCCCTCACACGTGAAGCGAGTGCTCTCCCGCTGAGCTAAGCTTCCGAGTGGTATTATAACATAAGGTATTTCGGGTTGCAAACACTTCCGGGATGAATTAAAGTAGGAACTTGAAAAGAAACGGAAGCCGGTATGGCAGCAGTTCCGAAAATGCGGGGGAATAAAAATGAAGAAACTTTCATTGGTCATTATGGCAGCGGGAATGGGCAGCCGCTACGGCGGGCTCAAGCAGATTGACCCGGTGGATGAAGACGGACATATCATCATGGACTTTTCAATCCACGATGCCGTCGAGGCAGGCTTTGAAAAAGTCGTGTTTGTCATCAACCAGGAAAATGAAGAAGAATTCAAGGCAGTTATCGGGGACCGCATTTCGAAAAAGATTGAAGTCAGCTATGCGTTCCAGAAAATGTATGATCTGCCTGACGGCTTCGAGGTGCCTGAGGGACGGGTGAAGCCGTGGGGGACGGGACAGGCGCTGCTTTGCTGTGCAAACCAGGTGCCGGAAGACTGCGCGGTCATCAATGCGGATGATTTTTACGGTTCCCAGGCTTTCCGGGTCGTCGCGGATTATATGAGGATGCATGACGACGATGACCTGTACCGGTTTTCCATGGCAGGGTTCCTGCTGAAGAATACCCTGACGGATCACGGCTATGTGTCCAGAGGAGTCTGTACCGAGGACGAAAATGAAAATCTGACCGGCATCCGGGAACGCACGCGCATTGAGAAAAGAGACGGCGGAGCTGCTTATTCCGAAGACGACGGTCTCACCTGGAATCCGCTTCCGGAGAACAGCATCGTCTCGATGAACATGTGGGGGTTTTCTAACGCCATTTTCAGGGAACTGGAAGAGCGGTTCCCGGCGCATCTGGATGAGATCCTGCAGAATAATCCGCTCAAGGGCGAGTATATCCTGCCTTCGGTTGTGAATGAACTGCTCAGCGAAGGACGGGCTTCCGTCAAAGTGCTCAAGAGCCATGACCAGTGGTACGGCGTAACCTATAAGGCGGATAAGCCGGTTGTCATGCAGGCCCTGCGGAAAATGGAAGAAGAGGGACGCTACCGTTTCTGACGCCGCATACCGCCGGTTTGTTTACTGATCAGGCAGAACAGAAGGACTTCGCTTTTTTGTGAAATAACACAAAAAAGCGGAGTCCTTTTTGGCAGTAAATCAAATTGACACGGCCGTATTTTCAGGATATATTTGATTAGTAAATAGAACTAATCAAATCTGAACAATTTACTTATCTGTTTAGTCTTCCGGTGTCCGGAGGGGGAATGGGAAACTTATCATGACGATTCGAGAGCTGGCCCAGAAAATCAATGTATCACCTGCCGCAATATCCATTGTCCTGAACGGCAGGAAGGGCGTGAGCAATGAGACCAGAAAAAAAATACAGAATGCCATCGATCAGTATCATTATAAGCCGACTGTGCGCCAGAGCGCATCAGCCAGCAACGTGCTTTTGATCAAGTACTGGAAGAGCGGACTCATCGTGGAAGAGAACCAGGGGTTCATTTCCATGATTATCGATTCGATTGAAGAACAGCTGCGCAAGGAACATTTCGGAATGACGATGATGGTCGTCAAGAAAGATCTTTCGAATGCCCTGAAAACGGTGGAGTTCGGGAAATACTGCGGCGTGATCCTGATTGCTTCGGAACTTGCGCCGGAAAGCTATCCGGGCCTGAACAGGATTCCTGTTCCGTTTGTCGTGGTGGACAATACGGTTCCGGACTTTCCGTACAGCAGCGTCTGCATGAACAATTATGAGAATACAAGGATGGCTCTGGAATATGTCAGGAAGTGCGGCCATGAAGAGGTGGGGTACTTAAGAAGCAGTACCGATTCGGAAAACTTCAAGGCCCGCCACAAAGCTTTCTGGATGTATACGAAGGAGCTGGGACTGAAGGCAAGCCCGAAACAGGAGTACCGCATCACGCCGAGCATGCTCGGCGCGCATGACAGCATGAAGGCGGTCCTGGATGAAAAACCGAAGCTTCCCACCTGCTTTTTCGCAGACAACGACACGATTGCGCTCGGCGCCATCAAGGCGCTGCAGGAAGCGGGCTATTCAGTGCCGAAGGACATTTCGGTGATCGGCTTTGATGACATCCCGTTTTCCTCCATCAGCGTTCCGACGCTCACGACGGTGCATGTCCAGAGAAACATCATCGGGAAACAGGCAGTGAACCAGCTGGTGCAGCTGATCGAGGATCCCCGTTTCAAGCCCGTGAAAACGAGAATCACCGGGCACCTGGAAATCAGGGGAAGCGTGCGCAGCCTGAATGAAGGAAATAAGGCAAAAAAGGTAAACAAATGACAATTCAGGACTAAACAAACAGAGGCGTTTACTCACGTCGGCTCACATTCGACAGTTTGATTAAAATACTTAACAAAATGCAAATTCGAAATTTAGTAATAACGTCAAAACTGATTCCGGCGTATTGACTTTTAACTGTGGCTGATGTAAAAAGTAACTAAACGTTCATAATAGTTATGGACGATGTTTACTAAACAAAGGAAGAAGGAGAAACGAGATGAAAGGATTAAAGAAAACAGTTAGCGTAATCGCGGCAATCGCAATGGCAGTTACCATGGTTGCAGGCTGCGGATCTTCAGCAGCATCGACAGCAACCAGCACGGCAGCATCAAAGGCAGCATCCACGGCAGCTTCTACGGCAGCTTCCACAGCGGCATCCACAGCAGCTTCCAAGGCAGCATCCACAGCAGCTTCAACGGCGGCTTCCACATCCACAAAGAGCGGATCTTACAAAATCGCCATTGTTCCGAAGATGACTTCTATTGCATGGTTCGAGAGAATGGAGCAGGGCGTTAAGGATTACAATTCCAAGAATGGCACGGACGTCTTCTACGGCGGATCTACAGATGGTTCAGGACAGGCTGCATATGTGGAATCTCTTCTTTCCCAGAACTATGACGCTATCTGCGTCGTTCCGTTCGATACCGAAGCTCTTCAGCCGATCCTTGAAAAAGCTAAGGCTGCAGGCATCACAGTCATCACTCATGAAGCTGCTTCCTATACAGGAACAGGCTGCATGGATTATGATATCGAAGCTTTCGACAACACGGCATACGGCGAGCATTTCGCCAAGATGATCGGCGACAAGAACGCGAAAGCGAAGGTCCTTCAGGTTGTCGGCGCTCTGACATCTGCATCCCACAATGAGTGGTGCGACGGAGCTCAGGCTTTTGCAAAGAAGACTTATCCGGATATGACATTCGTGGCAGACAGAATCGAATCCTCCGATGACCAGGATACCGCTTACAATAAGGTCAAGGAAGCTCTGACAGCAGATCCGACCATCACGGCAATCGAAGGCTCCGCTATGGGCGATATCGCCGGCGCAGCACGTGCAGTCGAGGAACTCGGCATGGCCGGCAAGATCGAACTGGTCGGCACATCTCTGGTTTCCGTTTCCGGCAAATATGTCACGGACGGCACGATCGATACAATCAGCTTCTGGGATCCGGCGCTTGCAGGACAGGCTATGATCGAACTTGCAACGGCAGTTCTTGACGGCAAGGCAAACGACAGCCTCAGCCTTGATGTTGACGGCTATGACAAACTGACGCTGAAAGATGATGTCTACTATGCAAATGCATGGATCGATGTCAACAAGGACAACGTCACGGATGACGCTTACAACTTCTAATTTATATGCTGTTGACAGAGTAATTTCAGAAAAATGAGAACAGGCCCCATGCAGCCGCACTAACCTGCGTGCGGCGCGGGGCCTGGCTTCATTTATGGGAGTAAGACTATGGCAGAGACATTCCTTAAGATGGAAGGAATCAAGAAGTCCTTCGGCGGCGTACATGCTCTTCGGGGAGTCAACCTGGAAGTTAAAAAGGGCGAGATCCATTGCCTGGCCGGCGAAAACGGCTGCGGCAAGTCCACCCTGATCAAGGTTATCTCCGGCGCACACGACGCGGATGAAGGAAAAATGTGGATCGACGGCAAAGAGGTTTCCAAGCTTAAGCCGATCGATGCCATTCATATGGGGATTCAGGTTATTTACCAGGATTTCGCGGTTTTCCCGAACATGACGGTCGCGGAAAACATTGCGATGAATCATGAACTGATGACAGGTGCCAAAATCATGGACTGGAAACAGGCCCATGCGCTGGCAAAGGAAGCTATGGACGAGGTCGGGGCGGATATCGATCCGGATATCCTTTTGGAACGCCTTTCCATTGCCAATAAACAGCTGGTGGCCATCTGCAGGGCAATCATTAACGATGCAAAGCTTTTGATACTGGATGAACCGACAACGGCGCTGACATCCAAGGAAGTCGACAAGCTCTGGGAAATTCTGCAGAACCTTAAGAAGAAGGGTATCGCGATCATGATCGTCAACCACAAGCTGGATGAGATCTATCAGATCGCCGATACGCTGACCATAATGAGAAACGGAAAATACATCTCGCACGGAGCCATCGGTGAATATGACCGCGCGAGGTTCATTCATGATATGACGGGCCGCGATTTCGTTGAAACGAAATACAGCCCCGCACCGAGCGACGAAGTCATCTTTGAGGTCGAGCATCTTTCCAGGAAGCATGCTTTCCATGATGTCAGCTTCCAGATGAAGAAGGGCGATGTCCTCGGCATTACGGGACTTCTGGGATCCGGCCGCGGGGAGATCGGCGATGCCCTGTTCGGTATTGCACCGGCAGAGGAAGGCACGATCAAACTGAACGGGAAGGAAATCCAGATTCGCAGCATTGACGATGCGATGAAAAACGGAATCGCCTATGTGCCGGAAGACCGTCTGACGCAGGGACTGTTCCTTGAAAGATCGATTCTCGACAATACCATGGCTGCCTCAATCAAGAAATATTTCATGAAGGGGAAGCTGAATTACGGAAAAATGGAAGAGGCTACCGATGCCTGGATTCAGAAGATCGGCGTCGTCACGCCTTCTTCGAAGCCTCCGATCAAAACGCTTTCCGGCGGCAATCAGCAGAAGGTTGTCATTGCGAAATGGCTGAACACGGACCCCAGGCTTCTGATCCTGAACGGACCGACCGTCGGCGTCGACATCGGTGCGAAATACGACATTCACGCCATGCTCCATGAGCTGGCGGAAAAAGGAGTCGGCATCATCATTATTTCCGACGACCTCTCAGAACTTGTGCAGAACTGCAACCAGATGATCGTCATGCAGCACGGCATCGTAAAGGGGCACCTCAGCAATTCGGTTTCGGAAGATGAACTTTCCAGTGCGCTCAGCGCATCCGGAGTACCTGCAAAGGAGGCAGCGGCACAATGAAAAATAAGAAAACAAAAGCGATCCTGACCTCCAATCAGATGATCATCGTATACATCATGATCGTGCTGAGCGTCCTGATCGGAACGAAGAACTCCGCTTTCTTTGATTTCTCTACGGTCATCACACTCTGCAGGGTTGCTCTGGTCACACTGATCTTTGCACTGGCAGAAATGCTGGTCATCGTCTCGGGCGGCATCGATGTTTCTTTTCCGGCAATCGCCTGCCTGACGCTTTACCTTCCGGTTTTCCTGGAAACGAAAATCTGGAAGATCGATAACGTAGTCCTCATTTTCGTCCTGGCTGTCGTATTCGGACTGGCCATCGGCGCGTTCAACGCATGGATGATCTCCATCATGGGGATTCCGCCGCTGATTGCCACGCTGGGCACCAGCAGCATCATCAACGGAGCCCTGATGGCGACGACTTCCGGCAAGGAAATCTCGAATCTTCCGGCTTCGATGGATGCGCTGTACAGCTCTTATTTCTTTACGTATACGGCCCCGAGCGGGATGACGTATTCCCTGTCCGTCCTGTTCATCGTTCCGGTCATCTTCATCATCCTGACGGCGCTGCTCCTGCGCAAGACGATGCTGGGACGCGGCATTTTCGCCATCGGCGGCGACCGGAATGCGGCAAAAGTGGCAGGCTTCAATGTCCGGAAAATTCAGTTCTTCGTTTACATGGCCGTGGGAGCCATGACCGGCATTGCCGGCGTCTGCTCCTGCATCCTGGCAAGGACCGCACACCCGACGAACCTGATGGGTTCGGAAATGATGGTCATCGCGGCTGTCGTTGTCGGCGGCACACGGATTACCGGAGGACATGGAACCGTCATCGGCACGGTCCTCGGTGTTTTCCTGATTGCCCTGATTGAGAACAACCTGATCATGATGGGCGTTCCGACCTACTGGCAGTCGTTCGTGGTCGGCCTGGTCATCGTTCTCGGAACTTCAATCACATCGCTTCGTGCAAAGAAGATTGCACAGAGCGCCAAGGTCTGAGGAGGGACGGGAAAATGGAAAAAATCAAGAATTCAATCAAGAATATGGACAACAGCATCAAGACCCTGTGGCTTATGGTCATTATCGTTCTTGTGATCATGCTGATTCTCGATGCGGCCAATTTCTTTACCTTCCAGAACTTACGCTCCATGGTGTTCCAGTTCCCGGAATTCGGCATCATGGCTTTCGGCATGATGATCTGCATGATTTCGGGCGGCATCGATCTTTCCCTGGTCGGGATTGCCAACCTGTCCGGAATCATCTGCGTGGAAATCGTCCTGAATCTCAACGGAAGCATCGGCTTCGTGCCGTCGGCTGTTCTCGGCTATGCGGCAGCCCTGGCGGTGGGAGCTCTCTGCGGACTGTTCAACGGCTTCATGATCGGCTACCTGAAAATACCGGCGATGCTGGTCACCCTCTGCGGCCTTGAGCTTTTCAAGGGACTCGGGGAAGCCATCACGACCGGACCGGCGCTGACCGGACTGCCGGATGCCTACAAGCTTCTCGGGAACGGCGATTTCTTCAGCATTCCGTTTGTCATCATTCCGTTCCTCCTTGTCGTCATCGCGGTTTCCTTTATCATGAGATCGACGGTTTACGGACAGCAGGTCTATTTCATGGGAACCAACAATGAAGCAGCCCGCTATTCCGGCATCAACTGCTTTAAGACGACAGAACTTACGTACATGATTTCCGGTATCCTCGGAGGCGTCTGCGGAATCATCATTACCTCGCATTTCAATTCCGCGAAATCCGATTACGGAACTTCCTACACCCTGCTGACTCTTCTGATCGTCGTTCTCGGCGGACTTAATCCGGACGGCGGAAAAGGAAAAGTCTCCGGCGTGCTTCTGGCCATCATCCTTCTGCAGCTCATCAGCAATGCGTTCAGTATCCTGCAGCTGGATTCTTCACTGAAACAGCTGGTTTACGGTGCGCTGCTGATCGGATCACTGCTTGTCAATATCATGCGCGAGCGGGTTGCCCTGAAGAGAGAGACCAGACTCGCAGCAGCAAAGGAGTAGGAAAATGAGAAAAATAAAAGCACAGAAACTGACAAAAGAAGCATTTGCCCCGTTCGGAACCTACTACGATGTCCTGAAGCCGGAAGGCGCCCATCTGGGAGACTTCTATCAGGATCATGTCATCGATCCGGTTGCTTTCGGCGTGCCGATGGGATTTTCGGCGCTGGTTGCCCATAAGGCGGAGAAGATGATCGTCAAAGGGTCCGAGTATCATAATTACACCGGCGAGGTCATGATTCCGCTGGACGGAGATGTCATCATCTATGTCGCGCCGGTTTCCAAGGAGCCGGTGCCGCAGGAAACAAAGGCCTTCATCGTCCCGCAGGGAACGGTGGTGCGCCTGGAAACGGGAGTCTGGCATCTGGGGCAGTTCCCGGTTTCGAAGGAAGAGGTCCATCTGCTGCTGGCTCTTCCGCAGAGAACGTATGTTAATGACTGCTGCGTAGTGGACTACGATGAGAAAGACTATATCGAGATTACAAAATAACCGAGGGAGGAATTAAAAATGAAGAAAATTATCAATGCACCTGAAAACTATACGGACGACATGCTTCGCGGCATTTATGCGGCGCATCCGGACATGGTTAAATACGTGAACGACGATCTTCGCTGCTTCTGCACAGCGAATAAGAAAGACGGGAAAGTTGCCATCATTACCGGCGGCGGCACGGGACACCTTCCGCTGTTTCTCGGCTATGTCGGTGAGAACATGCTGGACGGCTGCGGCGTAGGCGGCGTTTTCCAGTCTCCGTCCGCAGAGCAGATCTACAACGTTTCCAAGGAAGTGGAAGCGGGAGCCGGCATCCTTTATCTTTACGGAAACTACACGGGCGACATTATGAATTTCGACATGGCTTCCGAAATGCTGGAAATGGACGATATCACGGCCAAGAGCATTGTCGGTGCCGATGACGTGCTTTCGAACAAGAACCCGGATGCCCGCCGCGGCGTGGCCGGCATCTTCTTCATGTACAAGTGCGCGGGAGCCAAGGCTGCCGAAATGGGAAGCCTGGACGAAGTCCTGGCAGCTGCCCAGAAGGCAAAAGACAATACGAGGACAGTCGGATTCGCACTGACGCCGTGCGTCATTCCGGAACTCGGCCATTCCAATTTCACGCTCGGCGATGACGAGATGGCTTTCGGCATGGGCATCCACGGAGAACCGGGTGTCTGGAACGGACCGGTCAAGACCTCGAAGGAACTGGCGGAGGAATCCCTGAAGGAAATCCTGGCGGATATGCCGGTTGCTTCCGGAGAGGAAGTCAGCGTCCTGATCAACGGACTCGGCGCTACGAGCCAGGAAGAGCTTTACATTCTTTCCGGCGATGTCAGCCGCATCCTTGCGGACAAGGGAATCAAAGTCTACCGGACTTTCGTCGGCGAGTACGCGACCAGCATGGAGATGGCAGGCGCTTCTATTTCCATCTGCAGGATGGCAGATGAGGAAATGAAGAAGTGGATGGACAAGCCGGTGCATACGCCGTTCTATACGCAGGTCTGAAAAGAAAGAGAGGGCATCATGGAAAGTATCAAATATGAAAATCTGGCCGATCTGTTCCAGTGCGTCGCGGACATTTTTGCAGAGAAGAAAGACGAACTCTGCGCGATGGATGCGAACATGGGAGACGGGGATCTGGGCCTTACGATGAGCAAGGGCTACGGTGCGCTGCCGCAGCTGATCCGTGACAACGGGGAAGAAGGAAACATCGGCAAGACGCTGATGAAGGCAGCGATGAAAATGCAGAGCCTGGTTCCGTCGACGATGGGAACGCTGATGTCCAGCGGAATCATGGAAGGCGGCAAGGCTCTGAAGGACAAGAGCGAGATCGGTGCGGAGGAGCTTTCGCAGTTCCTGACCGGATTTGCAGCCGGCATCCAGAAACGAGGGAAATGCGCGCTCGGCGACCGCACGATCCTCGACTCCGTCGATGCGGCAGCCAAAAAAGGCGCTGAGGCATTTTCTGCAGGCGGCGATCTTCCTGCGGTAATGCAGGCGGCCTGCCGTGGCGCGGCGGAAGGCGTCGAGGCCACGAAGAATATGATTCCGAAGTACGGAAAGGCAGCTGTCTTTTCCGCCAAGGCCATAGGCATTGCCGATCAGGGTGCCGTCGCCGGACAGTGTCTGGTGGAAGGCCTTGCACGCTATATAAAATAAGTCTCTTTCCGAAGACAGCCTCCTGAAATAAGGAAAGGGATTTGTCAGGCATCAAAGGAAAAGCTCTCCGGAAACGGAGGGCTTTTTCATTTTCCGTGAAGAAAACGCAGAGCGGCCGAGGGCGACAAATCGGGGATATTGTAAATTGAACCGTCTCAGGGGCGATGCTATAATTCAGTGGAAATTGTAATACTTATTTAATCAGGGAGGTTTCAGCGACATGGGTGTTGTAGGTACTGTGGAAAAAAAGGCCATCATGGAAGCTTACAAGTATGTCTGCAAAGATCCGGAGAAGAATCTTCCGAATATTTTCAAGACAATCGAGAAGTACGACATGACGGGTTCGGTGACGAAACAGGCCAAGACATTTGAAAAGGTCTTCACCGAAAAAGGCAACTGGTATGATCTGATTATGAGTTTCTTCACAAGCGTTGATGACGGAATCCGCGATAAGATCCTTGAGAACATCATCATCAACGGCACGCTGATCGGTTCGAAAAAACAGAAGGCATCCCGTGAAAAATACGGCTGCAACGTGCCGTGGACGATCCTGATGGATCCGACATCCGCCTGCAACCTGCACTGCACAGGCTGCTGGGCAGCAGAATACGGCCACAAGCTGAGCCTGACCTATGACGAGATGAATTCCATCGTCAAGCAGGGCAAGGAACTCGGCGTCTATGTTTACATGTTCTCCGGCGGCGAGCCGACGGTCCGCAAGGATGACCTGATCCGTCTGTGCGATGAGCATCCGGACTGCGAATTCCAGCCGTTCACGAACGGAACGCTGATCGACGACAAGTTCGCCGATGAGATCCTCCGCGTCAAGAACTTCTTCCCGGCGATCTCCTGCGAAGGAACGGAGGAGTCGACAGACTTCCGCCGCGGAGCCGGAACCTTCAAAAAGGCGACGGACGCCATGGCACGCTTAAGGGAAAGAAAGATTCCGTTCGGAATCTCGAACTGCTATACATCCAAGAACTACAACGTCATCGGCTCCGAGGAGTACTTCGATCAGATGATCGAATGGGGCGCGAAGTATGCATGGTTCTTCACCTATATCCCGGTCGGAAAGGATGCGGTTCCGGACCTGATTGCGACGCCGGAGCAGAGAAAGTTCATGTATGACCAGCTGCGTGCTTTCCGCAAGACGAAACCGCTGCTGACCATCGACTTCTGGAACGACGGAGAATACATCAACGGCTGCATCGCAGGCGGACGCTATTTCCTGCATATCAATGCCAACGGCGATTTCGAACCGTGCGGATTCATTCACTATGCGGATCACAACCTTCATAAGGACACGCTGCTTTCCGCTCTGCAGGGACCGATGTTCATGGCTTATCACAAGGGCCAGCCGTTCAACGACAACATGCTTCGTCCGTGCCCGCTTCTGGACAATCCGGAAGCACTGCGCAAGATGGTCGACGAGACCGGCGCCAAGTCCACGGATATGCAGTCGCCGGAAGACGTTCATGACCTGACGGCCAAGACGGAAAAGGCAGCTGAGGAATGGGCTAAGGTCGCGGATCCCCTGTGGGCACGTGACGGCGGCGCAAAGCGCAAGGCTAAAGAGGAAGCAGCAAAGGCAGCCGAATCAGCTAATAAAGGCAAGGCTCTGTTTTCCAAGAAACACTGAGAAATCAGGCAACCCGAAGTCAGAGATCTGAAAGGCAGGGCAGTAAAGCATGGCAATGGCATTATGGGAAATCCTGGTGATTTCCATCGGGCTTTCTTTGGATGTATTCGCCTATAGCCTCTGGAAAGGGGCTATGCTTTCTGAACTGAAGAAAAGCTGCATCATTAAAATGACGGCACTGTTCACGGGATTTCAGATGGGGGCCCTGCTTCTCGGAAACGCGATTACGCTGATTCCGGCTATCCGCGGAAATGTGAAGCAGGCGAACCGTCTGTGGATCCTGATTGCAGCCTGCATCTTTTTCGGCATCGGCGTCTACATGATCATCAAGTCCCTCCGGAAGAAGAGCGAAGTCATCGAGGAAAAGAAAGAAGATAATTTCCAGTTCCGGATTATCGGGATCTGGGCAATTATCACTTCGATCGACTCCCTGCTTGCCGGAATCAGCTACGGGTTCCTTTCGGTGACGCTTATGGGAACGGTAATCCTTACGGGCGTCACGACGGCCGCAGCTGTGCTGGCAGGTCTTTACGCAGGCTACCGGCTGGGATGCGGCCCTAAAAATACAATGGTAACTATCGGCGGGTGCATCGTTATCATCGGAGGCATCGACGTGCTGTCACATTTCTTTATGTTCTGAAACAAGGGAAGGAGAATCAAATGGCTTCAATGAAACATGCAGCCGAGAGAAAAGCGGCGGAGGTCGCCATCAGACAGGCGGTCAGGTACATCAAGAAAGACGGAACCGATCAGGGCGAGCAGATCTGCAAGCTGATTGATCTGCTTCAGAAGATCCTCGGGAACAGCATCCCGGAGATGAGTTTCGACAACGCAAGAAAAATGATGTCCGATCCGGATAACAAATGGTCGAAGTATGTCAAGAAGGCCATCAACGAACTGGATGAGAACGTTGTCGTCATGACGCTTCTCAACCTCGGCTTTGAAGCCTTCTTCCTCGGAACGAAGGATATCCGTGAAAACCGGAAAAAGTATGACTGCAACATTCCGTGGCTGATCCTGATGGATCCGACATCGGCCTGCAATCTTCACTGCACGGGCTGCTGGGCTGCTGAATACGGCCATAAGCTGAACCTCACCTATGAGAAGATGGACGACATCATCAATCAGGGCGTGGCACTCGGCACGCATTTCTATCTGTTTACAGGCGGTGAACCGCTGGTCCGCAAGAACGATATCGTCAAACTGGCGGAAGCTCATCATGACTGCGAATTCCATATCTTCACGAACGGGACGCTGATTGACGAGCAGTTCTGCAAGGATCTGCAGAGACTCGGCAACATTTCCCTCGCGCTCTCCCTCGAAGGCTTTGAGGAAGTCAACGACGGACGCCGCGGCCAGGGCGTGTATGACAAGGTCATGCATGCGTTCGAGCTCATGAAGGCGCACGGCCTTCTGTTCGGCACTTCCATCTGCTATACGCGCGCGAACATTTCCACGATTACGGATCAGAAGTTCCTGGACATGATCGTGGACAAGGGATGCCGCTATGCATGGTACTTCCATTACATGCCGGTCGGAAATGATGCGGATGCTTCCCTTCTTCCGACGATGGAGCAGAGAGAATTCATGTATCACAAGGTACGTGAGATCCGTCATGATGACATGCTCTTTACGATGGACTTCCAGAACGACGGAGAGTTCGTCGGAGGATGCATTGCCGGCGGACGCAATTACTGCCATATCAACAGCAACGGCGATGTCGAGCCGTGCGTGTTCATTCATTACTCAGGCGCCAACATCAACGAGAAGAGCCTCATCGAGTGCCTGCAGCAGCCGCTGTTCCAGGAGTACCGGAACCGCCAGCCGTTCAACAAGAACCTGCTGCGTCCGTGCCCGATGCTGGAGAATCCGCAGCTCCTTCAGGAAATGGTGCAGCGCACGGGTGCGCACAGCACCGATCTCACCTCGCCGGAATCGGTTGAGCATCTCTGCGCGAAATGTGAGATGTACGCCAAAGAATGGCATCCGAATGCAGACCGTCTCTGGAACCAGAAAGAGCATCCGGAACATAAATACGAGAATTTCAAGAACTGGCATCCGAAGACCGATCCGAAGGACTACTATTCAAATGAAGACAGCCTGACGGATGAGGACCGTGCGGATGACGCGGCGATGGCTGCGAAGTTGGCAGCAAAGGCGGCAGCTGAGAAAGCAGCCGGGAAAGAAGCTGCAGAGTAAAAAGATGATAAAGCTGATCGGCCTGGATCTGGACGGAACCGTCTTTGACAATCAGAAAAACATCTCGGAAAGAACGAAGAACGCCGTGGGGCAGGCAGCTGCCCGCGGCGTTTTTGTCGTACCGATGACCGGCCGTCCTTACCGCGCGATACCGGAAAGCGTCCTGAAACTGGACGGAGTCCGGTATCTGGCTGCCGTGTCCGGGGCGGCTGTCTATGATCTGCAGGAAGGGATAAAAGATTCATGAGGACCTGATTGCCAATGCCCGGGCATCGGAAGTGCTCCGGAGGCTTCAGAGAGTGAACTGCGTGACCATGGCCTTCATCGACGGATTCGGCTATGTCGAGCACGAAAACCTGAAGAAGGCAATTGAATATGCCGAAACCGAAGTGATCCGCCATTATCTTCGGACGACCAGGACCGGGGTGGATGATCTGCCTTCCTTCATTGAAAAGGACGGAAGAGGAGTCGAGAAATTCACGGTCAATTTCCCTCATGGAAAAGACGGGCATCTGATCGGTCTGGAAAAGGTGCTGGACCTGCTTTCAGACTGCCGGAAGGACATGGACCTGGTCTACGGAGGCGCCATCAACCTGGAGGTCACGAACAGGACGGCGACCAAGGGAAATGCACTGCATTTCCTGGCGGAGAAGTTCGGGATCGCCAAAGAGGAAATCATGGCCTGCGGCGATTCGGGGAATGACCTGGAAATGCTTCAGGCTTCCGGCCTTCCCGTAGCGATGGCCAACGCGGAAGAGAACATTAAAAAAGCCGCTTCTTTCATTACAAAGAGCAATGAAGAAGACGGCGTGGCCGCTGCCATTGAAAAGTTTGTCCTAGGAGATTAAGTCCACGGCGGAATGCATCATCAGATACTGGTAAGCCCGGCAGAGGTCGTCGGCACTGCAGTAGCAGCCGGATTTCAGCCAGTCGTAAATGGTGCTGACCAGACCGTTCGTGTAGAAGGAAGCAATCCTTGCATCCGTCAGGATGGGGATTGTTTCTTTTATTTTGACGGAATACAGGCCGGCAATCTTCAGGAAAGAAGCGTAGACATCTTTTTTCAGGATTTCCAGGAAGGAATTCGGCCCGTCAATCGTCAGCGCCTTGCGGTAGAAGTCCTTATCCTTCTCAAGCCCCTTGACAAGAAGCACGACTGCATCATAAGCCCTGCCGTTCTGAATCAGGGTCCTGGTGCCGTCGGAGATATCCGTCTGGAAAATCCATTCAAGAACTTCATACTTGTCCTGAAAATGCTTATAGAACGTAGCACGAATCAGTCCGGCGCGATCGGTAATCGTCTTGATCGTGATCTTGTCGAACGGCATCGTCAGAAGCAGCTCATGAAAGCAGTCAGCCAGCAATTCTTTTGTAAGGTCTTTTTTACTGTCCATAGTCCCCCCAGACAGTTCAAATTATAACATGAACATTGGAAAAGTGCTATAATTTGGTCATCACAGAGTCTGATTCTGAAAGGAGCACAATCATCATGAAATGGCAGGAAGTTCTGGAAAATGCAAGGCCGGTCATCGGTGACCGCTGCAAAGCCTGCGCTGTCTGCAACGGACGCGCCTGCACGAACAAAATGCCCGGACCGGGAGCAAAGGGCGTCGGCGACACCGCCATCCGCAATTACGATGCATGGCAGGATATCCGCATCAACATGGATACGATTCATGAAAATGATACGCCGGATACCTCCGTTGAGCTTTTCGGCAGGAAATTCCGGTATCCTTTCTTCGCAGGACCGGTGGGTGCGGTCAATCTTCATTACGGGGACCGCTACAGCGACGTTTCCTATAATAATGTCCTGGTCGCGGAGTGCGCGAAAGAGGGCATTGCGGCGTTTACCGGAGACGGGACGAATGCGGATGTCATGAAGGCGGCAACGGAAGCCATCCGGGCTGCAGGCGGCGCCGGCATTCCGACGGTCAAGCCCTGGGGCGCAGATGTCGTCCGGGAGAAAATGAAGCTGGTGAAAGAGTCCGGTGCATTTGCCGTGGCAATGGATATCGATGCGGCGGGACTTCCGTTCCTGAAGGGTCTGAATCCTCCGGCAGGAGCCAAGTCGGTCGAAGAACTGAAAGAGATCATCACGGAAGCAGGCCTCCCGTTCATCGTCAAAGGAGTCATGACGGCAGGCGGAGCGAAGAAGGCGCGCGAGGCGGGAGCTTCGGCCATCATCGTCTCGAACCACGGCGGACGCGTCCTGGATCAGTGCCCGGCAACGGCTGAGGTCCTCGGGGATATTGCGGAAGAGGTCGGCGGCACCATGAAGATTCTCGTGGACGGAGGAATCCGTTCCGGCGTCGATGTCTTCAAGGCTCTGGCCATGGGAGCGGATGCGGTCCTGATCGCAAGGCCGTTCGTGACGGCGGTTTACGGAGGAGCTGAAGAGGGAATCGATGCTCTCATTTCCAAAATCGGAGAGGAACTGTCCGATACGATGTCCATGTGCGGGGCGAAAGAGCTGAAAGATATCAATGAGGACATGCTCTGGTAACGGCAGGTCTTGTGCAGGGTGCATGAAATTAACACAATATATCGGTTACTTGTAACAATTATGAAATAATTTCGTCAAAATCCCTTGATTTATCAAAGTCAGCATGGTAAAATTTCCTTCGAACATTAAATGTTACGCATTTATTAAATCCATTGCTAATTCTTTAAACCAAGGGAGTTTAATTTATGAAGAAAAGAATTCTCAGCGCAATCTTGGCAGCAGTGCTCATCGCATCCCAGGGGACAGCGGTTTTCGCAGATGAGGAATCCGATCTGCAGGCACAGCAGTCAGCGGCTCAGAATCAACTGAATGATACGTATGCTTCACTGGATGATCTGGCAGCACGCCAGCAGCAGGTGCAGTCTGAAATATCCGATGTCAATGCAGACCTGGTCGACCTGATGGTGCAGATTTCACAGGCACAGCAGGACATCGCGACGACGCAGACGCAGATTGCCGACACGCAGTCCCAGATTGATACCACGCAGACACAGCTTCAGCAGCAGCAGGCAGAGCGCGATCAGCAGTATGAAGATATGTGCACGCGCATCCAGTATATTTATGAAAATGGCGGAGAAGGCGGATGGGCGACCATCGTCCTGAAGGAAACGGATTTCAGTTCTCTCATCAACAAGGCGGAATACGCATCCGATCTTCATCAGGCTGACAGAACAGCCCTGTCGGAATATGAAAATGTCATCAGCGACATCAGCGCTTCCGAGCAGAACCTGAAGGATCAGAAATCCCTTCAGGAAACACAGGAAGCAAATCTTCAGTCCCAGCAGGCTTCTTTGGAGCAGCAGCAGGCTGAACTTCAGGATACGCTGACACAGAAACAGGCAACTTCCGCAGACTATGACAATCAGATTTCGGAAGCAACGCAGCAGGCAGCTGAGATTCAGGATTTAATCAATCAGCAGCAGGCAAGACTTCAGGAAATCGAAGCAGAGAAACAGGCAGCGGCAGAAGCGGCGGCTAAGGCAGCAGCAGAAGCGGCAGCAAAGGCAGCAGCAGATGAAGCAGCACGTCAGCAAGCAGCGGCCAATGCGGCAGCAGCGGCACAGGCAGCAGCTTCTCAGAAAGCAGCTTCCGCAAGCGAAGCTTCTGAAGGAACATCCGCTTCTTCCACAACGAAGAGTTCAGCTTCCTATTCATCCGGAAGTTCTTCAGGTTCCGGGATCGTCTCTTTTGCAGAACAGTTCATCGGATGCCCGTATGTATGGGGCGGAAGTTCTCTGACAAACGGCTGCGACTGCTCGCATTTCGTATGGCTGGTTCTTCAGAACTGCGGAGTCTACAGCGGCGAATATCTGACCTCCGGCGAATGGGCAGGAGTCGGAACACCGGTTGCTTCCCTTTCCCAGGCACAGGCAGGAGATATCATCGTTTATTCCGGCCATGTGGCAATCTACGACGGCAACGGAATGATCGTTGAGGCAAAGGGTTCGGCTTACGGCATCACGCACGACCGCAGCGCTGACTGCAAATCGATTGTCGCCATCAGACGTTTCGTATAAGACGGCTGAACATCGCATCAGAACATCGCATCAGATCATAAAGAAACCAGAAATCCCTTCGGCTCCGGCCGGAGGGATTTTTTTGCAGCATAGTTTTCCTTCGCTGCCGGGCAGAAAACCGAAAGTTCTTCTTGACAAATCATACTATTCATATTAATATACTAGTAATTTAAGGCAGAGCAAACAGATACAGGCAGCACGGCACGTTACGGCTGTACACAACAGCATCACGGCACATAACGTCGGTACGCCACATCACGGTACATCAGGCACAGGAGGCTAGACTATGGCAAAGATAACGGAAGAGACAGTTAAGAACTGGAAATTCGAAACGAAGCAGCTGCATATCGGACAGGAAGAATATGACCAGTCTACGGATTCAAGGGCGGTGCCGATCTATCAGACATCCTCCTTTGTCTTTCGGAACAGTCAGCACGCAGCGGACCGCTTCGGTCTGAGGGACGCGGGAAACATTTACGGAAGGCTGACAAACCCGACGGAAGATGTCTTCGAACAGAGGATCGCCGCACTGGAAGGCGGAGTCGCCGGACTGGCCGTGGCTTCCGGAGCAGCAGCCGTCACCTACGCCATTGAAAATTTGGCGTCCAAAGGCGATCACATCGTGGCGGCGAAAAACATCTACGGCGGCACCTACAACCTTCTGAAGCATACCATTCCGGATTTCGGCATCACGACGACTTTCGTGGATCCTCTGGACCTTTCCGCCTATGAGAAGGCGATTCAGGAGAATACGAAAGCCCTGTATATTGAAACGCTCGGGAACCCGAACAGCGAGGTCGTCGATATCGACGGCATTGCGGCGATTGCACACCGGCACGGACTTCCGCTCATTATCGACAATACCTTTGCCACGCCTTATCTGATCCGTCCGATTGAACACGGGGCGGACATTGTGGTCGAATCGGCAACGAAGTTCATCGGCGGACACGGCACGACGATCGGCGGGGTCATTGTCGACGGAGGAACCTTCGACTGGGCAGCCCATGCGGACCGCTATCCGCAGCTCACGGAGCCGAATCCGAGCTATCACGGCATCAGCTTTGTCCAGGCAGCCGGCCGGGCCGCTTTCGTGACGCGCATCCGTGCCATCCTTCTCCGCGATACAGGGGCGACTCTTTCCCCGTTTGCCAGCTGGATCTTCCTGCAGGGGCTCGAGACGCTTTCTCTCAGGGTCGAACGCCACATTGAAAATACGAAGAAGGTGCTGGAGTATCTGAAGAGCGTGCCGGAGGTTGAAAGCATTTCCCATCCGTCGCTTTCCGAAAATCCGGAGCAGCAGAGGCTTTACCGGGAATATTTCCCGAACGGGGCCGGTTCTATCTTCACCTTCCGGATACGGGGCGGCGAGAAAGAGGCGCAGGAATTCATCGACCGCCTGCAGCTCTTCAGCCTTCTGGCAAATGTGGCCGATGTCAAATCGCTTGTCATCCATCCTGCCAGCACGACGCATGCCGAGCTGAATGAAGAGGAACAGAAGGATCAGGGCATTTATCCGAACACGGTACGCCTTTCCATCGGCACGGAAAATGCCGAAGATATCATCGCGGATCTGAAGCAGGCATTCGGCCGCTGATTTTTGAGCGACATTTATAGGGAAATGGGTCTTGAATAATCCTGCTTCAGCCGTTATCATAAGAATGCACTCTTTGAAAGCAGCAAAATGCGTTCTTTGAGGGCAGGAAGCAGGAATCGATGACAAGAAAGCAGTTACAGGCCCGCCGCGCGAAACACCGCAGGATTCAGCGAATCCGCCAGGCGGTAAAAATAGGAATCTATGCACTGATGGCAATCGGGGTCTTCTGCCTCGTCTGGTTCGTGGTGAGACCGCTGGTCGCAAAAGGCGGAAGCGGCACCGAAGATGCCGACACTTCTGCTGTGACGGCTGAAGCGGCCGGAACGGATGCAGTGACCGGCGATACGGCGCAGAAGGAAGCACTGACAGATACGGTTTCCGGAACGGTCGGATGGAATGTCGACGAAAGCGGCTGGTGGTATAAAAATGAAGACGGCACCAAGTACGTGAACGGCTGGAAGACCATCGACGGAAATAAATATTTCTTCTGGGCAACCGGATACATCGCAACCGGCTGGTGCTATGTGGACGACCAGACATATGCTTATTTTGACCAGAGCGGAGTCTGCCATCCGGATGCGCAGCCGAAACTGATTGCACTGACTTTTGACGACGGTCCGTCCTGGGATACGGATTCGATTCTGGATACGCTGACGGCTTATCATGCCAAGGCGACTTTCTTCGTGGTCGGCAAGAGCATCGAACAGGACAGCAAGACAAAAGCGGCGCTGCAGAGAGAATATGATCTCGGCATGGAGATCGGAAGCCATACCTACGACCATACCATTCTTTCTTCTTCAACGGCGGAAGTCATCCAGAGCGTCATGCAGAAGAATGATGATCTGATTCAGAGCCTCATCGGCTTTACCCCGACCATCATGAGACCTACCGGCGGCGGTGTCAACGATACCGTTACCGCAACCGTGACGAAACCGATGATCCTCTGGAACGTCGATACGCTGGACTGGAAGACGAAGGATGCATCGCAGACGATACCGGCGGCCACGACGAACATCAAGGACGGTTCGGTGATCCTGATGCATGACATCTATATCCAGACGGCAGACGCGGTCAAGACAATTGTACCGACGCTGCAGACGATGGGCTATAAGATGGTGACCATCAGCGAACTGGCGGCTGCCCGCGGCGTCACTCTGGAAGTGGGGCAGAAGTATTATGACTTCTATCCGAGCAGCACTGAGAGTTCAGGAGCGGCAGATTCTTTCCAGACCATCGACGATTCGCTTCCGTCCGCCTGAAGAAATCCGGCAGAGGAACCGTTTCCCGGATCACACAGAAATGAACCGGAAAGACCTTTTGCATTGGCGGAAGGTCTTTTTTATGTTCCATGATTCCGGCCTTTTGGAACGAAACGCGATTCGGTTTAAATTTTCTTGTATTTGCCGACCGTTATTGGTAAGATGAATTTGAACATGTGATTAAAAGCACATTTCCGATTTCCGAAGACCACAGAAGAATATGAGAAAAAATATAAAAACCGTTATGCTCCTTGCATTTTTCTCAGTCGCTATTCTGGCGGCAGGGATCTCTTCGGTTATGCTGCATGCGGAAGAAGAGGATGCCCGCCGGACCGTAAAGGTGGCAGTCCTGAATAACACGACCTATGCGGATCAGGATGAGAACGGGACATGGAGCGGTATTGACATTGAGAGCATGATCGATATTTCCCAGAAGGCGGGATTCAATGTGGAATTCATTGATTCCAGCAATGACCCGGATTTTCTGGGCAATCTGGAAAACGGCACGTACGATATCGTCGCGGATGTGGCCATCACGCCGGAGCGGGAAGAGCAGTTTCTGTTTACCGATGTGGAGATGGGGACCAACAACAGCACTCTCGCAGTCAGGGCAGATGACAACCGATGGGATTACGGAAATATTGAACAGGTTTCCGGCATGAAAATCGGGGTACTGGCTACTTATGCAAATAATGAAGAATTCCGCAAATGGTGCAAAAAGCATGAGGTCTCTCCGGAAATAACAGAGTATGAAACCCTGACGGACATGACCGAAGCCCTGCGGAACAAAGAGATTGACGGAGAAGTATCCAGCATCGCCAACGGAGAAGACTATACGGTAGAGTTCCGCATCATCATGAAATTCCTTCCGGAGCCGTATGGCTTTGCTTTCCGGAAAGACGATGTGGAATTGAAAAATAAAGTCGATGCCGCGGTTGCACAGATTCTTTCGGGGAACATTGACTATTTTACCAATCTGAGAAACAGATATGAGACGCAGTTCAAGAGCAATATCCTTCCGCTTTCCTCATCCGAGGAAAAGTATATTGCCGATCATCCGGTGATGCGGGTTGCCGTCGTCAAAAATGAAATGCCGTATTTCAGAAAAAATACGGATGGTTCAGAGGACGGAATCATTCCGGATTATTATGAGCGGCTTGCCGTATGGTCAGGTCTGAAGTTCAGTTATTCCGCCTATGATTCCTATGACAAAGCAATCGAATCCGTCAAGAACGGAGAGTCCGATATCCTCGGCATTTACGGCAACGGGCTTATCAGCGCCTCTCAGAACAGCCTGTCGCTGACGGACCGGATTTCCAATATCAGCTGTATCCTCCTGGCGAACCCGGGGACGGTTATTTCCGAGAACAAAAGAATTGCAACGGCTTCCTCCATTGCCAAAGCCCTGAAGTCCGGCATCGCCAAGACGTTCCCGGACGCTTCCGTGACGGAATATGCCAATGCGAGCGAATGCCTGAGCGCCGTGAAAAGCGGCAGTGCGGATGCACTGCTTGTAGGACTTTACAGTTCGACCTGGCTGACAAATCAGATGAATTCCTCGTCCTACAGCATCATACCGATATCCGGAATCAGCTATGAACTGTGTGCTGCTGTCAGGGATGACAATCAGGTGCTCTGTTCGATTCTGAACAAAGGCATAGCCGCGACGAAAGGGGAATTCGTCGGCATTGCGCTCAAAGACACCATGCCGCAGAATGACCTGAGCACCACGATTTCCAGAATCCCGTCAGGCATCATCATTACTGTGGTCTGTGTCCTTCTGGCACTGGTCATCGGTCTGCTCTGGGCAATACTCCTGCTCAGGAAACGTCAGAAGGAACGCACGGCCGTCCTGGCTGCACAGGCAGAGACGGAAAAGCAGAAGATACGTCTGGCGGAAATCGAAAAGAATGCCGAAGACCGGAATCGTTTCTTTGCAAATATCAGCCATGACATGCGTACGCCTCTGAATGCTGTCCTGGGGTTTGCGTCGCTTGCGCAGAAAGACAATCTTTCGGAAGAAACCAGAAAAGAATACATTTCGAAAATACAGACCTCCGGAAATCTTCTGCTGGACCTGATCAACGATACGCTGACTCTTTCAAAAGCCAACAGCGGGAAACTGAAACTGAATCCGGAACCGATCCGTGCCAAGGAAATTTTCGAGTCGATTATCGTTCCGATACGTCAGGCGGCTGAAAAAAAGGGATCTCCTTTACGGCTGATTCCAGCGGTGCGGCAGACCGGGTGATTCTGGTCGATAAGCTGAACCTTCAGAAGATTCTGCTGAACCTGCTTTCCAATGCCATTAAATTCACGCCGGAAGGCGGACATGTCGGCATACGGTTTTATAATGAACCGCAGAAAGATACAGGGCTGGATTCCATCATTGAAGTCAGTGATGACGGGATCGGAATGGATGAGGAGTTCCTGCCGCATATTTTCGAACCCTATACGCAGGAAAAGCAGAACGGATATGAATCCGTAGGGACAGGGCTTGGACTTTCCATCGTGAAACGGCTGGTTGAACTGATGGACGGAACAATCAAGGTGGAAAGTAAGAAAGGAAAAGGCACGACCTTTACGGTCCGGATGCATTTCGAGGAAGCGAAACCGGGAGATGCCGTGAAAGAAGAAACAGCCCATGTGCCCGTCGAAAATCTCTCCGGCCGGAGGATTCTTCTCTGCGAGGACAATGCCCTTAACCGTGAAATCGCAATTGCCCTTCTGAAAGATAAAGGCATGGAAGTCGATACGGCGGAAAACGGCGAAGTCGGTGTCCGGAAGTTTACGGACAGCGCCCCGGGAACTTATGATGCCATCCTGATGGATATCCGGATGCCTGTCATGGACGGAATAGAAGCAGCGAAAAAAATCCGCCTGTCGGACAGGAACGATGCTAAGTCAGTTCCTGTCATTGCGATGACGGCGGATGCTTTCAATGACGATATTCAAAAATGCACGGATGCAGGGATGAATGCCCATCTTGCAAAGCCAGTTGATCCCGAGCACCTTTACCAGGTGCTGGGTTCTGCAATTGCACATCAATAAGCAGATTCATCAGAGCTTCCTTATTTCATGGAAGCTCTTTTTCTCAGTCTGGAATCAAGAATCTTCTTGCGGATACGAAGGGACTTCGGCGTTACTTCCAGAAGCTCATCGGTATCAATGAAATCCAGCGCCTGCTCAAGACTCAGGATTTTCGGAGGAGTCAGGGTCAGCGCTTCATCTGCGTTGGAAGAACGCGTGTTGGTCAGATGTTTTGTCTTGCAGACGTTGATCTCGATATCTTCCGGCTTGGAGCTTTCGCCGACCACCATGCCGGCATAGACCTTGACGTTCGGTCCGATGAAAAGAGAGCCGCGCTCCTGAGCGGAGAAGAGGCCGTAGGTGACGGACAGGCCGTCTTCAAAGGCAATCAGGGATCCGTTCTTGCGGTAGGAGAAATCTCCCTTGTACGGTGCATATTCATCAAAGACGCTGTTGATGATGCCGGTGCCTTTTGTTGCGGTAAGGAACGGTCCGTGGAAGCCGATCAGGCCTCGTGCCGGAATCGCAAATTCCAGACGGGAAGTGCCGTCGGAAAGGGTGCTCATTCCCTGCAGCTCGCCCTTGCGTTCGGAAAGCATGCTGATGACGGTTCCCGTGAATTCTTCCGGGACGTCGACATAGGCAATTTCCATCGGTTCCAGTTTCTTTCCCTGTTCATCTGTTCTTAAGATGACTTCTGCCTTGCTGACGGCAAATTCATAGCCTTCGCGTCTCATGGTCTCGATCAGGACGGAGAGATGGAGTTCGCCCCTGCCGCAGACGTGGAACGTGTCCGTGCTGTCCGTATCGCTGACACGAAGGGAAACGTCCGTATTCAGTTCGCGCAGCAGACGCTCGCGGATCTGTCTGGAAGTGCAGTAGGTGCCTTCCTGGCCGGCCAGAGGACTGTCGTTGACGATGAAGTTCATGGCGATGGTCGGCTCGGAAATCTTCTGGAACGGGATCGGTTCATCATTGTCCGGCGAGCAGATCGTATCGCCGATCTGCAGATCGCCGATTCCGGAAATCGCGACGATGGAACCGATGTCCGCTTTCTGGACATCGACTTTTTCCAGGCCGTCGAATTCGTACAGCTTGGTAATGCGGACTCTTTCATGGACTTCCGGATTATGGAAGTTGCAGCGGAGGATTTCCTGGCCTACGGCAATGGAACCGTTGTCCACTTTGCCGATGCCGATCCGTCCGACGTAATCGTTGTAATCAATCGTGGAAATGAGGATCTGCGTTCCCGCATCCGGGTCGCCTTCCGGTGCCGGGATGTAATCCAGGATCGTATCGAAGAGCGGCTTCAGATCCTTCGCTTCATCGCCGAGGTTCCGCACGCAGGTGCCTTCCCGGGCAGAAGCGTAGAGGAACGGGCACTCGAGCTGGGCGTCCGAAGCTTCCAGATCCATCATCAGTTCCAGGGTTTCATCGACGACTTCTTCCGGACGTGCTTCCGGACGGTCGATCTTGTTGATGCAGACAATGACCGGCAGCTTCAGGTCCAGAGCCTTCTTCAGGACGAACTTCGTCTGCGGCATCGTGCCTTCAAAAGCATCGACCAGCAGAATGACGCCGTTGACCATTTTCAGGACACGTTCGACTTCGCCTCCGAAGTCGGCATGCCCCGGCGTATCGATGATGTTGATCTTTACGCCCTTGTAGGTAACAGCTGTATTTTTTGAAAGGATCGTGATTCCGCGCTCCCGTTCAATGTCTCCGGAATCCATGACGCGCTCGCGCACTTCCTGGTTCGCGCGGAAAACACCGCTCTGGCGGAGCATGCCGTCGACCAGGGTTGTCTTGCCGTGATCGACATGTGCGATGATGGCTACGTTACGGATATCTTCTCTTTTAATCTTTCCCATTTTCTTTTCCCTCTTATTTTATGCAACTTTAAGAATATAGCACGTTTGGGATTCCTTGTAAATGATTTCCGGGGCTAAAATCCGCGGTTTCCGGCTTATTTTCGGTCTGCAGTGTGCTATAATAGCATCATGGCAAAAGAAAAAGACATCAAGACAAATGCAATGCGGATTCTGGACCGCATGAAGATCTCTTACGAGGTGCTCACTTACGAGGTGCCTGAATTTGTGGACGGCGTACAGGTGGCGGATATCGAAGGCGTGCCGCATGAGACTTCTTTCAAGACGCTGGTTGCGGAGGGCAGGAGCGGCAGCTATTTCGTATTCGTGATCCCGATCGAGAAAGAGGTCGATCTCAAGGCGGCCGCACGGGCGGTCGGCGAAAAATCAGTCGAGCTCATCCATGTGAAGGATATCACGAAGATCACCGGCTATGTCCGGGGCGGCTGCAGCCCGCTGGGGATGAAGAAACCATTTCCGACCGTCATTTCCTCGGAAGCAAAGAACTTCAGCCGCATTTACGTCAGCGGAGGCCGCATCGGTTCGACGGTACAGCTTTCGCCGGACGATCTTGCCTCTGCCTGCGGGGGAAAATTCGCGGACGTGACGGCTGAGTGAGAAGGAATGCGGACAGCCCCGGCAGTCCGGGCAGAAATCCAAGGGCATTTTATTTGACAACAGGCAAAGAGGAATGCTATATTAGTCGCAATTGTATGAAAATAAAAACACAGGAAACGGCCGCAGGGCCGGGTTATTTTCCGGGAGGATAAAAAAATGTCGATTTTCAAAGGATCAGGCGTTGCCATTGTCACACCGATGAAGGAAAACGGAGAAGTTGACCAGGATGTCCTGGACCAGCTTCTGGATGATCAGATTGAACACGGAACGGACGCGATCATTATCTGCGGCACGACGGGAGAAGGTTCGACCCTGACGCCGGAAGAACACATCGAGACGATCCGTCACACAATCCGGAAAGTGAACGGCCGCATCCCGGTCATTGCAGGCACCGGCTCGAATGATACGGCTTTTGCCATCAAGCTTTCCAAAGAAGCGGAGGAAGCGGGCGCGGACGGACTGCTGCTCGTCACGCCTTATTACAACAAGGCAACGCAGGGCGGGCTCATCGCCCATTTCTCGGCGATCGCCAATGCCGTGAAGGTGCCGTGCATCATGTATAATGTCCCGAGCCGCACCGGCTGCAACATCGCACCCGAAACGGCAGCATATCTCGGGAAGAATGTCGAGAACATCGCAGGCATCAAGGAAGCTTCAGGAAACATTTCCCAGATCGCGGAAGTGTCACGGCTTGCGGAAGGACACCTGGATATCTATTCCGGCAATGATGATCAGGTGGTGCCGATTCTTTCACTCGGCGGACTCGGGGTCATTTCCGTCCTGGCAAATGTAGCGCCGAAAGAGACGCACGAGATGGTCGCGAAATATCTGGACGGCGACACGAAGGGATCTCTTGAAATTCAGCTGAGGTCTCTGCCTCTCATTCATGCCCTGTTCAGCGAAGTCAATCCGATTCCGGTCAAGGCTGCCCTCAAGATGCAGGGATGGAAAGTCGGCGGACCGCGTCTGCCGCTGACTGAAATCACGGATGCCAGCCGCGTGAAGCTGGAAGCTGCCATGAAAGAGTTCGGGGTGCTGTCATGATCAGTGTGATTCTTCACGGGTCAAACGGACATATGGGCCAGGTCGTCTCCGATATCATCGAGGCGGATCCGGATGTGGAAATTACGGCCGGCATCGATGTGACGGGAGAGAAGAAAAGGGATTATCCGGTCTATTCTTCCCTTACAGACTGCACGGAAGAGGCCGATGCCATTATTGATTTCTCAACGGCTGCCGCAGTCGATCCGCTGATCGCCTACGGTACGGAACGGAACATCCCGATGGTCATCTGCACGACGGGACTTTCGGAAACGCAGATCGGAAGCATCAGGGAAGCGAGCGAAAAGGTTGCTGTTTTCCGTTCGGCCAATATGTCCCTGGGCATCAACCTGCTCCTCAAGATTTTGAAAGAAAATTCCAAAGTACTCTGCGATGCGGGCTTTGATCCGGAAATCATCGAGATGCATCACAGCCGGAAACTGGATGCGCCGTCCGGAACGGCACTGATGCTGGCGGATGCGATCAACATTACGGAAAATGATTCCTACACGTATACCTTCGACCGTTCGCAGCGGCGTGAAAAGAGAGACCCGAAGGAAATCGGAATTTCTTCTGTCCGCGGCGGCACGATTGTCGGCGAGCACGATGTGATCTTCGCCGGACAGGACGAAGTCGTCGAGTTCCGCCATACGGCATACTCGCGGGCCATCTTTGCCAAAGGCGCAGTCGCAGCTGCCAAATTCCTATCTGGGAAAGGACCCGGACTCTACGATATGTCCGACGTCATCGGGTAAAATGAAATTCAGACCGTGCATTGATATTCACAACGGAAAAGTCAAGCAGATCGTCGGCGGCACGCTCTCCGATACGGACAACAGCGCAACAGAAAATTTCGTATCGGAAAAGGATGCCGCTTATTTTGCGCATCTTTTTAAAGAGGACGGACTGACCGGCGGACACGTGATCATGCTGAATTCCCATCTCTCGCCTTATTTCCGGGAGACGGAAGACCAGGCACTGATGGCGCTGCATGCGTATCCGGGCGGACTCATGATCGGCGGAGGCATCACGGTTGAAAATGCAGACCTGTATCTGGATGCCGGAGCTTCGCATGTCATCGTCACCTCATATGTCTTCTTCGACGGGGAAATATCTTATGTAAACCTTGGAAAACTTGAGACGGCGGTCGGAAGAGAGAGACTTGTGCTGGATCTTTCCTGCAGCAAAAAAGAGGATCAGTACTACATCATGACGGACCGCTGGCAGAAATATACGCGGACGCCTCTGACGCCGGAGCTGATCCTGAAGCTTTCCGAACACTGCGACGGATTTCTGGTCCACGGCATCGATTCGGAAGGACGCCGGAACGGCATTGACTTTACCCTGATCCGGATGCTGACAGCGCTGCACGGAGTGCAGATCACCTATGCCGGGGGCATTTCCAGCTTCGATGATCTGGAGGCGATCCGGAAGACGGGACGCGACCGCATCGATGTGACGGTCGGTTCGGCCCTTTCGATTTACGGCGGTTCAATGGACTACCGGGAGGTCCTTCTTGCTTGCAAATGACCCTCCCTGTGATATAATAAAGGTATCGAAAAAACGTGAAAGGGTGGTGACACCATGAACTTCATGATCAGCGGCAAGAATCTCGAAGTTACGGACGGACTCAGAGCGGCAATTGAAGAGAAACTTGGGAAACTGGAGCGTTATTTCACACCTGACACAAAGATTATCGTTACGCTTTCCGTTGAGAAGGAAAGACAGAAGATCGAGGTGACGATTCCGGTCAAGGGCAACATCATCCGGTCGGAGCAGGTCAGCAACGACATGTATGTCTCGATCGACCTTGTGGAGGAAGTCATCGAGAGACAGCTTCGCAAGTACAAGAACAAGATTGTCGACAAGAAACAGGCCGCAGGGGAGACCAATTTCCAGAAAGCCTTCATCGACAAGGATTTCGATCAGGAAGATGAAGAGATCAAGATCATCCGCACGAAGAAATTCGACATCAAGCCGATGTATCCGGAGGATGCCTGCGTACAGATGGAACTGCTCGGGCATACTTTCTTTGTTTTCCACAACGCGGAATCGGGAGACGTCAATGTGGTTTATAAACGCAAGGGCGGCACATACGGACTGATTGAGCCGGAAGACTGACGGCAGATCAGACAGCAGCTGAAAAGGGATCGGGGCTCCGGTCCCTTTTTTTTAATAAAAACTTTCATTGTCACAGGGAGGGTGTCGTGTTAGAATATACGATAGCGTTTTTTAGGCTGAACCCTTCGGATGATGAGGGGCATTACGATTAGGAGATGTTTATGGGAGCTTTTGATAAGATATTCGGTTCACACAGTGACCACGAAATTAAGCGGATCATTCCGCTGGTTGATAAGATTGACTCTCTGCGTCCTGAGATGCAGAAACTGTCGGACGACGAACTGCGGGGCAAAACCCAGGAATTCAAGGACCGCCTGGCAAAGGGAGAAACGCTGGACGACCTTCTTCCGGAGGCATTTGCGGTCAACCGTGAAGCAGCCAAGAGGGTGCTCGGAATGGAACATTTCCGCGTGCAGCTGATCGGCGGCATTATCCTTCATCAGGGCCGTATCGCGGAAATGAAGACAGGCGAAGGAAAAACGCTTGTTGCGACGCTTCCGGCGTACCTCAATGCCCTGGAAGGAAAAGGCGTGCAGATCGTTACCGTCAACGATTACCTGGCACACCGTGACTCGGAATGGATGGGGAAGGTGCATGAATTCCTCGGACTGAAAGTCGGATGCGTTCTGCAGCCGATGACTCCGGATGAACGCCGCGAGGCTTACAACTGCGACATCACCTACATCACGAACAACGAACTCGGTTTCGATTATCTTCGTGACAACATGGTCATCTATAAAGAGAGGCTGGTACAGAGAGAGCTTCATTACGCCATCATCGATGAGGTTGACTCGGTTTTGATCGATGAGGCGCGGACGCCTCTGATCATTTCCGGCATGAGCGGCAAGTCGACCAAGATCTACGAAGTCTGCGATATTCTCGCCGGACAGCTCAAGAGGGGCGAGGCCTCCGGAGAAATGACGAAGATGACCGCCATCATGGGTGAGGAAATCCAGGAGACCGGTGATTTCATCGTCAACGAAAAAGACAAGATCGTCACGCTGACGGCGGACGGCGTTAAGAAAGTCGAGCAGTTCTTCCACATCGATAATCTTTCCGATGCCGAAAACCTGGAAATCCAGCACAACATGGATCTGGCCTTAAGAGCCCATTACCTGATGTTCCGCGACCAGGATTATGTCGTGAAGGATGATCAGGTCCTCATCGTCGACGACTTTACCGGACGAATCATGCCGGGACGCCGCTATTCCGACGGCCTGCATCAGGCGATTGAAGCGAAGGAACACGTCAAGGTCAAGCAGGAAAGCAAGACGCTTGCCACAATCACCTTCCAGAATTTCTTCAACAAATACGAAAAGAAGTCCGGCATGACCGGAACAGCCCTTACGGAAGAGCAGGAGTTCCGTGACATCTACGGAATGGACGTCATTACCATCCCGACAAATGTCCCGGTCATCCGGAAGGATTATAACGACGCCGTCTTCAAGACCAAGAAGGAAAAGTACCATGCCGTCGTCGAGGCCGTCAAGGAAGCCCATGCCAAGCATCAGCCTGTCCTGGTCGGCACGATTACGATTGACGTTTCCGAGCTTCTTTCCAAGATGCTGACGAAGGAAGGCATCAAGCATAACGTACTGAATGCGAAGTTCCATGAACTGGAAGCGGATATCGTGGCCCATGCCGGCGAGGCAGATGCGGTTACGATCGCCACCAACATGGCAGGCCGAGGCACCGATATCAAGCTGGATGATGTTTCCAGGGAAGCCGGCGGACTGAAGATCATCGGCACCGAGCGCCATGAATCACGGCGTATTGACAATCAGCTGCGCGGACGTTCCGGACGGCAGGGAGACCCGGGTGAATCGAGATTCTACATTTCCCTCGAAGACGACCTGATGAGACTCTTCGGTTCGGAAAGACTGATCAAGACTTTTGAGACGCTGGGCGTGCCGGAAGGCGAACAGATCGAGCACAAGATGCTTTCTTCCGCCATTGAGAAAGCGCAGAAGAAGATCGAAGGCAACAACTTCGGCATCCGCAAGAATCTTCTTGAATTCGACCAGGTCAACAACGACCAGAGGGAGATCATCTATAAAGAGAGACGCCAGGTGCTCGACGGCGAGAACATGAAGAATGTCATTCTTCAGATGAAGGATGAAATCATCGACAGCAAGCTGGAGAAGGTTGTCAACGAAGACCAGAGCGGCGATGAAATCGACCTGGGAGCTGTCGGTCAGGAAATCATTCCGCTCATTCCGGTCAAGCCGCTGGCATCCGATGACGTGAAGGGGCTGGGCAGGAAGGAACTGGCTGAAAAGCTCAAGGAAGAAAGCAATGTCCTCTATGAGGAGAAAGAAAAAGAATTCCCGGATCCGGACAAGATGCGAGAACTCGAACGGGTCGTCCTGCTCAAGGTCATCGATGCAAGATGGATGAACCACATCGACGATATGGAACAGCTGAGACAGAGCATCGGCCTGGTCGGCTATGCGCAGAAGGATCCGAAGGTTGAGTACCGCATGGTCGGTTTCCAGATGTTTGACGAGATGACGCAGGCCATTAAGGAAGAAACCGTCCGCCTGATGTATCATGTGAGAATCGAGCAGAAGATCGAGCGCGAAGAAACCGCACAGGTCACTTCCACGAACAAGGATGAAGAAGTGGCCAAGAAGCCGGTCCAGAGAAAACACAAGAAGATCTATCCGAATGATCCGTGCCCATGCGGCAGCGGACTGAAATACAAGAACTGCCATGGCAGGAAAGGCGCTCCGCCGCTGCCGGAGGAGGATTCTTAATTACCTATGAAAGTACTGATTGCCTATGCGGGGAAAACAGGCACGACGGCGAAAGCCTCTGCGATGCTGGCCAAGTATTTCGGAAAGGCGGAGATAGCGGATCTTTCGAAATCTTCGCCGGATCCGGGCCGCTACGATGTCGTGATTATCGGTTCCGCCATCCGTTTCGGGATGGTCATGAAACCGGTCAGGAAATGGCTGGTCAGGAACTGGGATGTTCTGAAGGACAAAAAAAAGGCCCTGTTCATCTGCAATGCATTTCTCGGACAGGCGCCTTCAATCCTGAAGGACAATTATTCGCTTGCGCTGCGGAATTCTTCGATTACCGTGGATTCCTTCGGCGGGGAAATGGACATGAAGAACCTTCACGGCTTTGATCGCTTTTTCGTGAAGATGGTCATGAACCGCATGCGGGCCGGCAAGGCGGGAAAAGAGTTTGTCCCCGTGATTCTTACCGACCGCATCCGGGTGTTCGCCGATACCGTCAAGGAAGCGATGGCGGAACCGGCGGAATAAATCATCAGTTCAGTTTAATGCCTTTTAAAAGTGAACCCAAAGAAGTCGTGAGCTCCTCCGATTTCGGAAGGTTCACTTTTTCTTCTTCGATGGCAACCGGAGCCTGATCTTCAAGCGCCTTCATCGAAAGGGAAACCTTGCCGTCCTTGATGCCGATGATCTTGACCTTGACCTTGTCGCCGACGGACAGCATTTCCTTCGGATGCTTCAGCCTCTTGGCGTTTGTGATCTGGGAAATGTGGACCAGACCGTCGATCCCGTTTCCGAGATTCACGAAAGCGCCGTAAGCCTGAAGGGATTCAACGGTACCTTCGGTCACGAGGCCGACCTGCATGTTCGAGACCAGGTTCGCCTTTTCTTTATCGCGTTCTTCACGGAGAATCTCACGGGAGCTGACGACCAGCTTGTTGGTTTCTTTTTCGGCAGTGATTATGCGGACAGGAATGGTCTTCCCGACCCATGTCGAAAGGTCATCCACATACTCAAGAGAAAGCTTGGAAGCAGGGATGAAGGCACGCATGCCGTCCAGATAGCCGACGGCGCCGCCCTTGACGGCCTCGGAAATCTTCATTTCCGCTGCGGTTCCGTCCTTCATCATCTGGGCAAATTTTTCCCAGACAAGAACGCTGTCCGCCGCTTTTTTGGAGAGCAGGATATTGCCGCGTCCGTCGTCCATGCGAAGGACCGTTGCCTTGAATGTATCGCCGATCTGCACGTCCTGCTTGATGGAAAAAGAAGGATCGCTGCTGAAATCTTCCTGGCGGATGATTCCTGCTGAATTGTACTGAAGATCGACGGTGGCTTCCGTTTCGGATACGCCTACGACCGTGCAGTCGAGGAGATCGCCCTCATTGATTCTCTTGAATGATGCATCCAGTTCGTCTTTGTAGTCGTCCATTGATTCTGACATAAAAAGTTCCTCCGTAAAATTTGTGTGAATCCCAATACAGGAATAGTTTATCATATTTTGAAAGCGGGAGAAGAAGTATTTTTCTTTTCCTTCAAATATGCTAAAATGGGTGACACATGAAAGGAAGAGAAAAATGAATCAGGAAGAAACAAACAAAAGTCCTTCTTCAGAGGAGGCACCGAAGAAGCAGAAAATCACCATCCTGTCGCTGCTCTTTATTCAGGGAGCGGTCATTGTCTATACGGGATCCGATATCTGCTCGAAATTCACATCCCATTATCAGGCTTTTTCCGGGATGTGGCTGCTTTTTGTTTTTCTTGAACTGGTCTGTCTGGGAAGTTATGCCATCCTCTGGCAGCAGATCATCAAGCGCTTTGATCTTTCCATAGCCTATGCCAACCGGGCAACCGCGATTTTCTGGTCCATGCTGTGGTCGATATTAATTTTCAGGGAAGGAATGCTGTCGGTGAAGAACATCATCTGTGTTCTGGTCGTCTTCTCGGGCGTGCTGCTGGTGAATCAGGATGCAGGTTAACTGGTGGATTCTTCTTGTCGCTTTATCCGCAACCATCGCTTCTTTTGCACAGATCATCCTGAAGAAAAGTGCAATGGAGGAGCATAAGAATTTTATCGGCGAATATCTCAATGTCAAGGTCATCGTCGGATACGGACTGATGTTCGTCGGCATGTTCCTGAATATTTATGCCTATTCCAAAAATGTAACGCTGCAGAATTCAGCCATGATGCAGACCATCGGCAACATCTGGGTCGTGATCCTGAGCTGGAAATTCTTCAGTGAACCGATCACGAAGAAAAAGGTGCTCGGGAATATTCTCATCATCGGAGGCATTATCGCCTTCAATCTGTGAGGATGCTGCAGTTTGCCAATACGTCTTTGCAGGGTACGGAGTCCGGGAAATGAGTCAGTATAACGGCGGAATGGATACAATTGAAAAGGTTCTCAGCATCGTCAATGAAGCGGTGTCGACAAAGAACTACACGTCGATGGCAAAAAACATCGGCGATCTTTTCAAGCCCGAATCCTCGCAGGATCTGTATCAGTCCCTGAAGAATCAGTATACGGGAAACCGCTACCGCGCCGGCCATATGGAAGGCAGGCCTTATTCGTCTGCACCGCGCAGCACGGCCGGAGCTTCGAATCCGAATGGGATGAATTCTTCCGCAGCAAGCGGAATCCGGAACAATGTAAACGGAATGCCGGCCAGCGCAGCACAGAGACCTCCCCAGGTACAGAATCCGTACTACGGAACAGCCTCCGCCCTGAGCGGGAAGCTGATGTTCGGCTTCGGAATCGCGGGGGTTGTCCTCTTTGCCGTGCCGGCTGTCCTCGGCCTTTGGGGAATTATCGGCGGAGGCATCGGAAGGCTTCTCGGAATGATCCCTCTGATATTTGCCGCCGGCTGCGGAGTTCTTACCGCTTTCGGTTCCGGCATCACGAAAGACTGCCAGCGATTTGCAAGATACAAGGAAATCCTCGGGACCAGGATGTATGCCGATACCAGGGAACTGGCGGAGGCAGTCGGCAAATCCCCGAAGGCAGCGGTCAGGGATATCCGGAAAATGATCCTGCGCGGCTGGTTCAGGCAGGGTCATTTCGATACGCAGGAAACGACCTTCATCGCCACGGATGCGCTTTACAGCCAGTACCAGGAAACCGTGAAGAATGCCGAAGTCCTGAAAAGGGAGCAGGCAAGTTCGCAGGCGGCGGACGCAGGTCTTTCCGAAGACGTCCGGCAGATCCTGGAGAAGGGCAATGCCTACATCGGGCATATTCGGAAGGCCAACGACGCCATCGCGGACGAAGACGTTTCGAACAAGCTTTCCAGGATGGAAAACATTGTCACGAAAATTTTTGCGCAGGTGCGGAAGCAGCCGTCGCTTGCCTCGAATCTGAATATGTTCATGGACTATTATCTGCCGACAACGACGAAGCTGATCGATGCGTATCAGGAAATGGATTCCCAGCCGATTCAGGGGGAAAACATTCTTTCCGGCAAGAAAGAAATCCGGGATTCCCTCGATACGATCAACGATGCGTTTGAAAAGCTGCTCGACAGTTTCTTTCGCGATAAGACGATGGATGTCTCGACGGACATTTCCGTCATGAAGACGATGTTCAAGCAGGACGGGCTTACGCCGGACGACCTGGAGCAGATGAAGAAAAAGCAGGCGGCACAGCCTTCCATGGAAAAAGGACCGACGCTGGATGAACTGAAGAAGGAAATCGACCGGACGGAAAAAGAGAAGGCGGAAGCCCTGCGGAAATAAAAGAAATCGGGAAACAGGATCAGAAAACAGGATCAGAAAACGGAATCAGAAAATGAACCTGGAAAATGAATCAGGAAATGGAATCGGAAAACAGCGGCAACGACAAGGAGGAACGGAAACATGGATGATCAGACATTCAGCAGTGCGGAACAGGAAATGAACAGCAGCCTGAAAGGGGCAGCAGGAGAGGCGGATTCCCTCATGGAAGCGGAACCCTCTGCGCCGACCCTGACCTTCGGTTCGGATGCTTCCCTGGACCTGCAGACGACGGCATCTTCAGCGGTCGCCAGCGTCAAGGGCGCAGCCATCGACGACAGCATGCTGAGTGAAACGGAGAAGAAGCAGGTCTCCGATTTCTCTAAGCAGATCAACCTTTCCGATACGAATTCCATTCTTCAGTACGGAGCCGGAACACAGAAGAAGATGGCGGATTTTTCAAATGCCGCACTTGAAAGCGTCAAGACGCGCGACCTCGGCGAAGTCGGCAGCATGCTGACCGGCGTCATCGGAACGCTGAAGGATTTTGATGCGGAGAAGGAATCGGAAGGCGGCTTCTTCGGACTCTTCAAGAAACCCGAGAAGAAGCTCACCGAGATGAAGTCGAAATACGACAAGGTTTCCGTCAATGTCGATAAGGTTTCCTCCGCGCTCCAGCAGCACCAGATCCTTCTCATGAAGGATGTTGCCATGATGGACAAGATGTACGCGAACAACCTTGCCTATTATAAGGAACTGACGATGTACATCCTGGCCGGCAAGAAGAAACTTGACGATGTCAGGAGCAGCCAGCTGCCGGCCCTGAAGAAGAAAGCCAAGGATTCCGGACTTCCGGAAGATGCTCAGGCCGCAAGGGATCTGGAAGAGCAGATCAACCGCTTCGAGAAGAAGGTCCATGACCTGGAGCTGACGCGCATGGTCTCAATCCAGACAGCGCCCCAGATCCGCATGATTCAGAGCAACGATACGATGATGACCGAGAAGATCCAGTCGACTCTGGTCAATACGATCCCGCTGTGGAAGAACCAGATGGTCCTGGCCCTGGGAATCGAAGATTCGACGAGGGCGGCAAAGGCAGAGAATGAAGTTACGGAAATGACGAACAAGCTCCTGACGCAGAATGCGGACAAGCTGAAGCAGGCAACGATCGAGACCGCTCAGGCTTCCGAGAGAGGAATCGTGGATATGGAGACGCTGAAGCATACGAATGAATCCCTGATCTCGACGCTGGATGAAGTGTCGAAGATCCAGGAAGACGGCAGGCAGAAGAGGGCGCAGGCCGAAGTCGAACTGCAGAAACTGGAAGGCGACCTGAAGACGAAACTGCTTTCCATGCAGAACGGAACGGACGCTCCGGCGGACGAAAACGTTATTGACAGTACAGCGACCGAAGAATAGAATAAGGAACAAATGCCTCCCCTTTCGGGGGGAGGCTTTATTTTTGAGGTGATGGGAAATGAAAAAAGAACTTGCCAAGACCTACGATCCCAAGGGAATCGAGGACCGACTTTATAAGAAATGGATGGAGAACGGCTATTTCCATGCCGAAGTGAACCCAGATAAGAAACCGTTCACGATCGTCATGCCGCCGCCGAATATTACCGGCCAGCTTCACATGGGCCATGCGCTCGACAACACGATGCAGGATATCCTGATCCGCTGGAAACGGATGGAAGGATATGAGGCACTGTGGCAGCCGGGAACGGATCATGCCGCCATCGCGACGGAAGTCAAGGTGACAGAGCATTTAAGGCAGCAGGGAATCGACAAGGAGAAAATCGGCCGTGACGAATTCCTGAAATACTGCTGGGACTGGCGGAAAGAGTACGGCGGGAAGATCATCAATCAGCTTCACCGCATCGGTTCTTCGGCTGACTGGGACCGTGAACGCTTCACGATGGACGAGGGCTGCAGCCGTGCGGTCCAGGAAGTCTTCCTGAAGCTGTATGAGAAAGGCTTCATTTACAAAGGATCCAAAATCGTCAACTGGTGCCCGGTGTGCCAGACGACGATTTCCGATGCGGAAGTCGAGCACGTCGATCAGGACGGCTTCTTCTGGCATATCAATTATCCGATCGTCGGGGAAGAAGGACGCTTCGTGGAAATCGCGACGACGCGGCCGGAGACCCTGCTCGGCGATACGGCCGTGGCCGTGAACCCTTCGGATGAGCGCTATAAGGACCTGGTCGGCAAGACGCTGAAGCTTCCGCTGACCGACCGTGAAATTCCGGTCATCGCGGATGAGTATGTCGACAAGGAATTCGGGACAGGCTGCGTGAAGATCACGCCGGCCCATGACCCCAACGATTTCGAAGTCGGCAAGAGACATCATCTGGAAGAAATCAATATCCTGAATGACGATGCGACGATGAACGACCGCTGCGGCAAGTATGCGGGCATGGACCGCTACGAGGCACGCAAGGTCATGGTCGAGGAACTGAAGGAACAGGGACTTCTGGTGAAAGTGGTTCCGCATACCCATGCCGTCGGAACGCATGACCGCTGCGGGACGACGGTCGAACCCATGATCAAGCAGCAGTGGTTCGTGAAGATGGATGAGATGGCGAAAGGCGCGGTGAAGGCTCTGGAAGACGGAGACCTTACGTTCGTGCCGGAACGCTTTGACAAGATCTATATGAACTGGCTGAACAACATCCATGACTGGTGCATTTCCAGACAGCTTTGGTGGGGACACAGGATTCCCGCCTATTACTGCAGGCACTGCGGAAAGATGGTCGTGGCGGCGGAGATGCCGGACAAGTGCCCGGACTGCGGCGGCACGGAATTCGATCAGGATCCGGATACGCTGGACACCTGGTTCAGTTCGGCACTGTGGCCGTTCTCCACGCTGGGATGGCCGGACAAAACGCCGGAGCTGGAATATTTCTATCCGACCGACGTCCTCGTGACCGGATATGACATCATTTTCTTCTGGGTCATCCGCATGGTCTTCTCGGGTATCGAGCAGACCGGCAAGTGCCCGTTTCACCATGTCCTGATCCACGGTCTCATCCGTGATTCACAGGGCAGGAAAATGAGCAAGTCCCTCGGCAACGGCATCGATCCTCTGGAAGTCATCGACAAGTACGGTGCGGATGCGCTCCGTTTGACGCTGATGACCGGCAATGCACCCGGAAACGACATGCGTTTCTACTGGGAGCAGGTCGAGACGAGCCGGAACTTTGCCAACAAGGTCTGGAACGCTTCCCGCTTTATCATGATGAACATGCCGGAAGAGAAGATAGACGAACCGGATGAGAAGGACTTCCTGCCTTCCGACCGCTGGATCCTTTCGAGGATCAATACGGTTACGAAGGAAGTAACCGAAAACATGGACAAATACGAACTCGGCATTGCGGTCCAGAAGATCCATGATTTCCTGTGGGATGAATTCTGCGACTGGTATATCGAGATTGTCAAGCCGCGTCTTGCGGCACGGGAAGAAAACAGGGCTTCGGCAGATGCCGCGGTCTGGACGCTGACGAATGTGCTGACCGATGCTCTCAAGCTTCTGCATCCGTATATGCCGTTCATCACGGAGGAGATTTTCTGCACGCTTCATCCGGAAGAGGAAACCATCATGAAGGCCTCATGGCCTGTCTACCGGGAAGACAGAAATGATCCGGAAGATGAGTCTTTAGTGATGCAGTTCGAGGAAGTCATCAAAGGCATCCGCAATGTCCGCATGCAGATGAATGTCCCGGCGACTACGAAGACGGAACTGATCATTGTCGGAAACAGTGAGAAATCCTGCGAAGATTTCCGGACCATCAAGGACACCTTCGCATGCCTGAACCGGCTGGGATTTGCCAGCTCGGTCGAGGTGCACAGCGATAAGACCGGGATTGCTTCCGATGCGGTATCCATTGTCACTTCCACCGCAACGACCTATATCCCGCTGGAAGAACTGGTGGACCGCGACAAGGAAATTGCACGCCTCAGTGCCGAGAGCAAAAAAATGGATGCGGAGATCAGGCGTTCCGAAGGAATGCTCGGCAATCCGAATTTCCTGAACAAGGCACCGGCGGCAAAGGTAAAGGAAGAACAGGACAAACTGGTCAAGTACAGGGCGATGAAGCAGAAGCTCACCGAACAGCTCAATGCGTACGGAGTATAAAGAAGCCTGCGACTATATCGACGAGCTTCGGAAATTCACGACGAAGCACAGCCTTTCCTATACCGGAGAGTGCCTGGAGAAACTCGGACGCCCGGACCGTAAATTCCGGGCGGTCCATGTTGCCGGCACCAACGGCAAGGGATCCGTCTGTGCTTTTCTTGCCTCCGTCCTGAAAGAGGGCGGCATCCGCTGCGGGCTCTTTACCTCTCCGCATCTGGTCACGATGAAGGAGCGTTTCCGCATCGACGGCGAAGAGATCACGGAAGAAGTTTTCTGCTCCGCCTTCTACCGGGTCCGGGACATTTCCCGGGAAATGGAAAAGACGGCTGAGGGCTGCCCGACATATTTTGAATTTCTTTTCCTGATGGGCATGGTGATCTTTGCCGGGGCGGGCGTTCAGACCGCGGTCCTGGAAACGGGGCTGGGGGGAAGGCTCGATGCGACGAACGTGATCGAGTATCCGTATCTGTGCGTCATTACGAAAATCAGTCTCGACCACATGAGCATCCTGGGGGATACGATTGAAAAAATCGCCGCCGAGAAAGCGGGCATCATCTGTACGGGGGTCCCGGTCGTCTATGACGGGGATGTTCCCGGGGCCGCCGCGGTGATTGAAGAAACGGCAAAAAAGAAGCATGCGCCGGCCTTTCCGGTCACTTCGGACAAGTATAAAATTTTAAAAAACAGCCGCTCCGGCATTGATTTTTCAATAACCGGCAGTTATGATGAAAGTGCTTTTCTGACGGTACCTTCTCCCGCGCCTTATCAGGTGCGGAACGCATCCCTTGCCTGTTTTGCAGCCCGGAAACTTCGTGAAACCTGTCCCGAGAAGTTTTCAGTCCTCTCGGAAGAGGTGATTGCTTCGGGCATCCGGAAGATGGTATGGGAAGGACGCATGGAGGAAGTGCTCAGGGATGTCTACATAGACGGGGCACATAATGCCGACGGGACGGCGGAATTCATCCGGGCAGCAAAGATCCTTTCGGAAGGCCGGAAGGTCGATCTGCTTTTTGCGGCGGTCTCCGACAAAGAGTATGCCGAAATGATCCGCATGCTTGCTGAAGGCCTGCATCCTGTACGGGTCACGACTGCTTCCGTCGAAGGTTCACGGAAGGTGGATGCTTCCGAACTCAGTTTCATTTTCCGGAGCAGCGGAGTTAAGGATGTCACCTCGGTGCCGGACATGCAGAAAGCCTTCCGGCATGCCGTGTCCGGAAGGGAAGACCGGATGCTGTTCTGCATCGGGAGCCTTTATCTGGCCGGCAGCATCAAAGAGCTTTTAAGGAGTGAGAAAAATGATCAATTATGATGAGGAACTGAAAAAATTCAAGCCGAGTCTTGACGTGGACGAAGCGGAAGGCGCCATCTATTCGCGCGACCTGACCGATGTCATCGATATCCTCAAGGAAATGCTGAAGGAAACATCCGTCAGCGAAAGGAATTAAAACCCTATGAGATGTATGAACTGCGGCGCCGAACTGACGGAATCCGCCTACTGCCCGAAATGCGGCTGTGACGTATCGGTTCAGAAGCAGGCCATCGTGCTGTCGGGACTCTATTACAACCAGGGACTCGAGAAGGCGCAGATCCGCGATCTGTCCGGCTCAATCGACATGCTGAAGCGGAGCCTGAAATTCAATAAGCTGAATGTACCGGCAAGAAACCTTCTGGGACTGGTTTATTTCGAGACGGGAGAAGTCGTTTCCGCCCTTTCGGAATGGGTCATTTCCAAGAACATCCAGCCGGAGGAAAATATTGCTTCTGAATATATTGAGAATCTTCAGAAGGATGCCAACCGTCTCGACATCATCAACCAGACTATCAAGAAATACAACATTGCCCTGGACAACTGCAACAAGGGAAATGAAGATGTCGCCGAAATCCAGCTGAAAAAGATTCTTGCGCAGAACCCGAAGCTGATTAAGGGATATCATCTGCTGGCCCTTCTGTATATCCGGAAAGCGGAGTACGAGAAAGCCAGGAAGCTTCTGAAGAAGGCCATCCGGATCGACAAGACGAACACCACGACGCTGCGCTTCCTAAGGGAAGTCGACGAGCAGACGGGAACGGCGACGACTCTGGAACCGAGATTCTCCATCTGGGGAAACCATCCTGCGGAAAACCGCGAGGCGGCGGATGCGGACATGGGGGAAGAGAAGGTTTCGGGAGACGCGGTCATTCAGCCGCCTGCCTTCCGCGATACTTCGGTCGGAATGACGATCCTGAACATTGCCCTGGGCATCCTCATCGGTGCAGCCTGCGTCTGGTTCCTGTTCATGCCGGCGCGCACGCAGACGATCAATCAGGAAGCAAACGATAAAGTCACGCAGTACAGCAGCCAGATGTCGACGCAGACGGCAGAGATCGAACGTCTCAACCAGCAGATTGCTTCGGATCAGGATACGGTCACCACGGCGAACAACCAGATTGATGAAGCGAACAACAAGGCGAATGCCTATCTGAATCTGCTCAAGGCTGTCAATGCCCTGAACAATCAGCAGTTCGACGTCGCGTCCAATGCCCTGGCTTCGATTGACACGAGTCTTCTGACCGTTGAGGCAAAGGCTGTCTACGACAACATTTATCCGCAGGTGAGCTCGACGCTGCTGGCGCAGTACAAGGCTGCCGGCATTGCGGCATTCAACAAGCAGGATTATGCATCAGCCATTACGAATCTTGAGGCGGCCAAGAAAATCGACTCCTCGGATTATGACATCCTGAATTATCTTGCGCATTCGTACCGCCTGAGCGGCGATACGGCCAGCGCGGATGTGAATTTCCAGGCGATCATCACGCTCTTCCCCGGAACGAAGAAGGCGGAGAATGCCCAGACGTATCTGAGCGGCACGGCTTCAGGGGATTCGGCAGCAGCAGCGCAGACGGCTTCGGCCGATACGTCTTCCGATATCACGGCACAGGAAGTGGCTCCGGAAACGGTTGCTCCGGATTCGTCAGCGGCAGACACGGCAGCGGCAGACACGGCAGCGGCGGATGCGGCTGCAGCGGATACGGCAGCTCAGGATACGGCGGCAGAGGATGCAGCGGCAGAGGATGCGGCGGCTCAGGATGCGGCAGCACAGGATACGGCAGCGGACAACGGAGACGCCAACGGCCAGTAAATTTCAGAGGGAATAAGGGATACGGAAATGCCGGCTGGAGTCAGCCGGCATCTTCATTTTCATCACCGGAAGAATCATCCGGCATATAATTCTTAAAGAGATGCCTGAAGATGAAGGAGCAGATGAAAATCTCCAGTCCGAAGCCGAAAAAGATCATGAAGGTTGCGACATACGGAAGCAGGGCCATGTTTGTCAGGAACACCATAAGCCACGGAGCGGCCCAGATCAGAAGCATGAGGAAGGTCCACGGCAGGTGGCGGATGGACATCAGAAGCGCATTCTTCAGAGTCTCCGGAATGGTGTTTTCGAAAGTGACGGTCAGAGGGAAAACCCAGAGGCAGACAAAGGCGACCAGGATCGCGACGACGTAGAAAAGATACCGCAGGATATAGACAGCGGTATTTGCCTCAACCGTAAAGGTAAAATAAATATCGCCTGCCGTGACCAGGCCGGCGGCCAGCACGATCAGCCAGAGCAGGGTCGCTTTTTTGAAATTATCACGGAAGGCTGTGAAATAGCCTTTGATGGTGTAGGTCTGGGCTCCTGCAGTCACCTTCATCATGTCACGCCAGCCGGCAGAGAAAGCCGCCCCGGCCGTAATGACCGGAACAGAGCACAGGACGGTCAGAACATTGATGAGAAGGATATCCAGAAATCTGGAAAGAGCACTCCAGAGTTTATTGTCCGGATCGAAAAAACCTTGAAAATTCATACGGGCTCCTTTCCGCAGCTATTAAAGTGAGTATAGCAGAGCGGGAAAATGAATGCAATCGCAGAGAAGAATGTGCTATGATGATAAAAGACTCTGCTGGAGGAAACAGATATGCCGGAACCAAAAGACATTTTCACACAGATCATACCGGGCGGCGTCTATACGGACGAGCCCATGAAACAGCATACGACTTTCCGGATCGGCGGGCCGGCGGATTATTTCCTGGTGCCGGATACGGTGCAGGAAATGAAGCAGCTGCTTTCCGCCTGCCGCGATCTTAGCATCCCGTATTTCATCATGGGCAACGGATCCAATCTTCTGGTATCGGACAGCGGATACCGCGGGGCCGTCATCCAGGTCGCCCGCAATATGAGCCGCATCGAAGTGAACGGGAATACGGTCCGAGCCGAGGCCGGTGCCCTTCTTTCCGCCATCGCCTCCAGGGCGCTGGAAGCGTCGCTTGCCGGTTTTGAATTCGCGGGAGGAATCCCCGGCACGCTGGGCGGCGCAGTCTTCATGAACGCCGGAGCCTACGGCGGAGAAATGAAGGACGTCATTTCTGAGATCACGGTTCTGGATGCATCGGGAAATGAAAACACTCTTCCGGCATCGGAACTGGCTTTCGGGTACCGGACCAGCATCGTCCGGGACAGAGGCTTCCTTGTCCTTTCCGCAGAAATCTCCCTTTCCGCAGGCGATGCGGAAGAGATCCGCCGGAAGTCGGACGATCTGCGCATGCGCCGCCAGAACAGGCAGCCGCTGGAAATGCCCAGCGCCGGCTCGACTTTCAAAAGGCCGGAAGGATATTTTGCAGGCAAGCTGATCATGGACGCGGGACTCCGCGGAGCACGTGTCGGCGGAGCGCAGGTATCGGAAAAACACTGCGGGTTCATCGTGAATACGGGAAATGCCACCGCGTCCGATGTGCGCAGTCTTATTTCCCTCGTGCAGGAAACCGTTTTTGAAAAGGAACACGTACGTCTCGAACCGGAAGTAAGGACTCTCGGTGATTTCTGAAGCAGAAGAGGAGCAGGCATGAAGTTTGTGATTGTTACCGGCATGTCCGGCGCCGGAAAAAGTACGGCACTGAAATTCCTGGAAGATGCGGAATATTTCTGCGTGGACAACCTTCCGGTCATGCTGATCGGAAAATTCGCACAGATCTCCCTCGACGGAGCCAATTCGGAAATCAACCGGTTTGCCATCGGAATCGACATCCGCAGCGGCCTGGCCCTGGACCGGATGGAAGACGTGCTGAAGGAAATCGACGCGATCGGAATCAAATACGAGATCCTGTTTCTCGATGCTTCGGACGACGTCCTGATCAAGAGATACCAGGAGACGCGGAGGACGCATCCGCTGTCCGGGCCCGAAGGAAGGGTCGAGGACGGAATCGCGCTGGAAAGAAAGAAGCTGGCATTCCTGAAAAAGAAAGCCGACTATATCATCGATACGAGCCACCTGCTGACAAAGGAACTCAAAAAGGAAGTCGAGCGCATTTTCGTCCGGGACCAGACGTTCCGCAATCTGTATATCACGATCCTTTCCTTCGGATTCAAGTACGGCATTCCGACGGATTCGGACCTGGTCTTCGACGTGCGGTTCCTGCCGAATCCCTATTACATCGAATCGCTGCGTCCCCTGACGGGAAATGATCCGGAGGTCATCGATTATCTGAACGGCTTCCCGCAGACGCACGAATTCATCGATAAGCTGGACGACCTGCTGAAATTCCTCATTCCGCATTATGTGGAGGAAGGCAAGCATCAGCTGGTGATTTCCATCGGCTGCACCGGCGGGCGGCACCGCTCCGTCATGCTGGCTAACGCCGTTTTTGAAAGGCTTTCCGGAAACCGGGATTACGGCCTGAAGATCGTGCACCGTGACCTCGAAAAAGATACGATCCGGAAAGCACCGTAAAGGGGGAGAGAAAATGTCATTTTCCGGCGACGTCAAGGATGAACTCACGCGCGTGATGCCGGAGGCGCGTCACTGCCGCATGGCGGAAATTGCGGGAATCCTTGCCATTGCAGGAAAAACCGCAGAGGATTCTTCCGGAAATGAAAGAATCCTCCTCTATACGGAGAACCCTGCGCTGGCAAGAAAAGTCTTTACAATCTTAAACAAAGCATTTAATATAGGCGTAGAGTTTTCAGCCGTCGGAAACAGGGGCCCGCGAAAGACGCCGGGCTGCCTGATCAGGATCGACGATCCGGGCGAGGCTATGCGGATAAACAAGGCAGTGAGCCATCAGATGCTTCTTTCGATGGACTGCTGCAGGAGATCTTATCTGCGGGGTGCCTTTCTGTCCGGTGGTTCGATCAGTGCCCCGGAAAAGTATTATCATCTGGAAATTGCCTGTCCGAACCGTGCAGCTGCCCGGACGGTGCAGGATACGATCTGCGGGTACGGGCTGGATGCCAAGACGGTGCTTCGGAAAAAGGCATACGTCGTCTATTTAAAAGAAGGCGCCCAGATTGTCGAGATGCTCGGCCTGATGGGAGCAAATCTTTCCCTGATGAATCTGGAGAATATCCGGATTATCCGTGAAATGAGGGGAACCGTGAACCGCAAGGTCAACTGCGAGACGGCCAACCTCAATAAGACGGTAACTGCCTCCCTGCGGCAGACGGAAGACATCCGGTTCATCCGGGATCACGAAGGTTTTTCGGAACTTTCACCGGTGCTGCGTGAAATGGCAGAGGTGCGGCTTCTCTTTCCGGATGCTTCCCTGACGGAGCTCGGAAATCAGCTGAAACCGAAAGTCGGAAAATCCGGAGTGAATCACAGGCTCCGCAAGCTGTCGGAATATGCCGGCCGGATGCGGGAGAAACGGAAGGAAGAGCAAGGAAGAGGAGGAATCAATGACGAAGAAATCAATCCTGGTTCGACTGAACAGGGGAATGGAAAACCGGCCGGAAGCCATGCTGGTACAGGTGGCCAGTCAGTTTAGCAGCAAGGTGGAAATCGCACTGAACAATAAGTCCATGAATGCAAAGAGCATCATGGGGGTCATGGCTCTGGGACTGGATTCCGGAGATGAAGTCATGGTCAGTGCCGACGGCGCGGATGAAGCAGAGGCAATGAAGGAAATCGAAGCTTACCTGACGCAGGCCAGCTGACAGGCCGCTGCAAAGAGAAAGCAGAAAATGAAACACCCATCCTCATTTCGGAGGATGGGTGTTTTTTGCGGAAAAGGCTTATTTCCCTGAGGAGAATTCCTTTATGCAAACAGGGCATGCAGCTTTTCGTTCTTCGTGAAAAGATACGGCCAGATTCCGGACAGCCACAGAAGCATCAGGAAATACCGGAGCGTCAGAAGCAGGAAGCTGGTTCCGGAAAAGGCCTTCATTCCGAACTCGATTCCGAGAGCGACTCCGATGCCGACGGCAAAGCGCAGGATTTTCCGGAGAAGCGGCGCCTCATTTTTAAAGCGGATGATTTTGCGCTCCATATAAAAGCCGATGGAAAAACCGAGGGCAATGCCGGCGGTTTCGAAAGCGTCCTTGGCATTGACGGAATCAACGACCTGACTGGCGGTCAGCACGCCGTCCAGGATGATCAGGACGGCAGCCGCTGCGGAAATGATGAGGCAGAGCCAGAGCCCCGTTGCCGTCTTGTCCTTTGCTTCGTTCCAGTACCGGCACAGGAATATCGTAAATGCCAGGCCGGCCAGGAAGCCGAACGAGACATCGAGCGGCGTATGGCAGCCCAGGTACATTCTCGAGAAAGCCACCAGGGCCAGCAGGGCGATGCAGATGATGCGCGGCTTCTTTTCTTTATAGAAGTAACACAGTGAAACATAGAGCGCCGTCGAACCGCTCGTATGGATGCTCGGGAAGGAATAGCCGCCGGCTGTGGAGACGGCCGCCCGGACCGGCTGAAAAGCGGAGTCGAGGAGCCAGGGACGGGGCATGCGTACGACAAGCTTGAGACCCTGGCAGAAAATCATGGAAGCGTAGAACGAGAAGCTGATGGTGTAGGCGGCTTTCTTGCTGACATTGTAGTAGAACCACGTGATGATGCCGACAACGCAGAACGGTGTGCCGATGTAGCTGATCAGAAGCATCAGGACATCCAGTACAGGATTGCGCCCCTCTGAAAGAAACCATAGAAATGACATGTCAAACCTCCCTGCTCGTGAAATGGTAATCGTATTTTTTTGAAAAGCCCAGACTCCGGTACAGAGACTTGGCAGGTTCGTTGTCCGATACGACCTGCAGATAGGCTTTTTCTGCTCCGTGCTTCCTTCCTTCGTTCAGGATGGTTGAAACAATCGAACGGCCGAAATGCCTGCGGCGGCACTGGTCTTCGACATGGATTGCGTAGACCCCGACGTAGTCGCGGTCCAGGATGCCCAGACCGGTGGCGAGGACGGTTTCATTTTCTACGATGCTGACGGCAATCTCATCCTTGGGGATCGCGTCATACATGGACGGCACGATGCGCCGGTGGATGATGTCGGTCGTGTTCTTCAGGCGGAAGAGTCCTTCCAGCCACTGATAGGAAACGCGGTTCTCGATCCGGACCTTTACTTCCGAAGTCTTCGTGAAATCCGTGATGTCCATGGTCATGACATCGAAGCTGCGTCCGGCGGTGTAGCCGCGGGCGAGCAGCATCTTCTCCAATGCCGGATCGGTCACGGGCGAAATCTTGAAAATGCAGGGCGTCTTCCATCTCCGGTAGACTTCCTCGCAGTAATCAATCTTCCTTGCGTAAGGAATGAGGGAAGGGCCGATCTGCTCGATGCAGTTCGTGCGGTATGTATAGAAATAGGAAAAGCGGAGTATCCAGCCGTCATACATCTGCATCTGGTGAGAAGGCCAGGCATTCAGGGAAAGATCTTCTATGGTCTTGATTTCGGCGTCCATCGGTGCCTCCTGCAGTTGATGTTTTCATTATAGCATCGCCGGTGAAAAAAAGAAAAAGATATGTACAGATTCTGATTTCGATGCTAAAATGGGTGCATGAATCAAGCTGTAAGGAGACTGCAATGTCGAAATTTCTGAAAATCATCGTGAATTTATTCCTGGTCTGCGCGATCCTGGTCGCCGTGGCGATCCTGGTACCGCCGCTCTGCGGGATTACGACGACCATCGTCGATACCGAAACCATGGACACCAACCTGCCGATGGGTTCGATTACTTATTCAAAGGATATCGCCGTTGCCAACCTTGTGCAGGGAAATGAAATCCTGAAGGAATCCGACGCGGAGACTTACGCCTACATCATCCAGTCGGGAGATTATACAAGCGGCAAGTACCAGGTCGTCAATGCGATGGACAGGACGGCGTCATCGCAGGAGATCACGCTGAGAAACAGCGTTTCGAAAGTGATCATCACGGTTCCGTATATCGGCTATGTGATCGTCGCGATGCACAGCATGGAAGGCATCATCATCATTGCGCTTGTCGTGCTGTTCATGATTATTCTCTTCATCCTTTCCGAACTCTGGAAAAAAGTTCCCGAGGAAGAGGACGAAAGCGAAGAGGATGAAAAGCCTCTGACCAGAAAAGAACAGAAGGCACGTCTGAAGGCCGAAAAGGAACAGGCTAAGGAAGATGCCAGAAATGCCCGGCTGGAAGAAAAGGCTGCGAAGAAGCGCGGCACTCCGGTTCAGGAAGCGGACCATGCGGCAGATGAAACCGTCGGGGCCGTCCAGGCCAATATGGCAGAATCGGACAGACTGACGGGAGAGTCGGCGGAAGCGGGGAAGAATGCTTCCATAGACGGAACGGCAGAGGAAACGGCTGCTTCGGTTTCACAGTTCATGAAGGAAGATACCAAGGATCTGCCGCAGATTGATACGCATGCCATCGATACAGGACTGATCCGGGAAGCGGCAGGCTTAAAAGAGAATGCTGCGGCCGGTTCGGAAGATGCCGGTGAAGCAGGTGCGGCAGTGACGGCAGCTGCGGCAGTCCCGGCAGGTGCGGAAGCATCGGGAGATGCAGCGGGGACGGAAAAGGAACCGGAAAGCGAATCCTTTGCCTCGAAGCTCCAGAATGCTTTTTCCGGAAGGGAAGACCTTTCGTCTGAGCCGGGACGCGAATCCCGGAACGCATCCGGAACGCAGAAGCCGGCGCAGGAACCGATGACGCAGAAAGCGGCACAGCCAAGCCAGGCACAGTCAGGCGCGTTGCAGCAGAATGCGGCACAGCCAAGCCCGCCGGCACAGCCAGGCGCCGTGCAGCAGAATGCGGCACAGCCAAGCCAGGCACAGTCAGGCGCCGTGCAGCAGAATATGGCACAGCCAAGCCCGGTACAGCCAAGTGCGTCTCAGCCAGGCGCGGTGCAGCCGAATGCGGTACAGCCAAGTACGGTGCAGCCGGATGCGGGGGAGCCGGAAACAGACGGACAGCCTCAGCAGGAAGGAAGCGCGTTTGTGCCGGTACAGAGGATGACGCTGGAGGAAATCCTGGATCAGGCAGTCAAGTCCGGAAACCCGGAGCCGCCGGTCATGAAGGACCCGGTTACAGGCACTTCCCTGGTGGATTTTTCCGATCTTTTGTAAAAAAATCGATTGTTTTAAAAAAAGAACAATTTTTTTGAAAAACCCCTTGCCCAGGCAGGGGGTTTCGTGTATACTGATTCATGCTGTGACATGATAGCGATGAAGCGTGAAGTTGCTGCATTTATGCAGGTATCTCCGTGGAGCGAAAGTCATGTTAGGAAACTGGCGACAAGTCACTGTGCAGTCCGCCTACCGGCGGATATTTTGTGCGAGTTGTAAGGACACGCACGGAGATGTGTGCAGTCACCGCTTGTCGTACTGTAGAGGTGCGAAGAGGAGGCGACTTTTTTTATGGCAAGTCAGGTAATGAGAATCACACTCAAGGCATATGATCACACGCTCGTGGATGCGTCTGCGGCAAAGATCATCGAGACTCTGAAGAAGAACGGGGCTACCGTCAGCGGACCGGTTCCGCTTCCTACTAAAAAGGAAGTAGTCACGATCCTGCGTGCTGTTCACAAGTACAAGGATTCCCGTGAACAGTTCGAACAGAGAACTCACAAGAGGCTGATTGACATCCAGGCACCGACCCAGAAGACGGTCGATGCGCTGACTCATCTGGAAATGCCTGCCGGCGTTTACGTCGACATCAAGATGAAGAACAAGTAAACCAATTTAGAATGATTGCAGAAAATGCAATCCGCTGTAAGGAGGAAAAAGATTCATGAAAAAAGCAATACTTGCAAAGAAGGTCGGCATGACCCAGGTCTTTGACGAGAGCGGTCTTCTGACCCCGGTTACCGTGCTTTCCGCAGGACCGTGCGTTGTTACGCAGGTCAAGAGCGCAGATCATGACGGCTACGATGCCGTTCAGGTCGGATTTGACGATGTCCGCGAGAAACTCGTGAGCAAAGCAGAAAAAGGCGTATTTGACAAAGCCGGAACTTCCGTAAAGAGGCTTGTCCGTGAATTCCGTTTTGAGAATTCATCCGATTATAAGCCGGGACAGGAAATCAAAGTGGATATCTTCGCTGCCGGCGACCGTATCGATGCGACGGCTGTTTCCAAAGGCAAGGGCTTCCAGGGCGCAATCAAGCGTCTCGGACAGCACAGAGGACCGATGAAGCATGGTTCCAAATTCCATCGTCATCAGGGTTCTAACGGAACTTCTTCCGACCCGAGCCGTGTTTACAAGGGCAAGGGAATGCCGGGCCGCATGGGCGGCAAGCAGATCACCATCCAGAATCTGACGGTTGTCCGCGTGGATGCCGAGAAGAATCTGCTGCTTGTCAAGGGTGCTGTGCCAGGATCAAGGAAAGCTTACGTAACGATTAAAGAAACCGTCAAGACGGTTGACTAATACCCGGAAGGAGGACAAGACAGATGGCTGAGGTATCAGTTTTCAATATGGAAGGCCAGGAGGTCGGCAAGATCGATCTTGCAGACGGAATCTTCGGCGCTCCGATCAAGAGTCATTTAGTACATCAGGCTGTTGTGCTTCATCTGGCAAATATGCGCCAGGGAACACAGAAAGCAAAGACACGTCATGAAGTCTCCGGCGGCGGAAGAAAACCGTGGAGACAGAAGGGAACCGGACATGCAAGACAGGGTTCCATCCGCGCAGCACAGTGGAAAGGCGGCGGCATGATTTTCGCCCCGGTCCCGAGAGATTATTCCTTTAAGATGAATCAGAAAGAAAAGAGGGCAGCTTTATTTTCAGCCCTGACTGCCAAGGTCCAGGACAATGACCTGATCGTCCTTGACAAGCTTTCTTTCGATGCAGTCAAGACAAAGAACATGGTAAAAGTTCTTGCGGCACTCAAGGCAGACAAGGCCCTGGTCGTCACGAAGGGAAATGACAGGAACGTCGTTCTCTCCGGAAGGAACTTACCGGACATCATGATGATCCCGAGCAACACGATCAACGTATATGACGTCATGAAATATAAGAAGCTCATCCTGACGAAGGATGCGGTGGAATCGATTGAGGAGGTATACGCATAATGGCAGACGTTAAATATTACGACGTAATCCTCAAACCGGTCGTAACAGAGAAGAGCATGTCGGAGATGAGCGACAAGAAATACACCTTCTACGTTCATCCGGATGCAACCAAGACGCAGATCAAAGAAGCAGTCGAGAAGATGTTCGACGGCGTGAAGGTCAAGAGCGTCAATACCGTGACAGTCCCGGGCAAGCTGAAACGCCGCGGACGCACGCAGGGCATGACGGCTAAGAGAAAGAAAGCAATCGTCGCCCTTACTGAGGGAAGCAAGGATATTGAAATCTTCAACGGACTGTAATTCCCTGACAACTATACGCAGAGCAGCGTGATAAAAAACGCAGGTAAAGGAGAAAGTAATGGCAATCAAGACTTATAAGCCTTACACACCGTCCAGAAGGAATATGACGGGCTCCGACTTTACGGAGATCACGAGTAAGGCACCGGAAAGATCACTTACCGAAGAACTGAAGAAGAATTCGGGCAGAAACAACCAGGGCAGAATCACGACACGCCATCGCGGCGGCGGCTGCAGAAGGAAATACAGAGTCATCGATTTCAAGAGAAATACGATGGACGGAATTCCGGCAGTTGTCAAGTCAATTGAATACGATCCGAACAGAAGTGCAAACATCGCACTGATCTGCTACGCAAACGGCGTGAAAGCTTACATCCTCGCACCGGACGGCCTGAAGGTCGGCAGCAAGGTCATGGACGGAGAAGATGCGGAAATCCGTGTAGGCAACTGCCTCCCGCTTTCCAAAGTCCCGGTCGGCGCCATGGTGCACAACATCGAGCTTCGCAAAGGCCAGGGCGGCCAGATGGTCCGTGCAGCCGGCAACGGAGCACAGCTGATGGCGAAGGAAGGAAACTTTGCAACGCTTCGTCTTCCGTCAGGTGAAATGAGAATGGTTCCGCTGAACTGCCGCGCAACAATCGGTATCGTAGGCAACGGCGATCACAACCTGATCAATATCGGAAAAGCAGGACGCAAGAGACACATGGGAATCCGTCCGACAGTCCGCGGCTCCGTCATGAATCCGAATGACCATCCGCACGGCGGCGGCGAAGGCAAGGCACCGGTAGGACGTCCGGGACCATGCACTCCGTGGGGCAAGCCTGCACTTGGACTTAAGACCAGAAAGCACAAGAAACAGTCCAACAAATATATCGTAAGAAGAAGAAACGGCAAGAATGCCGCTTCGGCCATGAAATAAGGAGGAGTAAGAATGTCACGTTCTTTAAAGAAGGGCCCGTTCGCAGATCAGAGCCTGCTGAAAAAAGTAGATGCCCTGAACGCTGCAGGCAGCAAGACAGTCATCAAGACATGGTCCCGCCGCTCCACAATCTTCCCGAGTTTTGTGGGCCATACATTTGCGGTATATGACGGAAGAAGACATGTCCCGGTTTATGTAACGGAGGATATGGTCGGTCATAAGCTCGGAGAGTTCGTCGTCACCAGAAACTTCCACGGCCACGGCAGCAAGGCGGCAGGGGAAGTCAAGACAGGCGTCGGCGCAGCGGCACCGGCAGCTGCAGCAGCAGCACCGGCGGCAGCACCGGCAGCGGATGCATCCGCACAGGCATAAGGAAAGGTTCGAAAGGAGATAACTCATGGCAAAAGGACATAGATCCCAAATTAAGCGGGAAAGAAATGACAGCAACCGGGAGACAAGGCCGTCCGCGAAGCTTTCTTATGCAAGAATTCCTGTACAGAAGGCATGCTTCGTTCTGGATGCGATCCGCGGCAAGGACGTTGAGTCTGCGCTCGGTATCCTTACCTATAATCCCCGTTATGCTTCAAGGGTTTTAAAGAAGCTTTTGGAATCGGCAATCGCCAACGCGGAAAACAACAACGGTATGAACAAAGCCAATCTTTATATCGCGGAATGCTACGCGGGTCAGGCACCGACATTGAAACGTATCCAGCCGAGAGCACAGGGCAGGGCATACAGGATCCTGAAAAGATCCAGCCACCTGACAATCGTACTGGATGAGAAATAAGGAGGGCTAAGATGGGACAGAAAGTTAATCCGCACGGCCTCAGGGTCGGTATCATTAAAGATTGGGATTCCAAATGGTATGCAGATAAGAATTTTGCAGACTACCTCGTAGAGGACTACAAGATCCGTACATACCTGAAGAAAAAACTTTACAGCACGGGCGTTCCCAAGATTGAGATTGAACGTGCTTCCGATCGTGTCAAGATCACGATCCACACGGCTAAGCCGGGTCTTGTCATCGGCAAGGGCGGAAAAGATATCGAAGATCTGGAGAAGGATCTGGCAAAAATGCTGGACAAGAAGCTGATCGTCGACATCAAGGAAATCAAGAGACCGGACCGCGATGCACAGCTGGTTGCAGAAAACATCGCCCTTCAGCTTGAGAACCGTATTTCTTTCCGCCGGGCTATGAAGTCCACGATGCAGAGAACCATGCGCTCCGGTGCCAAGGGAATCAAGACGATGGTTTCCGGACGTCTGGGCGGCGCCGACATGGCACGCAAGGAATCCTACAGCGAAGGAACCATCCCGCTGCAGATGCTTCGTGCAGATATCGACTATGGCTTCGCGGAAGCGGACACACAGTACGGAAAAGTAGGCGTAAAAGCCTGGATCTATAACGGTGAAGTACTTCCTGCCAAGGGAGCCCGTAAGGAAGGGAGCGATCAAAATGTTAATGCCTAAAAGAGTGAAACGCAGGAAACAGATGCGCGGATCGATGAAGGGTAAGCCGGGAAGAGGCACGCGCATCACATACGGTACGTACGGACTGATTGCAACGGAACCCTGCTGGATCAAATCCAATCAGATAGAGGCAGCCCGTGTCGCCATGACGCGTTACATCAAACGAGGCGGCAAGGTTTGGATCGATGTTTTCCCGGATAAGCCGGTAACGGCGAAACCTGCTGAAACCCGTATGGGTTCCGGAAAAGGATCCGTGGAATACTGGGTAGCTGTTGTCAAACCGGGACGCGTTCTTTTTGAAATCGGCGATGTTTCCGATTCAGACGCACAGGAAGCTCTCCGTCTTGCAATGCACAAACTTCCGTGCACATGCAAGATCTGCTCGAAAGAACAGGTCGAGAAAGCTCTCGGCGAGCCGGAAAGGAAAGCAGCAGCAAAGGCTGCAGCCAAAGAGGCTGAAGCAGGGGCTGCAAAAGTAACTGCGGCGGAAGCTGCAGCGAGTGAAGGCGGTGATCACGAATGAAGTCAAGCAAATATCTGGATGATCTGAGAAACAAATCGGCTTCAGAGCTGAGTGAGGAACTGGTCTCCGCAAAGAAAGAACTTTTCAACCTGCGTTTCCAGAATGCGACGAATCAGCTGGACAACACCTCGAGAATTCAGGCGGTCCGCAGAAACATCGCAAGGATTCAGACCGTGATCGCAGAGCAGTCGAATGCTGCAAAGGAGGCATAACAAATGGCAGAAGCAAGAAACCTCAGAAAGACCCGCGTCGGCAAAGTCGTCAGCGACAAGATGGATAAGACGATTGTCGTAGCGATCGAAGACCATGTGCAGCATCCGATTTACAAAAAGATCGTGAAGAAGACATACAAACTGAAGGCACACGACGAGAAGAACGAATGCGGCATCGGCGATACCGTTAAGGTAATGGAGACAAGACCTATCTCCAAAGACAAACGCTGGAGACTCGTTTCCATAGTCGAAAAAGCGAAGTAAAGAAGCAGGAGGATAGGAACATGATACAGCAGGAAAGCAGACTGAAAGTCGCCGATAATACCGGTGCGAAGGAAATCCTCTGCATCCGTGTCATGGGCGGTTCCAAGAGAAGATATGCCCATATCGGAGATACCATCGTCGCAGCCGTTAAGGACGCGACACCAGGCGGCCTTGTAAAAAAAGGCGACGTCGTTAAGGCTGTTGTCGTTCGTACCGTCCAGGGCGCCCGCCGCAAAGACGGCTCCTATATCAAATTCGACGAAAACGCGGCAGTCATCCTGAAGGAGGACAACACTCCGAAGGGAACGCGTATCTTTGGGCCGGTTGCCCGTGAGCTTCGTGAGAAACAGTTTATGAAGATCGTTTCTCTCGCTCCGGAAGTATTATAGGAGGAAATGAAAACATGCCATCATTGAAAATAAAGAAAGATGATATGGTCCGTGTGATCGCCGGCAAGGACAAAGACAAGGAAGGCAAGGTCCTCTCCGTCAATGTCAAGGACAGCACGATAGTGGTCGAAGGCGTGAACATGATCACGAAGCATCAGAAACCGAGCCAGCAGAACCAGCAGGGCGGAATTGTCAACAAAGAAGCACCGATCCACATTTCCAACGTCATGTACCTTCATAAAGGGAAACCGACCAGAATCGGCTTCAGGGTAGAGGGCGAAGGAGACAAGAAAACGAAAGTTCGCATCGCCAAGAAGACCGGCGAGAAAATCGACTGAGAGAGGAGGCATTTCAAGTGAGCAGATTAAAAGAGCAGTATGATAATGAAATCGCAGCTGCGATGACAAAGAAGTTCGAATACAAGAACCCGATGGAAGTGCCGAAACTCGTTAAGATCGTCGTCAACATGGGCGTAGGCGAGGCTAAGGAAAATGCAAAACTTCTGGACTCCGCAGTTTCGGATCTCGAAACGATTACCGGACAGCATGCGGTCACCACGAAGGCGAGAAAATCAATCGCCAACTTCAAGATCCGTGAAGGCATGCCGATCGGATGCAAGGTGACGCTTCGCGGCGAGAAGATGTACGAATTCGCCGACAGGCTGATCAATCTGGCCCTTCCGCGTGTCCGTGACTTCCGCGGCGTCAATCCGAACGGATTCGACGGCAGAGGAAATTATTCTCTGGGCATCAGAGAACAGCTGATCTTCCCGGAGATCGAATATGACAAAGTAGACAAAGTGCGTGGCATGGATATCGTATTCGTCACAACGGCGAAAACCGATGAAGAGGCCCGTGAGCTGCTTAGGCTGTTCAATATGCCGTTTGCGAAGTAAAGAAGGAGACAGAAAATGGCGAAAACATCGATGAAACTGAAACAGCAGCGCAAGGCAAAGTTCTCCACCAGAGAATACAACCGCTGCAAGATCTGCGGCCGTCCGCATGCATATCTGAAGAAATATGGAATCTGCCGTATCTGCTTCCGCGAACTGGCTTACAAGGGCCAGATCCCGGGTGTGAAGAAGGCTTCCTGGTAAAGAATTACTTTTGAAAGGAGTGTCAGAAAATGACAACGACGAACGATCCAATCGCAGATATGCTTACAAGAATCCGCAATGCGAATACGGCGAAGCATGATACTGTCGACATCCCGTCATCCAAGATGAAGCTCTCTATTGCCGATATCCTGGTCAACGAGGGATACATTGCAAAGTATGATCTGATCGATAACGGAAGTTTTAAGACAATCCGCGTTACCCTGAAATACGGTGCGGATAAGACTGAAAAGATCATTACCGGTCTGAAGAGGATTTCAAAACCGGGTCTGCGCGTTTACGCAGACAGTGAGAACCTTCCCAAGGTACTCGGCGGACTTGGAATCGCTATCATTTCCACGAACAAAGGCGTCATCACCGACAAGGAAGCAAGAAAGCAGAAGGTCGGCGGAGAAGTGCTTGCATTTGTCTGGTAAGGCAAAAAGCAAAGGAACTGAAAACAGAGAAGGCTGAGGCCTTTTCCGTCAATTTAAGTCAGGAGGATAATCATGTCACGTATCGGCAGATTGCCTGTCCAGATTCCGGCCGGAGTAACGGTCGATGTAAAAGACGGCAACGTAGTAACAGTCACAGGACCGAAAGGCTCGCTCACCAGAACGATGTCCCCGGAACTGAGCATTGAAATCAAAGACGGTGTCTTGACCGTTTCAAGACCGAATGATCTGAAGAGAGTCAAGGCTCTCCACGGACTGACGAGATCCCTGATCCACAATATGGTCATGGGCGTCAGCACAGGCTTTGAGAAGACGCTGGAAATCAACGGCGTCGGCTACAAAGCTGTCAAGCAGGGCAAAAAGCTGGTCCTTTCCCTCGGTTACAGCCATCCGGTTGAGATGGAGGATCCGGAAGGAATTGAATCCTCTGTTGATGAGAAGAACAACATCACCATTAAGGGCATCAGCAAAGAGGCAGTCGGACAGTATGCCGCCAATATCCGCGGCAAGAGACCGCCGGAACCGTATAAGGGCAAGGGCATCAAGTATAAAGATGAAATCATCCGTCGCAAAGTCGGCAAGACGGGCAAAAAATAAAGAAAGGAGAGTGTGAAAGATGATAAGCAAAGAATCAAGAACAGACATTCGCGAGAAAAAGCACTACAGACTCCGCGGACACATGAGCGGCACAGCGGAAAAGCCGAGACTTTCTGTTTTCCGCAGCAACAGCCATATGTATGCTCAGATCATTGACGATACAAAGGGTACAACACTGGTATCGGCGTCTACTCTCCAGAAAGATGTAAAAGACGGTCTGAAATATACTGATAACGTCGAAGCAGCTAAGAAGCTCGGAGAAGTAATCGGGAAAAAGGCTGTCGATCAGGGCATCAAGGAAGTGGTCTTCGATCGTGGCGGCTTCATTTACCAGGGTAAGATCAAAGCGTTGGCAGAAGCGGCAAGAGAAGCCGGCCTTACGTTCTAAGGGAAGGAGACAAAACACGAATGAGACCAGACAGTAATTCGAAGAGAAGAGATAACGATAAAGATGAAAACGGTATGGAAGACCGTGTCGTTTCCATCAAGCGTGTCACGAAGGTCGTCAAAGGCGGACGCAACATGCGCTTTACGGCACTGGTTGTCGTAGGCGACGGAAACGGGCATGTCGGCGCAGGGCTCGGAAAAGCAGCTGAAATTCCGGAAGCAATCCGCAAGGGCAAAGAAGATGCACAGAAGAACATGATAACAGTAGCCAGGACAGAGTTCCAGTCTGTTACCTATGACAACACCGGCAAATACGGCGGTGCTTCAGTCCTTCTGAAGAGAGCTCCCGAAGGTACCGGCGTTATTGCCGGCGGCCCGGCCCGTGCAGTCATCGAGCTTGCGGGAATCAAGAATATCCGTACGAAATCCCTTGGCTCCAATAACAAGCAGAACGTGGTATTCGCCACGATCCAGGGACTTCGGGAACTGAAGACTCCGGAAGAAGTCGCACGTCTCCGCGGGAAATCCGTTGAAGAGATCCTGGCGTAAGGAGGATATGAAAAATGGCAGAAAAGAAACTGAAAATCACACTGGTAAAATCTACGATCGGCGCAGTCCCGAAGCATCGTAAGATTGCAGAGTCCATGGGACTCCGCAAGATGCATCACAGCGTTACCCTTCCGGATAACGATGCGACACGCGGACAGATCCGGGAGATTTCTTACCTGGTCAAAGTTGAAGAAGCCTGAACTTAGGAGGTACTGAAATGGATTTATCAAATTTAGCACCGCTTCCGGGCGCCAAGAAAAGCGGCAATTTCCGCAAGGGCCGCGGCGAAGGATCCGGCAACGGCAAGACAGCAGGCAAAGGCACGAAAGGACAGATCGCCCGTTCCGGTTCTCCGAGACCAGGATTTGAAGGCGGCCAGATGCCCCTTTACAGACGTCTTCCGAAACGCGGATTCACCGATCGCAACAGCAAGGTGATCACGGCAATCAATGTAGATGTTCTGAATCGCTTCGAAGACGGTACGGTAGTTGACGTTAAGAAGCTCCTTGAGAGCGGCACGGTCAAGAATGCCCGGGACGGTATCAAAATTCTCGGCAACGGAGATCTTACGAAGAAGCTCACCGTGAAAGTCAATGCGGTAAGTGCCGTCGCGAAAGAGAAGATTGAGGCAGCGGGCGGAACAGTCGAGGTAGTCTGATGTTTAAAAAAATAGCTGATGCATTTAAAGTGAAAGATATCCGTCACAGGATCCTGTTTGTACTTCTGTGCCTGGTTGTTATCCGTGTCGGAAGCCAGATCCCTGTGCCGGGCGTCGATGCCAACTACTTCTCGGAGTGGTTTGCATCACAAGCCGGAGATGCTTTCAACTTCTTTGATGCATTTACCGGAGGCTCCTTCTCCAGCATGTCGATCCTGGCGCTATCCATTACGCCGTACATCACTTCTTCCATCATCATGCAGCTTCTTACGATTGCCATTCCGGCACTCGAGGAAATGTACCGTGACGGAGAAGAGGGCAGGAAAAAGATCACGACGATCACGCGTTACGTCACGATCGGCCTTTCTCTTTTTGAATCCATCGCTATGACGATCGGGTTCGGCAACCAGGGACTGATCCCGAATATGGATTTCCCGAAAGCGGTTGTTGTTGTGGCATGCCTGACGGCGGGCTCCGCCTTCCTGATGTGGATCGGCGAGCAGATTACCGAGAAGGGCGTTGGCAATGGAATTTCCATGGTCCTTTTGATCAACATCCTTTCCAGGCTTCCGTCTGATCTTACCAGCCTTTACGAGCAGTTTGTCAAAGGCCAGACGATTGCCAAGGGAACGCTGGCGGTCATTATCATTGCGGCAATCATCATCGGACTGGTTGTTCTGGTCCTGATCCTGAACGACGCGGAAAGAGACATCCCGGTTCAGTATTCCAAGAAAATGGTCGGCAGAAGGGTCATGGGCGGACAGAGTTCGCACATCCCGCTGAAGGTCAACACCGGCGGCGTCATCCCGATCATCTTTGCGGCATCCCTGATGTCCATGCCGGGAATCATCTCGACGTTTGCAACCGGTTCTTCAACCGGCGGGACGGGCGTCTGGGGAACCATTCTCGGTATCTTAAGCGAGAACAACTGGTTTACATTTGCAAAACCGATTTATAACATCGGCCTGATCATCTACATCCTGCTGGTAATCTTCTTTGCTTATTTCTATACGTCGATTACCTTCAATCCGCTGGAAGTTGCGGACAACATGAAGAAGCAGGGCGGTTTCATTCCGGGCATCCGTCCGGGCAAGCCGACTTCGGATTATCTGACGAAGATCCTGAATTACATCATCTTCATCGGGGCCGTAGGCCTGGTCATCGTAGCCATCATCCCGTTCTTCTTCAACGGTGTCTTCGGTGCGAGCGTTTCCTTCGGCGGCACGTCGATCATCATCATTGTCGGCGTCATCCTGGAAACCGTGAAACAGATCGAGTCTATGATGCTGGTAAGGAATTACAAAGGATTCCTGAACGAGTAAAACAATAAGCCAGGGGACTTTCCGGCCAAGGCCGGTTAGTCCCTGAACGCGTTTAAAGAAAGGCAGGGAAAACGATGAGAGTGGTTATGCTTGGCGCTCCGGGCGCCGGAAAAGGCACACAGGCTGCAAAAATCTGCGAAACCTATGAAATACCCCACATTTCCACCGGTGATATTTTCCGTGCCAATATCAAAGGCGGCACGGAACTGGGAAAGAAGGCCAAGTCCTATATGGATGCCGGAGGCCTGGTTCCCGATGAGCTGGTCTGCGATCTGGTTGCGGACCGTCTTCAGCAGGATGACTGCATGAACGGCTATGTACTGGACGGATTCCCGCGCACCATCGCCCAGGCCCAGGCTCTTGATTCATTTCTTTCAGAGAACGGATCCAGACTGGACTGCGCAATCGACATCGAGGTACCGGATGAAGACATTATCCGGCGCATGGGCGGACGGAGAGCCTGCCTGAAATGCGGCGCGACTTATCATGTCGAGTATCTGAAGCCGAAGCAGGAAGGCATCTGCGATACCTGCGGAAGCGAACTGGTGCTCCGTGATGATGATCAGCCGGAAACAGTGAAGACGCGTCTTTCCGTTTATCATGAACAGACGCAGCCGCTGATTGATTATTACAGCGGCGAAGGCATCCTTGTTACGATTGACGGAACAAGGAGCGCGGATGAAGTATTTGAAGCGATACAGGAAAATCTGGAGGAGTAGAAGATAAAATGCCGGTAACGATCAAGACAGAACATGAAATCGAGCTGATGAGAGAATCGTGCCGTCTCCTTGAAGAAGTCCATAATGCACTGAGGGATTTCGTGAAGCCGGGCATATCCACCAAGGATATCGACCGCTACGGGGAACAGCTGATCCGTGAAAAAGGCGGAATTCCGAATTTCCTGAATTACAATGGCTATCCGGCTTCCATCTGTGTTTCCGTGAACGATGAGGTCGTGCACGGAATCCCAAGCAGGAAGCGCATCCTTAAGGAAGGCGATATCGTCAGCCTGGATGCCGGACTCATTTGGAAGGGATACCATTCCGATGCAGCAAGAACCTGGGGGGTCGGAAAAATCAGCCCTGAGGCGCAGCAGCTGATCGATGTGACCAGACAGAGCTTTTTCGAAGGAATCAAATTCGCAAGAGCCGGTCATCATCTTCACGAGATATCGGCGGCGATCGGCGACTATGCCGAAAGCTTCGGATACGGAGTCGTTGAAGATCTGGTCGGACACGGAATCGGGACTCATCTCCATGAAGAGCCGCAGATCCCCAACTTCCGGCAGAAGGGAAGAGGGCTGCTCCTCGAACCGGGGATGACCCTGGCAATCGAGCCGATGATCGACATCGGAACGAAAGATGTCAAATGGTCGGACGATAACTGGACGGTCACGACGGCGGACGGATCGCTCTCCGCACATTATGAGAACACCATCCTCATAACGGACGGGGATCCGGAAATCCTGACGCTGACGCAAAAATAACTGTTTCATTTCCAAAAAAGCGAAGTGTAAATCGGAGGTTTTCTTTATATGCCAAAGGCAGATGCAATTGAAGTTGAAGGAAAAGTTCTTGAGAAACTGCCAAATGCAATGTTCAAGGTAGAGCTTCAGAACAAGCACGTGGTTCTGGCACACATCAGCGGGAAGCTCCGGATGAATTTCATCCGCATCCTGCCGGGCGACAAAGTCACGATCGAGCTTTCCCCGTACGATCTGGACAAGGGAAGAATTATCTGGAGAGATAAATAACCCTTGAATCAGGAAAAATCCTATGATATACTTATTTATTGCGCGACAGTGCGCTATTTACGGAAAGGAGGTTTAAGAATGAAGGTCAGATCTTCCGTAAAACCAATGTGTGAGAAGTGCAAAGTCATCAAGAGAAAGGGCTCGATCCGCATCATCTGTGAGAACCCGAAGCACAAACAGAGACAGGGCTGATTCATTTGCCCGGGCAGTACAACAAGCATTGATCTGCACGCGGCTGCGCAGATCTTATCTATCGGCTGATGAGTAATCATCGCGATAAGGTGCTTAATACCGGCGCGTCCCTTTCGCCGGAAAGGCCATGTTTCGGCATGGCTGGGTACGGTACTTCCGCACCCCAATTAGGAAACCGTAAACAATACAGCAAAGAGTAACAGGATGGAGGAATTGCGATGGCTCGTTTAGCCGGAGTAGATTTACCGAGAGACAAACGGATTGAAATCGGCCTTACCTATATTTACGGTATCGGCAGAAGCCAGTCCAACAGGATTCTCAAAGAAGCAAAAGTTGATCCCAACACCCGCGTCCGCGATCTGACGGATGAGGAAGCGAACAGGATCAAGGACGTCATGGATGCGTCCGTTACCGTGGAAGGCGATCTCCGCCGTGAAGTTGCCATGAATATCAAACGGCTTCAGGAAATCGGCTGCTACAGAGGCATTCGTCACAGAAAAGGGCTTCCGGTTCGCGGTCAGAATACCAAGAACAACGCTCGTACCCGCAAGGGACCGAAGCGTACGGTCGCCAACAAGAAGAAATAAGCAACGGAACTGTTAACAGAACATAAGAAAGTAGGTTAGTTTTTATGCCAGAGAAAAAAGTCGCTTCATCAGCGAAAAAGTCGGCAGCTAAACGCCGCATCAGAAAAAACGTTGAACATGGACAGGCACATATTCAGTCATCTTTCAATAACACGATCATTACACTGACTGACAGCGAAGGCAACGCCATTTCATGGGCGTCTGCAGGCGGCCTGGGATTCCGCGGTTCAAGGAAATCTACTCCTTATGCAGCTCAGATGGCAGCAGAGACCGCTACAAAGGCAGCCCTGCCGCACGGACTGAAGACCGTTGACGTATTCGTCAAAGGTCCGGGTTCCGGAAGAGAGGCCGCGATCCGCGCCCTTTCAGCATCCGGACTTCAGGTCCTTTCCATCGAAGACTGCACACCGGTTCCGCATAACGGATGCCGCCCGCCGAAACGCAGAAGAGTGTAACTTTCACAAGGAGGAAATGATACATGGCAGTAAACAGAGTACCTGTCCTGAAGAGATGCAGGGCACTTGGCCTTGAGCCGTCTGTGCTCGGTCTTGATAAGAAATCTTCCAGGGAATTGAAGAGAAGCGGAAGGAAAGTTTCCGAGTACGGCCAGCAGCTTCGCGAGAAACAGAAAGCGAAGTTCATTTACGGCGTTCTTGAAAAGCCGTTCCGCAATTATTATGAAAAAGCCGATCAGATGAAAGGCATGACAGGCGAAAACCTGATGGTCATGCTGGAGCTGAGGCTTGATAACGTTCTGTTCCGTCTCGGCTATGCAAGAACGAGACGCGAAGCAAGACAGATCGTGGATCATCGTCACGTACTGGTCAACGGACAGATTGTCAACATTCCGTCCTACCAGGTAAAGCCGGGCGATAAGGTCGAGATCAGAGAAAATAAACGTTCTTCAGCAAGATACAAGGGCAACGGTGAAGACAAGGGACACGAAGGAATCCTCGCTGCAACGGCAGGAAGACTTGTTCCGGCATGGCTGGAAGCCGATCCGGCGAACCTTTCGGGCGTCGTGAAGGAAGCTCCGGCAAGGGATGCGATCGAAGTTCCGGTAAACGAAATGCTGATCGTCGAGTTGTATTCCAAGTAATCACCGTAAAGGAGGAAATTGCCTGTGTTTGACTTTAACAAACCGAAGATCACGATTGAGGATGTTTCGGAGGATAAAAAATACGGGAAATTCGTCGTGGAGCCTCTGGAAAGGGGTTATGGTACGACTCTCGGAAATTCTCTGAGAAGAATCATGCTTTCCTCCCTTCCGGGCGCAGCGGTTAGCCAGGTCAAGATTGACGGTGTCCTTCATGAATTCAGCACGATTCCGGGCGTTAAGGAAGATGTCACTGAAATCATCATGAACATCAAGAGCCTTGCAATCCGCAACAATTCCTCAACGGATGAACCGAAGACGGCCTATATCGAGTATGAAGGCGAAGGCGTCGTCCATGCATCGGATATCCAGGTTGATTCCGATATCGAGATCATGAATCCCGACCTTGTGATCGCTACCGTTTCCGGGCGTAAAGATGCCAAGCTCTATATGGAGCTGACCATCACGAAGGGCCGCGGCTACATCAGCGCGGACAGAGGCAAGACCGAGGATATGCCAATCGGTGTCATTGCGGTCGACTCCATCTACACTCCGGTCGAACGTGTGAACATGAATGTCGAGAATACACGTGTCGGACAGCAGACGGATTTTGACAAGCTGACGCTCGACGTGTGGACAAAAGGCACGATGACTCCTGAAGAAGCTGTCAGCCTTGCCGCAAAAGTACTGAGCGAACATCTGAAACTGTTCGTGGATCTGACGGAGACGGCTAAGTCGGCCGAAGTCATGATCGAGAAAGAAGACAACGAGAAGGAAAAAGTTCTGGAAATGAACATTGACGAACTTGAACTTTCCGTCCGTTCTTACAACTGCCTCAAGAGAGCCGGCATTAATACGGTCGAGGAACTGTGCAACAAGACCTCGGAAGATATGATGAAGGTCCGCAATCTCGGCCGCAAGTCACTGGAAGAAGTGCTTGCCAAGTTGAAAGAGCTGGGGCTGCAGCTGAAACCAAGCGACGAGTAAGCCTGCAAAAGGCGACAACAGCGGTTTTACAGCATACCGTCAGTAAGACCGAAAGAGCATGACGGACTATGTACCGCAGATGGAGGATTAGGAAATGGCTGGATACAGAAAACTGAGCAGGACATCCTCTCAGAGGAAAGCACTGCTGAGGAATCAGGTAACAAACCTTCTTTATCACGGAAGAATCATTACAACGGAAGCCAAAGCAAAAGAAACGGCTAAAATTGCCGAAGGACTGATTGCCATGGCAGTCAGGGAAAAAGACAATTATGAAACCGTCAAGGTCAAGGCGAAAGTTGCAAAGAAGGATAAAGACGGCAAGAGAGTCAAGGAAGTAAAGGACGGCAAGAAGGTTACCGTTTATGACGAAGTCGAGAAGGATATCCAGAAGGATTCCCCGTCCAGACTTCATGCAAGACGGAAGATGGCCAGCGTGTTCTATCCGGTAACGGAAGTTCCGAAGGCCGGAAAAGGCCGCAAAGCCGGAACCAAGAGCGTTGATATGCCGCAGAAGATGTTTGATGAGATCGCTCCGAAATATGCGAACCGCAACGGCGGCTACACTAGAATCGTGAAGATCGAACAGCGTCCGGGCGATGCAGCAATGAAGGTTCTCCTGGAACTGGTATAATCCGTCAGATTGTTTTTACAGCTGAACAGAAATCAAAAAAGAAATCCCATTCTCCGGAACGGGATTTCTTTTTTTTACATTATAGGAAATTCCTCTTTTTGGAAAAAAGCAGAAAAAAAGAAGGTGGTGAAAGAAGGGGTCAGCAAACAGACCGTTGGGGATCAGAAGATATAGAAGCCTTCCTCACCTTCACCGTCTTCATCAAGGTCATCGTCTTCGTGTAAGAAGTAGTCCATGTCCAGGAGGTCGTCGTCACTCATCGTACGGACATCTTCCGATGTCATTCCTTCCGGCGGGGACTGCATATATTGTTTCCTGAGTTCCTCTGTATGATCGGCCATAGCGGGTTCCTCCATTCCTGAATCTATATTAGCACAGATGGAGGCATCTGTCAGAATAACGGGAGGATGCAGGGGAACGGCACCCATGGGCCTTAGCCATTGCCTTTCGGTACATTTCATCCAGAGGGACGCGATGGTGGTTATGGTAGAGCTCCAGGAAGAGCATGGTGGTTCCGCAGGCCGGGCATTTCAGCGGGTCGTATCCGAAGGAGAAGAGGATGCACTCGCGCCAGCGGTTGAAGGACAGGAACACCTTGTGCTTTTCCAGAGAGATGGCCCGGTTGAGTTTTTTGTCGGACTCACGATGGCGGGCGTAAAGGCCGTAATAGCGGATCATCTTGAAATGTTTTTCCGGGATGTGGCGGATCAGCCGTTCGATGAACTCCAGGACGGGGATGGTCTCGGTGACGAGCCGTTCATCCTCGTGGCGGTTGTAATGGAAGGTGACATGATCGCCGTCATAGCTGTCGATCCGTGACGTGGCGATCACGGGGCGTCCGAGATAACGGCCGATATATTTGATAACGGTGCCCGGGTCGCATTTTCTTGGCTTGGCGTAGACATAGAAGCCGTTCTTATGGTCACGGTAGACGGAGGACTTCACCCGTTTGAAGGACGGCCCGAGCCTTTGCTCCAGTTCATTGAGGAGGGCTGTCTGGAAGGAATCGCGGAGGAGCGTGTAATTGAAATATCTGACGTTCCGCCACAGGCCGCTGTTCCCCAGGCCGCCTTCGGAGATCAGGCAGTGGATATGGGGGTTCCACTTCAGGTCGCGGCCGAAGGTGTGGAGGACGCAGATGAATCCGGGAGTGAAGGACTGGGATTTGTTCATCTTAAGGAACATGCGCAGGATGACGCTCCTTACGGCAGAGAAAAGACAGTTCAGGAGGGAGCGGTCGGCGAGGAAGAAAGGCCGCAGCTCTTCCGCAATGGTGAAGACGCAGTGGCGGTGCCGGACATTGACGATCTTGAAGGACATGGCGAGGGTACGGTCGATGGAATACTTATTCCCGCATGTAGGGCAGAAACGGCTGTGGCAGCGGAAAGGGACGAACTTCATTTTCCCGCAGACAGGACAGCCATACATGGCACCGCCGAAAGAGGGATCGCCGCAGTTGATCATCTTGTCGATGTTCTCGACGACCGATGGGCGGGGATGCATCGTATAGATGATCTCCTCGTAATGATCCCTGAAGATTCTCTGGAGTATGTTCATGCAGCTATTATGAATCAAACCGATACAAAAAGAAATCCCTACCCCTCATGAATGAGGGGCAGGGGAGCTGAAGTGCCGAAGGCACGTTTTTTATGATGCGGGGAAAGAGAAGGAAAAGGAAAAGAATCAGCCCATGACGACGTCTACGCTGCAGGTATCCTTTCCCTGAGGGATCGGAACCAGATTCCCGCTGACCGGCTGTCCGTCTGCCGTCATGGAGCGGATCCCGTGCTCGACGCCGTCCGGATTGCTGATCCGGATCACATACGTCACGCCGCGGTATTTACGCGTGACGGTATAGCCCTTCCAGTCCTTCGGAATGCAGGGATCGATGGAAAGGCCGTCAAGGGTCGGATGAACGCCCAGGATTGCCTGCGAAATATCAACGAAATTCCAGGCGGCGGTTCCGGTGAGCCAGCTGTTCTTGGATTCCCCGAAGCGCACCGCGTCTTTTCCGGCAATCATCTGGGAATAGACATACGGCTCCGTCCGGTGGATTTCGGATATGTCCTGAAGGAAAGCAGGAGAGATGCGGCTGTAGATCTCAAAAGCCCTGGTGCCGTGACCGATGCAGGTTTCCGCGATGGAAATCCATGGATTGTTGTGGCAGAAGATTCCGGCATTTTCCTTGTATCCCGGCGGATAGGAAGAAATCTCACCGAGCTCGATATGATAGGTCTGGTAGGCAGGCTGCAGAAGGACGATGCCGTACCGGGTATCCAGTTTCTCCTTCACGGAAGCAAGCGCTTTTTCTGCCTCACCGGTTTTGATCCCGATGCCGCCGATCACGCAGAAGCCCTGCGGTTCAATGAAAATGCTGCCCTCGCTGCATTCGGACGATCCGACTTTCCTGCCGAAGGCATCATAAGCGCGGAGGAACCACGCCCCGTCCCAGCCGTCCTTCAGGACGGCCGCCCTCATATCGGAAACAAGCCGGTCAGCTTTTTCACCTTCGTCCGCAAGACCTGTGTGACGGCAGATGTCCGCATAGGCGGATCCGTAAGCGCCGAACATTCCGGCAATGAAGACGGATTCAGCCATGCCCGTATCGTTGTTTTCGACCGTCTGGAAAGATTCGCCCGGCGTGTCGGAGAAGCAGTTCAGGTTCAGGCAGTCATTCCAGTCCGCCCTTCCGATCAGGGGAAGATGATGCGGTCCGAGATGAGCCGCGGTGTAATTGAAGGAGCGGCGAAGATGCTCCATCAGGGGAGCCGCCTGGCTTTCGTCGTTATCGAAGGGTACGCTTTCCTCAAGGATCGAGAAATCGCCTGTCTCGCGGAGATAGGCATCGACGCCTGCAATCAGCCAGAGAGGATCGTCATTGAAGCCGGAACCGATATCCAGGTTGCCGGTTTTTGTCAGGGGCTGATACTGATGATAGGCGGACCCGTCCGGGAACTGTGTTGCGGCAATATCCAGAATCCTCTGGCGCGCCCGTTCCGGAATCATATGCACAAAGCCGAGAAGATCCTGGCTTGAGTCGCGGAAGCCCATGCCCCGTCCGGTTCCGGATTCATAGTAGGAAGCGGAGCGCGACATGTTGAAGGTAACCATGCATTGATACTGGTTCCAGATATTGACCATCCGTCCGACGCGGTCGTCGGCGATGTCCACGGAGTAATTTGAAAGAAGGGAACTCCAGTTTGCGCGCAGCTTTTTAAGTGCTGCATCGCACTGCTGCGCCGTACGGAAATGGGACAGCAGTTCTCTTGCTTTCGTTTTATCGATGACATTCTGCGATTCCCATTTATGGTCTTTGTCATTTTCAATATAGGCCAGGACGAAGACCAGTGCTTTTTCTTCACCCGGCTGCAGAGTCAGGCGGATGCAGTGCGAGCCTACGGCAGCCCAGCTGCATACCATGGAGTTTTTGGGGGAATCTTCGCAGACCGTCTGCGGCTTTGCATTGGAGCCGTAGGGCCCCATGAAAACTTCGCGGTCCGTGTCAAAACCGTCAACCGGAACATTGACGGACCAGACGGCGTAATGGTTCCGGCGCTCGCGGTACTCTGTTTTATGATAAATGTCCGAACCGTCCACCTCGACTTCCGCAAGACTGAAGTTGCGCTGGAAGTTCGTCATGTCGTCCATCGCATTCCAGAAACAGAATTCCACGTAAGAATAGAGCGAGAAGGATTTGGGTTCATTTCCCGTATTCTTCAGGACCAGCTTGTTCACTTCGCAGCTGTAGCCGAGGGGAACGAAAGCAGTTACTTCTGCCGAAAGAGAATTCTTTTCGCCCCGGATGACGGAATAGCCGAGCCCGTGCCGGCAGGAGTAGGAGTCAAGCTCTGTCTGCGTCGGCTGCCAGCCCGGATTCCAGACTGTGCTGCCGTCCTTGATATAGTAGTAGCGGCCGTTGCTGTCGGACGGGACATTATTGTAGCGATAGCGGGTAAGCCTGAGAAGCTTGGCATCCTTGTAGAAGCTGTAGCCTCCGCATGTATTTGAAATCAGGGAAAAGAAATCTTCACTGCCCAGATAATTGATCCAGGGGAGAGGCGTACGCGGGGAAGTAATGACATACTCCCTGGCTGCGTCGTCGAAATAGCCGTATTTCATAATCGGGATCTCCTTTCAAAACAGATGCGCCCTCAGTCTCTGTTAAGTAAAAGTGCTGTTTTTCGTAAAAAAGCGGGCTGCTTTCAGATAAATGAGCCGGATTGCAGGCGTTTTTCGGTTGTTTGCCGTAAACGATTAAGCCGTGATAAAATGCATACTTTGTGCCTGCATCATAAGGAGAATACATCCAAAAAGCGCGTAAAGTCAAGGAAAAATGCACATTTTCCCTCTATTTGGTAATTCTGTATAAAATACTTATAGGTTTTCGTAACAAATTACAACAGAAGCGGGGTATGAAAACGTTAAATGGACAAAATATACAAATTATCACAGCAAAAATGTTTCAAACTGCCAAAAATGCAATAAATACTTGCATTTAACAGACATAGGAGCTATATTGAAATTGCGTAAACGATTAAGATACGCAAACGCGAAAAGGATCTTTGCGGAAGTACTCCAGAAAGAAACGGAGAAACGAAGATGGTATCGATGAAGGAAGTAGCAGCTGCATGCCATGTATCCATTGCGACGGTCAGCAAGGCGCTGAACGATCATCATGATATCGGCGAAGCAACCAAGTCGACAATCCGGAAGACAGCCAAGGAGATGGGTTATTTTCCGAATGCGGCAGCCAGGTCGCTCAAGACAAACCGGACATTCAACATCGGAGTCTTATTCGTTGATGAAGCAAACAGCGGGCTGACTCATGAATTCTTTTCATCCGTCCTCGAAGGCTTCAAGACACAGGCGGAGGGACAGGGATACGACCTGACTTTCATCAATAATAATCTGGGAAATACATCCGTCACTTATCTGGATCACTGCAGGTCAAGAAACCTGGACGGCGTCATCATCGCCTGCGTGGACTTCACCAAACCGGAAGTCGTCGATCTGATGAATTCGGAAATACCGGTCGTCACCATCGACCATGTCGACAACAACTGCACGGCAATCCTGTCAGACAATGTCAAAGGCATGGAAGAGCTTACCGCTTATGTCTGCAGCCTGGGCCACCGGAAGATCGCCTACATTCACGGACAGAGCCATCTGCCGGTTACGAAATCGAGACTGTCGGGATTCCACCGCACGATGGAAAGCTACGGAATCGATGTTCCGGAAGATTACGTGAAAGAAGGAGCTTTCCTCGATTCGAAACTGGCAGCCGCACAGACCGTTGAACTTCTTTCCATGAAGGAGAGACCGACCTGCATTCTTTATCCGGACGATACTTCACTGATCGGCGGACTGAATGAGATCAACAAAGCGGGACTCCGGATCCCGGAAGACATTTCCGTAGCCGGATACGACGGCAGCAGAGTTTCCCAGATCCTTCGTCCGGCCCTGACGACCATCAAGCAGGATTCGCTCCGGATGGGAGTGCTGGCAGCGGAGAAACTGGTGGAGGCCATTGAACAGCCTAAGACTTATGTGATTGAACGCATCATGGTCAAAGGCAGACTGATTGAAGGGGAATCGGTTGGGAAATCCCCGGAGTCAGATGAAAAACGTATATGATTAAATTCATATAAACCAAAAGATGATTCAAAACGAGATTCTCAAATCTTAAGGAGGAAATCAGAAATGAAGAAAAAGGTATTAGCTCTTGCACTGAGTATTGCCATGGCAGGCACAATGCTCGCAGGCTGCGGCGGTTCAACAACCGCATCGACAGCAGCTTCCACAGCAGCTTCAAAAGCAGCATCCACAGCAGCATCGACGGCAGCTTCCACGGCGGCTTCGACAGCAGCCTCCACGGCAGCATCGACAGCAGCTTCCACAGCGACGACGTCCGATCAGGGAAAAGTCTACAATATCTACTGCTGGAACGATGAATTCAAGAGCCGCGTTGAAGCTTACTATCCGGGATATACAAAGGGCGATGAGAAGAAAGACGAATCCGGAACCGTTACTTCCGCTTCCGGCAAGATCGGTGATGTGACCGTGAACTGGATCATCACTCCTTCCAAAGACAATGCTTATCAGAACAAGCTGGATGAAGCACTTCTTGCACAGGGCAGCGCTTCCGCAGACGACAAGGTCGACCTCTTCCTGGTTGAAGCAGACTACGCTCTGAAGTATACAGATGCAGACGCAGGCGTCGCTATGGATGTTAAGGATATCGGCCTTACGGATTCCGATATGGCACAGCAGTATCAGTACACGAGAGACATCGTGACAGGATCCGACGGAGTGCAGAGAGGTACTTCCTGGCAGGCTACACCGGGACTTTTCGCTTACAGACGTTCGATTGCGAAAGACGTTCTCGGAACAGATGATCCGGATGAAGTCCAGAAAGCTCTTTCATCCTGGGACGACTTCGACAAAGTGGCAGCAGAAGCTTCTGCAAAAGGCTACAAGATGCTTTCCGGCTATGATGATTCCTATCGTGTCTTCTCCAACAACGTTTCCAAGAAATGGATCGCCGATGACGGAAAGACCATCCAGATCGATGACAACCTGAACAAATGGGTTGATCAGACCAAGGATTATACAGACAAGGGATACAACAACAAGACAGCTCTGTGGTCCGACGGATGGGCAGCAGACCAGGGTCCGGAAGGCAAGGTCTTCGGCTTCTTCTATTCAACATGGGGCATCAACTTCACGCTTCTGGGCAACTCTCTTGCAAATGCAGATCAGTCAGCAGCAGTCGGCAACGGCATCTTCGGTGACTGGGCAGTCTGCCAGGGCCCGGCTTCCTGGTACTGGGGCGGCACATGGATCTGCGGCGCAGAAGGATCTGACAACGTAGCCATCACAAAAGACATCATGGAAAAACTTACCTGCGATCAGACCATCATGAAACAGATCACAGTCGATACACAGGACTATACGAACAACCAGGCAGCCATGAAAGAACTTGCTGATGACCCGACATTCGGATCGGCATTCCTCGGCGGCCAGAACCACATCAAACTCTTTGCTGAAGCAGCTCCGAAGATCGACATGAGCAATGCAGGACCGGATGACCAGGGTCTGAATGAAGCATTCCAGAATGCATATCATGATTACTTCGACGGCAATGTCGACAAGGATACGGCTCTTGCAAACTTCTACAAGGCAGCCATCGAGAAATACCCGGATCTTCAGAAGGGCTGATTCCTTCTTCGGAAAATGAACCGGTAACCGTTTATACAGGACTGAACAGGATGGGATTCAACCGCGTCCCATCCTGTTTTATGGAAAAAATTCGTTACCCGTAAGAGGAGGATTTTCTTATGGCAGATTCCGGATCCGGCATCAAGACCGGCAGCAGGCATAAGAGCGTCAGCTATGCAAAATGGGGATACATTTTCCTGATTCCTTTCTTCGCGACTTACATCTTTTTCCAGCTGATTCCGCTGATCAATACAATTTACAATTCTTTCTTTGAAAACTACAGATCCGGACTGAAACAGGTGGGTCCGAACTTCGTGGGACTGGCCAATTATTCCGCCATTTTCACGCAGGGCGATCTGATGAAATACTTCGGCAATACGCTGCTTCTCTGGGTCATGGGCTTCATTCCGCAGATCGTTATTTCCCTGCTTCTGGCAGTATGGTTTACGGATCTGAGACTCCGCCTGAGATGCACCGGTTTTTTCAAAACGATTTTCTATCTTCCGAACGTCATTATGGCAGCTTCCTTCGCCATGCTGTTCTTCACTCTGTTCTCCGACAACGGACCGATCAACGATATTCTGGTCAGCATGGGAATCTTCGGCGAGCCGTTCCGGTTCTTCTCCAGCATCTGGGGAACGAGAGGCCTTATCGCCCTGATGAACTTCATGATGTGGTTCGGCAATACGACCATTCTCCTGATGGCGGCCATCATGGGTGTCGACACTTCGCTTTTTGAGGCGGCCGAAGTGGACGGTGCGACTTCGCGGCAGGTTTTCCGCTACATCACCGTGCCTTCCATCAAGCCGATTTTCATTTTCGTCCTGATCACTTCCCTGATCGGCGGCCTGCAGATGTTCGATGTTCCGCAGGTCCTGACATCGGGACAGGGCGGACCGAACCGTACATCGACCACCCTGATCATGTACCTCAATTATCATCTGTACAGCAAGAATTACGGTATGGCCGGTGCACTTTCCGTCCTGCTCTTTATTATCACGGCGGCGCTTTCCCTGGCGGTTTTCTTTACGCTGACCAAGGATCCGAATGACGAAAAGGAATTCGAGAAGCGAAAAGCCAGACGTGAGAAGGCACTTGCAAAAGAAAAGGCAAGGAGGGCGGCAGCATGAGCGGAAGCAATTCCTATACGATAAAAAAAGGCACGAAGGCCGGGCTCTACATCCACCGGACAATTGTCTACATCATCCTGGTCCTTCTGACGATCCTGTGCCTGTTCTTCTTTGTATGCCTGATCGTCAACTCCACCCGTGCACATGCGGATATTTCAAAAGGATTCCGGCTGGTCATCGGGAACTATTTCCTGAAGAACCTGACCGCCGTCATGAACAATGCGGATCTGCCGGTTGCGCACGGCATCGTCAATTCACTGGTCGTGGCCTTCACTTCGGCGGCACTGGCGGTTTATTTTTCAGCGCTGACGGCGTACGCCGTTTATGCTTACGATTTCAAGGCCAAGAAATTCGTCAATATGTTCATCATGATGATCATGATGATCCCGACGCAGGTCATGACGCTCGGCTTCCTGAACTTAATCAGCAAGATCGGGATGATGAATAACCTGCTGGCCCTGATCCTTCCGTCCATTGCGGCTCCGTCGACTTACTATTTCATGACCTGCTACATGCAGAGCTCGCTGCCGATGGAAATCGTCGAGGCGGCACGCATTGACGGGTGTGCGGAATTCGCGACCTTCAACCGCATCGTCATGCCGATTCTGAAACCGGCCCTGGCGGTCCAGGCAATCTTTGCCTTCGTTGCTTCGTGGAATAATTACTTCGTTCCGTCCCTGGTTATTTCTTCGGCGGAGAAGAAGACGCTCCCGATCCTGATTGCCCAGCTGCGTTCAGCCGATTACCTGAAGTTTGATATGGGCCAGGTGTACATGCTGATCGTGATCGCGGTCGTGCCGGTTGCCGTCGTTTACCTCTGCCTCTCCAAGTTCATCATCCGCGGCGTGGCGGTAGGTTCGGTCAAAGGATAAAAAAAGCGGCAGGTCCGCTGAAGGACCTGCCTGCTTTCCTACTCGATTTTTTCAGTTATGCTGAAATTGCCAGACTCTTTACTTCTTCCTTCTCTTTTTTACTCCAGAAGAGGCGGTTCCGGAAACGGGGCCGCTTTTTTCCTTGCTCTTATGGCGAAGGGCAGCAGCAATGAATCCGCGGAAGAGAGGATGCGGACGGTTCGGCCGGCTCTTGAATTCCGGATGGGCCTGCGTGCCGAGGAAGAAAGGATGACCCTTGAGCTCGATCATTTCGATGATCCTTCCGTCCGGTGAAGTGCCGGAAAAGATCATCCCGTTTTTCGTCAGATCGTGACGGTACTCGTTGTTGACTTCATAGCGGTGTCTGTGACGTTCGGAAATGCGGTCTGTTCCGTAGAGCTTGATGGCTTTCGTGCCGTCAGCCAGTACGCAGGGATAAGCACCGAGCCTCATCGTGCCGCCGAGGTCTGTAACGCTTTTCTGCTCGGGCATCAGGTCGATGACCGGATGTTTCGTCTTCGGATCCAGTTCGGAAGAATGGGCGTCCTTCCAGCCGATGACATCGCGTGCAAATTCCACGATCGCCAGCTGCATGCCGAGGCAGAGACCGAGGTACGGCACTTTGTTTTCACGCGCAAAGCGGATCGAGCAGAGCATGCCGTTGATTCCTCTTGTTCCGAAGCCGCCCGGCACGATGATACCATCGACATCCTTGAAGACTTCTCCGACATTGGCATCATTTACCTTTTCGGAATTCACCCATTTGATGTTTACAACGGCGTGGCTGGCAATGCCGCCGTGCTTGAGGGACTCGACGACGGAAATATAGGCATCGTGCAGGGAGGTGTATTTTCCGACGAGCGCTACCGTGACTTCCTTGGTCGGATGCTTCAGGGCATCGATCATGTGCGACCATTCGGCAAGATCCGGCTTCGGATCCTTGATATGGAGGCAGCTGCAGGCGGCATCCGCCAGATGCTCTTTTTCCATGACCAGGGGGAGTTCATACAGATATTCGACATCCAGGTTCTGCAGGACATTTGTCACAGGAACGTTGCAGAAGAGGGAGATCTTCTCACGCATCTCTTTGCTGATCGGATAATCGGAACGGCAGACCAGAATGTCCGGCTGCATTCCCATGCTCTGAAGCTCCTTGACAGCCATCTGCGTCGGCTTCGTTTTCAGTTCCTGCGAAGCTTTCAGATACGGAATGAGCGTGACGAGAAGGATGATGGCATTTTCCCTTCCGACTTCCTGCTGGAACTGACGGATTGCTTCCAGGAAGGGCTGGCTCTCGATATCGCCGACGGTGCCGCCGACTTCAATGATGGCAATGTGAGTGCCCTTGGAACTGTCGCGATGGAAACGGGACTTGATTTCGTTGGTGATGTGGGGAATGACCTGGACGGTGCCGCCGCCGTAATCGCCGCGGCGTTCTTTTGCCAGGACGGAAGAGTAGATCTTTCCGGTCGTGACATTGGAGTCCTTCAGAAGGCTCTCGTCGATGAAGCGCTCGTAATGTCCCAGGTCAAGATCGGTTTCAATGCCGTCGTCCGTTACGAAGACTTCCCCGTGCTGTACGGGATTCATGGTTCCCGGATCGACATTGATATAGGGATCGAATTTCTGCATCGTGATATCATAGCCTCTGGCTTTCAGAAGCCTTCCGAGAGAAGCGGCCGTAATGCCCTTCCCGAGACCGGAAACAACACCGCCGACAACAAATACGTATTTGACCGACATAAATCCTCCTCCTCAAAAAAAGTGAGACAGGCGCCCCTTGGCACCTGTCCTCTCAGGTAACAATCAAAAAACATAAAAAGTATAAACCCGTTTAATTATCCTTGCAAGAAGTTTTCGCCGGAAATCAAAAAATCTGCCCGGGCGGCACCGGGCAGAGAGGGAGGAAACATTTCTTGAAGCCTGTTTAAAAATCCTGTCATGAATCTTATTTTTTCTTTCCGTTCTTCTTGATGACGGCGGCTTCCGCTTCAAAATTATGACGCATGACCGGCTTCAATACTGTTTTGCCGGCAGCCTTGGCCGGGACTTTCTTTGCGGCAGCCTTGGCGGAAGCTTTTTTGCCGGCGCCTTTTTTCGATGCTTCGTATTCCTGCATCTTCATTGCCCGGACCTTGAGCGGAAGGCCGAAGAGGGTAATGAAACCGGATGCATCATGATGGTCATAAAGATCTCCGGTCGTGAAGCTGGCCAGTGATGCGCTGTAGAGGCTGAACGGAGAAGTCGTGCCGGCTTTGATGATGTTCCCCTTGTAGAGCTTGAAGCTGACAGTGCCGGTGACATACTTCTGGGTCGATTCGGTAAAGGCAATCAGGGCCTCGCACAGAGGAGTGAACCATTTTCCTTCGTAAACGACCTGGGCCAGTTTTTCGGCAACGCCCTTTTTGAATTCAATGGTTGCACGGTCGAGGACAAGTTCCTCGAGCTGCTTGTGGGCTTCCATCAGAATGGTTCCGCCCGGCGTCTCGTAAACGCCTCGGGACTTCATGCCGACGACACGGTTCTCGACGATGTCGACGATGCCGATGCCGTTTGCGCCGCCCAGTTCATTGAGCTTCCGGATAATGTCTGCCGGCTTCATTTTCTTGCCGTTGACGGAAACCGGGACGCCTTTTTCAAAATCCATCGTGACGGACGTTTCTTTGTCCGGAGCTTTTTCCGGAGTGACGCCGAGCACGAGCATGTGATCGTAGTTGGGTTCATTTGCCGGATCTTCCAGCTCAAGGCCTTCGTGACTGATGTGCCACAGGTTGCGGTCGCGGCTGTAGCTGTTGGAATGGTCGAAGGGAAGATCGATGCCCTTGCTCTTGCAGTATTCGATTTCATCTTCACGGGACTGGAACTTCCAGACGTCGGTCATGCGCCACGGAGCGATGATGCGGATGTCCGGAGCCAGGGCCTTGATGCCGAGCTCGAAACGGATCTGGTCATTTCCCTTGCCGGTTGCGCCGTGGCAGATCGCGGTCGCGTGTTCCTTGCGGGCAATTTCGACCAGCTTCTTGGCGATGGCAGGACGTGCCATCGACGTGCCGAGGAGATATTTATTTTCATAGACAGCACCTGCTTCGACGCACGGCATGATGTAGTTTTCCGCGAAGTCGTCGGTGATGTCTTCAATATAAAGCTTGGAGGCACCGGAGAGCTTGGCGCGTTTCTCAAGACCGTCCAGCTCGCTTCCCTGGCCGCAGTCCACGCAGCAGCAGATGACGTCGTAGTTGAAATTCTCTTTTAACCATGGGATAATAGCCGTTGTATCCAGACCGCCGGAATAGGCGAGGATGACTTTTTCTTTTTTCATTCTGATATCCTCCTGAACTGTTTTCTGCGGACTAATATACATCATATGCATAAAATATGCAAGCATTATTTTTGAAAATATGCGATAAAATGGAAAATGGCCCTTGCATAATATGCACGACATATGTATAATTATGCAATCAAAGGAGAGAAACCATGATAAAAGCCGGTATTATCGGAGCAACGGGATATGCAGGCGCGGAAATCGTCCGCCTTCTGCAGAACCATCCGGAAACAGAAATAAAGTGGTATGGTTCCAAAAGCTACATTGAACAGCCGTATGCGGATCTTTACGGAAGCATGTTTGAAATCGTGAAAGACACCTGCCTGGGAGAAGATATGGAGAAACTGGCAGACAGCGTGGACGTTATTTTCACGGCGACACCGCAAGGCTTCTGCGCTTCCGCCATGACGGAGAGCCTGCTTTCCAAAACGAAGGTCATTGATCTTTCAGCAGACTTCCGGATCAAGGATGCGGAACGCTATGAGAAATGGTATGGCATCCACCATCCGACGCTGCAGTTCCTTCCGGAGGCGGTCTACGGCCTGCCGGAAATCAACCGGAGCCTGATCAGGAAAGCAAGGCTGATCGCCAATCCCGGATGCTTCCCGACCTGTTCCATCCTGAGCATCTATCCGCTGATCCGGGAAAAACTGATCGATGAGAACACGGTGATCATTGATGCCAAGTCCGGAACGACGGGCGCGGGCAGGGGAGCGAAAGTACAGAACCTTTACTGCGAAGTCAATGAGACCATCAAGGCCTACGGCGTGACGACGCACCGCCATACGCCGGAAATCGAGGATCAGCTCGGCTATGCGGCGGGACATGAACTGACTCTGACGTTCACTCCGCATCTGGTCCCGATGAACCGGGGCATCCTGGTGACCGCTTATGCATCCCTGAAGGAAAACGTGACGAAGGACATGATCCGCGTCGCCTATGAAAAAGCCTATTCGTCGGAAAAATTCGTACGGGTTCTTCCGGAGGGAAAGGTACCCGAAACGCGCTGGGTCAAGGGCAGCAATTATGCGGATGTGAATGCCGTGACGGACAGCCGTACGAACCGCGTCATTATGATGGGGGCAATTGACAATCTTGTAAAAGGTGCAGCCGGCCAGGCGGTTCAGAACATGAACCTGATGTTCGGCTTTGAAGAGACCGAAGGACTTCTCGGAGTCCCGATGGCATTCTGAAAAAAAAGAGACGGAGGCATTTCCTATGATAAAGGAAATTGAAGGCGGCGTTACAGCCGCAAAAGGTTTTCTGGCGACGGGCATCGCAGCCGGAATCAAGAAGGACGGCAGCATGGACATGGCAATGGTGGTGAGCACCGTCCCCTGCACGGCGGCGGGTACTTTCACCACGAACGTCGTCAAAGCGGCACCGGTCATCTATGACCGGGAAATGATTCAGAAGAACGGCATCGCGCAGGCAGTCGTCATCAATTCGGGAATCGCCAATGCCTGTACCGGAAAAGAAGGCCTGGACGCCTGCTTAAGGACAGCCGAGGCTGCGTCAAAGGGTCTGGAGAAATTCCGCATGACGGAGCAGGACGGAAAGCCGGCCATCAATGCAGACGGAAAGCCGGTGCCGGCGGAATCCATCCTGGTCTGTTCGACGGGCGTCATCGGCTATCAGCTGCCGATCGATAAAATCGCCAGGGGCGCGGAAGTCATGAGCCGCCATGCCGAAGGTTCTCCGGAATCCGGCATGCAGGCAGCCTGTGCCATCATGACGACGGATACCAAATGCAAGGAGAAGGCCTTTTCCTTCACTCTTTCCGACGGAACGGAAGCGACCATCGGCGGAATGTCCAAGGGCTCGGGAATGATCCATCCGAATATGTGCACGATGCTGGCTTTTGTCACGACGGACATTTCCATTTCGCGTGAACTTCTGCAGGAAGCGCTTTCCGAGGATATTCAGGAAACCTATAACATGATTTCCGTTGACGGAGATACATCGACCAACGATACCTGCCTGCTTTTGGCCAACGGGCTTGCGGGAAATAAAACCATTACGGAAAAGGGCGCCGATTACGAGACCTTCTGCGAGGCGCTGCATGCGGTCAACGAAGCGCTGGCCAAAAAAATGGCCGCCGACGGGGAAGGCGCGACGGCGATGCTGGAAGTGAAAGTGACAGGTGCAAGGACCCACGGGGATGCCAAGATCCTGGCGCGTTCGGTTGTCTCATCCAACCTGACGAAAGCGGCGCTGTACGGACATGATGCCAACTGGGGACGGATTCTCTGTGCCCTCGGCTATGCCGGCGTTGATTTTGATCCGGAGAAAGTCGATGTGACGATTGAGAGCGCAGCCGGCAGGCTGGTCCTGGTGAAGAACGAAGTCGCGACGGACTACAGCGAGGAAGAGGCCACGAAAATCCTTTCGGAAAGTGCGGTTACGGTAACGTGCGACATGAAAGAGGGAGATGCCTCGGCGACAGCTTGGGGATGCGACCTGACGCATAAATATGTGGAAATCAACGGGGACTACCGTTCCTGATTTGGAAATCAGCGGAGACTGCCGCTTTTAATTGGGAAATCAGCGGCTGCCGTTTCCGACAGGAAACAGAAGAACAGGAGAAGAATAAAATGAACGAGAACATGGACCTCTGGATCGAAAAAGCGAATGTGCTGATTGAGGCGCTTCCTTATATCCGCGAGTTCAACGGCAAGAAGATCGTCGTCAAATACGGCGGTTCCGCGATGACGGATTCGGAACTGAAGAAGAGCGTCATCCAGGATGTCGCGCTCCTGAAGCTGATCGGCATGAAGCCGATCATCGTGCACGGCGGAGGAAAGGAAATCAGCAAATGGGTCAGGATGTCGGGCGAGACGCCGGAGTTCGTCAACGGCATGCGCGTGACGGATGACAAGACGATGGAGATCGCCGAGATGGTCCTCAATAAAGTCAACAAAGGTCTTGTTCAGTACATGGAAAGCAACGGCGTCAAGGCCGCCGGCATTTCCGGGAAAGACGGAGGCACGATGCTGGTCGAGAAGAAAGAGTTCGGCGACGGGAAAGATCTGGGCTACGTCGGCGAAGTCCGGGAGGTCGGGACGGAACTCATTGATACGCTGATTGACCGTGACTTCGTTCCGGTCATCTGCCCGATCGGCCTGGGAAAGACGGATTTTAAATCCTACAACATCAATGCAGATGACGCGGCCTGCGCCATCGCGACAGCCGTCGGCGCGGAAAAGCTGGCGTTCCTTTCGGATATCGAAGGCGTCTACCGGGATCCGCTTGATCCGACGACGCTGATTTCCAGACTGACCGTGACGGAAGCCGAGAACTTCATCGCGGAGGGAAATGCAGGCGGCGGCATGCTGCCGAAGCTTCAGAACTGCATTTCCGCCCTGAAGACGGGCGTATCAAAAGTACATATTCTGGACGGCAGAATCGCACACTGCCTGCTTCTGGAATTTTTCACGAACAGGGGAATCGGAACCGAGATCGTTTCCGACGGGGAGGAACAGGCATGACGACAGAAGAAATCAAGCAGCAGACGGAACAGTATGTCCTGCATACGTATAACCGCTTTCCGATCGTGATTGAAAAAGGGGAAGGAGATTTCGTCTACGATACCGACGGGAAGAAGTACCTCGATTTCGGTGCCGGCATCGCGGTGTTCGCGCTCGGCTATCATTTCCCGGGCTTCGATGAAGCGCTGAAGGCACAGATCGACAGGGTCATCCACACTTCGAACCTTTATTATCATGTCCCGCTTGCCGAAGCGGCCAAAGCCGCTGTCACATCGGCGGAGATGTCAAAAATCTTCTTTACGAACAGCGGAACGGAAGCAATTGAAGGGGCTCTGAAGGCAGCCCGGAAATATGCCTACGACCGGGACGGCACGGCGGATCACGAAATCATCGCGATGAAGAACAGCTTCCACGGGAGGACCATCGGAGCTCTTTCCGTGACCGGGAATGATCATTATCAGGCAGCGTTCCGTCCCCTGATGGGCGGCGTGAAGTTTGCGGATTTCAATGATCTGGAAAGCGTGAAGTCGCAGATCAGCGACAAAACATGCGCCGTCATCATGGAGACCGTCCAGGGAGAAGGAGGCATCTACCCGGCGGAGAAGGAATTCCTGGAGGGCGTGCGCGCCCTGTGCGACGAACACGACATGCTTCTGATCCTCGATGAGATCCAGTGCGGCATGGGGCGCACCGGAAGCTTCTGGGCATGGCAGCAGTACGGCGTGAAGCCGGACATCATGACGGCGGCGAAAGCCCTCGGCTGCGGAGTGCCGGTCGGGGCATTCCTCCTCAATGAAAAGGCGGCGGCCCATTCTCTGGTGCCGGGAGACCATGGCTCGACCTACGGCGGCAATCCGTTTGCCTGCGCGGCGGTTTCAGAAGTCTTTAAACTCTATGAATCGGAAAAGATCGTGGACAGGGCGAAGGAGAGCGGAGAATACCTGAAGGAGAAGCTGGATGCGCTGGCGGAAAAGCATTCCTGCATCAAAGAGCACCGGGGTCTCGGCCTGATCCGCGGACTGGAGCTGGATGAGAGCGTCAGGGTCGGGGACATCATCGCAAAAGCCAGAGAGAGGGGACTGCTGATCCTTTCCGCGGGCTCCAATGTGGTCCGTCTTGTACCGCCGCTCGTCATCAAAAAAGAGGAGATCGATCTGGCGGCCGGAATCCTGGATGCGTGCTTCGAAGCCTAAATGGGGCTTGTAAATCCGCAGAGGATTCGCTAGAATAGAACTGTGCACAGACGGGGTTTTTATGCCCGGAGAGTCCCTTTGATTTCTTTCGGAAGGGAAGTGCACGATGAAAAAGAGGGTTATCGGAACCATGGCTCTCCTGGCCATGGCTTTCCTGTTTTTAGGCGGCTGTACGCCGTCTGTGACGGAATCGGTTCTGACCGGTCAGGAGGAAGAATCTGCCGGGACGGAGGATTCCTTTCCGTCAGATACTTCTGCGGCAGCGGAACGGGATTCTGCAGAGAATCCGGACAGCCCGGCTGCGGCACCGGAGAAAATCTACGTCTATGTGTGCGGTGCCGTGAATGTACCGGGCGTCTATGAGCTCCCGGGAAATTCCAGGGTCTGCGATGCGATTGAAAAAGCAGGCGGCCTGACGGCGGACGCGGATCTGACGACGACGAACCAGGCAAAGCTGCTGGCCGACGGGGAACAGATTACGGTCCTGACAAAAGAGGAAGCAGAAGCGGTGCCGGCAGGAAGCAGCATTTCCGCAGGCGGGGCAGGAACCCAGGTCAATATCAATACTGCGGATGAAACGGTCCTTCAGACTCTTTCGGGAATCGGGGCGACGAAGGCTGCGGCCATTGTCGATTATCGTGACACGAACGGAGCGTTCCGTACCATTGAGGAAATTACGAAGGTGGCCGGAATCGGACAGGGAACTTTCGAAAAGATTAAAGATCAGATAACGGTAGGCTGAGCCTGACAGCAGGGCAGGCAAGTCCGTCAAGGAGAAAAAGATGGCAAATAAGGTCCTGGTAGTCGATGATGAGAAACTGATCGTTAAGGGAATCCGCTTCAGCCTGGAGCAGGATGACATGGAAGTCACCTGCGCTTATGACGGAGAGGAAGCGCTTCAGCTCGCCAAGGAAACGGAATACGATATCATCCTTCTGGACCTGATGCTTCCGAAGATGTCCGGACTGGAAGTCTGCCAGCAGATCCGCGAATTTTCCAACGTGCCGATCATCATGCTGACGGCCAAGGGCGAGGACATGGACAAGATCATGGGACTGGAATACGGAGCGGATGACTATATCACCAAGCCGTTCAACATTCTGGAAGTCAAGGCCAGGATCAAGGCGATTCTCCGCCGGGCAAAGCAGCCTTCGGCAGACAAGCAGAATGCAAAAGTCGTTGAGATCGACGGGCTCAAGCTGGACTGCGAAAGCCGCCGCGTCTATGTGAACGGAAAGGAAATCAACCTGACGGCCAAGGAGTTCGATGTGCTGGAGCTTCTGGTGTTCAACCCGAACAAAGTCTACAGCAGGGAGAACCTGCTCAATCTCATCTGGGGATATGAATATCCGGGCGATGTCCGCACGGTCGATGTCCACATCCGCCGCCTGAGAGAGAAGATCGAGGAGAATCCTTCCGAGCCGAGATATGTCCACACGAAGTGGGGCGTGGGGTACTACTTCCAGGGATAAGATCTGCCTGACATCAAAAATGCCTGAAAAAAGAAGAAGCATCCTGCGGGATGCTTCTTCCTGTGTTCAGCGCAAAAGAATCAGATGCATCAGAGGCTGGTTGAATTGTCTCCGTTCAAAACGATTTTCTTTTTCTTGGCTGCAGTCTTTGTTGAAACGTAGCCGGCGGTTCCGCGATTCCGGCCGACCAGGTCGCTGGTAGAAATGTCTTCGCCGTGATAAAGAGCCGTACTCAGCTTCGGACTTGAGGATCCGGGACGGTACACCGTATCGGAAATGCTGCACTGTCCGCCGGCGATGTCTTCCAGCTCATCGTCGCTGATTTTATGGTTCTGAAGCTGATCCTTTTTTTCCATTTTTTGCCTCCGTCCTATTTTTCAGGCAGCTTTCCCGATGACCGGGATGCGCTCTGCTGTTCGATTTGGGATACGCGTAAAGCATAACATAAAATCTGCAACAAATTAACAACAAATAATATGAAAATAGTGTAAAATAAAACAGTGCAGACACCGGAAACGCGTGCTGCATTTTGGCAGATTCTAAAAAGGCGGCCGGCGGCCGCAGAAATGTCAGGGGAAGAGCGATTATTTCCAGAGAAAAGCTGAAAAGCAAATTAAAATTTTTCCGAAGCCTCCGATTCCGGATCATGATCATCCTGATCCTGATCGGAATTGTTCCGAGCGTCATTGCGGCAACGGTCGTTGTCAGGGGCTACGTTGACCGTGCAGTTTCTCTGCGCAGCATCAATGTAAAAAACCAGTGCGATATCCTCTGCAATACGCTTGTCACGGAAAAATATGTCAGCAATACCAATAACGATGTCATCAACAGCGAACTTGCACTGCTCTCCAATATCTACAGCGGCAGGATCGTGATTGTCGATTCCGACTACAAGGTCGTCAAGGACACCTATGATCTCGACACGGGAAAGACTTCCGTTTCACGGGACATCATTTCCTGCGCGAACGGCAACGGCGGAACGACGCTCTATGACAGCGACAACAATTACATCCAGATTGTCGTGCCGATCCAGGATCCGGATACCAAGGTCATCGAAGGCGTCATGTTGGCTTCGGTGTCGACGAATGAAATCGATCAGAATGTCCGCATCCTTGAAAATGAAGGACTGCTGGTCATTATCATCATCAGCCTTCTGGTCTTTATCATCGGGTATTTCCTGGCGGGCATTCTTGTCAAGCCTTTCCGCACGGTCACGAGAGCCATTGAGGACGTGACGGACGGATACGAGGAGGAGAGGATTTCCGTCCCGGATTATACGGAGACGGAACAGATCACGGATGCCTTCAACAAGATGCTGACGCGCGTCAAGACGGTCGACAATTCCCGGAACGAATTTGTTTCCAACGTTTCCCATGAACTGAAGACCCCGATGACCTCCATGAAGGTCTTGGCGGATTCCCTGAACAGTCAGGAAAATGTACCGGTCGAAGTTTACCGCGAATTCATGCAGGATCTGTCGGCAGAAATCGACCGCGAGAACAAGATCATCCAGGACCTGCTGTCCATGGTCAGGATGGACCGGAAAGCCTCGACGCTGGAAATCGCAAAAGTCGATATCGGTGCGATGCTTGAACAGACGATCAAGCGCCTGCAGCCGATTGCCGCCAAGCGCAACATTGAGCTTCTGCTGGACAGCAACAGCACGGTTACGGCGGAAGTGGATGAGATCAAGCTTTCTCTTGCTTTTTCCAACCTGATTGAAAATGCCATCAAGTATAATCTGGACGGCGGCTGGGTGCGCGTGACCCTGAAGGCCGACCATAAATTCTTCTATGTTTCGGTTTCGGATTCCGGCATCGGCATACCGGAAGATGAGCAGGAGCATATTTTTGAAAGATTCTACCGGGTTGACAAGTCGCATTCAACTGAAATCGAAGGCACCGGACTGGGCCTGGCGATTACGCGCCGTGCCGTTCTTCTGCACAGGGGTTCCATTAAAGTCACAAGCAAGCTCAAAGAGGGTACGACTTTTGCCGTCAGGATTCCGCTGGCGCATCAGAGCGTAGGAGGCGGACAATGAAAATGCATAAAATTCATGCTGCCTTTGCAATCCTTCTTTCGGCTGTCCTTGCACTGTCAGCGGCAGGCTGCGGAAGTACGGATGAAAAGACCGTCAGCACCGCGACGGTTCTCTATTATATGGACAAAGATGAACTGGGGATTACCTCCGTACAGTATACGCCGCAGAAGCAGGAACAGTCAGAGATTGAAGCGGAGCTGCTTGCAAAGCTTCAGGAAGCACCGGCCAACAGTTCCCTCGAGAAGCTGCTTCCCGATGATGTGAAGGTGAATTCTTCCGCCATCGAAAAAGGAGTCCTGCATCTTGATTTTTCCGCTTCCTACAAAAACATGGGCAAGACCCGCGAAGTGCTTGCCAGAGCCGGAATCGTACGGACGATGGTACAGATCGAGGGAATCAGCTATGTGGAATTTACCGTGGAAGGCTCGCCGCTTCTTGATGAGAAGGATGAAAAGGTCGGCCTCATGAATGCGGATTCCTTTATCGAGAATACCGGACGCCAGATTAATTCCTACCAGCATGCCGATATCGATCTGTATTTCGCCGATTCGGCAGGAGACATGCTCGTCAGGGAAACCAGATCCATTTATTACAGCAGCAACAAACCGCTCGAATGGGCCATCATGGAACGCCTGATTGCGGGACCGAAGGTCGAGGGAAACGGTGCCGTGATTTCTTCGGATACGCAGATCATCGGCGTTTCCACCTCCGATGGGATCTGTTATGTAAACCTCAGCAGCGAGTTCCTGAATACGTCTCTGAACATCAATGAAGCTCTTCCCATCTACGCAATCGTCGATTCCCTGACAGCCAACTGCGATGTACGTCAGGTGCAGTTCTCTGTTGACGGAAAAACGGACGTCACGTTCGGAGAGCATATGAATCTCAACAAACTGTATGAAAGCAATACCGATCTGATCCAGTCAGCGGATTCATCTTCCTGAAAGGCATCTTAACAGAAACTTTATACGAAAAGCTTTTTTCGGACATGTTATTTATAAAATCCCGTTTATATTGCATCAGTGGAAACAGGAAAGAACTCTGTTTCGTAAACTGAAGCAAGGACGGGACTATTTTTTATGAAGCTGCATTTATTTCGACGGCACGGCCGCCTTTCCTATCACAATTCCATGCTGGAATTCCAGCCGAGGGACGGAAATCACGGAGTCCTTTTCTACGGCCGGAGCGAAGATGCGGAAATACTGAGAAAACTGGGAATGAACTGCGTTCTGACGAGCCCGGCATCCGTCATCGGCGCATCCGGATATTCAGCGCTGTTTGCCGTTTCAGGAAATACGACGGGCAATCTAATGCTTTGCAGGAAAATGAGACTGCTGAACGGGGAAATACCCATTATTGCCAGATGCGGCGACCCTGATCTGATCGATAATTTCGAAGAAGCCGGCGTCGGACGGATTCTGACGGCGGGGGAACATCTTTCAGAAGTCTTGAGTGATTACAGGAGGCTGAAACGTGATTAAAAACAGATGGACACCGGTACGGATCCTGGCAGTCGGATTCGCGCTGATCATCCTGGCAGGAGGATTGCTGCTCAGCCTTCCGATTGCAGCCCGTGACGGCCTCCCGACCCCGTTTCTTAATGCAATCTTTACAGCGACTTCCGCTGTGTGCGTAACCGGGCTGGTTGTCTATGATACCTGGACCCAGTTTTCCTTTTTCGGGCAGGCGGTGATCCTGCTTCTGATTCAGATCGGGGGTCTCGGATTCCTGACGGCCATGGTCGGGTTTTTCCTGGCAGCGCACCGCCGGATCGGACTGGGAGAGAGGGCAATCCTTGCGGAATCCATCGGAGCGACGCAGCTTGCCGGCATCGTCCGGATCATGAAGAGAATTCTTCTGGGAACTGCCATAATCGAAGGAACAGGCGCCGTATGTCTTGCAACGCAGTTTATTCCGAAATTCGGAACGGCGCACGGAATCTGGTTTGCTGTTTTTCATGCGGTATCGTCTTTCTGCAATGCAGGATTCGATCTGATGGGCATTGTCAAAAAGAGTTCTTCGCTGACGCTCTTTTATGACAATCCGGTCGTAATCATCACGATCGCCATGCTGATCATCATCGGCGGCATCGGCTTTGTCGTCTGGAACGATATTGTGGAATGCACAAGCAGCGGAAGAAAACTCAGTCTTCATTCCAGAGTTGCGTTACTATCCACAGCCATTCTGATCGTGGGCGGGACCGTGTTCTTCCTGTTCTCGGAACGGAACGGACTGTTTTCCGGGATGACGGTCGGGGACCGGGTTCTGTCTGCATTTTTCCAGGCCGTGACGCCGAGAACAGCCGGTTACAATTCAATCGACATCGCAAAGCTGTCGGAAGCCGGCAAGGCCTGCACGATGTTCCTGATGTTCATCGGAGCAGCGCCCGGCGGAACCGGAGGCGGAATCAAGGTAACCACGGCAGCGGTCATCGGGGCATCCGCCGTGTCGGCCTTCCGGAACGGAGAGCCGTCGCTGGGTCATTTCCGCATCGGATCGGATACGGTGATGCGCGCGCTGAACAGTACGTCCGTGTACTGCGTGCAGACCATGATCGGGGTTGCAATCCTCTGCCTGCAGGGAACGCATTTTACGGATGCCTGCTTCGAGTGTCTTTCGGCAATCGGCACGGTCGGCCTGACGGTCGGCATTACTTCAGGGCTTCCGGCCATTTCCCGGGTTGTTCTGATCCTGCTGATGTACATCGGAAGAATCGGCAGCATGAGCATCTTCCTTGCGGTCAGGAATAAAACGACGGCACCGAAGCTGCGGGATCCGATCGGAAAAATCATTGTTGCTTAAGGTTTATTTCAAATAAAAAAAAGAAAAGCTGCATAGGAGGTTTTGTTATGAAATCAATGCTGATCATCGGTGCGGGTGAGTTCGGGAAGAATCTTGCCAGAAAGCTGATGAGCGTCGGAAATGAAGTCCTGATCATCGACGTCAATGAAGAGGAAATCAATAAGATTGCACCGGAAGTCACGCGTGCACAGGTCGGAGACTGCATGGATAAAGGCGTTCTTTCCGAACTGGGAGTAAGAAATTTTGATATCTGTTTCGTCTGCATCAGCCAGAATTTCCAGTCGTCCCTGGAAATCACCTCCCTGCTGAAGGAACAGGGGGCAGCCCATATCGTGGCCAAGTCCGACAGTGAGAACCAGACATATCTGCTGAAGAAAGTCGGAGCGGATGAAGTGGTCTATCCGGAGAAGGACATGGCAGACAGGACGGCAATGCGGTATTCGATGCACGGTGCATTTGACTACATCGAGCTCTCTCCGGAGTATGCCATCGTGGAAGCGGCGGTGCCGTCGGAGTGGACCGGACAGTCGATCCGTGAACTGAACGTCCGGCTCAAGCACCGGGTCAATATTCTGGGTCTGCGGAATGAACGTCACATCGATCCGGTGATCACGGCTGACCATCTTTTCGCAAAGGGCGACCGGATCATCATTTCCGGGGAGAAAGATGACATTTCAAAATTATTGGATAAGTAATATAATGAAATTCTGAACAGCGTGAAGTTCCTGCCTGCAGACCGGGCGGGACGGGGAAGGCAGGGCAGTTGAAAAAGAAAATCATGATCCGGAACACGGGGAAGACGCTCGGCGTGCTGGCGGCAGCAACGGGACTTGCGCTTCTGATGGATTTCCTGAAGGTCGGAAATGAAAGCGTCATCATGGTTTTCCTTCTGGGAGTCCTTTTTACGGCGGTGCTTACGAGCAGCCGCGGATGGGCGATCTTTGTCGCCGTCCTTTCCGTCATGCTTTTCAACTTTTTTTTCACCGTGCCCCTTTATACGTTCCTGGTTTATAAGCCGAGCGATTTTACCCTTCTTGTGTTTTACCTTGTGACGGCCATTGTTGCCGGCACGATTACTTCCCGGCTGCAGTCGGAGATTGAGCTTTCCGAGAAAAATGAACATACTGCCGTCACGCTTTACAAAGTGTCTTCCGCGTTCCTTGCGGAGAGCGATGAGCAGGGAATCATCAGCAGCGGAGAGAAGCTCCTGGCGGAAAACACCGGGCTGAAGGCAAAGGTATTTCTCGGAGATCAGGAGCCGAAAACAGAAGAAGGAACCGCAGTCTATGACATCGGAAGCACGTCCGGCAGGATCGGACGGGTCCAGGTCAGCGGCGGCCAGCCGGATGAACTGCAGGATCTGATCATCCGGGCCGTCTGCTCGCAGATGGGAACCGCTCTCGAAAGAGAAAAACTCGTGACCGAGCGGGAAGAGATCCGTCTGGCAATGGAAAAAGAAAGACAGCGCTCGATGCTGCTTCGTTCCATCGGGCACGATCTCCGCAGTCCGCTCACGGCGCTTTCGGGAGCCGGCAGCCTTCTTTCCGATAATTATGACCGGCTGACGGATGCGGAGCGGCAGAAGCTGGCCAAAGACGTCAGCGAAGAAAGCGTCTGGCTGACGGATCTTGTCGAAAACATCATGAACATGACGCGGATCAATGAGAGCCATCTGCTGCTGAACAAGGAATATGAAGTCATTGACGACGTGGTGGCCGAAGCCGTCAAGCATACGGAGAGACTGTTCCAGGGGCGGAGCATCCAGGTCGATCTGCCGGAGGAAGTCCTGGCTGCCGAAATGGACGGAAAACTGATTGCCCAGGTCATCGTGAACCTGCTGGAAAATGCGGCGCGTCATGCACCGGCGGACAGCAGCATCCGGATCCAGGTCAGGAAAGAAGATCAGAATATTGCCGTTTCGGTGCTGGATAGCGGCACCGGCGTGCCGAAGGAAATCCGCGGCAGGCTGTTCCAGAAATACGTGACGCAGGATACCGGCATTGCGGACGGCAGAAAAGGACTGGGTCTGGGACTTGCCATCTGCCGTGCCATCGTTGAAGCGCACGGCGGTACGATCCGCTACGATGACAATGTACCGAAAGGTTCTGTCTTTACCTTCACGATTCCCATGGAGGACAGCGAATGAGTGAAAAAGGATGCATTCTCGTGATCGAGGATGACAAGTACATTTCCCACTTCATCGATATTTCCCTGACAAAGGAAGGCTATAAAGTCCTGATCGGAGAAACGGCCGACGAAGGCATGTTTTTATTTACCTCTTATAAGCCGGATCTCGTTCTTCTTGATCTGGGGCTTCCGGACAAGGACGGCATCCTTCTCCTGCGGGAAATGAGAAAGGTTTCGGAAGCGCCGATCCTGATTGTTTCCGCGCGCGGTCAGGAAAAAGAAAAGATCAATGCGCTTGATCTGGGAGCGAACGATTACATCACGAAGCCTTTCCATATGGGAGAGCTGATGGCCAGGATCCGCGTGGCGGAACGCATGCAGGAGAAGACTGCCGCTCCCGCGGAGAACAGTGTTTTCCGTCAGGACTATCTGGTAGTCGATTACGAAAAGCACAGGGTCAGCATCGACGGGGAAGAAGTCCATCTGACGCCGACGGAATACCGGACGCTGCTGCTTCTGATTGCCAACCGCGGAAAAGTCCTGACGCATCAGTTCATTATCGATAAGATCTGGGGAGTCGGAGGAGGCGACAGCAAGAGCGTGCGCGTCTTCATGGCAAACCTGCGGAGGAAGATCGAAAAGGATACCGCGCATCCGCGCTTCATCCTTACGGAAGTCGGCGTCGGCTACCGCTTTGCAGACAGTGAATGAATTTCCTCTTTCAAATCCAAAGGCTTTATCGCTATAATGAAACCGCACGGCAGAGACCGTGCGGTTTTTCATTTCCCGTTTCCTTTCCAGATTTCCTGTTTCCTTTCCCCATATCCGTGAGGCACCGATGAAGAAACGTCCGCTGTGTGCGGTGTCCCTTCTGTTTGCGCTTGCCATCCTGATGATCCGTTTCCTCGGCCTGCCCCTTCTGCCGGGCGAAAAGGAAGAGAAGCTCATTGCATCCTGTCTTGAGACTTCATACGAAATTACGGTATCCGGCAAAGTCGCAAAGTCCGAAATCAGGGACGATTATTCCGTGCTGGTTCTGTCACAGGCTGTTTTTACTGCGGAAGGCAAAAGCTTCCGTCTGGGAAAGCTGCGCATTACCTGCGACGGGAAGCAGAAATATGAGGTCGGAGTCCGGATCCGCGCTGCCGGCCTTCTTTCGGAAATGCCGGGTCCGTCCAATCCCGGCCAGTTTGATTCCAGGCTCTACAGCCGCATCAGCGGAATCGGGTACCGGATGAAGAAACCAAAGATTGAAGTGACGGATGCTTCCGTCGACGTCATCGGACAGGGGCTGGCGCAGCTGCATGACTTTCTGTATGAACGCATCTGCGAAAACTTTCCGGAAGATGTCCGCGGAATCATTTCCGCGATGGTGATCGGGGACAAGACGCTGCTGATGGACGGGCAGAAGGAAGCGTGGCAGGCAGGCGGCATCGTGCATATGCTGAGCATCAGCGGCATGCATCTCACTCTTCTGGGAATGGGTCTTTTTTCCCTGCTCCGGAAAATGAAGATGGGCATCCGTCCGGCCGGGATGATTTCCCTGCTGTTCCTTTTCTTTTATGCGATTTTTACCGGGGCATCGATCTCGACGATCCGCGCCTTCCTCATGTTCCTTTTCCTGATCACGGCAAAAATGACCGGACGCACATACGATTCCGCAAATGCCATTGCGCTTTCCGCCCTCCTGATCCTGGCTGACAATCCCTGGTATCTTTTCTACAGCGGCTTCCAGCTTTCTTATTCGGCGGTGATCACCTGTGCGGTTTTCCGGAAATGCAGCCGTTTCCTTCTGGGCGTCATGCTGTATCTGACGACGATTCCGATTCTGCTCTATACCTTTTATGAAATACCGGTTTTCGGTATCTTCCTGAATTTTCTTCTGGTGCCGCTTCTGCCGGCCGTGCTCGCTGCGGGAATCGCCGGCATGACAGTCGGAGGCATCGCCGCCTTTCCGGCCGTTCTCCTGGTACGCTTCTATGAAGGAACTCTTTCACTGGTGAAGAAGATGCCGGCCATGACGTTCATCCTCGGCAAGCCGGAGGCGTGGATGACTGTCTGCTACGTCCTGCTGCTGATTTCGGGAATCCTTCTCTTTAAAATGCAGATCCATCTGAAAAGACGGCTGTTCCTGTTTCTCGGCATCCCCGTCCTGATCGGACTGTTCACGCTGCGTTTTCCGTCGGACCTGAAGCTTTCTTTTCTGGATACGGGACAGGGTGACGGAATCGTCCTGCAGACTCCTTCGGGAGTGACGGCGCTGGTCGACAGCGGAAGTTCCACAGTAAGCGATGTCGGGACCTGGCGGGTGCTGCCTTATCTGAAATACTGCGGCGTGCGCAGGCTCGATTATCTCTTCGTGACGCACATGGACGATGACCATGCGGGAGGCGTCCGGGAAATCCTGACGGCCGTGCGGGACGGGAGCTGCTCCATTTCCCTCGGGACGCTGGCACTGCCGAAGATGAAGACGAAAAGCGAGGCCTACCGGAAAATGGAGAGGCTCGCCCGGGAGGCGAAGGTCCGTATCCTGTATCTGTCGGAAGGAGATGCGCTCGCATTCGGGCAGGTCCGGATCCGCGTCCTGAATCCGCTCGTTGAAAATGAAGGGCAGGAGGATAGCGACGAGAACGGACAGTGTCTCGTGCTGTCCGTCTCCTTCGGCAGGTTTGACGCACTGCTGACGGGAGATGTCTCCGGACTGGGAGAGGAGAGCCTCGTTTCCGGCCTGCAGGAGAAACCGAAAGAATATGAGGTCCTCAAGGTCGCCCATCACGGCTCGCGGTTTTCAACGCCGGCAGAATTCCTGAAGATCGTGCGGCCGAAGGTCAGCATTCTTTCCGCGGGAGCGGGCAACCGCTACGGACATCCGCATGCGGAACTGCTTAGGCGTCTCCGTTCCTGCGGGACGGATATTTTTCAGACAGAGTACGGAGGAGAGACGGAGATCGTGACGGACGGCGTATCTTTTTCCGTAACGCCTTTTCTCAGCAGTCAGACAGAAAAGACGGAGTGGTACACCTGCACGGACTGAGTCCCGGCGGAGAGCCGGTACCTGTCTCTTCTTTTTTCAGCTTCCCCGCCAGGAAAGATATGCTATAATCATTAGCATGAAAGAACTGAACGACGACATTAAAAAAGGAATTTTCCGCAGGGTATATCTGCTGTACGGACAGGAGACCTACCTGCTGGTGCAGTATCGGAAAAAGCTCTGCGATGCGATTGTCCCGCCTGATGATTCCATGAACCGCACGCTGTTCGAGGGGAGCGACATCAGCGAAGGGGAAGTCATCGACCTGGCCGAGACGATGCCCCTGTTTTCAGAGCGCCGCCTGATCATCCTGAAGGATTCGGGATTCTTCCGGAGTGCTCCGGAACTGCTTCCGGATTACCTGAAGAATATCCCGGACTATCTGACCATTGTCTTCTCGGAAAGCGAAGTCGATAAAAGAGGCAGGATGCTGAAAGCCGTAAAAGAGTTCGGGCATGCCGCTGAATTCGTGCCGCAGAGTGAGGCCATCCTCCAGAAATGGGTTCTGAAGATGCTCGGCGATGCCGGACGGCGGATCACGGCGGAAGACATGGCTTATTTCCTGTCGAGGACAGGCGCGGACATGGGGAGAATCTATAATGAGACCGACAAGCTGATTTTCTATACAGTCGGAAAAGAAGCTGTCACCAGAGAAGACATCGATGCAGTGACCGGCATGGAAGCGGAAAATAAGATCTTTGACCTTGTGACGGCGGTATCGATGAAGGACCGTAAGAGGGCTTTTGAACTTTATGCGGACCTGCTCGCTCTGAAAGAGGCACCGATGCGGATCCTCTACCTGATCGGCAGACAGTACAACCAGATGCTGGCAGCCGGAGAGCTTTCCGGAAACGGGGAAGGCGTGGCTTCCATTGCCCAGAAGATGGGCATTCAGACTTTTGTCGTCCGGAAGTATCTCAGCCTGCTTCCGCGCTACACGAAGAAACAGGTGGAGGACATTCTGGAGAACTGCATTCAGACAGAAGAGGACGTAAAAAGCGGCCGGTTGTCCGACCGCCTTTCCATTGAGCTTCTTTTGATTTCGCTGACTTAAGCCTGTTCTTCTTCCTTGACTTCCTTGCCGATCTTGTCGACGGCTTTGGACATACGGGAGATCTTGCGGGAATTGGTGTTTTTCTTGTAGATGCCTTTTGCGGCAGCACGTCCCATTTCACCCTTCAGTTCCGTCAGTGCTTTTTCAGCAGCATCCTTATCGCCTGCGGCGATAGCGCTGTCGACTTTCTTAACCTGTGTTTTGACTGCGGATTTTGCAGCTTTATTGCGCAGGGCTTTCTTTTCATTGACAAGAATTCTCTTCTTGGCAGATTTGATATTAGCCAAAATACTTACCTCCGTTCAGTACAGATCACTTTTTCCCCGTTTCGGCTTTAGCCATTGAGACACGTCCTGATCGGCATGGCCGGAACACTAAACCATTCTATGCTAAATGAAAAACCTTGTCAATACTCTTTTGTTTACAAGCCTTGTCATTTCTTTTTACTTGTCGTATGATTAAGAAATCGAAAGGGTGGATTATGCTGATACTGCTGAAAGCCGCGCTGGTTTTTCTTGCACATCTCGCGGTTTTTTATATGCTCGGATGGCTGATTCCGAAGCGGAAAACAAATTGCCGGATAGAAGGAGAGGAGTTCATCCTCGGGGGCCTTCTTTATTTCTTTTTCTTTGAAATCGTTTCGCTGGTCTGCATTTTTACCCAAGTTTCCCTGACGGCTTTTTCTGTCCTTTGGAGTGTGATCCTGGCCGTGCTGATAGCCGTTTCCGTATGGAACCGGATGCGTCGGAAGACATCCCAGGAATGGCCGGAATTCCCGGGACTTGAGGGGAAAATCATTCTGGCGGTCCTGCTTATCCTGCTGGTATTCCAGTGCTATGTTGTTCTGGTTCATCAGGACGCGAATCCGGATTCCGCATTCTATATCGGTCAGGCTTCGACAGATGTCTATACCGATTCGATGGCTCTGTTTGACCCCTATACGGGGATCCGGTATGAAAAGTTCAATGTCCGCTACGTACTGTCCGCATTTGCCGAACACAATGCCTATGTCTCACGGGTAACGGGAATTCCGGCTATTGTGCAGGCCAGGGTGGTCATCTCCCTGCTGACGCTCATTGCTTCTTATTTTATTTACTGGCGGACGGCTTTCCGGCTTTTTAAAAGGGACAGCATTAAGGCCGCCCTTACCCTGATCGTGATCTCTGTCGTCAATCTTTTTTTCAATACGATTTTCACCAATGCGACGTTCCTTCTGAACCGCAGCTACGAAGGCAAGGCTGTTGTCGGAAATGTACTGATTCCGTGCGTCCTTTATCTATGTGAAAAACTGTATGAGGATCCGGATGACCGGCAGACGTGGATTACGCTTTTTATTTTAGGACCGGCTGGTGTATGTATTTCAATGTCTTCTCTCTTCCTCCTGCCGGTGGCCATCGGTGCGGGGGTTCTGCCGGTGATTGCCGCAAAGCGGAAATGGAACAAGATACCTCAGTACCTTCTTATTCTGCTTCCGTGCGTACTGATGCTGGCCGTTTATCTGCTTCTGTCGAAGGGAATCCTTCCGTCGGCCGTCAGATAAGACAATTTTGAAAAGGACAGGAAAATGACACAGGTTGATTACAGTCAGACAGGACTTCTTTTCCCATGGGCATGCCTTACCGTTTATCAGGAAGGCACGATTGTCATGGCGCTTTTTGTCATCTGCCTGCTCCTGCTGTCCGGACATAAAGAAAGAAGAGTGCTCTTTTTCTGGCCGGCACTTCTGCTTCTTTTTACGGTTTTCAACCCGCTTGTGCTGTATTTCATCTTTTCCAGACTGAACATCACGAAAATGTACTACCGCTGCTTCTGGCTGCTACCGGCAGCTTTCGTGATCGGGACAGCGGTGACCGGTTTTACGCAGAAGATCGGAAACCGCATTCTGCGCGCGGCAGTTTTTGCAGCCTGCCTGGGAATCATCGTGCTGACCGGAAAGGCGGAGATCACAAGTGCCTCATCGCTGGCGCTTCCGCAGAATGTCTGGAAGGTACCGGATGACCTGATTGAAGTCTGCAGCAGGATTCATGAGCTTTCGGATGAGAAAAATCCAAAAGCAGCCCTGGAAAATAATTATGAGATGCTGATGCGCCAGTACGATCCTTCCATCGGCCTGTCCATCGACCGGACCGTCATTTTATACGAGATCGGCAACGGCAACGGGACGGCGGCCGACGAGGATGCTGACGAAGGAACCAAGGCACAGTATCAGGCAGCAGATGTCCTGATCGGACAGAAATTCGATGAATCGCCGGAAGTATTTCTGCAGAGTCTCCGGACAACAGGAACCGACTTCATTGTTTTGAATAAACAGGCGGCGGCCAACGGGTACCTTGCTGATGCAGGACTGGCTGTCAGCGCGGAAACATCAGAAAGCTATGTGTATGCCGTTCCTTCGGACGGCCAGCAAAATGAAACAGGTACGGGGGTCGCATGAATCAGGATCATATCAGAAACTTCTGCATTATTGCCCATATTGATCACGGTAAATCCACTCTGGCGGACCGCATCATCGAGATGACCGGTCTTCTGACTGCACGCGAAATGCAGGACCAGGTCCTGGACAACATGGATCTGGAGCGGGAGAGGGGAATCACGATCAAGGCACAGACGGTCCGCACCATTTACAAGGCGGATGACGGAGAAGAATACATTTTCAACCTGATCGACACGCCGGGGCATGTCGATTTCAATTATGAAGTCTCCAGGTCTCTGGCTGCCTGCGACGGCGCCATCCTGGTCGTCGATGCGACGCAGGGGGTCGAAGCGCAGACGCTCGGCAATGTCTATCTGGCACTGGACCATGACCTGGAAATCCTTCCGGTCATCAACAAGATCGATCTTCCTTCGGCACGTCCGGAAGAGACTGTCAGGGAAATCGAGGACGTGATCGGGCTCGACTGCTCGGAGGCGCCGCTGATTTCCGCCAAGACCGGGGAAAATGTCCACGCGGTCCTGGAAGCCATCGTACATAAGCTCCCGGCACCGTCCGGGGATCCTGATCAGCCGCTGAAGGCCCTGATCTTTGATTCGCTCTACGATTCCTACCGGGGCGTCATCGTGTTCTGCCGCGTCATGGACGGGACGGTCCGGAAGGGAACGAAGATCCGGATGATGGCGACCGGTGCGGAATTCGAGACTGTCGAGGTCGGCTATTTCGGACCCGGCAGATTCATTCCCTGCGAAGAGCTTTCGGCCGGTTCCGTCGGATATCTGACGGCCAGCATCAAGGACCTGAAGGAGTCCCGCGTCGGCGATACGATTACGGAGGCGGAGAATCCCTGTGAAAAGGCCATGCCCGGATACAAGGAACCTCAGCCGATGGTCTACTGCGGCATCTATCCGGAGGATTCCAAGCGCTATCCGGAACTGAGGGATGCCCTGGAAAAACTGCAGCTCAACGATGCCGCCCTCCAGTATGAACCGGAGACGTCTGCGGCGCTGGGCTTCGGCTTCCGCTGCGGGTTTCTCGGGCTCCTGCATCTTGACGTGGTCACGCAGAGGCTGGAGCGGGAGTATGATCTCGATCTTGTCACGACGGCGCCCAGCGTCATTTACAAGGTCCATAAGACGAACGGCGAAGTGATTGAACTGACGAATCCGTCCAACCTCCCGGATGCTTCGGAGATTGATTTCATGGAGGAGCCGATCACGGAGGCGGAGGTCATGGTCACGAAGGATTACATCGGTCCGATCATGACGCTGTGCCAGGAACGGCGCGGCATTTATGAGAGCACGGAGTATCTGGATGCGAGCCGGGCCATGCTGAAATACCGCCTGCCCCTGAACGAGATTATCTATGATTTCTTCGATGCGCTGAAATCCCGTTCCAGAGGATATGCTTCCTTTGATTATGAACTGTCCGGCTACGAGAAATCGGAACTGGTGCGGCTGGATATCCTGGTCAATCACGAACCGGTCGATGCGCTGAGCTTTATCGTGTTCGCACCCTCCGCATATGACCGCGGCAGCAAAATGTGCCAGAAGCTCAGGGACGAGATCCCGAGGCAGCTTTTCGACATTCCGATCCAGGCGGCCATCGGTTCCAAGATCATCGCCAGGGAAACGGTCCGCGAAGTGCGCAAGGACGTCCTTGCGAAATGCTACGGCGGAGATATTTCGAGAAAGAGGAAACTGCTGGAGAAGCAGAAGGAAGGCAAGAAGAAGATGCGCCAGATCGGCAACGTCGATATTCCGAAGGAAGCCTTCCTCAATGTACTGAAGCTGGATGAAGAATAATCTGGGAATTTATATCCATATCCCGTTCTGCGTGCGGAAATGCAATTACTGCGATTTCCTTTCATTCCCTGCGGACGACGATGCGAAGCGCGCCTATGCGCGCGCGCTGGTCCGTGAAATCCGGGCCTACGGAGAGACAGTTGCGGACCGTGAAGTGGAAACGGTCTTTATCGGAGGAGGGACGCCGAGCGTCATGCCGGCAGACTGCCTTGCGGATATCATGAAGGCAGTCACGTCGACCTTCGATGTGCGGCCGGATGCGGAGATCACGATGGAAATGAATCCTGGCACCGGCGGCGAAGGTCTTCTCAATTTCCTGTTTAGTTATGTAAACCGCGTCAGCATCGGCCTTCAGTCGGCAGATGATGCCGAACTGCAGGAGCTCGGACGCATCCATACCTGGCAGGATTTTCTTTCGGCCTACCGGATGCTCCGCGATGCCGGAATGAAGAATATCAATGTGGATCTGATTTCCGCGATTCCGAACCAGACCGGCGAAAGCTGGCTGAGGACGCTGAACTGTGCGGCGGATCTGAAGCCGGAGCACATCAGCGCCTACAGCCTGATCGTGGAAGAGGGGACGCCCTTCGGAAAGAGAAAGGCGGAAGGCAGCCTGAAACTGCCGGATGAGGATCTGGAGCGCCGGATGTATGCGGATACGGAAGAGACTCTTGCCCTGCGCGGCTATCACCGCTATGAGATTTCCAATTATTCGCTTCCCGGTTGTGAATGCAGGCACAATGTCCGGTACTGGACCGGGGGAGACTACCTCGGACTGGGCCTCGGGTCTTCTTCCCTGATGAATCATGTGCGCTGGAAAAATACCTCAGATCCCGATGAATATCTCAGGTCCAGCGCCAATCCGCAGGAGCTTCTGAGGGACATGGAAAGCCTGTCCCTGAAAAGCCAGATCGAGGAATTCATGTTTCTGGGGCTTCGGATGACGGAGGGAGTCACGGAGACGGAATTCCGGAAGCGCTTCGACATGGATATGAACAGTCTTTACGGAGACGTTCTGGAAAAACTGGAATACGAAGAAATGATTACGGACGAAGGCGGACGGGTGAAGCTGACCGGACGCGGAGTCGACGTCAGCAACAGGGTGCTCGCGGAGTTCCTTCTGGACTGAAGCGGACGGCATCGGAATGACAAGGAAACGGTGAAAAATGGAAGAGAAACAGTACATCAAAATCAGAGGCGCCAACGAAAACAATCTGAAAGATCTCAGCGTCGACATTCCCCGGAATGAGCTGGTCGTCCTGACCGGTCTTTCCGGCTCGGGGAAAAGTTCGCTGGCTTTCGATACGATCTATGCCGAAGGCCAGAGACGCTACATGGAATCGCTGTCCTCCTATGCCCGGCAGTTCCTCGGGCAGATGGAAAAACCGAATGTCGAGAGCATCGAAGGTCTGCCGCCGGCGATTTCCATCGATCAGAAGACCACGAACAGGAACCCGCGCTCGACGGTCGGAACCGTCACGGAGATTTATGATTATCTGCGCCTTCTCTATGCGCGGATCGGAATCGTGCACTGCCCGAACTGCGGACGGGAAATCCGCCGGCAGACCGTTGACCAGATGGTCGATCAGATTCTGCAGCTTCCGGAAAACTCGAAGATCCAGCTGCTGGCACCGGTGGTACGGGGCCGCAAGGGACGTCATGAAAAGGTTCTGGATCAGGCCAGGAGAAGCGGCTATGTCCGCGTCATGGTCGACGGGAACATGTATGAACTGACGGAAGAAATCCAGCTTGATAAAAACATCAAGCATAACATCGAAGTCGTGGTCGACCGTCTGGTCGTAAAGGAAGGAATCGGGAAACGCCTGACAGATTCCATCGAGACGGCTCTTGCGCTGACCGGAGGACTGCTGACGGTAGATACGATGGACGGTCATTTCCTGAACTTCAGCCAGAATTTTGCCTGTCCGGACTGCGGCATCAGTATCGATGAAATCGAGCCGCGCAGCTTTTCTTTCAATAATCCTTTCGGAGCCTGCCCGGAATGCGCAGGCCTCGGATACAAAATGGAATTCGATCCGGAGCTGATGATTCCGGACCATACGCTTTCCATCAATCAGGGAGCCATCCAGGTCATGGGCTGGCAGAGTGCCAGCGACCCGTCCAGCTTTACGAATGCCATTCTGGTCGCCCTGGCAAAGGAATATGATTTCAGCCTCGATACCCCGTGGTGGAAATATCCCCCGCGCATCAAGAAAATCCTGATCGAAGGAACGAACGGAAAAGAAGTCAAGGTCCATTACCGCGGACAGAGAGGCGTCGGTGTTTACGATGTCGCCTTTGAAGGACTGATTGAAAATGTAAACCGGAGATACCGTGAGACTTCCTCCGACTGGAGCAAGCAGGAATATGAGAAATTCATGCAGATCACTCCGTGTCCCGTCTGCCACGGGCAGAGGCTGAAGCCTTCCTCCCTGGCGGTCACGGTGGGCGGGAAGAACATCATCCAGATGACCGATATGCCGGTTTCCCATTTCCTTCCGTTCCTGGACAAACTGAAGCTGACGAAGAATCAGGAAATGATCGGCGGACCGATCCTGAAAGAGATCCGCGCCCGCGTGAAGTTCCTGCAGGACGTCGGACTGGAATACCTGACGCTGTCGCGCATGACGGCCACGCTTTCAGGCGGCGAAGCCCAACGGATCCGCCTGGCGACGCAGATCGGATCGGGACTGGTGGGTGTGGCGTATATCCTTGACGAACCGAGCATCGGACTCCATCAGAAGGATAACGAGAAGCTTCTGAATACCCTGAAGCATCTGCGGGACCTGGGCAATTCCGTGATTGTCGTCGAACACGACGAAGAGACCATGCGTGCGGCGGACTGCATCGTGGACATCGGTCCGGGAGCCGGGGAACACGGCGGTCATCTGGTCGGAATCGGGACAGCCGAAGAAATCATGAAGATTCCGGAGTCGATCACGGGACAGTACCTGAGCGGCAGGAAATCGATCCCGGTTCCCGAAAGCCGCCGGCAGCCGAACGGATGGCTCAAGGTCCGCGGCGCCTATGTGCACAACCTGAAGAATCTCGACGTGGACATTCCTCTCGGAGTCTTCTGCTGCGTAACCGGGGTTTCGGGTTCCGGGAAGAGCTCCCTGGTCAATGAAATCCTGTACAAGAGACTGGCCCGGGATCTCAACCGTGCCCATGAAGTGCCGGGAAAGCACAAGGAAATCTACGGCATCAATAAGCTGGACAAGGTCATCGACATCGACCAGAGTCCGATCGGACGCACGCCGCGTTCCAATCCGGCAACCTATACCGGCGTCTTTGACATGATCAGGGACCTCTTTGCCGGCACGCCGGATGCGAAGGCGAAAGGCTACAAGAAGGGGAGGTTCTCCTTCAACGTGCGCGGCGGACGCTGCGAAGCCTGCCAGGGCGACGGCATCATCAAGATCGAGATGCATTTTCTGCCGGACGTCTATGTCCCCTGCGAAGTCTGCGGCGGGAAGCGGTACAACCGTGAGACGCTGGATGTGAAATACAAGGGGAAGAGCATCTACGATGTCCTGAACATGACCGTCGAGGAAGCGATTCATTTCTTTGAGCATGTCCCGAGCATCCGGAGAAAGATCCAGACGCTCTACGATGTCGGACTGTCCTATATCCGGCTCGGCCAGCCGTCGACGGAACTTTCCGGCGGCGAGGCGCAGAGGGTCAAGCTGGCCACGGAACTCTCCAAGAGAGACACGGGAAAGACGATCTACATTCTCGATGAGCCGACGACCGGTCTTCATTTCGACGACGTGAGCAAGCTGATCCAGATCCTGCAGCGGCTGACGGAAGGCGGCAATACGGTCCTGGTCATCGAGCACAACCTGGATGTCATCAAGACGGCGGATTATCTGATCGACCTGGGTCCGGAAGGCGGAGACAAGGGAGGAACGGTCGTTGCCAAAGGTACGCCGGAAGAAGTGGCAACTGTGCCGGAGTCCTATACCGGACAGTACATGAAGAAGCTTCTGCAGGTGAAATGAGGCTTCTCCGTTTCCGTTGAATTCAAATTCTTTATTCGCTATAATGTGACACACAGGAACATTCAAGGAGGAATTGCCATGCCCACTGCGGATATCGGAATCGATATGGGGTCGACGAACTTTCTCGTCTATCAGAAGGGGAAGGGCATTACGATCAAAGAACCGTCGCTGGCTGCCTATGACAAGGACAGCGACCGGATCGTGGCATTCGGCGAAGAGGCAAGACAAACCGTCCTGCATACGTCGGGGAATATCGTAGCGATCCGGCCTCTCCGGCAGGGGGTCATTTTCGACTATTCGGTCACGGAGACGATGCTGAAGCATTTCATTACCAAGGCCATGGGAAGGAAATCTTTCCGGAAGCCGTATACCAGCATCTGCGTGCCCGGCGGTGTGACGGCGATTGAGAAGAAGGCGGTTGAGGAAGCGGCTTACCAGGCAGGCGCCCGGGAAGTCACGATGGTGGATGAGGCGGTCGCGGCAGCCATCGGAGCCGGCATCGACATCACCAAGCCGGTCGGCAATATGGTAGTGGATATCGGCGGCGGGACGACGGACATTGCGGTCATTTCCCTCGGATCGCCGGTCATCCAGGATACGATCAAGTCGGCGGGGGGATCCTTCGATGAAGCGATTTCCCGCTACATCCGGCGGAACCACAGCCTTTTCATCGATGAGGGTCAGGCTGAGGACATCAAGATAAAAATCGGGACGGCCTACAAGAGACCGAATCCGGAAACGATGGAAGTCACCGGGCGGAACGTCGTGACGGGACTTCCGGAGACCATCAGCGTCACTTCGGAGGAAGTGCGTCTGGCGATCCTCGATTCGACGACGAAGATCACGGAAGCCATTCATGTCGTTCTGGAGAAAACGCCTCCGGAACTGGCAGCGGACATTGCGGAACGCGGAATCGTGCTGACCGGCGGCGGCTCCCTGCTTTCGGGCATGGAGGAAGTGATCGGGGAACGCACCGGCATCAATGTCATGACGGCGGAAAATCCCGGCCTGGCGGTCGCCATCGGCACGGGACTCTATACAGAGAAAATGGAGGAGCTGGGAAAATAGGATGACGGATTTTTCCGGCGAAAAGGCCGAGGGCTATATCGACCATATCATTTTCCGCAACGAAGAAAACGGATATACCGTTTTCTCTCTGGTTGCGGACGGAGAAGAGCTGACCTGCGTCGGCTTTTTTCAGTTTCTGAACGCGGGGGAGACCATCGAGGCTTTCGGAAGGTACACGGAGCATTCCGCCTACGGCCGTCAGTTCAAGGTGGACAGCTTCCGGGTGAAGACTCCGGAAAATGCCGAAGCCATGGAGCGCTATCTGGGGTCGGGTGCCATTAAGGGAATCGGCGCGGCCCTGGCGGCGAGAATCGTGAAAGAATTCGGCGAGGACACGCTCCGGATCCTCAGGGAAGAACCCGAGCGTCTTGCGGAAGTCCGGGGCATCAGCGAAAGACGGGCACAGGAAATCGCGGTGCAGGTCTCTGAACAGGAGGAGATGCGTTCGGCGATGATCTTCCTGCAGCAGTACGGGATTTCCCTTTCCCTGGCGGTTAAGATCTATCAGGCGTACGGACAGGAACTTTACGATATCCTTCAGCAGAATCCCTACCGGATGGCAGAGGACATCGACGGCGTCGGCTTCCGGATGGCGGATGAGATCGCCTCGAAAATCGGCATCGAATCAGATTCGGAATACCGTATCCGCAGCGGCCTGCTCTATGTGCTGAATGCGGCGGCGGCCGAAGGAAGCGTCTATCTTCCCCAGGACATCCTTATTTCCCGGACAGAGGAAATACTGGGAGTCCCGGAGGAGGCGATTGAAAAATGCATCGGCGACCTGGCCATCGAGCACAAGGTCGTCCTCAAGGACGAGACAGACGGAAAGTCGCCTTCCGGTCTCCGGCGCATCGTCTATGCCGGCACTTATTATTATCTGGAGCTCAACTGCGCGCGCATGCTTAATGCGCTGAATGTCGTCTGCGAAGACGATGAGGAAAAAATCGAAAAGAAGATCCGGCATCTCGGAAAGCATGACGGCATCGTCCTGGAAAAGGAACAGGAAGAGGCGGTGCGGGATGCGGTGAGGCATGGCCTGCTGATCATGACGGGCGGCCCCGGCACGGGCAAGACGACGACCATCAATGAAATGATCCGGTACTTCGAATCCGAAAAGATGGATTTCGTCCTGGCGGCTCCGACCGGGCGCGCGGCCAGGAGAATGACCGAAGCGACCGGCTACGAGGCTTCGACAATCCACAAGCTTCTGGAGATTGCGCCGACTTCCGGAAATCTGGAAGGCTCCCTCCGTTTTTCAAGAAATGAACAGAATCCGCTGACGGCGGATGTCGTCATCATCGATGAGATGTCGATGGTCGACATCTTCCTGATGCATGCGCTCCTCAGCGCCATTCCCGTCGGCACGCGGCTGATCCTGGCAGGAGATGTCGATCAGCTTCCGTCGGTAGGGCCGGGAGACGTTTTGGCGGACATGATCCGGTCGGAAGCATTTCCAACCGTGCGGCTGACGAAAATCTTCCGTCAGGCGGAAGGCTCGGATATCGTTGTGAATGCCCACCGCATCAATCACGGGGAGCAGATCGCCCTGACGAACCAAAGCCGGGATTTCTTTTTCCTGAAGCGCAGCGACGCCAATCTCATCATCAGCAACATGATCGAACTGATCCGCGACAAGCTTCCGGCCTACGTGCATGCCCGGCCGTTTGACATCCAGGTTCTGACGCCGATGCATAAGGGGCTTCTCGGCGTGGAAAGGCTGAACGGAATCCTGCAGCAGTACCTCAATCCGCCTTCGCCGAAAAAAGCGGAGAAATCCTATGGGGAACGGATCTTCCGGGTCGGGGACAAGGTCATGCAGATCCGGAACAATTATCAGCTCGAATGGGAAATCCGCGGGAAATACGGCATTGCGGCGGACAGGGGCGTCGGCATTTTCAACGGCGACATGGGCATCATCCGCAGCATCAGTCCGTTTGCCTCCTCGATGGAAATCGAATTCGACGGCGGCCGTTTCGTGGACTATCCGTTTTCGGAAATGGAGCAGCTGGAGCTTTCCTACGCGATCACGATCCATAAATCACAGGGCAGCGAGTATGCCGCCGTGCTGATTCCCCTGCTGGGCGGCTCAAAAATGCTGCTCACCAGAAATCTGCTGTATACAGCCGTGACGCGCGCAAAAAGCTGCGTCACGATTCTCGGCTCCGAAGAGACGGTCCGTGAAATGATCGGCAACCGCTCGGAGAAGAGCCGCTACACATCTCTTGACCTTCGCATCCGTGAAATGAAGATCTGAAAAGAGGCTTCGGGGAAAGAGGCCTTGATGAATGATAGAAAGCGGAACCTGGAGGAGAGGATTCTGGATCTTCTCTATCCGCGGCACTGCCCGGTCTGCGACGGCATCCTGCCGGCAGACTGTTTCGTGTGCCCGGAGTGTGAAGGAAAGCTGCCATATATCCGGACGCGGCGCTGCGCAAAGTGCGGAAAGCCGGTCGAGGAGGAAGACGAACTGTGCGAAGACTGCCGGAAGACGGAGCATCTTTTCGATGAAGGAATGGGGATTTTTCTCTATGACGAAACCATGAAGAGAACGATGGCGGCTTTCAAGTTCAAGGGGAGGGCGGAATACGGGGATTCCCTGGGCTTTCTGATGGCTGAGAACAGCAGGGACAAGCTGGCACTCTGGAAACCGGACCTGCTCGTTCCGGTGCCGCTTCATAAAGAAAAGCTCCGGACGAGAGGGTACAATCAGGCGGAGAAGCTGGCCTGTTCAATCTCCCGGATCACCGGCATACCCGTGGAGAAAAATGCCGTGGTCCGTGCCGGCAGAACCAGGGCGATGAAGAATCTGGGGGCGGAAGAACGTCAGGAAAACCTGGAGGAGGCTTTCCGGCAGGGAACGGATTCCGTCCGCGGCAGGAGGATCCTGATCATTGATGATATCTATACGACCGGGAGTACCGTGGATGCCGTGTCCAAAGTCCTGAGAAGCGACGGAGCGCTCCTGATTGCTTTTCTCACGGTTTGCATTGGAAAAGGCTTTATGATAGAATATTAAAGGCATGCATTGCCGTAAACAGGGGGTTTCATGGTCAATCAGGCACGTTTGAAAGTGATGATCCGTCTGGCGGAGTACGAAAACGGAGAAGGCAAAAAGGCTCTTGAAATCCGGAAGTACTACCGCAGCGACTACATCGCCATGGATATGATAAAAACCTTCTTTCTGACGACAGTCGCCTATGTTCTTCTTTTGGGACTGACTGCCGCAGCGAATATGGACTATCTGCTCGATCAGATCGACCAGATGGATATTCGGGTACTGCTGACCTGGCTGATCCTGATCTATGTGGTCATGCTGGGGGTCTATCTTGCCATTTCCTATTTCCGTTCCTCTGCAAGGTATAAGAATGCCAGGAAGAGCGTAAAGGAATATGAAGAGAATCTGGAAGCACTGGATGATCTTTACAGGAGGAAAAAAGGATGAGAGCCCTGCTGGAGCTGCGTGAAAGGCTGAAGGCTTTCTACGGGCGCTATACGTCCGTCCTTTCGATTATCCTGAAATTTGCCCTGGCCCTGGGAACCTATCTGTTCATCAACATGGAAATCGGATACAGTTCCGTTTTCACGAATATCTTCGCGGTCCTCATCATGGCGCTTCTGAGCTCCATCCTGCCGGTCCGGGCAATTCCGCTTTTCAGCGCGGCCCTGATTACGGTACAGGCTTTTGCCCTGGGCTATGATGCGGGTGCGATTGCCTTCATGGTCATGCTTCTTCTGCTGATTCTTTTCCTGCGCTTTGTGCCGGAGGATTCCCTGATTCTGATTTTCCTGCCGATGGCTCTTTACTGCGGTGCACCGGAAGTCGTCCCGGTATGCTTCGGGCTGAAGAAAAAGCCTCTGACCGTCCTTTCGGTCGGATCCGGAGTGGCCGTGTATTATCTGCTGGACATGCTTCACCGGGCACCGGATACCCTGAAGGCATACGGAGCTTCCGATTATGCGAAGCGTCTGCAGGCCCTGGCCGGCGGTGTCTTCGGAAATTCGGAAATGGTGCTGAACCTGCTTACGCTGGCGGGCGTCCTGATCCTTGTCTATGCAGTCCGGAAGCTTTCCTTCAACGGCTCCTGGCTTGCAGCCGTGATCATCGGTTCTTTATTCTATCCGGCACTGATCCTTCTCGGAGACATGGCGCTCGGTATGAACCATTCGCTGATCGTGCTGGCAGCCGGCGCGGGAGTTTCGGTGGCAGCTGCCCTGATCCTGATGTTTTTCATTTTCAATGTGGACTACAGGAAGAGCGAGTACCTTCAGTTTGAAGACGACGGCTATTACTATTATGTCAAAGCAATTCCGAAAATTTCCGTGAGAAACTATGACCGGAAGCGGAAGCAGACAGAAAGACCGGAGCAGGATGAACTTCCTCCGATGGTGGAGAAGCCTCCGGTCAATCAGACGGATCTTGAAAAGAAACTGGAAGATTCGCTGAATCATCTCTCCTGATCCGGAAGGGGAGAGGGCTTCATCAGATCATTTGCAGAGTAAAAGAAAGGAGGAAAGGCGATGCGGGCAATATGGGACATGATCCGAAACTATCTGACCGGAATCTATATCCCGCAGGTCCGGGTCATCGATGTCATTGAGATCCTGATCATTGCTTTTCTTCTTTACCTTTTCATGAACTGGATCAAGCGCACGCGCGCTTATACGCTCCTGAAGGGAATTCTGATCGTCATTGTCTTTATCCTGATTGCCGTTATTTTCCAGATGTCGACCATCCTGTGGATCGTTTCCAAGATGGCATCGGTCGCACTGCTGGCCCTCGTGGTCATTTTCCAGCCTGAGCTCCGCAAGGCGCTGGAATCCCTCGGAAACAAGAATTTCCTTTCCACCCTGTTCCCTGCAGTTACCAACCAGGACAAAGGGACCCTTTTTACAGACAAATCCATCAATGAAATCGTCAGGGGAGTCGTCGAAATGAGCGAAGTCAAGACCGGCGCCCTCCTCGTCATAGAACAGAAAATCATGCTGAACGAGTATATCGAAACCGGGATCCGGCTGGATTCCGAAATTTCCTCTCAGCTGCTGGTGAATATCTTTGAGAAAAATACACCCCTGCATGACGGCGCCGTCATCCTGCGCGGAGACCGCATCGTTGCGGCAACCTGCTATCTGCCTCTTTCCGAGAACGTGACCATCAGCAAGAAGCTGGGGACCCGGCACCGTGCCGGACTCGGCATCAGTGAAGTCAGCGATGCTTTTACCATCATCGTTTCGGAAGAGACGGGACGTATTTCGTATACGTATGAGGGAATCATGACAACGGGAGTCACGACCAGCGACCTCCGCGAGAAACTGCACCGGCTTCAGAAAAAGCAGATGCATGAACGCAAGACCAAGCTGAAGATCTGGAAAGGACGGGACGAAGGTGAAAAAAACACTGCTGAGTAATCCCGGACTGAAGATCGCTTCGCTGCTTCTGGCGGTTCTCGTCTGGCTGATCATCGTGAATGTGAACGACCCGGTCATTACCAAGACGATTTTCAATGTGCCGGTTACGGTTACGAGTGCTTCCTACATCGAAAGCATGGGACAGTCCTATCAGGTCAAGGAAGGCGATGAGACGGTCAGCGTGACGGTTCACGGGAACCGTTCTGTTGTCGAGCCTCTGACGGCGGACAGCATTACGGCCACGGCGGACCTGACGGAAATCGTCGATATGAATTCCGACCCGATTACGGTTCCGGTCCGTGTCTCCGCAAACGGAATCTCTGCGGGAAATATCACAGCCAATCCGGCGACGATCGAAATCGAGCTGGAAGAAATGATCAGTTCGGATTTCGTCATCACGGGCAGCAGCGGCACAACGGTGCCGGCGGAAGGCTACCAGGTCGGCAATGTCACGGCTTCGCCTGAAAAAGGTGACGATTTACGGACCGGCTTCGATCATCAACAAGATCGACAGGGTGGTTGCTCCGGTCGACGTGACGGGAATCAGCATGAATTCGAATTTCACGACAAGCCTGGTCATTTACGATAAGAACGGGGAAGCACTGACGGATGCCGAGATGAATTACCTGAAGTTTGACATCGATTCAAAGAACATCCAGGTTTCGGTAACGCTTTATACCGTCGTAAGCGATGTGGTCATTGACGTGCCGAAATATACCGGAAAGCCGGCAGCAGGCTATCAGGTCTCCTCGATGACGGCAACCCCGGCTTCGCTGTCCGTTGCCGGAACGGCGGAAGGACTGAAGAACCTGGCGGATAAAGGCAACACGATTACGATCGATTCGGGCCTCATCGATGTCAGCGGCAAGAGCAGCAGCTTTGACGTCAAGGTCGATGATGTTTCGGCAATGCTTCCGGATAATGTATTCCTGGCAAACGGCATCAGCAATACAGTCGTCATTTCCGTGGAGATCCTGCCGCTGAACAGCAAATCCTATGAAATCGCGACGACTTCCATCCAGAAGCTGAACCTGGGTGCCGGCCTGACCTGCGTCTTCTCGACTGCCAATATCGACGTCGGGGTCAAGGGTACGGATGAGCAGCTGGAGTCGCTGAGCACGGATCAGATCAAGGCATCGGTCGACCTGAACGGACTGGAAGCGGGAACCTATACCCTGCCGGTTGCCATTACGCTGCCTTCCGGATATGAACAGGTCGAGGATGTTACCGTGAATGCGACGCTTTCTGAAATCGGCACGGCAGCTGCCGGACCTGCGTCGATTTCTGCCGCTGTATCGACTGCATCGTAAAACATGGCTTTTCGGTTATCAGGAGCTACTTCATAAAGCTACAGGGAGGGATTATGGTCAGTAAAAGAGTTGTTATCAAGAACCGCACAGGACTGCATCTGAAACCTACAGCCTATTTCTGCAAGGAAGCAATGAAGTACAAGTCCCTGATTACCTTTACGTTTGAGAATGTGACGGCCAATGCAAAAAGCGTCATGTCTGTTCTCGGTGCCTGCGTAAAGTGCGGAGATGAGATCGACATCGTCTGCGAAGGGGTGGATGAACAGGAAGCCCTGGACGCCCTCTGCAATGCGGTGGAAGAAGGACTGGGGGAGTAAATGGGAAAGTTTCTGCCGAAAAAGTTACTTTCCGCTTTCCTTGCTCTGGTCACGGGATTCTGCATGGTCCTCACTGCCGCTTCTCCGGCAGCGGCGGACACCTCTGATGCGTCGGGCACTTCTTCTGTGGCGGCAGATTCCGCGACGGTGACGACAAATGCCATTTCCGGATGGCCTCAGGCCGCAGATGTTTATTCCAAATGCGCCTGCCTGATGGATGCGGATACGGGTACGGTCCCTTTACAACAAAGGGATGGATACCCAGATGTTCCCGGCTTCGATCACGAAGATCATGACCTGTCTTTTGGCGCTTGAGAACGGAAAGCTGACCGATCAGGTAACCATGACGCAGACCGGAGTCGCCTATGTGGGAGTCGGAAGTTCGAATCTTTCCACGCAGGTCGGCGAGGTCTTTACCCTGGAGCAGATGCTTTACGGAATGATGCTGAAGTCGGCGAATGACATGGCGACGCAGGTCGGAGAATACATCGGCGGCGGTTCCATCGATCATTTTGTCCAGATGATGAACGACAGGGCGGCAGAGCTCGGATGCACGTCCACCCATTTTGCGAATGCCTGCGGCATGCCGGATCCGAACCATTATTCTTCCGCGCACGACATTGCGCTGATTGCACAGGCAGCACTGAAAATCGATGAATTCCGCACGATCGTCAATACGCCGACTTATACGATACCGGCGACGAACATGACGGCGACGGAGCGGTCCATGACAAGCCACGATCCCCTGCTGGTCAGTCCGGACTATTTCTATCCGGGCATCATCGGCGGAAAGAACGGCTATACGGATCTGGCGCAGAGCACGCTGACGACCTTTGCGGAGAGAAACGGAATGACGCTGATTGCCGTGTCGCTTTATGCGACGGACGGTTCCTATGCAGCGAAAGACAACGTGGCGCTTCTGGATTACGGCTTCTGCAATTTCCAGAAAGTGGCAGTCGGAAAGACGGAATACAATGTTTCCGGAGGCTCGGTCATCCTTCCGCAGAATGCGTCCCTTGACGACTGCGGCGTAAAGCAGGATGAGAAAAAGGATGCCTCCCTGGGCGAACTCCTGCAGACAACCTACATTTTCGGAGACCAGACGGCGGTCGGCGGGTTTACCATGACGCAGGAGAATGCAAAGAAGTATGCGGATGAAGTGGCGGCTTCCGAGGCTGCCGCTTCCAAGGCGGCTTCCGATGCTGCCGCGTCCAAAGCTGCTTCCGATGCCGCGGCTTCCAAAGCGGCGCAGGATTCCGGGAAGGATTCAGCAGCAGATCCGTCAGCTTCGGCTGATTCCGGAAGCGGGACTTCGCAGAATGTCTCCGGCATTTCTGCCGGCATGATTGCGATTGCCGTTCTTGCGGTATTCGTTGCGGCCGGCCTGATCCTGATCATTCTGGCGATGAGGAACAAGAGGAGGGATGGGAAATGAAAGTCGTGATACTGGCCGGCGGCCTGGGTACGAGAATCAGCGAGGAGAGTTTTTTCCGTCCGAAGCCGATGATTGAAATCGGCGGAAAGCCGATTCTCTGGCATATCATGAAGATTTTCTCAAAGTACGGATATAACGAATTCATCATCTGCTGCGGCTACAAGCAGGATGTGATCAAGCAGTGGTTTGCGGATTATTATCTCTATAACAGCGATATTACTTTTGACTTTACAGACGGGAAAAAAGAGACGATCATCCATACGGAAAAACTGGAACCGTGGAAAGTATCGGTCGTGGACACCGGGCTTCATACAATGACCGGCGGGAGAATCAAAAGGATTGCTCCCTACATCGGGAACGAGCCGTTTTTCCTGACTTACGGCGACGGGGTTGCGGATGTGAATATCGATGACCTGCTGGATTTCCACCGGAAGCATCAGCAGATGATTACCGTTACCTGCGCCCAGCCGCGTGGGAGATTCGGTGCCGTTGAGATCAATGAAGAAGGCATCGTCACGAATTTCCGTGAAAAGACCCGTGAAAATTCCGGATGGGTCAATGCCGGGTTCATGGCGGCCGAACCGGGAATTATGGATCTGATTGAAGATGATGACACCGTGTTCGAGCAGTATCCGCTCGAGGAGTGTGCACGCAGGAATGAACTGAACGCCTACAGGCATCACGGGTTCTGGCAGTGCATGGATACCATGCGGGAAAAAGAAGCTCTGGAAAAAATGTGGGACAGCGGAGAAGCTCCCTGGAAGGTCTGGTGAAATGGCAGATTTATCTTTCTATAAAGGCAGGAGAGTTCTGGTTACCGGGCACACCGGGTTCAAAGGGTCATGGCTCTGCCGGATCCTGGAAAAGGCCGGCGCGGAAGTGGTCGGCTATTCCCTCATGCCGCCGACGGAACCGAACCTGTTCAATCTGGCGTCCATTGAGGACGGCATGGATTCCATCTACGGGGATGTCCGGGATGAAGGGCATCTGAATGAGCTGATCGCCCAGGTGCGGCCGGATGTCATTTTCCATCTGGCAGCGCAGCCGCTGGTGCGCTATTCCTATATGGAGCCGCGTCTTACATTTGAAACAAATATCATGGGAACGGTCAATGTGCTGGAAGCAATCCGGAAAACGGAATGCGTCTCCTCCTTCGTGAACGTGACGACCGACAAGGTCTATCTGAATGAAGAGACGAAGGAGGCTTTCACGGAAGACAGGCCGCTCAACGGATATGATCCCTATTCCAACAGCAAGTCCTGTTCCGATCTCATCACGCAGAGCTACCGGAAATCATTTTTCCTGAATTCCGGATGTGCGGTTTCGACAGCCCGTGCAGGCAATGTCATCGGCGGAGGCGATTTTGCCGAAGACCGTCTGGTGCCGGACTGCGTGCGCGCTGCCGAGGCAGAAAAAACGATCATCCTGCGGAACCCGTATTCCATCCGTCCGTTCCAGCACGTGATGGAACCTCTTTCCGCCTATCTGCTTCTGGGTGAGAAGCAGGCAGAAGACAGAAAGCTGGCGGAGAATACAACATCGGTCCCGGACGCGGCGACTGCGTGACGACGGGAACCCTTGCGGATTATTTCTGCGAGTTCTGGAACAGGGATGTGCCGGAAGCGGAAGCCCTGACCTGGAGGACGGAGGGAGATGCCGGGCCTCATGAGGCAGCGTTCCTTTTGCTGGACAGCACCAAAATCCGGAAAGAGCTCGGCTGGAAGCCGGAGTGGAATATCCGCAGGGCGGTCGAAAAGACCTGCGAGTGGGAAAAGGTGCGCATAGGCGGCGGAGATGTCCGGGAATGTCTGGACCGTCAGATCGGAGAATACTTTGATGTTTGAGGGAATGTCGGAAGAAGAGGCAAGGAAGAAGATCCTGGAGGCAGCGGGAGAGTACTGCGACCGTTTCCATGTACGGAAGCCGTTTCAGGCAGGCGACCGCATCCCCTATGCTTCGAGGGTCTATGACCGTGCGGAAATGATGAATCTGGTGGATTCCTCTCTGGAATTCTGGCTGACTGCCGGAAGATATACGGAAGAATTCGAAAAGAAATTCGGCGAATACCTGAAGGTCCGCTTCGTTTCCCTTGTCAATTCGGGGTCGAGCGCGAACCTTCTTGCATTTTCTGCACTGACTTCCCCCCTGCTGAAAGAGAAGAGGATCCTGCCGGGGGATGAGGTCATTACAGTCGCCTGCGGTTTTCCGACGACGGTCGCGCCGATTCTTCAGTACGGAGCCCGTCCGGTTTTTATCGACGTCACGATCCCTCAGGGAAATGCAGACTGTTCGATGCTGGAGGAAGCTTTATCGGACAGGACGCGTGCCGTCATGATGGCGCACACGCTCGGAAACCCGTTTGACCTGAAGAAGGTCCGGGACTTCTGCAGAAAGCACGGACTGTGGCTCATCGAAGACAACTGCGATGCACTGGGAAGCACCTATACGCTGGACGGAGAGACACGCTTCACGGGAACGTTCGGCGATATCGGGACTTCCAGTTTTTATCCGCCGCATCACATGACCATGGGAGAAGGAGGAGCCGTCTATACGAATGATCCGCTCCTGCATAAAATCATCCGTTCCCTGCGCGACTGGGGACGCGACTGCATCTGCCCTCCGGGACACGATAATTTCTGCGGACACCGCTTCGACAGGCAGTACGGGGAACTTCCTCTTGGGTACGACCATAAATATGTTTACAGCCATTTCGGGTACAATCTGAAGGCAACGGATATGCAGGCGGCTGTCGGCTGCGCGCAGATTGAGAAGTTTCCGGCTTTCGCGTCGCGGAGGCGGGAAAATTTTGCCTTTCTGAAGAAAGCGCTTGAAGGAACGGAGGACTGCTTCGTTCTGCCGGAAGCCTGTCCGGATTCCGATCCCTGCTGGTTCGGCTTCCTGATTTTCTGCAGGGAGGGAACAGACAGGGGCACGATTGTCAGGACATTGGAGGAAGCCGGAGTCCAGACGCGCATGCTGTTTGCCGGAAACCTGACGAAGCATCCGTGCTTCGTCGGAGATCCGCAGGCACAGAAGCTGTGCCGGACCGTCGGCAGCCTTGATCATACGGATGCCATCATGAACCGGGCTTTCTGGATCGGCGTATATCCGGGAATGACGCAGGAGATGCTGGCCTTTATGGCAGAGAAAATCAGAGAGGCATGCAGTAAAAAACAATGAGGGAAAGCAGCCGTTCTTTCGGAGAAAAACTCAGATGGGATGTCTATTTTGCACTGGACGGCCTGCGGGGCGGAAAAGCTGCCGCACGCTTTCGAAGCGATGAGGATGCCTTCCGGCACGGTACCCCGGCAGAAGAGACGGAGAAAAGAATCCGGGCGCTGATCCGCCATGCGGTTTCGACAGCACCGTACTATAAGAACTATGATCCGGAAGTCCCGCTTTCGGAACTGCCGGTCGTCAACAAGGATACCTTCCGGGAACATTACCGGGAATTCCTTTCTTCGGATTACCTCGACGGAAAAGGCTGCCGCACCATGACAACCTCCGGCTCCACGGGAACTCCGTTTGCCATGATTCAGGACCCCGGAAAAATCCGCTGCAACACGGCGGATTCTATTTTCATGGGGACTCTGGGAAATTACCGGATCGGACAGAAGCAGGCTTTTATCCGCGTCTGGGTTTCGAACGTGAAGAAAAGCTCCCTCCGCCTTCTGATGGAAAACAGCATCATGATGGACAGTTCTTCCCTGAGCGATGAATCGCTGAAGAAGATGGCGGATACCATCGCAGATCAGAAAGTCAAAAGCCTGGTCGGCTATTCTTCCGCACTCGGGGAGCTGAGCGCCTATCTGGACCGGAGCGGCTATGACCTGAAAAAATTCACGGTCTGTTCCGTGATCCCGATTTCGGAAACGATGCCGCAGGGCGTGAGGAAAAGGATATCCGAACAGTTTGACTGTCCGGTCCGCTCCTGGTACTCCAATGAAGAAAACGGAATCATGGGCATCCAGATCCGTGATGACAGCGAGGAATATTACATCAATTCCGAAAGCTATTATTATGAGATCCTGCGGACAGATTCGGATGAACCGGCACCGGACGGGGAGCTCGGCAGAATCGTCATCACGGATCTGACGAATTATGCTTTTCCGATCCTGCGGTACGACAACGGCGATATGGCAGTGGCACGCCATCAGGAGAAGAACGGCAGGACGCGCCTGATCCTGAAGGAACTCTACGGGCGCCGTTCCGACCTGATCTATGATACGGAAGGAAATGCGGTCACTCCGTATCTGATTACGAATAATCTGTGGAATGTCGAAGGCGTGAAACAGTTCCGTTTCCTGCAGCTTGGCCGGAAGGAATATGAGCTCCGGCTGAACGGAGACCGCGGGAAAATGGATGCGGAGGATATGATCGGGCGCATCCGCCCCACCCTGGGAAAGGATGCGGAGATCCGCGTTTCCTATGTCGACGAGATTCCCGTGCTGGCTTCCGGAAAGCGAAAATATATCGAGAACCTCTGCCCGGAGTATCAGAAGAAAAATTCCGCGGCATCCGGAAAGGCTGCGGAAGAAAAAGGACAGGCAGAGCGGACGGATGAAAGACCGGCAGGCAGCAGGCAGGCCATGAATGCAAAGAAAAAGAAAATCTTAGGAAATACAGCCTGGACCATTGCCGGAGCGCTGGTGCTGAACGGAGTTCTCCAGCTTTTTATCTATCCCAGGCTCAATGCGGAAATGGGTACCGAGGCCATCGGCACGGTTCTGTACATCACGGGACTGGTCAGCATCCTGGGACCTTCGGTCGGACAGGCACTGAATACCAGCCGTCTGGTCGTACGCAGGGAGCATGACGTCAGCAACGGGGATTACGACAGGACGATCCTGCTGTTTTCGGCGGTCGGCATTGCGGCCGCGCTGCTGATTTCGACGTCTTCCATTTTTGGGTTCTGGTCCTATCTCCTGACGGCGGTTCTTCTGCTGATTACGATTTTCCGGTATTACGGAGATGTGGAATACCGTCTTTCCCTGAACTACCGGCGGTATTTTATTTATTATCTGCTGATCGGTTTGGGATACCTGGCGGGTTATTTCCTCTACCGGGTGACGGGAAACTGGTTCTTTATTTTCCTGATCGGGGGAAGCGGCAGCCCTCGTTTACGTGACGGCAACGGGAAGCATTTTCCGGAATTTCTTCCGGACCTCGCCCGATTTCCGGATCGTGCTCAGCAAGGGGTTCCTTCTGGTCATGTCCTATACGGTCACGAATCTGACGCTCAACATCGACCGCCTGATTCTCAAGAATACCCTGGGCGGCACGGCGGTCACGCAGTACTATGTCGTCTCGCTCATCGGCAAGACGCTGGTGCTGTTCATTGCGCCGGTCAACACGATCATTATTTCGTACCTGACGAAAGAAAAGGTGTATCTGACCCGGAAGAAATTCATGCTGTATTCCGGAATCGGACTGGGCGTCAGTGCCGTGTTCTTTCTGTTCTGTGAAATCGTGACGCCGTGGTTCATCCGTATTTTTTATCCGGATCTGGCGGATGCGGTCAGACCGCTGATTACCGTTGTCAACATCACGCAGATTCTGGCCATGCTCTCGGCCTATCTTTTTATCATCGTGCTGACGTTCACGGATGAGAAATGGCAGCTGATCCTGCAGTGCGCGCATCTGGCACTGCTGATGATCCTGATCTTTGCAATGCTCGGCGGAGGCATCACGGCGTTTGCATCAGCTGTCCTGATCGCAAATGCAGCCCGCGTCGCCGCCGTGCTGCTGCTTGGCATGATCAATGCCGGAAGGAAGAAAATATGCAGTTCGGAGAAATCGTAAGAAGAAGCGCCTTCAATGCGCTGGATGCCGTACGCGGCGGAAAACTGAATAAGCTTCTGGAAGTCAACAAGAGGGAAATCGTCGAAGGCGTGACGGAGGAGTATGCGGAAAGACGTCTGTCCCTGATCCTCGATTACGCGGCGCGGGAGTGCCCGTTCTACCGAGGACTGAAAAAATCGAAAGAACTGAAGGATTTCCCGGTTCAGAATAAAAGCGATTTCATTTCCCATTACGAGACGGTCCTGTCGGATGAGTTCCGCCCCTGGCGGGAACAGCTGACGAAGCTGTCGACCAGCGGCTCGACGGGGACGCCGTTCACCGTGCTTGCCGACCCCGAGAAAATGAACCATGTCTTCATGAACTTCATGTCGGTCATGGAGCTCAACGGATTCCGCCTCGGCATGAAGAGAGCTGAATTCCGTGCATGGATCAAAGGGAAGAACACGATCACGGGATGGCATTCCTTTAAAAACAACCTGAAGATGTACGACATTTCCAATATGGGCGATGCCGCCCTGAAGGATATCTGCAGCCGCATAGAAAAGGACGGAATCCAGGTGCTCGTCATGTATTCGAGCGCCCTGACTGCCCTGACGCAGTACCTGAAAAGGGAACCGGCCGACACCTCGAAATGGCAGGTCGAGATGATCTTTACGATGGGCGAGGCTTGTCCGGCGGCAACGCGTGCCCTGGCGCAGGAGGTCCTCGGCATCACGCCGGTGCTTTCCTACGGAAACAATGAAAACGGTTTTATTGCCGTAAGCCTTCCGGGAGAAGAGGACTATACGGTCGACCTGTATAATTATTTCGTGGAAATCCTGAAAATGGATTCGGATGAACCGGCGGCGGAGGGAGAACTCGGACGCATCGTCGTCACCGATTATTATAACAAGGCTTTTCCGATGATCCGCTATGACACGGGAGATACCGGGAAGATGAAAACGTGGAAGGATGCCCGGAGACGCAGCCACGCGAAGCTGACGGAGATTTACGGGCGGAGAGGCTCTCTTCTCTACAACACGAAGGGCGAACCGCTTTCCATTCACGTCTTCATGAATACGCTTCTCAATTTTGAAGGGAAAGTCCTGCAGGCAAAATGCGTGCAGACCGATCTGAAGAAATATACGCTGACCATCAATCCGGGCAAGGATTTTCATGAAGAGGAAGTCGTTGCCGCCTATAAGAAATATCTGGGAGAGGACGCTGAAGTCAGCGTGGATTATGCGGACGAGCTCCCCATCCAGCAGTCGGGAAAGACGATGGTCTGTGAGAACCGCTGCGAAAAATATGTGGGACAGGCCGGAGGCTGAAAATGATTCGTGTATCGGATTACATAGCGGAGAAGCTGGCGGACAGCGGCATCACGGATGTCTTTACCGTGACGGGCGGCGGCGCGATGTATCTCAATGATTCCTTCGCACGCAGCAGAATGCACTGCCTCTACCAGCATCATGAACAGGCCTGCGCCATGGCGGCGGAAGCCTATGCCCGCGTGGAGAACCGCCCCGCAGCGGTCTGCGTGACGAGCGGACCGGGAGCGGTCAACGCGCTGACCGGTGTTCTGTGTGCCTGGATGGAGTCGATTCCGATGATCGTGGTTTCCGGTCAGGTGAGGACGGCGGTCACGGTGCGCAGCACGCATCTGCCGATCCGCACGATGGGAATCCAGGAATATGACATCACGAAGGCTTCGCAGGCGATGACGAAATACGCGAAGATGGTGGAAAGGAAAGAGGAGATCCGGCACGAGCTGGAAAGGGCTCTTTATCTTGCCGTGACGGGACGCCGGGGTCCGGTATGGCTGGACATTCCGCTGGATATCCAGTCTGCGCAGATCGATCCGGAGTCCCTTCCTGCCTATGATCCGAAAGAGGATATTTTTGAAGTTCCGCAGCCGGTTCCCGATGAAACCGTGCAGAAGATTCTTGCGAAAATCAAAGAGGCGAAACGGCCGGTCTTATTTGCAGGCTTCGGCGTCCGGGCTTCCGGTGCTTATGAAGACTTCCGCCGTTTGGTGCGTCTTCTGAACATACCCGTTACAGTCGGGTCTTCGAGCGTCGACCTGCTTCCGTACGCGGACCCTCATTATGCAGGCGTCAGCGGGGTGGCTGCCGGACGGGCGGGAAATTTTGCCCTGCAGAATTCCGATGTCTATCTGTCGCTCGGGAGCCGCCAGTCCCTTTCGCAGACGGGCTTCGATTATAAGGACTGGGCACGGGAGGCCTACACGATCCTGAACGATCTGGATCCGGCGGAACTGAGAAAACCGAATCTGCATGTCAGCCTGCCGGTCATCGGCGATGCGGCGGAGCTGATCCGGAAAATGAATGATGCCCTGCTCCGGTCGGGCGTGTCCGAAGAGCATCCCCTGTTCACGGATGCTTCGTGGAATGCCTGCTGCGCGAAGTGGAAGAAGAAATATCCTGCGGTGACGGAAAAAGAAAAAGCGGAGCAGCAGGACGGAAGAGGAAATCTCTACGCTTTCTATGATGCCCTTTCGGAGGTACTGCCGGCGGATGAAGATCTGGTCGTCAGCTGCGGCACGTCGCGCGTCGCCGGGACGCAGGCGTTCCGCGTGAAGGAGGGACAGCGCTTCTTCACGAATTCGCAGACGGCTTCGATGGGATACGGACTGCCGGCTTCCATCGGCATCTGCATTTCCGAAGGAAGACGTCCGGTGACGCTGGTGACCGGCGAGGGAAGTCTCATGATGAACCTGCAGGAGCTGCAGACCATCGCGGGAGGAAAACTCCCGGTCCGCATTTTCGTGATTGAAAACGGAGGCTATCATTCCATCCGCCAGACGCAGAAGAATTTCTTCGGCGGACATTATGCCGGCATCGGCCCGGAAAGCGGAGACCTGAGTTTCCCGGACCTGTCACGGATCGCGGATGCGTTCGGACTGAACTATACAAGCTGTACCTCGAATGCTACAATGAAGGCAGATGTGGAAAAGGCAGCAGCCATAGCGACGCCTTGCCTGATCGGGGTGCACGTCTCGCCTCTCCAGATGACCGAGCCGAAGGCTTCGTCCAGAAGACTCATGGACGGAACCATGGTTTCGTCTCCGCTGGAGGACATGTCGCCGTTCCTGTCAAGGGAAGAGCTGAAAGCCAATATGAAAATCGAGCTTACCGGGGAAGAGGAAACCAGATGAAAGACGATTCCGTTCGGAGAAAGAAAATCTCAGTCGTCATTCCGACTTACAATGAGCAGGAAAATGTAGGGCCGATGACGGAAGCGGTCACGAAAATCATGACGCAGCAGCTTCCGCAGTATGATTATGAGATCATCTACATCGACAATCATTCCAAGGACATGACGAGAAAGGAACTGCGGGAAATCTGCGCGCAGAACCCGAACGTCAAGGCGATTTTCAACGCGAGGAATTTCGGCCAGCTCCGTTCTCCGGTCCACGGGCTCAAGCAGGCGTACGGCGACTGCGTCATCCGTCTGAACGCGGACTTTCAGGATCCTCCGGAACTGATTCCCCGGTTCGTCCGGGAATGGGAAAAGGGTTCGAAAATCGTCATCGGCGTGAAATCAAAGACCGATGAAGGAAGATTCATGGCCTGGGTCAGAAGACAGTATTACCGGATCCTGCGGAAAATCACCGACATCGGACACATTGAAAACTTCACCGGCTTCGGACTCTATGATAAGGATTTTGTCGACATCGTGCGCAAGATCCATGATCCGCAGCCGTACCTGCGCGGAATGATCGCCGAACTGGGATACGATTATGCAGCAATCCCGTACGAACGTCCGCAGAGGAAGGCCGGAAAGAGCAAGAACAATTTCTACAGCCTCTATGACGTGGCGATGGTCGGCATCACCTCCTATTCGAAAGTGGTGCTGCGTGTCGCGACGTTCATCGGATTCGGGATCGGGGCGGTCAGTCTTCTGATCGGGCTCGTCTATCTGATCCTGAAGCTGATTTTCTGGGACTGGTTCCGGGCCGGAATGGCTCCGGTGCTGATCGGCATGTTTTTCCTCGGGGCGGTGCAGATTTTCTTCATCGGACTTCTGGGAGAATACATCCTTTCCATCAATGCGCGCGTCCTGGACCGGCCTCTGGTCGTGGAAGAGGAGCGCATCAATTTCGAGGACAATACCCCTGTCAATGAATAGGCGGATCAGACACCCGGTGTTTTCTTCCGCCGGAAAGATCCCGCATACAGGACCGCGAAAGCAAGCAGGGAAATCAGGCTGACCGCCAGACCGGTCTTGAGATGCGGCACGTGATAGGTCATCGTCACTTCCGAAGTGCCTGAGGTGAGAAGGATTCCGCAGAGACCTCCGTTGATGTTCCGGACATCGGCAGCGGCACCGTTGACCGTCGCGCTCCAGCCGGAACAGTAGGGAAGCGGGATGCAGAGCATCGCTTCATCCGCCGTACTGACGACGGATGCGCGGTAAGTGCTTTTTTCAAAAGAGATATCTGAAATATCGGTCGAGGCAAGTTCTGAAAAATCATCGGAAGTCAGTAACCTGAGACAGGCATTTTTCAGCGTGATGCTTCCGGCATTGTCCGGAATGTCAATCCGGAAAGAAGTAAGCCCTTCCGGCAGAGGCAGCATGAGATCCTTTGAGGCCTGTGTCAGCGTGCAGTCGCGGAAACAGCCGGGACCGAAATCCGGATATGCAGAGTCGGCTGCGAAGAACGCAAGGTAAAGGGATGAAGTCCCTTCCGGAATCTCACCGGACAGCTCCAGGAAATAAGCGCTGCTTTCGGAAGCGGAAGGCGCCGTGAAGACAGCATAGGGATCGGAGCCTGTCGGGGTGATCGTCAGCGTATCGCCGTCCGCCTGGACCGTGCAGTCATTCGTTCCGGCAAGCAGCTGCGAAAGCCGGACGGAGTCATTTTCGGAAGCCTGTGCTTCAGGCAGAGACGTCTCATTCCCTGTTCCGCCGTCCGTGTAGAAGAAGGCGGAAGTCACGGCATGAAGAAGTTCATTGCTGTCCATGCCGGAGAGCGTATCCGACGGAATCTCTTTAGTGTAAAGGTATCCGAACGGAAGGGCATTCTTATTTTCCAGAACAGTCTTGCCGGAGACGCCGGTCTCCGCCTGCGAAAAGAGCGAACTGTCCGCGCCGGTGAAGAAACCGTCCGAAGAATCGGCAACCACATATTTCCCGGAAAGCAGGGTGGAGAGGATATACTGCTTCAGGCTGTCCAGAATAAAGAAGTTGTTGGAATACTGCGTGACGCCGTAGGTGCGTCCGTATCCGGAAAGCGTTCCGGAAATGGAACTGGAATAGAGGTTCGTGGAGGCATAGCCGTCCACCATTCCTTCATTTGCATAAATCTTGTCGGGCGTCGCCGGAAGGACATAGCCGGTTCCCATCTGACGCTCGGTCTGTATCCGGTACAGGGAGGAATCCGCAGAACAGACATCGGAAACCGCTGCGGAAGTCCCGTCGTTGTAATAATCATTTTCAAATTCTTCGCGGGTCAGATAAATGCGGCTGCTGACCGTGGCATTGTTCATGAGCAGCATTTCGGCGCACAGAACAGCGGTAAGCATGACCGGAAGAAAACGTCTCCGTGATTCTTTCCGGGAAATCAGCAGGATGATCCAGTAGGATGCAAGAAGCAGGGCGGTAAAGAAAAGAGCCGACCGGCTGAAATGATAATCCCCGTTCTTCCAGCCGAGCAGCAGCGCTCCGAGAATCACGGCCGCGATGACCGGAACGAAGATCAGGGTTTTCCGCAGCGCCTCCCGGTCGAAATCTTCCAGAAGCGACTTGAGGAAGAAGCCGATGGCTGCTGTTTCTCCGAAGCAGATCATGAAAGTCCAGCGGTAGCTTTCCGCATTGAAAATCAGAAGCTTTGAAACAAGCGGGAAAAGAAGGGAGAGTACGGCCAGGAGCGTCAAAAGAAGCGTGCTCCTGCGCGTGGCTTTCCGGAAAATCAGATACAGGAGCGAGAAAAGAAACAGGGCGCTGACGGAAAGCACGGCCATTTCGTAATAGTTGCCGGAGCCGGAATAGACGGAGCCGGACTGGAAGAGATTGACGGAAAAAAGACGCCCGAGAAAGGTCAGGAGAGTCTGGCTGTCGGTCACCGGCATCAGAAGATTTTTCGTTCCGGCAGAAGTTACCTCGGCGACCCTTGTGCTGCTGCGGAAAGTGTTCAGGATCGTCAGAAGGGAGAGACAGGCGATGGCGGCCGAAAAAAACGGCAGCACCGGCCAGTCCTGCCAGTTTCCGGATGACGGCGGACGCTCGTTCCTTTTTAAGAAGCATAAAAACGATGACATAGAAAACCGAGAAGATGCCGGTCATGTAAAAGAAATAATAATTGGAAATGAGGAACAGCGAGTAGGCCGGGATCAGGAGCAGGGAAATTTTCCGCGGCAGTCCGGAAAGATAAGCCTGCAGGAAGTACATGGAAACCGTGAACAGAAGAATGCAGGTCAGGAAGGAATAATTCTGTCCCCACAGGACGACATAGCCGGAGAAGGTCCAGGCCAGCGAAGAAAGAAGGGCAGCCGTTTTATTTTTCAGAAGCAGGCGGAAAAAGAAAAAACCGAACAGGGAAAGCAGATTGACCTGGAGAAAGGTGGATACCATGATCATCAGGGGAAGGTTCTTTTCTCCGAAGACGATCATCAGGAACTTGACGGGATTGAGATACTGCAGATACGTCGCTGAAATATCGGCGCCCGCGCCGAAGTCCAGACTGTAGGCAGTCAGGTCGCCGCTGCCGAACATCCTTGCCAGCAGCGACAGGATCGGATAGCTGGACGTCAGGGAATCGCAGCCGACATCGGCATACAGGTAGACGCCGTTTCCGAAAATGAATTTCCGGTAAAGAAGGCAGAAAATGAGATTGGTCAGGAGCAGCAGGAGGAGAACAGAATGCCGCTCGAAGAAATTCTGTTTACCGATAGATGCAGTCTGCTCCATTTCCCCTCATTCTCCCTGCCGTCAGCTGAAAAAACGGATAACCCTGTCGGCTGTTTTTTCGCGGTCTTCCTGCGTCAGATGATAATACATCGGAAGCCGGAGCAGCCGTTCGCTTTCCTTCGTCGTATAGATGTCTTCTCCGCTGAACCGTCCGAATTTGACGCCGGCCGGCGAAGAGTGGAGAGGAACGTAATGGAATACGGCCAGGATGCCTTCCTGTTTCAGATAGGCAATAAGCGCCTGGCGAGTTTCCACGTCTTTCAGCTTGATATAGTACATATGGGCATTGTGCGTGCAGTTTTCCGGAATGACCGGCTGCTCGATCAGGCCTCTGCCGGCAAGCGGCCGGAGAGTCTCGTCGTAGAAATTCCAGCTGGCCATGCGGTCGGCCATGATGTCATCGTATTTCTCCAGCTGCGCCCAGAGATAGGCGGCGTTGAGATCGCTGGGGAGATAGGAGGAACCGTAGTCGCACCAGGTATATTTGTCAATCTGTCCGCGGAAGAAGCGGCTGCGGTTCGTGCCTTTTTCGCGGCAGATCTCAGCGCGGTCGCGGTTCGCAAGATCGGGCAGCAGGATGGCTCCTCCCTCGCCCATGGAATAATTCTTGGTTTCATGGAAAGAGAAGCATCCGAAATCGCCGATGGTTCCCAGGGCCTTCCCGTGATAAGTCGAACCGATTGCCTGCGCGGCATCTTCGACAACCGTCAGGTGACGGCGCTTCGCGATTTCCAGAATCGTGTCCATTTCACAGGAGACGCCGGCATAGTGCACGACGACGATGACTTTTGTCCTGTCGGTGACGGCTTCCTCAATCCGCTTCTCGTCGATGTTCATCGTATCCGGACGGATATCGACGAAGACCAACCGGGCTCCCCGCTGGACAAAAGCGTCGGCGGTCGAGCAGAAGGTGTACGAAGGAAGAATGACTTCGTCTCCCGGCTTCAGGTCGCACAGCAGGGCAGCCATTTCCAGCGCATGCGTGCCGGAAGTGGTCAGGTAGGCGGCTGCCGCACCGAAGCGGCTGCACATCCATTCCTCGCATTTTTTAGTGAACGGGCCGTCGCCGCAGATCTTGCGGTTGTCGACTGCCTGCTTCATGTATTCCATTTCTTTTCCCGTAAAGGGAGGCACATTAAAATCGATCATAGTTTCCTTCCGGTCTATTCATAAGTTCCGAGGACGTTCCGGATCAGCAGTTCTTTTCCCTGCGGATCCCTGACGGAAATTCCATCAAGGATTTCCTGCGAAATCCGGTCAATCTCCCCGCGTGAATCAGCAACGATATCGTACCGCGCGACATAAGGCATCGTCTGCGGATTTCCGATCCGCTGGCCTTCGTGATAGAAGACCCGTGAATATTGTACATCATTCCGATTGCCGATTGCAATTGCCCGGCTCAAATCGGCTGCAATTCCGTCCCGGCCATGGAAATAAAGCACGGCCGCGCATCGCCTGCCCATCGCGTCTCCCTTTGCCAGTTCGGCGTCCAGACGGTCGCTGTCGAAGACGGAATCGAGGAGCAGCTCTTCCACGGAGAAATCATCCGCGAACTGCAGAAGCTCATGTTCGTAGCCGAGGAAGCGTGCGGCGATTTCCCCGACTTCCAGTCCGCGCTCCCTGCCCCAGTAGAACTGCATGCACAGGGGACCTTCGCTCTGGCCGGTGATGCCGATGTATTTCTGAAGGATGTCGAGAGCGCCGTCTCTGACCTCACGGATCAGGCGGGACGGATAGATGTTCCGGGTGCTGACCGGGATGTCATGCCTTGACACGAATGATTTCTCGCGGTCGGCAATCCCCAGGATATGCACGGTTCCGTGCCGTACCCAGCATTGAATATTGAATTCGTGCGTATCGACGTATTCTTCCGCCAGCAGGGTCTTGTTTCCGGACGTACTGACGCAGAGGTCGAAGGCTTCGCGGATTTCTTCCGTGCTGTAAACAATCCGCAGTCCGCGGGACCCGTACATGTCGAGCGGCTTGATGACCATCGGGAAGGAAATGCCTTCCAGTTCCGAATCCGCAAAGTCTTTCTTCAGGACCGTGCTTTTCGGAGTGCCGATGCCGAGTTTTTCAAGAGTGCGGTTCGTGACGTATTTGTCGCGGTACCAGGGAAGCTGGTCCGGACGGATGTGGCACGGAAGACCTGCCAGGGCAGATGCTTTCACCATGCACTCCAGAAGAAGATCGGAGTAGGCCGTCACGACACCGTCGACCTGCGTTTTTTTCATGAGTTCCGAGAGTGCTTCCGTATCCCGGATATCCAGGTCATAGGCTTCATCGGCTTCCTGCTTGGCAGGAGCGCCGCTGTTGCCGTCGGCGACGACCGTGCGGATTCCCCGGCTTTTTGCAAGACGGACCAGGGGCACGAATTCTTCGAGCGCTCCGAGAATCATGATCCGGTTCTTCATCATAAGGAATCTCCTTTCAGGATTTCCAGGACAGCGGAAGAGACGGCTTCCATTTCAGAGGGCCCGTACCGCTGGTCGCAGGGAAGCGGCAGGATATCGGCAGCATAGCGGTATTCGACCGTGTCCGGTTCATTTTCCGAAATCACATTCGACCAGTAGGTCGGGACGTAGATTTTTTTTTCTGCCAGCTTCCGGCGGATCGCCCGGCCGTTTTCCGCATAGAAGGGATAGGCAAAAGGCGCTTCGGGAACCGTGAACAGCTGCTCCGTGTACAGAAGGTTCCTGCCGGCAAGTTTTTCATGGAGAGCAAGAAAGTTCCGGTTTCTCTTTCCGGCGATTTCCGTATAGTCAAGACCGCCCAGCAGGTTTTCCGTGAGGGCGGACATGCGGCTGACGGAGGCGCCTTCGTAGGAATGCGCATTGTCGAGCATCGCCTGATAGAAAGCGGAGGCCGGTTCTTCGAAGCGTCCGAGTACATGGCCGTAGCGGGCATGCGATTCGTCCTGCGCCTCAGGCAGCGGAAGCGGACGGTCGGAGGAAAGATAGGCTCCGTCGGTCACGCCGAAATATTTCCGGACGGAGTAGACGGTGGGGACATTTTCCGAAGGACGCTGGAAGAAAGCCTGCGTATAGTCGGCAAGAAGATTGCCGTAGATTTCCTTATAGCGGAGGACGGACTCATCGGTGAGCTGACCGTAGGAATTGAGCAGGAAGAGAAAGGTATCCGGCGGCAGCTTCTTCCCGGCAATTTCAGCCGGGAGCTGAGGCACAAGCCTTTCGTCGACGGAATACGGAATCATCCGGATGCCGGCCAGACGGATGGCATCCGTCACCGACTCGCAGAGATAGCGGGGCACATAGACCGTACGGCATCCGGCAGATGTCAGATACCAGGCGATGGCCGTGCGCCCGAGGTTGAGTTTCAGAAGGCCGGGATAATATTCCCGGCCCCCGAGATGTTCGAATTCAAGATAACCGCCGATTTCCTTCAAAGAAGATGCCTCACAGGTCTTTCTGACGCAGCACGTAGTTCGGCTGCTTTTTCGATTCGTCCAGGACATGCATGATGTATTCGCCGATGATTCCGACGGAGAGAAGCATGAGGCCGGAAGAAGCCAGGATCAGAAGAATGATCGTCGTCCAGCCTTCGACGGAAATGCCGGCAGTGAAGTAGCGCACCAGGTAGAAGATGCCGAGCACCAGGGCAATCAGGAAGCTGGCGATTCCGATATTGCGGACGACAATCAGCGGGAAGGCGGAATGCGTCGTGATATCGTAGATCAGCTGGCGCACGAGGGCGCCGAAGCTGTAGCCGCTCTTTCCGAAACGGCGCTCATCATGCTTGACCGTTACGTTGATGATCCGGTTGGAATTCTCCACCAGGAGGTTGCCGATCTGCGGAAGATGGACAGTCGTGTCCTTAATGGCATCGACGATGAAGCGGCGCATCAGGCGGAAGGAAGTGATTTCCAGATCCTTGTCCTTTTTCAGCATCTTGGTCGTTGCAAAGACGGAGATGCGGGTCCCGAGCTTGCGGATCCAGCTGTGATGACGTCCTTCGTATTTTCCGATGATGACGTCGACGTCGGGTCTTTTATCCATGACGCCGATCATTTTCGGAAGCTCCTCGGGCAGATGCTGCAGGTCATCATCCATCGTGATGACGAAGTCGCCGCTTACATAATGGAAGCCGCAGAGCAGGGCAGGATGCTGTCCGAAGTTGCGGGCCATCTGGAAAATCTTCACGCGAGGATCCTTTTTCCGGAGGCCTTCCATGACAGCCCAGGAATTGTCCCGGGAACCGTCATCCACGAGAAGCAGTTCAAAGTCCCGGCGGAGTACATTGTCGAAGACATTTTTCAGCCGGCTGTAAAGTTCTTCAAGAGTATGCTCAGAATTGTATACCGGTACGACGACAGAGTAGAGGGCCATAGTACCCGTCCTTTCCTTGTTTCCTAATGATTGCTGATATTGTAACATTCACGGCAGTGACTTTCAAGGCGCAAACGAAGTCTGTCTGTCTTGAAGATTGGGCATCCTTATGGTAAACTCGATGAAGAACGGAGGGGAAAATGAACCCGATTATCGAAGAAGACGTTAAAAACATGCTTTCCGCGGACTTCATTGATTTCAGCAGATTTCGCGGAAAAACCATTCTGGTGACCGGTGCCTACGGCATGCTGGCATCGTACCTCATTTATCCGCTGATCAGCCTGAATGAAAGCGATCCGGATTTCCGCTGCAGGATTCTTGCGGTGGGACGCAGCAAGGACAGGATGAAGAAAAGGTTTCCGGAAGCAGAAGGAAAGCCTTATTTCAAACCGATTTATACCGATGTGTGCGATATCCGCACGATCGACGGAGAGGTGGACTTCATCGTCCATACGGCATCTCCGACCAATCCGAAAATGTATCTCAAGAATCCGGTCGCGGTCATGAAGCCGAACGCTACCGGCACCCTGAATCTTCTCGACGTGGCACGGGAAAAGAAATCGGAAGGATTCCTTTTCATCAGCAGCGGAGAAGTTTACGGCCAGCTGAAGAAAGACGTCATTCTGGAAAGCGACAAAGGCTTTCTTGACTGCACGGCGCCCCGCAGCTGCTATGCGGAAAGCAAGAGGGCCGGAGAGGAACTCTGCACCGGCTATGTGGAAGACTATCAGGTGCATGCACGCATCGTCAGGCCTTCCCATACCTACGGGCCGACCATGAGCCTGAAGACTGACGGACGGGTCTTCGCCGATTTTGTCTCGGATGCCGTACAGGGGAAAGACATTGCGGTGAAGAGCGACGGAAAAGCGACCCGGGCTTTCATTTATCTGGCGGATGCCGCACTGGGATGCTTCAAGGTCCTTCTGGACGGAAGGGACGGAGAGGCTTACAACGTCACGAACAACGACGCGATCTGCTCCATCGGAGACCTTGCGCAGAAAATTGCATCCCTTTCTCCGAAGAAAGGCTGCAAGGCAGTCTTCACGGAACCGGACAAGGGATATGCGGAAAATGAAAACAGGATTGCATCCGTGCGCAGCACGGCGAAACTGGAATCCCTCGGATGGAAATGCAGCTATACGCTGGAGGAAGGATTTGAGAGAACGGTCAGAAGCTTCCTCCCTGAACAAAGGGGGTAAACAGGCGTGCTGAAGAATTGGAAGGCCGGCGTACTGAAGAAAGTCCTTCTGGTACTGGTCACCGGGCTGCTGTGCTCCGTATTCCTGGAGTGGGCTACGACGACGGACTGGAACTATCTGTTCAGGGATAATGAAAATTATCCGGCTATGACACGCAGCCTTTCGCAGGTGACGCTGGTGGATTACAGTGCCTCTTCCGAAGGACTGACAGCCGCTTCTTCAGACCCGAAGATTCTTATCGACAGTCTCCCGAAAAATATTAAAAAGATGGCCTTTGTATTTTCGGAGCCGCTGAAGGCGGAACAGAAAATACAGATTTATTACCGGCTGACGGACGGAGACACTTACACCGATAAATATTCCGTCACCGGCTACGGCGAACCGGGACAGACGAAGACGGTGATCCTGGTCAACGTGACGGCAGTCGAGCTGCGCATTGACATGGATGCTGCGGATTCGGGAGCGATTCCGCTTCAGAGCATTATCCTGAATTATTCTTCGTATAAAGATTTCCTTCTGCCCTATACATCGGATTCGCCGGGCAGGATCATTCTCTACTGGGCATTCTTGAGCCTGGCGGCGGGGTTTGTCTTCTTCGGCTGGAAGAAGACGCTTCATTTTGTGTGCCGCTACCGGTACGCCGTCGCTGCCGTCGTCGTCCTGGTCTTCACGCTGGGAAAAATCAGCGGATCTTCCATAGCCCGCTATTCCGACATCCTGCCGGGAGCGGATTTTAAGCCCGCACTGGGTTCGACTCTCGATCATTCGGATGAATGGAATATCTTTACGACTCTTTCCATTGCGCAGGACAAGGCAGGCTATCCGTATTATTCGGATCTCCTGCGGGGTACGGCAACGGACATGTCGGTAATCTACGGACAGCCGATCCGTGATATCATCACGGTCTTCCGGCCGTTCATGCTGGTTTATCTTTTTGCTGGATGCGAGTACGGCCTGGCCTTTTTCTGGATCGCCAGGATGGCCGCCCTGTTCCTTGTCACTTTTGAACTCGGCCTGCTGCTTCTGAAGGGCGACAGGAAATATGCCCTGACGATGGCGCTCCTGATTTCTCTTTCCCCGCTGGTTCAGTGGTGGTTCTCGGTAAACGGGACGGCGGAACTTTTTATTTTCCCGGAACTGGCGATTCTTATGTTCGACCGCTATCTGAAGACAGCACCCGGAGAATGGAAGAAAAAGATTCCGTATGCCGCCTGTCTTGCCTGGTGTGCCATGAGCTTTGCCCTGATTCTCTATCCGGCATGGCAGATTCCCATGGCTTATCTGACCCTGGTGCTTGCAGTATGGGTGATCCGGCGGAACAGGAAAACGTTCCGGTTCGGGAAATCCGACCTGATTTCCCTGGCAGTTTTTCTGATGATTCTGGCTGCGGCCGGTCTTCATTATTACCGGATGTCCGGCGATGCCATTCACTCCGTCATGAATACGGCATATCCCGGACAGAGGATCAGCACCGGCGGAACTCCTGATTATCTGAAGTTCCTTTTCGGGGCGTGGGGGAATCTCTTTACGCAGCATCAGACGAAGATCGCCGCGGATCTTGCCGAGAAGACGGCATTCTTTGACTTCTTCCCGGCGGGCATCCTTCTTTCCGTTTATGCGATGGCAAAGAAAAAGAAGGCGGATTTCCTTCCGACAGCGCTGATAATCACGGAAGCGGTTTTCCTTTCGTATTTTCTTTTTCAGTGGCCGGTTCTGCTGGCAAAGGTCACGCTGCTTTCCCTGACGACAGCCTTCCGGATCAAGATGGTGATCGAAGTCATCAACATCCTGCTTCTTCTGATGGCCATGAAGGAACTCAGTGAAAGAGGAATCAGCACGGCTGTCAAGGCATCCCTTGCGGTGCTGGCTGCCGTGTCTGCCGGCTTTGCCCTCTATCTCTATCAGGATACGCAGCCGGCCATGGAACTGAAGCTTCTGATGGCGGGGGCTGCGGCAGTCGGCTTCTACCTGATCGGGCGCAGCATGGCGAAAAATGAAAAGCTTCCCTGGCTTGTCTATGTGACGGTGATTTCCATGGCGGCAGGGTTCTTTGTCAATCCGGTGCAGGTCGGTTTGTCGGATGTAGAAAACAATGTGCTGGTCAGGGAGATCGAGGCTGTCAATACGGAAAGCCCGGGGAAATGGATCGTTACCGATTCCTCCAATTTTACGGTGGGCAATATCCCCCTGCTGGCGGGCGCTTCGACCGTCAATTCCACGAACATCTATGAGAATACGGAACTGTGGAAGGTGCTGGACAGCAGCGGACAGCATAAGGACGATTATAACCGCTATATGCATCTGACCGTCAATATCGGCAGCAGTGAAGAAATCTCTTATTCCCTGGATGCGGCCGATCACCTGACGGTTACGATGAATCTTGAGAACGTCAAAAAGACGGGTGCCGAATATATCCTCAGTATTACCGATCTCAGCGGATTTGCGACGGACAGCGATTCCCTGACCCTGCTTTTCAGGAACGGGGTATTTTATATCTACCGGCTTTCATAGCGGGGAAGCAGCCTCTTCCGCAGAGGGAAAATAGTTGGCCCGATTTCTTGCGTGAGCATCAGCGTAATGGTATAATCATATATTATCTATGGCTTTAGAAAAGGAGAATATCCATGCGTACATACGTCGTCACCGGCGGTGCCGGATTCATCGGATCCAATTATATCCACTATATGTTTAAGAAATACGGCGATTCCATCCGTATTATCAATGTCGACAAGCTGACCTATGCCGGCAACCTTGAAAACCTGAAGGACCTGGAAGGAAACAGCAATTATACTTTCGTCAGGGCAGATGTCTGCGACAGCGAAGCAATCGATAAAGTCTTTGCCGAAAACGACGTGGACCGTGTCGTTCACTTCGCCGCGGAAAGCCATGTGGACCGCAGCATCCGCAACCCGGATGTTTTCGTCAAAACGAATGTCCTCGGTACGCTGACGATGCTGAATGCCGCGAAGAGCGCCTGGGAAAATGCAGACGGCAGCTTCAAGGCCGACAAGAAGTTCCTTCATGTCAGCACCGACGAGGTGTACGGTTCCCTCGACAACCTGACTGATTTCTTCTACGAGACGACGAAGTATGATCCGCACAGCCCGTATTCAGCAAGCAAGGCCTCTTCCGATTTCCTGGTAAAGGCCTATATCGATACCTATCATTTCCCGGCAAACATCACGAACTGCAGCAACAACTACGGCCCGTACCAGTTCCCGGAAAAACTGATTCCGCTGCTGATCAACAATGCCCTGCACGGGAAGGACCTTCCGGTCTACGGAGACGGAAAGAACATTCGCGACTGGCTGTATGTGGAAGACCACTGCAAGGGAATCGATATGGTTCAGGAGTTGGGAACGCTCGGGGAAACCTACAACATCGGCGGACACAATGAGAGGGAGAACATCCAGATCGTCCACATCGTGATCGATACCCTGAGGGAAATGCTTCCGGATGGAGATCCGCGCAAGGATGCGATTTCCAATGACCTGATCAAATTCGTGGCGGACCGCAAGGGACATGACAGAAGATATGCCATCGCGCCGGACAAGATCAAAGCGGCAGTCGGCTGGTATCCGGAAACAAAATTCGAGGACGGCATCCGGAAGACAATCGACTGGTATTTCAATCATCAGGAGTGGATGGATCACGTCACATCCGGCGATTATCAGAAATATTATGAATCCATGTATTCCGGTCAATAAAATAACGCACAGGCGGCTCGTCGCAGGACGAGCCTTTCTGCGAGTATAAGGACAAGAAAAGGAGCATAAAAAATGAAGGGAATCATTCTGGCAGGCGGTGCGGGAACAAGACTGTATCCGCTTACGAAAGCAGTCAGCAAACAGATCATGCCTGTCTATGACAAGCCGATGATCTATTATCCGCTGTCGACTCTGATGCTTGCGGGAATCCGGGACATTCTGATCATTTCCACACCGAGGGATCTGCCGGTCTTCAAGCAGCTGTTCGGCTCAGGCGAGCAGCTGGGCATGCATTTCCGCTATAAGGTTCAGACGGAACCGAGAGGACTTGCCGACGCATTTCTGGTCGGTGAGAAATTCATCGGAAAAGACAGGGTTGCCCTGGTTCTCGGAGACAATATCTTCTACGGGCAGAGCTTCTCCAAGGTTCTGAAGCAGGCTGCCGGGAGGGAAGAAGGAGCGACGATTTTCGGCTATTATGTGAAGGATCCCAGGGAGTACGGCGTTGTGGAATTCGACAAAGACGGAAAGGCGGTTTCGCTTGAAGAGAAGCCGGCGCATCCGAAGTCGAAGTATGCAATCCCGGGCCTTTATTTCTATGACAACGATGTCGTGGAAATCGCCAAGAACATCAAGCCGTCGGCAAGAGGCGAGCTTGAGATCACGACGGTCAACAATGAATATCTGAAACGCGGGAAACTCTATGTCGAGACTCTCGGCCGCGGCTTCGCATGGCTGGATACCGGGAACCACGATATGCTGCTGGATGCGGCGGATTTCGTAGCCGCCTTCCAGAAGAGGCAGGGACTTTACATTTCCTGCATCGAGGAAATCGCATACAAGAGAGGCTTCATCGACAGGGCGCAGCTGAAGGAACTGGCCAAGCCGCTGATGAAGACGAATTACGGCCAGTATCTGATGGAAATAGCAGAAGGTTTATAAAATTCGGAAGGACGGAAATGCAAAATGGGAAAGATTAAAGTTGAAACTTGTGAAATTGAAGGTCTTAAGGTCATTACGCCGACAGTCTTCGGGGATTCCCGCGGCTACTTCATGGAGACGTATAACCAGAACGATTTTACCGAGGCAGGCATCGACAAGGTGTTCGTGCAGGACAATCAGTCCAGTTCGACGAAAGGCGTGCTGAGAGGTCTTCATTTCCAGATCAATTATCCGCAGGACAAGCTGGTCCGCGTCGTGAACGGTGAAGTCTTCGACGTGGCGGTAGACCTCCGGGAAGGTTCGGCAACTTATGGAAAATGGTACGGCGTGATCCTTTCCGCTGAAAACAAGAAGCAGTTCTTCATCCCGAAGAATTTCGCGCACGGCTTTTTCGTTCTTTCGGATGAAGCGGAATTCTGCTATAAGTGCACCGATTTCTATCATCCGAATGATGAAGGCGGACTTAAGTGGGACGATCCGGATATCGGAATCAAATGGCCCATTCCCGAAGGCACGAAGCTGACCCTGTCGGACAAGGATCAGAAATGGGGCGGAATCAAAGCCTATACGGCTGAGCGGAAATAGGAGAGAAGATGTCTTCAAAGAAAAAAATCATTCTCGTTATTCTTGCCCTTCTGGTCATCGGGATGAACTTTCTCCTGCTGACGCATAAGGGACCGACGTATGACAACGTGACCCTGCATGTCACCATGACCGGCAGCGTGACGGATGATATCCAGTCCTTTTACGGTACGGCCCCGGAATTCGCGGCAAAGGATTCATCTGTCGTCAATTACGATAAGGCAGGCACTGAGAAGACGCTGACGTATTCCCAGCCGTCCTATGCCACTTTCCTGCGTATCGACTTCGGAGGACAGATCGGATCTGTCTTTAAGATTTCGCGTATCTGGTACAGCTACGGAAAAACGGAGCAGGAACTCGACCTGTCCGGATTCACATCCGGCAAAGCGTATCAGATCAAAGACCTTCAGGATCCGGTCCTGGAAAACGGAGTCCTGACGGTCGAGTCGACAGGCAAGGATCCGTTCATCATCGTCAATGAAGGTCCGACGGAACTTGCGGCGCCGATCTTAAGCAGCATCACGCAGCGGAACATCATCAAGAACATTGTCTACACGGTGCTGTTCGATCTGTTCGTCGCCATGCTCTTTGTGTTCCGGAAACGTTTTTCGACGCTTCCGGTCGAACTGTACCAGAACCGCAAGCTGATCATGCAGCTTGCGAAAAATGATTTCAAGACCCGGTATGCGGGTTCTGTCCTGGGAATCACCTGGGCTTTCGTGCAGCCGGCCGTCACGGTCCTGATCTACTGGTTCGTTTTCCAGGTGGGTCTGCATTCGGGCGATGTCACGGCGCAGAACGGAGTGACTTACCCCTTCGTGCTGTGGCTGGTTGCCGGTCTCGTCCCCTGGTTCTTCTTCCAGGATACGCTGCTGGGGGGCACGGGTGCCCTTCTGGAATACAGCTATCTGGTCAAGAAGGTAGTCTTCAAGATCAGCATCCTTCCGATCGTCAAGGAGATTTCGGCCCTGTTCGTGCATATTTTCTTTATCGGCCTGATGATCCTTTTGTTCACGCTGTCGGGTCACTTCCCCGGAGTCATCATCATCCAGCTTTTGTATTATACCGGGGCCCTGTTCCTCTACAGTCTGGGCGTCTGCTATGCTACCTGCTCCATCGTCATTTTCTTCCGGGATCTGTCGCAGATCATCAACATCATCATCCAGGTGCAGGTCTGGCTTACACCGATCATGTGGAATCTGGATACGATGGGTTCTACGATGCCGGGATGGCTGATCGTTATTTTCAAGCTCAACCCGCTTTATTACATCGCCAATGGATACAGGGATACGATGATGAACCATGTATGGTTCTGGAATCGCTTTGACCTGACGATATACTTCTGGATTGTCACGGTCATCTTTTTCGGAATCGGGACATTTATCTTCAAACGCCTGAAGGTTCATTTTGCGGACATTCTGTAAGGAGACATATGAACGAAGAAATAGCAATTGACGTTTCCCATATCACAAAACTGTATAAGCTGTACAAGAATCCTTCAGACCGGTTCAAGGAATCGCTGGGGCTTTCCAAAAAAATCCATTATACGGAGCTTTATGCCCTGAATGACGTTTCATTCAACGTCAGGAAGGGAGAGTGCGTGGGAATCATCGGAACCAACGGCTCCGGAAAATCAACCATGCTGAAGATTATTACCGGAGTCCTCAGCCAGACCTCCGGCACCGTGACCGTCAAGGGAAGAATCTCGGCGCTGCTCGAACTGGGTGCCGGCTTCAACGGAGAATACACCGGCATCGAGAACATTTATCTGAACGGTACGATGATGGGCTTCAGCAGGGCAGAGATAGACGCCCGTCTGCAGCAGATCCTGGAGTTTGCGGATATCGGCGATTTCATCAACCAGCCGGTCAAGACCTACTCCAGCGGCATGTTCGTCCGCCTGGCTTTTGCCGTGGCCATCAATATCGATCCGGAAATCCTGATCGTCGATGAAGCGCTTTCGGTCGGAGATGTTTTCTTCCAGGCCAAGTGCTACCACAAGTTTGATGAATTCAAGAAAGCGGGAAAGACAATCCTCTTCGTCAGCCATGACCTCGGAAGCGTCGCGAAATACTGCGACCGTGTCGTGCTTCTCAATAAGGGAGTCAAGAAGACCGAAGGAAAGCCGAAGACCGTCATCGATATTTACAAGCAGGTCATGGTCGCGACTCCGGTCGCGGATCCGCGGTCGGCCATCAAGGAGGACATCTCCCGGTATCTCAATAAGGATGCCTCCAGGGGAAAGTGGTATTCGAAACTTGAAATGAACCCGCATCTTCTGGAATACGGCGGGAAGGAAGCCACGATCGAGGACTTCGCCATTATTGATGAAAAGGGCGAGATCAACTCCAGCATCGTAAAAGGCACCAGGTTCATCATACGGATGAAAGTCCGGTTCAACATGGATATGGAAGATCCGCTTTACTGCTTTACGATCAAGGATGCCCAGGGAACGGAAATCACCGGAACCAATACGATGTTCGAAGGCATCGATACGGGGAAAATCAAAAAGAACGATGTCCATACGGTTGATTTCAGCCAGGTCATGAACCTTCAGGGAAGGAGCTACCTGCTTTCATTCGGCGTCGTAGGCTTTGCACACAGCAAGTTCAGCGTCTATCAGAGACTTTATGACGTATGCGACATCAATGTGATTTCAGAGAAGAATACGACCGGGTTTTATGATATGGATTCCAAGGTCTTTATTGATGATAAGGAGCAGAAACCGTGATCCTGACGAAGAAGCATCCGAAGCGCTATGCCATTTTTGTCTTTTACGACGGGGAAGGAATCGTAGACGATTACAGCACCTATTTCCTGCGGGAACTTCAGAAAGTGACGGACAGAATCCTCTGCATCGTCAACGGCAAGGTCACGGAAGAAGGAATCAAAAAGCTTCAGGCCTGCTCTTCTGAAGTCCTGGTCCGCGAGAACAAGGGCCTTGACATTACGGCCTACAATCTGGGCCTTTTCAGGGACGGCTATGATACGCTGTGCTCATACGACGAAGCCATCGTCTGCAACGCGACGGTGTTCGGACCGTTTTATCCGTTCTCGGAAATGTTTGACTCGATGGCGAAGCGCGATCTTGATTTCTGGGGAATATCCGCTTTCCATGAAATTCCCTTTGACCCGAACGGAACCTGCAAGTACCATTATCTTCCGCAGCATCTTCAGTCTTATTTCCATGTCTTCCGTCAGGATTTCATGAAGACGGACGACTTCCGGAACTGGTGGAAGGATCTTCCGGAAATACATACCTACGGTGAAGCAATCGGATTCCATGAAGCGATCTTTACGAAGGAAATGTCAGACCGGGGATATAAATGGGCAGCCTACTGCGATCCGGCGCCTTTCGAAGGCTTCACCTGGGATCCGCTGAGGGACTTCCCCCGCTATCAGTTCGAAAAGCAGAGATGCCCGATCATCAAGAGGCGCTCCTTCTTCCAGGATTATGAGGAAGCTTTCCTGCGCAGCGGCGGAGAATGCACGCTGGAGGCACTGGATTACATCCGGGATCATTTCGACTATGATGTCGACATGATCTGGAAGAACCTGCTCCGGACGGAGCATATGGCGGAAATGAAGAGAAGGATGCATCTGAACTATATCCTATCCTCGAAGCTGAGACTGAACAAGCAGCCGTCGGAAATGACCTGCGCCCTGATCATCCATCTTTATTACGATGACCAGGCTGCCGTATGCAGGGAATACGCGGCGCACATGCCGAAGGGCAGCGATATCTACATCACGGTGCCGGATGAAGCAAAGCGGGAAAAAGCCCGGAATGCATTCCGGGGACTCGAAGAAGACTACAGGATCGAATACAGGATCACCGGCAACAGAGGAAGGGACATTGCTCCGTTCCTCTGCGGCTGCGCCGATGTCTTTCTGAAGTACGATCTTGTCTGTAAAATCCATGATAAGAAAACACGTCAGACCCAGCCGCCGACCATCGGACAGTCCTGGGGACACATGCTGTATGAAAACGTCCTGCACAATGATGTCTTCGTGGAAAATGTCATCGAAACCTTCCGGAAGAATCCGCGTCTGGGCATGATGATGCCGCCGCCTCCCCTGCACGGGCCGTATTTCCCGACAACGGGCGAGAACGAATGGGGCAGGAACTACAAGGTCACCAGGGAACTGGCGGATCAGCTTAAGCTGAAAGCTCCGATGAGCGAAAAGCTGGAGCCGATTGCGCCGCTGGGATCGGTCTTCTGGGTAAGGACAGATGCGCTGAGGCCGATGTTTGAATACGGATGGAAATACGAAGATTTCCCGGAAGAGCCGATCGACATTGATGCGACCGTGCTCCATGCAATCGAGAGGCTGTTCCCGTACTGCGCACAGAGCCAGGGATATTATTCGGCCTGGCTGCTCGCGGATTCCTACGCGGGGACGCACATCGATAACTGGTCCTATATCAATTCCGGACTGGAACTTGAGGAATCGCGCCGGATCCAGACTTTCCAGGAATTCCATAACTTCCTGGATCTTGTATCGAAATCATAGGGGAAGAAGCATGAGCATCCATTCTGATACGAAAAGCAGATATGTCATTTATTATATCTATGATCACGAGGGCATCGTGGATGACTACATCATTCATGCCCTTCATGAGTTTCAGGAAAATAACAGCACGATCCTCGTCGTTGCCAACGGCTTTCTTACCGATGAGTCCATGGAAAAGCTTTCCGCGGTTTCCGACGGACTTCTGACCAGGACGACGATCGGCGGCCGGGCCGGTGCTTTCCGCGAAGCCATGTATTATATCGGATTCAGGGAGCTGGAACAGTATAATGAGGTGATCTTCACCGATGACTCCCTGTTCGGGCCGATCTTTCCGCTCTCTGAGATGCTGAATGAAATGGAAAGCCGGAAGGTGGACTTCTGGGGCCTGGTCAAACATCATTCCTTTGACGGGGATCCCCTGGGAATCATTGGGAAAACGCCGCACCCGGAATACATTGATCCTCATTTCTTTGCCATGAGGAAGACGCTGATTGAAGGATTCTGTTTCAAGCACTTTCTTTTCAATCTGCAGGATCCGGAAAATGAAGAGCAGGCTTTCGACAGCTTCGTAAGGCCGGCCACGAAGTATTTCTCAGACCATAAGTTCAAATGGGATGTCTATGTCGATACTTCGGAATATGAAGGAGTGACGGTCGATCCGTTTAAATATGAGACGCAGCACCTGCTGCAGGACAGGAGATGCCCGTTTGTCAGCCGCGGCGTTTTCTGTGCGGACTACACGGAAATCCTGAACAATACCTGCGGTGAGACGGGGCCGGAGACTTACCGGTTTATAAAAGAAAAGACGGACTACAATACGAAGCTGATCTGGCAGCATCTCCTGAGAACCTGCGACCTGGCGGAACTGCATCAGACCATGCATATGGATTTCTGTCTGCCGGGCGAAGTTACGGAACATGAATTCAGCGGAAATGACGAGGGGATCGTTTTTATTTTCGGAAGCCGGGAGAAATTCGAGGAAGTTGCCTACCGCTATGCACCCTGCATTCCCGAAAATGTCCGGAAGGTTTTTCTGGACGGCGGAGAATCGTATACGGCCAAGCTGCTGAAAGCCGGGAAGATGGCTGCAGGATATTCTTTTTCCTGCATCATCGATCTGTTCGATATGACGCGCGACGGCTGGTCGCATGACAACTGGGCATCGCTGCTGTACAGGGATCTGGAAAATACGATTCCGTCTGAAGCATTCATCGGAAATGTATTCGACCAGTTCGGCGAGGAACCCCGGCTCGGGATACTGACGCCGCCGGTCGTCAACTTCGGCATCTTCTTCTGGAAGGTCGGAGACGGATGGGAAGGACACATGGAACCTGTCAGAAGGATCCTGGATCAGCTGGACATCAAGGCCGACATCCACGCTATCAATCCGCATCCGGTCGTACCGTACGGAGGAGCCTTCTGGATCAGGACGGAACTTCTTGCGGCGATTGCCGGGCTGCCTCTGGAAGGACTTGTTCCGGATGACGAAGTCATGAAATTCCTGCTTCCGTATCTGGCACAGTCTTTCGGATACTATACGGGCATTGTCATGAGCAATCATTATGCGGCTGTAGAGACGACGAATGAAGATTATAAGCTGCGGCTGAATAACGCGATGATATTCAAGCGTTTCGGACCGGACCGGTTCCAATTCATGTTAGAAAAAATCAGGGGGACAAGGCAGTGACGGATCAGAACAAGCAGGAGAAGATCGGAAAAGTCACGCTGGATTATCAGTATTACAGCGGACAGGATCTTTACAGCGACGGGGATGACATAGAAAACAGAATCCTGGATATCGTGAAAACGACACCCGATTATGAACACAGCAGGGAGATTTTTTCCTCCTGGCCGGTCCTTTATCATCTGATCCGTCAAAGGGAAAACATCGCGATTCCGATGGACATCGGCCGTAAGGACAGCGTGCTGGAGATCGGAGCCGGAATGGGTGCCGTGACGGGTGCTTTTGCGAAAAGGGCAGGCAGCGTCGACTGCATCGAACTTTCCAAAAGACGTTCGATGATCAATGCCTGGAGGCATAAGGACCTCGACGGAATCCGGATCATGGTCGGGAATTTCAAAGATATCGTGATAACGGAAAAATATGATGCCGTCATGCTGATCGGCGTCCTGGAATACGCGGAAAACTATGTGGGCGGCGAAGACCCGTACCATGAAATGCTGAAGAAGGCAGCCTCCTGTCTGAAAGAGGGCGGCAGGGTCTATATTGCCATTGAAAACAGGCTCGGAATGAAATATTTCTCGGGATATCATGAGGATCATCTCGGGAAGGCGTTTGCGGGAATCGAAGGCTATACGAAGGAGGACAAAGTCAGGACGTTCTCGAAATCGGAGCTGGAGAAGCTGGTCAGCGAGAGCGGTTTCGGCAGCCTGAAATTCTATTATCCGATGCCGGACTATAAGCTTCCTTCGGCAATCTATGATGAAAGCACATTCCGTGATGCCCATCTGGAGTTCTCGGAATATACCAATTACGATAAGGATATCCTGCATCTGTTTTCGCAGGTCAGGGCACTGGAATCCCTGAGAGGCAGCGCGGAGAGGGAAATTTTCGCCAATTCATTCCTGGTGGAAGCTAAGAGGAGTGCAAAATGAAAAAGTCTTTCATAAAATGTTCGGATGAGAGGAACCGTATTTTTTCTGTCATAACGGAAATCGGAGAAGAAGACGGCAGGAAAGTCGTGACGAAGGAAGCCGCCTATCCGGAGGGGATTTCCCACATCAGGGATATCATGCAGAACCCTGAGGTGCTGGAAAGGGTATATGCGCCGGTCAAGGCATGCCCCGTCGTGCAGGACGGGCCTGTTCTGAACTTCGAGTTCATCGAGGGCGAGACTCTTGAGGACCGTTACAGGAAAGCCGTTGAAAAGAGAAGCCGGGATGAGTTCGAGGCAAACCTGACGGAGCATTGCAGGCTGCTTACAATCAATCCGGAAAATGAAGCGGTTTTCGAAGGGAGTGCGGATTTCTTCAACTGGTTCGGCGACGCTGCGGTTTATGAAGGACAGGAAGGCTTTAAGATTGCGAATTTCGATGCCATTGCGGGAAATATCATCTATCGGGGACCGGATATCTATTTCATCGATTATGAGTGGGTCATGAAATTCAGCATGCCGAAGGACCTGGTCATTTACCACAGCGTGCATGACCTCTACTATCATATCGACGGACTGGAAGAATTCTATCCGATTGCATCTGCCATGGATTACCTCGGAGTCAGGACGGATATCAGGGAACTGGAGGCGTCCTACATCCACTTCTGGAACCATGTCATCCTGGAAGCCGACGGCAGCAGTCTGGCACTCGGAAAACAGTCGCTGCTTAAGCCGCATCTGTCGGCTTCGGCGGAAATCGAAGAAACAGAAAAAATCAGGAATCAATATACGGAGGTCCGCAAGTCTGCTCTGCTTTCAGCGAAAATGTGGCGGACCTGTTCCCAGGCCATAGAGGAAATGCAGACCAAGGTCGCCCGCTTCGATCAGACGGAAAAGGAATATGCCAATCTGATCAATGAATATAAGAAACTGGATGCGGACCGCAATCTGTGGAAAAAGAGATATGAGCTGGTGGTCGGGACAAAGTCCTGGAAGGCTGTCAACAAAGTAAGGAAAGTACTCGGAAGGAATCAATAGCATACAGATGTCTGAAAAAACGGAATACCAGGAACTGAAAGAAGAGTATGACAGGCTTCAGGAACGCTACCGCAAAGCCAGGGAGGCCGCAATCGGACTCCAGCGCAGGATTGCCGCCGTTGAGTCTGCAAAGCCCATGCTCGTTGCAAGGAAATACGGCCGGATGCGCGGATCGGGAGATCCGTTTGAACAGCTGCGCCCGCAGACGGGCACTTCTCCGGAAGGCATCCTTGCCAATATCGATTCCGTTTCCTATCGAAAAGGAGATGTCGTTGTCCGCGGCTGGGTTCATGACCAAAGCGGCGAGGAAACACCGATTCTGCTGAGAGACCGCAGCCGTATTCTCGAACCTTCCTCCCTGATCCGTTATCCGCGGAGCGACGTGAATGATCTTCTGAAGATTCAGCCGGATACCTGCACGGGCTTTACCGTCAAGGTTCCGGTATCCCTTTTCCGGCACGAGGACCTTTCGGTCGAATTCATGAATGAATTCGGATACTATGCGATGCACGTGCATGTCATTACGGATGAAAAAGAGCGCAGGAATTATATCGATCAGAATGCCCATCCGGTCTATGCCATTGACAGCGGAGGCTATAACGACTGGCTTCATGACCATCTGGCGACTTCGGAAGAGCTGGAAGCACAGCGAAAGACGAAGTTCGACCGGTCCTGCAAAATCAGCATTGTCATCCCGCTTTACAATACGCCGGTCAAGTTTTTGGATGAGCTTCTGGACAGCATCCTGGCGCAGACTTACGGAAACTTTGAAGTGTGTCTTGCGGACGGCAGCACCGGGGATGCAGCGGAAAACCGCATCCGTGAAAAATACGCTTCCGACCCGCGGATCCTTTATCAGAGGCTTTCGGAGAACAAAGGCATTTCCGAAAATACGAATGCGGCTGTCGGAATGGCACACGGGGAATTCATCATGCTGTGCGATCATGACGATACGATCGAACCGGATGCCCTTTATGAAATTGTCTCCGCACTGAATAAAGATCCGGAAATCGATGCCCTTTATACGGACGAAGACAAGATCATGCTGACAGAGGGGGTATACTACAGCCCGAATTTCAAACCGGATTTCAATCCGGACCTGCTCCGCAGCAACAATTACATTACGCATATCTTCTGCGTAAGAAAAACCATTCTCGATGAAGTCGGCGGGGAGAGAAGTGAATTCGACGGAGCCCAGGACTATGATCTGATCCTGCGCTGCTGTGAAAAGGCCCGGAAGATCTGCCATATTCCCCGTTTCCTGTACCACTGGAGATCGCATGATTCTTCGACTTCCGGAAACCCGGAATCAAAGATGTATGCCTATGACAACGGACGGAAGGCCATCCAGGCCCACTATGACCGGGTGGGAATTCCGGCCGAGGCGTCTCTTGCCGAAGATATCGGCAGCTACCGTTCGGTTTACCGGATCCAGGGGAACCCGCTCGTTTCCATTATCATACCGAACCGGGATCAGTCGGATTCCCTGAAACGGGCGGTGGATTCCATTTTCACGAAATCAACTTACCGGAATTTTGAAATTCTGATCGTGGAGAACGGAAGCACCGAAGAGAAAACCTTTGCCTATTATGAGGAACTGCAGAAAGCCCATCCGAATGTACGGGTCGTGAAATGGGACAGGCCTTTCAATTATTCGGCCATCAACAATTTCGGCGTGACGCAGTCGAAGGGCGAATATCTGCTTTTCCTGAACAACGATGTGGAAGTCGTGACAGAACGCTGGATCGAGGAAATGCTGGGCTACTGCCAGAGGAAAGATGTCGGCATCTGCGGCGTACGCCTCTACTATCCGGACGGGCGCCTGCAGCACTGCGGCATCGTCGTCGGAATCGGCGGAATTGCCGGACACATCTGTCTGTATGAAAAAAAGAATTCCGGAGGCTATTTCGGAAGGGTCTTCAAGACGCAGGATGTCAGCGCCGTCACGGGTGCCTGCCTGATGACGAGCCGGAAAGTATTCGACGAGGCCGGAGGTTTTGAAGAGAAGCTGGCCGTTGCCTATAACGATGTTGATTTCTGCCTGAAGGTACGGGCAAAAGGACTTCTTGTCGTATACGATGCCTGGGCTGTGCTGACCCATTATGAATCGCTTTCGAGAGGCTCAGACAAAGCGGAAGCGGATGCCGCTAAGCATGAACGGCAGATGAACGAGGCAGCCATCCTGAGGGAGCGCTGGCCGGATATCTACCGCGACGGCGATCCGTACTTCAACCCGAATCTGGACTATATGACATCCGGCTATATCCTGAAGGGGACGATCCCTCCGAATTACACGAATTTTGACGCAGACGGGGAAAAAACGGAACATGATGGTCAATAACGGATTTCTGGTGAAAAACGACCGTTTTTCACTGACCGAAAAAAATCAGTATTTCCTGCTGGGATGGATTGCTCCCCGTACGGAACTGACGGCTGCCCTCGACGGACAGCCCTTTCCGCTGCGTCTGGAGAAAATGACCGAAAACGTGGACGAGCGGTTCGGAGGTTCCGAAGCGCGCGCCTGTTTTGAAATACCGGAAGATATTGCTTCCCATCGGATCCTGAAAATCTATGCCTGCCGGGAGAACGGGAGCAGAAGGCTCTGCTTTGAGATCTCCACCGCGGAACTGGCTGAAAAGATGCAGGATATCAAGGTTTTCATCGATGACTTCAGCGTAATCCCCAAAGACGGGCTTCTCCGTCTGCAGGGCTGGGCGGCGGCGAAGGAGCCGGTGGAAATCGCCGTGCTGGATGCGGGAAAGAAGAAGCTTGACTGTACGGTCGAAAGATATAAAAGGGTGGACGTTGTCAGCCTCTTTGACGAATATCCGGTTGATGTGAATTCCGGATTCAATATCGAGATCCGGCCGGTACCGGAGAAAAAAATCTATGTCCTTTTCCGTGCGGGAAAGGGAAAATGCATCCGTGAATACAGGACGGATACGGTTTCCGTGAAGACGGAAAAAGCTTCGCGCCTTCTCCGGAAAGGAACCCGCTATCTGAAATACAACGGGTTTTCCGCACTGGTCAGGAAAACCTACGATAAAGCTTTCAACCCGGCGATGAAGCCGGTCATCTATGCGGAATGGATCAGGAAGCATCTTCCGTCGGAGCATCTTCTGGCAAAGCAGAGGGCGGAGAAATTCGAGGATGAGCCTTTCATCAGCATCGTCGTGCCGCTCTACAAGACGCCGGAAAAATTCCTGACGGAACTGACGGAATCGGTGAAAGCCCAGTCCTATGGAAAATGGGAGCTGATCCTGTCTGACGGATCAGGAGCGGATTCGCCCCTTACCCCTCTCCTGGAACGCCTTGCAGCGGAAGAACCCAGGATCCGCGTGCTGAAAAATGAAAAGCAGCTGCACATCGCGGAGAATACAAACGCGGCTGTCGATGCCGCGAAGGGCAGCCTGATCGTGTTTGCGGACCATGACGACCTGCTGACGCCGAATGCGCTTTATGAACTCGTCCGTACGCTGAATCTTTATCCGGATACGGAACTGATGTATTCAGATGAGGATAAGATCGGGACCGGCGATAAATACATGCAGCCGAACCTTAAGCCGGATTTCGATCCGGATCTTCTGACTTCGGTCAATTACATCTGCCATCTGCTTGCAGTGAAGAAAACGCTGATCGACCGGGTCGGAAAACTTGATCCCGCTTATGACGGCGCGCAGGATTATGATTTTATCCTCAGGTGCACTGAGCAGACGGACAAGATCCGTCATATCCCGAAGATCCTGTACCACTGGAGATTCTTTGAAGGATCGACGGCAGCGAATCCGGAAAGCAAGAGCTATGCCTTCGATGCCGGGAAAAGGGCAGTCGAGGCGCATTACCAAAGGCTGGGCCTGCCGGCGACGGTTGAAAAAGGAGAGTACCCGGGCATCTACGTGACCAGCTGGCACTGGAAGGAGCAGCCGAAGGTCAGTATTTTAATTCCGAATAAAGATCATGTCCGGGAACTTGAACGCTGCCTGAACTCGATCCGGGAGAAATCGAAGTATCCGGATTATGATATTGTGATTATTGAGAACAACAGCACGGAAGAGGAGACTTTCCGCTATTATGAAAAACTGAAAGCAGACAGTCTATCGCATCCGGATCGAACGCTACGAAGGAGGATTCAACTATTCCGCCATCAATAATTTCGGGGCGCAGAAGGCGGACGGCGAATACCTGTTTCTTCTGAACAACGATACGGAATTCATTTCCCCGGATGTGATGGAACAGCTGCTGGGATATGCGATGAGGCCGGATACGGCGGCAGCAGGAGCCCGGCTGTACTATGAGGACGATACGATTCAGCATGCCGGAGTCGTGGTCGGATGGGGCGGCATCGCCGGGCACGCATTTGTCAATCAGAAACGCGGAGAGACCGGCTATATGCACAGGGTGATCTGCCAGCAGGATTACAGTGCCGTGACGGCAGCGTGCATGATGGTGAAGAGGAAAGCTTTTAACGAGGTCGGAGGATTTACGGAGAAGCTGGCTGTTGCCTTCAATGACATCGATCTGTGCATGAAATTCAGGAAGGCCGGCTATCTGATCGTTTATAATCCTTATGCAGAGCTGTATCATTACGAGTCAAGGTCCCGCGGCCTGGAAAAACACGCCGGAAAAGGTAAGAAGGTTCCAGAATGAGATGGCGGAATTCCGGAAACGCTGGCCGGAGATCCTGAGGGACGGCGATCCGTATTACAACCCGAATCTGTCGATGGTGACGCAGGATTTTTCACTGAAAAGAAACTGAAGAAAGGCGGTAAACAGGATGAAGATATTGGTAACGGGTGTGGCAGGACAGCTCGGACACGATGTGATGAATGAGCTCGACAGGCGCGGAATGGAAGGAATCGGGAGCGATCTGGCTCCTCAGTACAGCGGTGCGGCAGACGGAAGCGCCGTAACGCGCATGCCTTATGTCTCGATGGACATCACGGATGAAGAAGCCGTGAAGAAGACGATTTCCGAAGCCGGCGTGGATGCGGTCATCCACTGCGCAGCCTGGACTGCGGTTGACAAGGCAGAGGAGTGCGAGGAACTCGTCCGGAAAATCAATGCCGGAGGAACGGCAAATATTGCAGGAATGTGCAAATCCCTGGATATCCCGATGATGTATTTTTCGACGGACTATGTCTTTGACGGAAACGGAACGCGGCCCTGGGAACCGGACGACAGACGGGATCCGCTCGATGTCTACGGGCAGACGAAGGCCGAGGGTGAGACAGCGGTCATGGATAATCTGGAGAAATATTTCATTCTCCGCATCGCCTGGGTCTTCGGCGTGAACGGCAAGAATTTCATCCGTACGATGCTGAATCTATCCAAAACGCATGACACCCTGAAGGTGGTCAGCGATCAGATCGGAACACCGACGTATACCTATGACCTGGCCCGCCTGGTCGTCGATATGATTCAGACAGACCGTTACGGCATCTATCATGTCACGAATGAAGGGGAATACATTTCCTGGTATGATTTCGCCTGCGCGATTTTCAAGGAGGCCGGTCTTACGAACATGACCGTGATTCCGGTGACTTCCGCTGAATACGGCGCGGCGGCAAAAAGGCCGTATAACAGCCGGATGGACCGCTCCAAAATCCGTAAGGAAGGGTTCGAGCCTCTGCCGACCTGGCAGGATGCCCTCAGAAGGTACGTGAAGATCCTGAAGGATACGGGAAGCTGCTGATGGAAACCGCCCCAAAGGTACTGACACAGGTCAATAAGAAAACCATTCTGTTCCTGCTGATTGCGGCAGGAGCAGTCTGTGTTGCGGCTTTTTATCCGTATATTTTCGGAAACCGGTATCTGGCCTTCCGTGACGTCGGCAACGACACGCTTCAGCAGTACCTTTCGCAGTATGCTTCCGTTATCGGAAAACTGAGGAGAGGAGATTTTTCGCTCTGGGATGCCAACAACGGCTTCGGCGTGAATCTCTTCCTTTATAATCTGACAAATCCGGTGCTGATGGTTCTTTATCTCATCGGTTTCCTTTTCGGAAATGAAGCCCTGCTTCCCTGCCTTGTATATGTGCTGATCGGCGAAATCATGGGAAGTGCCGTCTGCGCCTACCTGTATCTTTCCGTTTTCCATCTGGATGAAAAAGCCAAGGCGGCTGCCTCGTTCATGTATGCCTTCAACGGTTTTCTGATCGTCTGGGGACAGCATTATCAGTTCGGTGCGATCTGTCTCATCCTGCCGCTGCTCCTCTGGACGATTGAGCGGCGGATCCGTGACCCGCGCAGATGGCCTGCCCTGACGGTCATGACCTGCATCTGTGCTTTGGACAGCATGTACCTTTCCTATATGTCGCTGATCATCTGCGCTGTCTATGTGATGGTGCGCTGCCTGATGCGGAACGGGAAATTCGTGAGCTGGTTCCGGAGCGTGCTGGCCTGTGCCTGGCCCATGGTCCTCGGCCTGATGATGGGATTCATCAATCTCTGGCCGTCCTATCAGGCAATCCGCGTCTCGTCCAGGCTTTACTCTTCCTACAGCCTGATCGGGCGGCTCCTGTATTTCGGAAGCTTTTATGCAACGTCTTATTACAAGACGCTTTTCATGCGTCTGTTTTCAAGTGCGAGCCAGGGAATCACGGCCTTCGGCGGGTACCTGAATTATTATGAATCTCCGCAGCTTTTCTTCTCCATGCTTTTTGGAATTCTTTTTCTCCAGTATCTTTTCCTGATTCCTTCGATGAAGACTTCACGGAAGAACAAGGTCATCCATTATGCGGTGGCGGCTGCATCTGCGGCCGGTCTTCTGTTCATGGAACCCGGAATCCTGATGAACGGCGGCACCGCTCCTTTCTCAAGGTACACGTTCCTCTATATGCCTTATTTCCTGCTGGTGTCCGGATTTACGCTGCACCGGATCGTGACGGAGAGGAAAATGAATCCGGCAGCTCTTGCGGTTTCAGCACTTCTCATCTTTGTATTTTACCGGACGGCGATTTTAGGCGATTATTCGAATTCCAAGAAAGGCATCCTGCTTCTTTCGGCATCCGGCGTGCTGATGTGTGCAGCCCTGCTGTTTTTCCGGTATGCAAAGGCGGAAAAAGTGCGCCGCTTCATGCTGATCGTTCTGGCAGCCGGACTGGCTGTCAATGTCTGGAGCGATACTTATATGTCTTTCTTCAGCAGGAACACGATCAATAAAACCGGCGACCGCTATACCGAGAGCATGTACTCCTCCGATATCGAGCAGGCGCTGGAATATCTGAAAATGACGGATACGCAGTATTACAGGATCGAGAAGACCTTCGGCGCGACTTCCTGCATGGATTCCCTGGTTCAGGACTATCATCCCGTCAGCACATACAATTCAACCATGAACAGCTTCACGCGTGCCTATGTTGACACCTACTGGTCATCGCTCAGTTATCATGACCAGAATCATCTGAATTTTTCCCTGGGATCCCGGGACACGGATCAGGCACAGCTGGTCGGAATCAAATACATCATCGCGAAGCGGGACAACCAGAACCTGCCCGGCTATGAGCCGTATGCCCATTTCGGGGACTACACGGTCTTCAAAAGCACAAGCGTGAAAAATATCTCCAGCTTCTACGATGAAGGCGATTATTCCGAAATCGATGTCGGCGCGGAAGTTGAATATGAAAAGAGAGATACGGATGCAGAAATTGAAATTTCCGATACGGGGAAAAGTGATTTCGTGTCGGCATCCGTGAATGTATCAAAAGACGGACTTCTCTTTACGGCGATCCCCTATGAACTGGGATGGACGGTTGAAGTGGACGGGCAGGAAACGCCGGCAGTCCTTACGGAGAAAGGCTTTCTCGGTGTACAGCTGAAAGCCGGCAGCCATACGGTGACTTACCGTTACAGCTGTCCGTGTTTTAAAAAGGGAGCACTGATCTCTTTCACCGGAGCAGCTGTTTTCGTGCTGCTGCTGATCATGGGGCGCATCAGGAGGAAGAAGATTGAACGGAATGCCGCTCTATAAACTGAAGAAAGCCTGGCGCTATCTGAAGCATTTCGGGTGGAAGGAATTCTGGAATCATGTCCGCGACCGGATGGAACCGGAAGATGTGCCGTACGGACCGTGGAGGACAGAGCACCTTCCGTCGGAACAGGAACTGAAGAAACAGAGGGAGACTTCTTTTGCAGATGGCCCTCTGATTTCCATTCTGGTTCCCGCCTACCGCACGCCGGAAAAATTCCTGGATGAGATGATTTCATCCGTCACGGCACAGACCTACGGCAGCTGGGAACTCTGCATCGCGGATGCTTCCGATGACAGCAGCGTGGAGAATGCCGTGCTTCCGTATACCCGGAAAGACAGGAGGATCCGCTGCCGGAAGCTGGACAGGAACGGAGGAATCTCGGCCAACACCAATGAAGCGGAGAAGATGGCGGCGGGAAGCTACCTTGCGTTTCTGGACCATGACGATCTCATTGCCCCGGAGTCGCTCTTTGAAGCAGCCAGGGCAATCCTGGAGAAGAAGGCAGATTTTCTCTATTCGGATGAAGACAAGGTTTCCGCAGATCTTACGAAATATTACCAGCCTCATTTCAAGCCGGATTTCAATCCGGATCTGCTGCGGTCGAACAATTACATCACGCATTTTCTGATCATGAAGAAGACCCTGTTTGAAGAAGTCGGAGGGCTGGATGACCGTTTTGACGGCGCCCAGGATTATGACCTCATTCTGCGTGCGGCAGAGAAGGCGGAGAAGATTGTCCATATCCCGAAAGTGCTTTATCACTGGCGGACGCACGAAGCGTCAACGGCGGACAATCCGATGAGCAAGGTCTATGCCTATGAGGCAGGGAAGAAAGCCATCGAGGATTCGCTGAAGAGACTGGGATTTTCGGGGACGGCTGAAATTCTGAAAGACTACGGTTTCTACCGCGTGCATTACCGGCTGACGTCGGAGCCGCTCATTTCGGTCATCATTCCGAACCGGGACCATGCGGATATCCTGAAAAAATGCCTGGATGCCCTGCGGAACGCTTCTTATAAAAAGATTGAAATCATCATCGTGGAGAACGGAAGCACCGAAGAGGAGACCCGGCGCTTCTATGAAGAACTGAAGAAGGAAGGAAATGTCCGCATCGCGGTCTATGACGGAGGCTTCAATTATTCCGCCATCAACAATCTCGGCGTGAGATCGGCCGCGGGAGAGTACCTTCTTTTCCTGAACAATGACGTGTACGGCACCATTTCCCCGGACTGGATTTCGGAAATGCTGAGCGTCTGCGAAAGACCGGATGTCGGGGCGGTCGGAGCCAAGCTCTACTATCCGGACGATACGGTCCAGCATGCGGGATGCGTCATCGGAATCGGCGGGATTGCCGCGAACATGTTCGCCGGCCTGCCGCGCAGCCGCAGCGGCTACATGCACAAGGCATCCCTGATGCAGGACCTTACCGCCGTGACGGCAGCCTGCATGCTGATGAAAAGGAAGACATTCGAGGAAGCGGGAGGGTTCACGGAAGAACTGGCCGTTGCCTTCAACGATATCGACCTCTGTCTGAAGGCAGGGCGGAAGGGCTGGAGAATCGTCTATGATCCGTATGCCGAGCTCTACCATGATGAATCGAAGAGCCGCGGAGCAGAGGATACGGAAGAGAAGGTCCGGCGCTTCCAGAGTGAAATCGAATACATGAGGACGCACTGGACGGATATCCTGAAGAACGGCGATCCGAACTACAATCCGAATCTGTCGGTAAAAAAATGGAACTATTCGCTCAGGGCAAGATAAGAGGAAAATGGACCGGAAAGATCTGACCGCAGTCGTCATACCGAATTTCAACGGCGCCGCCTATATCCGCGGATGCCTTGATTCCCTGCGCGCCCAGGAAGGCATCGCGCTGAAAATCATCGTCGTGGACAACGGGTCGGAAGACGGAAGTGCCGGGATCATTGAAAAGGAATATCCGGAAGTGCAGCTGATCCGTCTGGAAACGAACCGGGGATTCTGCGGAGCGGTCAACGAAGGGATCCGTGCTGCCGGTTCTTTTCGGTACATTATCCTTCTGAACAACGATACGAAGGCGGATCCGCTTTTTGCAAAGAGGCTGTACGATGCGGCAGAGAAGGATGAACGGATTTTCTCTTGTCAGGCCAGAATGCTTTCCATGAAGGATTCCGGAATCATCGACGACGCGGGTGATTTCTACTGCGCCCTCGGATGGGCTTTCTCAAGAGGGAAAGGAAAGCATGACGGGAAGAGGTTCCGGAAAAGCACGGATGTCTTTTTTACCTGTGCAGGAGCAGCCATCTACCGGAAAAAAATCTTCGATCAGATCGGCCTGTTTGACGAGAATCATTTCGCTTATCTGGAAGATACGGACCTCGGATGGAGAGCCAGGATCGAAGGCTACCGCAATGTCTATGAGCCGGAAGCCAGCGTCCTTCATATAGGAAGCGCCGCGAGCGGCTCCATTTACAATCTCTTCAAGGTCCGGAATTCTTCCAGGAATTCAGTCTATCTGATCGCGAAGAACATGCCGGTCCTTCAGCTGATCCTGAATCTGCCTCTTCTGATTCCGGGCTTCCTGATTAAGTGGGTTTTCTTTATCCTGAAGGGATACGGACGGGAGTACGCCCTTGGCATCGGGAAAGGCTTCCGGCTGAGCCGGAAGGGACGGCAGGAGGGCAGAAAGGTCGTCTTCCGTGCGGAAAACCTGAAGAACTATTTCGTGATCCAGCTGGAACTGTGGATCAATATCTTCCGGAGAATTGCGAATTTCTTTTACCGATAAAGGGAAAAGATGCCCGGAAAGCGGTAAGTGAATGCTCAAAGAATACCGGAAAAGGCTTGAAAAATGACGGAATCTGAGGCAAGTTAAGGGAATTTTAAGGATTCGCAGGGAAAAGAAAACTTGCGGATTAAGATACGGTATAGTATGATATTCACTTGAAGATTTAAAAGGGTATTGGGGTATAGGGGCTTGATAGAGGATAATCAAAAGTATTTTAACCGGCTTTTGGTTCTGATTGATGCCGCTGTCATTGCCATATCGTATGTCCTGGGGTGGTTCATACGGTTCCGCAGCGGGATTTTCCGACATTCTTTTGAGTCGGTGCCGGTCCCCGTCTATATGACGGCGCTCTCTGTGATCATACCGGTTATGATCATTCTTTATTCGGCATTCAATCTTTATACGGCAAACCGCATGAAGGGACGCCGGAATGAGATTGCCGGTATCTTTGCAGCCAATGTCGTTTCGTATCTGGTCTTCCTGGTTGTGCTTTTCCTGTTCCATCAGGATGACTGGTCGCGTTCGATGATCGCCCTTTTTTTTGTCTTCAATGTGATTCTGGACATTCTGGCCAGGCTGGCCATCTGGGCATCGCTGAAAAAGATGTGGAAGTCCGGACTGAACCAGCGGAACGTTCTTCTCGTCGGATACAGCCGTGCGGCGGAAGAATACATTGACAGGGTCCTCCTGAATCCTCAGTGGGGATTCAACATCAGGGGAATTCTGGATGACAAGGTCCAGGCAGGAACGACTTACAAGGGAATCAAGGTACTGGGCAGGATTGACAACCTGATGGTGATCCTTCCGGAGAATCATCTGGATGAGATCACGATCACCCTCAGCCTGACGGAATATTACCGGCTGGAAAAAATCGTGGCGCTGTGCGAGAAGTCGGGCGTGCATACAAAGTTCATTCCCGATTACAACAACATCATCCCCACGAAGCCGTATACCGAAGATGTCCTGGGACTGCCTGTCATCAACATCCGGTACGTGCCGCTGTCCAATGCTTTTCCGGCTGCGACGAAACGGCTGATGGATATTGTGGGAAGCATTCTGGCAATCGCCATTTCCTCGCCGGTCATGCTGGTATTTGCAGTCCTGATCAAGGCAACTTCCAAAGGTCCGGTTCTGTTCAAGCAGGAAAGGGTAGGGCTTCACAACCGTCCGTTCATGATGTATAAGTTCAGGTCGATGGTGGTTCAGGACCTGAAGACAGAAGATGAGACGTGGACGGTCCGGAACGATCCGAGGGTCACCGGAATCGGACGCGTCATGAGAAAGACAAGCATCGATGAACTTCCCCAGCTTTTCAATATCCTGAAAGGGGATATGAGCCTTGTGGGACCGAGACCGGAGAGACCTTTCTTCGTGGAGAAATTCCAGGAAGAGATTCCGCGGTACATGATCAAGCATCAGGTCCGGCCGGGTCTGACAGGCTGGGCGCAGATTCACGGATACCGGGGAGATACCTCGATCCGCAAGAGAATAGACTACGATCTGTATTATATTGAGAACTGGACGCTGGGACTTGATGTCAAGATTCTGTTCCTGACGATTTTCAGAGGCTTTGTCAACAAAAACGCATATTAAGAGGTTAAGAGGTTTTTATGTCAAATTATCCGAACAGAAAGAAAAGAAGAAGGAAAAAAGGCAGTATCGTACTTTTCGTCATTGAACTTCTGATTCTGGCAGCTCTGGTCATAGGCATCTTTATCTATGCAAAAATCAATCAGGGGCTCCACAATATCGGGGCGTCATCGAACAGCACGGCCGCTTCGACCGTTTCCGATGAAAACCTGAATACGGACAATGTCACGGTCAACTCCGCGGCGACTGTCGACAAAGTCATGCAGGGCTATACGAACATTGCGCTTCTGGGCATCGACGCACGGGATACGGATGATTTTGATTACTGCAATTCCGACACGATGATCATTGCCAGCATCAACAACGACAACGGGGAAGTCAAGCTGGTGTCCGTCTACCGGGATACCTACCTGAACATCGACGGCGACAACTACGATTTCCAGAAAGCCAATGCCGCCTACTGCAACGGATCCGTCAAGCAGTTCCTTTCCATGCTGAATACGAATCTGGACCTTTCCATTACGAATTACCTGGCCGTCGATTTCAAGGCGGTTGCCGTTCTTGTTGACGATGTCGGCGGCATTTCCATCACGATGACCAAGGATGAAGCGGTCAACCTGAACAACTATTGCGTCGAGACTTCGAAGGTCACCGGCATGACGTATGAAAAACTGCCGGAGGCAGACGGAACGTATACGCTGAACGGCGTGCAGGCAGTCTCTTATGCCCGGATCCGCTATACAGCCGGAAACGACATGAAGCGTACGCAGAGGCAGAGACTCGTCATTGAGAAAATCGTCGAAAAAGCCAGAGGACAGGGAATGGGCGCGGTGAACGAAATCATCAACGACGTCTTCCCGCTGTGCAAGACAAACCTCTCCAATGCCATGATCGTCAAGATGGCGGCGCAGATGATCGGCTATTATGCCATCGTCAATACGACCGGATTTCCGTTTGAATACCTGGGAGATTCGCCGTATATCAACAGCGAGTATCTGGTGCCGGTCACGCTGGCCACGAATGTGAAGGAGCTTCACAAGTTCCTCTTCAACGATGATAATTACACACCGTCGGAGACGGTTCTGGATTACAGCTACCAGATGGAGCAGAACAGCGGCTACACTGAGGACGACATTGATAAAGCCAAGGCGGCTTCCGTCATACCGGCCGCAGGATCAGAAGCAGACAGCGTCAAATAAAACGATACACGAGGCAAAAACCGGGGAGTACCATTTCAGCTTCACAGAAGAAGCTCAGATGGTACTTTCCTTCTGAATGAGGGCTGAAATGAAAAGACATCCGAGCGTGGATGTAATCATTCCCGCGTACAGACCGGACGCAGGACTCCGGGAGCTTCTGGAGAGACTGGAAAAGCAGACCTATCCCGCCGGACACATCCTGGTCATCAATACGGACGAATCCCTGTGGGATCCGAGGCTGACCGAGGGCATAAAAACCGCCGAGGTTTTTCAGATTCCCAAAAGCCGGTTCGATCACGGCGGAACCCGCGACATGGGTGCCGGTTTTTCAAATGCGGACATTCTGCTGTTCATGACGCAGGATGCGGTGCCAAAAGATGCGGACCTCATTTACAGGCTGGTTCAGGCCTTCCGCGATCCGGATGTCAAGGCTGCCTATGCCAGACAGGTTCCGGATGAGCACTGCCAGATCATCGAGGGCTACACGAGGCAGTTCAATTATCCGGATGAGGAAATGAAGAAGACGGCGGCAGACCTGCCGAGGCTCGGCATCAAGACCTATTTCTGTTCAAATGTCTGCGCGGCATACGATCATGAAATGTATAAAGAAATCGGAGGGTTCACGCGACCCTGCATTTTCAACGAAGACATGATTTACGGAGGACGGCTCATCCGGCTCGGCTATGCCATCCGCTACGTCGCATCCGCTTCCGTCATCCATTCCCACAATTATTCAAACGGGGAGCAGTTCCACCGCTATTTTGACAACGGCGTGTCGCAGGCCATGCATCCGGAGATTTTCAAAGGAGTGCCGAGCGCACGGGAAGGAAAGAAACTGGTCAGCCGGACGCGGCATTATCTGAGCAGCATCGGGAGAGGGTATCTGATCCCGCATCTTTATATGCAGAGCTTCTGCAAACTGGCGGGCTTCAGGCTGGGAAAGGCATACCGGATCCTGCCGAAGGCACTTGTGATGAAATGCACCTGGAACAAAGATTTCTGGAGCTATCAAGGCTCCGATGACTGAGGAGGCTTAAATTATGTGCGGCATAGTCGGCTACATCGGAACAGAACAGGCAGGCCCGATTCTTCTGGACGGCCTTTCAAAACTGGAATACAGGGGATATGATTCTGCCGGCATCGCGGTTTTTGACGAGGCAGAAAAAAAGATCAGCTGTGCCAAAGCGATGGGGAAACTTTCCATCCTGTATGAACAGACGCACGGCGGCACGACCCTGCCGGGAACTGCCGGCATCGGCCATACCAGATGGGCAACCCACGGGGCGCCGTCCGTTGAGAATGCGCATCCTCATTTCAGCGAGGACGGCAGCATTGCGGTTGTGCACAACGGCATCATCGAAAACTACATGAAGCTGAAGAAAAAGCTTCAGTCGAAGGGCATTGAATTCAGGTCTGAAACCGATTCGGAAGTGGTGGCACAGCTTCTTGAATACTATTACGACGGCGATCCGGTCAAGGCAATTTCCACGGTCATGCAGAGAATTGAAGGCTCCTATGCGCTGGCCATTCTCTTCCGCGATCATCCGGATCATGTCTATGCGGCGAGGAAGGACAGCCCGATGGTCATCGGTACATCGGCCGGCGGAAACTTTATTGCCTCGGATGTCCCGGCAATCCTCCGCTATACGCGCAATGTCTACTTCGTGGAAAATGAGGAGATCGTTTCCATTTCCCGTAAGAAGGTTTCCTTCTGCAACATTGACCGCGAGCCGATCGAAAAAGAGCTGAAGACGATTGAGTGGGATATCGATGCCGCTGAGAAAGGCGGCTATGAGTATTTCATGCTCAAGGAAATCTATGACCAGCCCAATGCCGTCAAGAATGCCCTGAGCCCGAGAATCCGCGACGGACGGATCGTCATCGAGGAACTGGGAATGACGGATCAGGATATCCGCGACATGAAGAGAATCTATATCGTTGCCTGCGGCACGGCTTACCATACCGGCGTTGCCGCCAAATATATTTTTGAGGAAATGGCCCGCATTCCGGTGGAGGTCGATGTCGCTTCGGAATTCCGCTACCGCAATCCGATCTGCGACCCCGGCACGATGGTGATCATCGTCAGCCAGTCGGGAGAGACCGCCGATTCCCTTGCAGCGCTGAGGCTTGCGAAAAGCAAAGGCCTCCGGACGCTCGGCATCGTCAATGCAGTCGGATCTTCAATCGCGCGGGAAGCGGATCACGTCCTGTACACCTGGGCCGGACCGGAGATCGCCGTTGCAGCCACCAAGAGCTACAGCACGCAGCTCATTGCCCATTATCTCCTGGCAGTCAAGTTTGCCTCGGTCCGCGGCACGATCGATGAGAAAGAACAGAAGAGCCTCATCCGGAGCCTGGAAGAACTTCCGTCCCAGATTGAGATGCTTCTGGCAAATAAAGAAAAAATCCAGAAGTTCGCAAACCGCTATCTGGCGGCCAAAGATATCTACTTCATCGGCAGAGGACTGGACTATGCGGCATCGCTGGAAGGCTCGCTGAAGCTGAAGGAAATTTCCTATATCCATTCCGAAGCCTATGCGGCAGGCGAGCTGAAGCACGGCCCCATTTCCCTCGTAGAGGACGGGACGCTGGTGATTTCCGTGCTGACGCAGGAAGAGCTGATCGCAAAGACGCTGTCCAATGTGCAGGAGGTCATCACGCGCGGGGCATTTGTCATGGCCGTTACGACATCCGGCCATGTCGAGGTGGAGAAGTCGGCGCAGTACGTTCTTTATCTGCCGAAGACAAGCCGGTATTTCACCTGTTCGCTGGCAGTCATCCCTCTTCAGCTTTTTGCCTATTACATTTCGCTGGGCAAGGGACTTGACGTCGACAAGCCGAGAAACCTGGCCAAGTCGGTCACGGTTGAATGAATCCGAAAAAAGAGACTGCAGGACATCCGAAAAGTCCGGCAGTCTTTTTTTATGATTTAATCACAAAGTAGACACAATTATCCCCTATTCTGATAGAAGATCCAGAAAGGGGTTTATGAATCATGAGTGATGAATGGAATTACGGTCAGAATAATGCAGGCAGCGAAAACACGGAGCAGCCTGTAAATGAGGGCAGATCGGCGGCAGGCGATGCTTCGGCATCCTTCAGCTCCGACGGGACGGAATCCGCCAGTGCATCAGCAGCTGAACAGGAGGTTTCTTCCTCTGTGAATCCGGATGTACAGGAGGGTTCCGCGCAGCAGGACAGTGCGCAGACTTTCAGTTCGCAGGCTTTCAGCCGGCAGGACAGTACTTCGCAGGATTTCCGTTCTCAGAATGACGGCACGCAGAACATCAGCGCGCAGGATACCGGCGCGCAGGATACCGGCACGCAGAACGACAGCTCACAGACATACGGCTCACAGACGTACGGCTCGCAGGCTTACGGTTCACAGGATACCGGTGCGCAGAATTCCGGAACGCAGAATTACGGTTCCCGGAACGATTATTATGCACAGAATTCCGGAACGCAGAATTATGGTTCCCAGAATGACGGCTATACGCAGAATTACGGTTCCCAGAATTACGGCTCTCAGAACTACGGTTCTCAGAACTACAGCTCCCAGAACTATGCTTCCGGGAACTCAGGCTCCCAGAACAGCGGCTATGCGCAGAATTCCGGAAGCCAGAATTACGGTTCCCAGAATGGCAGCTATGCGCAGAATCCCGGAAGCCAGAATTACGGGTCCCAGAATGACAGCTATGCGCAGAATTCCGGAAGCCAGAATTACAGTTCTCAGGATAATGGCTATGCGCAGAATTCCGGAAACCGGAATTACGGCTCGCAGAATGACGGCTATACGCAGAATTACGGAAGTCAGAATTACGGTTCCCAGAATAACGGAAGTCAGAATTACGGCTCCCAGAATAACGGCTATACGCAGAATTACGGTTCCCAGAATTCCGATGCACAGAGCGGCGGACAGAACTTCACGATGCCGGGCTATCAGGATCCGGGGACAGATGTCACCAGATATGACGGCAGACAGAACAGCGGGTACGATACGTATCAGTTCTCCAGCCAGCCGGCAGGCGGACAGCCTTCCGGAGGTTCGGACAAGCCGCCGAAGAAGTCTTCCGGCCTCGGCAGGAAAATCGGAATCGGAGCAGCGATTGCCGGCGTGTGCGCTCTCGTGGCAGCGCTTGTATTTCTCGGCGTGTCTCTTTTGGGAAATGCCATGACCGGAAATCATAATAACGGGAATAATCAGCAGTCTTCCGCAGCAATCAGCAAGCCGGATCAGGGAACGGATTCTTCGCAGAGCAGCACAGCCGGTTCAACGGAAAGCAAGGGAGATGCTTCTTCCAAGACGGACAGTTCTTCGGATACCGGAACAGCAGTCAATAATTCCGACGGCGATATGAGCATTGAACAGGTAGCAGCCAATGTCATGCCTTCCATGGTCGCCATTACGACGAAGACGGTGCAGCAGGTGCAGTCTTTCTTTACAGGAGAGACGCAGGAGTATGAAGCGGAAGCGGATGGTTCCGGAATCATCGTCGGACAGACCGATACGGAACTTCTGATTGCGACAAATAACCATGTCATTTCGGGTTCGGATACGATCTCCGTTGCCTTTGTCGACAACACGGCGGCATCTGCTACCATCAAAGGGACGAATGCAGATGAAGACCTTGCCGTGGTAGCCGTCCAGCTTTCAGATCTGACCGATGATACCAAAAGCAAGATTTCGGTAATCACCATCGGCGATTCCGACAGCTGCCAGGTCGGCGAATCGGTTTGTGGCAATCGGCAATGCTCTCGGCTACGGCCAGAGCGTATCTTCCGGCATTATTTCCGCACTGAACCGTACGGTAACGGTTGACAATGTCAGCCATACCCTGCTTCAGACGGATGCAGCCATCAATCCGGGCAATTCCGGCGGCGCACTTCTGAACATGAAGGGCGAGCTGATCGGAATCAATGAAGTCAAGTATTCGGATACAACGGTTGAAGGCATGGGATATGCCATTCCGATTTCCAAGGCAGAGCCGATCCTGAACAAGCTGATGAACAAGGCTGACCGGCAGAAGGTGGATGATTCGCAGGCGTCCTATCTGGGCGTCAGCGTAAAGACGATGCCGACTGCTTATGTGCAGCAGGGATATCCTGCAGGAGCCTATGTTGACAGTGTCGTCAGCGGCGGGGCAGCCGATAAGGCCGGCATCAAGGAAGGCGACATCATTACGGCAATCGACGGATATTCCGTTACTTCGGCGGATGATCTTGTGGAAGAGCTGACCTACTATGCGGCCGGCACGACCATTGATTTCTCAGTCAGCCGTCTCAACAGCGACCAGACAGCCTATGAGACGCAGACGGTTTCGGTAACGCTGGGCGCCAAGGCAGATGCAGATGTTTCCGGAAGTACGTCGCAGAGCACGGACAGCCAGGCGGACTCCGGTACGCAGCAGGATCAGGGAGGCAGTTCACAGCTTCCGAACGGTACATCGCCATTCCAGAACGGGACTCAGCAGCTTCCGGGAAGCGGTCAGTAATCCGGATCCGGCGCATGACGGAAAGTGCATGCAGGCAGTACAGAATGCTTTCAGAGGGACGGAGAAATCCGTCCCTTTTACTTTAGAAAAAGTTCACTTGTGACATACATCAGGCAAGGCTATAATGAAAGCTGTATTTCAGGAAAGAAGAGGATTCATGGACGACGAAAACCGAAACGGGAATCAGAAAAACGAAATAACAGAAACATCTGAAGCGAATCAGAAAGAAGAAAAGAAAGCCGAGAAAATCTGCTTTCTCTGCAGACGGCCGGAGAGCGTAACCGGACCGATGATCGATCTTCCGGGGAACATGCATGTCTGCCGCGACTGCATGCAGAAGAGCCTGGATACCATGCGCAGCGGGGGTGTGAATTATTCTTCACTGCTCAGCAATCTTCCGAACGTCGAAGCAATCGACCTCTCGGATTTCTACAGCAATTTCCGGCAGGATCCGGCGGCGGAAGCGGAGAAGCAGAAAAAGACGGATGAAGTGCCGTTTACGATGAAGGATATCCTGCCTCCCCATAAAATCAAGGCACAGCTGGACCGGTACGTCATCGGTCAGGAGCAGGCCAAGAAAATCATGTCTGTTGCCGTCTATAATCATTACAAGCGGATCATCGGAGAAGAAAAGCTGAACAAGATCCGGCAGGAACAGAAGAAGCAGAAGATCAGGGATCCGAACCTTCCGGAACCGGTTGAAATCGAGAAGTCAAATATGCTGATGATCGGCCCGACCGGAAGCGGAAAGACGTATCTTGTCCAGACGATGGCCAAGCTTCTGGACGTGCCGCTTGCCCTGACGGATGCGACCTCCCTGACGGAAGCCGGCTACATCGGCGACGATATCGAAAGCGTCGTGTCGAAGCTGCTGGCAGCGGCGGGAAATGACGTTTCGAAGGCGGAGCACGGAATCATTTTCATCGACGAGATCGACAAGATCGCCAAGAAGAAAAATACGAACCAGAGGGATGTCAGCGGCGAAGCTGTCCAGCAGGGAATGCTGAAGCTTCTGGAAGGCTCCGAAATCGAAGTGCCCGTCGGTGCGACTTCCAAGAATGCCATGGTGCCGCTTAAGATGGTCAATACGAAAAATATCCTGTTCATCTGCGGCGGGGCATTTCCTGACCTGAAGGAAATCATCAAGGAGAGGCTGAACCGGGAAGGCTCCATCGGCTTCCATGCGGATCTGAAGGACAAGTATGACGAAGATCCCAACATCATGCAGAAAGTAACCGTGGAGGATCTCCGGAAATTCGGGATGATTCCGGAATTCCTCGGAAGGCTTCCGATTGTCTTTTCCCTGGAGGAACTGACGGAGGATATGCTGGTGCGGATCCTGAGGGAACCGCAGAACGCCATCCTGAAACAGTACGAAGCCCTTCTGGCGATGGATGAGGTGAAGCTCACCTTTGAGGATGCGGCACTCCGGGTGATTGCGAAACAGGCACTGGAAAAAGATACCGGCGCACGCGCCCTCCGGGCAATCATTGAAGGCTTCATGACGGATATCATGTATGAAGTCCCGAAGGACGACAACATCGGAGAAGTCATCATTACGCGGGAATACATTGAGCACAAAGGCGGCCCGAAGATTCTTCTCCGCGGCCAGTCCGGTGAATAGATACTGTTAAAAGCAAAAAACACGCTGAAAGGAGCAGTACCATGTCGAATGATTTCTTTGAAGATTTAGGCAAGCATTTTTCGGATGCGGCAAATACCGCGGCAAGCAAGACGAATGTTTTCTTCGAGACGCAGAAGCTGACTGCGCAGATGAACGGCGAGCAGAAGACGATCGACAAGCTGTATCAGGCTGTCGGCGAGGCTTTCTACCGGAAGGGGAATCCGCCTGAAGAGTACAAGGAAATGTTTGCCGAGATCAAGATGCATCTTGGTCAGGTCGAAGTGTTCAAGAAAAATATTGCGGAACTGAAGGGACAGAAGATCTGTCCGAAATGCGGGGCAGCGGTGAACAGCGAAGACTCTTTCTGCCCGAAATGCGGAGCACTGGTTCCGACGGCGGAGAAGCCGGCCGGAGAGGCGGAAGAAGCGGCTGCGGACGGACAGGCGGATGACGAAGAGAAGCCGGCGGACGGTGACGATCCGGCTGAGGAAACGACCGGCGACAAGATTGCGGTGAAGGCTGCCGAGATGCACGACGAAGTCGTGGACGCCCTGAACAAGGCGAAGAAAACCGTACAGGAAGAAACCGACAAGATCAAGGATGATTTTTCATAACAGCTGTCTGCCGGCAGGCAGCGGGGAACAGGAGAACAGATGATTTATCTGCTCATTGCGGCAGCGGTTTTCTTTCTTGATTTTTTCCTTAAAAGATACATGGAGGATCATCTGGAAGAAAACGGCGAGCCGAAAGAAGAACTCGGCGGGAAGGTCTATCTTCAGAGAATGAAGAACAGCGGCTCGGCGGGCGGCTTCTTTCATGAAGACAGCAAAAAAGTAAAGATGGTCACCACAGCCGCTTTCGGCGTCACGGCCCTTTCTTTCCTGATTGTGCTTTTCCAGAAAGGAAAGCATCTGACAAAACTGGCGCTGGCCCTTCTGACGGGCGGAGGAGCCGGAAATATGACCGATCGCTGGACGCACGGGTATGTGACGGACTTTCTGCGCATCCGGACGGGAATCGGCAAAATCGGGCGTCTGGTCTTCAATGCGGCGGACCTGTTCATTTTCCTCGGAAGCATTCTGGCAGTCATCAGTTCGCTGCTGCCCGGCGGAAAATCAGGCAGGGAAAAATAAACCTGCAGGAAACTGGTATTTTCATTTGATTTTCATGTTGACGAACGGGATGAAACATTGTAAAATGTTCATTGCCGCGCAGGAGTGGCGGAATTGGCAGACGCGCAGGCTTCAGGTGCCTGTGTTCGCAAGATCATGAGGGTTCAAGTCCCTTCTCCTGCACTGTAAAAAGGTCGGGGGTGCCGTATCATCGGTTCCCGGCCTTTTTTTATTCTTATAACTGGCATGCCGGCGCTGAATGGCAGCTGCATGCCGAAGCGCAGACATGAATTCCGTGCAGAACGACAGGCGGCTGCATGGGAGTTTCCGGAAAAGGATTTCCGGCCCGCCTGCAGAACGATGGGTGAATTATGGAAGCAGTACAAAAAGTTCATAGCAAGCCATAAGGGACTGCTGATCTTCAACGCGGCGGCAGTCCTGATCGTTTACGGAGTCTGCTTCATTTCCGATACGGTTTTTCTGGATACGGACAACATGATGGTCCACCAGATGTCGACGCTGGACTGGCTGTCCATCGGACGATGGGGTTCGGTCGTTCTTCAGAAGCTGTTTCATCTGTCGGCTTTCAATCCTTATTTTGCACTGGCGCTGGCTTACATTTTTATTGTACTTTTCCTGGAGACTTTTTCTTTCTTTTTCTATTCTGTCAGCGGGGAGAAAGAATACCCGTTCTGGATTTTCTGCGGACTGTTTATTTCCCATCCGGTTTTTGTCTATCAGTGGTTCTTCAAACTCCAGAATCCGGAGGTCGCCTTTTCCATTTTCCTGATTGCACTGTCCCTGATCCTGATTTTCAGATGGATCCGGACAGACCGGAAGGTCTTCCTGGTGACAGGCGTTCTCATCATGCCCGTCGCCTTCACGACTTATGAGGCAAATTACGCACTCTATCTTTCAGGTGCGCTGGCAGGGTTTCTGCTCCTGAAGGGAATCCGCAGAGGAAAAGAAGCGTGGACCGTCTGCCTGAAGCTGGCTCTTACTTTTCTCTGCGGGGCAGCGGCAGGGTTCGGAATTTCCAGGATTTTTCTCAACCCGACAGTCAATGATGCCTATGCAACTTTCCTGTGGACGAAAGCTCCGGCTGCCCAGTGCCTGAAAAACATCGGAGAGTATCTGAAGGGTGTCCTGCTGGGAGTGAATCAGAACTGCGGCAAGGGATATACTTTCATGCTTCTGGCTGCTGCTGCGGCAATCCTGTTCCATCTGCCGCGCGTAAAGGAACGGATCCGTGAAACGGGCGCACCGCTTGTCATCGCGTTCTTCCTTTTCCTGCTGTCAGCCTTTACGATGCCGATCCTGCTGGGGCAGGCTTCGACTTACAGAAATCAGTATACGCTGCCGTTTGTCCTGGCAGCCGGACTCATGGCATCTGCAGCTTCCTTCGATCAGGAAAGACAGGAACTTATGAGAGGCAAAGCGGCGGGACTGCTTTCGAAAATGCCGGGTCTTGCCGGCATTGCGGTCCTGGCCTTCATCCTGGCGGCCGGACTTCAGCAGACGCAGACGACGATGAGGCTGTGGTATACGGACCGTGTCCGCTATGAACAGGACTGCAGCATGCTGGACAGCATCGTGAGCGACATGCATCAGGCGGGAATCAGCGAGACGAATCAGAAAGTGATTTTCTACGGAACCTGGGAGGCCCCGCTCAACCCGGCCTGCGTCACGCAGACGGAATTCATCGGACGTTCTTATTTTGATTCAAGTTCCTATAAAAATGAAATCAGTTTTTCCAACCAGCTTTATCTGTTCGCCGTGATCCGGGGCTATGCGTTTGCAGCGCCCGGAGAGACTGAGGCAGACGAAGCGGGGAAGGAAGCCGCCTCCATGCCGTCCTGGCCGGAGAAAGGCTATATCCGTCAGGAGAACGGCTATGTCATCGTGAAGCTGCCTTCGCAGAGCGGGTGACCCCGGGCAGGGACACCACAAAATGTTGAATCCTCCCTTGAAAAGGTGCACTAGTTATAGTATAATCTTTCGGAACTTAGGAAAGGCAGGATAAGACGTGAAAGCATATCTGATTCTGGAAGACGGAACTGTTTTTACGGGGATGTCCGTCGGCTCAGCCCGGGAAACGGTCAGCGAGATCGTATTCAATACGTCGATGACCGGTTATCTGGAAGTCCTGACCGATCCATCCTATGCGGGGCAGGCAGTCTGCATGACCTACCCGCTGATCGGGAATTACGGCATCTGTACGGAGGACATGGAATCCGGCCGGCCGTGGGTTGATGGTTTTATCGTTCGTGAATTCTCCAGAATTCCAAGCAACTTCCGTTCGGAAGGCTCAGTTACCGAGTTTCTTAAGAAAAATGATATTCCCGGCATTTCCGGAATCGATACGCGCGCACTTACCAAAATCCTCCGGGAAAAGGGTACGATGAACGGCATGATCACGACAAAGGAGTACGGCAGCCCTGATGAAGTGCTTCCGCAGCTCCGGGCCTATACCACCGGAAAAGTCGTTGAGAAAGTGACCTGCAGGAAGAAGTCAGTCCTGCCCGGAGATTCCTTCAGAGTGGCGCTCCTCGATCTGGGAGCGAAATCCGATATCGCAAAAAATCTGAACAGCCGCGGATGCCGGGTCACCATTTACCCGGCGGACACATCCGCAGAAGAGATCCTGGCGGACCGCCCGGACGGCATCATGCTTTCCAACGGGCCCGGAGATCCGAAGGAATGCACCGGCGTTATCCGGGAGCTCCGGAAGCTGTATGATGCGGATGTCCCGATCTTTGCCATCTGCCTGGGGCATCAGCTGATGGCGCTGGCTACGGGTGCCGATACGCACAAGATGAAATACGGACACCGCGGCGGCAATCATCCGGTCAAGGACCTGATGGGAGACGGACGCGTCAGCATTTCCTCCCAGAATCACGGATATGTCGTTGATGAAACGACGCTGGATCCGAAGATCGCCGTTCCCGCCTTCCGCAACGTCAACGACGGAACGAATGAAGGCCTGAAATATGTCGGAAAGAATATTTTCACGGTCCAGTTCCATCCGGAAGCCTGTCCCGGTCCGAGGGATGCCAATTTCCTGTTTGACCGTTTCATGAACATGATGAAGGGAGGAAAAAATGCCTAAGAATCCCGACATCAGAAAAGTACTTGTCCTCGGCTCCGGTCCGATCGTGATCGGACAGGCTGCGGAATTTGATTACGCGGGAACCCAGGCCTGCCGTTCTCTGCATGAGGAAGGCATTGAGGTAGTCCTGCTGAATTCCAATCCGGCTACGATCATGACGGACGGACAGATTGCGGATGAGGTCTATATCGAACCTCTGACGGCTGAAACCGTCAAGCAGATCATCGAAAAGGAGAAGCCGGATTCCGTGCTGCCGACCCTCGGCGGTCAGGCAGGTCTCAACCTTGCGATGGAACTGGCAGACGAGGGCTATTTCGATACCCACGACGTGAATCTGATCGGTACGACCGCACTTACGATCAGGAAAGCGGAAGACCGTCAGGAATTCAAGGATACGATGAATAAAATCGGGGAGCCGATTGCGGCATCCCTGGTTGTCCATACGGTGGAAGAGGGAGCTGCCTTCGCGCATAAGATCGGCTACCCGGTGGTCCTGCGTCCGGCCTATACGCTGGGAGGCTCCGGCGGCGGCATTGCCGGAGATCCGGAGGAGCTGCAGGAAATCCTGCAGAACGGCCTGCGTCTTTCGCGGGTCGGGGAAGTCCTCGTGGAGAGATGCATCGCAGGATGGAAAGAAATTGAATACGAAGTCATGCGGGATTCTGCGGGAAACTGCATCACGGTCTGCAACATGGAGAACATCGATCCCGTCGGCGTCCACACCGGCGATTCCATCGTCGTGGCGCCGTCCCAGACGCTGGGGGACAAGGAATACCAGATGCTGCGCTCTTCGGCGCTGAGGATCATCGAAGAACTGAAGATCACCGGCGGATGCAACGTGCAGTACGCGCTCAATCCGGACAGCTTTGAATACTGCGTCATCGAGGTCAATCCGCGTGTCAGCCGCAGTTCCGCGCTGGCTTCCAAGGCCACGGGATATCCGATCGCCAAGGTCTCCGCGAAAATCGCCCTGGGCTATACGCTTGACGAAATTCCGAATGCGATTACGAAAAAGACCTATGCCTCTTTTGAACCGATGCTGGACTACTGCGTCGTCAAGATTCCGCGCCTTCCGTTCGATAAGTTCCTGACGGCGCGCCGCACCCTGACGACCCAGATGAAGGCGACGGGCGAAGTCATGAGCATCTGCACCAATTTCGAAGGGGCGCTGATGAAGGCCATCCGTTCTCTGGAGCAGCACACGGACAGCCTTCTTTCCTATGACTTCTCGAATCTTTCGGATGATGAGTTCCTGGAGCAGCTGGCAACCGTGGATGATCTCCGCATCTGGAGAATCGCGGAAGCCATCCGCCGTCATCTGCCGTACGAACAGATTCACGACATCACGAAAATCGACATCTGGTTCATTGACAAGATTGCGGTTCTCGTCGGCATGGAATATTCCCTGAAGAGCAGGGAACTGACGAAAGAGATGCTGTACGAGGCGAAACGCCTGATGTTCCCGGACAGCGTCATTGCTTCGCTTTCCGGAAAGAAGGAAGCTGAAGTGAAAGCCCTCCGCAGGGAGTACGGCATCCATGCCTCCTTCAAAATGGTCGATACCTGTGCGGGTGAGTTCGCCGCCAGCACGCCTTATTATTATTCTGTCTATGACGGGGAAAATGAAGCCGTCCCGACTTCCGGCCGGAAGAAAGTCCTCATTCTCGGTTCCGGCCCGATCCGCATCGGCCAGGGGATTGAGTTCGACTTCTGTTCGGTGCACTGTGCCTGGGCATTTTCCAGAGAAGGATGGGAAACCGTCATCATCAACAACAACCCGGAAACGGTGTCGACGGATTTCGACATTTCCGATCAGCTGTACTTTGAACCGCTGACTCCGGAAGACGTTGAAAATGTCGTGGATATCGAGAAGCCGGACGGAGCCGTCGTGCAGTTCGGCGGACAGACGGCCATCAAGCTGACGCAGGCTCTCATGGAGATGGGAGTTCCGATCCTGGGAACCTCCGCGGAAAATGTAGATGCGGCAGAAGACCGTCAGCTTTTCGACGAGATCCTGCAGAAATGCGGCATCCGCCGTCCGAAGGGCGAGACCGTCTATACGGCGGAAGAAGCGAAGAAGGTCGCCGGAAAGCTCGGCTATCCGGTTCTGGTGCGGCCGTCCTATGTGCTCGGCGGACAGGGCATGCAGATTGCCATCAGCGATGAGGACATCGAAGCCTATATCGGCATCATCAACCGCTATGCGCAGGATCATCCGATCCTGGTCGACAAATATATGTCGGGAAAAGAAATTGAGGTCGATGCCGTCTGCGACGGACAGGACATTCTGATTCCCGGCATCATGGAACATGTGGAAAGGGCAGGCATCCATTCCGGGGATTCGATCTCGGTCTATCCGGCCCAGACCATCAGCGATGCCGCGAAGCGGAAAATCACGCAGTATACGGAAATGCTGGCCACGGCGCTTCATGTCGTCGGAATGGTCAATATCCAGTTTATCGACCGGGACGATGAGATCTATATTATCGAAGTGAACCCGCGCTCTTCCCGCACGGTTCCCTACATCAGCAAAGTCACGGGAATCCCGATCGTCGATCTGGCCGTGCAGGTCATGCTCGGAAAGAAAATCAGGGATCTCGGATACCGGCCGGGACTGCAGCCGGAGGCGGAGCATATCGCCGTGAAGATGCCGGTCTTCTCCTTCGAGAAAATACGCGGGGCGGATATCAGCCTCGGGCCGGAAATGAAATCGACCGGAGAGTGCCTCGGCATTTCCGCACAGTTCGATGAAGCTCTTTATAAAGCCTTTCTCGGCGCGGGCATCCGGCTTCCTAAATTCAAGAACATGATCATCACCGTGCGCGATGAGGACAAGGATGCGATCGTGCCGATTGCCGAGAAGTTCGAGAAGCTGGGATACCGGATCTATTCGACTTACGGAACGGCAGCCTATCTGAATGAGAACGGCGTGCATGCCGTCAGGACGAACAAGATCGAGCAGCCGCATCCCAATCTGATGGATCTTATCCTGGGGCATAAAATCGATCTGGTCATCGATCTGCCGCCTCACGGCATCGAGCATCAGAGGGACGGCTTCCTCATCCGGCGTTCGGCCATCGAGACAGGCGTCAACGTCATCACGGCCATCGACACGGCCGAGGCGCTGGCGGCATCGCTCGAGCATGCGGACGGAAGAAAGCTGTCACTGATCGATATTGCGGAGATTAAAAAATGTTAGAAGTCCTGAAGGTCATTTTACTGGGAATCGTAGAGGGAATCACGGAATGGCTGCCGATCAGTTCGACGGGCCATATGATCCTGCTGGATCAGTTTATCCACCTCAATGTTTCGGATGCTTTCAAGGAAATGTTCCTGGTCGTGATCCAGTTCGGGGCGATCCTTGCGGTCGTCGTGATGTTCTGGAACAGGCTGTGGCCGTTCCACAGAAGGAATCCGGAAAAGACGGGCATCGAAGCAGTCGGAGACCGGAAGAAGCTGAACATGTGGCTGAAGATCATCATTTCCTGCCTGCCGGCCATCGTCGTCGCCCTTCCTCTCGACAGCTGGATTGAAAAGCATTTTTATAACTACGTGACGGTTGCGCTGATGCTCATTACCTACGGCGTGCTGTTCATCATCGTGGAGAACCGGAACAAAAAGCTGACGCCGACCATCCGATCCATTTCCCAGATCGACTGGAGCACGGCTCTCATCATCGGCGTATTCCAGGTGCTGGCGCTCATTCCCGGGACCTCGCGTTCAGGGGCTACAATCCTCGGCGGCATCGTGCTGGGGACGACCCGAAAGGTGGCTTCGGAGTATACCTTCTTCCTGGCCGTGCCGGTCATGTTCGGCGCAAGCGTCCTGAAGCTGGTCAAGTTCGGATTCCATTATTCCGGGACGGAAGTCCTGTATCTGCTGCTCGGGATGGCGACGGCCTTTTTCGTATCGGTCTTTTCCATCAAGTTTCTGCTTCGCTATATCCGGAAGCATGACTTCAAGGCTTTCGGATGGTACCGGATCGCGCTGGGCGCGATTATCCTGGTTTATTTCGCAGTAACAACAGTTCTTGCCTGAGGGAGGATAGAGCATGGAGAAGAAAATCGTAGTCCTGGCACTCGGACACCGCGCGCTCGGAAAGTCACTGCCCGAGCAGAAGCTTGCAACCCGCGAGGCGGCGAAGGCCGTGGCGGATCTGGTGGAAAGCGGGGCGGAAGTCGTCATCACCCACAGCAATTCCGATCAGGTCGGCATGATCCATACCGCCATGAGCGAGCTTTCCAAGAATCATCCGGAGTATACCTCCGTTCCGATGTCCGTCTGCTCAGCCATGAGCCAGGGATACATCGGATATGACCTGCAGAATGCCATCCGTGCCGAATACATCACGAGGGGAATCGCCAAGCCGGTCTCGACAGTCCTGACCCAGGTGCTTGTCGATCCCTACGATGAAGCCTTTTATGAGCCGACCAAGGTAATCGGCCGCGTCCTTTCGAAAGAGGAAGCGGACCGCGAAGAGCAGAAGGGCAATTTCGTGAAGAAGACGGCGGACGGCTACCGCCGGATCGTGGCTTCTCCCGCACCGAAGGACATTATCGAAATCCAGACGATCCGCACGCTGGTGAAGGCCGGCGAGACGGTCATCTGCTGCGGCGGCGGAGGAATTCCGGTCATGGAGCAGGGCGTGGATCTCCGCGGCGCCAGTGCGGTCATTGAAAAGGACCTGATCAGTTCGCTTCTTGCCATCAGCCTGAATGCGGATATGCTGATGCTTCTCACGTCTGTCGATGCGGTCACGCTGAACTACAAGTCGGACAATGAGAAATCGCTCGGCCGGATTACGGTCCGTCAGGCCAGGAACTACTGTCAGGAAAATCAGTTTGAACAGGGATCGATGCTCCCGAAGATGGAAGCGGCAATTGAATTCACGGAAATGAATACGGACCGGACAGCGGTCATCACTTCGATTCCGCGTGCCAAGGCGGCCTATCAGGGGAAGGCCGGGACGATCATCGTCAACGAATAAGGCATTTGATGCATTGAAAAAGAGGCCTATCGGAAAGGCCTCTTTTTCTTCTTTAATGAGGGGGGAGATAGTGAGTGGTTGACCAACTATCTGAAACCTATGATACAGGACATTTGTGTTCAGAATATGTACACTTCAGGAAGAAAGAATAAAATTTATAAAGAAACTCTAAAGCAGGCGGAAGGGCGTCTGTATTGTCAAAAACAGGGGTTTATGGTATTGTAATAAGACAGCTGAAAAGAAGGAAAACAAGGAGAAACTGATGAAATTAGCCGATTTGACCAGCAGGCTTGAAATAAAACTGCAGCAGGGAAGCATGGAGACGGAAATCGACAGCGTCGTCTATGATTCCCGGAAGGCAGGCCCCGGAGCCCTGTTCATCTGCATGACAGGCGCCAGAACGGACGGCCATGCCTATCTGAAGAGCGTCATTGAAAAAGGCGCGGCAGCCGTGCTTATCCAGGAGGGGGCGGAGATCCCGGCGGATGCGGTCTTCCCGGAAGGGATGACGGTCATTTCCGCTGAGGACACGCGCCGTGCGCTGGCCGTGATTTCGGCTGCATTTTTCGGATATCCCGCAGAGCACCTTCCGGTCATCGGCATTACGGGCACCAAGGGGAAGACGACCACGACCTATATGGTCAAATCCATCCTGGAAAATGCAGGCTATTCCGTCGGCCTGATCGGTACGATCGAGACGATCATCGGAGACAGGAAGATTCCGGCAGAGCACACGACTCCGGAATCCTATGTCCTTCAGGAAACGTTCAGGGAAATGATCGATGCGGGAATGGATATGTGCGTGATGGAGGTTTCCTCCCAGGCGCTCAAGCTGGACCGGACGGCGGGAATCCCCTTTGAGATCGGCGTCTTTACGAACATCGAGCCGGACCACATCGGACCGGCCGAGCACAGCAGCTTCGAGGAATACATGCACTGCAAGGGGCTTCTGTTCCGGCAGTGCACTGTCGGCATTGTCAACGCGGATGACCGGCATCTTGAGCAGGTGCTGGAAGGCCATACCTGCAGCATTGAGACTTTCGGAATCGACAGTCCGCAGGCTTCCCTCCGGGCAGTCAATATCCGCCACATTCATCAGCCGGGCTATCTGGGAGTTGAATTCGACCTGGCCGGGGAGATGAATTTCCATGTGGAACTGGACATCCCGGGAAAGTTCTCGGTCTACAATGCGCTGACGGCCATTGCCATCTGCCGTCATTTCCGGATCGGGGAAGAAGATATCAGGAAGGCGCTCAAGGCAGCCAGGGTCAAGGGACGCATCGAGATGGTCAAAGTTTCCGACAAGTTTTCCCTGATGATCGATTACGCCCATAACGCCATGGCTCTGGAAAGCCTTTTGACGACGCTGAAGGATTATCATCCGCACAGGATCGTCTGTCTGTTCGGCTGCGGCGGGAACAGGGCCAGGTCAAGACGCTTTGAAATGGGAGAAGTTTCCGGCCGCCTTGCCGATTTCACGGTGATCACTTCCGACAATCCGCGCGATGAGGAGCCCCAGGCCATCCTTGACGATATCCGGACGGGCATCGAGAAGACGGACGGAAAGTACATTGAGATCATCGACCGCCGGGAGGCTATCCGGTGGGCAATCGAACACGGCGAACCCGGCGACATCATCGTCCTTGCCGGGAAGGGACATGAAGACTATCAGGAAATCAAGGGAAAGAAGTATCCGATGGACGAGCGCGTGATCATAGAGGAGATCCTGAAAAACAGATGAGCAGAGTCTTTGCCGATGTCATCATCGATATTTCCCTCGCGGAACTGGACCGGACCTTCAGCTATGAGGTGCCCGAAGCCCTGAAAGAAGAAGTGCGCGTGGGATCTTCGGTCATCGTTCCGTTCGGAAAGAGCAGCCGGCTCATCCGCGGCTTCGTGACAGGCCTCGGGAGCTCAAGCTCTTTTGACGGCGGGGAAGTCAAGGAAATCCGGGAAGTCGTGACGGACGGCGAGACGGCGATGTCGGAGCTTGTACAGCTGGCGGACTGGATGCACAGGCATTACGGATCGACAATGAACCGTGCCCTGCATACGGTATTCCCGACAAGGAAAAAGATCGCGGGACGTCTGGAGGAAACCGTCACCCTGACTGCCGGAAAAGAAGAATCCCGGAGAAAGATGGAAGAATTCCTCGGCCGGAACTGCACCGCGAAGGCAAGGATTCTGGCGTGCCTGCTGGATGAGGATCCGATCTCAAGATCCGATCTGGTCAGGAAAGCCAGAGTCACGGCGGCAGCCGTACGTTCGCTCGAGGAAAGCGGCGATCTCCGGATCGAATCCAGCGCGGTCTACCGCAGCGTCATCAGCGATGCAAAGAAGCTGCAGCCGGATGTCCTTACGCAGGAGCAGGAAAAGGCCGTGCGCGAGATCGAAGAGGAATGGTCCGGGCAGAACCGTCCGTCCCTTCTTTTCGGCGTGACGGGCAGCGGAAAGACCCTGGTCTATATGGAACTGATCGACAGGGCAATCCGGGAAGGGAAGCAGGCCATCGTGCTGATTCCCGAAATCGCACTGACCTATCAGACCGTGCTCCGTTTTGTCCGCCGTTTCGGGAAATGCGTTTCTTTCCTCAATTCCCGCCTTTCGGAAGGTGAGCGCTATGACCAGTTCAAGGCGGCAAAATGCGGCGACGTGAAGATCATGGTCGGTCCGCGCTCGGCTCTCTTTACGCCGTTTCCGGACCTGGGGCTGATTGTCATTGACGAAGAGCACGAGAATACCTACCGGTCGGAAAATGTCCCGCGCTACCATGCCCGGGAGACGGCTGTCCGCCGCGCGGAAATGTGCGGCGCCCATGTCGTGATGGGATCGGCGACCCCGTCGCTGACGGCCTATTACCGGTGCATGCAGGGAAGCTGCCGATTGGTGACGCTGAAGGAACGCTACGGAGACAGCATCCTTCCGAAGGCCGAAGCGGTGGATATGAAGGAAGAGCTGAAGGCCGGCAACCGTTCCATTCTGAGCAGGCGTCTTTATGAGGCTATCCTGGACCGGCTGAAGAAGAAGCAGCAGATCATGCTTTTCCTGAACCGGAGAGGCTATGCGGGGTTCGTGACCTGCCGCAGCTGCGGCCATGTCGTCAAATGTCCGCACTGCGATGTTTCCCTGACGCAGCACCGCGACGGAACGCTCGTCTGCCACTACTGCGGCTACACGGCACCGATGGTCAGGGAATGTCCCGAATGCCATTCCAAACTGATCGGAGGAATCCGGATCGGCACGGAACAGGTTGAGACGGAAATGAAGAAAGAGTTTCCGGAGGCCAGGATTCTCCGCATGGATACCGATACGACCAAAGGCAAGGAAGGCCACCGGAAAATCCTGAAGGAATTTGCCGACGGAGAAGCGGACATTCTGATCGGGACGCAGATGATCGTCAAGGGACATGACTTTCCGAATGTCACGCTGGTCGGTGTCCTGATGGCGGATCTGTCCCTGAATGAATCGGATTACGGCTCTGCCGAGCATACCTTCCAGCTGGTGACGCAGGCCATCGGCCGCTGCGGGCGGGGAAAAGAAAAAGGCCTGGCAGTGGTCCAGACTTACCAGCCGGATCATTATGCGATTGAGAAGGCCGTGCAGCAGGACTACGAAGGATTCTACCGGGAAGAAATCGCTTTCCGGGACATTATGGATTATCCGCCTTCCGGAGCGATGGCCGCCATCCTGGGTTCTTCGCAGGATGAGGCAAGGCTGAGCGAGGGCATGGCGTATCTGATGAAATACATCGGCCGCTTCGATACGAAGAATGTGCTCAGCGCCATCGGCCCGGCGCCCATGGCTGTCGGGAAGATCAAGGACCGCTACCGCCAGATCATCTGCATCCGCAACAGGGATGAGGAAATCCTGGTCCGGGCAAAAGACAGAATTGAAAAATATATCTCGGTCAACCGGGGATTCGACGGCCTGTCGATCCAGTTTGACTTCAACATGTAAACGGGAAAAGAAACGGAGGAACATCATGGCACTCAGAAACATCCGCATCTCAGGGGATCCTGTCCTGGAGAAGCACTGCAGGGAAGTGACGGAAATGACCCCGAGGATCCGGGAACTCATTGATGACATGTTTGATACGATGTACGAGGCGCACGGGGTCGGCCTGGCCGCTCCGCAGGTCGGCATCCTGAAGAGAATCGTCGTCATCGATGTCGGCGATGATCCGCATGTCCTCGTCAATCCGAAGATCACGCTGCAGGAAGGCGAGCAGACGGGCGATGAAGGCTGCCTGTCGCTGCCGGGAAAAGTAGGGACGGTTACCCGTCCGATGCATGTCGTCGTCGAAGCGCTTGACCGCGAAATGAAGCCGGTCACCGTCGAGGGGGAAGGGCTTCTGGCGCGCGCCATCTGTCACGAGACGGATCACCTGGACGGGAAAATGTACATGGACCTTGTGGAAGGCTCCATCCGCGACGTGACGGAAGATGACTTCAGCGATGAAGAAGACGGAACGGATGAAGATGCGGAAAACGGGACAGAAGAAAAATCGGAAGCCGGACCGTCCGGCGAAGGGGAAAAGAAATGAAAATCGTTTTTATGGGGACGCCTGACTTTTCCGTCGGCATCCTGAAAGCACTTTCTGATGCGGGCTATGAAATCACGGGCGTCATCACGCAGCCGGACCGTCCGAAGGGAAGAAAGATGGAGCCGTCAGCCTGCCCGGTGGCAGAGGAAGCGAAGAAACTCGGACTTCCGCTCTTTCAGCCGGAGAAGGTCAGGACGCCGGAAGCCGTCGGAAAAATCCGTGCGATGGAGCCGGATCTGATTGCGGTGGCCGCCTTCGGGCAGATCATCCCGAAGGAAATCCTGGAGATGCCGAAATACGGCTGCGTCAATGTGCATGCCTCGCTTCTTCCGGCCTACCGGGGTGCCGCCCCGATCCAGCAGGCCATCCTTGACGGGAAGAAGACGACCGGCGTCACGATCATGAGAATGGATGAAGGCCTCGATACCGGAGACATCATTTCCCAGAAAGAAGTGGAAATCGCAGAGGATGAGACCGGAGGCAGTCTTTTTGACCGCCTGGCCGGGGAAGGCGCCGCGCTTCTGATCGCGACGATTCCTTCCATTGCCGACGGAACGGCCGTTTATACGAAACAGCCGGCCGAGAGCACGACGCCCTATGCGAAGATGCTGAAGAAGGAAGCGGGACTGATCGACTGGACGAAGAGCGCCGGTGAAATCGAACGCAGGATCCGCGCGCTGAATCCGTGGCCGAGCGCCTATGCCGTGCTGGACCGGAGAATGTTCAAGATCTGGAAGGCCCATGTCGAGAAACCGGACATGACGGGAAAGACCGGGTTCATTCTGCGTCAGGACCATAAGGGCATCTATGTCCAGACCGGCGAGGGAATCCTCTGCCTGGACGAGGTGCAGCTGGAGGGCAGGAAACGGATGCCGACTTCGGAATTCCTCAAGGGGTATGTCATCCGGAACAATGATTTGAACCGTTAAAAGGAGTTTTCAGTGGCACAGGTAAATACGAGGGACATCATCCTGGATGTCCTGATGGAAATCAATCGAAACGGAAAATACTGCAACGTTGCGGTGCATCAGGCGCTGGAACGGTATCAGTATCTGTCCAGGCGGGACCGCGCTTTCATTTCCCGCGTGTGCGAAGGCACGGTGGAGAGGATGATCGAGATCGACTACATCATCGACCGTTTCTCCACGGTCCCGGTGGCACGCATGAAGCCGGTCATCCAGAACATCATGCGCATGGCGGTCTATCAGATGCGTTTTATGGGAGGCGTGCCGGACGGAGCGGCGGTAAATGAGGCAGTCATGCTCGCCCAGAGCAAGGGCTTCTATAACCTGAAGGGGTTCGTGAACGGCGTGCTGAGGAACATCGCGCGCAATCTGGACAGCATTGTCTATCCGGACCGGAATACCAATCCGAATGAATACCTGAGCGTCGTCTACTCCACGCCGCGGTGGCTCGTCAAGTACTGGACGGATGAATACGGGATCGACGTGACGGAGATGATCCTGAAAAGCTTCTTTACGGAGAGGCCGACGACCGTACGCCTGAAAACGGACCGCATTGAAAAGGAGAAGATCCTGAAAAGCCTGCGGGACCAGGGGGTTACCGTGAAGCGGGCGCCTTACCTGCCCTATGCATACAACATTTCCGGGTACAATTACCTGCCGGCGCTGGAAGCCTTCATCAACGGCTGGATCTTTCCGCAGGATGTCAGTTCGATGCTGGTGACGGAAATCGCCGGTCTTCATCAGGGAGACTACATCATCGACCTGTGCGCGGCGCCGGGCGGAAAAAGCCTTCACGCAGCGGACCGGATGGCGGGATACGGCATGGTCGAGGCAAGGGATCTGACGGCCGAAAAAATCGCCCTGATCAAGGAAAACATCAAAAGGGCGGATCTGATCAACGTGAAGCCGGTCATGCAGGATGCGCTGCTGTTCGATGAAGCATCGGTCGGGAAGGCGGATGTCGTGTTCTGCGACCTTCCGTGCTCGGGACTGGGCGTCATCGGAAGAAAGCCGGATATCAAGTATAAAGTGAACCTCCAGAAGATTGAGGAGCTTGCGCTGCTTCAGAAGCAGATCCTCCATAACGCGGCTTCGTACGTGCGCCCGGGCGGCACGCTCATCTACAGCACCTGCACGGTCAGCCATGCGGAGAATCTTGACAACACGCGCTGGTTCGCCAATACGTATCCGTTTACCCTGGAGAGCCTCGATCCGTACCTTCCGCGGGAACTGAAGAGAATCACGACGGCGGAAGGCTACCTGCAGCTGGTCCCCGGAGTCCATGAGTCGGACGGCTTCTTTCTGGCGCGCTTCCGGAAGGACAGGGAAGGATGAACGATATCCTGTCGGCCGATACGGCCGGGCTTGCTGAAATTTTTGCCTCGCTCGGGGAAAAGCCCTACCGGGCACGCCAGCTCTATGAATGGCTGCATGTGAAAAATGCAGCTTCCTATTCGGAAATGACGAACCTGCCGAAGAATCTCCGCAGCGTCCTGGAAAGGACTATCCGATCCTCGGGGTGGAGCGTGAGACGATGCAGGAGTCCAGAGAGGACGGAACGCGGAAGTACCTGTTCCGTCTCTTCGACGGCAATTTTGTCGAAAGCGTCCTCATGAAATACCGTCACGGCGATTCTGTCTGCATCTCATCCCAGGTCGGCTGCCGGATGGGATGCCGTTTCTGCGCCTCCACCATCGACGGATGGACACGGAACCTGACGCCCGGCGAAATGCTGTCCCAGATCTATGCTATCCAGAGAGACGTCGGGGAGAGGATTTCGAACGTGGTCGTGATGGGGACGGGAGAGCCGCTGGACAACTATGAGAACCTGGTTCATTTCCTGAAGATGCTGACCGATGAAAACGGCCTGAACATCAGCCAGAGAAATGTGACCGTTTCCACCTGCGGAATCGTGCCGGGCATCCGGAAACTGGCGGAGGAAGGGCTGCAGATCAACCTGGCGCTTTCCCTGCATGCGCCGGACAGCGAAAAGAGGGCCGGTCTGATGCCGGTTGAGAAGAAGTATCCCCTTTCCGAGGCCATGGCGGCCATGGATGCCTACTATCTGGCGACCGGGAGAAGGCTGACATTCGAGTACAGCCTGATCCGCGGCGTGAACGATTCGGAGGCGGATGCGGAGAGGCTTTCGGCACTTCTGCACGGGAAAAACTGCCTGGTCAACCTCATCTTCATCAACCCCGTAAAAGAGCGGGATTACCGCGAAAGCGGGCACTCCGAAGCGGCCGCCTTCAAGAAAAAACTTGAAAAAAACGGGATACATGTTACTATTAGAAGGGAAATGGGCCGGGACATCGACGGTGCCTGCGGCCAATTAAGAAAGCGGTATATGACATAACAGGCCAAAACCTGTCTTTTTTCATATACGCGCAGCGAAAAGGACTTCATGAGAGCATTCTCGGAAACTGACGTAGGACAGAAAAGAAAAATCAATCAGGACAGCATTTTTGCTTCTGAAACTCCGGTTGGGAATCTTCCCAACCTGTTCATTGTGGCCGACGGAATGGGAGGACACAACGCCGGGGATTTCGCTTCGAAGTTTGCAGTCCGTACCATCAAGGAATCCATCGAGAACAGCAGGGAAAAGAATCCGGTCAAGCTGATCGGAGACGCGATCCGTCTGGCCAATTCGGGCATCCTGGAAAAAGCGGCGGAACATGAAGAGATGGCAGGCATGGGAACGACGGTCGTCGTCACGACGATTATCGACCAGTATGCCTATACGGCGAATGTCGGCGACAGCCGCCTGTATGTCCTGGAGGACGGGGAACTCCGCCAGATCACCCAGGATCATTCGCTGGTTCAGGAAATGGTGCGGCTGGGCGAGCTTTCTGCAGAAGAGGCCCGAAACCATCCGGACAAGCATATCATTACGCGCGCGCTCGGCGCTGCGCCGACCGTGGAAATTGATTTCTTTGATTTTAAAGCTCCGCCGGAGAGTGAAATCCTGATGTGCTCCGACGGACTTTCCAATATGGTGGATGACTCTGAGATACGCAATGTCCTGAACGGGATGGAGCCGGCGAAAGACAAGGTCGGCAGACTGATCAGAGAGGCGAATGACAACGGCGGCAAGGACAATATCGCGGTAATTGTTATTGAACCGGACAGCAACGAGGTGGATGAATCATGTTAAAAGCAGGAACGATATTAGGAGAGCGCTACGAGATCGTCGGACGGATCGGTTCCGGCGGGATGGCTGACGTCTATAAGTCGAAAGACCATAAACTCAATCGTTTCGTAGCGGTCAAAGTCATGAAGGCTGAGTTCAAGAACGACAGCACCTTCATTTCCAAATTCAAGAGAGAGGCCCAGGCAGCAGCGGGGCTTGCAAATCCCAACATCGTCAACGTGTTCGATGTCGGCGACGACAACGGCGTGTACTACATCGTCATGGAACTGGTGGAAGGCATTACCCTCAAGGAATACATTGCCAAGAAGGGCAAGCTTTCGGTCAGGGAAGCCACCAGCATTGCCATCCAGGTCTGCATGGGCCTTGCGGCGGCACATGCACAGGGAATTGTCCACCGCGATGTGAAGCCGCAGAACATCATCATTTCCACGGACGGAAAAGTCAAGGTCACGGATTTCGGAATTGCCCGCGCGGCATCTTCCAACACCATCAGCGCCAATGCCATGGGCTCCGTACACTACAGCTCTCCGGAGCAGGTCCGCGGAGGCTACTCCGATGCAAAGTCGGATATCTATTCCGTAGGCATCACGCTTTATGAAATGGTGACGGGACACGTCCCGTTTGACGGCGAGACGACCGTGGAGATCGCGATCAAGCATCTTCAGGATGAAATGGAGCCGCCGTCGAAATATACGCCGGACCTTCCCTACAGCCTGGAGCAGATCATTTACAAATGCACGCAGAAGAGCGTCGACCGCCGTTATTCTTCCATGAATGACGTGATTGCGGACCTGAAGAGATCCCTGATCGAGCCGAACGGGCATTTTGTCCAGCTTGCGCCGCTTTCGGACCATGCCCAGACGGTCATGATCTCCCCTGCGGAAATGGCGGCCATCAAATCCGGTGCCCAGGAGCAGAAAACAGCTTCGGTCAGGGCGCAGGACGCTTCGCCGGCAGTCTATTCCTCAACGGATGCTGCCCAGAAGGGCTATGAAAAACCTGTCTATGACGAAGATGAAGACGATGACGAGGAGGATGACGTGCCTGCATCCAGAAATTCGGGAAGCCGCAGTTCAGCCGGCAGGAGCCAGTCAAACAGGAATTCCGGCGGGAAGACTTCCGGAAGCCGGAGACCGGTCCGCGATGATGACGACGATGACGACGAGGGAATTTCCGGAGGCCTGGAGAAAGCCATGACCATCGGAGGCTTTATCGTCGGCGCACTGATCATCTGCATCCTGATTTATTTCATCGGCAGGGCAGCAGGCATCTTCAAGTTCGGAGGCTCGACGGATTCAGCTGCCTCCAGCGCCACGGTTTCGACGGCATCCGTTTCGACATCTTCAGCGACGACGTCTACAGACCCGAATGTCGTGACGGTTCCGAATATCGTCGGCATGACGGAGACGCAGGCCCAGACCGCTGTGACGGCGCTCGGCCTCGGCATCAAATACCAGGGAGAGCAGGCTTCCGAGGACCAGGCGGCAGGCAACATTGTCAGCCAGGATCCGGCTGCCGGAACCCAGGTTCAGAAAAACACGACCATTTATTATTACAGGAGCTCCGGACCTGCGGCAATCGCGATCCCGGATGTGACCGGCAAGACGCTGACGGAAGCACAGAGTGCACTGACGGCAGCCGGCTTCACGAACATTACGATTGCCAAGGCTTCCAGCGATACGGTGGCGCTGAACAACGTCATCTCTATCGATCCGGCTGCCGGGACAAAGGCAGATGCCGCAACCGCCATTACGGTTACGGTCAGCACCGGTGCAGCTACCAATGAGAAGGTTACGGTCGGAAGCTATACCGGACTGACGCAGGATGTTGCCACTGAGGCCTGCACGAAACTCGGTCTGGTCGTTTCCATCGCGACGGGAACTTCCGATGTCGTCGGCCAGGGCGAAGTCATGGCCCAGAGCATCGATGAAGGCACGGAAGTGACGGCAGGGACTGAAATCACGCTGACGATCAATACGCCGGGTGCCGCTTCTTCGACGGCATCGGAGTCAGCTTCCTCCGCATCGACGACGTCGACGGCTTCGACCTGGAGCTGCGACCAGAGACTGGGCGCCCCGAGCAACTATACGGGTGGAGCCTACAGGCTTACCCTGGAGCAGACGGTCAACGGCGCTTCTACGGAGACGACAATCGTTGAAGGCGATACCATCACTTTCCCGTATGAACTCAAGACGACAGGTGCGGAAGGAGTGGCAACCGGGAAGGTTCATCTGTATGAACTGGTAGACGGCAGCTACGTCATCCGTGCGAACTGGGAAGTCCCGTTCAGCGCAGGCTGATGGCTCAGGGAAAAATCATCAGAGGAATAGCCGGATTCTACTACGTTTACGAAGCGGAATCCGGTGTTTATGAGTGCAGGGCCCGGGGCATCTTCCGAAAGGAACAGAAAAAACCCCTGGTTGGTGACGATGTCCGGTTTGAAATCCTGGAGGGTCAGGACCGTAAGGGAAATGTAACGGAAATCCTTCCCCGCAGGAATGAACTGATCCGGCCGTCAGCTGCCAACGTGGACCAGGCACTCATTATTTTTGCCCTGGAGAACCCGAAGGTCAGCTATACGCTTCTGGACCGCTTCCTGATCTGCATGGAAAGGGAAGAGATTCCCGTGCTGATCTGCTTCAACAAAAAAGATCTCGGCCGGGAGAAGGAACTGAAGCTTCTGAAGGAAACATACGGGAAAGCCGGCTATCCGATCTTTCTGACGAGCGCCGCAAAGGAAGAAGGCATCGCAGAGCTGAAGAAGCATCTGATCGGAAAAACGACGGTTGCCGCCGGACCTTCCGGCGTCGGGAAATCATCGCTGACGAACCTGATGCAGGATTCCATCCATATGGAAACCGGCGAGATCAGCAGAAAACTGGCAAGAGGGAAAAATACGACACGCCGTTGCGAACTGATACCGCTCGATGACCGTTCTTTTCTGATGGACACGCCGGGCTTTTCGGCATTTGAACTGTCGGAAATGGAGAAAGAGGAACTGAAGGACTGCTTCCCCGAATTCCGGGAGTATGAAGGCAGATGCCGCTTCCAGGGATGCGCGCATATGCAGGAACCGGGATGTGCAGTCAAGGAAGCCGTATCGGAAGGCAGGATCAGTTCTGTACGCTATGAAGATTATGCGGAAATCTACCGCGAACTTGCTGAAAAAGAAAAAAGGAGGTACTCATAATGTATATTCTTTCACCGTCTGTCCTGGCGGCCAATTTCAATGAGCTGGGAGAGCAGATCCGGGAAGTTAAAGAAGCGGGAGCGACATGGCTTCACATGGATGTCATGGACGGGGTATTCGTACCGAATATTTCGCTGGGAATACCGGTCATCGAATCGGTCCGGAAGGAGACTTCCCTTTTTCTGGATACGCATCTGATGATTACGGATCCGATCCGTCTCATCAGGTACTTTGCGGAAGCGGGATCGGATATGATTACGTTCCATCAGGAAGCGGCTCCGGATCCGGCTGCCGCCATTGCGGAAATCCGGAAATACGGAAAGAAGGCGGGAATCACGATCAAGCCGGCGACCCCGCTTTCGGCTGTTGAACCGTATCTGGCAGATGTCGATATGGTCCTTTTGATGACCGTGGAACCGGGATTCGGCGGGCAGGCCTATCTGCCGGGTTCGACGGAGAAAATTGCAGCACTGAAGAAAATGAAGACAGAGTCAGGACTTTCCTTCGATATCGAAGTCGACGGCGGAATCAATGAGAATACGCTGCCGGAAGCTCTCGATGCCGGGGCCAATGTGATTGTGGCGGGCAGCATGATCTTTCACGGGGATATCGAAAAGAACGTCGGAAAAGTACTGGCCCGTTTCAGGGAACGTAGCGGGTCATGAAGCATATCGTCGTCAGCGGCGGAGAGGCAGACCCCGGATTTGTCCGGGATTTCCTGGCAGGGCATCCGGGCGCCAAAATCATTGCGGCGGACCGCGGGCTGCATGTGCTGGATGAGATCGGGACGGTACCAGATCTGATCCTGGGGGACTATGATTCGGCCGGCAGGGAACTGGTCAGCCGGTATGAGAAAGCCGGCGTGCCGACGGAGCATTATCATGCGGAAAAAGATTTTACGGATACGGAAGCGGCGGTCAGGAAGGCGGTTGAGGAAAAGAGCGAGGGGATCTTTCTGCTGGGAGCAGCAGGAGGGCGTCTGGATCATTTCCTGGCAAATGTACAGATCCTGCTGATTCCGCTGAAGAAGAAGATACCGGCGGAAATCGACGACCCGCAGAACCGCATCCTGCTGCTGGATGCACCGCTCCGGATCCGGAAGGAAGAGGCGTTCGGCAAGTATGTCTCGCTGCTTCCGTTTTCGGAAAAAGTGACGGGTATTACCCTGACAGGCTTTCGCTATCCGCTGGAGAATTACACGCTTGCGCGCGGAGGCACCGTCGGAGTCAGCAATGAAATACAATCGAAGACAGCCGGCATTTCCTTCACAGGGGGAATCCTGATGCTGATCATGTCAAAGGACAGGGAAGAAAAATGAAACTGGGAATCATCGGTTTACCGAATGTAGGCAAGAGCACGCTTTTCAATTCACTGACCAAGGCCGGAGCAGATGCGGCGAATTATCCCTTCTGTACGATCGACCCGAACATCGGCGTCGTAACGGTGCCGGATGAAAGACTGAAGCTTCTGGGAGATTTCAGCAAATCGAAAAAGGTGACGCCGGCGACGATTGATTTTGTCGATATCGCCGGCCTCGTCAAGGGTGCTTCCAAGGGTGAAGGCCTGGGCAACCAGTTCCTGGCGAACATCCGTGAATGCGATGCCATCGTGCATGTCGTGCGCTGCTTCGAAGATCCCAATGTCATCCATGTGGAAGGATCCATTGATCCCGCAAGGGACATCGAAACCATCAACCTGGAACTGATTTTTGCGGATCTCGATGTTCTGGACCGCAGGATTTCGAAGACCGGAAAATCGGCAAAGTCCGGTGCGGATAAGAATGCCGCAAAAGAACTGAAAGTCCTGGAGGCCCTGAAGGCCCATCTGGAAGAAAGCAATCTGGCAATCACGCTGGAGAAATTCGCCGACGAAGATGATGAGGCTTTCCGCAAAAGCCTGGACCTGCTGACGGACAAGCCGGTCATTTATGCGGCAAATGTTTCGGATGATGACCTCGCAGACGACGGAGCCAGCAACCCGTTCGTGGAAAAAGTAAAGGAAATCGCCAAGGAGCACGGCAGCGAAGTCTTCGTTATTTCCGCACAGATCGAGCAGGAAATCTCCGAGCTGTCCGATGAAGAAAAGAAAGAGTTCCTGGAAGGGCTCGGCATTAAGAAATCAGGTCTTGAAAAACTGATTGCGGCAAGCTATCACCTGCTGGGACTGCAGAGCTTCCTTACAACAGGGGAAGACGAGACGCGCGCGTGGACGATTCCGATCGGCTGCAAGGCTCCTCAGGCGGCAGGAAAGATCCATACGGATTTCGAGCGCGGCTTCATCAAGGCGGAAGTCATCAATTATCAGGATCTTCTGGACTGCGGATCGCATACGGCTGCGAAGGAAAAAGGACTGATCAGGATGGAAGGAAAAGATTACGTCGTACAGGACGGTGACGTGATCCTGTTCCGCTTTAATGTCTGAGGCCGGAGGAGAATATGGACTATCAGATTAATTTCCCGCATCTGGGAATACACTTTGACTATGTCATCAAATCGATCGCAATCGGAAATTTCACGATTGCCATCTACGGGATCACGATGGCGACCGCCCTGCTGGTCGGACTGTGGCTGACTTCGCTCCGCGCGAAGGAGACCGGGCAGAAGAGCGAAAACTACATCGACCTTTTTATCCTGCTGGTCATTTTCGGATTTATCGGCGCCCGTGCCTATTACGTTGCCTTTCAGTGGGACAGCTATAAGAACGACCTGCTGCAGATCCTCAACCTGCGGGGCGGCGGCATCGCCATCTACGGCGGACTGATCGCCGGAATCATCACGACAGCCGTTTACTGCAGGGTAAAGCATAAGAACATCTGGACGATTCTCGACACGGTCGTCATGGGCGTTGCTGCCGGACAGATCATCGGACGCTGGGGAAATTTCTTCAACCGCGAAGCTTTCGGCGGCTATACGGACGGTCTCTTTGCGATGCAGCTTCCGGTCTCGGCCGTGAGGTCGAATGAGATCACGACGGAAATGTGGAACCATGTCGTCAGCATCGACGGCATCAAATTCATCCAGGTGCACCCGACCTTCCTATATGAAGGCATGTGGAATCTGGCGCTGCTGATCCTCCTGTTCATTTTCCGCAACAAGGTGAAGTTCAGGGGAGAAAACTTCTTCCGTTACATCATCGGCTACGGAATCGGAAGGTTCTGGGTGGAGTCGCTGAGGACGGATCAGCTCATCATTCCGAATACCTCGATTCCGGTATCCATGGTCGTGTCGGCTGCCGCGGCTGCCGCATCGGCCGTATACATCGTGATCGTGCGGAGCAGGATGGCGAAAGGAAAGCCGCTGCCTTTCAGGGCGGCCTTCGGCAGTGAAGACAATGAGACGGCATCGGATGCCGGGCAGGATGATGCTGAAAAGCCGTCAGACTGACAGGGAAGAACCGTAAGAGGGCAGGAATCAGCTGCTTTCCGGAATACAGAAACAGGATGGAGGAAACCGATTGGTTTCCTCCTCAGACTGAAGACAAAGTACTGGTTTCCCGGGGCACAGCCCCGGATTCCAGTACTTTTCTTTTTCTTTAAGATTTTTTATCCACATCGTTCCCTTTTTTTCTTCCCGTTTTACACGACTTTATCTCCCGCATCAGAATCCTCTTCCTTCCGCTGAGGATGGACTTTATAATAAGAATCAGCGGAGGTATCGAGCCTTATGATGACAGTTGATAAAGACAAGAATCGCGAGCAGATGCAGTTCTTCTCCATGGACCAGCTCGTCCCGAAAGACCATCTCCTGCGCCTGATCGACGGTGCCGTAGACTGGTCTTTTATTTATGATCTCGTGAAAGAGAAGTACTCCGAGGACCAGGGACGCCCTTCCCTTGACCCGGTGGTCCTCATCAAGATCCCGCTCATCCAGTATCTCTACGGGATCAAGAGCATGCGCCAGACAATCCGCGACATCGAGGTCAACATGGCCTACCGCTGGTTCCTGGGGCTCGGCATCTACGATCCGGTTCCCCATTTCACGACCTTCGGGAAGAACTACACGAGGCGATTCAAGGACACGGACCTTTTCGAGCAGATCTTCTCGCATGTCCTTGAGGAGTGCATATCCCATAAGCTCGTCGACACCTCGACGGTCTTCATCGATGCCACGCACATCAAGGCCTGCGCAAACAATAAGAAATTCATCAACCGGGCCGCGAAGGAAGAGGCGATGTTCTATGAGGCGAAGCTGAACGCGGAGATCGATAAGGAACGTGAGGAATCCGGAAAGAAGCCCCTGAAGAAGAAAGAGGATGACGACGATGACGGCGGACCCAAAGGGCCGGAAGCCCCGGGCGGCGGCGAGGGACGCACCGTGAAGGAAAGCACGACGGATCCGGAAAGCGGATGGTTCCATAAGGGCGAGCACAAGCAGGTATTCGCCTATACCGCCGAGACGGCATGCGATGAACATGGATGGATCCTCGGGTACACGATCCATCCCGGAAACGAACACGACTCAAGGACATTCCCTGATATCTATAAAAAGGTTAAGGGCCTCAATCCTGAATGCATCGTGGTCGATGCCGGATACAAGACCCCTCCGATCGCGAAGATGCTGCTGGATGACGGGATCAAGCCGGTTTTCCCCTACAAGCGGCCGATGACGGCGAAGGGATTCTTCCGGAAATACGAGTACGCCTATGATGAATACTTCGACTGCTACGTCTGTCCGAACGACAAGACCCTTGAATTCTCCACGGTGGACAGGATGGGATACAGGGAATACAAAAGCAATCCTCACGAATGCAGCACCTGTCCTTTCCTTGAGCAATGCACACACAGTGCCAGCCACGTCAAGGTTATCAACAGGCATGTGTGGGAAGACTACATGGAGCAGTGCGAGGAGATCCGTCAGACGCTCGGCATGAAAGCCGTCTATGAGAAGCGTAAGGAGACCATCGAGCGGATCTTCGGCACGGCGAAGGAGTTCCACCAGATGAGATATACGAACATGATCGGAGCAGCCCGGATGAGGATGAAGGTCGGGCTTACCTACACGTGCATGAACCTGAAGAAACTGGCAATGATGATAAAGAAGTATGGGCCGAAGAACGGCCCTTTGCACTTTTTTTCAAAGCTTGTCATCTTTTTCTATGTAAAAGAAAACAGGGAATTGGGAATCAGCTGATTCTCAATACCCCGTTTGTCTTCAGTCTGTGGAGGAAACCGATTGGTTTCCTCCTTTTTTTTGCGTAATTGCTTGATTTTTGCAGAAGAGTGGGGTAAACTTACTGATAAGTGGTAGGAAATGGGAAGAATTGCCACGAAGTGGGGGATATTAGGTGTTTCTTCATACGTATTTTCATTCATTGGACGCCAAGGGGAGATTGATTATTCCTTCCAAGTACCGCGATGACATCGGCAAAAGCCAGGTCGTCGTGACGCGCGGATGGGATGCCAATCTGGTTGTCTATACGATGGAAGCGTGGAAGACCTATACCCAGTCATGGCTGGATCTTCCCGGAAGCGATCCCAAAGTCAGGAAATACAGACGTTTCGTGGCTACAAACGCTGAGCAGTGCGAGCTGGACAAGCAGGGGAGGATCCTCATTTCTCAGGAACTGAGAGATCATGCGAATCTGACGAAAGACGTTGTAATCAGCGGTAACCTGACCAGCTTCGAACTTTGGAATCCGGAACGCTGGAAAGAAGTCAGTGACTTCGGTGACGACGAGACAATCTCCGCGGAAATCGGGGAACTCAACGCCAGGATCTGATTGGCGGTCTTTTATGCGTGATGGGAGAACGGTATGAATTACGTTCACAAGTCGGTGCTGTTAAACGAAACGATCGTGAATCTGCAGATCCGGCCGGGCGGCGTCTATGTTGACGGTACGCTCGGGGGCGGCGGGCACGCACTCGAAATATGCAGGCACCTTACTGCCACTGGAAAGCTCATAGGTATCGATCAGGACGACGCGGCGATCAGGGCTGCCGGGGAGCGGTTGAAGGACTTTGAAAAACAGGTCTCAATCGTGCGCAGCAATTTCAGCCGGATGCCGGAGATACTGAAGGAGCAGGGAATTGCTTCCGCAGACGGTATCATTCTCGATCTCGGGGTTTCGTCGTATCAGCTGGATGACAAAAGCAGGGGCTTTTCGTACATGGCTGATGCGCCGCTCGACATGAGGATGGACCAAAGAGAAGCAAGAACAGCAGGAGACATCGTAAACGGCTACACAGAGCATGATCTCTTCCGTATCATACGGGATTACGGAGAAGAAAGATTCGCGCAGAACATTGCCAAGCACATCGTCGCTGAACGGGAGAAAAAACCGATAGCCACCACAGGGGAACTGGCGGAAATTATCCGGGAATCGATTCCGATGAAGATTCAGAAGACGGGCGGCCATCCGGCAAAGAGGACATTCCAGGCAATCCGGATTGAACTGAACGGCGAACTGACCGTTCTGAAAGATTCCATCGACGGAATGATCAATCTGCTGAATGACGGCGGGAGACTCTGCATCATTACGTTCCATTCCCTGGAAGACAGGATTGTCAAAGAAGCTTTCCGGAGAAATGAGAACCCCTGCACCTGTCCGCCGGATTTTCCGGTCTGTGTCTGCGGCAAAAAGCCGAAAGGGAGAGTCGTCACGAAGAAGCCGATTGTCCCGGGCATTGAAGAGACAGAAGAGAACAGCAGGGCCAAGAGCGCCAAGCTCCGGGTATTCGAAAGGATCATAGAAAAATAAGATGGCAAAACAGACAGCACGAAGGGTAAATTCAAGATCGGAAGATTATATGGAAAAGCTGTCTTTTGACGGAAGCGCGGTCCGGAAAACGGCCGTGCTTCCGCGCCGTCCTTATGTTGCAAAAGAAATTGCCGTCAGTGAGAAGGCAAGGAGGAACCGGGCACAGGCGCTTTCGATGAAGCCGCTGTATGTCCTGTTCCTGGCTTTCATTTCCGTCATGACGGTTCTGATGTGCGTCTATTACCTGCAGATGAAGGAAACCGTCACTTCGCAGGTCTCGGAGAATTCGAAGCTGAAATCCGAGCTGGTTTCGCTCCAGAATGAAAATGATGCACTGTACGAAAATATTACCAATAATATTGACTGGGACCACGTCAGAGATGTGGCAATCAACCAATTGGGGATGAAATACGCGACGGAAGACCAGGTAGTGTGGTATAATACCGAAGGCAACGGCTATGTAAGGCAATACCAAGAGGTACCTACCGCGGACCAGGGATAAAATCGTGAAAAATGACCCCAGACGCAGGAGAGCGAAGCGCTCCGATCCATCAAGCAGGAAAATGAACGCCAAGATGCAGAGAAAGCTGGCAGGACTGTTCGCAGCAGTCGTGCTGGTTTTGATATGTCTGGCTGTCCGGATCACCTATGTCAATGCCGTCAGCGGCGACCAATATGCCAAGCAGGTGCTTGCGCAGTCCCAGTCCCAGTATTCCAGCACGGTCCTGCCGTTCAAGCGGGGCGACATCCTGGATACGAAGGGCACGGTCCTTGCCACCAGTGAGAAAAAATACAATGTCGTGCTCGACTGCAAAGTCGTGAATTCGGATCCGGATTATGCGGGTCCTACCATGCAGGCGCTGGACGATGTCTTCGGGCTGGACCAGGTCGGCATCACCTCCCTTCTGACGGATGAGAAAACAAAGGACTCGCAGTACCAGGTCATCAAGAAAGATATTTCGGTTGAAGAAAAGAATGCCTTTGAGGAATACTGCAGCGGCACGGACGAGAATCCTCTGACGGACAAGGAAAAAGAAGAGCGGAAGTATGTGAAGGGCGTCTGGTTTGAAGAAGAGTACGTGCGCACGTATCCCCTTTCCTCCCTGGCCTGCGATGTCATCGGCTTCACCTACGGCGACAATACGGCCGACTGGGGAATTGAAGGATACTACAGCAATACGCTGAACGGAGTGGACGGACGGAAATACGGATACTGGGATTCCGATTCGGACCTTACGCAGAATATCATCGATCCGGTGGACGGCAAGACCGTTGTCTCCACGATTGATGCCAATATCCAGTCGGTAGTGGAAAAGAACATCGCCTCCTTTGAGGAGAAATACAAGAACGGACCGTACAGCACGACGAAGGGTGCATCCAACATCGGCGTCATCGTGATGAACCCGAACGACGGCTCGATCCTTGCCATGGGAAGCTCCGATCCTTATGACCTGAACAGCCCGCGGGATCTTTCTTCTTTCTATACGGCGGATGAGATCAAGGCAATGAGCAATGACCAGCAGCTGTCGGCGCTGGAATCCATCTGGAAGAACTACTGCATTTCCGATACCTTTGAACCCGGTTCGGTATTCAAGCCGGTCACGATGTCTTCGGCACTGGAAGACGGCACCATTAAGGGAAATGAAACCTTCTACTGCGACGGCGGGGAAACCGTTTCCGGCACGTACATCAAATGCTCGGAAGAAGAAGGCCATGGGCAGGAGACGGTTTCCGACGTCATCAGGAATTCCTGCAACGATGCCATGATGCAGATCGCCCTGAAAATGGGAGTCAGCGAATTTACGAAATACCAGCAGCTTTTCAACTTCGGGGTCAAGACGGGAATCGACCTTTCCGGCGAGGCCACGGGTATTCTTTACTCTTCGGACACGATGGGCGAGATTGATCTGGCGACTTCTTCCTTCGGGCAGGGCTTTAACTGCACGATGCTTCAGGAAGCTGCCGCGGTCAGCTCCGTGATCAACGGGGGAAATTATTACCGCCCGAGAGTTGTTGAAAAAATCCTGGACAGCACCGGTGCGACCATCAAGACAAATGATCCCGTTCTCCTGAAACAGACGATTTCTTCCGATGTTTCGGACCTGCTCCGTTCTTATATGAAGGCATCCGTGGACAGCGGCACATCGGTCTACGCCAAGGTGAACGGATACAGCATGGGCGGAAAGACCGGAACAGCCCAGAAGATCCCGAGGGGCAACGGAAAGTATCTGGTATCGTGGATCGGCTTCGTGCCTTATGAGAATCCGCAGGTCCTGATCTATGTGGTCATTGACGAACCGAATGTACAGGAGCAGGCGGACAGCCGCTTCCCGCAGTGGATGGCAAAGGATATCCTGACGGAAATCCTGCCGTATCTGGGCATCTATCCGGATGAAGAACTGACGGAAGAAGATCCGGCACTTCAGGAACCGGCCGATGCGGCAGCTGCCGAAGGAACGGCAGTGACGGATACGACGGCAGACACGAATGTTCCGACCGTCCAGGCCTCCGCGGATTCACAGAACGTCACCTCCGGAAACAATGAGGAGACAGACGGCTATACGAATGAAGAAGCAGGCATTACGAATTAAAAGTTTCGGGGAGAAGAGCAATGGTTGATTTATCTGCAGTCATGCCCGCCTTCATCGCTTTTGCGATCAGTGCGGTTCTGGGACCGGTTTTCATTCCGTTCCTGACAAAGCTGAAACTCGATCAGACGGAAAGAAAACTGGGAGTTCAGTCCCATCTGAAGAAAGCCGGGACGCCGACAATGGGCGGCATCATTTTCCTGATCGCCATTGCCGTGACCTCAGTCCTGTTTTTTGTACGCTATCCGCGGATCGGTCCGGTCATTTTCCTGACGATGGCTTTCGGACTCGTCGGATTCCTGGATGATTATCTCAAGGTCGTGAAAAAACGTTCGGACGGTCTTTTTGCCTGGCAGAAGTTCGGACTTCAGTTCATCATCACGGTGCTTTTCTGGCTGTACCTGACCAACCTGACGGACATCGACCTGACCCTCCGGATTCCCTTTACGCACGGGGCCATGGCCGACATCGGATTCTGGGCTGTCCCGCTGCTGTTCTTTGCCGTCCTGGGCACGGTCAACGGCGTGAATTTCACGGACGGAATCGACGGGCTGGCTTCTTCCGTGACCGTCGTCGTTTCCGTGTTCTTTGTCATTGCCTCCCTCCTGACGCAGGCAGGCGTCGAACCGGTCGCAAGCGCGGCGGCAGGAGCCCTGATGGGATTCCTGCTCTACAATGCCTATCCGGCCAGGATTTTCATGGGGGATACCGGGTCGCTGGCACTGGGCGGATTCGTGATCGGCACGGCCTATATGATGCACATGCCTCTTTACATCCTGATGGTCGGACTGATCTACCTGGTGGAAGTGGTTTCAGTCATCCTGCAGGTTGGCTATTTCAAGGCGACCCACGGGAAGAGGCTTTTCAAGATGGCACCGATCCATCATCATTTTGAACTTTGCGGCTGGTCAGAGACCCGCGTCGTTGCTGTTTTCACGATCGTGACGGTTCTGCTCTCGCTGCTTGCGCTTCTGGCGCTCTAAGGAGAAGAAATGAATCTGGAGGGAAAGAAAGTCCTGATCTACGGATCGGGGAAAAGCGGACAGGGGGCAGCGGAGCTTCTGAAAAAAGTCGGAGCTGTTCCGGAAATATTCGATGACAGCATGGGCAGCCCGAAAGGCATCCCGTCTTCCTATGACCTGCTGGTGATGAGTCCGGGAGTTCCGACGGATCTTCCGAGGGTTGAAGAATTCCGCGCGGCAGGCGTCAAAGTCTGGGGCGAGGTGGAACTGGCCTATGAAACGGGGAAGGGCAGAGTCCTGGCGGTAACCGGGACGAACGGCAAGACAACGACGACTTCTCTTCTCGGGGAAATCATGAAAGCCTGGGAGAAGGAGGTTTTTGTTGTCGGGAACATCGGAACAGCCTATACCTCCGTGGCCCTGGACACGACCGAACATTCGACGGTCGTTGCGGAAATTTCCAGCTTCCAGCTGGAGACGATTGAACGGTTCCGTCCGGAAGTCAGTGCCATCCTGAACATCACCGAGGATCATCTGAACCGTCATCACACGATGGAAGAGTACATCCGCGTGAAGGAGGGAATCACGAAGAACCAGGACAGGACCTGCACCTGCGTGCTCAATTATGAAGATGAGACTCTCCGGAAATTTGCGGAGACCTGCCCGGCTTCCGTCCTTTTCTTTTCCAGTGAAAGGGAGCTTGAGGAAGGCTTCTGCCTGATCGGCGACGAAATCGTCCTGAAGGAGAAACAGGAAAAGAAAGTGCTGGTCCGCACCGGTGAACTGCAGCTGATCGGAAAGCATAATTTTGAAAATGTCATGGCGGCTTCGGCCATGGCGTACCGTGCAGGAGTGCCGCTGGACACAATCGCCTCCGCGGCAAAGAAATTCAAGGCGGTGGAGCACCGGATCGAGTACTCCGGAACCGTAAACGGCGTTTTATGGTACAACGATTCCAAGGGAACGAATCCGGATGCAGCCATTAAAGGCATACAGGCCATGAAATGGCCGACCTTCCTGATCGCGGGCGGCTATGACAAGGGCTCGGATTATCACGAATGGATCCGTTCATTTGACGGAAAGGTGAAATGCCTGGTCCTGGAAGGAAAGACGAAGGAGGATATCCGCAGGGCGGCACTGGAATGCGGCTATCCGGAAGCTCAGATCGTCATGAAGGAAAATATGAACGAAGCGATGGAATACTGCGCTTCCCATGCGGAGCCGGGCGATGCGGTCCTTCTTTCGCCTGCCTGCGCCAGCTGGGGAGAATTCCCGAACTATGAAGTCCGGGGAAAAGAATTCAAGGAATTCGTCAAGGGGCTTGCGTAAATGGCAAAGACGGAATATGAAAAGAACCTGAACAGGCATACGGCATCGATTGTCCTCTGGACAGCGGCAGCCGTCCTGCTTGTTCTCCTCTTTCTGTTCCTTCTTCTTTTCCGTGTCCGGAACATCGAGGTCGTCGGCAATTATCATTACACGGATGCCCAGGTGGAAGAGATGCTGATGAAGGGACCGTTTTCCAAAAATACGGTCATCCTTTCCCTGCTGAACAAGCATAAGAAAATCGAAGGGGCGGATTTCATCGATTCCGTCACGGTGGATATGACGGGAATCAATTCCGTGCGCATTCAGGTCAATGAAAAAGAACTGATCGGATATGTTTCCTATCAGAATGCCTACTGGTATTTCGATGCGGACGGGAAGGTGCTGGTACGCTCCGATACTCCCGAAAACAGCGGAACGTCCTCCGGAGCCCAGTCCGGAACATCGGACTCAGTATCCTCCGTGACGTCATCCGGAGCATCGGGCTCAGAATCCTCCGTGACATCATCCGGAGCATCGGATTCGTCATCATCCGTGACGTCATCCGGAGCATCAGACCCGGCATCCTCCGTGACACCATCCGGAGCATCGGGCTCGGAATCATCCGTGACTTCATCCGCAGCATCGGACCCGGCATCATCCGGAACGTCATCGGAGGATGCTTCCGGAAACAGTGCTGATTCCTCAGCCGCGGATTCCGGAGTGACGCCGGCAGATAACACGGCGGAAACGGTCTCGGAAGTCATTCCCCAGACGGCGCAGGCTGCTTCCGAAGAATCGACCGGCTCCGGTACCGTGACGCCGCAGGAGGTTACACAGGATTCCGGAGGACAGGTGGTACTGGAACCGGAAGTCGTTCAGGATGATGAATCGACGGCCTCCTCCGGGAGCGGAGTGGAAGCCCCGAAGGAAGCGGACAGGGACTATATCCCGCTTATCGAGGGCCTTGTCTTTTCGGAAGCGGCCGTGGGAGAGACTCTGCCGGTCGCCGATCCGGGTGTTTTCAAGACGATTGCCAGCCTGAAGAACATTGTCAATAAAAACAATATCCCGCCGGACCGGGTGATTTTTGCCGAAGACGGGACGCTTTCCCTGGTTTACGGACAGGCGTCGGTCCTCCTCGGAGCGGATGAAAACCTGGAGGCAAAGCTGGAGGAACTGACCGGAATCCTGCCGAAAATGACCGACCTTTCGGGCACGCTCCATCTGGAAAATTTCGACGGAACACAGGACAGGGTCATTTTCGACAAATCTTAAAAAAATGAAAAAAAACTTGATAAATCAAGGTAAAGTCTATATGATGTATTTATGTCCGTATAGGGACGACTATATAGAGAAAAAACTATCACGCATGTGATTGCACGGTAAGAAGGAGGAAATACTTTGTTAGAAATTACTTCCAATGAGGCTGAGTCGGCTGCGAGGATTATCGTAGTCGGAGTAGGCGGTGCAGGAAATAATGCAGTAAACCGCATGGTTGACGAATCAATCGGCGGCGTCGAGTTTGTCGGGGTGAATACCGACAAGCAGGCACTGTCTCTTTGCAAGGCTCCTACGATCGTGCAGATCGGTGAAAAAGTGACAAAGGGTCTCGGCGCCGGTGCCAAGCCGGAAGTCGGGGAACAGGCGGCAACAGAGAGTTCGGAAGAGATCAAGCAGGTCCTGAACGGGGCCGACATGGTCTTCGTCACCTGCGGCATGGGAGGCGGAACCGGTACAGGCGGCGCCCCGATCGTTGCGGGAATTGCCAAGGAACTCGGATGCCTTACCGTCGGCGTGGTGACAAAGCCCTTCCGTTTTGAAGCGAAAACGCGCATGAACAATGCGCTTCAGGGAATCGAAAAGCTGAAGCAGAACGTCGATACGCTGATCGTGATTCCGAACGACAAGCTGCTCGAAATCGTTGACCGCCGGACGACGATGCCGGAAGCTCTGAAAAAAGCAGATGAAGTCCTTCAGCAGGCAGTGCAGGGCATTACCGACCTGATCAATCTGCCGGCACTGATCAATCTCGACTTCGCGGATGTCCAGACCGTCATGACGAACGGCGGCGTCGCCCACATCGGCATCGGCCAGGCAAAGGGAGACGACAAGGCTCTGGAAGCTGTTCAGCAGGCTGTCGAAAGTCCGCTGCTGGAAACGACCATCAAGGGAGCGAAGAATGTCATCATCAATATCCACGGGGATATTTCCCTCATGGATGCCAATGATGCAGCTACCTATGTACAGGAACTGACCGGCGACGAAGCCAACATCATCTTCGGTGCGATGTATGACGATGCGGATGTGGATTCCTGCCAGATCACGGTCATTGCGACCGGCCTGCAGGATACCGCCAATGAAAAGCCGAAGAAGCAGCAGGGAAGCCTTTTTGCTTCTTCCATACCGGAACTTTCAAAACCGACGTTTCTTCAGCAGCCGTCCCCGGTAGCGCAGCAGGCTCCGATGAATCTGCAGCAGCCGCAGGTCAGCAGCACGGTCAGGAAAAAGGATATCCAGATTCCGGACTTTCTTAAGAACAGGAAATAAGACATGAAATGTCCTTACTGTGGTAATGAGAATACCCGCGTCGTGGACTCCCGTCCTGTCGATGAGAATACGGCAATCCGCAGAAGACGCATGTGCGATACATGCGGAAAGCGTTTTACCTCTTACGAAAAGGTTGAGACGATCCCGCTGATTGTCATCAAGAAGGATCAGAACCGGGAGCAGTTCAACCGGAGCAAGATTGAAGCCGGCGTACTGAGGGCCTGCCACAAGCGTCCGATTTCTGCACAGCAGGTGCAGGAACTGGTGGACTCCGTGGAGACCGAGGTTTACAACAAGGGCGAGCGGGAGATACCGAGTTCCGAAATCGGCGAAATCGTGATGTCAAAACTGAAGAACCTGGATCCGGTTGCATACGTCCGCTTTGCGAGCGTTTACCGTGAATTCAAGGATGTCAGTACCTTCATGGACGAACTGAAGAAATTTTTGAAATAAAGGACGGAAGATAATAACAGCAAACAGAAGCAAAGAGCATACTTGTGCTAGAACGGCAGCAATGTGTGCTCTTTTTTTTACGAGAATCGGAGGAAATGATTCATGAAAAGGGTTTTGCTGAAACTGAGCGGAGAAGCCCTGGCGGGCGATCGCAGGACGGGATTTGATGAGGCAACCGTGACAGCCGTGGCAAAGCAGGCAAAGGTTCTGTGCGGGGAAGGAATGCAGATCGGCATTGTCATCGGCGGAGGAAATTTCTGGAGAGGCAGAAGTTCGGAAACGATCGAACGGACCAAGGCGGACCAGATCGGCATGCTGGCAACTGTCATGAACTGCATTTACGTCTCGGAAATATTCCGGTCGCAGGGATTGAAAACGGATATCCTGACGCCTTTTGAAATCGGGGGCATCACGAAGCTGTATTCAAAAGACCTTGCCAATGAACTGTTTGAGAAAGGCGCGGTCGTTTTCTTTGCCGGAGGCACGGGACATCCCTATTTCTCGACAGACACGGCAACGGTGCTCAGGGCAATTGAAATCGACGCAGAACAGATTCTGCTGGCAAAGTCGGTGGACGGCGTTTACGACTGCGATCCGAAGACGCATCCGGAAGCGAAAAAGTATGACCGCATTTCCATTGAGGAAGTCGTGGAAAAGGGCCTGGGAGTTGTTGACGGCGCGGCAGCCGTACTTGCAAAGGAAAACAAAATGCCGATGCTGGTCTTTCTCCTGAACGGGGAGAACAGCATCGTCGATGCAGCACACGGAAGTATTAACGGGACCTCAGTGACCGTATAAAGGAGGCAAATCACCATGAGCGAAAAAACGAAAATCTATGAAGAAAAAATGGAAAAATCGCTGCTGAATCTGAATGCTGAATTCCAGGGAATTCGTGCAGGCCGCGCCAATCCGCATGTACTGGACAAGATTACGGTTGATTACTACGGATCGCCGACACCGATCCAGCAGGTGGCCAATGTCAGCGTTCCCGAAGCCCGGATGATCCAGATTTCTCCGTGGGATCCGAAGATAACGAAGGAAATCGTAAAGGCAATCCAGAAATCGGATATCGGCATCAATCCGTCGGACGACGGACATCTTGTCCGGCTGGTATTCCCGGAACTGACGGAGGAACGCCGCAAGGATCTGGTCAAGGAAGTACGCAAAAAAGGCGAGGATGCCAAGATTGCCATCCGCAACATCCGCCGTGACGGCCTGGAAGCCTGCAAGAAAATGAAGAAGCAGGACGGTGTTTCAGAAGACGAGATTGCCGACATCGAGGATGAACTTCAGAAGATTACGGAAGAGTATACGGAACGGGCCGATGAAGCCATTGAAGCGAAATCGAAGGAGATCATGAAAGTTTGAAAAATATTTCGGTATTCGGTTCCACCGGTTCGATCGGAACCCAGACGCTCGATGTCATACGGATGCATCCGGATCTTTTCCGTCTGACGGGAATCGCCTGTAAAACAAGCATAGACCTCCTGGAAAAGCAGGCGAGGGAATTCCATCCCTACTGCGCGGTCGTCTATGAGAAAAAGCAGGCGGAAGACCTGAAGGTCAGGCTTGCCGATACGGACGTCAAAGTGTTTTCCGGCATGTCCGGCCTGGTGCAGATGGCGGCTATGCCGCAGTCGGATTTCGTCGTGAACGGAATCGTGGGCATGATCGGCATTCCGTCTACGGTCGCAGCCATTCAGGCAGGGAAGGACATTGCCCTGGCGAACAAGGAGACCTGCGTAACGGCCGGGCATATCATCATGCCGATGGCGAAAGAAAAAGGCGTGCGGATCCTGCCGACGGATTCGGAGCATTCCGCGATTTTCCAGGCACTTCAGGGCAGGGCGGGTTCGCCGATCCGGAAGATCCTCCTGACAGCCAGCGGCGGACCGTTCTACGGGAAGACGACGGCAGACCTGGAAAAAGTAACGGTCAGGGAAACACTGGCGCATCCCAACTGGCGGATGGGCCCGAAGATAACAGTCGACTCGGCATCGATGGTCAACAAGGGGCTTGAAGTGATCGAGGCAATCTGGCTCTTCGGAGTCAGCGTCGATCAGATTGAAGTCGTGATCCAGCGGGAGAGCGCCATTCATTCCGCAGTGGAATTCGAGGACGGCTCCATCATCGCGCAGATGGCCGTGCCGGATATGAGGATTCCGATCCAGTATGCGATGACTTATCCGGAGCGGATTCCGTCACCGGCGGAACGCCTGGATTTTGCAGGCCTGGGGATGCTTCATTTCGGAAAACCCGACAACGATACGTTCCGCGGACTGCCTCTGGCCTTTGAGGCCATCCGGCAGGGAGGCTCCATGCCGACGGCCTTCAATGCCGCCAATGAGTGGGCCAACGACCGCTTCCGGTCGGGAGTCATCCGGTTCACGGAAATCTATCAGATCATCGAGGATGCAATGCAGCATCATAAGCTCATTGCCGCCCCGAACGTCAATGAGATTTTTGACACGGAAAATGAAATCAATGCGCATCTGAATGAAAAATACCATCTGGATCCCGTCTGACGGGATCCGTTTTTCTTTCCCTTCCCTGTTTGAAAAAGCAGGATAATATGATATAATCACGGAAGATGTGACCGAAGGGGGAAGCTATGTTTCTGAAGAGAACTGTCAGCGGAATCGTTCTGGTGGCAATTGCAATCGTAACGATCGTCTTTGGCGGATGGATCCTTGCGGCAACGCTGCTTCTTCTGTCCCTGATCGGGATGAGGGAGTTCTATCACGCTTCGGGCGTGAGCGGACGCGGTCTGAACATGCTTGAGCTTGCCGGTTACATCGGGGCAGTCGGATATTACATAGTCCTGTATTTCGGCCTGGACCGCTACATCCTTCTGGAACTGGCGGCATCCTGTGCGCTGATTCTGGCCGTATATGTCTTTACGTTTCCGGAATACCATACACAGGAAGTGTCAGCGGCATTCTTCGGCGTCTTCTATGTTGCCGTCATGCTGGGATTCATTTTCCTGACAAGAGGAAGGTTCAAAGGCAGGATTGAAGTCTGGCTCATCTTTTTTGCTTCATGGGGCGCGGATACCTGTGCGTATCTGGTAGGCGTGACAATGGGGCGGCATAAGATGTCACCGAGGCTCAGTCCGAAGAAATCGGTCGAGGGTGCAATCGGAGGCATTCTCGGGGCAGCAGTTCTGGGAGCTGTGTACGGTGCCATTTTCAAGCAGCCGGTACTGATGTATATGGTGATCTGCGCGGCAGGCGCGGTCATTTCCATCATCGGAGACCTGGCGGCATCGGCAGTCAAGCGCAATGCAAATGAGAAAGACTTCGGAAAGATTATACCGGGGCACGGGGGGATACTGGATCGGTTTGACAGCGTCATTTTTACGGCGCCGGTCATTTATTTTCTGTCCTTGCTGATACTGGGATGATTGAATAACGGGGTTTTTACATGAAATGGATTATAGCAGTTCTGATCTTTGGTCTTCTGATTATTTTTCATGAGTTCGGGCACTTTCTTCTGGCGAAAATCAACGGAGTGGATGTCGAGGAATTTTCCGTGGGTTTCGGACCGCGCATTGTCAGCACGGTCTTTCACGGTACGCGCTATTCGCTGAAGATCCTTCCCTTCGGAGGCTCCTGCCTGATGAAGGGCATGCTGGGCGATGAGGACGAGGACGGCGAGCCGGCTGAACCGGAGCCGGGCTCATTCAACAGCGTTTCCATCGGGAAGAGGGCGGCCATCATCGCTGCCGGTCCGATCTTCAATTTTATCCTGGCCTTTATTTTTGCTGTCGTGATCATGAGCGTGGTCGGCTATGACCCGGCGGAAGTCATTTCCGTCGAGAGCGGTTCGCCGGCGGCGGAAGCCGGCCTGGAGACGGGCGACACGATTACGAAATTCATGGGCGACACGGTGGAGATCGGCCGTGACGTTTCAACCTGGATTGCCCTCTATACGCTGAAGGCGGATGACCGGATCACGATGACGGTCAGGCGGGGAGAGCAGTCGGTCGACCTTGTCTTTTCTCCGGAAATCACCGAGCAGTACCGAATGGGCATTACCTACAATACCGGTTCCGATCAGGCGGAAGTCTCCGCCGTTTCGGAAGGATCCCCTCTGTCGGATGCAGGCGTAAAGGCCGGAGATGTCATCACTTCGATCAACGGGACTGCGATCACGACATCGGATTCCCTGAGCACTTATCTGAGCGAACATCCGCTGACGGGCGACACGGTCACCATTACTTTCGTGCGCGACGGCCTTACCTACGAGAAAGAAGTGACGCCGGTCATGAGCCAGAGCGTAAGCCTCGGCTTCGACTGCAACCTCGGCAGGGTCGGCACGGATGCCCCCGGAGTCCTGAAATACAGTTTTATCGAAGTCAATTACTGGATCAAGACGACCGTCCGTTCCCTGGGACAGCTCTTTACGGGAAGGTTCTCGGTCAATGATCTTTCCGGTCCGGTCGGCATCGTGGATGTCGTCGGCACAACCTATGAGCAGAGCAAGTCGGAAGGTGCCCTGATGACCTGGATGAACATGTTCAACCTGATCATCCTTTTGTCTGCAAACCTCGGCGTCATGAACCTTCTTCCGATTCCCGCCATCGACGGCGGACGCCTGCTTTTCCTGCTGATCGAGGCAGTCCGCGGCAAGCCCATGAACCGGAAGGTGGAAAATGCCATCCAGCTGGTCAGCATGGCGCTGCTGATGCTCCTGATGGTTTACGTCATGTATCACGATATTGCAAATTTCTATTAAAGGAGAACGGAAATGCCAGACCATACCAATCCGGAAAATGAACCGGCCGCATCCTCAGCAGGGAACTCTTTTGCAGCGGCATCCGGGGAACAGTCCGCTTCCGTGAAGCCGGAAGAAAAGGCGGAGCGAAGAACCGGAATACGCCGGAAATCCGGACGCGCAGAGCGGAAGGATTTCAGCGAAATGACGGAAGAGGAAATTCAGGCCCCGATCAGGGAATTCAAAAGCAGGACGCTGCCGGCAATCGTCGCGGTTCTCGGGTGTCTTGCTGCCGTTGCCTACATGCTGTGGATGTTCGGCGTTTTCGGGCATTAAGGTCCTTTTAAAACCGGGGATGAAATTCGGGTCTTTCGGACTTAAAGAATACGGTTGACAAAACAGACGGAAACTTTTATAATCTTTCATGTTGACCAAACGCGGAAGTGTCGGAATTGGCAGACGAGCAAGACTAAGGATCTTGTGGCGGCAACGCTGTGTGGGTTCAAGTCCCATCTTCCGCATCTGAGTCATAGAAAGACCTGTAAACGAAAGCTTACAGGTCTTTTTTTAGTTCGGCGGAGGGGAAAGATGGCAGAGCAGGAAAAGATGAAGATCATTGCCCGGGTGCACACGGATTTCCCGACGAAGTTCGGCGTGCCGCGTCAGAGCCGGCTGGTGGAGGGACTGAAGGGGAGAATCGTCTTTGAACCGGAGTTCCGGAACCCGGATGCCCTGGAAGGACTGGAAGGCTATTCGCATATCTGGGTCATCTGGGAATTTTCGGAAAATGTCAGGACGGAGTGGTCGGCCACGGTACGGCCTCCGAGACTGGGCAGGAACCGCCACATGGGAGTCTTTGCGAGCCGCTCGCCTTTCCGGCCGAATCCGATCGGTCTGTCCTGCCTGAGGCTGCTGTCGATCGAACAGGATGAAAAACTCGGCCCGGTCCTTCAGGTGGAAGGCATCGATATGATGGACGGGACGCCGGTCTTTGACATCAAGCCCTACAATCCGTATTCCGACAGCGTGCCGGATGCCGAAATCGCGTTTGCGAAAATCAGCTATGCGAAGAAGCTGACGGTTCATTTCCCGGAGGAACTGAGAAAGAAGCTGCCGGAGGAGAAGGCGGCCGCCCTCGAGGGAGTCCTGCGCGAGGATCCGAGGCCTTCTTATGCCAGCCGCGATCCGGAGAGGATTTACGGCATGGAATATGCCGGCTTTGACGTGCGTTTCCGGGTCACCGGAGGCGAACTGACCGTATGCGGCGCGGAACCGCTGAAAAACTGACTTCTATATCAAAATTGTACAAAAAACGGAACTTGCATGTTCTATTATCCGTGATAAACTATAACTATAGACCGCTTTCAGGGCGGTCCGGCAAAAAGGGCGGAGAGACAGACATGTGTGTGGCAGTGCCTCTGAAAATCAGGGAAATTCACGGCAGCGAGGCGGAGGCAGAAGCATTCGGAGCTTCCAGGACCATTCGTGTGGATTTGGTACCGGGCGTACAGGCCGGTGATTTCGTCATCGTACACGCAGGAATCGCCATCGCTAAAATTCAGGAAACAGAAGCAGAAGAAAGTCTGAACATCATCAGGGACGTCATCGAGGCGGAAGCGTCGGGGGACGTCCTTTATCCATGTGCACGGAAAACCGAAAATAAGGAGGAAAAGCATGCACCAGGAGTATAAAATCATCAGCATCACAAAGGACGAAATCATCCCGACGGCTGAGAAGATGAAAAAGGAAGGCAGGATCCTTCTGATGGTCCACGGCTATATGAGCGTGGAAAATCAGCCGGTGATTGCTTATGAGTATGAAGTGGATCACGCAATCCACTCCTATCAGGTGACCGGGGAAACGAAGTTCCCGTCCATTTCGGGCATCTATGACTCCGCTGCCGGCTGGCCGGAATGGGAGCTGAATGAACTGATGGGATTTGAATTCGAAGGTCTGGACACTTCCCAGAGGCTTTTCCTTCCGGAAGAGCTTTCCAACGGGAGAGGCCAGATCCTGGTGACGCCGCTCAAGGAGCTGCGCGACTCGGCATTCGAGGAATACGCGACGAAGTCGGAGCTGGTCAATACCCTGACGCGCGACGACGACCATGATGGAATCCCGGATGTTCAGGAGAAAAAATCTTCGGAGAAGGAGGACAGAAAATGAGCTATACGATTCCGATCGGACCGTACCATCCGGCACTTGAGGAACCGGTCCATGCAAATCTGAAGACCGAAGGCGAAATCATCAAGGATGCCGACGTATACATCGGATACAACCACCGCGGCATCGAAAAACTGTGCACGGAGCGGAATTATATCCAGACCATCGTCCTGGTGGAGAGGGTCTGCGGCATCTGCTCGCATGCGCATGCCCTGAACTATGCGCTGGCGCTGGAAGGAATCGCCGACATGGACGTGCCGAAGAGAGGCGCCTATATCCGCGTCATCATGGCGGAGCTCGAGCGTCTGCATTCGCATTTCCTGTGGTTCGGCATTGCCTGCCACATCATCGGACACGACAGCCTGTTCATGCATATCTGGGACAAGCGGGAAGTTATCATGGACATCCTGGAAGAGATTTCCGGAAACCGCGTCAATTACGGAATGGTCACGATCGGCGGATCCCGGCGCGACATCAGCGATGAGACGAGGAAGTCTGTCCTGGCCAAGCTCGATGTCATCGAGAAGGAAACGGACAAAGTCCGCGACATCATCGTGAACGACCGCACCGTTGCCATGCGTACGAAAGGCGTCGGCATCCTGACAAAGGAAGATGCCATCCGCCTCGGCGCTGCCGGCCCGCAGGCCAGGGCTTCGGGCGTGGACATCGATATCCGCCGCGACATGCCGTATTCCTGCTATGAGGACTTCAAATTCGACGTTCCGGTCGTGGACAGCTGCGATGTGTATGCGCGCGTCCTGGTCCGTGTCCTGGAAGTCTATGAAAGCATCAAGATCATCCGCCAGGCACTGGAGAATCTGCCGGAAGGCCCGATCAACCTCGGAACGAAGATCCCGAGGATTCCGGCCGGAGAGCGGGTTTCTGTCCTGGAAGCACCGCGCGGCCAGCTCGTCTACAAAGTCATTTCAAACGGAGGGAAGACGAACCACCGGGTCAGCATCCATGTTCCGACGTTCCGGAATGCCCCGACGGTTCCGGTCATGCTTCGCAATAACACCATTGCCGATGCCGGACTGATCATTGCCTGCATCGACCCGTGCTTCTCCTGTCTGGACAGATAGCATGCACGAGCTGGGTCTGACGATGGACATGCTGAAGATCGTCAATGAGGCGGCCGAAAAGAACGGCGCCGCAAAGATCGGCAGCATCAGGGTCCGCATAGGTGCCTATTCGGGGGTGGTCCCCGAACTGATTGAAGAGTGTTTCGGTCCGGCCAGCCGCGGAACGGCGGCAGAAGGGGCAAAGCTCTTTTTCGAAGCGGTTCCGGTTTCCGTCGAGTGCAGGGACTGCGGCAGGACGGAAGTGCTCCGCGAACATGAATTTACCTGTCCGGTCTGCGGATCCGACAATATCCGGATCGTGTCCGGCAGGGAATTTTACATTGAAAGCATTGAAGTAAACTAATTGATTGCAAGGGGGTGTTCTGGGTGAAAAAAGCTTCTTTCCCGGCAGTGATTTCGGTCGCCGTCCTGTGCTTCATTTTCTGGCTGCTGATGACCTGGTCATTTGCCGCTGAGGAACTCATCGCAGGCGGCGTGATTTCGGTTGCCGTGGCGCTTTTCTCCGCAAGATTCTTCATCAAGGAAAAACCGTTCTATCTTTTCAATCCGGCCAAATTCTTCATCCTCATTTATTACTGCCTGGTTGTTTTCGTATGGGAACTGATCAAGGCTAATGTGGATGTCGCGAAGCGCGCCCTGAAACCGGGCAGGCTGAACATCAATCCCGGAATCGTCAAGGTCCCGGTCGGAGAGGAATCCGAATACGGCACTTCGCTTCTGGCCAATTCCATTACCCTGACGCCCGGCACCATCACGCTGGATATTGCCAGGGACAAAAAGGGACAGAAGTGGTTTTACATCCACTGGATCGATGTCGCTGAGCAGGATCCGCAGAAGGCCGGCGATGCCATCAAGGGAACGATGGAAAAATGGATAAGGAGGATCTGGCCATGATTGAGCTTATGCTGTTTGCCATCGGCTATGCCGTTCTTGCCATGCTCGTCTGCATCCGTCTCGTCAAGGGCCCGAGCGGCGTCGACCGCGCGGTCGCTTCCGACTGCGTCGATACCCTGACGACGGTTTCCCTTGCACTGTTCGCGGTTTTCTCGGGCAGGAGCATTTACCTTGACATCTCCATGACGCTGGCAGTGCTGGGATTTCTGGGAACAGTCATTATTTCGAGATATCTGGAGGGAAAACTATGATGGATGCCGTAAGTATTTCATTAGCCGCAAGGATCATCATTGATGTCCTCATGGCAATCGGCTTCATTTTTGCGCTGGCCGGCGTGGTCGGGCTGCTCCGCATGCCGGATGCCTTCTGCCGTATGCAGTCCAGCACGAATGTTGCCACTCTGGGAATGCTCGGAGCGATGATCGCGGCGCTTATCTATTCAATCTGCATCGGTGCGGCAGGCATGGCCATCAAGCTCGGCTGCCTGTGCGTGTTCTTTATCATCACGAATCCGATCTCAAGCCATGCAATCGCCAAGGCGGCCTATAAATTCGGTATCCGCCCGAAAGATAAGATGGTCTGCGACGACTACGGGGAGGATCAGGAAAATGACTGAGTTCTTTGCCTCTTACGGCATCACGATCCTGAATACCATCGTCATGGCCGGCGTTGTCGTGACAGCCCTTCTGGCTGTCATCTTTGACAGGCTGCTGTCCTCTGTCATCGCGCTCGGAATCACGGGTGCGTTCGCAGCCCTGGAATTCATCCTTCTGGAGGCTCCCGATGTTGCCATCGCAGAAGCTTCCGTCGGCGCGGTCCTTTCTACGGTGCTCTTCGTCATTGCACTTCGGAAGACCACGAAGAAAGGAGACGAAGACAAATGAAAAAAGCGGACAAGGTTAAAAAGATCATCACGATCTGCAGCCTGACCGTGTTCCTGGTCCTGGGCTGCGTATGCGCTGTCTGCATGTACGAATCGCCTCTGGCCTATGACGGTTCCGGGACGGATGCCTACCAGCTTTATACGAAACCGGCGGAATACGATACCTCGGACGCAGACGGCGTTGCGGATATCATGATCAAGGAAGACCTGGATAAGACCAGATCCCAGAATGCCGTTACCGCGATCGTTTTCGACTACCGTGGCTACGATACGATGGGAGAGTCCTTTATCCTGCTGACCGCTATTTCCGGATCCATGGCGATCCTCCGTGCGGCTACAAAAAAGAAAGGAGGGGACAGCGATGAAGTTCAGGAAGAATCTCACTGAAGAGGATACGATCCTTCGCAATGCGGGCGGCTTCTTTCTTCCGTTTGCCCTGATGTTCGGCTTTTACGTCATTATGCACGGCAACCTTTCTCCGGGCGGCGGATTCCAGGGAGGCGTCTGCGGCGCGGGTGCCATCATGCTTCTGTTCATGGGATACGGATATGATACCGTCGTCAAGGCGGTCAATCCGGAGCTGATCCGCAAGAATGAAGCTGTCGGCGCTACGGCCTATGTCATCATTGCCCTCTGCGGTATTTTTGCGGGAGCGAATTTCTGCCGGAACGTTTTCTATCAGAACGGAAATGTCGGCGACCTGTTCTCAGCCGGAACCATCGGCTACATGAACTATGCCGTCGGCTACAAGGTCCTGACAGGCGTATCCTTCCTGCTGATCCTTCTTCTGGGAACCCTTTCACCGGAATGGGACAGGAAGCAGGAAGAGAATCTGAAAGCATCCGGCAATGTGAAGGAAGTTCCGGACGAAGGAGGTGACGTGAAATGATGCTCGTGAATTATATCGGCTGTGTCATTCTGATGGTTCTGGGTCTCTATACGGTTATCGTGAAGAAGAACCTGATGAAGAGCGTCATCGGTCTGGGCATTATCGACTACGGCGTCAATATCCTGATCATCAGCATCGGGTATCAGAAGGGCGGCACCGCCCCGATCTTTACGCCGGGCGAAATCAAGCCGGGCACATTCTTCGTGGATCCGATTCCCCAGGCACTGACCCTGACGTCCATCGTCATCGGCGCCTGCGTAACGGCGATGGCTCTTTCAATCGTCATCAAGATCTATAAGAAATACGGAACGATCGACAGTACGAAAATAAGGAGGCTCAACGGATGATGCAGCATTTTCCCGTATTAGCGGTCATGACGCTGTTCCTTGCTTCCTTCCTGGTCGTACTTTTCGGAAGCAGGAATAAAGTCGCACGCGGTGTTATCGCCATGACGGCTTCGACAGTTCCGCTGGTCCTTATGATCTGCCTGATCAAGCCGGTCATGATCGACGGACAGATTATCAGCTACTGGATGGGCAACTGGGAGCCGGTCAGCGGATGGGCCATCGGCATCGGCTATGAAATCGATGCGCTGTCCCTGTTCTTCGGTCTGATCGTGGCGCTCACGATTTTCCTGTCCTGCTTCTATTCCCTGAAGTACATGAGCAGGGACGACACGCTTGAAAAATATTACGTCCTGTTCCTGATGCTTTCCGGAGCAGTCCTCGGCCTCGTGCTGACGGGCGACCTCTTCAATATGTTCATCATGATCGAGATCCTGACCTTTGCGGCGGTTGCCCTCACGGCGTTCCGCAACAATGAGGACGGCCCGCTGGAAGCGGCCTTCAAGTACCTGGTCATCGGCTCGATCGGTTCTTCGCTTACCCTGACGGGCGTCATCCTTCTCTATGAACAGCTCCATACGCTGAACATGGCGCAGATCGGAGCCCTTCTCCAGAAGACAGGAATGAATCCGACGACGGCATTTGCCTTCGGACTTCTTCTCACGGGATTTTCCATCAAGGCCTTTATCGTACCGGTGCATCCGGTGGCGGCAGATGCCTATACGTCAGCACCGACATCGGCCTCGATGGCCATGGCATCCATGGTCAATAAGACAGGCGTCTACGGAATCATCAGGCTCCTTTACATCATCTTCATGACGATGGGGCTTTCTTCCGTGCAGAACCTGATCGTCACGATCGGCACGATCACGATGTTCCTCGGCGTCACGATGGCGCTGAATCAGCACGACTTCAAGCGGCTGCTCGCATTCCATTCCATTTCCCAGATCGGATACGTCATCACGGCGATCGGGCTGGGAACGGCGCTGGGTCTTTCGGGCGGCCTCTATCATGCCATGAACCACACCCTGTTCAAGGGAATGCTTTTCCTGTGTGCCGGTGCCGTCCTCTATGCGGCAGGCACGACGAACCTCGATAAGCTCGGCGGACTGGCGAAGAAAATGCCGCAGACCTGCATCATTTTCCTGATCGGCGCCTTCTCCATTTCCGGACTTCCGCCTTTCAACGGATTCGTGTCCAAATGGCTGATCTATCAGGCAACCTATGAAAAAGCAGCAGAGTCCGGCAACTTCGGCTTTGCAATCGTAACGGTCATCGAGGTCGTGGTCTCGGTCATGACGCTGGCTTCCTTCATCAAGGTTTCGCAGTCCGTCTTCTTCGGAGAACTGCCGCCGGAGCTGGAGAACGTCAGGGAGGCTCCGCTTTCGATGCGCATCCCGATGTGGATCATGGCTGTCCTGTGCATCATTACCGGCGTGCTTCCGGGCCAGGTCTATTCGCTTCTGATCCAGCCGGCCGTCAATGCGGTCTTAAGCCCGGTCAAGTATATCAATGCGATGATGGGCAGCGGATATGCTGAGCAGTTCATTTCGGCAGCGGATGCCGCACCGGACAAGTCGGTCGTCCTGGCAGGCTACTGGCAGCCGATCAACTGGCTGATCCTCTTCGTGGTCCTGCTGGCTGCCTTTACGATCGTGGCACTCCTCGGAAAGAACAGCCGCGGCGCACAGAGCCACTCGGCGGAAGTGACCGACGGCAAGTACGCAACGTTCTACAGCGGTGAAAAGAGCGAGTATTCCATGGTCGGAGGCTCTGATATGTTCTGGGGCCTGAAATACAATCTGCGTCATTATTTCGGATTCATCGGCGAGATGCACAGCGGCGTGGTCAATGACTATGCCCTCTGGGCGGTCCTGATTGCGGCCGTCTACCTGGTGTTCTCGTTCGTATGTCTGCTGTAGGAGGGAGGACATCATGACATTCAATCCAATGTACCTGTTTTACATCCTGGTCTTCCCGGGTTTCCTGTTCACATCCTTTGCCGGACTTCTTCTCGCCGGGATCGACAGGAAAGTCCTGGCTCATATGCAGAAGAGAATCGGGCCGCCGATTACGCAGCCGTTCTATGATTTCATGAAGCTGATGGGCAAGGAGACGATCGTGCCGGACGCAGCGCCGAAAGCGGTATTCCTCGGGGCTCCGGTCATCGGACTCATTTCCCTGTTCGTGACGGCACTGCTGATTCCGTTTGCCGGGCTGACCCCGTTCTACGGAATTGCGGATATCATCGTTCTCATCTACCTTCTGACGATTCCGGCTGTTGCCATCATCATCGGCGGCGCGGCCTCCGGATCGCCGTTCTCGGGAGTCGGAATTTCCCGTGAGATGGTCACGATCGTGTCCTATGAACTGCCGCTGATCCTGGTGCTTCTGACGGTCGGGAAAAAAGCCGGCATGGCACTCACCGGCGGGATGACTTTCTCGCTGATCGATATTTCGGCCTATCAGGCGCAGAACGGAATGATGATTACCCACTGGGCCATGATCCCGGCTGCCATTGCTTTTCTGCTGATCATTCCGGGCGAGGTGGGAACCCAGCCGTTCGACGTGGCTGAGGCGGAAACCGAAATCTGCGAAGGAACGATGGCCGAATATTCGGGAGCACCGCTGGCGCTCTTTGAGCTCAGCCATTCCATCAAGATGTTCATCATGACGGCACTGTTCACGGCACTGTTCCTGCAGGGATGGACGACCGGCATTGTGGCTCTGGATGCGGTCATCGACCTGGCCATCTGCATTCTCCTTACGATTATTACCATGACGCTGCCGCATGCTTCGGCAGCAAGGCTGAAAGTGGAATGGCTTTTCCGTTTTTACTGGCAGATCGTTGCCGGACTTGCTCTGATCAGCCTGATCCTTGTCTGGCTGGGACTGTAAAGGGGGAACTTGCATGTTTAAAAAACTGATTGATTCCTGCACGGAGAAATCTCCGTGGATCTATCATATTAATTCGGGTTCCTGCAACGGCTGCGACATTGAGCTGGTTGCTGTCCTGACTCCGCGCTACGATGCCGAAAGACTGGGCTTCAAGCTGGTCGGGACGCCGCGGCATGCGGACATCGTCGTCGTTTCCGGACCGGTCACCTCGCAGTCGCGGGAAAGGCTGATCCGTACCATCGAGCAGGTGCCGGATCCGAAGGTGGTCGTTTCCCTGGGATCCTGCCCGAGATCCTGCAACGTCTTCAAGGGCAGCTATTCTGTCGAAGGACCTCTCGACAAGTTCGTGAAGGTCGACGTATCGGTCGCCGGCTGTGCACCGAAGCCGGAAGCCGTCATAGACGGTCTCTACAAGGCGGCGCAAATCCTGAAAGAGAAAAGGAGGAATATGAAATAATGCTTCCTTTCATGAAAGTGGCAGTTAAGAACCTTTTCTCAAAATCGGACTGCGAGAAATATCCGTTTGTCCCGAAAGAAGCCCCGGCGAATTACCGCGGACGCATCGTGTTCCATCCGGAGAAATGCATCGGCTGCGACATCTGCGAAAGGGTCTGTTCACCGCAGGCCATTTCCACATCGGAAGAACAGAAGGAAGACGGGATTTATGTGACCCGTACTTTCCATATGGGCTCCTGCACCTTCTGCCAGACCTGCGTGGACTTCTGTCCGAAGCATGCCATTGAGATGTCGAAGGATTATGACATGGTCGTTACCGATGAGAATGACCTCAAGGTTTCCGGTACCTATCAGAAGAAACAGAGAGGCATCCCGGTATCCGCACCGAAGCCTGCTGCAAAGCCGGCTGCGGAAGCGCCGGTTAAAAACTGAGTCGGATCCATTCTTTTCTGACTTGTACTGTATCCGTTGCGGAACAATAACAGGGAGGACATAAAAATGAAAAATAAAACAGTCACGCTTACCGAAACAGCGGTTCTGATCGCAATTATCCTGCTGATGGCTTTCACGTCCATCGGCTATCTACGAATCGGGCCGCTGTCTCTTTCACTGATCACCATTCCGGTCGCCGTCGGAGCCGTCATCATTTCACCGGCAGCGGGGGCGCTTCTTGGACTGGTCTTCGGAATCACAAGCTTTATCCAGTGTTTTACCGGCGATCCCTTCGGAGCGGCTCTTCTCACCATCAATCCGTTTCTGACTTTTCTTGTCTGCATCCCGACGAGAACGCTTGCCGGTTTCCTGTCCGGCCTCCTTTTCAGGGGAATCCGGAAGAAGCTCCATGCCCCGGCTTATTACATCGGGAGCTTTGCCATGGCTTTTCTCAATACGGCATTTTTCATGACGGTTCTGGTGCTCTGTTTCTGGAACGCCCCTGTCGTGCAGACCTGGAGCCAGTCGTTGGGCGTCCTGAATCCTCTGGTTTTCATTCTGGCATCCGTATCCGTCAATGCGGTCATTGAATGGGCGGCGACAGCTGTCATAGGCGGATCGGTCGGACTCGCCCTTTCCAAAGCCTTCGGGAGAAGGGAGACATTGAAATGATCCTGACAATCGACATGGGAAATACGCAGACGGAAATCGGCGGCTTTGAGGATGGAAAGATGGTCTTTTCCGAACGGGTCGCGACCGATCATGACAAGACCGATCTGGAATATGCCGTGCTGATCCACAACATTTTTGAAATCTGCGGAATGGATCCGAAGACGGTGACAGGCGGAATCATTTCTTCCGTCGTCCCCCCTCTGACGGATGTCCTGATCCGGGCGGTGGAAAAAGCGACCGGCGTCAGACCGATTGCCGTCGGTCCCGGCGTGAAGAACGGACTGAAAATCCGAATCGATGACCCGAAACAGCTCGGGGCGGATCTGGTGGTCGGCGCCGTGGGAGGAATCCGGAAGTACGGGGCTCCGCTGGTACTGATCGACCTGGGAACAGCGTCGACGATTTCAGCTGTCGGACCGGACGGGGATTTCCTCGGCGGAGTCATCATTCCGGGCGTCCGCACTTCTCTGGAAGCACTGGTTTCCGATACCTCGCAGCTGCAGAAAATCAGTCTGCAGGCTCCGGGCCGGGTGATCGGAACGAATACGATCGATTCCATGAACAGCGGAATCATTTACGGGCAGGCGGCTTTATTTGACGGCATGATCGACCGCTTCCTGGAAGAAATGAAGACGGATGCGACTGTCGTCGCAACCGGAGGCCTGGCCGGACTCATCATTCCGTACTGCAGGCACAGAATCCTTCTGGACAGGGAACTGATGCTGACAGGACTGCTTGATATTTATGAGAAGAACGTAAAAACCGGAAAGAGGTAAGGGGGTGATTTTCCCTCAGGGAATCACTTTTGTACGCACCGGCAGCAGGGTTTGTATCCTGTGCCGCCGGAATGCTTGTCATGTCTTTGCCATGGATTTATGATAGCCGCATCTTAAAGAGAGGCGGTGGCATCCATGCCAACAGTATTAGTCGCAACAGATAATGATCTGAGTTACAAAAGGCTGCTTCATTGCCTGAGCAGGGAGACGCTGGAAAATCATCAAGGCGTTCTCCGAGTGGATTCGCTGAAAGAAGCAATGCTCTTTCTGAAATCTGCCCGCGCAGACATCCTGATAGCCGACGTCCATGAAGGAATCTGTCCGACGGGAGAGAGCGGTGATCTGATGAGCCGCAGAATCCGGGAAGAAGCCAGGCCGTACTTGACGGAAGAACGGACGGGGAGCGGGAAGGACGCGGTGCGTGCTGTCCGGGAAATGATTCGGTATAATTACTGGAAACCTGACGCGGCCAGGGAGTATGCTGAGAAAGTGCATCTTTCCCTTACTTACCTTTGCCGTATTTTTAAACGGGAGGTCGGTCAGTCTATCGGCGACTGCATTCTGGAAACAAGAATGAACAAGGCAGCGCTTCTGCTGGCAGCCGGGAACCATCCGGTCCGCGAGGTGGCAGAATCTGTCGGGTTCTGGAACTTTTCCTATTTCTGCAGACGTTTCCGGGAATGCTACGGTGTTTCGCCGAAGGAATACAGAAAGCGGGGTAAATCGGAACAGATTGGGGAAAAAAATAATGAGGGTTAACAAGATGTACCCCCAGAGCAGCTTCAAGGAGGCGCATTTTTTCTGGGAGCTTTCTGTTTCAGAGAACTATGTCGGCATCAGTGAATGGACGGAAAGCTACAGAGGCAGGGAAGGGGAGAAAGAAACTCCGAATGTACGGGGAGAGCTGATGCTCAGCGTGTCTAAGACGGAAGGGACAGATGCACCGGACGGGATGCTGGGGATTGAAGAGATGCTGGCGGTTCTCAGAAGAAAACTGTCGGCAGTCATGCTTGGCCGTGCACGGAGACGCGAAATACTGGATCTGCAGATCTACATCTGCGAGCACTTTGACGAAAAGCTTACAAGGAGCAGTCTTGCGGACATGGTTTTTCTTTCGGAAAACCATCTGAGCAGGATTTTCCGCAGAGAGACAGGAATGAGTATTCCCGAGTATGTACGAAAAGTACGCCTGCAGCAGGCGATGTACATGCTCAGAGATTCCGATAAGACGATTCAGGAAATCGCAAGTCAGACAGGTTTTCTGAATCAGGTCTATTTCAGAGAAATTTTCAAGAAGGAATACGGAAAAGCACCGTCATCTTTCAGAAATTAAAAAATCCGTACCCGCGGAATGTATGTTTCCAGAAATGCTGCCTGTGCCGGTTTTCCGGTACAGGCTTTTTCTTTGGACACAGGTCTGATATAATCGGAGGAAAAGGAGCCGGACGATGGATGCATTTTATGAAGAACTCGGAAATCTGAATTATACGAAAGAGAATATTGCCTGCACGGTCCTGGAGGGCGAAGGGACGGGAACGCATGCGCTGTTTGAAAACGGGGTAAAAACCGGGGAACCGGATGCGCTTTTTACGGAGCATGCGGCGGAGCTGACTTCAGCAAAAAGCACGGGCGTCCTTGAAATCGGCGGCAGGAAGGTTTTTACGGAGCTGCTCGGTTCGCAGAAAAAGATGACGGTCTGCGGCGGAGGACATGTATCGGTTCCGGTCATCCGGATTGCGAAAATGACCGGATTTGAAGTGACGGTCCTGGAAGACCGTCCGCTGTTTGCCGATCATGCCAGAGCGGCAGGTGCGGACCGTGTCATCTGTGATTCCTTTGCGGAGGGACTGAAGAAAGTACAGGGAGATACCGATTCCTATTTTGTGATCCTGACGCGCGGCCATCGCTACGACATGGAATGCCTCCGGGATCTTCTGAAAAAAAAGTATGCCTATATCGGCATGATCGGCAGCAGGGCCAGAGTGGCCAGGGCGAAGGAAGTCCTGCATGCCGAAGGATATACGGAAGCGCAGACGGATTCGCTGCATTCCCCGATCGGACTTTCGATTGCCGCCGAGACGCCGGAAGAGATCGCGGTTGCCATCCTGGCGGAGATCATACAGGTAAAGAACAGTGAAAAGCGCACCGGCGGCTATGACCGTGAAATCCTGAAGGCGCTTCAGAGTCCGGGCGCCAAAGTCCTGGCGACGATTATTTCCCGCGAAGGGTCGGCACCGAGAAGCATCGGGACGAAGATGGCAGTTCTGGAAGACGGGCGCTGCATCGGTACGATCGGCGGGGGCTGCGCTGAATCGGAAATCATCGGACAGGCCCTGCAGCTTCTGCGGCGTCAGGAAACAGGATGCCGGATGAACCTTGTCGACATGACCGCGAAAGAAGCGGAGGATGACGGAATGGTCTGCGGAGGCCGGATCCGCGTTTTTCTTGAGCCTGTTTACACGGAAGAAATCAAGTGATATAATCTTAACAAATGAAGACGGCGTATCTGCTGCGGAAATTTCCGCCGGGGATGCGCGGCCGACACAACACCGACCGCAGAGAATTCCGAGCGGAAGGGCGCAGAATCAGGAAATGCGCTGAATAAGCCGTTGATGATGCTCCTTTTCGCCTGCGCGGAAAGGAGCTTTTTTATGAGTGAAGAGAATACGGATAAGAGAATCGGAATCATCGGAATCGTGATCCGCGACCTGGAATGCGTGAAGAAAGTGAACGAAGCGATTCATGAGTCGAACGGGCTCGTGATCGGGCGGATGGGAGTTCCCTACCGCGAAAAGCAGATTTCGGTCATTTCCCTGATCGTGGACGGAACAGGGGATGAGATTTCCGCCCTGACGGGCAGGCTCGGAAGGATAGCCGGTGCCTCCGTGAAATCCATGGTTACGAAGGTCACGACGGAAGGAGCGGAAACATGCTGAAGATTGCAATCTACGGAAAGGGCGGCATCGGAAAATCAACGATGACCGCCAACCTGAGTGCGGCATTTGCCGTGCTCGGAAAAAAAGTCATTCAGATCGGCTGCGATCCGAAGGCGGACTCTACGATGAACCTTCTGAAGGGGGAAATGATCGAACCGGTCCTGAATTATATGCGGGAGCATGATGAGCCTCCGACGCTGGAGGAGGCTGTCCGGAAAGGCTTCGGCGGGGTGCTGTGCATCGAAACGGGCGGCCCGACGCCGGGATTGGGATGTGCCGGAAGGGGAATCATCGCCACGTTCGACCTGCTGGAAAACCTGAAACTTCTGGAGAAGGAAAAGCCGGACGTCGTCCTGTTTGATGTCCTGGGAGACGTCGTCTGCGGCGGATTCGCAGCACCGATCCGGGAGGGATACGCACAGGAAGTCCTGATCGTGACTTCCGGGGAGAAGATGGCGCTTTACGCGGCAAATAACATCAATCAGGCAGTGAAGAATTTTGAGGACCGGAGCTATGCAAAAGTCCGGGGAATCATCCTGAACCGCAGGAACACCCCGGATGAAGAAAAGAAAGTCAGGGAGTTCGCGGACAGGAACGGTCTGGAGATCGTGGCGGATATCCCGAGGAACGATGACATTTCAAGATTCGAGGATGAAGGCATGACGGTCATTGAAGGAAACAGGGAACTGCCGATCAGCCGGAAATTCCTGGAGCTTGCAGAACTGCTTTTAAAGGATGAGAAATGACGACAGCGGAACCTTATTCCATAACCTGCAGGGAACTGGCGGAAAGAGGACCGGAGCAGATTCCGGATGCCTTTATTCCTTCCTGCCATCTGGTCTACAGTTCGCCGGCAACGCTTTCCTACAATTCCCCGGGCGCTTTCGGCTTCGGGGTAAAAAGGGCAGGGCTGGTCATCCCGGAATCGGTGATGCTGCTGGTGGCTCCCGGATGCTGCGGCAGGAATTCGACGATACTCGGCAGCAGGGAAGATTATGCCCAGAGAATGTACTACCTGAATATGGATGAAACAGATCTGATTTCCGGCCGGCATCTCAAAGTGATTCCGGATGCCGTCAGGGAAATCCTGAAGACGGCGGATCCGGTGCCGAAAGCTGTCGTCATCTGCATTACCTGCGTCGATGCCCTTCTGGGAACGGATCTGGAAAGAGTCTGCCGCAGGGCAGAGGAGGAGACCGGCGTGCATGTCGTGCCGAGCACGATGTATGCGCTGACAAGGGAAGGCATCAAACCCCCGATGACGGCCATCCGCAGGACGATCTATTCGCTTCTGAAAAAAGGAAAAACGGATCCGTCGGCGGTGAACCTGATGGGATTCTTTACGCCGGTCGATCCGGAAAGCGACCTGTTTGAGGTCCTGAAAAAAATCGGCATCCGTACGGTCCGGCAGGTCTCGGCCATGAAGACGCTGGAAGAGTATCAGAAAATGGGAGAAGCCAATTTCAATATCGTGCTGAATCCCGAATCACTCTATGCCGCCGAAGATCTGAAGGACCGCCTCGGGATTCCCTATATCGAGATGGCAAGGATCTATGATTCCGAACGGATCGGAAAACAGTATGAAATGTTTGCCTCCGCAGTGGGAACCCATCCGGATTTTTCCGGACTGGGAGAAGAAACCCGGTCGCTTCTTGGAAAATTCCGGGAAAGGGCAAAGGGAACTTCATTTGCCGTCGGGCAGATGCTGAATGCCAATCCGTTCGAACTGGCTTATTCGCTGGCCCGGACCGGGATGGAGCCGAAGGCGGTCATCGCGATTCCGTCTTCCTATGACTATCCGTATATCCGGGCATTGGCGGCCATCGCTCCGGAAACAAGGATGTTTTCCGGAATATCGCCGACGATGCTGAATTACCGGAAAGAGATCCGCGCGGACATCGCGTACGGAGAAGATATCGGCGGCTATTTCCCGGAGGCGGTTTCCGTCGGGTGGAATTCCGAGAAGCAGCCGTTCGGCTGGAAAGGTCTCGGGGATCTTTTACGAACGACGGGGGAGGCACTTTCATGGAAGGACTTTTAAAATATCTGTCCCCTTTCTCTCCGGATCAGAGCGGAGCCGTTTCGGTCCTTTATGAGCTCGGCGGCCTCCTGGTCATCATCGATGCCGGAGGGTGTGCCGGAAATGTATGCGGTTTTGATGAACCGCGGTGGTTCAGCGGGAGAAGCGCGGTCTTTTCCGCGGGACTTCGGGACATGGACGCGATCCTGGGACGGGACAGCCGGATGATGGATAAGATCGGCGACGCCCTGAAGGCGGTGGAGGCTTCTTTCATCGGCCTGATCGGAACGCCGGTGCCCTCGGTGATCGGAACGGATTTCCGCGCACTGAAAAGAATGGCGGAACGCCGCTTCGGGCTTCCGGTGATTGCTGTCGATACGAACGGCATGGAGACTTATGAGCGCGGCCAGGAGAAAGCTTATCAGGCTCTGCTGCAGCTCCTGTCCGAGGCGGAGAAGGATTCTTCTTCCGCAGCCGCAGCCCTTTTTGCAGGATGTACGGAAGAGGAAAATGAAACGGGAATCCTGGGAGCCACGCCTCTTGATCTTCCGACGCTTCAGAGTCCTGAGACACTGAAGGAAAGAGTGGAAAGAAACGGAGGAGGCCGTTCCGCCTGCTATGGTTTCGGAAGCGGTTTCCCGGCCTGGAAGGGTGCATCGAAGGTACGGAGGAATCTTGTCGTTTCGCCTTCCGGTCTTTCCGCTGCCGTGAAGATGAAGGAGGATTTCGGAATTCCGTATGAGTGCGGAATGAAGCTGGAGTCTGCGGATGTTTTCGGGACAGCGCCGGTCCGCGGAGGATCCGGAAATATCCTGATTGTCCACCAGCAGATCCTGGCACGGAATCTCCGGGAGGTCCTCCGGGACTCCGGATATACGGGCAGGATCGATACGGCTTCCTTCTTCGCCGCCTCTCCGGAGCTGACCGGAGAAAATGATTTTTATCTGAAGGATGAAGGGGAATTTGCCGCTCTTCTTCAGAACGGAGATTATGGATGCCTGGCCGGCGATCCTCTTTTCAGGAGAGTGCCGGCCGGAAGAAGAATAGATTATGTAAACCTTCCCCATTTCGCGGTATCGGGCAGTCTGTATGCCTGCGGGACGGAAGAAGAATATTTCAGGGATTTCAGGGAGAAGCTCGGAGGATGAGAGTCCGGAAAAGGATAAGGGTATACGGCATCGTGCAGGGCGTGGGCTTCAGGCCTTTTGTTTCGCGTGCGGCCAGACAGGACGGGCTTGCGGGATCGGTCTGCAACAAAGGTCCCTATGTCGAAATCTTCATCGAAGGGACGGAAGAAGCATCTGAAATCTTTCTGCATCATCTGACGGAAAAGGCACCGGAGCGTTCTTCCATCCTGAAGGTTGAAACGCAGGATTTTCCGGCTGAAGGAGAGGAAGAATTCCGGATCATCCGCAGCGCCAAGGTGAAAGGGGATATCTTTGTATCGCCGGACATCGCCATCTGCGACAAATGCGCCGCTGAACTTTATGATCCGAAAAACCGGCGCTATCTGCATCCGTTCATCAACTGCACGGCCTGCGGACCGAGACTGACCATTCTGGACTCCATGCCGTATGACCGGGTACGGACGAGCATGGGGAAATTTCCGATGTGCCCGGACTGTGAATACGAATATACGCATCCAAGTACCCGCCGCTACCATGCCCAGCCTGTCTGCTGCAGGGACTGCGGCCCGCATCTTTCTGTGATCGGAAGCGGAGAACGGGACGCGGAAGCGATTCTGAAGACGCGCCGGGTCATCCGCGAAGGAGGGATTGCGGCAGTCAAGGGAATCGGAGGTTTTCACCTCTGCTGCGATGCATCCAATGCCGAAGCCGTAAGGCTGCTCCGGCAGCGCAAGCACCGTCCGATGAAGCCTCTGGCCGTGATGCTGAAGAATATGGATACCGTAAGGAGAGAGTGCCTCGTGGAAGACGGACAGGAAGAAATCCTGACCGGTCCGCAGAAGCCCATCCTTCTCCTGAAAAAGAAAACCGGAGACGGAACCCGCATCTGCAGGGAATGCGCCCCGGACAATGCCTTTGTCGGCATCATGCTTCCCTATGCCCCGGTTCAGCTTCTGCTTTTTGACTACCCGCCGGATCCGGAAGGCATGACGGACTGTTTCGTGATGACCAGCGGCAATCCGAAGGGAGCGCCGATCTGCATGAACGATGCCGAAGCGGAGAAGGAACTCTCGGGCATCTGCGACATCATCCTGACCAATGACCGGGATATCCGAATCCGTGCGGATGATTCCGTCATGGCATGGCATGACGGAAAGCCGTATATGATCCGTCGGTCGAGAGGCTATGCGCCCCTTCCGTTCCTTTCTTCGGAAAAGATTCCGCACAGGGTGCTGGCGGTCGGCGGGGAACTGAAGAATACGTTCTGTCTGGCGACGGGGGAACTGTATTATCCTTCGCCCTATATCGGGGACATGGCGGATTTGAGAAGTGCGGAAGCGCTTTCTGCCGCCGTGACACGCATGGAGAATCTGCTGGAGACCGAACCGGAAGCGGTGGCGGTCGACATGCATCCGCGCTACAATTCCTCGGCCTTCGGGCGGGAATATGCAGCGGCGCATTCTCTTCCGGTTTTCGAGGTGCAGCATCACTGGGCGCACATTGCCGCCTGCCTTGCGGAAAATGATTTCCGTGGGAAGGCAATCGGGGTTTCCTTTGACGGAACGGGGTACGGCAGCGACGGAACCATCTGGGGCGGTGAATTCCTGCTCGCGGATCTTCATTCATACCGCAGGCTGGGAGCCATCGATCCTTTTCCTCAGGCCGGAGGAGATCTGGCTGCAAAGGAAGGCTGGCGCGTCGCGGTATCGCTGATCCTGAAGAGCATGGAAACAGAAGAGGAGGCGGAGAGGACGATCCTCAGCCTGCAGCTCTGCAGCCCTCAGGAACTGAAGCTTCAGAAAGCGATGATCCGCGGCAGGATCAACTGCGTCACCTCGACGAGCGCCGGAAGGCTTTTTGATGCGATATCGGCTGTCCTCGGAATCCGCCGGCAGTCGACCTTTGAAGGCGAGGCTTCGATGGCTCTGGAATATGAGGCATCCCGCTGGGCGGAGGAGCATCCGGAAAAGGTGAAGGAACCGGAGGCCGAAGAGAAAACGGAATGCGGAATTTTTAAATCTTCTTTTGAGAACCGGCCCTTCTTTACAATGGATACGGCTGCCCTGATCAGGCGGATGGCGAAGGGACGGGAAAACGGTGAGGACAGAGGAAAACTGGCTTACATTTTCCACAGGAGCATTTCGGACATGATCGTCCGCGGCTGTGAGGAATGCCGGAAAATGACGCAGGTCACGGCGGCAGCCCTGAGCGGAGGCGTGATGCAGAATCTGCTCCTCCTCGGGATGTGTGAAAAAGGACTTGCGGAAAAAGGATTTCAGGTACTGGAGCATTCACTGACGCCGGCCAACGACGGGGGCATTGCCCTCGGTCAGGCGGCGGTTGCGATGGAAAAAATGAAAGGAGAATGAGAAAAATGTGCGTAGGACTTCCTGCCAGGGTAAAGAAGGTAGAGGACGGAGTGGCGGTCGTGGATGCGACCGGCGCGACAAGGACCGTTTCGGCGGAGCTGCTTCAGGATCTGATGCCGGGCGATTATGTCATGGTGCATGCCGGCATGGCGATTGCCAAAATCACGTCGGATGATCAGGCTGAGACGGAGAGCATTATGGAGGGACTTCAATGAGCATGGATGCGGAAAGCCGGAAAGCGGAAGAAATCGTCCGCGGCTATCACGGGAAAAAAATCCGGATCATGGAAGTGTGCGGAACGCATACCCATGAGATTTTCCGTCTGGGAATCCGGGGAATGCTGCCCGATGCCGTCACGCTGATTTCAGGGCCGGGCTGTCCGGTCTGCGTGACACCGACGGGCTTCATCGATGAGGCGGTCATGCTGGCCCTTGACAAGGGTGCGACGATCTGCACCTTCGGCGATCTCGTCAGAGTTCCGGGCACGGAAATGTCTCTGGCCGGAGCCAGGGCAAAAGGCGCGAAGATCGAAGTCGTCTATTCGCCCCTCGATTCCGTCGAGTATGCGAAAAAGCATCCTGCGGAGCAGACGGTTTTTCTTGCCGTCGGATTCGAAACGACGACGCCGGCCAGCTGCATTGCGGCGCGCAATGCGAGGAAAGAAGGGCTGCAGAATTTTTCCCTGCTGACCGCCAACAAGACGATGGACAATGCCTACCGTGCCCTGAAAGGCTCCGCCGATGCGTTCCTGTATCCGGGACACGTCAGCGTAATCTCCGGCTGCGGCATTTATCATGAGCTGCTGAAGGAGGGAATCTCGGGCGTCGTGACGGGCTTCACTGCACCGGAGATCCTGACGGCCCTGGCGGTGATCCTGATCAAGTCGGAGAAGGAGGAGCCGTTTTTCGTCAACTGCTATCCGAGAGTCGTGACCGAGGAAGGTTCGGTCAGCGGAAGAAAAATCATCGCGGAGACCATGGTGCCGTGCGATGCCGAATGGAGAGGACTGGGCGTGATCCCGATGAGCGGGCTGAAGCTGAACGACTCCTACGCGGATTACGACGCCAGGAAGAAATTCAGCCTTCCGAAGATCGAGGGCCGTGCGAATCCGCTCTGCCGGTGCGGGGATGTCCTGCAGGGAAAATGCAAGCCGGATGAGTGCGGTGTTTTCGGAAAAGGCTGTACGCCGGAGCATCCGGTCGGAGCCTGCATGGTTTCCAGCGAGGGAGCCTGCTCTGCCTATTACAAATACGGAGGATCATTCAAATGGACGAAATAGTCACACTGGCACACGGAGCCGGAGGCCGCCAGACTTCCGAGCTCATCGAGAAAGTATTCAAGAAGCATTTTGCAAATGAAAACCTGACGTCGGATGACGCAGCCGTGCTTCCGGCACCCGGCGGAAAAATCGCCATGACGACAGACGGATTCATCGTCTCACCGTCCGAATTCCCGGGCGGCAACATCGGCAAGCTTTCCATCTGCGGGACGGTCAACGACCTTTCCTGCATGGGGGCGCAGCCTCTGTATCTGAGCTGCGCATTTGTCATCGAGGAAGGCTTCCCGATGAAGCAGCTTGACCGGATTGCGGAAGCCATGGAAAAGACGGCGAAGGAAGCGGGAGTCGAACTGGTTGCCGGCGATACAAAGGTTGCCGGAAAGGGACAGGTCGACGGCGTCTTCATCACGACGACCGGAATCGGCCGGATCACGGAAGGGGCAAGTCCTGCCGGCGCCTGCGCAAAACCAGGCGATGCCGTCATCGTGACCGGCGACGTCGGACGTCACGGCTGCGCCATTCTCCTTTCCAGAAATGAATTCGGCATTGAGGCCGATGTCAAGTCGGACTGCGCTCCCCTGTGGGGAACGGTCCAGTCCATGCTGGCAGTCACCAAGGACATCCACGTGATGCGCGATGCCACCCGCGGCGGCGTCGGAACCGTCCTCTATGAAATCGCAGAGCAGAGCCATGTCGGAATCCGCCTGAACCAGAAGGATATCCCGGTGGACGGAAGCGTCCGCGGCGTCTGCGGAATGCTGGGACTGGAGCCTCTTTACCTGGCGTGCGAGGGACGGCTGGTCGTATTTGCCCCGAAGGAAAAGGCGGAAGAACTGGTTGCCGTCCTGCGCAGGGGAAAATATTCTTCGGAAGCTGCGGTGATCGGAGAAGTCACGGAAGAATATCCGGGACGTGTCGTCATCGATACGGAAATCGGCGGGTCGACGCTTCTGCCGCCTCCGGGCGGAGAACTTCTGCCGAGGATCTGCTGACCGGATTCCTGAGGGATGCCAAAGAATGACGAAAGGAAACGGAGCGGGAAGCATGCTGATCAATCTTCATAAAACCGATACGGAAAATGCAGACGTCCGGATGGCTGACATCGATACGACTCAGCCGTTCCGGGCGGGACTGGAATATTCAGCCCCTGCCCGGGGCACCTGGACCATTGCGCATACCTCGATGCTGATTCCCCATTCGCATCAGATCTTCGTGTGCCCGGAAGGATGCCTGCGCGGCGTCGTTCTTTCCGCGGCGGAGTACGGAGGCCTCGACCGCTTCTCCATGGTGACGGTCAAAGAAGGAGACTTCGTCAATGGGAGAATGGAGCGGCTTTTTGAAGACGGCGTGACGGACATCATCCGCCGTCTTCCGCAGCGTCCGCCTGCCGTGCTCGTCTATTCCTGCTGCATCCAGCATTTCATGGGAATCGATCTTCCGGGGATTTTCCGGAGGCTCCGTGAGCGCTTCCCGGATATCGACATCCTGGAATGCTTCATGCTCCCGACCATGAGAAAATCGAAATACACGCCGGATGAACTGATGAGGATTTCCCTCTATGATGCCCTGAAGCAGCAGGAGAAGGATCCGAAATCCGTCAATGTCGTCGGCAATGATTTTGCATTTGATACAGGAAGCGAACTCGGGGAAATGCTGACGGAAGCCGGCTTCCGGATCCGTGATATCTGCCGCTGCCGGGAATATCCGGAGTATCTGGAAATGGGAAGCAGCGCGGCGAACATCTATACCTGGAAGGCAGCGGAAGCGGGAGCGCTTGCACTGGAGAAAAGGCTCGGCCAGAAAGCGGTCTCCCTTCCGGTTTCCTTCGACTATGAAGAAATTGAAGAAGAACTCACTGAGGCGGCCGGGAGTTTCCATGCCCGGGTCCCTGATATAAAAGCCCTGGAATCGGAAGCGGATGCGGCGCTTGCCCGTCTGAAAGCGGTCCTCGGCGATACGCCGGTCGAGATCGACTATACGGCGGTCAGCCGTCCGCTCGGCCTGGCAGCCCTCTTCATTTCCCGCGGAATCCGCGTGAAGGCAGTCTATGCCGATGCGGTTCTTCCGGAGGAGGAAAAGGCGCTGAAGTACCTGAAGGAAAATGCACCGGATCTTCCGCTCCGTGCGACGATCAATTTCCGGTGCCGCATCGCGCCCCGGGATGAGGCGCAGGAGGAACAGGGAAAACTGCTGGCGATCGGCCAGAAGGCGGCTTATTTTTCAGGCACGAAGCATTTCGTCAACCTGATCCAGAACGGCGGATTGTGGGGATTCCGCGGAATCGTCTCGCTCTGCCGCATGGCGGAAGAAGCATGCTCTGCGGAGGCAGACACGAAGGCCATCATTTCCGTCAAGGGATGGGGGTGCTGCGGATGAAGCAGGTACAGAGAGTGCTGGCCAATTATTCTGCCGACCTGTTCGGACTGTGCTCCGCCCTTTATGAACTCGGCGGACTCATCGTCATGCACGATGCCTCCGGCTGCAACTCGACCTACAACACGCATGACGAGCCGCGGTGGTATGACATCGACAGCATGATCTACGTGTCGGGGCTGACGGAGCAGGATGCCATTCTGGGAAATGATGCAAAGATCATCGGGGACATCCTCGAGGCAGCCGAAGAGACCCATCCGAAATTCATTGCGGTCTGCGGCAGTCCGATGCCGTATCTTCTCGGAACGGATTTCCGTGCCATCGCCAGGATCCTTGAGAAGAAAAGCGGAATACCGTCGTTCGGATTCAGGACGGACGGCATGCATACCTATATCCGGGGAGCGGGGGACGCCTTTGCCGCAGTGGCCGAGCGCTTCTGCCGGAAGAGAAATGAAAATCCCCGGACTCAGGAAGCTTCCGGATCCGGAACGGAGAGGCAGAAGAAGCTTTCCGTCAATCTGATCGGCGTCACGCCGCTGGACTTCTCAATCGTCGGCAACGCTGAGGCGATGAGATCTTTCCTTGCGGAGAACGGGATGTCCGTCCAAAGCTGCTGGGCTATGGGCGATACGCTTGAAAACCTGTCGTCGGCAGGCGATGCCGATCTGAGCATCGTCGTTTCGACTTCGGGAATCGCTGCCGCGGAAGTCCTGAAGAAGAGATTCGGGATTCCGTACGTGACCGGTATTCCGGCCGGGAAAGCGGCGGCGGAACAGCTTCTCCGGGATGCTGCGGCAGCACTGCGGATTCCGGAAGAACCGGCGGAGACCGGAAAACCGGAAGAGATTCTTCCGGTTGGGAAAACCGGGGAAGCAGCCGGTGATATCCCGGACAGCCGGATTTCCGGAAGCGGATCCGGCACCGTCATCATCGGGGAGCCGGTCTTTGCCAATGCCGTCAGGACCTGCCTTGAGCAGGAACTGGGGGCTGAAAACGTGCGCCTGATCTGCCCCACGGAAATCACGGACGGTTTCCTTCGGCCGGGGGATACGGCGACTGATGAGGAAGAGGATTTTGAAAAGCTTCTGAATCAGCCCGGACTGACGGTCATTGCCGATCCCATTTACCGCAGAATCATCGAAAGGAAGGACGTCAGGTTCATCGACTTTCCCCATGAAGCATATTCGGGCAGGCTGTACCGCAGCGGGATCCCGGTATTTGCAGGCCGCGGTTTTTCCGGCTGGCTGCGGGAAAAGTTTTTCTCTTCCTGATGTGCTATAATCATGGCTATGAAAAATCAAGCTAAAATAATTCTCTTAGCGGCTGCCGGCGCTGCGGTCGTGGTTTCGGGCATCTTCGCCGGATACCGCATCGGAGAAGGAAACCAGGGACAGGGCAGCACGGTTTCTGCGCAGAAAGAAGTGAACCTGAAGGCCGTCCGCGGAAATGAGGCGGATTCCGGCGTCTCCGGAACAGACGACCGGCTTTCCGACCATTATGTCATCGCTTTCCCGACGCCGACGCCGGTACCGGTCATTCCGGCCGAGATCGCGGCGGAAGAAGACTTTTCGCCTTATGCCGAAGCGGTGGTCGGGAATGACGGAACCCTGAGTATTCCCAACAACAGCGTCGTGGAAGACATCACTTCCGCGGACATCAGGACCAAACTGTTCAGCCTGACGATTCCGGGCTGCTGGGTCGGCAATGTCGTCGTGCAGTGCCGGTACGTCAACAACACGGAAGAGAATTTCACCGATCCGGTCTATGATACGATGACCCTTACCTTTTATGAAAAGAAGAACTATGATGCCTACCGGGAAAACGGGAACGGCTCGACGAAGGCTGCCACGCGGAACGGTCTGCTGACGGAGCTGTATTTCAGCAGTACGAAAAATGACAATTCCTGGATGAAGACTTCCAATTACGAGAACTACTGGGCAGACGTCACGGAAGGCGTCAATACGTACGAGGTGTTCCTCTATGAACCGCACGACAGTGCGGCCGTCAGCTCGGACGAATACGCAGACCGCTGCGACTATATGACGCAGACGGTCAATTTCGAAGGCTGCATCATTCACGGCTTCGTACCGGCGGAGGCCGGAACAGTCGTTTACAAAGATCCGTACACTGAGAAAGCCTATATCAAGAACTGGGATCCGGACCAGGAGGGAATTCCCGAAGGGAGCACGATTCCGTGAGCACCTATGTTCTTTCCGATCTCCACGGACGGTATGACCTTTTCCGGGCCATGCTGAAGAAAATTAAATTTTCGGATGACGACGTGCTGTATATCCTCGGAGATGTTTCCGACCGGGGCCCCGACGGCATACGGATCTATCTTTTCATTATGGGGCAGCCGAACATCATCCTGCTGGCAGGCAATCATGAAATCCTGTTTCTGAAGGCCTGCGAAAAAGCTTCGGAGGCGGTTTCGGGCAGAAACTTCTTTCTGTCAGAGGAGTGGTTGAACTGGCAGTACAACGGCGGCGAGACGACCTGGGAGGAATTCACGCTCCTTCACGTGGAAGAGCAGAGGGAAATCATCGGCTATATCCGGAATGCCTGTCTGGTCATTCCGGATCTGAAAGTGAACGGGCGGGACTTCTATCTGTGCCATTCGACTCACCTTGACCGGTTTGCCCGGCATCCGGTTTTTCTTTCCGATGCTCCGGAGACGGAGATTTCCCATGTTGTATGGGACCGTGACTATCCGCAGAAAAAAGACGGCAGGGAACAGCCTGCCGCCGGGAAATATAAAGAGCTCTATGCAATGTATCCGCGGAAAATGAAAATGGTCTTCGGCCATACGCCGACGTGCTATCTTGACGGAACCGCGCCTGACGGCAGGGGCCGCATTTTCCACGGAGGGAAGGGGCACCTGATCGGAATTGACTGCGGATGCGCTTCGACGGATCCGGATCTGGCCATGCTCGGCTGCCTCCGCCTGGAGGATCTTGCCGAATTCTACGTGCCGGGAACTGTCAGGCCGGAGAAGTGACGGCGAGCTGGTGGAAATCCTTCGGTTCATATTCCGCAATCACGGAATCCAGCCAGCCGGCAAACTGCGTGTAGAAATCAATGACGACGCCGATGCGGTCGCGGACTGCCTGCGCTTTCTGGGGACCGGAGAGCAGCAGGTATTTTCGGTTGTACTCCTCTCCGGAAACGAGGAGGTCCAGCGAGAAATGCTTCTTGATCCCGGCCAGGGCAGGGCTGCCGTAATCGGTTTTCAGAAGGGACACCGTTTTCCGGATCTCTTCAGACATCCTGGATGCATTGGAAAACGGCATCAGGTTGATCTCGTTGCGGAAAAGAAATTCATCGGGCAGGAACTGTTCAATGAAGGGAAGAAGGAATTCGTGGCCGCAGATATTGTCGACGCAGAATTCTTTTGAGTCAATCCAGTCGGCGTCGCCGCTCATGATTTTTTTGCTGACAGGAGCCAGGCGAAAACGGAGAGTCGGGCTGTGGCCGATCTGGACGGGAATTTTATAGGGAATGTCAGACATGCATTTACCTCCGGACATTTACTTTCATGTGGATTTTAGCATAGCAAGGCCTGTCTTGCAATTCCTCACGGGCAAAGGTAGAATAAAAATATCAGAGACATACGGAGGCAGATATGGCGATTATCGGTGCATTCATGGTTCCTCATCCGCCGCTGATCATTCCGGAAGTCGGACGCGGACAGGAAAAGAAAATTTCGGCAACCATCAGATCTTACAGGGAAGTCGGACGCAGGACGGCGGAACTGCATCCGGATACCATTGTCATCACGACACCGCATTCGGTCATGTATGCGGATTATTTCCATATATCGCCGGGGCGCAGCGCACAGGGCTCCTTCCGTTCTTTCGGCGCGGGAGAAGCGAAGATCAGAACGGATTACGATACGGAATTTGCGGAAGCACTCTCTTCCCTGTGCCGTGAAGAGGATTTCCCCGCGGGGACGCAGGGAGAGAAGGATCCGGAACTGGATCATGCCTCGATGATTCCGCTCTATTTCGTGAATCAGTTCTATACCGGGTACCGCACCGTGCGCATCGGGCTTTCGGGCCTGTCCCTGCCGATGCATTACAGGCTCGGAACCTATATCCGGAAGACAGCCGGAGATCTCGGACGCCGGATCGTCTTCATCGGCAGCGGAGACCTTTCACACCGTCTGAAAGAAGACGGGCCTTACGGTTTTGCCAAAGAAGGACCGGAATACGATGCAAGGATCATGGACGTAATGGGAGAGGGAAACTTCGGCGAACTGCTTTCCTTTGACGAAGACTTCTGTGAGAAAGCAGGAGAATGCGGACACCGCTCCTTTACGATCATGGCCGGCGCGCTGGATGGGACGGCCGTGAAGGCGGAAAAACTTTCCTATGAAGGTCCTTTCGGAGTCGGGTACGGCGTCTGCGCCTATCAGCCTCTGGAAGCAGATGCTTCCCGCAGGTTCCTGGATCTCTATGAGGAGAAAAGAAAGGCGGGCGTTAAGGCAGAGCGAAGCCGGGAGGACGATTATGTCCGTCTGGCCCGCAGCGCCGTCGAAGCGTATATCCGCCGTCATAAAAGGCTTGTGCCGCCGGAGGATCTTCCTCCGGAAATGAAGAACGGGCAGGCCGGCGCCTTTGTCTCGATTCATGAGGACGGCCGGCTGAGAGGATGCATCGGGACGATTTCCGCAGCGGAGAACTGCATCGCCGAAGAAATCGTCAGCAATGCCATCAGCGCTTCGACAAAGGACCCGCGCTTCGATCCGATCACGGAGGATGAGCTTCCCTATCTTTCCATTACGGTCGATATCCTGGGAGAAGCGGAGGACATCGACAGTCCGGATCAGCTGGACGTGAAGAAATACGGCGTGATCGTTTCGAAGGGATGGAAGAGAGGACTGCTTCTTCCGAATCTCGACGGCGTGCAGACGGTCAGCGAACAGATCCGGATCGCGCAGAGCAAGGCGGGAATTCCCGCAGGCGAAAAGGACGTGCATCTTCAGAGATTCCAGGTCGTGAGGCATTACTGATGACAGAAGCGACAGCTGTATGCGGTGTCTGCTTCCGGAAGTGCGAACTGAAGGAAGGACAGACGGGAGCCTGCCGGGCCAGGAGAAATCTCGAAGGCAGGATCATCGATATCAATTACGGAATGGTAACCAGCCTGGCTCTTGATCCGATCGAGAAAAAGCCCTTTGCGATGTTCTGTCCGGGCAGCAAGGTGCTTTCCGTCGGCAGCTTCGGGTGCAACCTGAAATGTCCGTTCTGCCAGAACTACGAGATCTCGACGATGAGCGAGAAAAATCTCACGGCACGGTTCATTTCCCCGGAAGAACTGGTGACCGAAGCCCTGGCGGAAAAGCGACAGGGGAACATCGGCCTGGCGTATACCTACAACGAACCGCTTACCGGATGGGAGTATGTCCGGGACGCGTCGAGACTGGCACATGACAAAGGCCTGAAGAACGTCATGGTCACGAACGGAACCGCTTCGACGGATGTCCTGGAAAAACTGCTGCCGAACATCGATGCCATGAACATCGACCTCAAGGGCTTCACGGAAGATTTCTACCGCTACGTCGGCGGAGATCTGGAAATGGTCAAGGCCTTTATTGAAAGGGCGGTCAGAGGCTGCCATGTGGAAGTGACGACCCTGATCGTTCCCGGGAAGAATGATTCCGACGGGGAAATGGAGCAGCTTTCCGCCTGGCTTGGTTCCATCCGGAGAGGAATCCCGCTTCATGTGACCAGGTGCTTTCCGCGCTATCATTTCTATGCTGCGCCGACGCCGGTGGAAACGGTCTATCACCTGGCGGAGGTGGCACGGAGAAACCTGACGAATGTCTTTACGGGGAACTGCTGAGAAACGGAATGCAGGAACAGCGAGAAATCAACGACCGGTTTTCGGCCGGAATCGACGGAGGGGAAAACGATGAACGACGATTCGCTGAATCAGAAAGATCCATCCGGCAATGAGCCTTTGCAGCACAGCAAATGGAAAGGACCGCTGATTGCCGTTCTCTGCATAGCGGGCATCTGCGTTGCTGTGTTCTTTATTGCCCGTGCCGCCATGCTGCGCATGGATTCGCTGTCCGGGAAATCGGACAGCGCAGTTTCCGGTTCGCATAACGGCATTCTGCCGGATTCGGTCATGGGATACAACAAAATCGACTTCGTCAAGGCGGTGCTGGGTCAGGCAAGGGAAAAGGAAAGCCTGGTCGTCTATGAGCAGGATGTCAATTCGGTATCCGAAATCTCGAATGCCTTCCTGAACTGGGACATTTTCAAGAAGACCAAGAAAATCCACACCTACGGAAAAGGTGCCTATACGATCGATATGAGCAGGGTGGCATCCGATTCCATTGCGGTTGACCTGGACAAGAAAAATGTTACGGTTTCCCTGCCGAAGACAACGCTGAGCTATCTGGAGGTGGATGCCAACCGTACGACGTTCGAGGACACGGAGCATGCCATTTTCGGATTCGGGGACATTGCCCTGACGGAAGAGCAGCAGAAGCAGCTGGACGCGGAGATCCGGCATAAGATGCTGGCCGAACTGACGACGGATGCTTCCTTTAAGAAATCCGACGAGGCGGGGCTGAAGAAGGCGAAGGAAATGCTGCAGCCGGTCGTGGCTGCCGTTTCGGATGAGTTCGTCGTAAAATGCGTGTATTCGGACGAGGAAAGAGGCACTTCCGAGGCAGCGGAAACGGATTCGGTGCCGGACGTCGAATCATCGGCATCCGGCTGAAGAAGACAGCAATAAAGGACGGCTCCCTGCGAGCCGTCCTTTTTTGTATAAATATAAAGGGAAGGAGTTACCGCTTTGCGCGGATATGAAAAAGAAAAAGTTTATCATCTTGCTTCTTACAAAACAAAGTATACCGTTGAAATGTGAGCAGGCTTTGATGACGATGTAAAAGATTCGTGAACAATAAAAAGACAAATTATGAACAGCTGCTCACATGCAAAAGGGGGACCGTTCTGCACGGTCCCCCTGCGGAAGGAGAGTCATTATTCAATGAGAATATGTTTGCTTGCTTCGACTTCAGGCTTAGCCTCGACCTTCGGGATGGTAACCTTCAGGACGCCGTTTTCAAAGCCTGCCTTGATGTCTTCCTGCTTGATGTCTTCACCGACATAGAAGGTACGCGTGCACTGGCCGGTATAGCGTTCACGGCGGATGTATTTCCCGTTCTTGTCTTTCTCGTCATTGTTCTCGGTGTGCTCTGCGCTGATGGTCAGATAGCCGTCCTTCAGATCTGCCTTGATGTCTTCTTTCTTATATCCCGGGAGTTCCAGGCCCATTTCATAGCGGTCATCGAACTCTTTGACGTCGGTGTGCATCATCGGAGCCGGTCTGTCGTATTTCGTCATCGGTGCGAAATCATCCATAAAATCGTCAACAAAGTTATTTGAAAAGATACTCGGTAATAACATAATGAATACCTCCTTTGTGGTATTTTTTTGTTCTAAGTGTGTTATAACACAAATTGTTAGCACTGTCAATAGGTGAGTGCTAATTCTTTTAAAATATTCTGCCGCCGGGCGGATTTGATTTTTTATGTCACCTATGCTAAAATGTGTGAAATTTCGTATACTCACAGGAGGTCAGGAGATGTCCGAAAGAACATTCAACAAATCGAGCAAACTGGACAACGTCCTTTATGACGTTCGCGGACCGGTCGTGGAAGAAGCAAACAGGATGCAGGCGAACGGCATCGATGTCCTCAAGCTGAATATAGGCAATCCGGCACCGTTCGGATTCAATGCGCCGGAAGAGGTCATTCTGGATATGGCGGCCAATCTCAGGGAAAGTCAGGGATATTCCGATTCCAAGGGAATCTGGGCCGGGCGCAAGGCAATCATGCAGTATGCACAGTCCCTCAATATCCCGAATGTTTCCATGGATGATATCTATACGGGAAACGGCGTGTCGGAGCTGATCAATCTCTGCATGCAGGCACTTCTGGATAACGGGGATGAAATCCTGATTCCGGCACCGGACTATCCGCTCTGGACGGCCTGCGCCAATCTGGCAGGAGGAAAAGCGGTCCATTATCTCTGCGACGAGCAGTCGGACTGGAATCCTGACCTGGAAGACATGGAAAGCAAGATCACGGATAAGACGAAGGCCATTGTCATCATCAACCCGAACAATCCGACAGGCGCTGTCTATCCGAAGGAAATCCTGGAAAAGATCGTCGAGATTGCCAGACGCCATCAGCTGATCATCTTTTCGGATGAGATCTATGACCGCCTTCTGATGGACGGCTATAAGCATACGTCCATTGCCTCGCTTGCGCCGGATCTTTTCTGCGTGACGTTCTCGGGACTCTCGAAATCCCACATGATCGCAGGCTTCCGCGTCGGCTGGATGATTCTTTCCGGAAACAAGGAAATAGCAAGAGATTATATGGAAGGCCTCAAGATGCTTTCTTCGATGAGACTGTGCTCCAACGTACCGGCCCAGTCGATCATCCAGACATCGCTCGGCGGCCATCAGTCCGTCAATGACTATGTCTGCCCGACCGGACGCGTGACGCAGCAGAGGGACTTCATCATCAAGGCCCTGGGAGAGATCCCCGGCGTTTCCGTCGTCAAGCCGAAAGCGGCCTTTTACTGCTTCCCGAAGCTGGATACGGAGCGCTTCGGAATCCATGACGATATGCAGTTTGCCTATGACCTGCTCAAGCAGGAGCATGTCCTGATCGTACAGGGCACCGGATTCAACTGGCCGTCGCCGGATCACTTCCGGATCGTCTACCTGCCGAGACTGGAGATCCTTGAAGAGGCAGCCGGCAAGCTGAAGCATTTCCTGAGCAGCTATCATCAGGAGTAGGAGAGATCTTCCTGTACGGAATAAAAAGCAATCGTCCGACTGGACTTTTTCACGGAATGAGCTATAATAATGAAGACAAAAGGCTATCCAAAGACGGGTGCCCCGAACAGGGCGGGTCAGAGGACGGCCTTTTTCAGCAGAGGGGGATTTCTGTACAAAATGAATAAAAAAAGTCTTTGGTCTAGACTACGTATTGGAAATGGTGTATAATTTTTTTTGTGGTTATAAAAGTTATTTTTGCATTTTTGAAAATAATTTTTATATAACTCAAATATTTTAAGGGGCAACAATAAGGAGGAAAGCAAAAATGAAAAAGAAAGTACTCGGTATTGCTTTAAGCTTGGCGATGGCAGCCGGACTTCTTGCCGGATGCGGCGGGTCCACAACGACATCGACGGCAGCTTCCACAGCGGCTTCGACAGCAGCTTCCACGGCAGCCTCAGTGGCTGAATCCAAAGCGGCTTCGACGGCAGCTTCCACAGCGGCTTCTACGGCAGCCTCAAAAGCAGCATCCACGGCTTCGGGAACCACAGATTTCAAAGTCGGCGCCATTCTGGTCGGCGATGAAAACCAAGGCTACACCTACGCTCATATCCAGGGCATCCAGCAGGCATGCGATGAACTCGGAATCAGCCAGGACAGCGTCATTTACAAGTACTCCATTCCGGAAGATGAGAGCTGCTACGATGCGGCTGTCGACCTTGCGGAGCAGGGATGCAAGATCATCTTTGCAAACAGCTTCGGTCATGAGACCTATATCCTTCAGGCAGCTCAGGAATATCCGGATGTCTATTTTGCACATGCAACAGGCACGCATGCAAAATCAGCCGGACTTAAGAACTTCTGCAACTACTTTGACAACATTTACGAAGCACGCTACGTCTCCGGCATTGTCGCAGGCCTGAAGCTGAAAGAGCTCATGGATGCAGGCAAGGTTACGGATCCGTACATCGGCTACGTCGGCGCTTATCCGTTCGCGGAAGTTGTTTCCGGCTATACCGCATTCTTCCTCGGCATCCAGTCCATCGTTCCGAAGGCTCATATGGATGTCCAGTACACGAACTCCTGGTTCGATATCACGGCTGAAGCCGAAGCGGCCAATACGCTGATGGCGAAGGGCTGCTGCATCATCGGACAGCATGCAGACTCCACGGGTGCTCCGTCGGCAGTCGAAGCTGCTTTCAAGAGCGGCAAGACCGTTTATTCCGTAGGCTACAACGTCGATATGCTTTCGGTTGCTCCGGATGTTGCCCTGACTTCTCCGCAGAACAACTGGAAAGTCGCTTATGCTGAAATCATGAAGGTCGCTATGGACGGCGGCACGCTGAAGACAGATTACTGCAACGGCTATGCAGATGATGCAGTCCAGATCTCCAAACTCGGCACGGCATGCGCAGCAGGCACGGAAGATGCTGTCAATACGGCAATCGCTGCCATCAAAGCCGGCACGCTCCATGTATTTGATACATCCAAGTTCACGGTAGGCGGAGCGGCTGTCACGAGTGCATTCGCAACCGATACGAACGGCGACTACACGAACGATGCTGATGAAGCAGTGTTCGACGGCTATTATCATGAATCCTACTTCCAGTCTGCTCCGTCCTTCTCTCTGAGAATCGACGGCATCACAGAGCTGAACGCAGGTTCATAATCAGCTGAATTATTTCTCTCAAAACCCAAAGCGGGGGCTGCTGAAGAGGCAGCTCCCGTTTTTTAAAGGCGAGATTCTCTCGCTGCTGGGCGAAAACGGCAGCGGCAAGACCACGCTGATGAACATGCTCGCCGGCATCTACTATCCCGACGAGGGAGAGATCTTCGTGAACGGAAAGGAGGTCACCATCCGCTCCCCCAAGGACGCTTATCAGCTGGGCATCGGCATGATCCACCAGCACTTCAAGCTGGTGGACGTGTTCACGGCGGCGGAAAACATCGTGCTGGGCCTGAAGGAAAAGGGCAAGCTGGACCGCAAGGCCATTGCCGCCAAGGTCCGGGAGATCAGCGACCGCTACGGCTTCGACATGGATCCCGAATCAGAAAGGTCTACGATATGACCGTCTCCCAGAAGCAGACGGTGGAGATCGTCAAGGTGCTCTACCGCGGCGCGGACATCCTGATCCTGGATGAGCCCACCGCCGTGCTGACCCCGCAGGAGACGGACAAGCTCTTCGCCGTCATGCGCAACATGAAGGAGGACGGCAAGGCCCTGGTGATCATCACCCACAAGCTCCACGAGGTCATGGACGTGTCCGACCGGGTGGCCGTGCTGCGCAAGGGCCAGTACATCGGCGACGTGGCCACCAAGGACACCGACCCCCAGAAGCTGACGGACATGATGGTGGGGCACGCCGTGACGCTGAACATCGACCGGCCGGCCGAAAAGCATCTGACAGCGCATCGAGGTCCAGCACCTGACCGTCAAGGACAAAGACGGCGTCAACCGCCTGACCGACGTGAGCTTCACCGCCATGGGCGGCGAGATTCTGGGCATTGCCGGCATTTCCGGCTCCGGCCAGAAGCAGCTGCTGGAGGCCATCGCCGGGCTGCAGTGCCCCCGAGGCGGGCAGCCACATCCTCTACCGCCGCCGACGACGGCAAGGAACACGAGCTGATCGGCAAGAACCCGCTGGAGATCCGCCAGATGGGCGTGGCGCTGTCCTTCGTGCCCGAGGACCGGCTGGGCATGGGCCTGGTGGGCAACATGGACCTGACGGACAACATGCTGCTGCGCAGCTATCTCACCGGCCGCGGCTTTTTGCCGACCGCAAGAACCCCAAGAAGCTGGCCGAGCAGGTGGTGGACGAGCTGGAGGTCGTGACGCCCCAACGTGTCCACCCCCTGTGCGCAAGCTCTCCGGCGGCAATGTGCAGAAGGTGCTGGTCGGCCGGGAGATCGCCATGAACCCCACTGTGCTGATGTCCGCTTACGCCGTCCGCGGTCTGGACATCAACACCTCTTATACGATCTATAATCTGATGACCGAGCAGAAGATGAAGGGTGTCGCCGTAATCTATGTGGGCGAGGACCTGGACGTGCTGCTGGAGCTGTGCGACCGAATCCTGGTGCTCTGCGGCGGCCAGGTCAGCGGCATCGTGGACGGCCGCTCCGCCACCAAGGAGGGCATCGGCCTGATGATGACACAGCTGCAGAAGCAAGGAGGGACGGCATCATGAGCACAAAAACAGGACCGCGAACACATGAACCCCTGATCCGCATCTCCAAGCGGACCGGGATCTCCCGGATGAAGGCCCTGGGGCATTACGATGCCCTGGCATTGCCGTTGTTGCTTGCCCTGGTCGTCTCCGGCTTGTCATTTTCGCCATTGTGCAAAGCTGAGCCCCATGAAGGTCTATATCGGCCATGTTCGAAGGGAGCCTTCGGCACTGCCAAGCGCTGCCTGGGTCACCATCCGCGACTGCCATGATGATGCTGTGCATCGCCATCGGCCTGGCCCCCGCATTTCAAGATGAAGTTCTGGAACATCGGCGCCGAGGGCCAGATCCTGGTAGGCGGCATTGCACCGCATTTTGCATGATCACTTTCGGCGCCAAGGCCGCGCTGCCCCCGCCCTCCTCTTTATGGTAATGATGGTCGTCACCTCCGTATCGGCGCCGGCGCAGTCTGGGGCACTGATCCCCGGCATCTTCAAGGCCCGCTGGAACACCAATGAGACCGCTCTTTCACCCTGATGATGAACTACGTGGCCATCCAGCTGACCAGCTACTGCGTCGCCAAATGGGAGAATCCCTCCGGGCTCCAACTCCGTGGGCATCATCAACCAGGCTGGGCACCCCCGAAGGCAGGGCTGGATGCCCAGCATTGCCGGGAAGCAGTACCTGCTCAACGTGCATCATCGTCGTCATGGCGCTGACCGTCGTGATGTTCATCTACCTGAAGTACTCCAAGCACGGCTATGAAATCGCCGTGGTGGGCGATTCAGCGAAAACACCGCCCGCTATGCCGGCATCAACGTCAAAAAGGTCTACATCCGCACCATGGCCCTCTCCGGCGCCATCTGCGGCATCGCAGGTTTCATCACCGTTTCCGGCGCCTCCCACACCATCTCCACCTCCACGGCCGGCGGCCGCGGCTTCACCGCCATCATCGTGGCATGGCTGGCCAAGTTCAACACCTTTGTGATGATCCTGATCTCCTTCCTGCTGATCTTCCTGGAAAGGGCGCCATTGAGATCGCCTCCCAGCTACAACCTGAACGACTATGCCTCCAACATCATCACCGGCATCATCCTGTTCTTCATCCTGGGCAGCGAATTCTTCATCAATTACAAGGTCAACTTCCGCCGCAAGCACAACTGAGGGAGGATGAACGACATGACACAGATTATTGCCCTGATCAACGCAGCCGTCGTCTTCGGCACGGTGATCCTGTTCGGCGCCACCGGCGAGATCCTGACGGAAAAGTCCGGCAACCTGAACCTGGGCGTTCCCGGCATCATGTATCTGGGCGGCATCGCCGGTCTGGTTTCAGCGCCGTTCTTCTATGAGGCCAACGGAAATGCCGGCAATCCCACCCCCGGCATGGCCGTGCTGCTCTCCATGCTGTGCGCCTTCGGCAGCGGCAGCGCTGGGCGGGCTGATTTTCAGCTTCCTCACCATCGACGCTGCGGGCCAATCAGAACGTCACCGGTCTGACGCTGACCATCTTCGGCGGCGGCGTGGCAAACTTCTTCGGCGGCAGCCTGAACAAGCTGGCAGGCGGCGTGGGCCAGATCTCCGTGGCAACGTACCTCCGGCGGCTATCGCGCCACCACTCCGCTGGCCGGACTCGGCGCGGTCGGACAGCTGCTTTTTCTCCTACGGCTTTCTGGTGTACCTGGCAATTGTGATGGCCGTCTGGTGCAGGTCTTCCTGAATAAGACCCGCGCGGGGCCTGAACCTCCGTGCCGTGGGTGAAAATCCCAGCACCGCGGACGCCGCCGGCATCAACGTCACCAAGAACAAGTACCTGGCCACCTGCATCGGCGCCGGCATTTCCGGACTGGGCGGACTGTATTACGTTATGGACTACACCAAAGGCACATGGGCCAATGACCGCGGCATCGAGGCCTGGGCTGGCTGGCCGTGGCGCTGGTCATCTTCGCCACCTGGAAATCCGTCAACGCCATCTGGGGCTCTTATCTGTTCGGACTTGCTGTTCTGGGTGTACCTCTATATCCCGGGCCTGACCAGAAGCCATCGAGCTGTTCAAGATGCTCCCCTACCTGGTCACCATCGCGGTGCTGATCGTCATCTCTTTAAGAAGCCGGAAAGAGAACCAGCCGCCGGCAAGCCTGGGGCTGTCGTATTTCCGTGAGGACCGATAGTTTCCGGACTCAAAGATTTTAAGACAATTACAAAGAAAAAATTCTTGCACTGCGGAAAACATGGAATTATAATGTTTTCCGTAGTTTTTTTTGACTGAGGGAATCAAGGAGAATCCTAAAGGAGGATTGGTCAATGTCATACGTAGATGATGTTTTCAAAATGACAGTCGAAAGAAATCCTGAAGAACCGGAGTTCATCCAGGCAGTAAAAGAGGTACTGGATACGCTTCGCCCTGTCATCGACAAGAACGAGAAGAAGTACAAGAGGGACGCTATTCTCGAAAGACTTGTCGAACCGGAACGTACCGTTATGTTCCGTGTCCCGTGGGTAGATGATCATGGGATCACCCATATCAACAAAGGATACCGTGTTCAGTTCAATGATGCAATCGGACCGTACAAGGGCGGACTTCGTTTCCATCCGTCAGTCAATCTCGGCATCGTCAAGTTCCTCGGCTTCGAGCAGTGCTTCAAGAACTCGCTGACCGGACTTCCGATCGGCGGTGCAAAGGGCGGAGCGAATTTCGACCCGAAGGGGAAATCAGACCGTGAGGTCATGTATTTCTGCCAGAGCTTCATGAACGAACTTTATAAATACATCGGACAGGATCAGGACGTCCCGGCAGGCGATATCGGTGTCGGCGGACGTGAGATCGGCTATATGTACGGACAGTACAAGAGAATCACAGGCCTGTATGAAGGCGTTCTGACCGGCAAGGGACTTGCTTTCGGCGGATCCCAGGCAAGAACGGAAGCAACCGGCTACGGCCTGATGTTCCTTGTCGACGAACTGCTGAAAATGAACAAGGAGACAATCGAAGGCAAGACGGTCTGCGTTTCCGGTGCAGGAAATGTTGCCATCTATGCGATTGAAAAAGCATGGGCCATGGGCGCTAAGCCTGTTACCTGCTCCGATTCCACCGGCTGGGTTTATGATCCGGACGGCATCGATGTCAAGGCTCTGAAGACCATCAAGGAAGACAAGAGACAGAGACTGACCGAGTACAAGAAATATCGTCCGAATTCAAAGTATCATGAGGGCAGAGGCCTCTGGATCACGCCGTGCGATGTCGCACTTCCGTGCGCAACGCAGAATGAGCTCTTCCTGGAAGATGCAAAGAACCTCGTCAAGAACAAGTGCATCGCTGTCTGCGAAGGCGCGAACATGCCGACAACTCCGGATGCAACGGAATATCTGCAGAAGCACAAGGTTCTTTTCGTACCGGGCAAGGCAGCCAATGCCGGCGGCGTTGCAACGTCCGCTCTGGAAATGTCCCAGAACTCAGAGCGTATCAGCTGGTCTGAGGAAAAAGTCGAAAACAGACTTCAGGAGATCATGGTCAACATCACGCACAACATCTCCGATGCAGCAGCAAGATACAAACTGGCGGGCAACTATGTGGCAGGTGCCAATATCGCAGGCTTCGAGAAACTCGTTGCCGCAATGATCGCACAGGGCATCGTCTGATCCCGTCCTTTACAACTGACAAAAGCATCCCGTCTTCCCGCATCAGGGGGAGGCGGGGTGTTTTTTCTTAAAAAAAAGGATAAGGGCCTCTTCCGCGGAATATATCATTAGACGTTTTCGGAGGTGCGAATGCTGATCCGAACTGAACTGGAAACAAGAGAACTGGATACCTTAAGTCCGTATGCTTCATTTGCCGCAAAGTCTGCGGGACGGGTAAGACCGGAAGAAGAATGCGATATCCGGACCCTGCTACATGAGGGACCGCGACCGGATCGTGCACTGCAAATCGTTCCGGCGGCTGAAGGACAAGACGCAGGTTTTCCTGTCGCCGCAGGGCGATCACTACAGGACGCGCATGATGCATACGCTGGAAGTTTCACAGACGGCGCGCACCGTCGCGAAATGCCTTCGCCTCAATGAGGATCTGGTTGAAGCCATTGCCCTGGGACACGACCTCGGGCATACTCCTTTCGGACATGCCGGGGAGCGGACCCTGGACAGCGTCTGTCCGGACGGGTTCCGGCATTATGAACAGAGCATCCGCGTCGTGGACATTCTGGAAAAGGACGGGAACGGACTCAACCTGACGGCGGAAGTCCGGGACGGAATCCTCAATCACGGGACCTCCCGTCATCCTTCGACGCTTGAAGGGCAGGTCGTGCGTCTGTGCGATAAAATTTCCTACGTGCATCATGACATGGATGACGCGGAGAGGGCAGGCATCCTGACGGAAGAGAGCATTCCGGAAAACCTGCGCAGGCTCCTCGGGAATTCAACGAGGGAAAGGCTGAATACCTTCATCCATGATATCGTGAAGAACTCCCGCGACAAGGATCACATCGAGATGTCGGAGGAAATCGGAGGGGCCCTGTTTGAAATGAGGCAGTTCATGTTTGACTGTCTCTATACAAATCCGACGGCCAAAAGCGAAGAGACCAAGGCCAGCAAGATGCTGGTCGAGCTGTACGGATATTACACCGATCATCCGGATAAGATGACGGGAGAATACCAGCGCCTGATTACGGAAAAGGGCGAGAAGAAAGAAAGAGTCGTCTGCGATTACATTTCCGGCATGACAGATCAGTATTCCATTGCAAAATTCAAGGAGATCTTCGTGCCGCTGTCCTGGAGCAAATATTAATGCCGATGCGCTATTCCGAGGACCTCATTGAAGAGGTCCGGTCCAAAAACGATATCGTCGATGTCATCGGCGAGGTCGTCAAACTGAAGAGAGCCGGTTCCAACTATGTCGGACTGTGTCCTTTCCATAACGAAAAGACACCGTCTTTTTCTGTCAGCCGCAGCAAGCAGATGTTCTACTGCTTCGGGTGCCATGAAGGAGGCAATGTCATTACCTTCGTGATGGAATACAACCAGTACACTTTTATCGAAGCCCTGCAGTATCTGGCTGACCGTGCCGGAGTGTCCCTTCCGAAAATGGAATATTCGAAAGAAGCCATGGAACAGGCGGACCGGAAGAGCAGGCTGTTTGAGATCAACAGCAAAGCCGCTGCGTATTTTTATTACAAGCTCAGGTCCGAAGCCGGGAAATACGGATATGCGTATCTGACGGGCAGGGGCCTGACCGAGGAGACTATCAAGAAGTTCGGCCTCGGCTATTCCGATAAATTCAGCGATGACCTCTACCGCTATCTGAAATCGAAGGGCTATGCCGACGAGCTCCTCAACGAATCCGGCCTTTTCATGGTCAGTGAAAAGAGCGGGATGACGGATAAATTCTGGAACCGCGTCATGTTCCCGATCTTCGATGTCTCCGGAAAAGTGATCGGGTTCGGCGGAAGAGTGATGGGGGATGGGAAACCGAAATACCTGAATTCTCCCGAGACGCTTCTGTTCAATAAGCGCAACAACCTGTATGCGCTGAACTTTGCCAGGACGTCCCGGAATAAGAAAATCATCCTCTGCGAGGGATACATGGATGTCATTACGATGCATCAGGCAGGCTTCACGAATGCCGTGGCTTCGCTCGGCACCGCGCTGACTTCCCAGCAGGCAAATCTTCTGAAGCGGTATACCTCGGAAGTCCTGCTTCTGTATGACAGCGATGAAGCGGGACAGATGGCAGCCATGCGGGCCATTCCCATCCTGAAGGAAGCCGGAATCGATTCGCGGGTCGTCGACCTGACGCCCCATAAAGATCCGGATGAATTTGTCAAGGCGGAAGGGTTCGATGCGCTGAACGCCAGACTGGAAGGGGCAAGCAGTTCCTTTATGTTCGAAGCGGCGACGCTGGCAAAAGACTACAGCCTGTCGGATCCGCAGTCCCTGACGGCTTTTGAAGAAAAACTTTCAGAAAGACTTCTGGAAATTCCGGCAGAACTGGAACGGAACAATTATCTGGAAGCACTTTCCAGGAAATACGGAATTCCCTCCGAGCTTCTCCGGCGGCAGGTCAATACGCTGGCACTCCGGGGCACGCCGGCGGAGCACTATGAAAGACCGAAATCGGGAACCCAGAAAAGGGAAGAACCCGGGCAGGGTATCCTGCAGTCCCAGAAAATGATGCTGACGTATCTGGCGAATTATCCGGAAGCCTTCCGGGAAACGAAAGGCCTCATCACGCCGGAGGATTTTACGGATCCCCTGTGCAGAAGCATTGCGGAAGGACTGTACCGGCAGCAGGAGCAGGGAGGCGTCAATCAGGCCCAGCTGCTCAACGGGTTTGCCGATGCCGAGGCGCAGAAGCAGATCGCCGGAATGTTCCATGCCTCCGTCGAGGTGGAAAATGAAGCGGAGCAGGACCGGGCCTTTACGGACACCGTCCTGAAGCTGATGAACAACAGCAATGAAGAGCAGCTGAAATCCTGGGACGGGCGGGACGCCGCCGTCCTGAAGAAACTGATTTCCGAAAAAAATGAAATCGAAGCTTTTGAAAAGGGAGGAAAAATGCTTCACCTTCCTTATGAGAACAGCGGGGACAATAAAGGAGAATAAAACATGAAAAACAGCCAGGCAGTATTTGCGGAAAGACTGACGGAACTTCTGCTTCTTGCGACACAGCGTAAAAACGTGCTGGGGAACAAGGAAATCGATGACTGCTTCCGCGACATTACTTTTACCGCGGAAGACGAGGAAAAAACCATTGATTTTCTGGAGGCGAACGGCGTCGACGTCCTGAGAATGGACGACACGGAAAATGATGACGAGGTTCTTCTCCTGTCGGATGACGAGGAAGCCGAGATCGGAGAGGAAGAAGAAGTCGATATGGAGAATATCGACCTTACCGTTCCGGAAGGCGTTTCCATTGAAGACCCTGTCCGCATGTACCTGAAGGAAATCGGAAAGGTTCCCCTGCTGACGGCAGACGAAGAAATCGAACTCTCCAAGCAGATGGAAAAAGGCGGCGAGGAAGGAAAGCGGGCGCAGCAGAGACTGGCAGAGGCCAACCTCCGTCTGGTCGTCTCCATTGCCAAAAGATATGTCGGAAGAGGAATGCTTTTCCTGGATCTGATTCAGGAAGGCAACCTCGGCCTGATCAAGGCCGTTGAAAAATACGATTACCGCAAGGGTTTCAAATTCTCAACCTATGCAACCTGGTGGATCCGTCAGGCCATTACCCGTGCCATTGCCGACCAGGCAAGGACGATCCGGATTCCGGTCCATATGGTCGAGACCATCAACAAGCTGATCCGTGTTTCACGCCAGCTGCTCCAGGAGCTCGGGCGCGAACCTACTCCGGAAGAGATCGCCCAGGAAATGGGCATGACCGTGGACCGGGTGCGTGAGATTATGAAGATTTCCCAGGAACCGGTTTCCCTCGAAACTCCGATCGGCGAGGAGGAAGACAGTCACCTCGGCGATTTCATCCAGGACGACAACGTGCCGGTTCCGGCGGATGCAGCTGCCTTTACTCTTTTAAAGGAACAGCTGGTTGACGTGCTGGAAACCCTGACGGACCGTGAGCAGAAGGTCTTAAGACTTCGTTTCGGGCTGGATGACGGACGTGCGCGCACGCTGGAAGAAGTCGGAAAAGAATTCAATGTAACGAGAGAGCGTATCCGTCAGATTGAAGCGAAGGCCCTGAGAAAGCTCCGCCATCCGAGCCGCAGCCGCAAGCTGAAGGATTATCTTGACTGATGAAGCTTTCGGACAGGCTTTCCGCCATTGCGGACATGGCAGCTCCGGGGAATCCAGTTACGGATGTCGGCTGCGATCACGCATGGATTCCGATCTGTCTGGTGGAAAAGGGAACGGCTCCGTATGCCGTGGCCTGTGACCTCCGGGAAGGACCGCTGAGGCGTGCGGAAGAGCATATCCGGGAAGCCGGACTGGAAGGGAAAATCCGTACCGTCTGCTGCGACGGGGTGCCCGCTGAGGAACTTTCGGGAACCCTCATCATTTCCGGGATGGGCGGCATGCTTATGGGCAGGATCCTTCAGGATGCAGGGAAGAGGCTGGATTCATTTTCCGAATTCATCTTTGAGCCTCAGTCGGAACTGAAGGCTTTCCGCAGGATCCTGGCGGAAAGGAATCTCCGGATTGAAGACGAGCAGCTGATTCTGGAAGACGGAAAATACTATACGGTCATGAAGGCGGTTCACGGCCGGTCGGAAATGACTCCTGCCGAGCTTTCCTTCGGGCCGGTGCTGCTGAAAAAAAAGGACCATGTCCTTTTCGGCTATCTTGAAAAACAGGAAAAAATAAAAAAAGAAATTCTGGCTGTTCTCCGGAATTCCGGAGGAGAGGCCGCCGGGCACCGGGCAGCGGAAGTGGAAGAAGAACTGCGGGAGATTGCGGCGGCAAAGGAGAATTATGAAGTGCGGGACAATCATTGATAAACTGGAAATTTCCTATCCGCCGATGTATGCGATGGAATGGGACAATATCGGGCTGCTGGTCGGTGACCGTGACGCGGAAGTCAGGACGGTCCTGGTGGCACTGGACGTGTCGGATGCAGCAGTCGAGGATGCGATTCTCGGGCATGCGGACATGATCGTGACGCATCATCCGCTGATTTTCAAGCCGATATCCCGCATCGTCCGGCAGGATCCGGTCGGACGGAGAATCCTGACGCTGGCGGAGAACAGAATCAGTTATTATGCGATGCATACCAATTTCGATGTTTCGGAAATGGCGGATCTCAATGCCGATGAACTGAATCTCATGAACCCGGAAATCCTCGAGGAAACCTACCGCGACGAAACGGGAATCCGGGAGGGACTCGGTCGGGTCGGGAATCTTGAGAAGAAAATGACTCTGCGGGAATTTGCCGAATCGGTAAAGAAAATCTATCAGCTCCCTTCCGTGCGTGTCTACGGTAATCCGCAGAGGGAAATCGGAAGGGCTGCCGTCTGTTCCGGTTCCGGAAAGAGCGTGATCGGCAGTGCCCTGCGCTCCGGAGCGGATGTCTTCGTAACGGGCGATCTTGATTATCATACGTCGATTGACGCCGTGGCAGCAGGGCTCAGCCTGGTTGATGCGGGACATTACGGCACGGAAGCCGGATTCATTCCCTATATGACCGAGGCGCTGAAAAGAATGTTTCCGAAACTGGAAGTCATTCCAGAGAAGATCGAGCAGCCGTATGAAGTCGTGTGACGGAGAGACTCTGCTTAAGGCATCTGCCGGAAAGCATCTTCTCAGGACGTTTGGGACAGGATGGAAAAGGAAGCAATGAAAATGGATGAACCGAAGAAAACAGTAACGCTGACCATCGGGGGAAAAGAATATACGTATCCGAAGGATACGCCCCTTTCCGTGATTGCGCGTGATTTCCAGAAGGATGAGCCGCATGACATTATCCTGGCGATGATCAACGGAAAACTTCATGAACTGCATCATGCGGCCAGGGAAGATGCGGACGTCAGGTTCGTGACGACGGCGGATGAAATCGGACACAAGACCTACAAGCGCAGCTGCTCGATGCTGTTCCTGAGTGCAGTCTATCATATCGGCGGCTACGATAAAATCAGACGGGTCGTGCTTCATTTCTCCGTCAGCTCGGGCTTTTTCTATACGATTGAGGGCGACGTGGAAATCGACGGTACTTTCATCAAAAAAGTCGAAGACCACATGCACGAGATCGTCGAAAAGAAAATACCGATCATCAAGCGGACGGTCAGCACGAATGAAGCAATCGAACTGTTTAAGCGTCATCACATGCCGGACAAGGAGCAGCTTTTCCGGACAAGGCTCGCCTCGCGGGTGAATCTCTACAAGCTCGGGGAATTTGAGGATTATTATTACGGGTTCATGACGAACCATACCGGCTATCTGAAATACTTCAAGCTCTATCCGTACCAGGGCGGCATCGTCCTGCAGATGCCGGAAGCCGGCCGGCCGGAGGAAGTCCCTCCGTTTGCCGAAGAGGACAAGCTCTTCAGCGTCCAGATCCTCGGCGAGAGCTGGGCACAGAAGATGGGAATCGATACGATCGGGGAACTCAATTCCAACGTCATCGCGGGGAAAACCCGTCAGACGATCCTGATTGCGGAAGCCCTGATGGAGACGAGGATTTCCTTGATTGCGGATCAGATCCTGAATAAGAAGCAGGTCAAGTTCGTCATGATCGCGGGGCCGTCCTCTTCAGGAAAGACGACTTTTTCGCAGCGCCTGATGATCCAGCTTTTTGCACGCGGACTGAAACCCCATTATGTCGGCGTGGACAATTATTTCAAGGACCGGACGGATACTCCGGTCAGGGAAGACGGCAGGAAAGATTTTGAAAGCCTGGCGGCCATTGACGTCAAGGGCTTCAACGAGGATATGACAAAGCTTCTCAGCGGGGAAAAGGTCGAAATGCCGGTCTATGATTTCGTGGAAGGCAGGCGGACCTACAAGGGCGATACCATCAAGCTGGAAGAGAATGACCTGCTGGTGATTGAAGGCATCCACTGCCTGAACGATAAGCTCAGCTATTCGCTTCCGAAGGAAAGCGAATTCCGGATCTACATCAGTGCGCTGACGCAGCTCAACATCGATGAGCACAACCGCATCCCGTCGACGGACGGCCGTCTCATCCGGCGGATCGTGCGCGACTACCGCACGCGGGGCTATTCGGCCAGCGAGACGCTTTCCATGTGGAACAGTGTACGCCAGGGAGAGATCGAGCATATTTTCCCGTTCCAGGAAAAGTCGGATGTCATTTTCAACTCAGCGCTGCTTTACGAGCTGTCGGTCCTGAAGCTGTATGCGCAGCCGCTGCTTTTCCAGGTGGAAGAGGATGACCCGCAGTTCTACGAGGCCAAGCGCCTTCTGAAATTCCTGGACTATTTCATCGGAGTTCCCGCGGATGACGTGCCGCACAACTCCATCCTCCGCGAATTCATAGGGGGAGGCTGCTTCCGGCTGTAGCGGCCGGCGGTTAGTTTATTTTATGCGGCCCTGGCCCTGCAGAGTGCACACAGACACGCTTGCTTCTGCCATTTCCGCACTCGCCTGTTGATGGGCTGCTCCGAAAACTCAGCGGGCTCTCTTTATCTACAGCAGCCAGACGGAGAGACAGGACCGCTCTGACGATAGCGCCGGCTTCGTCGCCGTTTCTGCACGATGCGATGGGCTGCGCAGAACTGTCTGAGGCGGGCTCTTTCCATGACTTGTAATAAACATCCGTGAGAGGATTTTCCTCTCACGGATGTTTGTTATCAATGAAAGAGCCCGCTGAGTTTTCGGAGCAGCCCATCCATCGGCGAGTGCAGAAACGGCAGAAGCAAGCGTGTCAGAGCGTTCCTGCCTCTCCGGCTGACTGCTCTATGCAGCAGAGAGAGCCCGCTTCAGACAGTTCTGCGAAGCCCATCGCATCGTGCGGAAATGCCGACGAAGCCGCGCTATTGTCTGTGTGCACCCTGCAGGGCAAAGGCCGCAGGAAAAAGACATCCGGCCGTATACAGGCGGAGGCGGCTGAACGCTAAGGACGAACGGTTGACTTCCGGGGGCGATTTTGGTAAGATGTGACGCGGGCTGGACATACGGCCGCGGCTGGAGAGATTCAGACGAGGAAAGTCCGGGCTTCACAGGGCAGGATGCCGGATAACGTCCGGTGGGGGCGACCCCGAGGATAGCGCAACAGAAATAAACCGCCGGGAAACCGGTAAGGGTGGAAAGGCAGTGCAAGAGACTACCGCCTCTGCGGTAACGGAGAGGGCACATGCACGCCCCATTCGAAGCAAGGCCGAAAAGAAGCGATACGGCTGCCCGCCGTGCTTCAGGTTGGCCGCTTGAACCGTCCGGCGACGGACGGTCTAGACAGATGGCCGTACACGACATAACCCGGCTTATCGTTCAGCCCGTAAAAAAAACGTTCCGCCGAAAAAGGCAGAACGTTTTTTTTGTGCAGATGCATGCAGTTATTTCGTGCCGGTATATTTCTCCTCGCAGTATTTGCAGCGATAGACCTCATTTTCCTCATCGGAAAGAACGAAAATCTGATCCAGCCCTTGTTCAATCGAAGAAATGCAGCGCGGGTTCTTGCAGGAGATGACATTCACGACCTGCTTCGGAAGCTTCAGCGCGCGCTTCTCGATGATCTGGTTGTCCTTGATGACATTGACCGTGATGTTGTGGTCGATGAAGCCGAGCACGTCGAGATCCAGGTAGTCAATCGGGCACTCGACCTTGATGATGTCCTTGCGGCCCATCTTGTTGGAACGGGCATTCTTGATGATGGCCACGGTGCAGTCGAGATTGCCGAGCTTCAGGTCGCGGTAGATCGTCATCGCATTTCCCGCCTTGATATGATCCAGAACGAAACCTTCCTTGATGGCGCCGATGGAAAGAATCCCGGCATCCTTGTCTTTTTTATTTGCCATTTTTCTTACCCTCCAGTCCGAGCAGCGTCACGATCAGTGCCATGCGTACATAGACGCCGTACTGAACCTGCTTGAAATAAGCTGCACGCGGATCGCTGTCCACTTCCACGGCAATCTCATTGACGCGGGGCAGCGGATGCAGGACCAGCATGTCCTTCGGAGCCATTGCCATTTTCTCGCGGTCCAGGATATAGAAATCCTTCATGCGGACGTAATCTTCCTCATTGAAGAAGCGTTCCTTCTGAACTCTTGTCATGTACAGGATGTCGAGGCCTTTCATGGTCTCCTCATTCAGCATGACGACTTCCTCGAACGGAATTCCCTTCGCCTTCATGGCTTCCCGTACATAGCTGGGAATCCGGAGCTCTTCCGGGGAAATGAGGACGAAGCTGACATTCTTATAACGGCTCAGGGCTTCAATCAGGGAATGGACCGTGCGGCCGAATTTCAAATCTCCGCAGATGCCGATCTTCAGGTTCTCGAAATGTCCCTTGAGGGAGCGGATGGTCAGAAGATCCGTCAGCGTCTGCGTGGGATGCTGATGCCCGCCGTCGCCGGCATTGATGACCGGAATCAGGGATTTCATCGAAGCCACGAGCGGTGCGCCTTCCTTCGGATGTCGGATGGCTGCGATATCGGCGTAGCAGGAGACGATGCGCATGGTGTCCGCAACGCTTTCGCCCTTGGAGGCGGAAGAAGAAGCGGCACTCTGGAAACCTAAAACATTGCCACCTAAGTTCATCATCGCAGCCTCGAAGGAAAGTCTCGTACGGGTACTGGGTTCATAGAACAAGGTGGCAATACGTTTCCCATCACAGATGTGGGCGTATTTATCAGGATTTTTTTCAATGTCGCCGGCCAGATCAAGAAGCTGATCCATTTCCCTGACGGAAAAGTCGAGCGGACTCATCAGATGTCGCAGTTTCATATATCCTCCCATTTACCAGATTTTTATCCTGCTTATCATAATATAAAAACCATGTTAAATCAAGTGAGGCAGGGCGAAAATCAATTTACAAAAAGGGCGTTCCACCGTATAATGGGGACAGACAGCCATGAGCGATCTGACGGAATTAAGAAATGAAATAGACAGTATCGACAGGCAGATCCAGAGCCTTTTTGAGCGGCGGATGAAAGTGTCCGAAAAAATTGCCGCTTACAAAGAGGAGAAGGGTTTGCCTGTTCTTGATGCGAAAAGGGAAGAAGAAAAAATCTCTTCTCTTAAGAAGTGCGCTTCGGATGAAAAAACGGCAGAGGGAATCGGCAGGCTTTACAGGACACTTTTTGCAATCAGCCGTGAATGCCAGGAAGAGAAGATGAAAAATGATTCGAATCGATGAGTGTATTCTTTACCGGGATTTTGCCGAGGGGAAGATCCTGAGTGAAATGGACCTGCTGATGAACTGCATGGAAAAGGACGCCATGACCCGCGACCAGATGCGGGCGGTTTTTTTTCGCTGTGCGAACGGCCTTGTGGAGCTGGCAGGTGCCTACGGGTTTTACGGAAACCTGTGGCATGATTACCTGACGTATCTTCTGGTCAACCACGAGAATGCCTACAGCAAGGCCTGTGAGATCCGCGGCGCCGTGGAAGGCAGCATCAATGAAGTCGCCGTCCATGATTTCCGGATCTTCAAGAAGCTGTATGATTATGACCTGACGAAAATCGGCGAGCAGCTCGATTCGACGCAGAGCGCGGTGCTGGCGGACTATCAGAATCCGGATGACGGGAAAGGCCTCTTCAACAAGCGTATCCGCGACCGGATCTGCGATCTTTCGGTGCGTCTGGAAAAGTCGCACAGCGCAGCCGCCTTCAAGAAGGAAATGGAAAAGTTCTACCATGACTACGGCGTCGGGAACCTGGGACTGCACAAGGCGTTCCGCGTCGGACACGATGCGGAGGGAAAGACCGTCATCGAGGCCATCACGAATATTGCCCATGTCCGACTGGACGACCTGGTCGGGTATGAAATCCCGAAGCAGAAGCTCATCGACAACACGGAAGCGTTCGTGGCCGGGAGACAGGCGAACAACTGCCTGCTGTTCGGAGATGCCGGGACGGGAAAATCTTCCAGCATCAAGGGAATCCTCAACGAATACTACGACAGGGGCCTGCGGATCATCGAGGTATACAAGCATCAGTTCAAGGACCTCAATTCCATCATTGCGCAGGTCAAGAACCGGAATTACAAGTTCATCATTTTCATGGATGATCTTTCCTTTGAAGAAACGGAAATTGAATACAAGTACCTGAAGGCTGTCATCGAAGGCGGCCTGGAGAAGAAGCCGGACAACGTCCTCATTTACGCGACATCGAACAGAAGACACCTGATCAAGGAAGATTATTCCGACAAGGCCGGAAGAAGAGCGGACGACATGCATTCCGGGGATACCGTTCAGGAGAAGCTGTCGCTGGCAGCGCGTTTCGGCGTGACGATTTTCTTCACTTCTCCGGACCGGAAGGAATTCAACAATATCGTGAAGACTCTGGCGGACCGCTACGGCGTCCGCAGGGACCGAGATGAACTGATTGAGGAAGCCAACAAATGGGAACTGGCGCACGGAGGTCTTTCCGGACGTACGGCGCAGCAGTTCATAGATTATCTGCTGGGACAGGAGGCGTAATATGGCGGTGACGTCTTTTGCGGCAATTGACATCGGATCCTACAATGTCTCGATGGAGATTTTCGAGATCACGAAGAAGAACGGTCTTCGCAGCCTGAACCGGGTCCGCAAGAGGCTGGAGCTGGGCAAGGACACCTTCAACCTGAAAAAGATTTCCACGGACAAGCTCCACGATCTTACGGCCATTCTTCTGGAATTCAAAAAGACGATGGCGGAATACCGCGTGACCGATTACCGGGCATGTGCCAAGTCGGCCCTGCGCGAGGCGCGCAACTGCGTGCTGGTGCAGGAGCAGGTCTTCCAGTCCACGGGAATCCGGATCGACGTGCTGTCCAATTCGGAACAGCGATATCTGGGCTACAAGTCGATTGCCTCCCGGGGCTCCGAATTCCAGAAAATCATCGAGAAGGGGTGCGCCATCGTGGATGTGGGCGGCGGCTCCATCCAGATTTCCCTGTTTGACAAAGACGCCCTCGTAACGACGCAGAACATTCTCCTGGGGTCGCTGCGAATCCGTGAGAGACTTTCTTCCATGGAAAATGAAGCGCGTCATTACGATGAACTGGTCAGCCAGTACATCGACAAGGACATCCTCAATTTCAAGAGGATGTACCTGAAGGACAGGCGGATCGAGAACATCATCCTGGTCGGCGACTATTTCACGAATCTCATTTTCCGCAACAAGAATGACGCGGATAAAGTCGAATCCAAAGAAGAATTCATGCAGTGGTACCGGCAGATCGTATCGCGCTCTGAAAATGACCTGACGAGGGAAATGGGGATCGGCCCCGACATCGCCAGCGTCGTCATCCCGACTGCGATCCTTTACAGGAGGCTGATCGAGGAACTCGGCGCATCATCCGTCTGGCTTCCGGGAATCCAGCTGACGGACGGCATTGCCTACGATTACGGCGACCGGAAGAAAATCATCCAGACGCCGCATGATTTCGACCGCGATATCCTGATGGCCGCCAAAAACATGGCGAAGCGCTTTGCGGGAAATAAACCCCACACCGAGGCCATTCTCGGTTACGCCGATGCGGTGTTCGATGCGGTACGGAAAGGGAACGGGCTCGGGAGCCGCGACAAGCTGCTGCTGAGAGTTGCGGCCTGCCTGCACGATGTCGGAAAATACATCAGCCTTGTCAATGTGGCAGACTGTTCGTATTCCATCATCATGGCTTCGGAAATCATCGGGCTTTCGCACCGCGAAAGGGAAATCATCGCGAACGTCGTGAAGTTCAATACCAAGCCGTTTATTTATTACAATGAGAGCCCGGAGACCAGGCACATGGACCGGGGCGACTACATGCTGGTCGCCAAGCTTTCGGCCATTCTAAGACTTGCCAACGGACTGGACCAGAGCTACCGTCAGAAGATCACGGAGATCGCCGTGACAAGAAAAGATCCGGAACTGACCGTGACCGTCGATCCGAAAGAGGACTTTGCCCTGGAAAAGGGAATCTTCGAGGAAAATAAAGCATTCTTCGAAGAAGTCTTCGGACTGAAGGCAGAACTGAAACTGAAAAAGAAGAAGGGGTGATTCCTGATGGCTGAAATCGATTACCGCAATCCGCAGTATTACCGCAACCGCGAACTTTCCTGGGTGGATTTTGATGAACGCTGCCTTTCGGAAGCGCGCGACAAAACCCTGGTGCCTCTTTTTGAACGGCTGAAATTCCTTTCCATCACGGCCTCCAATCTGGACGAATTCTATATGGTCCGCGTTGCTTCCCTGAAGGATCAGGTCAATGCGAATTATACCGTGCCGGATCTTGCCGGGATGACGGCAAAGCAGCAGCTGGCAGCTCTTTCCAAAAGAACGCATGATTTCGTTAAAGAGCAGTATACGGTCTGGAACCGTTCTCTGCTTCCGGCGCTCGAAAAGGAAGGACTTGAAATCGTCAGCGGCTACGAAGCCCTGACGAAACAGCAGAGCGATTTCCTTGACCGCTATTTCAAAGAGAACATTTATCCGGTCCTGACGCCGATGGCCATGGACTCGTCCCGGCCGTTCCCCCTTGTCCGCAACAAGACGCTGAACATCGGCGCCCTGATCTGCGCAAAGGATGCCAAGGCGCCGACCATCGGAAAGCCGGTCAAGACCGCAAAGAAAAACGGGAAGAAGGATAAGAAGGAGAAGATCGAATTCGCGACCGTCCAGGTCCCGTCGGTCCTTCCGCGGATCGTCAATCTGCCCAAGGCCAAGGACGGACACCGCATCGTGATCCTGCTCGAGGAAGTGATCCGGAAATACATCGGCATCCTTTTCCAGCACTATGATGTGATCTGTGCATTTCCGTACCGTATCATGAGAAACGCCGAGCTTCCGATTGATGAGGAAGAGGTCCAGGACCTTCTGAAGGAAATCGAGAAGCAGCTGAAGAAAAGGCAGTGGGGAGAAGTCATCCGTCTGGAAGTGGAAGACGACATCGACAAGCGCCTGCTGAAAATCCTGAAGAAAGAATTTGCGGTAAATGAAGAAGACATCTTCTTCATCAACGGTCCGCTCGATCTGACCTTCCTGATGAAGATGTACGGGATGGAAGGATTCGACCGCCTCAAGAGTGAGAGATACACGCCGGCGCCGGTCCGCGAATTCCTGGATACTCCCGATATTTTCGAGGCTATCCGGAAACACGATATCCTGATGCATCATCCGTACATGAGCTTCGATCCGGTCGTGCGCTTCGTACAGGCAGCGGCCCGCGATCCGGAAGTGCTGGCCATCAAGCAGACGCTTTACCGCGTGAGCGGCGATTCGCCGATCGTCACGGCACTTGCCCAGGCGGCGGACAACGGAAAGCAGGTCACGGTCCTGGTCGAACTGAAGGCGCGCTTTGATGAGGAACATAACATCGAGTGGGCGAAAATGCTTGAGAAAGCAGGCTGCCATGTCATTTACGGACTGGTCGGCCTCAAGGTCCACAGCAAGATCACTATGGTGATCCGCTCGGAGGAAGACGGCATCCGCCGCTATGTGCATCTGGGCACCGGAAACTACAATGACTCGACGGCAAAGCTCTACACGGACTTCGGAATGTTTACCTGCGACGAAGCCATCGGCGAAGACGCGACATCCGCCTTCAACATGCTGTCCGGATATTCCGAGCCGGAGAAATGGAACAAGCTGCTGGTGGCGCCGATCTGGATGAAGGATGCGTACCTGCGTCTGATTGCCAGGGAAAAGCAGAATGCCGAGCAGGGGCAGAAGGCCTTCATCAAGGCAAAGATGAATTCCCTGTGCGACCCGGATATCATTTCCGCCCTCTATGCCGCTTCACATGCCGGCGTGCAGATCGATCTGCTGATCCGCGGAATCTGCAGCCTGAAGGTCGGGATTCCCGGCATATCGGATAATATCCGCGTCCGTTCCATCGTGGGCGATTTCCTGGAGCATTCCCGGATCGTCTGGTTCTGCAACGGAGGACGGGATGAAATCTATATGGGATCGGCGGACTGGATGCCGAGGAATCTGGACAAGCGTGTTGAGATCGTCTTCCCGATCGATGACGAAATGCTGAAAAAAGAAGTGATGCATGTGCTGGATACGGAATTTGCCGATAACGTCAAGGCCCATATCCTTCAGAAGGACGGGACGTACGAGAAGGTCGACAAGAGGGGGAAGACGCTGGTGAACTCGCAGGAAATCTTCTGCAGGGAAGCCTGGGCCCGCATCCCGAAAAAGAATTCCGTCAGGCAGACGCACATTTTTATCCCGGCGGAGCCGGCGGAAGATGCTTCCGCAGAAGACGACCACGATGAAATGTGAAGGAGAAACGGAATGTATGATTATCTGATCGTCGGGGCAGGGCTGTACGGCGCGGTTTTTGCCGAACGGGCAGCTGCGCACGGACGGAGATGTCTGGTGATCGATAAGCGGGACCAGATCGCCGGCAACATTTACTGCGCCGAAGAAGAAGGAATCCTGATCCACCGGTACGGAGCCCACATTTTCCATACATCGGATGAGAAGGTCTGGAATTATGTAAACCGCTTCGCGGAATTCAATCATTTTGTCAACAGCCCGATGGCTGTCTGGCATGACGAGCTGTATAACCTTCCGTTCAACATGAACACTTTTTCAAAGATGTGGGGAATCCGCACGCCGGACGAGGCAAAGGCAAAAATCCGGGAGCAGATTGAAGACCTGCACATCACGGAACCGAAGAACCTGGAAGAGCAGGCTCTGTCTCTTGTCGGAAGGGATGTCTACGAGAAGCTGATCAAGGGCTATACCGAAAAGCAGTGGGGACGTCCCTGTTCCGAGCTGCCGGCCTTCATTATCCGCAGGATCCCGCTGCGGTTTACGTATGACAATAATTATTTCCGTGATCCGCATCAGGGAATTCCGAAAGACGGATACACGAAGATGACGGAACGTCTGCTCAAGGGGACTGAAGTGCGTCTCCGCACGGAATACCGGGACTTTATCAAAGCCAACCCGGGCATAGCGAAGAAGACGGTCTACACGGGAATGATCGATGAGTTCTTTGATTTCCGTTTCGGGAATCTGGAATACCGCAGCGTCCGCTTTGAAGACGAGCACCCGGATACCGACAACTACCAGGGCTGCGCCGTCGTGAACTATACGGCGGCTGAAATCCCGTGGACACGGATCATTGAGCATAAGCATTTTGCCTTCGGCGAACAGCCGACCACGGTGATTTCGAAGGAGTATCCGGCGGAATGGAAGCCGGGTGCAGAGCCGTACTATCCGATCAACAACGAAAAGAATAATTCGCTTTATGAAAAATACAGGCAGCTGTCCGGAGAAAGAAAAGACATTCTTTTCGGAGGACGTCTGGGCACTTACAAATATTACGACATGGATAAAGTCATTGCGGCTGCCCTGGCAGACTGCGAAAAGGAGTTTGGAAAATGAGTGAAAGCTTTGCCCTGCACGGTGCTGTTGCCTATGCAAAAAACCAGAATGAAATTGCCGCTTTCGAGGATGCCTATCTTATCTGCGAAGACGGGATTTCAAAGGGAGTCTTCAAGGATCTGCCGGAAAAATACGGAAACATCGAGGTTGAAGAACTGGACGGCATGCTGATCACTCCGGGCTTTACCGATCTGCATTCCCATGCATCGCAGTATAATTTCCGCGGGCTGGATATGGACCTGGAACTGGTTGACTGGCTGAAGAAGTATGCCTTCCCGGAAGAAGCAAAATATAAGGACGGACTTTACGCCGAGCGTTCGTACGATCTTTTCGTCGAAGAACTGTATGAAGGCCCCACGACGAGAGCCTGCGTGTTTGCGACGCTGGACGTGCCGTCGACGGTGCGGCTGATGGAAATGATGGAAGAGGCCGGACTCGTTTCCTATGTCGGAAAAGTCTGCATGGACCGCAATTCACCGAAGAATTATACAGAGACGACGGAAAAGTCCCTCCGGAAAACGGAAGAGTGGCTTGCCTCCGTGGACGGACGCTTTGACAATACGCAGGCCATCGTGACTCCTCGTTTTGCACCGGCCTGTTCTCCTGAACTTCTCAGGGGACTCGGAAAGCTTGCCGTGAAATACGGAGTGCCGGTGCAGTCCCATCTTTCGGAAAACCTTCACGAAATCGAATGGGTAAAGAAGCTGGAGCCGGATGCGGAATTTTACGGGGATGTTTATGACCGGGCAGGACTTTTCGGCGGAGACGTGCCGGCGGTCATGGCCCACTGCGTCTATTCTTCGGAGAAAGAAATCGAAAGGATGAAACAGAACGGGGTCTTCATCGCCCACTGCCCGGAGTCGAACGCCAATCTTTCTTCCGGCATTGCCCCGGTCAGGAAATATCTGAAAGCGGGGATCCCTGTCGGACTCGGTTCCGATGTGGCGGCCGGATGTTCGACCTCCATCATGAAAGCCGTTGTCCTGGCTGTCCAGATGTCCAAAATGAGATGGAGACTTGTCAGTCCGGAAGATGCGCCGCTGACCTTTGAAGAGGCCTTCTATCTGGCGACGGCAGGAGGCGGAGCCTTCTTCGGAAAAGTCGGAAGCTTCAAAGCAGGATATGAGTTTGATGCCGTCGTCTTCGACGACGAAAACCTGGCGACGATGAAGGAAGTCAGCACGAAAGAACGCCTGCAGAGACTGATCTGCTGCGGGGATGACCGGAACGTCTGCAGCAAGTACATACGGGGCAGAAAAATCTACTGATCGGAGGAACACCATGGAATTTCCGCAGCCTAAGGAAAGACCCGCCAGTCCGGAAGAAAAAACGAAGAAAGAAATGGCTGAATGGCCGGAATGCTATTACCGCGAGAGGGAAGGCCTTCAGCGCCGGGAACTTCTCGATGAGGCGGACAGGAACCATCTGACGCCGGAGGAAAATAAAATCCGCCGGCTTCTGTGGGAGCGGCGCTATCCGGGTCTTGTGAATTCCAGGGAAAAAATCAAGGACAGCTATCTGCGGGCCTGGTTTGATTTCCGCTATGCGGCGGATAATGCCTCCGGCCTGTTTTCGTATAAGAAAATCGTCAGGGAAATCAGCAGGGATCTGGAACAGATGGGATTTCAGGCGGTAAAGGAATTCGGAGAAACCGGAGAGGCTGTTCTCTACCGGGAACTTTACCATATGGCCATGCTGTATATCACGCTCTGCCAGGAGGACAAGGGATACGGCAGCCTGCTCTTCGGAATGGGAAAAGTATCGGAGGACTCTGTTGCGCAAAGGATTGCGAAGGAGATTGTCAAGGTCGTCTGCCTGGTTCCGAAGAAACTGAACATGGAACAGGAATGCGCACTCTGGACGAAAGCCTGTCTGACTGCCTTTGCCGATGCCTATCCGGATAAGAAAGGCGATCTGGAAAATCTGATCCGTGAAATGAAATAAAAAAAAGCGGTCCGAAGGGATGTCCTGCCGTGGCAGGCTGTCGATCCGGGCCGCTTTCTTTTTTGATTTATGTTTTATTTATGGATGATGGTTCCGGTCTTTCCGGCAATGCCGTCCTTGGCTTTTTCCAGAAGTGTAATCATGGAAGTCCTGCCCGGTGCCGATTCCGCAAAGTCAATGGCAGCCTGTACTTTCGGCAGCATGGAACCGGGTGCAAACTGTCCTTCCTCGCAGTATTTCCTGGCTTCCTCGCAGGTAAGCTCGGAGAGCCATTTTTCATCCGGCTTGCCGAAGTTGACGGCGACCTTTTCGACTGCGGTCAGGATGATCAGCATATCGGCATCCAGCTCTTTTGCCAGAAGGCAGCTTGCGAAGTCCTTGTCGATGACAGCAGAAGCACCTTTCAGATGGTTTCCGTTCATCGTGACCGGGATACCGCCGCCGCCGCAGGCGATGACGATTTTTCCGGCATCGACCAGAGAAGAGATGGCATCCAGTTCGACAATTTCCTGAGGCTTCGGAGAAGCAACGACCCGGCGGTAGCCGCGTCCTGCATCCTCTTTCATGATATGACCGTATTTCTGAGCCTGTGCTTCCGCATCTTCTTTGGAAAGAAAACGTCCGATCGGCTTCGAAGGATTCTGGAAAGCAGGATCATCGGGATCGACGCGGACCTGGGTTACGACCGTGCAGACCGGCGTACGCACGAATCCGCGGTTGCGCAGTTCTTCACGCAGAGCATTCTGGAGGTCATAGCCGATGTAGGCCTGGCTCATCGCTACGCAGACGGAGAGAGGCGTGTTCGGCTGCTTTTCGTCTTCTCTTGAAAGAGCGGACATGGCGTTGTTGATCATGCCTACCTGCGGGCCGTTGCCGTGAACGACCACGACCTGGTGTCCTTCTTCAATGAGATCGCAGAGTGCCTTTGCCGTTGTCTTGACGGCGACCATCTGTTCCGGAAGCGTATTGCCCAGGGCGTTTCCGCCCAGGGCGATGACGATTCTCTTACGTGTCATCATGTTCAGTCACACTTTCTCAGAGTGCCTTTTTCCTCAAGCTGTGCAAGCAGGGAAGCCGGATCCTTGAATTTCTCCAGGAAGATCATGGCAGCAATGACATACGGCTTGAAGCTGGCTTCCTTGTAAAGAGAATCGCGGTAGCGGTCGAAGACGGAACCGTCGACTTCGCCTTCCTTGCAGCTGACGCCTGAGATATCGGCCGGCAGGCAGTGCAGATACATCGCCTTTCCGTCCTTCGTTGATTTCATGAGTTCTTCCGTGCAGGTCCAGTCCTTGAAGTTTGCGTTCTGGGCAAGCAGTTCTTTTTCCAGCTGGTCGATGCCGGCCTGATCGCCGTTTCCGTAAAGGACGGTACGTTTCTCCATAGCGGCAAACGGTGCCCAGCTCTTCGGATATACGATATCGGCATCCTTGAAAGCCTCTGCCATGTTGTTGGTCTTCGTGAAGCTTCCGCCGGAAGCGGCCGCTTCTTTCTTTGCAACTTCCTCGACCTCCGGCATGATGTCGTATCCTTCCGGATGAGCCAGCACGACGTCGCATCCGAGACGTGCAAACAGTCCGACGCATCCCTGCGGAACCGAAAGCGGCTTGCCGTAGGAAGGAGAGTATGCCCAGGACATTGCGATCTTCTTGCCCTTCATGTTCTCGATGCCGCCCATTTCATGGATGCAGTGCAGGGCATCTGCCATGATCTGCGTCGGATGATCGATGTCATCCTGAAGATCGACGAGGGTAGGTCTCTGCTCAAGGATTCCGTCCTTGTATCCCTGCTCGACAGCTTCCGTGACATCGTGCATGTACTTGTTGCCCTTGCCGATGTACATATCGTCACGGATGCCGATGATGTCTGCCATGAAGGAAATCATGTTTGCGGTTTCACGGACTGTCTCGCCGTGTGCAATCTGGGACTTTTTCTCATCGAGATCCTGGACCTGCAGTCCGAGAAGGTTGCAGGCAGAAGCGAAGGAGAAACGTGTACGCGTGGAGTTGTCGCGGAAGAGGGAGATGCCCAGTCCGGAATCGAAGACCTTGCAGGAAATGTTGCGGCTTCTCAGATTGCGCAGCGCATCCGCCACGGTCCAGACGGCTTTGATTTCATCGTCTGTTTTTTCCCAGGTAAGGAAGAAGTCACTCTGGTACATTTTGGAAATGTCGAGAGAGTTCAGGGTGCTGATATAATCTTCCAGGTTCATGTCATTGATATTCATTTGATTTCTCCTTTATATAATGTTTTCTTGATTGACGGTAGCTGATTCCGGGTCATTTCCGAAAGGCCCGGGATGGATTCCGCTGACGGATCAGGCGTCCTTTACTTCAAATTTGACGGCTTCCGGATTGTTATTGACATAGACGGTCGGAAGGGAAGCGTAGAGTGCGGCGCAGGTAACCAGATCCTGCTTCCAGGTGATTTCGTTCGGGGCATGGGCCTGTGACTCAGCGCCCGGTCCGAAGCCGACGCACGGGATTCCGAAACGTCCCTGGATGGCGACGCCGTTCGTCGAGAAGGTCCACTTGTCGATCAGCGGACGGTCGCGCTTGTCCATGGCACCCGCATCGCCGATGCGCTTGTCGCCGTAAAGGGCATGGTAGGCATCTGCAACTGCTTTGACATGCGGAGCTTCTTCCTTATTGATCCATGTCGGGAAGTAGCATTCCGTTTCATATTTCAGACCCGTGTAAGCCGGACGGTCGTAGTTGTACATGGAGACCTTGATGTCCTTGGCGTACTTTTGGCAGGCCGGAAGATCGCGGATTTCCTGCAGGCAGGACTGCCATGTCTCGCCGGCCGTCATGCGGCGGTCAAGGGAAACGGTGCAGCTGTCCGCAACGGCGCAGCGGCTCGGAGAAGTAAAGTAGATCTGGGAAACCGTAACGGTGCCTCTTCCGAGGAACTGTGCATCTTCATAGCTTTCCGGATTGTACTTGGGATTCAGCATCTTGACGAGACCCTTGATTTCGGTTCCGTCCGCATCGTCGTTCTCATTGAGGGAACGGATGTCCTGAAGAACGTCGGCCATCTTGAAGATGGCATTGTCGCCGCGCTCCGGAGCTGAGCCGTGGCAGGAGACCCCGTGCATGTCGACGCGGATTTCCATGCGGCCTCTGTGTCCGCGGTAAATGCCGCCGTCAGTCGGCTCGGTGGAGACGACGAATTCCGGCGTCACACCGTCTTCACGATGGATGTACTGCCAGCAGAGTCCGTCGCAGTCCTCTTCCTGGACCGTGCCGGTGACCATGATCCGGCATCCTTCCGGGATCAGGTTCATGTCCTTCATGATCTTGGCGCCGTATACGGAGGAGACGATTCCGCCGAGCTGGTCGGAGCCGCCGCGTCCGCCGATTTCCGTATCATTTTCATATCCTTCGTACGGATCGAATTTCCAGTTGTCGCGGTAGCCGATGCCGACGGTGTCGATATGGGCATCGAAAGCAAGGATGCGGCTGCCCGTTCCCATATATCCGATGACGTTGCCTTCCGGATCGATCTGTACTTCGTCGAATCCGACTTTCTTCATTTCTTCTGCAATTGTCGTGATGTGTGCTTTTTCATCGCAGCTCTCGCCGGGGTTTTTGATGATGGCCCTCAGAAAAGCCGTCATATCCTTCTCATAACCTTTTGCTGCTTCCTTGATTTTTCCGTAATCCAGATCCATGATTCTGTTTCCTCCTTAAATAAAATGGTTGTGATGTGGCAGCTTTTTATTTGATATCTTCCTGACCTCTGTGGCGGATGCCGTAAAGGCCGTTCCATACAACTTCGCGGAACCTGGTGGGATCCGTGTTGCCTTCCGTGGAAATGAGGAGCACCCTCGATTTCGGTCCGAGCTTCAGGGCTTTCCTGATCGGCTCATAGCGCTTGTACATCATGACGCAGGCCAGGAAGCCCATCGTGACGGAACCGGACTCGCCGGAGATGATCGTCGGATCGCCTTCCAGCGGGACGCCGTACATTCTGGTTCCCATGGCACTCATCCAGTCGGGGCAGCCGGCAAATCCGGCAGCATGGTTCCTCAGGATATCCCAGGAGATCGTGTTCGGTTCGCCGCAGGCAAGACCGGCCATGATCGTATCGAGCTTGCCTTTGACGGCAACTGTCCTGCCGTCCTTGCGCATCGCGGAGCGGTAAATGCAGTCCGCTGCTCCGGCTTCTACGACGCAGAAGATCGGCTCGTGTCCCTTGAAGCGGTTTGCAAAGTAGCCGACGACCGATCCTGCCAGGGATCCGACACCAGCCTGAATGATGACGTGGGTCGGATATTCGCATCCGTCGGCCAGCATCTGGCGGTCGGCTTCCAGGCTCAAGGAGCCGTAGCCTTCCATGATCCAGGACGGGATATCGGTGTAGCCCTTCCAGGCGGTGTCCTGCACGATGACGCCGTGTTTGTCATTCTTGGACTGCTCGTAGGCAAGGCGTACGCATTCATCGTAGTTCAGGTCTTCAATGGAAACAACGGCATGTTCCTTGGCGATGTTTCTCTTCCGGACCTGGGAGGATCCTCTCGGCATTCTTACGACAGCCTTCTGTCCGAGACGGTTGGCCGACCAGGCGACGCCGCGGCCGTGATTGCCGTCGGTTGCCGTGTAGAAGGTGGTCTGCCCGATCTTCTTGCGGAGTTCGGGAGAGGAGAGCACCTTGTACGGCAGATCGTTGATCGGGATGCCGGTCTGCTGCGAAATGTATTTCGCGATGGCGAAAGAGCCGCCCAGAACCTTGAAGGCATTCAGCCCGAAACGGTACGACTCGTCTTTTACGTAGAGGGATCCGAGTCCGAGGTAATCTGCCATGCGGACAAGCTTGTGAAGAGGAGTGACCTGATACTGGGGAAAACTTCTGTGGAAATGAAGAGCATCCCTTACATTTTCTTCGGACATGATCTCCAGCCAGCGGTCGTCCGACTTGGGAACCTGGTTCGTCGTGAAGACGAGTTCTTCATTGTTTGTCTTATTCATTTCCTGCTTTTCAGCCTTTCTGGTCCCGTTTGGGATCCGTTGTGATGTGTGCGGAACTTCTGCGGTTATTTGTTGATGTCGACATAGCTGTATAAGGTGTATTTCGAGATTCCGAAATACTTGGACACTTTGTCGCCGGACTTCGTGATCAGGAAGGCTCCTGCATCATTCAGGAAATTGATGGCCTTGATCTTGTCTTCCTTGGACATGAACGGAACCGGGACGCCGACCAGATTGACGGACTGCTGGATCAGCTCATCGAGCAGTTCGTTGACGTCCTGCGTGATGTGCTTCGGTCCGTCGCCTGTGCCTTCCGCATTGTCTGCCTGCGGGTCGGAACTTTCCGTCAGGGATTTGACCGAGCTCTCGAATGCCAGGAGATTCGTGATGTCATAGTTGATCCCCAGAATGTATTTCGGAGTTCCGTCATCGTCCTTGACATAGATGGTCGTGGATTTGAGGATGCGTCCGTTATCGGTGCGCGTCAGATAGGCGTACTGATCCTTCAGGGTTTCCGGATGCTGGGTGATCGCCTCGAGGACGGCAGAAGAGGGTCCCCCGCCGATCTTGCGGTTTGTGACGTGACCGTTTTCAATGCAAACGATAGAATTGTTGACGTGTTTTCTGGAGAGGTCGTGAACGACAATTTCACAGCTGCTGCCGAACTCGGCGGCCAGACCTTTGGCAATCTGCTTCAGAACGGTAAGTCTTGAATTACTCATGCCGGCCTCCTTATTTAAAAAAATTGTGCAAATGTTACAAATATTTGTATGGCTTCAGATACATCATACCACCTTGCAAACGGATTGCAATAGAAATCTAAAAAATATTTTGCAGTGCTAAAAAATTTTGACTTTCCCTCTTGTATTTTGTACATAGCGATGTTAGAATAAACACATCACGGGGCTTTTTTTGTGAATTTTGTAAAAAAACTTAATATCTTCGGAGGCAGAAAGATGATTGATTTGACAATCAACAAAACCGGTCTTGAACACAACATCGAACGTGCAAAAGCGCAGAACATCATCATCCCGACACTTGAGGAAATGCAGCATCCTGAGAAGGTTCCGGAGAAAATCCAGGAGAAGCTCAAGGGAGTAGGCCTCTGGGACGTGAACCCCCTCAATCTCTTCCGCATTACCTGGAAAAATGAACAGAAGGAGAGCGGCGGCCTTTTCCACGGCCCGAACTATATCGTCCTTCCTTCCGAACTTACCGGCGTAAAAGCAAAAATCATCTGCATGATCGGGAAATGGTTCCCGACAGGCTGCCATAAAGTCGGCGCTTCCTTCGGCTGCCTGGTACCGCCTCTGGTAACGGGACAGTTCGATTCTACCTATAATAAAGCTGTCTGGCCGTCCACCGGCAACTACTGCCGCGGCGGCGCCTTCAACTCCAAACTTCTCGGATGCTATTCCATCGCCATCCTGCCTGCCGGCATGAGCAAAGAGCGCTTTGACTGGCTCAAGACCATCGCCAGCGAAGTCATCGCTACGCCGGGCACGGAATCCAATGTCAAGGAAATCTTCGACAAGACGCATGAGCTTCGCGCGACGCGCGACGATGTCATGATCTTCAACCAGTTTGAAGAAATGGGCAACTATATGTGGCATTACAATGTCACCGGCAACGCCATCTCCGAAGCCTACGAGGAAATGAAGCAGGACGGAGACCGCTTTGCGGGCGCTGTCTTCACCTCCGGCTCAGCCGGCACGATGGCTGCAGGCGACCGCCTGAAGGAAATCTATCCGTATTCGAAACTCGGAGTCGGCGAAGCGCTTCAGTGCCCGACAATCCTGGAGAACGGCTTCGGCGCCCACCGCATCGAAGGCATCGGCGACAAGCATGTGCCGTGGATCCACAATGTCAAGAACACAGACTTCGTCTTCGACATCGATGATGAAGATTCCCAGAAAATCCTCCGTCTCTTCAATGAGCCGGCCGGCCATGACTATCTCAAGGCACAGGGCGTCGATCCGGAACTGGTCGACCATCTTGACTACTTCGGCATTTCCGGCATTGCCAATATGCTGTGCGCCATCAAGTTTGCGAAGTACAATGAGCTCACCGAGCACGACGTCGTCGCGACCGTCATGACGGATTCCGCGGTGATGTATCAGTCCAGGATCAAAGAGCTTCAGGAAGCGGACGGAGAGTATACGCATGAGATGGCTGCCGTTGACTTCAGCAGGCACATCCTTGAGGAGAAGACCGACAACATGGCGGAGCTCCGCTATACGGACCGCAAGAGAATCCACAACCTGAAGTATTACACATGGGTAGAGCAGCAGGGCAAGACATTTGATGAAATCAATGCCCTCTGGTATGATGAGGACAATACCTGGGGCGCTGTCCGCAGAGAAGGCGTGCAGGTCGATGAACTGATCAATGAGTTCAATGAAGCGACAGGTCTGCTGAAGAATCTGTAAGATGTATCCGGGCTGCTGAAAATCCGAAGAAGGCAGCCCGGCTTTTGAAAATTCATAGGAAATGAAGGGAGGCCAATCAGTGCGCAATGTGATTTCTGCTGTCTGCACCGAATGCGGATGCGAAGTCGAAGCGACTCCGAACATCACGACGTGTCCGAAATGCGGCGGCATTCTCGACATCAAGTACGATTACGAATATATCAGGACGCAGGTCAGCGCAAAGGATATGGCGGACCGCCGCGAGAATTCCATGTGGCGCTACCGTGAATTCCTTCCGGTGGAAGGCACGAGCAGGGTGCCGAAGCTCCGCGTAGGCTGGAGCCCGTTCTATAAAACGGACCGCCTCGCTGAGTTTCTGGGAGTGAAGACCCTTTATGTGAAGGACGACGGCATCAACCCGACAGCTTCGCTGAAGGACCGTGCTTCCGCCATGGCGGTGGTCAAGGCGGAAGAGGACGGGAAAGAGGTCATTGCCTGCAGTTCCACGGGCAATGCGGCAAGTTCCCTGGCAGGAAATGCAGCAGCTGCCGGAATGAAGACTTATATCTTTGTCCCGGAGAGGGCACCCAAGGGAAAAGTCGCACAGCTGAAGACATTCGGTGCGACGGTCATTTCCGTGAAGGGAAGCTATGAAGATACGTTCCGTCTTTCCGCGGAAGCCATTGACCGCTGGGGCTGGTACAACCGCAACGCCGCCATCAATCCGTACCTGATGGAAGGCAAGAAGACGGTGGCCCTGGAAATCGCCGAACAGCTGAACTGGAAGATGACGGATTACGTAGCCATCTCGGTCGGCGACGGCTGCACCATTTCCGGAGTCTGGAAAGGATTCAAGGACCTGTATGCGGCGGGCTTCATCGACCGTCTGCCGAGACTGATCTCGGTTCAGGCCGAGGGATGCTGCCCGATCAATACGGCGGCCGCAGCAGCCACGATGGACTGGAAGCCGCAGCCGGAGAACACTCTGGCCGACAGCATCGCAGTCGGCGTACCGCGCAATCCGGTCAAGGCACTTACGGCCATCCGCGAATCAAACGGCGTCATCGTCAATGTATCCGATGACGAGATCCTCGAAGCGATGAGAATCCTCGGACGCACCTGCGGAGTCTTTGCGGAACCGGCAGGAGCGACAGGGACGGCAGGCGTCAAGAAGGCACTCGAGAAAGGACTTATTTCCCGGGATGCTTCCATCGTCAGCGTCGTCACCGGCAACGGACTGAAAGATGTGAACAACGCCATCCGGGCAGCGGGCGAACCGATCGCCATTGCCCCGGAAATGGATCTGCTTCTGAAAGCATTTAAGGAAATCGGAGACCCTCACAAGTAAACACTATCAAAATTCAAGGAGGTATTCAAAATGATTGAAGGAAGAATCTACAACTTTTCAGCCGGCCCGTCCATTCTGCCGGAACCGGTACTGCTTCAGGCACAGAAGGAATTCCTGAATTACGGGGGATCCGGCATGTCCGTGCTGGAAATGAGCCATCGTTCCAAAGTTTATGACGGCATCATCAAGGGCGCGGAAGCGAATTTAAGATCCGTCATGGGAATCCCGGACAACTACAAGGTCCTTTTCCTGCAGGGCGGCGCCAGCGGCATGTTCGCGGCAATTCCGATGAACCTGGCTGTTAAGAACGGAACCGCGGACTACATCGTCAGCGGCAATTTCTCCGGACAGGCACTGAAGGAAGCAGGAAAGTATCTGCATGACAAGGCACGCTGCGCAGGAACATCCAAGGACGACAACTTCAATCACATCCCGACACAGGATGAGCTGTCTCTCAATCCGGATGCGGACTACGTCCATGTCTGCTGGAACAACACGATTTTCGGAACGACCTGGCAGTATATCCCGGAAACCGGAAATGTCCCGCTGGTGGCGGATATGTCTTCCAGCATCCTTTCCCAGCCGGTTGATGTCTCGAAGTACGGCGTGATCTACGGCGGCGTCCAGAAGAACCTGGCTCCGGCCGGCGTGGCTGTCGTCATCGTCCGCGATGACCTTATCGGCAAGGCCATGGAAATCTGCCCGAAGATCTGGGATTTCGCTGTCCAGGCAGAGCATGAGTCCATGATCAATACGCCTCCGTGCTATTCCATCTACTTCATCAAGATCGTCACGGATTACCTGATCTCCATCGGCGGCGTCGATGAGATGTACAGAAGGAACCTGGCCAAGGCAAAGGTTCTCTACGATTATCTGGATTCCCAGGACTTCTACAAGACCAGCGTCAAGAAGGAAGACCGTTCTCTCATGAACGTCACCTTCCGTACGGGAAATGACGATCTGGATGCGGAATTCATCAAGGGCCAGACAGCAGCCGGCTTCTCGAACCTCAAGGGACACAAGCTGGTCGGCGGCATGCGCGCATCCATCTACAACGCAATGCCGATTGACGGTGTGGAAGCACTGGTCAAATACATGAAGGAATTTGCAGACAGCCACAAAAACGCATAAAGAATCGATCACGCACGGACCGACCATCTGAGGCCGGTCCGGCGGATCATAAGACCGGGAGGAATCATCTATGGCAGTGTTCAGACCTTTTGAAGCAGTCAGACCGACGGCAGAGTATGCGTCCCAAGTTGCGGCGCTGCCGTATGATGTCATGAACTCGGACGAAGCAAGGGAAATGGTAAAGGGCAATCCTTACTCTTTCCTGCATGTCGACAAGGCAGAGATCGACCTTGATCCGTCGGTGGATCTTTACGACGAGAAAGTATACGCCAAAGCGGCAGAAAACCTGAAAAAACTGCAGGACGACGGAATCTGCGTCAAAGAATCCAAGCCCTGCTTCTACATTTACAGACAGACCATGGGAGAACGCAGCCAGGCAGGCATTGTCGGCTGTGCTTCCATTGATGATTACATTCAGAACAATATCAAGAAGCATGAACTGACAAGGGCCGACAAAGAGGCTGACAGGATCCATCATGTGGATACCTGCAACGCCAATACCGGCCCGATTTTCCTGACCTTCCGTTCCCAGGGGGGAATCGTCGAACGCATGAATAAATGGATGGACGGCCATGCGCCGCTCTACGATTTTACTTCGGAAGACGATATCCGCCATACGGTCTGGACAATTGATGATGACTCCGAAATTGCCTTCCTTCAGGATTATTTCTCGAAGGTTCCGTCTCTCTACATTGCGGACGGACATCACCGGGCGGCTTCGGCCGTCAAGGTCGGCATCCGCAGGCGGGAAGCAAATCCGTCCTATACCGGAGAGGAAGAATTCAATTATTTCCTGGCCGTGCTTTTCCCGAGCGAAGAGCTTGAAATCATGGATTATAACCGTGTCGTGAAAGACCTGAACGGTCTTTCGAAAGAAGCCTATCTTTCAAAGATCTCTGAAATGTTCGATGTCTCCGAAGCGGCCTCCGAAGTGAAGCCGAAAGAGAAGCATACGATCGGCATGTATCTCGATCACCAGTGGTATACCCTGAAGGCCAAGGAAGGCACTTTCGATCCTTCGGATCCTGTCGGGCAGCTGGACGTTTCCATCCTGCAGAAGAATCTTCTGACCCCGGTCCTCGGAATCGGAGATCCGCGCAAGGATCCGCGCATCGATTTCATCGGAGGCATCCGCGGACTGAAGGAACTGGTCCGTCTTGTCGACGGCGGGGATGCAGTCGCATTTGCGATGTATCCGACGACGATTGATGATCTGATGTCCATCGCGGATTCCGGTTCAATCATGCCGCCGAAATCGACCTGGTTTGAGCCGAAGCTTCGGAGCGGACTCTTTATCCATTCATTGTCCTGAGAATCTGTCACCCATAGCCAGTTCTGTTTTCCGCAGAGGCGGAGAAGGAGGTCTTAAGATGCTGCTTGTCGGTAATGGAAAGCTTTTTACGAGAGATGCCGCAAAACCGTATATTGAAGACGGGGCAGTTCTCATTTCCGGAACCAAAGTCAAGGAAGTCGGAAAGCTTGCCGATCTGAAAAAGAAGTATGCAAAAGCCGAATTCATCGATGCGCACGGCGGAGTCATCATGCCGGCTTTCATCAATATGCATGAACATATCTATTCTGAATTTGCCCGCGGCCTTTCCATCAAAGGATACAATCCGAAGGGCTTTCTGGATATCCTGGACGGAGAGTGGTGGTGCATCGACCGTCACCTGACTCTGGAGGAAGATAAATACAGTGCCTACAGTGCCTACATCAATATGATCAAAAACGGCGTCACGACCGCTTTTGACCACCATGCCAGCTTCGGACACGTCCGTGATTCGCTGTTCCGGATCGGGGAAGTCGCCCAGGAACTGGGCATCCGTACCTGCCTGTGCTATGAGGTCAGCGACCGCGACGGCATGAAGAAATCCAAAGATGCCGTCGATGAGAATGCCGCATGGATCAAGTATGCGCTGGCGGATAAATCCGACATGATCGCCGGAATGATGGGCATGCATGCGCAGTTCACGATCTCGGACAAAACTTTCGACTATGCGGCGAAGATGAAACCGGACGGAGTCGGCTACCACATCCATGTGGCGGAAGGCATCGAGGATCTTTATGACTGCCTGAAGAAATACAACAAGCGCATCGTCGACCGTCTCTATGACCATGACATCCTCGGACCGAAGACGCTGCTCGGACACTGCATCTATATCAACGAGCATGAAATGCAGCTGATCCGGCACACCGATACGATGATCGTCCACAATCCGGAATCGAACATGGGCAATGCCGCAGGCTGCCCGCCGACTATGGCACAGGTCCATCACGGAATCCTGACCGGCCTTGGAACCGACGGCTATACGCATGACATGATCGAGTCCTACAAGGTTGCGAACATCCTCCATAAGCACAATCTGTGCGACTGCAACGCTGCCTGGGCCGAAGTTCCGCAGATGCTGTTCTACAACAATGCAGCGATGGCCAACCGCTACTTCAAGGCCCCGCTGGGCGTCCTGAAGCCGGGAGCGGCAGGAGACGTGATCGTCATGAATTACGATCCGCAGACCGAGCTGAACGAGAACAACCTGAATGGACACATCCTGTTCGGAATGACGGGACATGACTGCCGTACGACCATCTGCAGCGGCAAGGTCCTCATGAAAGACTGGGAAGTCCTGTGCTGCGATGAGAAGAAGATCATGGCGGAAGCGAGAAAATCTTCCGCAAAGCTCTGGAAGAGCATCAACGGATGATAAGGAGGCAGGAACATGAGTGATTTAATGACTTGCATTTCATTCGGACAGCTTATGGAATGGATCATGGCCGAAGAAAAGAAAGGCCATGTCTTCGGAGTCCGGATTCCCTATAAGGCAGATTCAGGAAATACGAAGGAACTGTTTGCCAGACCTCTGGAGACCGTCATCGGACCGGCTGCCGGACCGAACAGCCAGCTTTCCCAGAACATCATTGCTTCCTACTATGCCGGTGCCCGTTTCTTCGAGCTGAAGACTGTCCAGAAAATGGACGGCCGCGAGCTGGCAGCCTGTGTCGCAAAACCCTGCATCAAGGCGGATGACGAAGGCTACAACTGCGAATGGTCGACGGAGCTGACGGTTCCGGAAGCCCAGCACGAGTACATCAATGCCTGGGTCGCGCTTCATTTCCTGGCAAAGGAATACGGACTCGGTGCACAGGACGGCTTCCAGTTCAACATTTCCGTCGGATACGATCTGGCGGGAATCAAGACGGACAAAGTCAATACCTTCATCGATTCCATGATGGAGGCAAAGGACACGGAAACGTTCCGCAGTGCGAAGCAGTGGCTGCTGGATCATGTTTCTGAATTCAGGAACTTCACGAAGGAAGACATTGAGGCCATTCCTTCCGACATCTGCAATTCGGCAACGATCTCCACGCTGCACGGCTGCCCGCCGAATGAGATTGAAAGCATCGCGGACTACCTGCTGAAGGAAAAGCATATCAATACATTCGTGAAATGCAACCCGACCCTTCTCGGCTATGATTTCGCCCGTGAGACGCTGGACAGGATGGGATATGACTACATCGTGTTCGGACGGTTCCATTTCGAAGATGATCTGCAGTACAAAGATGCGGTCCCGATGCTGACAAGGCTGATGGCCGCTGCCGAAGAAGAGGGTCTGACCTTCGGCGTCAAGCTGACGAACACCTTCCCGGTCGATGTGACCAGGCAGGAACTGCCGAGCAAGGAAATGTACATGTCCGGCCGTTCGCTCTATGCCCTGACGATCAGCCTGGCGGCAAAACTGTCGAAGGATTTCGGCGGGAAGCTCCGCATTGCCATGTCCGGCGGCGCAGACTTCTTCAATATCGATAAGATTGTCGGCTGCGGAATCTGGCCGGTAACGGTGGCGACGACGATCCTGAAGACCGGCGGCTATCAGAGATTCAAACAGATGGCAGAGAAGCTGGATCAGATGGGCGTGAAGGACTGGGACGGCATCGATGTCGAGGCACTTGAAAAACTGGCGGCGGAAGCCATTACGGATCCGCACCACCTGAAGGCCGCAAAGATGCCTCCTTCCAGAAAGAATCAGGAAAAGGTGCCGCTGCTGAACTGCTATCTGGCTCCGTGCAAGGATCACTGCCCGATTCATCAGGACGTGCCGACCTACATGATGCTGGCGGAAAAAGGAAATTACAAGGATGCGCTGGAAGTCATCCTGAATTCCAATGCGCTTCCGTTCATGACAGGCAAGATCTGTGCGCATCCGTGCCAGAGCGCCTGCACCAGGAATTTCTATGAGAGCCAGGTCCGCATCCGCGATACGAAGCTTCTCTGCGCGGAGAAGGCCTTTGACGAAGTGATTTCCGGAGTGAAGCCTCTGGCTCAGACGGATCAGAAAGCTGCCGTCATCGGCGGCGGACCTGCCGGCATGGCTTCTGCTTTCTATCTGGCAAAGGGCGGCTGCAAAGTGACGCTGTTTGAGAAACGGGAAAGACTCGGCGGCATCGTGGATTATGCCATTCCGGATTTCCGCATCACGCAGGATGAGATCGGAAAAGATGCCGCGCTTCTTACGGCACTCGGAGTGGAAGTGAAAACCGGTACGGAAGTATCCGTGGCGGATGTCAGAAACATGGGCTTTGAAAATGTGATCGTCGCCATCGGTGCATCCATGCCCGGCTCGGCCGGGATTGAGGGTTATCAGGAATACGGTGCCCTTGAGTTCCTGACGGAATACAATGAGACAAAAGGAAAAGTAAAGCTCGGAAAGAATGTGGTCGTCATCGGCGGCGGCAATACGGCGATGGATGTCGCACGTGCCGCGAAGAGAAACGAAGGCGTCGAAAACGTCTATCTGGTCTACAGAAGGACGAAACGGTACATGCCGGCCGATGAAGAGGAACTGCAGCTGGCGATTGACGACGGCGTGGAGTTCCGGGAGCTTCTGGCTCCGAAGCGTCTGGAGAACGGCACTCTGACCTGTACCGTGACGCAGCTCGGGGATATGGATGCATCCGGACGCGCTTCCGTTGTCGAGACTTCCCAGTCGGAAGACATACCGGCGGATCAGATCATCACGGCGGTCGGCGAGCGCTGTGACAGGAACTGGTACGAGGCAAACGGAATCCATACGGATGAGAAAGGCCGTCCGATGGTCGATGAGAACCTTCAGTCCTCTGTTCCGGGAGTCTATATCGCAGGAGACGGCTTATATGGACCGTCCGTCATCGTGAAGGCGGAAGCCAATGCCAAACAGGCAGCAGAAGCGATCCTAGGCGGAAAAGTTTCCTTTGAAGTCGAACGGAAAGCGGATCCGGAAGAAATCTATCAGAAGAAAGGCGTGCTGAAAGAAGCGGGAGAGCTGAAGGAGGAAGGCAGCCGCTGCCTGTCCTGTTCGACCATCTGCGAGAACTGCGTCGATGTCTGCCCGAACCGGGCGAATATCGAGATCACGGTGAAGGGGATGGAGATGCCGCAGATCGTGCATGTGGACTATATGTGCAACGAGTGCGGGAACTGCAAGACCTTCTGCCCGTATGCATCAGGGCCGTATCAGGATAAATGGACGATTTTCCGCAATGAAGACGATTTCCGGAATTCCGGGAACGAAGGCTTTGTTGTTGCAAATGCAACAGACAAATCCTATCTGGTGCGCTATCTTGGAAAGGAATGCAAGGCAACGGCGGCGGATCACGGGGACATTCCGGACGGACTGATGGAACTGATGAATACGGTGGTTGAGGATTATTCCTATCTGATCTATCAGTGAACGGAAGACCGAATCTGCGGGATGCCGGAAATAATCCACAGAAGAGATCTGAGGTGTTCAGTATGATTCAATTCAGGGTAAACGGGAAAGAATGCAGCGTGCCGGAAGAACAGGACAAACGGCTTCTTGACTATCTTCGCGACGATCTGAGACTGACGGCGGCGAAGGAAGGATGCGGAGTCGGTGCCTGCGGCACCTGTACGATTCTGGTGGACGGCCTCAAGGCGAAAGCATGCGTGTTCAGGCTGTCTCAGATCAGAGGCAGGGAAGTCACGACGCTGGAAGGCATCCCGAAAGAAGAAATGGCAATTTATGAATACTGTTTCGGAGAATGCGGAGCCGTCCAGTGCGGCTTCTGCATTCCCGGAATGGTGATGGCCGGCAAGGCACTTCTGGATAAAAACCTGAATCCCACAAGAAAAGATGTCAAGCAGGCCCTGATCGGGAATATCTGCCGCTGCACGGGATATAAGCGCATCGAAGATGCGATCCTGATGGCGGCTGATTTCCGCAGGGAAAAGAAGCCGGTTCCGGCAGCGGAAGAAGAAACCGGGATCAGCAGGAAATACATCCGTGTCGACGTCCATGACAAAGTAACGGGCGAAGCGAAGTATGCCGATGACATTGTACTGCCCGGCATGCTTTATGCCAAAGCCCTGCGGTCGCCGTACCCGAGATGTCTGGTTCAGAAAATCGATACCTCGAAAGCGAAAGCCCATCCGGACTGCGTCGCGGTCTTTACGGCAAAGGATGTCCCGAACAATGTGGGCGGCCATATTGTGCCGGACTACCCGCCGATGATTGCGGAAGGCGAAGAGACACGCTACATCGGAGATGCGCTGGCGCTTGTCGTGACGAACCGCAAGGAAACGCTGGATGAAGTCCTCAAGCTGATTGATCTGACGGTTGAAGAACGGAAGCCGGTCACAAGCCCGGAAGAGGCTCTGGCTGAAGGCGCACCGAAGATCCATCCGAACGGAAATCTCCTGACGCACGAACATCTGAAAAGAGGAGATGCGGATAAATCGCTGCGTGAGGAATGCACGCATACCATCCACAGGAAATTCATCGTGCCTTTTACGGACCATGCCTTTATGGAACCGGAATGCGCTGTCGCGGAACCGGTCGGGGATGACGGAATCCATGTCCTGACAGGCGGACAGGGTATTTATGATGAGCGCAGGGAAATATCGCGCATGCTGAATATTCCGCCGGAAAAGGTGAATGCGGAATCCTGCTACGTCGGCGGAGGCTTCGGCGGAAAAGAAGACATGACGGTGCAGCACCATGCGGCACTGTGCGCGTGGCTTCTGAAAAGGCCGGTCAAGATTAAATTCTCAAGAGATGAAAGCCTGAAGATCCATGTCAAGCGGCACTACATGGAAATGGAATTCGATGTCGGCTGCGATGACAATGGAATCATGAAAGCCATGAAATGCACCATCTATTCCGATACGGGCGCTTATGCGTCCCTCGGCGGACCGGTGCTCCAGCGGGCCTGCACGCATGCGGCGGGGCCGTATAAATTCAAGAACGTCGATATCAACGGCTATGCCTGCTACACCAACAACATTCCCGCCGGCGCCTATCGCGGCTTCGGCGTGACGCAGTCGAATTTCGGCTTTGAGATCTGTCTGGATATCCTGGCGGGCGAAGTCGGAATCTCCGACTGGGAAATGAGATACCGCAATGCGGTCGAGCCGGGAGACGTTCTCCCGAACGGCCAGCCGGTCACGGAAGACTGTGCCCTGAAGGCCTGCCTCCTGGCGGTGAAGGATGTCTATGATCAGGAAAAATACGTCGGCATTGCCTGCGCCTTCAAGAACAGCGGAATCGGCGTCGGCCTTCCGGACGTCGGACGCGTGCGTCTGGCCGTGAAGGACGGAGTTGTTCATATCCGCACCTCGGCTGCCTGCATCGGGCAGGGCATTGCAACGGTCTGCGAGCAGATCCTGGGACAGATCACCGGGCTGCAGCGTTCGCAGATGTTCCGGGATCCGCCGATGACGGATACCTGCCCGGACTCCGGCACGACGACTGCTTCCAGACAGACTCTGTTTACCGGTGAGGCGGTCTGCCGTGCAGCCAGGGACCTGAAGGCGGATCTGGATTCCGGAAAGAGCCTGCAGGACCTGGAAGGAAAAGAATATTACGCAGAGTATTTCGGCGAAACGGACAAGATGGGAAGCGACAAGGAATTCCCGGTCAGCCACATTGCCTACGGCTATGCGTGCCAGCTGGTGGCGCTCAATGACGACGGTTCCCTGAAGAAAATTGTCGCGGCGCATGATGTCGGTACGGTCATCAATGAACAGTCCGCTCTCGGACAGATCGAAGGCGGCGCGGTCATGAGCCTCGGCTATGCCCTGACGGAGGATTTCCCGATGAAGAACGGACGTCCGCTCCGCGACTATGCACATCTGGGTCTTTTCCGCGCTCCGCAGGTGCCGCCGATCGAGGCCGTGCTGATCACTTCGCCGAATGTCCTGCCGCTGGCGTGCGGCGCAAAAGGCGTCGGCGAGATTTCGTCGGTACCGACAGCCGCGGCCTGCGAGAATGCCTATTACAAGTTTGATCACAAAGAACGGCTCATCCTGCCGATGAAGGAAACGTATTACAACAAGACGCCGCTGGAGCCCGACTCGCAGAGCCAGGTCGGCCTGAAGGCGAAGCTGGACTGAAACGAACGGATAAGAGGTGCATGGGAAATGAAGCAGCTGCTGAAAAACGGAACGGTTGTTTCCGGAGACGGAACAAAGGTCATGGATCTTCTGATTGACGGGGAAACCATTGTCAGGGCGGAGGAAGGCATATCCGATCCCGATGCGGAAGAAACCGACATGACGGGAAAGATGATCTTCCCGGGGTTCATTGATGCCCACACGCACATGGGACTTCATGTGGGCGGCACCGTAACGGCGGATGATTTCCGTACCGGAACAGCGGCAGCCATCGCCGGCGGTACGACCATGCTGATCGATTTCGGCACGCAGTACCACGGGGAATCCCTGAACCAGGGGCTTGCCAACTGGTTCAAAATGGCGGACTGCGAAAATTCCTGCGATTACAGTTTCCATATGTCCATTTCCGAATGGACGCCGGAGGTCAGCCGGCAGGTCGACGACATGATGGAAGCGGGCATCACGACCTTCAAGCTTTACATGACCTACCCGGCCATGATGCTGAATGACGGCGAAATCTATGAAGTCATGAAAAGGCTCAATGAGGTTCATACGTTTGCAGGCGTGCACTGCGAGAACGCACCGATCATCGATGCCCTGATCCGTGAGAACAAGGCGAAAGGGATTCCTTTCGCCGGCAGCCCATCCGGCGAGCCGCCCGGATACGATGGAAGCAGAAGCGGTCCACCGTCTGATGGTGATTGCCGGGACGGCGGATGCACCGGTCATGGTCGTGCACACGACAAATGAGAAAGCCCTGCAGGAGATTATCGCAGCCAGGAAGAACGGCGTCAGGGCCTATTCCGAGACCTGTCCGCACTATCTGCTGCTCGATAAAAGCCTTTATGAGCTTCCGGACTTTGAAGGCGCCAAATATGTCTGCGCTCCTCCGCTCCGTACGAAGCATGACCAGGAAGTTTTATGGAAAGCCATCCGTGACGGGGTCATTGACACGGTTTCAACGGATCACTGCAGCTTTAACTGGAAGCAGCGGCAGCTCGGCAGAGATGATTTTACGAAGATCCCGGGCGGGCTGGCAGGCGTTGAGACGAGAGGCAACCTGATCTGGTCGGAAGGCGTCGCGAAGGGAAGAATTTCCGCGGAATGCGCATGCCGCGTGCTTTCGGAAAATCCGGCAAAGCTGTACGGACTCTGGCCGAAGAAAGGCACCCTGAAGCCGGGATCCGATGCCGATATCGTCGTGATCGATCCGAAGAAGGACAGGACCGTCACGGCAGAAGGACAGGTTACGAACATCGATTACAACGTGTATGAGGGCACGAAGCTTCAGGGAAGCATCGACCGGGTCTATCTGCGGGGGAACCTCTGCACAGACGGAGGAAAACTGATCCGCCGCGGTCTAGGCAGATTCGTAAAGAGAGGCCTGCCGCAGTACGAGCACCGCGAAGGCCTGAAGTAGAGAAGGACAGATTTGGAATTTCCGGCGGGCCGTTTGCAAAGCGGCCCGCATTTTCATGCATAAGGTTTTCTGCACGCGGCATTCGTGTTATAATAAAAAAGTACTCGCTTTATGAAAGGAGATCGGTTTGGAAGAAATTCAATTCTGCAAAGGCGGAGGCTGTACGGCAAAGCTCGGCCCCGCGGTTCTTGACAGGGTCCTTTCCAAATTGAAACACAGGGAAGACCCGGATCTGCTGATCGGCTTCGACAGCAAGGATGATGCGGCAGTTTATAAAATCACGGAAGATCTTGCGGTCGTCCAGACGCTGGACTTTTTTCCTCCGATGCTGGATGATCCCTACATTTTCGGTCAGATTGCGGCAGCCAATGCCATGTCGGATGTCTGGGCAATGGGAGGCAGCGTCCGGACAGCGCTGAACATCGTCTGTTTCCCGGAAAAGATGGATCTGAACATTCTGGGAAAAATCATCCAGGGCGGAAACGATAAGGTTTTGGAAGCCGGGGCTTCCCTCGTCGGAGGACATTCGATCGCGGATGACAGCGTCAAATACGGGCTGTCCGTAACAGGCCTCATCGACCCGAAGAAGATCCTGCCGAACAACGGCGTGCAGGAAGGCGACGACCTGATCCTGACGAAACCGCTGGGCGTCGGAATCGTCTGCACCGCGAACCGGATCGGAAAGGCTTCGGATGCTGCAATGAGAAAGGCCATCCGTTCGATGACCTCCCTGAACCGGAAGCCTTCGGAAATTCTTCAGAAGCTGAATGTCCACGGATGCACGGATGTGACAGGCTTCGGACTGCTGGTGCATCTTTCGGAAATGCTGGAGGATTCCTATTCGGCAGAGCTTTCCGTCCGTGACATTCCGGTCATCGAGGAAGCGTTTTCCTATGCCGATGATTTCCTGATTACGGCGGCCGGAGAGAGAAACCGGAAATACGCAGAGAAGAATGTTGCCTTTTCCGACAGCGTTTCTTTTGCCATGCAGGAAGTCCTGTTTGATCCGCAGACGTCGGGCGGGCTGCTGGTTTCCCTTCCTCATGAGGAAGCGGAGAAAGCCCTGGCGGAAATCGGTGGCCTCGGGCTTCCGTGCTTCCGGATCGGAAAAGTCACCGCAAAGGCGGAGAAGAAAATCACGGTCCGGTAGGAAAAGATAAAGACAGCATAAAAGCTGCAGCCGGCAGTCCCGGCAGGAAAAAGATACAGCCCGGCATACAGCCCGGCCGCAAAAGATACAGTATATATTCAGATAAAAATCATATCATAAACGGAGGATTGAAAAATGAGCGAACGGATTGATGCCATGGGCAAGCAGTGCCCGATTCCGATTGTCATGGCAAAGAAGAAAATTGCGGAAATGAAAACAGGTTCCGTCACGGTGGCTGTCGACAACGAGACGGCTGTGGAGAACCTGAAGAAAATGGCACAGCAGAAAGGCTATCAGTCGGCGGACCGCAAGGTCGGAGAGAACAGCTACGAAGTCGATCTGACATTTGAAAATGCGGGCGCGGAAGATGCGGACGGAGCAGAGGAAATCTGCAGCATTTCCAATGAAGGGGGAAATGAAGTCGTCGTCATCAGCTCGGACCTGATGGGAACGGGCGATGCGGATCTGGGGAAGACCCTGCTCAAGGGATTCATTTATGCCCTGGCTTCCCAGGACACGCTGCCGAAGACGATGCTTTTCTACAACCGCGGCGCATTTATCACGACCGAAGGTTCGGACAGCCTGGAAGACCTGAAAAATCTGGAAGAAGCCGGCGTCACGATCATGACCTGCGGCACCTGCCTCCAGCATTACGGACTTTCTGAGAAACTGAAAGTCGGCACGGTCACGAATATGTATACGATCACGGAAACGATGACCAGGGCTTCCAAAATCATCAAGCCGTAAGACGGGGAAATGAGCATGAAGGAAATGAAACCGATTGTGGTGCGCGGAGGCGGCGATCTGGCTACCGGAATCATCTGGCAGCTCTGCACGGCGGGGTATCCCGTCGTGATCCTGGAATGCGGAAACCCGACGGCTATCCGGAGGGAAGCTGCTTTCAGCGAAGCGGTCCGCCTCGGCCGCAAGACCGTGGAAGGAATTGAATGCATCCGCCTGGACAGCGCGGAGCAGGCACTGAAGGAAGTCACGCCGAAACAGCCTGTGCTGCTGGTCGATGAGGAAGCAGATTCGCTTCCGGTGCTGCAGCCGGAGATCCTGATCGATGCCATACTGGCCAAGAGAAATCTCGGAACCCGGAGAGAGATGGCAGAACTTACGATCGGCGTGGGTCCTGGCTTTACGGCCGGAATCGATACCGACTATGTCGTGGAGACGATGCGCGGCCACAATCTGGGACGGGTCTTTCACGAAGGCACGGCGCTTCCCAATACCGGCATTCCCGGAATCATCGCCGGGTACGGTGCGGAACGGGTCATCCATTCGCCGGCTTCGGGAATCTTCAGGCCGGTTCACCGGATCGGAGACCTGGTCAATCAGGGAGAGCCGATCGGGAGCGTTGAAACGGAAGACGGAACTTCCGTGAACGTGCCTGCCTCTCTGACGGGGGTGCTCCGCGGAATCCTCCCGGACGGGTTCAGGGTCCCGGAAGGAATGAAGATGGCGGATATCGATCCGCGCAGGGAAGAAAAGAAAAACTGCTTTACGATTTCAGACAAGGCAAGATGCATCGCCGGCAGCGTACTGATGCTGGTGTCGGCCTATGAGCACGGAATGCTTTCCTGAAAAAATGAGCACGGAATGCTTTCCTGAAAAAGCATCCGCTGTCCGGACGGAGGGAAGAACATGATTCCCGCGGAAACAGAGAATCTGCCGAAAGGTTCGGTCATCTCGGTCATCGGCGCAGGCGGCAAGACGACCTGCGTTCATTTCCTTGCGGAATCCTACCGGCGGAAAGACTATAAAGTCCTGGTCACCACGTCGACCCACATGCTGGAAGAGGAAGGCACGAAGACCGGAACGGAAGAAATTCTTGCAGCACTGAAAGAAGGATATGCATTTGCCGGAACGCCGACTGAAAAAAACGGACTGCGCAAAATCCGGATGCTGCCAAAGGAGGTGCTCTCTGCCTGCATCGGCAGCGCGGACATCACGCTGATCGAGGCGGACGGGGCAGCAGGAAAATCCTTCAAGGCACCGAAGGAAACCGAGCCGGTCATCCTGCCGGAAACGACGCAGATCGTTCTGATAGCCGGTATGAAATCAGTCGGACGGAGCATTTCCGAAGCCTGCTACAATCCGGAGGCAGTCTGTGCGGCACTGGGCAGAAGGCCGGAGGATATCCTGACGCCGGAGCTGATGGCAGAGGTATACCGGAAGACTTATCTCCGGCGTCTCCTGAAGGAATGTCCCGGAATTCCGGTATGGACGGCCGCAGGGCAGGACACGGACGGGATCCTTGCGGAATACGGGCGGCAGTTCGAAAAAATCATGAAAGAATGACGGAGGAAATCCCATGTTTCACTGCATCTATCTGGCAGCCGGATTTTCAAAGCGATTCGGCGGAAACAAGCTGCATGCAATTATCAGCGGACAGGAAATGTACCGGAACGTTCTCGGACGTCTGCTTGAAATCGAGAAGAGCGGACATTTCGATCTTGACCTGACGGTCGTTGTACAGGAAGGCGAAATCGCCGAAAGCCTGAGAGAAGAACAGATTCCGACGGCAGTCAACCCGGATCCTTCCCGCGGAATCTCTTCCTCGCTTCAGACCGGCATTGAATTCCTGCAGTCGGAAGATAAAATCCGGGAAGGAGATTATCTGGTCTTTTTCGTGGCGGACCAGCCGGGACTGAAAAAGGAAACCATTGAGGATTTCCTGACGGCTGCCGAATACAGCCAGATGCCGATGGCCTGCGTCGCGGCTGAAAAAGAACCGGGGAATCCGTGCGCCTTCCGTTCGGATCTGGTGCCGGAGCTGATGAAGCTTCAGGGAGACCGCGGAGGAAAGAAAATCCTGAAGGAGCATCCGGAAGAGGTCTGTCTTTTCGAAGATGTCTTACCGGAAGAACTGCAGGACTTTGATTTCCGGAAAGACCTGAAACCGGATCAGGGATGATCCCCGGAAAATCTGTATCCGGGGCGGGCATGAAAAGTCCCGGATGGGTTTCGCCCTGAAAAATCGCATGAAAGAACCGCACTTCGCGTCCCCCGGGACGCGATTTGTTTTACACGGGAAAAATTTCTGCTATAATAGGCACATGAATTCAACGGTGAAAGAAAAATTACTGGAACGGATCGGAAAAGATTCCGGCCGTGTCCTGCTTTATGAAACGGCATCGCATGCGGCCAGATCGGTCTACGGGACGGACATCTATGTACGCGGTCTTCTGGAAATCAGCAACTACTGCAGAAATGACTGCTTTTACTGCGGCATCCGCCACAGCAGCACGGGCGTCAGCCGCTACCGTCTGACAAAGGAGGAAATCCTCGAATGCTGCCGGAAGGGATATGAACTCGGCTTCCGGACATTTGTCCTGCAGGGCGGGGAAGATCCTGAGTTTACGGATACTTACCTGACCGGACTGGTTTCGGAAATCAGGGAGGGCTTCCCTGACTGCGCGATTACGCTGTCGCTCGGAGAAAGATCGAAGGAATCCTACCGCCTGCTTTTTGAGGCGGGTGCCAACCGCTATCTCCTCAGGCATGAGACGGCCGATGAGGAGCATTACCGGAAGCTCCATCCGAAGTCCCTGTCCCTTCAGAACCGCAAGCAGTGTCTCTGGAACCTGAAGGAAATCGGCTACCAGGTGGGAACCGGATTCATGGTCGGATCTCCGTATCAGACGGCGGAATGCATCCAGGAAGACCTCGATTTCATCCGCAGCCTTAAGCCGGAAATGATCGGAATCGGACCGTTCATCCATGCGGCGGGCACGCCGTTTGCGGACAGGGAGGACGGCACGCTTTTTCAGACGCTCGACCTGATTGCCATTCTGCGGATCATGTTTCCGCATGCGCTGATTCCGGCGACGACGGCGCTGGGGACGATTGACCCGTTCGGAAGAGAGATGGGCATCCTCGCAGGAGCGAACGTCATCATGCCGAATCTTTCTCCGGTCGGAGTCCGGAATAAATATCTTCTCTACGACAACAAGATCTGTACGGGGGAAGAAGCGGCGGAATGCCGCAGCTGTCTGGAAAGGCGTGTGGCATCCGTCGGATACCGCATTGTTACGGACCGCGGCGACTATAAGGCATAGCGAAAATGCAGGCAGACAGAAGGAACGGCTGAAGAAAAATGAAAAACCCGACAGGAATGCAGACGCAGAGCAGAAGAATACTGGGCATACCCGATGAATTCTGGATCGGGTTCGTCATCATGATCGGCCTTTTCCTGAAGCTGGTCTATGATGTGACGACAGGCATCAACATTTCCACGCATGACATGGGCGCATGGAAGGAAATGGTCAACGGAATGCCGAATGCGGGGCATCTCGGCGTCATCCAGTATTATTATACCTTCCATCACATGCCGACGTTCGACGTGACGACGCTTTCCTGCTATTCCAATCCTCCGTTTTTCTATGTCATCTGCGCCCTGATCCTGCAGATTTTCCACGACGGATTCGGATGGGCAATCGGAACGACGCTTCATTTCCTGCAGTGCGTCAATTCCATCTATGTCATGGTGGGACTTTTTGCCGGATTCGGGATCGTCTCGAAGTTCGGCGTCAAGGGCAGGAAATTCATTGCCTCGATTCTTTTCCTGACTTTTTTCCCGGCTTTCTACAACATCGGAGCGACGCTCAACAACGACGCCCTCTGCTATATGTGCATGATGCTCTGCATGAACTGTGCGCTCGGATGGTATCAGACCCGGAAGCGGAAGACGATCATTGCGACGGCAGGTCTGGCTGGGCCTGGGAATGATGACGAAACTGAATGCGGTCATTATCGCTCCGGCGATCGCGGCACTTTTCCTGTGCGCCATTTTCTATGACAAGCGCACGAAAATAGAAGAGCTCCGCACGCAGTTCATCTGGTTCTTCTCCGTCTGCATTCCGCTCGGCATGTTCTGGCCGATCCGCAACCTGATCCGCTTCGGGACGCCTCTTTTCTATGTGCAGTCGATTTCCGACGAGTGGCAGCAGCTGGCCGGGAAATATACCCTGCTGGACCGGCTGGGCCTCCCGAGCATGCAGAGCCTTCTGCACCTGCACCTGACGACCGACGCTTCCCTGGAATGCAATGTCTGGTCGCAGACATTCAAGTCGGCGATCGTCGATGAGCAGGCAATCAACCTGACTTATACGGGAACCTATGTGCTGACGGTCGCGCTGCTCTTCATGACGATCATCCTGTGCATCCTGATGCACGTGATGATGATCCGTTCCCTGATCGGGAAAAGAATGCAGTTTGAGCACAAGATCTTCCTGTGCGTGGCCTATGCCTGCGTGCTGGTCAGCTACCTGCGTTTCTGCTTCAGCTATCCGGTCGTATGCACGATGAATTTCCGCTATATACCGGTCATTCTGATTTTTCCGCTGGTGGGGGCCGGGCTGTGCGGATACGGAACGGATCAGGACAGCACGTTTGAACGGGTCACGTCCTCGGTCATGAACTGGATGATCCTGGCAGTCTCGTTCCTGTCGGCTTTCCTTTTCGGTTTTTATGCGGTGTAGGCAGTCAGACTTCCGACGCCGGTATTTTTTATTTGCTGAATTGTGCTATAATAATTTCTGCTGAAACGGAGCATGGAAATGAAACTGTACGTCGCGGGCGGATGCTCGGAGCACGGACGCAACTGCTTTTATGTGAAACAGAAGAATACGTCGCTGATTGTGGACTGCGGCATCATGAAGGAGAATCCGGCACAGCCGTATCCGCGTCTTGACCGGAAGCAGATTGCTTCGGCGGATTATCTTTTTCTGACGCACTGCCATGCCGATCATGCAGGAGCCCTGCTCTGGCTTTATGAAAACGGATTCCGCGGAAAGGTCATCGCCAGCGAATATACGCTTCAGGTGATCCCGGGTAAGATCAAAGGCGCGAAGACTCTTGAAAAGCTCGGGAAACCGCTGAAGAAAATCCGCCTTGAAAAAGGGCTCTCTTTTATCTGGGGACGGAGCGGACACTGCATCGGTTCCGTTTGGCTGGAGTTCAGCCTGCAGGGAAAGAGGATTCTCTTTACGGGAGACTACACTGAGAAATCATCTGCCTACCGGTGCGATGCGATCCGCAGAAGAAAAGCGGAGACGGCCGTTGTCGACTGTGCCTATGGAAATGAAGAGACCGGTGCGGCCGATCACCTTCTGGCCCTCGGCAGGGGAATCGACGAAGCGGCGGCTTCCGGGAAGGCAATGCTCTTTCCGGTGCCGATGTACGGGAGGGGCTTTGACATCATCCGGATGCTTTCGGAACGGGGAATCCCGGTCTATCTGAATCCGTTGCTGATGGATGAAGTCAGCGACCGGAAAGAGGACAGGTTCTGGCTTCGGAAGGGCATGAGGAAAGTCCTGAAAGAAACGGTCTTTTTCCCGGAAGAGGCGATGGCCTCTGTTTCGGGGGCAAGGGCTCTTCTGGTTACGGATTCGCAGCTTGCGGATGAGCGCAACAGGGAAACAGCACTGCGGACGGCAGAGACCGGAGGCAGGGTGATCCTCACCGGGAAACAGGAGCCGGCCGGTTTTTCGAGAATGCTTCTGAATTCCGGGAAAGCGGAATTCCTGAGGCTGTCCGTTCATCAGAATGTTTCGGAAATGAAGAAGCTTGCGGAAAAGAATTCCTTCGGCGCCGTACTGCCGTTCCACTGCAGGCAGCGGCCGGAGATCAAAGATAAAAAATATGTGATACTGAATGCGGGAGAGAGGTACTGAAATGGCAGCAGAAAAAGAACATTACGTAGCATATGTAGGAACGTATACGAACGGCACGTCCAAGGGAATCCACATTTATGATGCGGATGTTCCGGAAGGACTCATGTATCTCAGGAAAGTCGTTCCGGTCAACAATTCTTCCTATGTCTGTGTTTCGAGGAATCAGAAGTTCCTTTATTCCATCGCGGATGAAGGAGTGGAAGTTTTTGAAATCCTGCCGGACGGGGATCTGAAGCCGATCAACCAGATCGACATCGACGGCATGCGCGGCTGCCATCTGTCAACGGACCTGGAAGGCAGGTATCTGTATGTGGCCGGTTTCCATGACGGAAAAGTCACCGTGATCCACACGCATCAGGACGGCCATCTCGGAACTTTGATGGACGGTGTGTTCCACAGGGGACAGGGGGCCATCAATGAGAGAAGCTACCGTCCGCATGTCTGCTGCGTCCGCGTGACGCCGGACAATCAGTTCCTGTGCGCCGTTGATTCCGGCATCGACCAGGTCGTGCTCTACACGATCAATTCCCGGACGAGCAAGCTGCAGCAGATCGACACGCTCCGCATGGGACGCGAGGCGGGACCGAAGAGCATCCATTTCAGCCGCGACGGGAAATACGCCTACGTGCTGTGTGAAATCACGAACGTCGTGCGGGTTTATTCCTACCATGTGGAAAATAAATATCCGGTATTTGAACTGCTGGAAGAACAGTCGACTCTTTCCGATGAAAGGGATCCGCATGATGCGGCAGCAGCCCTGCGAGTTTCCTATGACGGCAATTATGTCTTCTGCTCGACAGCCGGAGACAACTCCGTTGCCATGTTCAAGGTGGACCATAAGACCGGACATCTTGAAAGACAGTTCTCATTGCCGACGGCAGGAGACTATCCGAAGGATATCGCGCTCTTCCCGGATCAGCAGCACATTGCCGTCGTCAACAACGGCTCCAATACCATTACGACTTTCCGCGTCGACTACGCGAAGAAAGTTCTGGTCATGAAGGGAAGACCGCAGGAACTGGATAAGCCGAACTGCATCATTTTCCATCAGGTGCAGAAGGGGCCGGATGTCTTCAAGGCTGTTCCGGAAGATGAAGCCGAAAAGAAAGCGGTCCTCACGGAAAAGGTCATAACCCCTGTCCCGATCGACTGACCGCTGCTGAAGCAAATAAATAACCGGCAGAATTATCTGCGATAGACCTCCAGGATGTACTCCGTTCTGGAGGTCATATTCTGCAGAAGATCATCCGCCAGGACCAGGGCAGTCATTGCCTCGATGACCGCTGCAGCCCGCGGAACGATGCAGGTATCGTGGCGGCCTTTGATGACGACCTTCGTGACGCGGCCGTCCCGGGTCACGGTTTCCTGTTCCTGTGCGATGGAAGGCGTCGGCTTGACAGCCGCGCGGAAAATGATGTCGCTTCCGGCGCTGATCCCTCCGAGGACTCCGCCGGCATGATTGGTTTTTAACGCCGTCTTTCCGTCCCGGATGCAGAAGGCATCGTTGTTGGTGCTGCCGGCTTCGGAAGCTGCCCGGAAGCCGCTGCCGAATTCAATCCCCTTGACGGCCCCGATGGAAAGAACGGCCTTTGCCAGATCCGCATCGAGCTTGTCAAACACGGGCTGGCCGAGACCTGCGGGAACGCCCGAAGCCGTGCACTCGATGATGCCTCCGAGAGAATCTTTTTCGGAGGCGGCCTTTGAGAGCAGCTCTTCGGAATGTTCCGCATCGGCTCCGCCGATTTTCAGGACCGACGAGGAAACGGAAATGCCGATCAGGGAAAGAAGCTTCAGGGCGACGGCGCCTGCCGCAACCCTGGCAGCCGTTTCGCGTCCGGAAGAGCGTCCGCCGCCCCGCCAGTCGCGGAAGCCGAATTTGGCATCATAGGTAAAGTCGGCATGCCCCGGACGGAAAAGTTCCGCAAGGTTTCCGTAGTCGGAACTGATCTGGTCTTCATTGCGGATGAGAATGGCAATCGGCGTACCGGTCGTCTTTCCTTCGAAAACACCGGAGAGGATTTCCGCCGTGTCGGCTTCCCTCCGGGCGGTCGTGTGCTTTGCCGATCCGGGCCTCCTGCGGTCCAGCAGCGGCTGGATATCGGCCTCGGAAAGCGGAAGACCGGCCGGACAGCCGTCCACGACTGCTCCGATGGCTTTCCCGTGGGATTCCCCGAATGTTGTTACGCTGAAGATTTTTCCGAATGTTGAACCGGCCATTTTTCTGCCCTCCGTGTTTTCTGACTGCGAACATTATAGACGATTTTTTCCTGCTTGCAAAGGGCGGAGACGGAGAAGAAACCGGGAGGTCTTTACATTGACACGCTTTCGTCCTTTCTTTATAATGAGTAAATAGATCTCAAAGGAAGGTTTTTTATGAACAATTGGCTGAGTAAAATGGAACGGAAATTCGGCGGCAGGGCAGTACCGCATCTTTCTGCCGTCATCATCGGATGCTACGTCGTCGGCTATATCCTGCAGTTCATCAATGCGGATGCAGCGGCGTATATGACCCTGGAACCGGCTTATATCCTGCAGGGACAGGTTTGGAGAATCCTCACCTGGATTATCATTCCGCCGAGTGCCCTGAATCTTTTTACGATCATCATGCTGTTCTTTTATTTTTCCATCGGCACGTCTCTGGAGAGGGCCTGGGGAAACTTCCGCTACAATGTCTATATTTTCGGAGGCTTCCTGATTACGATTGCAGCAGCCTTCATCTGCTATTTCATTTTCAGCGCGATCTACGGCGGAGCGGTCATCTTCAGCAGCGGGACGGCTTCTCCGTTCAGCACTTATTACATCTGCATGTCGATCTTCCTCGCCTTTGCCGCAACGTTTCCGGAAGCACAGGTCTATCTGTATTTCGTGATTCCGATCAAGGTGAAATGGCTCGGGGTTCTCTATGCGGCTTTCCTGGTTTATGACATGGTCGGCTATTTCCGTTCCATCGCTTCGGGCATGATCGGAGGCTGGGTCTATGTCATCGCCCTCGTGGCGTCGCTTCTCAACTTTGTGATTTTCTTCCTTTCCACAAGGGACTTCCGGAGAATGTCTCCTTCGGAGATCCGCCGCAGAAGGGAATTTAAAAAGAAAATGCAGCAGTCGCAGACTTACCGGAAACCTTCGCAGGGAATGCCGGGAGCCGGTACGGCAGCAGGAAGCGCATCCGCCGGTCAGTCGGCGCAGGGCAGGACAGCCGGTATCGCAAGACACCGCTGCGAGGTCTGCGGACGTACCGAGATCACCAACCCGGAACTGGAATTCCGCTACTGCAGCAAGTGCAGCGGGCAGCATGAATACTGCCAGGATCATCTGTTTACGCATCAGCACGTTAAATAGGAGGAAGGGTCATGGAAAAGAAGACAAAGATCGTCTGTACGATGGGACCGAATGAGAATGACCAGGCAGTCGTGGAAAAACTGATTGCCAAGGGAATGGACGTGGCACGCTTCAACTTTTCCCACGGCTCTTATGATGAGCAGGCGCAGAGGATTGCCGTCCTCAAGTCGGCACGCATCAAGACCGGAGTGCCGGTTGCGATGCTTCTTGATACGAAGGGACCGGAGATCCGGACCGGAAAGCTCAGGGACGGAAAGCCCGTCGTCCTGAAGGAGGGCGGAGAGTTCATACTGACTTCCGATGAAATCGAGGGAAATGAAAACCGGGTTTCCATTTCCTATAAGAACCTTCCGAACGAAATCAAAAGAGGGGACAGCATCCTCATCGATGACGGGGAACTGGAACTGAAAGTCGAATCGATTGACGGAAACGACATTCACGGACGCGTCGTCAACGGCGGCGAACTCGGACAGCAGAAGGGCGTCAATATCCCGAATGTCCATGTCAATCTTCCGGACATTACGGAAAAAGACAAGGAAGACATCATCTGGGGCATTGCCCAGGGATTTGACATCATCGCGGCTTCCTTCGTGCGCAGCGCATCGGCCGTGAGGGAAATCAAAGACCTGCTGAGGGCGCATCACAGCGATATTCCCGTCTTTGCTAAAATCGAGAACAAGGAAGGCGTTGCCAATATTGATTCCATCATCCGCGAGGCGGACGGAATCATGGTAGCCAGGGGAGACCTCGGTGTCGAGGTGGCCGTTTTCGAAGTGCCGCCGATCCAGAAGATGATCATCGAGAAATGCAACCTTGCCTACAAGCCGGTCATCACGGCCACGCAGATGCTGGATTCGATGATCCGCAATCCGCGTCCGACGAGGGCAGAGGTTACGGATGTCGCCAATGCCGTTTATGACGGAACCGATGCGGTCATGCTTTCCGGAGAGACGGCAGTCGGAAAATATGCCGTCGAAGCAGTCGGGATGATGGCGGACATCGTCCGCAATTCCGAAAAATACTACGATGAGACAAAGTATATTGCCCACCGGAAAATGGATATGAGTGCGGATATTTCCTCCGCAGTCGGTCTTGCTTCCGTCCGTACGGCAAGGAACATCGGGGCGGCAGCCATCGTGACGCCGAGCGCTTCGGGTCAGACGGCACGCCTGATTTCCAATTTCCGTCCGAAGATGCCGATCTATGCCGTTACGCCGAATGAATGGGCGATGAGACGCATGATGGTCTGCTGGGGTGTCAAGCCGCTTCTGGGAGAGCCGAAAGAGAGCTCGGGAGCCATTGTCGCCAATGCGGTTGAAACAGTCCGGAATGCGGGCTATCTCAAGCCGGGGGATAAAGTCGTCGTCACGGCAGGCGACCCCGTCACGAATTACGTGCAGGGCACAGGCCATGTGACGAATATGCTTTATGTCATCGAAGCAAAATAACCGGAGGAAAAAGAATGAACCGGAAACAGCCTTTTGTCACCAAAGAGAAGCTTGAAGAAATCATCAGGGAAGTGCCCACGCCTTTTCATATTTACGACGAAGAGGGAATCCGGAAAAATGTGCTGGCGGTGCGCGAGGCATTTTCCTGGAACAAGGGATACCGCGAATATTTCGCTGTCAAGGCGGAGCCGAATCCGGTCATCCTGTCCCTGCTGAAGAGCCTGGGCTGCGGCTGCGACTGCAGTTCCCTGACGGAACTGATGCTGTCGCAGGCAATCGGCTGCAGCGGCCAGCTGACGATGTTTTCCTCCAACGATACGCCTGCGCATGAATATGTCTACGCGTCGAAGATGGGAGCCATCGTCAACCTTGACGACATTACGATGATCGACTGCTTTGAAAAAGCGGTCGGGAAATTCCCGGAGACGATGTGCTGCCGTTTCAATCCGGGCGGCATTTTCAAAGTCAGCAACGGGATCATGGACAGCCCCGGCGATGCGAAATACGGCATGACGGCAGAGCAGCTTTACAAGGCTTTCCGAATCCTCAGGAAGAAGGGCGTCCGGAATTTCGGCATCCATTCCTTCCTTGTCAGCAATGCGGTCACCAATGATTATTATCCGATGCTGGCAAAGCTGCTGTTCAAGCTGGCGGTCGATCTGCAGAAGGAGACAGGCTGCCATATTTCCTTCATCAATCTTTCCGGAGGAGTCGGGATCCCCTACAAGCCGGACGATCCGTCCAACGATATCGCGGCCATCGGGGAAGGCGTGCGCAGGGCTTATGAAAAAATCATGGTTCCGGCAGGAATGGGAGACGTTGCCATCTACACGGAAATGGGCCGTTTCATGACAGGCCCCTACGGGGCGCTGGTCACCACGGCCATTCACGAGAAGCATATCATGAAGAATTACATCGGGGTCGATGCCTGCGCGGTCAATCTGATGCGCCCGGCCATGTACGGCGCCTATCATCACATCACTGTCATGGGCAAGGAACATGCCCATGTCACGAATATGTACGATGTGGTCGGATCGCTGTGCGAGAACAACGATAAGTTTGCGATTGACCGGATGCTTCCGAAGATCAGCATGGGAGATATCCTCTATATCCACGACACGGGTGCCCACGGCTTTGCGATGGGCTACAACTACAACGGCAAGCTCAGGTCCGCGGAAGTCCTGCTGCACGGCGACGGAACCTTTGACGTGATCCGACGTGCGGAGACACCGGCCGACTACTTTGCGACTTTCTCGGAGCTGCCGATTTACAGGACTCTTCTGGATGAAATAAAAAAAGATAAATGATTTCAAAAAGACAGGAAAGAATGATATAATGCTTTTAACGCCCGGAAGGGCGGAAAGCCGGCGTGTCGGAATCGGCAGACGAGACAGACTCAAAATCTGTTATCCGCAAGGGTGTGTGGGTTCAAGTCCCACCGCCGGCAGTAGTGATGGAATGCCGGGATATTGAAAAAATGGTACAGCCTTACATCGAAGGGAAGCTTTCCGACAGCGAGATGGAAAGCTTCATTTTGCATGTAAAGAACTGCCCGTCCTGCTACGATGAGCTGGAGACTTATTTTACGATCCATTATGCTCTCCGCTATCTTGACGAGGACGGGAACCGTTCCTACAACATGAAAAAAATCCTGGCAGAGGATCTTCATAGAAAAGAATCCCAGATTCGCAGGCACCGGACACAGAAGCGGGCCTTCAAGGCCATGCTGATCGTGACAGAAGCCATCCTGGTTTTCTGCATCATCCTTTCTTTCCTGCCGGATGCCAATGCCACGATTCTTCAGCAGATTACGGATTTTATCACGGTTCTATTCAAAGGAGCAGCATGAACGGAAAAATTGTTTTGATCGACGGGCACAGCATTCTGTTCCGTGCCTTCCACGGCATGCCGGACATGACGAATGCAGAGGGAATCCACACGAATGCCGTTTACGGCTTCCTGCGGATTCTTTTCAGAATCCTGGATGCAGAAAAACCGGAATATCTGGCGGTGGCCTTCGACACGGCGGCTCCGACTTTCCGTCATGAGAAATATCCCGATTACAAGGGAACCCGCCAGCCGGCACCGCCGGAATTCCATGAGCAGGAACCGATCATGCGTCAGATCCTTTCGGATATGGAAATACCCCTGCTTCTGAAAAAGGGCTGGGAAGCGGATGATATCCTGGGGACCCTGGCCAAGAGGGCACAGGCAGCCGGCATGGATGTCACGGTCGTGACCGGCGATCATGACCTGCTGCAGATCGCGGACGAGAAAATCAAGATCAGCATTCCGTCGAATAAGATGGGCAAGACGGAAGCCGAAGACTACTATGCGGAAGACGTAAAGAAAATCTATGAAGTGACCCCGCAGGAATTCATTGACGTGAAGGCACTGATGGGGGACTCCTCCGATAACATCCCCGGACTTCCGGGAGTCGGGAAAGTGACGGCGACAAAAATCATTGCCGCTTACGGAAGCATCGAAAAAGCTTATGAAAATGCGGACAGCGTCACGCCTCCGAAGGCTTCCAAAGCACTGAAGGAACATTATGACCTCGCTGTCCTCAGCAAGGATCTTGCGACGATCCGCACCGATGCACCGATTGAGTGCAGCTTCGGGGACTGCAGGATCGGAAAACTGTACACCCAGGCCGTCTATGAAGATTTCAAGAAACTCGGTTTCAAAAGCTTTTACAGCCGCTTTGACGAAGAAATGAAGCCGAAGCAGAGTGAAGAAAAAACGGCCGATGAGACCGTGACGGAGCGTTCCGCGGCAGAGGAGATTTTCCGTCAGGCAGCGGAAGCAAAGACAGCAGGAATCGCCTTTGCAAAAGGAAAGAATCTTTACGCCTGCGCGCTTTATACTGCAGGGAAATCTTACCGTTTTCCGGTAAAGGACGGAGAAGAGGAATACTTTACGGAAAAGTTTGCCGCCCTTGCGGAGCAGCTGGAGTGCGTATCCTGCTGCGATGTCAAAGGCGCCAGGAAGCTTCTGGGAAACCGGGACGGCATTCCCTATTTTGATGCGGTCATCGCCGCCTATCTTCTGAATCCGCTGAAATCGGATTATGACTATGACGATCTTGCAAATGAGTTCCTGGGGACGACGGTGCCTTCTGCGGAGGAACTGATCGGGAAGAAAGGAATTGAGGCGGCCTATCCGGAACAGGAGGACCGCATTCTGGAAATGTGCGCGCTTTCCGCTTCTGCCGCGGAACAGTCGAGACCGGCGCTTCTTGAGAAACTGAAAGAAACAGGCATGGAAGATCTGTTCAGTCAGATTGAAATGCCGCTGACAGCCGTCCTGGCCTCCATGGAGACGGAGGGAATCCTGGTCAATCCCGAAGAGCTGAAGAGATACGGAGAAAGTCTTTCCGGAAGAATTGACGAACTGACGGCGAAGATCTGGGCGGCAGCCGGAGAAGAATTCAACATCAACAGTCCGCGCCAGATGGGCGACATCCTGTTCGGAAAAATGGGACTGCCCGGCGGGAAGAAAACCAAGACCGGCTATTCGACGGCGGCGGATGTGCTTGAAAAACTGGCGGAAGAAAATCCGATCGTTTCGGACATCCTCGAATACCGTCAGCTGACGAAACTGAAATCAACTTACGCGGACGGACTTTCCGCTTTCATTTCCGAAGACGGAAGAATCCATACGACTTTCAATCAGACGATCACGGCGACGGGCAGGCTGTCCAGCACGGAACCGAATCTTCAGAACATTCCGATGAGGGTCGAGCAGGGACGGCTGATCCGGAAATGCTTCATTCCGAAAGCTGGCTGCATTTTTGCCGATGCGGATTATTCGCAGATCGAGCTGCGCATTCTCGCGCACATGTCGGGGGACGAAGAACTGATCCGGGCCTACCGCGAAGCGAAGGATATCCACCGGATCACAGCCTCGCAGGTCTTCCATACGCCGTTTGAGGAAGTGACGGAACAGCAGAGGAGAAATGCCAAGGCCGTCAACTTCGGAATCATTTACGGAATCAGTTCTTTCGGGCTGAGCCAGGGACTTTCCATCTCCCCGAAGGAAGCTGAAAAATACATCAGGGATTATTTTGCGGCATATCCGTCGATCAAGGAATTCCTCGACGGACTGGTTGCTTCGGCAAAAGAAAAAGGCTATGCGGTTTCCCTGTTCGGCCGGCGCCGTCCGATTCCGGAACTTTCCTCGGCGAATTTCATGCAGAGGGGCTTCGGGGAACGGGTGGCCATGAACAGCCCGATCCAGGGCACGGCAGCGGATATCATGAAGATCGCAATGATCCGCGTGTATGAACGGCTGAAGAAGGAAAAACTGAAATCGCGTCTGATCCTGCAGATCCACGATGAGCTTCTTGTGGAGACGGAGAAAGAGGAAGAGGAGCAGGTCACGAAAATCCTCGAAGAGGAAATGAGCTCGGCGGCGGACCTGAAAGTGGAAATCAAGGCAGAATGCCATACGGGGACGGACTGGTATGAAGCAAAGTGAGAAGCAGTGCGCCTGCCGGGAAATGAGGCTGATCGGCGTCACCGGGGGAATCGGCTCGGGAAAGTCCGAGGTGCTGGCCTATCTTGAAAAAAGGTGGGGTGCGAAAGTCATCCGTCTGGACGACATCAGCCGCGGACTTCTTTCGGAAAACGGAAAATGCACGCAGGCGGCCGTGGACCTTCTCGGCAGGGAAATCGTGACGGCGGACGGCACTCTGGACAGAAAGCTGATTGCCTCGAAGATTCTGAAAGACGAAAAGCTCCGGACCGGACTGGATGCCATCATCCATCCGGAGGTGAAAAAAGAAACCCTCCGTCTGGTGCGGGAATACCGTAAGGAAGGGGCTTTGGTCTGCGCCATCGAGGCGGCACTGCTCATCGAAGAGAAGTATGATGAAATCTGCGATGAATTGTGGTATATTTATGCGAGTGAAAAAACCAGAAGAGAACGGCTGATCCGCACGAGAGGATACAGTGAGGAAAAAATCAGGCAGTTCTTCGGACGTCAGCTTTCGGAAGGGGAGTTCCGCAGGCATGCCGATCTGGTCATCGACAACGACGGGGAGTTTTCAGAAACAGAGAAGCAGATTGATAAGGGGCTTGGAAAATGAAATTCTGCAGCATTGCAAGCGGCAGCAGCGGCAACTGCATTTATGTCGGAAGTTCGGAAACCTCCGTACTGGTGGATACCGGAATTTCCGGATGCCGGGTCGAACAGGGACTGAACGGCCTTGATCTGGCGACGAAGGACATGGATGCCATTCTGCTGACGCATGAACATTCGGACCACGTGAAGGGTCTGGGAATTCTGGCAAGAAGATACGGAATCCCGATTTATGCCACCCAGGGAACGGCGGATGCCCTGAAGGGCATGACGGCACTCGGCAAGATACCGGAAGGGCTGATGCATGTGATCCGGGCGGATGAGACATTTGCCGTCGGCGACCTCAGCATCAGGCCGTTTGCGATTCCCCACGATGCCGCCGAACCGGTCGGCTACCGCCTGGAGACGGGCGGAAAGTCTGCGGCCGTGGCAACGGACCTGGGGCATTACGATGAATACATCATCCGGAATCTGAAAAATCTGGACGTGCTGCTTCTGGAGTCGAACCACGACATCCGGATGCTGGAGGCAGGAAGGTATCCGTATTATCTGAAGCGCCGCATCCTCGGGGACAGCGGCCATCTTTCCAATGAGTCGGCGGGACAGCTCCTCTGCGAAGTCCTGCATGACGATATGAAGGAAATCTTTCTGGGACATCTCAGCAAGGAAAATAATTACGAAGCGCTGGCCTTCGAGACTGTGTGCACGGAAGTGACGATGGGAGACAATCCTTATACGTCCGGAGACTTCCGTATTTCCATCGCGCACCGGGATCTCGTCAGCGAATCCGTTGAATTTTAGGAGGTAAGTTCCATGCAGAAGACAATCATTACAGTGGTGGGAAAAGATGCAGTCGGCATCATCGCGAAGGTCTGTACGTATCTGGCGAACAACCAGATCAACATCCTGGATATTTCGCAGACGATCGTTGAGGGATGCTTCAACATGATGATGGTGGCCGATACGTCGGCATCCGAGAAAAAACTTTCCGACGTGCAGCATGAGCTGCATCAGATCGGAGAGGAAATCGGTGTGACGATCCACGTTCAGCACGAAGAAATTTTCAATAAAATGCACCGCATCTGAGGCGGACAGGAGTCCTATGATCAACATTTATGAAGTGACGGAAACAAACCGGATGATTGAGCAGGAGAACCTGGACGTCCGGACAATCACGCTGGGCATCAGCCTTCTGGACTGCATTGATCCGGATCTTGATGCCCTCTGCGGCAGGATCCGCAAAAAGATCATCCATACGGCGAAGAACCTTGTGAAGGTCGGAAAAGAAATCGAAGAAGAGTACGGCATTCCCATTGTCAACAAGAGAATCTCGGTCACCCCGATTTCGCTGATCGGAGGATCCGCCTGCCGGAAACCGGAAGACTTTCTGAAGATAGCCAAAACGCTTGATGAAAGCGCAAAGGAAGTCGGCGTCAATTTCCTCGGCGGCTATTCGGCGCTCGTTTCGAAGGGAATGACGAAGGCAGATGAAAACCTGATCCGTTCCATTCCGCAGGCCCTTTCCCAGACGGAGAGACTCTGCAGCTCGGTCAATCTGGGCTCTACGAAGACCGGCATCAATATGGATGCCGTCCGCCTGATGGGAAAGATCATCAAGGAAACAGCAAAATGCACGAAGGATTCGGATTCCTACGGCTGCGCCAAGCTCGTCGTCTTCTGCAATGCGCCGGATGACAATCCGTTTATGGCGGGTGCCTTCCACGGCGTTACCGAAGGAGACAGCGTCATCAACGTCGGCGTCTCCGGACCCGGCGTCGTGAAGCATGCCCTGGAAGCCTGCAGGGATTCGGACTTCGAGGAACTGTGCGAGACCATCAAGAAAACAGCTTTCAAAATTACCCGTGTCGGCCAGCTGGTTGCCCAGGAAGCTTCGAAAAGGCTGAATGTGCCGTTCGGCATCGTGGATCTTTCCCTGGCGCCGACCCCGGCTGTCGGAGATTCCGTTGCGGACATCCTGAAGGAGATCGGCCTGGAACAGGCGGGTGCACCCGGGACGACGGCAGCTTTGGCACTGCTGAACGATCAGGTCAAGAAGGGCGGCGTCATGGCGTCTTCCTATGTCGGCGGTCTTTCGGGTGCCTTCATTCCGGTCAGTGAGGACCAGGGCATGATTGAAGCAGCCCAGTGCGGAGCCCTGACCATTGAAAAGCTGGAAGCCATGACCTGCGTCTGCTCGGTGGGACTGGATATGATCGCGGTTCCGGGAGATACCAGCGCGGAGACGATTTCCGGCATCATTGCCGATGAAATGGCCATCGGGGCGGTCAACCAGAAAACGACGGCGGTCCGTCTCATTCCGGCTTACGGCAAGAAGGCCGGCGATTCGGTGGAGTACGGCGGCCTGATGGGGCATGCGCCGATCATGAAGGTCAGCAGCTTCTCCTGCGAACGCTTCGTGAAACGCACCGGACGCATCCCGGCCCCGATTCATTCTTTTAAGAATTGAGTCCCGGCGGGCTTCAGTCTGTCTGTTCTCCGGATATGACCCGGATCCTGTGGATACGGAATACGGGTTTCAGCATGTCCATTTTCCCGGACGCATGTCTGTGCGGAAAAGCTGATAACCGTGCCACGAACTTCTGGGAATCTTTTCACAGAATAAAAAATGAGCCTCTCCTGCGGAACTCGTCTGAGTGTTGTCGAAGGCATTTGTCTTCAAGCTCATACAGTCCTCGGAGAGGCTCTTATTCTGTTCAAAGATTCCCGAAGTTCAGGGCACGAACATCAATGCTTTTCCGCACAGGCATGTGCCGGGGAAATGGACCGCTGACGGACAGCGGTCAGTATCGCTGAATCCGGAGTCCTGCCCGGAAGTACGGACGCACTTCAGATCCGGATGAAAGGAAAGCAATCGCCCCGCGGGATCGGAAAAGCAAGCAGTGAAATCAGACGACAATGAGCGGCTTGGTCAGGACGTTGCGGAAAGGCTGGCCGCTCTTCTGGGAGCGCACGGTTTCGTACAGATTCGAGACATGCACCTCTTCACTGAAAATCTTCAGCGCGTCGCCGCTCAGGATCCCGGAAGCTTCCGCGGAACGGAGCACGACCGGAACCGACGAAGATTTCGTCATTTCCGTCAGAAGGGCTTCGCTTGACTTGCGGAAGCCGAGCACATGGGCATAGAGACTGTCCGGGGCTTTCTCTTCCTTCTGGATGCCGAGAATCAGATGCAGAAGCGCACGGTTGATGTGGGTGCGCGTGCAGGACTTCGACTTCAGTTCTTCCGCAAATTCACGGAAGCTGCGGAACATATTGCGCTTCTTCATGATCGTCTGCGCGAGGTCCGGATCCAGATCCGCAAAGCGCGAGAGAACGGCCGCATCGTCGATCTTCCAGAGACGGTCGGCCAGAAGGAGCGAATAATCCTGCTCCGTCGTCACTCCGTAAGCTCCGATGTCGCTTTTCAGGACTTCAAAAGAAGGCTTCGGAATTGCCAGCTCAATTCCCGGCATCCGGTTGCCGAGGGCAAGGGCACGGCGGACGGCGGAGGCGGAAGACAGGGAGCTCATCGTATCGGAATCCAGATGGCTGCTGCCGCAGCGCTGCAGGGTGACCGGCGTGATGGAGGAACCCTGCGATTTCAGAGCCTTCAGATATTCAATGCCGAGAATATTGTTGGGGCTTGAAAGCATTTCCGAAAAAGCGGGAAGTGCCTCGGAGCGCGCCTTCGGAAAAGAAAGTCCGTTTTCAAGACCTTCCTTCAGCTTCGCGCGGAATTCGTCCGATTCCTCCAGAAGGACATCGGCAGCCTCGGAAAGTTCTGCAATGTTTCCGCTTTCGGAGCCGAAGGCCAGGAAGTCTATGCAGTGAAGCGAATCCAGAATGGAGACGGCATGGGAACCGAAGGATTCGGCAGATGATGTCGCATAGCGGACCGGATAGGAGAGGACGGCATCGTAGCCTCCGAGAAGGGCCATTTCCGTACGAACCTGACGGTCGGTTATGGCAGGCAGGCCGCACTGGACATAATCGCCGCTCATCAGGGCAATGACGAAGTCGGCGCCTGTTTCCCTTCTGATCCTGTCGGCGATGAGCTGATGGCCGTTGTGGAACGGATTGAATTCGGCAATGACGGCAGCTGTTTTCATGGAAGTTCCTTTCGTACGGGTTTATTTTCAAAACGGCAAAGCTGGAATAATTATACCATAAAGTGACGAAAAATCCGCTGTGTACGCGGAAAAATACCGGCAAAGACCTTGTTCCTCATTTTCAGCGAGTGTATAATAAATCTAATCGTTTTAAGTTCAGCACCAAGAAAGGATGGTTTAAAAATGGCATTTATCGATACGATCAAAGCACGTGCAAAGGCTGATAAGAAGACCATTATTCTCCCGGAAACGGAAGATAAGAGGATTTATGAGGCAGCTCAGCAGATACTGAAGGAAGATCTTGCGAACCTGATCCTGATCGGCTCGGAAGAAGAGATTAAAAAGAACGGCGAAGGATTTGACATTTCCGGAGCGACCATCGTCGATCCCGCTAAAAATGAGAAGACGCCGGCTTATATCGCAAAGCTCGTCGAGCTCCGTTCCAAGAAGGGCATGACGGAAGAACAGGCTTCTGAAATCCTTCACAATGATTATACGTATTACGGCGTCATGATGGTCAAGATGGGCGACGCGGACGGCATGGTTTCCGGCGCGTGCCACTCCACGGCCAATACGCTTCGTCCGTGCCTTCAGGTCCTGAAGACAAAACCCGGAACGAAGATCGTCTCCGCTTTCTTCCTGATGAGCGTTCCGGACTGCGAATACGGAAACAAGGGAACCTTCGTCTTCTCAGACTGCGGACTCAACCAGAATCCGACAGCTGAAGAACTTGCTGCAATCGCGGAATCTTCCGCAGCTTCCTATAAGCTGCTGGTCGGGGATGAACCGATTGTCGCGATGCTTTCCTATTCAACAATGGGATCCGCCAAGCACGATGATGTCACGAAGGTACAGGAAGCGACGAAGATCGCCAAGGAAGCCAATCCGGATCTGTGCCTGGACGGCGAGATGCAGCTGGATGCAGCCATCGTCCCGTCGGTCGGACAGTCAAAGGCTCCGGGCTCCAAGGTAGCCGGACATGCCAATACGCTGATCTTCCCGAACCTGGATGCCGGCAACATCGGCTACAAGCTGGTGCAGCGTCTGGCCAAGGCTGAAGCCTACGGCCCGATGACGCAGGGAATCGCCGCTCCGGTCAACGACCTGAGCAGAGGATGCTCCGCACAGGATATCGTAGGCGTCGTCGCGATTACGGCTGTTCAGTGCCAGGCTGAGTAAAGAAAAGGAGAATTCGGAAAATGAAAGTACTGATCATCAATGCGGGAAGTTCTTCCCTGAAATACCAGGTCATCGACATGGACGATGAATCCGTAAAGGCCAAGGGTCTCTGCGAGAGAATCGGCATGGACGGCTCCCAGCTGACGCACAAAGTTCCGGGAAATGAGGACTTTGTCCAGGTAGCTCCGATGCCGACTCATAAAGAAGCAGTCGAGCTGGTCATGCAGGCACTTCTGGATGCGGATCACGGAATCCTGAAGAGCATGGATGAAATCGGCGCCATCGGCCATCGTGTCCTGCACGGCGGCTCAACGTATACGGAATCCTGCGTGGTCAACGAGGATGTCAAGCGCGTCATCAAAGAGTGCTTCGACCTCGGCCCGCTGCACAATCCGGCAAACCTCATGGGAATCGAAGCCTGCGAAGCAACGATGCCGGGCAAGCCGAATGTCGCGGTTTTCGATACCGCTTTCGGAATGGCGATGCCGGAGTCGCATTACATCTACGCGATTCCGTATGAATACTATACCAAATACAAGCTTCGCCGCTACGGCTTCCACGGCACGAGCCACATGTTCGTTTCCGGAGAGACCATCAAGTTCGGTGATCTTCCGGAAGGAAAGAGAAAAGTCATCGTCTGCCATCTGGGCAACGGGGCTTCCGTATCCGCCAGCATCGACGGAAAATGCGTCGATACTTCGATGGGCCTGACTCCTCTGGAAGGCCTGATCATGGGTACGCGCTCGGGCGATGTCGACCCGGCAGTCATCCAGTACATTGCCGATCACGAGAACAGGTCAGTCGATGACGTCCTGAATATCCTGAACAAGAAGTCCGGCGTGCTCGGCCTTTCCGGCGTATCCTCCGATTTCCGTGATCTTTCCACGGCGGAATCCGAGGGAAATAAACGCGCTGCCCTGGCACTGGAAGCCTTCCGCTACCGCGTTACGAAATACATCGGTGCCTATGCGGCAGCGATGAACGGAGTCGATGCCATTACCTTTACGGCAGGCGTAGGAGAGAATGATGCGGAAGTCCGCAAGCTCATCTGCAGAAGCCTTTCCTATTTAGGAGTGGAAATCGATGATGAGAAGAATGCCGTCCGCGGGAAGAGAGTCGAGATTTCGACGCCGAATTCCAAGGTCCGCGTCTTCATTATTCCGACAAACGAAGAGCTGGCAATCGCACGGGATACGCTCCGTCTCGTAAAGTCTGCAGGATTGGCATAACTTCTTCATTTTCTTGTTGACAAAGCATAAAGGCCGCCTGTATAATGGCTATTGTGCGTTAAGGAGGTGTTAACCGATGTCGATTTGTCCAAAGAATAAACATTCCGCTGCCAGGAGAGATAAGCACAGGGCTTCCTGGAAGATGAGTTCCATGAATCTGGTCAAGTGCAGCAAATGCGGCGCTCTTATGATGCCGCACCGCGTCTGCAAAGCCTGCGGATCTTATAATAAACGCGAGATCGTCAAGCAGGAAGAGGATTAATCAGGGACCGCAAGGATGGGCCGCTGCCGAAAGGCGGCGGCCTTTGTTTTGCCATGACGGACTGTTGAATTGACTATTGATTTTGGCATACAGTTTGTGTATTATATTTAGGAATATGCGCATATCTTGTGGAATTGGCGCCTTTTCGGAGGAAGGAAATGGAGTTTAAAAAAGTCCGCGACATTACAGCGGAGGTTCTCGGAGCCGATCCGAAGGAGATTGCTCTTCAGACATCATTTGTCGACGACCTGGGTGCGGATTCGCTGGAAGTCTTTCAGATCATTACAGCGATCGAAGATGAATTTGACATTGAGATTGATCCGGCGGATGCCGAAAAAATCGTCACGGTCCAGGATGCGGTCGAGGAAATCAAACGTGTTGAAGAACAGTGAGAATCTGGAAAAACTGGAAGGAGCGCTCGGTTACTCGTTTCATGACCGGGCGCTTTTGCAACTGGCGCTGACCCATACTTCCTATGCCAATGAGCATAAGGAAGAGGGGGCAGGGGACAACGAGCGCCTGGAATTTTTGGGGGACGCGGTCCTGGAGACAATCTGTTCGGAATATCTTTACCGCAGGCATCCCGAGAAAAATGAAGGCGGTCTGTCAATGCTCAGGGCCAGCATCGTATGCGAGCCGACTCTGGCGCTCTGTGCGCATGACTTTGACCTGTCCGATTATCTGATCCTCGGAAACGGGGAAAACCAGAGCGGGGGACGCTACCGTGACTCCATCGTCTCGGATGCCATGGAAGCGGTCATCGGCGCCGTCTATCTGGACGGAGGATTCGAAGCCGCGGAAAGATTCATTTCCATGCATATCCTGAAGGATATCGGGGAAAAGCAGCTGTTCGTCGACAGCAAGACGAACCTGCAGGAAATCGTGCAGGCGGAAGAGAAGCAGATCAATTACGTGCTGGTACGCGAAGAAGGTCCGGATCATGACAAGATCTTCACGATGGAGGCCGTCATTGACGGGGAAACGGCAGGAGTCGGAACCGGACGCACCAAGAAGGCAGCTGAGCAGCATGCGGCTTTTGAAGCTATAAAAAAACTCAGAGGGAAAATAGATTAATGTATCTGAAATCAATCGAAGTACAGGGATTTAAATCTTTTGCACATAAAATGCTCTTTGAGTTCCAGGAGGGCATCACCGGCATCGTCGGACCGAACGGATCCGGCAAGAGCAATGTCGCGGATGCCGTACGCTGGGTCCTCGGAGAGCAGAGCGCAAAACAGCTCCGCGGCGGCAACATGCAGGATGTTATCTTTGCCGGCACGGAACTCCGGAAGCCGCAGAGTTTTGCATCTGTTGCCATTACGCTGGACAATTCCGACCATAAGCTGGATATTGATTACGAAGAAGTCAAAGTCACCAGACGTCTTTACCGCTCCGGAGAAAGCGAGTACCTGATCAATGAAAATCCGGTGCGCTTAAAAGACATCAATGAACTTTTTTATGATACCGGCATCGGCAAGGAAGGCTATTCCATCATCGGCCAGGGCCAGATTGAAAAGATCCTTTCCAGCAAGCCGGAAGAACGGCGTGAACTTTTTGATGAGGCGGCAGGCGTTGTCAAATTCAAGAGAAGGAAAGCGACAGCCGTCAAAAAACTGGAAGAAGAACAGCAGAACCTGCTGCGCGTGAACGACATCCTGCGGGAGCTGACCTCCCAGCTGGAGCCGCTGAGAAAACAGAGCGAATCAGCGAAGATCTATCTGGATAAGAAACAGAATCTCAAGGAGCTCGACATCAATATGTTCCTCATCGAAATGGAGCATATCGAAGGCCAGCTTTCCGATATCAACGAAAAAGCCGGTATCGCCCAGGGCGATATGGACGAGACTTCGAAGAAATTCGAACAGACGAAGGCTGAGTACGAGAAACTGGAACATGACATGGAAGAAATCGACCGCCTGTCTTCGGAGGTTCATGAAGACACGGCGGCTAAAGCCATGTCCATTCAGCAGATGACCGGTCAGATCGAGCTTCTCAACGAGCAGATCAATACGGTCCATGCGAACGATGAGCATTATAAAAACCGCAGGGCGGCCATTGCGGAAGAGACGACCAAACGTCAGGAGGAAAAGAACCGCCACAGGGAAGAACAGGAACATCTGGATGCGGAAATCGCTTCGATTTCCGAAGAGCAGAAGACGGAGAGCGGGAAGCTGACCGCTTTTGAGAAAGAGATTGACGAACTCAGCACGCAGATTGAAAAGACCAAAGCGGAACTGATCGAACTTCTCAACAGCCGCGCCACGGTCAAGGGACGCATGCAGAGATACGATGCGATGCTGGAGCAGATCGATATCCGGAAAGCGGAAATCACTTCCCGGACGCTTGCCCTGAAAACCGAAGAGAGCAAGGCAGACACGCTGATCCGGGACACGAAGAAAGAGATGGAGTCCATCGGAAGCGAGATCGAAGGCCTCGAGAAGAACGAAAAGGAAGACGAGGAAAAGATTGCTTCGTATCAGGCGGAGATAGCCGAAGGCAACAAGCAGATGGATATCGGCCAGACCACTTATCACCGTGAGGCCTCGAAGCTGGAATCCCTGAAGACCCTGATGGAGCACTACGACGGATACGGGAACGGCATCCGCCGCGTCATGGAAGAGAAGCCGAACGAACCGGGCATCAAGGGCGTGGTCGCGGAGCTTCTTAAGGTTGAGAAGAAATATGAGCTGGCCATCGAAACGGCTCTCGGTTCGAAATCCAAGAACATCGTAACCGATAATGAGACGACGGCCAAGAAGATGATCGAATTCCTGAAGGTCAACAAGCTGGGACGTGCGACGTTCCTGCCGCTGACCAACCTTGAGGAAGTCAAGAAGTTCGAACAGCCGGACGTCCTTTCGGAAGAAGGAGTGCTCGGACTGGCCAGCAGTCTGGTGGATACGGAGAAAGGCTTCGAGGTGCTGAAAGGCTATCTCCTCGGCCGCACCGTTGTCGTCGATCACATCGACCATGCCCTGAGAATCGGAAACAAGTATCGGCACGGTCTTTACATGGTTACGCTTCAGGGAGAGCTCTTTACGCCGGGCGGCTCGATTACCGGCGGCGCCTTCAAGAATTCGAGCACGCTGCTCGGACGCAAGAGGGACATCGATGAGCTGACGGTCAACGTTGACCGCCTGAAGAAGGAAATGGATGAGATGCAGAAGAGCATCGACGGTAAGCGTGCCGCCAGGAATGCCCTCCGCGATGAGGTCGTGGAACTGCAGGCGAAACTGCAGGATGCACGCATCCGTCAGAATACGGCGCAGCTGAAGATCCGGCAGGCGGAAGACAGCCTTCAGGCTAGCCGGACCGGAGCCATTTCCCTGGATAAGGAAAATGAGGAAATCGCCGGACAGATTGCAGAAGTCCGGAGCAGCAGTGCTTCGATCCAGAAGGAAATCCAGGCTTCCGAAGAAAAAGAAAAAGAGCTCAATGAGACGGCTTCCGCCCTTCAGGCGAAAGAGGATGAGCTGCAGAAACTGAAGGATAAGCAGAGCTTCCTGCTCGAAGGCGTGCATGTCAAATATGCGGGCCTCACGCAGCAGAGCGGATTCCTGTCCTCCAATCTGGAACGTCTCGAACGCGAAATGGCTGCCCTTGCGGCGGAAGATGAGGGCCTGACGGCAAGCATGGATTCCGGAATCCGCGAAGCGGATGAGAAGCGTGCGAAGATCGAGGAAGTCAGGACGGCCATTGAAGAAGCGAAACAGGCTTCGGAAGAAAACGTAAAGAAAGAACAGGAATACATCAGCAGGAAGCAGGAACTTTCAGAAAGCCACAAGGGATTCTTCAGCCAGAGGGATCAGCTTTCCGAACGTCTGGCACAGCTCGATAAGGAATGCTTCCGTCTGAATACGCAGAAGGAGCATCTTGAGGAAAGCCGCGATGCCCAGACGACCTACATGTGGGAAGAATACGAAATCACGCCGAACCAGGCAAAGGGCATGAGGAATCCGGAGTATACCGAACGTTCCTCCCTGAAGAAAGATGTCAACCGTCTGAAAGAGGAAATCAGGCAGCTGGGAGACGTGAACGTCAATGCCATCGAGGATTATAAAGCACTGGTCGACCGGCATACGTTCCTGAGCACGCAGCATGACGATCTGGTGAAGTCGGAGGAAACGCTGCAGAACATCATTGAGGAGCTCGACAAGGGAATGCGCCGGCAGTTCAATGAGAAGTTCGCGGACATCAATACGGAGTTCAACAAAGTCTTCAAGGAACTGTTCGGCGGAGGAACCGGAAGGCTGGAACTGGAACCGGATGTCGACGTCCTGGAGGCAGGAGTTAATATTATTTCCCAGCCGCCGGGAAAGAAACTGCAGAATATGATGCAGCTGTCCGGCGGAGAAAAATCGCTGACGGCGATTGCGCTGCTTTTCGCAATCCAGAACCTGAAGCCTTCGCCGTTCTGTCTGCTGGACGAGATCGAGGCGGCGCTGGACGATCCGAATGTCACGCGTTTTGCGGAGTATCTGCATAAACTGACGAAGAACACCCAGTTCATCATCATTACCCACCGCCGCGGCACGATGGCGGCAGCGGACCGGCTGTACGGAATCACGATGCAGGAGAAGGGCGTGTCCGCGCTTGTATCCGTCAGCCTGATTGAAGACAAGCTGGATGCCTGAGAGGGAGAGTCTGCGGAAAGGAAATCCGAACCGATATGGGTGAAGAGCAGGTCAGTGAAAAGAAAGGTTTTTTCAAGCGTCTGATGAGCGGTCTCGGCAAGACCAGAAACAGCATCGTCAGAGGCTTCGACGGGATATTTTCCTCGCATGACAGAATCGATGATGATTTCTGGGACGACCTTGAAGAGACGATGGTCACCGGAGACATGGGCATCCGCACCGCGGATGAGATCATCGAGAATCTGAAGGAAAGCGCCGCGGAAAAGAAAATCAAGGATCCGAAGGAATGCCGGCAGCTGCTGATCGATTCCATCAAGGAAAAGATGCAGGTGCAGGATGCGGATTATCCGTTCGAAGACCGGAAGTCCGTGATCCTGGTGATCGGCGTCAACGGAACCGGAAAGACGACTTCGGCGGGAAAGCTGGCCGGACTCCTGAAGAAAAAGGGCAGGAAAGTGCTGCTGGCAGCAGCGGATACTTTCCGTGCGGCGGCGAATGAACAGCTGAAAGAATGGGCTGACCGGGCCGGCGTCGATCTCATTTCCGGACAGGAAGGAGCGGATCCGGCATCGGTCGTCTACGACGCGGTGGCGGCTGCGAAAGCCAGAAATACGGACGTGCTGATCTGCGATACCGCAGGCAGGCTGCACAATAAAAAGAACCTGATGGATGAACTCGGGAAGATCTACCGCATCCTGAAAAAGGAATATGCGGAGGCCTATCTTGAGACGCTGATCGTCCTGGACGGAACAACCGGACAGAATGCGCTGGTACAGGCGAGGGAATTTTCAGAGGCGGCGGATGTGACGGGCATCATTCTTACGAAGCTTGACGGGACGGCCAAAGGCGGAATCGCCGTGGCAATCCAGTCGGAGCTGAAGGTGCCGGTAAAGTATATAGGTGTCGGAGAATCGCTGGAAGACATGCAGAAATTCGACCCGGATGATTTCGTGGATGCGCTGTTCGGCATTACGGAGAATGGAGAAGAGGAATGAAAAAAGAAGAAGAAATGCTGACACTGGAAAAATTCGAGGAAGCTTCCGAAAAAGTAAAGGAAGCGACCATCGCGACGCCGCTTCAGTTCAGTGAGTATTTCAGCGCTGTTTCCGGGAACAAGGTTTATCTGAAGCCCGAGAACATGCAGAGGACCGGTGCCTACAAAGTCAGGGGTGCCTATTACAAAATCAATACGCTGACGGATGAGGAAAAGAAGAAAGGACTGATTACGGCTTCAGCCGGCAATCACGCACAGGGCGTTGCGTATGCAGCCAAGAAGTGCGGGGCCAAAGCCGTCATCGTCATGCCGACGACGACTCCTCTCATCAAAGTGGAAAGAACCAAGGACTACGGTGCCGAAGTCGTCCTTTACGGCGACGTCTACGACGAAGCGTGCGATTATGCCGTCAAGCTGGCCAAGCAGAATGGCTATACGTTCATTCATCCGTTCAATGACCTGACGGTCGCGACCGGCCAGGGCACGATTGCCATGGAGATCGTCAAGGAACTGCCGCTGGTTGACTATATCCTGGTTCCGGTAGGCGGAGGAGGACTGGCTACCGGCGTTTCCGCTCTGGCCAAACTCCTCAATCCGCACATCAAGGTTATCGCGGTTGAACCGGCCGGGGCTGCCTGCCTGACAGCATCCCTTAAGGCGAACAAGGTCGTGACGCTTCCTTCGGTCAATACGATCGCAGACGGCACGGCAGTGCTGACTCCCGGCGACAAGCTCTTCCCGTATCTGAAGAAGAACATCGATGAAATCCTGACGGTGGAAGACGATGAACTGATTGCCGCTTTCCTCGACATGGTTGAGAACCATAAAATGATCGTTGAGAACTCCGGCCTCCTGACGGTTGCGGCCCTGAAGCATCTGAATGTCCGCGGAAAGAAGATCGTCTGCATTCTGTCCGGCGGCAACATGGACGTGATCACGATGGCTTCCGTTGTCCAGAACGGACTCATTTTACGGGACAGGATCTTTACGGTTTCGGTTCTTCTGCCGGATAAGCCTGGCATGCTGGTGAAGGTTGCCACGACGATTGCCGAGAACCAGGGAAATGTCATCAAGCTGGAGCACAATCAGTTCTACAGCACCAACCGCTATGAGGCGGTGGAGCTGAAGGTCACGATCGAGGCCTTCGGGACGAAGCATAAGAACAAGATCATCAAGGCGCTCGAGAAGAACGGCTTTAAGCCGCGTCAGACGCATGCCCAGCTGTGATCTTTGAATCTTCGGAAATGCCGGAAGCTTTGCTGCGTGCAGGCAGTCAGAAAGAATTTTAATGAGTGACGGCGGCCGAAAGGACTTCATGCCGAAAGACTGATAACCCTGCCACGAACTTCTAAGAATCTTCTCACAGAATAAAAAATGAGCCTCTCCTGCGGAACTCGTCTGAGTGTTATCGAAGGCATCAGTCTTCAAGCTCATACAGTCCTCGGAGAGGCTCTTATTCTGTTTGAAGATCCTAAGAAGTTCAGGGCAGGACATTCTTCAGATTCTTCTCCGCAGTTGAAAGCATAAGCTTGATGCGGTTGAGCTGGTTGACTTCCGAAGCGCCCGGATCGTAGTCGATGGCGGCGATGTTGGCCTGCGGATAGCGCCGGCGGATCTCCTTGATGACGCCCTTGCCGACGATATGGTTCGGCAGGCAGGCGAACGGCTGGATACAGACGATGTTCGGTACGCCCGAACCGATCAGCTCCAGCATTTCCCCGGTCAGGAACCATCCCTCACCGGTCTGGTTGCCGTTGGAAGCAATCGGATCGGCGGCCTTGGCAAGATCGGCAATCTTGGCCGGCGGCGAGAAATGTCTGCTGCGCGCATATTCTTCCGAGGCTGCGCCGCGCGCAAATTCCAGGGCGCGGATGCCGATGTTGGATTTGACGGCGCCTGACTTCTTGAAGCCGAGCTTCTGGGCCTTGAAATTCGAATTATAGAAACTGTAATTAAAGAAGTCCAGCAGGTCGGGAACAACCGCTTCGGCGCCTTCTTTTTCCAAAAGCTCCACCAGATGGTTGTTGGCGGCGGGAGAGAACTTGACCAGGATCTCGCCGACGATGCCGACGCGCGGCTTCACCTCATCCGTAATCGGCAGATTGTCGAAATCGTGGATGATGCTCCGGCAGATCTTACGGAACTGCAGGAAGCTGAGGTTCTTTCCGGTAATGAAACGGATGCAGTATTTCTCCCATTTCTTATGCATGCGGTCGGCGGATCCCTTGACCTTTTCGTACGGGCGCATGCGGTAGAGACATTTCATGAAGATGTCCCCGAAGATGACGGCATAGGCACCGCGGACGGCAAGGCCGGGCGTGATCTTGAAACCGGGCTGCTTCTCCATTCCCATGAGGTTCAGGGAGAGGACCGGTATGTAGCCAAGCCCTGCTTTCTGCAGAGCCCGCTTGATGAATCCGATGTAATTCGAAGCGCGGCAGCCGCCGCCGGTCTGCGTCATGATGACCGCCGTCTTGGAAAGATCATATTTTCCTGACTGCAGTGCCTGCATCAGCTGGCCTACGACGAGCAGGGAAGGATAGCAGGCATCGTTGTTGACGTAGCGCAGTCCGGTGTCGATGGCCTTCTTGTCGGCCTCCGGCAGGATGACGAAATCGTAGCCGGCAGCACGGAAAGCTTCATTTACCAGATCGAAATGAATCGGCGACATCTGAGGGGAAAGAATCGTATAGCGCTTGTTCATTTCCTTCGTATAGATGACGCGGTTAAAGGCGGAGGATTTGACCTCGCGCTTCTTCCCGTTCTTTTCGCGCGCACGGATGGCCGCAATCAGGGAGCGCACGCGGATGCGCGCCGCGCCGAGATTGTTGACTTCGTCGATTTTCAGGCAGGTGTAGATCTTGCTGCTGCCGGAGAGGATTTCCTGTACCTCATCGGTCGTGACCGCATCGAGACCGCAGCCGAAAGAGTTCAGCTGGATCAGGTCGATGTCGTCGCGCGTCTTCACGTAATTTGCCGCCGCATAAAGACGCGTATGGAACATCCACTGGTCGTTGACGCGAAGCGGACGCTCGATCGGGGCAAGGTGCGAGATGGAATCTTCCGTCAGGACTGCCATGCCGTAAGTATTGATCAGCTCCGGGATGCCGTGGTTGACTTCCGGATCGATATGGTACGGACGTCCCGCCAGAACGATTCCGTGGCGTCCGGTCTCTTCCAGGAAATGAAGCGTCTCCTCGCCTTTTTTACGGATATCGTTCCGCGTGTTTTCCAGTTCCTGCCAGGCGGCCATGGCGGCACTTTCGACATCCATTTTCGGGATATCGGAGAAAATGTCCGTGAGACGGCTGCTGACGGTTTCCAGCATTTGTAAAGCTGAGGAAAGGATTCATGAAACGGATTTCCGGATCCTTGAGTTCCTCTACGTTGTTCTTGATATTCTCCGCATAGGAGGTGACGATCGGGCAGTTGTAGTGGTTCTGGGCATCTTCAAATTCCGTGCGCTCGTAAACAGGATGCACGGGTAGAAAATAAACTTGACGCCCTGGTGCAGAAGCCATTCGACATGTCCGTGGGCAAGCTTTGCAGGGTAGCATTCCGATTCGCTCGGAATCGATTCGATCCCCAGTTCATAAATCTTCCTCGAGGAAGTCGGAGACAGGATGACCTGGTACCCGAGCTTTGTAAAGAACGTGAACCAGAACGGATAGAGCTCGAACATGTTGAGGACACGGGGAATGCCTACGCTTCCCGCGGGGCTTTATCCGCCGTCAGCGGCTCATAGCCGAAGATCCGTTTGTAGCTTGTAGTCGTACAGGTTCGGAAGATGATCCTGGTTCTTTTCTTTTCCGATTCCGCGTTCGCAGCGGTTGCCGGAAATGAACTGGCGGCCGCCGGAGAATTTGTTGATGGTCAGACGGCAGTTGTTCGTGCAGCCCTTGGCAGTTCGTCATGGCCGTTGAATACTTGAAGGCATTGATCTGCTCGATGGAGAGCATCGTCGTGGGCCTGTCGGCTTCGAAGCGTTCTTTTGCGATCAGGGCAGCTCCGAAAGCTCCCATGATGCCGGCGATATCCGGGCGGATGACTTCCGCACCGGCAATGCGTTCAAAGCTCCGCAGGACCGCGTCGTTGTAGAACGTGCCTCCCTGGACGACAATGTTTTTGCCGAGCATCCGAGGCATCGGAGACTTTGATGACCTTGATACAGCGCATTCTTGATGACGGAATAGGCAAGGCCCGGCGGAAATGTCCGCGACCGTGGCGCCTTCCTTCTGCGCCTGCTTGACTTTGGAATTCATGAAGACCGTGCAGCGCGTTCCGAGGTCGATCGGGTTTTTGGCAAAGAGAGCGGCCTTGGCAAAATCCTGTACGCTGTAGTTCAGCGACTGTGCGAAGTTCTCGATAAAGGAACCGCAGCCGGAGGAGCAGGCTTCATTTAACATGACGTCGTCGACGGCATGATTCTTGATGCGGATGCATTTCATGTCCTGCCCGCCGATGTCCAGGATGCAGTCCACATCCGGATCGAAGAACTGGGCAGCGTAGTAGTGGGAGATGGTTTCCACTTCGCCCTCATCCAGCATCAGGGCGGATTTGATCAGCGCCTCGCCGTAGCCGGTCGAGCAGGATCCTGCAATCGTCACGCCTTCCGGCATGTGTGCATAAGTCTCCTGAATCGCACGGATCGAAGTGGCCAGAGGATTCCCGTGGTTGCTGTCATAGAACGAATACAGAAGCTTTCCGTCTTCGGAAATGAGAGCGGTCTTCGTCGTCGTGGAGCCTGCATCGATGCCCAGGTACGCGCGTCCGCGGTATGAAGCCAGATCGGCTTTTTCGACTTTGTAGCGGTCCTGCCTTTCACGGAAGCGGTCATATTCTTCCTGCGAAGCAAAGAGCGGGTCCATGCGGGCGACTTCGAATTCCATCTTGATTCCGTCGGACAGCTTTTTGCTGATCGATTCCAGAAAAACAGGTTCCGGATCAGAAATGGCTTTCTCCTCGCACCCCAGACGCTTCGCTTCTTCGGAAGCCTGGGCCTTGAGTTCTGCCGCAGCGGCTTCGCGGGCATTCATGGCTGCGCCCATCGAGGCAAAAAGATGGGAATTGTCCGGAACCAGAGCATGCTCCGAATCGAGCTTCAGCGTCCGGATAAAGGCTTCGCGGAGCTGATCCAGGAAATGAAGCGGTCCTCCGAGGAATGCGACGTGTCCCCGGATCGGTTTCCCGCAGGCCAGGCCGGAAATGGTCTGGTTGACGACTGCCTGGAAAATGGAGACAGAAAGGTCTTCCTTCGTGGCCCCTTCATTGATCAGAGGCTGGATATCCGTTTTTGCAAATACGCCGCAGCGTGCCGCAATCGGATAGATGGCCTTGTAATGTCTGGCATATTCATTGAGCCCGGAGGCATCCGTCTGAAGGAGAGAAGCCATCTGGTCGATGAAAGAGCCTGTGCCGCCGGCGCAGATTCCGTTCATTCTCTGTTCGATGTTCCCGTTCTCAAAATAGATGATCTTGGCATCTTCGCCGCCGAGTTCGATCGCGACGTCCGTCTTCGGGCAGAAAGCCTGAAGCGCTGAAGAGACGGCAATGACTTCCTGGACGAAAGGCACGCCGAGATGCTTTGCAAGAGTCAGTCCGCCGGATCCCGTAATGGCCGGCATGACGGGTATATTTCCCAGCTTTTCACAGGCTTCGGCAATCAGCTTTGCCGTCGTGTCCTGAATCTCAGCGAAATGACGCATATAATCCGAAAAGAGGAGCCGGTTCTCCTCATCCAGGACAGATATCTTAACGGTCGTGGAACCGATATCGATTCCGAGAGTATAATGTTTTTTCTCCATAGTGAGGTAATTATACGACACGGAAAGTTGAAAAACAAGGAACACAATAGCCGCTTCGTTGCCGCGCACGGCTCCGGAGCCGCATCCGGAGAGAGACTGCACCGCATGAGGACAGGTGCCGGAGGTGCATGCAAATTGACGCAGAGGCTGTTTTCGTTTATAATCTGAAATTGCCTTTCGGCAGAACAAGGAAAAGGGGTCTGAGATGTACCAGGTACTGAAAACAGAAGGAAGAGCGAAAAGGGCGGTCCTGACGACCGTTCACGGAAAGATCGAAACACCGGTGTTCATGAATGTCGGAACCGTCGGTGCCATCAAGGGAGCCGTCTCTTCGCCGGAACTTAAAAGTCTCGGAACGGAAGTCGAACTCTGCAACACCTACCATCTCCATCTCCGCCCGGGGGATGAAATCGTCAGGAAAATGGGAGGAATCCGGAAATTCATGAACTGGGACGGACCTGTCCTGACGGACTCCGGCGGCTTTCAGGTCTTTTCGCTCGCGGAACTGCGCAAGATCAAGGAAGAAGGCGTGACCTTTCATTCGCACATTGACGGACATGTCATTTTTATGGGACCGGAAGAGAGCATGAGAATTCAGTCGAACCTGGCCTCCACGATCGCCATGGCTTTCGATGAGTGTCCGAACGCCCTGGCAGAACGCAGCTATGTCGAGGCATCCGCGGCCAGGACGGTCAGATGGCTGGCCAGATGCAAGGAGGAAATGGGACGTCTCAATTCCCTGCCGGATACCCTTAACCGGGACCAGCTGCTGTTCGGAATCAACCAGGGTGCGGTCTATGAGGACATCCGGATCTCCAACGCCAGGGAAATCTCGGAAATGAACCTGGACGGCTATGCCGTCGGCGGGCTTGCCGTCGGCGAGACGCATGAGCAGATGTATCATATCCTGGATGAAGTCGTTCCCTTCCTGCCGCTGGAAAAGCCCGTCTATCTGATGGGCGTGGGAACGCCGGCAAATATTCTCGAGGGAGTGGAACGCGGAGTCGATTTCTTCGACTGCGTCTACCCGGCCAGAAACGGACGTCACGGACATGTCTATACGAATCACGGGCACCTGAACCTTTTCAATGCGCAGTATGAGACGGATCCCCGTCCGATCGAAGAAGGATGCGGATGTCCGACCTGCCGGAATTTTTCACGGGCGTACCTGCACCATCTGATGAAGGCGAAGGAAATGCTCGGCATGCGGCTCTGCGTCATGCACAATCTCTGGTTCTACAACACGATGATGCAGGAAATCCGGAATTCACTGGAAGAGGGCTGCTTTGCGGAATATAAAAAGAGAAAGCTCGAAGGCGTCCTGGAAAATGAAACCTGAAGAAATCTTTTCAGCCTGAAGCGGCAACATTTTCCGACAAGGATTGCATCACGGACTCTTTTCATGTAAAATATAGTGAAATCACGGAACTGATCAATAAAATGAATCCGTTTAATCGGAACAGGAGGAACTTCATATGAACACAGCAATTGCATTGACCTCTACATCTACGTCTTCAACCGGCGGATACGGCGTCATGATCCTCTGGCTCGTCGTCATGGTAGCAGCGGTTTATTTCCTGATGATCCGTCCCCAGAGAAAAGAGCAGAAGCGTGTCAGCTCGATGCTGTCGGATATGGCAGTCGGAGACAGCGTCGTGACGACCAGCGGCTTCTACGGAGTCATTCTCGACATCACGGATGAAGATGTCATCGTCGAGTTCGGCAACAACAAGAACTGCCGCATCCCGATGCGCAAGTCCGCGATCGCCCAGGTGGAGAAAGCGGGATCCGCTGTCAGCGAACCGGCTGCTTCGGCAAATTCGAAATCTTCCGACAAGGCAGACGATGCCAAGAATTCTGCTGATGCAGACAAGAAGGCAGACGCAGACAAGAAAGCGGATAAAGATAAGAAATAACAGGCAGTTCAGGAAAGGACGGGAAGCAAATCGTCTTTTTTGGAGGCCGTAATGATGAAGAAAATCCTAAAAGCAATTCCGGCCGTCGTCCTTACGGCGGCCATGATTTTATCTGCGGCACCTGCGGTGCAGGCGGATGAACAGACGTCTGAAACTCTGAATGCTTCTGCAGCGACGGTTGCGGACGGCTGCTACAAGATCGGCTCGATCCTGCAGGGATACAGCCTGGATGTGGACGGAGGACGTCTGACGGACGGCGCCAATGTCCAGGTCTATCAGCCGAACGGTACGTCTGCCCAGATCTGGCGCATCACTTCCGCGAACGGCATCAGTACGATTACCTCCTATGCATCCGGGAAAGTCCTGGATGTCACATCGGCGGGAACGGCGGACGGCACCAACGTTCAGCAGTGGACGGCCAACGGTACGGCTGCGCAGCAGTGGAAGATTGAAAATGATGCCGGCTACTGCCGCTTCATCAATGTGAATTCCGGCAAAGCGCTGACCATCAGCGGATCGAATGCGCAGATCGGAACAGCCGACAGTTCAAAGGATCAGAGATTCCTTCTGACGCCGGTGGACATCAACAGCACGGGCTTTACGGTTGACGACCTGACTTCTGCCTGCAGCTACACCGGAAGCGCCGTTGAGCCGGCTCTCAGCATCCATTCGGAAACAACCCTGAAAACCGATGTTGCGACCGTGGAATCCAGGCCGGGGCACTATATCACCGGCGGACTCAATATCCCGCAGCTCTATATCGGGAGCCATTACTGCGGACCGTCCTGCATGGCCATGGTTCTGTCCTATCTGAGAGGCATTCCTACTTCCATTGATGAAGTGACCTCGCTGTGGCCGGGCTATGTCCAGAATCTTGCGGAACTGACAAAGAGAGCCGCTGCCTATTACGGAGTCGGCAATGTGGAAATCAGCGGACCGAACGGCGGCGTCGGCGTTACGCCTGACATCAGCCTCGTCACGGCAGCCCTGAAAGCCGGACGGCCGGTCATTTCACTTCAGCAGAACGGCGGCATCTTTACCTTCGGAGATCATTACATCGTTCTCAGGGGCGTTACGCAGGACGGCATGTTCCTGGTAAATGACCCTTCCGGCAACACGCAGAATGCCGCTTCGGATCCCTCTCTTTCCTACGATTCTGAAATCTTTGAAAACACGCTTTTTACGGCGGACCAGATCATGGCCCACTGTTCGGAATTCTATATTTTTGATGCCAAGTCCGCCAATGCGAATTATACCAACAGCATCAATATCGGAACGGCAAAGAATGCTTCCTATTCGGTGACTTATTCCGACAATGTCGAGCCCGGTATTGCAGAGGCTACTGTCACGGGTTCCGGCGACGTATCGGGAACGGTCGTGAAGAAATTCGCCATCGTCGACACGGGTCTTGAGATTGAAAACGGCGGAGTCTATTGTCTTTTTGCCGGCAGCAATGCCGTAAAGGCAGTCGATGTGGAAGGCGGTTCCGACGCGGATTCCGCGAACGTCCAGATTTATGATTCCAACATGACGTACGCCCAGTTCTGGATTTTCTTTAAGAATGCAGACGGCACCTGGAAGATTGAAAATTACGGAAGCGGAAAAGTGCTGGATGTCGCGCACGGAAGTATTTCCGACGGCGGAAATGTACAGCAGTATCATTCCAATGATACGGAAGCGCAGAAGTGGAACCTGACGAAGAATTCCGACGGTTCCTACACCATTGCCTCCGTCAAATCCGGCAAGGTGCTGGATATCGCAGGCGGAAGCAAGGCAAACGGCGGCAACGTCCAGATCTATTCACCGAACGGAACGGCCGCACAGAAGTTTTATGCGGTCAGCACAGGCATCCGTGTCGCTGATGCGGAAGCGCATCAGATTGTCAGCGCCCTGAATTCTTCCAGGGTCATCGATATCAGCGGAGGAAGCAAGGATGACAGGGCCAATGCACAGCTCTGGACCGGAAACGGAACGGCAGCCCAGCAGTTCCGTTTCGAGTATGAAGGAAACGGGTACTGCAGGATCGTCAATGCCGGGTCCGGACTGGTGCTGGATGTCGCAGGCGGCCTGGCGCAGGCAGGGACAAATGTCCAGCAGTATACGTGGAACGGTACGAAGGCTCAGCTGTGGAAGATCGGCATCAACGAGGACAATACCTATACGTTTTATTCCGCGCTCGGCAGCAGTCTGGTGCTGGACGTGACGGGAGGTTCGGACAGCGAAGGAGCCAACCTTCAGATTTACACGGCAAACGGCACAAATGCCCAGAAATGGAAACTGTCCGGATGATCGGGAAATGCAGGGGAAGCGGCCTTCCGCTTCCTCTTTTTTTCAATTCTATGCGGTTGAAAAGAGCCCTGTTTTAGGGTATAGTATAATAGATTATTTATCAGGAGAGACCAATGGCATATAAAATCGTATTAATACCCGGGGACGGAATCGGCCCCGAAATCACGGCGGCGGCGAAAGAAGTGCTGGATGCCGTTTTCAGAAAACATTCCCTTGAAGCGGAGTATGAAGAAGTCCTGATGGGCGGCGCGTCGATTGACGCATACGGAGTTCCGCTCACGGACGAAACCATTGAAAAATGCAAGGCGGCAGATGCTGTCCTGCAGGGGTCGATCGGAGGCGATGCGGCGACTTCGCCGTGGTACCGCCTGGAACCTTCCAAAAGACCGGAAGCCGGTCTTCTGAAGATCCGCAAGGCGCTCGGCCTTTTTGCGAATCTGCGTCCGGCCTATCTGTATCCGGAGCTGAAAGACGCCTGCCCGCTGAAGGATTCCGTCGTAGGAGACGGCTTCAACATCATGATGATGCGCGAACTGACCGGCGGTCTTTATTTCGGGGAAAGAAAAACCGTAACGGAAAACGGCATCCGGAAGGCGACGGATACGCTGAATTACAGCGAGGAAGAAATCCGCCGTGCCGCAAAGAAGGCTTTTGAGATCGCCATGAAGAGGCGGAAGCTCGTGACGCTGGTCGACAAGGCGAATGTGCTGGATTCCTCCAGACTCTGGAGAGCCGTCACGGAAGAGACCGCAAAGGATTATCCGGAAGTCACGCTGAAGAACATGCTTGTCGACAACTGTGCGATGCAGCTGGTCAGGAATCCGGGCCAGTTCGATGTCGTCCTGACGGAGAACATGTTCGGAGACATCCTTTCGGATGAAATGAGCATGATAGCCGGATCCATCGGCATGCTTCCTTCCGCATCGCTGAATGAAACAAAGTTCGGGCTCTATGAGCCGAGCGGCGGTTCGGCGCCGGATATCGCGGGAAAGGGCATTGCCAATCCCATTGCGGCCATTCTGTCAGCGGCCATGCTTCTCCGCTACAGCCTCGATCTCGATGCGGAAGCAGAGGAAATCGAAGAGGCCGTGAGAAAAGTCCTGGCGGACGGATACCGTACTGCCGATATTTATTCCGAAGGAACCGTTAAAGTGAACACAGAGGAAATGGCGCAGCGCATCATCGAGCGTCTTTCCTGACAGAAAGTCAGGACCCGCCTTCAGGACGGGCCGGAGGAGGTTTTCGAAAATGAGATCGGATGCAGCAAAGAAAGGTCTTCAGCAGGCACCCCACAGGTCGCTGTGGAACGCCCTGGGAATGACAAAAGAGGAAATGGCGAAGCCGCTGGTGGGGGTTGTCAGCTCCTACAACGAAATTGTTCCGGGACACATGAATCTGGACAAGATTGCCCAGGCCGTCAAGCTCGGCATTGCCGAAGCGGGCGGAACGCCGATCATGTTCCCGGCGATCGCGGTATGCGACGGAATTGCCATGGGTCACACCGGCATGAAATACAGTCTGGTCACAAGGGATCTGATTGCGGATTCCACCGAGGCGATGATCAATGCCCATCAGTTCGATGCCATGGTCTGCATCCCGAACTGCGACAAGAATGTACCGGGGCTTCTGATGGCGGCAGCCAGGCTCAACATCCCGACGGTCTTTGTCAGCGGCGGCCCGATGCTTCCCGGAAAAGTCCACGGAAAGAGGACTTCGCTCTCCAGCATCTTCGAGGCGGTAGGTGCCTACGATGCAGGTAAGCTGGACAAGCAGGGACTCACGGATTTTGAGGAATACGGATGCCCGACCTGCGGCTCCTGCTCCGGCATGTATACGGCCAACAGCATGAACTGCCTGACAGAGGCAATCGGCATGGGACTGCAGGGCAACGGAACGATTCCGGCTGTCTATTCGGCAAGAATCCGTCTGGCGAAGCACGCCGGCATGCAGGTCATGGAAATGCTGAAGAAAAATATCCGCCCGAGGGACATCATCACGGAGGCTTCCATCCGGAATGCGCTGACCGTCGATATGGCTCTGGGGTGCTCGACCAACACGATGCTCCATCTGCCCGCGATTGCCCATGAGATCGGCATGGATCTGGATATGCGGATGGCCAACGACTATTCGGCCAGGACACCGAACCTGTGCCATCTGGCACCGGCGGGTCCGACTTATATGGATGAGCTCAATGAAGCGGGCGGCGTCTATGCTGTCATGAAGGAACTCAGCAAGAAGAAACTTCTGGATCTGAACTGCATGACGGTAACCGGCAAGACGGTCGGAGAAAACATCAGGGATGCGGTCAATCTGAATCCGGAGGTTATCCGTCCGATCAACAAGCCTTTCAGCAAGACCGGAGGACTCGCCGTGCTTTCCGGAAATATCGCCCCGGAGGGCGGTGTCGTGAAGCAGAGCGCAGTCGTACCGGAGATGCTGGTGCATGAAGGCCCGGCACGCGTCTTTGATTCGGAAGACACGGCAATCAAGGCGATTCTCGGAAAGAAGATCAAACCGGGGGATGTTGTGGTCATCCGCTACGAAGGACCGAAAGGCGGGCCGGGCATGAGGGAAATGCTGAACCCGACTTCCGCGATTGCGGGAATGGGACTCGGCTCTTCCGTGGCGCTGATCACCGACGGACGGTTCAGCGGAGCTTCCAGGGGAGCGTCCATCGGACATGTATCGCCGGAAGCGGCGGTCGGCGGACCGATAGCGCTGATCAAGGAAGGCGACATCATCAAAATCGATATTCCGAAGAAGACCATCAATGTGGATGTCAGTCCGGAAGAACTTGAAAAGCGTGCAAAGGCATGGAAACCGAGGAAGCCGAAGATCACGACCGGCTATCTTGCAAGATATGCGGCAATGGTGACATCCGGAAGCCGCGGAGCCGTTCTTCAGGTTCCGGGTGAAAAAGAGTAAAGGGGATAAGAAATCAGATGCGGATGACAGGAGCGGAAATCGTCATCGCCTGCCTGAAAGAGCAGGGAGTGGATACGGTGTTCGGGTATCCGGGCGGAACGATACTGAATATTTACGATGCACTTTACAAGCATAAGTCGGAAATCAGGCATATCCTGACTTCCCATGAGCAGGGAGCCGCCCATGCGGCGGACGGCTATGCGCGCGCGACCGGAAAGGTCGGCGTCTGCATGGCGACGTCGGGACCGGGCTCCACGAACCTGGTGACCGGAATTGCGACAGCCTACATGGATTCGATTCCCATGGTTGCCATTACCTGCAATGTATCGGTTCCCCTTCTGGGGAAGGATACCTTCCAGGAAGTCGATATTGCGGGCATTACGATGCCGATCACGAAATACAGCATGATCGTCAAGGATGTCAGCAGGCTCGCGGACAGCATTCGCCGGGCTTTCCAGATAGCCGCTTCCGGACGTCCGGGACCCGTGGTGGTGGACATCACGAAGGACGTGACGGCGGATGAGACGGAGTACAGGGCGAAGAAGCCGGCTGCCATCAAGAGGAAATCCGAGACCATTAAAGAGGCGGATCTTAAAAATGCCGCGCACATGATTGCCGAGGCAAAGCGTCCGGTGCTTTTTGTCGGAGGCGGAGCGAATCTTTCGGATGCATCCGAAGAGGTCCGGGAACTTGCAAAGAAGATCGATGCGCCGGTATGCGATACGCTGATGGGAAAGGGCGCCTTTTCCGGAAACGATCCGCTGTACATGGGAATGCTCGGCATGCACGGCACCAAGACTTCGAACCTGGCCATTGCCGGCTGCGATCTTCTGATTGCGGCAGGCGTGCGCTTTTCAGACCGCGATACCGGAAAGACCAGTGATTTTGCGAAAAATGCGAAGATCCTGCAGCTCGATATCGATCCGGCGGAGATCAATAAGAATGTCATCGTCGATGCCTCCGTCATCGGGGACCTCAAAGAGATCCTCAGAAGACTTCTGCCGATGGTGAAAGAGGAGAAGCATTCCCAGTGGATCCGGGAAACGGAAGAGCGGAAGAAGAAATTCCCTCTGAAATACGACCGCTCCGGGCTGACCGGTCCGTATGTCATTGAGAAGATTTACGAACTGACCAAAGGAAATGCCATCATGGCGACGGATGTGGGACAGCATCAGATGTGGACGGCGCAGTATTATCATTTCACGAAACCGCGCTCCTTCCTGACTTCCGGAGGCCTGGGGACGATGGGCTACGGCCTGGGTGCGGCCATCGGGGCGAAAGTGGGATGTCCGGACAGAACCGTCGTCAACATTGCCGGCGACGGCTGCTTCCGCATGAACATGAATGAAATCATTACGGCCGTACGGGCGCACATTCCGGTGGTGGAAGTGGTCATGGACAACAACGTTCTCGGCATGGTGCGCCAGTGGCAGACTCTCTTTTACGGAAAGCGCTATTCCAGCACGACGCTGAGCGACGGTCTCGACTATGTAAAGCTGGCTGAAGCAATGGGTGCCGAAGGATACCGCGTCACGACAAAAGAAGAAGCGGATGAAGTCCTGGCAAAAGCCCTGAAATCAAAGAAGCCGGTAATCATCGACTGTGTGATCGGACAGGATGACATGGTCTTCCCGATGGCACCGGCAGGAAAGCCGATTGAAAATGCATTTGATCAGGATGATATGAACAGTCTTGATTAAAAAATAAAAGGAGGAAGAGGAAATGTTTACGTATCAGTGTCTCAATCCAGTAGCGGCAGTAGGACTCAGCCAGTTTGGTGACCAGTACCAGAAGTTGGAAGAAGGAACGCCTGACGCGTATCTTGTCCGTTCGGCGAGCATGAAGGAAATGGAGATTCCGGATTCCGTTTCCGCAGTAGCACGTGCCGGCGCCGGGGTCAACAACATTCCCCTGGATGTCTGTGCGGAAAAAGGCATCGTTGTCTTCAATACACCGGGCGCCAATGCAAACGGCGTCAAGGAACTCGTGCTTGCAGGAATGCTCCTTGCTTCCAGGGATATCTGCGGCGGCATCGAATGGCTGAAAGCCCAGGAGCCGACGGAAGATCTGGCCAAGAGGGTCGAGAAACAGAAGAAGCAGTATGCCGGCACGGAAATCGCCGGAAAGAAGCTCGGCATCATCGGCCTCGGAGCAATCGGTGCGATGGTCGGAAATGATGCAGTCCGTCTCGGAATGGAAGTCTACGGCTATGATCCGTACCTTTCTCCGGATGCAGCATGGAGAATCAATCCGAAGGTCCATCATGTGACCGACGTCAATGAAATCTACAAGAACTGCGATTTTATCACCATCCATGTTCCGCTTCTGGATTCCACGAAGGGATTCATCGGGGCAGAGGCTCTTTCCATGGTGAAGGAAAATGTCGTCGTGCTGAATTTCGCACGGGATCCGCTCATCGACGAGCAGGCGATGATTGCAGCGCTCGAGTCCGGGAAAGTCCGCAAGTATGTCACGGATTTCGTGACGCCGGGAATCCTCGGAGTAAAGAATACGCTGATCCTTCCGCATCTGGGAGCTTCCACCGAAGAGTCCGAGGACAACTGCGCGGTTATGGCTGTCCAGGAACTGAAAGACTATCTTGAAAACGGCAATATCCGCAATTCCGTCAACTATCCGGCAGTCAGCCTCGGGGTCTGCGCAGCCGAAGGCCGCGTCGGCGTCCTTTATAAGAATTTCGACGGTGCGGAAGAGAAGCTGAAAGAAGTCCTCGGCGGAGCAGCCGTCAAATCGGCTTCCGGAAAACGCGGCGACTACGGCTATGCAATCCTTGACCTGAATGCAGGAGCTTCCGAAGATGCTGCTGCGAAACTGAAGGCAGTGGACGGAGTCATCAAAGTACGCATCATCAAATGAACACCGGCAACATTTCCAAAAAAGCAAAAAGGCTGAAAAGGGCCGTCAGGACTGTCCGGTATATTTCCAAAAACCGGACCAGGATCCGGACGGCTGCTTCAGCGATCTTACATGCCGTCAAAGGCTGATAACAGGCGAGGACGCAGGGATGTCGGATAAAGCAAACCAATATATGGAATGGCCTGAAATAGAAGGAATTCAGTATTCGGATCAGAATCATCCGAAGCGTATTCTTGCGCCCCGCCTTGTGAAAGAAGGAGTGCTGATCCAGGGGTATTTCCCGGACAGCGAAAAAGCCGTTCTGGTCAATGAAGAGAGCGGCACCTCCGTCCCCATGAAAATGGAAGATGACTCCGGCTGGTTCGCGGTGATCCTTCCCCTCCGGAAAATCCCGCGGCACCATTTCCTGGTCGACGGGGAAGAAACAGGAAATCCGTACGCCTTTCCGAATCTGATCACGGCGGAGGAAGAAGGAGAATTCTGCGCGGGAATCCGCTATGAAATCTATAAAAAGCTCGGAGCGCACCGCATGGAATGCGGGGGAACCGAGGGCGTCTTTTTTGCCGTCTGGGCACCGAATGCCATCCGCGTCAGCGTGGTCGGTCCTTTCTGCAGCTGGGACGGCCGCGTCTTTCCGATGGAATTCCATGAAGACTCCGGTATTTTTGAACTCTTCATTCCCGGCATTCCGGCCGGCTCGCTTTACAAGTTCGAACTGAAGCTGGCGGACGGACTGACGTATATGCGTCCGGATCCGTTTGCCAATGCATATGAACGGATGCCCGCGAATGCATCCATCGTGACGGAATCCGCTTATCGCTGGCATGACAGGGAATACCTGCATGACAGAAAGCTGGCTTTTGAGAAGAATGTGTCTGCACCGATGGCCGTCTATGAACTCAATCTGGCGGACTGGAAAAAAGAAGAGGACGGCTCCGACAGCAGCTGCCGGAAAATTGCTCCGCTTCTTGCGTCCTACGTGAAGAATCTCGGATATACGCATGTGGAGCTGATGCCGGTCATGGAATACCCGGATGATTTCACTTCCGGCTACCAGACGACAGGATATTTTGCTCCTTCCAGCCGTTTCGGGACACCGGATGATTTCCGGTTCCTGATCGATACCCTGCATAAGGCGGGAATCGGCGTGATCCTGGACTGGACGCCGGCACAGTTCTCTGCCAATGCCGAAGGACTGGCTGCCTTTGACGGAACCTGCCTTTTCGAGCATCTTGATCCGAGACAGGGAACGCATCCGATCTGGGGAACGAAAATCTGGAATTACGGCCGGCCGCAGGTCAAGAATTTCCTGATTTCCTCTGCAGTCTGCTGGCTGAAGGAATTCCATGCGGACGGACTGCGGATGGACGGCGTTTCCACGATCCTGCGCCTCGATTACGGACGTGCGGACGGACAGTGGATTCCGAACATGTACGGGACGAACGAGAACCTGGAAGGCATCGAATTCCTGAAGCATCTGAACTCCATCATCAAGAAGAACTATCCGGACGTGCTTCTGATTGCAGAGGAAGACATTGACTGGCCGGATGTCACGGGGCCGGTTGACGAAAGCCATCTTGGATTTGACTACAAATGGAATCTTCATTTTACGGAGGATATCCTTTCGTATTTCCGGCGCGATCCGAAAGAACGGCCGGAAGCACACAGCGACCTGACGGAGAGCATGCTGTATAATTATATCGACCGGTTCATCATCAGTCTGTCGCGCGACATTTCGCTGTTCGATCCGGAGAAGCTGTTCCGGGAAATGCCCGGCACCGAAGAAGAGAAGAAAGCCAACCTGCGCGCTGCCTATGCTTTCCTGATGGCGCATCCGGGCAGGAAGCTCTTTACGGAGCGGGAGGAATTCAATCCGGATTATTTCCGGGAGCTTCTGAAGCTTTACCGGGAACAGCCGGCCCTTTATGAAGAGGATTATCTCGGTTCCGGATTTGAATGGGTCAATACCCTGGATTCTGAAAACTGCGTTCTTTCTTTTTTGAGAAAAACGGACAGGCCGGAAGAAACCCTGCTTGTCGTCTGCAATTTCTCTGACAGCGAAATTGCCAGATACCGCATCGGTGTTCCCTATGCCGGACAGTACCGGGAAATCTTCTCTACGGATGCAAAAGCCTGGGGCGGAAGCGGCCGCGTGAACCCGCGGGCCAAAGAGGCAAAGGAAATCGTGTGCGATGAAAGAAAGAACAGCATCGTGATCCGGCTGGCTCCGCTGACCGTATGCATTTTCCAGAAACGCACGGCGGTCACGAAGAAGGAAAATAAATGACGACAATTGAGCAGTTTCAGGATTATGTGTCCGGAATCCTTCCGGCCATCGGAACCTTTGCGGTGCATGTCGGACTGGCCCTTCTGGTCTATTTCATCGGCGCGAAGATTATCAACTGGACTTCAAAGCTTTTCAAAAAATGGCTGGACGGGAAAAGTTGGGATGCTTCTGCGGCCATCTTCCTGACCAATCTTTTCAAGGTGGTTCTGAAAGTCCTCTTGGCCATTGGCTGTCTCGTCCAGATCGGACTGAAAGAGGCAACGGTGCTGGCGGCCCTGGGATCCATCGGCGTCGGGCTGGGCCTGGCGCTGCAGGGCGGCATGGCCAATCTGGCGGGAGGCATTCTGATCCTGACGGTCAAGCCCTTCCGCGTGGGAGACTACATCATTGAGAATTCGCAGAAACAGGAAGGAACCGTCAAGGCAATCGACATTTTCTATACGACTCTGACGACCTTCGACAACCGGAAAATCGTCATTCCGAACAAGATGCTGACGGACAATACGGTCATCAATGTGACGGCCGAAGGACAGCGGATGCTGGACATCAAGGTGGGCATCGGATACAGAGATGACCTGATCAGGGCAAAAGAAGTTCTGAGGAAGACGGCGGAATCGATTCCCAGCGTCCTGACTGGCGAAGAGATCATGATTTATGTTGATGAACTTGCGGAAAGTTCCGTGAATATCGGAGTACGGGCCTGGGTCAGAACGGAAAACTACTTGCCTGCGAAATGGGAAATGCAGGAGAAGATCAAACTGGCTCTGGAAGAAGCGGGAATTTCCATCGCGTTCAATCAGCTGGATGTGCATTTGAATCAGGTCTCTAAGAAGGAGGAATCATAAATTATGCAGTCGATCAAGAAAGTCCGCAACAGCACCATTCTGATGTCACTCGTGTACATTGTATTCGGTCTTTTGATGGTTGTGTTTCCGAAGCAGATGGGCAGCCTCGTCTGCATCATCCTGGGAGTCATTTCCCTGGTATTCGGCATCTACAAGCTGATCCTGTATTTCAGGAAAACGAGCCTTGAGGCTGCGATGGCCTATGATCTGGCCGTGGGAATCCTGTTCACGGTCCTGGGCGTCATCGTCCTGGTCTTTCAGGCGAAAGTGCTGGAAATCCTGCCGATCATCTTCGGCATTTTCCTGCTGATCAGCTCCATCATGAAGGTACAGAACGCGGTGGACGTCAAGCGCTTCGGCGGTTCGAAATGGTGGCTGGCCCTGATTTTTGCCGCGGTTTCCATCGTTCTGGCCATCATCCTGATTCTGAAGCCGCAGTTCGTGGTCGATGCTTCCTTCGTCGTCATCGGCATTTTCCTGATCATCGACGGCGCTGAAGGACTGGCAAGCATTTTCATGTATTCCAAGTATTACCGGAAGGCGAAGAATGCAGCGGACGGTGCCGTTTCCGGCATGTCGCACGGAACGGTCGATGCGGATTCGGCAGAAGTGGTTTCTTCCGTTCCGATCTTTTCTTCAAAGGAAACAGCGAAGGCCAGACAGACGTCAGGTGCGTCCGTGACAGGTTCTGCAGCGGGCAGGACTGGCGCTGCCCCGAATGTTTCAGGCACAGCGTCAAATACGTCAGGCACGGCATCGAATACGTCAGGCACGGCATCCGGTACTTCAGGTGCTGCATCCGTGAAGACAGGCTCAGCAGCAGGCGCGGCGTCCGGAAATACGCCTGCCGGCACAAGTCAGACGTTTCATTTGAATTTTGATCCGGATACCGGCAAGCCGCTGAATAAAAAGTGAGGGAACAGCCCGCCGGGCTGAAGAATCATAAAAAAAACTTAAGGAGAACATCATGAGCGAAGATTGCAATCACGACTGCGAACACTGCGGAGAGAATCCCGGGGAATGCGGAGAAAGCCAGGATTTTTCCAGCTTCCGGGCAGAGGCCAATCCGGGTTCGGAGGTTAAGAAAGTCATCGGTATCGTAAGCGGCAAGGGAGGGGTCGGAAAATCCCTCGTCACATCGCTTCTTGCGGTTGCCGCAAACCGCAGGAATAAAAGAGCGGGAATCCTGGATGCGGACATTACCGGTCCGTCGATTCCGCGCATGTTCGGAATCCATGAGAAGGCACGCGGAACAGAAGCAGCAATCCTGCCTGTGCTTTCGCACGACGGAGTGGAAGTCATGTCCGTCAATCTGGTCCTGGAAAATGAAGAAGATCCGGTCATCTGGAGAGGTCCGATGATTGCCGGAGCCGTCAAGCAGTTCTGGACAGACGTTGCCTGGGGCGACCTGGACTATCTGTTTGTGGATATGCCGCCGGGAACCGGCGATGTGCCGCTGACGGTTTTTCAGTCTCTTCCGGTGGACGGCATCATTGTCGTGACGTCGCCGCAGGACCTGGTTTCGATGGTAGTGGAAAAAGCCGTGCGCATGGCAGAGCAGATGAAGGTTCCGGTTCTCGGCGTTGTCGAGAACATGAGCTATGTCCAGTGCCCGAACTGCAAAGAGAAGATCTACGTGTTCGGCAAGGGGAAGACAGAGAGCATTGCCAAAAAGCACGGAATTGAAAAAACAGCTGAACTTCCGATCCTGCCGGAACTTGCAAAGTTCTGTGACGACGGAGAAATCGAGAAGACGGACGGTTTCCTTCTTGAACCGATCGCAAAACTGCTTCCGTAAGGAGAAAAGCAATGGCTGCTGTATTCATCGCACCTTTTTATGTCGCGGCGAATGTCCTGATCATGCTGGACTGTCTTCACTGGCTGAAGACGATGATCGGTTTCTTTAAGCTGAGACCTGTTCAGATTACATTTGCCGTCTTTTTTCTTTTCCTGATGTCCTCGCCGGTCATCGCTTTTCTGATGCCGGCAGGACAGGCACAGAGATTTATGAAATCCCTGGGAAATCTCTGGATGGGCATTTTCCTCTATCTGGCGCTTTTCATCGTCATCGGCAAACTGGTGGGCCTGATCCTGTGCCTGACCCATGTTTCGGCAAAAGAGGTCATGAGGAACGGCCTGGGCTTCCGCATTACCGGTGCGGCTGTTCTTGTCTGCACGGTCCTTGTCTGCGTGAACGGACTGACGAACGCGCAGAACATCAAGGTGACGAATTACAGCGTTGAGACGGCAAAAAGCGGAGGAAAGCTTTCGGGGCTGAAGATCGTCCTCATTTCCGACCTGCATCTGGGCTACAATGCCGGGACTGCCATGATGAAGCAGATGGTGGAAAAGGTCAATGCGCAGGATCCGGATATCATCCTCTGCGCCGGAGATGTTTTCGACAACGAATACGAAGCGCTGGATGATCCGGCGGAGCTGGAGAAGATTCTCTCCGGAATGAAGAGCCGGTACGGTGCCTATTGCGTCATGGGGAACCACGATATCGAAGAACCGATACTGGGCGGGTTTACATTTCCCAGCAGCAGTTCCAAAGTGACCGATCCGCGCTTCATCAAATTCGTGAAGGATTCCGGAATGACGCTGCTTTCGGATGAGTCGGTCCTCATCGATGATTCCTTCTACGTGGTCGGAAGGCTGGATTACGAAGAGCCGGGAAATGAAACCAAGACCCGGAAAACGGAAACCGAGCTTTTAAGCGGACTGGATACTTCGAAGCTGCTGATCGATCTCGAACATGAACCGAGAAACCTGCAGCAGGCAGCGGACGCCGGCTTTGATCTGGACCTGGCAGGACATACCCATGCCGGACAGGTCTGGCCCGGAACCGAAATCATCAAATTTTTCTGGCAGAATGCCGCGGGTTATTTAAAGGTAGGAAACATGCACAGCATCGTTACGGACGGCGTGGGATCTTTCGGGCCATATATGCGGACAATGTGCGATGCGGAAATCTGCACCGTCAATGTGAATTTTACCGGATAAGGATTGCCGGGCTGGATTACAGGATAAGGAGTTTTCATGGCTTTGAATCTGCACAGCATGGATTTTAAGATGCCGGCTCTTTCCGTCATCGACATGCATATCCATACGAAAGAAGGCTCGATGGACGGACACTGCTCCGTTTTCGAAAGTGCCCAGAAACTGAAGGAAATGGGTTTCACGGGCATGGTCACGGCCGACCATAATTCCTATGCGGGATACGAAGCCTGGGAAAACGGGATTGCATCGCACCCTGAACTGAAGGATTTCCATGTCATCCGGGGAATCGAATACGATACCAGGGACGGCGGACATGTCCTGGTCATCCTGCCGGTGGGCACGGAGATCAACCTGCTGAAAATCCGGGGGATGGGAGTCGAAAGACTGCTGGATCTGGTCCATGAAAAGAACGGAATCTGCGGCATGTGCCATCCGTACGGCAACGGCTATTTCGCGGCGATGCATACGAACCATGTGAAGAACTCCGTGGAGATCCAGAAGAAGTTTGATTTCATTGAGATCTTCAATGCCCATATCAAGGACGAGGGAAATCAGGATGCCGATGAGCTGGCGAAAAAACTGAACAAGCCGGGATCGGCAGGGACAGATGCCCACAAACTGAAATATGTCGGCACGGCGTCAACCGGATTCGATATGAAAGTGACGAATTCCGACGAACTGATCGAAGGCGTCATGAAGGGGCACATCATTGCCGCGGGAAAAGTAGGATCCCTGATTTTCCCCCAGCAGCACGGAATCATCAAATGGGGCGGAATCGTCGGCTACTGGGTGTGGAACAAGGCAGCGGCCCTTCTCTATACCAAACGCAGGAGCAAGGCTTATTCAATATTCAGAAAAAACAGTTGATATTTTGTGTCTTTCATGTATAATAATTTAGTGGCTCGCCGATGTGGCTCAGCTGGTAGAGCAACGCATTCGTAATGCGTAGGTCATCGGTTCGAATCCGATCATCGGCTGTCAGAAAGAATCCCGGAACAATCTGTTCCGGGATTTTTTTGTTGCAGTTTTGTTGTAGATTGTCCGGCATAATGGGAAGAACGGAACCGGGCAGGCTGATGCATGGGAAGCGGAAGAGGGGATGCAGCAGGATGTGCCGGAAAGAAAATCGGCGGAGGCGGAGATGAGAATAAAAAAGAAGGCATTACTGGCTTTGGCTGTTGCAGCGGCGATGACAATGGGAACAACGGCCGTATCGGCATCCGGAGAGATCACGGATCCGGCGGCAGCCGGCATGGATGCGGCAGCCGGCATGGATATGGCAGCAGGCATGGATGAAACAAGGCTGAATGCGAATTCGGAAGATGAGGATCCGGGAATGCTTCTGATCCGGCAGTCCACAACGAGGGAAGGCGATTCCGGTGCTGCAAATTCATACCTGTATGAATATGATTCCATGAACCATCTGATTAAAATGACCTACTATTCGGATGGGTACAACGTAATCACTTATTTTGAATATGATGAATCAAAAGGATACAAGACGCTTGAAACAACCGGCATCGAAAAAGCAGATGTTTTTGAAGAAACCTACCAATACGCTTATCAGTATGATGAGCTGGACCGGCTGATCAAGAGCACGGGAACCGGCAGCGATGGAACACGGGAAATCATTTATGCCTATGATTCCGGACGTCTGTCCAGACGAACTGGCTGGAAAACCAAAGACGGCGTTGAGAAAGAGTATTTTTATGCGGATTATACATATGACAGTACCGGACTGATCTGCACCGAAAAGATCCATGCGATCAGCGATTCAGGTGAGGCGTCATTGATTTCAACAAGAATGACTGAAAAGAATGCTAAGAAAACGATCATTCATACGACCATTACCTATTCCGCCGGAAATGATTATGAGGAAACCGTCACGAAGCTGGATTCAACCGAAGAATATCCTCTGGAAGCAAAAATAAAAGTAACCGCAACGGACGGCACGGTGACTGCGTCTGACGAGTCCTTTGCCTATGCGCCTGAACCGATCCGTTCAGCCGGAAAATCGAGATATGATACTGCCTCCGTGATCGCACTGAACAATTACACGCAGGGCAGCACGGGAATCGTGCTTGTCAGCGGTGAAAACTTCCCGGATGCCCTTTCAGCTGCCGGATATGCAGGAAAGATGAACCTTCCGGTTCTGATCACGACCCCGGATAAACTGCAGGAAAAGACGAAACTCCTGATTGAAGAATGGAAAGTGACCGATGTCACGATTATCGGAGGAATGACAGCGGTTTCGGAACAGGTTGAGAAAGATCTGGTCGGCTGCGGAATAGAGCAGGACCATATTCAGCGTCTGAAAGGCGATACGCGTTCGGAGACAGCCGCAGCCGTAGAAGCTGCCGCTGAGTTCGACAAGTCAGGAGCCTGCGTGCTGGCGAGCGGGAAAAGTCCTTCGGATGCCCTGAGCATTTCCCCGTGGTGCCGTTCAGAGGCCATGCCGCTTCTGCTTGCTGAAAACGACGGAAGCGTCAGTGAAAAGACCTTTGCAGCTCTGAAGAAGTATGCGAAAGTTTACATCTGCGGCGGAACTTCAGCAGTTCTGGATTCAGTCAGGGAAAGCCTGGAAAAGGCAGGAGTCAAAACAACCCGCCTGGACGGAGCGGACCGCTACGAAACATCCATTAAGATTGCGGATACCTTCAGCCAGGGTTCGGCGGATTCCGGAAACCTGTTCCTTGCATCGGGAGACGACGGCCGTTATGCAGATGCGCTGATCGGATCGATGAAGGCAGCGGATGAAAGCGCTCCGATCCTCCTGATCAGCAGCGACTCGGAAAGTATTTTCAAATATATCAGTCAACGCTATGCAAAGAGCAATACCCTGAATCATCTGCATGTGCTCGGAGGAGACGCCAGCGTCGGGGATACGACGATGAACAAAGTGCTTCAGCTCTGGTAAACGAAAAGACAGGCGGAATGTTCCCCGGACTTAAAAAAGGTCCGGGGATTTTTTTATCGCAGTTTATTTATCGTAGTATAATAAAAATGGCAGAAGCTTTCAGACGCTGCTGACGAAAATGAAAAAGGGGGCAACAGATGAAAAGATTCGACGGAACAATTCTTACCTGCGATGACAAAAATACGGTCGCAGCACATCTGGTGGAAGACGGCGGGAAAATCGTTTATGTCGGAGATGAAATTTCCGGTGTCTATGCTTCCTGTCCGTCCGTGGATCTCGGAAAGGGGGCCCTGCTGCCTTCTTTTACGGATTCGCATCAGCATTTCGCCAGCTTCGCCACCTTCCATGCAGGACTCAACGTCATGGATGCCTCATCGAATCAGGAAATTCTGGACATGCTCCGCGATTTTGCAAAAAAGAGCAGCAGCCGTCTGCTGATCGGCTTCGGAACATCTCCGCATTCGGTCCGCGACGGACATCTCGTGAGCCGGGAGCAGCTGGACAGCGTCGTTTCCGACAGACCGGTCATGATTGTCAAATATGACGGACATGCCTGTGTCGTGAACTCCGTCTTAATGAAGATGCTGGAAAAGAAAAAGGTTTCCCAGCTCCGCGGCTATCATGCGGATACCGGGGAAATGAACCAGGAAGCTTTCTTTGCCGTTTCCGATTTCATCAGCGGCTCTCTTTCCATTCCGGAAATGATCCGGAATATGCAGAAGGCGATGGACTATGAAGCCGGCCGCGGCATCGGCATGGTGCATTCTGTTTCGGGAGTCGGGTTCCCGGGCGACATGGATATCACGATGGAGAAATGGGTCGGAAGATCGGCGCAGAGCGGATTCCAGCTTCGCATTTTCCCGCAGTCGATGAATCTGAAAGTCGCGCAGAAGCGGGGACTGCCCCGGATCGGCGGCTGTTTCGCAACAGCCCTGGACGGCTGCTACGGTTCCATGGATGCTTCGCTGAAGGAACCGTATGAAGGGACGGATTCCTGCGGCGTTCTCTATTACAGCGATGAAAAAGTGACTGATTTCTGCAAGAGGGCAAACCGTGCCGGCCTGCAGATTGAAATGCATGCCATCGGCGACCGGGCATTCGACCAGGCGACGCGTGCGCTCAAGGCAGCCCTCGATGACTGCCCGAGAGAAGATCACCGCCACGGAATTATCCATGACTGCCTGCCGACGGAAGAAGGTCTGGAAATCTGTGCGAAGTACCATATCCAGATGCCGGTGCAGACGGCGTTCATCCGCTGGAAGCAGGAGCCGGATGAATACCTGGAAAGCATCCTCGGGAAAGAGAGGGCTTCCCGGCTGAATCCCCTGCGGAAAATGCAGGACATGGGCATCGTCATGTCCGCAGGATCCGATGCTCCCTGTACGGATCCGGATCCGATCAGCTGGATTTACAAAGCGTGCAATCATTCGGTTCCGGAGCAGTCGCTCAGCGTTTATGAAGCGCTCCGGCTGTGTACGTACAACGGTGCCTGGACAACCTTCGATGAGAAGGAGAGGGGGAGCCTGGAAGTCGGCAAGAATGCCGATATGACCGTTCTTTCGGAAAGCCCCTATGCAGTTCCCACGGAGAAGCTGAACACCCTGAAGGTGAAAGATCTCTATCTGGGAGGAGAACTGTACCGGCCGCAGTGCGGCACGGCTTTTTTCGCGGTCCTGCGCGGAATGTTCGCAAAAGGAAAAATCTGAAGCGGATTTCCGGGTTTTCGTTACAACCTTACAAAAGTTTTTGTTCGGCAAACTGCCGAATTTGTTCAAATTGTACAAAAACGATTGACAGAGCATTTCCATATCTATATAATTTTATTGTACAAGGAACAAAATTTGTTTGATTAAATTTCTGAGGAAGGACGTGAATGTATGCTCATAGGAAAGAGTATGCCGAGAGTCGATGCTCATGACAAGGCGGCCGGGAGAACGATGTATACGGATGATCTGTGCCCCAGAAAGGCACTGATCGCAAAAATCGTTCATTCAACCGTTGCGCACGGTATCGTGAAATCAGTCGATATTTCGGAAGCGAAGAAGGTCCCAGGAGTCATTAAGATCGTTACATGCTTCGACGTGCCGGATTATCCGTTCCCGACTGCCGGACATCCGTATTCCCTGGATCCGGCCCATCAGGACGTTGCCGACCGTCACCTTCTTGTCAGCCATGTGCGCTACTACGGCGATGACGTGGCGGCTGTCGTTGCGGAAGATGAAGTCTCCGCAGTTGAGGCCGTGCGCCTGATCAAAGTGGAATATGAAACACTGCCTTTTGTGCTGGATGCGCAGGAGGCCATGAAGGACGGAGCTCCCCAGCTTCATGAGAAGTTCCCGAACAATATCCTGGCCCATACCTCGATCCATAACGGCAATTATGAAGAAGCCTCCAAAGAAAAGGGACTGATCAAGGTAGAAGGATGGTACGATACGCCGACCGTCCAGCACTGCCATATTGAAAATGCGGTCTGCTTTGCTTACGAGGAAAATGAAAAAATCGTGGTTGTCGCCTCGACGCAGATTCCCCACATCGTGCGCCGCGTTGTCGGAACGGCACTGGGTGTCGACTGGGGACGCGTCCGCATCGTCAAGCCTTATATCGGTGGCGGTTTCGGCGACAAGCAGGATGCCCTTTATGAACCGCTCTGTGCTTATCTTTCCACGCAGGTGGGCGGACGTCTGGTCAAGCTGGAAACGACGCGTGAGGAAACTTTCGTGAACTGCCGTGTCCGCCATGCACTCCGGACGCATTTTATTTCCTTCGTCAGAAAAGACGGAACGCTGGTTGCCCGCAAGGTGGAAGTGTTCTCCAATCAGGGAGCCTATGCCTCCCACGGACATGCCATCGCGGCAAAAGGCCTCGGTGCTGTCCCGCAGCTTTACCCGTGCCCGAATGTCGACGGCGATGCCTATACGATCTTTACGAACCGTTCGGTAGCCGGTGCCATGAGAGGATACGGAATGCCGCAGGCGACATGGGCAATTGAATGCCATACCGACGATATCTGCCGCAGGCTGAATCTTGATCCGCTGCAGTATCGCATGGAGCATACGATGCCGATGGGATTCAAGAATGATTTCTTCAAGAATGAACTGTATTCGGATACCTTCCGCCAGACGCTGACCGTCGGTGCAAAATATGTGGATTATGAAAAGAAGTACAGGGAATACCAGAATCAGGAAGGCGATGTCCGCCGCGGGGTCGGATGCTCCGTCTTCTGGTATACGACCGGCGTGTGGCCGATCTCCCTGGAGTCGGTATCCTGCCGCATGGTCCTCAATCAGGACGGTTCGGTTCAGGTTCAGCTGGGAGAAACGGAAATCGGACAGGGCGCTGATACGGCCTTTACGCAGATGGCTGCGGATACGCTGGGCGTGCCGTTCCATATGGTGCATGTGGTATCTTGCCAGGATACGGATGTGACGCCGTTCGGAACAGGTGCCTATGCATCGCGTCAGACCTATGAGGCCGGACTCGGAATCCGCGGATGCGGGGAAGCTTTCAAGGAGAAGATCCTTCAGTCCGCCTATGAGTATACCAGAATGCAGCCGTATCTGATGGATATCATCGACGGAAACATCGTCCGCGTTACGGACGGGCGCATCCTGATGAGCCTCGGGGATCTGGCGAAGGAAGCCCTTTACAACAAGGAGCACAGCGAGCACCTTTCGATGGAAAAGACGACGACCAGCCGTTCGAATGCCTACAGCTTCGGATGCTGCTTCGCGGAAATCGAAGTCGATATCCCGATGTGCAAGGTCAAGGTCCTGAAGATCATCAATGTCCATGATGCCGGCACCATCATCAATCCTGCGCTTGCCAAAGCCCAGGTGGAAGGCGGCATGAGCATGGGCATCGGCTATGCGCTTTCCGAACAGCTTCTGTATGACCAGAAGACCGGAAAGGCACTCAATAACAATCTTCTCGACTACAAGCTTTCAACGTTCATGGATCATCCGCATCTGGAAGTACAGTTCGTGGAGAACCCGGAACCGACTTCGGCATACGGCACAAAAGCACTCGGTGAGCCGCCGACCCTTCCGGTCGCGCCCGCGATCCGGAATGCCCTGCTGAATGCAACGGGCGTCGAGTTTGACGAACTTCCGATGAACCCGCACAATCTCTTCCGTAAATTCTCGGAAGCTCATCTGATCAAGGATTAAGGAGGTGGACGAAAGTGTACGATATCAAAGCATTATATGAAGCAAAAAACGTACCAGACGCAATCCGGCTCCTTCAGGAACATCCGGAAGCCCAGATCCTGGCAGGCGGATCCGATGTACTGGTTCAGGTAAGAAGCGGCAAGAGGGCAGGACGCGAGCTTGTCAGCATTTACATGCTGGATGAAATGCGCGGCGTCAGCATAGATAAGGCAGGAACCATCCGGATCGGTTCCCTGACGTCCTTTTCACACATCACGAAGGATCCGATCATCAAGAAGCACATCAATGTCCTGGGAGAAGCAGTCGACATGGTCGGCGGTCCGCAGATCCGGGCCATCGGAACCATCGGAGGCAATACCTGCAACGGCGTGACGTCGGCGGATTCCTCTTCGACGCTGCACGCCTACGATGCGATTATCGAAATCACGGGACCGAACGGCGTCCGTACGGAACCGATCGAGAAGTTCTATCTGGGACCCGGAAAAGTCGATCTGGCCCATGATGAAATCCAGACGGCCATCCTGATCCCGAAAGATTCCTATACGGGCTACAAGGGACATTACATCAAGTACGGCATGCGGAATGCCATGGAAATCGCAACGACCGGATGCTCGGTCAACGTAAGGCTGTCCCAGGATAAAAAGACCATCAAGGACGTCCGCATCGCTTACGGCGTGGCAGGACCGGTTCCGCTGCGTGCACGTACGGCGGAGGCACTCGGGAAAGGCAAGCCGGTCAGCATGAAGACCGTCGAAGAAGTGGCCAGGGAAGTCAAAAAGGATGTCCAGCCGAGAGATTCCTGGCGTGCAGCCAAGGACTTCCGTGAACATCTGTGCGTTGTGCTGGCGCAGCGTGCCATGATCGAAGCAATCAAGCTTTCGGGAGGTGAGATCTGATGGCTGAAGCATGTCAGGAAAGACAGTATAAATTAGTAACCTGTTATATCAATAATGTGAAACGCTCCGCCATGGTCGATGTCCGTGCTTCCCTTACGGACATGCTGAGAAATGACTACAGCCTGACTTCGGTAAAGAAAGGCTGCGAGGTCGGCGAGTGCGGTGCCTGCAACGTCATCATCGACGGGGAATGCTTCAATTCCTGCATCTATATGGCGGTATGGGCGGAAGGCAAGCATATCACGACGCTGGAAGGCCTTACGGGGCCGAACGGCGAGCTTTCAGACATCCAGCAGGCGTTTGTGGATGAGACGGCCATCCAGTGCGGCTTCTGCAGCCCGGGATTCATTCTGACGGCAGAAGAGATTCTGGAACAGGGGAAGATCTATACGGATGATGAGCTGAGAAAGCTTCTGTCCGGGCACCTGTGCCGCTGTACCGGATATGAGAATATTCTCCGGGCAGTCAAAAAGACGATGTACAGGCGGAACGGGAAAAAGCTCCCGAAGGATCTGCAGAACTCAGATTAAAAAAGAAGTATGGAAAAAGAAGCATAAAAAAAGAAGCGGCAGGACGAGGTCCTGCCGTTTCTTTTTTGGAAAAAATCAGCCTTTGCGGAATCTGGAAAGAAATTCCTGCGTTTCCTTTTTCTGAGGATTCGTGAAAAGATCCTGCGGACGTCCTTCTTCGCAGATGACGCCCTGGTTCATGTAGACGACATGGCTGGAAATGTCCCTGGCAAATGCCATTTCATGCGTGACGACCAGCATGGTCATTCCTTCTTTGGCAAGATTGGCCATGACGTCCAGGACTTCACCGACCATTTCCGGATCCAGGGCGGAAGTGGGCTCGTCAAAGAGCAGAACCTCCGGTTCCATGGCCAGGGCGCGGGCGATGGCCACACGCTGTTTCTGACCGCCGGAAAGCTGCCGCGGGCGTGCATTGATGTATTCGGACATGCCGACATGGTCGAGATACTTCATGGCGTTTGTCTTCGCATCCTCGGCCGATTTATGGAGCACTTTGGTCTGGCCGACCATGCAGTTCTTCAGAACATTCATATTTGCAAAGAGGTTGAAGGACTGGAAGACCATGCCGACTTTTGCGCGGTATTCCGAAGCCTTGATTCCGTGGGCCGCAACGTTCTGGTCATGGAAGAGAATCTCCCCGGAAGTCGGTGTCTCCAGGAGGTTGATGCAGCGCAGAAGAGTGGACTTGCCGGAACCGGACGCGCCGATGATGGCTGTGACATCGCCCTTGCTGACGTTGAAATCGATATCCCTCAGGACTTCGTGACTTCCGAAGGTCTTGGACAGGTGGTTTACCTGGAGAATCCGTTCGCTCATTTCAGGACCTCCTCATCTTTATTCTGTGATTTCGGCTTTTCGCTGTAGCTGTAGACGCCGGCAGTCGGGGTCAGCGCATCTTTCTGCACGAGCTCGTAATCGCTCTTTCCCTCGATTTTCTTTTCCAGGAAACGAAGCAGGAAAGAAGCGACCAGCGTCATCGTGAGATAGCCGATCATTTCAATCGTGGCAGACGGGAAATACGTAAAGGTCGCGCCGGAGACGGACTTGTGAACCGCAAAGAAATCGGAGAAGCCGATGATGAACATGACGGAAGTATCCTTGACGTTGATGATGTAGTTGTTGCCGATCTGCGGGATGATGTTTCGGAAAGCCTGAGGAAGGACGACACTGGTCATCGTCTGCCAGTGGGTCATGCCGATCGCCATGGCGCCTTCGGTCTGTCCGGGATCGACGGAAATAATTCCGCCGCGGACGGATTCCGCCATGTAGGCTCCGGTGTTGACCGAGACCACGAGGATGGCCACCGACCAGAGATTCGTGAACTGAATCGTATTATTTGAGAAATAAGGCAGGCCGTAGAAAATGAAGACGGCCTGAAGAATCATAGGCGTGCCGCGGAACACTTCGACATAGATCCGGATGATGACATTCAGAAGTCCGACAAAGAATTTCTTTGCCGGGTTGTCTGTTTTGGCGACCGGAATCGTCTGCAGGATGCCGCACAGAAAACCGATCAGGCATCCGATGACGGTTGCGACGATGGCCAGGATAAGCGTGCGGCTGATGCCGCCCATGTACGTGGCGCCGTATTTTGCCCACAGCGTCGCGATATCTGTTCCCAGTTTCTGGAATGGATTCATAGTACTCCTTTAAGAGGCCGAAGACTGAATCGGCTGGATTTTAATTGCCGCGTTCATCATGTCGTTGAAATCATCTTTGGTCATTCCGGAAAGCACCTTGTCGATGGCATCTTTCAGGACCGTGTTGCCCTTGCGGACGGAAATGCCGATGTTGATTTCCTCGTCGGAGACTTTGAAGTTGTCATCTCCTGTGGAGAAATCGAGAATCTTCAGATCCGGATACGCAATGACGGCACCCTGTGCGGTCGGCATATCCGTGCAGATGTAGTCAACCTGTCCGGATTCCAGAGCCATCAGCATGGCCGGTGCGGATTCGGATGCCGTCTGGATATTGGCTCCGCTGATCTGCGGAAGGCAGGTGTCATACCAGATGGTTCCCATCTGGGAGGTGCAGGAGCCGCCGGAGAGATCGGAGATTCCCTTGGCGGATGCGAACTTGCTGCTGGATTTTGTGAGGCAGACGATGGTTGCATACAGATACGGGCCTGCAAAATCGACCTGCTGCGCACGCTCTGCCGTCATGGACTGGCCGGCGATGACGGCGTCGATCACGCCGGACTGTACCGCCGGAATCAGGGAATCCCAGTCAAGCTGCTTGACTTCCAGCTTCCAGTTGTTGGCTTCGCAGATCTTCTTGGCCATCAGGATATCGTAGCCGTTGGCATATTGATCGGAATCGGCGATCGGAACGGCGTCATTGGAATTATCCGGCTGCGACCAGTTGTAAGGAGCATAGCCGCATTCATTGGCGATGGTCAGGACACCGTCTTCCACACCGGAACCGGATCCGGAAGCGGCGGTTGAGGATGCAGCCGAAGCGGCCGTTGAGGCAGCGGCTGAGGCTGCTGATGAGGCTGCGGCTGAAGCGGAACCGGAAGAAGATGCGGCGGAAGAGGATGCTGCTGTGCTTCCGCATGCGGTAAGTGCAAGGATCATGGCTGCCGACAGGACTGCTGATAAAATCTGTTTCTTCATTAATGTTTCCCCCTTTTTTTGTGCGGCACTTGATTTGAGTACAAAAAAACCGCCCGGAGGCGGTCATTGGATGCTGGATTTCCATCATCTTTTGATAGCACTCCACATGGAATCATGTGACAGTCTGACGGGTGTTTCCCGGCAGCCCAGCTCATCCCAAACCGGTTACGGCTTATGAATCGCTTCGGCGGAGTTCCCTTTCCCGCATCCTTGCAGTACTGATGTTCCCCGCGCCTCTATCAAGTGTTTAATTTCCGATTATGGTAGCACAGAAGCGGCGGCCTGTCAATCGGACGTTCGGCAAAAACTGCGGAAACCTGACAGCATCCTGGAGGAAACCTGACAGCATCCCGGAGGAAACCCGACAGTATCCTGCTTTTTATAATGTAAAGATAAAATACTTGACAGAAGAGCGGCCTTCCTGTATATTAGACGGCATGGACAAATTATATGAGCAGACGCTGCTGTATGATTTTTACGGCGAACTGCTGACGGATCACCAGAAACAGATTTATGAAGAAGTCGTCATGAACGATTATTCGCTGAGCGAGGTCGCACGTGAATACGACATCAGCCGGCAGGGAGTCCATGACCTGATCCGGAGAATCGATAAGAGCCTGGAAGAATACGAGGAAAAAGCTGCATCTTGTCAGACGTTTCCTGGAAATCAAGAACAAGATTGAAAAGATTCACAGCCTTACGGACAGTCCCGAGATCACGCGTCTCACAGAAGAAATCCTGGAGGACCTTTAATGGCATTTGAAAGCCTGACGGAAAAACTGCAGAACGTATTCAAGAAGCTGCGCGGCAAAGGCCGCCTGACGCAGGACGATGTCAAAGAAGCCATGAAGGAAGTCAAGATGGCTCTCCTTGAGGCGGATGTCAATTTTAAAGTCGTCAAGCAGTTTACGAAGAGCGTTGAAGAAAAATCCATCGGTCAGGACGTCATGAACGGACTGAATCCCGGACAGATGGTCATCAAGATCGTGCACGATGAGATGGTTTCCCTGATGGGATCGGAAATGACAGCCATTCCGCTGAAGGGCGGTTCGGAGCTGACCATCCTCATGATGGCAGGCCTGCAGGGTGCAGGCAAGACGACAACGGCTGCCAAGCTGGCCGGCCAGTTCAAGGCAAAAGGCAGGAGGCCGCTGCTTGTTGCGGCGGATGTCTATCGCCCGGCGGCCATTCAGCAGCTGATCATCAACGGCGAAAAGGTCGGCGTGCCGGTCTTTTCCATGGGAGACCAGAAGAATCCTGTTGATATCGTCAAGGCAGCGGCGGCCCATGCCGCAAAAGAAGGAAACAATGTCCTCCTGATCGATACGGCAGGACGCCTGCAGATCGATGAGGATATGATGGCGGAACTTTCCAATATCAAGGAAGCCGTCCATGTGGACTTTACGATTCTGGTCGTCGATGCCATGACCGGACAGGAAGCCGTCAATGTGGCAAAGACATTTGAGGAGAAGACCGGCATCGACGGAGTCATCCTTACGAAATGCGACGGCGACACCCGGGGCGGCGCAGCCCTTTCCATCAAGGCCGTCACCGGAAAGCCGATTCTCTATGTCGGCATGGGTGAGAAGCTGTCGGATCTGGAGCAGTTTTATCCGGACCGGATGACCGACCGCATCCTCGGGATGGGCGATATCATGACGCTCATCGAAAGGCCCAGGCGAATGTCGATGAATCGAAAGCCCGGGAAATGGAACAGAAGCTGAAGAAGGCATCCTTCGGTTTTGACGATTATCTGGAAAGCATGAACCAGATGAAGAAAATGGGCGGCTTTCAGAGCGTGCTGTCCATGCTTCCCGGCATGAACGGCAAAATGAAAGAAGCCGCCGGGATGGTGGATGAAAAAACTATTTCCAGATATGAAGCCATCATACTTTCCATGACGCCGGAAGAACGTTCGAATCCGGACATCCTGAACCCGTCACGGAAGAACAGGATTGCGAAGGGATGCGGCTGCGACATCGGGGGAAGTCAACCGGCTGGTCAAGCAGTTTGACCAGGCAAGGAAGATGATGAAGAAAATGCCCGGGATGCTCAGCGGAAAAGCTGGAAGAAAAGGCGGCATGAAGCTTCCTTTTTAAATAGATCAATCAAAGAAGACAAAGGAGAAAAAAGCAATGGCAGTCAAAATCAGATTAAGAAGAATCGGCAAGAAAAAGGAACCGTTTTACAGAATCGTCGTAGCGGATGCAAGATCCCCGCGCAACGGAAGATTTATCGAAGAAATCGGAACCTACGATCCGTCCAAGGATCCGTCTGAATTCCATGTAGACGAAGAAGCAGCTAAGAAATGGCTCGGAAACGGTGCACAGCCGACGGCTGAAGTTGCCAAAATCCTGAAGATTGCAGGTATCCAGAAGTAAACTGGCCGATAGGGCAATGGAGGTGCAACATGAAAGAACTTGTTGAAGTGATTGCAAAAGCCCTGGTCGATCATCCTGATGAGGTGTCAGTTACGGAAACAAAAGACGGAGACTCCATTCTTGTCGAACTGAAAGTGGCACAGGAAGACATGGGGAAGGTAATCGGCCGTCAGGGCCGCATTGCCAAGGCAATCCGTTCCGTCGTAAAGGCGGCTGCTGCAAAGACAGAAGAAAAAGTCGTTGTGGAAATCACACAGTAATGATGCGTGAATATTTTGAAGTCGGAATTATTTCGGGGATGCACGGGCTCAAGGGGGAAGTGAAAGTCTACACGACTTCCCAGGACCCGTCGCGCTTCGAAACGCTGAAAACGGTGCTGCTGGATCTGGGAGAGGAAAAACTCCCCCTGGAAATCGAAGGCGTCCGCTATGCAAAGAACAGTCCGCTTTTGAAATTCAAAGGCTTCGACCGTATTGAAGATGTGGAAAAATGGAAGGGCAGAAGCCTCTGCATCAGAAGAGAAGATGCACTTCCGCTTGGAAAGAATGAGTATTACGTAGGCGATCTCATCGGATGCCGTGTCCTTCTGGAAGACGGCAGCGAGTTCGGAACGCTTGCCGATGTCACCCAGACCGGAGCGAACGATGTTTACATCGTGAAGAGAAGTTCCGGAAAGGAAGTCCTGATTCCCGCAATCGACAGCTGCATTCTCAGGGTCGACACGGAAAAAGGCGAAATCACGATTCATTTACTGGAAGGCCTGATCGATTAAGATGAATTACCATATCCTGACCCTGTTTCCGGAGATGATCCTTCAGGGCCTTGACAACAGCATTATCGGACGTGCAATCGAAGAACAGCTGATTACGGTCGACGCCGTGAATATCCGTGATTTCACCAACGAAAAGCACGGAAAAACGGACGACTATCCGTACGGGGGCGGAGCGGGAATGGTCATGCAGGCACAGCCTGTCTATGATGCATGGCGTTCCGTCGCGGACCGCATCGGAAGTGCGCCGAGAACGATCTATCTGACTCCGCAGGGCAGGGTTTTCCGGCAGGAGATGGCCAGGGAATTTGCGGTCGAGAAGGATCTGGTGTTTCTCTGCGGACATTACGAAGGCGTTGATGAGCGCGTACTGGATGAAATCGTCACGGATTCGGTTTCCATCGGGGACTATGTCCTGACGGGAGGGGAACTTCCGGCCATGGTGATGATCGATTCCATTTCGAGAATGATTCCCGGAGTCCTGCACAACGGCGAGTCAGCGGACGATGATTCCTTCGGAGACGGACTGCTGGAATATCCGCAGTATTCAAGACCGGAGCTCTGGAACGGGAGAAGCGTTCCGCCGATCCTGATTTCCGGCGATCATGCCAAGGTGGATGCCTGGAGGAGGGAGCAGTCTCTGATGCGTACGGCGGACAGAAGGCCGGACCTTCTGGACTCTGCGCAGATCAGTCCCAAGGAAAGGGCGTTCGTCGCGAAATACCTTGCAAACAAAAAAAACATATAGTATAATACCAACGTTGCGTAAAAAAAGATGGTCCGCTGGTACATTTCGTATCATGAACATCCAAAAGTGAGGAGAAAAAAATGAACGAAATCCTGAAGGCCATTGAAGATGGCGAGAAAAAAGAGAAAGTGCCGGAGTTCCGTGTAGGAGATACGGTACGTGTGCATTCCAGAATCAAGGAAGGCAACCGCGAAAGAATCCAGATTTTCGAAGGTGTCGTCCTGAAGAGACAGGGAGGATCCAACCGTGAAACCTTTACGGTGAGGAAGTCCTCGAGCGGCGTCGGCGTCGAAAAGACATGGCCGCTTCACTCCCCGAACGTAGCGGATGTCGAAGTTGTCCGCGAAGGCAAGGTCAGGAGAGCAAAGCTCAACTATCTGCGTCAGCGTTCCGGCAAGAGTGCAAAGGTCAGGGAAGCCGTCAAATCATAATGAAACTTACGGGGACAAATACAGAACAGTATCTTGTCCCCTTTTCAGTTCTTAAAAACCATCATGGCAAAATCAAAAGTCGAAACCGAACCGGTCAAAAAGAGATTCTTTAAAGACCCGAAGGCAAAATCACTGACGGCGTGGATCCTGCAGATCCTGATCGTCCTTGGTCTTGCTGCGCTGTTTTCCTTTGCCTTCTGCTCATCGGTCACGATCCAGGATACTTCCATGGACCCGACCCTGCAGTCAGGCGACCATGCCCTGGTCAACAAGCTGGTGTACGGACTGGGTTCCATCAGCAGGGGGGGACCTGATCGCCTACAGGACTTCCGACACGGAGAATTCAACCGTGCACGTGAAGCGCGTCATCGGACTTCCGGGCGAAAAGATCCAGATCAAGGACGGTCTCATCCTGATCAACGGGGAGACCTATATGGAAGACAAGCAGTTTCCCAGCATTGAAAATGCAGGGCTGGCGGCCGATACCATTTCCCTTGGTACCAATGAGTACTTTGTGCTCGGGGACAGCCGCAACAACAGCGAAGACAGCCGCTTTGCCGACGTGGGAAATATCACCCGGAGCAAGATCATCGGGAAGGTCTGGTTCATTACCGTGCCCAGTTCCAGGATCGGCTTCGTGAATTAGGAGCATCATGACATATCAATGGTATCCGGGGCACATGACAAAAACGCTCCGTGAAATGCAGGAAGATATCCGCCTGGTCGATCTGATCATAGAACTGGCGGATGCCAGAATCCGAAGTCCAGCCGGAATCCCGAGGCTGACAGGCTCTCGGAAGGCAGGGCACGCATCCTGCTTCTTGGAAAATCCGATCTGGCGGATGAAGAAGAAAACCGCAGGTGGCTTGCCTTCTATCAGAAGGCAGGCCTCATTGCCTTCCCTGCGGACTCGAGGAATAACCGCACCGTGAAGGCCCTGATGCCCCGCGTTAAGGAAGCCTGTGCGGAGAAAATTGAAAGAAACCGGAAGAGGGGCATCATCGGACGCCCGCTCCGGGCCATGGTGCTCGGAATTCCGAACGTCGGGAAATCGACTTTCATCAATTCCTTCACGGGAAAAGCAACGGCAAAAACGGGGGACAGGCCGGGCGTGACAAGAGGCAAGCAGTGGATCCGCCTGAACAGCGAACTGGAGCTGCTCGATACGCCGGGAATCCTCTGGCCGAAGATCGAGGATCCGGGGGTGGGAGAAAACCTGGCCCTTGTCGGCTCCATCAAAGAAGAAATACTGGATATGGCCGACCTGGGAATCCTGGCCCTGAAGAGGCTGAAGGATGCGGCTCCCGGAGCCGTGCACAGCCGCTACGGAGTCGATGAATCGGAAGAGGAAAATACAATGCTGATGCAGATTGCGGAAAACCGCGGATGCATCCTGCCCGGAGGAGGTCCGGACACCGTCAAGGCAGCAGGAATCGTCGTGAGGGAATTCCGGAGCGGCGTCCTGGGAAGAATCACACTGGAGAAAGCCGATGACTGAAAAACAGCTGGAAAAACAGATAGAGAAGGAAGAAAAGCAGAAGCTCAGGCTGGAAAAAGAAACCGAACGCACCCTCTCCCTGATGGTCTACGAAAGAAAATTCGATGACCGCGGAATCATCTGCGGAATCGACGAAGCAGGAAGGGGACCGCTGGCCGGGCCGGTTGTCGCAGGGGCAGTCGTTCTGCCGAAGGACCATCTGGTCCTTTATCTCAACGATTCCAAAAAGCTGACCCCGAAGAAAAGGGAAGAGCTTTATGAGGTAATTATGTCGGAGGCTGTTTCCGTCGGAGTCGGTATGGCTTCGCCGAAACGCATCGATGAGATTAATATCCTTCAGGCAACCTATGAGGCGATGCGCCAGGCGGTATCCCAGCTTTCCGTAAAGCCGGACCTGTTTCTCAATGATGCGGTTACGATTCCCGGCATCTATACGGCCCAGGTTCCGATCATCGGCGGAGACGGAAAGAGCGTTTCCATCGCCGCGGCGAGCATCATTGCCAAGGTGACCCGTGACCGCCTGATGCTGGAATACGACGAAATGTTTCCGCAGTACGGATTTGCGAAGCACAAAGGATACGGCACGGCAGAGCACATCGAGGCGCTGAAGAAATACGGACCGTGTCCGATTCACCGCAGCACATTCCTGACTCATTTCCTGTAGACAGACAAGGAACAGCGCACAGATGAATAAAAGAAGCGTCGGCGGCAGCTATGAAGCCATGGCTGCCGGTTTTTTAAAAGAAAACGGATACCGGATCCTGGAAATGAACTTCCGCTGCCGGCAGGGGGAAATCGATATTGTCGCGGAGGACGGAGAGTACCTTGTTTTTGCGGAAGTGAAATACCGAAAGGACATGGCGGAAGGCGGAGCGCTTTCTGCCGTTGACGGAAAGAAGAGAAGGCAGGTTTCCAGGACAGCCCTTTTTTATCTGGCCAGAAACCGGATCCCGGAGAACCGGCCGATGCGCTTCGATGTCGTCGGCATCACGGGAAACAGAATCGAACTGGTGAAAAATGCATTTGACTATACGGCCTGAAAGCTTCGGCCGTAAGTCGGGGAGAAGAAAATGGATATCAAATGGAAACCGGAAGACAGAGGAAAGACCGTCCTGCACCGCAGCGGAGGCACGGTCTGGCTCTCCTTTGCCCCGCTGGACAAAGAGGCCTGGCTGCTGGATGCTTTTTCCACGCGGCTCGGCGGAGTCAGCAAGGGTTATTTTTCGGAAATGAACCTGAGCTTCCACCGCGGCGATCCTGCTGAAAATGTCTCAGAGAATTACCGGCGCTTTGCCGAAGCCATCGGCGTCCGCATGGAAGACATCGTCTGCACGCAGCAGACGCATACGACGAACGTGCGGCGGGTCGGGAAGGAAGACCGGGGAAAGGGAGTTACAAGAGAGAGGGGATGGCGGGACGTCGACGGATTCATTACCGATGAGCCCGGGATCGTCCTTTACACTTCCTATGCGGACTGCGTGCCGCTTTATTTTGCGGATCCCGTACACAGGGCCATCGGCCTTTCGCATTCCGGCTGGAGAGGCACCGTGCAGGGCATGGGTGCGGTGACCGCCGCGAAAATGAAGGCGGAATTCGGGACAGAGCCGGAAGACCTGATCTGCGTGATCGGACCGTCCATCTGCGGCGAATGCTATGAAGTCGGGGAAGAGGTTGCCTCGCAGTTCGACGCGGACTGCTCGGTATTAAAAGAAAACGGGAAATACATGCTGGATCTGTGGAAGGCCAACCGGAAAGTTCTTCTCCGGGCAGGAGTCCGGGAGGAGAACATCATGATGCCCGGCATCTGCACTGCCTGCAATCCGGACTTCCTCTTTTCGCACCGGGCTTCGCACGGACTCCGCGGAAGTCTCGGGGCTTTTCTCTCCATCCGTTCCGGTGAATCTTCCCGCGGCGAGGAAACTGTCCGGGAGACGAACCGGTAAGATGCATAAGCCGCCTTGACAAAGAAAGACGATTTGCATAGAATTGACAGGTACACGCAATTAAGAATCCGGAGGCGTAAAATGGCTATTCCTTATAATCATACTGCAGTCGAAGACAAATGGACGAAGCTCTGGAACGAGCATCCGACCAACGTCAATGACGGAAAGAAACCGAAATACTACTGCCTGGACATGTTCCCCTATCCATCGGGAAACGGGCTTCATGTCGGACACTGGAGAGGCTACGTCATTTCCGACGTATGGAGCCGCTATAAAATGCTCAACGGCTATTACGTGATCCATCCGATGGGATGGGATGCGTTCGGCCTGCCGGCCGAGAACTACGCCATTAAAATGGGCGTTCATCCGGCCATTCAGACGAAGAAGAACATCGACAACATCCGCCGCCAGATCAAGGATATCGGTGCGGTTTACGACTGGGATCTGGAAGTCAATACGACGGATCCTGATTTCTATAAATGGACGCAGTGGATCTTCGTCAAGATGTTCAAGGCAGGGCTTGCCTATGAAAAAGAGTTCCCGATCAACTGGTGCCCGTCCTGCAAGACAGGCCTGGCAAATGAAGAAGTCGTTGACGGCTGCTGCGAACGCTGCGGAACGCCTGTCACGAAAAAGAACCTGCGTCAGTGGATGCTGAAGATCACGGCGTATGCGGACCGCCTGCTTGACGGACTGGAAACGCTGGACTGGCCGGAAAAAGTCAAGAAGATGCAGACAGACTGGATCGGCAAGAGCCACGGCGCGGAAATCGATTATGAAGTCATCGGCCGCGAAGAAAAGATCAAGGTCTATACGACGCGTCCGGATACTCTCTACGGCACGACCTTCATGGTCCTTTCACCGGAGCATGCCCTGGCAAAGTCCCTGGCGACGGAGGAGCATAAGGCGGAAGTCGAGGATTACATTAAGAAAGCGGCAAATAAATCTTCCGTTGACCGTCTGCAGGATAAAGAGAAGACCGGCGTCTTCACGGGAAGCTACTGCAGAAACCCGATGAACGGAAAAGAGATGCCGGTATGGCTTTCGGATTATGTCCTTGCGGATTACGGCACCGGAGCCATCATGTGCGTTCCGGCGCACGATACGCGTGACTTTGCTTTCGCGAAAAAGTTCGGCCTTCCGATCGTCCAGATCATTTCCCCGGACGGCAAAGAGAATCCGGACCTGCAGGAAGCCTATACGGAACCCGGCATCATGATCAATTCCGGAGACTGGTCCGGCATGGATTCTGAAAAGGCCAAGAAAGAAATTCCGGAGATGCTGGAGAAGAAAGGCATCTGCAAGATCACGACGAATTACAAGCTGCGCGACTGGGTCTTCTCCAGACAGAGATACTGGGGCGAGCCGATTCCGATCATCCACTGCCCGCATTGCGGAGCGGTGCCGGTGCCGGAAGACCAGCTGCCTCTGACGCTTCCGAATGTCGAGCATTATGAACCGACGGGGACCGGTGAATCACCGCTGGCGGCCATCGATGACTGGGTCAACACAACCTGCCCGGTCTGCGGGGCTCCGGCAAAGAGGGAAACGAACACGATGCCGCAGTGGGCCGGCTCCAGCTGGTATTTCCTGCGGTATGTCGACAACCATAACGACAAGGAACTGGTCAGCCGGGCCAAGGCAGATCAGTATCTGCCGGTCGACATGTATATCGGCGGCGTCGAGCATGCTGTCCTGCATCTTCTGTATTCAAGATTCTATACGAAGTTCCTGCATGACATCGGAGTGGTTGATTTTGACGAGCCGTTCCAGAAGCTCTTCAACCAGGGAATGATTACCGGCAAGAACGGCATCAAGATGAGCAAGTCGAAGGGCAATGTCGTATCGCCGGATGATCTTGTTGAAAATTACGGCTGCGATTCCCTGCGCATGTACGAGCTGTTCGTAGGACCGCCGGAACTGGATGCGGAGTGGGATGACAGGGGAATCGACGGCGTCTACCGCTTCCTGAACCGTTTCTGGAAGCTGGCGCTGGATTCAAAGGAAGCGGACGTCAAGGCTACCGATGAAATGGTCAAGCTGCGTCACAAGCTGATCTACGACATCACGACCCGCCTGGAATCGTTCAGCCTCAATACGGTCATTTCCGCCTTCATGGAATACAACAATAAATTCTATGAAGTCGCCAAGACGGCAGGCGGAATCGACCGCGAGACGATCGAGACTTACATTACGCTGCTGTCTCCGTTTGCACCGCATATTGCCGAAGAGCTGTGGCAGCAGTACGGCCATACGGAATCGGTCTTTAAGAATACCTGGCCGAAGCATGACGAGAACCTTCGTCAGGATGACGAGAAGGAGATCGCCGTACAGGTCAACGGAAAAGCGCGCGGCGTTGTGAACCTTTCCGTAAAAGCTTCGAAGGAAGAAGCACTGGAGGCAGGCCGCAAGGCTGTTGCCGACCGACTGACCGGAACCGTCGTAAAAGAAATCTATGTTCCGGGCAGGATCATCAATTTCGTCGTAAAACCATAATGAACGGAAAGAAAAAACCCCTCTGCAGGATTCAGGCGGAGGGGTTTTTCTGATGCTTGTTAAGATACATGTTTTCGTCGGCTTCGCGCAGGACGGCGTCCGCGGTCCGGGAATCCCCGGGCTTTCGCACCGCGTAGCCGTAACTGACTGAAATCTCGAACGGACACTTCTTCGAGCGGTTGAAGGCGGCAATCGAGCGGTCGATTCTTCTCAGGATGCCTTCAACATCCGATTCATTTTCCGAATGTCCGGTCAGAAGAAATTCATCGCCGCCGTAGCGGAAGGCGGAATCGCTTTTTCTGCTGCTGTCCCGGATGATGGCTGCTGCGGAAATCAGGGCCTTGTCTCCGCTGAGATGGCCGTACCGGTCATTGATCTGCTTGAAATGATCCAGGTCGAACATGATCATGAAAAGAGTGCTGTTTCCGGAAGGATGTTCATCTTCCCAGGCCAGCTGTTCGTTTGCATATCCGCGGTTATAGAGGCCGGTCATTCTGTCCCTGGACAGCTGGTCATTCAGAAGATCGATGAAAAGCAGGATCATCAGAAGGGCACAGGCAATCCAGACGACGGAAAGCCCATAGCAAAGAAACTGGATCAGGTTCGCGGCCATCAGGGCAAAGGGAAAGATGAGAAGAATCAGGTATTCTCCGTTTGAGCGTCTCTTTGCGGAATGGCGCCATTCTTTTACGACGGCAAGAGTACTGATGATCAGATAGACGGCGGATGCTGCCGTAGAGAGCAGGATCAGGGAACCGCGCCGGTAGTAATTGTCTTCCGTCAGGGTGAAGAGCCATCCGGTAAACGGAGAGGAGACGGCCAGCACCGTGTTGACCATGACCGGAATCAGGAGAAAGAGATTTTTTTCAGTCCTGTTCCGAGGGAAAAGCCTTGCGGACAGGTACAGAACCCATTCATAGCAGAAAAGGGTGTGACAGATAAAAAACACCGCGCAGGCCAGCTGGTTCAGAAGAATCATGCCCGTGCCGCCGTGGCCCCTGAAAAGGTAAATGATATTGTCTGATGCAAGAATCACGATATTCAGGACAGCCATCCGCAGGAAAGGACGGTGGCCGTCTGCGACGGCTGCGGCCGATTTTCTCTTGATGAAAAACAGCATGGCCATAAGCAGGAGAATGCCGATGGTGTTGACTTCCAGATATTCAATCATGGTGAGGTTCATAAGATGTCCGCCCGTTTCAGGATCTGTTTCCGCCGGAGCCGTTTCCACCGTAAAAATGATCGATGGTTGCCTGCAGGTTCATAAAGCGTTCGATGTTGTCGCGGTGCTGCTTCTTCAGGACCGAAAGCACGATTCCGCAGAAGAAATTGATGACAACGATGACAAAAAGTCCGGCCAGCATGATCAGGGTCGGGAATTTCTGAACGGTTCCCGTATGGAGAAAATCAAGCCAGATGGGAATGAACAGGCACAGAAAAACGGCCAGGAGAAGCAGGGAGATGACTCCGAAGAAGCGGAAGGGCTTCGCGTCGCGGAAGAGGCGGGCGGAAGTCATCAGGACCTTGAAGCCGTCTGAAACCGTATTGAGCTTGGAGGTGCTTCCTTCCGGACGGTCCCGGTATTCGATCGGCATCTGCTCAATTGAAAGATCGTTGTCCAGGGCGAAGATCGTCATTTCCGTCTCGGTTTCAAAACCCTTGGAAATCGCCGGGAAGGATTTGACGAAACGCCGGCTGAAAGCCCTCATCCCGGTCATGATGTCATTGACGTGCGATTTGAACATCGTATTGATGATGCCGCGCACCAGCATATTCCCCGAGTTGTGGAAGGGACGTTTATTTTCCGTAAAGTAAGTGGAGGAGAGGCGGTCGCCGACGGCCATGTCCGCGTGGCGGATGAGAACCGCTTCCGCAAGACGGGGAGCAGCCTCCGCAGGATACGTATCATCGCCGTCTGCCATGATGTAGCAGTCGGCTTCGATGTCGCGGAACATGGAACGGACGACATGGCCCTTTCCCTGCGCATATTCGTAGCGGACGATGGCTCCGGCCTCTTTGGCAATCCGGTCGGTTCCGTCGCTGGAATTGTTGTCATAGACATAGATGTCGGCATCCGGAAGCGCTGCGCGGAAATCGCGCACGACTTTTCCGATGGTCTGCGACTCGTTATAGCATGGTATCAGTACCGCTGTCTTCATTTCAAACCTCGGCATTTTTATTTTTCTATCTTAAGCGATGCATCAGGAAAATGCAACTTTCCGTCCTGCGCGGACGCATCCGGCATCAGAAATTCACGGACGGTCGGCAATCCGCTCAAGTCCCGAAACATCCGGGATGGCCATCAGGGAATAATTGGTATGGTAGATGACGAACCCCGGCTTTCCCGCAGGGGTCTTCCGGATGTTTTTCCGGAGCGTGTAATCGATTTCCACTTTCGGGGCGCGCCGGCCCTTGGAATAGAAGGCGGCCAGGGCACCGGCCTCTTCAAAAGCGCGGTCGGGCACTTCGCGTCCTTCCGTCCGCAGGATCACATGGGAGCCGGGCTGGCCCTTGGCATGGAACCACCAGTCATTCCCGTTCGCATAGCGGAAGGTCAGTTCATCGTTCTGATAATTGTTCTTGCCGACGGCAATCAGGAATCCGTCGCTGGAACGGAAGAGCATCGGAGAGGATTTCTCTTCCCGGACTTTTCCCCTGGAAGCGGGATGGCTCCTGACCCAGCCGAATTCCTCAAGCTCCCTGCGGATTGTCTGCAGATCGCCTTCCGTTTCCGCAAGCTCCAGAGATTCCAGGATCGACTCCAGCTGGTCGCGGTCCTCCAGCGTTTCCTTCAGCTGTGCGGAGGCGGAGCTTTCCGTTCTTTTCAGCTTTGTGTAGCGTTCAAAATATTTCTGTGCATTTTCCGTGGCGGAGAGGGTCGGATCCAGTGGAACCGTCAGAGGTTCATTTGTATAATAGTTGATGACTTCCAGGCTTTTTGCCCCTTCTTCCGCTTCGTATCCGTAGGTGTTGAGCATTTCCCCGTACAGACGGTACTGGTCCTTTTTCTCCGCGGACAGAAGCTGTTTTTCCTGAATGGCTGCCTTTTTGTTGATGCGGTCCAGGGCTGTCGTCACGGCATGGCGCAGATTGGCGGAGCGCTCCCGTATGCGCGCCTGCCGGTTCCTTGCCGCGTAGAAGAAGCGGAGCTCTTCGCTGACAGATTCAAAACTTTTCCGTTCATCCTGTCCGTACATGGACAGCGGGAAACTGGCGAATTCTTTTGCCTCGCCGTTTTCAAAGATGATGTTCGGGAAGAACTTTCCGTTCCGGATATCCTTCATGCGGGACAGAAAGACTTCCGCCAGTTTTTTTCTTTCGTCCGCATTCAGCGAAGAAGCGGCAGCGCCGCCGTCGATTCCGGCCTCAAAGCAGAATTCTTCCGCGGCGAGAGGACTGATGCCGGTATAGGAATTATAGAGTGCCTTTGCCGTCTCCTGAGGACAAGAAAAGACAGCGGTCAGAAAGCTGCTTTCCTCTGCCTCAAGCGGATTGGATTTTTTCTGGGTCTCCGGAATGAAATATTTCCTGCCCGGCAGGACTTCGCGCACGGAGCTCATGGTTGCCGGAACCCTCTTGATGCTGTCGAGAATGATTCCGTCCGCATCTGTCAGGATAATGTTGCTGTATTTGCCCATGATTTCAATCATGAGATGCTTCCGGCAGGGATCGCCGAGTTCGTCCGGATGCTCGATTTCCAGATCGATCACCCGTTCGAGCGAAGGCTGCACCGCTTTCAGGATTTTCCCACCCTGAAGATGCTTGCGGAGGAGCATGCAGAAATTGGGTGCCGTCAGGGACGCCTTGGGCGCCTCACCGGCCAGATAGACCAGGGGCAGCGAGGCGCTCGCACTCATATAAAGGACGAAGTTCGTGCGGCTGTTCTTGACCGTCAGATACAGTTCGTCCTTTTCAGGCTGGATGATGCGGCTGATTCCGCCGGATGTCAGCACGGCGTTCAGTTCGCATACGATATTCGCAATGGTGATGCCGTCAAATGCCATATTTTTTCCTCCGGCCAATTATACCATAAAAGTTGACGGTTTTGCCGGAATGCGCTAAACTATCATGGATACCGTGAAAAAGGAGTTCCTATGATCAGAAGCATGACCGGTTTCGGCAGAGCTGAGACATCGGACGGCGATTACCGTCTGACGGTTGAAATGAAATCTGTCAATAACCGATATCTTGATTTCAATATCCGGATGCCGAAAAAACTCGGCGCTTTTGAAACCCAGATCCGGAACACGCTGAAGGAATACATGCAGCGCGGCAAGGTCGACGTGTTCATTTCCCTCGAGGACATGGGCGGGAAAGACTCGGCGCTGCTGTACAACAGGACGCTGGCGGAAGCTTACTTCGGCTATATGAAACAGATCCGTGAGGATCTGGGACTGACGGACGAGATCCGGGTTTCCGATATTGCCCGTGCGCCGGAAGTCCTGAAAATGGAAGAGGATTCCGGTGACGGATCGGAACTGTGGGCCCTGCTGGAACCGGTCCTCCGGTCGGCAGCGCAGCAGTTTGCCAAATCGCGTGAAACCGAAGGCGGACGCCTGAAGGAAGATCTCATCGGCAAGCTGGACGGCATGAAGGTCTGCGCCGAGAAGATCGAAGAGCTGGAGCCGAAGATCCTGGAGGATTACCGTGCAAGGCTGACGGCGAAGATGCAGGAAATCCTGGAGGACAGGGATGTCGATGATTCGCGCATCGCTGCCGAAGTCGTCATCTATGCCGACAGGATCTGTACGGATGAAGAGACCGTGCGTCTGAAGAGCCACATCGAGGAAATGAAGAAGACCCTGACAGCCGGCGACGGCGTCGGCAAGAAACTGGACTTCCTCGCCCAGGAAATGAACCGGGAAGCCAATACGATTCTTTCAAAGGCGAATGACCTTACGACCTCCGATATCGGCATTGAGCTGAAGACGGAAATCGAGAAGGTCCGCGAGCAGGTGCAGAATATCGAATGACGGAGGAAACATGGATCAGAAGGGAATCCTGACGGTGGTGTCCGGCTTTTCGGGAGCCGGCAAGGGAACACTGATGAAAGGCCTGCTGACAAGATACGGGAATTACGCCCTCTCCATTTCCGCAACGACAAGAAACCCGAGAATCAATGCCGTGACCGGAGAGAAGGAAACGGACGGAGTCGAATATTTCTTCCGGACCAAGGAACAATTCGAGAAGATGATCGACAACGACGAGCTGATTGAATACGCCAGGTATCAGGAACACTATTACGGCACGCCGCGGAAATACGTCGAGGAACAGCTGAACAGCGGCAGGGATGTCATCCTGGAAATCGAAGTGCAGGGAGCATCCAAAGTCAAGGCAAAACATCCGGACACCGTACTCATTTTCGTGACGCCGCCTTCCGCCGTGGAACTGGCAAGAAGGCTTCGGAAGCGGGGAACGGAGAGCGAAGAGGAAATACGGGGAAGGCTGAGACGGGCAACGGAAGAAGCAGAGTTTATTCCGGCCTATGATTATTTACTGGTCAATGACGACCTGGAAGATTCCATTGAAAAGCTGCACGGAATCATCCGGGCGGAACACAGCAGAAGATCGAGGAATGGAGAATTCATTTCCGAGATCACACGCGAACTGAAAGAAAGCATGAAGGGAGATGATTTATCATGATGATCCATCCGTCTTATAAGGAAATGATTGAGGCAGTCAATGCCACTTCGGAGGACGACACGGTCCCCGTAGTCAGCAGCCGCTATTCAATCGTCATGGCCACTTCACACAGGGCCAGACAGATCGTGGCAGGAGACGCGCCGCTGATCAGCAACGCAAAGGGCAGGAAGCCGCTGTCCATCGCCGTAGACGAGCTGTATCAGGGACAGGTAAGAATAATCCCGGATTCAGAGGGCGGCGAATCCAATCAGCTATAACAGAAAGACAGGATGGGGAGAATCTCATCCTGTTTTTTAAAAGAAAGACGAAAAAGAACGGAAAGAACGATGAAGAAAATCCTGCTCGTTTCGCTCGGCTGCGACAAGAACCGGGTCGATTCGGAAAAAATACTGGGATCCCTTCGCAGCGAAGGCTTTGAACTGACGGACGATGAAGCGGAAGCGGACGCCCTGATCGTCAATACCTGCTGCTTCATTTCCGATGCCAAAAAAGAAAGCATCCGAACAATCCTGGAACTGGCAGAACTGAAAAAGAATGCGCGCGCCCGGGCCCTGATCGTGACGGGCTGCATGGCAAACCGCTACCGCAGCGACATTGAAAAGGAACTTCCGGAGGTCGATGCCGTCATCGAGACGGGAAATCAGGAAGAACTGGTGAAGACGCTGCGGAAGCTTCTGAAGGTCCGCGCCCGGAAGAAGACCGAGGTCCGGAAAGAGGAAGCGGTCTGGCAGCAGGACCGGGTGCTTACGACCGGAGCCTACGCCTATCTCAAAATTGCGGACGGCTGCGATAAGAACTGCACCTACTGCGTCATCCCTTCCCTGCGGGGCCATTACAGGAGCGTTCCGATGGAAGAACTGACGGCGGAAGCCTCAAGGCTGGTGTCGGAAGGCGTCCGGGAACTGATCCTGGTGGCGCAGGAGACGACTCTTTACGGGACTGACCTCTACGGTAAAAAATCGCTCCATGTTCTTCTGAAGAAACTCTGCAGGATCCCGCACCTGAAATGGATCCGGATCCTATACTGCTATCCCGAGGAAATCTATCCGGAGCTGATCGCGGTGATGAAGAAAGAGAAGAAGATCTGCCACTATCTGGATCTTCCGATCCAGCACTGCTCGGATGAAATCCTCCGCAAAATGAACCGCCGGACGACGAAGGCGGACCTGGTCCGCATCATCGGAAACCTGCGGGAGGAAATTCCGGATATCACCCTGAGGACCACGCTGATCAGCGGGTTCCCCGGCGAGACGGAAAAAGAGCATAAGGAACTCATGGCCTTTGTCCGCAGAATGAAATTCGACCGCCTGGGCGTCTTCCCCTATTCAAAGGAAGAAGGGACTCCGGCTGCGAAGATGAAAGACCAGGTTCCCGTCAGGGTCAGGAAGGCACGTGCCGGTGAACTGATGGCCGCGCAGCAGAAGATCTCAAAAGAGTGCGGCAGGAAGAAAATCGGCACCGATGCGGAAGCGGTCCTGGAAGGCCGCATCCCGGAAGAGAATGTCTGGGTGGGAAGAACTTCCGCCGACGCTCCGGATGTCGACGGCTATGTGTTTGTGGAAACTTCTGAGGAATGGATGACCGGCGACTTCGTGAAGGTAAGAATCACGGGAGCCTCCGAATACGATCTTGAGGGAGTGCCGACTGATGAATACACCGAATAAGCTGACCGTCATGAGAATGATCCTGGTGGTGCCGTTTGTGATCCTGATGCTGGCCGGACGGTGCGAAGGCTGGACCCGGTGGGCCGCCCTTGCCATTTTTATCGCGGCCTCGCTGACGGATACCCTGGACGGCTATCTGGCCAGAAAGTATCACCTGATCACGAACTTCGGGAAGTTCATGGACCCGCTGGCAGACAAGCTTCTGGTGTGTGCGGCTCTGATCTGTCTCGTGGATATCGGAAGGCTTTATGCCATTGTCTGCATCATCATTATTTCACGGGAATTCATCATCAGCGGATTCCGGCTGGTGGCAGCGGATACCGGAAAAGTGATCGCTGCAAATATCTGGGGCAAGGCCAAGACCGTATCCCAGATGGTGATGATCATTCTCCTGATCATCGGATTCACGGATCCGTTCCTGCACACGCTGACGGAAGTCATCGTCTGGATCAGCACGGCCCTGACGGTCATTTCCCTGATCACCTACATTCTGCAGAATCAGGGCGTCCTCTCGGCAAAGGAATAATCAGGCTTCGGAAAGGAAAAAATGGTTGCGGAAATCATCTGCGTCGGAACGGAAATCCTTCTCGGAAACATTGTGAACACGAATGCGCATTTCATGGCGGAGCGGCTGTCGGAAGCGGGCCTGACCTGCTATTATCAGACAGCTGTCGGCGACAATCCGAAACGGATGTCCGACACGATCCGCACGGCGCTGAAGCGCTCGGACATCGTCCTCATCAACGGAGGCCTCGGACCGACAGAGGATGACCTGACGATTGAAATCGCCGCCAAAGTGCTGAAGAGGAAGCTGGTCGAGGATCCGAAAACCCTTTCTCATATCAAGAAAAGTGTCGCAAAATACGTGCGCTCCAACAAAAGGGTGACGGCGACCGCGAACAACTGGAAAATGGCCCTGATCCCGGAAGGCTCGGAAACTTTTCAGAATGCGAACGGACAGGCTCCGGGAATCGTGATGGAAGAGAACGGCAAATGCGTCATTCTCCTGCCCGGTCCGCCGAATGAACTGCTTCCGATGTTCGATGAGCAGGTCATGCCGTATCTCAGGAAAAAGCAGGACCGCGTGCTCGTGAGCAGAACGGCCAAGATCGTCGAACTGGGCGAAAGCATGGTGGCGGACAGGATTACGGATCTTTATGATGCGCAGACAAATCCGACCATTGCCACGTATGCCAAGACCGGAGAAGTCCACGTCCGCATGACGGCTTCGGCAGCGACGGAAAGCGAGGCAGGGAAGCTGCTCCGTCCGATGACGGCGGAAATGAAAAAACGTTTCGGGGACCTGATCTTTACCTTTGATGAGAAGGTGACCCTTGAGGAATCCATCGTACGGACGGCGGCAAAGAAGAAGCTGACGCTGACCTGCGCGGAATCCTGCACGGGCGGGATGATCGCTTCCAGAATCGTCAATGTGCCCGGAGCTTCGGATGTCCTGATGCAGGGACTCGTGACTTATTCCAATGATGCAAAGAGAAAATATCTCGGAGTCCGGGAAAGCACTCTCTCGGAGCACGGAGCCGTAAGCGCCGAAACGGCGGAGGAGATGTCCAGGGGCGGATGCAGGAAAACGGGAACGGATCTCTGCATCGCTTCGACCGGCATAGCCGGCCCGGGCGGAGGAACGAAGGAAAAACCGGTCGGACTTGTCTTCATTTCCTGCTGCTGCAGGGGCGAAGTCAGAACCGAGGAACTGCATCTTGGCGGAAACCGCATGAAGATCAGAACAACGGCAGCCCAGCGGGCACTGGTTCTTTTAAGAAGATGCCTAACGGATGCGGAAAGGGAGAAGAGAATATGAAAGGGGACAGCATGAAGAGCGAGACCAGAAAAGTACATTTGAACAGGAAGACACATCTTCTCGAACTGGAAGAGCATATGTATCCGCTTGTCGACGTCGAGGCGCCGAACGTCTTCCGGAATCTGTATCCGTATGACGAAGTGCCGAAGATCGCATTCAACGACCGGATCGTGCCTCATTACATGCCGGAGGAAATCTGGATTACGGATACCACTTTCCGCGACGGACAGCAGAGCCGGGCTCCCTACACGACGGATCAGATTGTCACGATCTTTGACTACCTGCACCGTCTGGGCGGACCGAGAGGAAAAATCCGCCAGAGTGAATTCTTCCTTTACAGCAAGAAAGACCGCGATGCCGTCGTCAAATGCCTGGAGCGCGGATATGATTTCCCGAAGGTCACCAGCTGGATCCGTGCCAGCACGAAGGACTTTGAGCTTGTCAAGTCGATGGGAATGAAGGAGACGGGCATCCTGGTGTCCTGCTCCGATTACCATATTTTCTATAAGATGCACATGACGCGCCGGGAGGCCATGGAGCATTATCTCCATGTCATCCGGGAGTGCCTGGAAATGGGCATCAGCCCGCGGTGCCATCTGGAAGATGTGACGCGTGCCGATATCTACGGATATGTCATTCCGTTCTGTCTGGAACTGATGAAGCTGAAAGACGAGTACGGCATTCCGATCAAGGTGCGTGCCTGCGATACCATGGGATACGGGGTCAATTATCCCGGATCCGTGATTCCGCGTTCCGTGCCCGGCATCATTTACGGCATCCGCAACCATTCGGGCGTTCCTTCCGAACTGATTGAATGGCACGGCCACAATGATTTTTACAAGGCGGTTTCAAATTCCACGACCGCCTGGCTGTACGGCGCTTCCGGCGTCAACACATCGCTCTTCGGAATCGGCGAGCGCACCGGCAACACGCCTCTCGAAGCGATGGTCTTTGAGTACGCCCAGATCCGCGGAACGCTTGACGGAATGGATACCAAGGTCATCACGGAACTTGCCGAATATTATGAGAAAGAGATCGGCTACAAGATTCCGCCCAGGACGCCGTTCGTCGGCTCGAACTTCAATGTGACAAGAGCCGGCATCCATGCAGACGGAATCCTGAAAAATGAAGAAATCTACAATATCTTCGATACGCAGAAATTCCTGAACCGCCCGGTTGAAGTCGCGGTATCGAACACTTCCGGAGCAGCCGGAATCGCACACTGGATCGATACGCACTATCATCTTCATGACGAAGAGAAGGTCGACAAGAAGAGCGTTCTCGTGGAGAAGGTGAAGGAATGGGTCGACGCCCAGTATGAGGAAGGCCGCGTTACGGTCATGACGGATGAGGAACTGGAAGCGGCAGTTGAAAAGACCTGCAAGGCACTGAAGATGAAAACTCCGGGGGCCCGCTGAAATTCCGGAAAAGAAAAAACAGATGAGACAGGAGATCAGAAATGAATAAGATCCAGATGAAGACGCCTCTCGTTGAGATGGACGGAGATGAAATGACCAGAGTCCTCTGGCAGATGATCAAGGATGAACTGCTTGTGCCGTTCATCGATCTGAAGACGGAATACTATGACCTTGGCCTTGAGAAGAGGGATGAAACCGATGATCAGATTACGGCTGATTCGGCAGAGGCCACTCTGAAATACGGCGTGGCGGTCAAGTGCGCAACCATTACCCCGAATCCGGCCCGCGTCGAGGAATATCATCTCAAGCAGATGTGGAAGAGTCCGAACGGGACCATCCGTGCAATTCTGGACGGCACCGTTTTCCGTGCACCGATCCTGGTCAGGGGGATCGAACCGTATGTGAGAAGCTGGAAAAAGCCGATCACGATTGCGCGTCATGCCTACGGGGATGTCTACCGCAATGCGGAAATCCGGATCCCGGGAGCAGGCACGGCGGAACTGGTTTATACGGCAGAAAACGGAGAAGTGACAAAAGAGAAGATCTTCGATTTCAAGGGCCCCGGCATCGTGCAGGGAATCCATAATCTGGATTCGTCGATTCAAAGCTTTGCGGAGAGCTGCTTCGCCTATGCACTGGACAAGAAGCAGGATCTGTGGTTTGCGACAAAAGACACGATTTCCAAAACTTACGACCGCGATTTCAAAGAAATTTTCGAAAAGGTCTATGCCGAAAAATTTGAAGAACGGTTTAAGGCGGCGGGCATCGAATATTTCTATACGCTCATCGACGATGCTGTGGCAAGAATCATGAGATCGGAAGGCGGCTTTGTCTGGGCCACCAAGAATTATGACGGCGATGTCTTTTCGGACATGCTTTCTTCGGCGTTCGGTTCTCTGGCAATGATGACTTCCGTGCTGGTTTCGCCGAAAGGCTGCTTCGAATATGAAGCGGCACACGGAACGGTGCAGAAGCATTATTACAAATATCAGAAGGGCGAGACGACTTCGACGAATTCCGTCGCGACGATTTTCGCATGGACGGGAGCCCTCAGGAAGAGAGGGGAACTGGACGGAATCAGCGAACTTGCAGATTTTGCGGATGCCCTGGAGAAGGCTGTCATCGATACCATTGAAAGCGGGAAAATGACAGGGGATCTTGCGAGGATCACGACGCTTCCGGATCCGACGGTCCTGGATTCACTGGCATTCATCAAGGCCGTCAGGGAAAAACTGGAAAGCCTGCTTTAAGATTCTTCCTGGAGTTCATCCCAGACGGAATAGGCTTTTTCGATTTCCGATTCGATTTCGTTTTTCCTGCGGGAAAGCTCCATGCATTTTTCGGGACTGCAGGCAATGACCGGGTCGCTTAGCTGTTCATCAATCTGATGATCCTCTTCCTCAAGGGAGAGGATCTTTTTTTCGGCTTTTTCCAGATCGGACTTTCTCTTCCGGAGACGGGCCTCTTCGTTCTTGCGCGCCACCCATTCGTTTTTGGCCGAGCCTGTCCCGTCAGCTTCCCCGGAAGAGTCTTTCTCTGCGGACAAAGGGCGATCTGCAGGGTCTGGAATTCCGGCCGATGCCATTGCCTCTTTTCGCGCAAGATAGTCGTCATAATTACCGGTATAGGAATGCAGCGTCTGTCCGGCCAGTTCCAGCATGCGCGTCGCAGTCCGGTTGATGAAGTAGCGGTCATGCGAAACGCAGAGCACGGTCCCTTCATAGGAGCAGAGGGCATTTTCCAGGATTTCCTTCGACTGGATATCCAGGTGGTTGGTCGGCTCATCAAGGATCAGAAAGTTGGCTTCGGAAAGCATGAGCTTGGCAAGGGAAACCCGCGCCCTTTCTCCGCCGCTGAGGCTTTCAATCTTCTGGAAAACGGTCTCTCCCGTAAAAAGAAAGGCGGCCAGCGTAAAGCGGATCTGGGTCTCCGTCAGGGTCGGATAGCTGTCGGATATTTCTTCGAAGATGGTTTTCTCCGGACTGAGGACGGCCATTTCCTGATCGTAGTAGCCGATATGGACATGGGTTCCCATCCGGATGCTCCCGCTGTCCGGTTCGAGGATTCCGTTGATCAGCTTCAGGATCGTGGACTTTCCGGTTCCGTTGCCGCCGATCAGCGCGATGCGTTCTCCCTTGTGAATCTCGAAGGAAAGACCGGAAAAAAGAGGAGTCCGGCTGAAGGATTTCGCAATGCTGTCCACGGTGAGGACGTCATTGCCGCTTTCGATTCTCGGGCGGACGTAAAAGCGCATTTCCGCATTATCCTCCGCGGGCTTTTCGGGCATGGTCATTTTCGCAAGAACTTTTTTCCGGCTCTCCGCACGGCGGATGGATTTCTCGCGGTTGAAGGACTCGAGCTTGCGGATGACGGCTTCCTGGTGCTTTTTTTCTTTTTCCGCTTTCATATAGGCAAGGGCGGCTGCATGGTAGGCGTCCGCCTTTTTCCTGCTGTAGTCATCGTAGGTCCCGGCGAAGGACGTGACATGGGAATGGTCGACCTCGATGACCTTTGAGACAATCTTATTCAGGAAATAGCGGTCATGCGAAACGACCAGGACTGCTCCCCGGTAGTTCTGCAGGTATGTTTCCAGCCACAGGATCGAAGGAAGGTCGAGGTGGTTCGTCGGCTCATCGAGAAGAATGATGTCGGGTGACGAAAGCAGAAGCCGGCCCAGGACGACGCGGGTTTTCTGACCGCCGGAGAGCACGGAAGCATCTTTTGAAAATTCTTCTTCGGAAAATCCCAGACCCTTCAGCACCCCGGTTGCCTCGCTTCTTAAAGCGTAGCCGCCGGCGCGCTCGAATTCTTCCGACATGCGCGCGTACCGCATCATTTCAGAAGAAAGCTCGTCGCCGGTGAGCGTTTTCATTTTCAGCTCGGAAGCCCGGATGTTTTCCTCCAGTTCCATGACGCCGGATTTGACGGTCAGAAGTTCGTCATAAATGGAAAGACCGCCGCTGAGGTCCGGCTGCTGGGAAAGATACCCGATCGTTTTTCCGCGCGAAAGGACAGCGGTTCCTTCATCGGGAGGAATCAGCTGCATGATGATTTTCAAAAGCGTTGACTTGCCGGCGCCGTTGACGCCGACCATTGCCGCCTTCTCATGGTCTTCAATATGGAAGGAAGCGTTTTTCAGGACTTCGTTATCACCGAAGGACTTGGTTATATTCTGGACATCGAGAATCATGATACCCTCCGCACAAGGAGATATTATAGCGTATTTTGTCTTTGCCGGCATCAATTTTCTGCAGTCGGAAGGCAGGGAATTACCTGAATGTCAGAAATTGACATCATTTTAACGTTAAAGTATAATCAAAGAGATTCAGGAGGCAAATTTGGAAGATAAAAACATTTCGAGAGCGGTCATCACAAGGCTCCCCAGGTATTATCGCTATCTCGGCGAACTGATGGACGAAGGCGTTGAAAGGATTTCCTCCAAGGAACTTTCCGAACGCATGAAAGTCACGGCATCCCAGATCCGTCAGGACCTGAATAATTTCGGCGGCTTCGGCCAGCAGGGATACGGCTATAACGTGCAGTACCTGCGGAACGGAATCGGACGGATCCTCGGTTTGGAGAAAACGCACCGCATCGTGCTGGTCGGCGTCGGAAACATCGGCAGGGCTCTGACCGGATACTTAAGCTCCGGCCGCGCCGGCTTCAGCCTGAAGGGCATTTTCGATACGGATGAAAAGCTGAAGGGAACCCTTGTCTCCGGACTGCCCGTGCAGATGATGGATGATTTTTCCGGGTTCGTCCGGCAAAATGAAATTGACGTCGGCGTCATTGCCGTCCCGAAGGAACAGGCACTGGAAATCGCAGAGCTTTTTTCGAAAAACGGAATCCGCGCAATCTGGAATTTTGCCCTGATCGATCTGAACCTTTACGTCAAGGGAGATGTCGTCGTGGAGAACGTCCACCTGATGGATTCCCTGATGAGGCTGTCCTACAGTCTCAACAGCAGGCAGCAGGACAGCACGGGAAAGAAATGAGACAGCAGCGGGCAGCCGCTGCTATGATTTTTTACGGAGGATTTCATGAAGACCATCCTGACGGCAAGGCAGATGAAGGAATGCGATTCCCGGACGATTTCCGAAATCGGGATTCCCTCATCCGTTCTGATGGAGAGGGCAGCCCTGGCAATTGCCGATGAAGCGATGAAGGCGCCTGCCTTCCGAAGTAAAGAAAAAAAAGAGATCCGCGTGCTGGCGGTATGCGGACCCGGCAACAACGGAGGAGACGGTGCGGCCGCTGCAAGAATCCTCATGCTTCGCGGCGTGCAGTCGGAGATTTTCCTTCCGGGCAGCCCGTCGCGCTTTTCGGAAGAAATGCAGCATCAGCTGTCCGTGTGCGGCAGGCTGAAAATCCGCAGGGTGAAAAAGCCCCGGTGGGAAAAGTATGATGTCCTGATTGATGCCCTGTTCGGCACGGGACTTGCCAGAGAGCCCGCCGGAGAAGCTGCTTCTGCCATCGAAAAAATGAATGCTTCCGGAGCCTTCGTCATTTCGGCGGATGTTCCTTCGGGAATTCCCGCCGACGGGGGACCTGCACCGGAATGTGCCGTGCATGCGGACGTGACCGTGACCATGCAGTTTGCCAAACCCGGGCTGCTCGTTTGTCCGACTGCCGGATATGCGGGAAAGGTCGTCACGGCGGATATCGGGATCGTTCCTTTTCCGTCCAAGCCGGTCATTCTTGAGACGGAAGATTCCGACCTGCTGAGGATTCCGGTGAGGGATCCCTCCGGCAACAAGGGAACCTTCGGGAAAGTGCTGGTGGTCGCAGGACGGAAGAACATGGCAGGAGCCGCGGTATTTGCCGGACTTTCTGCACTGCGGACCGGCGCGGGAATGGTGAAGATCCTGACGGCGGAAGAAAACCGGAAGATTCTTCAGATCAGGCTTCCGGAAGCCATGCTGGAGACTTACGGCGATGAGCCGACGGAGGAAAACATCCATGCTTCCTGTGAGGCACTGGACCGGGCTCTTTCATGGGCGGACGTCACGGTCTGCGGACCGGGACTGAAAACAGACGGAATTTCCCATGCCCTGACGGAGAGACTCCTGGAAAAAGCGGTTCAGCCGCTGGTGCTCGATGCGGATGCGCTGAATTGCCTGCAGGGCAGGACGGATCTTCTGAAAGCCTGCCGCGGAAAAATCTTCGTGACGCCGCACCCGGGAGAAATGAGCCGGCTGACGGGGAAAAACATCCGGGAAATCACAGACGGAATGATTCCGTGCGCTGCCGCATTTGCCGGCAGGACGAAAGCCTGCTGCATCCTGAAGGGTGCGAGGACGGTGACCGCTCTTCCGGACGGAAGAATCTTCATCAATACTTCGGGAAATAACGGCATGGCCACGGCCGGTTCCGGCGATTCCCTGACCGGAATCCTGGCGGCGCTTCTTGCGCGGGGATGCGATCCGGCATACGCAGGGGCGCTTGCGGTATACCTTCACGGAAAAGCGGGAGATGCCGCTGCGGAAAAACACGGAAAATCAGGAATGAAAGCAGGAGATTTAATTGACGGAATCCGGTCAGCGATTCCGAAGGAGCGATAGGAAATGAAAAAGTACAGCAGAATCCGCGCAGAAATCGATCTTGATGCGGCGGAATTCAATTTCAGAAGCATGAAGGCCAATCTGGCACCGGACACCAAAATCACGGCAGTCATCAAGGCGGACGGCTACGGACACGGGGCCAGGGAAATCGGAAGGATGATCGAACCCTGGGATTTCATCTGGGGCTATGCGACAGCCACGCCGGAGGAAGCCGAAGAGCTCAGGAATGCCGGACTGAAAAAGCCGGTCCTTCTCCTGGGGAAGGCTTTCCCGGAATCCTACGAAGACATCATCCGCCAGGATATCAGGGCCTGCATCTTCGAATACGAACCGGCGAAGGAGCTTTCCGAAACGGCCGGCCGAATGGGGAAGAAAGCCATTGTGCACATTGCCGTCGATACCGGCATGAGCAGGATCGGATTCAGCCTCTCCGACGATTCGGTCGAGACCGTCCGGAAGATCTCGGAGCTTCCGAACCTGGAAATCGAAGGAATCTTTACGCATTTTGCCAGAGCGGATGAAGCCGATCTTTCTCCTGCCTATGTGCAGCTCGGACGCTTTCTCGATTTTGTCGGCAGGGTGGAGAAATGCGGCGTGAAGATTCCCATTCATCACTGCAGCAACAGCGCGGGCATCATCCGGGTGAAGGAAGCCAATCTTTCCATGGTCCGTGCCGGCATCACGATTTACGGGCTGTGGCCGTCGAGCGAAGTGGAAAAGCATATCGTGCCGCTGAAGCCGGTCATGAGCCTGATCAGCCATATCGCGTATGTCAAGACGCTCGAAGCGGGACGGGAAATCAGCTACGGAGGAACCTACCGGACCGAGAAGGAAACCCGCGTCGCGACGATTCCGGTCGGCTATGCGGACGGATATCCCAGGCAGCTTTCCAACAGGGGATGGGTGCTGATTCACGGGAAAAAGGCTCCGATTCTCGGGAGGGTCTGCATGGATCAGTTTATGGTCGATGTGACGGACATTCCGGAGGCACAGGAATATGATGAAACTGTCCTTTTGGGAAGCCAGGGAGGAGAAACCATCACGGCCGAGGATATCGGCGATCTTTCCGGACGCTTCAATTACGAGCTTACCTGCAATATTTCCAAGCGCGTGCCGAGAGTATTCATCCGGAACGGGCGCAGGACCGATGAGGTTGATTATTTCGGATGAAACTGTTAAAATTATACGGATCATCATTTTTACCAGTATAAGGAGTTTCTGTGAATGGAAGACGGCAGTAACGGCCCTTTGTGGGCCTGCCTGGTTTACCTGGTTTTAATTGCTGTAAGCGGAATCCTTGCGGCGTTTTCGATTGCGCTGCGCAATGCGGATGACGATGCGGTTGAAAAGAAAGCCAAAGAGGGGGACAGAAGATCCGTTCACCTGAAAAAATATCTGGACGGACCCCTGATCCTGGATACGGCTATGGCCTGGGGAGTTTGCCTGGTCCTGCTTTCCGGATTTATCGGCTACTCGTATTTTGAAGCAGCCGCCGTCGGATGGCTGCGCAGGGTGTTTCCGGGAACCGGCATCCTGCCGGATTTTCTTTCGGTGATTCTGGTTCTTCTGGCATCGCTGATCGTCATCCTGACCTTCGGCTATCTGGTGCCGCGGAAGATCGCCCTTCAGCATCCGGAAAAGACGCTTTACCGCTATCTGCCGTTTGTATGTTTCCTGACGGCAGCCGTCAGGCCGGTCACGGTTCCCGTGAGAGGCACGGCGAATTTCCTTGTGCGCATTTTCCGTATGGATCCGGAAAAAGGATCAGAGGAAGTGACGGAGAGGGAAATCATTTCCATCGTCGATGAAGCCCATGAGCAGGGCGTCATCAAGGAAAATGAAGCGGAAATGATCCAGAACATCATTTCCTTCGAGGACACGGAAGCCAAGGATGTCATGACGCACCGCAAGAACATCGTGGCCCTGGAAGGCACGGCGACCCTGAAGGAAGCGACGGATTTCATCCTTGAAAACAGCAACTCCCGGTATCCGGTCTACAGCGGGGATATCGACAACATCATCGGCATCATCCATCTGAAGGATGCCGTGAAGATGCGCATGGCCGGACCGGAAAATGATACGATCGCCATCGAGGATATTCCGGATCTTGTGCGCGAGGCGACGATCATACCGGAGACCAGAAGCATCGACAGCATTTTCCAGCTGATGCGCAGCAAGAAAATGCACATCGTCATCGTTGTCGACGAATACGGGCAGACTTCCGGCCTGATTACGATGGAAGACATTCTGGAAGAAATCGTCGGCAGCATCCTGGATGAGTACGACGATGATGAGCAGTACATCCAGCATTCCTTCGACAACAGCATCGTGATGGACGGCCTGACGCCGCTTGACCGTGTCGGAGAAGTACTGGATTATGATTTCAGCGGAAATGAATCAGAAACGCTGAACGGATATCTGACCGCCCTGCTCGACCATGTGCCGACGCCCAGGGATAAATTCGTCAGGGGAAAGAAATTTCAGTTCCGTATTTTACGGGTTGAGAATCATGTCATCAAGAAAGTCAGGGTAGAGAGACTGCCCGGGGAAAAAGGAGAGGAACCATGTCAGGACATTCAAAATTCGCAAACATAAAACACAAGAAAGAGAGAAATGATGCAGCCAAGGGAAAAGTTTTCACGATCCTCGGACGTGAAATCGCCGTCGCCGTCAAGGAAGGCGGACCGGACCCGGCCAACAACTTCAAGCTGGCAACCGTCGTCGCAAAGGCCAAGGCTTCGAACATGCCGAACGACACGATCGACCGCGGAATCAAGAAGGCTGCAGGCGACGCAGGAAACATCAATTATGAGAATATCACGTATGAAGGCTACGGACCCGGCGGAGCCGCCATTATCGTCAAGACTCTGACGGACAACAAGAACCGCACGGCAGCCGACGTACGCTCTGCCTTTTCAAAAGGAAACGGCAACATCGGGACTCCGGGCTGCGTCTCTTTCATGTTCGATGAAAAAGGACAGATCATCATCGACAAGGAAGAGTGCGAAATGAGCGCGGACGATCTGATGCTGGCGGCTCTCGATGCCGGCGCGGAAGATTTCAAGGATGAGGGCGACAGCTATGAAATCATCACGGATCCGGCGGCCTTTGAAGAAGTGAAGAAGGCGATCGACGGACTGAACATCCCGGTGGCGGAAGCGGAAGTCACGATGATTCCGCAGAACTATGTATCGATTGCCAATCCGGAAGACCGGGGCAATTTCCAAAGGATCCTTGACCTGCTCGATGAGAGCGATGATGTACAGGATGTATATCACAACTGGGATGAGGAAGAATGAATTTTTGGAAAGCGATCTTTCTGGGTGTCCTGCAGGGGCTGACGGAATTCTTTCCGGTCAGCAGCTCAGGACATCTGGCTATTGCGGAACAGCTTCTTAAAATCACGGCGGACGGAGGACTTCTTTTCGACGTGCTTCTGCATGCAGGAACCCTGGCCGCAGTGATCGTGGCTTTCCGCAGGGACATTCTGAGACTGATTGTCGAGACCGTAAGAATCGTGAAAGATCTTTTTTTCAATCTCCGGCAGCTGTTTCATTTCCTGAAGACGCAGGAGGAAGCGTCCTACAGGAGAATCCTGACGGGCAATTACCGGAAACTGGCCGTCATGATCATGACGGCAACCGTACCGACGGCCATTATCGGGGCGCTGCTTCAGAAAGCGGCGACGGCGGCTTCCCTGAAGCTGATCTATCCCGGAATGGGACTTCTGATTACAGGCATCATCCTTCTGGTCGTGGACAGGACGGATTCCGGAAACAAAGTTCCCAAGGACGTTCCGCTCTGGCAGGCTTTTCTGATCGGCATCTGCCAGGGGCTGGCCGTTTTTCCGGGCGTCAGCCGGTCGGGGGCTACGATCTGTTCCGGGCTTTTATGCGGCCTCAGCCGCAGGCTGGCAGTCAGGTTTTCCTTCCTGCTTTCCATTCCGGCGGTGATCGGGGCGCTGATTTTTGAACTGGCTTCGGCCGGTTCGGACGGATCTTTTACCTGGGGGATTTTCGGATACGGACTGATGGGCGGAATCATGGCCGGAGCGGTCGGCTACTTCTGCGTCAGAAAGATGCTGGTCCTGGTCCAGAAAAAGAAACTTCGTTATTTTGCGTATTACTGCTTCGCGATAGGGGTTATTGCGATGGTCGGTTATTTTGCATTAGGGGAGGCATAAAGCTTCATGGCTTCTAAGAAAAAAGGCGGACGTTCGTCCGGAAGGCCGCAGTCCGGCAGAAAACAGCAGGGCAGGACTTCGCGGTCTGAAAAAGATACGGGTGGAATCCGTTCGGAAATCATCCTCTGCGTCATACTGGCGCTCTCCGTGCTTCTGCTGCTCAGCAATTTCCATCTGGGCGGAGCCGTGGGGTCAGCCATCAGTTCGGTGGCTTTCGGCCTTTTCGGCGTCATGGCCTATATCCTTCCGTTCGTCCTTTTCTTCGGTTTTTCTTTCTATATGGCAAACAGGGAGAATCTCCTGATCAAGCGGAAAATGATCGGTCTGGCGATCCTTCTGCTTTTTCTGTGCGCCTTTTCGCAGCTCCTCCTGAGCGGCTATGACCGCAGCATTTCCATCGGAAATTATTATACGAGGGCAGCAGACGAACACAGCGGAGGCGGAATCCTCGGAGGTCTTCTGGTCACGGTTTTCGGCGCAGCTTTCAGCACGGTCGGAGCCTATGTCCTGACGATTGCCGGTCTGGTGATCGGTGCGGTCGTCCTGACGCAGAAGCCGCTGATTTCGACCCTGAACACCAGAAGCCGCGACGCTGTCCGGAATGTGCATGAGCGCCGCAGGGCGGACCGGGAAGAAAGACGCCGTCAGGCGGAAGCGGAGAGGGAAGAAGAGGAAGCCGAGAAGAAACGTCTGGAAAAGCATCTCGGAAGAGTTACCGAACCGGCTGCCGGGGCAGCCCTGACCGATATCCGGATCGACAGCAGAAAAGCTGCCGTAAATGTACCTCCTGTCACGGAGGCAAAGCCGGAAGCCGTTCCTTCGCCTTCCGAACTGAGCGCGTCTCTGAAATCAGCTGTCCGGAAAGCCATTCAGTCAGACAGCCTGCCGAAGGGCGCGGAGGAAGCCGATGAGATTCCGGGATACACAGAGGCGGATACGGCTCACGGAAACGAAGGAAAAGAACATAAGGCGCAGGCGGACCATTCTTCAGGAAACGGCGAAGCGGCCGCGGGAGAGAATGCGTCTGCAAAGCGTTCTTCCGATACGGAAATCAAAGAAGGCGTGGACTCCATCAAGAGCGAGATCGGCGTAACCGAAAAGCCGGTTCCCGAATTCCGCCTTCCGAAGACGGACATGCTGACGAAGGGAAAAGCGGTCAAGGGAGATTCCGAGCAGCATCTGATGGATACGGCCCAGAAGCTGCAGCAGACCTTCCATGATTTCGGGGTCAATGTCCGCGTCACGAATGTCAGCCGCGGACCGACCGTTACCCGCTACGAACTGCAGCCGGAACACGGGGTCAAGGTCAGCAAGATCCTCAGCCTGTCCGATGACATCAAGCTGAACCTGGCGACGGCGGACATCCGCATCGAGGCACCGATCCCGGGCAAGGCAGCCGTCGGAATCGAAGTGCCGAACAAGGAAAACAGTTCCGTCATGCTGAGGGACATGCTGGAATCGGAAGAGTACATCAGCTTCAAAAAACCGCTTGCCTTTGCCGTCGGCAAGGACATCGGCGGAAAGCCGGTTGTCGCAGACATCGCCAAGATGCCGCATCTTCTGATTGCCGGAGCGACCGGTTCCGGAAAATCGGTCTGCATCAATACGCTGATCATGAGCATCCTTTTCAAGGCGAAGCCGGATCAGGTACGGATGCTGATGATCGATCCGAAAGTCGTCGAGCTGAAAATGTACAACGGGATTCCGCACCTGCTGATTCCTGTCGTCACCGATCCGAAGAAAGCTTCCGGAGCGCTGAACTGGGCAGTGGCGGAAATGACGGACCGCTACAGCAAATTCGCCGAATACAACGGCGTCCGAGATATCGATTCGTATAACGAGCGGGTCGAGAAAATCAACGCGGATCCCGCCGTCACGGAAAAGATTCCGAAGATGCCGCTGATCGTCATTATCGTCGACGAGCTCGCAGACCTGATGATGGTCGCACCGGGAGAAGTCGAAGATGCCATCTGCCGACTGGCGCAGCTGGCGCGTGCCGCCGGCATCCATCTGATCATCGCCACGCAGAGGCCTTCGGTCAATGTCGTGACGGGACTGATCAAGGCCAACATGCCTTCCAGAATCGCCCTTTCGGTGACCTCGGGCGTCGACAGCCGGACCATCCTGGACATGAACGGAGCCGAGAAACTGCTCGGCAAGGGCGACATGCTGTTCTATCCCCAGGGATACCCGAAGCCGGCGAGGGTTCAGGGAGCATTTGTCTCGGATGACGATATTGCCCGGGTTGTCAAATTTCTGTCCTCACAGGGCGGAGATGTGGTGTATAATGAAAGCGTTGAAGAAAAAATCAGTGAAAGCATGAACAATACGCCTGATGCGGCGGGAAATGCTTCCGACGAACGGGATGAGTATTTCTGGGATGCCGGCAGCCTGATCATCGACAAGGACAAGGCCTCCATCGGAATGCTGCAGAGGGTGTTCAAAATCGGTTTCAACCGTGCAGCCAGGATCATGGATCAGCTGTGCGATGCAGGAGTCGTAGGGGAAGAAGACGGGACAAAGCCGCGCAACATCCTCATGTCCCAGGAGCAGTTTGAAAACCTGAAAGAACAGGAGTGACAGCTTATCCGATGAAATGCCGTCAATGCGGAGCCGAAATTCCCAACGGGGAACTTTTCTGCCCGGTCTGTCATGCCGAAGTGCAGCTCGTCCCGGATTACAATTCCGTGGAATACCTTCTGAGCCAGAGAAAGCAGAAGGATGAACTGAAGACAGAGCAGGAAAAGGAAAAAGAACCGGAAAAAAAGAAGCACAGTGCCTTAAAGGCTGTGCTTATTACTTTGTTGGTCATCGTCCTCGCCGCACTGGCGGCATGGGGCGTCAGGCTGTATATCGACAACCGGAACCTGAACAGCTACGATTATCAGATCCAGCATGCGGAAACTGCCTACAATGCAGGCAATTATGCGGATGCCGCTTCCTTTGCGGCCCAGGCGCTCAGCCTGAACCCGCAGTCGGCAGAGGCGGAATATCTGACCGCCGAGATCCTGATGGCTCAGGAGAATTATGACCGCGCCATTCCGATCCTTCAGGACCTGATTGCAAAGAACCAGAACGATGCGGATACTTACGGACTTCTGATCAAGGCCTATGAAAATAAAGACGATACGGCTTCGATCAAGAAACTGATGGATTCGGCAAATGAGGATATCCGTTCCCAGTATGCCGCCTATATTGCTTTCGAACCGGTCTTCGATCCGGCGGAAGGGGATTACACGGACCTGATTTCCATTACGATCTCTGCCGATAACGAAACCGTCTATTATACGACGGACGGGACGGATCCGACACTGCAGAGCCTGAAATACCAGGGACCGGTCGCAGCGGCCGAAGGCAGGACGGAAATACGCGCAATGGCTGTCAATGCCAAGGGCATCCAGAGCAATACGGTCATCGCGGTCTACAACGTTACGCTTCCTCCGCCTGATGCGGCCTCGATTTCCCCGACGTCCGGAAACTATGTCACGGGTACCAAGATCACGGTGACTTTCCCGGCCGGGTGCAAGGCTTATTATGCTTTTGATGCAGTGGCGAACACAAAGGGAACCGAATATACCGGACCGGTCGAAATGCTGGCAGGCACGCACGTCTTCTCGGTCATCGTGCAGGATGCCAACGGCAAGACATCGACGCCGGCCAGTGAAACGTATATTGTGGAATCAAAGGCAGCCGATACTTCTTCCTCTTCATCCAAGACTTCTTCTGTGAAGTCATCGGCTTCTTCAGCAGCGGATTCGACGGCGGGAACATCTTCGTCAGCTGCTTCCGTTTCAGATGACAGCACAGAGTCGAATACGGATTCGACAGCAGCACAGTAAATAATAAAAGGAGGCTTTCATGTACAGGATTATTCGGAAAGAACAGCTGAGCGACGTCGTCTATCTGATGGACGTCGAAGCACCGCAGGTGGCGATGCACTGTGAGCCGGGGCAGTTCGTCATCGTAAAGACGGACGAGAGCGGTGAAAGGATTCCTCTTACGATCTGCGACTACGACCGTGAGAAGGGAACCATCGTCATCGTATATCAGCCGGTCGGCGTGGCGACGGATAAACTCAATGCCCTCGGTGAGAACGATGAACTGATGGATGTCGTGGGACCTCTCGGAAAACCGTCCGAACTGGTTTCCATGGATCCGGAGGAGCTGAAGAAAATGAAAATCCTGTTTGTGGCCGGAGGCGTCGGAACTGCTCCTGTCTACCCGCAGGTCAAATGGCTGAAAGAGCACGGCGTGGATGCCGATGTCATTATCGGCGCCCGCAACAAAGGACTTCTTTTCTTTGAGGAGAAGATGAGGGCCGTGGCCGGAAACCTGTATATTACGACGGATGACGGCTCCTATGTCCGGAAAGGCCTCGTCACGGATGTCATCACGGATCTTGTGGAAAACCAGGGGAAGCATTACGACCGCTGCATTTCCATCGGACCGATGATCATGATGAAGTTCTGTACGCTGACGACGAAGAAATACAATATCCCGACCATCGTAAGCATGAACCCGATCATGGTGGACGGGACGGGAATGTGCGGAGCCTGCCGTCTGACAGTCGGCGATGAAATCAAATTCGCCTGCGTCGACGGACCGGAATTCGACGGACACAAGATCAACTGGGCAGAGTGCATGAAGCGTTCCCAGATGTACAAGACGGAAGAGGGAAAGGCGAAGCTCAGATACGAAGAAGGCAAAACGCACAGCGGCGGCTGCGGCAATTGTGACGGAGGAAAAGAATGATGACTGATATGATGAAAAAAGTTCCCGTCAGAGAACAGGACCCGAAGGTGCGTGCCCATAATTTTGAGGAAGTCTGCCTGGGCTATAACGAAGAAGAAGCAGTCGAGGAAGCCGGCCGCTGCCTGAACTGCAAAAACCCGCAGTGCGTGAAAGGCTGCCCGGTCAGCATCCATATTCCGGATTTCATTGCCAAAGTGAAGGAACGGGATTTTGCCGGTGCCTATAAGGTCATTACCGATTCCAGCGCCCTGCCGGCTGTATGCGGAAGAGTATGTCCGCAGGAAACACAGTGTGAAGGAAAATGCATCCGCGGCATCAAGGGCGAAGCGGTTTCCATCGGAAAGCTGGAGCGCTTCGTGGCGGACTGGGCCAAGGCCCACGGCATCCGTCCGGAAGGCGCCGCAGCTTCCAACGGCCATAAGGTTGCCGTGATCGGTTCGGGGCCTTCGGGACTGACCTGTGCCGGCGACCTGGCAAAGCTCGGCTATGACGTCACGATTTTCGAAGCCCTGCACAAGGCCGGCGGAGTCCTTTCCTACGGCATTCCGGAGTTCCGTCTTCCGAAGGACAAGGTCGTTGCCGAGGAAGTCAGGAACGTCGAGGGAATGGGAGTGAAGATCCGCACCGATGTCGTCATCGGAAAAGCGGTTACGATCGACGAGCTTCTGGACAAGGAAGGTTTTGAGGCAGTCTTCATCGGATCGGGAGCCGGGCTTCCGATGTTCATGGGAATTCCGGGAGAGAATGCCAACGGCGTCTTTTCCGCAAATGAATACCTGACGCGCAACAACCTGATGAAGGCTTACCGGGATGATTACGATACGCCGATCTACCACGGGAAGAAAGTTGTCGTCGTCGGCGGAGGCAATGTGGCGATGGATGCCGCCAGGACGGCCCTGCGTCTCGGGGCGGAAGTGCACCTGGTCTATCGCCGCTCGGAAGAAGAGCTTCCTGCCAGAAAAGAAGAAGTCCATCATGCCAAGGAAGAAGGCATCATTTTCGACCTGCTGACGAATCCGGTTGAGATCCTTGTCAACGAGGACGGCTGGGTCAGGGGAATCCGCTGTGATCCGCATGCAGCTCGGCGAACCGGATGCTTCCGGCAGAAGACGTCCGGTTGAGATTCCGGGATCGGAATTTGAAACGGAATGCGACGCGGTGATCATGTCTCTCGGAACTTCCCCGAATCCGCTGATTTCTTCCACGACGATCGGACTCGATACGAATAAAAAGAAATGCATCGTGGCAAATGAAGAAGACGGAGCGACTTCCAAAACCGGCGTCTATGCCGGCGGAGATGCCGTGACCGGTGCGGCCACCGTCATCCTTGCGATGGGAGCCGGCAAGGCCGGTGCAAGAGGAATCGATGCATTCCTGAAGAACAGATAAAACAGAAAAGCATACCGGCGGCAATCTCCGGTATGCTTTTTAAAAGAAAGGCGAAGAATGAGCAGCTTCATCGAAGCGGAAATCGAAATACCCGCTGAACACGAAAGGAATATTTTCGGACAGTTCGACGAGCATGTCAAATCGATTGAAAAGACTCTGAATGTCAACATCATCGAAAGAGACGGCATCGTAAAGCTCATGGGCTCCCCGTCGTCGACCGTCAAGGCCAGGAGGCTGCTGGAACAGCTGCTTCATTTATCGGAGCGGGGAAACGCCATCACGGAGCAGAACGTGAATTATGCCCTGGCTCTTCTGGCAGAAGAAAAAGAGCATGAAATCGTCGAGATCGACAAGGATACCATCATCAATACGATTGCCGGAAGACCGGTCAAGCCGAAGACCATCGGACAGAAGCAGTACGTCGACTCCATCCGGAACCGCATGATCACGTTCGGAATCGGACCGGCCGGAACAGGAAAGACTTATCTGGCCATGGCCATGGCCATCAAGGCTTTCCGGGCAGAAGAAGTCGGCAGGATCATCCTGACGCGCCCGGCCATCGAGGCCGGTGAAAAGCTGGGATTCCTCCCGGGAGATTTGCAGAGCAAAATCGATCCGTATCTGAGGCCTCTCTACGATGCCCTGTATCAGATCATGGGACCGGAAACTTTCCAGAAGAATTCCGAGAAGGGTCTGATTGAAGTGGCTCCGCTCGCCTACATGCGCGGCCGTACCCTGGACAATGCCTTCATCATCCTCGATGAAGCACAGAACACGACGCCGGCGCAGATGAAGATGTTCCTGACAAGAATCGGTTTCGGAACGAAGGTGGTCGTGACGGGAGACCGCACGCAGAAAGACCTCTCTCCGGGAACCGTGAGCGGTCTGGACACGGCGGTCAGGGTCCTCGGGAAAATCGAGGACATCGGTTTCTGCGAGCTTACAAGCAAGGACGTCGTCCGTCATCCGCTGGTCCAGAAAATCGTGCAGGCTTATGAGAAATACGAAGAACGGACCGGAACGGCCAGAACAAAATATACAAGGAGCAGGAAATGATCGTCCGTACAGTCAATGAATACGACGGCGAAGGCTTCCGGGAACTGTTTTCCTTTCCGTATAAAAAGACGGCGGAAGCAGTCGTGCAGGAAGTCCTGAAGGAAGAGAAATGTCCCTATGAAGCGGAGGCGGACATCCGTCTGATTTCCGACGGGGAAATGAGGAAGCTGAACCGCACCGCCAGAGGCATCGACCGTGCGACCGATGTCCTTTCCTTTCCGATGACGCAGTACGGGAAACCGGCGGATTTCGCATCCCTGAAGAAATGCGGGGAAGATGCCTTCAATCCGGAGAACGGCTGCCTCATGCTGGGGGACATCGTCATTTCCGTCGATAAAGTCCGGAGCCAGTCAAAGGAGTACGGGCATTCGGCCAAGAGGGAATATGCCTTTCTGATTGCGCACAGCGTCCTTCATCTGATCGGATACGATCACATGAACGACAGGGATGCGGAGGAAATGCAGCAAAAGCAGGAAAAGGTCCTGCAGAGACTGAAAATTACACGAGACGGAGGTAGGAAATGAAGAGAGCAGTCACGGCGGCCGCCGCAGCGGCCATAACGGCAATGCTGATCCTCACGGGGTGCACACTGGGACATACGGCAGATACGTCGCAGAATGAATCCGCCGCAGAGACACCGACGCCGGCTCCGGCGGAATCGACGGCAGAAACGCCGACGCCGACTCCGATTCCGGCAACAGATGAGACGCCGACACCGACCCCGACGGAAGCTCCCCAGGAGCCGGTTCCTTCCGGAATGGTCAAAAGCTACCTGACCGGAGAGTACGTGACGCCGGAAATCGGAAGAACCCGTCCGGTTTCTTTCATGATCGACAATTCGAGCGATGCCATTCCGCAGAGCGGCATTTCCGCGGCGGACATCATTTACGAAGCAACCGTGGAAGCGGACTATACCCGCCTCTGCGCTGTCTTTGAAGACTTCAGCGACCAGAGCCGGATCGGACCGCTCCGCAGCTGCCGCGATTATTTCATTTCCTTCGTATCCGGTCTGGATGCCATTTACGAGCATTACGGAAGAGCGGCTTATGCGCTGCCGTATCTGGAATCGGATGACGTCGACAACATCAGCGGACTTCTTCCTTCCACCTACGACTGCTTCTACCGCGACTATACGTTCCATTCCGGATTCCATACCGCCTATATCGGATACGACGGCATCCAGAAAGCAATCGGCATCCGCGGCTACTCGACACAGTACAAGGACGGCTTCACGCCGATGTACCAGTTTGCCTGGGTCGGAAAAACCGTGACGAACGACGGCGGCAGGGATGCGGAATACGTCGCTCCGGGCTATTCCTACAATCATCCGAATTTCGTCTACAATGCGGATGACGGACAGTATTACAGAAGCCAGTTCGGAAGCAGCCATGTCGATGCGGAAAACGGAAACCAGCTCTACGTCAAGAACATCATTCTCGAGTACGAGAACTGGGACTATTACATGGATACGGCGGAATTCATAGCCACCCAGAACCGCGTGCGTTCGCATTATCTGCATTTCGACACGACCTCCGGCGGCAAGGGGAAATACATCACGAACGGCAAGGCCATCGACATCACCTGGGAGCGCAAGAGCTTCTACGAACCGGCAAAATATTACGACACGAACGGAAATGAGATTACCCTCAACACCGGAAAGACCTGGGTCTGCATCATCCAGAACGACAAGCTGGCAGACTGCAAGATCGGGACTTCAGCAGATACGGCGACCTGCGTCGAATCGGATGCAGACGTAGCGGAAGCAAAGTCCTATTACGACGAATGGGTAGCTGCTTATGAAAACGGCGAGCCGCAGTATCTGGCAACCATGTCGGCCGAGCTTCAGCAGGAACTGGCTGCGCACGGCGGACAGACCAAAGTCGGAGAAGGAGACGGATAATTGAGCGTCCGGGAGAAACTGAAAAATAAAAAAAGAATCGTCATCAAGGTGGGTTCGTCTTCTCTGATGCATAAGGAGACGGGCCGCCTGGATCTGACGAAACTGGAAGTCCTGGTCCGGGAGCTCTCGGACCTGCGCAATCAGGGAAAGGATGTCATCCTTGTTTCTTCCGGTGCGATTGCCGTGGGGCGTGCCTCGATGGGACTGGAAGAACTGCAGTCCCTGAAGGAGAAACAGGCGTGTGCCTCCATCGGCCAGGCAAAACTGATGATGATCTATCAGAAGCTGTTTGCGGAATACGGCCAGACGGCTGCGCAGATCCTGATGACCAAGAATACGATGGTCGATGATGCCAACCGGTTCAATGCGAAAAACACGTTTGAAGAGCTGTTCGCCCTGCACGCGATTCCCGTCGTCAATGAAAATGATACCATTGCGACCTACGAGATCGAGTTCGGCGACAACGACACGCTTTCCGCGGTTGTTGCAGCGCTCGTGCAGGCGGATCTTCTGATCCTGCTTTCCGATATCGACGGGCTCTATACCGATGACCCGCGGAAGAACAAAGAAGCGGAATTCATCAGCGAGGTCAGCCATCTGGATGAACGCATCAGGAAAATGGCGAAAGCCTCAACAGGCAGCAGCATCGGAACGGGCGGAATGGCCACAAAGCTCAATGCCGCCGAAATCGCGACCAGCTGCGGCTGCGACATGGTCATTGCAAATTCAAAGGATTTCCATGTCATTCACCGCATCATGAACGGACTCGACAGGGGGACGATCTTCCTGGCAGATTCAGCACAGAAAATCGAACTGGCAGACTTCCTGTCAAAACTGTAAAAAGAAAGACTGAGACGCATGAAAGAAAAATCTGTTATCCGCAAGACCGTGATGAAAAGACGGGATTCCATGAGCGAAGAGGAATGCACCAGGCTCAGCCGTTCCGTCTGCGAGAAAGTCATGCGTCTTCCGGGTTATGAAAAAGCCCGCGTCATTTATACCTATGTTTCCTTCGGGCGGGAAGCGGATACGAAGAACCTGATCCGGGACGCCTGGAGGCACGGCAAGAAAGTGGCTGTCCCGAAGATTCACGGGGACGATCTGGAATTCTATTACATCGAATCTTTCGGTCAGCTGCAGGAAGGCTATAAGGGAATTCCGGAACCTTCGGGATGCCGGAAGGCCGAAGATGAAGAGGCATTTGTCATCATGCCGGGCGTTGCCTTCGATGAACAGCGGAACCGCCTGGGCTACGGCAAAGGCTATTACGACCGCTTCCTTGAAAAGAACCCGAAGCATAAAACCGCTGCGATGGCTTTTGATTTTCAGGTACAGGAAAAGGAACTTCCTCACGAAAAGACGGATCTGAAGCCGGATGTGATCGTGACGGAGAAGCGGATCATCAAATAAGCATTCAGGAGAAAGCATGCTGGAAGAAATCGGAAAAAGAGCCAGGGATGTGCAGACCGCGGTCGGATCCCTGAGCAGTACATGCAGGAATGAAGTCCTTCTGGCAGCTTCGGAAGGACTTTTAAAAAATCAGGAAGAAATTCTTGAGGCAAATGAAAAGGATATGGAAAGAGGCCGCAGCTCCGGAATGGCCGAAGGGCTTCTCGACCGGCTGGCGCTGAACCGGGAGAGGCTCGAAGGAATGGCACTGAGCCTGCGTCAGATTGCGGCCCTTCCGGATCCGGTCGGACAGGTCACGGAAGTATCCAAACGCCCGAACGGACTGGACATCCGGAAAATGCGCGTGCCGATGGGCGTCATCGGAGTCATTTACGAAGCACGTCCCAACGTGACGACTGATGTTTTCGGCCTCTGCTTCAAGTCGGGAAATGTGACGATCCTCAAGGGCGGTTCGGATGCCGTCTGCTCCAACGCGGCTGTCGTCAGGATGCTGAGGGAAGTCCTGAAAAGCAGGGGAGTCCCGGAAGACGCCGTGCAGCTGATCGAAGATACCTCCAGGGAAGCAGCGAAAGAATTCATGCACATGGACCGCTTCCTGGACCTTCTGATTCCGCGGGGCGGGGCAGGCCTGATCGAGACGGTCAAAAGGGAAAGCACGGTGCCGGTCATCCAGACGGGAACCGGCAACTGCCATGTCTATGTGGACGATCCGGCGGACATCGATATGGCCGTAAGGATCATCTTCAATGCCAAGACACAGAGAATCAGCGTGTGCAATGCAGAGGAATCCCTGATCGTGCACCGGAACATGAGGGAAGCTCTGCTGCCGAAGCTGGAGAAGAAACTGAAGGAGAAGCAGGTGGAGCTTCGCGCCGACCCGGAGGCGGGAGAATTCCTTAAGGATTTCGTGCCGGCTTCGGAAGAGGACTGGGGAAAGGAATATCTGGATTACATTCTTTCCATCAAAACCGTCGGCTCGCTGGAAGAAGCCATCCGCCATATCAACCGGTACAACACGAAGCATTCGGAAACCATCGTGACGAAAGACCGCGGACATGCCGAACAGTTCATGCGGGAGGTGGATGCGGCCGCCGTCTACTGGAATGCTTCGACACGGTTTACGGACGGCTTTGAATTCGGATTCGGAGCCGAGATCGGCATCAGCACCCAGAAGCTTCATGCCAGGGGCCCGATGGGCCTTCAGGCACTGACGACGGAAAAATATATCATTTACGGAAACGGACAGATCCGCTCATGACTGAAAATATCGAAGAACTGAACAGACAGCGCCTCTTTCTGGAGAAAGATGCCGAAGAGACGGAGCGCTTCTACGAACGCCGCGGACGCAGGCCGAGATTCCATGTCGAGACCTTCGGATGTCAGATGAATGCACGGGATTCGGAGAAGCTGCGCGGGATCCTGAAAGCCGCCGGATATGAAGAATCGGAAGAAGCCGAAGCGGATTTCATTCTCTACAATACCTGCACGGTCCGTGAGAATGCGGACAACCGGGTCTTCGGAAGACTGGGTGTCCTTCTGGGATACAAAGAGAAGAATCCGGATCTGAAGATAGCCCTCTGCGGCTGCATGATGCAGGAAAAAGAAGCCGTCGAAAAGGTGCTGAAAAGCTATCCGCATGTCAGCCTGATTTTCGGCACGCACAACCTGTATGCATTTCCCGAACTTCTGTACCGCCTCCTCAAAGGGGAGAAGAAAGTCGTCGACATTCTGGAAGCCGGGACGGTCAGCGTCGAGAACCTGCCGGTGGAACGGACCTATCCTTTCAAGTCGGGCGTGAACATCATGTACGGCTGCAACAATTTCTGCAGCTACTGCATCGTACCGTACGTGCGCGGCCGGGAGATCAGCCGGACGCCGGAGGATATCCTCGGAGAAGTGAGACGGCTGGCGGCGGACGGCGTCATGGAAGTCATGCTTCTGGGCCAGAACGTCAATTCCTACGGAAAGACGCTGGAGCCTTCCGTCTCTTTTGCGGATCTATTGAAAGAGGTGGCAGCGGTCGACGGAATCCGCCGCGTGCGTTTTATGACGTCGCATCCGAAGGACCTTTCCGACAGCCTGATTGAAGCCATTGCGGAAAATGAAACCGTATGCCGGCATCTGCACCTTCCGGTGCAGTCCGGGAGCAGTTCCATTCTTCAGAAAATGAACCGCCGCTACACGCGGGAACAGTATCTTGGCCTGGTTCAGAAAATCAGGCAGAGGATTCCGGACATTTCCCTGACGACGGATATCATCGTCGGGTTCCCGGGCGAGACGGAAGAGGATTTCAGCGAGACGCTGACCCTGATCCGCGAGTGCGGCTTCGATTCGGTCTTTACTTTTGAATACTCCAGACGCACCGGCACTCCGGCTGCATCGATGGAGAACCAGATCCCGGCGGAAGTCGTGAAGGAGCGTTTCGCGCGCCTTCTGCAGACGGTCAAGGAGACCGGGGAGAAAGCGACAGGAAGATTCACGGGACGGGTCATGGATGTCCTGGTGGAAGAGAAAAACCGGGAACCGGGTCTGGTGAGCGGACGTCTCAGCCAGAACATCACGGTTCATTTCCCGGGGGATGAAAAGCTGATCGGAAAAATCGTTCCGGTGCGGCTCAGGGAATGCCGGGGATTCTATTATTTCGGAGAACAGGAAGGTTGACATAAAATGGCTTTATCGCCGATGATGCAGGAATACCTGAAAATGAAGGAAGACTACCGGGACTGTATCCTCATGTACCGGATCGGAGACTTCTATGAAATGTTCTTTGACGACGCGAAGACCGCATCGGAGCAGATCGACCTGACCCTGACCGGAAAGGACTGCGGCCTGGAGGAACGGGCGCCGATGTGCGGCGTGCCCTATCATGCGGTCGACATCTATATCAACAAGCTCATTGAAAAAGGATTCAAGGTAGCCATCTGCGATCAGGTGGAAGATCCGAAGCTGGCCAAGGGTCTTGTCAAGCGTGAAGTGACGCGTGTCGTGACGCCCGGAACCAATCTGGACATGGAGGCCCTGGAAGCCGGAAAGAATAATTATCTGATGTGCATTTTCTGCACGGATGACCGCATCGGAGTTTCTTCGGCGGATGTTTCCACCGGAGCTTTTTATGTGACGGAAGTCGAATCGCTGCGCAAGCTGCTGGATGAAATCAATAAGTTCATGCCTTCGGAAATCATCTGCAACGATGCCTTCCTGGTTTCCGGCGCCGATATCGACGATCTGAGGAACCGGCTGGGCATCATGGTCAGTTCCCTGGGGGAAGCGTATTTCGAAGACGAATCGTGCCGGATCACGCTGACGGATCATTTCCATGTGCAGAGTCTCGAAAGCCTGGGACTGGCGGATCTGAAGTGCGGGATCAACGCTTCCGGCGGACTTCTTTCCTATCTGCTGGAGACCCAGAAAAATGACCTGACGCACATGAACACCATCACGCCCTATACGACGGACCGCTACATGGTGATCGACAGTTCGACGATGAGAAATCTGGAACTGACGGAGACCATGCGTGAAAAGCAGAAGAGAGGTTCTCTCCTCTGGGTGCTGGACCGGACGAAGACCGCGATGGGAGCCAGAATGCTCCGCTCTTTCGTGGAGCAGCCGCTTGTGGATGCGGATGAAATCGACAGGCGTCTGGATGCCGTTGAAGAATTCAATGAAAAGGAAATCAGCTGCGAGGAAATGAGGGAATACCTCGGGCCGGTTTATGACCTTGAGCGTCTGGTCACGAGGATCAGCTACCAGTCGGCAAATCCGAGGGACATGATTGCCCTGAAAAGCTCCCTGGCCATGCTGCCTCCGATCAAGGACCTCGCCGGATCCTTCAGGGCGGCAAGGCTGAAGAAACTTGCCGAAGAACTGGACGACCTCCAGGACATCTATACTCTTCTGAATGATTCGCTTGTCGAGGATCCGCCGCTGGCCATGAAGGAAGGCGGCATCATCCGCGACGGCTATAACCGGGAAGTCGATGAGTACCGGAGCGCCAAGACGGAAGGCAAGCAGTGGCTGGCCGACCTGGAGGCCAAGGAACGGGATGCGACCGGCATCCGCACTTTAAAGGTCAAGTTCAACCGGGTCTTCGGATACTGCATCGAAGTGACGAATTCCTTCAAGGACCAGGTCCCGGACCGGTATATCCGCAAGCAGACCCTAGTGGGCGCGGAGCGCTATACGACGCCGGAACTGAAGGAGCTGGAGGACAAGATCCTCGGCGCCCAGGACAAGCTTTATTCCCTGGAATATGAACTGTATGCCGATGTCCGCAGCCGGATCGGGGATGAACTCGTGAGAATCCAGAAGACTGCAAAAGTCATCGCGGAAATCGACGTGCTGGCCTCCCTTTCCTCTGTCGCCCGCCACGGGCATTATGTGCGTCCGCATCTGAACAATAAGGGAATCATCCATATCAAGGACGGCCGGCATCCGGTCGTTGAGAAAATGATTCCGGCAGACGGCTTCATTCCGAATGACACGGATCTGGACAGCGGGGAGAAGCGCATTTCCATCATCACCGGTCCGAACATGGCCGGCAAGTCGACCTACATGCGTCAGACGGCGCTGATTGTCCTGATGGCTCAGATAGGTTCTTTCGTGCCGGCAAAGGAAGCCGACATCGGAATCGTCGACCGCATTTTCACCAGGGTCGGGGCTTCGGACGATCTGGCCAGCGGACAGAGCACCTTTATGGTGGAAATGACAGAGGTTGCGAACATCCTCCGCAATGCGACCGCGAACAGCCTGCTGATCCTGGACGAGATCGGGCGCGGTACGTCGACCTTCGACGGACTCTCCATTGCCTGGGCGGTCATTGAATATATAGCGGATAAAAGGCTGATCGGAGCGAAGACGCTCTTTGCCACCCACTATCATGAACTGACAGAGCTGGAAGGGAAGATAGAAGGAGTCAACAACTACTGCATTGCCGTGCGGGAAAAAGGAAACGGCATCGTTTTCTTGAGGAAGATTGTCAAGGGCGGAGCCGACAAGAGCTACGGCATCCAGGTCGCCCGTCTGGCGGGCGTGCCGGAGGCTGTCCTGTCGAGAGCTTCGCAGCTGGTTGCCCAGCTCTCCGATGCGGATATTACGGAAGCCATCCAGACGCTGACGTCGGACAGGCCGAAAAAGAATAAAGCCATCCATTACGATGAAGTGGATCTTTCACAGATGTCCCTGTTTGACACGGTTTCCGATGAAGACGTCCTGAAGGAACTGAAGGATATTGATATCCAGACCCTGACGCCGGTGGAGGCCCTCAACGAGCTTTATCAGCTTCAGAACAAGCTGAAGAACAGGTGGAAAGAATGAGACCGATCGAAGTCCTCGATCAGAGAACCATTGACCAGATTGCTGCCGGCGAAGTCGTCGAGCGGCCGGCCTCCATAGTCAAGGAGCTGGCGGAAAATGCCATCGATGCCGGTGCAACGGCAGTTGCCATCGATATCCGGGACGGAGGCATTACGCAGATCCGAATCACGGACGATGGCTGCGGCATTGCGGAAAACGAAATCACCAAGGCGTTCCTCCGGCATGCCACCAGCAAGATCACCAAAGTCCAGGATCTTTCGGAAATTGCATCCTACGGTTTCCGCGGCGAGGCGCTGTCGAGCATAGCGGCCGTCAGCAGGGTGGAAATGATTACGAAAAGACCGGAGGATCTGACGGCCACGCGCTTCCGCATTGAAGGGGGAAAGCCGGTCGAGAAAGAAGAAATCGGCGCGCCGGACGGAACGACCGTCATCGTGCGCAGTCTTTTCTACAATACGCCGGCACGGGCCAAATTCCTGAAGACGGCTATGACGGAAGCTTCCCATGTCGGTTCCTATGCGGAACAGCTGGCAATCTCCAATCCGAAGGTCTCTGTGAAATACACCGTCAACGGGGAGCTGAAAATCGATACGAGCGGAAACGGGTCGCTGAAGGATGTGCTCTATCAGATCTACGGCCGTGAAATCTCAAAGGAACTGGTGCCGGTCCAGGGCTATGAAGAGGATGCGGAAAAAGGAATCGAGATCCGCGGGCTGATTGCCAAGCCGGTTGTCTCCAGGGGAAACCGTAATTTTGAAAATTATTATGTCAACGGACGCTGCGTAAAAAGCAGAATCCTGATGAAGGCCATCGAAGACGGGTACGGGAACAAGCTGATGCAGCACCAGTATCCGTTCACGGTTCTTTTTCTCACGATTGACGGACACAAGGTTGACGTGAACGTCCATCCGGCGAAGACGGAAGTCCGCTTTTCGGACGAGCAGGCAGTCTACGACGCTGTCCGCCATGCGGTCGAAGGCGCCCTGGAGCGTCAGGAAATGATTGTGAAGGCTTCTCTTGAAGATGCCGCCATCCATACGGATGACGCAGAAAAAACAGCGGGATCCTCGGTTCCGGAACCATTTGAAAAAAAGGCAAGAGAGAGACTGAGAACGGACAAGATGCCTGAGCCGGAAAAACAGAACACTGAAAAACAGGACACTGAAAAACAGGAGCCGGAAAAGCCGGAGGCGGAAAAAAACGCCCTGACGGAATCCGAAAGAACAGGCGCTGCTGTCCCCGGCATGAAGGAAGTCAGCTATGAACAGCAGGAGATGCCCACCGGCTTTCTGAAGGAAAAGGCGAAAGCCGACCGCCGGATCATCGGACAGGCATTTTCAACATACTGGATCGTGGAATATCAGCAGAACCTGTTTATCATTGATCAGCATGCGGCGCATGAGAAAGTGCTTTATGAAAGACTGATCCGTGAATACCGGAACAGGAAGGTTTCTTCCCAGGGGGTGAGTCCCCCGATGATTGTCAGCCTGGATATCCGTGAAGAGACACTTATGAAGACTTACTCGGGTGCCTTCCGGGATCTCGGCTTTGAAATCGAACCGTTCGGCGGCAGGGAATATGCCGTCAGCGCCGTGCCCTATCAGCTGTCGGCGATTGATTCCAAGGAACTGTTCCGAAGCATCCTGGATCATCTGGAAGACACCAGGGAAATCGAAGGCCTTGATCTTTACACGCACAGGGTCGCGACGGAAGCCTGCAAGGCTGCGGTCAAGGGAAACGGAAGGCTCTCCGCGGCAGAAGCGGAAATCCTGATCGATGAGCTTCTGACGCTGGACGATCCTTATCACTGCCCGCACGGAAGACCTACGATTATTTCCCTTTCGAGAACGGATCTGGAAAAGAAATTCAAGAGAATCGTATGAGAATCAAGAGAACCGTATGAGAATCAAGAGGAAGGCATGAACCAGAACAGCGAACCTTCGGCAAAGGAAAAGAAACCCCTGCTTGCCGTCATTGCCGGTCCGACCGCCTGCGGAAAAAGCGAGACGGCCGTCGAGCTGGCAAGGAGAATCGGCGGGGAAATCATTTCGGCAGATTCCATGCAGGTCTACCGCCATATGGACATCGGCTCGGCAAAAATCACGCTGGAAGAGCAGATGGGAGTGCCTCATTTCCTGATCGATGCAGCGGAACCGGATGAAGAATTCGATGTGGTCCGGTATGCCTGTGAGGCGAAAAAGGCCCTGAAGGATATCCTGAACCGCGGGAAGATTCCGATTCTGTGCGGAGGGACCGGATTCTACATTCAGGCAGTAACGCGGGATATCGATTTTGAAGAGACCGGCTCGCTTCCGGAATACCGGCAGGAACTCAGCAGCTATGCCGATGAACACGGAAATGAAGCCCTGCACGAAAAACTGAAGGCTGTCGATCCGGCTTCGGCGGAAGCCATCCATCCCAACAACCGCAAGCGGGTCATCCGGGCACTGGAATATTTCCGTGAAACCGGAAGGTCGATTGCCGTTCACAACGAGGAAGAGAAAGAAAAAGAATCTCCCTATGACCTGCACTTCTTCGTCCTGAACGACGACCGGGCTGCGCTTTACGAACGGATTGACCGGCGCGTGGATTTCATGCTGGCGGAAGGTCTCGTCGAGGAAGTGCAGTATCTGCGGTCGATGGGATATACCAGGGAAATGGTTTCCATGCAGGGACTGGGCTATAAGGAAATCCTGGACTACCTGGACGGGAAAACGGATTACGAAGAAGCCGTGAGAATTCTGAAGAGGGATACGCGGCATTTTGCCAAGCGGCAGATCACCTGGTTTAAAAGGGAGAAAGATGCTGTCTGGATCGAGATCGGCGATTACGGGAAAAATCCCGTCCGGATCGCAGAGCATCTTGCGGAATGTCTCGGAACCCGGAACGGCATTCACGGAACGGAAGCAGCAGAATCCTGAAACAGCGGAATTCTGAAACAGACTGAAAACAGAACACGATGAAAGGCATATCGGAAAATGAAACCGGAACAGATGTATGCGGATCTTGGAATTGACAGCGAAGTATATAAATACGGACAGGAAACGGAAGAGAAACTGAAGGAGCGCTTTTCCGAAATCGACCGGAATGCGGAATACAATTCCCTGAAGGTCATCCATGCGATGCAGGAATGCCGTGTTTCGGAAGCCAGCCTCACGGGCACGACCGGATACGGCTACAACGACATCGGACGGGAAGCCCTGGAGTCTGTCTTTGCGAAAACCTTCGGAACGGAAGAAGCCCTTGTGCGTCCGCTGATTGCCTGCGGAACCCATGCACTCGCCATTGCCCTTTCGGGAAACCTGAGACCCGGCGACGAGCTCCTTTCCATTTCCGGAAAACCTTATGACACGCTGGAAGAAGTCATCGGCATCCGTCCTTCAAGAGGATCTCTTGCCGAATACGGCGTGACCTACCGCCAGGTCAATCTGCTTCCTGACGGAAATTTCGACCTGGACGGCATCCGTGCCGCCATTACCCCGAAAACAAAGCTGGCTGCCATTCAGCGTTCAAAAGGATACGAAGTCCGGCGTTCGCTTTCCGTGGATCAGATCCGTGAGGCGATCGCCTGCGTCAAATCCGTCCGCCCGGATATCATCTGCATGGTCGACAACTGCTACGGCGAATTTGTCGAACGGGAAGAACCTTCGGAAGCTGGCGCGGACATGATTGTCGGTTCGCTGATTAAAAACCCGGGCGGCGGTCTTGCGCCGATCGGCGGCTACATTGCGGGAAATAAAGAATGCATCGCCAATGCGGCCTGCCGGCTCACTTCGCCCGGACTGGGAAAAGAAGTCGGTGCGACCCTCGAGGTAAACCGTTCGCTGTTCCAGGGTTTTTTCCTGGCACCGACGGTTACGGCCTCGGCACTCAAGGGAGCGGTGTTTGCCGCGAATATTTATCAGAATCTCGGATTCCCCGTCCTGCCGGACGGCACGGAAGAGCGCCGCGACATTATCCAGTCCGTCACGCTCGGATCCGCGGAAAAGGTCATCGCCTTCTGCCGCGGAATCCAGAAGGCCTCGCCGGTGGATTCCTTCGTGACGCCTGAGCCCTGGGACATGCCGGGGTATGACAGCCAGGTGATCATGGCTGCCGGCGCCTTTGTCTCGGGATCTTCCATCGAGCTGTCCGCGGATGCACCGATCCGTGAACCTTATTCGGTTTATTTCCAGGGAGGACTGACGTGGCCGTCGGCCAAGCTCGGAATCCTGATGTCCCTGCAGTCGCTGAAAAATGAAAAACTGGTTGATCTGACCGGGAGGAAATAAGATGTCCGTCCGCGTGACCGTAATCGGAGGAGGTCCGTCCGGCCTGATGGCAGCGATTCAGGCTGCCCGTCAGGGAGCTGAAGTACTTCTTCTGGAACAGAACCGGAAACCGGGAAGAAAGCTTCTTCTGACCGGGAACGGCAGGTGCAATCTGACGAATACGGAAATCCTTCCGGACAGCTACCGGGGGTCCCATCCGGAATTTTCGGAACAGGCGGAAGAGCTCTTTTCGCCAAGGGATGCGATTTCCTTTTTCCTCAGCATCGGCATCTATACCGTAAGCCATGACGGCTGGGTCTATCCCTATTCGGAACAGAGCATGCCCGTGCTTTCGCATCTTCTTGCCGAGGCAGAGCGCCTGCAGGTGAAAATCAAGAATTCCGAGAAGGTGACGGAGATCCTGCAGGAACAGGATGCGTTCCGCGTGCGGACGGAAGGATGGGATTATCCCTGCGAGCGGGTCATTCTCTGCAGCGGATCCTCTGCATCTTCCGCAGAAGGGTCCGACGGCTCCGGCTATGAACTTGCCGGAAAGCTCGGCCACCGGATTCTGGAACCGCTGCCGGCGCTGACTTATCTGACCTGCCGCATGAAGAAGGAAAGGAAATGGAACGGCGTGCGCGTGACGGCGGAACTGACGCTCCTTGCGGATCAGAAGAAGCTGTGCAGCCGCCGGGGACAGCTGCAGCTGACCGACACCGGTGTTTCGGGAATACCGGCCTTTCAAGTGAGCCGCTATGCGGCACGCGCCCTTGCCGAAGGGAAGAAAGTAACCGCAGTCATCAATTTCATGCCCGACTACGATGTCCGTTCCTTTGAAAAATTTCTGGACATCCTGAAGAAGGCATCTGCTTCGGGCGAACCGGAAGTGCGCCTGGACGGTCTCTTCCAGGAGGGACTCTCGGAAGTCTTTTCCGGTGAGGCCAAAGATCCGGAAGCCCTTGCAAAGGAAGTCTGCTCCTATGAACTGGAAGTGACGGGAACCGGTCCTCTTGAACGTTCCCAGACAGCTTCCGGAGGAATCGATACTTCCGAAGTGAATCCGCAGACGATGGAATCGAAACTTGTGCCGGGTCTTTATTTTGCCGGTGAAATCCTGGATGTCGACGGAGACTGCGGCGGCTATAATCTGCAGTGGGCCTGGACGTCGGGATATCTGGCCGGCCGGGCAGCTGCCGGGAATCCCGCAGCTTCCGAAGAATACGCTTCAGCCGAGGAGAAAAAATGATCCGCATTTCCGAATTAAAACTGAAACCGGGAGAAGATCCCGGCATCCTGAAAATGAAAGCCGCGCACCTGCTGCGGATACGTCCAGAAGAGATCCAGGACTTCCGGATCGTCCGACGCTCGCTGGATGCCAGAAGGAAGCCGGAGCTCTTTTACGTGTACACGGCAGAGCTTTCCCTGAAGGCAGAAAAGAGCTGTCCGGCAGTAGGTAGACATAATAATATTATGTTAACAAAGCGCGAAAGCTACGTTTTTCCTTCGGGCGGAAAAGAAGTTCTGAAGCATCGTCCGGTCGTCATCGGTTCCGGTCCGGCCGGACTTTTCTGTGCCTATCTGCTTGCCCGGAACGGATTCGAGCCGGTCATCCTGGAACGAGGAGACGAGGCGGACATCCGCACGCAGAAGGTCGGCAGCTTCTGGGCAGGGAAAGAACTGGATCCGGATTCCAATGTGCAGTTCGGGGAAGGCGGAGCCGGAACTTTTTCGGACGGAAAGCTGAATACCTCGGTGAAGGATCCGCTGTCCAGGGCTGATTTCATTTTCAGGACATTTACGGAACACGGTGCCCCGGAAGAGATCTGCTATGACCAGAAGCCGCATCTGGGAACCGATGTACTGACCGGCATTCTGAAATCCATGCGGAAAGAAATTGAACAGAACGGAGGCACCTATCTTTTCCGGCATCAGGTCACGGATCTGGTGACGGAGGGAAATGAACTGAAGGGCCTTGTCGTGAACGGCACGGAAACGCTGGATGCGGATCTTGCCGTCCTGGCGCCGGGCCACTCCGCACGGGACACGATGCGGATGCTGCAGCGGCATTCCCTGAAAATGGAGCCGAAAGCCTTTGCGGTCGGCTTAAGGATTGAACATCCGCAGAGAATGATCGATCTGTCGCAGTACGGATGCGACAGGGGAAAGATACTTCCGCCCGCGGCGTACAAGCTGACGCATCAGACCGAAAGCGGAAGAGGAGTATACTCCTTCTGCATGTGCCCCGGCGGATATGTCGTAAATGCCTCTTCGGAAAAAGGCCTGCTCTGCGTGAACGGCATGAGCTATCAGAAGAGGGATTCCGTCAATGCAAACAGCGCGATCGCCGTTACGGTTCCGGTCTCGGATTTCCTTTCCGCCGGAAATGAAGAATATGGCGGGGAACTGTCGGGCATCGCTTTCCAGAGGGAGCTTGAGCGGAAAGCCTTCCGGGCTTCGGAAGGTGCTGTGCCGGTACAGCTTCTGCAGGATTTTGCCCAGGGAAGAATGAGTACCTCCTTCGGAGACGTCCATCCGTGCATCCGGGGCAGCTTCGGATTCGGAAGGGTGGATGAGATCCTTCCGGAGCAAATCAAAGCGGCCGTCCTGGAGGGCGTATCGGCCTTCGGCAGGAAAATCCGGGGATATGACAGGCCGGATGCCGTATTCAGCGGTGTCGAGAGCCGTACTTCTTCACCGGTCAGGATCCTGAGGGATGAGGAAATGGTTTCCGCCATTGAAGGGCTGATGCCGGTCGGGGAAGGGGCCGGATATGCCGGCGGGATCATGTCTGCCGCCATGGACGGCATGAAAGCGGCAGAGAAAATTTCACAAAAATATAAGAAAATCAAAGTGTGAACGTTCGGGCGGCGCCCTTGAAAAGGCACCTGCCCTGTGTTAAGATAAAACCTGCACGATTCAGGGGAGTGTGTCTTTAAAGAGAGAAAGCAGGGCATTGAAAAGACTTTTTCTCAAAGAAACAGGCGATGTCGACAGACCTTATGAAAGGTGTCTGAGGCATGGCCCGTCGTCGCTGTCTGACGCACAGCTTCTGGCTGTCATTCTCCGAACAGGTACAAAAGGAACAGGCGTGATGGATCTTTCCGAAAAGATCCTGAAACTGTCTCAGGGCGACAGCGGCCTTCTGGGCATCTGCCATCTGACGGCAGATGAACTGATGACGGTTCCGGGAATCGGGGAAGTCAAGGCGGTTCAGATCCTCTGCGTCGGCGAACTGTCACGGAGGATATCGACTTACCGGGCCAGAAGGGATCTGTCATTCACAAGACCCGAGACGATTGCAGACTATTTCATGGAAAGGCTGCGGCACGAAGAACGGGAAAACCTGATTCTGATGATGCTGGACACCAAGGGACATCTGATCGGCGAAAAGCTGATGACGGTCGGAACGGTCAACGCCTCCCTGATCTCGCCGCGGGAAGTTTTCATGGAAGCCCTGAAGCACAGGGCCGTCAGCGTGATCCTGCTTCACAATCATCCGAGCGGGGATCCGGAGCCGAGTTCCGAAGACAGGAAGATTACCGAAAAAATGAAAAGAGCAGGCGAGCTTCTGGAAATCAGGCTTCTTGACCACGTCGTCATCGGAGATCGCCGGTATGTCAGCTTTGCGGAGAGAGGCCTCCTTTAGGAAAACGGGTTAAATATGCTGGGAAATAATGTCTTCGGCGTGGATCTGGGCACAAGCGAAATCAAGATCTACAGCCTGAAGAAGAATCAGACTTTAATAGAGAAAGACATGGTCGCGATTCTTGACGGAGAACGCGTACTGGCAGTCGGAAATGATGCGTTTGAGATGTTCGAGAAGACGCCTCCGAATATCGAGGTGGTCAGTCCGGTCACCGAGGGATCCATCTCGGATATCGACAAGGTCGAAGTCGTGCTGCATACGCTCCTGCGGAAAATGGACCGTCATATCGGACACGGACCGGTGATTTATTTTTCAGCGCCGACCAACCGCTCCGAAATCGAGCAGCGGGCCTATTATGCCATCAGCATGGCAGGCGGCCTGAAGAATCCGAGGGTCTTCCTGGTGGACCGGCCGATCTGCGATGCCATTGCCCTGGGGATTCCGCTGACGAAGACGCACGGCACGATGATCGTCAACATCGGGGCGCAGAATACGGATATTTCCGTCATTGCCAATGAACAGGTCATCATCAGCAAGAGCGTTCCGATCGGCGGGCAGCAGATGAACGAATCCATCTGCGACATCATCCGCCGGAAGAACAATCTGCTGATCGGACACCGGACGGCAAGAAGACTGAAAGCCGTTCTGGCCTCCTTCGGAAAAGAAGAGAAGGAAGCGCGGAAAATCGTCGGACTCAATACGCTGTCCGGCCTTCCGAGGGAAGGAATCGTATCTTCTGCGATCGTCAACGATGCCGTCACGTCCCAGATGAAGGTCCTGGCTGAAGAGATCAGGGACTTTCTGGAAAGAATGCCTCCGCAGATTGCCGAATGCGTCAGGAATGAGGGAATCTACCTGACAGGCGGCTCGACCAGGATTCAGGAAATCGATGTGTTCTTCAAGGATTATATCGGATGCAGGATCAATCTTTCCTCTTATTATGATCTGTGCACGATCAGGGGGCTGCAGGAACTGATTACACATAAGAGCCTTTATAAATGGGCCAGCCCGGTTAGGAACAGGAAATGAACAAAAAAAGGAATTTCAAACTGAACAGCAAAGGTCTGCTCATCATCATGACGATCATCTGCGTCGGCCTGATCCTGGCAACCTTTTCGTCGGACCGGATTTCCACTCCGTTCCGCAGCATAGCCGGCTATGTGATTACGCCTTTTCAGAACGGAATCAACGATATCGGTGCCTGGATGACTTCCAAGGCGGCTGGTTTCCAGGATGTCGCCGCGCTGAGCGAGGAGAATGCCCAGCTTCAGAAAAAAGTCGACGAGCTGACCAGCCAGAACAACGAACTGATCCAGTCCCAGTCGGAACTGGAACGCCTTCAGGAACTGTATAAGCTCGGGCAGAAATACTCGGAATACGATACCGTTGCAGCGGAAGTGATTTCCAAGGATCCGGGCAACTGGTACAGTACATTCGTCATCAACAAGGGCAAGGCAGACGGTCTTTCCGTCGACATGAACGTTATCGGCCAGGGCGGACTCATCGGCATCGTGACGGAAGTCGGGAACAACTGGGCGCAGGTGCGCTCCATCATCGATGACGAGAGCAACGTCAGCGCCATGCTTGCCGATACGTCGCAGACTTGCACGGTCACGGGCTCCCTTCTGGAAATGGACCAGGGAAAGATCGACTTTATCCAGCTGTCAGATACGGACAATCATGTCAAGGAAGGCGATGCCGTCGTGACTTCCAATATCAGCTCCAAATTCCTGACAGGCATTCTGATCGGCTATGTCAGCGATGTCGTGCAGGATACGAACAATCTGACGAAATCCGGCACGATCGTACCGGTTGCCAACTTCAAGAACCTGAGGGAGGTCCTTGTCATCACCGAGCTGAAACAGACAAAGGAGAACTCCTGATTGAAAAGGAAAATCATCATTTTCATCATGATCTGGGTCCTTTTCCTTCTGCAGACGACCGTTTTCAAATCCCTGCAGATCGCTTCGACTGTGCCCAATCTGCTGCTGATCCTGACCGTTTCCATTGCCTTCATGCAGGGGAAGAAAGAGGGACTTCTGACAGGCTTTATCTGCGGGATCCTGATCGATCTCTTCTACGGGACGATCTTCGGATTCTATGCGCTGGTCTACATGTACATCGGATACGGCTGCGGCTTCTTCAGTCAGGTGTATTACGATGAGGATATCAAGGTCCCCCTGATCCTGACAGCCGTCAGCGATTTTGTCTACGGATTCATCGTCTATGTGAGCCGTTTCCTGCTCAGAGGCCGCATCAATTTCTGGGGCTATCTGACTTCTGTCATCATGCCCGAAATCGTGTATACGGTCCTGATCACGATTATCCTTTACAGGATCATTTACAAGATCAATCATTCACTTGCTGAGAAAGAGAAGGAAGGGAGCGGAAGCGTATGGGTAAAAAGCTGAAGAAGTGGCTGAAAAAAGCAAAAATCGGACGCTCCACCATCCTGGCCGTTCTATTCGTCGTGCTTGCTTTCATCCTCATCCGCAGGCTGTATGACCTGCAGATCATCAACGGGGAGAATTACCGCAACAATTTCAGCATGAAGACAACGAAGACGCTGACCCTGAAAAGCACCAGGGGAAACATATATGACCGCAACGGCAATATCCTGGCGACCAACAAGCTTTCCTACAGCCTGACGATTACGGACTCCGGCTCCTACAGCACCAACCGGCAGAAAGCGCTGGCGCTGAATTCCGAAGCCTACAAGATTGAGCAGATCCTTTTGTCCCACGGCGATTCGCTCGGGAACGATTTCCATATTGTCCTGGACGCGAACGGCAACTACAGCTACAACGTAACCGGCACGACGCTTCAGCGTTTCAAAGCCGACGTATACGGCCAGGCAAAAATCGAGAACCTGACCGACGAACAGGCCAATGCCAGTGCGGACACCATGATGGCCTATCTGGTCAGTGAAAAGCGTTTTGCCATCCAGCGGACCGAAAAGCCATACACGGACAGCGAACTGTCCTCCGTCGGACTTCCGTCGGATCTGACCAAGCAGGAAATCCTGGACATCACGTACATCCGCTATGAGCTTTTTACGACCAGCTACCAGAAATATGTCCCGATCACCATCGCCACGGAAATTTCGGATGATTCTGTCGCCGAGCTGCAGGAGAAGAAGGATGAGCTGACGGGCATCGATATCGTGGAAGATTCCAACCGCGTCTACACGGATCCCGAAGCCTTTGCCTCCATTATCGGCTACACCGGCAAAGTCTCTGCGGATGAACTGGCGACCCTCCAGGCGCAGAACTCCAAATATACAAGCACTTCCATCGTCGGCAAATCCGGCATTGAAAAAGTCATGGAAACGACGCTGCAGGGCAGCGACGGACAGCAGACGGTCTACGTCGACAATCTGGGGAGAGTCCTGGAAGTCGACGAGAGTTCCGTCATCCAGGCGCAGGCCGGCAACGACGTGTATCTGACGATTGACAAGGATCTCCAGGAGGCGGCTTATCAGATCCTGGAACAGAGAATCGCCGGCATCCTGAAAACCGTCATTGTCGACCAGAAGGAATTCGATACTTCGACCGTGACCGATACGGCGAATATCCGGATCCCGGTCTACGATGTCTACAATGCGCTGATTGACAACAGCGTCATTGACACGACTCATTTCACGGCAGCGGATGCATCGCCGAACGAGGTGCTGCTGGAGCAGGCCTATGAGCAGAAGCAGACTGAAGTATTTGCCTGGATCAAAGACCAGCTGACCGGAGATTCTCCGCTTCCCTACAACCAGCTGTCTGATGAACAGAAGGAATATGAAAGCTATATCGTCAATGACCTGCTGACGACCGACACGGGCATCCTGAACAGCTCGGCCATCGACAAGACGGATGCAACCTATCTTGCCTGGACGCGGGACGAGAGCATCAGCATGAAGGAATACCTGACTTATGCGGCCAGCCAGAACTGGATCGACATCACATCCTTCTCGGCTTCCGATACCTATCTGGGATCGGATGATATCTATGCGGCTCTCTCGGATTATATCGGCCAGTATCTTTCCACGGATCGCGCGTTCGGAAAAATCCTCTACAAGTACCTTCTCTTTGCAGAACGGATCACGCCGAATGAGCTCATCAACGTGCTCTATGACCAGGGCGTCCTCAATAAAAACGATGATTCCTTTGATGATTACCAGAACCAGAAAATCTCGAATTTCAATCTGATCCTGTCGAAGATCGATGATCTGGAAATTACCCCGGCGATGCTGGCGCTCGATCCCTGCTCCGGTTCGGCGGTCATTACGGATCCGAATAACGGCGAGATTTTGGCCTGCGTGACTTATCCGGGCTACGACAACAACAAGCTGGCCAACAGCATGGATGTTTCCTATTACAACAAGCTGGCCAACGACAAGTCGAAGCCGTTCTACAATAAAGCGACGCAGCAGGAGACGGCTCCCGGCTCCACATTCAAGCTGATCACGGCTACGGCAGGACTGGAGGAAGGCGCCATCAATGCCAGTACGATCTTCAACTGCACCGGCGTCTTCAACCTGACGGAAACGCCTCTTTCCTGCTGGCTGAAAACCGGGCACGGACCGCTCAATGTCGTCGGCGGCATCCAGAATTCCTGCAACGTCTTCTTCTGCAATGTGGCTTACCAGCTGGGACTTACCGAAGACGGCGTATGGTCCGATTCCCTTTCCCTGAGCAAGCTGCAGAATTACGCGAAGATGTACAATATGGATCAGCCGTCCGGCATCGAAATTCCGGAAGCGGATCCGCAGGTCTCCGATCAGTATGCCATCCAGTCTGCAATCGGACAGGGCACCCATGCCTATACGACCACGCAGCTGGCCAGGTATGTGACGACCATCGCAAGCAGCGGGACCAGCTATAATATTTCCCTCATCGACAAGACCACGGATACCAACGGAAACCTGATCAAGGATTATTCTCCGACGGTCCTGAGCAAGCTCAACATTTCAAACAGCACCTGGGATATCATCCATACCGGCATGCGGGCGGTTATCGAGAGCAAGGCGGAGTATTCGGACCTTGCCATCAATGTGGCCGGCAAGACCGGAACGGCGCAGGAATCCAAGACGCGTCCGTCGCATGCCCTGTTCATCTGCTATGCTCCGTATGAGGCTCCGCAGATCTCCATGGCAGTCCGTATCGGAAACGGCTATTCCTCGACCAATGCGATCATGGCGGCGAAAGACATCCTGATGTATTACTTCAACCTGACGGATCCTTCCTCGATCCTGACCGGAAAAGCGATGACGCAGAACGTAACGACCGGACAGGTCGACTGACGGAAAGAAGATTATGATAAAACGTTATAAAATAAAAGACTACAATTTCAGGCTGGTTCTCTGGCTGGCAGCGCTCAGTTCCCTGGGTGTTCTCCTGGTGGGCTCTGCGGATTCATCCCTGCAGATGCGCCAGCTGGCCGGAGTGATCCTGGGCCTTGCCTTCATGGCTGTTTTCTCCATCGTCGATTTTTCATGGATCCTGGATTTTTACTGGATCATCTATGGACTCAACATCGTCCTTCTCCTGGTCGTCCTGGCCATCGGCTGGGCGTCCCACGGAGCCCAGCGCTGGATCGACCTCGGGTTTACGACCTTCCAGCCGGTCGAGATCGCCAAGATTTTCCTTGTCCTGTTTTTTGCCAAGTACATGATGGTCCATGAAAATGAAATCAACAGGCCGAAGATCCTTCTGCGCCTGCTGATCCTGATCGGGTTCCCTCTGGTCCTGATCTATAAAGAGCCGGACCTTAAGAACACCATCACGATCGCGGTCGTTTTCCTTCTGATGTACTACGTGGCGGGCCTCAGCTACAAGATCCTGCTGCCGTTTCTGGCAATCCTGATCGCCGGAGGGGCCATCGTCATTTCCATCATTATCCAGCCGAACCAGGGCATCATCAAAATCAACGATTATCAGCGGGAACGCATCATGGCATTCCTTTACCCGGACAGCGACGAATATACGGATGCCAACTCGCAGCAGAAGAATTCGGTTACGGCAATCGGTTCCGGCGAGCTGACCGGAAAGGGACTCAACAACAGCGACGTTTCCTCTGCCAATAAGGGAAACTTCATTCCCGAGATTCAGACAGACTTTATTTTCGCGGTAGCGGGAGAGGAGCTGGGCTTTTTCGGAAGTGCGGGAATCGTGATCCTGCTTCTGCTGATTGTACTGGAATGCCTGCTGATGAGCCGGCGGGCCAAAGACCTTTCGGGGCGGATCATCTGCTGCGGAATGGCGTCGGTCATTTCCATACAGAGCTTTATCAATATTGCGGTGGCAGTCGGACTTTTCCCGAATACGGGAACGCCCCTGCCTTTTGTCAGCTACGGTCTGTCCTCCCTGGTCAGCCTTTACATCGGCATGGGAATCGTACTCAATGTAGGACTTCAGAACAAGATCCGGCTGGCAAGCGAAGCCGTCCGCATGGGAGGAATCCGAAGTGAGCGGGCATAAGAATAAAAAGGTTCTCCTGACGGCTGTCCTGATTTTCGTGCTGGCGGCATCTCTTGCCCTCGGCGGCTTCGGAGTGTATGCGCTCAGGACCCTCAATAACCTTGAGATGGTCATGCCGTACAGCAACAAGGATCTGGCCTATACCTCCACGAATGAGACAGCCATGCAGACGGAGGCTTCCTTCAGCAGGAACCTGTGCGTGGGAGAAGACAACACAGCCAACAGCAGCATTTCCCTGCAGGGAAATGAAAGCGGAGCACTGTTTTCCCTGCATGACCGCAGCATCCTCTTTTCAAAAAACATGTATGACAAGATTTATCCGGCCAGCATCACCAAGCTGATGACGGTCATCCTGGCCCTGAAGTACGGGAACATGGACGATGTCGTCACCATCACCTGGGAAGACCTTGAGCTGGAAGCCGGCTCGCAGGTGGTCGGTTTTCAGATCGGCGACCAGGTCAAGATGAACGAGCTTCTGTACGGGCTGATTGTCCATTCCGGAAATGATGCGGCTCAGGCCATCGCACGGCACATCGGCGGCACGCAGGCGAAGTTCGTCGACATGATGAACGAAGAAGCAGCGGCCATCGGGGCGACCGGGACTCATTTCATGAATCCGACCGGTCTTCAGGACGAGAACCATTACACCACGGTCTATGATATTTACCTGATGCTGAACGAGGCGCTCAAATACGATGAGTTTACCAGCATGATGCAGGTGTCCGTCTATGAACTCAGCTACTCCGACAAGGACGGAAATGCGAAGACCGTGACGCTCGATTCCACGGATCATTATCTGACGGGGGATGCCCAGGCTCCGAGAAATGTGACCGTCCTCGGAGGCAAGACGGGAACGACTTCCTCCGCAGGAAGCTGCCTTGCCCTGACGGCACAGAATGCCTACGGACAGCCTTATATCGCGGTCATCGTCAAAGCGGCCAATAAGGATGCCCTCTATACCGACATGAACAGCATTCTTTCGCAGATCAACAGCTGACGGGGAAAATTTGTTTGGAAAAGGGTCGTGCGAAATCCGCTTTACCCTTGTTTTTTATATCTGCTTCATCTATAATTAGATAAGAACGGCCGGGATGATGCCGCTCAAAGGAGGACACTGCGATGGTTCACTTGATTGTGGGTAATAAGGGGAAAGGCAAGACAAAAGTGCTTCTCGACAGGGTCAATGAACAGATCAGAAGTGCAAAGGGCGATGTGGTCTATATCGACCAGAGCATGCGTCATATGTATGAATTGAACAACCGGATCAGGCTTGTCGATGCTTCGCGTTTCCCGCTGACCACGGGAGAACAGCTTATCGGATTCATCTGCGGAATCATTTCCCAGAACAGCGATATTGAAATCCTTTATCTGGACGGACTTCTGAAACTGGATGATGTCAGGGCGGAGGATGTTCCCGACATCATTAAGAAAATGGATAAAATCTCTTCGGAGTTTGATGTAGATATGACACTCAGCATTTCCATGGACCAGAGCGAGCTGCCGGACGACCTTAAGGGCATGGTAGCCGTTGCATTATAAAGAAAGCATCTCGGGATAGGGTAATCCTGTTTGGCAGGGAATTTAAGGGGAAATAAAGAAATGGCACAGAAGAATAATCATCCATCCGGACTCAGGAAGGTTTTCTCCCTGAATATCGGGACGATTATTTTCGGTGCTATTTTTATTTACATCATTATTTCCATTCTTCTGTACATTACGGCGAACCATGTGACTTCCTATCAGGTCACCAGCGGACCGCTTGCAAAGAACGAAACGTATACGGGCCTCATCGTCAGGACGGAATCCGTCGTGACCGCAGATACTTCCGGCTATGTGACCTACTATGCCAGGGAGAATTCCAAGGTCCGGAAATCCGGCGTCGTCTACGGAATCGGCATGACCAGGCAGACGGCCGGCACTTCCTCGCTGACGGATGAAACCCTGACCAGGATCCTCAGCAGCATGAGGAAATTCTCTTCGAATTTCTCTTCCAAGGATTACCATGACACCTATACATTCAAGTATGAAATGGAAGGAGAAATCCTCGGAAACTCTATCCTCAACGCGCCGGATACCAGCACGCTGGATGAGAAATCCGGGACGATGACGATCGGGGACCAGACCGTCAATACGGCCGCGTCTGACGGAGTCATCAGCTATTCGACGGACGGCTATGAGAACTTCGATTTCTCAAACATCACGGAAGACGACCTGGATGAAAAGGCCTACGTCAAGACGGATTTGAAAACGGACAGCCTCGTCAATGCCGGGGACAAGATTTACAAGCTGGTCAGTTCGGAAGAGTGGTCCGTCATCATTCCCCTGACGGCCAAGCAGATCGTACAGCTGGATTCCGATTCCAAAATCAAGGTCAAATTCCTGAAAGACGGAACGAGCCAGGTCGGAGACCTGACCATCCTGACGATGTCGGACGGAAAGTACTACGGAAAAATCACGTTCACCAACGGAATGGTCCGGTACATCGATGACCGCTTCCTGGACATCGAGCTTGTCACCAATAAGCAGACAGGCCTGAAGATTCCGGCCAGCTCCGTGGTCAACAAGACTTTCTATACGATCCCCGACGATTATGCGACGGTCGGAGGAGACTCCGGAAATGCCGGATTCCTCCGTCTGACAACCGGCAAGGACGGAAAGGAAACGACGGAATTCGTGGAGGCAACGCTGTATGAGCATAAAGACGGCAAGTACTACGTCGATACTTCTGAATTCCATGCGGGCGATATCATCCTGAGGGCAGAAGAAAATTCCGACCGGTTCATTGTCGGAGACTCTGCGACGCTGGAAGGCGTCTACAGCATGAACAAGGGATATGCGGTCTTCCGGAAAATCAGCATCATCGACAAGAATGAGGAATACTGCATTGTGGAAAAAGGAACAGACTACGGAATAGCGCAGTTTGATTATATCGTACTCGACTCTTCACAGGTTAAGGAGAACGAGATTACGGTCAATTGATGGGAGTGAACAGAATTGCTGACAGATAACCTGAATCTGGTAAAAAAAAGAATTGAGGAAGCCTGCGCTAAAAGCGGAAGGAATCCGAAAGACGTAACGCTCGTGGCGGTGAGCAAGAAGAAGCCCGAAGAAGACATTCTGGAGCTTTACAGGGCAGGGCAGAGAGATTTCGGTGAAAATTACATCCAGGAACTCAGAACAAAGCAGGAAGACCTGCCGAAGGATATCCGGTGGCACATGATCGGACATCTTCAGAGAAATAAGGTCAAATACATTGCCGGGACCATTGCCATGATCCATTCCGTGGATTCGCTTGAGCTGGCGGAAACCATCGACCGGGAAGCCCTGAAGAACGGGCGCATCATCCCCATCCTGATGGAAGTCAATGTGGCCGGCGAGGAGTCGAAATTCGGCGTCAGACCGGAAGAGGCCGATGCCCTGGCCGAACAGATTTCCCACCTTCAGAATGTACGGCTGCAGGGCTTCATGACCAGCGCGCCCTTTGCGGAAAACCCCGAAGAAGACCGCCCCGTCTTCCGGAATCTGAGGAAATTAAGTGTTGACATAGGGCAAAAAAACTATAATAATGTAACAGTGGATGCTTTGAGCATGGGCATGACGAATGATTATTCCGTGGCCGTGGAAGAAGGGTCTACCATCGTACGGGTTGGAACCGCGATTTTCGGAGCGCGTGACTATCAATAGATCAGAATGGAGATAGAAAAGAATGGGTCTTCTTGACAAGTTTCTGGATGCAATCAAGCTGAATGATGACTATGACGACGATGAAGAGTTCGTCGATGACGATGAGAGCACGGATTCAGCCGATGACTATAAAGAAGAAAAACCGAAAAAGCGCTTCTTCCAGAAGTTCAAGGAAGAGGATGATTTAGGGGATGAGGACGATCTGGATGAAGATGATTCCGAAGCTTCAGCAGCGCCGGCAAATCCTTTCCGCAGGAAAGAGCAGAAGACTTCTTTTGCGGAAGACCGGAAAACTGCCGATGACCGCAAGGAACGGGTGCATGCGAAAGACAGACCGGTCAAGAAGAACAAGATTACGCCGATGCGCCGGAAGGGTTCCGGCATGGAAGTCAATGTGATCCGTCCCGTTTCCATGGAAGACACGCGCGAGATCGCGGATACGCTTCTGGACAGCTGCACGGTTGTCCTGAATCTGGAAGGTCTCGATGTCGACATCGCGCAGAGAATCATCGATTTCACCTGCGGAGCCTGCTATTCGCTTCAGGGAAGCCTTCAGAAGATTTCGAGCTACATCTTCATCCTGACGCCTGAAAACGTAGACATCTCCGGAGATTTCCAGAGCATCCTGAACGGAGCTTTCAACGATATCCCGAGCATGAAGACGCAGTACTGAAACCTGTCATATGAATGAGTGAAGAGCGTCAGCACGGAAAGGCTGATGCTCTTTCTGTAATCAGAGGAAAAAATGGAAAACAGGATAACCGTTAAAACACCGGACCATGAAGATTATGACGTGATTCTTGCCGAGGATTTCAGGACGCTTCCGGAGCACCTCAGGAAAATGAATCTGTCACCGGATAAAGTCTGCATCATTTCCGATACCCATACCCGGCCGCTCTACGAGGCGGAGATCGTTTCGCTTCTTAAGGAGATTTATCTGGATCCTTTCTGTTTCAGCTTCGAAGCCGGAGAAGAACACAAGAACCTTGAATCCATTGAAGGCCTGTATGATTTCCTGCTGGAAAACCGTTTCACAAGGAAAAGCCTGCTGATCTCTCTGGGCGGCGGCGTGACCGGCGATATGACGGGTTTTGCTGCAGCGACCTACCGGAGAGGCATTCCTTTTGTTCAGATTCCGACGACGCTGCTTTCGCAGGTGGACGCCTCCATCGGAGGAAAAACCGGCTTCGACTACCATGGATACAAGAACATGATCGGCGCCTTTCATATGCCGTCGCTTGTCTATATCAGCACCAAAACCCTGGAGACCCTCCCGGAGCGGGAGTATATCAGCGGTCTTGCCGAGAACATCAAGCACGGACTCATCAAGGATGAAAAATTCTATGAATGGATGCTGAACCGCATGGATCAGATTGTTTCCCGTGACAGCAGGACCGTCGCGGAAATGATACGCCGTTCCCTCCGGATCAAGCAGGAGACCGTTGAAAGCGATCCGACCGAAAAAGGCCTGAGGATGATCCTGAATTACGGGCACACGATCGGGCATGCGATCGAAAAAGCCAAGGACTTCCGCCTGACGCACGGGGAATGCGTGGCACTGGGATGCATCGCCTCGGCAAAAATCAGCTGTGACCGGGGAATGCTTCCGCAGGATGAACTTTATGAACTGCGCGACAGCTGCGTCGGTTTCGGACTGCCCGTCTTTCTTGACGGCACGGATACGGAAAAGATCCTGGAACTGACGAAGTCGGATAAGAAGGCATCGGACGGGCACATCCGTTTCATCCTTCTTGGTGGAATCGGCAATGCCGTCATCGCGGATGATGTCAGCGATGATGAAATACGGAACGGAATTCAATTCATCAACGGAGACTTGTTAAATGGACAATAAAAAATGTACAGCAGGCAATCTGGCTGCTGCCGGAGCTCTCATCGCCGTTCTTACAGTCATTGATCAGGTCACCAAGCTGCTGGCAGCCGCAAAACTTTCTGACGGACCGTTCGTAATCTGGCCCGGAGTCTTCGAACTCCGGTATCTTGAAAACAGGGGAGCGGCCTTCAGCATCCTGACGGGACATCAGTGGTTCTTCATCGTGCTGAGCATCCTGTTCCTGGCTGCTGCTTTTGGATTTACCGGAAAGTGCCGCGGACAAAGAGGATGAAGCCTCTGCGGATCTGCATCGTTTTCCTTTCAGCGGGAGCTTTCGGAAATCTGATCGACAGGGTGTTCCTGGGGTATGTCAGAGACTTCTTTTATTTCAGCCTGATTGATTTCCCGATTTTCAACGTGGCGGATATCTGTGTTTCCGTTACGATGTGCGTACTCATTATCCTGATCCTGTTTGTCTACCGGGACCATGATTTCGATTTCCTGAAGAGAACGAAGCCGGAAACGGATGAGGCCCTTAAGGACGGAGAAGATGGAAAATAAAGAGTTTTACCGTGCCCTTCCTGAAGATGAGGGGACCCGTCTGGACCGGTTTCTGATCACAAGACGTCCGGACCTTTCCCGCTCCCATATTCAGAAGCTGATTGAAAACGGAAATGTGTCAGCGGACGGCAGGCCGGTCAAGGCTTCCCTGAAAATGAAAGCAGGAGAGGAGATTTCCCTGCTGCTTCCGGAACCGGAAAGCACGGATGTCGTTCCCGTCCGGATGAACCTGGATATTCTCTATGAAGATGAGGATATCCTGATCGTGAACAAGCCGAAGGGAATGGTCGTGCATCCCTGTGCGGGACACCGGGACGATACGCTGGTCAACGGCATCCTGGAGCACTGCGGAAAGGACCTTTCCGGAATCAACGGCGTCTTAAGGCCCGGAATCGTACACCGGATTGACAAGAACACGACCGGAGCGCTGATCGTATGCAAGAATGATGAAGCGCACCGGTTCATTTCCGAACAGCTGAAAGTTCACAGCATCACCAGAAAATACCGGGGGATCGTCATCGGGATACCGGACCGGGATGAAGGAACGATTGAAGGGGCAATCGGCCGCGATCCGAAAGACCGGAAGCGGATGGCTGTCGTCCGGGTCAACGGAAAAGATGCCGTCACGCATTACCGGGTCCTGGAAAAAATGAAGGGTTTTGCCTACTGCGAATTTACGTTGGAAACCGGACGCACGCATCAGATCCGCGTCCATATGGCTTCCATCGGCCATCCGATTCTGGGAGATGACGTCTACGGACCCAGAAAGTGTCCGATGGAACTGGAAGGTCAGACGCTCCATGCGATGACCATCGGATTCGTGCATCCCCGCACGGGAAAATACGTGGAATTTACGGCACCGCTGCCGGAGTATTTTGAGGAACTTCTGAAAAAGCTCAGGAAAGAAGGAACGGAGGCGTGATTATGAATACGGTCATCACCATCGGACGTCAGTCGGGATCCGGAGGCAGAATCATCGGAAAGGCAGTCGCCGAGAAATACGGCATTCCGTATTACGACAAGGAACTGCTGGAAATAGCCGCCAAGGACAGCGGCTACTGCAAAGAGATCTTTGAGAACCATGATGAAAAGCCCACCAACAGCTTCCTTTATTCACTGGTCATGGACAGCTCCTTCGGCCTGGCAGGAACGGCAATGAATGAAATGCCGCTCAATCATAAGATCTTCCTGGCCCAGTTCGACACGATCCGGAAAATTGCCGCACAGGGACCGTGCGTCATGGTCGGCCGCTGTGCCGACTATGCCCTGGAAAATACGGACAATCATCTTTCCGTGTTTATCCATGCTAAAACGGAAGACCGGATTTCCAGACTGATGGAAGAGTACTCTCTTTCCGAAAACAAGGCAGAAGAGATGATCATCAAGACGGAAAAAGCCAGAAGCAGCTACTACAATTACTACACGAACAAGACCTGGGGCGCGGCCGAAAGTTACAGCCTCTGCCTGGACAGCTCTGTTTTCGGAACTGACGGATGCGTGGACATGATCGTTCATGCCGTGAAACCAAAGTAGAACCGGGGACATGCAAAGGACTGAAGAAGACAGAATGGCTGGTGTGAGAAGAAGCTATCTCTTCGGCTGCCAGCCATAGATGCCGCTGTGGGAAACGGCCGTGAAGAGACGGTCCTCCATTCCCGGATTTTCGGCATCCAGTTTTTGAATCAGCTGCTTGACGGATTCTCTCTTCGTGTTTCCGTCTGCGGGGCAGGGACTCTTCCTGGCCGGAAGACCATAGGCATCCCGGACGGAAATGATCTCGCCTTCCGAAACATAAATCAGCGGACGGATCAGCGTAAGTCCTGAGCGGTCCAGATACGTGACCGGAGAAAAAATCTGAAAGCTGCCTTCGTAGACCAGCGACATCAGGAACGTATTGACGATATCATTTTTATGATGGGCATAGGCAATCTTATTGCATCCCTTTTCCTTCATGACTTTATCCAGTGCGCCCTTGCGCATCTTGGAACAGAGGGAACAGGGATTTTTTTCTTTGCGCAGGTCGAAGACAATGGTGCCGATATCCGTTTTGACAACGGTATACGGAACCCTCAGTTCCTCGCAGAAAGCACGGACCGGCTCCGTGTCGAAATCCGGGAACCCGAGATCGACGGTGACCGCTTCCAGTTCAAAGTGCTTCGGGTAATATCTCTGCAGTCCAGAGAGAGCCATCAGGAGGGCAAGACCGTCTTTTCCGCCGGAGAGCCCGACCGCGATGCGGTCGCCTTCCTGAATCATTTCATAATCATCGACTGCCCTGCGCACGCGTCCTTCCAGCGACTGACGATCCATTGCTGTCTTTTCTCCTTCTCGTCCGGAATTTCAGACACATTATTATAGCATGAGCTGTTCCTGCTGTGTTATAATGAATGCATCTTTTGAAGCCCGGGGGATCTTCAGCGTGAAATGGAGACCGAAGAACAGCTATTTTAAAATCGGACTGACGGCGTTTCTTGTCGTGGCAGCCTGCATGCTCTTTTATTTCCTGATTTTCCGTGCCGATACTGTCGGGGCGGGGCTCTCTGCATTCTTCAATGTCATCAATCCCATTCTGTACGGCTTTATCATTGCTTTTATTCTTAAATCCGTTTTTCCAGCTGATCGAGAATATCTTCATTAAGATCGTCAGCAGGACGAAGTGGCATCCGAAGAAAGCCGGCAGGACAGCCATCCGCGTCATCTGCGCGCTGCTTTCGGCAGCCCTGTGCATCTTCATCATCTATGCCCTTATTTTCCAGCTGATCCCGGAACTTGTCAAGAGCATCCGCAATATCGTCAATCATTATAATGATTATGTAAAAAACATCCAGAATTGGATCGAAGCGACTTTTTCCGGCAACAGCCTCGATTCACAGACGAATGAGATTTTCACGACAATCACGACGAAGATCAACAAATGGATGCAGGATACGCTGACGCCGCAGATGGACGGCTTCATGGACAAGATCACAAGCTCCCTCATGAGCGTCCTGGTTTTCTTCAAGAATGCATTCCTGGGATTCATCATTTCCATCTATATCCTGATTGAAAAAGATTATATCAAGGCAAGATTCAAGCGCCTGATCTATGCGGTCTTCGCGATTCACACCGGCAACCGGATCATCCGGAACCTTCGCTTCGTCGATGAGAAATTCGGCGGATTCCTGATCGGGAAAATGATCGATTCTTCGATCCTCGGCCTGATCTGCTATTTCTGCATGCTGATTCTGAAGATGCCGTACGCCCTTTTGATTTCCGTCTTCGTCGGTGTCACGGATTTCATTCCGTTCTTCGGACCGTTCATCGGGGCATTCCGTCTTTCATACTGCTGTTTGTCGTGAATCCGTGGTATGCCCTCTATTTTGCCATCATGATTCTTGTCCTGCAGCAGCTTGACGGGAATCTGCTTGCTCCGAAGATCCTCGGGGATTCGGTCGGCGTTTCCAGTTTCCTTGTCCTGATTTCCATTGTCATCGGCGGCGGTCTGTTCGGCGTGCTCGGAATGGTGATTGCGGTTCCGGCATGTGCCATCATCGTTGCCGTGATTCAGTCTTTCGTAATCAAGCAGGACGACAAGAAACAGATTCCCGGCGAGCTGGCACGCTATACAAATCTCGGCCGCATCAATCCGGCGACCAGGAACATTGAAGAGAAAAAGCCGATGACGGAAGCGATGGGCATTTACGACCGGATCAAGTACCGCAGCGAAACGGTGCGTTCCTACGATTATCCGGTCGATGAACGTCCCTGGGACTGGACGAAAGAAAAAGTCGACGAGTATGAATCCGTGCGTGAGACGGATGAACGCGAGGAAGAAGAATCCGGCGAGAAGATCAAGAAAGAGCGGGACAAGATCAAGCGCCAGAAGGCAAAAGAGGAAGAGGAACGCCGGAAAGCGGCTGAGGCTGAGGAAGACAGAGCGGATGCGGAAGAAAACGGAACCGCAGAAGATTCAGGCAGTCCGGACGGAACAAACAGCACGGATGATAAAGAGTCCGATGATTTCCGGGAATTATAGAAAAATCATTGTTCACGAAGCTTGACGGCACCGGCGGCTTTCCGTCTCCGGTCGTCATCCATGGCGGCATAATGACGTCTGGTCGTATTGACATCCTTATGTCCGAGGACGTCCGCTACCAGGTAAATGTCGCCTGTTTCCCTGTACAAAGCCGTACCATAGGTGCTTCTCAGTTTATGCGGCGTGATTTTCTTGGTCGTCGTAACCTGGGAGGCATATTTTTCCACTAGATTTTCAACCGAACGCACGTTCATCCTTTTGCGCTGGGCAGAATAGAAGAGTGCATGCTCATTTCCCGGTGCGGGATGGATGGACTTGCGGACTTCGATATACTGTCTCAGCGCTTTTTCGACTTCTTTTCCGAAATAGACGACGGCTTCATTTCCTCCCTTGCGTACAATCCGGATGCCGTTGTTTTTGAAATCGATGTCCTCAATATCCAGGCCGACGCATTCGGAAACACGGATTCCTGTTCCCAGAAGCAGCGTGATAAGTGCCAGGTCGCGTTCTTTTGTTTTGTTGTAATAAATGAGTGCCTGCCCGGAAAGGCTGGTGCCGCAGTTTTCAATGTAGTCCAGAAGCTCGGCTACCTCATCTGCTTCCAGCCGAACAATTGTTCGTTCATGAACTTTCGGCATGTCAATCAGGACTGTCGGATTCGTTTTGATCATTTCATGCCTGAAATAATAGGCATAAAAGCTCCGCAGGGACGACATTTTGCGCTTTAAGCCGCGTTCACCGTTGGTATTGGGCCTCAGAGCGCCTTTTTGGCCGCTTTCAGAGGCTTCTTCAGGCGGCTGGTATACTTTAAGGTATTCCAGATATTCCTCGATATCCTGGGCTGTTACGAGGTCCAGATCGCCGACACGGAATGAATTCAGCGGCCGGTCCCGGTAGACAGGATTGCGGGTCTGAAGAAACTGAAAGAAAATGCGGATATCATATGCATAGGAAATCCTGGTTTTTGCAGAGGTTGTCGTGTCGATCGAACGAAAGAATTCCTTTACGAACGGAGGCAGTGACGCAAGAACTTCACGGAGCCTGAGCGTATTCTGAATATCTGTAAGTTCATGGTATGTCTGACGGTCAGCCATAGAAAATTCCTCCGTTTGGAAATTGCGGTTTTTAAGAATGAAAGAGCCCCGGAAAGTGCCTGAAATGAGGCTTTACCAGGACTATTGTAGCACAGGCATTATTTCCTGTCAATCTATTCGATAAACTCGCGTTTGTCGAATAGATGTAGGGGCCGAAACAGCGGGCATCTCATGTCCCGGGACATGTCCCGGGACGCAAAAAATGCCGTGGGGACGGCATTTTTTGATGAGGACTGCATGGAATTCGGTAGGTATTCGGGGAGTTTCCATACAGGTTATGAAATTGATTTGAATAGATATGAAGTCATCGGATTAACCGGTTCGCTCTGTCTGAATTTCTGCTGCGGCAATCAGGTTCCTGAAAAGTTTATTCTGCATAATACGGAACGATGAGCCGGCTCCCTGCATGAATGGTTTCGCTGCTGAGTCCGTTGATCTGTTCGACTTCCGTAATGTAATCCCTTACGTCCGTCCATCCGTTCGTCATTTCATTTTCCGCGATGCTCCAGAGGCTGTCGCCGTTCTCTACGGTGATGCTTCTGTAATATTTCGTTCCCGGATCCGGCGTGCCTGCATTTGCCGTGTAGGCGGTCAGCCTGAGTGAAATCAGGATTGCCAGAAGGCAGGCCAGAATCACAATGATGCTGACGGCAAGAATTCTCCTGATGTTCTGCACTGCCGGCAGGGTCCGTGAAGAATTTCTTCTGTAAGTTGCTGCATAGGTGCGATACATGATATGCCTCCGCTCGAATACTTGTTCAGAACACTTGTTCTGAAAACATCATAGCATCCGAACACCTGTTTGTCAATGAAAATCGAACATATTTTCCGAATATATGTTTGCATTCATTCCATCACTGTGTTAAACTGTTTAAAGAACCAGACAGGAACCTGCTGTGCGGCATCAGCCGCTTTGGTCTCAGAGACAGGGAGAACAGAATGGGATACGGAAAGATCAGCGCAAAGCAGCGCGAAATACTCGAATATATCAAGAGCGAAATCCTGAATAAAGGATACCCTCCGGCAGTCCGCGACATCTGCGAGGCAGTGGATCTGAAATCCACCTCTTCGGTGCATGCCCATCTGGAAACGCTGGAAAAGAACGGCTATATCCGCCGGGATCCGACGAAGCCGCGTGCCATCGAGATTGTCGACGACAGCTTCAACCTGACGAGAAGGGAAGTCGTCAATGTGCCTCTCGTCGGTACGGTTGCCGCAGGACAGCCTCTGCTGGCAGTCGAAAATATCGAGAATTACTATCCGCTTCCGGCTGAGGACATGCCCAACAAGCAGCTGTTCATGCTGAAGGTCAAGGGAGAATCCATGATCCAGGCAGGAATTGAGGATGGAGACAGGCTTCTGATTGAACAGCAGAGCGAAGCACGCGACGGCGAAGTCATCGTCGCACTGGTCGATGATTCGGCAACCGTGAAGACTTTCTACAGGGAGGACGGCCATATCCGTCTTCAGCCGGAAAATGATTCCATGGAACCGATTATCGTGGGACCGGATCAGAAAATCCAGATTCTGGGAAAAGTAATCGGAATCTTCCGCTATCCGTTCAATTTCACACCGGACAGGCGGCGCCGTTAGAACGGAATCCGGCGATTCCGGCATTCTGTTTACATAATAATATTATGTTTACCAAAAGAACCCCTTCCCGTAAAAATGCGGAAAGGGGTTTTTTTATGACCAGTATATTTTCAATACGTACATGTTATCGTTTCTGCTGTAGTAATACTTCATTTCTTTCCTGCCGTCCCATTTCAGCCTTTGCTGAAGCGGTTCGTTGATAAGTCCGCCGTCGAAGATCTTTGAGAAGGCTTCTTCATAGATCTCATCGCTCGGGAATTTCATATATGTCAGCGTCGAATTGTTGTCCACGGAATTCCAGAGAGCCTTTGAAAGAAGATCTTCGTCGCTGCTCTCATAGAACTCACCGTTGAGCCGGTAATAGTCATAGTCCTGTGACGTGCATTCGGGAATGACGTAAGCCCCGGACGGCGTATGCGTGCGGTTCATTTCCTCCGTGGTCACGCAGAGATAATCATAAATGATGCTGAGCTTCGATTCATCTTCCGCATTGGAACCGTACGTCGGGTCGCCCCACGTGGCGTCGACCAGCGTATAGGTTCCGTCAATCCTGACAAGATTCCAGGCATGCGTGGCATTGTCCGGAAGAATCGTGCCCTTGATGTAGGTACAGAAGACACCGGCCTTCTGCAGAAGATACTGCATGGCCTTGGCATATCCGGCACAGACGGAAACGTGATTCAGGAAGACGCTTTGGATATTCTGGTCCTGGGAACTGTCGATCTGATAATCGGTATTGTAAATGACCCATTCATAGGCGTATTTGACGATATCGTATTCGCCCCAGCCTTCCTGGATTCCGCTGAGAAATCCATCCGCTGCCGCTTCAATCTGCGAACGGATGCTGTCGATCTGCGAAACATCGACATTGAAATTCAGCTGTACCAGTTTGAGCGGGATCCCGTCGATTCCGTGAATGGAGGCCGAGCCGTCGATCCAGAAAAATTCCGGATGGTCCGTCAGGACGGCATTGATGACAGTGCCGATCTCCTCGGTGCTGTCCGCATTTACGCTGAACGTACTCTTCTCTTCTGAAATGCCGGAATAAATCTGTGCATAGAGATTCTGTCTTTCGGCGGAAAGCTGATCGTGCGCGAAGCCGCTGAGATTCGGTGCGGCAGTCTCCGCCGCCGGATAGGAATCGGTTGCATTCGGTGTGCTCTCGGCAGCGGAAGAAACCGTGTCTGAAAGATCCGAAGAAGATTCCGTATACGGCATGATTAAAGAAGCGGTGCTCCCGTCAGAATCCGAAAAACCGCATCCGCCAAGGAGAAGTGCGCTGATGAGCACCGACGCTGTGCAGAATACATGGAAATGTTTTCTTTTCCGTGAAAATGAAGTCCTCATCCGCATCGTCCGTCCGGATTACTTTTCGTCTTTTGATGCCTTGATGACGCTGCCGTCCTTCCAGATGCGTTCAAGATTATAGAAGCTGCGGCTCTCCTGGTCAAAGATATGGATGACGACATCGCCGTAGTCCAGAAGAATCCATCCGGCCCGCTGGAATCCCTCCACGTGCCCGGCTGTATAGCCGGCCTTGGCAAGCTTTTCCTCGACATTGTCCGTCAGGGCCTGCATCTGGTTCGGGTTGGTGCCGCTTCCGATGACAAAGTAATCTGCCAGTGTTGAAATGCCGCCGATTTCAATCACCTGAATATCCAGGGATTTTTTTTCTTCCAGGGCATCGTAGGCGATCAGGGCTGCTTTTCTGCTTTCTTCTTTAGTCAATTTTCGGTTCCTTTCTTATCATGGATTTCTTTGTAATAGTCATAAGCCTGCTCGGTCATGACGTCAATTTCTCCGCTGCGGGAATTCAGATAATTCAGGGTGTCCCGGAGAATCATATAGCAGCATTCATCCAGATCCCGGAAAGCCGTCCTGCGGACTTCATCAAGATGCATAGCTTTATCCCGGTGGGGCTCGATATAATCGGCAATGAAAATGATCTGTTCCAGCATCGTCATTTCCGGACGGCCGGTCGTATGATAGCGGATGGCATCCAGGACTTCTTCGTCCCGGACTCCGAATTCATTTTCCGCAATCCAGGCACCCAGCTTTGTGTGGAGCAGATACGGATTCCGTCTTTCGCATTCGGTGATTTCGATTCCGTTTTTATCGCACATCCGCAGCTTTTTTTCGTCCGGTATCTTCTTTGCACAGTCGTGCAGGAGGCCGGCAGCCTCTGCCCTGTCAAGACTGCAGCCATGGGCCATGGCCAGCGACGCTGCCGTGTAAAGGACGCCCAGCGTATGCTGATAGCGCTTGCCGCCGATGTACCGGCGTACATTTTCATCCAGTTTATCGAGATCGAATTCTTCCTTCATGACCGTTCTCTTTATCTTCTTTTATCAATGGTTCTTTTTTTTAATGGTTCTTTTTTTTAATGGCTCTTTTATTATCAATGGATCTTCTGTTATCAATGGCTCTTCTATTCAACAATAATGTTCGGCTTCAGTTCGTCGTAGACGCCGTGCTCTGCGATATAGGCGGAAACGGCGTCCGGAACATAATAGCGGATCGTGCGTCCCTCGGCAACCCACTCCCGGATCTGATGCGAGGAAACGTCCAGGTTCAGGAATTCCAGCTTCCGGATCTCCGTCCGGTACGTCTGTGAAATATGCTCAATCTGTCTGTCGAGTTCGGCATCCGGGGTGTTGTCCCTGGTTGCCACGACCGGCGTGCAGGCATCGCAGATACGCTGCGGTTCCTTCCAGCCGTCGAAGTCAAAAAGGGAATCCGCACCCAGGATGAAATAATACTCCGTATCGGGGTGCTCCTTCTTCAGCTTTTCGAGGGTCCGGTAGGTATAGCTGTATCCGTTTTCGTTCATTTCCAGAAGGGACAGTTCGAAATGCGGATTGGAAGCGATGGCCAGCCGCACCATTTCCGTGCGTTCTTCGTTCGAGGCGCAGCCGCTGCGGGAAATCTTATGCGGAGGATTCCCTGCCGGCATGAAAAGGACCTTCTCCAGCTTCAGCTGGTCGTAGGCGCTTTCAGCCAGAATCAGATGTCCGATATGGATCGGGTCAAATGTTCCGCCCATGATTCCGACTTTTCTGTCCATCAGAAGTTCGGTTCTCCTTCATCATAATAATCAAACATGTGGCCGTACATCTTGACGGTGTCGCCGTTTTCAATTCCCTGCTTCTTGAGATCCTTTTCAATTCCGGAATCCTTGAGGAATCTCTGAAAAAAGGCAAAGCCGCGTTCGCTGTCAAGATTCGTATAGCCGAGCATCTTTTCAATCTTCGGTCCCTCGACGACAAAGAGGTTCTTTCCGTCCCGGCCTTCCGATTTCTCAACGGTATACGGCAGGTCGCTGTCCGACATGATGTCCTCCGGGAAATATTCCTGCTGATAGACGACAATCTCTTTTGCAACGGAATTCAGCAGTTCTTTGATATATCCGAGCAGGGGCTTGATCCCCTCTCCGGTCACGGCGGAAATCGGGAAGACCTTCATCCCCAGGGGCTCATAGGCTTTCTTCAGTTTCTCCACCGGATCTTCCGCAAGTCCCGACAGGGCGTCGATCTTATTGGCTGCGATGACCATCGGCTTCTTCAGGATATCCGGATTGTATTTCATCAGTTCTTCGTTGATGTCGCGGATGTCTTCGACCGGATCGCGTCCGTCAAATGAAGCGGCATCCACCATATGGATCAGCACTCTGGTCCGCTCGATGTGACGCAGGAATTCATGACCGAGACCGACTCCTTCGGAAGCGCCCTGAATGAGTCCCGGCATATCGGCGATGACAAAGCCGCTGCCGTCACCGAAATCGACCACGCCCAGATTCGGGTTGATGGTCGTGAAAGGATAATCGGCAATCTTCGGATCGGCGTTCGTAACCTTCGAAAGGAAGGTGGACTTTCCCGCATTCGGGAATCCGATCAGCCCGACATCGGCCACCAGCTTCAGCTCGAGGACAAGGTTCAGCATAAGTCCCGGCTGTCCCGGCTGGGCATACTGGGGAGCCTGCATGCGTGAGGTCGCAAAGTTCATATTTCCCCTGCCGCCCTTTCCGCCTTTTAAAACGGTCTGGCGCAGATTCCCGCCTGACATGTCCGCGACGACTTTCCCGCTCTTCTCTTCTTTCAGAATCGTGCCTTCCGGCACCTTCAGGACCAGATCTTCCCCGTCGCATCCGTGCTGGCGCTTCTTGTCTCCCGGCGTCCCGTCCTGGGCCCGGAAGGCATAGCGGTGCTTATAATCGAAAAGAGTGTTCATGCCGGGATCGACTTCGAAAATGACATCTCCGCCATTTCCGCCGTTGCCCCCGTCAGGTCCCCCGGCAGGGACATACTTTTCCCTGCGGAAACTGATGTGGCCGTCGCCGCCTTTTCCTGAACGTATCTGAATTCTCGCGTGATCCGCAAACATCTGACTCTCCCTGCTTCCTGATTTGAATTTATTATATACCGTTCCGCTGATAAAAAAAAGGCTTCAAACCGCAAGCGATTTGAAGCCGCTTTTTTTATTCTGTTGTGACTGCTTCGGCGGTTTCCGCCTTTGCTGCCTTCGGTTCGATGCAGCACTGCTTTCTTTCCTTGCCGAGCCTCTTGAACCGGACAACACCGTCTGCCTTTGCATAAAGCGTGTCGTCTCCGCCGATTCCGACGTTTTCACCCGGATGGATATGGGTTCCTCTCTGCCTGTAAAGAATGTTTCCGGCTTTAACGAACTGACCGTCCGCTCTCTTGGCGCCTAAGCGCTTGGCTTCGGAATCGCGGCCGTTCTTGGTCGAGCCTACACCTTTTTTATGAGCCATTGTAATTACCTCCGTAAATGAATCCGAAACATTTATCCGTTGATCTTGTCGATCTTGACTGTCGTATAATACTGTCTGTGACCGTTCTTCTTGTGATAGCCGGTCTTTCTCTTGTATCTGTAGACGATGACTTTCTTCGCACGGCCGTTCTGAAGGACTTTTCCTTCAACCGTTGCGCCCTTGACATCTTCGCCGACCTTGAGACCGTCATTGCTTACGGCAAGAACCTGGTCAAACGTAATGGAATCGCCGACTTCTTTTCCGAGTTTCTCAACGCGGATGATGTCGCCTTCCTCCACTCTGTACTGTTTACCGCCTGTTGCAATCACTGCGTACATGGAGCGTTCCTCCTTCTTATAATTACTCGCCAGATACGGCGCCCTTCCGGGACTTGCAGGCCTCTCTGTGCGGCACACTCGTGTATATTAACATAAAATGAGCCTTCCGTCAAATGAAAAATCAGGTATTTCCGCTGTTTGTTTCTCCCAGCGTTTCGGAAAGCGGCTTTTCGATTTTCTGCCTGAGGATCTCCAGGATTCCAAGTTTCGTCAGGTCGACCGCCTCGGCATGGACGTGATCCTTCCGGAGAAGCTTTCTCATGACATTGAACAGTTCCTCGTTGTGATCGGGATTCTCCATATTGATAAAATCGATCAGGATCATTCCGGAAAGATTCCGGAGCGCAATCTGACGGGCCGCTTCGGCCGCTGCTTCCAGATTGACCTTCCGGTAAGTCTCTTCCGCACTTCTGCCCTTCAGGCATTTTCCGGTATTCACGTCGATGGAAACAAATGCCTCGGTCTGTTCGATGACAAGAAAGCCTCCGCATTTCAGCCAGACTTTTTTCTGCGTCAGCCTGTCCAGATCATGGGGAAGCCCCTTCAGATCGGCCAGGGAAAGACTTCTGTCTTCATAGAGCGGGCAGGAAAGCTCTTCTGCAATTTTCGGGATATCGCTTCGGACCCGGTCCGGCACCTCATAGAAGTCGCGCAGCATCTGTACGTAAAAAGGCTTCGGTGCATACAGCAGCGTCCGGCTTTTGGCCGTTTCCGCTTTTTCGCGGATGGACTGAAGCTGGGCGGACAGCCCGGAAAGTTCGGCATTCAGGGAAGCCTTGTCGGCATAGGCCGCGTTGGTCCGGATCAGGAAATGAAAGCCGGATGCGGCAGCAGGATCGATCCATTTCCCGATCAGATCCTTCTGCTCCGCGGTCAGCTTCGAGGAAAAGGAGATTCCCTCTTTCGTATCCGAAACGACCGCATATCTGCCCGGTATGGAAAGTTTCAGCGAGCAGCAGGGCTGTTTCAGGCCGGCTGCATCTTTCGTGATCTGTACGGTCACTTTCGAGGACGGAAGGACTTTCTGCTTCCCCATCGTCAGAAAGCAGAGATCTTTCTTTCCGATATCGATGAAAGCCGAGGAAATATTCTTGGACACGGAGTCGACGATGCCGCGGTAAATGCATCCGGTGATGGAATCGCTTTTTTCTTTCTCCATGCGGAGCATTGCAAGAGAACCGTCCTCATAGAGGGCGGCTGCCAGGAATTTTTCTCCGTTTCTTGTCAGTTCCGTTACGATGTAATCAGACGGCATTCTCGCTTCTTTCAAAAGTCTTACGGCTGGACGAAAAGTTTTACGGCTGGACGGCTGCGTTTTTTTCCAGGATCTCTCCGGCTTCTCCGAGAGATACGCCCTGTGAATCGTACAGGTCGAGTCTGCAGACGGAAACTCCCAGTTCGTCATACGGTACCTGTTCAAACCGGCAGAAAGCCTCGATCAGGGATTCCGGCTTCAGGTTCGCAGCGCTTCCGGTCAGGCACTTCAGATAGATGCCGCCGAGAAGCGGATTGAGGCTGCTCTCCAGAATCATCGGACGGATATCCACGGTCCGGATGCCTGCCTTGCCTTCCTTCTCAATGAGGATGGAATCCTGCTTCAGGAATTCCGGCCATTCCGTCTTCAGATCGGTCCCGGAAAGGAAACCGTCCCGGAAAGACACGATGTAATCCGCAAGGCAGACGCTGGCCATGGCATTTCCGGAACGTCCTTCCGGAATCCGTCTGACGGAAAGAATCCTCATCCCGTCGGTCATGGCCGCATTCAGCATCTGAACCATTTCCGCGGAAGAGACGGTTTCGGGCAGGGAGTCTTCTTCCACTCCGATATCCCTGAGAAGGGAAACTTCTTCCGGCGTGATGAACGGATCCCGGTACCCAATCTCCAAATCGAAATATTCGCCCATTCCGGTGTCTCCGACACCCAGCGGGGAGGCAAAGGAAAGAATCATATGGGGGCTGTAGCCCTTCGTGTAGACAGCCTTCAGGCCGCTCCGTGCGATTGCCTTCTGGAAATAGCGCAGCGTATCAAGATGGCCGATGAAACGCATGCGGCCCGTCTTGGAGAATTTAACCCTTATCTTCAAGGCACACCCCTCCCTTGCAGCGGGCTGCTCCGCAGGCGCTGCATTTTTCACGGCAGTTCGGAGTCACCAGTCCAGCTTCCGCCTGATGTTTCTCTTTCAGAAGAAATTCTTTCGTGACGCCGGCACGGATGAAGTCCCAGGGCAGCAGCTCGTCTTCGCTGCGCTTGCGCAGGGTGTAGAATTCCGGATCGATGCCGCAGTCCGCAAAGGCTTTTGACCAGGCTTCCGGTTTGAAAAGATCGCTCCAGGAATCGAAAAGAGCCCCGTTCTCATAGGCCTTTTCGATGACTGCGGACAGCCGCCGGTCGCCGCGTGCCAGCACGCCTTCCAGGACGGAGACGTCGGGCTCGTGCCAGCTGTAATGGATGGCACGCTGATTCAGCTTTGAATGAATGGACGTCAGTACCGTGTGGGCAAAAGCGACATAGTCCTCTGCCCGGTGCATCGGCTCCCACTGCAGCGGCGTGAACGGCTTGGGAATAAAGAAAGAAGTACTGACGGAAATCTCGCATTTTCCGTGGCGTTCTTCTTTCGGAACCGTATCGTAATAGGTTTCCGCGATTTTTTCAGCCACATCGGCAATCGCCTCACGATCTTCTTCGGTTTCCGTCGGCAGGCCCAGCATGAAATAGAGCTTGACCTTTTTCCAGCCGCCACGGAAAGCTTCCGCAGAGCCGTTCAGGATATCTTCTTCCGTGATTCCCTTGTTGATGACATCGCGCATGCGCTGGGTTCCCGCCTCCGGTGCGAACGTCAGCGAACTCTTGCGGATGTCCTGCACCTTCTTCATGACATCCAGGGAAAAGGCATCAATCCTCAGGGAAGGCAGGGAAATATTGACATTCTTTTCCCTTGTCGTGCGGATCAGGTAATCGAGAAGCTCCGGGAGATAGCGGTAGTCGCTGGAGCTTAAGGAGCTGAGCGATATCTCGTCGTATCCGGTGCAGGAAAGCATTTCATCGGCATAGGCTTCCAGATCTTCCAGATTTCTTTCGCGCAGCGGCCGGTAAATCATGCCGGCCTGGCAGAAGCGGCATCCGCGGATGCAGCCTCTCTGGATCTCAAGGGTCACGCGGTCCTGGATCGGGCGGAGAAACGGCACGATCGGATGCTTCGGATAAGGAGAACCCGCAAAATCGGAAACGCACTGGCGCTCCACTTTTTCGGGAACCGATTCCATGACCGGGGCAAAGGAAGAAAGCGTTCCGTCTTCTCCGTAGGATGCCTCATAGAGAGAAGGGACATAGATGCCCGGGATCCGGGAAGCCCGGATCAGGAATTCTTTCCGTGAAATGCCATCCTTGCGTGCCTGTTTATAGATGTCGAAAAGCTCGCGGTAGCGCACCTCCGATTCTCCGATATAAAAGAGATCGAAGAATTCGGCCAGGGGTTCCGGATTGTAGGCGCAGGGACCTCCGCCGATTACCAGCGGAACGCTGAAGTCCGTCCGGTCGCATGAATGAAGCGGAATGCCGGAAAGATCGAGAATCTGCAGAATGTTCGTATAGCACATCTCATACTGGATCGTGATGCCGAGGAAATCGAAGTCTTTCACGGGATCCTGCGACTCCAGGGCAAAGAGCGGAATCTTCTGTTCTTTCATGATCCGGTGAAGATCTGTCCACGGGGAATAGACCCGTTCACACCAGACGTCAGGCATGCGGTTCAGCTCTTCATAGATAATCTGGATGCCGAGATGGGACATTCCGATTTCATAGACATCAGGGAAGCACATCGCAAACCTGACCGAGGTCAGCGACTTGTCCTTGATGATGCAGTGAAATTCATTTCCGATATAGCGTGCAGGCTTATCGATTGATAAAAGGATCCTGTCGCTGAGTGCGAGTCTGCTCATTCTATCTGCGGGAGAGTTCATTCATGATCTCTTCCCACGTTACTCCTTTTTCCGACATCAGCACCATCAGATGGTAGAGATAATCGGAGATTTCATATTTGATTTCCGAAGGATCGGGATTCTTCGCTGCGATGATGATTTCGGTATTCTCCTCTCCGACCTTTTTCAGGATTTTATCAATTCCCTTGTCAAAGAGGTAGTTGGTATACGAGCCTTCCTTCGGGTTTTTCCGACGGTCTTCGATCACGGCATAAACGCTTTCCAGAATCCGCAGGGGATTTTTCTCTTCTTCGCCGGAGGAAGTGAGTTCTTTGAAGAAGCAGGTAGGACTGCCGGTATGGCAGGCAGGTCCGACCTGGGCGACGCGCGCGAGGATGGTATCGTTGTCGCAGTCCAGCGTCAGGGACTTCACATACTGGAAATGACCCGATGTTTCGCCTTTTGTCCACAGTTTCTGCCGGCTGCGGCTCCAGTAGGTCATGCGGCCGATCTCCAGAGTCTTTTCAAAAGCCTCGCGGTTCATATAGGCCAGCATCAGGACTTTGTCCGTCCGGCAGTCCTGGGCAATGACCGGCACCAGTCCGTTTGCGTCCGTCTTGAAGTCATCCCAGGAAATGGCGCTGACCGAGGCTCCCGTTTCCACGCCTTCCGCTTTCAGTTTCTTCTTCATGGCTTCGAGATTGGTTTCTTTCCGGCTGATGAATCTTCCGGTAACGGCCTGGATGGAAGGACTCTGCATCAGACGGATGATTTCCTTTTCATCCGAAGCTTCCGTATGGAGGCAGACCGGCAGGGACGTTTCTTTTTTGATCTCGTCCTGAATCGTATCCAGAAGCAGGATGCTTCCGGCATACAGATTGATCAGTTCCCTGTTCGGGAGGAATTCCTCCATGTCCGAGATGCTGACGGATATTTTTTCTTTTCCGAAACGCTGGGACACTTCCCTGAGCATGTCGATATTCGACTGCTTGGAGCCGTTCAGCACGGCGTACTCGCATCCGGCATAGAGAATCTTCTTTACGTCTTCGACTCTGCGGATATTGCCGCAGCCTCCGACCGGAATCTGGGACGCCTCGCAGATGTCCTTCAGGCACTGGATGGCTTCGTCATGCTCTTTGTCGTCAGAGGAAAAGTCGAATACCAGAAGTCCGTCCGCCCCGTTCTGTGAATAGAAGGCTGACAGTTCTTTCAGGCCGCCGTCTCCGAAAATATTCTTGTGCCCGAAACCGGTCACGGCCTTTCCCTCAGCCATATAGAGACATGGAATCAGTTTCTTGCTCATAGCGTTCCTTTCGTAGAAAGCACGTCGGTAATTCTGGGATCCACGGATGTTGCCATGTCCAGCGCCTTGGCAAAGGCCTTGAACGAGGCTTCTGCCAGATGGTGGTTGTTGAATCCGTCCAGCTTGCGGATATGGAGATTCATCTGGGCATTATTGGCAACGGCGAGGAAGAATTCCCGCATCATTTCCGTTTCAAATTCTCCGATCATCGGGACGGAGAAAACGATGTTGGAGGCATAATATGCCCGCCCGCACAGATCGACGGCACAGACCACCAGCGTCTCATCCATCGGCAGGACAAAATATCCGTAGCGGCGGATACCCTTTTTATCTCCGACCGCCTGCGCAATCGCCTGGCCGAGCACGATGCCGGTATCCTCGATCGTATGATGGGCATCCACCTGCAGATCGCCCTTTGCCTTTACGGTCAGGTCAAAGAAGCCGTGGCGGGCAACCGCTTCCAGCATATGGTCGAAGAAACCGATTCCCGTTGAGATATCGGCTTTTCCGGTTCCGTCCAGGTCAATGCTGACCGTAATATCCGTTTCCTTAGTCGTTCTTTTTACTTCTGCTCTTCTTCCCATTCTTTTTTCCCTCGAATCGTACAGCAATGGAATTTGCGTGTGCCGTCAGGCCCTCTGCCTTTGCGAAAGCCTCGATGTCTTTATGAAGCGGCTCCAGTGCTTCCCTGGAATAATAGATCACGGAGCTCTTCTTGATGAAATCATCCACGGAAAGCGGCGAGAAGAACTTTGCCGTTCCGTTGGTCGGAAGCACGTGGTTCGGACCCGCGAAATAATCGCCCAGCGGCTCGGAGGAATAGCTTCCGAGGAAAATGGCCCCGGCGTTCCGGATTTTCGTCATGGTCAGGAACGGATCGGCCGTGACGATTTCCAGATGCTCGGAAGCAATCTCATTGACCGCTTCAATGGCTTTCTCCATATCGGAGGCAATCAGGATCCTGCCGAAATTCTCCAGGGACTTGCTGATGATCTCTTTCCTGGAAAGAGTCTTCAGGAATCCGTCGACCTCATCCGATACGGCCTTGCCGAGTTCGGCTGAAGTCGTGACCAGGATGGCGGAGGCAAGCTCGTCATGCTCTGCCTGGCTCAGGAGATCCGCGGCGACATATCTGGGATTGGCCGTCTCATCAGCCAGTACCAGGATTTCGCTCGGGCCTGCAACAGAATCGATGGCCACGTGACCGTAGACAGCTCTTTTGGCAAGCGCCACGTAAATGTTTCCGGGGCCGACGATCTTATCGACCTTCGGTATCGATTCCGTTCCGTAAGCCATGGCGGCAATGGCCTGTGCGCCGCCGATGCGGTAGACTTCATCCGCTCCGGCTTCCTTTGCGGCAACCAGCGTCGTCGGACAGACTTTTCCGTCGCGTCCGCAGGGCGTGCACATCACGATATGCGGAACGCCTGCCACTTTTGCGGGGACGATGTTCATCAGGACCGTGGAAGGATAGGCCGCCTTCCCGCCCGGGACATAGACACCCACGCGGTTCAGCGCGGTGACCTTCTGGCCGAGCAGGGTGCCGTCTTCTGTAGTGGAGAACCAGCTTTGACGGATCTGCCGTTCATGGTAGGTACGGATATTGGCAAGAGCCTTGCGGATGATGCCGACCAGCTCCGGTCCGACGGTTTTGTAGGCTTCCTTTTCTTCTTTTTCCGTGATGCGGATATTGCGCGCACTGACGGTGGCACCGTCGAACTGCTTCGTATAGGAAAAGACCGCCTGATCCCTGTTCGTGCGGACATTTTCAAGGATCTCCTTAACGGCGGCTTCCTGCTTCGGATAGCTTGAGGTACTGCGCTTCAGCATGTTTTCGGTAATCGTGCCGAAGCTTGATTCTGTAAGTCTGACTGTTTTCATTTTAATGCCCCTTTGCAGCTGTGAATAAGTTCGGAAATGCGTTCATTTTCCATTTTCATGCTGACACGGTTCACGACCATGCGTGCGGACAGCGGGCAGATTTCCTCCAGGACTTCCAGCCCGTTCTCCTTCAGCGTGGAACCGGTCTCCACAATATCGACAATCACTTCAGACAGGCCGACGATCGGTGCCAGTTCGATGGAACCGTTCAGCTTGATGATCTCCACGGTCTGATGTTTTTTATTGAAGAAATAATCGCGGGCGATGTTCGGGTACTTCGTCGCGACGCGGATCATTTCGCTGTGTTCGAGATACTTGCGGGCGGACGAAGGTCCGCAGACGCACATGCGGCATTTCCCGAAGCCGAGGTCTAGGACTTCATAAAGCTTCCGCCCCTCTTCCAGGATCGTGTCATAGCCCACGATGCCGATATCGGCCGCTCCGTATTCGACATACGTCGGAACATCGGGCCCCTTTGCCAGGAAGAAATTCAGCCCGAGTTTGCGGTTTTCAAAGATCAGCTTCCGGGTCTTCGGGTCTTCCATTTCTTCGGCGGTAATGCCGATCTTCCGAAAAGCTCCATGGTCTGTCCTGCCAGACGGCCCTTGGTCAGGGCGATGGTCAGAGGTCTCATTCTGCATTCCTCCTTCTTTCGGAACGGCTGCGGACGGCCATCAGCTGATCGAAATAAAGACCGACTCCGACAGCCGGCTCATCCTTCCCGAAATGGGAAAGCAGCGCATCGTAGCGGCCGCCTTTGGCAACCGGTTCACCGCTTCCGTAAGTGAAGGCGGAGAAAATAATGCCTGTGTAGTATTTGTACTTGCTCAGCGAGCCGAAATCAAAGGAGATGTACTTCTCGACGCCCTTCTCCTTCAGGATCGAATAAATCTCGCGCAGCCGGATAATGGCTTCCCGGGAACGGCGGCTGATGGCTAATTTCTCTGCCGAGTCCAGCACTTCGGAACCTCCGAAAAGCTGCGGCAGATTGACGAAAGCTGTTTTTATTTTGGAAGAAAGCTTCGTGCGGTCCAGAAGCTCCTGAACCCCGAAGAAATTCTTGTTGGAGATCAGCTGGCGGATCTGTTCGATCTCTTCTTCCGAGAGACCGGAATCTTCAGCCAGCGATTTAAAGAAATCCACTTCCCCGACGCTGACCTGAAAGCTTTTCAGGCCGGCTTTCTTCAGCAGGTCGATGGTCAACGAAAGGATTTCCGCATCGGCTTCCGCGGAAGAATCTCCCAGCATCTCGACGCCCATCTGCGTGGTTTCCTTCAGGCGGCCCTGCAGGTCGGAACTGTTGGCAAAAGTGCTGCCCTCGTAGCACAGGCGCAGGGGCCTTGGCTGTTCTTCATAATACATGGAGACGGCCCTTGCAATGGAAGGCGTGAAATCCGGACGGAGCACCAGCGTGTTGCCGTCGCGGTCAAAGAACTTGTAAAGATCCTTCGACGGAGTCGTCCCAATGTCGCTGCCGAAGACGTCAAAATATTCAACGGTCGGCGTTTCGATATCCTCATAGCCATAGGAAACGAAGACCTTGTGGAGCTTTGCCATCAGATCTGTTTTCCGCCTGCATTCTTCTCCGCAGATATCCCGGAATCCGTCCGGTGTATGAAACATTCTCAGCATGATTCCCTCTCATCCAAATCTGTCTTGATCCCCTCAAGGATCGGTATCGTATTTCCTCTGTCGTTTCCGATAAAGTATTTCGGGTTCAGTTCCGAATACAGGAAGCTTTTCCGTCCGCCGTTTTTCATGCGGTCCCAGAACTGCTTCATTTCCCGGAAGGTCATGTAATAGTACTCCCGTCTGGCCGTAAAGGAAATGAGCAGGAATGCCGCCCCGTCCTGCTTTTCAAAGTCCTCCATGAAGGTTACCTGGTGCTCGTGGATGTTCGCCAGGGGGAATGTATCTTCCCGGCATTCCTTGGCATCAAAGCAGACCGGAATTCCCTGAACCGCACCGACGTAGTCGACCGTGCTCTTCTGCTCAAAATAAGCCAGGGTGATGTGACGGCTTTTCTTGTCGATCTCAATCGGCGTGATCGGGGTCGGAATCTTCTGGATGACGGCCAGCCCTTTTTCCCGGTACTGCTCGATTGTCAGGTTGATGAGATCCTCCAGGGTAGACCCCCTAAGACCTCTGGAATTCCATGTAGCCATAGCTGCCTTTCTATATCGGGCCGATCTTGTTCAGCGGCCAGTAGCGGAAAAAGGCCCTGCCGAGAATCTGGTCCTTTCTGACATAAGTATTCGTCCAGTAGCGCGAATCATGGCTGTCGTTCCGGTTGTCGCCCATGACGAAATAACAGTTGTCGGGGACGGTATACGGACCGAAGGAGCCCTGGGGCGTCTCCCGGCAGAAGCTGTCGTCCAGCGGATCGGTGCTTCCGTCAATGTAGACTTTCCCGTCGACGATATTCACGATATCGCCCGGAAGGCCGATGACCCTCTTGATGAACAGCTTGCTTTCATCATCCGGATATTTGAAGATGATGATATCGAACCTTTTGGGGTCCGACGAAAGATAGGCCAGGCGGTTGCCGAGAATCTGGTCATTGACCATGATGGTGTTTTCCATGGAAGAAGAAGGAATCCGGGCATTGATCACGACGAAATTGTTCAGAAGCAGCATGATCAGCACCACCGAAGCGAGCATGATCACATAGGAAAGGATTTCGCTGCCCGCGGATTTCTGCGGTGCGGCGGAAGTCTCCTCTTCCGGATCCTCTGTTAAGTTGTTCCTGTTATCCGAATCAGTCATGAAACTCCTTAAAGCCGAGTGCCTTCAGGAGGGAAAGAAAATCCTGAGGCGGCGGGGCCGTGAAATGTTTTCCTGAAAGATAAGACCAGCGGCCGCTGAGTTCCGGAAATTCGATTCTCCATGAATGAAGCATCTGCCGCGTCAGTCCGTACCGTTCTTTCATTTCCCGGTTGATGCCGGGATCGCCGTATTTCGGATCGCCCAGCACCGGGTAGTTCCGGTACGAAAGATGGGCCCTGATCTGATGCGGCTTTCCGGTGATCAGTTCAGCCTTCAGCAGGGAACAGTCGTCCCGGTGAAATACCGGCTCAAATGCCGTGATCATTTCTTCCGACTCCGGCGTTTGGCTGTCCGTGATGAGGACACGGTTCTTCGAAGCATCCTTCGTGAAATAAACCTTCTCTTCGAACGCCTTTTCAAAATTTCCCGCAACAGCCGCCAGGTAGGTCTTCCGGACTTTCCTGTCCCGGATCATTTCGGAGAGAAACTGCAGGCCGGCCAGCGACTTTCCGCAGAGGACCATGCCGGAGGTGTTCCGGTCGAGACGGTTGCAGGGCGAAGGGCGGAAAGTGCGGAGTTCTTCTTTTTTCAGCGATCCGTCCCGGAGCATCCGGCTGACCAGATATTCCGCCGCGCTGTCTTCTTTCCGGCTGCTCTTCTGTGTCAGCATTCCGGCGGGCTTATTGAGAAGAAGGATGTCGCTGTCTTCGTAGAGGATGGAAAGCTCTTTTCCGGAGTACTGCCGTTCCTCTTTCCTGCCGTTGAATTTTTCCATCGTCTCGTCCGACAGAAAAAGCTTCAGGCTGTCGTTCTCGGCAAGAATCTCATTCCCGGCGGCTCTGTGTCCGTTCAGCGTAATGTTCTTCTTCCGGAGCATCTTGTAGAAAAAGCCTTTCGGCGCCTGATCCATGTATTTGGCGAGAAACTTGTCCAGCCTCTGGCCTGCTTCATTTTCGGAAATCATGATTTCCTTCATAGCTGCCTCACAGGGAAATCGCAAGCATCGTATGCTTGATCAGGTCTTCGATTCCCAGGTCCGGATATTTCTCATCCGGCTTGAAAGTGATCCCCTGTCTCAGGGCGTCGGCATTGGCATTCATCGAATCCATGCGCTCCGTGAAATGCTTCAGGTCGCTCATGAGATTGACTTTCGAGGAATAGCCGTTTGCCCGGAGAATTTTCGTGATGTGGCTTTCGGTGTATTTCAGGTCCGCTTTTTTATCCGTCGAAAGACACACGACCGTGTTCCCGCAGATGGCTGCCGCGTCGATCATCGCATTCTTGTCATAGGTCGTCATGTACATTTCGTAGGCCATCGTCAGCGTTCCCCGGTGGGCATCGATTTCCCGGTACTCTTCTTCCGGTATCGAATTCCGCAGGACAATCATGATCAGGCTGACTGCTGCGCGACAGGCCGGAAGGCATCCGACTGCCGAGATCACCGTCAGAATCGTCATCCGTGTTCCGAGCACGATATAGCCGATGACGAACACGGCCACGGGAACCGCAAACAGGCCCAGCGTTATCAGGAAACGTCTGCGCTTCTCATGTGAAATATAGCCATAATCGCCTTTTCGGCCGCTCTTCATATCCGGGCACCTCTTAAACGCATATTTTAACATACTCCGGAAGGAACTGTCTACCTTTCATTTCCGGGAATCAGTTCCCGGAAATCGGCAATGACGAAGTCGGCCAGAGTGCTTTTCTGTTCGGCAACCGAGGCTGAATAGAGATCTTCCACGGCACAGACCGTCATGCCGGCGTTCTTTCCGGCTTCAATTCCGATGGGGATATCTTCAAAGACCAGGCAGGCGGACGGCTCCGAACCCAGGCGGCGAGCAGCTTCCAGATAGACGGAAGGATCCGGCTTGTTGGCGCTTACGTCGTCGCAGGTGATAATGGCCCTGAAATCCTCCAGGATTCCGTTGGAACGGAGGCAGTCCGCAATGAGGCCGTAATGGTTGGAAGAGGCAATCGCTGCCGAAATGTTTTCCTTCTTCAGATATTCCAGGAACTCCCGGACACCGGGCTTCAGACGGATGGAGGTGCGGTATTTCTCTGCCGACATATCCAGCCAGTCCTGTCCGATTTTTTCAGTCGTATCCTTCAGATGAAATCGTTCGCGGAAATAAACCGCGTTCTCTTTAAAGCTGAGACCTTCGAGATCCCTCTGCAGGTTCGGCGGACAGGCGATTCCGAAACGGGCCAGGTATTCCACATCAATGTCACTCCACATCCCCATGGAATCGACAAGCGTTCCGTCCAGATCGAAAATGACCGACCGGAAATCTTTAACCCTGATCTTCATTTTCCCACCGCCTTACAGACCGCTTTTCTTTGTCTCAACGTTCTGGGCACGGTATTCCTCCGCCAGAAGATCGAGCTGATCATGGAAGCGCTTCAGCTCGCGGATGTCATGGAGGGTAAAGATGCGGTAGAATTCGTCCTGGATTTTGACGGCTTCCCTTTTGTTCTCCAGCTTATACATGCTTTCGATGTTGCTGAGAATGTCCCTCACCAGATTCTCCTGAATCTGGGAATCGATTTCCGCGTCCATGATTTCACTGCGTACCGTGGACATTTCTTTATCGAGAGTGGCCGTGACGTCTGAGGTCCGTGAAAGCTGCGCCGCCACGTGCTCCGGCAGTTCGCCCTTGTATTTGTACTGCAGCGAATGCTCCGCCGTTGCCCAGAAATTCATGGCCATGGTACGGATCTGTATCTCCACCTGCAGTTTCTTGGGACCGCTGATGGTTGAGACCGTATACCAGACGATCAGATGAAAGCTCCGGTACCCGCTCTTCTTCTGGTTTTTCAGATAGTCCTTCGTGCTCCGGATCTTGATGTCCTGTCGCTTTTCAATGACGGAAGCGACCTTCTCGATATCTTCGACGAACTGGCAGATGATGCGGACGCCGGCAATGTCTTCGACGTCCTCTTCCATCCGGTCAAAAGGGATTTCCTTGCGGTGCATTTTTTCCAGGATGCTGGATACGGATTTTACCCTGCCCGAAATGCTTTCAATCGGACAGTAGATTCCCCTGTTCCGGTACTCCTGCCTCATATTGGAGAATTTCGTGACCAGCTCCGAGACAGCCTGTGCATAAGGGTCCAGCATTTCACGCCATAATTGTATTTCCATCTGGTTCCTCCGGATTCCTTACTGAATCTTCTCCAGAATCTTCAAGGTCAGTTCCCAGACTCTCCGGACGGAAGAGACAGAAAGCTTTTCATTGAAGGTGTGGATATCCTGCATGTCCGGTCCATAGGAGATTGCATCAAGTCCCGGCATTCTGTCATAGAAGAGTCCGCATTCCAGTCCTGCATGAATGACATCCACGACCGGTTCCTTCCCGAACAGTTCCCGGTAAGTGTCGCATGCCGTTCTGCGGAGCTGTGAATCCGGCTGATAGACCCACGGCGGATAAGCACCGCCGACAGACGATTTGCCGCCGAGCTGCAGGGCAAGGCTTTCAATCGCATGCTGCACATCATCTCTTTCCGAAACGAGGGAGCTGCGGCAGGAAGAGACCGTCGTGAACTGGTCTTCTTTGATGGTCATGACTCCGACATTGGTGGAAGTCTCCACAAGGCCCTCGATCTGCCGGCTCATTTTTATGACGCCGTAAGGCATGTTCATCATCTGGGTAAGGATTCTGTCCCGGCAGTCATCGGACATGACCCGTTTTGCCTGGATGGTTTTAACGGAAGCCCTGACCGTAACGCCGTCATCCGTCCCTGCATATTCCGTGCGCAGGGTCTTCTCATAATTTTCGGCGGCGTCAAGAATCTTTCCGGCATCTTCCTTCTCCGTAAGGATTTCCGCTTTTGAAGAGAACGGAATGGCATTGTCTTTTACTCCGCCTTCCAGTGAAATGAGGCGGTACGGCACATTCCCCTTCAGTTCATACAGGAAACGGGCAATCAGCTTGGCGGCATTTCCCCGGCCTTCGTTGATCATCTGTCCGGAATGTCCGCCCTTCAGGCCGTCCATGCGGATGAGGACAGGCACTCCTTCCGATGCTTCGTAGGTCAGCGGCAGGGCTGTCGTTTCCGTCAGGCCGCCTGCACATCCGCAGGTGAAAATCCCTTCAGATTCCGAGTCCAGGTTCAGCATCAGCCGTCCTTTCAGGACAGAGGTGTCAAGGGCGGAAGCTCCGATCAGACCGATTTCCTCTCCGGTCGTGAAGACTGTCTCAAGAGGCGGATGGACAATGGATTCATCGTCCAGAATCGCCAGCATATAGGCAACGGCAATTCCGTCATCTCCGCCCAGCGTTGTGTCTTCCGCATGGATAAAATCCCCGTCAACGGAAATCCTGAGCGGATCCTTCAGGAAATCATGCTTCGATCCGGTCTTCTTGTCTCCGACCATATCCATATGTCCCTGCAGGATAACGGTCGGCGCCTGTTCTTTTCCCCGGCTTCCGTCTTTCCAGATGATCACGTTGTCTGCTTCATCGCGGATGCTGCGGAGTCCCCTCTGATCGGCGAAGTCCTTCAGATAGGCACTGACGGCACCGGTATTTCCGGAGGTGTGCGGGATCCGGGTAAGGGCTTCAAAAAATTCAAATACTTTTTTCGGTTCCATTTCCTGAAGAACGCTCATTTTTCTCTTCTCCTGTATATTGGATGGTATTCAGACAGAAAACCGGGGACGCTCAAACGAACGTCCCCGGCATATTCTCAGTTAAAAAGCTTACTCATCATCCTCGTCCGCCGGATAATTGGAAGAAGCTTCTTCCGAATTGATTTCATTGACCGCCGCCTGAGATGTCTGCGGTGCAAGTTCCGCACGGTTCTGCTTTACGGTATTGTAAGCGCTCTGGAGTGCTTCTACGAAAGCATTGTATTTTGTTCCGGCATCTTCCAGCGTTCCGCCCATGATGTTGCCGAGGTTGGCCAGCATATCGTCCGTATAGGTGATTGCCGAAAGCCGGATGTTGTTTGCATCCTGAGTTGCGGAATCAAGAATTCCCTGCGCCTGCTGATTCGATTTGTTGATGGTCTCATTTGCCTGCGCATAAGCCTGCTGCATCACTTCGTGCTGGCTGACCAGTTCTTTGGCCTTAGCTTCCGCATTGGCAATGATTCCGTCCGCTTTGGACTGGGCATCGGCAAGGATGGCATCCTTATTGGAAATGATCTTCTGATAGCGCTTGATTTCATCCGGCGTCTTCAGCCGAAGCTCACGAAGGAGTTCCTCAAGTTCTTCCTTGTTGACCACAATCTTTGTCGTTGATAAAGGCTGGAACTTGCAGCTGTCTACATATTCCTCGATTTCCTCAATAATCTGTTCGATTCTGCTGCTCATTTTTCACTCTCCTCTGATGTTTTGCTGCTTGCATACTTCTCTTTCACCGCGGAAGCCGCATAGGCCGGAATAAATCGCGTAACATCTTCTCCGTAAGACGCCAGTTCCTTCACGATCGTGGAACTGAGGTAAGCATACTTCAGATTGGTGACCATCAGCATCGTATCGATGTCCGGTGCCAGAATCCTGTTCGTCTGGGCCATCTGAAGTTCATATTCAAAGTCCGTGACGGCACGAAGACCGCGGATCATAACCGCGGCGCCGCATTCCCTGCAAAAATTAACAGACAGGCCGGTAAACGTTTTGACCGTTATATTCGGTATGTCCTTCGTGACTTCTTTTAGTATATTAACACGTTCTTCTGCAGAAAACAACGGACTTTTTGCAGAATTGCGCAAAACGCCGACCACCACCTGATCGAACTGGGCAGCAGCTCTTTCAATGATATCCATGTGTCCGTTGGTAACCGGATCGAAGGTTCCGGGATAGACCGCTATCTTCATTTCCGTGCCTGATCTTTCACGGCACCAAGGAAAAGATGCCTGCTTTTTTTATAAATTTTATCCTGGATCACTTCATATCCGAGATCCTGTACATAGGAAAAGTCCGTGAATTTTGAAGCCTCCACGATGACCATCCCGCCTTCGGCAAGCAGCGAACTCTGCGAAAGAAATTCCAGCGTGCCTTTTTCCAGGCCTTTCTCGAAAGGCGGATCCATGAAAATGATGTCAAAGGGTTCGCCGCCGTCAAGCTTATGGAGGGCAGAAAGGACATCCCCCTTGATCAGTTCGGCATTTTCCGTCAGTTTCGTAAAGCGCAGGTTTTCCTCGATGCATTTCTGGGAATCCCTGGCATTGTCCACGAATACCGCCTGTTTGGCACCGCGGCTCAACGCCTCGATTCCGATGGCGCCGCTTCCGGCATAAAGGTCCAGAAAACGGCATCTTTCGATGCGCGGCATCAGGATGTTGAAAAGGGTTTCCTTCGTCCGGTCCGTCGTGGGACGCACGGCCATGGAAGGCACCGTTTTCAGAGGAAGGCTGCGGGCTGTTCCTGCAATGACTCTCATACGATTGTCTCCCCGTCTTCCCGTACGCTGAGACGCCAGTCCAGATCGCCTCTGTCCAGCCCCAGAATCAGCAGTTCAGCGGTGGCAATGTTCGTGGCAATCGGGATGTTGTTGATATCACAGGTCCGAACGATGGTTCCGACATCGGGATCCTTGGGATCGATCATGTTCGGATTGTAGAAGAAAATGACCATGTCCATCGCATTCCGCTCGATCATCTCGGTGAACTGCTTGTCCCCGCCGATGCTTCCCGGAAGGAATTTGTGGACATGAAGATTCGTGACTTCCTCAATCCTGCGTCCGGTCGTGCCGGTCGCATAGATGTCGTGCCTTCCCAGAATCGCTTTATAGGCGATGCAGAAATCCTCAATCAGGGTTCTTTTGCTGTTGTGTGCGATAATTCCAATATTCATAGTTCCCCCGTTCATTGATAACATTATAGCAAATGTGTGTAATATGCGCAATATTCGGCCTGATTTTTTGTAGAAGAATGACAACTATTCCACTGTTTTCATGGATTCGACCATGTTGATCTTCCTGAGACGGAAGCGCATCGCCAGATTGACCAGCATCGAAAACAGGAAGGTCAGACCAATGCTCCAGACATAGCTGATTCCGTTGATCAGCCTTCCGAACATCATGATATCGATTTCCGCCGTCACGATGACATAGTAATGGAGGAACAGCCCGAAGATGATTCCCAGCAGCGCCCCGATCAGGGTGAGCCAGATATTTTCCCGGAGCACATACGAAGAAACTTCCGATTCATAGAATCCCAGCACTTTCAGGGTGGCCAGTTCCCTCTTCCGCTCCTCAATGTTGATGTTGTTGAGGTTATAGAGGACGATGAAAGAAAGCGCGCCTGCCGCAATGACGATGACGTAGATGATGGCATCCATGGAACGCAGCATGTCGTGAACCCGCTCCGAGAATTTTGTCGTGAAGTTGATTCCGGATACGCTGTCGCAGGCGGTGATCCTCTGCCGGAAAGAATCCTGGGCTTCATCCGATGTATCCTTCAGTTTCACCATCAGTTCGTTATATTCCGGAGTTTCCCCGAATTTCTCCTGGTAATAAGCCGGGGAAATGTAAATGTAATGATAGAAATAATTCTCCATCACGGCGGAAACCTTCACCGTCACGCCTTCGGTGTCGGATTTCCAGATCGTAAATTCGGAGCCTGCCGTGAGATGGTTCAGCTTCGCCAGCTTCTCATCGACGACGACTCCGTCATCCGTAAGAGCGTATTCTTCCCTGCTCAGACGGCTGTGCAGGGAAACAAAGTCCGGAAGCTTTGAGGGATCCGATATCACGTAGACATAGGAAGAGCGCTTCACGTCACTTCCCGACTCGGAAGTATCCAGGGTTTCCGAAAGAACAGGCATGTAATTCTCCGTATCTTCATCGGAGGCCACCGCTTTTTCGATTGCCTGTTCATCGGAGTCGGAAATGTCATCGTCCAGCATGACGTCCGCGTCATGGAAATCCACCTTGCCGAACTGGATATCCCCGATAGCCATGATGGAATCCTTCAGTCCGAATCCGGTCAGGAGAAGGCCCATGCATCCGCCGATTCCCAGAATGGTCATGAAGAAGCGCTTCTTATACCGGAACAGGTTCCGGAAGGTCGCTTTCTTTGAAAAGTTCAGATGGCTCCAGATGATGCCGATCCTCTCCAGCAGGATTCTCTTTCCTGCCTTCGGCGCTCTCGGACGCATCAGTTCCGCCGGCACGGCTCTGGTCGCCGCGTAGCAGGCGGCAATCGTTGCTGCCATGGTGGAGCCGATGGCCGCTGCGGTGGCGCTGATGGAAAGTCCTGCATGGTTCGGCATCAGGATGTCCGGCAGGTTGTCGTAAAGGATCTTGTATGCATTGATAATGAAATAGGGAAGAATCTTCTGCCCTGCCAGGAAACCGATCACGCTGCCGATCAGGGTGGCAAACAGGGCATAGAAGACATATTTGAAGGCGATTACGGAATTGCGGTATCCGAGAGCCTTCAGGGTACCGATCTGCTCCCGGTTCTCTTCCACCATTCTGGTCATGGTCGTCAGGCACACGAGGGCTGCGACGAGGAAGAAAATGACAGGGAAAACATTTCCGATCGCGACGATGCGCTCGGCATTCTGACCATATTCCACATAGGACATCAGCGTCTTGCGGTTCAGGACATACCATGTCGGGACTTCAAGTTCATCGAGATCCTTCTGGGCGTCATCCACTTTCTGCTCATTATCGCTGATCTCGGTTTCGGCATCGGCTGACTGTTCATCGTATTCCTTCTGCGCGTCGTCCAGTTCCTGCTCTTTGTCCGCAATTTCGTTTTTGGCATCGGCAAGCTTCTGCTTTCCGTCTTCCAGCTCCGCTTTGGCGTCGTCCAGCTGATTCTGTCCGTCGTTCAGCTGGCTGTAGGAGGAATCCAGTGTTTCCTTGGCATCCGCCAGTTCTTCACGGCCTTCCTCCAGCTGGGCTTCTCCGGATGAAAGGGCTGCGTCATTTGACTGGATCTCGGCAGACGCGGAATCCAGGGAGGCGCGGGAAGAATCCAGCGAGGCCTTGGCTGATGTCAGCTGGTCTTTCGAGGCCTGCAGCTGATCTCTTGCGGAAGTCAGCTGGGCAACGGTCGCCGTCAGCTGATTCACGGAGGCGGATGCCTGCGCAGACGCCGCACCGGCCTGTTCGACAGAACTCTGCAGCTGGGCGGCATATTCTTCGACGCTCAGACCGAAGGCTGAAGCCATCGACTGCTTTCCGGCATCGTCCGCTGCCTGAAAAGCGCCGAGTGCAGACTGAGCTTTTTCAAGACCGTCCTTTGCCTGTGCAAGCCCGGCATTGGCCTGGTCAAGACCTGCCTGGGCCTGTGCAAGACCTGCCTGTGTCTGGGCAAGCGAGGCGTCCCCGTTAGCCGCGTTCCATTTCGCAAGTCCTGCATTGTATTCGGCAAGTCCCTGCTGGTACTGCGCTTCACCGGAAGCAAGCTGTGCCTTTGCGGCCTCGAGCTGTGATTTCCCGGAAGCAAGTTCCTGCGCTTTTTCATTCAGCTGGGAAAGACCGGACTCATACTGCGCATATCCGTCATTGTATTCCTGCCAGCCGTTATCGATGTCTTCCTGCTTGTCGGCAATCTCCTTTTCGCCGTCCGCAAGTTCCTTTTCCTTGTCCTGAATCTCCTGATTGGCGTCATCAAGCTGGTTCCGTGCATCGATCAGTTTGTTTTTTGCGGTAGCCAGCTTGTTCTTGGCATCTTCAATCTGAGAACGGGCATCGTCGATGTCCGCCTGTCCGTCGGCTTTGATCTGGGCATAGCGGATGCTGCAGCGTTCGCCGTCCATCTGATCGATTTCATCTTCAAGCGCCTTGATCCGGTCATCGTATTCATCGGAATAGCATTCCAGGGCGGCCGTTCCCTCGCAGGTAAGGACTGCCTGGGTATAAGCCTCAATCGTAAAGGTATCGGAGGGAACGTAGACATAGCTTGACAGCACGCCGTCGCCGATCGTACTGCTTCCTCTCTCCAGGGAAAGATAAAGAGGCGTTGTTCCGATGCCGACGATGGTAAAGGTATTTGTGGAAAGCTCATCGGAAAGCTCTGTGTCCTCCGGGGCTGTAACAGAGAAAGTATCTCCGATTTTCCAGTCGGATTTATTTTCAAAGTTTTCATCCACGAGGCATTCGCCGTCTTTTTCGGGCAGGCGCCCTTCCTTGACGGTTACTTTGGAGATCGTCTGCGGCAGCGACATGTATCGGAGGATCAGCTGGGCCTTATCGGAATCGGCGAAAACATCGCAGCTGTAGCCGGCTTCCACGTCCTTTACGCCGCTGATCGCCCGGATGGCTTCGATATCGTCATCTGTCAGCCCGAGCGAGGAAACAATCCGGATGTCCTGGAGATTGGACTGATCGTAGTAATAATCTGCCGACAGCTTCATGTCCGGCCCGGCCGCGCGTACGCCGGCAAAAAAGGCCACGCCAAGCAGAACGATCAGCAGAATCGACAGAAATCGATGCAGGCTGCCCTTGATCTCACGGAAGAATTCAGTTATCAGCATATGTTTTTTCAGCTTATCCACCCTGTAGGAAATGCATCTGGCTGTGCAGGATTACCATTCGATCGTCTCAACCGGCGAAGGATGGGCATTGGTTTCCATCTGCGACACTTTTCCGTTCTTGATATGAATGACACGGTCAGCCATCGGCGTGATGGCAGTGTTGTGCGTAATGACGATGACCGTCTTTCCGTTGTCCCGGCAGGTATCCTGAAGAAGCTTCAGGATGGATTTTCCCGTCTGGTAATCGAGCGCTCCGGTCGGTTCATCGCAAAGCAGAAGCTTCGGGTTCTTTGCCAGGGCCCTGGCTATGGCGACCCTCTGCTGTTCTCCGCCGGAGAGCTGTCCCGGGAAATTGTCCAGCCGTTCTCCGAGCCCGACGTGCTCCAGAGCTTCTTTCGGATCCATCGGTTCTTTGCAGATCTGCGCCGCCAGTTCGATGTTTTCAAGGGCGGTCAGGTTCTGCACCAGATTATAGAACTGGAAAACGAAGCCGATGTCGTTGCGTCGGAAGGAAGTCAGCTGTCTGGCATTGTAGGAAGCCACGTCCGTGCCGTCCACAAGGACTTTGCCGCTGTCGCAGGTATCCATCCCGCCCAGGATATTGAGCACGGTTGTCTTTCCGGCACCGCTGGGTCCCACAATGACGGCAAATTCCCCTTCGTTGATGGAAAAGGAAATACCGTCCGCCGCATGGATTTCCACTTCCCCCATCCGGTAGCTTTTCCGGACATCTTCCAGTCTTACGATTTCCTTCAAAAGGGTTCCTCCTTACAGCACGACATTCTTCTCATTCTTCTTCAGATAGGTATCCAGCGTTTCCGCCAGAAGCTCATGTTCTTCCGCAAGCAGTCCGGGATCATCCTGCATGATGGAAGCCGCTGTTTCACCGGCAGCCCGGAGGACTTCTTCATCCCTGAAAACATCGGCAATCCGGAAAGCGGCATCCCCGCTCTGACGGATTCCCAGAAGATCTCCGGGGCCCCTGAGTTCAAAATCTTTTCTGGCAATTTCAAAGCCGTCATTGGAATGGTTCAGGATCTCCAGACGCTTTTTAATCTCCTCATTGGAAATGCCGGCAATGAAAATGCAGTACGACTGCGCCGTCCCTCTTCCGACGCGCCCCCGCAGCTGATGCAGGGCGGCCAGTCCGAAGCGTTCCGCGTTTTCAATCATCATCACGGTTGCATTCGGGACGTCGACGCCGACTTCGATCACGGTCGTGCTGACCAGGATCTGCGTTTTCCCCTCGACGAATTTTTCCATGACTTTATTTTTTTCTTCTGCGCGCATCCTGCCGTGAAGCAGGCCGATCTGAAGATCCGGCATAGCCTTTCTAAGTTCCCGTGCGTATTCCATGACGTTCTCTGCGGCAAGCCCTTCCGATTCCTCAATCATCGGGCAGATGACATAGGCCTGATGGCCGGCTTCCGCTTCCCGTCTTATGAATTTCAGGGCGGTTGTCCGGTAGGAAGTATCGACGACGCAGCTTCTGATCGGCAGTCTTTCCTTCGGCATTTCATTGAGCACGGAAATATCGAGGTCGCCGTAATAAATGACCCCGAGCGTCCTCGGAATCGGCGTCGCGCTCATGACCATGGCATTGGGCATCTCTCCCTTTTCGGAAAAGGCTTTTCTCTGGTGAACGCCGAAGCGGTGCTGTTCATCCGTAATGACAAGGGCGAGTTCCCTGTATTCGACGGCCGCCTGAATCAGGGCGTGCGTCCCGATGACGGCATTCGCTTCGCCGCTGCGGATGGACTCCAGGGCTTTTCTCCTTTCGGCAGCTTTCATGGAACCGGTCAGGAGAACCGGATGCAGATTCGTGAAGATTCCGGTTTCTGTCATTTCCTTCAGATGGCGGTAATGCTGTTCTGCCAGGACTTCCGTGGGAGCCATCAGGGCACTCTGGAAACCGTTCTCGGCCGTCATCACCATAGCCAGAAAAGCCAGAATCGTCTTGCCGGATCCGACGTCCCCCTGAATCAGCCTGGACATCAGTTTGCGTCCGGCCAGGTCATGTTCGATTTCATGCCATACCCGTATCTGCGCATCCGTCAGGCGGAACGGCAGACGCTCGATGACCTTTTCCGTCTCCCAGGTCTTCTTCATCGGGTAGGCATTGAATGCATGGGCTTCGCTGTCCTTCAGCTTCCGCATCGCCAGAATGAACAGGAAGAACTCATCAAAGACCAGACGCTTCCTGGCCGCTTTCAGCTCTTCCGAATCCTTCGGAAAATGAATCTTAACGACAGCTTCCCTTTCGTCAATCAGTCCGTTCAGCTTTACGATCTGTTCCGGCAGATATTCGCTGACCGGCGGAAGCACGGCCAGTGCCTCTTTCACGGCCTTGCTGACCGCATGATTCGTAAGTCCCTTTGTCAGGCTGTACACCGGAGAAAGCGTGGCAATTTTTTCTTCATAGGCTTCCGGGGTAAAAATCTCCGGATGCTCCATGACGCGCATGCCTTTCCTGATCTGCACCAGGCCGTGGAAAATGAACCGGGAGCCTTTGACGAGGCGTCCTCTCAGGTACGGCATGTTGAACCAGGTCAGCCGGATTTTCCCGGTCGGATCCTGGACCACGGTCGAGACCAGCTTCATTTTCCGCGCGCTGAAGATCCCCACGTTTCCGGAAATGATGCCGACAATCGAACACTGCTCTCCCGGCGTTACGGCGCCGATCGGAACCGTCTGAAGATACTCTTCATAATGGACCGGGTAATAGCGAATCAGGTCCTCTGCCGTCAGGATATCCAGTTTGTTGAACAGGCCTTCGGTCTTTTCACCGATGCCCTTAATTCCGGTCAGTTCCATCCGGTATTCAGCCTCCGATAAACAAAAGGGGGACGTTACACAGTTCTCCGCCGTATAACGCCCCCTTCAAAAAATTCTGATTATTCCACGGAAAGGATGCAGTAATAAACCGGCTGTCCTCCAAAGCTGCTTTCCACTTCAAGATCCGGGAAGGCTTCCCTCACCATCTCTTCAAGTTTTTCAGTATCTTCCGCATTCATGTCCGCTCCGGTGTAGATGCTGATCAGTTCGGAAGAATCATCCGCAATCTGCTTCAGCATTTCCACGGTCACGCTGCTGACGTCCGATCCGACAGCAAGAATGCCCTGATCGCCGATGCCCATGATATCGCCCAGGTGAATTTCCCTGCCGTCGATTTTCGTATCCCTTACGGCATAGGTGACTTCACCGGTTTTGACTCTTTCTGCTTCCTCTGTCATATTCGCGAGGTTTTCTTCCGGCGAACGTTCCGGGACAAAATTCACAAGAGCCGTAATTCCCTGCGGAATCGTCTTGGTCGGCACGACGAAGACCTGACAGCTCTTCGTCAGCATCTTGGCCTGGTTCGCGGAAAGGATGATATTCTTGTTGTTCGGAAGGATGAAGACATTTTCCGCATGGACTTTTTCGATGGCTTCAAGAATATCTTCCGTGCTCGGGTTCATGGTCTGTCCGCCTTCAATCAGGCAGTCGACTCCGAGATCGCGGTAGATTTTCGTGATTCCCTCTCCGATGGTCACGGCAATGAAAGCGTTCTTCTTCGGTTCGGGAGTGCCCGTGACTTCTTTCGGCTGATAATTCATCTTGCCGCAGATCTCTTCTTTTTCCGTTTCGTCAAAAAGATTCTCCGTATGTTCCTGGCTCAGGTTATCTACTTTGACTTTCGTCAGCGAGCCGTAAAGAAGAGCCTTCTGAATCACGAGACCCGGGTCATTGGTATGGACATGGACTTTGACGGTTCCCTGCGTGGACAGTACGATAATGCTGTCGCCGATGGTAGCCAGATAATCCTTGAATTCTTTTTCTTCTGTTTCAGGGAAGCTTCCGTCCGGCGTAATGAGCATTTCCGTGCAGTAGCCGTAGCGGATTTTTCCTTCATCCTTCGGTGCTTCTTCTTTTACGGTCTCTTCTTTTTTCGGTTCGTTGAAATTCAGGTCGACTTCTTTGCCGTTGAAAGCATCGACAGCCCCGTGCATGATCATCATGAGGCCCTGTCCGCCGGAATCGACAACACCCGCCTCCTTGAGGACGGGAAGCATTTCCGGGGTGCGTGCCAGCGTATCGTCGCCGGCAGCAACAACCGCATTGAGCATGAACTGCAGATCGTCGGATTTCTCGGCGCATTCCGCAGCCTTGTCCGCCATGCTTTTCGCAACGGTCAGGATCGTGCCTTCCTTCGGCTTCATGACAGCCTTGTAAGCTGTTTCAACAGCGCGTCCGAAGGCCTGTGCAGTCAGCTTTGCATCAATCGATTCGCTGTCGCGGACGACTTTTGAAAAGCCCCTGAACAGCTGCGAGAGAATGACGCCGGAATTTCCGCGCGCTCCCCGAAGCGATCCCGAAGAAATCGCCTTTGCCGTTTCAGCCAGGCTGAGCTCCGGAAGTTCGCAGACAGCCTTGACCGCCGAAAGGATGGTCAGGGTCATGTTCGTGCCGGTATCCCCGTCGGGAACAGGAAATACGTTCAGTTCGTTAATCCATTCTTTGTTTGATTCGAGTTCTTTTGCCCCGGTAAGAAACATCTTTTTCAGCAGCGGAGCATCGATGGTATTCACAGCCAAATCAGTTATCCTCCAAGACGTTAATCGATAACGCGGACACCTTCGACCACAACATCGATGCGGTCTACTTTCATTCCTGTAAACTCTTCTACTTTGTATTTCACGTTTTCAACGAGATTGTCCGTCACGGTCAGTATGCTTACCCCGTAAGCGACAATGATATGGAGCGTCAGCGTAATTCTGTTGTTTTCAATTCTGACATTGATGCCGTGCTTGAGCGATTCCCGCCTCAGAAGCTTGACGAGGCCGTCCTTAACGCTGACCGCTGCCATTCCTACAATGCCGAAGCATTCAACAGCCATGGAGCCTGCGTAAGTTGCGACTACGTCGGGATCAATGACGATTTCTCCGTATTCGGAATTCATGCGTCCCTTCATGATAGAGGCACCTCCTGCTTATGGATTTCATTATAACCCGAACCTGCTCAAAAAAAAAGATGTTTTCGCCATTTGAAAGGAAACGCTTGCATAATTCCGGAGTATCTGATAATATACTAATGTTGCGGATTCGGAAGGATCCGATTTTAAGGCAAGGAGGTGTCTGAAATGGCTGTATGTGCGATTTGCGGAAAGGGTGCTCACTTCGGAAATAATGTGAGTCATTCACATAGAAGATCTAACCGTATGTGGAAATCCAATATTAAGAGAGTCAAGATCAAAGTGAACGGCGCTCCGCAGCATGCTTATGTATGTACGTCCTGCCTTCGTTCCGGCAAAGTAGAGCGTGTATAATTCCTGTCAATGAAACAGGGTATTGGGAATCTTAGGATTCCCGATACCCTGTTTTTTTTACTTCTCTTCTTTGCTTTCCTTTTCGTCGGATCCGTCCGTTTCCTCAGCGGTTTTCGACTTCTTCCCTGAAGTGAATTTATTGACGAAATCCGGGACCATATCGAGAATCTTCGTCAGGCCGTCCTGATTCTTGACGTTGACCAGTTTGGTCGTTCCGTTGGAAATGACCAGGACCGCGGAAGGCGTTACTTTTCCGCCCATGCCGCCGCCGGCATTCGGGTTGTTCTTTTCGCTCTGGGAAGCACCTGCTCCCACTGCGAAGGTAACATCGATCAGCGGAAGGATAATCGCATCCCCTACGTGGATTGCTTCTCCGACGACCGTCTTGGAAGAAATGAAACTGTCCATTCCCTTGAAAAGCTCTTCCACCGTCGATTTGAAATCATTACTGTTTTCAGCCATTGCTCTTTTCCTCCTTGACGTTCTTAAAGAACTGAATCACGTATTTGACGTTCTTATTGAAATATACCGTAAGGGCCGTATAAACTGCATAGTACAGAAAAATCCTGCCCTTCATTTCCAGATGTCCGCTGAATTCCGCTTCCTCAAAATTCGGCGTGAACTTCACCTTGCCTGCATAAACCGGGTACAGGGCACTGACTCCGGCCAGAATTGTTCCGGTCTTCGAAGGATCGTCCAGTCCGAACCGGACCTCTCCGCTCATCTTCTTCGGTGCGATGTGATGCAGCAGTTTCTTCAGCTTTTTCAGAACGAGCTTCAGCGCGGCATGCGTCCGCGGATCCTTTGCAAAAGAAACCCACCGGTCTATTGTAGCACACAGTGCCTTCAGTTTGGAGAAGAAGCTCCTGAGCGCCGCGGCAATCTTCTGAGGAAGATAAAACAGTCCCGTAATGACCTGTATCAGATGGGTAAAGATCCAGGCCAGCTTCTTCCCGGCTTTTACGGCTAAAACCGATATGATTCCGGTGATTTTTCCGACTGCCTTCAGGATAATGGTCAGGAGGTTCCCGGAGCCTTTTTGGACATCTTCCGTTTCTTCCTGTTCCGTTTTTTCCTGTTCCGTTCCATCCGTTCTGTCTGCGAAAGCGTGAAGGAAAGAATCGGCGAATTCTGCTTTCCGTTGATGCTCTTCCGCCTGCTGTTCTTCTGCCTGCTGTTCTTCCTCCTGTTTCTTCTGCTCCGCCGCTTTCTTCCTGGCGGCTGCTTCCGCCTTCATTTCCTCATACTGCTGAGGATTCTTTTTCCGGATTTTTTCCAGGCGCTTTTTCTTTCGGCTTTTCCTCCGGTGGTTTTTCAGATTCCGGAAAAAGTTTTGATATCGTTCCAGCGGGATGCCGAAAATCCTGAGTTCCTTGGTTACTCCGTCCGATCCGTCCGCTTGATAGCCTATGGTAAAGGAAACTGCATGCAGAAGCCACGTCACGCGCGCTTTTCCCTGGATGTCCTTTTCGTGCTTGAATCCGGAAGCTTCGTATCGGACCGGGACAAAAAGCACAAGACAAAGCAGGATCACGATGATGGCAAGGATGATCAGAAGGATAATTCCTATCGTTTTTAAAATTGCCAGAAAGACTGCCAATTCTAATTCTCCTCAAAGTATCTGCGGATGTCTGCTTCACCGGTCGCCTTTACCACGTCTTCCGTGATCTTCACGACCAATTGCACGGCATCATCATAATCCGAAGCGATTCCGACGACCAGCGGCGTACGTGCATAGACATTCTTCTGTATCAGATTCAGCGTATTGACGATTTCCAGCTGATTCTCCCGGCTGACGGCAAGCGTAACGAGATACTTTCCGATAACGGTCCGCCCCGCATTGAGATCCGCTACGGTTTTCCGCAGCGCTGTTTTTTTCATTCCGCTGCCGACGTACATTCTGTCAGACCATTTTAACATGCTGCGGCTCTCCTTTTCAATCTTTGTAATAATACGCATTCAGGATGGACTTGGTCATCGGGACGGCCGTCGAAGAGCCCAGCCCGCCGTCTTCCGCAATCACGGCGAAAGCCAGATCCGGGTCATCCGGATTCGAAAAACCGACAAACCAGGAATGCGTGCCGGTCGTACCGTCGGCTTTCGTGTATTCCGCCGAACCGGTTTTGCCTGCCACCTGATAGTCTTCTCCGCTCAGGGAGACGGCGGTTCCTTCGGAAACAACGGCCTTCATCAGCTCTTTCAGCTGGGAAGCCTCGGTCTGCGTCATCAGCGTTGCATATTTTTCCGGCTGCGTCCGGGACACATCGGTTCCGTCCGTGCTTCGTATGCCGGAAATGATGTAAGGCTTCATCAGGACGCCGTCGTTCGCGATTGCCGACACGATCAGGGCCATGCCGTAAGGCGTAACCGTTGTTTCTCCCTGACCGAAGGCAGTCTGCATCAGGTCCTTGACATCGCTGGAGCCGTCAACCGTGACGGAGCATTCTTTGTAGGAGAAGTCGCAGGGAAGAGACTTGTTCATCAGAAGGCTTTCCGCTGCGGAACGGATCGGTGCCCCGCCGAGACTGACCCCGATTTGGGCAAATGCGCTGTTGCAGCTTTCCGCAAACGCTTTGGTGAAATCCTCCTGTCCGTGCACTTCTCCGGCAGAGCAATGGACCGTATTTCCGTCAATCGTGATGGATCCGGTACAGTCGAAGGAGAAACCTTCAAAAGTGGCATTCTGACGGAAATAAGCCAGCGAAGTCACGATCTTGAAAATGGATCCCGGCGGATAGCTTCCCGAAGTCACGCGGTTGACCAGCTGGGAACCGCTTCCGTTGATGATATCGTTCCAGTCCGCGGCAATCGTGTTCGGATCAAAGTCCGGCTTGCTGACCATGGCCAGAATGGCACCGGTTTTTGGGTTCATGACGATGACCGCCCCGCGGTAATCACCGAGGGCATTATAGGCTGCCTGCTGAAGATTCGTATCCAGCGTCGTCGTAACGGTATCGCCCGGATCCTTGGTGTTGTTGAATTCATTCATGATATGCTGGATGAAGCTGATATGCGATGTGAGAAGGTCATAATTTGCCGATGATTCCAGGCCGCTCTTCCCGTTGGAGGCATAGCCGACTGCATGGGCAAAAACATTTGAATACGGATAGACTCTCTGAACCGTCCCGTCAGAGGCGACCTGTGTCGTTGCCAGGACCTTTCCGTCGGCGCTCTCGATATTTCCGCGCACGACATACTGGGCCTGGGAATCCTGTCTCTTGTTGTACGGACTGCTCAGGATCTGGTCCCGCATCATGACGTTGAAATAAACAACATAGCCGATCAGGGCTACGAAAATAAAAACGAACGCATAGGAAATAACGATGTACGGCGTCGATTTCTTTTTCTGTTTTTTGGGCTGCGGAGAAGGCGCGGAGTTCTTCTCGTTCAGGATTTTCTGAACGTCTTCCGCAATGATCTCTGTTGTATTTCCCTGTTCGACATTACGCTTCTTCAAGCTCTGCCGCTCCTTCATCTTCTCTTAAAATATAGAGTCCCTGGACAATGGCCAGCATGATGATCGTGCTCATGACGGAACTTCCTCCGTAGCTTACAAGCGGAAGCGTTATGCCGGTCATCGGAATGAATTTCGTCACGCCGCCGATAGTCAGGAAGACCTGAAATGCATATTCGGTTCCGAGACCCAGGGCAACCAGCTTGTAGAATTTGTCACGGATCTCAAAAGAAATATTCACGATCAGCAGGAACATGCTCATGCAGACCAAGATCAGCGATATGGCAAAGACGGAACCGAATTCTTCGCAGATGGCAGCAAAGACAAAGTCCTTGGAAGCGACGGGAATGGTATCCGGAGAACCCTGGCAGAGTCCGGCGCCGAACCAGCCTCCGGCTCCGATGGCAAAGAGCGCCTGGACAATCTGGTATCCGGAACTGTCGTAGACTTTAAAAGGATCCTGCCAGGCAACGACTCTCTTCCGGACATGCGCGAACAGGAAATAAGCCGCGATCCCGGCCAGTACGCCGGCGCCCAGTCCCACGGCCGTATAGGCGGGCTTCCTGGTGGCGACATAGACCATGACCAGATACGTCACGAAAAAGACAAGGGCTGTTCCAAGATCGGTGGACAGCACCAGGATGATCACATGGATGCCGGCGACAATCGTCGTCACTGCTACGCTCTTGAAATGGGAGTCTTTGGAAAGCATGGCCGCCATGAAGAAAACCAGGGTGATTTTCACAAGCTCCGAGAACTGAATCGTAATCCCCCCGACGGTCAGGGACAGCTTGGCGCCGCCGCTGATGGTGGCAAGTCCGAGCACGACAAGAAGGGAAGCGATGCCCAGGGCTGCATAAAGCCAGGTCAGCTTCGGTAGGATCTTCAGTTTCCGTACGATGACCGGGATCAGAAAAGCGACCACCGTGCCTCCGGCCGCAATCATGAACTGCTTGACTGCCTCGTCCATGTCCAGCCGGGCAATGATGATGAACCCGATGGAAAGGAGCATCAGCATGTCATTGACCAGAAGCATCGAGGCCTTCGGGTAAATCAGCCGGTAGCACATCAGCGTCACGGCGTAATAGACGATGATTCCGCCGCACAGAAGAAGAACCAGGTAATTCATCGTGTTGATGAAAATAATGACGTAGCCGAGAATGACCATGGTATAGATCACGACGACCTGTCTTTTCAGGAGCGCTTTTTTCTTCTCAGGAGTCTTTTTGCGGAAATAAGTATAAGCCTCCAGGCAGTACAGGAGGATCAGAAGAATGAACATGAACTTGGAAAGCTGTATCACGATATTCAAGATTTCCCCTTAAAGAACTCCCCGTTCGAAATGTCCCTTTGTGTGCCTGCCTTCCGGCTTTCGTTCCTCTCCGTGTGCAAAGCTTCCGGCAAAGGAAGAAGCAATCCTTCCGCACTCTTCCGCACTTTCATCCGTAAACGCAAGCCTTGCCCTGCGGAAGCCCATTTTCAGGAGCGTCGAAGGCTCTTCCGACAGATTGGCCGGTACGCTGTTATAGAGTACATTATAACAGAAATCACAGCAGTTTTTTATTAAAAAATCGGTACCTTTCCGGTCTGTCAGAGAAAGGAAACCGGGGGTCTTCGTACATCCGGAAACATTCTTCCGGAAGCACTGCGCGGTGACCATCAGAGGCGCCCGTCCGTAGACGATGATTTCACTTTTTACATTCTCCCTGCCGTACAGTTCCTTTTTATTGAATTCCAGCGGAGCCGTGTCGAACAGGATCCCGGAGCGGCTGAAGAAATCCGACGATGCATGGTTCCAGGTATAGATCCCGGAATCAACGGCGGTAACTTTCAGGAGGCCGAGTTCCCTCAGATGGGAATAAGATTCCAGCGACCTGGCAAGGAATCCGGAAAGACCGGCATCCAAAAGCTCCCGCGCATGGCTGTAGACTTCACTGCAGTCTCCCGCACGTTCGATAAAGGGCAGGGCAAGGAAAAGGTTCTTTCCGTGTCCGCGGCACTCTTCCGTCTTTTCCCGTATATCGGAAATGCTGCATCCTTCGGCATAGAGATCCCGGATTCCGCGTACTTCCAGCAATACCCGGTACTGGTCTTCCGTTTCGAAGGAAGCGGACATCACAAAACCCCTGCCGGGTTTCTGCGGCTCCGCTTGATCCGAAGATGAAATGCCTTCTCCTGAAGCTGCTGTTCCGGAGGACCTGTTTTCGGTTTCTGTCTTTTTGTACGCAGCCAGCATGCTGCTGCGGAGATTCTCCAGTGCCTCCCGCCGCAGCTGATTCAGAAGACTGACCGGAACGAAGGATTTTTCGTCCGTGTCCACTTCCATTCTGCTGAAATAGAAATCGCTTCCGCCGGTTTTTAAAAGCTGCTCCCGGATCCTCTCTTTAGTCAGCGGCTGTTTTCTTGCTTCCTCTGCCGGATCTCCGACGGCTTCTGCCTGAAAGTCTCCTGAGGAAACGGAAATGGAGATTTTCCGGCCGGCCTTCAGAAGACAGCTTCCGGCAGCAGGAAGCTGCTTTTCATTTTCCACGTAAAGCCTGTGCATGTCGTCATAGATGCTCCTGACGCCGCGCGGAGTTTTTGCTTCGTCCCCGTTCAGATTCACGGCCATCATTTCGGGACCGTTGTGACGGTGAAAATAGCCGTCCGTAAATCCTTCGCGGTTATAGAGATCCGAAAGAAGCTGAAGATCTGTCTGACTGACCTTGAAATGCGCAGGGTCTTTTTCATAGAGATCCAGATATTTCCGGTAGACGGAAGTGACGCCTGCGGCATACTCGGGCTGTTTCATGCGGCCTTCGATCTTCAGGGAAATGACGCCGGCCCCGATCAGATCGGGAATCTGCTCCAAGGCGCAGAGATCCTTCGGGCTGAGCCAGGAGCCCGGCCTGCCTTCCAGGGAATAAGGCAGACGGCAGGGCTGCGCACAGCGGCCGCGGTTTCCGGAACGTCCTCCGAGCATGCTGCTTAAAAGGCACTGCCCCGAATAGCAGAAGCAAAGGGCTCCGTGCACAAAAGCCTCGACTTCCAGGCCGCTTTCGTCATGGATTTTCTTCAGTTCCGGGAGAGAGAGCTCTCTTGCCGGTACGATCCGGGTTACGCCGAGTTCTTTCAGCAAGCGGGCCGTGTATGGGCCCGTGACCGTCATCTGGGTGCTGGCATGAAGAGGCAGTTCCGGGAAATGTTCATGAAGGATGCTGAGCACCCCGAAATCCTGAACCAGGACGCCGTCAAGTCCATGCCGGCAGCAGGGAGCAAGAAACGGAACCAGATCCCCGGTCTCCTCTTCTTTCAGAAGCGTGTTGACGGTCAGATAGACCCTGACATTCCTCAGGTGTGCATAATCGATTGCTTCGAGAAGCGTATCATTTTCGGGATTGGCGGCATAGGCCCGCGCGCCGAATTTCGTACCGCCGATATAGACGGCATCAGCTCCGGCGGCAATCACGGCCTTCATTCCTTCAAAGGAACCGGCGGGCGATAAAAGTTCAGCCCTTTTCTCCATTGTTTCCTCCTTAAAAAAACGGACGATCACCGTAGCAATCGTCCGTCCTCATTCCGTTTTTTGCTTCATCCGTTTTTGCCTGATCCGTTTACGCTTAATGATGCTTGTTGTATCCGTAATCTCCGTTCTGGCCGCTGCGGAAGGATCCCTGCCTGTAGCCGCCCTGGCTGTTCGGATAGGAATTCTGGTTCTGCGCCTGCGGCTGTGCAGGAGGCGGAGTCTGCGGTTCCGGAGATACCGGTGCAGAGACCGGAGCCGGTGCCGGAGCAGGCTGAGCCTTGACGGCAGCCTTTGCCGCTTCTTCCTCCGACTTCTTCATTTTATCAATCTGGAGCTGAAGACCTACGATCTCATGCTTCAGGTCATAGAGCTGCTTGTCCTTGGTCTGGATATCTTCCTCAAAGACCTCTGCCTGCTTCTTTGCCTTGAAATAATCATCCGAAACATTCAGTTCCAGAAGAAGGCTCTTGGTATCTGCCGGCATCCGGTTGAAGCCTTTCAGTTCCCCGAGCTCTCCGATTTTATGATTCAGATAGGCAGCCACTTTCTGCAGGTACTCTTCGCTTTCGTATCCGGTAAGCTTGATGACTTTGCCCGCAATCAGTACTTCCACCGTATTCTTCGCTGACATGCTGACCTCCGTAAAGATTTATTCGAAGACTGCTTTTATTATAGACGAATGGATTGGAAAAAGAAACCTTTAATTCTCATCCTTCGGCGCATCGTAGCCCAGATGTTCATAGGCCCTGACGGTGGCCGTGCGGCCTTTCGGCGTGCGGTTCAGGAAACCGTTTTTGATCAGGTAGGGCTCATACACGTCTTCCAGCGTGCCGGAGTCTTCACCGATGGCAGCCGCCAGCGTATCGAGGCCCACGGGACCTCCGTCGAACTTGGTAATCATGACATTCAGGATTTCCCTGTCCAGGCGCTCCAGCCCGAACTGGTCGACTTCCAGAAGATCCAGGGCATCTGCAGCGACCTGATCGGTAATGACGCCGTCATAGCGGATCTGGGCAAAATCCCGCACGCGCTTCAGAAGCCGGTTTGCCAGACGCGGAGTGCCTCTCGAACGGCGGGCCAGTTCTTCTGCGCCCTTGTCATCGATGCTGACCTCAAGAAGTTTTGCGGAATGCAGGACAATCGTTTTCAGTTCCGGAACCGTGTAATATTCGAGGTGGTCGACAACGCCGAAGCGGTCTCTTAAGGGAGCGGAAAGAAGTCCCGGCCTGGTGGTCGCTCCGACCAGCGTGAATTTCGGAAGGTCCAGGCGGATCGATCTTGCCGTCGCGCCTTTTCCGATCATGATATCGATGGCAAAATCCTCCATCGCAGGATAAAGGACTTCCTCCACCTGGCGGTTCAGCCGGTGGATCTCATCGACGAAAAGGACGTCATGCTCTTCGAGATTGTTCAGGATTGCCGCCATTTCACCGGGCTTTTCAATGGCCGGTCCGGAAGTGACTTTGAAATGCGAGCCCATTTCGTTGGCAATGATTCCGGCCAGGGTCGTTTTGCCCAGTCCGGGAGGCCCGTAGAAAAGCACGTGGTCAAGAGCGTCGCCTCTCTTTTTTGCCGCGTCAATGTATACCTTCAGGTTTTCCACGGTCTTCTGCTGGCCCACATAATCCTTCAGGTACTGCGGACGCAGGGACTTTTCGATTTTGACATCTTCTTCTGTCGCTTCGGTTGTAATCGTACGTTTCAGCATATTCCCTCTTACAGTTCTTTCAAGGCTTTTTTCAGGAGCTCCTCAACATTGTCCGCGGCATCTCCGGCAGAGACTTTCCTGACGGCTTTCAGCGCTTCTGCGGACGGATAGCCAAGCGATGCCAGTGCAAGCACGGCTTCCGACTGAGGACTTCCGGCAGGCAGTTCGCCGGCGGCTGCCGTATTGGCGGCCTTTTTTTCGAAGGCATCCTGAAGGTCCATTTTATCTTTCAGTTCAAGGATCAGTTTCTGAGCGGTCTTTTTGCCGATGCCCGGAACTTTGGAAATCGTGGCGGCATCATCCGCCAGGACCGCGAAACGAAGATCGTCTGCGGAAAGCGCCGAAAGCACCGCCAGGGCACCCTTCGGGCCGATCCCGCTGACACCGAGGAGAAGACGGAAAACGCCCAGGTCGTCCTTGGTGCGGAATCCATAGAGCGCGATAGCATCTTCCCTCACTGCCATATAGGTATGGATTCTGACTTCATCCCCGCAGGTGAGCCCGTCAAGCATGGAAGACGGTACGGAGATGAAATATCCGATGCCGTTGTTCTCAAGGACCAGGCTTTCATCCCGGATTTCGGAAATGGTTCCGATAATATAAGAAATCATGGCTGCCTCCATTCGTCCATAAGTTTATCACAGATGCCATTTCCTGTCCACGCAGTTTGGACGCGGTCCGGCCAGACTTTGGATACGTTCCGGCCAGCCTTTGGACGTGTTCCGACCAGTCTTTGGACGCGGCTGCCCGTGCTGTGCTATAATAAACGGCATGAAAGAAACCGTCCGGATCTGTCCGACAAATGAATCATTTCCCGTAACGGAAGACATCCTTGATGCCTCCCCTGCCGTCCTGCACATAGAAACGACCGGCCGCTACTGGAGAAATTCCCGGATTCAGAATTTTTACCTGATCCGGAAAGAAGACGGCGTTTTCCGGGAAAGAATTTTCGGGCTTGAAAAAGAGCCGGAGGAATACGATCTGCTGGAACGTCTGCCGGAACTTCTCGCTGAGAAAAAAGACGCGGATTCTGACGCGGCACAGGATGGTCTTCCGCAGATCCTCCTGACCTATAACGGGACGTCCTTTGATCTTCCGTATCTCAGGAACAAGCTGAAGGCCTACGGGCTGGCAGATCCGCTTGTCTCGGTCAGGCATCTGGACCTGATGCGGGAAATGAAGAATCTTCCTCTCCTGCTTCAGCTTCCTTCCTACCGTCTGGACGATTTCCGCACTTTTTTGCGCAGTCCCGGGGCAGATGATGCCTGCACCATTCTGAACCTTGTCTCCCTGGAGACCTATCTGGACTTCTTCCGGGGGAAATTCGAATATGTCAGAGCCTTCTGTGATGAAGGACATCTGTTTTATGAACTGCGTCTTCTGAAGGCAGTTCCGGAGAAGGCCTCCATGAACGACGGACCGTTTCATCTGCTGCTCGACCGTGACCGGGCGGTGCTTTCCTCGAAACGGACGGAAGGAAGGCTGAGGGTCTATTTCCCGGATACGGAAAATTACGATTATCTTCCGGGCGAAGGCTGTGCCGTTCATAAAAGCATGTCTGCTTTTATCGGCAAAGCAAGAAAAGAAAAAGCCGTCCGTGAAAACTGCTTCACGCTCGTAAAATTCGACGACGCTTTTATGCAAAATGAAAAGCGGCTGAAAGATTATCTCTCAGCCGCCGTAACTTATCTGAAAACCCCGATATTGAATTGAATTACTCCTTCGGTGCTTCTTCCATGTCAGCTGCCTTCAGGGCATCTGCCATCGGATTCACGCTCTCCTTGGCTTCTTCCTTCAGCTGGGCTGCCGCATCTGCAGCACCCTGGTCGATTTCAGCAGCCGCTTCTTCCGGAGCTTTTTCTGCTGCTTCCGGTTCCGGTTCAAGAGCTTTCATCGAAAGGGAAATCTTATGATCCTGGGCATTGAAGTCCACAACCTTGGCTTCAATTTCCTGTCCGACCTTCAGAACATCCGACGGTTTCGCAACATGTTCCCTGGAAATCTGGGAAACATGAAGCAGTGCATCAATTCCCGGCTCCAGCTCAACGAAGGCACCGAAGTCTGTCATTCTGGCGACGGTTCCCTTGACGATATTGCCGTTTGCATATTTGGTCTCTGCATCCGTCCACGGATTCTGATCCGGGAACTTCAGGGAAAGTGCAATCTTGTCGCCGTTGATGTCCTTGATCAGGACGTTCAGCTTCTGTCCGATCGTAAAGCACTTCTTCGGGTTCTCAACGCGGCCCCAGGACATTTCAGAAATATGAAGAAGTCCGTCAGCACCGCCCAGATCGACGAAAGCGCCGAAATCCGTCAGGTTCTTGACTGTTCCTTCAACCGTATCGCCGACCTTGATCCTCGAGAAAAGCTCTTTTGCCGCTTCTGCTTTGGCAGCGGTCAGGAGCATGCGGCGGTTGCCGATGATCCTTCTTCTTCTCGGATTGAATTCGGTCACGACGAATTCGATTTCCTGATCAGCATATTTGCTGAGATCTTTTTCGTAAGTATCCGAAACAAGGCTTGCCGGAATGAAAACGCGGGTTCCTTCCACATCGACTGTGAGGCCGCCGTTCAGCACCTGCGCCACTTTGGCTTTGAGGACTTCCTTGTTGTTGAAAGCTTCCTCGAGCCTCTTGTTTTCCTTTTCCTGTGAAAGTCTCTTGTATGTCAGGATGACCTGGCCTTCACCGTCATTCACTTTCAGGACTTTGACGTCCATCTTGTCGCCCGGATGAATGCACTCCGTGAGATCCTTGCTGTCGTTGCTGTACTCGTCACTGCTTAAGACGCCGTCAGCCTTGTAGCCGATATTGAGATAAGCGACATCCGGCTTGACTTCAATGACGGTTCCTTCCAGCACCTCTCCATTCCGAATAGTTTTAAATGATGCATTCAGCATCTGTTCAAAACTTTGTTCCTCTGACATATTGTGAAACCTCCTGGATAATATTGTTTGGAGCCGAGGCTCCTGCCGTAATACCTACCAGACTATCAGAATGGAAATGGACGGTTACCAAATCATCTAGCGTCTGTATATAGTAAGTATTTTCACACTCTGCTTTACAGATATCATAAAGCTTTTGTGTGTTCGAACTCGACCTGCTTCCGATCACCAGCATGATATCCGAGTCCTTAGCAAGTTCCGAAGCCTCCTGCTGACGCTCTTTCGTAGCATCGCAGATTGTGTTCAGAATGATAATATCATAAACCAACTTCCTTATAATTTCAACTAATTCTTGAAATTTATCATAATTGAAAGTCGTTTGGGAAACGAGACAGACTCTGTCATTTTGCTGAAGAGAGATTCCGGCGATGTCCCCGGCATCCTGTACGACGTCGCACGGCCCTTCTGCCCAGCCGCGTATGCCCGTCACCTCGGGATGATCCGGATTGCCGATAATGACGATCCGTCTTCCGTCAAGCGAGTTTTTCTGAACGATCTGATGAATCTTCTGAACATACGGACAGGTCGCGTCGAGTACCTTTGCTCCCGTCTTCTTTAATTCATCGTACAGCTTTTTGGGAATCCCGTGCGAGCGGATGACGACCGTTGAACCGGGCCTGAGACTCCTGACGGCTTCTTCATCGCTGATCGGGGAAATGCCTCTTCTGCACAGATCGCCGACGACGTTCTCATTATGGATGATTGGTCCCAGCGTATAGATGGGGCCGCCTTCATTTTCCGCGGCATCATAGGCCATGTTGACAGCCCGGTGCACGCCGAAGCAGAATCCCGCCGTCTTGGCGACTTCAACTCTTGCCATGAATGATCTCCATGCATTTCGAAGTAACTTCCTCAAGGGAAAGATCCGACGAATCGACCAGGACCGCATCGTCTGCCTGGATCATCGGAGAATTTTCCCGATGGCTGTCGCGGTAGTCCCGTTCCTCGATGTCTTTTTCAATGTCGGAAAGATTTCCGGGAATTCCCTTTTCCTTCAGCTCTTCATATCTTCTTACGGCACGGATGTGGGGGCTGGCCGTCAGGAAGATCTTGACATCCGCGTGCGGCAGCACGACGGTTCCGATATCCCTTCCGTCCATGACGACGCTTTTCTCGGCAGCCAGCTTCTGCTGGGATTCCACCAGTTTCTTCCGTACTTCGGCAACCGTCGAACTTGAGGATGCCATCTTTCCGACCTCTTCCGTCCGGATTAGGTCTGTTACATCTTCACCGTTCAGAAGAACATGCTGCACGCCGTTCTCAAAACTTAAGGAAACATCGGCATCTCTGCAGGCCGCTGCAACTGCCGCGGCGTCGTCTGCGGCAATTCCCTTTCTCAGGAAATAAACCGCCATTGCCCGGTACATCGCACCGGTATCCACATAGATGTAGCCGAGAAGCTTTGCAATCCGTTTTGCCACCGTGCTCTTTCCTGCCCCTGCAGGTCCGTCGATGGCGATATTCACCGTTTTTTCCGACATTTCATATCTCCCTCCGCGCATATCTTGGAAATGCGCCTTTATTTGCAAATTTCAATCACGAATTCCCGGCTTCATAAGCCGTCGACCAGGCGATCTGAAGATTGAAGCCTCCCGTCAGCGCATCGGCATCAAGGACTTCTCCGATGAAATAGAGTCCTTTGACCAGCCTGGATTCCATTGTTTTCGGATCGATCTCCTTTACGGAAACACCGCCCTTTGTGACGACTGCTTCCTCAAAGCCCCTGAGCGATGAGAAATGAAGAGGCAGTGCCTTGGTCGCCGAGATAAGGCTTGCCCTCTCTTCCTTTGTGATGTCATGGACCTTTTTCTCTGGTTCAAGTCCGGCACATTTCAGGACAACCGGAACCAGGCTGGACGGGAAATAAGGACGGATGGCATTTTCAACGGAACGGTTTTCATTTTCTGCAAAAAGACGGAGGAAATGCGCATCCGCTTTCTTTTCATCCACGGCCGGCTTCAGGTCGATGAACGCTTCCAGATCTTCCTTCCCGATGAGCGGTCCGATTTTCGAGCTCGCCGTGAGGACCAGCGGACCGGAAATTCCGAAATGAGTGAAAAGCATTTCCCCGAAATCAGAAAAGATTTCCTTCTTCCCTCTCCGGACGCTCAGACATACGTTCTTCAGGGAAAGCCCCTGCAGCTGTTCGCAGAAATCATCGGAGCAGCTGATGGCCGTCAGCGAGGGATAGAGCTCGGTAACGGTATGCCCGGCTTCTTTTGCGAACCGGTATCCGTCTCCCGTTGAGCCGGTTGCCGGGTAGGAAAGGCCGCCCGTGGCAACAAGCACCCGTTCCCCATCGTACTGTTTCTTATCAGTCCGGACGCCGATGACATGACCGTCCCGGATAATGATTTTCTCGACCGCTGTATCCAGGATCACATTGACGCCGGCTTTTTTCATTTCCTTTTTGAGGACGTCAATCACGTCGTATGCATGATCCGATTCCGGAAAGGCGCGGTTTCCCCTCTCCACCTTTGTCTTCAGTCCCCAGGCATTGAGCTGCTCAATCATTTTCTGCGGCGGAAATGCCGACAGGGCGCTGTACAGGAATTTGGGATTGTCCGTGACATTTTCCATGAATTCCGAAGGCGTACAGTCATTGGTAAAATTGCATCTGCCTTTTCCGGTGATGAAGAGTTTTTTACCCAGCTTTTCATTTTTTTCAATCAGCGTTACGGAAAAGCCCTGCTCCGCCAGAAAGATCGAGGCGAACATTCCTGCCGCGCCGCCTCCGATGATAATCGCATTAGCCATGCTGTCCCCTCTTTTTCTGTCCGGACTTCATTTTCATTTCCGGATCCACCTTGTTGATTTCGTCGTGATTATCGACCGGGAAATCGTCCCAGATCCGGTCAAGCTCCGTCAGGTTTTCCGCAACCTGCTTCTTCTTTTTCGCGCAGACCGCAACCGTCAGGGCGTTGATTACGGAAAGAGGCGCCGTCATGGAATCGACGACGGTCGACAGTTCCGTTTCCGCGACAAGGTTGCAGGAGGAGTACAGGCAGATCGGGGAATTGATGCTGTCCGTCAGGGTAATGATTCCCGCATTCCTCGAATTGGAATATTCCAGTGCCTTCAGGACTCTCATGGAATATCTCGGAAAGCTGATTCCGATGACGACGTCTCTTTCCTCAACATGAAGCATCTGTTCAAATATTTCGCTGGATGAATTGGTATGAATCAGACGGACATGCGGAAAAACCTGGTTCAGATAAAATGCCATGTATTCCGCCATCGGAGCACAGTTCCTTACTCCCAGCACGTAGATGTCCCGTGCCCTGCAGATCATCTCAACAGCCTTGGTGAAGATTTCCGGATTCATTTCGTTCTTGGTGACATCCAAAAGATTCTGGTCGCGTTCCATGACGCGGCGGAATATTTCTTCGGATCGTTTCATAACGTTCCAGTTCCTTTCAATCAAGGGACATTTACTGTCCGTTTCCCATACATGAAAGAAACGGACAGGGGAATTGCCCCCTGTCCGCAGATTGCAATAAGACTAAACCGGATAAGATTTATTTGCCGTGTCGGCAATCTTTGCATCGACACCGGTCTTCTGCGCATCGCGGTACTTGAAATATTCAACAGCGACCTGCGGGAAGAGCGCGTAGGTAAGGACATCTTCGTCCTGCTGCTTGTACGGTGCCGCTTCTTTCTCAAACTTGGCAAGTCCGTCCGGAATCAGGTCAGCCGGCCTGCAGGTAATCGGTTCTGTATCGCCGATGCACTTCTTCTGCACTTCCGGATCGAACGGCTTGACGGTCTTTCCGTATTTTCCGGCCAGGAAATCCTTGGACTCCTGGGAGACCATCTTGTATCTTTCTCCTGCGAGGACATTGAGCACGGCCTGGGTTCCGACAATCTGCGAAGACGGAGTGACCAGAGGCGGTTCACCGAAATCCTTGCGGACCTTCGGAACCTCTTTGAGAACGTCATAGAAACGGTCTTCAGCATGCTGCTGTTTCAGCTGGCTGGTCAGGTTGGAAAGCATTCCGCCCGGAACCTGATAGAGAAGCGTCTTGATGTCGACGCCCATGTTCTTCGTGTTCATCAGGCCGTTTTCGATGTATTTTTCACGGATCGGACGGAAATAGTCCGCGATTTCCGCAAGAAGATTCAGGTCAAGTCCGGTATCGTACGGCGTTCCCTTGAAGGTCTCCACCATGACTTCGGTAGCCGGCTGGGAAGTCCCCATTGCGAACGGGCTGATTGCCGTATCCAGAATATCCGCTCCGGCTTCCACTGCCTTCATGTAGGTCATGGAAGCTTCTCCGGAAGTATAATGCGTATGCATTTCAAGCGGCAGCTTCGTGACGGACTTGATGGCTTTGACCAGCTCGGTTGCCTGGTATGGGACAAGAAGTCCGGCCATATCCTTGATGCAGATGGAGTCGGCTCCCATTTCCTCGATTTCCTTTGCCATGTTTGCCCAGTAATCGAGCGTGTAGGCATCGCCGATCGTATAGGAAAGAGCGACCTGCGCTTCCGCTCCGGCTTTCTTTGCCGATTCCGTTGCCGTCTTCAGGTTCCGGAGATCGTTCAGGCAGTCGAAAATACGGATGATGTCAATGCCGTTTGCCACGGATTTTTCTGTGAAATAACGGACGACATCGTCCGGATACGGCTTATATCCGAGGATGTTCTGTCCGCGGAAAAGCATCTGCAGCTTCGTGTGCTTGAAACCGTCCCTGAATTTTCTTAAACGGTCCCACGGGTCTTCATGCAGGAAACGAAGCGGAGCATCAAATGTCGCGCCGCCCCAGCATTCCACTGCACGGTATCCGACCTGATCGAGCTTCGGAACGATCGGAAGCATTTCTTCCGTCGTCATACGGGTCGCGATCAGAGACTGATGCGCGTCACGCAGGATCGTGTCGGTAATCTGTACTGGTCTTTTTTCAACTTCAGACATGATTTATCCTCCTTAAACTCCGAAGATGGCCATAAACGTTCCGGCGGCAACAGCCGTACCGATAACGCCAGCCACGTTCGGGCCCATTGCATGCATCAAAAGGAAATTCGTGGGATCGGCTTCCGCGCCGACCTTCTGGGAAACACGTGCGGCCATCGGGACGGCGGAAACACCGGCCGAACCGATCAGCGGATTGATCTTTCCGTGCGTGATCCAACACATCAGCTTGCCCAGCCATACGCCTCCGGCTGTACCGAAGATGAAGGCAATCAGTCCGAGAAGGACGATCTTCAGCGTATCAAGGTTCAGGAAAGCTTCTGCGGAAGTCGTCGCACCGACGGATGTGCCGAGCAGGATGACGACGATGTACATCATGGCATTGGAAGCCGTCTCTGTCAGCTGGTAGACAACGCCGCATTCACGGAAGAGGTTGCCCAGCATCAGCATGCCGACCAGAGGAGCCGTCGTCGGAAGAAGCAGGCAGACGACCACGGTAATGATGATCGGGAAAAGAATCTTCTCAAGTTTGGAAACCGGACGAAGCTGATCCATCTTGATCTTCCGCTCTTTTTCCGTCGTGAACATTTTCATGACAGGCGGCTGGATGATCGGGACCAGGGACATATAGGAGTAGGCTGCCACGGCAATCGGTCCGAGAAGTTTTGTCTGTCCCAGCTTGCTTGCCAGGAAAATGGAAGTCGGGCCGTCGGCACCGCCGATGATGGAGATGGCCGCCGCGGACTTTCCGTTGAAGCCAAGCAGGATCGCGATGACGTAAGCAACATAGATGCCGAGCTGTGCTGCCGCGCCCATCAGGAAGGAAATCGGATTGGCGATCAGAGGACCGAAATCGGTCATCGCGCCGACACCCATGAAGATGAGGGACGGAAGAATGCTCCATTTGTCAAGAGAATAGAAATAATACAGCAGACCGCCGACGCCGTTCGAGGTTTCTGCCGGACTGGCAATGATATCCGGATAAATATTGACGAGCAGCATGCCGAATGCAATCGGTACGAGCAGAAGCGGCTCGTAATCTTTCTTGATGGCCAGATAAAGGAAGATGCAGGCAATGACCATCATCAGATAATTGCCCCAGCTCAGGCTGAAGAAGGCAGTCTGGTGAACCAGATTGTTTAATGTGTCAACTATAGACATTCGATTACCTCCAGTTAAAAGCCGGGTTTCAGTTCATCGTTGCAAGCAGGTCGCCGGATTCAACAGCATCGCCTACGCTGACATTAATGCTGGCGACGGTTCCGTCCTTCTGGGCAACAACAGGAATTTCCATCTTCATTGCTTCCAGCACAACAACCGGATCGCCGGCCTTGAGCTGCTGTCCGACCTGGGTCGGAATCGCAAAGACTTTTCCCGGGACAGAAGCAGCAACTTCAACTGCTCCTGCTGTTCCGACGACGGAAGATGCTGCCGGAGCCGGTGCCGGTGCAGGTGCCGGAACTGCCGGAGCCGGTGCTGCCTGCGGATGATAAAGCGGTACCGTAGCTGCTGCAGGTGACGGAGCAGGTGCGGCCTGAGCATAGACCGGTGCAGAAGCTGCTCCTTCTTCTACCGTGACGCTGTAAGCTGTTCCATTAACCGTAATAGTATAATTCTTCATTTTCTATTCCTCCATGTACTTGGCTTAGCGCCATTTGTTTGAATTCAGTCTTCTGATAGAACGGACGACATATCCGTTCGGAGATGCCGAAGTGCCTTCTGAAGCGGCAATTGCCGCGGTAATCACCGCAATCAGTTCTCCGTTTCCGGCAAGCGGAATTTCCGCAGGAGCCGGAGCTGCAGGTGCAGGAGCTGCTGTCTGGACAGGTGCCCTGACAGGCTTCGGTGCAGGTGCCGCCGCCTTCTTTCCTTCCGGCGACATTCAGATATTTGAACAGCGTAAATAAAGAACGTAAGGAATGTAAGAATCAGGAAGACGACGCCGAGCCCGACGACAATATTGATGCCGGCCTCACCCATCTTCGATCCCACGGTCTTTGTTGCATCATCCGTATAGTCTTCGATGATCGTTGAAAGCGGGTAGCCTCCCTTGTCATAGGTGATCGTCAGAGCCATCATCTTGCCGTCTTCGCCTGTCAGGATGAGCTTGCAGTTATAGCCGTCATCCGTCTTGTTTGTTTCGGCGACTTCCGCCTTCTGGATCGCTCCGTGCTTTTCCGTGAAGGTTTTCCATCTCTGGGCCAGATCGTTGTCAAAAATACGGGAAATGACGACTTCTCCGCTGTCAACCCTGGACTGGAAATCTTCATAATTTGCTTTCACCAGCTGTTGCGCAAACTGCTGATCCGTAAAGTCCTGGATAGAAGCAACGTCTGCCGCTTCGATGGCTGCCTTATTTTCCGTTTCTTCCTGAACTGCCGTCTTAGCGCATCCCGTCATGATCAGACAGGCTGTGATAAGGAACAGCGGAATAAGAAGAATCTTTTTAAAATGTTTCATGCCGATTCCGCCTTTCATACTGTGCCGTGTTTCCTGTCCGGACGATTTTCACGTTTCGTATAAAGCATTTCGAAAGCGCCGATGACATACTTTCTGGTATCCTGCGGTTCAATGACCGTATCGACGTATCCGTGTGCAGCTGCCGAATTGACATTCTGCTGGAGGGCCTTGAAATCTTCAGCGCCCTTTTTGATGGTATCCGCATCTTTTCCGTCGTAAAGAATCTTTGCGGCGGCATCGGCGTCCATGACTCCGATCTCGGCATCCTTCCATGCATAGGTCATGTCGGAACCGATTGCCTTGGAGCCCATGATGACATACGGTGTTCCGTAAGCCTTGCCGGCAATGACCGTAACCTTTGGAACGGTTGCATTGGCATAGCCGAAAATAAGAGAGGCAGCTGCCCTTGGCATGCGCTCTTCCGAGCACTGCGTCCGGCAGAAGCCTTTGGCGTTGACCAGCGTCAGAACCGGAATGTTGAAAGCATCGCAGAAAGAAAGGAACTTTGAGGCTTTCAGAACTGCCTTGCCCATCAGCTCGCCGTCTTCGCCGTTATTGGCGATGGCTCCGACCGTTGAACCGTTGAGTCTCATGAAACCGGTCACGATGCTCGTGCCGTAATCCTTTTTCGTTTCGGTGAAGACGCCGTTGTCGGCAATCATGGAAAGAGCCTGCGGAGCATCGCTCAGAACGGTTTCGATTCCGGAGCAGGAACGGTTGAGGTCATCTGCACAGGAAACGATTTCGCCTTCGTCTTCATTGTTGCACGGAAGCATGGAAAGAAGCGCACGCATGTCTGCGAAGATTTCCTCTTCTGTTCCGGTAAAATCAATGTTCCCGGCCTTGGACTGGAAATCAGATGCAGCCGTGTCGCACTTGTCTTTGCTGTTGTCTTTGATGGCATCCGGGGAGTTGACGAAATACCTGCCGCTGCCGCTCTCCATGTAAGTGAAGTCGGAAAGAGACGGCACGATGGAAAGACCGCCGCCGCAGCTTCCGAAGACAGCCGTAATCTGCGGGATGACGCCTGAAGACATGACCTCGCTTCTGTAGATCTTTCCGAGAGCATCCAGGGCGTCCGTCGATTCTTCGAGACGAAGACCTCCGCAGTCCAGCATGCCGACAATCGGTGCTCCTGTCTTTCTGGCAAGCTTGTAAATATTGACGATTTTTCTTGCGTGCATTTCACCGATGGTTCCGCCAAGCACGGAAGAATCCTGGCTGTATACATAGACCAGGCTTCCGTCAACGGTTCCGTATCCGGTGATAACGCCGTCAGAAGGTGCTTTTGCTTCGCCGAGGTTAAAATCTGTGCTGCGGGCCGTTATCTGGCCGCCAATTTCGACAAAGCTGTTCGCATCAAGCAGAGAAGTTATCCTTCTGCCTGCTGCTGTTGTTAGATCGCTCATATTTCATCCTCCATCCGGTAAAATTGTTAAAGCAAAATTAAAAAACGATTAGTCCTATTGTACTAAATTTCATACAAAATATCAACATCAGATATCCACTTTCTGCTGAGCTTCTTCTTCGGCTTCTGCCTTGAAGTCTTCCATTTTCACCGTATCGATTGCCGGAAGGTCTTCTTTGCTTTCCACGCCGAAATTCCGGAGAAATTCTTCCGTCGTTCCGAACAGGATCGGCCGTCCGGGCGCGTTCAGGCGTCCGAGTTCCCGTACCAGATCGTATTCGACCAGGCGGTTGACCGCGTGATCGGAATTGACTCCGCGGATTCTCTCGATTTCAGCCTTGGTCACCGGCTGCTTGTAGGCGATAATGGAAAGTGTTTCCAGAATGACGTCCGTCAGGATCGGCTTCTTCGGAGCCACTTCCAGCGTGATGAGATCGTCGTAGAATTCCTGTTTGGTGCACATCTGGTAGGCATTTTCGAGCCGTATGATCCGTACGCCGTGGCTTCTCCGATTCATATTCCGCGATCAGGGCATCCGCAAGCTCTTTGATTTTTGACTGGTCGACCTTCAGGACCTCGGAAAGTCTCGAAGCCTTGACAGCTTCGCCCGTGGTAAATAAAATCGCCTCGATGGCCGCCGTCAGGTTTTCATCGGACCGTTCGGAACCGTCCTTCGTCTCCGGCAGCGGTTCCGGCAACAGATTCGGTTCATCCTCCCGGTTCTTCAGTTCTTCCTGGCTCTCCGGAGTTTCCTGATTCTCCTGACTCTCCGGAATCTCCTGATTTTCCGGATTCTCCGGATTGTTCGCTGTTTCCCTCATTTCGTCCATTGCCTGTCTCCTCAACATCCAATTCAAGATTTATTTTACTCAGGTCTGCTCCCGGAACGGTTTCTATCTTGATATCATCATCCTTGCTTTCCTGGTCGACGCGGATCAGCCCGCCTTTCATCATCTCCAGGATGGCAAGGAACGTGACAATCGTCTGCATCTTCGTGTGCTGCCTGACGAGAAGATTCCGGAAGGAAAACTTACGGTGTCTGGCTGCATAATTTGCGACGTAGACGAGCTTGTCCTCCAGCCGCACTTCTTCTTTCTGGATCTTTCCGAATTTGCTTCGGACAGGATCGATCTTGTCTTCCTGCCGTTTGATGACGGAATTGAAAATCGTCTGCAGTTTATCCAGGGATACGCCGTTCAGAAGATCTTCCGGTTTGGTTTCCGGTTTGTATTTGAGAACTTCCTTAGGAGTCGTATTCTTTTTATAGAAGGCCTTTTCTGCTTCGGTCATCCGTTCGCGCAGTTCATACGACATATACTTGTAGACCTTGTATTCGAGAAGCTGCTGGACGAGCTCATCTCTCGGATCGATTTCCTCGCCCTCTTCGTCGACCTCCGGCGGAAGAAGCATTTTGCATTTAATGGAGATCAGTTCCGCTGCCATGACCATGAATTCGCTCATGACGTTCAGGTCTTCGGCCTGCATCTGCCGGACATATTCCAGATACTGATCCGTGATCTCCACGATCGGGATGTCGAAAATATTGATTTTATTCTTGTCGATCAGGTGCAGGAGCAGGTCCAGCGGACCGTCAAACACCGGCAGTTCTACATTGATTGACATTGTTCACCTCAGATTGATATGTACCATTTCCATCGGGTTGTTGATCCGGAAAGGAATCACATGCTCTCCGGCCCCGCTGGTCACGATCAGACAGCGTCCTTTTTCGATGTACTTTCCGTAGCCGTATCGCGGAAGCATCCTGCCGTACGGACTGAACAGAGCCCGCCCGTTCCGCAGCCGTGCAACGCCTCCGTGGAAATGACCGCTGACAGTGAGATCTGCTCCCCAGTCCCGGTAAGCGGGTGCAAATTCCGGATTGTGCGCCAGGAGAACGGAGAACTTAGCAGGATCCGGCTTTCCAAGGAGAAGTTCCATTTCCTCCTGCGTAAGGGTCGGATAGGTAAAGCGTCTGTATTTCCCGCAGTCGATCTCCAGCCCGAAAATCTGCAGTTCATTGTCCCGGACGGTGATGTCCTCATGGGCATTGTTCAGGATCCGGACTCCGGCAGCCCTGAGGTTTTCCGTATATTCCCCGTAAAGATCCCCGAAGGACTGTGTCTGTTCCCGCACCTTGCTTTCATGATTCCCGTTTGAGAAATAAACCGGTGCGATTTCCGCAGCCCTCTTCAGAAATTCCGAAGCCACCCGGAAAGATGTCCCGGGTCTTGCCACCAGCATGTCCCCTGCACAAAGAATCAGATCCGGTCTGCAGCTTCGGACCGCATCGATCAGGTCCCGGCTGTCTTTTCCGTGCTCCGTGTTGTGAAGATCCGCAAGAAGCACGACAGAAAGAGGTCTTCGGATCCTGCCGGAAACAAGTTCGTATTCTTTAACGGCAAAACTCAAAACAGTCTCCTCTCAGCGATATGCGCTGTTTGAGATTCTAACATATTCTGTCCGTATGCGCAATTTGCGTTATGCCGGAGGTGTAAAAACGTTATGTCAGAAGTGTAAAACCGTTATGTCAGAGGTGTAAAGCGTTATGTCAGAGGCGCGAAAAGATTCAGGAAGCTCATGAGTGCGCGGAGGAAAATGCTGCGGTGCCTGACCCAGTACAGCGTTATTTCCTGACTTGACTCGAAGGTGTTCAGGGCATCCCGGGCAATGTCCTTCACCACGGAGGCGCCGCAGAACCACACGGCATCTTCGTACTGCTGATAGAGGCTGCGGTAGTCCAGGTTGATGGAGCCGACGACGGCATAGCGGTCGTCCGAAACCATGACCTTCGAATGGATAAAGCCGGGCGTGTATTCGTAGATCCGCACTCCTGCTTCGAGAAGCCAGCGGTAGGTCGACTGCGTGATCAGGAACACCAGCTTCTTGTCCGGAATGTGCGGAGTCACGATGCGGATATCGACTCCCCGCTGTCCGGCTATCGTCAGGGCGGATTTCATTTCATCGGTGATGATCAGATAAGGCGTAAAGATATAGACATATTTCTGCGCGCGGGAAATCAGCTGGAGGTAGACATTCTCTCCGACGGCCTCATTATCCAGCGGCATGTCGCTGTAAGGCTGGGTATAGCCGTCGGTGATATCGTTTTTTTCGGAAATAATCGCCGGCGTCTTATAGAAATCGATTTCCGGTGTCTCGCCGGTCGAGAGCGACCACATCTGAAGGAACATGGAAGTGAAGCTCCAGGCAGGACTGCCGGTTACCCGGATCCCCGCATCCTTCCAATGTCCGAACCGCGTGATGCTGTTGATATATTCGTCGGCGATGTTGAAGCCGCCGGTGAAAGCGGTCTCTCCGTCAACGACCAGGATCTTGCGGTGGTCGCGGTTGTTCATGATCAGGGAGATCAGGAAATGCATCGGATTGAAGCAGGCGCACCGGATGCCTTCTTCTTCCAGCTCATTGAAATACCGGTAAGGAAGCGTTCCGGCGCATCCGAAGTCGTCGTAAAGAACACGGACTTCAACGCCTTCTTTCACTTTTCTTTTCAGGATTTCATGGATGGTATTCCAGAAAACGCCGGGAGCGATTATAAAGTACTCCATGAAAATGTACTGCTTCGCACCTTCCAGAGCCTCAATCATGTCCGCGAAGGCGTCGTCGCCCACCGCATAGTACTTTGCCGTTTCATTGGCATAGAGGGGAAAGCCGGTCGTGTTCAGAAGATAAACGGACTCGCGGAAAGCTTCCGGATCCTCTGCATGCATCTGATCCTGGACAGACATATTCTGCTGAAGGATATTTGCACCGACTTCCTGAAAATGGGCGGAGCGTCTTCTGAGTTTGATCTTCAGACGGGAATTGCCGTAGAGCAGATAGAACATGACGCCGAAGACCGGCATCGCCAGGATCAGCAGGGTCCATACCAGACGGAACGCCGTATTCATCTGGCGGTTGACTATGACGAGAACGATGATGACGGCAGCGATGGCCATGACATCATCGAGCCACGGAAGCCAGTTGTTGAGGAAGGTATAAAAAAGATACATCCAGACGAACTGTACGGCAACCGCCAGTCCGAACAGGAACATTCTGCTCGTCAGGATTTTAATGATCTTTTTCATCCGATTTCCTCACACGACAAAAAGCCCCGGCCTTTATTCAGCCGGGGTCTTTGATTTACAGATATTTACGTTTCCGTGCTGCCTCAGATTTCTTCTTGCGGCGCACAGAAGGTTTTTCATAGTGCTCACGTTTGCGGATTTCCTGCTGGATACCAGCCTTTGCGCAGCTTCTCTTGAATCTGCGGAGAGCACTGTCCAGAGACTCGCCGTCCTTCACTATTACATTTGCCATGCTTTACATTCACCCTCCCCTCTTAATCGCAAGGGATTTTCTTTAGACTAAAATATTATAGTCTGAATAAAAAATGGTGTCAAGCCCTTATTGAATCTAAGCTTAACCACTGAGCTTAACCAATCTGTCCTGCGGCCATTTCCTTGGCTTTTTCGATCGCTTCATCGGCTTTGGCGGCATCTTTTCCGCCTGCCTGAGCCATATTCGGACGTCCGCCGCCTTTTCCGCCGACGATTCCGGCGATTTCCTTAATCAGGTTTCCGGCGTGGGCACCTTTCTTTACGGCCCCGTCGGAAGCTGCGGCAAGCAGGTTCACCCTGCCGTCTGATACGGAAATGAGGACGATGATGCAGTCGCCCAGCTGTTCCTTCAGCTGATCGGACAGTTCACGCATTCCGTTCGGATCCGTTCCTTCCAGTTTCCGGCAGAGGATTTTGACCCCGTCTTTTTCAAGGATATCGGAAGTAACATCGCCGAGGGATTCCTGGGCCATTTTCGTCTTCATCGACTCCAGCTGGGAATTGAGCTCGCGTACTTCGGTATTCAGGTGCTTCACTCTCTCCAGGGCTTCCGAAGGAGAAGTCTTCAGCGCTTCGGCAACTTCGTTCAGTTCCTTTTCCAGATTCCTGTAATAAGCAAAGACATTGTTTCCGGTCAGGGCTTCAATCCTGCGCACGCCGGCAGCAATTCCTGTTTCGCTGATGATCTTGAATGTCCGGATCTGAGCTGTGTTCCGGACATGAGTGCCGCCGCAGAATTCTTTCGAGAAATCTCCCATCGAGACGACACGGACCTTGTCTCCGTATTTCTCTCCGAACAGGGCCATGGCACCGGTCTTCCGGGCATCTTCAATGTTCATGACCTGCGTGGTGACATCCAGGCCTTCATCAATTTCCCGGTTGACGATTTCCTCGACCTTTTCGATTTCTTCCTTTGTCATCGGCTTGAAATGGACAAAGTCGAAACGGCATCTCGTCGGGCTGACATAGGAACCCTTCTGCTCGACATGATCGCCCAGAACCATTTTCAGGGCTCTCTGAAGCAAATGGGTCGCGCTGTGGTTCTTCTGCGTATCTTCCCTCTTCTCTTTATCGACATCCAGCTCCGCACGCTCGCTGCTGCGGATCATGCCTTTTGTCATGACGCCGATATGGCCTTCCTTGCCCCCGAGAAGCTTGATTGTATCCTCGACGAAGAATTCGCCTTCCGGCGTTCTGATGATTCCGGTATCGCCGACCTGGCCGCCCATCGTTGCGTAGAAAGGAGTCTTTTCAACAATGACGGTTCCCTTCTGTCCTTCGGTCAGGGCAGGGACGATTTCTTCTTCCGTCGTCAGGACCGTGATCGGGGATTCATCGACCAGCGTGTCGTAGCCTGTGAAGACCGTCGTGACGGAAGGATCGATCTGATCGTAGACCGTTGCATCCGCGCCCATATAGTTGGTGGTCTCACGGGCATCGTGTGCACGTTTCTTCTGTTCCGCCATGCATTTATTGAATCCGTCCTCGTCGACGTCGTAGCCTTTTTCAACAAGGATATCTTTGGTCAGATCCAGCGGGAATCCGTAGGTATCATACAGTTTGAATGCATTTTCCCCGTCAAGAACCTTCGTGCCGTTTTTCTGCATGTCTGCTTCCAGGTCATCGAGGATCCTGAGACCCTGGTCGATCGTACGGTTGAACTGCTCTTCTTCCTTGCTCAGGACTTCGTAAATGAAAGCTTCCTTTTCTTCCAGTTCCGGATATCCGTCCTTGGAAGTGTCGGCAACCGTCCGGGAAAGTTCGGCAAGGAAGCCTCCCTGGATTCCGAGAAGCCTTCCGTGGCGTGCCGCACGGCGGATGAGCCTGCGGAGGACATAGCCTCTGCCTTCATTTGACGGCATGATCCCGTCGGAAATCATGAAGGTTGCGGAACGGATATGATCGGTAATGACGCGGATGGAAACGTCGTCGTCATGATTTTTGTGATATTCTTTTCCGGCAACCTCGCAGACTTTGTCGCGCAGTGCACGGATCGTATCAATATCGAACATGGAATCCACATCCTGCACGGCAACGGCCAGACGCTCAAGGCCCATTCCGGTATCGATGTTCTTCTGCTTCAGGGTCTTATAATTTCCGTTCCCGTCGTTTTCAAACTGCGTAAAGACATCGTTCCAGACTTCCATGTAGCGGTCGCAGTCGCAGCCGGGCGCGCAGTCCGGTTTCCCACAGCCGTATTTCTCGCCGCGGTCATAATAGACTTCCGAGCAGGGACCGCAGGGTCCTGCCCCGTGCTCCCAGAAATTGTCCTCTTTTCCGAACTTGTAAATGCGCTCTTCCGGAACGCCGATTTCATCTCTCCAGATGGCAAAAGCTTCGTCATCATCCGTATAGACGGACGGATACAGGCGGTCCTTGTCCAGGCCGACGACTTCCGTCAGGAATTCCCATGTCCAGTGGATGGCTTCCCGCTTGAAATAATCTCCGAAGCTGAAGTTCCCGAGCATCTCGAAGAATGTACCGTGACGTGACGTGTGGCCGACGTTCTCAATGTCGCCGGTACGGATGCATTTCTGGCAGGTCGTGACGCGCTTGCGGGGCGGAATCTCCGCTCCCGTAAAATACGGCTTCAGCGGCGCCATGCCGGCATTGATGAGAAGAAGGCTCTTGTCGTTGTGCGGCACGAGTGAAAAAGACTTCATGACGAGATGTCCCTTGCTTTCAAAAAAGTTCAGGAACATCTGTCGTAATTGGTTGACTCCGTATTTCTCCAAAATAATACCCCCTGTAGTCAGGCCTGCCGGAAATTTTCCATGAAGGCGGAAGCCCGTACTTTGAATTTACTGATCTGATGCGGAAACAAAGCCCCGCATCACAGCAGAACTTTTAAAATAATAGCACAACCGCGAAAACAGTTCAATATCCTTCCGGCGCTGTTCCTTATTCCGGCATACGGTTCTTCAGTCCGTCACACTCTCAATCTCATCCCTGATTAAGCAGTTCCCGTCGGCTGCTGTCGTGGCAAGATGGTCACAGCGTTCATTTTCAGCATGACCTGCATGTCCTTCGACCCAGATGAAAGTCAGGTGATGCGGCTCCATCGCATTCAGGAGACGCTGCCAGAGATCCTGGTTCAGCACCGGCTTTTTATCGGCTTTTCTCCAGCCTTTCGCCTTCCAGTTCTTTACCCAGCCCTTGTTGAAAGCATCGATGAGATACCGCGAATCCGAATAGAGTTCCACTTCGCACGGCTTCTTCAGCTCTTCCAGAGCGGCAATCGCGCCCATGAGCTCCATGCGGTTGTTCGTCGTGTTTTCATAACCCTGGGAAAGCTCCTTTTCGTGTAGCTCTCCTTTCGTATCCGTATAGCGCAGAACAGCCCCGTAGCCTCCCGGCCCGGGATTTCCGCGGGAAGATCCGTCTGTATAAATCTGAATTTTCAAAACCGGTACTCCCTTCTGAACTACTGCCATCGTCCCGAACCACTACCCCCGTCCCGGTGGTTCCGTTGCTTTCGGAACCACCGGGACGGGGGGGTAGTGGTTCCATTGGCTCGTTTACAGTTTCCACTCGCCGGTCTGTTCGAACCGGGCGGCAGCCTCTCGGGCTCCTTCGACGATTGCCGGATCGTAATCCAGCACTTCCAGCAATTTGATGGCATTCCTGGTCGTGGCACGTCCGGTCTTCAAATGGAAATTGAAGACGACATCGTGTTCCTGTATTTCCTCCTCGAAATGCCAGTTGGTATAAATCCTTTCCAGAATATAGGAAAGCTCAATGTCGTGCGTGGCCGCGAAGGAAAGGACATTTGCGGCGGAAAGACTCTTCAGGATCTGCGAGGATGCCGCGATGCGCTCGATGGTATTGGTTCCGCGCAGCACTTCATCGATGATGCACAGAAGCGGTGCCGGGTCTTTTGCCGCATCGAGAATCCGCTTCAGCGATTTGATTTCAACAATAAAGTAGCTTTCTCCGCTCTGAAGATTATCCGCCAGGGCCATGGATGTCATGACGCGCAGGAAGGGCGCACGGTATTCTGATGCCGTCACCGTATCGATGCTCTGCGCAAGGATTGCGGAAATCGCGATATTCTTCAGGAAGGTAGATTTTCCGGAAGCATTGGAACCGGTCACCAGATTGCCGCCGGTCATATCGATGCTGTTTGTGACGGGATTCTCGATCAGGGGATGCGCCATATCCGAAATGCGGATGGAACAGTCGCTGTCATCTTTGAATTCAGGCCGGCACCATTTCCCGCAGGAAATGCGGAAGGAAGCAATCGAGATGCAGGCATCGACCGTCCCGATGTTCTCGATCAGGTCAAAGCACTCTTCCTCGTGTCCGCGGTAGGCATTCAGCATCTGGTCGAATTTGATCAGATCCACATGGAAGAACATTTTCACGTATTCCAGAAGAACATCGGTCAGGCCGTTCGCCACCTGTGCAGAACTTGTCACCAGAAAGGCACCGCGTCGGAAAGCGCTGAATGCTTCCGCATCTCTGTTCATCGAACGGACATATTTTTCAAGACAGGGATCTTTGATTTTCCGGAAAGCATCCGCCGCGTTCAGCAGGCGCAGGATGCACTGGAATGACGTTATGTAAACCTGTGTCGCCGAATGCATGCGCAGGGAAACGGAAATGTTGACGATGATCAGCACGCAGAGAATCAGTACGGCAGGCAGCGGCATGAAAAACAGGAAAACGATGTCGGCAAGAGTTGCAATTGCCAGAGCCGCAAAAGGAAGGGTTCCGATATTCTTCGCACTGCGCAGCAGAAGGATGTAATCATAAACCGACATCGTGCGCATGCGGCCGATGTCGGAAAGAATCATCTGGCATTTGAAGCGGACATCTTCATTTCCGGAAAAAGTCTCCGCAAGCTGATTCCGCTCATCTAGGGATTCGGAGGAAAAAGACGGACTGCGCATCATTTCCCAGAGGACATCGTCGCCGCAGGAGGACATGCAGCGGTTCGCCTGCAGATAGACGCTGTCCATGTCGAGATCATTCCAGGTGATATCGTCAACGGAAAATGCCTGTTCCTTACGCTGCGCGTAGTGGGAAATGCTGCTGAATTCTTCAGCCGTATATTCCGTATCAGAAGGCTTGCCCCAGCCGGTGCGCGTCAGGCGGCGGAAACGTTCCTTCTTCCTGCGGTTCGACTCGGTCATTGTAAGTCCTGTCGCGGCAAGAATGATCGCGACGATAATGATAATGCCGACAGCTTCTGAACTCATCCCCAGATCTCACTTTCCACATAATAGTAATGTCCCTTGTAATGAATGACGTGATGACCGAAAGGCGTAAAGTTATGCCTTTCAAAAGCGGCGGTGGTCATGAAGCCGTCATAGATGGTGAAGTCAGATCTTGCAATCGAAGTGCCTGCGGTCATTTCTTTGCATGAACCATCTGTACCGTAGATCAATCCGCTTTCCGTGAGGACGATGGCATCCCCGTTCACGCATTTCGCAGCAGCCTCGCGGCATTCATCAAGCTTCGAATAATCCGATGTATCGCCGCTGTGAATGGCTGTCAGGATGGCCGTCAGCACGCGGTCGCGGCAGATTTCATACTGTCCGTACTGATAAATCGTATAGCGGATCATCGAAAGATCCGTCCGGTTCAGCATGGAATAGCCGATCATCATTTCGCCGGCCAGTCCCTGGTCTCCGCCTTCGCAGTAAATTGCCGCTGCCAGAAAATCCGTATCGGAAACGGTCGGATCCGTCCAGTAGGTTCCTTCCAGCCAGTACGTTTCTCCGTTCGGGGCGGTCGCATAGCCGTGGGAACGCAGGGATGTGGCTGTGGAGGAAGGCGAGAAACGGAATACCTGTGCATTGGTTCCATTTCCCGTGTAGACATCCAGCTTCGTATGATCGTCACTCTTCCCTCCGGTGACATCCAGATAATAGCCGGTGTAGTTCACCAGATTGAAGGTCCCGTCTCCGCGGGCAATCAGTTTCCATTTCTGGTAATTCTTATACGTATTGGATTCAATCTCATTGTACTGAATGACCGAAGTTCCGCTGGCCGCACTCCAGGTGCTGGTACCGTAGCCCTTCGCAGTCAGTACCAGACCGGTCTGTACATTCATGATGATGTAATACCCGTCGGACGTGCGCTGCATCTGGAATTTCTTGTAATCGGCATTTTTGTCGGTGAAGATTTCCATCTGCAGGCCTTCGGCGTAGTCGCCTCCCGGTACGGAGATCACTTCAGAACTGTCCAGGGCTGACGAGATCATATAAATGCCTCCGTCAACCGGAGTCGTCGTGGCGGCTGTGGAATTGATTTTGGTTGACTGCAGCCAGAAATACTGCGCATCCGTTCCGTTGGGCGTATAGATCTGCATGTTCGTATGGTCTGCCGAAGAGCCGCCTGCCGCATCGAGATTCTTTCCGAGGACCGACTGAATCGTATATCTTCCCGGACATCCGGTAATCTTCCATCTCTGGGCAGATGTTCCGTTGCTCTCATACTGCTGAACATTCGTGCGGTCCGCAGACAGACCTCCCGCAACATCCAGGACGAGCTGTGAATTTGCATTGGTGATCATATAGGTTCCGCTGCCGGAGGAAGTGATGTAGAACTTCTGGGTATTCGTGCCATTTGACTGGAAAAGCTGCAGGTTCCCTCCGTTGTAAAGAGATTCATCCTGGATATCGAGAACCTGACCGGCTGTGCCGAAGAGGCCGATGGTGTACAGCCCTTCCGCAAATGCAACCTGGGGCTGCGAAACCGAAGTAAACGACCACTGCTGGGCAGCCGTATCATTTGACGAATAAAGCTGGATGTTCGTGCCGTTTGCGGAAGATCCGCCGGCCGCGTCCAATACTTTTGAAGAATCCAGCGAGGAGGAAATGGTGCAGAAGCCGCTGACAGCCGACTGACGGATATACCATTTCTGGGCACCGGAGCCGTTCCGCCAGTACTGGTCAATATTTCTGCCGTCCGTCGTCAGTCCGCCGTTCAGATCCATCAGGCGTCCGGAGCAGCAGGCCATCAGTTCATAGAGGCCGTTTCCGAGACTGTTGACGTAAAAAACCTGGGCGGCCGATCCATTGGAATCATAAAGCTGGACATTGCCGAAATCAGAGGTCGATGCGCCGTCTACATCGAGCACCTTGGAAGAAGAAATTCCGGACGCAATCCGGTAATAGCCGTCCGAAAGACCGGCGTCCGTGCGGACCGGTTCAAATTTCCACTGCTGGGCAGCTGTATCATTTGACGTGTACATCTGGATATTGGTCCTGTCGTCAGACAGACCGCCGGCGATGTCGACGCATAGAAGGGATTTCGAAGACTGAATGGTCAGATAGCCGCTCTTTGCTGAAGTGCCGATATAAAATTTCTGCGCTTCCGTTCCGTTCGGGGTGTACTGCTGAAGATTCGCGCCTTTAACGGTCGAACCGCCGGCGACATCCAGCACCATTCCCGATTTCTTACTTGCTATCGTGTAGAGGCCGGAGCCGAGATTCGTTACGTAGAAGATCTGGGCCTCCGTATCGTTGCTGTGGTAAAGCTGAACATTGGCACCGCTGGCGACAGAACCCCCTTCGATGTCCATGACTTTCGAACTGCCGACGGCGGAAATGATGCTGTAGTATCCCGTGGCAAGATCTGCGTCTGAATGAAGCGCGGAATTGAGACGGACATCTTCAGAGCTTTCTTCAGCTGATGCATCAGAAGAATTGCCTGACGTTACGGTTTCTGAAGACTCGGTCCCGGACGGCGTGCTGTCTGTCTGTACGGCTGAAGCAGAGCTGTCCGTCTGTACGGCTGAGGCAGCGCTGTCCGTCTGTACGGCTGAGACAGAGCTGTCTGCGGAAGACTGTCCGGGTTCATTTTCCGCAGAAACCGGAATTCCGGAAAACATCATCAGGGTCATCGAAGCTGCAGCAAAAAGGCTAATCAGTTTTTTCTTCATTCAATCATCTCCGTTTATGTTTTACATCAGGTACTGCTGAAGATCCCGCCGATCATTGGAATACTGCATGGCATTTTCGCGGGAAATGATGCCGGCCCTGACCAGTCTGGTCAGATCTCCGTTCAGCGTGTGCATTCCGAGTGAAGCACCGCCCTGCATCGTTGAATTCAGCTGAAAAGTTTTATTTTCACGGATCAGGTTCAGCGCCGCGTCCGACCCGATCAGAATTTCCGTTGCTGCAATGCGCCCTTTGATATCCGCTCTCGGAATCAGGCACTGGGTAATGATACCCTTCAGGATCTGGGAAAGCTGCGTCCGCATCTGGTTCTGGACTTCACCAGGACAGGCATCCACGATGCGGTCAACTGTCTGGGCAGCTCCTGTCGTATGCAGGGTTGAAAGGACAAGATGTCCGGTTTCGGCCGCTGTGACGGCTGCTGAGATCGTCTCGTAATCTCTCATCTCACCGACCAGGATGACATCCGGATCTTCCCGGAGTGCCGACCGAAGCGATGACGCAAATGATTCCGTATCGACACCGACTTCGCGCTGATGGATCAGCGACTGCCCCATTTCATACTTATACTCGATCGGGTCTTCAATCGTAATGATATGTTCCGAACGGCTCTGGTTGATGTGATCCACCATCGCCGCCAGTGTGGTCGATTTGCCGGAACCGGTCGGCCCTGTCACAAGCACAAGTCCGCGCGGCTGATCAGCAAGATTCTGAAGGACAGGCGGCAGCTGCAGTTCCGAAAGAGAAGGAATGTGGTCACTGAGCAGGCGGATGGTCGCCGCGATGCTCTTCTGCTGACGGAAAACATTGATTCTCTGCCTCTTTCCGTCTTCTGTCTCAATCGCGAAATCGGAGTCTTTTCCGGAATCGAAAACTGCTCTCTGCGTTTCATCCAGCATGGAAAGAATCATTTCTTTCGTGCCTTCAGAGCCGAGCGGTTGATCGGAAGTCCTGAAAAGAGAACCGTTCACGCGCATTTCCAGAGGCTTGCCTTCCGTGATATGGATATCCGACGCGCCGGCTTCCCGACCCATATAGATAATGTCCTGGACTGTCATGGGTTCCTCCGAAATCAATAAGGGCCTGACGAAAAAATATTATGTAAATTATAGCAATGAAAGAACATTTTCGCAAGCCGCATAATAGATGAAACAAAGACAAAGCTGACAAAAATTCAATCCGGTGTCATATCATAAAGAAAAGTTTGATTAACATTATTATAAGCATCTGCAAGATCAGAGATTTTCAGATAACCAGATGGTGTTATGATCGTAATCAAGTGATTTTTATATAAGAAAAACACGCCTCTTCCATACCATTCCAGTTGTAAGCAGTTGCATAAGAATATTCATTTGTGTTGGATTCTCCGTTATAGTTTGAACCGCTGCCCCAATGTTTGAAACTGCTGGGCAATATTACGTTCTCACTACCAATTGTATATATCGTTCCGGATTTTTCGGTATTTGCTATCCGAATCATATTATAGTTATCAGTGATCGTGTCCAATATGTTTTGGTTGTGGCTGTCATATGTTTTTGAAGCATAATAAAGATTGTCTTTGTACTCATAAAAAATGCCCTGATTATAATGATAGCTTCCATCCGCATTCTTCTTTATATTGGTTTCATATGGAAATTCAAATGTTTTATTTGCTGTTCTAATCAGCAGTTTGCCATCAGAATCGCTCTTTACCGGACCGTCTGAATACAAAGTACTGCTTTCTTTGTAAGAAACTGTATTCTGTAAAGAGATACAGGATGTTTTGGAATACTCAATGCTGCCGTCGTTATTTAAAACTTCAGCTGTTACTTCCACATATTGAACTGGATCAGTAGCATTGCTCAATATAAAGCGCAGTGAGATGGTAAAACCCTGATAGAATTCTTCAGGAAGTTTCTGATTTGCACTCTGTGAGACATAATTTCCTGCATATTTCGAAAAGTCTGCTGATGCTGTATTTTTATCTTTGCTTTCAGAAATGAAATCGAAATAAAGGCTTGCATAAGATAGTGATTTTTCATCAGGATAAAGGGAATAATATCTATTGGTCAGATAGCCTTTAGGAATTTTTGAAGAACCGTCACTTTTTTTTACTGGTTCTTTTAATTGAGAGTCATCTTCTGTTAAAAAGAATCCTTTTTCAAATCCGGCAGTATCAATTTGTTCTGCATAGGATGTGCCATCAGAATTTGTACCTGTAAATTCAAGACATACTCCTTTTTTTGAACTGCCGGAGGAATCAGAAGCTTCTGTACTGGTTAATGCCTTACCATTCTCATCTCGGATTTTAATATAACCATCTGTACTGGAAGTGATTCCTGAACGCATTGTCTGGATATCATTTCTGATTTCAGACAGGACAGCATCCGCAACCGTATAGGCAGACATCGTTTTTCTCTGATAATAATAGGTTTTGACAGGGCCGCTGATGGCAATGCCTGCTGCGGCCAGAAAGATGCCGAGCAGGGCAAAGGATACGATCATTTCGACCAGGGTCATTCCCTTATTATTTTTCTTCTGCTTCTTTTTATCCAACATATCCACCTTATGAGAATACAGGAATATCTGTCAGCAATTCAGGATAATCACCTGTTAAATGAATCACAGCTTTATTCGGACTGATTGTAAAGTTATATTGGGCATCCGTTCCGCATGTGAAGGAATACTTAATCGTATCTTCAGATACCGTTGTTTCATTTTTACCGTATTCTGCAATCTCTTTCTGATAGTCTGCAAATTTCCTGTCTAAATCTGCGGATTTGACAATCAGGTTTGAGGAAAGAACCATACAGCCATACAGAGCTGCAAGTGAAATTAGCAGCATCAGAAATGCTACCAGTACTTCCGTGATTGCCATACCTTTGCTGTTCTTCATCTTTTTCATTCTACGTACCCGATGCTTTTAAAAATATAGGTTTTTTCCGCATTATTGACTGCCCTGCTCACAGTGATGGTCGTGCCGGATGCCGTATCTGAAATCACGCCGGATGTCTTATATAAATCTTCCTGTGTATATGTCTGATTGCTGTAGGTTACAGAATAATCCGCATTGACGGTAATTGCTGCGGTACTTTGATTTCCGTCCACAGCTGAATATGTGTAATCACCGGGTGCATACAGAACTTCGTATTTTGTTTTAACGGCAGCCTTGCTTTTGCTTTCATTGAGTGCCGTTACGGCAATGGTCAGATAATAATCGTAGGGTTCTTTCCAGCCATTTGCTTTTGCCGCAGAATCAGCAGAAAGATTCTTTTTTGATTTTGAGAGATCCAGCTTAAGTTCGGCATAGGAACTGTCTTCGGGCGCTTTTGAGCTGAAAGATAAAGACTGATCCTTATTCGAAGACATGAATTTCGTAACAGCTTTCTCAAAATCCGTATCAGGTGCGGTACTGCCGGCCAGCTGGTTTTTTATATAATTGGAAAAGGTAAATGCCTGCTGATACCACTTCTCATTTTTCGGCTGATCCTGAATGGATGAATACATCTGGTAAGAAGCCAAAAGCATGGAAAAAATGACAGCCAGAATCACAGCCATGATGCAGAGAACTGCGATCATGGCCTGACCCTGACTGCTGTTTTTATTGTTCGAATGTTTTAAATTCATTCTGTCCATTGCGGTATACTTTTTTGATCCACTATATTGTAATCTTTGCTGAAAGAGGCTGTCGTATTGCCGTCTCCATCAACTATAGAAACATCAAGGTGCAAATAAGTGTATTTTTTATCTAAATCCCCATTATAATTGTAATCATAGTCTGCTGTTTTTATATTCACATAATTATATGAAGTTTTGATTTCTGGTACAATCACTGCAGGGTCATCCAATTTCTTTTTTAGAGCTCCTTTTGCAGAAAGACTTATCAGATAATATCCATTATTCGGTAAGGCAGAGGATGAAAAACCAAAGTGTAGAACAATATTTTCTCCCCAGTCTGTACCACTGTGATAAAATTGATCATCCGGTGTAACAAACGGCGTCACTTCGCCTTTCACCGGAACAGAATAAGCTGTCCGTCCATCGGCGAGAGCGGTCCCATTTTCATCCGTGTCATAAACCTTCAGAACCATATAATAGTAATATGTGCTCCAGTCCAGCTCTGCATTTCCGGTCGCATCCGTTATGGCAAAAGTGTTCATGTTGGCATGGAGAGTGTTCGTAAAAATCTGGCTGATGTTTCCTGACAGAACTTTTGTGTTTTCCATCCCTTCCGTATAAATGAAAGGCGAGGCGTCGTCAGCATTCCTGCTGACTTCAAAAACCATCAGATCAATTCGGTAATCGGTCTGGCTTTCCCTGTTCGTGACTTCTGCATTGTATGAATATGCCTCATCCGGATCGGATATTTTCGCGTCCAGATAGTGATCCAGATACTTCATGACCGATTCATCCGATACATCCAGCGGAACCGGGGAACCTGTTTGGTTATCCAAAGTCCGGTCCTCGTACCAGAGACCGATATCTCCTACCTGTACATCATTGCCTTTTGCAGATCTTGTATTCTGAACAATGGCATTGGCAGCTTCTGCAATCCAGGTTTTCCCGCTGATATTGATCAGATTGAAAGCGGAGCTGTAAGCTCCGAAATAATCTGCCGGAGAATTTTCGCCGGTCAATGCACTCCCTGCGTATAAACGTACGGATTTCACTGTATTGGCATCGGCTGATTCTGCATTGCTGGCGGCGGCAAAAGCACTGACGGTCCCGGAATCTCCCCGCTTATCATAATTGAGTTCACCGGTCTGAGAAGCAAAGCTTTTTACATCCATATAGTAATTGTTGGTGCAGTCGGAGGTAAACTCATTCACGCTATTTAACTTAAAGGCTTTGTCGAAATTTTCCGTAATCGGATAGTTAATGGCAGCACCTGGTGTACCGTTAAATATACTGAAGCAATTGCTGATCGTGAGACGGATACTCAGTGAGGTATCATAGTTGCTCGTGGTTCCGAATATCCCGGAGGCTTTTGAAAAAATGTCTTGATAATTAGGCTTTGGTTTGGGGACAGCATACCGGTCCCTAATAGCGGTTACAAAAACAGATGAATAATTACGACAGTGATCAATCGTGATATTGACTTTTTTACCGGCATTTACACCATCTGTCCATTCTACCCATCCCAATATTCCGGATCCGACCGTATACGAATTAATCTGAGCATCCGAACCATTCAGACAATCCGTGATGCTTACGTTGGTATCGTAATTCTTCAGGTTGCTGTCTCCAATCACGGTACCGATTATGCCGCCTGCAAATTGTGCACATTCGGAAATGAAACCGTCATTTTGGTGAATGGACAAGATATTCCCATGGTTTGAGCAGTGGTCAATGGAATAATTGGAATTCGGATCGGCAGAGTCACCGTAAATATCTGCAATAATTCCTCCCGATCCGCTCCCATTGGATTTGGTCATATCATAAATACCGTAATTGGTATATAAAGAACTGAAGTTGGAACAATCGCTTATACTTCCGCCGTTAATGTTCCACCGTCCTACCACACCGCCGGCATTGGATGAATTTTCATCATAAACGTCTCCAAGATTCATGCACTTCTGAATCAGACTGCCTGTTACGGAACTTCTCTGTTCACCGATAATTCCACCGGCATAGCAGCGTTCGGTTCCGTTCAGACCTCTGTTATTTGCATGCGCAGTACCTTCGTCTTTGGTTTTGTCATAGCAGTAAAAACGATGCACATAGGCGGCATTTACACAGAAGCTGACGCCTCCGTCTTCAGACACATTTCCGGAAGTGTTTTGGCCGATGATTCCTCCGATGCAGGAAGCCTGCGAAAGATTATACCCGTGAATCAGCCAGTGGCCGCTGGCACAGCTGCTGACTGCCGCCGTACCGCCGTTAAATCCGATGATGCCGCCCAAATATCCGATTGAAGAAACTGCGAGACTGTTTTTCAGCTCCAGAGTTACCCGGGTATCATTGGAATCAATCTTCGTCTTCAGGGCCTGTGCAGCAGTTTTATAATCACTGATTTCTTTCTTAAGCGTATCAGAGGAGATCTTTTCAGCTTCCGTTTTTCCTGCATTGATTTCTTCAAGGAGCAGGGCTGTGTAGTGTTCCTGAACATAAGAAGACAGCTGCTGGTTGGCTTCGTCCGTTTCATCCTGGAAAATGTAATCCAGCAGGTTTCGGGCTGCATCTGTATTTCCGTATACCGTCATATACTGATTCAAGGCTTCCAGAACTTTCATGGACGCCGAATAGCCGCAGCCGGAAATGTTTCCTTCATTGCCGCCGGCTATGCCGCCGACCATGCCGTTGTTTGCCGTGATGTTCACGGTGCTGTCCCCTTCGCTGTCCAGACAGCTGCTGCTGATCCGGGCACCCGAACGGTTGTATCCGGCAATGCCTCCGGCCATGGAAGACTTTGTGAGTTTCACATCCGACGTATCGGTATCTGTTATCGTGCACCAGCCCTTCAGCGTCATGCTGAAATTTTTAACGGAGCAGTCCGAAATCACCGGCTGAACCTCTGCTGACGTTCCGTCGCCGTTTGCGCCGCAGATCCCGCCGTAGCAGTCAGAGGCATTTTCCGAATAGATGTTTACAATAGCTCCGCTGAAAGAACAGCTGCTGATGGTCCCGAGGTTCTGTCCCGCAAAACCTCCGACATACCGGAAGGCACTGTTTGAACTGAAAGACGCCTGGATGATATTTAAATTCTGTATGCTTCCGTTATTTTTGGCAATTAAGCCGATCGAGTCAGCAAGATTTTTTGTATAATTATTCCCGGAATAGACGTAATTGGATGTCGGACCAACCTTCAGACCGATATAGGAGAAATCTGCGCCGTCCAGAGTCACAGTCTTTGCAAGAACAGCCACGGACGGAAATTCATCGGTCGAAGCGTCAAGCTGCGAAATCGTGCCGGATGCATTGATTCCAAACACAACATTATTATTCCAGGAAAGGTTATTCAGAAGAACAGCCTGTTTCTCGGTATCACCGGACAGGAAGCGGATATTTGAAAAATGGCGGTTCACGGAAATGAAAGAAGCATCCGGTTTTGCCGTGTCCTCTTTCGTCGCAAAGAGATCATTCTGCTGATCGGTTGAGATGGGGCTGGAAGCCTTCACTGCCTTGGACGAATAATCCACGAGATCATCAAAACTGCTTCCCTGCGGAAAGACATCCACCGTTGCATAAATCTTTTGCGGGGTATTTCCGAATAGTCTTGTTACGCTGGTGTTCAGCTGGCTGCTGCCGGAGGCCGCATTGATGGCCATTGACTGGGCAGACATCATTCCGTCCAGGACAATGGAAAAAAGACTTCCGTCATAGCTGACCGGGAACTGATAATCGGACGACTTTTTCTCGGATGCTGACATATCATAGACGGTCAGTGCACAGGAAATATATCCGTCTGTTGTATTCAGGCTTCCTTTGGTCAGGCTGGTCCAGTCAAAGCACAGAATGTATTTCAGGTTTCCCGCCTGGTCTTTCAGCTGGATCAGATAATTGGTGTCGGCATTCGTTTCGGAAGTGCTGCTGAACTGAAGTGCAAGAACTTCGTCATTGACCAGAGCAGCTGACTTCATTTTCGGAAGACTGCCGGAGGAAGCTTCCGGCGTGGAATAATTAGCCTGTCCGGCAGAATAATACCCCGCAAAAGAACCGCTGAGATGGGACTCTTCCCTGGAATCCTTATTGACAGCGTATGTTCCGTGGCTGTCTTCGGAAACAGCTGTCTCATGCGGAAATTCCTGTATCCATTCCCCGTAAAAAACCGCATAGACTTTGCAGGCGGTAAGATCGAATTCCACGGAATAGGACCCGACGTCCAGTACGTCTTCACCCTGCAGATAAGAATCCAGAAACTGATAAAGAGGCCGCATCTGACGGTCGGTAGTTCCCAGATTCCTGCTGACCGAGAAATAAGCATATTCATGCTGAATGCCTTCGGCATCTGCTTCCGTAGGGAAACCCAGTGCTGCTTTCTCGGCAGCATCTGATACTTTCACATAGGAAGTGTCTTTTTCCAGATCGGTCATGGTCTGTTCCAGTACTCCCCTGCTCTCTGCTTCGGACAACACGGACTGTGCCGCCAGATAGATGGTCTTGGCGGTTTCGGTGTTCTTCAGATATTCGGAATGGTTGTGCCAGTTGATGAGGGACATGCCTCCGATTGAGGCGACGATTGCTGCAACAGCAAGGGTGACAATGAGCTCCACGAGAGTGAAGCCGCTTTTTGAATTCGTATTGAGTTTGTTATGAAGACGTCTCTTCATCACAATCCCCTTCGGTGGACGCATCCGCTCATGCATAGTTTATTCGTAATAGGCCACTTTCCTGAGCTCGTCCATTGTAGTGATTCCCTGTTCAACGAGCTCCAGCCCCGCTGTCTTCAGGGTCTTCATCCCCTGCTCTGCAACAGCGTATTCTTTCATCTCTTCAACGGTCGCTCCGTCCGAAATCATTTCCCGGAGTTTCTTGTCAATTGTCAGGATCTCATGGATCGCGATTCGTCCGCTGTAGCCGGTTCCGTTGCAGTGGCTGCAGCCGATTGCCCGTTTCACGGACGGCAGTTCTTTTCCGACATATTCAATCTCATCCGCCGTCATGCGGTCTTCCTTGGAGCAGAACGGACAGACCTTGCGCATCAGACGCTGTGCCACGATTCCGACCAGCGAATTGGCAATCATGTAGGGTTCGATGCCCATATCGGTCAGACGAACGACCGAGGAAGCTGCATCATTTGTATGCAGTGTCGAAAGGACAAGATGTCCGGTGATAGCTGCCCTGACGGAAATGGAAGCAGTCTCCGCATCACGCGTCTCTCCGACCATGATGATGTCCGGATCCTGGCGGAGCAGCGCGCGCAGACCTGTCTCAAAGGTAAGTCCTGCCAGATTGTTGACCTGCATCTGGTTGAGCCGCGGAACATTTTTCTCGACCGGGTCTTCAATCGTGGAAATATTGACCGGCCTGTGAGACAGTTCTTCCAGTGCCATATAAAGCGTCGTCGATTTACCGGATCCGGTAGGACCGGTGAGGTAAATGATTCCGTTCGGCGACTTCATCATCTTTTCGAATTTCAGATAGCTCTCGTGATTCATTCCGAATTCGCCGGAATGCTCAATCTGCGAGTTGTTGGCCAGAAGCCGCATGACCGCTTTTTCGCCGAAAGTCGTCGGGATGACCGAGGTACGGATATTGATGATCTGATCTCCCATCTTGATCCGGAAATGGCCGTCCTGCGGTACGCGCCGCTCGGCGATATCCAGCTCCGACATGATCTTGATGCGGGCAATCAGGGATGCGTGGATATTCCGCTGGAGCGTCACATAGTCGACCAGCGTCCCGTCTATCCTCATGCGCACCATCGTGTTTTTCTCGAAGGGCTCGATATGGACATCGGAAGCATTTTCCGAATAAGCTTTCTGGAGAAGGTTGTTGACCAGATTGATGATCGGGGTGTCGTCGTCTCCTGCGCCCGTATCGATCACCATCTCGTCAACGGTGCCGATGCCTGTGCTTTCATTTGCCGTCTTGGCTGCACGGCGCGCCGAGATATCGGAATAATAATAATCAATGGCCTGTTTCAGCGGCGCTTTCTCGGAGAGCATGATGATCAGGTTTTCGCCCGTCAGCTGCCGTACGTCCTCGATTCCGTAGAAATCCAGAGGATCGTTCAGGACAACATTCAGATTGCCGCCGTCTTCACTGACAGCCAGCATCAGATATTTTTCTGCCAGCTGCTGCGGAATCTTCGCAACGGCTTCCGTCTTTACCTGAAGGTCGGAAATGCGGATCACGGAAAGCCCGAGGCGTTTCCCCAGGGCGTCCAGCATCTGATGTTCGGAAATGTAACCCAGTTTGATCAGGATGCTTCCGATTCTTTCGCCTTTGTGCTCCTTCTGGTAAGCAAGCGCATTATTCAGCTGGTCGTCCGTAATGAAGCCCTGTTCCTTCATGACATCGCCGATACGGACGTTCTGGATTGCCTGTGGCATTAAGCTTCTCCTTTGTCATACATATAAAGTTCAAGGCCGAGGTCCAAAGTCCGAAGATTGGAATCAGCGGCCACCAGATTTCCGTCTGAATCTGCAGAAACGATCGGTCCGCTTCCCCAGCTGAAGGAGGTGATCCGGATGCCCGGAAACTGAAGCGTCAGATCATCAATCAGTTTCTGGCATGTCGCCATGTCGCCGGCCACTTCCATCGACGCTTCCACGGCATAGACGCCTGAACCGGAAACGCTTTCGGAAGATGTCTGTCCTTCGGAGGAAGCCGTTTCTGCCGTGCTTTCTTCTGTCGCAAGAGTTTCGGATTCTGCTGAGACCGAATCCGCTGTATCCGAAACGGATGCATCTGAAGCGGATGTAACTGAATCTGTCATGTCGGAAGTATCATTCCCGGAATTGCTCCCTGCATTTTTTGCAGCCGCGGAATAAAGATAGGGATCCAGGGAAATCTCTTCCGTGGGCATCGTGATGACCAGGTTCCGGGAATTCAGTCCTTCGGAGAGTACTAGATTCGTGAGGAGCTTATCGACCTCATCGGATTCCATTCTGTCATAAAAATCCGAGGTGGCTGCCGTAATATTTGACTGCATCTGTTCATTCGTTGACTTCAGAGTCGGCAGCAGGGCTGCTTCCTGTTTTTCGATTGCCAGCTGCGCTTCTTCTTCCGAGATCGTCGAATCCGTTTTGCTGATGCTGCTCAGAAGAGGACGGATTCCCAGAAGGAAGAAGGCGGCGATGATTCCGATGATTCCCAGCATGAACAGAAGTTTTTTGTCACGTTCGGTAAGGTTTGTCGTCATGATCCGCTCCCCTCCTTTCCTGCATTTTCGGAAAGGCAGCAGTTGACGTTGATGTTGTACAGCTGCGACTGGTCATCATAATTGTATCCCGTGTAATTCACGTCGGTAAATGTATCATTCTGCATCAGCTTGGCGATGAATTCATTGATCACCTTAACCTGGTCATCCATCGTTCCGCCCTGAAGAGAGGTGGTCCTTACGACCAGAAGCCCGGTTGAGGCCTCATAGGACTCCACTTCGACGCTTGCCAGACCGCTGGCGCAGTCATTGATGACCTGAACGACTTTGGAATTCGGATATGGATACGAATGGATATTCGTGCTTAACGCTGAAAGTGCGCTGCTCTTTATTTTCAAGTCTGAAGATTTTGCTTCTTCCGTATTGTAATCCGCCGCATTCTGAACCAGAACCGGATCCGTAAGCTGCTGATTCAGGCTGTCGGCATAGGAGTTCTTTGATGCATTGACAATGATCAGAGCAGTCACGATGGCTGCCATGACTCCGGTCACGGCGATAAAAGGAATTGCCTTTTTCAGCAGTTCCTTCTGCCTGACCTGCTGATTGGTCTTGCGGTTCAGGCCGTCAATAATGTTGTGTTCGTTTTCATGGCGGTAAAGTCCTGCGGCCGGATAGACCATCTCGCGGAATTTCGTTGCCGTTCCGATGAACATATTGGCCGGCGGCACCAGTTCCGATGTCCGGATGGATGCATCGACCAGGCCGATCTCGCGGCTGCAGATTTCGAGATCTCCCTGCTGAAATCCGCCGAGATAGACGTCGGTAATGCGTGAAGTAATCTGCTGGGCATTTGCAAACTGGATCAGACGGCTGACAACGGCCGAGACATCGGAGCCGAAGGAATCCGTCCCGTATTCATTGAAAATGCGTGTTGAAGAGGAATAATAATAACGGCCGTCGACAAAGAAAATGGAAGTCAGGGTCTTGTCGTCCAGAATCAGCACGACGCTGGTGGATTCCTTGATATACTGCGATTTCTGCAGCATGTTGACCGCGCTTCCGACGGCGGACGAAATGCCCTGAATCGAAATGCCTGCCTCTGCGAAGATTTTTTTATAAGTATCCAGAAATTCATACTCCGCAAGTTCTGCGCAGATGACATCAGTTTTATTTTTCTCATTCACCCCGACACGGAAGAAGCCGATGACGGGATCCTGCGCACGTTCAACATCCGCAAATTCACGTTTTACGTAATCCACGGACTTGTTCCGTCCGAGTTTCGGAATCTCCAGCAGTTTGACAATGAACTGCTGGGAATTGATGCAAAGACGCACGTCGCTGTTCGGAAGCCTGTTTTCGTGCCAGAAGTTCCTGATGGCATTGGAAAGCGAAACGGCATCCGTGACAACGCCGTTCAGGATGCTGCCTTCAGGCGCTGTCATTTCATAGTACTGCTGGACATTCGCGCTGTTCTTACCGCTCGTGCCGGACACAATCTGTATTTTCGAATTTGATAAGAATACGGTGATGCTCATCCTGCTCTTGCTCCTTTAATGTGAAGCCTCTTCTGCCTGACCGTAAACCCTTTTTAATGATGTCAGCTGTTCGCTCCGATGGATGAATAGCTCTGGTAGATCGGCGTGATGACGGCTATCATGATGAACCCGACGATCACGGCCATGATGACGATCATGATCGGTTCCAGGAAAGTCACCATGCGCGTGGTGGTCATTTCCGCTTCATAATCCAGATCATCGGCTGTTGAATTCAGCATGGAATCCAGCGAGCCTGTCTCCTCTCCGACGTGCATGGCAGAGGTCAGCTTTTTAATGAAACCGTCGACCTTTTCCAGACTGTCGCTCAGAGTGTCGCCGGCTTTCACCCGGGCTATTACTTCATCAAACTGCTTGTCGATATAGACATTCCCGATGGTCTTCCTGGCAATTTCAAGGGATGTGACAATCGGGATGCCGCTGGAATAAAGCGAGCTCAGCGTTCTTGCGAAATGAGCCGTATAGATGACCTTGTTCATTTTCCCGAACTTCGGTAAATGGACTTTCAGTCTGTCCAATCCATATCTCACGGCAGGCACCTTGAACAGGAAACGCAGGCCGATGACAATGAGGAAAATGCAGATGATCAGGACATACCATCTGGTCTGCACAAAATTGCTGATGGCAAAGAGAAGCTGCGTCGCAGGAGGCAGGCTCGGCATTGCATCAAAAAGAGCCTTGAACTGCGGCATGACGAATCCCATGATGATGGCCACGACACCGACAATCATGACTGCCAGTATCTTCGGATACAGCAGGGAGCTTTTGACTTTTTTCTGCAGCCGGTCTTCCTTGCTGTACTGCTCAGCCATGCGAAGCGCCGTCTGGTCGAGCGTGCCGGAAGTTTCGGCGGCGCGGTACATGTTGATGATCAGGGGTGGGAAAATGCCGTTCATTTTCTCAAGGGCATCGGAAAGAGGAATCCCCTGAAGCACGAACTGCAGGACCTGATTGTAAACGTCCCGTTCTGCGGGAGTGATTGCCTCGTCTTCGGCGATAATCTTAAGAGCCCGGACCAGGGAAACTCCGGAATGCAGCAGCGTTCCGACCTGTCTTGAAAAGTCAGACAGCTGCTTCGTTTTCAGCAGGCGGTAATATTTCTTTTCACTGACGGCTTTCGAGTCGGTCAGCATGATTTTCTGAGCGCGCAGCTTCTCGTGAAGATCCTGCTCGTCATTAGCCTGCAGCTTTCCGCTGATCTGCTTTCCCTCTTCAGTTTGTGCTCTGTACTTATAAAGAGGCATCCGGTCTTCCTTCGTGTCGAATCAATAGTTACTCGGCAATATCCGTTCCGTCATAATGCAGCACGTTCCAGTCGAAATATACATTCCAGGAGGATTCCGTCCGGCTCGTTCCGGTAAACTCTGCGTAATAATTGCCCTCGCGGTAGGTAAAAGAATGAGGGCTGTTGTCGCTGTCATTCCACCCTGTCAGACGGATTTCCCCGTCCATCGTGGAGGTTTCGCGGACTGCATCCAGACCGCCTTCGCAGAATCCGTCCGGCTTTGTCGGATCGTAAAGAGCTCCGCCTTTGGCATCAAACTCAATCCCTTCGAGAATCAGGCTTATCCTTACATTTTTTGCCTTGCGCAGAACTGTATGGCAGTTCACGCTGACCGTCCACAGGAAGCCGAGAGGCAGCGTCACGATTAAAATCAGGACAATGAGAAGGATCCATTTCCTGACTTTTCCCCATCTGTCTACTTTGACTTTCTTAACATCTTCATCCAATGGCGGCACCGATGATAATTTGAATGGTTATTAAAATATTATACTACTAATTTACATAATGTAACAACGCTAATAAAACAAAATAATCCGATTCATCAAAGAAACAAAATATAAAAAGCTATGCAAAAATATATATCTGTTTTGTTGAATTATTGCTTTTTTTCCAATCCTGTGTTTGATTTTTCCCAATTGTACGTGCTAATTAGTTCCTTTGAAGGCACAGGATACCATTCGGGTCCTTCGTCTGCATCTGTGTAATACTCAGCATCATAAAAGGTGCACCCGTTTTGACCATCAAAATATTGGATTGCTTCTACACTTCCAATTCCTGATGTTGAACTGTTGCCTGCATATTTAATACAGCAGCATGTGCCGGATTTCATGGCAGCTAATTTTTTAAGGGCAGTTGTGTAATCTTTATACGGATATTCTTTGCTGAATGCGATAGCTCCGCGATTTGTATAGTCTTGTACTACTGCCAAAATTAATTTTATCTTTTCCATACGCCTGATCATACATGGCCTGGGCAGCAACTCTGATCTGATTTGTTTCTTCAAGTAAAGAAGAAGTTTTCGATTTATTGATATAACCGAGCAGTGTCGGCACAAGGATAGCGGCAAGGATAGCCAATATCAGTAAAGTTACAATCAGCTCAACCAGGGTAAACCCCTTATTGTTTTTTATCATAATCACCACCAATAATAATTATTCAGATACATGAATTTTTAAAGAAAGCTCGCTGCCAAACTGGCAGCGAGCTGAAATTAATGAGACATCGGAATGATTCTTAAGAAATGGTAGTAGCGCTCCACTCATTAGTAGTACTAGTCGTAAGCATATCCTTTGCCATCAATTGAAACCGTAATCGATGCAACTTCATTTTTAGCAACTGTTTGTATCTGTACCACCACCTAATGTGACAGCACTAATATAAACAGTTTTACCGTCAACAGTTGTTTTTACATCTTTTAAAGCAGAAGTTGTTGATTGTAGTCGCAACTTTTGTCGATCCGGCTAAAGTAAGCGCTCTTGCAGCCATATCAGCAGTAAAGCCTGTTGATGTCTAAATCTTTTCCTGTTTTTCCATATTCTTCATCAACTACAGCCTGAGCTGCGACTCTTACGGTCTGTGCCGTTGCGTAATCTTTTTCAGATCTTGCCTTATCAATATATCCCAACAGTGTCGGTACCAGTATTGCAGCCAGAATAGCCAGAATAACCAAAACGACAATTAATTCTACAAGTGTAAAGCCCTTTTTGCTTTTCTTTAAATCATTGAGTTTCTTGAACATAGTTTAATACCCTCCGTTTTTTATTTTCCGCTTCTTCCCCACGTTAGAGATCCGCGGAATTATTTGGGAACGTTGTGTTCCGATTGGTTTTATTATAGCACAATAGGCCTTCACCGCAAGTGCTTATTTGAAAATATGCTCAAATTTATTCTGAAATTCTTTGGTTTATTGTGCAAATCTTCAAATACATGCCTGTACGCGAGATGTTCTCTTAATATAACAATAAAACTGCGGAAATAAGGAATTGCTCTTCAGCAGGACATTCCCTGTTTCCGCAGTCATCTTGAAAGGTTTTAATGACTGAAATGCTGTATAATTATGACTCCTGTACTTCCAGCAGGCTCAGCGGGCAGGCCTTTGCGCAGATGCCGCAGGCGATGCATTTGCTTGCCGTATGTCCGGGCACCAGGACCATGACGTGCATCGGGCACTGGCGGACGCATTCGCCGCAGGAAATGCACAGGGTCTTGTTGACCATGTAGACGCCCTTTGGATTCTGGGTAATGGCGTGCTGCGGGCAGACGCGTGCGCATTTGCCGCACTGAATGCAGGTAAGATTCTTGAACTTCCCGTTGCCGAGATCCTGGAAATGAATGCAGGCGTAATCAGGATTGTCCTCTTTATAGAATGCCAAAGCACATGCCCTCTCGCAGCTTTCACATCCCGCGCAATTGTTCTTATCGACTACTGCAAGCTTCTTCATTTCCCAATCTCCTTTTCCGCCGCCTGTGCGACATGAGATAATAATACGGATACCGTAACCGCACCGACGCCTCTGGGCACCGGCGTAATTGCTTCGACGATCGGTTCGACTTCTTCGAAAGAAATGTCCCCGGTCAGTTTCCCCTCGCTGTCGGTATTGATGCCGACGTCGATCAGGATCTGACCGCTGCGCACATGCTCCGCGCAGATGGTCTTCGGATGTCCGGCTGCCGCAATCACGATGTCCGCTTCTTTTGTGACGGAAGCAAGATCCATCGTTTTCGTATGGCAGACCGTGACGGTGGCGTCTTTCTTCAGAAGCATCATTGCCAGCGGCTTGCCTACTACGAGAGATCTTCCGACAATCACGGCGCGCCGGCCTTTTGTTTCATAGCCGGAATGTTCCAGAATCTTCATGACGGCATCCGGCGTACACGGCGGATAGCCGATTTCCCTTCCGGTATAGACGCCGACCGCAGAAGCATCCGTCACACCGTCCGCATCCTTTTCCGGAAGAATGCTGTTCATGATTTTTGCCTCATCCAGATGCTTCGGCAGCGGCCTGAAAAGAAGGATTCCGTGTACCTCCCGGTCTTCATTCAGCTTCTTGATTTCATTAAGAAGGCTGCTTTCCGCACAGTCTTCCGGAAGTGAAAGGACCTTCGTGCGGATTCCTGTTTTTTCGGCACGCTTCAGCACACCTCTTTCATAGGCAAGGTCCGCCTCTTTTTCACCGACACGCACGATGGCCAGACACGGCTCAATTCCCTGTGCCTTCAGTCCGGTGCAGAGCTCTGCCGTCTTTTCATCCAGTGCTTTTGCCGTCTCGGGTCCGTACAGAATTTTAGCCATCAGCCGCCCAGCCTTTCCCTTACGCTATTATATACCATTTCCGCCTTCGGGGTATATTCTTCCAGCACATTCTTCACATGCAGGTTGAGTTTTTCCGCGTATGCACGGTCTTTCATCATTTTCGTATTGATATAGACATTGAGCGCCGCGCCTTCCATGGCACTTCTGCACAGGGAGGCTCCGCAGCCGGCATCGGATACGGCAAGCTTCGAACCTTTTTCGGCAAACTCTTCAAGAAGAAGAACGGCCTGTGAGGCATCATCCAGTATCCGGACCGGAACCGACGCCGCATCCTTCAGGCATTTCTCCATGATTCTTTCTTTTTCCTCTGCCTGCTCCGGTGTTTCTTTCGGAAGCCCGTAAGCCTTCGAAAGCGGTTCGAAAACGGCGGCATCTTCGTCGATGAGGGAAATGAGATCATTCCGGATCTCCGTCATCTTTTTCATGAGTCCCCGGATATTCTCTTCCACGTCCGCATATTTCTTCTTGCCGACGGTCAGGGATCCGACCATATTCCCGAGGGAAGCTGCCAGGGCACCGGTCAGGGCGCTCGTCCCTCCGCCGCCGGGAACAGGTGCATTTGACGAAAGTTCTGAAAGATACTCCTGAACCGGAAGCTCTGCGTACTTCATCAGAATAACCCCGTGATCTTTCCCGTGGAATCCACGTCGATTCGCTCGGCAGCCGGTGATTTCGGAAGGCCGGGCATGGTCATGATTTCTCCGGTCAGGGCAACGAGGAAGCCTGCGCCGGCAGAGACTTTGATCTTCCGCACCGTAATATTGAAACCGGACGGCGCGCACAGTGCCTTGGGATTGTCTGAAAAGCTGTACTGCGTCTTGGCGATGCAGACAGGCATGTTTCCGTATCCCATGCTCTCCAGCTGGGCAGCCTGCTTCTTCGCTTCCGGCGTGAAATCAGTGCCTTTGGCATGATAAATCCTTTTGGCAATCGTATCGATCTTTTCCGTGATCGGCAGATCGAGGCCGTAGGCAAAATCAAATTTGTCCTTCCCGAGCTTTTCGTAGGGATGCGTCTCGCAGATGCGGATGATTGTTTTGGCAAGATCGACGGAACCTTTTCCGCCTTCCGCCCATGCTCTCGATACGACGACCTCAACGCCTGTGGACGCACAGCGCTTGCGGAGCCATTCCGTTTCCTGCTCGGTATCATTCGGGAAGGCGTTGATGGCCACGATGCAGGGGAGATGATAAACCTGCGTGATGTTGGAAATATGCTGCATGAGGTTCGGGAATCCCCTCTCCAGCGCATCCATGTCTTCTTTCCCCAGATCCTGCATCGTCAGACCGCCGTGAAGCTTCAGGGCACGCACGGTAGCCACGAGGACGACCGCATCCGGCCGAAGACCGGACATGCGGCATTTGATGTCAAAGAATTTTTCTGCGCCCAGGTCCGCACCGAATCCGGCTTCCGTAATGACATAGTCTGCCAGATGAAGCGCCGTCCTGGTGGCAATCACGGAATTGCATCCGTGCGCGATATTGGCGAAAGGTCCGCCGTGGATAATGGCCGGAGCATGTTCCAGCGTCTGCACAAGATTCGGCATGACGGCATCGCGGAGCAGCGCGGCCATCGCGCCTTCCGCATGCAGATCTCCTGCCGTCACCGGCTTCTGCTCGCTTGCTTTTCCGTAAGTATAGCCGACCACGATGCGGGCACATCTCTTTTTCAAATCTTCAAGATCGGAAGCCAGGCAGAACAGCGCCATCGTTTCGGAAGCCGCCGTAATGTCGAACCCTGCTTCGCGCGGACTGCCGTTTGCCTTTCCGCCGAGTCCCGTCACGATGGAACGGAGCTCGCGGTCGTTGACGTCCATGCATCTTCTCCAGGTCACTTTTCTCGGATCGATGTTCAGCGGATTCCCCTGCTGGATGGAATTGTCGATCATGGCTGCCAGCAGATTGTTTGCCGCCGTAATCGCATGGAAATCACCCGTGAAATGAAGATTGATGTCTTCCATGGGAACGACCTGCGCATAGCCTCCGCCGGCTGCTCCTCCCTTGAGTCCGAAGACCGGGCCGAGGGAAGGCTCCCTCAGGGCGGCAATCACGTTCTTTCCGAGGATCTGCATTCCGTCGGCAATGCCTACCGTCGTCGTAGTTTTCCCCTCTCCTGCCGACGTCGGCGTAATCGCCGTGACGAGGACAAGCCGGGAAGCTTTTTTCCCTTCTGTTTCCGTTAGAAGCTTCGGGTTGATCTTTGCCTTGTATTTTCCGCAGATTTCCAGATATTCATCCGGAATGCCTGCTTTCTTTGCTATGTCGCCGATCGGAAGCATCGGTGTGTTCTGCGCGATTTCTATGTCCGTCATCTGTTTCATTCTGCCGCACTCCTTAAAAAAAAGATAATTCGATTCTAGCACATTATCGCATCAGAGTCATCTTTTTGGGAAGCGGACTCCCTGCATTTTCGGGATCTGGATGCTCATTCCATCCTTTGCCTTCAGTGCGCAGGCAAGAGCCGGAACTCCGTCTGCCGTCACACGGCACTTATGGCAGGAACCGTTCCCGTGGCAGGGCGAATCCAGTTCAATGTGGTGGCGGAGAAGCATGGCATAGACAGATTCATTTTCCTCTGCCTCAAGAAAAGTTTCATTTCCGTAGGAATCAGTCACTTTCAGCTTCATTTGGCTTAACACTTTCTTAATACTAAGTTGTTTGTATCGTTATTTTTAAATGGTAAAATAAATAGATTATGTACGGAGGTATTTTATGGATCTGACCATTACTCTGAATACCGGTGCCGCCATGCCCCGCCTCGGTCTGGGCTGCTACAAGGCATCCGAAGACAATGAAGTCCAGAGCGCGATCAAAGATGCCGTCAGTGTCGGCTATCGTCTTTTCGATACCGCGTCCGCCTATAAAAATGAAGAAGGCGTCGGCCAGGGAATCCGTGAATGCGGCATCCCGCGCGAAGAACTTTTCGTGACGACCAAGGTATGGAACAATGCCCAGCGTCTCGGTGCTGTTGAAGATGCGTTCAGCAGAAGCCTCGAACGTCTCGGTCTCGATTACGTGGACCTCTATCTCATTCACTGGCCGGTTCCTGGCTGCTACGTCGAAACCTGGAAAGTGCTGGAAGGCATCTGCAAATCCGGCAGGGCCAAGGCCATCGGCATTTCCAATTTCAATGAGATCCAGATTCAGGATATCCTGAACGTCTGCGAAATCGTTCCGGCGGTCAATCAGATCGAGTACCATCCGCTCTGGAACCAGGACAGCCTCCGGCTCTTCTGCCAGAATCACGGTATTGCCGTTCAGGCCTATGCTCCGCTTGCCAGAGGAGCTTATCTGGAAAAACCGGTACTGATCAGCCTGGCTGAGAAATACAACCGCTCAACGGCTCAGATCGGCCTTCGCTGGATGCTCCAGAAAGACATCTGCGTCATTCCCAAGTCCGTCCATGTGGACCGCATCCTTTCCAATTCGCAGATCTTCGATTTCGAGCTTGACGAAATGGATATGCAGGCGATCGACAGCATGAATGAAAATTACCGCAGCGCTAGCATTCCGGAAGACATGCTGGTCTGACTGCCAGCTGCAGTGCAAAGCTGAAAGTCATGAAATCCCCGGCATCCTGCCGGGGATTTTTTATGTCTTCTACGGATGGTCTTCGTGTTTGCCGAAATAAGTTTTCCGTTCATTGTGCTGAATGAGACGCATGATATTGGCACGGTGCAGATACCAGGCCATTCCGACCAGGATGACGAGAAGAAGGATCATTTCCACATACTGTGCCTGCGTCAGAACAAGCAGTCCCATGCCTCCCATGATGACGCCGCCGATCAGCACGGTCAGGGTTCCGAGCAGGGATCCCAGTGAAACATAATGGGTAAGGATCACGCTCACAAAAAAGACTATGGCGCCGGCAATCGTCAGCTGCCAGCTGAACATGACGGTAATGGCTGCCGTACAGGCGATTCCCTTTCCGCCGTGAAAGCTCATATAGAAGGGGAAGTTGTGGCCCAGAACGCATCCCAGACCCGTCCAGAGCGTCACCATGCGTCCGATGCCGATGTCGCCGTTTGCAAACAGCGCGCGGCAGATCAGGATGGCCGCAATGACCTTCAGGAAATCAAGGGCAAATACGAGGAGGCCCATTTTGGTTCCCAGCGTACGAAGCGCATTCGTCGTGCCGGAATTTCCGGAACCGACCTTGCGGATATCGATTCCCTTGGCCCTGCCGATAATATAGGCTGACTGGAAGATTCCGAAGGCATATCCGATCACGAGGCAGAGAATCCTTGAAAGGATTGTCATGGCTGGTCTTTGTCCTTTCTCTCACGGATGATGAAGTGAAGAGCTGTTCCCTTGAAGCCGAAAGATTCCCGGATCTTATTTTCCAGATAGCGGGTATAGGAAAAATGCATCAGCTTCTTGTCGTTCACGAAAATGACGAAGGTCGGAGGCTTGATGGAAACCTGCGTGATGTAGTAAAGCCTCAGTCTTCTTCCCTTGTCCGAAGGCGGCTGGTTCAGGGCGACGGCTTCCATCATGATTTCGTTCAGCACGCCGGTCGGCACTCTCATGCTCTGGTTCTCCAGAACCATTTCAATCGTATCGAACAGCTTCGTCAGCCGCTGTCCCGTTTCCGCGGAAATGAAGATGATCTCCGCATACGGCATATAGCTCAGGATGCCGCGGATCTTATCCGTATATTCCTTGACCGATTTATCCGTTTTTTCAACGGCATCCCATTTATTGACCGCAATGATCATGCCTTTTCCGCGGTCATGACCGATTCCGGCAATTTTCGCATCCTGTTCAGTCACGCCTTCCGTCGCGTCGATCACGAGGACGACGACATCGGCACGGTCGACGGCCGAAACGGTCCGGATGACCATGAAGCGTTCAAGCTCTTCCCCGACCTTGCTCTTCTTGCGGAGTCCTGCCGTATCGATGAAGGTATATTCCTTGTCTTTCCATTTGACTTTTGTATCGATGGCATCTCTCGTCGTGCCGGCGATGTCGGAAACAATGACTCTTTTCTCGCCGAGCAGCTTGTTGACGATGGAGGATTTTCCGACATTCGGCTTGCCGACGATGGCAATCTTCGGCGTATCGTCTTCGGAATCCTTCGAGGCAACCGAATCGAAATATTTCGTGACCTCATCCAGCAGGTCGCCGATTCCCTGACGGTTCACGGAAGATACCGGATACGGATCCCCGAGCCCGAGATTATAGAATTCATAGACATCCGGCATCGATTTCTTGTAATCATCCGCTTTGTTGACGCAGAGAATGATCGGCTTATGAGACTTGCGAAGCATGTCCGCCACCTTGCCGTCTGCATCCACAAGCCCCTGCTTGACGTCAACGAGGAAAATGATGACGTCTGCGGTATCAATGGCAATCTGTGCCTGGGCCTTCATTTCCTTCAGAATCTGATCGTCCGAATCAGGCTCGATTCCGCCTGTGTCAATCAGTGTAAAGGAATATCCCGACCAGTCCACGTCCGCATAGATGCGGTCGCGCGTAACACCCGGAGTATCTTTGACGATGGAAAGCTCTGATCCTGCCAGTACGTTGAAAAGCGTCGATTTGCCGACGTTCGGACGTCCGACGATTGCTACAATTGGTTTACTCATGTTTCGTATACCTGTCTTCCCGTAAAGTCCTGACCGGCGGTTTCCCCTCTGATGGCATCCGCGAGATCATAGCCGCTCTGTCCTGTCACGACAACCGGCACCTTCAGTTTCTCTTCCAGTTCGCTTACCTTGATATCATCGAGCAGAACGGTTTCGCCGCTCCGCAGCATATTGACGGTGATCAGAAGTCTCTCACCCAGTTCCTTCCCCTGAAGCTGCTTCAGGAGATCCCGGCCCGTCAGCAGTCCGGATACGGTCACGCCCTCCCCGAAGAACTCATTCCGGATGGCATAGATACGGATATCGTAATCCGGTATTTCCCCGGCAATCTTTTCCATGAACGGAGCAAAAAGCATTCCGCAGGCCACGCTGACGACCGGCCGCCGCGGAGGAACCACCGGGACGGGGGTAGTGGTTCTTGGAACCAGGGGGACGGGGGTGGTGGTTCTGGTTCTGTTTCTGGTTCCGATGCTGTCGATGACCTCATCGTAGAGGGAACGCAGCATTCCGACTCCGTTCTCAATCTGCGGATAGCCGTTATAATAATCCGCTTCCGGGATTTCCTTCCCGGCCAGCAGGAACCATTCGTCGGATGCATAGACAAAATGGGCATGCCGTTCAATCTGTGCGATGACCTTTTCCGCATCTTCGCGCCCGAAAGCTTCCAGTTCCGTGAGCCCCTGCCGGTATCTGGTGAGGCCTACCGGAACGACGGAAACGCTCTGCATTTCCGGACGGTACTTTTCCAGAGCTTCCAGCGTCTCGTCCAGTTTCTCACCGTCATTCCAGCCTTTGCACAAAACAATCTGCCCGTTCATGACGATGCCTTTTTCCTTGAAGACATCAAGCTTTTTGAGAGACTCTCCGGCTTTCGGATTCCCGAGCATGCGGCATCTGAGCTCCGGATCCGCTGTATGCACGGAAATATTGATCGGTTCCATTTTCAGCCGGCAGATCCGTTCCACATCGTCGTCCGACATGTTGGTAAGCGTCACGTAATTTCCCTGCAGGAAGGAAAGCCTGGCATCGTCGTCCTTGAAATAAAGCGTCCGCCTCATTCCCTTCGGCATCTGATCGATGAAGCAGAAAATGCAGCGGTTCGCGCACCTTCTGTAATCGTCCATGAAAGGCGTTTCAAACTCTACTCCGAAATCTTCGTCAGGATCCTTGTCGATCTCAAGGACGGTATCATTTCCGTCAAAGTCACGGATCGTAACATCGACATGGGAATCATACATCAGAAAGCGGTAATCGAGTACGTCCTGTACGGGAGTGCCGTTGACGGAAATGAGGATCATTCCCGGCTCCACTCCCATCTCTTCTGCGATTCCGCCTTTTATTACGGTTTTAATCCGATGTTCTGCATGCTGCATACTCATTATGATACCAATTTTCACGATTTTTGTAAACAGCTTGAACGCCTATTTCCCGAATGCTATAATCGGTATGAACCAATGTTCAAGGGGGTAAAAAATGTCTTCAATCGTACAGCCGAAAATACTTCCGGTCGCACCGCTTAAAATTGCCGCGCTCGAAGGAGCCGCGGAAATGTCACGTGAAGTGGATGCAAACATTGTCAAATTAAGAAAAGGAAATGCCGCAAGAGACCGCGATCTTCTGACCGTCCCGGGCTATCTGGACAATTCCTACATACTGGATGCCAAATGCAGCCGCTACGGAACCGGCGAAGGGAAAGCTAAGATCAACGAATCCGTCCGCGGAACCGATCTCTACATTCTTGCCGATGTCACCAACTATTCTATGACCTATAAAGTCTGCGGCCGTATCAATCATATGTCCCCGGACAATCATTTCCAGGATCTGAAAAGAATCATCTCCGCAGCAAACGGAAAAGCCCACCGCATCAATGTCATTATGCCCTTCCTTTATGAAAGCAGGCAGCATAAGCGCTCGGGAAGGGAATCCCTGGACTGCGCTCTCGGGCTCAAGGAGCTTTCCGATTACGGCGTCTCCAACATCATCACCTTTGATGCACACGATCCGCGCGTCATGAATTCCGTTCCGCTCATCGGCTTCGACAATTTCATGCCTACCTACCAGTTCCTGCGGGCCCTGATCAAGGCTGTCCCGGACTTAAAGCTCGACAACAAGCACCTGATGGTCATCAGCCCGGATGAAGGCGCTATGCCGCGGGCGGTTTATTTCTCGAATATCCTCGGCGTCGATATGGGCATGTTCTATAAGAGACGCGACTATTCCAAGATCGTCAACGGACGCAATCCGATCGTTGCCCATGAATTCCTCGGCGATTCCGTCAAGGGCAAGGATGTCGTCGTCATCGATGACATGATCTCCTCCGGCGGCTCCATGCTGGATGTCTGCCGCCAGGTCAAGGAAATGGGGGCAAAGCGAACCTTTGTCTGCACGACCTTCGGACTCTTTACAGACGGCTTCGATAAATTTGACGAATACTATGAGAAGGGCTTCCTTGATAAGCTGATCACCACGAACCTGGCTTACCGTCCGCCGGAACTTCTGAAAAAGCCGTATTATGAAACGGCAAATATGTACAAGTATCTGGCCAGCATCATCGACACGCTGAATCATGATGTTTCGGTTGACAAGATCAAGTCCACGACCCACAAGATCACAAAGATTCTTTCCAAAAAGCAGCTCACCTCGGAAACGGATGAAATCGAACCGGAAATTGTCGATCCTGAAGGGTAAAATGAAAAAGCTGATATTTGCAATGACAGCGGCTCTGTATCTTTTATCGCTTGCATCCTGCGGTAAAAGTGCGGAGCCGCTTTCAGGTGTTTCAGTCGATCACGAAGAAGTTCCTGCAAAGGAAAGGTCGGGCTCATTGAAGTGAGCCCGACCGGATCATAATCTTTATTCTGTTCTGAATCAGTCTTCCGCACCTTCCTCAAGCTTGTCGGCCCTTGCCTTGATCTGTTTCTCCTGGACATCCGACGGTGCCTGTTCATAGCGGCTGAAGGTGAAGGAGAAGTCTCCTGAGCCTCCGGTCATGGAGCGGAGCGTCGTGCCGTATCCGTAAAGCTCAGTCTGCGGAATATCGGCTTCCACGACGGTCGTGCCGTTCTTTCCCGGATTCATTCCGAGGACACGTCCTCTTCTCTTGTTGAGGTCTCCCATGACATCGCCTGTATACTTGTCGTCAACGACGACTTTCAGGTTCATGATCGGCTCAAGAAGGACCGGTCCCGCTTTCAGGAAACCATCCTTGAACGCCATATGGGTTGCCGTCTTGAATGCCTGTTCGGAAGAATCGACCGGATGATAGGATCCGTCGTAGAGATCCGCTTTCACGCCGACGACCGGATATGCTGCCAGCGGTCCTTTCAGGACGCACTCGGCAAGTCCCTTGTCGACTGCAGGATAATAGTTCTTCGGAACCGTGCCGCCGACGACGGAAACCACGAATTCATACGGTTTCTCCATATCGCCGCTCGGGCTGAAGCGCATCTTGACATCGCCGTACTGGCCGTGTCCGCCTGTCTGCTTCTTGTATTTTCCTTCAACATCCGAATTCTTCTTGATGGTCTCGCGGAACGCAACCTTCGGCTCCGTCAGCTCGATCTCAATCTTGTATCTTTCTTTCAGCTTGCTTGCGATGATGTCCAGATGCTGCTCTCCCATGCCGTAAATGAGGCTCTGGTGGTTGGCGGAATCCTGAACGACCTTGAAGGTAAGATCCTCGGCGCCCATCTTGGTAAGTGCCTGGGAAATCTTGTCTTCATCGCCCTTGTTGACGGCCTTGTAGCGCTTGTACGTATACGGCGTGGAAAGGATTGCCTTCGGATAAATGATCGGGGAAGCCTTTGTGGAAAGGGAATCTCCCGTTGTCACATCCCCGAGCTTTCCGAGCGCTCCGATATCTCCGGCAAATAATTCAGCCACTTCGACCGGTTTATTTCCCGTCAGGACGTAAAGCTTTCCGAGACGCTGGTCTTCATCCTTGTCGACATCATAAAGCGTATCATCCGGCTTCAGTGCACCGGAGCAGACCTTGATCAGGTTGTATTTGCCGATGAACGGGTCGACCATGGTCTTCCAGACATAAGCGGATTTCTGTTTCTGGAAATCATAGTTCGCCTCGAAGATCTCATTCGTCTTCTGCTGGATTCCGGAGCAGACTCTCTTGGACGGATCCGGGAAGTACTCGATAATGTCATCCAGCAGGTTCGATACGCCCTGAAGGTTGACCGGAGATCCCATGCAGACCGGGACGATGGAGCAGTCCGCGATGTTGGATGCCAGGGCTGCGGAAACTTCCGTTGTGGAGAATTCTTCGCCGTTAAAGAAGCGGTCCATGAATTCGTCAGAAGTTTCGGCGACGGATTCAATCAGGGCATCGTGGTACTTGTTCATGTATTCTTCGCAGTAATCCGGGACCGGGCATTCTTCCTTGCCGCCCTTGGCGATGTACTTGCGGCCGGCTTTCTTGACGATGTTGACATAGCCGGTGAATTTTCCGTCCTCACGGATCGGCATATGAAGAGGTGCAATCCTCTTCCCGTACAGTTCGCCGAGCTTCTCGACGACTTCACGGTAGGAAACTTCATCATTGTCCATTCCGGTCACGAAAATCATGCGCGGAAGTTTTCTTTCTTCGCAGAGATTCCATGCTTTCTGGGTTCCGACCTGGACGCCGTCCTTGCCGGATACGCAGATGATGGCGGCATCGGCAACACCGGCTGCCTCTTCCACTTCTCCTACAAAATCGAAGTACCCCGGTGTATCCAGGATGTTGATCTTATTCTTCGACCATTCGATCGGAACGAGCGAAGTTGTAATTGAGAACTTTCTCTTGATCTCCTCTTTATCAAAGTCACTCACGGTTGACCCGTCTGTCACATTTCCGAGACGGCTCGTAATACCGGATAAATACGCCATGGCTTCCGTCAGGGTCGTCTTTCCCGAACCTCCGTGTCCAAGCAATACAACGTTGCGAATCCTGTCTGTTCTGTAAACGTCCATGATTGCCCTCCAAAACATATGATAGTAGTATTTTACTAAAAATATGCAGATTATTCAAGACGTTTGGGGAATTTAGACAAAGAACCGCGGGGACGGGGGTGGTGGTTCTTTCGGAACCACCACCCCCGTCCCCGCGGTTCCTTTCAGGCGAACAGTCCGTCCGCATAGCGGACGGTTCCCATCGCGTCGCGGCTGTAGCTGTCCGCATGGATTGCGTCCGCGTATTCCTTCGTCATCACGGCGCCTCCGACAGCCACTTTGGCAAACGGAGCCTTTTCATGGATCAGCCGGATGGTCGCTTCCATCGACGGAATCGTTGTCGTCATCAGGGCGGAAAGACCGATGAGGCGCACATGGCGCTTCAGGGTCATTTCCAGGATGTCTTCCGGAGGAACATCTTTTCCCATGTCAATTACTTCGTAGTTATAGCTTTCCATGAGAACCTTCACGATATTCTTTCCGATGTCATGGACGTCGCCGCGGACTGTCGCCAGGATGACCGTGCCTTTTGCCGCGCCGGTGCTGTCCTTTTTGGCAATCTTTCCCTTGATCGCGTCAAAGGCCGCCTTGGCGGCTTCCGCGCTCATCAGGAGCTGGGGAAGAAAGGCTCTGCCCTTTTCAAAGTCCTGCCCAACCTGATTAAGGGCGGGAATGAGTTCGCCGCTGATGATTTCGAGCGGTTCACGGGTTTTCAGTTCTTCGGCGGCAGCTTCTGCTGCGGCGTCCCTCATGCCGTGAAGAATATCCGCGGAAAGAGATGATCCGCCTTTTTCTGCCCCGTCTGCGGAAATGTCCCCCGTCGTCTTCAAGTCCCCGGTTTTTCTGGTTTCCCCGAGACCTTCCTGTGCAGTGCCTCCGTATACGGAAATGTACCCGGCGCACTGAGGATCCAGGTCTGACAGCGCAAGGAAGCTGCGGTACGCACGCATCATGGCTTCATTGTTCGGGTTCATGATGGCAGCATTCAGTCCGTCGTGAAGAGCCATCGTAAAGAAGGCGGAATTGATGATTTCGCGCTGCGGGAGACCGAAGGAAACATTGGAAACGCCCAGGATGCTTTTTCCGTGAAGCTTACTTTTAATTTTCCTTACGGTTGAAAGCGTGGTCAGGGCTCCCTGGCTCACCGCACTGACCGTCATGACAAGACCGTCGATGAGAAGTTCATTTCTGCGGATCCCATAGCTTTCTGCCTTTCTGAATATCTTCTCCGCAATCTCAATTCTGGCGTCCGCAGAATCCGGGATGCCGTTTTCATCGAGCGGAAGGGCAACGATGACGCCTCCGTATTTGGCAGCCATAGGAAAGACCGCATTCATGCACTCTTCTTTTCCGTTTACGGAATTGATCAGCGCTTTGCCGTTATAGGCACGCAGGGCTCTTTCCATGGCCTTGATGTCTGATGTATCAATCTGCAGCGGAAGGTCGGTTACGGCCTGTATTTCACGGACAGTTTTTTCCATCATCGCCGGTTCGTCGATCCCCGGAAGTCCGACGTTGACGTCCAGCACGTCCGCCCCGTTCTCCTGTTCTTTTACGGCTTCTGAAAGAATATAGTCGAAGCGTCCTTCCTGAAGAGCTTCCTTCAGTTTCTTCTTCCCGGTCGGATTGATGCGCTCCCCGATCAGAACCGGTTTGGGTCCGATCAGGACCGCCTCCCCGTAGGAAGAAACGACTGTGCGGTTTTTATTTTCCGGGAAGCGGTAATCCAGGTCTTTCACCAGTGCCTTCATTTTCCGGATATGCTCCGGAGTCGTTCCGCAGCAGCCGCCGAGCACGCAGGCTCCCGCTTCCGCAATCGGAAGCATTTCCCTTGCAAATGTATCCGCGTCAAGTTCGTAGGACGTGGAGCCGTTGACGGTTTTCGGCATGCCGGCATTCGGCGTGATGATGACAGGGGTCGACGAGACTTCAATCAGACGGCGCGCCGTCTTTTCCATCTGGGCAGGCCCGAGGCCGCAGTTCAGCCCGAGGGCATCGACGCGGAGACCCTCAAGAAGGGCAACTGCGGAATCGACATCGGCGCCGGTCAGCAGTTTTCCGTTCTCCAGAAATGTCATCGTGGCAAAGACCGGAAGGTCCGTATTCTCCTTTGCGCCCAGTACAGCCGCCTTGACTTCGTAGGTGTCACTCATCGTCTCGATGAAAATGAAATCGGCGCCTGCCTCCGCACCGGCTTTTGCCGCTTCCCCGAAGGCCCGGACGGCCTCTTCGAAGTCAAGGTCTCCGAGCGGCTTGAGGAGCTTGCCGGTCGGGCCGATATCGAAACCGATGAAGCACGGTTCCGGATCGCAGCCGTTTACGGCACGGAATTCATCTGCAAATTCTTCCCGGGCCTGCCGCGCATTTTCCACGGCGGCAGCAATCAGACGGCGAAGGTCATAATTCCCGTCCGGCGGATATTTGATCCGGTTGGCACCGAATGTGTTGGTCGAGAGGATATTCGCCCCGGCTGAAAGATATTCTTTATGAAGCTTCACAAGAACATCCGGATGGAGGACATTCCAGGTTTCCGGCAGCTCCCCCGGCTTAAGACCGTTGGCCTGAAGCAGGGTGCCCATTCCTCCGTCATTGATGATCCGGTGTTCTTTCAGGTATTGCAGTATCTTCATGGTTTCTCCTGTCTTTTAATCCGGCTGCGGCTCATCGGCTGCAGCGCTGCGCCTGTATGCGCAGTTTTTCTTCGTGCAGATTTCGCATCCCTCCGGCACGCATCCGAGAGGCGCTGTTCCCGCACCCATGACGGCACTTACGGATTTCGAAGGCATCATGAGAAGGGAATCCGTCAGGGTGATTCCAATCCGTTTTCCCGCTTCCAGGGGACCGAGGATCATCGGCTGGCATTCCAGGGAAAAATCTCCGTATCCGGGAGAAAACCTCGGCCGCAGGTAAAGCCCCTGCTTTTCATAGATCGTTTTCAGGCGGGTGCATTCTTCATTGCACCAGGCCTCGATCATGGCGGCAGAAGCTGCCTGAATCGTGACCGCACGGCTCACCTGAAGCCGGCTGTATTTCTGAATGAGCCGGTCCGGGGCACTGCCCAGCGTTGCGGCAAAAAGCAGAATCCGCGTGCAGTCCTTCAGATTTTTTCCGAGAGAGGCGCTGGACGTATGAAGGACCGGACAGCCGATATCCTCTCCGTCGACAGACAGCGGATACTCCCGGTACAGACTGAGAGGCGTGATTTCCTTTTCCAGTTCCGCAATACAGGACTCGGTCAGGCGGACGGTCGCTTCATCCGGCACATTTCCGCGGCATCCCAGATAGCGGTAAATTTCTTTTCTGCTGACTTCCATTTCATTTCCTCAGATGATTTCCGATAGACTTCTGCGGATTCCTTCCGCGACGTCCGGCTTGTTCATGGAATAAATGTGGATGCCGTCAACGCCGTGAGCCAGAAGATCGATGATCTGTTCGGTGGCATAAACGACTCCTGCCTGCTTCATTGCCGCGGGATTATCCCCGAACCGGTCCAGAAGCACCCGGAATTTTTCCGGGATATAGCAGCCGGAAAGCTCCAGGATCCGCTTCATCTGCTTCCCGTTCGTCACGGGCATGATGCCGGCAAGCACGGGTACGCTGATTCCGATTTTCCTTGCGCGGTAGAGGAAGTCATAGAACAGGGTGTTGTCAAAGAACATCTGCGTCGTGATGAAATCACATCCTTCATCGACCTTGTTTTTCAAATGACGCAGGTCATCGGCCTTGTCCGCCGACTCCGGATGTCCTTCCGGATAGCAGGCAGCACCGATGCAGAAATCTCCGTTCCGCCGGATTTCACGCACGAGTTCATCGGCATGGGTGAAATCATTTTCAATGACTCCGTCCTTCGGAATGTCTCCGCGGAGCGCAAGCACATTTTCAATTCCCTTCGTCTTGTAGTCCTGAAGGACGCTGCGGACTTTTTCCCTGGTGGATGAGACGCAGGTGAGGTGGGCAAGCGGCGTCACGCCGAAGCTGCCGATGGTTGCAGCAATCTGCGCGGAATAGAGGGAAGTTCCGCCTCCCGCACCGTAGGTGACGGACATGAAATCAGGCTTCAGCTTTGCGATTTCCGAGGCCGCCTGTTCCACTGTTTCATATTTATCTTCGGTTTTGGGCGGAAAGACTTCAAAAGAAAGCGTCGGCCGCCCCTGAGAAAGGATATCCCTGATTTTCATATTTCTGCACTCTTTCAGACTTTTTCAATACCCGCATCTTAACATAACTGCTTCCCTATTTCAATGAATCCGGGCGATTTAGTGATTTAAAGTATTAAAGGGTTGTATGCAGACCGCTTCGTGTGCTACAATGGATAACCGAAGAAAAACAGATTTTATTCAGGATTTGGGGGAACTGTCATGATTATCGTAATGAAGCCTCAGGCTAAGAAAAAATCAATCAACTCCGTCGTCCGCGTGATCGAAGACAATGGGCTGAAAGCCCATCTCTCACAGGGCGAAGAAGTTACGATCATCGGCGTCATCGGCGACAAGACAAAGCTGATGAACCGCAACATCGATCTGATGGATGATGTCGACCGCATCATCATGGTATCGGAATCCTACAAGCTTGCTTCGAAGGCTTTTCATCCGGAGCCTACCCGCGTCAAAGTCGGGAAATGGGAAATCGGTCCTGACACGCTCACCGTCATGGCCGGTCCCTGTGCGGTGGAATCCGAGAAACAGCTGCTGACCATTGCCGAAGAAGTAAAGAAAGACGGGGCTCATCTTTTGAGAGGCGGTGCTTTCAAGCCGCGCACCTCGCCCTATTCCTTCCAGGGACTCGGTGAAGAAGGCCTGCGCCTCCTGAAGAAAGCCCACGATGAAACCGGACTCTCCACCATCACCGAAGTCACCGATGAGGCCGCGCTCGACATGGCACTGAAATATGTCGACATGGTTCAGATCGGCGCGCGCAACATGCAGAACTTCCAGCTTCTGAAGGCGGTCGGGAATACCAAGGTGCCGGTGCTTTTAAAGCGCGGCATGTCGGCTACAATCGATGAATGGCTCAACGCAGCCGAGTATATTCTTTCCGAGGGAAATGAAAACGTCGTCCTCTGCGAGAGGGGCATCCGTACCTTCGAGACCGAGACCCGGAATACGCTGGATCTTTCCGCGGTTGCGGTCGTTAAGACCAAATCCCATCTTCCGATTATCGTCGACCCGTCGCATGCCAGCGGCGTCTGGAATTATGTTCCGCCTCTGGCCCGTGCAGCCATTGCCGTCGGTGCGGACGGCATCGAGGTCGAGGTTCACAACTGTCCGGAGAAAGCTCTCTCGGACGGCGGGCAGTCGCTGAAATTCGACACGTTCCGGAAGCTGATGTCGGACCTGAAGACCATTTCCAAACTGGAAAGCAGGAAGCTGAAATAAACCATTTACAGAAAAATATCCGGGCTCCTGAAGTCCGGACACCCGGGAGTATATCCATATGACAGTCGGTATTATCGGTCTGGGTCTCATCGGCGGCTCGATTGCCAAGGCAATCCGGAAAAAGTTTCCCGATACCAGAATCATCGCCTACAACCGCAATCAGGAAGTACTGAAACAGGCAGAGGAAGAAGGAGTCATTTCCGAAGGAGTGCCTTTCGTCAGCATTGATTTTTCGGAATGCGACACAATTTTCCTGTGCACGCCTGTCGTGACGTCCCTCAGCTATCTCGACATCCTGAAGGATGTCATGAAAGACGGAGCTCTCCTGACGGATGTCGGTTCAACCAAAACAGCCATCCATGAGGAAATCATCAGGCGCGGCATGCAGGACCGCTTCATCGGCGGGCATCCGATGACCGGCTCCGAGAAAAGCGGCTACAGCCATTCGGCAGCCCTCCTTCTGGAAAATGCCTACTATCTGCTGACTCCCGGCGAGGATGTTCCCATCGAGCGCATCGGCGCTTTCCAGGAATTCATTTCGGATCTCGGCTCGCTGCCTCTGATTCTGACCTACGAGGAACACGATTACATTACGGCATGCATCAGCCATCTGCCGCACATCATTTCCGCTTCCCTGGTCAACATGGTCCATGACCAGGACGGGGCGCAGCATCTGATGAAGACCATTGCGGCCGGCGGATTCAAGGATATTACGCGCATCTCCTCTTCGTCTCCGGAAATGTGGCAGGAGATCTGCCTGGCAAACCGAAAGGATATCCTGCGCGTCCTCGACATCTACATTCAGCAGCTGATGGCCTACCGGGCATCGATCGATACGCAGAACGCGACTTCCCTTCTCAAGATTTTCACGGACTGCAAGGAATACCGGGACAGTTTTTCAAACGACTCTCCCGGAGGAATCAAAAAGGAATACCGGCTTTACTGCGATGTTGCAGATGAAAAAGGAAGCATTGCCAAAGTCGCCGTTCTTCTTGCGGAGAATGACATCAGCATGAAAAATATCGGCATTATCCATAACCGCGAGTTCGAGCAGGGCGTCCTGAAAATACTCTTCTACGATCAGGAAACGGCGGACCGGTCATCGGATATTCTGAAGAAAGCAGGGTATACGGTTTATGAAGATTGAAAAGGCATCGGGCCTCAAAGGCATCATCGAGGTCCCCGGAGATAAATCCATTTCACACAGGGCTGTCATGATCGGCTCCATCGCCGAAGGCGACACTGCCGTGCATCATTTCCTGCCGGGTGCTGACTGCCTGGCCACGATCGAATGCATGAAGTCCATGGGGGTATCCATTGAAAACAGCGGCCAGGGCGAGCTCCTCATTCACGGCGCCGGACGCAGCGGTCTCAGAATGCCGGCTGATCAGCTGAATGCGGAAAATTCCGGCACGACCATGCGGCTTCTTTCCGGAATCCTGGCCGGGCAGGAATTCACCTCCCGGATCACGGGCGATGCCTCTTTGAAGAGACGCCCGATGAAGCGCATCATCGAACCTCTGGAAAAAATGGGTGCGACGGTTCTTTCCGATGAGGAGAACGGCTGTGCGCCCCTTACGATCAGGGGCGGGCATCTCAAGGGGATTGCCTATCAGAGTCCTGTCGCATCCGCACAGGTCAAATCCTGCGTCCTCTTTGCGGGACTTTATGCGGACGGCATGACCTGCGTCGTTGAACCGGCGATGTCCAGGAACCATACCGAGCTGATGCTCTCCCGTTTCGGTGCGGACATAGCCTATGATCTCTTTGATCCGGCCAAGCTGGATATGAAGGGAATGGACGGGGTTCCGATCGTTCCCGGCGTCGTCCTGCGGCCGGGACAGCCTCTGAAGGGCCAGACCATCACGATCCCCGGCGACATCTCTTCTGCTGCTTATTTCCTTGCAGCAGGGCTTCTGGTGCCCGGATCGGAAATCCTCCTGAAGAACGTCGGCATCAACCCGACGCGCGACGGCATCCTGCGCGTCATCGCAGGCATGGGCGGCTATGTGGAAATCAGCAATCAGCATGAAGAGGGAAATGAACTTGTTGCCGATCTCCTCGTCTCTTTCTCCGAACTTTCCGGTGCGGAAATCGGCGGCGGACTGATTCCGACGCTGATTGATGAAATTCCGATGATTGCCGTGATGGCTGCTTTTGCAAACGGCGATACCGTTATACGGGATGCGGCTGAACTTCGCGTCAAGGAAACAGACCGGATTCAGGCCATCACCGAAGATCTGACCCTGATGGGTGCGGATGTCGAAGCCACGGAAGACGGCATGGTCATTCACGGCAGCGGAAACCGGGACGGCAGTCCGCTTCACGGAGCCGTCATCGATCCGAAAGGCGACCACCGCATGGCGATGGCTTTTGCCGTAGCCGGTCTGATAACAGGAGGCATGGAAATAAAAGACGCCGACTGCGTCGGCGTCTCGTATCCGGATTTCTTCCGGGATTTGGAAAGTCTTAAGAAATCGTCTATTCGATGAGCATGGCGTCGCCGAAGGAGAAAAAGCGGTATTTTTCTTTGACCGCTTCCTCATAGGCCGCCATGATTTTTTCTTTTCCGGCAAATGCCGAGACCAGCATGATCAGCGTGCTCTCCGGGAGATGGAAATTCGTGATCAGCGCATCCATGATTTTGAAGCGGTAGCCCGGGTAGATGAAAATATCTGTCCAACCGCTTTTGGCCTGCAGGATACCGTCTTCTCCCGTTGCAGACTCCAGGGTCCGGCAACTGGTCGTTCCGACGCAGATGATGCGGTGCCCGGCTTTCTTCGTATCGTTGATCAGCCTGGCGGATTCCTCCGGAACAATGTAGAATTCCGAATGCATGTGATGCTCTTCGATCTTCTCGGCCTTGACCGGACGGAAAGTTCCCAGTCCGACATGCAGCGTCACATGCGCGATGTTGACGCCCTGTTCCTTGATTTCCTCCAGCAGTTCTTTTGTGAAATGAAGCCCTGCCGTCGGCGCAGCCGCTGATCCGTCATATTTGGCATAAACAGTATTGTAGCGCGTCTTATCCTGAAGCTGGTGCTTGATATAAGGCGGAAGCGGCATCTGTCCGAGCTGATCGAGAATCTCCTCAAAGATTCCGTCGAATTCAAAACGAATCATGCGGTTTCCTTCTTCAAGGACTTCCGTTATTTCCCCTTTCAGAAGTCCTTCCCCGAAATCGATCTTCGTTCCGACGGGACATTTTCTTCCCGGCTTTACCAGACATTCCCAGCTGCTGTCAGTCTTCCGCTGAAGGAGCAGAACCTCGATCTTGCCGGTGGTTCCCGGACGGACTCCGTACAGACGTGCGGGGATGACCTTCGTGTCGTTGATGACGAGCGTATCTCCTTTTTTCAGATAGCGCCCGATGTTCCGGAAAATATCGTGGGTCACTTCTCCGGTATTCTTATCCAGATGAAGCAGTCTTGACGAGGAACGATCTTCCAGAGGATCCTGGGCAATCAGTTCCTTCGGAAGATCGTAATAGAAATCTGATGTTTTCATTTTTTAGCTCCGTAATAGTCGTGGACTTCTTCGCCGTAGAAGACGCAGTCCTTTTTGACGCTGACGACCTGTTTGTTTTTTATCTGGATGATCGTGATGGAACAGTTCGGCGGAACGGAACCATGCCAGAAATTATTGTCCTGCCAGATGGAATGCATCAGCGCCCTGCCGGATGCTCCGTGCATGGAAAGCAGGATGCGCTTGTTTTCATTTTCCGGATCATTGACGATTTCCTTAAAGAAAGAATTCGTCCGGTCAAGAACCTGCTGGACATTTTCTCCGTTCGGCGTGGAAATCGGCTCCTTTGTCAGATCAAAGAAACGGTCTGTGGCGTGGGGAGGTATCTCCGTGGAAGTCTTTGAACAGTCGCGCCCTTCCCAGTCACCGAAATTTACTTCGGCAAGACGGTAATCCTCGATAATCGGAAGGCTGCGGCCGTTCAGGACGTATTTTGCCGTATCCACTGCCCTCTTCAGAGGGCTCGAATAGCAGGCGTCAAAATGAACGCCTTCGAGAGCTTCACCTGTTTCCTTCGCCAGACGGATTCCGTCTTCATCGAGTTCAATATCCGTGCTGCCCTGTAGTTTAAGTTCCTTGTTCCATGCTGTCGTTCCGTGACGCAGTAAATAAATTTCCATTCTCACCTCAAAATTAACCGAACCACCGCACCACCGAACCACCGGGACGGGGGTAGTGGTTCTGGGAACCACCGGGACGGGGGTGGTGGTTCTTTTTTATCGCAGCGTAATTCCCTTGTCCTGAAGTCCGTTCAGGATTTTCTTCATGGCGGCGCCGACCTCTTCTTCCCCGAGTGTCTTGTCCGCATGACGGAAGGTCAGATTATAGGCCATGGACTTGAATCCCGGCAGGATCGGAGCTCCTTCGTAAATGTCGAAGAGAACGCAGCTTTCCAGGATTTTCCCGCCTCTCTGGGAAATGACGGCTTCGATTTCGGCATTCGTGACGTTCTTCGGCACGACCATGGAAATGTCCCTGGTCATGGCCGGATATTTCGGAATTCCGACGAATTTTCTTTCGAATGTCGCCAGCGGATAAATGGAAGGCATATCCATGACGCACACATAGGCGCGCTCATCGATTTCATAATTCTTCCGGACCTGCGGATGGACTTCGCCGAGGAAGCCGATCGTCTTCCCTTCATAAACCACGGAAGCCTGTCTTCCCGGATGCAGGAACGGTTTCGGGGAATCCGTCAGGTATTCGGTCTTCCCTTTCATGCCGAGCTTGATCAGAAGCATTTCCACAACGCCCTTCAGATCGAAGAAATCGCCGTCTCCGTACATTCCGAGGGTCAGTTTCATTCTTTCATCCGGGAGCTCCGTCAGAGGAAGCTGCTTCGGAATATAGACATTTCCCATCTCATAGAGACGGACGCTCTTATTCCTGCGGTTTGCATTCGTAGCCAGGGAAGTCAGGATTCCGTTGAGGGAAAGCGTGCGCATGATGGAGAAATCCTCGCCGAGAGGATTCAGGATGCGGATCGCCTGACGGCTGCTGCAGTTCTCCGGGATCAGAAGTTTATCAAAGACTTTCGGGCTCTCAAAGGAATAGCAGTATCCCTGCAGGAAGCCGTTTCCTTCGGCAACCTGACGGACCACGGTATTGACAGCCATATCCGGCTGCAGGCCTCCGGAAGTAGCCTCTCCGGAAGGCAGGGTCGTCGGGATTTTGTCGTATCCGTGGAAACGGGCGACTTCTTCGGCATAATCGCACATGCGGTGCAGATCCTGACGCCAGGTCGGAGCAATCACCGCATTCTTTTCTTTGTCGTAAGTCAGACCTTCCTTTTCAAAGATGCGGATCATTTCCTCCGGGTCGACATCCGTGCCCAGAAGGGCATTGATCTTTTCCGGTTCAAAAGGCGTAACCGTCGGCTTCGGAAGTTCTCCGTGCACGTCGACCGTACCGCCTACGACTTCTCCGGCTCCGAATTCTTCCATCAGCTGGCAGGCCCTGTTGATGGCTTCGATGCAAACATTCGGGTCGATTCCCTTGTCAAATTTTCCGGATGCGTCCGTCTGGAGACCGATGCGCTTGGAAGAAAGACGGATGTTGGTTCCGTCAAAGCAGGCTGCCTCGAAAAGGACATTTTTCACGCTGTCCGTAATCATGGAATTCTCTCCGCCCATGATGCCTGCAATGCCGATTTCCTTCTCCGCATCGCAGATCATGAGGACATCATGATCCATGTTCCTCTTCTGTCCGTCCAGCGTCGTGAAGACTTCTCCGTCTTCCGCACGGCGCACGATGATCGTATGGCCGGCCACCGTGTCGTAATCGAACGAATGCATCGGCTGTCCGTATTCTTCCATGACATAGTTCGTGATATCGACGATGTTGTTGATCGGACGGATTCCGTTCGATGCCAGGCATCTCTGCATCCATTTCGGCGAAGGAGCGATTTTTACGTTCTTCACGACCCGTGCACAGTATCTTCTGCACAGATCCGGATCGCGCACTTCGACCTTCACATAATTGTTGACATCTTCATCATTTCCCGTCGCTTTGACATCCGGCGGAAGGAACGTTTTGTCAAATGTGGCAGCCGCCTCGCGGGCGATGCCGATCACGCTGTAGCAGTCCACCCGGTTGGAGGTGATTTCATATTCCACGACGGCATCGCGGAGCCCGAGTTCTTCAATTGCATCCGCGCCGACTTTGGTATCTTCCGGGAAAATGTAAATGCCGCCTTCCGGCGCTTCCGGATAGAATTCCCGGCTGGAACCCAGCTCTTCAATGGAACAGATCATGCCGTGCGATTCAACGCCGCGCAGTTTTCCTGCCTTGATGGCAATGCCGCCTTCCGTCTTTTTTCCGTCATGGGAGCCTGCCACATTTCCGCCTTCCAGGACGACCGGAACCTTCTGCCCGGCAGCGACGTTCGGCGCTCCGCAGACGATCTGCAGGTCTTTTCCCGTTCCGACATCCACGGTGCAGACATGCAGATGATCCGAATCCGGATGAGGCACGCAGGTCTTTACGAGGCCGACGACGATTTTATCAAGATCTGCATCCAGCAGGGTGCAGCCTTCCACCTTCGTTCCGGAAAGAGTCATCGCATCGCAGTATTCCTTCGGCGTGACATCCAGATCCGGTACGTATTTTTTAATCCAGCTCATTGATGTATTCATTTTGGAATCTCCCGTCTCTCTTTCTTCTGAGAACGCTCCCCGGCCGTTCTGCCGGCCTGCATTCTCCTGTCTCCGAACTTTCGCTGATCAGAACTGCTTCAGGAAGCGTGCATCATTTTCATAAAGAAGACGCATGTCATCGATTTCATATTTCAGCAGGGCGATGCGCTCCAGCCCTACTCCGAAGGCAAAGCCGGTATATTCATCCGGATCGATGCCGCACATTTCGAGGACGTGCGGATGCACCATGCCGCATCCGAGAATCTCAATCCAGCCTTCTCCCTTGCAGAAGCGGCAGCCCTTGCCGCCGCACTTGAAGCAGCTGACATCCATTTCCGCGGACGGTTCCGTAAACGGGAAATGATGCGGACGGAATTTCGTCTTCGTATCAGGTCCGAAGATCTTCTTTGCGAAAACATCCAATGTCCCCTTCAGGTCTGCGAACGTGATCTTCTTGTCGATGACCAGTCCTTCGATCTGATGGAAAGACGGAGAATGCGTTGCGTCGACTTCATCCGAACGGAAAACGCGTCCCGGGGCAATCATGCGGATCGGGAGCTTCCCTTTTTCCATGACGCGGGCCTGGACGGGCGATGTCTGCGTGCGCAGAAGGATATCCTTTGTAATATAGAAGGTATCCTGTTCATCCTTTGCCGGATGGTTCGGCGGAATATTCAGCTTCGTGAAGTTGTACTCATCGTACTCGATTTCCGGGCCTTCAATGACTTCATAGCCCATGCCGATGAAGACGTCCTCCACTTCGCGGAGGGCAATCGTGCACGGATGGCTGTGTCCGATTTCCAGCATTTTCGAAGGCAGCGTCACGTCGATGGCTTCCGCTTTCATCTGGGCTTCCAGATGTTCGGCCTCAATCTTCGTCCGGCACTCCTCCAGCTTCCCTTCGATGGTTTCACGGGCATCATTCACCCATTTGCCGACCTTCGGGCGCTCATCGGCTGAAACATCTTTCATCATTTTCAGCACGGCGGTCAGTTCGCCTTTTTTTCCGAGAAATGCAACCCGCACATCGTTCAGTTTATCCGGTGCATCTGCTTCCTCGATTCTCTTCTGGGCGCTTTCGAGTATCTCTTTTACCCTGTCCTGTATCTCACTCATTTTCTTCCTCCCGAAGCTTTTCCTTATGTTCTTCGACGCCTTTCCGAACCAGATCGAGGTCAATGACAGAATCCTCATGGATCGTCAGGCTGCCGTTATTTGCCTTATTTTCACGCTTCGGATCGCCGGCCTTCGGAATCTCTCCCGTTGCCTCGATCTTCTGGCGTTCAATTTCCGCCTGCAGGGCCTCCTTGCGGATGGCGCTTGCTTCTTTCACATCCTGTATCGTGCTGACGATGACATTTCCTTCCGGGTCCTCAAAGATCACCCGGTTGAGTTCTGCTCCGACCAGCACGAAATACATGCAGAAATACAGCCAGATCATTGCCAGAACAACACCGGTCAGGTTGCCGTAAATGGTCGCGAAGTTTTTGTCGACCGAATAATACAGCGTCAGGAAATACGCGAACATCATCCATACAGTGGCAACAATCAGTGCACCCGGCAGCTGCGAACGGAAGGTGTATTTCCGGTTCGGCAGGAACTTGTAGGCCAGCACGAACGCCAGAATCAGCAGCACATAGCCGATCAGGCTCCGGAACGGCATGAAGAATTCCAGCACGGCATTGACGGCCGGCGCGGCTGCGATGAGCGCCTTCTGAATATTGTGTCCGAAAACGACCATCATCGTGATCAGGAAGATGCCGACCATCAGAAGCAGCACCAGGATCATCGACCGGAACCGGATATAGAACCAGTTTCTTGTTTCCTTGACGCGGCTGATCACGTTGAGTCCGTTCGTCAGGGCATGGAAGAATTTCGATGCGGACCATACCAGAATGATGACGGAAATCGGCACGATGGCATACGATTTCGTATAGACTTCATTGATGATGGTCGAAACGTAATCCTTCAGGCCTGCCGGCACGATCGTGATCATTGCGTTCATGACAGCCGTCTGGTCGATCGGCGTCAGCCGGATCACCGCCAGCATGATCATGATGAAGGGAATGAAGGAAAGCATCAGAAAATAGGCGCAGGTTGCCGAGTACGCGCCCATGTGGTCTTCCATCATCCTGCTTCCGAAAGCCTTGACGCCTCCGATAATCTTCTTAAACATCGATCATCCGATATGGAGCGCACTCCTGAAAACATAGCAGGTTACCGTATCGTACTTCTCCCCTGCCCTGACAATCGGCTTCTCGAAATCCGGCTGATTGACAGAATCCGGATAATGCTGCGACTCCAGTGCAAAGCCTGAATGCACGGCATATTCGTGTCCCTGTTTTCCTTTTGGTCCGCTGATGAAGTTCCCGGCATAAAACTGAAGGCCCGGCTGGTCCGTCAGGACTTCGAGGCTGATGCCGCTCTCATCCGACTGGGCACAGGCTGCTGAGCGCAGGCCTTCGTGCTGATGATCCAGAACGAAATTGTGGTCATAGCCTCCCGTATTCTTCAGCTGCTCACAGCTCTGACCGGCGTCGCGTCCGATCTTCTTCATTTCCCGGAAATCAAACGGAGTCCCTTCGACCGGGACAATGCTGCCGGTGGGAATTGACTTTGCGTCGACGGCTGTAAAAGCAGAGGCATTGATTTTCAGTCCGTGATCATTGATCAGGCCGTTGCCTTCTCCGTTCAGGTTCCAGTAGGAATGATTCGTGAGATTCATGACGGTATCCTGATCGCAGGTGCCTTCGTAATGGATGCGGATGACATGATCTTCCGTAAAGGAATAGGTGACCGCAAAATCCGCTTCGCCTGGGAAACCCTGGTCTCCGTCCTTGCTGTGAAGCGTAAAGCGGACGCTGTCCGTTCCCGTTTCCGCTGACCAGATGCGTTTCTCGAATCCGTCCGGTCCGCTGTGAAGATTGTTGCAGCCGTTCTCATTCGGTGTCATGCGGTACTGTTTTCCGTTGATTGAAAAGGCAGCTCCGCTGATGCGGTTGCCGTTTCTTCCGATTGTTGCACCGAAGTAGCACGGGTTCGTTTCATACGGTTCCACAGTGTCATAGCCAAGTGCAGCGTCTCGCATTTTTCCGTCTTTGTCCGGTACGAGAACGCTCTGCAGGATGGCGCCGTAATCAATGAGACGGATCATGGAGCCGTCCTCATTTTTGATTGAATAGGCGGTTACGGTCCTGCCGTCTTTTGCAGTTCCGAAGACTTCTTTCGTGACTGACATCTTGACCTCCCAATCTTAAAAAAAAGAGCCATCGCCGAATGGCCCTCTTCTTTACTAACTCCCGGAATGCCGTTCCTAATGATACTGACGCCTAGCTAAGCCAGGTGGGCGACCTCAGCCGTTTCGCTGCCTTCCACCGGTTGCATTTGAGGCCTGACATTGAGAACAGCGCTCTTGGAAGCCCTTATTAATCTTTGTAGGTTCAGGAAAAAATAGGGGATCGTACATCCCAGGAGCTTTGTATATTATAATCGTTTTGCTTCTTTACGTCAAACCGTTCAGGTCCCGGTAAAGGTCTCTCGCATAGGAATCTGTCATTCCGCTCAGCGAATCGGTCACCAGCAGCAGCCGCAGATACAGTTTTTCTCCTTCCGCCTTTCCTTTCGAGGAAATCCGGTAGACCTGTTTATAGTTCTCCGAAATGAGGGAAATAAATTTCTCTTCCATCAGTCCGGGGGCATTTTCCCCGTCGTACACCAGAATAGCCGGCACCAGCTTGTTCAGCAGATAGGTCACGATGTTGTTCGCCGCAATTTCCGTCCGGTAAATGGAACTGGACGTAAAGGCATAGTCGTAAGCGATTCCGGTCAGCACCTGGAAGATCTTTTCGCCGGCCGTATGGTAGAAAAGCTCGTGCGGATAGCCGCCCTTCATGATGGTCCGGTAATGCGAAATAAAACCGTCCGCGGCGGCGCGCAGCATCAGTCCCTGCATGCGCACGAGGAAATTCATGATGGCGTATTCCTGCGGATTGCTGACCTTCATCCGTACGCCCCTGTCATACAGCTCCGTCAGCTTTCCGATGCAGGATTCGTCCATCCTTCTTTTCTTCAGTTCGGCAAGGAAGGTTCCGTAATCAAAGAATCCTTTCTTGAAGGCATCTTCCACATCGGCTGTCGAATAGGCAATGTCGTCGGCTGCTTCCAGAAGGAAGGTCAGCGGATTTCGGAAGCCGTCCGTTCCGACCGCTTCCTGAATGTCCTGAAAAAGATCCTTCTCCGCTTCGAAATAGCCCATTTTACGGTTCTTCACATCGCCGGATTCCCGGTCGATTTCAAGCGAAGACACCGGATATTTCATGATGGTCGAAAGAAGCGCATACGTCAGGTTCATTCCGTTTTCATTGACCAGGAAATGAAGCTTGCTGACAAGCCGGAGCGCCTGCGCGTTTCCCTCGAAATGCATCAGGTCCGCGGCTTCCTGCGGATTCAGGATCGACATGACCTTGCGTCCGCCGACGGTCAGCCTCGGAAGATTCCTCACGAACCATTCACGGATGGCCTCTTCTCCGAAATGGCCGAAGGGCGGGTTGCCGATATCATGGATCAGGCCGGCGCACTGCAGTATTTCGCAGATATTCGCCTTGGTCTCCAGTGTGAATTCCGGATCCAGCCGGTCCGTGAGGATCGAGGCGGAAATATTCTCGCCCAGCGAACGGCCGAAGGAAGAAACCTCCAGGCTGTGCGTGAGACGCGTCCGGATAAAGTCTGATTTGTCCAGGGGAAATACCTGGGTCTTGTCCTGAAGACGCCGGAAGGAAGCACTGCCGATGATGCGGTGATAGTCCTTCTCGAATTCGCTCCGAAGGTCATTATTCTTTTTCGGGTTCTTTCCGTAATCACCGCTGCGGCTTTCGGAAAGCAGTTTGCTCCATTCCATTTTTCAGGAACCCTTTCTGGAAATTACTGAATTCCAAGAATCTTTTTCACGGCATTTTCCATGCCGTCTTTTTCAACAACCGTATGATGACGCACCGGCGCCCTACGGATGTCTGAAATGGCAGCCGGTTCTTTGAGAGAGGTCAGTCTGGAAAACTCATCGATCAGGGCAAAGTCATCGCTGACCTTGATGTCCGGGGCAATGGCACCCATGACAGCCCTGGTGAATTTATACGGACTTGCCGTGGAAGCAATGACTGTCGGGGTTGTATCCCCTGTCTCCCTGGCATAGCGGCGGTAAACCGCATTCGCGATGCCGGTATGTGTATCGATGACATATTCGGTATTTTTGAAAAGACTGCGGATTCCCGCAAAATTCTCTTCTTCGGTTGCAAAGCCGCCGCGGAAGGAAGACAGTTCCTTTCTCATTTCCGGCGTGATGCTGTAATGTCCGTCTTTGACAAGTTCCTTCATGAATTCCTGGTTCCGTACCGGGTCATTTCCGCACAGGCGGTAGATCAGACGTTCCAGATTGCTGGAAATCAGGATATCCATGGAAGGCGAGCTGGTCAGGATGAACTTCCTGTTGCGGTCATAGTCACCGGACTGGAAGAAATCGAAAAGCACCTTGTTCTCATTTGAGGCACAGATCAGAGTCCTGACCGGAAGCCCCATGCATTTTGCATAGTAGGCAGCCAGGATGTTTCCGAAATTGCCGGTCGGCACCGTGATGTTGATGAGATCGCCTTCCCGGATTTCTCCGGCTCTCATCAGGGAGACATAGGCGTGTACATAATAGACGATCTGCGGAACCAGACGACCGATGTTGATGGAATTTGCAGACGAGAACTGATAGCCGGCTTCGGAAAGCTTTTCCCCGAGTTCCCTGTCATTGAACATGGCCTTGACGCGGTTCTGCGCATCGTCGAAATTGCCCTTTATGGCAACGACGTAAGTATTTTCACCGCGCTGCGTGACCATCTGCTTTTCCTGGATATTCGAGACCCCGTCCTTCGGATAAAAGACGATGATTTTTGTTCCCGGGACATCTGCAAAACCAGCCATGGCAGCCTTGCCGGTATCTCCGGAGGTTGCCGTCAGAATGACGATTTCCTTTGTGATGCGGTTTTTCTTTGCCGCTGCCGTCATCAGATGAGGCAGGATGGAAAGAGCCATGTCCTTGAACGCAATCGTGGCGCCGTGATAGAGTTCCAGATAATAGGCACCTTCTTTTTTTACGAGAGGTGCGATTTCCTTCGTATCGAATTTTGAATCATAGGCTTTGGCAATGCAGTCCTTCAGTTCTTCTTCCGTATAGTCCGATAAGAATTTGCTCATGATCTCATAAGCAAGTTCCTGATAGGACATCCGGGACAGTTCCGTATAGGACTTGTCAATCTTCGGAATACGATCCGGCACGAACAGCCCTCCGTCTTCCGCAAGACCGCGGAGAATTGCCTGAGAAGCCGAAACCGGCTCCATTTCACTGCGTGTACTCTTATATCTTACTTCCATAATCTGTGAAATCCTTTCTTCGGTTTATCGGGATTCATTATAACATAAAAGCTGCAGCTGAGACGGAAGGAGGAATCTGTTTTTCCGGTCAGCGATTGTTTACGGCGGTGACCAGAGCATCGATGGAGGCACGGATGATATCCGGATCGAGTCCGGCGCCCCAGGTCATCTTTCCGTCCGGCCATTTCAGGCCTACATAGGCAATCGCGCGTGAAGAAGAACTCTTCTCCAGAGCATGCTCGGTATAGGTGTCCAGTTCGTAGTCCAGACCGTACTCTTTCTTCAGCGCATTGCTGACCGCGTCGAGACGTCCGTTGCCTACGGCGACTGTCGTAACCTCTTTCCCGTCGTTGGCAGAAGTCACGCGGGCCGTGATGCCGTCCTTCTGTTCGAAATGAACGGCACGGACATCGATCGGTTCGGAAAGATCTTCGAAATTCTCCTTGAAGATTTCAAAGATTTCATCCGGAGACAGCTCCGCATGCTTGCGGTCAGAAACATCCTTTGCGGCATAGCCCATTGCTTCTTTCATTTTCTTCGGAAGCATCAGGCCGAATTTCGTTTCAAGGATATAGCCGACACCGCCTTTGCCGGACTGGCTGTTGATGCGGATGACATCGGAGTCATAATTCCTGCCGACATCCTGCGGATTGATGGGAAGATACGGAACGGTCCAGTGATTCGGATCCTTTTCATCGATCCATTTCATTCCCTTGGCGATGGCATCCTGGTGGGAACCGGAGGAAAGCGGCAAAGACCAGCGCCCCGGCATAGGGAGAACGCTCACCGATCTGCATGCCGGTATATTCTTCATATCGTTCGCAGACAGCCGGCATGTTCGAGAAATCCAGTTTCGGATCCACGCCCTGGGCATACAGGTTCATGGCAAGCGTCACCACGTCGACGTTGCCGGTCCGCTCTCCGTTTCCGAACAGCGTCCCTTCCACGCGGTCGGCACCGGCCAAAAGGCCCAACTCGGTATCCGCCACGCCTGAACCGCGGTCATTGTGCGGATGCAGCGAGACGATGACATTGCTGCGGTATTTCATATGCTTGCACATGTATTCGATCTGCTGGGCAAAGACATGCGGCTCAGCCAGTTCCACCGTGACGGGAAGATTGATGATCGGTTTATGGTCTTCCGTCGGCTGCCAGACGTCGAGCACTGCATTGACGACCTCGAGTGCGAATTCCGGTTCCGTCCCCGTAAAGCTTTCCGGACTGTATTCAAAGCGGAGATCCTGACCGGCCGTGGCTGCCAGTTCCTTCAGAAGTTCCGCACCGTCGATGGCAATCTTTTTGATGTCTTCTTTTGATTTCCTGAAGACCTGCTGTCTCTGGGCAAATGAAGTCGAGTTGTAGACATGCACGATTGCATGCTTTGCACCCTTGATTGCTTCAAAGGTCTTCCGGATGATATGCTCGCGGGCCTGCGTAAGGACCTGTATCGTGACGTCGTCCGGTATCAGGTTCCTTTCAATCAGCGTGCGGCAGAGTTCAAACTCCGTTTCCGAAGCCGCAGGAAAACCGATTTCAATTTCCTTGAAGCCGATTTCGCAGAGCAGCTGGAAGAACATGACTTTCTGCTCAAGATTCATCGGAATCACGAGCGCCTGGTTCCCGTCCCTTAAATCAACGCTGCACCAGATCGGTGCCTTCTCCACATGATCCTTTTTAGCCCAGTCCAGGCAGACTTCGGGCGGCATGAAATACTGCCGTTTGTATTTGGTATAATCGAACATGATGAATCTCCTTTCCTGCGGGTCCATTTCCCGCGTGTGCCCTGTACGGAAAAATTTTCCGTCTGTGCGGAAGACCTGTGAAAATAAAAAAGCCCTCCGTCTATCCTACACGTTATCTGTAAGAGACGAAGGACAGATGTCCTGCGCGGTACCACTCTACTTCACGGAAAATCCGTGCGCTTGTCGGATACGGATCAAAGATCTTATATCCTTCCCTGTAACGGCGGGATGCCGTCTGCACCTACTGGAATTTTCAGGCAGAAGCTCGAGGGCGAGTTCAATGAATGCTTTCCGCTGCCTTACACCGTACGGCAGCTCTCTGCGCTCCGGCATGCATCTACTGTTCCCTGTCATTGCTTTTTTTATGAAGTTATGGATTACTTTACCAAATGATGTCTGAAATGTCAACCCCGGCTGTAAAGTCAATATCCGTCAGTTACTGCAAAATCCGTCTGTCACTGAATAATCCGTCTGACACTGCAGCCGATCAGACAGTCTGATTTTTCTTCGCTGTGATATGATGCGCTTCCTGAAACACGGGAAGTGCTTCCCTGCCCGGAACAGAAACCGGCTTGATCCATTTCCCGGAATAGAGATGGCGCTGCATCAGGATATAGCGGATCGGTTCATCGGCAAAACAGAAGGCAAATACCATCAGGAACGGAAGATGCAGGGCAAAGTTCCCGATATAAACCAGCGGAATCACCAGGGTAAACATGAAGACGATTTCCAGCACCGTTCCGAAGATCGGATCTCCGGCTGCACGGAAAGTGTCGTTCTGCGTCCAGTTGCCCATCCGCAGGAGAGCCGCCGCGCTGTAGATCAGCAGCATCCCGGTGCAGATTTCAAAAGAGACGCCCGAAAGTCCCATCGCCGTAAACAGAACGCCGTGCAGAGCAAAAAGTCCGAGGCAGGAAAGTCCGATGAATCCGCTGCACAGATAGACGAGACGGATAGCCCTCTGATAGGCAGCTTCGTGATTTCCCTCTCCCACTTTTGTTCCGACAAGAATCGAAGAAGCATTGCTGAAGCCGCTGAAGAAGGAAATGACCACACCCTCCAGAGTCCTGAAAACGGCAACTGCAGCGATGGCTTCCGAACTCTGCCTTCCCAGTACGATATTGATCATCATGTTGGCAATGCCCATGGCAATTTCGTCGCACATGATCGGGAAACATTTTCTGAAATAGGTTTTGATGAATCCTTTGTTCCAACGGAAGAGTCTGGAAAATTCCAGGACATAGGGCAGACGGTCCTTAAGGGCAAAGATGCTGATGATCAGGACATTGACGAAAGCGGAAATGACCGTTCCGACTGCCGCGCCGGGCGCTCCATTCTCGGAAAGCCGAAGTTCCCGAAAATGAAGCAGTAATTGAAGAAGCAGTTGGTGACGACACCTGCGATTCCGCCGTAAAGCGGAACCCGGACCTGTTCGACCGATCTCAGCATGGCGCTCATCGCCATGGCCAGAATCTGCATCGGATAAGCCCAGGCAACAATCTTCAGGTAGCTGATGCCGATGGCCTGGATTTCCGTATTGTTCGTATAGACGCGCATGATGAATTCGGGAGCGCTGAGCGTCAGTACGGTAAAAACCAGGGCAACTGCCATCATAAAGGTCATGGTCATGCCGTAGGCTCTCCGGATTCCGTCATCGTCACGGGCTCCCCAGAACTGCGACATGAACAGCATGCCGCCGCCCACAAACCCCCAGTAGCAGCTGAATATCAGTGTGGAGAACTGTGCGCAGAGTCCGACGGCACCCACCGTCTTTTCTCCAAGCGAACCGAGCATCATCGTATCGACCATGCTCCCCGTCGTCGACAGCAGATTCTGCAGGGCGACCGGGATGGCAATGACGGCGATGTGACTCAGGAAATATTTCCAATCGAATTTTTGTGAGGAATCAGATGACTGCTTCATGAATCTTTGAGAGTTTCTTTCCCCGGAACGGATGCAGGATGACCGCGTTCCCTCCGGTGTGGGAAATGCATAAAAAAATCGGGGCAGCGAGATTTGAACTCGCGACCTCACGGCCCCCAGCCGTGCGCGCTACCAAGCTACGCCATACCCCGTGCGAAATGTTATTATACGCTATTTCCGTTTTATAGGCAATATGAAAAAGGCCGGATTTTCGTCCGGCCTTTCCTGATCATTCATTTTGGTTTACATAATTTATCAATCCGCCAGCGGAAATGATCTTCTGCATGAACGGCGGGAACGGCTGTGCCTTGTATTCCTTATTCTGTGTCAGATCCCGAATCACTCCCGTGCTGAAATCCACACAGACGGTGTCACCGTCCTGAATCTCCGCTGCCGCTTCCGGACATTCCAGAATCGGAAGGCCGATGTTGATGGAATTGCGGAAGAAAATCCTGGCGAAGGTTTCCGCAATCACACAGGAAACTCCGGCTGCCTTGATGGCGATCGGTGCATGCTCTCTGGAAGATCCGCATCCGAAATTCTTGAGGCCGACGATGATGTCGCCCTGATGCACCCTCTCCGTGAAGGTCTTGTCGATATCTTCCATGCAGTGCGTCGCCAGCTCCGCCGGATCGGACGAATTCAGGTAGCGTGCCGGAATGATGACATCCGTATCAATGTTGTCGCCGTATTTGAATACTTTTCCCTGTGCGTTCATTGCAGTTCCTCCGGTGAAGAAATTTTCCCTGTGACTGCGGATGCCGCCGCCACATAGGGACTGGCCAGATAGACTTCCGATGTCACATCACCCATCCTGCCGATGAAATTGCGGTTCGTCGTGGAAATGCATCTCTCTCCGGCAGCAAGGATTCCCATATATCCGCCCAGGCAGGGTCCGCATGTCGGGGTGGAAACGACAGCGCCCGCTTCGATGAAGATTTTCAGAAGCCCCTCTTCCATTGCCTGAAGATAAATGTCCTGCGTTGCCGGAATCACGATGCAGCGAAGTCCCTTTTTGACATGGCGTCCTTTCAGGATTTCGGCAGCGGCACGAAGGTCGCTGATCCGTCCGTTGGTGCAGGAACCGATCACTGCCTGGTCCATCGGAATCGCTTCCGTGATTTCGGATATTTTTCTGGCATTCGACGGAAGGTGCGGGAAGCTGACCGTCGGTTCGAGCTGAGCCAGATCGATTGTCACCGTACGGGTATACTCGGCATCCGGATCGGCTTCGTAGGTCTTTCCGCAGGTGGAGGCATGCTCCTTCATATAAGCCAGCGTCTGTTCATCCACCGGGAAAATTCCGTTTTTTGCGCCGGCCTCAATGGCCATGTTTGCGATCGTGAAGCGGTCGTCCATCGAAAGATCGGCAATTCCGTCACCGGTAAATTCCAGCGACTGGTAAAGGGCTCCGTCGACGCCGATCTCTCCGATGAGATGCAGGATCAGGTCCTTGCCGGTCACGTATTTTCTCTTTTTTCCTGTTACCAATACCCGGATGGCGGACGGGACCTTGAACCAGGCTTTTCCGGAAGCCATTCCGGCAGCCATATCGGTCGAGCCGACGCCTGTGGAAAATGCACCCAGTGCTCCGTAAGTGCAGGTATGGCTGTCTGCCCCTATGCAGAGGTTTCCTGCCACGACCAGTCCTTTTTCCGGAAGCAGTGCATGCTCAATTCCCATCTGACCGACATCGAAATAATTCGTGATTCCGAATTCCGATGCAAAATTCCTTACGCATTTGCAGTGCTCCGCCGATTTGATGTCCTTATTCGGGATAAAGTGATCCATGACAAGGGCAATCTTATCCTGACTGAAAATCCTGCGGTTCTTCATCCTGTCCATTTCGTGAATCGCAACCGGCGAAGTGATGTCGTTTCCCAGAACCAGGTCAAGATCTGCTTCAATCAGTTCTCCGGCCTTAACGGAAGCGGCACCGGCATGATCCGCCAGTATTTTCTGAGACATTGTCATTCCCATGCTTGTTCTCCCTGTAAAAAGAGGGCGGACAGACGTCCGTCCCCTTTCTGCTTCTTTTGTTATTTTACTTTGTAAACTGCTGAATAATGTTGCTCAGGTCTCCGTCCGGAATCGTGCTTCCGCCGCCGTTCATGTAATGCCTGATCAAGCCCATGAGTCCGGAACCGGCATCGCCGATTACCACAATGACCAGTATCAGCACAATAAGAGAAATCAGAAGACCGATGGCACCGGTAATGATGCCTGTCAGCCACATGCCCTTATTCTGGCCTTTCTTCATGGCAAAAATGGAGCAGATAAGTGCAGCAATGCCGAGAATGATTGCCAGCGGTGCAACACAGCAGAAAAGAATGGAGCAGATACCGGTAATCATGCCGATAATCGCAAGCGTCTGGCTGGGGCCTTTGCCGGTCTGTCCGTTGTCGGGATTGTATCCGTAAGCGGCTCTCTGCTGCTGATAGCCCGTCTGTGCTGCGCTGTCATCATGATGTCCCGACTGATAATTGTTGACGTTCGGGTTCTGATAGGCACTGCCCTGATAGTAAGGACCCTGCTGCCTGTTTTCAAAAGGATTCGCCTGCTGGGCACCCTGCTGCGGGTTCGGAGCTGCGCCCTGCTGAAAATTCTGTGCAGCATTCTGCTGAAAGCCCGTCTGTGCATTTGACTGCACGTTCGGCTGTGCAGTCGGCTGTACGTTCGGCTGCGTTCCCGGCTGAACGGATGAATCTGCATTCTGCTGGGTTCCCTGCGGAAATTCATTGTCTGCCATGTGAGTACCTCCTTTTTGGAAAGAAAGAATCAGTTGTTGATCAGCTTATCCTCTTCTTTGTTCCAGCTGTAAAGCTTGCGGATCTCAGCGCCGACAACTTCTGACGGATGCTCTGCTGCTCTCTGTCTCATCATCTTGAAGTGAACCTGCTGTCCGCCTTCTGCGCTCATATCGGTCAGGAAGTCATGTGCAAATGTGCCGTCCTGGATATCCGAAAGGACTTTCTTCATAGCCTGCTTCGTCTCCGGAGTAATGATCTTCGGGCCAGTAATATAATCGCCGTACTCAGCCGTGTTGGAAATGGAATATCTCATGCCTGCAAAGCCTGACTGATAGATCAGGTCAACGATCAGCTTCATTTCATGGATGCATTCGAAATAAGCGTTTCTCGGATCGTATCCTGCTTCGCAGAGAACTTCGAAGCCTGTCTGCATCAGTTTGCAGACACCGCCGCAGAGGACAGCCTGCTCGCCGAAGAGGTCTGTTTCTGTCTCGGTACGGAACGTTGTCTCAAGGACGCCTGCACGTGCTCCGCCGATAGCCAGGGAATAAGCCAGTGCGCGGTCCAGAGCCTTGCCGGTGTAATCCTGCTCAACAGCGACCAGCATCGGAACGCCCTTGCCTGCCTGATATTCGGAACGGACAGTGTGGCCCGGTCCCTTGGGAGCGATCATCGTGACATCGACATTCGCCGGCGGGATGATCTGTTTGTAATGGATATTGAATCCGTGTGCGAACATCAGCATATCGCCCTCTTTCAGGTTCGGTGCGATATCCTTCTTATACATAGCGGACTGAAGTTCATCGTTGATCAGGATCATGATGATGTCAGCCTGCTTAGCCGCTTCCGCTGCCGTGTAGACTTTCAGACCCTGCTCTTCCGCTTTTTTCCAGGACTTGGAGCCCTCATAGAGTCCAACAATAACATCACACCCGGAATCTTTAAGGTTCAGCGCATGTGCGTGTCCCTGGCTGCCGTAACCGATAATGGCAATTTTCTTACCTTCCAGCAGTGACATATTGCAGTCTTCCTGATAATAGATTTTTGCTTCCTGTGCCATTTTTTTTACTTCCTCTCTGTGAATGGTTGATATGTTAACTTAATCAAAGTATTTCACGTCTTTAGTGCCTCTGGAGAGACCCGCAAGTCCCGTCCTGGCAAGTTCCGCAATCTCGTAGCCCGTCAGCATTTCGAGGAATGCTTCCAGCTTCGCCTGAGCTCCCGTCAGTTCGATGATGATGCAGTCTGTTTCGACATCGACGATCTTGGCGCGGAAAATGTTCGCGATCTCAATCAGCTTGCTGCGGTTCGTTTCATCCGCCATGACCTTGACCAGCAGAAGTTCCCGGACGACCGAATAGTTCGGATCGAGGACTTTGATGTCCTTGACGTCCACCTGTTTTTCAAGCTGGGCCATGATCTGATGGAGCACCAGATCATCTCCTCTGCTGACTATCGTGATCCTCGTGATTCTCGGATCTGCCGTGACGCCGGCCGTAATGCTTTCGATATTGTAGCCGCGTCTGGCGAAAAGACCGGAAATCCTGGTCAGGATGCCCGGCACGTTATCTACCAGGATGGAAAGCACGATCTGGTCCATTTTCCGGAAGCTCCTTTCTTAAGTCGAGATTGCCATATATTTTAGCAACCTTGGTTTTCTTTGTCAATGGAAGCGGTTGTACCAAATAAGTACAATCCTGTCAGCCGTCGGTGCATTTCGTCAGCGCCAGCATGCCGGTGCGCGTGATTTCCGCAATCCGGATGCTCTTCATCGTGTTCAGGAAAATCTGCACTCTTTCCGGCGTATCGCAGATCTGGATCGTCATCATGGTTTTGGAAAGATCAATGACCTGGGCTCCCATGAGCTGGCAGTTCTCGATGATGTCCCTGCGGTTGTCACGGGTATATTTTACCTTGATCATCATGAGTTCGCGGGAAACGGAATCCTCCTGCGAGAAGGTTTTGACCTTCACGACATCGAGTTTTTTATTGAGCTGCTTCTCGATCTGTTCCAGCGTCCGTCCGTCTCCGGAACTGACGATGATCATGTTGGAGACTTTCGGATCATCCGTCTCGCCGACGGCCAGGGAATCGATATTGAAGCATCTTCTCCAGAACAGCCCGGCAACCTTGCAGAGGACACCGGCGCGGTTTTCAACCAGTACCGAATAAATTCTCTTCATTTTCGTCCTCCTTATGCCCACAGATCCGGGTCGATGATAACTTCCAGGATCACGGATTTCTTATCCTTCAGGAAATTTTCCAGAATTGCGTCCGTGTCGTCAGTCTTTTCCAGCCGCAGATAATCCATATCATAAGCTTCCGCAAGATGGCTCAGGTCCGGTCCGCCCTCCAGCGTCGTGACGGCATAGCGGTCGTGATAATGGGTATGCTGATACTGCCTGACAAGACCCAGTGTATTGTTCCTCAGCACGACAAGCTTGACTGGAATTTTATACTGCTGCGCGGTGGCCAGTTCCATCATGTTCATCTGGAAGCCTCCGTCGCCGCAGACCGCAACCACCTGTTTGGAAGGCTGGGCAGTCTTTGCGCCGATGGCAGCCGGGAGTGCATATCCCATGGTTCCCATTCCTCCGGAAGTCATGAAGCGTCCCTTCCGGATGACGTAGTTGGCGCAGGACCAGAGCTGGTTCTGTCCGACGTCTGCCGCATAAATGGCATCGTCTTTCATGGCAAGAGACAGGGTGCGGATAAAACTTCTGGGGTCAATCTTCTCAGCAGCCTTTCTTTCCATGCGGCGCAGGATCTCTTCCGCCCGCTTTTCGGCAAGCTGTTCCGTCCATTCGCTGTAGTCGCCGATTGGCTTTTCCTTATTGAATTCCCTGAAAATGTGACTGATGTCCCCGACGATCGGAATCGTGGGCCCGGCATTCTTTCCGATTTCAGCCGGATCGATATCGATGTGGACGAGGATCTTATTTTCCGAAATGAGGTTCGGGTCACGGATCGTCCGGTCTGCCACGCGGGCTCCGACCATGATGATCATGTCGGCATCCTTCATGGCAAGATTGGCGCACTGCTGTCCGTTGTTGCCGACCATGCCGAAATAAAGCGGATCTTCGGTCGGCATGACGCCGAGTCCCATCATCGTGGAAACGATCGGGATCTTTCTCTTTTCCACAAATTCGCGCACATCCCCGACCGCATCCGAGAGATGGACGCCGCCGCCTGCCAGAATCAGAGGCTTTTTGGCACTTTCCAGCTCCTTGATGACTTTTTTGATCTGGACGGAATGTCCGGTCACCGTCGGTTTATAAGTCCGGAGATTCACTTCTTCCGGATAGACAAACTTTTCAATGGATTTCGTCTGCATGTTGAAAGGCAGGTCGATCAGGACCGGACCTTTTCTTCCGCTCGAAGCAATATAAAAAGCTTCTTTTACGATTTCCGGGATGTCATTTGGATCGCTTACGATATAGCTGTATTTGACAAAAGACTCGACAGCCCCTGCCACGTCAGCTTCCTGGAATCCGTCTGTCCCCATCAGGCTGGAATCGACCTGACCCGTGATGCAGACAAGAGGAACCGAATCTGCAAAAGCAGTCGCGATCCCTGTCATCAGGTTGATGGCCCCGGGGCCGGAGGTTGCAACGGCGACGCCGGGTTTTCCGGAAATCCGTGCATACCCGGAAGCTTCATGGGCAGCATTCTGTTCCTGCCGGACCAGGATCGTTCTTATTTTCGTATCAAGGACAGCATCAAAAAACGGGCAGATCACCGCACCCGGATATCCGAAAATAACCTCAACGCCTTCTTTTTCGAGGCATTTTGCAAAAGCTTCCGCTCCTGTCATATTTGTTCTCCTGTCTGTGATTGTTTCCTGAAAAATACATTATAGCATTGTTTCTTCCGGCAGGCAATCCTCCGATAAGAACCACGGGGACGGGGGTGGTGGTTCCTGCGGAACGGAACCACCACCCCCGTCCCCGTGGTTCTTTTTCAGAAAAAGCCTCCGTCTTTTCAGACGAAGGCTTTTTGAAATCGTGATTCAGGAATCTGTATCAGAATTTGTTAGCTTTGGCTGCTTCCTCGATCGCCACTGCGACCGCAACCGTAGCGCCGACCATCGGGTTGTTGCCCATGCCGATGAGACCCATCATTTCGACGTGTGCCGGAACCGATGAGGAACCTGCAAACTGTGCGTCGGAATGCATTCTGCCCATGGTATCGGTCATTCCGTAAGAAGCCGGACCTGCTGCCATGTTATCCGGATGAAGGGTACGGCCTGTGCCGCCGCCGGAAGCAACGGAGAAGTACTTCTTTCCTGCTTCGAGACGTTCCTTCTTGTAGGTGCCTGCTACCGGATGCTGGAACCTGGTCGGGTTCGTGGAGTTTCCGGTGATGGAGACATCGACATTTTCTTTCCACATGATGGCAACGCCTTCTGTTACATCATTGGCGCCGTAGCAGTTGACCTTTGCGCGCGGGCCTTTGGAGTAAGCCGTGCGGGAAACTTCCTTGACTTTTCCGGACTTGTAATCCATCTTGGTCTCAACGAAAGTAAACCCGTTGATGCGGGAAATAATCTTTGCCGCATCCTTGCCGAGTCCGTTCAGGATGACGCGGAGCGGTTTCTTGCGGACGAGGTTTGCATTATTGGCGATGCCGATGGCACCTTCCGCTGCTGCAAATGATTCATGTCCTGCCAGGAAGCAGAAGCACTCGGTATCCTCTTCCAGAAGCATTTTGCCCAGGTTGCCGTGGCCGAGACCGACTTTTCTCTGGTCTGCTACGGAACCGGCAATGCAGAAGGACTGAAGGCCTTCGCCGATGGCTGCCGCGGCATCCGCAGCTTTTCTGCAGTTCTTCTTGATGGCGATGGCTGCACCTACGGTGTAAGCCCATTTTGCATTTTCAAAACAGATCGGCTGGATCTTCTCTACCATATGGTAGACATCGATGCCTGCGTCGTCGCAGACTTTCTTCGCATCTTCGATGGAAGAAATTCCATAGCCTTTCAGAACTTTCGTGATATTATCCGCACGTCTTTCATAAGATTCAAATAAAGCCATTGTCATTTCCTCCTTTCTCAGTCTTTTCTCGGATCAATCAGTTTCACAGCGTCATCAACGCGTCCGTACTGGCCCGCTGCCTTCTTCAATGCCTTCTGCGGCGTATCGCCGGCTTTGATGAAGTCCATCATCTTTCCGAAGTTGATGTACTTGTAACCGATGATCTCGTTGTCTTTGTCGAGAGCGATATCCGTTACATAGCCCTCTGCCATTTCCATGTAGCGCGGTCCCTTTGACAGGGTTCCGTACATGGTGCCGACCTGTGAGCGAAGACCTTTTCCGAGGTCTTCCAGTCCTGCGCCGATGGCCAGTCCGTCATCCGAGAATGCACTCTGTGAACGGCCGTAGGCAATCTGCAGGAAAAGTTCCCTCATGGCCGTATTGATGGCGTCGCAGACAAGGTCTGTATTGAGTGCTTCGAGAACGGTCAGTCCCGGGAGGATTTCCGCTGCCATGGCAGCCGAATGAGTCATTCCCGAGCAGCCGATCGTCTCAACAAGAGCCTCCTGAATGATGCCGTCCTTGATGTTCAGAGACAGCTTGCAGGCACCCTGCTGCGGTGCGCACCAGCCGATGCCGTGGGTAAAGCCTTTAATATCTTTTACCTGTTTTGACTGGATCCATTTCCCTTCTTCGGGAATCGGAGCAGCGCCATGATGGACGCCCTGAGCAACCGGGCACATGGATTCTACTTTCTTCGTATAAATCATTGCAAATCTCCTTTCCGGATTAATTTACTTCCCATAGTATACCACATTGATTTTTCAGTTGAAACAGGAAATGAAACGTTTTTGTCTCAATCCTTCTTTTCCTCATGGTACTCTTTTTCCGTATTGACGTTCCAGATATTGTCCTTTCCGGTCCGGCCTGAAAGGATGTTGTCGACCGTCTGGAAAGAGGTTTCCATGGAATGGTCCATGTTGTTGTAGCGGTGCTGTCCGTTCCGGCCGACGCAGTAAAGATTCTCGTAGCGGTTCAGATAGGCAATCAGCTTGTCAATGTCCTTGTACGTATCGAAATAGGCCGGATAAGCCTTGCGGACCTGTTCGCGGTGATAATCGAGCACGTCGTGGTAGTCGGAAAGAACGCCCATTTTCAGGAGTTCCTTCGTCCCGAGCTTGGCCCATTCCTTGGCATCCATGTTCCAGTAGTCGTCGCCCTCGCTGCAGAAATATTCCAGTCCGATCCAGACGGTTTCCTCCGGATCCTGAACCATGTAGGGCGACCAGTTGTTGAAGATCTGGATGCGGCCGAGCTTGACGCCGGTATCCTGTACATAGATCCAGTTGTCGGGTACGATGTTGTTCAGCGTGCGGATGGAAGTCTCATTTTTCAGGTTCAGCTTTTTCACAAGAAGGCCGACTGTCACGAAGTCGCGGTAAGGAAGCCCGTCGGCAATCTCCAGGATGTCTTTCGGGACGTCCGGCATTGCGTCCGCCAGATCTTTCAGAGGCATGGAGGAAATGACGATGTCGGCATCTGCCGTCATGTCTTTTCTCGTCTGCCCGTCTTCAGCAATAAGCGAATAGGCCAGACCCTTAACCGTTTCTCCCTCTGTCAGGATTCCTGTCACTTCGGCATTCCGGATGATTGTTCCGCCCATTCTGATGAAATCGTCCGCCGCCGTTTCCCAGAGCTGCCCAGGCCCGAACTTCGGATAGCTGAATTCCTCAATGAGGGAAGTCTCGACATCCTTGGCATCCCGCTTCTTGTTCGGGTTCATTTTGCTGAAGATATCCTTCATGATTGCGGAGACGGAAAGCCCCTTGACTCTCTGCGAACCCCAGTCCGCGGAAATGTCCCTCGGATGGCGTCCCCAGAGTTTTTCGGTATACCCTTCGAAAAACATCGAATACAGTTTCTTCCCGAAACGGTTGATATAGAAATTCTCAAGGGAAGTTTCCGGAAGCTTGCGGACCGTGGCGCCCAGATAGGAAAAACCGGCTTCCATTGTTGTCCCGAAACCCATGTTCTTTATGGTGTTGGCATTCATCTTGACCGGATAGTCAAAGAAATGCTTCCGGTAATAAATCCGCGACACGCGGTTCCTCGTCAGCATGACCCGGTCTTCTTTTTCAGGATCCGGTCCTCCTTCCGCAAGCGGAACCGTACGTCCGAGCTTTTTATAATCATAAGCCGGACTTCCCTGCATCGGCATGACATCCTGCCACCAGTCTGTCACCCGTTCATCCTTGGAGAAGAAACGGTGGCCGCCGATGTCCATGCGGTTGCCCTTGTAGTGTACAGTTCTGGAAATGCCGCCGATATCCTTGCTTGCTTCCAGAATCGTCACTTCATAATCTCCTGATCTTTTCATCAGTTCATATCCTGCCGTAATACCTGCAGGCCCGGCACCGATAATCAATACTTTTTTCATTCGATTCCGCCTCTTTTTACTTTTCGTTGTCCCTTGTCCGTGAGGATGGTATCCGCCGGTATCACGCCCCGGACACAGGACGTCGGATAAATCATGGAATTTCTGCCTACGATCGTTCCCGGATTCAGTACGGCGTTGCATCCGATTTCTGCATAATCTCCGAGAATGGCTCCGATCTTTCTTCTCCCCGTCTCATAATCCCGGTCTTCTCCGTGAATGAGAATATTGATGCGGTCTGCCCGGATATTCGATGTAATCGATCCTGCTCCCATATGGGCATGGAAGCCGAGGATGGAATCCCCGACGTAATTGTAATGGGGTACTTCCGCATGATTGAAAATAATGACGTTTTTCAGCTCCACGGAATTTCCGATGACGCAGCAATCTCCCACCAGCGCATCTCCCCTTACGAAGGCACAGTGGCGTACCTCTGTCTCCTCGCCGATAATGCAGGCTCCGTGGATATAGGCGGAGTCAAAAACCTTCGCGGATTTTGCAATCCAGACATCCTCTCCCCTTCGCTCATAGCGGTCTTCCGGAAGCAATTCTCCGATTTTCAGGATCAGATCATGAATTCCCCCCAGGGCTTCCCACGGATAGGTAAATCCCGACAGGTATTCTCCTGCCGCTGTCTGATCCAGGCTGAATAAATCATGGATCGTAATCTGTTCTGTACTCATTTTCCTGATGCCTTTCTCTGCGGATAATAATCGGAATCCCTGCGGTACTGGATCTGCAGCTGCTGCTCATTCCGGATATTCCTCACTTTTTCAACTCTGTCCCTGATGAAACTTTCCAGCTTTGTCATGTAATCATCCGGCGTAATGGTTCCTTCCGCCACATAATTCAGGCCCTTTTCCCAGCTGGCCGTCAGTTCCGGATTGAGGAGCGATTTCACGGAAGCAGAAACGGCGTCAAAAACCATTTCTCCCAGAAGCTCCGGCGTGATGACCTGCGTTTTCCTGTTCAGGTTCAGATACCGGATCTTCACCAGTTTTTTCAGGATTTCCGCCCTTGTTGCCGAAGTCCCGATTCCGGAGCCTTTGATCTGTTCCCGGAGATCTTCGTCTTCGATCAGCTGGCCGGCGTTCTCCATCGCAAGAATCATGGAACCGGAAGTATAGCGCTTCGGAGGGGTGGTTTCACCTTCTTTGATTGTATACCCTTTCACCGGAAGCCGGTCGCCTTTTTTCAGCAGGCGGACAGCTTCGGAAAATGCGGCATCCTTTGGTTCATTTTCCTCCTCTTCTCCCTCCTTCGGCTTTTCGGGAGAAGCGGAATACCCCAGGACCTTCAGATAGCCTTCTGCCGTCATGGTCCGGAAACCGGCAAAGAAGCTCTCGCTTCCGACCTGTACGGTCAGGGCTGTTTTCTGGAACTCAGCAGGAGGATAGAAAATTGAAAGGAACCTCTTCACAATGGTACCGTATACTTTCTGGGCTGTCGGATTCAGGGAATTCAGTGCCTGGAATCCGCTGCCGGTCGGGATGATTGCATAATGGTCGGTGATGGCTTTGTCATTGGTGTAGCGGGTACTGCCGATCGACTTCCACGCATTCCCGGACAGGACTTCCGTTACGAAAGGCTCTGCCGGCGTATAATGGGAAAGTCCCTGGATGTTCTGACGGATGACTTTTGCCACGCCGCTGGAAAGGACACGGGCATCGGTTCTGGGGTACGTCGTCAGTTTCTTCTCGTACAGCTCCTGGGCAATCTCCAGCGTCTGATCGGGGGAAATGTGATACATCCTCGAACAGTCGTTCTGCAGCTCTGCCAGATTGTAAAGCAGAGGAGCCATCTTCTTTTCTTTCTTCTTTTCGGCGGAAGTCACGATGCCTTCCTGCGGGGAGACCGCCTTCAGAAGGCTGACCAGTTTTTCAGCGGATTCCCTTTTCTTGAATCCGTTTTCCTTGTACAGCTCGGGAGAATTCTCATAGGCACTTCCGCTGACAGCCCTCCATTCGGCTTCCAGGCCCTCTCCTGCCAGCTCAAAGCTTCCGATGACCCGGTAGAACGGAGTCTTCACGAAAGCACGGATTTCCCTTTCGCGCCGAACGACCATCCCGAGCACGCACGTCATGACCCTTCCGACCGATACGGAAGACCACTTTGTCCCGAGATAATTCGTGATTCCGGATCCGTACTTCAGCGTCAGCAGCCGGGAAAAATTGATGCCCATCAGATAGTCTTCCTTGGCGCGCAGATAGGCTGCATCGCTTAAGTGGTCATAGGCGGAAAGATCTTTTGCCTCCCTGACGCCTCTTTGGATTTCCTCTTCGGTCTGGCTGTCTATCCAGACACGGCGCCGGTCCTTTTTTGCAACGGCCCGGTCGGACATCATCTCCACCAGACGATAGATGTATTCCCCTTCGCGTCCGGAGTCGGTGCATACATAGATGCGTTCGACATCCTTTCTCTCCAGAAGGCCGCTGACGATTTCAAACTGTTTCCTGACATCCGGAATAATCTCATACTTGAATTCGGACGGCAAAAAAGGCAGAGTATTCAGACTCCACCTTTTATACTTGATATCGTATTTTTCCGGATAACTCATCGTGACCAGATGCCCGACGCACCAGGTCACGATTTTATCTTCAGATTCTACATATCCGTCATGCCGTGTTCCGCCGACCTTCAGCACCTTTGCGAATTCCTGTGCCACGGACGGCTTCTCCGCAATGAATAAGAATTTTCCGGTACTCATTTCGCGGAAATGTACCCTTTCTTATAAAGCATTTCTGCACATTCGACAGCTCCGCCGGCTGCCCCGCGCAGCGTGTTGTGCGAAAGTCCGACAAACTTGTAATCGAAAATGGTGTCTTCCCTGAGACGTCCGATGGTGACACCCATTCCGCCTTCATAATCGACATCGAGCTTCACCTGCGGACGGTCATCCTCTTCCATATAGCAGATGAACTGCTTCGGTGCGTGAGGAAGCTCCAGCTCCTGCGGTTCGCCCCTGAAACTGTTCAGGGCTTCAATCAGCTCTTCTTTTGACGGTTTATTCTTAAAGCTGACGGATACCGTTGCCGTATGCCCGTTCAGGACCGGCACACGGATGCACTGTGCGGAAATCAGAGGAGCATCCGCCTTGACGATTTTTCCGCCTTCAATATGTCCGAAGACCTTGAGCGGTTCCTGCTCGGATTTTTCTTCTTCCCCGCTGATATAAGGAATGACATTCCCGACCATTTCCGGCCAGTCCTTAAACGTCTTGCCGGCTCCGGAAATTGCCTGATAGGTACTGACCACCAGCTTCTCCGGTACGAACTTCTTCCAGGCGGCAAGGCACGGCGTATAGCTCTGAATCGAGCAGTTCGGCTTGACCGCAATAAAACCTCTCTTAGTCCCGAGACGTTTCCTCTGATCATTGATTACTTCAAAATGCTCCGGATTGATTTCAGGAATTACCATCGGGACATCCGGTGTCCAGCGGTGGGCGCTGTTGTTCGAAACGACAGGCGTCTCGCTCTTCGCATAAGCTTCCTCAATAGAGCGGATCTCATCTTTCGACATATTGACGGCCGAAAAGACAAAATCGACATCCGCAGCAATTCCTTCCACATCGCTGATTCCGCGGACCTTCATGTTCTTTACGGATTGCGGCATTTCGGTGTCCATCTTCCATTTGTCACCGACAGCGTCCTCATAGCTCTTTCCTGCAGAACGCTCGCTTGCAGCCAGGACTGCAATCTCAAACCAGGGATGATCTGCCAGAAGAGTGACGAACCTCTGACCTACCATTCCCGTTGCTCCCAGGATACCGACTCTGAGTTTATCCATTTTCTTTCTCTCCCTTCAGATATTTCCGGTTTTCTTCAATTTCCTTGTCCATCGCTCCCGGCCCGCCGGCCGTCGTTCGCTTCTCGACGCAGGTTTTCAGGGAAATGGCCTTATAGATGTCGCGTCCGAATTTCGGGCACTCTGCCTTCCAGTCCGTAAGCGGCAGTTCATCCAGAGAAATGCCTTTCTTGATGCAGGTCAGGACAAGCTTCCCGACGACGGCATGGGCATCCCGGAACGGAACTCCTTTGCCGACAAGATAATCCGCGGCGTCGGTCGCATTCGTGAATCCGCCGGAAGCACTCTGCTTCATTTTCTTCTTATTGAACTTCGTCGTTGAAAGCAGTCCCGTAAAAAGCTCCAGGCAGCTGCTGACCGTGTCGATGGCATCGAACGTGCCTTCCTTGTCCTCCTGCATATCCTTGTTATACGCAAGCGGCAGGCCTTTCATGGTCGTGAGCATCGACATCAGTTCTCCGTAGACCCGGCCTGTCTTTCCGCGGATCAGCTCGGCAATATCCGGATTCTTTTTCTGAGGCATGATGCTCGACCCGGTGCTGTAGGAATCGTCCAGTTCGACGAAGCCGTATTCATTGGAATTCCACATGATGATCTCTTCGCAGAAACGGCTGAGGTGCATCATCACAAGCGACAGGGCATCCAGGAATTCAATCACATAATCCCGGTCGGAGACGCCGTCCATGGAATTGCGGCAGATGCCGCTGAATCCCAGGAGCTTCGCCGTGTATTCCCTGTCCAGCGGATAGGTCGTGCCGGCCAGGGCTCCGGAGCCGAGCGGACAGAAGTTCATCCTCTCCCTGACGGAAATGAGGCGTTCCCTGTCCCGCCGGAACATTTCGAAGTAAGCCCCGAGATGATGGGCCAGCGTGACCGGCTGTGCCTTCTGCATATGCGTAAAGCCGGGCATATAGGTTTCGGTATTCTTCTCGATCAGGCTTCTCCAGGGTTTCCAGAAGACCTTTGAGGAGATCTGCAGAGTCTCATCGATCTCATCGCGTATATAGAGGCGCATGTCGAGGGCCACCTGATCGTTGCGGCTCCGCCCGGTATGCATCTTCTTCCCTGCTTCGCCGATCCGGTCAATCAGGCTGGCTTCCACGAAGCTGTGGACATCCTCGTACTCGGAAGTGATTTCCAGTTTCCCGTCTGCAACATCATCGGCAATGCCTTTGAGCCCGACCAGAATGGACTGTGCTTCCTCTTCCGTCAGGATTTTCTGCTTTGCCAGCATCTTGACGTGCGCCATGCTGCCTTTGACATCTTCCAGAAAAAGGCGGCTGTCAAAACGCACCGATGCATTGAATTCATTTACCATGGCGTCCGTGCCTTTTTCAAAGCGTCCGCCCCACAGCTGTGCCATCGCGTTCCCCTTTTGGTTATTTTCCCGCTATTGTAACACATGTATTTCTTTTTGAAAACACGCATCCGCAAAAGTTTTGCCTGATAAAGGCTGTACTGCTTCGACAGCTGAATGGACTGCAGATACCCGTCCTTTTTCTTGAAATCCGAAGGAAGCCAGGCAACTCCGAATTCTTTTCCGAGGGCTTCTCCGATTTCATTGAGCTTGTCCGCGTTCTTTAAAGGGCTGATGGAAAGGGTCGTCGTGAAATAATCGAAGCCGCCTTCAACTGGCTTTCTCCGCGGCTTCACGAAGTCTCATTTCATAGCAGCGGAAGCATCTTTCACCGCCCTCCGGCAGATTCTCAAGTCCTTTCGACATTTCCAGGAATTTTTCCGGTTCGTAGGTTCCTTCATAAAAAACGACAGGATTGTTCAGCGGCATCTCACGGAGCAGACGCTTCATTTCCAGGACGCGCTTTTTGTATTCCTCCCGGTCTGTAATGTTCGGATTGTAATAGAAGTCGGTGATACGGAAATACCCCGAAAGATATTTCAGTACGTACGAACTGCAGGGTGCGCAGCAGCTGTGCAGAAGAAGGCTCGGAACAGTCTGTCCCGCTTCAATTTTTTTCAGGATCCTGTCCAGTTCTTTCTGATAATTGATGTTCAAGGAGGCTTCCTTTTACTTTCTGTTCTCTTCAAATTTCCGGTATCCGGAACTGCGGTCGACTTCATTGATGAACGGAGTTCCTTCGACAGCCGCTTTCAGATTGTGAAGGGCAATGCGTATTACCCGTTCATGTGTTTCATTCAGATGATAGAAGCCGGAAACATGCGGTGTGAGGATCAGGTTGGGGGCGTCCCAGAGCGGACTGTCGGAAGGCAGCGGTTCCGGTTCGGTCACATCGAGACAGGCTCCTCCGATGACATGGTTCTTCAGCGCATCCGCAAGGACATCGGAAGCAACGAGCGAGCCTCTGCCGATGTTGATCAGAATGGCGCTGCGCTTCATTTTCTTCAGTCTTTCCGGAGTGAAGAAATGGCATGTCTCTTTCGTACCAGGCAGACAGCAGGCGACAAAATCTGCCTTTTTCAAAAGGCCGTCCGCTTCGTCCATCGTGTACACCGCTTTCATATAGGCAGGAGCTTCCGTTCTGTGGCGTCTGACTCCGATGACGGTTGACCCGAGAGCATTCATTTTCTGCGCAAATTCAGAACCGATGTCTCCTGCGCCGAGCACCAGCGTCGTTGAGCCCCAGATGGATCGAACCGGTCCTTCATCTTTCCACTGATGATTCACCTGGTTTACATAATATTTATTCAGGTTCTTGATGAGTTCCAGCAGCTCTGCAATCATGTGCTCGGAAATCGCCAGTCCGTAGGCACCGGTTGAATTGCACAGGATCGTGTCGGGATCCACCACGCCGGGCACCGTGTAGGCTACGACGCCGGCTGAACTGCACTGCATCAGTTCCAGTTTCTTTGAACCTTTGATATATTCGGGAGGCACGTTTCCGATGATGATGTCGGCATCTTTCACCATCTTCTGCGTAACTTCTTCTTCGCTTGTATAGGTAAAGGTCAGCTTCGCGCTGATATTTTCAAACTGATCCTGATGTTTTTCGCTGACCGGGATTGTAACCAGTACTTTCTTCATTTTCATGGACATGACCTCCGCATTTGTTTTCTGTCTCAGGCGATGCTATTATACAATAGACTGAAGATTTTGAAAAGCGGAGGCACACATGACAGACGAGGAACTGGCTTTGGAATATTTCCGCAAAGATTTCTTTGCGGTTGAAACATGCGGCATTCATCTGGAAAAAGTATCGGAAGGCTATGCAAAAGTCTCCCTTCCCATCGGAAGCAGGCTTCAGAACGCGACCGGACACGTCATGGGAGGCGCGATTTTTACGATGGCGGATTTTGCTTTCGCAGTTGCGGCCAATTACAGCCGTCCGGTTACCGTGACGCTGTCCAGCCAGATCAGCTATCTTTCCGCTGCCAAAGGCAGCGTTCTCTATGCGGAAACGCGCTGCATCAAAGACGGGAAGCATGCCTGCTTCTATGAAGCGGACATCACGGATGATCTGGGAAATAAGGTCGCAAAAGTACTTTCGAACGGCTACCGGATGGACCGCCGCTTTAAGAATCCTGAAGATGCCGGAGTTTTCCGGGAGGATCCTTACCGCGAGCAGAAGGCGTAAGTCTTTATGAGCCTCAGGCCCTGCGGATATGCAGGAAATGCAGCAGCTGCACGATGCGCGTGCCGGCCGGCAGTTTCCGCAGCTCCTCTTCGCTCTTTCCTGAAATCAGCGCATAGGCGACGACATAGACGACCATTCCGATCAGGACCACGATGACGGTCCAGAGCGCATGCGGAATATATCTTTTAAAGAATCCGCTGAACACTTTGACCGGGATCCAGTACAGGATTCCGACAGCGGCGCCCATGACCGCACCGGCTGCCAGAGGCAGAAGGAACGATGTTTTGATCTCATTCTGATAATTCAGATATTTCTTGACGAACATGCTGTTGAGCGCCGATACCGTCATGGAATACATGACGGTCGCCATCAGGATGGCGACAACCCCCATGTCCAGAACCCAGACTCCCAGCGCCAGGAGAACCACATTGACGCCCAGCGCAATAGCGGAGTCGATGACCGGAATCGACGGCTTTCCCAGGCCCTGCAGCACTCCGTTCGTGACGGTCGACAGGCAGTAGAAAATCACGCTGACGGAACCGAGCGAGATCAGTACGGCTGCATCCTTGATATTTCCGCTCGGGTAGAGGATCCGCACGATCGGATAGGAAAGAATGCACATGCCGATAGCGGAGGGAATTGCCAGAAACATCGTAAAGCGGACGGATTCATCAATCCGGGCAACGGCGTCGCTCTTTCTTTTTTCCGCAAGCGAAGCGGCCACAGCCGGAATGAGGGCTGTCGAAGTGGCGGAAGCAAGGGCAATCGGGATATTGATGATCGGCTTGAACTTATAGCCGAAAAGCGCATACTGCGCACTGATCTGTGTCTCTGTAAATCCTTTGATGACCATCAGGCGCGTAAAAATGATCTGGTCGATGATCGAACTGACATTGTAGACGCAGGTGGCCAGGATGATAGGGGTGACCATCATGAAGATCATGCCGAATACCTGCCTGTAGCTCTTCTCTTCTTCCGTGCTGTCGCGGCCGATCCTTTTCCGGATGGTCCGGCTGTTGACGGCATAGATCATTCCCATGAAAATGAGTCCGGTCACGACACCCGCTCCGGTACCGAGCGTACCGCCGGCAGCCCCGAATTTTCCGATCAGATTCTCATCGCCGATCGCGGCTCTCGTAAAGAGCCAGGCTGCCAGAACGGAAATGACTGCATTCACGATCTGTTCGCCGATCTGGGAAATGGCCGTCGGCATCATCGTATTCTGCGCCTGGAAATATCCGCGCATGACGCCGAGAATACCGGACAGGAAGATGGTCGGGGCCAGGATTCTCAGGGCCAGTACGGCATCCGGGGTTGCCGACAGGAAGAGCGGTGCTCCGAAATAAGCCACCAGCGCGCCGGCGCCGCCTACGATGAAGACATAGAAAAGAGCCGCATGGAATACCTTCTGTGCGTTCTTGAACTGCCTGACAGCCAGAAGCTCCGCCATGACTTTCGATACAGCCATCGGGATGCTGTAGGAAGAAATCAAAAGAATGATGTTGTACCATTCATAGGCAATGGAATAATAGCCGTCTCCGACATCTCCCATGATGGTATGCAGAGGACTTCTGTACAGCAGACCGATGATCCGGCAGATCAGCGTCGCGGCCATCAGGAAGGCTGCATTTTTTATGACGGAATGCTTCTTATCAGACATAAGTCCCCCAGTTATTCTTGCGGCATGCCTCGTCTCTGTGAAAGACGAAGCATGCCGGGTTCTTCTTTTCAGATATCTTCAATCTGCCAGTCGATCGGCTCAACTCCGTTTTCTTCGAGAAAACGGTTCGTCTTCGAAAACGGCCGGCTGCCGAAGAAACCGTGGTAAGCCGAAAGCGGACTCGGATGCGGTGCTTCCAGCACCAGATGCTTCGGATTGTGGATCAGGACCTTTTTCGCGCGTGCAGGAGATCCCCAGAGAATATAGACCATCGGCCGGTCCTGTTCGGCAAGGATTTTAATGGCAGCATCCGTAAACTGTTCCCATCCGATTCCCCGGTGGGAATTTGCCTGATGAGCCCGCACGGTCAGGACGGTGTTCAGAAGCATGACGCCCTGCTTTGCCCATTTGGTCAGGTCTCCGTTATTCGGAATGGAACAGCCGAGATCATCATGCAGTTCCTTGTAGATGTTGACAAGAGACGGCGGAATCTCCACTCCCTTGTGTACGGAAAAACAGAGACCGTTTGCCTGTCCCGGCCCGTGATAAGGATCCTGTCCGAGGATGACGGCCTTCACATTTTCCAGAGGGGTGAATTCGAATGCACTGAACACATCCTGACTCGGCGGAAAGATCTGCCTGGTCCTGTATTCGCTGAGGACCGTTTTATAAAGCCGGGCGTAATAAGGCTTTCCGAATTCCCCTTTTAAAGCCGTACACCACTCTCCCGTTATAGCCGTACCGATACGCCTCTCTTCTTCAGGTATTCCTTCACTTCACGGATCGTCAGTTCCTTGTAGTGGAACAGGCTGGCCGCCAGGGCGGCATCCGCTTTTCCTTCCGTCAATGCATCATAAAAATGAGACAGCGTCCCGGCTCCTCCCGATGCAATGACCGGAATTCCGACATTTTCCGAAATGGTTCTCGTCAGTTCAATGTCATATCCTGCTTTCGTACCATCGCAGTCCATGGAGGTAAGCAGGATTTCACCTGCGCCGAGCTTCTCGCATTTCATGGCCCATTCAACGGCATCCAGGCCGCAGTCATTGCGTCCGCCGTTCTTGTAGACCGTCCAGCCGCTTCCTTCGTTTCTTCTCCGGGCATCGATGGCCGCAACGACGCACTGGTTTCCGAATTTTTCAGCCGCTTCCGAAATCAGGGCGGGATTTTCGATGGCTGCGGTATTCACGCTGATCTTGTCCGCACCTTCGCGGAGAATCCTGCGGAAATCCGCGACGCTGCGGATGCCGCCGCCGACGGTAAACGGGATGAAGACCTGTTCGGCAACCCGGCGCACCATATCTACAACTGTCATCCGGTTGTCAGAGGAGGCTGTGATATCCAGAAAAACCAGTTCGTCCGCACCGGCTTCATCATAGGCTTTTGCGATTTCAACAGGATCGCCGGCATCCTTCAGCTCCACGAAGTTGACGCCTTTGACGACTCTTCCGCAGTTGACATCCAGACAGGGAATGATTCTCTTCGTCAGCATGGGGAATCCTCCTTTTTAATCTCAAGGAAGTTCCGAAGGATTCGCAGCCCTGTTTCCCCGGATTTTTCGGGATGGAACTGGCAACCGAAAAGATTTCCCGATTCAACGGAAGCATCTGCGATATTGGCATACTGACAGGTGGCCTTGACGCACCGGAGTTCATCGGCCTTCACGTAATAAGAATGTACGAAATAGACATACGACTGTTCGGGTATGCCTAAAAAAAGTCTTCCTGAATACTGAAGATGAAGGGAATTCCAGCCGATCTGAGGAATCTTGAAGCCTTCCCGCTCTTCGAAACGGAGACATTTCCCTTTCAGAAGGGAAAGTCCCTTCGGCTCCGGGACTTTCTTCGCTGCTTTCGAAAAGGAGCTGTTCTCCGAGGCAGATTCCCAGGAACGGGATTCCTGCCTTTACAGCCTGCTTAATCGGACCGATCAGTTCGTAATTCCTGAGGCGTTCCATTGCATCCCCGAAGTTGCCCACTCCCGGAAGGATGACATGGTCCGCCGCAAGGATTTTCTCCGCCGACCTGATAAGAAGCGGTTCTCTTCCCAAGCTTCCGTACCGCCTTTTCGACACTTTTTATATTACCTGCATCATAATCGATAATTGCAATCATGAGAGCATTCTATCACAAGGGTCATTTCCCTTCAAGCGTGAACCAGAAAGCAACGCCGTTGTTGTAGTTCTCAACGCCGCATTTCTGATGATGGGCATCCATGACTGCCTTGACGATGGAAAGGCCGATTCCGGATCCGCCGTACTCGCGGGTTCTTGCCTTGTCGACCTTGAAGAACTTTTCAAAGACCTTGTCCAGATCCTCTTCCGGGATCGGATCGCCCGTGTTGAAGACGGATGTCGTTACGATTCCGTTCTCCTGCTTGATCAGGATTTCAATCTTCTTGTCATAGTCCAGATGATTCAGCGCATTGCTCAGGAAATTCGTGACGACTTCCTCAATCTTGAACTCATCGCCCCAGACCCAGACCGGATCCTTATTCACGAAGGAAAGCTTGGCTTCCTTCTGGTCGATCAGGATCTGCATGCCCTGGACAACCCCGCTGATCAGCTGCACCAGATCAAAGCGGTCCATCTGCACCGGGTCATTTCCGAACTCCAGCTGATTCAGGGTCAGAAGCTTCTTGACCATCGTGTTCATCTTGGTCGCTTCATCCACGATGACGTCGCAGTAGAAATCGCGGCTTTCCTCATCGTCGGCCACATTGTCCTTCAGGCCTTCCGCATAGCCCTGAATCAGGGCTATCGGCGTCTTCAGCTCGTGGGAAACATTGTTGAGGAACTCTTTCCGCACTTCATCGATCTGCGTCTTGCGTTCATTATCCTTCTGAAGCTCGGTATTGGCGCTCTTCAGCTCGGAAATGGTGCCCTCCAGCTCATCGGACATCAGGTTGAAATTCGTGCCCAGGACGCCGATTTCATCATTTGTCTCACCGGTGTATTTCGCACTGAAGTCCTGGTTCGCCATCCGCTTGGAAAGCTCCGTCAGCTGCGTAACCGGCTTCGTGAACCTCTTGCTGAAGAACCAGATGATGACGGCGGCAGCAGCTGCCACAATGATGGCGATGAAAATGAAGAAGCGGATGGAAAGTCTTGCGGCATCCTGCATGCTCTCCAGCGGCGTGCGGATCAGGAACCAGTCGGAATTGTCCAGCTGGCCCCAGATTTCCAGATACTGCAGACTGATCCGGTGATCGCTGCTGGTCTGGACTGTGTAACTGCCCGTCTTTTTCAGGATGGTGTAGCCTTCATTGAAAAAGCCTGTATAGTAGCCGAACAGACGTGCCGAAAGCTCCTGCGTATCGCGGCTCGTCGAATTCAGCGCGTTGAAGTCGCTGTCCGTGATCAGAATCTGGATATTGTTTTCGACAGACACCTTCATGATATCCGTTGAAAAATCCGTGGAGGTATCCGCAATCTGATTGACTTCTTTATAGACGTCCATCAGGGTTTTCGTTTTTTCCGTCTGATAAAATTTCCCGAGAAAGAAATAGTTGAGGATTCCGAATATCAAAAAAGCACCGAGAATCAGCGCAATCCCGGTCAGAAGCAGTTTCCACCGTATGGAATGTTTCATGAAATTTCCCCTCATGCGTCGAATTTGTACCCCATTCCCCAGATGGTCTTGATCAGGTCGCCTTTTTCACCCATCTTGCTGCGCAGTTTCTTGACATGCGTGTCGATGGTCCTGGCGTCTCCGAAATAGTCATAATTCCAGACCGCATTGAGGATCTTCTCACGGGAAAGAGCGATGCCCTTGTTTTCCACAAAATAGCTCAGAAGCTCGAATTCCTTGTAGGACAGGTCGATATCTTCTCCGTCGATCTGAACCTGATGCGCTGCCTTGTCGACGCGGATTCCGGCGGCTTCCATGATATCGCTTCCGCTTGCCTTACCGGAACGGCGAAGGACGGCATTGACTCTTGCCACCAGGATCTTGGGAGAAAACGGTTTGGAAATGTATTCATCAACGCCCAGATTGAAGCCCATCAGCTCATCCCGCTCGTCGGCACGTGCCGTCAGCATGATGATCGGCACCTTGGAATACTGTCGGATTTCGCGGCAGACCTGCCAGCCGTCCATCTTCGGCATCATCACGTCCAGAAGAATCAGGGCAATGTCCTTTTCTTTAAAGAAAGTATCGACTGCCTTTTCCCCGTCTTCCGCTTCCACCACGTCGTAGTCCTGCTTCGTCAGGAAATCGCTGACCAGCTTGCGCATCCTGCTTTCATCGTCAACAATCATGATCTTCAGTTTATCCATAGCGATTCCCTCCGATTTGCTTATGCAATGTACGATAGCAGTTAATTATGTAGAAATTGTGAAAGGTCCTGTCAGATAAAGCATTTTTTCAGCGCATTATAGGATTCTGCCGTGACCGCCCTGCTTCCGCCGTAAATGTAAAGAGTCGAAACGGAACCCTTCAGAACGTTTTTCGCAAAATCAAACACGGTTCCGCCGGTTCCCGCTATAAGGAGAAGCGGAGCCGGATAGGAACCGGAATACATTCCTCCGGTCAGCGCATCGGCAAAGCTACCATCCTCTCCGTTTGCAAAGGCCGCATGATCATAGCCGGATGCGGCAGGCGCAAAATGCTCCGCAATCAGCACAGAGGTCTGATACCGGTTATCGCCGCCGATGCGGTCAGCCTTTCCTGAAAGCAGGCTTTCCGTTTCCGAACTCACGACACCCGTCTGTCCGATCAGGTATACCTTGGAAAATTTTCCGGCGTATGTAAGCGAAGTGCTGTCCAGATTTCCTTTTGAATCGGCAAGGAAAATCGGATAATTGATAATAATAACTCCAGGGCGACATGCCGAAAGCGCATCCGCCGCCTTCTGTTCCGCTGGCGACCACGCAGACGCAGACGAGGAATACAGCCCGTTTCCAGGCCTTTTTCATAAACCTTTTCAGCTGTCTCGAAACGGTCATTTCCGAAAATGCGGACATAGGAAACACCCATCTGCGACAGCGTGCTGAGGACATTGTCCGATACGGCCGATTTGCCTCCGATGACCGTGACGCTGCGGATCCCGAGTTCACTGATCAGCGATTTCGTCGCGTTCGACAGATAGCCCGGCATCGTAATCAGGACGGGACAGCCCTTTGCACCTGCATAGGCCGTGGCAGAAAGTGCATCCGGGAAAGCCTGGCCGGAAACAAGAACCGCTTCGGAGGCACCGTCCGGGAACGCTGCTTCGGCTATTTTCGCAGCCGTTTCAAAACGGTCGCCGCCGCTCAGCCTCCTGACGGAAACCGATGAGACCGTGGGAGTATGATTCGGTTCTGCCGCGGCAGTATAGTCATCCGTAAAAGCCTTGATCCGGAAATTGCCGTCGGCATGGTAGTCTGCCTTCATGTCGTACCAGTCGGAGCCGTTCCAGCTGAAAAAGCTTTCGCCGGCATCCGCATGGGCAGTCTCTGTATAATAGCCGTGAATTCACGTGGGTTCCATTGCCCTCATAGACAGCATAAACGCTTCCTCCGGCCCGGAGGGCAATCACAACCGAGAATTTTTCACCCGCCGAAAACGTCACATCATCGTTCATATCCACCGTGTGATATCCCGCTTCCGCGAAGGATCCCGACTGAGAAGCTGCCAATGTGCCCGAATCCGGTTTCCCGCTTACATTTTTGTAAATTGAAACCGTATAGTTCAGATTAATATTGTAGGAGAAAAATGAGACAGCCCGGAGTTTCTGACTCCCTCCGGCCGTAAAAACATTGGACATATAATAAGCATTGTTTCCATACAGGGCGGACATCCCTGTTGCCCCGTCATACTGATAATTATGTGCATAGGTGCCGGCGGATGAAAGTTCAAAACTGCAGGCTGCAGCATTTGAAAGCTGAGAATCCTGATAGGAAATCCAGAAATAACCGGAAAGGCCGAATGAAGTTCCCCAGCTGTTTTTTACAAGCCATGCCCCGTCGGAAGACGGCCGGCAGGCACCGTTGAAATTCGATGCCGGGTAATTGTCGTCCCATCCTGCCAGGGTAATGGCATGATTTGGCTGTTCTGATCCGTTGTAATAATAAGCTGCCTTCGATGGATTGTAATAGGCAGAGGAATAGTAAGACGGATCCATATAATAGTAAGCAGAAACCGCACCGTACGTTTCAATCAGGTTCTTGACGGCATTGCGGTCGCCGACATTGGCCATGCGGGCATTTGTCAGGATATAGCTGTTCTGGCCATAGGAGGAACCGCCGTCATTTGCGCTGTAGGAAGAACCCAGACCGTAGGGAACGCTGGACTCATTTGCCGCACCGCACCATCGGGCAAGAGACGTGATCGCCAGATAGTCGTTTCCGCCGTAATTCAGATAATTGGTTGACCAGGTCGTCGTGTCTCCCTCGCAGCCGGCCGGCTGGGTCGCATTCGTGCGGTTCCAGCTGAAATAGCTCAGGTGAAGTTCGGAAAGATCGACGGATGTTCCGGCAAGATTCTTTTTGATCAGACTGGACTCTCCCGATGCCAGCGCGGAAAATGACCAGCAGTCTCCGTATGGGCTCTGATTCCGCACTCCCGTTATAAGTCCCTGGCTTCGAAGGTCATAGCTGGAAGCTGAATTCAAAAGACCGGAATCCGAAGAGTTCAGCTCTTCTGCCGCATCGATGCCTTTCGGCACGCGAAGTCCCGAATCAATATATCCGAAAGAGGAATCTTCTGTTCCGGAACTTCCGGCAGTGGGCTCAATGTCGATCTGACTGACAGCCTGCTGAAGAACAGATCCGGAAAGACGTGTGTCATTTTCACCGGCTGCTGAAACCGGAGAAACATTCCCGAAAACCATGCAGTTGATCAGGATGAAAGCCAGTATGCCTCTCTTCATGAATCCTCTCCGGTTCCGAAAAAACTGATGCACAGGTCTTTCCTTTAAAAAAAATGTCATTATTTTAAATATTCATTTAATTATATACCCGAAAACTCCGTACTTCAA